>CAWDUM010000010.1:0-5519 GCA_963805595.1 uncultured Actinomycetota bacterium | reverse complement strand
GACAGGCCCCGCGCGGGACCGGTCTCGACTAGAACTCGCTCGCGATCAGTTCGAGCGCGGGCTCGACGGTCTCGCCGGCGGCGACCTGGCGTGACTGGGCGCGCACGACCTCGCGCGCCGGCGTCCACAGCGCGACGACGGTCACGACGAGACCGATCAGGGAGAGCGCGGCCCCGATGAGGAAGACCTCGTGGTAGCCCGAGACCAGAGCCGCGAGCGGGTCGTGGCCCACGGCGTCCAGGCTCCTCGTCCGGCTCGCGGCGAGGGTGCCGAAGACCGCCAGCCCGGTCGATGAGGCCAGCCACATGGACACGTTCACGATGCCCGACGCTAGGCCCGCGTCGGCGGCCGGCACGTCCGCCATCGCCAGGGTCAGGAGGGGAACCGCCGAGATGCTCATGCCGAGTCCGAGCAGCAGGAGGGCCGGCAGCATGCCCGTCAGGTAGTTGGCGCCCGCGCCGGAGTGGGCGAAGACCACGAGCCCGGCGACGACGCTCGTCAACCCGGGGACCAGGAGCCTCATCGGGCCGTAGCGCACCAGGAGCCGGCTCGTGGCCCCCAGCGACATCGCCGCCATGGAGAGCGACATCGGCAGGAACGCGACGCCGGTCTTGAGCGGCCCGTAGCCCAGGACCCGCTCCATGTAGAGGGCGCCGAAGAAGAAGACGGCGAACATCGACGAGAAGGTGAGCCCGCGAACGACGCTCGAAGCCGTGAGGCTCTTGAGCTGAAGGACGCGCAGGGGCATGATCGGGGACTTGACCCGTGCCTCGACGGTGAAGAACGTCATGATGAGCGCAAGGGAGACCGCGGCGAAGCCCAGCGTGTGACCCGACAGCCACCCGTAGGTGGACGCGGTGACGATGGCGTAGATCCCGATCATGAGCGACAGGGTCATCAGCAGGGAGCCCGCGACGTCCAAGCCGTGGCGCACGCCGAGGCCCTGGTTCTCGGTGATCAGCGCCGAACCGAGGATCAGCGTGAGGATCCCGATGGGCACGTTGATGATGAAGATCCAGTGCCAGCTCACGGCCTGGGTGAGGATGCCCCCGACGAGGAGGCCGATCGACCCACCGCCGACGGCGACGAACAGGTACGCGCTCATCGCGCGTGCGCGCTCAGCGGCCCCGGTGAACTCGGTGACGATGATCGCCACGATGACCGAGGTCGAGACGGCGCCGCCGACGCCCTGGGCGAAGCGTGCGGCGATCAGCATCGACTGGCTGACGGCGAACGCGCACACCAGCGAGGACACGGTGAAGAGGGTGACGCCGGAGAGGAAGACCTTCTTGCGTCCGACAAGGTCGCCGAGGCGACCGGCCAGGAGCAGGAAGCTGCCGAAGGCGATGAGGTAGGCGTCGACGACCCAGGTGAGGCCCGACGGCGAGAAGTGCAGGCTGCGTTGGATCGAGGGGAGCGCCACGTTGACGATCGACGAGTCCAGGGCGTTCATGAGCATGGCCAGACAGACGACGATGAGAGCGATCCAGCGGCGACGCTCCGTCGTGCCTGATGAAGGGGTAAAAAGAGATGTCATAATTCGCGAGTTCCTTTGCTACAGTGGGACCACCTATCGGATGGTCTGGACCATCGCTGTAGTGGTATAATCACTATAGCATGATTATTGATACCTCGCTACCATTAAGTCCGATGGATGACAGTTCGTCCACGGGACCGATCCTGTTGCTGGTGCAGCTCACGCGCTTGATCAACCGCAAAAGCACCCCGGACCTGCTCGGACAGACGTTGAAGGAGCTGGCCGCGCTGTCCTATCTTCGCGACATGGGCGAAACCTCCCAGCAGGTGATGACCGAGGGTCTGTGCATCGACGCCAACTACTGCGTGCTGCTGCTCAACGACCTCGAGTCGGCCGATCTGGTCGAGCGGCGCCGGGACCCGAGCGACCGGCGACGCCACCTCGTGTCGATGACGGCCAAAGGCGCCAAGGCGCTCCACCAGGCCGAGCAGGCCCAGCAGAGCCTGGAAGACGACATTCTTGGCGCTCTCGACGACGAGGAACGCTCAACGCTCGCTCACCTCGTGCGCAAGGCCATCGACGCACAGACCAGCGCGGTGAGTGCCGCCGCGCGAACGTGAGGCTGCGGGTCGAAACGCCGCGGTAACACCGGTTGGGACAGAATGGCGAATCGGCACGGCCTACATCGACATTGATCCGGCCCCGGCGTGGGACGAGGTCTACTCGAGCCCCGGGGTGGTGCGGCCGCTCTACCGCGAGGCCGTCGACGCCCTCGGCGGGTTCGAAGCCGCCGACCTGCAGTCGCGCTTCGACCAGCTCGGGCGCACCTTCATTGACCGAGGGGTGACGTTCGCCCACGACGGCGAGGAGCGCCCGTTCCCCCTCGACATGATCCCGCGGATCATCTCGGCGGTGGAGTGGGACGACCTGGCCAGGGGTCTTCGCCAGCGCGTGCGAGCGTTGGAGGCGTTCCTCGACGACGTCTACGGACCTGGCGCGTGCTTTCACGACCACGTGGTCCCGCGCGCCCTGGTGACGTCGAGCACCCACTTTCACCGTGAGGCCCACGGTGTCTCCTTCGAGCACGCGGCGCGCGTCACGGTCTCGGGCATCGACATCATCCGCGACGAGAAGGGGCGCTTCCGGGTCCTCGAAGACAACGTGAGGATCCCGTCGGGCGTGTCCTACGTGATCGAGAACCGTCGAGCGATGACCCAGGTGTTCGGGCGCCTGTTCTCCCAGTACCGGGTGCACCCGGTGGACGACTACCCGGCGCGGCTGCTCGCCGCACTGCGCCGCGGGGCCCCCGACGGGGTGCGCGACCCCGTCGTGGTCGTCCTGACGCCGGGTGTGCACAACGCCGCGTACTTCGAGCACGTGCTCCTCGCTCGACTCATGGGGGTCGAACTGGTCGAGGGGAGCGACCTCGTCGTCCTGGGTGACCGCCTGTACATGAAGACCACGCATGGTGAGCGTCGCGTCGACGTCGTCTACCGACGCGTCGACGACGAGTGGCTGGACCCCTCACAGTTCCGCCCCGACTCGATGCTGGGCGTCGCGGGGCTGATGAACGCCGCACGCGCCCGGACCGTGACCATCGCCAACGCCATCGGCAACGGCGTGGCGGACGACAAGCTGATCTACACATACGTCCCCGACTTCATCCGCTACTACCTTGGCGAGGAGCCGCTGCTCGACAACGTCGAGACCTACCGCCTCGATGACGTCGAGGTGCGCACCGAGGTCCTGGCGCACCTCGAGCGATACGTGATCAAGCCCGTCGACGGGTCCGGGGGCAAGGGGATCGTCATTGGCCGACACGCCGACGACGCCGACCTGCGCGCGGTCCACTCCGCGGTCGAAGAGAACACCCGCGGATACATCGCCCAGCGCACCGTGGCGCTCTCGACGGTCCCGACCTTCGTCGGCGACGACCTGGCGCCGCGCCACGTCGACCTGCGGCCGTTCGCGCTCAATGACGGAGAGGAGATCTGGGTGCTGCCGGGCGGGCTCACCCGCGTCGCGCTGCCCGCGGGCGCCCTGGTGGTCAACTCCAGCCAGGGCGGCGGGTCCAAGGACACCTGGGTCCTGGCCGACCACTTCGACCAGGCCCGAAGCGACGGCCCCGGCGAAGACCTGGTGGCCCGTGCGAGCGGGCCTCGCGAGCACGCGCGCCAGGCGGGGCCGTACGTTGACGTGGACGTCGACCAGTGAGCCGCGGGACCCTGTCGCGCCTGGCCGAGCTCCTCTACTGGACGGGGAGGTACGTCGAGCGCGCCGACGACACCTCCCGCATCGTCGACGCCTACATCCACCGCGTGGCCGAGGACCCCTTCGGAGACCCCGAGGCGACCTGCCGGACGCTCTTTGGGATCCTGGGCGTCGGCCTCGACGACGATGAGGTCGTCGATCAGGGCTCGGTCCTCGAGCGGCTCGTCTACGACGCCGAGGACCCCAGCGCGATCACCGGGGCGATACTCGCCGCGTACGAGAACGCGCGTCGGGTGCGAGAGGTCATCTCATCAGAGATGTGGGTGTGCCTCAACGCCACGCGCAACCAGCTGCCCATCCAGCGCAGCCGATCCCGGCGCGTCGGGTCCTCGAGCTACCTGCAGTTCGTGCGCGAGCGCTCCGCACTCTTCGCCGGTCTGACCGACGCGACGATCAGCCACGACGAGACCTGGTGGTACCTGGTGCTCGGGCGCAGCATCGAACGCATCGACATGACCGCACGGCTGGTCGAGAGCCGGCTGCTGTCGGACAGCTCGCCGGACTGGCTAACGCTCCTGCGCGCAGCGGGGGCCATGGAGTCATACTTTCGCGGGTCCAACGGCGCGTCAGACCCGGCCGCGATCGCGACCTTCCTGCTGCTAGACCGAAGCTTTCCGCGCTCGGCGTATCAGGCGCTCTCGATAGCCGACAACTGTCTCGAAGAGCTCACCCGGAATACCGAGCGGCGCGAGGTTAGCCAGGCCCGGCGCACGATCCGCCTCGCCCAGACCCGGCTCGAGTACTCCGATCCGCACACCGTGCTGAGCGAGCTGGCCGAGATCCTCGATCTGCTCGAGAACGCCTGCGCCACGGCGAACGACCAGATCACGGCCACGTACTTCCGTCCCCTGGTGGTCGTGCCGTGGTCCGTCGAGGACGTCCCGTGACCACGTCGGCGCTCCTGGAGATCCGCCACGAGACGGGCTTCACGTACGACGGCGCGGCGACCTCGTCGTACAACGAGGTGCGCATGACTCCGCCGACGCTCGCGCGTCAACGCGTGCTCGCGACGTCGCTCTCGACGTGGCCCACGGCGGTGCAGGCGACGTATCTGGACTACTTCGGTTCGATCGTGACGACCTTCGACCTTCACGAGCGCCACGATCGGCTCCTGGTCGTGGCCGAGGCGACCGTGGAGACGCACGCCGACGACGGCCGCCCGTCCAGCGTCACGCTCGCGGACGTCGCCGAGCCCGACCTCGTGGACCGATTGACCGAATACCTGACGCCGACCCACCACACCTCGATGTCGCGAGCGGTGCTCGCCGAGTACCGGCGACGGGCGACAAAGGGGGGCGCGGTTGATGACGTCGCCGCGGCCATCATCAGTGACGTGCGCGAGCGCGTGGCCTACCGGCGAGGGTCCACCGAGGTGTCCTCGACGGCCCAGGACGTGTGGGAGCTGCGAGAAGGGGTGTGTCAAGACCTCACCCACGTCACCGTGGCGCTCCTGCGCGCGTCGGGCGTGCCGGCGCGCTACGTGTCGGGGTACCTGCACCCGGACTTCGACGGCGAACTGGGCCGATCCGTGGTCGGCGAGAGCCACGCCTGGGTCGAGTACTTCAACGGTGAGTGGACGGGGGTCGATCCCACGACCGGCGCAGCGGTCGGACTCGGGCACGTCGTGGTTGCCAAGGGCCGTGAATACAGCGACGTCCCTCCGCTCAAGGGCATCTATCTGGGCGACCCGTCGAGCGCGCTGGGCGTGACGGTCTCCATCACCCGGCGACGCTGAGGGCTGTAACGTCGCGAGGCCTTCGCGAGACCCATA
>CAWDUM010000009.1:0-19224 GCA_963805595.1 uncultured Actinomycetota bacterium | reverse complement strand
CCGCGTGCCGCACGGCGAGCTCTTCGCCCCCTCACCCCAGTCCGCCGAGGTCGCCGCGGTGCGCCGCGAGGACCTCAAGGCGATGTTCCGCCGCGAGCGCCAGTGGGCCCGGCGCTAGGGGCCCGGGAGCGCTCGCCCCGCACTCAGTAGGCTCCGGCTCGTGACCGATCTCGTCGTGAGCGTGCCCGACCGGACCCTGGGCGAGGCCCTGGGCGTGCCGCCGGTGGGGGTGGACCTCATCGTCTGGGACATGACCAAGGCCGCGCCGCGCGAGAGCATCGACCTCGTCGTGCCGCCCTACATGGGCGCCCACCAGGCGCTCGGCCGCCTGGCCGGGGTGAGCACGCGCCTGGTCCAGAGTCAGTCCATCGGCTACGACGGCGTGGCGGCGGTGCTGCCCCCCGGCGTCGTCTACGCCAACGCGTCCTCGGTGCACGAGGCGTCCACCAGCGAGCTGGCGGTCGCGCTGATCCTGGCGTCGCTGCGCGGACTGCCCGAGTTCGTGCGCGCGAGCGCCGCGGGACGCTGGGCCCACGAGCAGCGGCCGAGCTTGGCCGATCGCACCGTCGTGATCCTCGGCTACGGCGGCGTCGGGCGGGCCGTCGAGGACCGCCTGCTCGCCTTCGAGACGACGGTCGTGCGCGTCGCGCGCCACGCGCGCCACGACGAGCGCGGCGAGGTGCACGACCTCTCGGCGCTGGCCGACGCCCTGGCGCGCGCCGACGTGGTCGTCGTGTGCCTGCCGCTCAATGATTCGACGCGCCACATGGTCGACGACACGTTCCTGTCACGGATGCCCCGCGGGTCGCTCCTGGTCAACGTCTCGCGCGGGGCCATCGTGGACACCGACGCCCTCGTCGCGCACGCGCGGCGCGGCCAGATCCGCGCCGCCCTGGACGTGACGGACCCCGAGCCGCTGCCGGCGGGGCATCCGCTGTGGACGCTGCCCAACGTGCTGATCACTCCCCACGTGGGTGGTGCGACGACCGCGATGAAGCCACGCATGGCGCGACTCATCAACGAGCAGATCGCCCGGCTCCGCTCCGGCGACGAGCCGCTCAACGTGGTGCTGCGGACCTAGGGGCGAGCCGCCCCGCGCGGCGCGAGGACGACGACGTAGAGGTCGCACAGGTTCCAGCCGGTGCGCCCCCCCGGCATCAGCTGACCCAGCGCGGCGAGGGCCCTGTGCGCGTCGTGGCGCCCCAGCACCACGCCCACGTCGAGCCCTCGCGCCGCCAGTCGAGCCGTCGTCGCCTCGTCGCTCCACGCGCCGCCGACCCCCTCGACGAAGTCACGACCGTCGGTGGCCAACGCGACGCACGCCCCGGGCCGGTCCAGCCCCGCGAGGACCTCGCCCATACGCAGCGCGAACTCCTGGCAGCGACCACCCGTTCCATCGCCGCTGACGCGCACGGTGACCTCGCCTACGCCGGCGACGCAGACCTCCCCGTCTGGGGCTTCGGCGAGCGCCCGCGCGTAGGCAGACACGACCTCATCGACGTCACCGCTGACCGCGCCCATCGAGCGCGTCGCCAGCCCACGCCGGACCGCTGTGTCGAGCAGCTCCTCGAGAGCGGCCCCGGGTTCCACCAAGACCCGATTCTCGTGGGCCGTGGCGATCGGCTCCCCCATCAGCGCGGCTCGCGCCTCCAGGCCCGCGCCGAGACGTTCCGCGACGCCCTCGGGCAGGGCCCCAAGCGCGCGCACGACCTCGTCGCGTTCGGCCGCGCTGGGTTTGAAGTCGTAGGTGAGGCCCGAAGCGACCCACGCGGCGCCGCCCGCGACGTTGTCGACCATCACCAGGGAGCGCGACCGAGGAGTGCGAACCCGACGAAGGATCGCGCCGCCGCCGATCGCCGAGGTGGCCGCGCGCACCGTGTTGAGCCGCGTGATGTCCCACCCCTGGACCAGCGCGCGCCGCCAGATGACCGCCAGGTCATCGAGTCCGAGGGGTGGCGCGGGAACGACGCACAGGCTCGACGCGCCGCCCGAGACGCAAAAGAGGGTGACCTCGGCGTCGGTCGGCGCGGCCAGGAAATCGAGGAGCCGCTTGCCGGCCTCGACGCTCCCGGACCCGGGAACCGGGTGCTCGCCCGCCAGCGAGGCGCCGTGGGAGCCGGCGTGCGTCGAGATCTCCGAGACCACGAGGCGACGCCGTACGTTGTCGAGCACCGACGAGGCGGCGTCGGCCATCTCGGGGGCCGCCTTGCCCAGGGCGACCACGTCGACCCCGATCGTCTTTCCGTCGAGGTCCGCCAGTTGGGCTCGGGTCAGGTCGATGGCGTTCAGGCCTCCCAACGACGCCGTGGCGAGGAGCGTGGCCTCGGACAGCGGAGTGCCTTCGTCGCTCATGGTGACCCGAGATCGCCAGAGACGACCCGGCGCGCGGGCCCCGTCACGCGCGGACGGCGAAGACCTCGTCGGCGATCATCGACTGGCGCGCCTGCGTGTGGCGCCAGGTCGCCATCATCGCGATGCACAGGCTGGCGAGGCCCGCCGCCGCCGTCGAGATGAGGGGGGCCCACAGGTGCACGCCGGTGTAGTACATGACCCAGCAGAACGACCCGGCGACGCCGAGGAACCACGAGCCCGCCGACACGCCGGTCGCGTCGGTCTCGCGCACGAGCTCGATCAGCTGGGGCATCCGGTTGATCGTCATCGCCACGCCCGTGCCGTAGACGCCGCCGGCCCAGCCGAAGGCGACCGTGGGGACGACGCACAGGGCGACGAAGGTCACCGAGGCCTGGGCGACGACGCGCCACTGCTCCCAGGCGCGCAGCCGGAAGATGATCGCCAGCTGGATGGGCAGGCACAGGACGCTGCCCATGATCACCTCGAGCGAGTGCGCCGAGAACCCGTAGCTAATCCAGAAGCAGCCCATGAGGGCGAAGAGCAGCCAGGTCGTGCGCGAGACGCCGGCGATGCCGTTGACCGCGACGCGGCGCAGCTGGGCGTAGGTGCCGATCACCCCGATGGAGACCGCCGTCCACCCCAGCGAAACGCTCAAGGTGGCATAGGACATACCACCAGAGTACCGGCGCGAAAAACTACCGCCGGCGATTGGCCGCCGAGATCACGGCCTCGAGGGACGCGTCGAGGATCGACGAGCTCATCCCGACACCCCACCACGTCGAGCCGTCGGGGCCCTCGGCCTCGACGTAGGCGACCGCGGACGCCGAGGAGCCGGCGGTGAGGGCGTGCTCGTGGTAGTCGCGCACCGTGAAGTTGACGCCGAGCTCGTTGCGCAGCCCGGTCATCAGCGCGTCGATCGGGCCGTTGCCCTCGCCCTTGACCGTCACGTGCTGGGAGTTGACGACGAGCTGGGCGAAGATCCGCGTCTGGTGCTGGTCGGCCGTGACCTCGCTGGACAAGAGCTGGATCGTCGGGTTCTCGGGCTGGTAGGTCGTCGTGAAGACCTCCCAGATCTCGGCCGGCGAGATCTCGGTGCCCGACGCCTCCGTGAGCTCCTGGACGCGCTTGGAGAACTCGACCTGCATGGAGCGCGGCAGGTCCAGGCCGTGCTCCTCGGCCAGGACGTAGGCGACGCCGCCCTTGCCCGACTGGGAGTTGACCCGGATGATCGCCTCGTAGGTGCGCCCGGTGTGCTTGGGGTCGATGGGCAGGTACGGGACCTCCCAGACGTCGTAGGTGTCGCCGATCGCGGTCATGCCCTTCTTGATCGCGTCCTGGTGGGAACCGGAGAACGCCGTGTAGACGAGCTCGCCGACGTAGGGGTGGCGCGGGTGGATGGGGAGCCGGTTGGCGTATTCAGCGACGTGGCGGACCTTGTCGATGTCGCGCACGTCCAGCTCGGGGTCCACCCCCTGGGAGAACAGGTTAAGCGCCAGGGTGATGACGTCGACGTTTCCGGTGCGCTCACCGTTGCCAAAGAGCGTCCCCTCGACGCGGTCGGCCCCGGCGAGGACCCCGAGCTCGGCCGCGGCGACCGCGGTCCCGCGGTCGTTGTGGGGGTGCAACGAGACGACCACCGAGTCGCGGCGCGCGACCGAGCGCGAGAACCACTCGATCGCGTCGGCGTAGAGGTTGGGCGAGTACATCTCGACGGTCGCCGGCAGGTTCAAGATCAGCGGGCGCTGGGGCGTCGGGTCGATGACCTCGATGACCGCGTCGCAGATCTCCAGGGCGTAGTCGAGCTCGGTGCCGGTGAAGCTCTCCGGGGAGTACTCGTAGAGGAACTCGGTCTGGGGCGAGGTCGCCTCGAGTGACCGGCAGAGTCGTGCCGCGCCCACGGCGATAGCCGTGATGCCGTCCTTGTCGAGGCCGAAGACCACGCGGCGCTGCAAGACCGAGGTCGAGTTGTAGAAGTGGACGATCGCGCGCCGGGCCCCGGCCAGGGACTCGTACGTGCGCCGGATCAGGTCGTCACGGCACTGGGTGAGGACCTGGATCGTCACGTCCTCGGGCACCAGGTCCTCGTCGATCAGGCGCCGCACGAAGTCGAAGTCGGGCTGGGAGGCCGACGGGAAGCCGACTTCGATCTCCTTGAACCCCATCTCGACGAGCTGGACGAACATCGCGTACTTGCGATCGGAGTCCATCGGGTCGATCAGGGCCTGGTTGCCGTCGCGCAGGTCGACGCTGCACCAGCGCGGCGCGTGGTCCAGGCGGCGGTTGGGCCAGGTCCGGTCGGGCAGGTCGACGGGCACCGTGGCCCGGTACTTGTCGTAGGCCATCGGGCTGGGCTGTTGGGGGTACCGTGCCACCTTGACTCCTTCCGGTTGTGAGTCGAGAAACAAAAAACCCCCGCGGACGCGGGGGCGTGGGGCGAGCAAGGGCCCGCCCTACGTCAGCAGTAGCTCGTTCGTCGAGTGCGTTGCCACGCGCTCATCCTACCGTTGAGCCCCGCCGGTGTCCAGGTCGCAGGCCGCTATCCTCGAATTACGTGAGCGTGCTCAAGTCGCTGTTGAAGTTGACCATCCTCCTCGTCGCTCTCGCGGCGGTCGCCGGCGTCGTCGCGCTGGTACGTCGCTCGTCGGACCCGGACCCCGTCTCCTTCGACGAGTGGCCCGAAGTGCCCCGCAACCCCGCCAGCTAACGCGTCGCGCGACGCAGCAAAGGAGCCGCCATGGCCAAGATGGAGTACCGCCGACTGGGACGCGCCGGGCTCAAGGTCAGCGTCCTGTCACTGGGCAGCTGGGTGACCTTCGCCACCAAGAACCAGGTCGAGACCGCCCAGCAGGCCGCCGAGTGCATGGCCGCGGCCAAGGAAGCGGGCGTCAACTTCTTCGACAACGCCGAGGCCTACGCCGGCGGCGAGTCCGAGCGCGTCATGGGCGCCGCCATTCGCGATCTCGGCTGGAAGCGCCACGAGTACGTCGTGTCGACCAAGCTCTTCTGGGGCCTTTACAACCAGGTCAACATGCGCTACACCCTCAACCGCAAGTTCCTCCTCCAGGGCATTGAGGGATCGCTCGAGCGCTTCGGCCTGGACTTCGTGGACCTCGTCTACTGCCACCGACCCGACCCCAACACCCCGATTGAGGAGACGGTCTGGGCGATGAGCGACATGATCACCCGCGGCCAGGCGCTCTACTGGGGCACCTCGGAGTGGAGCGCCGCCGAGATCCGCGCCGCCTACGACATCGCGGACCGCCATCACCTCCACAAGCCGGTGATGGAGCAGCCCGAGTACAGCATCCTGCGCCGCCAGAAGGTGGAGGTCGAGTACGCCCGCCTCTACGACGACATCGGGCTGGGCACGACGATCTGGTCGCCCCTGGCTCAGGGCCAGCTGACCGGCAAGTACCTCGACGGCGTGCCCGCGGGATCGCGCGCGGCCATCCCCGAGGGCGACGAGCTGCGTGAGAAGCTCGAGAACCCGGAGAACCGGCGCAAGGTGGCCGCCGTCAAGGAGATCGCCGACGACCTCGGCGTCAGCATGGCCCAGTTCTCACTCGCCTGGTGCGTGAAGAACCCGCGCGTGTCCACCGTGATCACCGGGGCCAGTTCCGTCGACCAGGTCCGACAGAACATGGCCTCCCTGGACGTTGTGCCACTGCTCACCGACGAGGTGATGGCTCGCGTCAACGAGATCAACCCGCTCGTCATCGACTCAGACGTCTGAGCCGCTGGCGAGCGGCCGCGCTCCAGTCGAAGCGGGTCAGAGCGACGTCCGTCGACGCGGGGTCGTTGCTCGCCCACGCCGCCGCGTACCCTGGGCCGACGTCGAGGTCGGTGACGGTGAGCCCGTCTGCGACGTCGATCCCAATTGCGCCGCGCAGGCCCATGCCGCGGCACTTGACCGCCGCCTCGTGTCGAGCCCAAAGACGAAAGAAGACGTCGGTGCGATCGTCGGGGTCGGCGACGGCCCACTCAAGTTGAGCGGCGTCGCTGAGGATCCGATTCAGGATGGCCGACTCGCTCAACCCGCCCCGAACCCGCTCGACGTCGACTCCGACGTCCCAGTGATTTGACAGCGCCACGAGGGCGCGTTCGGAGGAGTGCGCCAGGCTGAACTCGAGGCCCGCGGGCCCCACGATGGACGGCTTGCCGCCCTCGCCGGCCACAAACTCGACGTCGCCGGGTGTAACTCCGAGGCGACGCGAGAGAATCCGGCGGAGTGCGAAGCGCGACCGGGCCCAACGCCGGCCGTCGGCGGCCGAGACGAGCCGCATCGCACGCCCGAGTTCCTCGACCGAAAGCCCCGCCGCCAGCTCGTCACCGTCCGGCGCGCGTCGGTCCTCGAGATCCACAACCCACAGTTCATAGGGGTGGGACACGCTCAGTGCTGACCGACAGTTGCCAAGGCTTCGTCGATGCAGCCCCGGAGGGTATCAGCGAGCACCGCGACCGTGGGTTCGCGCATGATTCCGTAGTGCCCCGCTTCGATTTGTCGCACCTCCAGCCCGCCAACCTGCACCCCATACCATTTGGCGATCTCCAGGCGTCGGTGGGCGTCGTAATACGCAGTCGAATGCAGGAGCACGACCGGCGCCCGCAGCGGGCCCGCCCGGTAACGAGCGACATTCTCGGTCGCGATCTCGATGACCTTGTCACGACGACGATTGGCCAACCGGGCGAACTTTCCCCGGCTGAGGAAATTGGCCCAATCCATGCTCCGTTCGAGCGTGTGGCGCCCGCGCGACACCGCTGACGGTTCGGATGATGCGGGGGGATTGGAGTGTTTCCTGGCGTGCGCCGGTAGGAGCGCGGCCTGCATGCCCATCTCTCGTCGCCCACTGAGCCACGCCCAGTCCAGCATTCCTTCCAAGTCGACGGGCGCCCCGTCTTCGCTGATCCCGTACGCGCTTTGGACATCGGCACGACCGAGGAACGCCGCGTAGACGTACCGGTTCACTGTGACTTGACCACTCGTCCACATCGGCTCGTGCAACCACGAGAGGAACGCACGGGCCGCGTCCGGTTCGGAAAACACGTCGCCGAACGTGAAGCCATTTTCGGTCCCCCAATGGCGGGCCTCATTCATGGCCACGTCGTACGGCGTCCCGTCCGCCAGCTGTCGGTCGCTCCACATTGGCCCCCCCGAGTCGATGGACGCGAGGAGGGCAACGGACTCTCCCGCAGCCTCAAGTCGACGTGACATCTCGTAGGCCACCAGCGAGCCGAAGCACCGTCCCACTAACACGTACGGACCGGAGGGCTGAACGCGCCGAATCTCGCGCACGTAGTGACGAGCCATCGCTTCGATGCTTCGATGAGGTGGGTCCGGACTATCCAAGCCGTGGGGCTGCAAGGCGAAGAATGGTTGATCGGGCCCGAGGCGCCGGGCCAGCGGACCGAAGCCCACGACATTGCCGTCGCCGGCCGTCACCGCGAAGATGGGTGTTCGTTCACCCGACGTTGTCAGCGGAACGAGCGAGCCAAGCTTCGCCCCTCGGCCCTGGGACTCAAGGAGGCGGGCCATCTGCGCCACGGTCGGCGCCTCGAAGATATCGGCGAGCCGGAGCCGGGCGCCAAAGGTGCGCTCGACGGCGGCGAGCAACTCGAGAGCCAGGAGAGAGTGACCTCCCAAGTCGAAGAAGTCATCGCTCAGTGCGATCCGACGAACTCCGAGGACCTCTTGCCAGATGGCGATCAGGTTCTGCTCGACGCGAGTCGCACCGTCGACGGGTCGAACCACGACTTCCTCAAGCGCCGTCATGGGGTCCGCAGATTCAACCGGATGCCAGGCTGACGGGGGCTCCGGGAGCCTCGCGACGTCCACCGAGCCATCGACGTGCCGCGGCAGACTATCGACCCAGACGAACGACGCGGGCACCATGTACGGCGGGAGCAAGGTCAGAAGGACGTCGCGAATCGAACGATAGTCCGGCAGCCAGGTGTCCGCAGACAAATCGGGGGTGTCGTTGCTTGGCTCAGCATCGGACGCCGCGCGTGAGCCCACCAGATAGCCCACGAGTCGAGTGTCGTCGCGCCCGAACTCCGCAGATTGCACGAAGGCCTCGCCAACTCCCCGCACGGTGAGCAGTGCCTCCTCCACTTCCTGAGGTTCAACGCGCAGGCCGCGGACACGCACTTGGCGATCGACGCGCCCGATGTACTGAACCAGACCCTCTCGCCTACGAACGCGGTCGCCCGAGCGAAAGAGTCGTGGACCAATCGACCCACCGAATGGGTTGGCCACGAAGCGTTGCGCAGTCAGCTCAGGCTCACTCGCGTACCCAAGTGCCACTGATGCGCCGCCCAACCACAGTTCACCGGGCAAACGGTCGGGGACCAGGTGGCCGTGAGAGTCAACGATCACCGCGGTGGTGCCAGGGACGGTACGCCCGAGCGGAAGTGGGCCCTCTATGCGTTCCCGGGCGACGAGATCGAAGGAGAGGGCGAAGATCGTGGACTCTGTGGGCCCGTACACCCGTACGAAGGTGGAGCCAGGACGAAGGGTGGCCAGAAGGCTGTTGACGTGCACCGTGGAGAGCTCGTCGCCCCCGACCATGACCTGGCGCAACCGTGTCAGCCCCTCGGATCGAGAGTCGACGAGCTGGTGCAAGACTCCGGCCGAGAGCAGCACTGTCGTAACGCCGTTGGCCGTGATGATGTCGGTCAGCTCGTCCGCCGTCCACGGTCCCGGGGAGGCGATGACGACTTGAGCGCCCGTGAGAAGAGCGCCGAGAATCTCGAAGACCGCCGCGCTGTGAGCGAGTGGGGTCGAAGCCAAGACAACATCATCGCGGCGGAGAAACACAAAGTGATTGTCCACAACGAGACGTACCACGCCCAGATGCGACACCTCCACCCCGAGCGGAGAACCGGAAGAACCCGACGTGAAGGATATGTACGCGGGGTCATGAGCCGTGTGGGATGTGCGATCGAACACCGACGGGCTTCGCGACACGGCAATGTGGGTGGCACCGAAGCCGGTGGCATCGACTTCAACGACATCGACGCCCCAGCGCATCGCCTCCGAGTAGCTTCCTTCGGACCCGCACACCAACCTCACGTCCGCATCTCGAAGAGTTCGGATCTGGCGTCCCTCCGGTGACATCCGGTCGATTCCTACGAAGGCCGCGCCTGCCTTGAGGACACCGAGTACTGCCACGACCATCGGAATGGACCGATCGTCGAGTACTCCGACCCTCTCACCAGGCTCCACTCCCAGCGTCGCCAGTCGTCGGGCGAATCGCTCCGATGCCGCGTCGAGCTCGCCATAGGTCAACGTCATCCCATTGGCCCACACGGCTACGGCGTGCGCATCTTCACCAACACGATCCGAGAAGACCTGATCGACGGTGGCGTGGCTCTCAGCGGACGGTCCAACCCCGACCAATTCCTCTCGCTGCGCGGGTGACGCGAGGTCCAAATCGCCAAGAGTCCGGGCGACGTCTCCGGTGAGATGATCCAGCAGCTGGACGTACGCGTCCAGAAGACACTCGCTCGTGCCCGCGTCGAAAACATCCTCGGAGTACTCCCAAACGACCGTCAGCTCACCGTCGCCGGTGCCCGTTCGTAGCGCGTCGCGGCCCCGGTCATTGATGACGATGACGTTGAGGTCGGACTTGGCCGACCCGTTCGACAGCGTGTCCGTGACCCGGACGTCAATGCCATCGAGGTCGAGATCCGGGAAGGGGGTGTCGTGAAACGAAAACAGATGATCGAAGAATGGATGGTGGCCCGGGCGACGCCGAGGGTCCAACTCGCGCACAACCACCTCGAATGGGATCTCCTGTGTGTCGAGCGCCTCCGCGGTGACCCGACTGACCGCTTCAAGGGCGTCGGAGATGAGCTGATCACCGCTCAGTGTGGTGCGGATGACGACCGAATTGACCAGCATTCCGACGAGTGATTCCGTACCCGCCAAGCGGCGGTTGGCGACGCCCGACCCGATGACGATGTCGTCGACGCCGCTCACCTTTGCCAGCAGGGTCAGAAACGCCGTCATTGTCACCACGTACGGCGTCGTGCCCGAGCGCAACGCCAGCTCGTGCACGCGATCGACCAGATCCGCGCTGAGACGACGTCGCAGGGTTGAACCCCTGTACGAGCGCTGCAGGGGATGCGGTCGATCAGCGGCCAGGTCAGGCGGCGCGGAGACGTCTGACAAGACGGCCCGCCAATGGTCCAGCTGCCGGCGACCGGCGTCAGACTCGGCAAAGCAATTCTGCCAGGCGGCGAAGTCCCGGTATTGGAACGGCGGCGGGCTCAACGGACTGGGACGCCCCGCCGCGAATGCGCGGTAGGTGGCAACGATCTCGCCGGTCAGCGTGGCGAAGGACCATCCGTCGTGCACGACGTGGTGCTCCAGTTGGGCGAGCGTCCAGTTTTCCTCGCTCACGCGAATCAGCGCCCACCGCACCAGGGGCGCAGACATGAGATCCAGTCGCTGGGCGAAGAACTCATCACAGGTTGCCGAGGCCGCCTCATGCGGATCGGGTGCCTCGCGGAGATCGAAGAAGGGGAGATCGACCGTGACCCGCTCGTTGACTCGGAGCATCCGCACGCCGAGGCTCTTTATGAAGGAGGTTCGCAAGACATCGTGGTTGTCGACGACCGCCTGGAGCGCGCGCTGGAGCAGCGCCGGATCCAACGGGCCGACGAAGTCGATCACTGCATTCGATTGATAAGGCAGGGCATCGTCGGCGAGTTCACTCAAGAAGCAGACCTGGGCTTGGGTGATCGAGGCGCGCTGGATGCCGCTCGGGGCGGCCGCCAGCGAGGGCAGCCGTGTCTCGGCCGTCTGGCCCGGACCGGCGCGCGCGACGTCGATCGCCCACGACAACCTCGCCAGGCTGCGCTCCTCGAGCATCGTCGCCAGGGGCAGTGACACGCCAATGTCGCGTTCGACGAGAGCGATGAAGTGAAGAGCGCTCAGTGAGTCTCCCCCCGCTTCAAAGAAGTCGTCATCGGCCGAGGCGTCGTCGTGGCGCAGCACCTCGGTCCACAGTCGGGCCACCACTCTCTCCGTGGGCGACGTGGGCGGACGCTTCGGGGCGCCGGGGCTCAGGGACTCCAACGCGGCCCGGTCGTGCTTGCCAATTGGGGTCTGGGGCATCTCATCGAGGATCACGATCCGTGAAGGAACCATGTAGTCAGGCAATCGTCGGGCCACGTAGCGTCGCAGCTGCGCCCCGTCGATGTTGGAGCTCACCGTGACGTACGCGACCAGCTGGCGTGACCCCGAGGGCGTGTCTCGCGCCACGACCTCGACCTCATTCACACCTGAATGGCCGCTGATTGCCGCCGCAACCTCGGCGGGCTCGACCAGATAGCCGCGGATTTTCACCTGATCGTCGAGTCGTCCGAGGAACTCCAGGTCACCCGACTCGAGCATCCTCACGAGGTCACCAGAACGGTAGAGGCGGCCGCCCGGCGGACCGAAGGGATCAGCGACGAACTTCTCGGTGTTGAGTTCCTCCAGGCCCAGGTAGCCTCTCACGACACCGTCCCCCCCGATGTAGAGCTCTCCGGACACTCCAGGCGCGCACGGCTCACCGACGCCGTCCAGGACGTAGAGGGTCGTATTGGCGAGCGGTCGCCCGATTGGCACCGACCGTCCTGACGAAACGACGTCCACTTCGTATACCGACGCCGACACCGACGACTCGGTCGGTCCGTAGGCGTTGACGAGGCGCACCGCGGGATGCTCGGCCCGAAGGCGTGACGCGTGACCGGGTGAGAGCACGTCGCCGGCCGAAATGATGAGCCGGAAGCCCGCCAATGCGTCGAGGGCACCGTCAACCATCAGGTGAAGAGCACCCGCGGAGAACATGGCGACGGTGACGCCATGTTCAGTGATGGTTCGCGCGACTTCGACCGGGTCGAATCGACCACCGGGGTGGATCACCAGTCGCGCGCCGTTGCACAGCGCACTCCAAATCTCGTATGTCGAGGCGTCAAAACCGAGCTGGCCAACCTGAAGGACGGCATCTTCGCGTCGCGCCACGAGGTCGCCCGCGCCGCGCACGTAGCGAAGAACTCCGCGGTGCTCAACGGCCACGCCCTTGGGACGCCCGGTAGAGCCCGACGTGTACATCACGTACGCGAGGGAGGTCGGCCCGGTCCGGTCACGCCCCACGACAGGCGCGGCTGCGCCGTCGTCAGGCGGGTCGATCGACACCACCGGGCCGTCGGTGATCTCTCTCGCCAGGTTGCCGAGTTGACGAGGCGTCAACACGAGCCGGGCCTGCGTGTCGTCGAGCATGAAGCGAAGGCGTGTGATCGGATGACCGGGCTCGAGGGGCACGAACGCCGCGCCAGCGCGCATGACCCCCAGAAATGCGATCACGGCTTCGGCGGACCGGTCCGCCAGGACGCCTACGCACTGGTCATCACCGTCCAGGTACTGCGACACTGAACGCGCGACGGCGTCGGCGCGCCGACTGACCTCGCCGTATGAGAACCGACGTTCGCCGTCCTCGATGGCGACGGCGTCGGGCGTCTCGCGCACACGGTCGGCGACCACCTCGTCGATGCGCGCGTCTCGCTCGTAGGGTGTCGCGGTCTGATTCCACCCCCGCGGAAAACCGGCGGGAGTTGCCGGCCCGGTGTCCTGTGACGTCACGGGGTTGCCCTGGCCGTCAGGCCGGCTGCTCTCCGCGGTTGCGGCGCAGCGCCGCCCATGCGATGTTGAACTGTCTGCGCAGTGCCGCGGGAAGCAACTTGTACACGCGCCAGGTTATGGCGATAGTGGCGTAGAGCACACGGTTGGGGTTGGGCGGAGCGGGGGGCGGGTCAGTCGCACGGCGAGCGCGCTCCAGCGTGGCGACCAGCGGGTTCTCCTCCATTGCTTCGCCGCTCGCGTATTCGATTAAGCGCAGGGCGGTTGCGACCACCTCAGCCTGTGCCACAACCAGATTCTCGGCCAGCTTCTTCTGGTCCAGCAGCAGTGTGGCGTCTGGTCCATCGTCCTGCTCCGCCTCCAGGGCCCGGCGGACCTGGCGCTCGGCATCGTCCATATCGGGCTCGGCCCACCAGGCGTCGGCGTCATAGGGTCCCGACACATGACGATTGTCACCGACGCGGGTCGAGGTGTAGCTCACCGGGAAGAACCCGTCACTCATGAAGTCCACGACGCCGCCGTAGTTGGTGTAGACCACGGGACGCCCGCTCAGGCCCGCTTCGATTGGCGTGAGACCCAATCCCTCAGAGCGGTGGAGCGAGACAAACACCGCGCACTGTGCCACCAAGTCGGTGTACGCGTCATCGGTCAAGTGCTCGTCGATCAATTCCGTCCGCGGAGAGCCGTCGATGAGGTCCATGAGCTCATCGGGTGCAACGTCGCGAAGGTCCGTGCTCTTGATAATCAGGCGGTGATTCGGGTAGTCCGCCTCGATGCGTCGCCATAGCTCCAGAACACCCTCGGGGTTCTTGCGGCTGAGGTGGCTCTTGGCGTCAAAGGTGGTCAGCAGGTAGGGAGACGACACCGACGACCTCGACGCGGTGGCGCGATCGCGCCACCGATCAATCAACTCGACATCGAAGGGAGTGAAGCGGTGCACCGGCACCGAGAGCACCTTGGCCATGGCACGAGCACTCCAATGTGACAGCGCGTGGACTCGCGAGACTCCACCATTGGCCGCCGTCTCGTACATCGACTCCGGCACATGATCGAGCTCCCACGCCCACACTGCCTCGACGTGCTGGATCGCCGGATTCACCATCGCGGGACCGGTCACGTGGGCCACCCACTGGTCGGCATTGACGACACCAATGACGGAGGCGTTGGACGCGGCCATCGGATTGCGACGCCGCAGCAGTGCCGATAGGTACTCGGGCGCATCGTCGATGGCGTAGACGCGACCGAGCGCCGGACGCATTCCGGCCGACTCGAGGGTGGCGAGCGTCCAACGCGCAATCTGTCCAATACCAACGGGACTGGAAAGATAGCCCACGAGTTCTAGGTCGACCGCCCCGCGCGCCGCCTCCCGAGCGACGCGCAAGATCTCGCGAGCCAGACCATCGACGCCACTGAGCAACGGCGTCAATCCGGTGGAAGCCCACCACAGCTGGTCCATAGCCGACGCTCGATACTCGAATCGGTCGGTCCGAAAGAATGCACTGACGCCGTTGGGAACACCAACCAGCGACGGGTGGCACGACCAACCTTCGAGGAACCGTGAGACGCGCGCCCCAAAGTGGTCGTGAGAGTCCCCGCACGCGCGGCACACCGAGTCGGCGTCGTCGTGGCTGGGCGCATAGATCTGCTCACGCACCTGGCGGAGGGTGACGCCGGCCCGCACGTGCACTTCGGCGTCTTCTCTAATGCAGTGGTTCCACGGGACCGGTATCGGCTCTGCGAGTCGCGCCCCCCCGAGGGTGAACGGGTAGGGCGATTCGTCCTCAATGGCGCAGCGTTGGTCCTCGTACTGAGTGACGAAGCGACGAGGGACAGCTTCTCCGAGAACCGCGCGGCTCGAGTGCAGCGATAGTGAGGCGCCCCCGCCCAGTTGGAACCCGCTGAAGTGAAAGAAGTAGAGGGGCTCGGTGCGATCCTTGGCCTGGACCGCCCATCCCTCACCTTGTTCGACCACTCTGCGCTCGTGAAGGTTCCAGTACGCGACATTGAGTCCCGGCTCCGTGAGGACCTGGACCTTGGCCATGAGCTGGGCCATGTCCATGACCTTTTGGTCGGTGAAGTGGCCGGCGAGGTGGTTGTTCAAGCATTCGAACTGGAGCTGCGCGCTCCACCAGTCGAGGAAGGGCATCGCGCTGGGGCGCGCCGAGCAAAAACCGAGGTTGAAGACCCCCGCCATCAAGACGGAGTAGGTCGATGGCCGACGACCGTCGCGAGGGATGTCGGTGAAGAAGTGAGGGGTCAACGAAAGATCCGCGTGTTCGTCGAGAAGCCCACCGAAATCGGCGAAGACCCGAATGTCCGGGTCTAGGTACGTGACGCGATCCCAGCCTTGGCGCAGCAGCGAGCGCATGAACGCGGGCTTCACCGATGTCGCGAACTCGAGGATGGTGTAGAAGAGCGCAGCCGATTCGACGTCGAAGTCACCCCAATCGCAGTCGTCGATGGAAACGGCGCGGTGACTCGATGCCGGCCCCGCACGCTTGACGTATTCGTCGATACGGGACTGTATAGGAGACAGGTCGCCGCAGTCCTGCAGGACGAGCACGCGAAGGTCGACTTCGGGCATCACCGAGGCGATTGACTCGCCCAAGACAAGCAGTTGACTCAGGTAGTTGGGCGTGATAACCGTGCAGACGAGATGGCGCTTCGCCGAATCCCCCTCTTGCATGAACGCGCCCTCTCGAGAAAGTTTGTCCTCCAGCCGATGGCCGGTGCCAGATTCTATACCGCGCGTCCAGGCGACGACTCGTCGCACGCCTCGAGGTCGCGCGGCGGGGATGAGAATCTCATGAGAATCTTCCTCGGGGCCGACGCCGCGATTGTCAGCGAAGCGAGATGGAGTGGATGTCCTTGATTCCGTCCGCGCCGCGGAGTTCGGCGATCACCTCGAGGGGTGTCGGGGCTTCCGTCGACAACACCATCAATGCGGTCTTGGACTGCGCGTCAGGACCAACGGCCATCGAAGAGATCGACACTCCCGCGGCGCCGAGCGCCGAGCCCACCAGCCCGATCATCCCCGGACGGTCATCGTTGCGCACGACGAGCATCGACGACGCCGGGGGGATCTCCACGCTGTGGTCGTCGACGGTCACGATCCTGGTCTCGACGCGCGTGCCGATCATCATGAGCGTGCCCGACACCGAGTGGTGTCCTGAGCGCACCGTGATCAGGTTCACGTACTCGGGTGACTCGACGCTGGACACCTCACCCCACGTCAACTGGTGCTCCACGGCCATCTGGGGGGCGTTGACGAAGGACGCCCCGTCGTGCCCGGTGGCGACCAGCAGACCCTTGAGCGCGCACAGGGTCAGGATCTTCGTTCCCGCGCCAGCGAGCTCGCCCTGGTAGAGGACCTCCAGGTCGGCGGGCCGCCCGTCGAGGAGTCCGCCGATGAATCGCCCGAGCAGTTCGGCCAGGCCCATGAACGGACGCACCACGTTGGAGACTTCGCCGGCCGACACGTTGACGGCGAACGGCACGAAGTCACCCGCGAGGGCGAGGGCGACCTGCTCAGCGATCGTCGCGCCGGCTCGATCCTGCGCTTCGGCGGTCGACGCGCCTAGGTGGGGCACCACAACGACCGACGCGAGATCGAAGAGTGGCGACGACGTCGTGGGCTCCTTCTCGAAGACGTCCAGCGCCGCACCCTGGACGTGTCCGTCGCGGATGGCCGCAGCCAGGTCATCCTCGTTGACGATGCCGCCGCGCGCCACGTTGATGATGCGCACGCCGGGCTTGGCTAGCGCCAGGGCCTTGGCGTCGATCAGGTTGGTCGTGTCCTTGGTCTTGGGGAGGTGGATCGTGATGAAGTCGCTTCGCTCGAGCAGCGTCTCGAGGTCGACCAACTCGACGCCCATGTGGCGCGCGCGCTCTTCAGAGATGAAGGGGTCGTAGGCGATGAGATGCATCCCGAAGGCCAGCGCGCGCTGGGCGACGAGGGCGCCGATCTTTCCCAGACCGACCACGCCGAGCGTCTTGGCGTGCAGCTCGACGCCCTCCCACTTGCTGCGCTCCCACTTGCCGTCTTTCAAGGCGGCGTGGGCCTGGGGGACGTTGCGCGCCTGGGCCAGCAGCAGAGCCATCGTCTGCTCGGCCGCCGACAGGATATTCGACTGGGGAGCGTTGACGACCATCACGCCCAGCTCGGTCGCACGCTCGACGTCCACGTTGTCCAGTCCGATGCCGGCGCGACCGACCACGACGAGAACGTCGGCGGCCTCCAGGGCCGCGGCGTCGACCTTGGTCGCCGATCGGATGATGAGCGCGTGGGCTCCCACGATGGCGGTGCGCAATTCCTCCGGGGACAGCCCCAAGCGGACGTCGACGTCGTGGCCCGCGTGGCGCAGCTGCTGGAGTCCCGCGTCGGCGATCTCCTCGGTTACCAGTACTCGCGCCACCTCACACCCTTCTCTCGGACCTCAGGCTAGAGGCGCGGTGCGCCCGCTCAACCCGCGGCGACCAAGGCCGCGACGCGCTCGAGGCCCTCCACGACGTCATCGTCGCTGAGGGCGTAACTGAGCCGAAAGAACCCCGGGGCTCCGAAAGCCTCGCCCGGCACGACCGCGACCTTGACCACGTCAAGCAGCGTCTCGGCGAGTTCGGCCGACGTGGTCGCGACCCGGCCTTTGAGCGGTCGCCCGAGAAGTCCGGTCACGTTGGGGAAGCAGTAGAAGGCGCCCTCGGGCTCGGCGCAGCTGACCCCGTCGATCGCGTTGAGCATCGAGGTCATTGTGCGCCGGCGCCGGTCGAACGCCACGCGCATCTCGGCCACCGCCGCCAGGTCGCCGGTGAGCGCGGCGACCGCCGCGCGCTGGGAGATGTTCGAGATGTTCGACGTCGTCTGGCTCTGGTAGTTCACGGCGGCCTCGGTGACGTCACGCGGGGCGATCATCCAGCCGACGCGCCAGCCCGTCATCGCGTAGGTCTTGGCCACCCCGTTGAGGATCACCCACCGGTCGGCCACCTCGGGCGCGACAACGGGCAGCGACACGTGTCGCAGGCCGCCGTAGACGAGGTGCTCGTAGATCTCGTCGCACAGGACCCACACACCGTTCTCCGCCGCCCATCGGCCGATCGCCGCGACCTCGTCGGGGTGAACGACGGCGCCCGTGGGGTTGCACGGAGAGACGAAGAACATGGCCTTGGTGCGCGGCGTGCGGGCGGCCTCGAGCGCGTCGACGGTCAGTCGGAAGCCGTCCGCTTCCTGGGTCGCGACCGGCGCGGTCGAGCCACCGGCGAGGTAGATCGACTCGGGATAGGTCGTCCAGTAGGGCGCGGGCAGCAGGACCTCGTCGCCCGGGTCCAGGAGCGCCGCCAGGGCGGTCGCGACGGCGTGCTTGCCGCCGTTGGTCACCAGCACCTGGGAGGCCGAGACCTCCAGTCCCGAGTCCCTCAACGTCTTGGCGGCGATGGCCTCTCGCAGTTCGGGCAGGCCGGCGGTGGGCGTGTACTTGTGGTTGACCGGGTCAAAACAGGCCCTGGACGCGGCCTCGACGATGTGCGCGGGGGTCGGAAAGTCGGGTTCGCCCGCTCCGTACCCGATCACCGGCTCGCCCGCGGCCTTGAGCGACTTGGCCTTGGCGTCCACGGCCAGGGTTGCGCTGGGGGCTAGACCGCTCAGGCGATCGCTCACTCTGGCACCCATGATTTGCTCCACGCTCGGTCCCGTAAGAATGTAAGTCTATGAGTTCCCCCGACCACCTCACGATCCCCGCCAACCTCTTGCCGCGCGACGGACGCTTCGGCTCCGGACCCTCCAAGGTCCGCGCCGCCCAGGTCGACGCGCTCGCCTCGGACGCCGCGACGTTCCTCGGCACGTCGCATCGCCAGTCGACCGTGCGCAACAAGGTCGGCGAGATACGTGACGGGCTGCGCGACCTCTTCTTGCTGCCCGACGGCTACGAGGTCCTGCTTGGCAACGGCGGCACCACCTGCTTCTGGGACGCCGCGACGTTCCACCTGATCTCCGAGCAGAGTCAGCACCTGAGCTTCGGGGAGTTCTCCTCGAAGTTCGCGGCGTGCGCTACGGCGGCCCCTCACCTCAAGGCCCCTCAGGTCATCGCGAGCGAGCCGGGCACGCACCCCTACGCGAGCGCCGACGACTCGGTGGACCTCTACGCGCTGACCCACAACGAGACGTCCACGGGCGTGATGATGCCGATCACGCGCCCGGCCGGCGCGACCGGGCTGGTCGCGGTGGACGCCACGTCGGGCGCGGGCGGCCTGCGCGT
>CAWDUM010000008.1:0-11300 GCA_963805595.1 uncultured Actinomycetota bacterium | reverse complement strand
TAGAGGACGCGCAGCTGCGCGCACACGCGCCGGAGACATCCGTCCAGGTCGACCGCGACGAGCTGGCTGACCACCGAGGAGAGCTTGACCGAGACGTAGGTCACCTCGGGGCGCGACATCATCTCGACCACGCGGCCCAGCCGGTCGCCGGCCTCGGCCTCGCCGAGCACCGCCTCGCCCAGGACGTTGACGTTCGCCCAGAGACCCTGACGGCGTCGACGCTCCAGATGACGACGCAGCGACGCGGGCTCGGCGTCGAGGATCAGGTCGCTCGTGAGGTGGCGCACGCGCCGGTGCACGACGGCGACGACCGCGCGCGGGAACAGTCGCGACGCCCACGCCGCGAGTCGGAGCCCCGCGAGGTTCCACCAGCCGAACCCTTCACGCGACGCGCGCGCGACCGCCTCGCGAAGGGTCGCCGCGGCGCGCCCGCTCGAGGTGAACCGCATGACCTCGTCGGTCAGCGTCACCGTCACGCCCAGCGCGTCGCGGTCGCGCAGCAGCCGGGCGAAGCGGCGGCGCGCGGCACGCTCGCGGCGGCTCAGGTGCGCCGTCGCGTCGTCGAGCAGCTCGCGCGCGCGGCGCACGGCGGCCTCGACGAGGTGGTCGATCGAGGGGTCGGTCGTCGACGTGGTCACGACGACGGCGCCAGCGCGCGCCCGGCGACCTCGTTCGACACGACCACCGCCCTCACCCCCGAAAACGACCCGACTTCGTTTCTACTACGGACGCCCACACCCCTCAGCGGACGACCGACACGTGCATGGACACGTCGAGCAGCTCCACCCATGTCTGTCCCGGGGTGAGGGCGATGACCTTGCCCGCCTTGTCCTTGTAGACGATCGGGTGCTTGAGCGAGTCGCGCGACCACCGCCCCGTCACCCCCGCGTGCTTGGTGAAGACCTGGGCAACCCCCGACCCGACGAGTCGCGCTTCGGAACCCTCGACACCTACGCCGCCGTCGATGTAGTGCACGTACATGACGATGACGTTCTTGGGCGAGACGACGCGGCCGGCGGCGTCGCGGTCCAGCGCTCCGAAGATCGTGCGGTCCCACGACGCGGTCGTGGCGTCCCAGCCGTAGGAGGTCTGATACCCGCTGGTGAAGCCCACGCTGAAGGACTTGACCGGTAGCGACTGCGCCGGCTTGGAGCTCGAGTAGGTGAAGATCGGCCGGGGAGGGCGTGGTTTTCCACCCTGACGGATCAGCTCGGCGACGTTGGCGAACAGGTTGTGCGGCGGCGGCCGCTTGTCGTCGCGGAACATCATGGAACCGGCGTTGGCCTCGCTGAAGAGCTTGACCGGCGCGGTCTCGATGCTGCTGACCGCGTACTGGGCCCCGCCCGAGTAGACGAAGATACCCCCGAGCCGGTACACGATCTCGCGGTCGGTGCGTCGCACGGAGCGCACGGGCCCGACCCGAGCCGGCGCGGAGGAGTTGAACACTGCGGCGAGGCGGGTGATGCCGCCCTCGACGATCTCCTCGTAGACGACGTCGGCCTGGCGGATCCCGTACTGGGGGTGCGCCTCGTACGTGTTGTCGATCTTGACGGTGACCGCCGGGCGGTGCCTGGTCAGGCGCGCGAGGTCGGGCCGGCCGGTCAGGGGTGCGATCGGCACCGAGCGCGCGGGCGTCGTCGTGGTCGTGGTCGTGGTCGTGCTGTCCGCGCCCGCCCACGGCGCGCCCGCCGCCGCCAGCCCTAGCGCGAGGAGGGTCGGCGCCCACGCGCGCCGGGCCGCTCGCGGCGTGGCCCTCACGACGCCATGGGTCCCGCGAACTCCCAGACGTGGCCGCCCGGATCCGCGAGCGCCGCGGTGCGGATCCCCCACGGTCGGTCCATCGGTCCGTTGAGCAGGGTCACGCCCTTGCGGGCGAGCTCCACGCAGGTCGCGTCGACGTCGTCCACCTCCACGGTGAACTGGCAGCGCGCGCCCGCCGCGGGCGCCGCGACGCCCCGGGGCGAGATCAGCTGGTCGGCCTCGCCAACGCGCAGCAGGTTGATCACGGTCTCGCCGAAAGGGTAGACCGCGGAGTTCTCGTCCTCGTAGACGGCCTCGAGGCCGAAGACCAGTTCGTAGAAGGACCTCGCTTGCTCCAGGTCCTCTTGAAACAGGGTCACCGCGCCGATCGGCCAGGTGCGTTGGTCCATGCCGCCTCCTCGAAGTCGCCTTCCGAGGGCCACGTCCACCACCCCTGCGCCGCCCGGTCGAACAACGTGAGAGTAGGCCGATTCGACGGCGCGCACGCGTCGCCGCGGCCGACCTGGCCGCGCCGGCCTTCGTTAGGGTTGGGAAATGCACCCTCGACTCGACACACTCGCAGACCAGATCGTCGCCGCGCGCTTCCTCGAAGAGCCCCTGGAGGCCGCCCTGCTCGGCCTCTCCGAGGGCGGCGAGGGCCTCGCCGACCTGTCCAGCGCCCACGAGGAGCGCCTGCGCGCGACCTACGCGGAGATCGCCCAGGCCGCCGAGACCCTCGCCGCCGAGATGTCCACTAACCCCGAGCAGTACACGGAACGTGACGTCCTGACCGCGGACCTCATCCGCCTGACGGCCGCGTCCGTGGCTCTCTCGCTCGCGGTGCCCCGACTCGAGTTCACGGTGACCGCGCTCTACGTGTCGCCGTTGTCCGGACTCATCGCCGTCCTTCCGATGCTCCCGCTCGACACCCCCGAGCGCGCGCGCGACCAGCTCGAGCGCCTGCGCGAGATCCCGCGGGTCCTCGACCAGCACGTCGAGCGCCTGCGCCAAGGGCGCGCCGCGGGTCTCACGCCGGTGGCACGCGGCGTGCAGTCCGCCCTCGCCCAGATCGACACCGTGCTGGCCGACGCGGACCTCAGTGGCCTGCGCCGCGCGGGCGACGGTCTGCCCGAAGGATTCGCGTCGGAGCAGGACCGGGTCCTCGACGACGACGTCGTCCCCGCGATCCGTCGCTACCGCGCGGTCCTCGAGACCGAGGCGCTGCCCACGGGCCGCTCGGACGAGAACTCGGGGCTGTCGTGGCTGCCCGGCGGCGACGAGATGTATCGCGCCATGATCCGCGTGTCGACCTCGACCCAGCGCAGCGCCCAGGACCTGCACGACGCCGGCCTCGCGCTGTTCGAGCAGCTCAACGCGGAGTTCGCCGAGCTCGGCTCCGAGATCTGGGGCACCCGCGACCTCGCGGCGATCCACGAGCGCCTGCGCACCGACCCCGCCCTGCGCTACGAGAGCAGTGGGGAGATCCTGTCGACCGCGATCGAGGCGGTGCGCCGCGCCGAGGCCGCCGCGCCGGCGTGGTTCGGACTCATCCCCACGACGGCGTGCGCCGTCGAGCCCGTGCCCGCGGCACTCGCGGACGGGTCTCCGCCCGCGTACTACTTCACCGGGGCGCTCGACGGGTCGCGGGTCGGGACCTACTTCATCAATACGACCAAGCCCGGCGAGCGCTTCCGCCAGCAGGCCGAAGCCGTCGCGTTCCACGAGGCCGTCCCGGGGCACCACTTCCAGCTCACCATCGCCCAGGAGATCGAGGGCAACCACCTGGTGCACTCGGTCTTCGGCGACGTCGCGACCGCCGAGGGCTGGGGCCTCTACTCCGAGCGACTCGCCGACGAGATGGGCCTCTACTCGGGGGCGCTCGCGCGCCTGGGCATGGTGAGCACCGACGCCTGGCGCGCCGCTCGCCTGGTCCTCGACACGGGACTACACGCCTTGGGCTGGTCGCGCCAGGCGGCCATCGACTGGATGACGAGCCACGTCCCGATGAGCCCGGTCGAGGTGGCCTCGGAGGTCGACCGCTACATCGCGGCGCCGGGCCAGGCGCTCTCGTACATGGTGGGGCGCCTCGAGCTCGAGTCCTACCGGCGCCGCGCGACCGAGCGCCTCGGCGACGGCTTCGACGTGCGGGCGTTCCACGACCTCGTGCTGTCGAGCGGCCCGGTGCCCCTGCCCGCGCTGTCGGCGGCGGTGGACCGGTGGATCGACGCGCGCCGGGACCCTCGGTAGAGTCGGCGAGGTGGAAGCACTGGTCAAGACCAAGGCCACCAACGACTACTACGACGACGTCCACTACCAGCGGGCGTCGGGCACGGACTCCACTTTGTGCGGCCTCAAGGTCACCGGCTCGCCGGTCAGCGCCGAGGCGTCGTGCGTTCGCTGCCGCCAGTTCGCGGCCGGGGACTTCTAGGACCCCTCGCGCGACGCGTCGAGCCCTCGGGTCATGCTCCACGGCGCGTGGCACCCGGTTGCTCGGGCCCCGCACGGCGGTGACCGCGTGGTGGCCCCGATGACCCTCGGGAAGGGACGCCTGCGTCCACCCACGAGGGCCTCGTCATGACGTCGCGAGTGGTCGTCGTCACCGGCGCCAGCGACGGGATCGGCGCGGCGGCGGCTCGGACGCTCACGACCTTGGGACACCGGGTGATCGTGGTCGGGCGCTCACCCGAGAAGACGAGGGCCGTCGCGGGGAGCATCGGCGCGCCGTACTACCTCGCCGACTACGCGCAGTTCGACGACGTGAGGCGCCTGGCCGCCCGACTCCTCGACGATCATCCCCGCATCGACGTCCTCGCGAACAACGCGGGCGGGATCATGGGCGCGCGAAGCCTGACGCCGGACGGGCACGAGAGGACGATCCAGGTCAACCACCTCTCGCCGTTCCTGCTCACGAACCTCCTCATGACGAGGCTCCTCGACTCGCGCGCCCGCGTGATCACGACGTCGAGCGTCGCCCACCGCCCGGCCGCCGCGTTGGACTTCGACGACCTCACCCTCACCCGCGGGTACCGCCCGGGCCGGGCCTACTCGACCGCCAAGCTGATGAACATCCTCTTCGCGCGAGAGCTCCATCGCCGCTTCGGCGCCGTCGGGCTCCGGTCCGCGGCGTTCCACCCCGGCGTCGTCAGCACGAACTTCTCGTCGGAGTTCGGCGGGCTGCTCAACGTGGGCTACTCGCTCGTCGCGCGCCGTTTCTTTCGCACCGCGGCGCGCGGCGCCGACACCCTCGCGTGGCTCGCGACGACCGACGAGTGGCCCGACGGCGAGTACTTCAAGGACCGACGCGTGTCACGGTCGTCGCGCCAGTCCAAGGACCCCGCGCTCGCCCGCGAACTCTGGGAGCGCTCGGCGCGCCTCACCGGGCTCACCTGACACCGCCGGCGGCGGAACCCGAACGGCCTCACCTTGACGAGAAGTAGTCCCTCATCGGGTCGAAGTAGCTCTTCTGCCACCCGCCATCCTCGTAGCCGCGCTGCTCGCCGGGCACGTTGGAGTGATGAACCGTCACGAGCGTCTCGTCGCCGGCCGGCTCGAGGGTGACCTCGATCCGGGAGTCCTCGTCGTCCTCGGTGAACTGCTCGGTGCGCCACGACTGGACGATGCGGGAGTACGGCTCGAGCTCCAGGGTCGTGCCCGTGATGTAGGGCCCCCACGCGGTGAACGCGCCACCGACACGGGGGTCGATTACCGCGTCGCCGCCGGTCATCGCGGTGTGACCCTCGCTCGAGAGCCACGCGCGGTACACCTCCTCGCACGTCGCCGGGACCGTCCCTGACACTTCGAAGTCATAGGTCATGGGTGCTCCCCCTGGGTCGCGCCGTCGTCGGATCTGCGGTCCCCGCCGACGCGCGGTCATCCTATGGTCCGCGCAGGAATCGGCCGCGGGTCCGTGACGGGCGACCAACGGACTCGACCCGGCACTTCGGACGCGTCTCCGTTACTGTCGCATCGTGCCCTACACCCCACGACAGATGGCCGACGCGGCCGCGATCATCGATCCGCTCCTTCGCCTCACCGCGATCTACACCCGACTGCCCGGCATGGCCTTCGGGCTGTCGCACCACGATGAGACGGTCCTGCTCGGGGGCTACGGACTCGCCGACCTCGACACCGGCGAGGCGGTCGACGCGTCGACGACCGCGTTTCGGTGCGCCTCGATCACCAAGACCGTCACCGCGACGATCGTTCTGCAACTCGTCGAGCGTGGCAAGCTCCGCCTCGACGACGCCGTGGTCGACCGGCTGGCCTGGACCAGGGGGACCTTCGACCGCGAGCTGACCGTGCGGCACCTGCTCATCCACGCGGGCAGCGTGATCCGTGACGGATCCAACGCGTGGTTCGACGTCGCGATGCCCGACCGCGAGACCCTGCGCCGCGAGCTGCGCGGCGCCGCGACCTTCGGCCAGCCCTCCGAGAGGTTCCGCTATTCCAACATCGCGTACTCGCTGCTCGGCGAGATCGCCGAGGCCGCCACCGGGCGCAGCTTCGACGCCCTCGTGAAGTCCCACGTCGTCAAGCCCCTCGGGCTGACCTCGACCTGGTCGGACCTGAACCCCACGGCGAGGCGCCAGCTCGCCACGGGGTACTCGGCGTCGCGCCCCGGTGAGGCCCGCACGCCGGCGACGCACGTCCCCGCGAACGCCATCGCGCCCGCGGGGGGCCTCGTCTCGACGGTGCCCGACCTGCTCGAGTACCAGCGGGCGCACCTGCCGGGCGACCCCCGGCTCCTCGGCGAGGTCTCCAAGCGCGAGATGCAGCGCCCGCAGTGGCAGCGCTCCGAGGAACCCCACTACGGCCTCGGGTGGATGACCTGGCACGTCGACGGCGTCGCGGTCGTCGGCCACAGCGGAGGCTATCCGGGCTTCGTCACGAAGATCGCGTTCGCTCCGAAGGAGGGGGTCGCCGCCGCGGTGCTGACCAACGCCAACTCTCCGGGTGCCGCCCTCGGACTCACGCTCATCTATCACACGATCTCCCAGGTCGGTCGCCGGTGGGACGATGCCGCCGCGACGACCAAGTGGCATACGCGTGGGTCGCTCGCGCCGTTCACCGGTGTGTATCGACTCCAGGGTGCCGACCTACTCGTCGCTCGGATGAATGGCTCACTGTTCCTGGTTGAGCCCGACGTGGAGTCCCCGCTGACAGCCGCGGCGCGCCTCGAGCCGAGGGGCAAGCATCGATTCTTGATCGTCGACGGCGACGACTTCGAGTTTCTCGGTGAGCAGGCAGTCTTTCGGGCTGATTCACGCGGGAAAGTCAACGCGGTGCAAATCGGCGCGCACGTCTACCACCGAGAGGACTTGTAGGGGCTCAAGGGCGCGTCGCAGAGGTCGGACACCGCCGTCCGTTGGCGCCCCGCTGCGAACCCCGTCGGCGACGTATCGAAGTGGCTCGCCTCGAAGCACACTGGGGTGTGGACCTCTCGGGTTAGAGAGTCGCTAGGACGCGCGGTTTCGTTGAGTCGGCGCGGCGCATTCGCGACACAGCACGACGGACGGCGAGAACGTGGCCCCGGGGGTGGGGGTCCGGATGATGCGGATGACTCCGCTGGCGCGACAATCGCGCAGGTGCCAGCACGAACGTCGAGCGCACCTGCACGCGCCTGAAGCGGGCGTGCGGACCCGCCGTGGACTCGAAGAATCGCTGCCAGCCCCCGACGCCGAGTTCGGGTCCATCACGTACCCCTTGCCATGCCGATTGTTCTACCAGAGTGGTGCCAACTTCGTCCTCCGGCGGTCCACGTTGACCTTGATGAACTTCGACCGCGGACGATCCCGAGACGATACTGGGATCGGGAGGTGCGAATGAGCGACCTGTCAGTACCCGAGGAGGCGCCGAGAGACAATCCAAGCGAGTCGCCCGGCGAGCTCGAGCAGTACGCCATAGTGGCCAATCGACGCCAGCAGTGGGACACGCTCCTGTGGCAGATGCCCACGATGGTCTTGACCGGAGAGGCGTTCCTGTTCACCATCTCCCTGGGGTCATCGACCACTCAGACCGGACGACTGATCGCGTCCACCCTGGCCCTGCTGGTGGCGCTGTCCAGCCTGCACTCCCTGGCCTCGCACCGCCTCAGTGAGCTCGCGGACTCCGCGTGGTTGCACGAGCACGAGACGACCCATGGCGCACCGGTCCTTCACGGTCTGTCGTGGCGCTCGCGGCGCGCGGGCGTCGTCGCCGACCAGCGTGCGTCACCGAGCCTCACCGACCGCCTGGTGGCGAGAACGGGGCGAGCCCGCTCCATCGTCGTGTGGTTCTGGACGATGTCGGCGATCTCCCTCGTCGCCTTGGGCACCCTCGTTCTGGCGGCGGGCTGGCCGCAGTTGCTGACGCGCTAGCCATCCTGCGCTCCCGACGACGAAGGCACATTCCACAAGCAACAATCAGGGGAATTCGCGGAAAACACACCGAGGTTCGCTCGGGAGAAGTGCACTCATGTGCTGGCGTGTTGAGCGCTATAAGTACAGCGACAAGCACTCTCCAGGAGGCACGGAAAGACGCCTCCGATTCCGAAAAGCAGGAGCATCACGACCGGGCGGGATTTACGACCCTCACGTCCCCTACCATTCCCTCATCGAGACCCTGACCTTCCTCTCCACCGACATAGAGGGATCGACGAATCTCCTGCGGCGCGTCGGCGGCGAGGTCTACGCCGAGGTCTTGGCGGAACACCACCAACTCATCCGGCGGGGCCTCGAGACTCACGGGGGCAGGGAAGAGGGCACCCATGGCGACTCCTTCTTCGCATCGTTCAACTCGACCACGGCCTGCGTGGCCGCCGCGATCGAGATGCAGCACGGACTCATGGGACACGCCTGGCCCTCCGAGGGACATCCGCGTGTGCGAATGGGCATTCACACGGGAGAGGCCGCAAGGACATCGACGGGCCTCGTCGGCTACGAGGTCCACCGAGCCGCGCGCATCGCCGCGGTCGGCCACGGTGGACAGGTACTCCTCTCCTCGGCGGCGGCCGGACTCGTCGAGGACACGCTGGCGAGCGAGGTGTCGCTTCGAAGCCTCGGCTCACATCGCCTGAAGGACCTCGGCCGTCCCGAGGTGATCTTCCAACTGGAGGCGCCGGGGCTGAAGGACAACTTCGCACCCTTGCGCTCGCTGGGCAACCCCGAGCTTCCCAACAACCTCCCGACCGCGCTCAGTCCGTTCGTCGGGCGCGAGACGGAGCTCGCCGAGGTCCGCCGGCTGGTCCTCGAGACGAGGCTCCTCACGCTCACGGGCGCGGGGGGATCGGGCAAGACGCGACTCGCACTCCAGGTCGCGGCCGAGCTGCTGGACGGAAGCGGCGAGGGTGTGTGGTTCGTCGAATTCGCCCCGATCAGTGATTCGAGCCAGATCGCCACCGCGGTCTTGGAAGCGCTGCAACTTCGCCCGGAGGCGGGCCTCTCTTCCCACGACTCGCTCTTGCACACCCTCCGAGACCAGAACACCCTGCTTGTGCTTGACAACTGCGAACACATCATCGACGATGTGGCCAAGTTCGCCGATCAACTCGGCCGGCACTGTCCCCGGGTCTCGCTCATTGCGACCTCGCGCGAGCCACTCAGTGTCGACGGCGAATTGGTCTATCGAGTGCGCTCACTCTCGCTGCCTTCGGACAGTGTCGAGGGCGTCGACGACCTGGAGGGCTCTGACGCCGTTCAGCTGTTCGTGGCGCGGGCCCGGGCCCACGACTCCACCTTCGCGCTCGACGACGACGTCGCCTCGATCGTGGCGTCGGTCTGCCGGCGACTCGACGGGATTCCCCTCGCCATCGAGCTCGCGGCGGCCCGCCTGTCGTCGATGTCTCTCGCCGACCTCAACCGGCGACTCGACCAGAGGTTCCGCCTCCTCACCGGAGGGAGTCGCAACGCTCTCCCGCGCCAGCAGACGCTCGGCGCGACGGTCGCGTGGTCCTACGACCTGCTCAACGAGCCTGAACGCCAAGTCCTGCGCCGGCTCACCGTCTTCGTCGACGGCTTCGACCTCGACGCGGCCGAGGCGGTGTGCGCGACCGAGGGCATCGATTCATTCGACGTGACGGATCTTCTTGGCTCCCTGGTAAACAAGAGCCTGGTCTCGGCCGAGCGCTCGTCGGGGGCCCTGCGCTACGGGCTGCTCGAGACGATCCGCCAGTACGCGGTTGAGCAGCTCCTCCAGATCGACGGAGACGACTCGGCCCACGAGACGAGGCGGCTCCACGCCGAGCACTACCTGGGCCTGGCCGAAGAGGCCGCGCCGGCCATCGACGGACAAGGGCAGGTCTTCTGGGTAAGGCGCCTCGACGCAGAGTGGGGAAACCTGAAGGCCGCCTTCGGGTTCTTCGCCGCCGAATCGAGTCGGACGCATGACGTTCTGCGCCTCGCTGTCGCATTGGCAAGCTTCTGCGGCATACGCCTGCACCTCGAGCCCATCGCCTATCTCCGGAACGCGATCGACGCGGACCCGCGCGTCTCCTCGCCGCTCTCAGCTCGCGCCCTCCTCGTTCTGGCGCAGCTGGAGTACTTCGCGCGAGACGACCCGTTCAAGTTAGAGGCGAATTCCGAATTGTGTCGGCGGTCGGTCGAGGGAGCCCGTCGCTTCGGTGACGAGCGGCTCGAAGTCTCCGCGCTCGCGTGGTTGAGTGGAATCACCAAGGTTCTGGGAAGGGACGACGAAGCGAAGGAGTTGGGCACCCAGGCGCTGACCATTGCGCGAAGAATCGGAGACCCATATGTTTTGGGTCGGGCGTTGGAGGGTTTTGCCTACTCTCTGCCGACCCACGAGGAAAGAGTCCCGCTTTACGAAGAGGGTCTGAACCTCTTCCGCAGCATCGGGAACCTGAATTGGTCGATCGCAATGCTCAGCTTCCTGTCGAAGATGAATCTGGAGACCGTCGACGACGTAGCCCGGAACCGAAGGTTCATCGAGGAAGCCGTCGCGGTTGCTGAAGAGTTGGGAGCGAACTGGGCGCTGCCCGGCGTGTGGGGAAACCTGGCAGAGTGGTGCGGCGTGCTCGGCGACCTCAACCCGGCCCGGACCTACGCCCGCAAGTCGATCGTCGCGATCCGCCGCGCTGGCAGCGCCGACTGGCACCAGCAATTCAACGTCCTCACCCTTTCTTGGTGCGCCGCAATGGACGGCGACTACGAGCTCGCCGCCAAGCTCTACGGAGCCCGTGAGGCACTTCGACTCCGCACTCCTGAGCACACTGAAATCAACTACTCCCCACCGGAGATCCATTGGGAGACCGCGAACAGCGCCAGAATCTTTGCGGCGCTCGGTACCGACCAGGCCGAGCGGTTCTTCTCAATCGGGCGGGCGCTCCCCTTCGATCAGGTCATCGACCTCGCGCTAGGTCGGCCGGGGGGCGCCGCCTAGCCCAAATCTGGATGGTGCGGCTGGAGGGATTCGAACCCCCGACCCTCGGTTCCGTAGACCGATGCTCTAATCCGCTGAGCTACAGCCGCGTGTTGCTGGAGGACCATCCTAGTCCACCGACTTTCCCCCGCTCCCGGCCCCACCATGGCGACGTGTGCGCCCCCGCGCCCGACGGCCCTGGTGCAGCG
>CAWDUM010000007.1:0-4406 GCA_963805595.1 uncultured Actinomycetota bacterium | reverse complement strand
ACGTGGCGTCGAAGGCGCGAGGACTCGTTCGTCTCCGCGACTCCGACCTACGAGAAGCGAGTCGCGTTTGGACGTGGTCGGCGCCGATCTTCGCAGGCCGACCGCCCTCCCGGCAGGGGCCTACCGCGCCACGCAACGACGCCGGCGCTGACCGGCGGTCTTCGCCGTCATCCTGAGAGAATTAGGTCTTGACGGGCTCCCTCCTATCAGTGATAGACTATCTCTTATGAATGAGAGACAGTCTCCCGTATTGGAATCTGCCACCCTGAACATCCGTGACCGGCAGCGCGAGGTCGCGAGGGACGCCATTCGCGACGCCGCCGCCGAGGTCGCCGCGGAAACGGGCTTCGCCGCGATGACCATGGACAAGGTGGCCGAGCGAGCGGGGGTGTCGCCCAGCACGGTGTATCGCTACTTCGCCGATCGCGAGGCGCTCCTGGCCGCCATCGTCGCGTCGACCTACGAGCGGATCCACGTCTCCATGCCGTCCAGCGCCGACCAGATCGCCACCATCCAGGAGGAGGCCATGGTGGGCTTCGACGCGCATCGAGACCTCTTCCGCGCCCTCGTGATCTCTCGGGTCGGGCAGGAGACGGCCTGGTCCGGGCGCCAGGAGCGCCGAGACATGTGGAGGGGGCTTCTCCAAGAGGTCACCGGTCACCTCGATCCGGACGACGCACGCCTCAGCCAGGCGGTGATCGTCTACCTGACCGGGGGCCTGCCGTGGCTGACCCTGGCCGACGAGTCCGGCCTCGACGGCGCCCAGGCGGGCCGTGCGGTTGGCTGGGCCATCCGCACCCTCATCGCCGACCTACGCACCCGCAACGAAGAAGCCCAGCGCCGCGGCGACGCGGCGCGACCAGCCAGCAAGAAGGAGCGATCAAAATGACAAGTACTAAGCAGTCCGTATCGTCCGACTCCGTCGTCGGCCTGGGCGAGCCCGGCGGTCGCGACGCCGACCTGGTGGGGACGAAGGCCGCCCACCTGGCCAGCTTGATCGCGTCGGGCGTGCGCGTCCCGGAAGGATTCGTCATCACCACTGCCGCCTGCGATCAGATCCGAACGGCCCGGGACATCCCGCACGAGCTTTGGGCCCACGTCGTCTCGCAGCTCGACCGGCTGGGCAACGGCCCGTTCGCCGTGCGGTCCTCCGGATCGGCCGAAGACCTCGCCGAGGAGTCCTACGCCGGTCTGTACGAGTCGGTGCTCGACGTCGACGGCCACGACGCCGTGGCCGACGCCATCGCCCGCTGCCTGGCGTCGGCGTCGTCGGACCGCGTGCGCGCCTACCGGAGATCCGAGGCGCCACCGAAGATGGCCGTGCTGATACAACGCATGGTCCCGGCCCGGGCGGCGGGCGTGGCCTTCACCGCCAATCCGATCACCGGAGACGACGAGGTGCTGGTGAGCGCGGTGAGAGGACTGGGCGACCGGCTCGTCTCGGGAGAGGCAACGCCCGATGAGTGGGTCCTGCGCGGCCCCGACGTGGTGAGCGTTCGCTCATCCGAGGGAGCGCTCACCCGGGACCAGGCGCGAGAGGTCGCCGAGCTGGCCCGGGTGGTGGAGCGTCTCTTCGGTGCACCCCAGGACGTCGAGTGGGCAATCGCCGACGACAATGTCTTCGTCTTGCAAGCTCGGCCGATCACCGCGCTTCCGGTGGCCCCTCACTTCGAGGTCCCGTCGGGGGGGTTCTGGATGAAGGACACCGCGCACTGGCCGACGCCGCTCACGCCATTCGGCGCGTCGGTGTATATGCCCGCCCTGTCAGACGCCAAGCCGCCGATGGCGGAGTACGGCCTGATGGTCGATCACGTTGAGCAGCGCTCCCTGGGCGGCGAGGTCTACGTCTGCGCGGTACCCGTCGGGGGCAAGCAACGCCCCGCTCCGCCGTCGTGGGCCGTGTGGCTGGCCGTGCGGTTGGCGCCCCCGCTGCGCCGTTACGCCCGAGCGGCCTCGGCGGCCCTCGCCTCGGGCTTGCCCGAGCGGTCCCTCGACCGCTGGGAGAGCCAATGTCGCGGCGAATTCGCCGAGGAGTTCCGCGCGCTCTACAGCGTCGATCTCACCACGCTGAGCGACGTTGCGCTGCTGGAACACCTGGACCGCGCCAAGGACATGTTGCGCCGAGGCGTGGACCTCCACTTCCGGCTGGTCGCGCCCTACGACCTCGCCCTGTACGAGCTCGGCGAGGTGTGCCACGACTTGTTCGGATGGGACATCGTGGGGACCCTCTCTCTCCTGACCGGCGCGTCCGTGGCCTCCTCCGAGCCCGGGCGAGAACTACGAGCCCTGGCCCAGCGCATCGCCGCCGACACTCCGGCCCGCCAAGCGCTCACCTCGCCGGTGATTGACCAGGTGGGGGCACTGGGACGGTGCGCCCCCTGGGTAGGCGAGGAGTTCAGCGAGTACCTCGAGCGCTACGGCCACCGTACCTTCAACTACGACCCCGGCGAGCCCACCTTGTTCGAACGGCCCGACCTGGTGGCGGGGCTCTTGATCGAGCAGGTCCGCGACGCCGTCGCCGGTCCGGGTGAGACACCCGGGCAGCCAGACTCACTGGTCCAGGCCCGGGCCGAGCTGGCCGGACGAAGTGAGACGGACCGGACCCGGTTCGAACGCGTCCTGGCCTACACCGAGCGGGCCTACGCCCAGCGAGAGGACAACGTCTTCTGGCTCGACGGCCAGCCCTCCGCCCTCCTGCGCTACGACGCCATCGAGGTCGGACGCCGCCTGAGCGATCGCGGCGTGGTGGACCACTCGGCCGACGCCGTCTTCCTCGAAGAGTCCGAGCTGCGCGACGCGCTCGTCAGCCACGGTGGCGAGGGGCTGCGCGGCCTGGTCGCGCGGCGGAAGGCGGAGAGGGCGTGGGTGAGCGCCCACCCCGGCCCGCCCTCTTACGGAAAGGACCCCGGCCCTCCCCCGGACATGTCCGCCCTGCCGCCGGCCCTGCGTCGGGTCCACGCGGCGCTGTTCCAGGCGCTCGGGCTGATGATGGCGCCGAACACACCCCAGGACGCGCCAAACGAACTGCGGGGCGTTCCCGGTTCCCCGGGGCGCCACACGGGGACGGTTCGGGTGATTCGCGACGAGACCGAGTTTGGGAAGCTTCGCCCGGGAGACGTCCTCGTGGCCCCCGTGACGTCTCCCCCCTGGTCGGTTCTGTTCTTGCACGCCGGCGCGGTGGTGACCGACGGTGGCGGCGCCCTCTCGCACACCGCGGTCATCGCTCGTGAGTACCACATCCCCGCCGTGCTGGCCACCGGAGAGGCCACCCGTCGGCTTCGCGACGGAGAACCGGTCACCGTCGATGGCACCACCGGTGTGGTGTCATACGGCCCGGGCTTGGTTGACTCGGTCGATCACTTTTCGACGGCGATCCGCTAGGCCGGCTCTTCGTCGGGAGTGTTCCGGCGCGTCGTGACCCCGATGTCGCGCCGACATCGCTTCGACGCGGATATCGCTCTAGCCGTCGTCGAAGTACCAAGTACCTCCCAGTGGGCGGAGCCGGGTGCAACGGCTCGGTAGCGTGACGTGATGCCTCCGCTCACGTTGCAGGACTCGTACCCGCCGGCGCGCCACGGCCCTGACGGTGATGACCTCGCCGGAACGTACGTCGCAGATCCCTTTCGCTGGCTCGAGAACGCCGACGACGAGGAGACCCGCACGTTCGTGAACGCGCAAAACGCTCTCGCGCGCTCGGTGCTTGACTCCATCGCCGCGCGCGACGCCATTCACGCGTCTCTCAGTGATCGGTGGACCTATCCGCGAGCGGGCGTTCCGTTCTCGCGTAGCGGGCGGTGGTTTCAGTTTCGTAACTCCGGCCACGAGAACCAGCCGGTCCTGTGGACGATGGAGGAACCGGACGGGGATGGCGAGGTCCTGCTGGACCCCAACACGCTTTCACGTGACGGCACCGTCGCGATCACCGCGCTGTCGGTCAGTCCCGACGGCGAGCTGGCGGCGTATTCGACCAGCGACGCCGGCTCGGACTGGCAGACCTGGCACGTGCGCTCGGTCGCGACACGCGACGACCTGGACGACACGCTGACCTGGTCGAAGTTCTCCGAGGCGTCATGGCTACCTGATTCGCGTGGATTCTTCTACGGCGCCCCGGACCGCCCCGCGCGGGGTGACGAACTTTCCGAAGAGGTCCGCGGGCTGCGGATCCTCCTGCACTGCCTGGGCACATCGCAGTCCGACGACCGCGTGGTCTTCGCCCCAGACGAATCCGACTCGCTGGCCCACACCGACGCCACGCCGGACGGGCGGTACCTGGTGATCTACGTGCAAAGGGGCACCGACCCGGCGAACCGTCTCTACGTGGTCGATCTGCTCGACCCGGACTTGACCCCCGTCGTCATGGTGGACGAGTTCTCCTGGGCGTCGATCGTTGTTGCCTCGGATGACCA
>CAWDUM010000006.1:0-127538 GCA_963805595.1 uncultured Actinomycetota bacterium | reverse complement strand
GTGGAGCCGCATCGCGGCTCCAGGATCTGCGAACTCTGCGGCGAGTCGAGCCTGGGCGACCTCGCGGTCCGAGGCCGCGATTCGGTCAGCCAACGCTCCCACCACGTCGTGATTCGTCACCCAGCCGATGACTGATCGGCGGTCCATGGACACAACCGGGAGCCCCGTGGGGCCGAAGGACGCGAGCTGGCGGAGCGCCTGCTCCAGGCTCTCATCCTCAAAGAGGGCCTGCGGGCGCTGGCGATCCAGAACCTCGAGACCCGGCGGCGACCACGTGGCCCGAGGAGCCTGAGCGCCGTCAATGACCGTCGGGAGACCGTCGAGGCGCGCGAGCGGCTGCATGACGTCCGCGACACTCAGCACCTGGAACACGGATGAAGGGGTGGGGCGGTCGATGTCCGTGCCACGACGAAGGAGCTTCGTCGTGTAGATGGTCCCGTAGGTCAGCCGCTTCGAGAGCCCCGCGGCCAGACCGACCGCCAGCATGACGGGAAGGGTCAGCGCATAGTTACCCGTCATCTCCACGACGCTCGCCACGGAGGTGAGGGGAGCCTGCGCCGCCGCGGCGAAGACGGCCCCCATGGCGATCACACCGTAGATGGCCGGTGACCCCACGGAGGCACCGAAGAGGTGCGTCGCGGCGACACCGAACGCCGTACCGGCCATCGCGCCCGTGAACAAGGAGGGTGCGAAGACCCCGCCCGATCCCCCGATCCCGATCGTGAGGCCCGCGGCGACCATCTTGCCCGCCACGAGAAAGAGGAGGAACCAGAGCACATACTGCCCGGTGACCGCCTTGGTCATCACGGGGTAACCCACTCCATAAAGCTGCGGAAGTGCCAGCAGGAGGCCGCCCAGAACGACGCCGCCGAAGGCGGGGCGGCACCACTCCGGGCGATCGCCCCAGAGGCGGTCGCATACATCCTCGAGGCGATAAATGGTCGACTTGAATCCGACGCCGAGGAGCGCGGCGACAAGGCCCAGCACGGCGACCAGGAGGTAGTCCTGGTCGTGGGGCAGCACGAGACCGTGAGGCATGGCGGCAAAGATCGGGCCAGACCCGAAAAAGGCCCGCCCTACAACGTCAGCGAGAACGGAGGAAAGGATGATTGGCAGGAGCGCGTCAATCGAGAATTCGCGCAAGATGAGCTCAAAGCCGAAGAAGACTCCCGTGAGCGGGGCGTTGAAGGTTGCGGCGATGCCGCCCGCGGCACCACACGCCACGAGAATTCGAAGTCGCGACTCCGACATCCGGACCTTCTGGCCCAGGGTCGACGCAAACGCCGAGCCAATTTGAACGATCGGCCCCTCTCGGCCGAGGGAGCCACCAGCCCCGATGCACAGCGCCGAGGCCAGTGCCTTGACGACGGTCACCTGAGGACGAATTCGGCCCCCGTCTTCGGCGACGGCGATCATGACCTCCGGTACGCCGTGGCCGCGGGCTTCACGCGCGAATCGGTCGATCAGTGGACCGTAGAGGAGCCCCCCGAGGACCGGGACAATGAGCAGGAACCAGATGCCGAGCGACGGCAGGTGCGCACTCGCGATTCGCCCGGCCTGGCCAAACTGCTGGTGACCGGTCGCGACCCAGGTCGCGGCGAATATGAGCCATCGGAACCCGACGGCGCCAAACCCGGCGCAGACGCCGACGACGAGCGCCGTGACGAGCATCCCAAGGCGCGAGCCCCTTAGCCAGCGCGAGGCCCGCTCAGCCGCGTTCAGCCCACTATCTTTCACCAATGCCCCGGAGTCCTCGTGCCGCGTCATCACGCGTAGTGATACGCATCCTAGCACTTTGCGTATCCGTACGCAAGGTGCGCGCCTACGCTGGTTAGGTGCCCCGCTCCTCGACGCCGAAAGCGTCGCAAGATCGTCTTGCGCCTTCTCCACGCCGCCGCACGGCCTGGGGATCAATCTCGCGCGAGCAGATCATCGATGAGGCAGTCCGCGTCATTTCGACCCACGGCTACAGCGGGCTCACGATGAATGGCTTGGCCTCCAACCTGGGCATCGCTCCGATGTCGCTCTATCGGCACGTGACCGACAAGGACGACCTCCTGGACGAGGTCGTGGACCGACTCCTCGCCAAGGCCTGGAAACCCACGGTCTCCCGCGACGATTGGCGAGACTGGGTGACACAGGCCGCGGACAAGTTCCGGCGGTTTCTCGTCGGGCAGCCGGCGGCGCTCCACGTGTACTTGAGCCACCCGGTCGTGTCAAAGACAGCCGTCGCCCGGATGAACGCCCTCATGGACGTCCTCAGGACCGGACTCGGTGACGAGCGGGCCGCCCGACGTGCCTACGCCACCATCCACACCTACACGCTCGGTTTCGCGTCCCTCGAAGCGGTGCGTGCCGGGTGGCAACCCGATCACGGTGACGTCAACCGACTTGCGAGAGACCTCGCGGGCTATACGAGTCCCCGACAATTCGCCGAGGGTCTCCGCCTCATTCTCGACGGTGTCGCCGCCCGATGAGCCATTTCGCAAACGAGCAGGGCTGCCGTCGCTTCCGTTGACAGCCCACCGATCAACGTAGCGGCTGCGTTCCCGAGAACCGTCGCGCGTCCACCGAACCTCTTAGAGACGGCGCCCGTGACGCACCCGATCACGCTGACGATCTCGCGCCGGACCAGCGCGGCCACGGATGACTTCGTTGCCCAATCCACCAACTTCACGCACCGCCCTTGTCCATCAACTGTTGACTTTCGACCCGCACCGTTCAATCAGAATTGCCGTCAAGATGCACTGAAGTGGACCCCAGTCGCCGACCAAGACCAAGTGGTTCCATCCGGATACTTCGAATCGTGCATAGCGCAATCGGTGTGATTGAGCTTGGATGCGTGGTCTACGTGTGGCACTGCGCGCTCACGCATCGACGCGGCCGATGGCTGAACCTTGCGTCGGGAGTCCTGATTGGAGAAGGGATTGCGCTGACTGCCGCGAAGGGGTGTCCCATCGGGATGGCGCAGCGTCGGATGGGCGATGACATTTCGATGTTCGAACGTTGGCTGGGTCCGCGCCATGCGCCATTCGCGATACCTACCCTCACAGGGGTCACGCTCTTGGGGTTCGCCATGTTGGTGACTCGCGGTCGAGAGGTGGATTGCGCGTAAACAGAAGGTTGGAGTCATCGCGTGACCGTCCAATGTATGAATGGCACCTCACAATGCCGCTTGCACGCCTTCGACTGTAACGACGGCGCGATCTGGTTTGGACTTTCGCGCCGCGAGGTCGAGTGACTTATGGCCCGAACAGCGGCCAAGGTCAGCCGCGTAACGTTCTGATTGACGTTGTGGAGAGAGACGGAGGTTCACCGTGGGGTTCGTGACTCCGGCTCAGGACTTCGACGTCGTCAGTCTGGGTGACGTCGTAACGGACGAGTTCATCCACCTGCCCGAAGGCCCCGTTCGCGCGTACACCGATGATCGGGGCCGCTGGCTCGAGATTCCGCTGGGCACCAAACTGACCGTCGCAGACGGTTCCTTGCCCGTCATCGGCGGCAGCGCCGCCAACGCCGCGGTGTCCCTCTCGCGGCTCGGGCTCCGCGTCGGATTGGCCAGCTACCTCGCTCACGATGAGATGGGTCTGGATATCCTGCGCGCCATGCACGCCGAGGATGTCAGCACCGCACTGATACACGTCGATTCTCCAACGCACACGGTCAGGAACTTCGTACTGTCATTCGCGGGAGAGCGGACGATCTTGGTTCGCCACGCCGAGTTCAACTACCACTGGACGGGCCTTGCGGCCCGCGCGATCCCGACGTGGCTCTACGTCAACTCGCTGGGACCGGACGCGCTGGAATACCAGGACCAGATCGTCGACTGGCTCGACCAGTATCCGGCGGTCCACCTAGCGTTCCAACCTGGCACGTTTCAGATCGAAGCGGGAGCGACGCGACTGGCCCGCCTCTACGCCAGGGCTGAGGTCCTCATTTGCAGCCGCTCCGCAGTCGACGCGATAGTCGGCTCGTCAGTGACTGATCCCAACCTGGCTCTTGACTCTCTCTTGGACCTCGGTCCGCGCAGCGTGGTCGCGTTCGATTCAGAAGGGGGGGCCGTCGCCGCCGATCAATCTGAACGCCTCCAGGTCCTGCCACTCGACACTGCGACCGCACCACTCGACCCAACGGGAACCGGAGATGCATTCGCTTCGACGATCGTCGCGGCGCTGATTCGACGAATCCCCTTCCGCGATGCCCTCCGCTGGGCGCCGATCAACGTAGCGGCTGTGGCCGGCCAATTCGGGGCGCAAAGCGGACTCCTGCGACACGATGAGCTGATGCGTCGGCTCGACCAGGCGGAGTCAACCGTTGAGGTCCTCGAGGTCTGACCCGCGACCACCTCGGCCAACCTCTGTCCGCTCCACGACCTGCACATGCTGGTGCCGGCCCTGAAGTGCTCGGCCGCGCAGGAGTCGGCGTCAGACCACTGCGTGCCTTCGACAGCGAATAGAGCCGTCGAGCAGATTCGACCACCAGTCCCTGACCCCCGGAATGCGAAACGAGATGCCCGGGCCAACCGTCAGGGCCACCACGCCCTCTTCTGGCGTGAGTTCTCCTGGCCACAGCACGTTTCGGTGGAGTGGATGACTCGCACTGCGTCCCGGGCTCGGTGACGAGCGGGCTGACCGGCGGGCCCGCGCCACTATCCACACCTGCACGCTCGATTTCGCGTCTCTCGAAGGCGGGCGCCTGCTGTCGCCAGCCGGCAGACCTCCGACGGAGATGACGAGTTTCGCCGATCCCTGGGTGTGGGACATCCGAGATGACGCCCAACGCGTCAGTCGTCAACTCCTCCTACGTGCTCAACTCCTGCGCAAGCTCGATCACACCCCGGACGCGTGGAAGAGGCGTCCGATTGCGAATCCGAGCGCGGCTGCACCGAGACCGATGACAATCATGCGTGCGCCCTGCTTCCACCACGAGCCGACCCTGGTCAGTGCCTGGTACGCGCCGACGGCGAAAAGGACAACCGCGCTCGAGATCAAAGCCATGAGCAGGGCGGGACCGCGGGCCAGCCAGACGAACGGCAGCAGCGGGATGAGGTGGCCGACCAGCGTGGCGACCGTTATGACCGCCGAACTCCGCATCACGTCGCCGTTGCCCACCGGCTGTAGTTGCCTCTCTTCCTCGAGGATCGTGTCCACCCATCTATCCCGGTTGGCGGTGATCGTGGCAACCACCTGATCGAGTAGGTGGCCCGAGAATCCCTTACTGCGGTAGAGATCGGTGACCTCCCGGCATTCGAGATCGACGTCGTCGTGTACGGCCGCCTCTTCCTCTGCTCGCTGAGCTTCGAAGTAATCGCGGTCGGCAACGGTTGACGTGTAGCCCACGGCGCCCATCGAGATGGACTCGGTGATGGCAGCCGCGAAGCCGGCGGAGAGAAGTACGGTGCGGCTGCCCCCGCCGGCGATCACCCCCAGCGTGATGCCGAGGATGTTGACCAGCCCGTCTTGCCCGCCCAGGATGACGTCGCGCAACCAGTCGGTGCCACCAGAATGGCTGTGCGGACGGCGAGCGCGAGACTTGATGCTCAGCGGAGAACGCCCGAAGGGAAGGCGGTCACCGGCGCACGCACGGCCGAGGGCGGTCACACGCTGACCGGACTCGCGGGAGTCTGAGAACGGTGTTCCGTTATTCATGCGGTCATCGTACGTGGGCTCTTTCCACTCGCAACTGCGGACTCGGACTGCCTTCCCGGTTCCCTGGGGCCCGGGTTCTGATCCGGTTGGGGAGGCTCAAGACGGGGAGGTGAGTCCCGGGTACTGCCGACTCCTCGACACAATCACGATGACCCGACAGGTCGGCGAAAAGCGGCGATTGGCCCTCGCGAGGGGCCGCCACGGACCAAGGTTCTCGTGTGGATCCGCGTGGCAACGAACGCCACCCTGGCAACGAATCTGACAAGCGGCGGTTACGGCGCTTCATAGTTCTCGTCGACCGCTGGACCGACGGCGCTCCACCGCACTCATTGAAGGCCGGCAAACAATCCGCCGAAATCCTCCAATCTTCCCTTGACTTTGTGGTACAAAGTGGATTAAGTTTGCTTCACAAAGTAAAGAGGAGCAGTCGAGATGAGCGAAGAGCCTGACACAGTGCAAGACGCCGACGAGGGCGGCGAGTTCGACCCCGCCGAGGCGGCGGCGATCCTCGAGACAACCAAGAAGCGGGCGCGGCAGCTCTTTGACGTGTGGCCCCCGTATCTCTTGCTGACCGGGACGGCGGTCTTTCTCGTTGCCTACGGCGCACTCTGGTGGTCCGTGCGCCATCAAGCTCCGTACGTTGGCCCCAGCGGCGGGGCCCTGGCCATCTTCTACGGGTGCATCATCGTGTGGGTCATCGTGGTCAGCGCGGTCGTACGCCGCGCGCTCAGTGGCGTCAGCGGAGGCCCCTCCCAGCGGCGGCGCAGGTTCAACTCCGGATTCGGCATCATCCTGGTCGCCAACTTCGTCCTGCAGGGAGCCCTGTACCACGCCGGTGCGAGCCACGCCATCGTCTACGGCATCTACCCGGCCGCCGGGCCCTTCTTTTTCGCCGGCGCGGTCTTCGTGACCATGGCGGTGATTCGCGAGGAGCGCCTGACGATGGCCTTCGGCGTCGGGCTGCTCGCCGTCGCCACCGGCGCGGCGTACGCCGGTCCCGTCGCGGCGTGGCTGGTCGCGGGCATTGCTCTAGCGACGGCTCTCGGGGGCATGGCCGCCGTTCGCTACGCGCGGCACCGGGCGTAATGGCGCACTCGTGAGCGCGCAGCTCGATCCACTCATTCACGTACCCGCGCGGCTGCGCATCATGGCCACGCTCGCGGTCCTGCCCGAAGGGGACGGTCTCTTGTTCACACGACTTCAAGACCAGATCGCGTTGACGCCCGGCAACCTCATCACTCACGTGCGAAAGCTGGAGGAGGCCGGATACCTCGAAACGAAGAAGAGCGGCGCTGGAACTTCGTCGCGCACCACCATCTCACTGACTCCCCTAGGTCGCCAGGCCCTCGACGCTTACACCGCGGCGCTGCGTGGACTGCTCGAAGGTCTGTGAGTGGACTTCACGCGTCCGCGGGTCGGGCCCTCGCTCGTGGACCCCGGTTCCGCCTCGCCTCACTTTGACCACGCAAACTGCCCGGGTGCGACGCGCCACTGTGCATGTGGTCCCCGGCACGGCGGAGACGCCCGTGAATCGCCCAGGTCACCTTGACGTTCACCTGCACCTGGAAGACCACGCCATCAATCAGGATGTCTGGGCCGTGACCGGACACAATCCATCCACTCGTTCACGGCGGCGGCACGGGTACGAGTCCCATGGGAGGCGCACTGAAATACCGGTGAGATCCACGTGGCTGATCCGGTCTTCATCCGACCAAGAGTGACCGTCGTCACACTCCACTCAGTGCCCCGGACCGGTGCCGCACGTGCCACGGGTATACCGGCGGCCAGCCGAAGGGCGCCGACGCCGTGCGCGACGGGGCAGATGGGATGAGGACCTTCGACACTGGGCGTCCGGCGCGATCTTGCGTACCGTGAAGGTGTCTCGAGAAGTTCATTGCGGGCCTGCGGCCCGCTAATGGAGGAACTGATGAAGGTTCGCGGGAGCCGTTCCGGTCGGTCTTGGCGCGCAGTGACCCTCGCGGCCAGCGTCAGTCTGTCACTCGCGATGGTGGGGGTGACGGCGCCGGTGGCGGAGGCCGCGAAGCTGCCCGTATGCCCCGACTACTCCAAGTGGCCGGTCAAGCCCATCGCCCCGGACGTCAAGGCGGCGCTGCTGAGGTACTACGACGCGCGCAAGCTGGCGCCGATCACCATCGACCACAACCGCGAGTCGATCCTCAACCTGACCCTCGAGCGTGTCGGCGTGCACCACTGTCGCAACCTCGGCGGCGGCCGTGCCGACTACGTCGGCGTGGTGCCCAAGAACGCGACCGCGGCGGTGATGGTGCACGTGCACCACAAGGCGTACCCGGTGACCGAGTCGGCCTATACCTTCGCCACGCTCGCCAAGATTCCGGGCACGGGCTGGAAGGTCGTTTCGGACGATACCGGTCCGTGAGCCACGTCCCGTCGATGAGGACGCCGCCGCGTCAGCTGCTGCGCAGGGCGCGGCCTCACATTGCCCCGAAGGCCCCCGCAAACGTGAGTGGTTCGCGACGCCAGCCTCTCCTCAGCGTCGACGCCCCGCACGGATGACCCCCCTCACCGCCTAGCGTTCTCCCACCAAGCGACGGTGCGTCGAGAAGACCCAGGCGAAGACCAACAACACGGTCGCCTCGTCCAGCAGCAGTCGCACGTCGCCGGTGCGAGGGCCCGTCTGATAAACGCCCGGCGCGATGAGGCCCAGCACCGCCCACAGGCAGGCGAGCGACGTCACGACGACGACGAGAACACTGATGAAGCTGACCACCGCGGCGTAGCTGCGCACGACCCGCCTCGACGGACCCGCCGCGGTCTCATCCCGGTGTGCCAGGTCGAGCGCCTTCGTGCGGTGAGTGAGCGACGTGTAGCCACCCACCACCGACAGGAGGAGTCCGATGGTGATCCCCCTGATGGTTGAGTCCCCGAGGGGGTGAACCTCGGTGGAAAAGTAGGTCGTGCCCCCCGCTCCGACGAGCGCGAACAGCGTGACGAAGATCGTGATCACCCCCGCGATCTCCAGCCACAGAGCGATGAACGCGGTCCCCACGTGGTAGATGGCGCTGGTTCGATTGCCGGACGGGTCAGGTTCGGCCCGATTCGCTACCACGATGATGATGTACGTGACGATGCTGCCCACACTGGCCAGCACACTCAGGAGTAAAAGGGCTGAGGCGTAGGTTCCCACAACCGCTCCCGTTGACAATGTCGACATGGCTCTTCACCTCGTAACTCGGTTCTAGGAGCAACCTACTAAGCGAATCAGCCATCAAGGGTTTCTTGAATTGCCCCGCGCGACTCACGGGCCGCGACGGCAACGATCGAGCTTGGGTTCGTGACACCCAACTCGAGGTGCAATTGCCCTTACGATTCGATAGCAATCGCAGTGCCGAGGAGCGTCTCGATGGAAGCGTCAGAGTCAATGACAGAGCAGCTCAGTCGTGCGCTCGCGGCGGTCGGCACGATTGTCTCGGGGATTCGCGACGACCAATGGAACGAGCCGACGCCGTGCCCGCAGTGGTCGGTGCGCGATGTGGTGAACCACGTGATCGGGATGAATCTGGTCTTCACGGCGCTCTTGAGCGATGCGCCCCCGCCCGAACGAGGCATCGAGCGCGCCGGAACCGACCCGGTTGGCGCCTACCGGTCCTCCGCCTCCGACGTGCTCGCGGCATTCGAGAGGCCGGGAGTTCTCGAGCAGTCCTTCCCGGGTCCGCTCGGGACGGCGACCGGCGCGGACCGACTCCAGATCAGGCTCTACGACCTGCTGGCCCATGGCTGGGACATCGCTCGGGCCACCGGCCAACCGGTGAATCTGCCCGACGACGTGGCGGAGTCCGCGCTGGCCTTCGCGCGGGTCCAGGTCGCCTCGCTGCCGCGGACCGGGCGATTCGACCCCGCACGGGAGGTGGCGGATGATGCCCTCGCGATCGACCGCCTCGCCGCCTTCCTCGGCAGGTCCGTCGCCGCGTGGTGAGCACTCCCTCTTGGAAGGCAAGGGTCGAAGCGTCGCACTGCCGGGGGGTGGATCACGTGGCGAGTACGGCCACGGGGACGCGCGGCGACCAGGCCATCAGGAACGGACCTAGCTGCGACGCCTCAAGGGGTCTCGAGAACAAGAATCCCTGTCCCAGGTCCGTACGGTCGTGGACCAACAGGTCGAGCTGCTTCTCTGTCTCGATGCCCTCGGCCACCGTGACGATCCCCAGGGCGCGTCCGAGCTCCACCAAGGTGTGAACCAGGGCCGCTGACTCGCTGTCGTCCTCGACGCCGGCGACGAAGCTGCGATCGATCTTCAGTATGTCGATGGGGAACTGGCTCAGATACGAAAGAGAGGAATAGCCCGTCCCGAAGTCGTCGATAGCCAGTCGGACCCCCAGTGACTTAAGCGCGGCCAGTCGCTCCGCCGTGGCGTCCATGTCGCGCATGAGGGCCGACTCGGTCAGCTCCAGGACGAGCATTCCCGGGTCGAGGCCGTTCGCTTCGAGGGCGCCGCGAACCTCGCTGACGATACGGTCGCTCTCGAGCTGACGCGCGGAGAGGTTGACGGACATGCTGACGTTCTGCCCGCGCTTCTTCAACTCGGCGCCCTGTCGGCACGCCTCTTGCAGCACCCATCCCCCGACCGACATGATCAGGCCGTTCGACTCGAGGGCCGGTATGAACTGGTCGGGTGCGACGACGCCCCGGACGGGGTGGCGCCAGCGCAACAGAGCCTCCACCCCCGCGATGAAGCCTGAATCGAGGTGGACGATGGGCTGAAAGACGAGGAAATACTCGCCGTTCTCTAAGGAGTGCTCCAGGTCACGGTTCAGGCTCCGTTGGTCCGCCATCGCCTCCTGCATGGAGGGCAGGAACACGACCGCCTGTCTCTTGCCGCGCTCCTTGGCGTGATACATCGCGATGTCGGCGTCCCGCAGGAGGTCCAGGGCTTCGACGCGGCTCCCCTCGGCGATGCCAATGCTCGCCGAGACCGTCAGCGGCGTGTCGCTCCCCGGGATCACAAACGGGGACCTCAGAACGTGCAGAATCCGACCGGCCAGCGACTCGACGCCCGGGGTCAGTGAATCGGCCTCGGCCAGGATCACGAACTCGTCACCACCGAGGCGGCCCACCGTGTCGCCCTCTCGAAGAACGTTCGTGAGCCGCTTGCCCACCTCGGTCAGCAGCTGGTCGCCGGCGCTGTGGCCCAGCGTGTCATTGATCTCCTTGAAGTTGTCGAGGTCCAGGAAGAGGAGCGCCACGTTCGTGTGGTCGCGCCGGGCCCGCGCGTTCATCTGACCCACCCGATCTTGGATCAGGACCCGGTTGGGCAGGCCCGTGAGGGCGTCGTGGAGTGCGAGGTGCTCGAGCTCATTGGTCCGCTCTCGGACCAGCTCCAGGGCGCGAGACCGGCTCGTGCCCAGCAGGAAGATGATCGCGCCCAAGAGCAGGCTCAGGAGGACGCCGCACAAGAAGAGTGCCAGCGCGTTGCCGTTGGCGAGGATCGACCCGCTGTCGACGGCCATCATCGTCTGGATCCGCCATCCGTTGTGCAGGTTCACGTTTGTCGGCGTCGCGCCGCGGGGAGCCTGTCCCGCCCGGAAGGTCACGGCGGCCGCGCCGGTGCCGTAGGTGAAGCGAACCGACGTGTTGGCGTGACCAGCGAGAGCCGTCGTGAGAAGCACGTTGGGCATCGTGAGCGTGCCGGTCCAGCCCACGAAGCTCGCCCGCCGAAGCTGCACGGTCGCGGGGACCGATCCCGTGGAGTAGATCGGGGTGCCGACGACGAACTCCTCCGCCTTTCCGGTCCCAAACGGGAGGTACGCACCACGGCCGGAGTCGCGGGCCTTGAAGAACAGCGGGCCGAGGGGAGAGTCGCAGAAGTCGAGGCCCGCCGGCTCCTTGAGCTGTCCCACACGGGTCATCTCGACCTTGGCGAGGCAGTAGTAGGCCCGGTTGCCGGCGGGCGAGAGACCGAACGACCCGTTCGGGGCCAGCGTGCCCGCCGGGTCGCGGAGCGAGCGGGATTCGAAGGCGCGAAGGTGCGAATGCGGGACGATCACCACCTCGGCGAGCCCGGTGAGCTCCGGGTACTGCTGGAAGGCGCGCAGCGACGCCATCCAGAGCCGGAACTGCGCCTGATCGGCTTGGGGGAACCTGACGAAGAACGCGCTCGTCGTGTTGACCAGGTCCTGCTCGTGCTGGATGGCGAGCTTGAGCTTGGAGGCGATGTCGGAGGACGAGGTCGTGGCGAGCTGTCGTGACGAGCGCGCGTCGTCGGCCGCGACCTGGCGACCGGAGTAGGTCGAAGCGACGCAACCGACCAGAAACAGCACCCCCGCGATCACCAGCCAACGAGGTCGCCCTTGCTTCATGTGGCTCCGTCCTGGAAACGTGCACGTGGGGCACTATTCGGTGCGCCCCACTACCGAGGAGCGTCTATTCGACACTCCAGCACTCACATCGTCCGTATGAATTTACGGGGATACCTCTGGTTCAATTCTCATGTTGACAACATCACTTCATCAATTTGCGAACTAGTCCGTTGCGAGGGTGAGGAATCATTAGGGCTAAGTGGACCTCCAAGATCCCGTCGGGGTCGCTTCACGTGCTCGGCGCGGGGGGTAACGCACCCCGGGCGCCTCGGCCCTCGGGGAGGTCCGGGCCCCCACACCCTGGGGTGATCAGGGTCTCGATCACCGCGTCAATCTCTGCGCCGACCAGCGTGGCCAGGCCCGAGAGGTACAGCCAGAAGATCAGGATGGCCACTCCCGCGAACGCGCCGTACGTGGTGGCGAAGGAACCGAAGCTCGACGTGTACAAGGAGAACCCCAGCGACACCGCGGCCCAGACGACCGTCGCGAAGATCGTCCCGGGGGTGGACCACCGCCACCGCGACCTCGGCCGGTTCGGCGCGAAATGGTACAGGCAGGCCACCAGCAGGTTGATGAAGCTAAGGGCGATGATCCATCTCAGCGACGTCCAGACGACGGGGAAGGCGGATCCGCCGAGCGGCAACGCGTGGTGGACCAGGCGTCCCAGGGGCTTGCCGAACACGGCCAGCGTCGACGCGGCCCCGCCGAGGACGACGGCGCTGAGCAGCATCGGCACCGCGACAGCACGCCGGATCAGGAAGGGCCGGTCCATCGGGAGGCCGAGGGCCATGTCGAGCCCCTCCTCCACGACGACCATGCCCGACAGGGAGCTCCACAACGCTACGACGACCGCCACGACGGTCGCCAGAACGCTCGCACTGGTGTGCGCCTGCGCGTGGTTGATCGATGAGATCAACACCTTGGCGGCGCCCGCGGGCAGCGCGCTCGTGACCCCGTGAATCAGGTTCACGATGGTTCGATGGGGCAAGGACACGAGCGACGCGACGCCGAGCAGGCCGATGATCAGCGGGAAGAGCGAGAGGAACCAGCGGTAGGCAAAGGCGCCGGCGGCGATGCTCACCCGGTCCCGCTTCATCTGGCGCGCCACCAGGCGCGCCACCGGCAGCCATCGCCCACGACTCCAGCCACGCCAATTGCTCATGCCGATATCCCATCAGAACCCTGAGCCACAGCGCTCTCCCGCCGGGGCCCGCCGGCTTTCAGCAAACCTCGGCCCATTCTCATCGAGAACACGCGATGAGCATTCGACAAGAGGCTAAGGAGCGCTCACCGCAGGCATCACTTCCGCGGCGATGAGTCGCAGGTGATCCAGGTCGTCCATGTCCAGCACCTGAAGGTAGAGCCGGGAGGCGCCGCCTTCGCGGAACCGCTCGATCTTCTCGACGACCTGTTGTGGCGAACCAGCCAATCCACTCCCCGACAGCTCGGTGACCTCGCGCCCGATGTTTGACGCGCGCCGCGCGACCTCCGAGGCGTCCCGGCCGCAGCACACGACGAGGGCGGCCGAGCGGACAATGGACGTTGGATCCCGTCCGATGACGTCGCACGCCTCATCCACGAGGGCGTACTGGGACGTGCAGAAGTCCAAGGGAGAGAAGGGGACGTTGAACTCGGCGGCGTACGTCGCCGCGAGGCGCGGAGTGACCTTGCGGCCGTGGCCGCCGACGATGATGGGCGGACCAGGCGTCTGGACCGGCTTGGGGAGCGCGGGGCTATCCGACAGCGAATAGTGAGCCCCGGAATAGTTGAACGTCTCGCCAACCCCTTTTCCCCAAAGACCGGTGACGATCGCGAGCTGCTCTTCGAGTCGCTCGAATCGCTCCCCCAGCTCGGGGAAGGGGATGCCGTAGGCGTCGTGCTCCTGCTCGAACCAACCGGCCCCGAGACCCAACTCGACGCGCCCGTGGCTCATCGCGTCCACCTGGGCCACGGCAATCGCGAGCGGCCCGGGGTGTCGGAACGTCGCGGCGGTCAGCAGGGTGCCCAGTCGAATGCGGGTGGTGTCGCGCGCGAGCCCGGCCAAGGTGATCCACGCGTCGGTCGGACCCGGCAGGCCTGAAACCGACCCCATCTTGAGGTAGTGGTCGGATCGGAAAAAGGCGTCGAAACCCTCCTCCTCCGCGACCCTCGCAATGGCGAGAATCTGGTCGTAGGTGGCCCCCTGTTGAGGTTCAGTGAAGATCCGAAGGTCCATCCGATAATCCTCTCACCCTCGCGAACGGGGACTCGCCTAGAGGTCGTCCGGTCCGGCTGGAACGTCGACACCGTGTTCGCGGAGGGCCTCGAGCGGGACAATCTCCAGGGCGCGCTCATGCGTGGACGCCAGGACGACGAAGGCCGCCGCCCCGTCGTAGTGGGCGCGTAGCCAGTTAGCCGCGGTCACGCACCACCGGTCGCCGGGCACCAACCCCGGAAAGTGATACTGCGGCATTGGTGTCGTGAGGTCATTGCCGATTGACCTCTGGTGTTCCAGGAACTCGGCGGTGACGACCGCGCAGATGGTGTGACTGCCGAGGTCCTCCGGGCCCGACGTGCAGCACCCGTCCCGATAGAAGCCGGTCACGGGGTCGTTGCCACACGGCTCCAGGGGTCCACCCAGCACGTTGAGCTCGGTCACGATGTCAGTATCGCCGATAGCTCGGCTCGAGGCTTGCGGCGCGGGGTCTTACGCGCGCTGGGCGGCGAGGCCGCGTACTCCCTCGATGAGCACGTCGATCCCTTGATTCAAGAAGCTATCGACGTCGTCGCACTCCAGGAGGCTCGGTGCCAGGCGCACGACGACCGGAAAGTCGTCCAGGGCGATGTCCGGCGACAGCGTGAGCGACGACCGCACCTCGCCCAGCGCTGAGGAGACGAGCGCCACGACGCTGTGCAGCAGGAATCCCCCGACGTTCGCGGCGGTGGCGTCGTCGAGCCCCGCGTCACACAGCATGGACAGGACGCGTTCGGACAGTGCCAGCCCGGGGGCCGTGGTCAACACGGTGGACACGGCCAGCGGCGCGACCGCCGGGTGCTGGCGAAGTGAGTCCAGGACCGCGTGAAGGACCGCGTCGAGCTCGTCGCTCCACGTGCCCGCGGGCTCGGGGTACGCGATCGACGTGAAGAGCCTCTCCCCCAGCGCCGCGAGCAACGCCTCCTTGTCGCGGAAGTGCCAGTACAGCGCCATCGGCGTCACCCCGAGGTGATCAGCGAGGCGGCGCAGCGTCAGGCGATCGAGGCCCCCGGCGTCCACCAGCGCGACGGCGACGTCGACGATCTGGTCCCGGGTGAGACCCGGACGGTTCGCGGCCTCGACGGAGCGGGCGCGGGTGGGCGAAGCGTTCACGATCTCCAGTCTAAATCGGCCCTCTACGACGTACACGAATGACTTGTACATCGTATAAGAGTGTGCTACCGTGCCTATACATCGTACATCTACAGCATATAGCAAGGAGCCGCCCATGGCCACGTTGACCCTCGATCCGACCCCCACCCGAGCCCCGTCGTCGCGACTGCGCGGACCGGTCGCGGTGCTGGTGCTGCTCGCCCTGGCTCAGTTCATCGACATCCTCGACGTGACGATCGTCAACGTCGCCCTCCCGCGCATCCAGCGCGACCTGCACTTCGCGGGTAACAACCTCCAGTGGGTGATCAGCATCTACGTCCTCTTCTACGGGGGCTTCCTGCTGCTGGGCGGTCGCCTGGCCGACGCGTGGGGGCGCCGTCGCGTCTTCATGATCGGCGTCGGCCTCTTCGGCGTCGCGAGCCTGGCGGCGGGATTCGCGCCCAACGCCCTGGCGCTCATCGCGGTGCGCGCGGTCCAGGGTCTCGGCGGGTCACTGATGGCGCCCGCCGCCCTGTCGTTGTTGACGGTGGCCTTCCCCGCGGGTCGTCAGCGCGACGTCGCGCTCGGGATCTGGGGCGGCCTCGCCGGGCTCGGGGGCACCCTGGGCGTCGTTATCGGCGGCGTGCTCGTCGACAGCCTGTCGTGGCGCTGGATCTTCTTCGTCAACGTGCCGATGATCGCGGTGATCCTCTTCCTCGCGCCGCTGGTGCTCACCGAGAGCCGCGCGCCCCAGAGGGCGGGTCGCCTCGACGTCGCCGGACCCCTGCTGGCGACCGCGGGGCTGTTCTCGCTGGTGCTGGGCGTCATCCGCACCGACGCGCTGGGCTGGGGCTCGGGTGAGGTCGTCGCGCTTCTTGCCGGCGCCGTCGCCCTGCTCGGCGCGTTCGCCCTCGTGGAGCTGCGCCACAGCCACCCGATGCTGCCCCTGTCGGTCTTCCGCTCGCGGGGCCTGTCGCTGGGCAGCCTGATGCTCGCGATCAACGGCGCGGCCATCCTCTCGGTGTTCTTCCTCAACACGACGTTCCTCCAGCTCGTGCGCGGCGACTCGGCCCTCGGGGCGGGGATCGCCTTCCTGCCCATGGGCGCCGGCGCGATCGTCGGCGCCGTCGTCGCCGGCCAGGTCGTCACGCGCGTGGGCACCCGCCCGGTCCAACTCGTCGGGGCGGCCCTCACGTCGGTCGGGCTCTACTGGCTCCTCAGCGCCGGCGCAGCCAACTCCTACTACTCGACGCTGTTCGTGGGCTTTGCGCTGTTCGGCGCGGGGATCACGACGCTGGGGGTGCCGACCCAGATCGGCGCGGTCGCCGACATGGGGCACCACAACGCCGGCGTCTCCTCAGGGGTCCTCAACGCCGCCTACCAGGTGGGCGGCGCCCTGGGCTTGGCCGTCGTGACCACGATCACGACGTCGCGCGTGACCCACCTCGTCGCCGGCGGTGACCCCGGGGCCACCGCCCTCACGGGCGGGTATCACCTGGGGGTCGTCGTGGCCCTCGGCCTCGCGGTGGTCAACGGCGCCATCGCGCTTGCCTCGCCGTCGGTGCGCCCGACGCCCGAGATGGTGCGCCCCGTGGCCGCCTAGGTGTCGGCACGGCTCAGGAGTAGACGAGGCAGTCGTCGTCGGGTGACAGCGCGGGCAGCACCTCTCGCTCGGTCCAGTAGTCCTGGGTGTGGCCCCACTCGGGCTTGGCGAGGCGCTTGGGCATGAGGTGCATCGAGCGCGTCAGGTACCCCGGGTTGAAGTGCTCCTCGCTGACCCAGTCGAGCACCTCGGCGTCGAGGTCCTCGTCGCGCAGCGTGGGCACGACGCGGTGCAGGCCGTTCTCGGCCATGTGGTTGAGGACCCGGCAGACGTAGTCGCACACCAGGTCCGCGCGCAGGGTCCACGCCGCGCGGAAGTACCCGAAGATCCAGCAGAGGTTGGGCACGCCGCTCAGCATCATCCCGCGGAAGGTGACCGTGGCCGCGAGGTCCAGGACCTCACCGTCGATCGTGAAGCGCACGTCGCCCAGGACGCTGAGCTCGAAGCCCGTGGCGGTGACGATGACGTCGGCCCTCAGCTCGTCGCCCGACGCCAGGACGATCCCGTCGGGGGTGAACCGCTCGATCTGGTCGGTGACGACCGAGACGGCGCCCGAGGAGATCGCCTTGAACAGGTCGCCGTCGGGCACGTAGGCGATGCGCTGCTGCCAGGGCCGGTAGCGCGGCGTGAAGTGAGTGGCGACGTCGAATCCCTCGGGCAGCTCAGCCTGGACCAGTTTGATGAGCTCGGCCGCGGCGAAGTCGGGCTCGGCGAGCGCGACGTCGGTCAGCATCTTGAGCTGGGCGAGGCGGTTCCGCCGGACGATCTCGTGGATCCACTCCTCTTCGACCTCTAGCGCCCGCAGCTGATCGGCGAGCTCGTCGCGGTTCTCACCCGAGAAGAAGTAGGTCGGCGAGCGCTGGAGCATCGTGACGTGCGCGCAGCGGTCCGCGATCGCCGGCACGAGCGTGGCCGCCGTGGCCCCCGAGCCGATGACGACGACCTCCTTGTCGTCCAGGTCGAAGCCCTCGGGCCAGCTCTGAGGGTGCACGACGCGACCCGTGAAGGACTCGATCCCCGGCCACTGCGGCGTGTAGCCCTGGTCGTGCTTGTAGTAGCCCTGGCACATCCAAAGGAACTCGCACGCGTACGTCTCGTCGGCGCCCGTGTCGGCGTTGGCGACGCGAAGGGTCCACCGGTTCTCGTCGCTGGACCACGACGCGTCGGTGACGCGGCGCCGGTAGCGGAAGTGCTCGTCGATGCCGTTGTCGCAGATCACCTCGCCCATGTAGTCGCGGATGCGCTCGGCCGACGCGATCGGGTCGCCGGTCCAGGGCTTGAAGGAGTAACCGAAGGTGTAGAGGTCGGTGTCCGAGCGCACCCCGGGGTATCGGTGCGTCCACCACGTGCCGCCGAAGCCCTCGAGCGCGTCGAGGATCACGTACGTGCGATCCGGGCAGTCACGATGAAGGTGGTACGCGGCGTCGATGCCCGAGATGCCCGCGCCCACGATGACCACGTCGAACTCTGCGCAGGCCTCGCTGGCGTTCACGCGACTCACCTCCCCGTGGACGTGACTCTAGAGGGCGAACCGCGCCCGTCCGGGAGCGGCACCGTCATCGACCCCGGCGTCACACCCGAGCGCCTAATCGCGTTCAAAGTGCCGCGCGAGCTCATCGACCAGGTCGTCGAGCACGTCAGAGTGCAGGTCGTGGCCGAGGTCCGCGATCAGCACGAGTCGGGCCCCCGGGACGGCCTCGGACGTCGCGATCCCGCCCGACGGGTCGACCAGCGTGTCGGCGTCGCCGTGGACGACGAGCGTCGGGACGCGAAGCGCGCCGAGTGACTCGGTGCGGTCGGGCTGGGTCATGATGGCGACGAACTGTCGCTCGGCCCCCCGCGGGTTGTTGCCCCGATCGTGGTCGCGCTCGGCCCGGGCGCGCGCCGCCGCCTCGTCGAAGGCATACCCCGGAGAGCCGATCACGCGCCACGTCTCGACCACCTTGCCCACCGCCTCCTCGCGCGTCCCCGACGTGGGCGCCAGGATCACCTCGAGCGCCTCCGGGTGCGGCTGGCCGACGTTGGGGTCGCCGGTCGTCGACGAGATCGAGGTCAGCGTGAGCACGCGTTCGGGGTGCTCGATCGCCATGGTCTGGGCGATCATGCCGCCCATCGAGTACCCCACGACGTGAGCCGAGGAGATCCCCAGCGCGTCCATCAGGCCGATTGCGTCCTCGGCCATGTCCCCGACGGAGTACTGCTCGGGTGTCCCCGGCGATCCGCTCTCAGAGGAGGCACCGGACCGCGCGTCGCACCACGTCGAGAGCCCGACGTCGCGGTTGTCGAAGTAGATGACGAAGTACCCGCGACTCGCGAGCGCCCGGACGAACCGGGGGTCCCACATGGTGAGCTGGAGCGTGAATCCGTTGACCAGCAGGACGCTCGGCGACGCCGGGTCGCCGAGAGTCTCGTACTCGATCGAGATCCCGTTGGCCAGCGCGCTCGGCACCCCGGGATGCTAACTCGCCGGCCGCGGCCGCCCGGGGCCCGACCCGGGCACCTCCGTCGTGGCTGCTGAGGGTTAGAGACCCGTCAGCGGCCGTGGGCGCTCGACACCGCGGCGGGCGCGGGCCGGTCGACCCACGACCCGTACGCGCGCCAGAGGTAGGTCCCCGCGACGATCATCAGCGTCACGGACGCGGCCGACGCTACCCACACCCCCGCGCCGACCGCGTTGACCAGCGGCGAGGTGACCGGGTGGTGATGCATCGCCGCTCGATCGATCCAGTTTCGCCGTCCCAGGAGGAGTTGCGTCACCTCGACGGCGCTCACAGCGATCGCGGCGAGGCTCAAAATGAAGGCTTCCCACCCCGCTCGCCGGGCGCCACGACGCAGCCGCGTCGACCAGAGCACGGCGAGCGCCCCCAGCATGAGGGCGAGCGCACCCGCGGGGAACGTCGCCAGCCCCCACGTATGTCCGACTTCACGAACCGCGAACGGCACCGAACCGTGCGCCTGGCGGACCACGCGGGGACGGTTCATCCATCCCAGCAGCGTCGACGCCATCAGCACGGCACCGGCCGCCACCTCGGCGATCGCCAGACGGCGTCGCTGCCCCGCGCGCTCGGCCGCGACCCTTTCGCGAGCGCGGAGGCCGTCGGCGCTGAGCGCCGGTGGCGATGGCTGCGTCACACCGACAGTCTGCCCGGCGGCCCCGTCGCCGGTCACGGCCTACTCGGGCGGGCGTCGCCCGAGCGCGAGGTCGTACAGGTCGTCGACGCCGAGGTGGCGCCCGACCGTGACCTGGCGCTCGTAGCCCTCGGCGCCGAGGCCCTCGACCATCAGGCGCCGGGCCTGGTCTTCCAGCTCGACCTCCATGGGAAGCTCGCGCGAGAATTGGTCGGGCATGCTCTTCATCTGCGCGACCATCGCGTCGTAGGCGCCCATGAGCTGCGCCGCACGCGCGGCGTCGCCACGCTGAACAGAGCAGATTGCCAGGGTCCATAGGCCGCCTTGAGTCACCATCGGGGCTCCGCCGAACCGGTGCGCCGCGATCAGCGAACGCCGCGCGAGGGCTTCGGCTTCGACCGCGTCCCCGTTGACCATCCGGAGGACGCCGAGGTTGGTCTCCAGCATCGTCGTGGCGAGGCTCGAACCGATCTCCTCGGCGACGCCCAGGGCCTCTTCGCTCAAGCGGATCGCCTGACCGAGGCTCTCCGGCGCCAGGGCCTCGAAGACCGCGGCGTTGGTCAAGGACGCGAACAGCCCCTGCCGGTCGTCGGCGGCGCGGAACCGCCGGATGGACTCGTGCAGGTAGGTGCGGCGCTCCTCGTCAGGGATGTCACCCGCGATGTGCCACAGCAGCGCCCACCCCTGAAGACGGTCGTCGCCCAATGATTCGCCGATCGAGAGCGCCGCCGCGGCGAGTTCGCCCGCCCGCTCGAGGTCCCGCGCCACTCGTGCGCTGTCGGCCAGGTCCAGGAGCGCCAGCGCCTCGAGCTCGCTGTCGCCGGCGACCCGCGCGGTGTCGAGGATCTGCACCGCGATGTCCTTTCGCGCCGCGACGTCAATCCGCCGGTCCGTTCCGATGTACTTGACCGTGTCCGAGAGGACGATGAGAACGTGCAGCGCCCGGCCGCGCACCAATGATGGGCCGCGCTGGTCTCTGCCCACGGCGGCCACGAGGAAGTCCAGCGGCTCGGGCATCGCCCGCGTCGCCAGGAAGCACTCACTGGCGACGGCCAGCCGATACACCTGGTCCACGTCCCCGGGGTCGTCAGAAAAGTACGCGAACGCCATCAGGAGGTTGTCGCGCTCGAAGTCCAGGGCGCGCATCCACTCGACCTGGTGGCGCCCGACCCGTTCCCACAGAGAATCGGCCTCGCACAGCGACAGGTAGTGCTCGGCGTGGCGCCGGCGGGCGTCGCGCGTGGCCGCCTCGCCGTCGGCCTGGAGCAGCTGCTCGGCCGCGTACTGGCGGATCGTCTCGAGCAGGCGGTACCGCGACGCCCCCGAGGTGCGCTCGACGTTAATCAGGCTCTTGTTGGCCAGGGACCCCACGATGTCCATGACGTCGAAGGACTCGACGATGCCGTGGGCGCACACCGCCTCGGCCGCCGCTAGGTCGAAGCCGTTGACGAACACCGAGAGGCGGCGCAGGACGGCCCGCTCGGACTCGCTCAGCAGGTCGTAGGACCAGGCGACCATCGCGCCCAGGGTCTGCTGGCGGGGCAGGGCGTTGCGGCTGCCGCCGGTCAGCAGGCGGAACCGCTGGTCGAGTCGGTCGTGCAGGTCGGCGATCGACATCGACGACAACCGCGCCACGGCGAGCTCGATCGCCAAGGGGATGCCGTCCAGTCGCCGGCAGATAGAGGCGACGAGCGGCGCCATGGAGTCCTCGGGCGCGAACCGCGAGTCCTGGAGGTGCGCGCGCACGAGGAACAGCTCCGCCGCGTCGAAACCCTCCAGGTCGGACAGGGCTTCGACGTCATCGGTCGGCGCCGACAGCGAGGGCACTCGGTAGATCTGCTCTCCGTCGACGCCGAGGGGCTCGCGGGACGTGGCAACCACGCTCACCCGTGGGCAGCCCCGCCCGATGACGTCGACGAGCTTCGCCACGGCACCCACGACGTGCTCGCAGTTGTCCAGCACGATCAGGACGCGCTGGTCGCGCAGCGCGGCAACCAGCGCGTCGAGGGCCAGAACCCCGCCGTCGCGGCGGATCCGCAGCGCGTCCAGCACCGCCCCAGCGACCTGGTCGGGGTCGGTCAACGGCGCGAGTGCGACGAACCACACGCCGTCGCTCGTTCCGTCGAGGAGCTCGGCGGCGGCCTGCAGGGCCAGGCGCGTCTTGCCCGACCCCCCGGCGCCGGTGAGAGTCACCAAGCGCGACCGCGACACCAGGACGCGGACCTCGGACAACTCGAGGGAGCGGCCGACGAAGGGGCTCAGCGACGCCGGGAGGTTGTTGGGCAACTCGGGGTTGTCCAGCGAACGCAGCGGGGGGAACGCGCTGACCAGGTGCTCGGCCTCGAGCTGGAAGAGGGACTCGGGGCGTCCGAGGTCCTTGAGGCGGTGTTCGCCCAGGCTCTTGAGACCCACGCCCGGCGCCAGGGTGTCCTCGACGAGCCCCGCCGACGCCGACGACAGCAGGACCTGGCCGCCGTAGCCGACCGAGGCGATGCGCGCGGCGCGGTGGACCTCGTAGCCCACGAGACCGGTGGCCGTCTCGGATGCCTCGCCCGTGTGGATGCCCATGCGCACGCGCAGCTCCTCGCCCTCGGGCCACCGGTGGCGCGCGATCGCCAGTTGCGCTTCGAGGGCCGCCTCGACGCACGCCGACGTCGAGGCGAAGGAGGCGAAGAACGCGTCGCCCTGCGTTCCTTCTTCACGACCGCCGTGGGCCGCGAGGCTCGTACGGATGATGCGGTGGTGGTCGTCGAGGACTCGGCTGTAGACCTCGTCACCCACGCGGCGCAGCAGCGCGGTCGACCCCTCGATGTCGGTGAAGAGGAAGGCCAGAGTCTCGATGGAGGAATCGTAGAAGACGGTCGCGATGGCGGCGGGGCCACGGCGGCGATCGTCCCGGGTCGCCGCCGATCAGCGGCCGAGCGGCTACGGCGACAGCAGTGCGTTCACGTGCGCCGCCGTTGAGTCCACGTAGGGCCAGGGCGCGGGCGCGTCCTCGAAGAGGAGTCCGAACTCCGTGCAGCACAGCCCGACGACCTCGCCGCCGCGGGACCGACAGTCGTCGGCGATGGACGTGAAGCTTGAAACGGACGCCTCGGTGACGACGCCCTGGGTCAACTCGTCGTAGATGATCCGCTGCAGCTCGTCGACCTGAGCGCCGACCGGTCGCACCACGCGCAGTCCCCGGCGCTCCAGCTGAGTGGAGTAGAAGTCCTCCTCCATCACGTACCGGGTCCCCAGCAGCGACACCGATGACGCTCCCAGGTTCGCCACCTCCTTGGCCAGCGCGTCGCGCACGTCGATCACGGGCACGCTCACGGCGCACTGGACGACGTCGAAGCACTTGTGCATCGTGTTGGCTCCGATGGCCAGGACGTCGGCCCCGCCGGCGGCCAGGCGGCGCGCCGACTCGGCCATCATCTCCCCGAGGGCCGCCCACTCGCCCGAGCGCTGCATCGCGACGACGTCAGCGAAGTTGAGCGAGTCGATCAGCACCGGCGGCTGCTGCCACGCGCCGCGCGACGCCGCCGTCGCCACGTTGAGCATCCGGTAGTACGACGCCGTCGACTCCCACGACAGCCCGCCGATCAGCCCGATGCGTGGCACGCGGGCATCCTACGTGGACCGTCTCGCGGCTTTCCAGGGGCGGGGACGCCCGCGGGCGCGAGGGCCCACGGACCGCCTGACGCCGCGGTGCGAGGGGGTCCCCTGCGGCGCACCGGGTGCATCCTCCATCTCAAGGGGCCGTAGGCGACGAGTACTGTCGCATCATGAGTCAGCGAACGACCCCGCCCTTTCGAGCCGACCACGTCGGCAGCCTGCTGCGTCCCGCCCCGCTCCTGCGCGCCCGCAAGGAGTTCCACGAAGGAGCCATCACCGCGGAGGACCTCGCGGCGGTCGAGGACGCCGCGATCCGCGACGTCGTCGCCCTCCAAGAGGAGCTGGGCCTGCAGTCCGCGACCGACGGAGAGTTCCGCCGCACGTCGTGGCACATGGACTTCATCTACCAGATCGGGGGCATCACCAGGACCGATGAGCAGCTCCAGGTGGCCTTCAAGAACAAGGAGGGCACGACGTCGTTCACGTCGGCGGCCCTGCGCGTGAACGACAAGGTCCACGTGGACCAGACGATCTTCGCCGACGCCTTCCGCTTCTTGCAGTCCACGGTGACCTCGGCGGTCCCCAAGCTGACGATCCCCTCGCCGTCCATGGTGCACTACCGAGGCGGGGCCGCGGCGATCGACCCTGACGTCTATCCCGACGTCGAGGAGTTCTGGAACGACCTCAGCGCGGCGTACGCCGAGGAGATCCGCCGGCTCGGCGAGCTGGGCTGCACGTACCTCCAGCTCGACGACACGTCGCTCGCATACCTCAACGACCCGGCCCAGCGCCAGATGATCGCCGAGCGTGGCGACGACGCCGAGCACCAGCACCTTCGCTACATCAAGCAGCTCAACGCGGCGCTCGCGGCCAAGCCCGACACCATGACCGTGACGACGCATTCGTGCCGGGGGAACTTCCAGTCCTTCTGGGCGGCCGAGGGCGGATACGACTTCGTCGCCGAGGCGCTCTTCGGCGAGCTCAACGTCAACGGCTTCTTCCTCGAGTTCGACGACGAGCGGTCCGGGGGGTTCGAGCCCCTCCGCTTCGTGCCCCCGGGCAAGATGGTCGTCCTGGGTCTGGTCACCACCAAGCGCGGAGCCCTCGAGACGAAGGACCAGCTCAAGCGCCGCATCGAGGACGCGAGCCGGTACGTGCCGCTCGACCAGCTCTGCCTGTCGCCCCAGTGCGGCTTCTCCTCGACCGTCGAGGGCAACTCGCTCAGCTTCGACGAAGAGGTGGCCAAACTGCGTCTCGTCGTCGAGACCGCGCGCGAGGTGTGGGCCTAGGGTCGCGCTCGACCGATCGGGCCCTAGGACGACTCGTTCTCGCCCACCCAGTGGCCGACGGGCAGGATCTCGACGTTGAAGCGGTCACGGAAAGACCCCCACAGCCCGCGCGGGAGGGCCAGCGCGACCGCCACGGCCACCGAGCCGAAGATGATCAGGTACCAGGCGCCCTGCTGCTGGAGCGACTGCTGGAGGACGAAGAAGATGATCGCGCCGAGGATGGGACCCTCGATGGTCCCCAGGCCGCCGATCATCGAGACGAAGAGCATCTCGGCGGCCCACTGCAGGCTGAAGACGCTGGTCGGCTGGACGAAGGGCTGACTCACCGCCAGGACCGCCCCCGCCGCTCCGCAGCCGGCCGCCGCGATGACGAACACGAGGCGACGCGCCGCCTGGACGTTGACCCCGGAGCTGCGCGCCGCGACCTCGTTGTCGCGGATTGACGCCAGCACCAGCCCGAGCCGGCTGCGCAGCAGCAGGCTGGTCCCCACCACCACGATTAGGGCCACGAACCACGTCGCCAGGTACGAGTAGTGGGCCGTCTCGGTCGGGCTGAGGTTCTGCAGGCCCGGCATCAGGCGCCCGGTGCCCCCGCCGAGCACGGCGATCGTGCCGATGATCAGCATCGCGGTGTCGGCCACGACCCAGGTGGCGATCGAGAAGTAGCCGCCGCGCAATCGGAACAGCAGGTAGGTGATCGGGACGGAGATGAGCGCGCACACCCCGGCGGCGAAGGGGATGGTGACGAAGGGGTTCATCCCGTGCAGCGCGAAGTAGAGCGTGGCGTACGCGCCCAGGCCGACGAAAGCCTGCTGGCCGATCGAGACCATGCCCGCGTAGCCGGCGAGGAGATTCCACATCGTGGCCATGGTGACCAGGATGAAGAAGTTCATCATCGTCGTCGCGAACTCGGCGGGAACGATCCACGGCGCGACGGTGAACAGAGCGATGAAGACCGGGAAGCCGACCGCGGTGTAGACGGGCGAGCGCATCGAGCGCCGCACGCGAAGGCCCGCGTCGGCCCGGGGGGTCGAGTCCGGGCTCGCGCTCATGCGAGGGCCGACTTGCGCCCGAACAGGCCCTGGGGACGGACCGCCAGGACGAGGAGGAAGAGCAGGTTCCCGGCGAGGACCTGGTACTGGGGGTTGATGTGGGCGCCGACCTGTTGGGCGACGCCGAGGGCGACCCCGCCGACGAGCGTTCCCCACAGCGACCCGATGCCCCCCACGACCACGGCCTCGAAGGCGAAGAGCAGGTTGACTCCCCCCGACGTCGGGGCGAACTGGGTCATCATGCCGTAGGCGATGCCGGCCATCGCGACGGTCGCGAAGGCGATCGCCGCCGCGATGCCAAAGACGTGCCGGTAGTTCGCCCCGCTGAGCTGGGCCGCCTCGCGGTCGTCCGCGACGGCGCGGATGAGTCGCCCCATGCCGGTCTTGGACAGGAAGAGCTGCAGCAGGGCCAGGACGGCGACGGCGACGCCGAGAACCGTGAGCGACACGTAGGAGATGTAGATGATCGACGCCGGGTGCCACGACTTGGCGATGAGCGCGCCGATGTTGACGACCTGGCCGTTGGCGGAATAGACCTCCAGCAAGAGGTTCTCGATGACCACCGAGAGGCCGAACGTCACGAGCAGCGTGGTGAAGGGGTCTCGATCGATGCTCTTCTGGATGAGCGTGCGCTGCACCACGTACCCGATGAGCCCGAACACCGGGACGACGATGACGAAGGCCCACAGCTGTGCGACGTGCAGGTGCGGCACCATGAACACCGCGGCGTAGGCCGCGACGACCGCCATGTCGCCGTGGGCGAGGTTGATGACCTTGAGCACACCGAACATCAGCGACAAGCCACACGCGAAGAGCGCGTAGAAGCCCCCGATGAGGACTCCCTGTATGAGGACGTTGAGCCAGGCCATCTACTCGTCGGCCCCCTGGCCGGCGGCCGTCATGTCCGCCCCGAAGTAGGCCCGGTCGATCTCCGCGGACGTGAGGTCGGCGGGTACGCCGGTCAGAGACGTGCGACCTTCGAGGAGGCAGTGGACACGGTTCGCCACCGCGACGCCCTGGGCGACGTCCTGCTCGACGATCAGGATGCTGACCCCGTCACTCACGATGTCGGGGACCATCGCGTAGATGCGCTCGATCACGATGGGCGCGAGTCCGAGGGAGAGCTCGTCGAGCAGGAGCAGACGGGGGTTGGCCACGAGCGCCCGACTGATCGCGACCGCCTGCTGCTCGCCGCCGGACAGCTGCCAGGCGCGCTGGCGTCGCCGCTGCGGCATCCAGTCGAAGAGCTCGTACACCCGCTCGATCGTGAAGGGCCCCGGCCGGGCGTGGTAGGCACCGACCAGGATGTTCTCCTCCAGGGTCATGGTGGAGAAGAGGCGCCGGCCCTCGGGCACGAGCGAGATCCCCATGGCGACGCGCCGGTGCGGCGAGAGTCGGGCGACGTCACGACCGCTAAAGGAGATGGTCCCGCCGCTCGCGTGATGAAGCCCCGCGATCGTGCGCAGCAGGGTCGACTTGCCGGCCCCGTTCGCGCCGATCATGGCGAGCACCTCTCCTTCGTCGAGGCTGAAGCTGACGTCGTCGATCGCCTTGAGCTGACCGTGGTGGACGACGAGTCCGCGGACCTCCAGGAGGCTGGCGGTCATTCGGGCAGTACCTCGTCAAGGATCTTGCCCCCCATGTAGACCGCGCGCACCTCGTCCGAGGCCAGTACCTGGCGGGGCTCGCCGTCGGCCACGATCACGCCCGCCGCCAGGCAGACCAGGCGGTCCACCGTGGACAGGAGGGCACGGACCACGTGCTCGATCCACACCACCGCGATCCCGTCGGACCGGAGCTGGCGCACGATCACGGTCAGCTCATTCACCTCCAGGTCCGTGAGGCCGCCGGCGATCTCGTCGAGCAGCACGACGCGCGGACCCATGGCCAGGGCTCGGGCGAGCTCGAGACGCTTGCGACGCAGGAGCGTCAGCGACCCCGCCGGCCGATTGGCGAACGGCGCGAGGCCGGTCCGCTCGAGCGCCGCGTAGGCCGCGGAGTGGCTCCGGTGGCCCCGGGAGCGCGCACCCTGCTGGGCCGCCACCAAGGCGTTCTCGAACACCGTCATGTGCTCGAAGGGCCTCGGAACCTGGAAGGTGCGGCCGATCCCGGCGCGCGCGCGCCTCGCCGGGCTCAGGTGATTGAGCGTCGTGCCCTGAAAGACGATGTCACCGGAGTCGGGATTGATGTCGCCCGACACCATCGCAAAGAGCGAGGTCTTCCCGGCGCCGTTGGGCCCGACGATGCCGACCGCGTCGCCCTCGCCCAGCTCCAGGTTGACGTGGTCCGCCACCACGACCTGGCCGAACTTCTTGGAGACGCCGACCAGCTGGAGCAATGGCATCGGCTGGATCAGGCGTTGGTGGGCTCAAGGTCTCCGTTGAGCGGCACGTGCTTGTTCAGCGAGTTGTCCACCACCCACTGCGACCATGGGTACTTTCGGTGTCCGACCAGGTCCGTCGATCCGGGCTTCCACTGAACGCCGACCGGCATGATCATGCCGATCCCCTTGGCCGGGCTCGCGAGCATCGGGTTGGAGCTCTTCGAGTTCATGTTGATCGGCCCGCACATGCCGTCGTAGTTGACGACCTGGAGGGCGTGGGCCAGTGCAAGACGGTCGTGGGGGTTCTTGATCGCCTTGAAGGCCTCGATCGCGAGCTCGAACAGCGAGTACGTCGAACCCATCGACTGCACCCACTGGCCGTGCCCCGCCTTCTGGTACGCGGCGCAGAACGCATTGGCGCTCTGACCGGTGAGCGACGACTTGTAGGGCGCGTACGGCGTGAACCACGCGTCGGTCGCCACGTTGTTGGACAGGCTGCCCAAGGCGTAGGCGTCGGTCGGGAACAGCATGACCTTGGCCACCGTCGCCAGCTTCGGGTTGTAGTTCTGCTGGGACGCCTGGGTCCAGAACGACTGGAAGTCCGGCGGCAGCGGGCAGTTGATGAACAGGTCGCAGTTGGCGCCGCCCTTGCCGCCGGTCTTGAAGGTCTGGATCATCGACGTGTAGTCGGTCGTCAGGTCGGTGTAGGCGCCGCCGTCGACGAAGTTGTAGCCCCCGCTCGGGTAGATGGCCCCGACGGTCGGCGCGAACGCCGCGCGGAAGGCGTTGCCGTCCGAGTCGTTCGGGTACATCTCGGCGACGTTGGAGTTGCACTTGATCGTCTTTTGGACCCTCTGCCACATCGGCACGAACGTGCCCACGAACTGCGGGATGCCGAAGAAGAACATCGAGTTGTAGGTGGGACCGGTTCCCGCGGCTCCCCCCTGGGGCGAGATCGACGCGCCGGCGAAGCCGCCCCACCACGCCTCCCAGGGCACCACCGTCGCGAGGCAGGGCACCTTGTACTGCTCGCACGTCGTGGCCACCGGAATCGTCGTCTCGGGCGCCGAGCTCGTCAGGATCAGGTCGGCCCCCGAGTTGATCAGCTCTTGGGTCACCTGGACCGCGACGTTGCCGAGCGACTGCGTGTCCTTCTCGGTGATCTCGATCTTGTAGTGCGTCTTGCCGATCGTGATGCCCTTGGAGAAGTAGCTGGACTTCTTGATCTGGGCGATCACGAACGCGTCGGGTCCGGCGAAGTCGGCCAGCGCACCGGTGCGCGGCGACACGTACCCGATCTTGATCGTGCCCGACTTGGACGCGGCGTGCGCCGCTGAGACGTCGCCCAGCACGGCTATCGCGCCCGTCGCCGCCATCACGCCGACCGCCTTGAGCCCCAGGCGACGCCCGAACTCAAACTCGCTCAACGCAGAGAAACCGTTCGGACTGCTCGGCTTCGTTTCCTCGCTCATGTGATGCCCCCCTCAGAATGATTGACTGATTCTTAACACACCGTTTCGTACATTAAGTGAGAATTTCTCTTAAAACTTTTCCGACCGCCGCGGGGGCCGCTACACCCGTGCCGCCTCGTCGCGCAGATCCGCCAACATGCGCCGAGCCGCCAGTCCACCACGGTCGATCTTGATGCTGACCTCCTTGAACTCCGGGTCCGGCCCGAGACGCTCCTGGAGGATGTTGAGCGCGTCCACGTCCTCTTGCACGACGCCCGCCTGCATCTTGGCAAGGAATGTGTCGATTTCCTGGTCGCCCACGCAGAAGTCGCGGGCCAGGGCCCAGAAGTCGTAGACGCTGTACGGGGTCGACGGCGTGAGCCCGTAGAGGATCTTCATGTGAGAGGCGTGATCGTCGGACCCGTCTGGCCGCGGCGGCTCGCCCACCGGCGCGATACGCGCGTGCAGTAGGTAGTAACTCGGCGGGAAGTAGTCGATGTCCTGCCAGCGGTCGACCTTGCCCTCCAGCCCGGTGGTGCGCGAATAGAAGGGCGGGCAGTCGACGGCGTTCATGTGGCGAAACACCCTCACGACCCTCGCGTCGTCGTCGACGTCGACCTCGATCGGGGTGGTCGCGACCTCGGGCGTGCCGATGGAACCCTGGTGGAGGTAGGCCTCGTGCGAGAGGTCGAGCAGGTTGTCGACGAGCAGGTCGAACGGCGCGTCGATGCGCGCGACGCCCGAGACGCTCGTCCAGTGCTCGGTGTCGACGAGCCAGGGGGTCGCCGGCAGAGCCTCGACGTCCGGCTCGCCGCGGCCCATCCAGGCCCAGACCCACGGGCCCTGTTCGACGACCGGGTAGGTGCGGACCGCGAGACGGCTCGGGATCCGGTCCTGCCCGGGGACGGCCACGCAGGTTCCCGCGCAGTCGAAGGTGAACCCGTGGTATCCGCAGACGAGCTCCTCACCCACGACCGTGCCCAGCGAGAGGGGATAGGCCCGGTGAGGGCATTGGTCGGCGAGGACCACGACGCGGCCCGACGCGCTGCGAAAGAGGGCCAGGTGCTCGCCGAGCACCTGGCGGCTGATCGGCCGCGTTCCCAGCTCGGAGCTCAGCGCCACGACGTACCAGTGATCGCGCAAGAACACGGTGCCTCCCGTCGGCCGCGCCGTCCACGAGAGGGACCGGAACACGGCATCTGCGCGGAAGTTACCAAAGGTGTGATAAGCACACAAGAACTTTGTACCAGGAGGTTCATATGGCATTCCTCGACGCTGCCCCGTGGCAGGGCAACATTTCTTTGGCTGGCTGGCGTCCGGGCGGCGGTGGCGACGCCCCCGTGGTGGAGCCGGCCACCGGCGCCACCCTGGCGCGCACGGGCCGTGCGAGCGTCGCGGACGTCGCCGAGGCCGCCGCGGTCGCGGCGTCCGCCCAAGTCGAGTGGGCGGCGCTGCCCTTCACCCAGCGCGCCGCGGTTCTGCGACGCGCGGGGGACCTCTTTAACGAGCACGCCGCCGAGATCTCCGGATGGATAGTCCGCGAGTCGGGTGGGATCGGCCCGAAGGGGGACCTCGAGGTGCACATCGCCGCCGAGGAGTGCTACGAGGCCGCGGCGCTGGCGTCGCACCCGACCGGATTGATCCTGCGAAGCGAGATGCCGAGGCTGAGCTTCTCGCGACGCGTCCCCGCGGGCGTCGTCGGCGTGATCGCCCCGTTCAACTTCCCGCTGATCCTGTCGATCCGCTCGGTGGCCCCCGCGCTGGCGCTGGGCAACGCGGTCGTGCTCAAGCCCGACCCGCGGACCGCGCTCTGCGGAGGGGTCGTGCTGGCCCGGGTCTTCGAGGAGGCCGGGCTCGCGCCGGGACTGCTCAGCGTGCTGCCCGGCGCGGCGGATGTGGGCGAAGCGCTCGTCACCGACGAGCACGTCCACGTGATCGCCTTCACCGGTTCGACCGCCGCGGGCCGCAAGGTGGGCGCGCTGGGCGCCCAGCACCTCAAGCGGGTCCACCTCGAGCTCGGAGGCAACTCCGCGCTGATCGTGATGGGTGACGTCGACGTGGAGAAGGCCGCGTCGGTGGGGGCGTTCGGGTCCTTCATGCACCAGGGCCAGATCTGCATGACGACCGGACGCCACATCGTCGACGCCGCGATCGCCGACGACTACGCCGCGGCCCTCGCGCAGCACGCCGACCATCTGCCCGTCGGCGACCCGTCGACCGGTCAGGTAGCCCTCGGGCCGCTCATCGACGCGCGACAGCGCGACCGCGTCCACTCGATGGTGACCGACTCGGTCAGCGCCGGCGCGACCCTGCTCGCGGGCGGGACCTTCGAGGAGCTGTTCTACCGCCCCACCGTCTTGTCGAACGTCCCAATGACGGCGCCCGCCTACGTCGACGAGGTCTTCGGGCCGGTCGCTCCGGTCGTGGGCTACTCGTCGCTCGACGAGGCGGTGTCGCTCGCCTCGGCGAGCCCCTACGGATTGTCACTGGGCATCCTGTCGCGAGACGGACTGCGCGCGCTCGAGCTCGCGAGCCGGATCCACTCGGGGGCCATCCACATCAACGACCAGACCGTCGCCGACGAGGCCGTCATCCCCTTCGGGGGCACCGGGATCTCGGGCAACGGCTCGCGCATGGGGGGTCAGGCCAACCTCGACGCGTACACCGAGACCCAGTGGGTCACGGCCCAGAGCGAGATGCCGGCGTACCCCTTCTAGAGGCTGTTGAGGTCGACGTAGTTGCGCGACAGGACGGTCGCGGCCTCGCGCGAGCGCGCCGCCTGGCGCAGGCGGGCGAGCTGCACCCCGTTCTCGAAGTCGTCGTCGGAGCTCGGGTGCAGCATCTGGGTCATGTAGTTGGAGAACTCCTCAGCGCGCCACACGCGCTCGAGACAGGTGTCAGAGTACCCGTCGAGGAGCCGGTCGTCGCCGTCGGCGTAGTGCGCGCGTAGCGCCTCGCAGAGCACGCGCACGTCAGCGAGCGCGAGGTTCATCCCCTTGGCGCCCGTCGGAGGCACGATGTGCGCCGCGTCACCGGCCAGCAGCAGTCGCCCGTGACGCATCGGCTCGATGACCACGCTGCGCATCGCGGTGACGCCGCGGTCCACGATGGGACCGGCGACCACCTGGGGCGCCTGCTCGGTCGCCAGCCGAATGCTCAGCTCCTCCCAGATCCGCCCGTCGGGCCACTCGTCGAGCTTCTCGTCGCGACCGACGCCGAGGTAGAGGCGGCTCAGGGTCGGCGAGCGCATCGAGTACAGCGCGAATCCCCGGTCGTGTCGCGCGTAGATCAGCTCCTCGGTGGCCGGGGGGGCCTCGGCGAGCACGCCGAGCCACGAGAAGGGGTAGGTGCGCTCGTGGCGCCGGACGACCGACGCGGGGAGCGCCTGATGCGCCGGCCCGAAGGATCCGTCACACCCCGCGACGAAGTCGCAGCGCACGCGGATCGGCCCGTCGGCGGCGGCCGCCTCGACGTAGGGACGGTCCCCGGTCACGTCCGCGATGGTGGTCACCTCGGCGTCGAAGAAGAGTGGCGTGCCCCGGGCGACGCGAAGGGCGACGAGGTCCTTGACGACTTCCTGTTGGCCGTACACGGTGATCGCGCGCCCTTCGGCGAGCTCGCTCAGCGGTATGCGGTGCGAGCGGTTGTCGAAGCGAAGCTCGACGCCGTGGTGGACCAGTCCCTCGCGCCGCATGCGCTCACCCGCGCCGGCGTCCTCGATGAACTGCGACGTGCCGTGCTCGATCACTCCGGCGCGGACCCGACGCTCGACGTGCTCACGGCTTCGCCGTTCCACCACGACGTTCTCGACGCCCAGTAGATCGAGCACCTGACCCAGGAGCAGGCCCGCGGGTCCGGCCCCCACGATGGCTACCTGCGTTTGGATCTCGCGCACGTTCCCCCTCGTCCCACGCGACCACCCTCATCACAGCACGCGCACAGAAATATGCGGCCGCCAAGGAGATTTAGTGTACTGTCCAGTTAATTAGACCCTAACGCACGCAGGCGCGCCGAATGTCGCGTCGCCCCGGGTCGAGGAAGGATCCCATGGCCGTCGTCGTCCGCAACACCCCGCGCGCGGACCTCGAGGTCGTCGACGCGCTCGGGCGCTTCGGCGTCGCCACGATCCACGAGGCCCAGGGACGGACCGGGCTGTTCGCGGCCCGCCTTCGCCCGATCTACCGGCCCGTCAAGGCGTGCGGGACCGCCCTCACCTGCGAGGTTGCCCCCGGGGACAACTGGTCGATCCACGTAGCCGTCGAGCAGGCCCGGGCCGGCGACCTCCTGGTCGTGACGCCCACGAGCCCGTGCGACGACGGCTACTTCGGCGAACTCCTCGCCACGAGCCTCGTGGCCCACGGCGTGCGGGGCCTGGTCATTGACGCGGGCGTGCGCGACGTCGCCGAGCTCACCTCCCTGGGCTTCCCCGTGTGGTCCAAGACGATCTGCGCCCAGGGGACGGTCAAGGAGACCCCCGCGAACGTGCAGACGCCGATCGTGTGCGCCGGGGCCCACGTGCGCCCGGGGGACGTCATCGTCGCCGACGACGACGGGGTCGTGGTCGTGCGCCGCGAGGACGCGGATCGGGTGCGCGACGCCTGCGCTTCGCGCGAGGCGTCCGAGTCCGACAAGCGCGCCCGACTCGCCGCGGGCGAACTCGGCCTCGACATGTACCAGATGCGAGAGAGGCTCGCCGAGCGCGGGCTGCGCTACGAGGAGGCGCCGCCCTCGTGAGCTCCCAGCGCCCGATCCCCTGCTCGGTGGTTCGTGGCGGCACGTCCAAGGGCCTGTACTTTCACGCGCGCGACCTCCCGGGCGACGTCACCACGCGCGACGCGGTCCTGCTCGCGGCGATGGGATCGCCGGACGTGCGCGAGATCGACGGGATGGGTGGTGGGCACCCGCTGACCTCCAAGGTCGCCGTCGTGTCGGCCTCCCAACGCCCGGACGCCGACGTCGACTACCTCTTCTTGCAGGTGTGGCCCGACCGCGCCGAGGTCTCGGACAATCAGAACTGCGGCAACCTGCTCGCCGGGGTCGGACCGTTCGCGATCGAGGAGGGGCTGGTGGCCCCGAGCGGCGACGTCACCGCCGTGCGCATCTGGATGGTGAACACCGAGAGCCTGGCGGTCGCGTCGGTGCGGACACCGAACGGCGAGGTCGGCTACGGGGGTGACGCGCGGATCGACGGCGTCCCCGGGACGGGTTCGCCCATCCCCATCGAGTTCCTCGACATCGCCGGGTCGACCTGCGGGAGCCTTCTGCCGACCGGGCACGCCGTGGACGTGATCGACGGGGTCCGCGTGACGTGCGTCGACAACGGGATGCCGGTCGTGTGCGTCGCGGCACACGACGTCGGCCTCTCCGGATACGAGGATCCCGCCGACATCGAGTCCAACGCCGCGGCGTGCGCCGCGGTCGAGTCACTCCGCCTCGCCGCCGGACCCCTGATGAACCTCGGGGACGTGGCGGCCAAGACGGTCCCCAAGGTCACCCTGCTCGCGCCGGCCAAGGACGGCGGGGCGCTCGCGACGCGCACGTTCATCCCCCGGCGCGTGCACGAGGCGATCGGCGTGTTCGGGGCGGTCTCGGTCGCGACGGCGTGCCTGATCCCCGGCTCCACCGCCCATGAGGTGTCCGGCCTCGGCCGCGTCGACGGACCGGTCAGTCTGGACATTGAGCACCCCTCGGGCTACTTCAGCGTCTCGATGGACGTACGACTCGACGGCGACGTGGTCTCGGTCACGTCGGCGGCGCTGTTGCGCACGGCCCGGTTGCTGATGCGCGGTCAGGTCTTCGTCCCGTACTCGGCGTGGGTCCGCGATGATCATTGACTGCCACGGGCACTTCACGACCGCGCCCGAGCCGCACAACCTGTGGCGCCGGGCTCAGGTGGCGGCGTACGACGCCGGCGAGCCCTGGGCGCCGTACCCGGTGATATCGGACGACGAGATCGTCGAGGCCATCGAGTCCAACCAGCTGCGACTGCTGCGAGAGCGCGGCGCCGACCTGACCGTCTTCTCCCCTCGCGCGTCAGCGATGGAGCACCACGTGGGCGACGCACCGGTCGGCGAGGCCTGGGCTCGGGCGTGCAACGACCTCGTCGCTCGCGTGGTGTCGCTGTTCCCCCAGTCCTTCGTCGGCGTCGGCCAGCTCCCCCAGTCGCCGGGCGTCGCGATCGAGGGGAGCGTCGCCGAGCTCGTGCGCTGCGTCGAGGAGCTCGGGTTCGTCGGGGTGAACCTGAGCCCGGACCCCAGCGGGGGCCGGTGGGACTCCCCCGCGCTGACCGACCGATCGTGGTTCCCCCTCTACGAGAAGATGGTCGAGCTCGACGTGCCGGCGATGATCCACGTCTCGGCGAGTTGCAATCCCAGCTTTCACACCACGGGCGCCCACTACCTCAACGCCGACACGACGGCGTTCATGCAGCTGCTCCAGGGTGACCTCTTCACGACCTTCCCGACGCTGCGCCTCGTCATCCCCCACGGTGGGGGTGCCGTCCCCTACCACTGGGGCCGGTTCCGAGGACTGGCCGACATGCTGGGCAAGCCGGACCTCTCCACTCACCTCATGGGAAACGTCTTCTTCGACACCTGCGTCTATCACCAGCCCGGGATCGACCTGCTCCTTGACGTGATCGACGCGCACAACATCCTCTTCGGCTCCGAGATGCTGGGCGCCGTGCGCGGAGTGGACCCGACGACGGGCCACCACTTCGACGACACCAAGCGCTACGTCGACGCCGCGCGCATCAGCGATGACCAGCGCGCGCACGTGTTCAGCCAGAACGCCCGCCGCGTGTACCCTCGGCTCGACAAGGTCCTGCGGGATCAGGGCAGGTAGTGGTGGAGAGCTTCACCGTCGACGCCGACTGGATGGTCTTTGACCCGAACCCCTCGGCGCCCGCCTTCCGGGTGCCTGACGGCGCGGTCGACGCCCACTGCCACGTGATCGGCCCCGCCTGGCGCTTCCCGTTCTCGCCCGAGCGCAAGTACACGCCCGCCGACGCCACCAAGGAGGACCTGTTCGCGCTGCGCGACTTCCTGGGCTTCGACCGCAACGTCATCGTCCAGGCGACGTGTCACGGCTCCAACAACGACGCGATGGTCGACGCCCTGCTCGCCGCCGACGGGCGGGCGAGGGGCATCGCGACGCTCGAGCCCAGCGTGTCGCGCGCGGAGCTGGACGACCTCCACGCGGCGGGGGTCCGCGGCGTGCGCTTCAACTACGTGCGACGCCTCGTCGACCCCGAGCCCGACCGCTACTACTACGAGATCGTGGACAAGGTCGCGCCCCTGGGATGGCACGTCGACGTCTACTTCGAAGCCGCGGACCTCGCCGAGCGCTGGGACTTCTTCACGTCGCTCGAGACCGTCGTGGTCGTCGATCACATGGGCAGGCCCGACGTCACGCTCCCGGCCGACGGCCCCGAGTTCGGGCTCTTCCTGCGCCTCCTGCGCGAGCACGACAACGTCTGGGCCAAGGTCTCGTGCCCCGAGCGCCTCAGCGTCACGGGGCCGCCGGACTTCCGCGACACCGCCCCCTTCGCGCGACGAGTGATCGAGGAGTTCCCCGATAGGGTCCTGTGGGGGACGGACTGGCCACACCCCAACATGAAGGACTACATGCCTGACGACGGCCAGCTCGTCGACTACATCGCGCGCATCGCCACCGACGAGACGCTCCAGCGCCGGCTCCTCGTGGACAATCCGACGCGGCTCTATTGGAGGGAGGACTGACCCGTGCCCGACAATTCGGAGTTCGACGACATCCCCGGCACCACCGTCTTCACCGCGGAGCGATCCCACGAGGGCTTCCACCTCAACCAGTTCTGCATGAGCTTGATCAAGCCCGAGAACCGTGCTCGCTTCAAGGCCGACGAGCGCGCCTACCTCGACGAGTGGCCCATGACCGAGGGTCAGAAGCAGGCGGTGCTGGACCGCGACTACAACGCCATGATCGCGCGGGGCGGCAACATCTACTTCCTCGCGAAGATCTTCTCGAGCGACGGGCTCAGCTTCCAGACCGCGGCGGCGTCGATGACCGGGATGAGCGTCGAGGAGTACGCGGACATGATGCTGCACGGCGGCCGCTCGCCCGAGGGCGTGCGCTCGATCCGGGAGGGACGATAGGTATGGCTCGAATCACCGCGGGCGTCACGACCAGCCACGTGCCGGCCATCGGGGCGGCCCTGGACCGCGGCCTCGACGGCAACGACTACTGGGCCCCCGTCTTCGCGGGCTACAAGTGGTCCCAGGAGTGGATCGCCGAGGAACGCCCCGACGTCATCGTCCTGGTCTACAACGACCACGCGACGGCGTTCTCCCTCGAGGTGATCCCGACGTTCGCGATCGGCTGCGCCGACGAGTTCGCCATCGCCGACGAGGGCTTCGGTCCGCGGCCGGTGCCACCCGTGCTCGGCCACCCAGGGCTGGCCTGCCACATGGCCCAGTCGCTGATCCTCGACGAGTTCGACATGACGGTCATCAACCAGATGCCGGTCGACCACGGGCTCTCGGTGCCGATGTCGCTGATGTTCGGACGGACCGACGCGTGGCCCGTGCGGGTCGTGCCGATCGCGGTCAACGTGGTGCAGTACCCGCCACCCACGGGGGCCCGCTGCTACAAGCTGGGTCAGGCCATCGCGCGAGCCGTACAGAGCTACGACGAGGACCTCAACGTCCAGGTCTGGGGGACCGGCGGCATGAGCCACCAACTCCAGGGCCCCCGGGCCGGGCTCATCAACGCGCCGTTCGACAACGCCTTCCTCGACCACATGAGCGGCGACCCCGACTACCTGCTCAACATCTCGCACCTGGAGTTGCTGCGCGAAGCCGGCTCGGAGGGGATCGAGCTCGTGATGTGGCTGGTGATGCGCGGGGCCATCGGCGACGGGGCGAGAGAGCTGCACCGCTTCTATCACGTGCCGGCGTCGAACACGGCGGTCGGCCACCTGGTCATGAAGGCGCTCTGACCGACGTGAGCGGGCGCACCCGGGTGGGCGTGGTCGGCGCCGGGGCGTTCGGCGTCAAGCACCTCGACGCCCTGGCTCGCATCGACGAGGTCGAGGTCGTCGCCGTGGCGAGCCGCACCGAGACGCAGGCGCGCGAGGTCGCGGAGCGGTACGGCGCGGCCCTCGCGGCCACTGACCTGGCTCAGGTCGTGTCGTCTCCGCACGTCGACGCGGTCATCTTGTGCACGCCGACCCAGTTGCACGCCGCCCAGTCGGTCGCCGCGCTGCGCGCCGGCAAGCACGTCCAGGTCGAGATCCCGCTCGCGGACAACCTGGCGGACGCGCGCGAGGTCGAGCGCGTCGCGCGCGAGACCGGCCTCACCGCCATGGTGGGCCACACCCGTCGCTTCAACCCGTCGCACCAGTGGATCCACCAGCGCGTCGCCGCGGGAGAGTTCGCGATCCAGCAGATGGACGTCCAGACATACTTCTTTCGTCGCTCCAACACCAACGCACTGGGACAGCCGCGCAGCTGGGTGGACAACCTGCTGTGGCACCACGCGGCGCACACGGTCGACCTCTTCGCGTACCAGACGGGCGAGGCCGTGCGCGACGCCCACGTGCTCGCCGGGCCGGACCACCCCGAGCTGGGCATCCCGATGGACATGTCGATCCAACTCGCCACGGCCAGCGGCCGGCTCTGCACCCTGTCGCTCAGCTTCAACAACGACGGCCCGTTCGGGACGTTCTTTCGCTACATCGGCGACACCGGGACCTACGTGGCGCGCTACGACGACCTGGCCACGGGGAGGGACGAGCCCGTCGACCTGTCGCGCGTCGCCGTCTCTTCGGACGGGATCGAGCTCCAGGACCGAGAGTTCATCCGCGCCGTTCGCGAGCGGGCCGAACCCAACTCCTCGGTCGCCTCCGTCATGGGCTGCTACGAGGTCCTCGCGCGCCTGCAGGGTCAGCTCGACGCCGCCCGGGCCTGAGCGGCGAGGCGACGCCGGCGCCTAGCCCGGCCCGGGCGCGGTGAGGTAGTCCACCACCACGTCGCCGATCATGCGCCGGTAGCCGGCGCGCCGACCGGGCTCCACCAGGTTGCGCCCGAAGTTCGCCGCGAAGGTGAACCGGTTGTTGATGCGAAAGAAGCAGAACGAGCTGATGAGCATGTGCATGTCCAGGGCGTCCACGTCGCGGTGGAAGACCCCCTCGGCGCGCCCGCGCTCGAGGACCTGCTCGAGGATCTTGATCCCGGGGCGGTCCAGCCCGGGAAAGCCGCTCGCCGCGGTGACGAACTTCGCCTGCTGGACGTTCTCCTGGCTGACGAGCCGGCTGAAATTGGGGTTCGCCTCGTGCCGGTCGAAGGTGAGCTCGGCCAGCTGGCGGATCGCGGTCACCGGGTCGAGGCGCTCGACGTCGATGCTCTCCTCGACGACGCGGATGTCCTCGTAGGCCCGCTCGAGCGCCGCCACGTATAGCAGCTCCTTGGAGCCGAAGTAGTAGTAGATCATGCGCTTGGTCGTGCGCGTGCGGTCTGCTATCTCGTCGACGCGCGCGCCCGCGAAGCCCCGGTCGGCGAACTCCTCGGTCGCCACCTCGAGGATCTCGGACTTGGTGCGCTCGGGGTCCCGCTGCCGGCGTTCGCCCTTGACGGGCTTCTTCTCTTCCACGCTCATGCCCAACTCCACCGCCGCCGACGCCCCACCCGGTCCGTCCGCGGCGTCACCCGGCGGCCCTCGACGCCTCCCCACCACGCCGGTCCCGGAGTGAGCAGCACTTCGAGGGCCCGCCGGGTCAAGCGCGTCAGTAAGTAACCGTCCGGACCATACCTAACGTAGTCGGACGGCTGCGCCCCAGCGGACGGGCCGCCCCGCCGTGACCGTCCGCGCCGCTCGCGCCGCCCGCGCTCGTCGTCGCGTCGCCGTCGAGAGGTGGACGACTTCCGGGCGGGACGAAAGTCACTTCCTCTCACCACCGTGATCGGCTGATGCGCGGGCACAGAAGGGGGCCGCGCGGCGCACGGGTGCTCCACCGGTCGCGCTACCTCGCGGCGCCACGGCTCGGCCCGGCGAGGGGGTCGTAGGCTGACGATGCATCGACCCGGGACGAATGTCTTGGCGGCACAGAAGGTCACCGACATGCGCGACGCAACCCCTTCGATGCGGGCGACCGACCCCTGGCTGATCCAAGGCGGGATGGGGATCGCCATCTCGGACTGGAACCTCGCGCGCGCCGTCTCGAGGTCCGGCCAGCTCGGCGTCGTCTCGGGAACGGCGATCGACAACGTGTTCGCGCGCCGCCTCCAGGACCGCGCGGTGGACGACGACCTGCGAGGGGTGCTCGAGCGCTTCCCCGTTCCGTCGGTCGTCGAGGACGTCCTGCGGCGCTTCGGCGCCGTGCGCCGTGCCGCCACCGCCCCGTACAAGAGCCTGGTGATGCTCACCAACCACAGCCCGCGCCGCTCGATCGACCTGCTCGTGCTCGCCTCGTTCGTCGAGGTGGCCATGGCCAAACTCGGCCACGGCGGCGTCGTCGGCATCAACCTCTTGACCAAGGTCCAGATCCCCACTGCCGCGACGCTGCTGGGAGCGATCCTCGCCGGCGTGGACTACGTGGTGATGGGCGCCGGCGTGCCGACGCACATTCCCGGCGTCCTGGACCGCCTGGCCCTCGGCGAGGCGGTCGACCTCCCCCTGGACGTCACCGGCGCCGCCGGCACCGACCCCGCGTCGACGCTGCACTTCGACCCCGAGCCGTACCTGCCCGAGCACGCCCTGGCACGCCCGAAGTTTCTCGGCGTGGTGTCCTCGCACGTCCTGGCGACCGCCCTGGCGCGGCGCAGCAACGGGCCGGTGGACGGCTTCGTCGTCGAGCGTCCGAGCGCCGGGGGCCACAACGCCCCGCCGCGGGGCCGCTTCGAGGTCGACCCCGACGGCAGCCCCATCTACGGGGACCGCGACGTCGTCGACTTCGACGCGATGCGAGCGCTCGCGACCCCGTTCTGGGTCGCCGGCGGGGTGACGTCGGCGCGCCACGTCCGCGAGGCGCTCGACCTGGGCGCGACCGGCGTGCAGGTGGGAACCCTCTTCGCCTACTGCCGCGAGTCGGGGATGGACCCTCTGCTGCGCCGTCGAGTCCTGAGCGAGCTGGGCTCCGGCGACGTCACGGTCGCGACGTCGCTGCGGGCGTCCTCGACGGGCTATCCGTTCAAGGTCGCGTCGGTTCCCGGGACGATCTCGCACGCCGACGTCTACGACCACCGGAAGCGAAACTGCGACCTGGGCTACCTGCGCGAGGCGTACGTGAAGGCCGACGGCTCGATCGGCTACCGGTGCGCGGCCGAACCGGTCTCGTCCTACGTGCGAAAGGGCGGAACCAGGGCCGACACCGTTGGCTGCACCTGCCTGTGCAACGGACTGATGTCCACGTGCGGCCTCGCGCAGGTCCGTTCCGACGGACGCCGCGAGCCCGCGATCGTCACGAGCGGCGACTGCATCAACGACGTGCGCGCGCTGCTCGCCGGGCGCGACTCGTACAGCGCGCGCGACGTCATCGAACATCTGCGCGGCGACGGGCCGGACGTCGCGGAGGAGTCGGACCTGCTCGCGTCGGCGCCCACTCCTCGCGGCCCCCACGCCGAGTCGACGGTCGCCCTAGTCCCCTGACGAAGGACCGGGTGGGGTCGCGCCGGGCGCCGGCGCGTCGTGCAGAATCGCCATCGCCTCGCCGCCCACGCCGATGCTGATGACCGGGTGCTGGGACGGGTCGAGCCAGCGCATGATCCGGGCGAGCGCGTGCCGGTGACCGCGACGCACCCGGCCGTCGGTTCACTGTCACCTACGTGGAGGAAGAACCCCGAGCCGGCGCCCTTGACGATCGGGTCCGTGTTGTAGTTGATCACCACCGCGTGGCCGTAGGCGGGCCCCGCATAGTAGAGGTTCTCGGAGTCGCCGCCCGGCGAGTACCGGCTGATCACGAACTGGTTGTAGCCCGCGGTGCTCGGGTCCTCGTCCCACCAGTCGTCGGGGTTCGTGCGTCGATAGGCCAGTCGGGTGCCGTCGCTGGGGAGGCTCCCGAAGGCCCGGGTCAGCGTGAAGACCCCCGCGGGCGTCCTCTCCTCGCCTTCACGGGTGCGTCCGACGCCGTGGACTCCGACGTCGGCGTGGAAGGGTCCCCCGACGCGGTCGTAGACGCCGGTGCTCGTGAGCTGCCACATCTCGACCTCGGCGACGTCGGCGCGCGGCGAGCCCGCCTCGACCGTGAGGACCTGGCCGGGCGGCGACGCCACCGCGGCCGAGCAGACGGCGGCCAGCGTCGACGTGGCGAGCGTGGCCGCGCTCACGAAACGAAGGGTGCGACTGGCGACGACGAGACCTCCCCGCGCGACGCGCGTCGACCCTCGGCGGGTCGCCCGCGTTGCAGGAATCCTAAAGACGGGTGCCGCGGACCGCGCCGTCGCCTGCCCGGAGGACCGGGGGAAGGGGGGCCTAGATGTTGCGGCCTACGCCCGCCCAGTACGGCTCGCGCAAGAGGCGCTTGAAGAGCTTGCCCGTGGGCGAACGGGGCAGGTGATCCTCGAAGTCGATCGTGCGCGGACACTTGTAGCCCGCCAGGTGCTCGCGGCAGAAGGCGATGATCTCGCGCGCCAGCTCGGGCGACGCGGCCACGCCAGGGACGAGCTCGATGGCCGCCTTGACCTGCTCGCCCATCTCGTCGTCGGGGACACCGAAGACCGCGGCGTCGGCGACGCCGGGGTGCGTCACCAGCACGCCCTCGACCTCGGCGGGGTAGATGTTCACGCCGCCGCTGACGATCATGTCGATCTTGCGGTCGCTCAAGAACAGGTAGCCCTCGGCGTCCAGGTGACCGACGTCACCGATGGTGCCGACCCCGGGCGACAGGTGGGCCGCCTTCGTCTTGTCCTCGGACTTGTTGTACCGGAAGTCGCCCCCGGCGCGGCTGCGGAAGTAGATCTGGCCGGTCTCGCCGACACCGCACGGCTGCTGCTCGTCGTTGATGACCATGACCTCGCACCACGGCCGGGCCCGGCCGACGCTGCCGGGGTGCGAGAGCCACTCGGCTCCGGTGATGATCGTGAGGAACCCGCTCTCGGTCCCCCCGTAGTACTCGGTGAGGACCGGACCCCACCAGTCGATCATGGACCGCTTGATCGGCACCGGGCACGGCGCGGCCCCGTGGACCACCGTGGCTAGCGACGAGCCGTCGAAGCGTCGCCGCACGTCGTCGGGGAGCTTGAGCAGGCGCGCGAACTGGGTGGGAACCAGGTGGACGTTGGTCACGGCGTGGCGGTCCACGACCTCGAGGAACGACGCGGCGTCGAACTGCTGGCGCATCACGCACTGGCTCCCGAGAGCCAGGAGCGGGTAGAGCGACAGGGCCAGCTGCGCGGAGTGGTACGCGGGTCCGTCCAGCAGCGTCACGCCCCCCTCGGGGATCCCCAGCGCGGAGCAGATCAACGTCGCGGGAATCTTCAGCAGCTCCAGGTCGTTGCCGGTGTCATTGATCGATGAGCGCACCCCTTTGGGAAAGCCGGTGGTACCCGACGTGTAGAACATGGGGCCGCCGCTCGACTGCTCCGCGGGCTCCTCGACCCCGTACCCCGACAGGGACTCGTCGTATCCGTCGAATCCTTCGAATCGCGCCCCCCCGATGACGAAGCGCTCGGCGCACCCGCGTGCCCGCTCGTCGGCGACCGCGACGCTCGCGACCCGCGCGTACTGGTCTTCGACGAAGAGCGCCCGCGCGTCCGAGTCGCCCAGCACGTACGCCAGCTCCTCGCTCACCCAGTGCCAGTTCACCGGTACGACGACCATCGACGCGTGCACGGCCGCCACCACGACCTCGAAGAACTCGCGCCGGTTCCCCGACATCACGGCGATGGTGTCACCCGCGGCCAGTCCGCGGTCGCGCAGGAGATGGATCAGCTGGTTGACGCGGCCGTTGAACTGCTCCCAGGTCGTCGAGCCGGACTCGTCGATGATGGCGACGTCGTCGCCCTTGCGATCGGCGATGCCGCGAACCAGCTGAGCCATGATCCCTCCGTGTCAGGTCGGATTATGACAGGTCGACTTGGTGTAGGCGCGCGACATCCGAACCTTCCGGCGCGAAGAGATTCGATGCGTCCGCAACCCGCGGACGAGGGGTACTACGCCGCGTCTCGGCTCAAACGATCCTCCGCGACGGGCGGCGCCACGTCGGCGTGGTCGCCGATCGCGCGCACCGGGGCCCGGGAGCGCCCCGCGGGCTTGCCCGACGAGACGAATGACGAGAGCAGCGCGCCGAAGAGGGTCGTCAGGGTGTCGCGGGTCTTGGGGTCGACGGCGACGTCGCGCGTGGACCGGACCTGGTCGAGTTCGTCGTCCTCGATCCCCATCATGTTGACGAGCATCGTCCCCCCTTCCCCGACGCTGGACGGACGCCATGGGCGTCGAAGAGCGTGATCGGTTGCATTTTAGGACCCGGTGGACCGCGGCGTCGCCATCTTGGGCTGCCGGCGTGGAGCGCCAGATGGGCACGATCCGCGCCGCCCGACGTCGACGCGAGGCCATCCGAGCGGGATATGGTTCGCCCGAGGCGATCCACTCCAGGGTCCAGAACAGAAAGGCGGATGGCGTGAAGAAGGAATACTTCGCCGAGTTCCTCGGCACCGCGATCCTCGTCTTCTTCGCGGTGGGCGTGGCGACGTTGATGTTCGGCTTCAAGTTCGACGGAGGGAGCGTCGCGGCCGGGGTCGTCGCGACGGCGCTGGCGTTCGGACTCACGCTGATGGGGCTCGCCTACGTCCTCGGGCCGATCTCGGGGTGCCACGTGAACCCCGCGGTCACGATCGGCGCACTCCTCGCCGGCCGGATCTCGCTGGGCGACGCGATCGGCTACTGGGTCGCCCAGTTCGTCGGCGGCGTCGCCGGCGCCCTCGTGCTCTGGGCGATGTTCGCGCAGTCGCCGATGTACCACCGCTCGGTGCAGGGGCTGGGGACCGACGGCTACGCGGGCTCGTCCCTGATACATCTCAGCGCGGGAGGGGCCTTCCTGGCCGAGGTCATCCTGACCGCCCTCTTCGTCTTCGTGATCCTCGGGGTCACGAGCAAGGTCGGCAACGCCGCGACGGCCGGCGTCGTCATCGGGCTCACCCTCACCGTGGTCCACCTGATCGGCATCCCCCTCACCGGGACGTCGGTGAACCCCGCACGCAGCCTCGGCCCGGCTCTGGTCATCGGCGGGACCGCCCTGAGCCAGGTGTGGCTCTTCGTCCTGGCGCCCCTGGTCGGCGGGGCGCTGGCGGCGGTCCTTCACCGGGTGGTCTACTCGGGCGTCGCGGCGCCGGCGGACGCCTGACGCCCCCGCGGCCGTCCCTCGCCGTCGCCGCGGGCGTCGCACCGGTTCCGCCAGGATCGTGAATCGTTAACCTGAGTCCATCGGGACCGGGGAGGACACCGTGAGCGACGAGCAGTCAGAGGAACAGGCCGTGCGCGCGGTCCACGACTGGAACGCGAAGATCATCGAGGAGTTCCGCGCGAAGGAGGGCCGCGTGGGCGGGCCCTTCGAGGGCGCGCCGGTCCTGCTCCTGCACACGCGCGGAGCCAAATCCGGGGCCGAGCGGGTCAACCCGATGATGTACCTCGAGCACGACGGTCGAGTGTTCGTGTTCGCGTCCAAGGCGGGCGCTGACTCGCACCCGCACTGGTTCCACAACCTCTTGGCGAACCGCGACGTCCTGGTCGAGATGGGCGCCGAGACCTTCGCCGCGACCGCGCACCGTGTGACCGGCGACGAGCGCGACCGCATCTACGCCATCCAGGCCGAGCGCTTCCCCAACTTCGCCGAGTACGAGGCCAAGACCCAGCGCGTGATCCCCGTCGTGGAGCTCGTGCGCTCCTAGGCCGCGAGAACCACTGACCCCCGTGCCGATCACGCCGGACACCAAGGACTGGACCTGGGTCTTGGAGTGGCGCTGCGACGACTGCGGTTTCGACTCGTCGAGTTGGCCCGCGGCGGCGATCGCCCCGGCGGTGCGCGAGAACGCGGCGGCCGACGGCGTCGCCGCGGTCAACGCGCAACTGGCCGAGATGCTGACCCCCGAGGAGTTGTCCACGTTCCGCGCGGGCCACATCACCTTGATCGACTTCAAGGAGAGGTCCGAGGAGGCCGCCCGCGGCCACCACCCCGACTGAGCCACGACGGGTGACCGAGGCCTCACCGACCCCGAGGGAGGCGTGGTCCCCGCGCGTCAGCCTCCGCGCGGCGTGCGCCCGCCAAGGAGAGGGGTGGGTCGTCGAGCGATGCGTGAGGCTCCTCGAGGGTGACGCGCTCGACCTCGAGATCGGTGAGATCCTCGCGGGTCCCGCGGCCCGCCAGGTCCTCTCCGGGGCGTGGGGTGGGGACACCTCCTACTGGCCGCGCGTGTGGGCACTGCGCGGGCTCCTCTACGCGTGGTCGCAGGACGCCGCGGCCTCCGTGGTGGCTCGGCTGAACGACGACTCGTGGCGCGCTCGCGAGATGGCCCTCAAGGTCATCGCTCGCCACCGGATCGACGCCGCTTTGGAGGGGGCCGCCGCCCGCCAAGACGACCCGGTGGCCCGCGTTCGCCGGGCGGCCGAGCGCGCCCTCGTCGCCCTGGCGACGGCGGAACCGGCGACCCGCGCCGGCGCCCCCGCGTGGCCGGGGCGACCCCGGGCTGGCGGCGCCAAAGGTGCGAGACTCACCCCATGAAGTTTCCGGTCATCGGCGGCCTGCGCGCCCTGGAGCTCGGCAGCCCCGGACCCATGCGCGAGCGCCTCAACGGACTGGTCCTCGCGGGCGTGAAGTGCGCGACCGCCGGCACGCTCGAAGAGTACGAGGACAACGAGCTCGAAGAGGTCGGAGAGCGCCTCGCGCTCGTGGGCGACAACCTCGAGAAGGTCGGCGTGGTCGAGGTGACGAACACGTCGCTGACCACGTTCGCCGCGGTGCCCTGGTCCTTCGCGGTCGCCGAGGGCGAGCAGGAGGGGTCCATCGAGCTCTGGCGCGCCAGCCACCGCGAGTTCTGGGAGAACGAGGGCCTGGTCGTCTCCGATGACATGCCCGTCTTCCTGATCTACTTCCGGCTCGTCACCCCCTAGGGCCGGCGTCGCTATCGTCCCGGGATGCCCACCGATCCCTCGTTCATCGCCAAGGTCCTCGAGAAGATGGAGCCGCTCGAGGTCACGGCGCGCGCCATGTTCGGCGGCTACGGCCTCTACTTCGAAGGCAAGAACTTCGCGATCGTGGATGACGACACGCTCTTCATCAAGGTCACCGAGCCGGGGCGCGCCGTGGCCGGGCGCATCGCCACCGCCGCGCCGTACCCAGGCGCCCGGCCGGCGTTCAAGGTCGCGACCGCCAAGCTCAACGACCGAGCCTGGCTCGTCGACGTCGTGAGGGCCACGTGCTCGGCGCTGGTGCCACCAAAGCCCAAGGCGCGCAAAGCACAGTAGGCGCGGCTGGATTGAGTCGTCGACAAAGGGCCGCGGCGCTGCTCGTCGCGTCGCCCTTCGTCTTCGTCAACGAGAGACCCGCCCATGGCCGAGCCGGCGTGATGCGAGAGATCTGCGTGTTCGGCTGCACCTGGCGAAGCAAGGCGACACCGGGCTTCGCAGGGTGTCGAACCGGTCAACCGAGGTCGCGCACCGCACCCGGGCACGCGGCGTGACTACGGTGCGACGATGGCGTGGTTGACGTAGCGCCAGCCAGCGGGTAGCGACGCGGGCGCCCCCTTCTCGTTCGAGGATTGCAGGCCGGTGAGGTCCGCGCCCGCGAAACGCGCCATGTCGAGGTTGGCCTCTGAGACGTCGGCCTTGTGCAGGTCGGCGCCGGTGAGATTGGCGTGGTCGAGGTCCGAGTCGGAGAGGTCGTCACCGCTCAGATTCGCGTGCATCAGCGAAGCGCCGTACAGCTCGGCGCCGGCGAGTGTGGTGCCCACCAGGTCCTGCCCCGACAGGTTCGCGCCGTTGAGGAGGGCTCCCGCGAGGTAGGCGCCCGTGAAGCGAGTCCCGGTCACGTTGGCCTTCGTGAAGTTGGCGTCGGTGCCCACCGTCTTCTCGAGGTTGGCGTGCTCCAGGTTGGCGCGAGTGAAGACCGCCCCGAAGAAGTTGGCTCCCTCAAGGTTGGCGCCCCTCAGGTTGGCGCTGGTGAAGTGCGCGTAGATCAGGTCGGCGCCCGTCAGGTTCGCGCCCGCGAGGTCGACGCCACGCAGGTTCGCGCCACGCAGGTTGACTCCCTGGAGTTTGGCGTTGACGAACCGGCAACCGACGAGGTCGGCCCCGGCCGCCGGCAGACACTTCGGCGTCGCGCCCGCAGCCGCGCCCACGCCTCCCGACAAGGACATCAACAGCGCCGCGGCGCCCAACGTGAGTAGTGACCGGCGATGGATGAGGGCCCCCTTGGGAATCTGGGGAGGAACTTACTAGAGCGTCGGCGACGTGACGGCGCACGAGCGACGCGACCGCGGGGCCCGGGCGATGACGGCGCTCGGTACACTTCGCTCAACCTCGGCGACGAAAGGCGGCGCCATGAATCAGCGCGCTTCCGCTGGCGTCGCGGCGCTCGTCGCCTCCCTGGCGCTCGCCGCGTGCGGCACGTCCTCGCCCCCCGCGACGACCACGACCCGCCCTCCGGCCACGACGACGACTGTCGCGGCGGCGACGCGCGACCTCGTCGTCACCCCCGCGATACGCCAGGGTCTCCTCGACGCGGACGCCGCGTACCACCAGCTGCCCCCCTCGGACTACACCGGGCTCATCGCCCACGAGACCTACTACGCCTACGACCCGGCGACGCACCTCTACTACGCAGCGGCGGGGCTGGTGCCGAGCCCGAGCTCCGAGCCGGCCCAAGTGGGAACCCAGGACGACGGCGCCTACAACCTCTTCACCCGGACGTCGCCGACCGCGGCGTGGCGCGTCTACGACGACGGGCTCGGCGCGGCGCAGGGCTCCACGTGCCCGATCGCGATCCCCGCCGCGGTGCTGACGGTGTGGAACTGGAGGCCCGCGAGCTGCTACCCACCCCAGGGGTCATAGCGGGCCATTTTCCGGCGTGGCGCGTCACGCCGGACCCGTAACGTGGCGACGTGGAACCGGCTCCCGAACTCGCGACCCTGGTCGAGCGGGTCATCGGCACCATGATGTCGGGCGACTCGGCGGCGGTCATCGACGCCGTGGCCCACCAGCCGGGCGCCCTGGTCATCGGGTTCGACGAGCGCGAGTGGTGGGAGGGCTTCGACACGATCTCGGCGATATTTCGCGTCCAGACGACCGAGGTCGCGTCACTGGGCTTGGCCCCGCGTCCCCGGGTCGAGCACCTCTCGGCGTGGCGCGAGGGCACCGTCGGGTGGGTCGCCCTGCGGATGGTCGCGGACTCGGACCCGAGCCAGCGCGGGGCGCGACTGACCTTGGTGCTCCACGAGGAGGGCGCCTACTGGCGCATCGTCCAGTGGCACACGTCACTACCGGTGTCCAACGAGGACGTGCTCGGCGTGACGATGACGACGTCGCTCGACGACCTCCTCGTCGCGGTGCAGGGCGACGACGTCCCCGCGGCGTCCCACGACGGCTCGGCGACGATCGTCTTCACCGACGTGGAGGGGTCGACGGCGCTGATGGAGTCGTTGGGTGAGGGCCGGTGGCTCGAGCTGCTCGAGTGGCACGACGACGTGGTGCGCCGCCAGACGGCGCTCTTCGGCGGCACCGTCGTCAAGAATCAGGGTGACGGGTACATGCTCGCCTTCCCGGCCTCGGGGATGGCCGCGGCGTGCGCGGTCGCGCTACAACGCGCGCTCGCGCCCGGGTGGTCCGACGTCGCGGTGCCCGTGCGCATCGGGATGCACTCGGGCAACGCCAAGACGGAGGGCGGCGACTTCTTCGGTCGCACCGTCGTCGTCGCCGCGCGGGTGGGCGCCGCCGCCGCCGCGGGCGAGATCCTCGTGACCCAGCCCGTGCACGACGACATCGACGCCAGCTTCACCTTCTCCACCGCGCGCTCGGAGGTTCTCAGGGGATTGGCCGGCGAGTACGAGGTGTTCGCGCTCGATTGGCGCTAGCGCGACCACTTCGCGTCGGGGGTCGGGTGCTACGTTCGCCACGGTGCGGTCACCCGGCCAGTCAGTAGAGGGGGGCACATGATCTCGCAGGTATGGCGGGTGTTCATCGGGATCGTCGCGGGCGCGGCGCTCGCCCTCACGCCGCTCGCCGCGGCGACGCCGGCGCCGGCGTCCGCCGCCGGCACCTCCTCGAGCGGCTGCGGAGCCAGCGTCGCGACGGGTTCGACCAACCTGTCGCTCACCATCGGCGGTCGCGCGCGCACGGTCATCGTGCACGTGCCCCAGAAGTACTCCACGTCCACTCCGGCCGCGCTCGTGCTCAACCTGCACGGCTCGGGGGCGACGGCGCTCGACCAGGACCTGTTCGCGGGCATGAACGACACCTCGAACGCCCACGGCTTCCTCGTCGCCTACCCCCAGGGCCTCATCCCCCTGGGCACCGGGTTCTCCTGGAACATCCCCGGTGTTCCGCTCTACGGCGGGGCCAAGGTCCCCGCGGGGTCGGCCAACGACGTGAAGTTCCTCACGTCGCTCGTGACCGTGCTCGAGTCGCGCTACTGCGTCAACCCGCACGAGGTCTACGCCACCGGGTTCTCCGACGGCGCGCGCATGGCGAGCCAGCTGGCCTGTGACGCGTCCTCGACGTTCGCCGCGGTCGCGCCGGTCTCGGGCCTGCGACACCCGACGCCGTGCCCCGCGTCGCGCCCGATGCCGATCATCTCGTTCCACGGGACCGCCGACCAGACGGACCCGTACTACGGTCACGGCCAGGCCTACTGGACCTACTCGGTGCCCGCCGCGGCCAAGGACTGGGCACGCCAGGACAAGTGCTCGATGAAGCCCGTCGTCACCCGGGGCCCTGCCTACACCTACACCGGCTACGGCGAATGCGCCCGGGGGGCCGCGGTCCAGCTCTACACGATCAACGGCGAGGGGCACGAGTGGCCCGGCGGCCCGCCGATGCCCTCCTCGATCACCAACGCCCTCGGTCCCCAGACCGACGTCCTCGACGCCGACGCCCTCATCTGGTCGTTCTTCCAGGCCCACCCCCTGCCCTAGCGCCGTGTCCGCGCTCGACGTCGACCTCGTGATCTGCGCGGGCCTCGTGGCCTCGACGTGGGTCCTGTCGCTCGTCACGGGCGACGTCTCGTGGGTGGACCGGATCTGGTCGATCGCCCCGGTGGTCTACGTCGCGGTCTTCGCGCTCGACGCCCACCTGGACAGCACCCGGCTCGACCTCATGTCCGCGCTCACTCTCGCGTGGGGGGCGCGCCTGACCTTCAACCTGGCGAGGAAGGGAGGGTACCGCGCGGGCCACGAGGACTACCGGTGGGCCGTGCTGCGCGCCGAGATGTCGCCGCGACGCTTCGCGCTCTTCAACCTGTTCTTCGTGTCGATCTACCAGAACGTCCTGCTGCTGCTGATCGCCCTGCCGGGCGACGTCGCCCTCACGGACCGGGCGCGCGCCTTCGGCGGCCCCGACCTCGTGCTCGCCGCGCTCTTCGCCGCGTGCCTCGTCGCCGAGACCGTGGCCGACCAGCAGCAGTGGGACTTCCAGCGCGCCAAGCGCCGCGCCCCTCCGGGGACGCCCGGCCCCCAGTTCCTGCGCACCGGGCTCTTTCGGTACTCGCGGCACCCCAACTACTTCTTCGAGCTGGCCCAGTGGTGGCTGCTCGTCGGCTTCGCGATCACCGCCAGCCGTTCGTGGGCGCAGTGGAGCGCGCTGGGTGCGGTGCTGCTGAGCCTGCTCTTCGTGGGCTCGACGCGCTTCACCGAGCGCGTCTCGCGGGCCAAGTACCCCGACTACGCCGACTACCAGCGCGTCACGTCGCCGGTGGTCCCGTGGCGACCGCGGCGCGGCGCCGGGTCGGTCGCCGACGCCCCGGCGCCGACCTAGTCAGCGCGTCATCGCGATCGCGCGCCGCCAGGTGGTGTCGAGGTCGGCCCCCGGGGGGAAGCGCCCGGCCATCTCGAGGTCCACCAGACCGTGCACGAGGCCCCAGACCGCGCGGGCGTGCTCGTGGTCCCCGCCCGTGAGCGAGACGGCCATCGCGGTCACGTCCGCCTCGAGCCCGGCGGGCAGGTACTCGCGCCGCAGCGGCCGTCGCACGCACACCTCGTAGAGGTTCGGGTGGGCGAGCGCCCAGGAGCGGTAGGCCAGGGCGACCGCCGGCGTCCAGGGTCCCGCCGCGGCGAGCGCCGCGGCGAGCTCGCGGATCGCCCGGGCCTGCACGTCGGCGACGACCTCGTCGCGGCCACGCACGTGCTTGTAGAGGCTGGGCGCCTTGACGTCGACGGCGTCGGCCAGGGCCCGCATGGACAGCGCGTCCACCCCGCGTTCACTCACCAGGCGATACGCCGCGGCGCGGATGCGCTCACCGGTGGATTTCGGGCCAACCGCCATATAGGGTAAGGCTAACACTGTTAGCCAAGGAGCCATATGCCCGCCACGAGTCGTCCCCGGTGGTTCCTGCGCCTCGACGGCCTGGTGCTGCTCGCCGCCAGCGTCGTGCTCTTTGCCGCCCAGCACGTCGCCTGGTGGTTCTACCCCGCGCTGGTGCTGGTTCCCGACGTGTCGATGGTCGGCTACCTGCGTGACGCTCGCGTCGGCGCCCTCGTCTACAACCTGGGTCACTCCTACTTCGCGCCGACGCTCGTGGTCCTCGCCGGGTGGCGCGCGTCGAGTCCCCTGACGATCGCCTGCGGCGTGATCTGGCTCGGGCACATCGGGATGGACCGTGCGCTGGGCTATGGGCTCAAGTACGACGACGCGTTCACGTCCACCCACCTCGGGCGCATCGGCCCGGCGAGCGAGCGCTGACGCCGCGGCCCGATGAAGGGCGCGGCGCCGGCGCGCGCCCGGTAGAAAGAGTCCATGGCATTCGAGGGGCAGTCCGAGGCGCGCGTCCCCGGGCCGCTGGCGCTCGTGGGGTCCGGTGAGTACCTGCCCCAGATGGCCGAGGTCGAGGCGGGACTCCTCGCGGGACGCGCGCCGCGCTACGTCCAGCTCGCCACGGCGGCGGTGCCCGACGGACCCGAGGTCGTCGAGAGGTGGCACCGGCTCGGTCGCCAGCAGGCGCAACGGCTCGGCGTCGAGCCCGTCGTGCTCGACGTGCGCACCCGCGCCGACGCCGACGACGCGCAGGTCGCCGCCCAGGTCGCCGGCGCGGGGCTCATCTACCTGTCCGGGGGCAACCCCGGGTTCCTCGCCGACACCCTGCGCGACACCGCCGTGTGGAGCGCCATCGTCGACGCGTGGCGCGACGGCTCCGCGCTGGCGGGGTGCAGCGCCGGCGCCATGGTCATGGCGGCGTGGGTGCCCTCGATCCGCCACCCCCGCGAGGGAGGGACACCGGGCCTCGCCCTGCTGCCCCACGTGCGCGTCATCCCGCACTTCGACGCCTTCATCTCGCGCGTGCCGGACTTCCTGACTCGGTTCCTCGTCCCGCGCGACCCCGCGGTGACGGTGCTCGGCGTCGACGAGGACACCGCCCTGGTCGGCGGTCCCACGACCTGGAGCGTCGTGGGTCGATCCTCGGTGTGGCGTCTCGACGGCGAGGGCCGCGAGGAGATACCCGCGGGCGCGACGATCACGACCCCGGGTGGCGCGGGCGTGACGTCCTAGGGCGACCACTCCAGTCGCTGGAGACGGTGCAGGATCGAGTCCACCCCGGTCGCGACCTCCGAAGCCGGGGCGTAGGTCTCCAGGCGGGCCCCGGCGAGACCGTGCAGGTGGGCCGCCAGCGCGGCGGCCGTCAGCGGGTCGTGTCCGCGGGCGATGGTCGCGGTGATCAGGCCGGTGAGGACGTCACCGGTGCCGGCCGTCGCCAGAGCCGATGAGCCGGAGTTGACGACGCGCAGCGTTCCCGACGCGTCGGCGATCAGCGTGATCGGGCCCTTGAGGAGCACGACACAGCCCGTCGACGCCGCCAGTGACCTCACCGCGGCCACCCGATCCTCGGGGACCGCCGACCCCGTGAGGCGGGCGAACTCTCCGGCGTGCGGCGTGAGGACCCAGTTCGGCCGGGCCGTCGCCACCAGCTCGGCGGCCAGCCCGTCCGCGTCGAGCACGACGGGCGCGACGACGCCCTCGAGCCGCCCGGCCAGCCACGACGCCGCGTCCGGGCCGAGACCCGGCCCGGCGGCCACGGCGCGACAGCGCGCGTCGACGCGCCGGTCGTCCACGCGCACGACCTCGGGGGGCAGGTCGTCGAGGGTCGTGACCTCGCCGCGGGTGGCCAGACGGATCATCGAGGCCCCCCCGGCCAGCGCGCCGCGTGCGACGAGACCGGCCGCACCCGGCATCAGGGGCGAGCCGACCAGGGCCTGGACCGCGTGGCTCCACTTGTGGTCGTCGTCCTCCCCGCGCACGAGCCCGTCGAGGTCGGCGTCGACGACGACTCCGTCGCGCGAGCCCTCCACGATGCCCAGACCCGCGAAGCGAAGCTCGCCGGCCAGCGCCGCCGCCGGCCCGGTGACGTGCGCGTACTTGATCGCCCCCAGCGCGAGGGTCACGTCGGCGGCGAGGGGGGAGCCGAGCACCGCGCCAGTGTCGGCGTCCACCCCCGAGACGAGGTCGACCGCGAGCACCCTCGTGCCGGGCGCCACGCTCGGCGCCACGTACGGACGCGAGCACCCCAGCCCGAAGGCGGCGTCGATCACCAGGTCGTATCCCGAGATCGTCGCCGGCTGGTCCCCCACGGCGATCACGTCGACCTTGGCCCCGCGAGAGCTCAGCCGGCGCGCCGCGACCCGGCCGTCGGCGCCGTTGAGGCCGGGGCCCGCGACGACGGCGACGCGCGCGCCGTAGCAGCGACCGAGGAGTCGCTGGGCCTCCAGGGCGACCGCGGTCCCCGCCGCGGCCACCAGGGCGTCCACCCCGCGCCGCGCCACGGCGCGAGCATCGGCCGCGCGCATCTCCTCGGTGCTCAGCAGCGGTAGCACGGGCTCCTTCGTCCGGGTCGACGACTCCATTCAACACCGGCGCGGGCGACTGGCGACGCGCGGGCCGACCACGGCCCCCAGCCCCTACACTCGCTGCGACGAAGGAGGGGCCGTGGCTAAGCGAAGCGCCCATACCAGCTGGAGTGGCGGAGTGATGGACGGGTCGGGGACCGTGTCCCTGGTCTCGAGCGGCGCGGGCGCGTTCGACGTGTCGTTCCCCAAACGCACCGCGGACAACGCCGAGGGCACGACGAGCCCCGAGGAGCTCATCGGGGCGGCCCACTCCGCGTGCTACTCGATGGCGCTGTCGGGCGCGATCGCGAGGGCCGGGGGCACGCCGGTGGGCCTCGAGGTCGACGCGACCGTCAGCCTCGACCCGGACCCCGCCGGTGGCTTTCGCATCTCCGAGGTGGCACTGCGCGTCGTGGGGCGCGTCGACGGACTCTCCGAGGAGGACTTCGTGCGCGTCGCCAACGAAGCGAAGGCCGGGTGCCCGGTCTCCAAGGCCCTGACGGGCACGACGATCACCCTCGACGCGTCGCTGGCCTAACGGCCGGTGGCCCCGCGCGACCGACCTCGCGCCGGGCCGGCCGTCCTCAGTCGACTTTCATCCAGAGCACCGACTCGCCGCTGCCCTCGACGTAGCAGCCCCCGGTCGAGTCGATGAAGGTGATGAAATCGGGGTCGGCGTTCAGTTGGTTCTCGGCCACCTCGTACGCGGACAGCGAGTCGAAGGCCGTCAGCCACGACACGCCGCCGTAGGCGCCAGTAAGGCGTTGCATGAACACCGAGGTGGCCCCGGTGATCGCATTGACGCGCGACGCGATTTCGATGCCCGCCGTGACGCCGCGTACCGCGTTGCCCCCGGCCAGCGTCGCCGCCACCGATCCCACGTAGCGGGCGCTGCCGGCGTCGCCCGACACTTCGGTCACGGACTGGGAAAGGGGGTCGTCAACCCCTCCGACGAGCATCCCGGCGCCTCCGGCGGCCGCGTCGACGTACGACTTGCTCGCCACGGCCTTCGCGAAGGAGCTCTCCATGGAGTCCAGGTCGTCCCACCATGAGGTCCAGCTAACGGTGCCGAATCCTGGCGAGCGTCCGCATCCACAGACCGATGTCGTGGCCCGCCTCCTGGGCCGCCACGTCGCGCATCTTTCGCGCCCAGTCCAGGCCCGCGGTGGTGGTCAGTCGTGCCCCGCGTGAAAATGGAAACATGGTTCTCCCCCCAACTGCTCCGTGAATGTCACGGCAGGCCTGAACCTGGTACTCTCGCGTCCCACGCGCACCGAGAATCTTCGCCCTGACGAGGTGTTTCCGGTCACGTCACGCGCCGGTCACGGCGACGTCGGCGCAGGCGCGACGTCCCTCGTTGCCGGCGACGTTGGCCCGGGCGCCACGGGGTACGTTGGGGCCGAGCCCGAGGAGAGCCAGTGACGAGCACGACCGAGGACGACACCGCCGGGCGCGGACTCCTCGCGCCCACGACCGCGACCGCGCTGGACGCCGACGACCAGGTCGACAACGACGACCCGCGGCGCCTCGAAGTCCGCCGCTGGCTGGCCGAGCACCCTCACCCCAGCGGCCGCGACCTCGCGGCGGCGGGCTGGGTCGCACCCCACTGGCCCGCCCCCTGGGGCCGCGGCGCGGACCCCGCGCACCAGCTCATCATCGACGACGAGCTGACGCGCGCGGGCGTCACCCGACCGATCAACCCGATCGGCATCGGGTGGGCCGGGCCGACGATCCTCTACGCCGGGACGCCCGAGCAGCAGGACCGCTGGCTGCCGGGGCTGATGAGCGGTGAGGAGTTCTGGTGCCAGCTCTTCAGCGAGCCCGACGCCGGGAGCGACCTCGCGTCCCTGGCGACCACGGCCACGCGCGATGGCGACGAGTGGGTCGTGACCGGCCAGAAGGTGTGGACGAGTTACGCGCACATCGCGACGTGGGGCATACTGCTCGCGCGCACGTCCCATGAGGGGCCGAACCAGCGCGGCATCAGCTACTTCGTATGCCCGATGAAGGCGCCGGGGGTCTCGGTGCGGCCGATCGTGGACATGACCGGCGACCACGCGTTCAACGAGGTCTTCCTGGACTCGGTGCGTCTGCCCGCCGACTACCTGATCGGCGAGGTCAACGACGGCTGGCGCCTCGCCAAGGTGACGCTCGGCAACGAGCGCGTGTCGCTCTCGGGCGAGGGGGCCCTGTGGGGACGCGGCGCCACCGCCCAGGACCTGGTGGACATGGTGCGCGAGCGCGACGTGCGCCGCAACGACGTCGAGCGTGAGGACCTCGTGCGGTGCTGGACGCACGGAGAGATCCTGCGGCTGCTGCGACTTCGATTGCTCGAAGCAGCGCTCGCCGGACGCGAGCCGGGGCCGGAGGCCAGCGTGCGCAAGGCCCTCGCCGACGACCACGGCCAGGAGGTCATGGGACTCGCCCACGCCCTGGCCGGCACCTCGGGCATGGTGCGCGGGCGCGGCCCCGGCGGCGTCGACGGAGCCGAGGGCGAGTCGTGGTCCTACGGGTGGCTCTATTCTCAGGCCCTGACCATCGGCGGGGGGACCTCGGCGGTGCAGCGCAACATCATCGCCGAGCGCGTGCTCGGTCTTCCCAAGGACGCGCCGGCCTGACGCGCCCGCGCGTGCATCTGGGAGACTGAGTCCATGGACACCCCCACCGTCGTCGTCTGCGACGGCGACCAGACCGGCCAGGAGCTGCTCGTCGAGGCCCTGCGCGTGATGACCCCCGACCTGCTCGGCGTCGAGCTGAGCTTCGTGCACTACGACCTGTCACTGGCGAGCCGCCGGGCCACCAACAACGACATCGTGCGCGAAGCGGCCGTCGCGATGCGCGACGCCGGTCTCGGCCTCAAGGCCGCGACGATCACGCCGCCGGACATCGGCGGCGTCGGCTCACCGAACCGGCTGCTGCGCGAGGGCGTCGGCGGCTCGGTCATCGTGCGCACCGGGCGCCGCATCCCCGGGGTGAGCCCGGTCGTCGCGACGAACAAGCCGATCATCGTGGTGCGCATGGCGGTCGGGGACGCCTACGGCGCCGAGGAGGGACGCCTCGGCGGCGCCGGGTCCTTCGAGGAGGTCGCCTGGCGCACGGAGCGAATCGAGCGATCGACGTGCCGCTTCGTCGCCGAATACTCCTTCGCGACCGCCGAGCACGTCGACGGCGTCGTCTACGGCGGGCCGAAGTGGACGGTCTCGCCGGTCTACGAAGGCATGCTCAAGGAGGAGATGGACCTCGCCGCGGGGCGCCACCCGGGCGTCACCTACCGCCCGACGCTGATCGACGCCGCGTACGCGGGGCTGCTCACCGACGTGCACGAGCACGCCCTCGTCATACCTTCGCTCAACCGCGACGGCGACTGCTTGAGCGACCTGGTGCTGGCGATGTTCGGGTCGATCGCCGGCGCCGAGTCGGTGCTCCTGGCACTGGATGAGGGGCTCCACCCGGTCGTGGCCATGGCCGAGGCGCCGCACGGCACGGCGCCGTCGCTGGAGGGCAAGAACGTCGCGAACCCAATGGCGATGCTGCTCGCCGAGGCGGCGCTGCTCGACCAGGCGGCCACTCGCTGCGGCGACCCCGCCTACGAGGCGGCCGCGACGCGGCTTCGCGCGGCGACGCTCGACGGCGCGGCCGAGGGCGTGCGCACCTTCGACCTGGCGGGCGACGCGTCGACCAGCGGGGTCGTCGACGACGTCATCGCGCGACTGCGCGCCAGCGCGTAGTCGGTGGGCTTCTACGCCGATCACGTCGTCCCGCGGGTGCTTGACGTGTCCGGCGGGGTCCGTGCCCTGCGCCCTTGGCGCCGGCGGGTGTGCGACGGCCTGACGGGCACCGTCGTGGAGATCGGCTTCGGCGCCGGGCACAACCTAGCCTTCTATCCCCCCGGCGTCGACGCGGTCGTAGCGGTGGAACCTTCCGACCTGGCCTGGCGTCTCGCCGAGCGACGGGTGCGCCGCTCCCCTCGTCCGGTGACGCGCGCGGGTCGGCGTGGCGAATCCGTTCCCCTGGCGACGGGGTCGTGTGACGCGGCGCTGTCGACGTTCACGCTGTGCTCGGTCGGCGACCCGACGGCGGTGCTCGCCGAGGTGACGCGACTCCTTCGCCCCGGTGCCGAGGTGCACTTCTTGGAGCACGGCCGATCCAGTGACGAGCGGGTCACCAGGTGGCAGCGCCGGCTCGAGCCGATGCAGCGGCGACTCTTCGACGGCTGTCACCTGACCCGCGACCCCCTCGAGATGATGGCCGCGGCGGGCCTGGAGGTCGTGTGGAGCGACACCCGCTCGATTCGCGGTCCCCGACCCTGGACCTACCTCACCGTGGGCGTGGCGCGAACGCCGCTCTGATTCGGCGCGCCGCGCTGCCCGGCGCCCCGGACGCTCACCGCCGGACCCGGACGGCGGCGAGCCAGGTGCTCGACGCCGGCGCGTGAGACGCCGACCTCGAACGGACCTCCCCGCGGGCGCGGACGCACCACGTAACCGCGTTCGTTGGCCTCCTCCCAGACCGGCAGGCGCGGGCACGACGTGCGCCACGCGTCGAGGACCTCCGGTTACGGTCGCGGGCCGGGCGAGAGCCACTCGAGCAGGTCGAGGACGAGGTCGTCGACGCCGTCACTCATGATCAACCATGGCGCATCCAGTGCATGGTGCGCCTTCGCGCCACGCGAGCGCCGGTGCGATCGGCCACTCGTCACGGGACCATGCGCTCCTCGTCGACGGCTCCATGCAAAAATGCTCAACGAGGCGTGAGTTCTCACGGGCTCGAGGGGGCGTCGTGTTCGCAGTCTGGCACTGGATCTTGCAGGTCACCGGCGTGGACAACGAATCCAGTAAGTGGTACGCGTTCTGGAGCGGCTTCGGCGCCGACTTCACCGAGGGCGCCATCTTCGTGAGCATCGTCGGCCTCTACCACCGCCACAAGTGCCAAAGCTGCTGGCGGCCCGCGCTCAAGGGCGGGCTCGGCCGGGTCCAGGGCACGCACTACGAGACGTGCCACCGGCACACGAACACCGCCGACCACGAGGCGCTGCAGAAGAAGCACGCCGTCGAGCACCCGGCGATGCACGAGCACATGAACCCGGGTGCCGCGTGATCGCGTCGACCTTCTTCGATCGTTGGGTGTGGCCCGCCGGCGGGTCCGGCGGGATTGCGGGCGACGTCGTCGCCACACTCGTATGGGTGATCATCGCGGGCATCGCCACCACCATCTTCTATCCGCCGATGCGCAGGGCCATCGAGAAGTTCGTCAAGCGCCACGTCGAGGCCGGCACGGCCGAGCTGCACGCCAAGCTCGACCACATCATCGAGCACCACCCCGACATCCCGCCCTATGTCCCCAAGGACCACAAGTAGTCGCGTTTGATTGACGGACCCGCGACTCGCCGGCCCGAGCCGCTGGCGACAGCGGTGACGTCTCGCGCGGGAGGTCTCGGCTAGGAGTGGCCCACGTGCCACTTGCCGCACGTGCGGCACTGATAGGCGCTCACGGCAACGCCGTCGCGGCCCGTCATGAGGCGGGCGTGCTCGGTGGCCTGTTCGCGCGTCGCGAAGGCCGCCTTGGGTCGGCCCGTCGCCGTCGTGTGCGCCCCGGGTCCGCGACGCAGGGAGGTGCCGGCGCTCCGGTTGGGATCCCCGTGTCGGCCCGACCAGTTGAGGACCAGGACGATCACCGCGACGGCGGCGATGAGCACGATGACGGTGCCCACGGACGCTCACCGACCCTGACGGGTGGTCCGGGCCAAGGGTGTCTCTGACCCTGCGGGTACGCCGCGGTGAGGAGTCACACGCCGAGGCTACCGACCGCCGCCGTCGCGCCGGCGCCCCCGGCTCGACCCGGTCCTCACACCACCGCGAGACTCGATAGCCGAACGGAGCTAACTCCGAAGTCCTACGCCCCGCCGTTGCCCTGTAGGTCGTATCCCACGACGACCTTCACGACGTAGTCACCCGTCAGGGTCGCAGAGCACGACGCGCCGTATCCGTCGGCGTTCGTCGACGCGGGCGCCGCGGCCCGCCCCGGGCACGTGTAGGTGAAGGGATGGGCGTTCTCGACGGTGACGCTGACGCGGTCGCCAGGCCCGCCCCACGACGAGCACGGGCTGGCCCCGTCGCATTCGTTGTTGTCCCCGTTCGTTGGGTCGTTCGTCACGATCGGCGTCAGCGCGATGTCGGCGACCGCGCCCACCTGGAACAGTGGCGTACACGTGATCGTGACGACGCCGCTCATGGGGTCTTGCGACACGTTGATCGTGGAGGGGTATCCCTGGTAGGTGCAGGGCGTCCCCTGCAGCGCCGCGACGCCCGCGGGACCGGCCGGCCCCGGGGGCGCCCGTTGGACCCGCCGGGCCCGTGCCACCCGCCACGACCGTCCCGGCGGTGCTGGTCGATCGGCCCCCGGTCCGGTGACAGAGTGAGTGGATGACGGACCAGCGAATCAGCGTCGAGCGGATCATCCCCGCGCCCGCCGGCGACATCTTCAAGGTGCTGTGCGATCCCCGGGGCCACGTCGCCATCGACGCATCGGGGATGCTCATGAGCGCCGAAGGAGACCCGGTGACCGGGGTCGGCGACACCTTCGAGGTCCACATGGACCGCGACGCGCTCAACGACATACCGCTGGGCAAGTACACGGTGACCGTGCGCATCACGGCCTTCGAGCGGGACCGGGAGATCGCCTGGACGATCGAGCACCCCCTGGTGACGCCGCCGATGGGCTACGTCTACGGATACGCCTTGGAGCCCGTGGAGTCAGGCACCCGCGTGACCTCGTACTGCGACTGGTCGCGGGCGCATGAGGTACACCTCGCCCGCATCAGCTTCCCGGTGGTTCCCGAGGCTTCGATCCGGGCCACGCTCGGCATCCTCACGCGCACCGTGCTGGGGCCTTCCGCGAGGTAGACGCAACGACATCGACACCTTCGACGTCGCCCGTCGAAGGTGTCGACTCGCAGGCCGGGCGGAAGGCGGCGCCGGCGCGCCGAGTCCTCCGTTCACCCTCAGGACTCGAGGCGAACCTCGACGGAGTCGTCGTCGCGCCGGAGCGACTCGTGCATCTCTATCTTGTCTCTCTCCCGGCTCACCAGCTCTCTCTCCTCGGCGCGCTCGATGTGAACCAGGTGGTCGTCGGCGGCCGGGATCGAGCGGATCAGCTCGTCGAGCTTCAGCTGCAGGGCGGTCTGCTGGCGGCTCTGAGTGTGCTTGAGCACGAACAGCATGACCAGGACGACCGCGTTCGACACGGTCGCAAAGCCGAGTTGCCAGCTCGTGGGAAAGCCGAGGACCGCGAGGGCCGTGATGAAGGCGAGAAGAAGGAGCGCGACCCCCGCCGCCGAACCCACCCGAGACGTGACCTCGTCGATCGACTGCAGCACGCTGCTGACACGGCGGCGAAACGTCATGTTCGACATCGTCTGTCTCCAAAGAGCTCGAGATGCACGTCGCGCAGTGGGCGCGAAAGCACGGCACAGTCGTTCGTGTCGACCGTATCGGATCATGTCTGAGAAGTTGCTGAATCCTCCATGCGAACGCCCTTGGATTCAATGAGAACTCCCTGAGATCGCAAATTCCACTCTTACCCTGGAAGTAGCGACCACGAGTCCGACGTGGCGCCCGTAGAGACATTCGACTGCGCTGCATCAAAGGAGATGTCATGGGACTAGCGGGAATGGTGTTGAGTGCCGTATCTACCGTCGCGGGTGCGATCATGTACTGGGCGACGACCGCCCAGAGCTCGGCCGCCGTGCAAGACCACGGCTTTCGCCTGTCAACGCTCGGCGTGATCCTGATGATTGCGGGCGCCGCGGGCTTCCTCGTGTCGCTCGCCGTCTTCGTCTCGTCGCGGCGAGTTCCCCCTGTGCTGCCGCACACGCTTGACCGCGAAGTGATCGACGACTCGGGCCACCGCTCGGTGATGCACGAGCGTCAGAGTTAGCAATCCCGGCCGTCGGGGCTGGAGCTGTGTCTGCGACATCGCGACAGTGGTAATGCCCTTGCTAAACCTCCAGTTCCGGCGGCGGGGTTGCTATTAGTCAGCGCGGAATGTCCGCGCCGAGAAGGAGGGAGGCGTCATGATCGCGCTCGGCATAGTGCTTCTCCTGCTGGGGGCCCTGACCCGGATTGCGATCCTATGGTCGCTCGGGGTGCTCGTTCTGGTGGTCGGACTGGTGCTGTGGTTCCTGGGAGCCGTGGGCCACGCCGTCGGGGGCCGGCGCCACTACTACTGAGCAACTCAGGAGCGTCCGCCGGGCGCCGGCGACCCGCCTCACGGGTCGGAATCGGTGTTCCGGCGCTTGGCCGCGGCGCCTTCGCTGTGGTCAGACGATCCCCGGGGAGGGAGTTCACCGTCCGGAACAAGGCGGTGTCGTGCGCTTCATCGACACGACGAGGCTGAACAGCACCCCCACGACCGTCCACATCTGCGTGAGATTCCCCCGAGCAGAGGCTGGAATACCCCTCCAGGTCCCCCGTTAACGAAGCAGCGCTGCGAGCCGTCCCTAGGCGACACCGGTGCGCCGGAGGCTCCCCGCCGTTACCCGGTACGGAGGCGAGCAACCGCGGTCACGACGTCGTGACCGGTCGGCGGAAGTAGTGGATGATGGCGACCGTCTTGCTCCCGCTGACGCCCGGGAAGAGAGCGGTCAGTCCAGTGATCGGGACGGCCATGAAGAGCTCCCAACCCGCCGCCGGCAGGTCCTTGAGCGCCCCTCCCAGCTCGTTCCACCCCTTCTTGCCCACCGGGATATACAACTCCGTGTACTCGTAGCTCATGCGCGAACTGTAACGTCCTTGCCCCCTGCCCAAAGTGTGAACGGCAGTCAGTTCACGGATGGGCGTGTGACGCGGGCCACGGGTGGCCCGACACCCGCTCGGCTCGACCACCGGCGATCGGCCGCGGCGACCGCCGAGCCATCCTCCGCGCGTGGGCTTACGCTGAGGGGCACGAGCAGGCGTCGTATGGCATCGATGGCCGTGGTCCTGGCGTTGGTCGTCGTCACGGTGATCGCGGTGACCGTTTCGCGACCGACGACGCCGTCGAGTCGCTTTACTGCCGACTACAGGCCGCTTCCTCCCGGCGTGCTCGCCGGCGGCGACATCATGTTCACCCGGTTGGCCGCCTCGCGACTGTCCGCCGTGCGCGTCACGCCCGCCGACGCGGTTCGCATCGCCACCTCCGAATTCGGAGGCGGCCACGGCTCACGAGTGGTTCTCGTGTCGCTGGGCGGCTACGTCGACAAGAGCCAGATTGTCCGTGACTGGGTCGGGACACGCTCGTTCATCCCCACGCCGGTTCCGTCGTACGTCGTGAGGATCCGCGAGCCGTTCGTCGTCACGGTGGAACCCTCGAAGAACCACTTCTGGAACGTCATCGTCAGTGCGACGAGCGGCCACGTCATCAGCGCCTTCTCCTACGACTGAGGCGCCGAACCGCGTTCCTCAGCCCTCGCCCTTGTGCAAGAGGCCGAGCGCGCCGGCGACGACGCCCAGGCCCAGCAGCGTCGACGAGGAGGGGATGGCCTTCTTGACGTCGTCGAGCATCACGACCACCACGAAGGTCCTCCCCGTGGTGTCCCGGGCGAGGTAACCCAGCGTCAGCACGCCGGGCTCCGAGCCGCCCTTGAACCAGACCTGCGGCCAGGTGGACGCCCGAAGCCCGATCCCGCCGTTGTTCGTGGAAAGGATCGTGCTGATCGGCCCCAGACCGCTCCGGGCCCGGAGCGAACTGAGCCCGGCGAACGCGCGACAGATGTCATCGGCGGACGCGAACCACTCGATGCTCGTGATGTCGCGAGGACTGCTCGCGGCGGTCAAGGCGTCGTCGGGGATCGAGTCGATCGTCGACGTCAGGTACGCCAGGCGCTGCGCGGGGCGCAGCGAGAGGTAGTGGTCCGCGAGCAGCGGGTAGTCGTGCCACTTGAGGACGAACATCTCCGCGACGCTGAGGAACGGGTCGTCGAGCTGTGCGTGCGACGACCAGTCGCGCACCTGGCGCTCGACGGCGCCGCGTCCCACCAGTGCGAGGAGCATGTCGGCGGCGGTGTTGTCGCTCAACGAGATCATCTTCACCGCGGCCTGCTCGACCGTCAGCGTCGTGCCGTCAGGGTCGCCCTGGAGCTCACCGCTGCCGCCGACCTTGTCCTTCGCGGTCACCGTCAGTTCTTGTCGCCAGCTGACGGCGTGGCTCTCGACGGCGTGGGCGAGCGCACCGAGGATGAACAGCTTGAACATCGAACCGAGCGGCATCGCGGCGGCGGCGTCTACCGAGTGCTGCGGCGCGCAGGTCCCATCGGGGTTCAGCCGGGCCGCCAGGAAGCTGGCGTGCGGGGCCATCTTCGACAGGTCCTTGTCGAGTTGTGTCCACGACGTCACCAATGGGATGAGCGGCGCCGTCACCAGCGAGAGGTAGAGGCCGGATATGAGGCCCTTCGAGTCGACCGCGAGCTGGACGGCGTACGTCGTCGCGCCGACGGAGACCGTCGCCCGCAGGGCGTCGGCGGAGACGTCGTAGAGGCCGACCAAGGTCACCTTCGAGCCGGTCGCGCCCAGGCTCCCCAGCGCGCTGTTCAACGCGTTGACGGGTTCGGCGGCGACGAAGGTCGCGTCGAAGTGGGCTGACTCCTCCCTGGCCGTGAGGGGCAGCAGCGCGCCCACGCCGAGCAGCCACTTCAACTGCGTGCCCACCGGGGAGTGAGGAGCGGTCACCGCCGGGGCGCCCGCGGCGAGCACCGTCGCACCCCGGCCTAGCGGACCGGCGAGGACCGGCGAGGCGCCGGTCGCGACGCTGAGCGCCGCGACACCCCACACGGCCCGCCGCCACCGGCGTCGACACCGGGTCGCGATCGCGGCGCGCAACGTCACACCGCGGCCGCACCGACTCGAGCCGATCCCGGGACGCCGGACGTCCCCGGCGCCCCACACTCGGGCGATCGAACCGTCCGGCCGGCGCTCATCTACGTCAGAGTAACCAGCGCCGTCGCGTTCACGTCGTCGCACCGGATGGCGAACACCACCGCCGGCGCGCGCCAGGGGACTAGTTGCCGGTGCGGCGAAGCGATTCGCCGCTCGCGACTCTCGCCGCGTAGGCGATCGGCGCGAGGGTCAGGATCAGCACGCCCGTGACCACCGCGTTGACCTCGGGCAGCTGCTGGCCCAGTCGAATGGCGCCGAAGATCCACAGCGGCAGCGTGTTCTGGGCCCCCGCGGTGAACGTCGTCACGATCACCTCGTCGAAGCTGAGCGCGAAGGCGAGCAGGGCGCCCGCGATCAGGGCCGTCGACAGCATCGGGACCGTCACGAGGCGGAACGTCTGGACCGGCGTCGCACCGAGGTCACCCGACGCTTCGATGAGTGACATGGACGTGCGCCGGAGTCTCGCGATGACGTTGTTAAAGACGACGACGATGCAAAAGGTCGTGTGTCCGATGATGATCGTGTAGATCGAGAACGGGATGTGGGCGAGGTTGAACGCGGACTGGAGTGCGAGTCCCGTCACGATGCCCGGCAGCGCTATCGGCAGCACGAGCAGGAGGGACACGGTGTCGCGCCCGAAGAACGCGAACCGATGGATCCCGAACGAGACCAGCGTTCCCAGCACCAGCGCGATGGCCGTGGCGGCAACGCCGGCCTTGACGCTGAGCCAGAGTGCGCTGCGGACCGCGGGGTCGTTCCACGCCACCGAGAACCACGACAGCGTCCAGTGGTGGATCGGAAACGTCTGGACGGGCGACTTCCCGAAGGCGAACAGGATGATGACGAGCAGTGGCGCGCTGAGAAAGACCACGACCGCGACGGAGAAGACGGCCAGGGTGCGTCGCGAGAGGTTGGAGAGTTTCATAACGCGTCGAACGCCCCGGCCGCGCGGGCAACGAACAGGTAGACGCCCATGATGAGGATCGACACGAACGCCAGCGCGGCGGCGAAGGGCAGGTTGCCGCCGTTGATCGCGCTGTCGTAGACGGCGTTGCCGATGAAGTTCGAGCTCGACCCACCAATGAGCAGGGGCGTGATGAAGTCACCCAGCGTGAGCGAGAAGGTGAAGATGGACCCCGCGATCACGCCCGGCAGCACCAGCGGGAAGAGGACCGTGCGGAAGGTGAACCACACGCCGGCGCCCAGATCCGACGACGCCTCGAGCAGCGAGTCGGGGACCCTCTCGAACGCGCCGTAGATCGGCACGATCATGAAGGGCAGCCAGAGGTAGGAGAAGACGATCCACATCGCGACGTTGGTGTAGGCGAGCTGGCTCTGGGGCAGGTGCAGCCACCTCTCCACACCGGGCAGGACGCCCTTGTTCGACAGGATGTTGATCCAGGCGTAGACCTTGGCGAGGTAGCTCGCCCACAGCGGCAGGAGCGTCAGGCCCAGGAGCAGCTGTCGCCACCGACGCGTCGCCACCTTGGCCAGGAAGAACGCGAACGGCAGGGCGATGATCGCGTCGGTGAGGGTGACCGCGACCGCCATGATGACGGTGCGCAGGATGATCTGGCCGTAGACGGACTGGGTGAAGATCTGGTTGAAGTTCGACCACGTCCACTGGTAGACGATGTTGCCCGTCAGCGAGTTCGTCGAGAAGAACGCCGTTACGAGCATCGCGACGAGCGACGCCATGTAGATGACCAGGAACCAGGCCAGCGGCGGCGACAGCATGAGGAGCCCACGAAGCCAGGGGCGGCGCCATAGCGCCGCCCCTGCTCGTTGGCTCAGTCGCCCTCCGCTCTGCGCGGGGGGCGCTATCCGATGATCTGGGTCCAGGCCGATTGCCACTGGGTGAAGTCCACGCAGTCGTTCTTACCGTTGTCGCAGGTCGCGAGCGGCGTCTTCCAGAACTTGATCGTCGAGAAGTAGGACTCCGGGGCGTTGGCGTGGTACTGGGCGCATCCGCCCGCCTGGATCTTGTCCATCAACGCGCAGGCCTGGGTGTTGGCCGGCGTCTCGCCGAAGTACATGGCCTCTTCGGCCTGCACCTTGGGAGTCGTCACCCACTGCATCCACTTGTAGGCGCAGTTCGGGTGCGGCGCGTTGGTGGCCAGCAGCCACGTGTCGGCCCAGCCGGTCGCGCCCTCGCTCGGGATCGTGTCGGCGACCTTGGCCCCGGCGGCCTTCAGCGTGTTCGTCTGGTACGGCCACGCGGCGCCGGCCACGACCGCGCCGTTCTGGAACAGCGAGATCTCCTGGCTGGCCAGGTCCCAGTACTTCTTGATCAGCGGGTGCTGTTCCTTGAGCAGCGCCACCGTCGCGTTGAACTGGGTCTGGGTCAGCTCGTAGGGGTCAGTGATGCCCAGCGACGGCCGCTCCTTGGACAGGAACAGCGCGGCGTCGGCGATCTGGATCGGGTTGTCCGGCACGGTGATCTTGTTCTTGTAGGCCGGGTTGTAGAGGACGGACCAGGAGGTCGGAGCGGTCTTGAACGCCTTGGTCGAGTAGAGCAGGACATTCGGACCGAACTCGTAGCTCACGCCGTAGTGGACTCCGTTAATCGTGTTGAAGCTCGGCGCCTTCAAGAAGGGGTGGAACTGGCTCCACGACGGGATCAGCTTGATGTTCACGGGCTTGACGTCGCCGCCGTAGATGAGCCGCAGGTCCGCGTCGCCCGACGCCGACACCAGGTCGTACTGGTGGCCGCCGCCGTTGGCCATCAGCGACACCATCTCGCTCGAGGACCCCGCGTACTTCACGCTGACCTTGCAGCCCGTCGCCTGGGTGAACGGCTTGACCCACTGGGGCTGGGCGTATCCCTCCCAGGCGATGAGGTTGAGCTGGCCCTCGCCCTTGCCCACGGACGCCTGCGGCGTCATTCCCTGGGTCGGCGGCGTCAGCCCCGAGGCGCCCGACGTGGTCGCCGGCGCCATCGCCGTGCCCAGGACGAGCAGCAGCGCTCCGACGCCGCCCCACCGTCCGAAACGTGAATTACTCATGCTGCTCCTTTGTCAAGTGCCCGGCTGACTCTCAGCGTCGGGCGTGGTCGAGAGGGGAAAGGCGTCGGCCAGGTCCCACGAGACCGTGACCTCGCTGGAGGGCGACAGCGCCCCGGCGGCGCCCTGGGACCGGTTCTGTTCGACGGCGGTCATCGTCGAGCCGTCGTCCAACTCGACCGTGTAGCGCGTGATCATCCCGAGGTACGCGACGTCCAGGACCCGCGCGCGCGCCGAGGACCGACCGGGGCGCGCCGGGCCCGCCGACAGCTCGAGCTTCTCGGGACGCAGGACGGCGCGGCCCGTGGAGGTCGCGATGACGTTGGAGGTGCCCACGAACGAGGCGACGAACTCGGTCGCCGGGTGCTCGTAGACGTCGGCCGGCTGGCCGATCTGCTCGATGTGGCCGTCACGGAACACCGCGAGTCGGTCGCTCATGGTCAGCGCCTCCTCCTGGTCGTGGGTGACGTAGATGAAGGTGATGCCGACCTGGCGCTGGATCCGCTTGAGCTCGACCTGCATCTCCTGGCGCAGCTTGAGGTCCAGCGCGCCGAGGGGCTCGTCGAGCAGGAGGACCTCGGGTTCGTTGACGATCGCGCGGGCCAGCGCGACACGCTGGCGCTGCCCTCCCGACAGCTGGGCCGGCTTGCGCCCGGCGTAGTCGTTCATCTGGACCATTGCGAGGGCGGCCTCGACGCGCGTGGCGCGCTCCGGGCGCGCGACGCGGCGCACGCGAAGCCCGTAGGCCACGTTCTCGGCCACCGTGAAGTGGGGAAAGAGGGCGTAGTCCTGGAAGACCGTGTTGACCCCGCGCTGGTAGGGCGGGGTCCGCGTCACGTCGACGCCGCGCAGGAAGATGGTTCCCTCGTCGGGCACCTCGAACCCGGCGATAAGGCGCAGCAGGGTCGTCTTGCCCGAGCCCGAGGGTCCGAGCATGGTGAAGAACTCCCCGCGGGCGATGTCCAGGTCGACCCCGGCGACGGCGGCGTGGGCGCCAAAACGCTTGGTCACGCCGCGCAGGGAGATGCCGTGTTCGGTATAGACCGAAACGCTCTGAGGGGACGTCAGCGTCGACACCGACCCACTACCCCGCGCAGCATGTGAGCAGACTACACCGGGTCTTTTGGCCGGGCCGGGGCCCGCCGCGCCGCGCTAGCGGATGGTCGTGGTGGTGCCCAGGACGATCGGAGGTATGCCGCCGCCGTGCGGCGCGGCGCCCAGGGCGAGGAGCGCCTGGTCACGCTGCGTGGTCGCCAGGGCGATCGCGAGGGCGTACCGCGCGCGCGCCGTGCTGCGGTCTCCCGCGTTGTGCGCGTGGCGCAGGGAGGAGGTGAGCTCGGCCTTGGCGGTGAGGACCGCCTGGTGGAACGTCCGGTCAATCACCAGGACCTGGTGGTTGTAGATCTGCAGCGGCGTCGGCGTCCCGGTGCCCGCCTGGGCCACGGTGGGCGCGACCAGAGCGGGCACGGCCACCGCCAGTGACAGGCCAATCGCCAGACTGGCCATCGCTCGCACAACCTTTGCTCTCATCGCGTCCTCGGTCTCCAGCGAACCAAAAATACCACCGCTAACTGAGAATCATCTGTGAGACGACCCTCACGTGAGTGCGAATCGAGCCGGCGAAGCGCCGCTTCGGTACGCTAGGCGAGTTCACGGAGGTGCGGTGGCCAGCATTCTCGTGGTCGATGACGAAGAGGGGGTCCGCGACCTGCTCTGTGACGCCCTGCGCATCGCCGGGCACTCCGCCGAGTCCGCCGCCGACGGCCAGGCGGCCCTCGTCTTGTTCAAGCGCCGGCCCTTCGACCTGTGCATCGTGGACGTCAACATGCCCACGATGGACGGCTTCGCCTTCGTCGAGAACGTCCGCGAGCACGACGACCAGACCCCCGTCCTGCTCCTGTCGGCGCGCGACGCCCAGGTCGACGTCACCCACGGCCTGCGCGTGGGCGCGGACGACTACGTTCGCAAGCCCTTCGGGCTCGAGGAGCTCCTGCTGCGCGTCGAGGCGATCCTGCGGCGCAGCGGGTCCGGGCGCGAGGAGGACCAGGTCTACCGGTGCGGACCGCTGGCGATGAACCTGGACCGCCACGAGGTCACTTACGGCGACGAGGTCCTCGAGATGTCCGCCACCGAGTTCCACCTCCTCGAGGCCCTCATGGCCCGCCGGGGCCGCCTGCTCACCCGCGAGCAGCTGCTGCGCGACGTGTGGGGCATCGACTTCGACTCCGAGACGTCGGTGCTCGACACGTACATCTCCTACCTTCGCAAGAAGGTCCACCGAGAGGGGTTTGCGCCCATCGTGACGGTGCGCGGGGTCGGCTACAAAATGGTCGACGTCGGCGCCGAATGAGGCTGGCGACTCGCCTCACCATCCTTCTCGTCGTCCTGACGACCGCGGTGGCGGCGCTGGTGGGCTGGTACACGGTCCACACGAGCACCCGCGCCAGCTACGCGGCGCTGGACCAGTCGATCAATTCGGTCATCGCCGCCGGGGCGGGTCACCCCCTGACGGCGCTGTCGGCGGCGCTGGCGGTTGTCCAGGAGAACAACTACAACAACCTGACCCTGGACGTGGTGGGCGCCAACGGGACCGTCACCCAGGTCGCCGCCGGCAACACGGCACTCACGCGATCACCCACGTTCGTCGACGCGCGCGACTCGCTCGGCCACGTCTCCACGTCGCGCGACCTGCCGGGTTTCCGGTATCGGTCGATGAACGTCGGCGGCGGCGACCTGCTGGTCGTCGCGGCCAGCACGTCGTCGATCGCGCGCGCGAACCACCAGCTCGTGGTACGCGCCATCGCCGCCGCGGCGATCGCCGCGGCGCTGCTGGGCGTCGTGGCGCGCCTCTTCATCCAGCGCGACCTCAAGACCGTGGACCGCCTGATCGGGTACGCCGGTGAGATCTCGCGCGGCGAACTGGACCACGTCATCCCCTCACCCGGCGGCAGCCGCGACTTCCAGGAGCTCCAGTCCTCGCTCGCGCACATGGTGGCGTCCCTCCAGCGCACGATCGAGGCCGAGCAGCGCCTCGCCCGGGTGACCCAGCGCTTCATCGGCGACGCGTCCCACGAGCTGCGCACGCCCCTGACCGTCGTGCGCGGCTACGTGGAGATGCTGGGGCGCAACGACATCGACGACGAGCAGCGCCGCCGGGCCATCGAGCGCGTCACGACCGAGGTTCGACGTATGGACCGGCTCGTGAGCGACCTTCTCTTCCTGGCCGAGGTGAGCGAGGTCCCGACCGTGGAGTTCACGCCCGTCGCCCTGAGCGACCTCGTGGCCGGCGCGGTGCGCGACTTCTCGACCGACTACCCGCAGCGCGAGGTGACGTCCGACGTGGCCCCCGACGTGGTCCTCGCCGGGCGACCCGACTACTTCGAGCGTCTGCTGACCAACGCCCTGACCAACATCGCGCGCCACACCGGGGCGCGCGACCCGGTGCGCGTCACGCTGCGCGACGGCGCGACCCTGGTCCGACTCGTCATCGAGGACGGCGGGCCGGGGTTGCCCGGTGGCGAGTACGGGTCCGCGCCCGAGCGGTTCCGGCGATTCGACGAGGCCCGCAGCCGCGCGACGGGAGGTTCGGGGCTCGGACTGAGCATCATGGCCGACGTGACCGGCGCCCTCGGCGGCTCCCTCGCGACCTCGCGCAGCGACCTGGGCGGGCTCTGCCTGACGTTCACGTTCACGCGCGGCGCAGCACCACCCAAGTAAAGGGCTGCGCCACGCCCGCCGGCGTGTGGTGGACCTCGCGCTCGCAGCCTTCGAGCGTGAAGGCCGACGCGAAGATCCCCGCGACGGCCGCCGCCCCCCAGCGCGCGACGTCCAGGCCGGAGCACTGCGGAGGCCCCTGGACGTCAAAGCACCCCAGGACGAGCACCCCGGAGGGTCCGAGCGCCAACGCGGCCGCCTCGACGTAGCGGCGCTGGTCGCGCGGGTCGACCAGGAAGTGGAACACCGCGCGGTCGTGCCAGAGCCCGTAGGGCCGAGCGGGGCGCCACCCGAGCACGTCGCCAGCGACGAAGTGGACCCCGGCGTCGGGCCCCAGGCGACGCTCGACGCGCTCGAGGGCCACGCGCGACAGGTCCACGAGGGTCACGTCGCGGTATCCGGACTCCACGAGGCGGTCCACCAGCGTCGCGTCGCCCGCCGCCGACGTCGACCACCGCGGTCAGCGGCGTGCTCAGCGACTCGATCAGGCGACGCGACACCGCCGGGTCGGCCTGGAACCAGCTCAACCCCGCCGGCTCGCGCGCGGCGTAGACCTCGTCCCAGTGTCGGGCGAGGTCCGACGTAGCGTCGTTCGACGCGCCCACGGCTACGGGGTGTTCTTGATCACGTCGACGCGGCGCTGGAACTCGTCGACGTCGATCTCGCCGCGCGCCAGGCGCATCTTGAGCGTCTCGATGGCCGCCGCCCCGCGGTCCGGCGCCGGGGCAAGGACGTCGTGGTGGTGTCCGAAGTGGCGTATCGCGAGCGCGATCAGCAGGACCACGGCGCCCCAGAAGATCACCATCATGATCAACCCGCCGAACCACCAGCCGGACCCGGGTCCGTTCAGGTACACGTGGTACACAACGACCTTCCTTTCGGCCCCCGGGGTGGCGCGCTACCCCTGAAAGGGCGCGCCACCCGGGGGCGACCCCATTGTCGCGCCCCCACATAAGAAGGCGATGAGAGTGGCGAAAAACTCGACTAAGTGCGACCGCGCCGGCCCGCCGATAGGTTGAGCGCATGGACCTACCCGCCCTCTCCGTCACCGCGCTGGACTGCCCCGACCCCCTGGCGCTCGCCGGGTTCTACTCTCGCCTGACCGGACGAGTGGTCGAGCCGCTCGGCGACTTCCCGCCCGAGAAGGTCGACTGGATCGAGCTCGTCGACGAGGGCCGGCCGACGCTGGGCTTCCAGAAGATCGAGGGCTACCTCGCGCCCACGTGGCCCGAGGGTCCGCTCCCCCAGCAGCTGCACCTGGACTTCGCCGTCGACGACCTGGACGCCGGCGAGGCCCACGCGCTCGCCGCCGGCGCGACCAAGGCGGACTTCCAGCCGGGCACGACCTTCCGCGTCTACCTGGACCCCGTCGGCCACCCGTTCTGCCTGGTCCTGCGCCAGGGCGACTAGGTGCCCAGGAGCGCGATTCCGATCACCACCACGGTCGCCGGCAGCGCGACCTGGCGCAACGGGCGCTCGCGAAAGACGACCGCGCCGATGACCGCGGCCCATAGGACCCCGGTCTCGCGGAGGGCGCTCACCTCGCCCAGCGGCGCTCGCTGCTGAGCCCAGAGCACGACGAGGTAGGCGACGGTCGAGACCACCCCGGCCACGACGCCGAGGGCCACCGTGCGCCTCGGCGGCCACCACGCGACCCCGCCGCGACCCAGCGCCCCGGCGACCCACAGAATCGACTGGATGGCGAAGAGCGCGACGCCGTAGCGCAGGGCGTCGTGACTCACGCGCACGCCGAGCCCGTCGACCACGCTGTAGACCGCGATCGCGGCCCCGGTGGCCAGCGCCCACGCCAGGTGGCTGCGGCTCGCGACGCCAGCGCCGCGGTAACGGGCCAGGCTGGCGATGCCGACGACGACCGCGGCCACGCCGAGCGCCCCGCGCCATCCGAGGTGCTCGCTGGCGAAGAGGAACCCCCCGATCGACACGAAGACCGGCGCGGCGCCGCGGGCCACGGGGTAGGACTGGGAGAAGTCGCCGCGACGGTACGAGCCCATGAGGAACAGCTCGTAGCCGAAGTGGCACAGCGTGGAGCCCCCGATGTAGACCCACGCCGCGGTGACCGGCAACCCGACGAAGGGCCACGCGATGACCGTGACCACCGCGATCCCGAGGTTCAGCAGGGCGAAGCTCGCGAACTGATCGCCGATCGACTTGGCCATCGCGTTCCACAGCGCGTGCAGCGCGCCCGCACCCAGGACCGCGAGCAGGACCGTGACGCTCATCGTCCCTACGAGCTAAACGAGGTCGTCACGCGAAGCACGCCCCATCCTAGGAAGGCCTCCCCCGGGGAGGCTCCGAATGGCCGGTATAGACTTGGCATTCGCGTCTCGGGGTCACCCGGGCACCGAGGACCTGTGGTGCAGCTCGGAGTGCACGCCGCCCTGTCAAGGCGGAGGTCGCGGGTTCAAATCCCGTCAGGTCCGCTCGACACCCGCGAGGGTGGCGAGGTTTGGTCGAGTAGCTCAGTTGGTAGAGCGCGCGCCTGAAAAGCGTGAGGTCACCGGATCGACGCCGGTCTCGACCACTGGGCGTCAGGCTCCGGGGACGACCTCAGGGAGCGGGCGCACCCGGATCAGGGCGTGGCGGCCGCTGGTCGTCGCGCGCCACCGGCCGCTGATCCACAGGCGGCGCTGGAGGCCCATCGCGAGCAGCTCGGAGTGCGTGGCCGCGGTACGCAGCGTGCCCAGCGGCTCGATGCGCGCGACCACCGCGCCGACGCCGACGCGGCGCACCAGGTAGGCGCTCAGCGCCCCTCGGCGGCGCAGGTTGCAGAAGCAGTAGAGCTCGTCGCGTACGGGTGGGGGCGTCACCTCGCGCACGCTAGGCACGCGCTGTGACGCCCCGGGACCCGGTGCGATAGAAGGGGTGGCGTGACAACTCTCCCCGTCGTGACTCCTCGCTACGCGCCCCAGCCGGCGGGCGTCGACTGGCCCACGCGCGCGTGGCCCCGGGCCGCGGGCGACGCCGCGCTCGAGGACGTCGTCGACGAAGCCTTCACCGCGAGCGACCTCGCGATCACCCAGGCGGTGGTCGTCGTGCGCGCGGGCGCCGTCGTCGCCGAGCGCTACGGCGGCGAGGTGCCCTTCTTCGACCGTCCCGCCGAGCCCGTCACCCCGGACACGCGGCTGCTGTCGTGGTCGATGGCCAAGTCGATGCTCCACTTCGCCATCGGGACGCTGGTCGACGACGCCAGCGTCGACCCCGGCGAGGCGGCCCCGGTGCCCGAGTGGTCCGGGGACGACGACCCGCGCGGCGACATCCGCGTCGCCGACATGCTCGCGATGCGCGACGGGCTCGCGTGGAACGAGGACTACGAGATCGGCCAGCCGAGCGACGTCATCGAGATGCTCTTCGGCACGGGCCAGGACGACGTCGCGCGCTACGCCGCGGCCCGTCCCGCGCGCGAGCGACCCGGCGCGATCTTCAACTACTCGAGCGGGACCTCCAACGTGCTCAGCCGCGTCGTCGCCGACCTCGTGGGCTACGGCGACGACTACCGCGCGTTCCTCGACCGGCGGCTCTTCGCGCCCCTCGGGATGACGAGCGCCCGGCCGGGATTCGACGAGGCCGGCGTCTGGGTGGCGTCGTCGTACGTGCACGCCACCGCCCAGGACTTCGCGCGCTTCGGCCTGCTGTACCTGCGCGGCGGCGAATGGGACGGCGAGCGCCTGGTGAGCCGCGCCTGGGTGGACACCGCCCAGATCCCCCTGAGCGTCGACCCGGACAACGGCGACCTGTACTCGTGGCACTGGTACGTGACCGGCGACGAGCACGGCAGCTACTGGGCCAGCGGCTACGAGGGCCAGATGATCGTGGTGGTCCCGGGACTCGACGCGGTCATCGTGCGCCTCGGGCGCTCGCCGGAGGCGAACGGACCCCAGCGCGCCGCGTGGCGCGACCGGCTCATCGCCGCCCTGGCGCGCTAGGCGCCCTCGAAGTCGAACCCGAGGTCGGGCGCGGTGAACACCGCGTCGAAGTCGTACCCCGCCTCGGCGCACATCGCGCGGGCCGTCCCGCCGCGGTCCACGACGGCGAGTATGAGCACCGGGAGCGCGCCGAACTCGGCGACGACGCGCGCGGCCTCGAGCAGGCTGGACCCGCGCGTCACGGTGTCCTCGGTCATGACGACGCGGTCGCCGGGGTGCAGGGTCCCGGCGATGCGGCCCCCGGCGCCGTGGTCCTTGACCTCCTTGCGCACGCTGAAGGCGCGCAGCGCGCGGCCCCTCGTCGCGGCGACGGCGGCTGTCACGAAGGAGACCCCGTCGGCGCCCATCGTCAGGCCCCCCAGGGCCGTGGCGTCGCCGGGGATCCTCTCGAGGACCAGCGTGGCCACGTCGACCATGACCTCGGGCGCCAGGATCGTCTGCTTGGAGTCGATGAACCAGCTCGACGGCCGCCCCGACTTGAGCACGAAGTCGCCGCGGCGCACCGAGTGCGCCAGCAGGTGCTCTCGGACCCTCTCGCGCGCGTCGCTCACGTCAAGACCACCGCGCCGGTGCCCGCGCGCACCTCGCCGACGATCGACGCCCCGACGCCCGCGCGCGCCAGGGTGAGGGCGGCCTGGGCGACACTGGGGTCCAGCGCCACGACCATCCCGAGGCCGCAGTTGAAGACCCGCACCATCTCGTCGGCCGCGACGGCGCCGCGGCGCTGGATCTCGAAGAAGATCTCCGGCGTCTCGAAGCTCGCGAGGTCGATCACCGCGTCCAGCGTGTCGCTCAGGATCCGGTTCACGTTGCCGACGATGCCACCGCCGGTCACGTGGGCCGCCGCGTGCACGCCGCCGCCGAGGGCCTCGATCAGCCCGACGACCGTGGGCGCGTAGATCACCGACGGGCGCAGGAGCTCGTCGGCCAGGCTCGTCGTCGCGCCCGGCCACGCCGGCGCCGCCAGTGACGCGTCGTCGCCCACCAGGACCCGGCGGGCCAGGGAGTAGCCGTTAGAGCGCAGCCCCGGCGAGGCCAGCCCCAGCAGGACGTCGCCCTCGCGCACGCGGTCGGGGCCCAGTTCGCGGCCGGCCTCCACGACGCCCACCGCGAACCCCGCGAGGTCGAGCTCGTCGTCGCGCATCACCCCCGCGTGCTCGGCGGTCTCGCCGCCCAGCAGAGCGACCCCGGCGACGCGGCAGCCCTCGGCGACCCCGGCGACGACGCGCTCGAGCCGCGACGGGTCCAATGAGCCGACCGCGACGTAGTCCAGCACGAAGAGCGGCTCGGCACCCACGCACACCAGGTCGTCAACCAGCATCGCCACGAGGTCGACGCCGACGGTGTCGAAGCGCCCGACGCGACGCGCGACCTCGAGCTTGGTGCCGACGCCGTCGGTCGTGGCCACGAGCACCGGCGACCGGTAGCGCGACGTGTCCAGGGAGAAGAGCCCGCCGAACCCGCCAATGGTTCCCAAGACCCCGGCGCGCGCGGTGCGCGCCACCGAGTCACGGATGCGCGCCACCGCCTCGTCGCCCGCCTCGATCGAGACGCCGGCCTGTGCGTAGGTGAGGCCGCCCGCGGGTGCGTCGAGCAGTCGGCTCACCAGCGCCCGCCGGTGCGCCCCAGGGCGACCGGCACCGGCGCCGGGTAGTCGCCGGTGAGGCACGCGTCGCAGCACTCTCCGTCGAGCCCGATCGCCGCGCGCAGGTTCTCGAGCGTGATGAACTCCAGCGAGTCGCTCCCGATGTAGGCGCGCATCTCCTCGACCGAGTGGTTGGCCGCGAGCAGCTCGTCGCGGTTCGGCGTATCGATCCCGTAGTAGCAGGGCCACGTGAATGGCGGCGAGGAGATCCGCAGGTGCACCTCGAGCGCGCCGGCGTCGCGCAGCATCGCCACGAGCGCCCGCGTCGTGGTGCCGCGAACGATCGAGTCGTCGACGACGACCAGGCGCTGACCCTCGATGTTCTCGCGAAGGGGGTTGAGCTTTCGCCGCACGCTGGCCGCGCGCAGATCCTGGTTGGGCGCGATGAACGTCCGGCCGATGTAGCGGTTCTTGACCAGCCCGTAGCCGAAGGGGATCCCCGAGCGCTTGGCGAAGCCCTCCGCCGCGGGCACCCCGGAGTCGGGCACGCCCATGACGATGTCGGCCTCGACGTGGCCCTGGCTGGCCAGCAGCTCGCCCATGCGGCGCCGGGTGGAGTGCACCTGGTGGCCGAGCAGGTAGGCGTCGGGCCGCGCGAAGTAGACGAACTCGAAGATGCAGAGGCGCTCCTTGTCGCTCGCGCGCTCCAGGAGCTGGACCGAGGTGACGCCGTCGGGGGTGATCGTGACCATCTCGCCCGGGGCGATCTCGCGAACGAAGGCCGCCCCCACGAGGTCCAGCGCCGGGGACTCCGAGGCCACCATCCACCCCTCGGGGGCGTCGACGGTGCCCAGGCGCCCCAGGCACAGCGGACGCAGGCCGAAGGGGTCGCGCACCGCGTGGACGACGCCGGCTTCGAGCACGACGAGGGAGAACGCTCCGGTCACGCGCCCCAGCACCGCGCCCAGCGCCTTGGGGAGGTCCACGCCGCCGTCGACCTCGCGGCTGAGCAGCTCGGCCATGAGGTCCGAGTCCGACGTCATCGACGTGACCGTCAGGCCCGCGGCCGCCGCGAGCTCGGTCGTGTTGGTGATGTTGCCGTTGTGGGCCAGGGCGAACCCCGACGCGCCGGCCGAGCGATAGACGGGCTGGGCGGCGGTCCAGTTAGCCGACCCCGACGTCGAGTAGCGGGTGTGGCCGATCACGATCGAACCCGCGAGCGCCGAGAGCGTCGCGTCGGTGAAGACGTGGCTGACCAGGCCGTTGTCCTTGACCACGGTGATCTGCTGGTTGTTGAACGTGGCCATGCCGGCCGACTCCTGGCCGCGGTGCTGCAGGGCGTAGAGCGCGTCGTAGCACAGGTGGGCCACCTCGCGGCCCGGAGCCACGATCCCCACCACTCCGCAGGCCTCTTTCATGCGCCCCCAGTGTACGGGCCGGCGGCGCCGCGACCGGTGCGCGAGCCCCCGGATGTGTGCCCGAAGCGCTCTTGCTGGGGCGCCGCCGTGACCCCGTCGGGGCCGCGAACAGATGCTCGGTAGCCTGCCGGGGTGATCGATCTGCACACGCACTCGAACTTCTCCGACGGGTCGGACACCCCGGCGGAGCTGGCGCGGCGCGCGAGGTCCGCCGGCCTCGACGCCATCGCCCTGACCGACCACGACACGACCGCGAGCCATGACGAGATGGCGGCCGCGTGCGCGAGCGTCGGCGTCGAGCACGTCACCGGGGTCGAGGTCTCGCTGGTCGATCCGCTCTTCCCACGGCGCGACGGCTCGACGCGACACGTCCACGTGCTGGCCTACTTCCCGCCGCTGGACCCCGACTCGGCGGTCCAGCAGGCCCTGGCCGCGCTGCGCCGCGACCGCGACGAGCGCAACCACGCCCTCCTGGCGCGCCTCGGCGAGCTGGGCTTTGACCGGCTGACCTTCGAGGACCTGGTGGCGCGCGCCCACAGCGAGGACGCCATCGGCCGACCGCACTTCGCCCAGGCGATGTTCGAGCTGCACCCCGAGGTCGTGGGCGAGAACACGCCGGAGAACTGGCGACGGCTGTTCGACGAGTGGCTGGGCGACTCGGGCCGCGCGTACCTGCCCAAGACGTCGCTCACGATCGACGAGTTCGTCGCGCTGGCGCGCGGGTCCGGCACGGTCTTCTCCGTCGCCCACCCGCACCTCAACTACCTCGAGCACGCCTCGACGGCCAGCGTCGCCACGGGACTGGCCCCGGTCATCGCGTCGCTCAAGGACCGAGGCCTTTCCGGCGTGGAGTCGTACTACGGGGGTACCTCGCCCGAGGTGCGCGCGCTGGTGGTCAAGCTGACGCGCGACGCCGGCCTCATCCCCACCGGGGGATCGGACTACCACGGCTTCTACAAGGAGGACGTCCGCCTGGGCGTCGGCCGCGGCGACCTGCGCGTCCCCGACGCAATCCTCGACGAGTTGAAGGCGGCCCGCTAGCCCGCCGCGGACAGCGCCGCGACGAGGGAGCCCGACCGGCGCGCCGCGACCTCGTCCAGGTCCAGGTCCACCAGATCACCCAGGCGCAGGCGCGCGCCGCCCACCGCGCCCACGACCACCGCGTCCACCCCGGCGGCCCGCGCCCGCGCGGCGAGACCCTCGGGGTCCGACGTCGCGAGGAGGAACCGGCCGGGGAACTCGGCGAAGAGCTCGGCGTGCTCGGAGAGGTCGGGCGCCACGACGCCGCGTCCGGCGACCGCGGCGACCTCGGCGAGCGCGACGGCGATCCCGCCGGCGCCGACGTCGTGCACGGCGCTCAGGCCCCGGTCCAGCCCGGCGCACACCGCCGCGACCTCGCCGGCGACGAAGGCCACGGTGGCGGCGAAGGCCTCGGGCGCGAAGGGCTCGAGCCGCCCGCCGCGGCGCCCGCGCCGCGTCGCCCACCGGGAGCCGGCGAGGGGGAAGGCGCGCTCGCCCGCGGTTCGCGCGCCCACCAGCAGGACCGCGTCGCCGTCGCGCCACGACCAGCCCGGCGGCGGACTCACCAGGGTCTCGACGACACCCAGCAGGCCCACGACCGGGGTCGGGTCGATGTCGGCCCCTCCGCTCTCGTTGTACAGCGAGACGTTTCCCCCGATCACCGGCAGCTCGAGGGCGCGGCAGGCCTCGGCCATACCGTCGATCGCCTCGCTCAGCTGCCACATGACCTCGGGGTGCTCGGGGTTGCCGAAGTTGAGGCAGTTCACGACCGCCTTGGCGGTCGCCCCGACGCAGGCGAGGTTGGCGACGCCTTCGGCGACGGTGAGCGCGGTGCCGGCGCGCGGGTCCAACGCGCACCAGCGCGGGTTCGAATCGGTCGACAGGGCGATGCCGCGACGCGAGGACGGCAACCCGGGACCGCGCAGGCGCAGCAGGGCCGCGTCGCGCCCCGGGCCGACGACGGTGTTGAGGAACAGCTGCGAGTCGTACTGGCGATACACCCACGCGGGGTCCACCAGCAGCTCGAGCAGGTCGGCCCCCGGGTCGCCCACCGGCTCGTCGCCGGGGTCGTCCTCGCCCAGCGCGTCGAGCCCGGCGGGACGCCGGCGCGGCCGGTCGTAGAGCGGGGCCTCGTCGGCGAGCGCCGACGCGGGCACGTCGGCCAGCACCTCACCGTCGAACCCGTCGCGCACGCGCAGGCGTCCGACCGCCACGCCGTTCGCGCCGACGACCGGCTCAACCACGCGCGCGACCACCGTCGCGCGCACCTCCCACTTGGCGCACAGCGCGGCCACCGCGGGCCAGCCCTCCGGGGTGACGATCGCCAGCATGCGCTCCTGGCTCTCGGAGGTCATGACCTCGAAGGGCTCCATGCCCGGCTCGCGCCGGGGCACCGCCGACACGTCGACGTCCATGCCGACCCCGCCGCGCGCCGCGGTCTCGCTGGTCGCGCACACCAGCCCGGCGCCGCCGAGGTCCTGGATACCCACGACCAGCCCGCGGTCGAGCATCTCCAGGCAGGCCTCGATGAGGCGCTTCTCCTCGTAGGGGTCGCCGACCTGGACGCTCGGGCGCTTCGCGTCGTCGAGCGAGGACGCGCCGTCCTCGCCGGCGAAGCCCGCCGACGCGAGCACCGACACCCCGCCGATGCCGTCGCGCCCCGTGGTCGAGCCCAGGAGCACGGCGAGGTTGCCGATCCCCGAGGCGACGCCCAGCACCAGTCGCTCAACGGGCATCGCGCCCACGCACAGGACGTTGACGAGCGGGTTGGACGCGTAGCAGGGGTCGAACGTGAGCTCGCCGCCGACCGTCGGCACGCCCACCGAGTTGCCGTAGCCCGAGATCCCCGAGACGACGCCCTCGAGGAGCCAGCGTTGGCGCGCGTCGGTCAGGTCGCCGAAGAAGAGGGGGTCCATGACGGCGAGGGGTCGCGCGCCCATCGTGAACACGTCGCGCAGGATGCCGCCCACGCCGGTCGCGGCCCCCTGATAGGGCTCGATCGCCGAAGGGTGGTTGTGGCTCTCGATGCGGATCGCCACGGCGATCCCGTCGCCGGCGTCGATAACCCCGGCGTTCTCGCCCGGCCCGACCAGGACGTGGTCCCCGGCCGTGGGCAGGCGCCGCAGGTGTATCCGCGAGGACTTGTACGAGCAGTGCTCGCTCCACATCACGCCGAAGAGGGCCAGCTCGAGATGGTTGGGCTCGCGCCCGAGCACGGCGGCGATGTCGGCGAACTCGTCGTCGGTGAGCCCGAGTGCGCGGTGGAGGGGTTCGGCGCTCACGACTCCAAACTACCGGTCGTCGCGAGCGTCACGAAGTGACGCGACGACCCGAGCAGGCCTTCTGACCAGCCCTTTCGCCGCTCGTGCCCGGAGTCCCCCGCCGCCATTGCGCGTGCGCGGTCGCCCGTCGAGGTGTCCAGAAATATACATTTTCGTTGGGCTCGAACGTGTCATTTTTGTTACGTTTCGCGACCGTTGGGATGAGCCATTCGCTGGCAAAGTCAACGCTCATCACACGCTTCGGGCCAGAATCACCACACGAAGACGGCTCGCAGCAGGTGTTTTAGTGGTTGAACCGCGTTTAGAAGGGGCCGCACGACCCCCTTAAGTGACGAAGTACACTCACTGTGAACCTCGGAATAGTCACGAATAGATGGAGACGAAATGGCGACGGCGACGAAGAAGGCACCGGCAAAGAAGGTGGCAAAGCGCACGATGAGCGCCGACCACAAGGCCAAGCTCGCCCAGGGTCGCAACGAGGCGCGCGCCGTGAGCAAGTACCTCGACGCCCTGGCCGCGGGAAAGGGCAAGCGCGGACGCAAGCGCACGCCCGAATCCATCTCGATGGTCATCGTGCGCCTCGACAAGGAACTCACCGCCGCGTCGCCGATCCGTCGTCTCGAGCTCACCCAGAAGCGCTACGACCTGGTGGCCGAGCGCGAGCGCCTGCTGACCCGCGTCGACCTGTCGGGCCTCGAGAAGGATTTCGTGAAGGTCGCCAAGTCCTACGCCGCGCGAAACGGCATCGGCTACGGCGCGTTCCGCGAGTTGGGCGTGCCCGCCGAGGTCTTGAAGCGCGCGGGGATCAGTCGCACGCGCGGCTAGCGCGCCGCGGCGCCCACCTTGACGAGTCCCTCGAGCAGGACCCTCCCGTCCGCCGATCCGACCAGCGTCGACATGGCGCGCTCGGGGTGGGGCATGAGCCCCACGACGTTGCCCTCGAGGTTGCACACGCCGGCGATGTCGTCACGCGACCCGTTGGGGTTGTCGAGGTAGCGCAGCACCACCTGGTCGTTGGCCCGCAGCTCGGCCAGCGTCTCGTCCGAGCACGTGTACGAGCCCGAGAAGTGGTTGATGGGGATCGTCAGCTCCTGGCCCACGTGGGCCGCGCGCGTGAGCACCGAGCGCGTCGAGGTCACGACGAGCGGCGTCGGCTGGCACAGGAAGGTCAGCCCGCGGTTCTTCTGCAACGCGCCGGGCAACAGCCCGGCCTCGGTGAGGACCTGGAACCCGTTGCACACGCCGAGCACCGGGCCGCCGTCGGCGGCGTAGGCGGCGACCGCGCCCATCACGGGCGAGAAGCGGGCCAGGGCCCCCGGGCGCAGGTAGTCGCCGTGGGCGAAACCCCCCGGCAGGATGACCCCGTCCAGGCCCGACAGGTCGGTCGACGTGTGCCAGATGAAGCACGCCTCCGCGCCGAGGTCGCCCACCGCGGCCGCGGCGTCGAACTCGCAGTTGGACCCCGGGAAGACCACGACGCCGATGCGCGTCACGAGCCCACCCGCACGCTCGCGCGCTCGATGACCGGGTTGGACAGCAACCGGTCGGCCAGGGCCGTGGCGGTCTCGAGGGCCGCGGCCTCGTCCTCGGCCTCGACGTCGAAGCGAAACAGGCGCCCGGCGCGCATCGCGTGCACCCCGCGAAAGCCGAGGGCCGGCAGGGCGCGCTCGATCGTGGCGCCCTCGGGGTCGGCGATCCCCTCGCGCAGCGTCACCTCGACGACGACGGGGAAGGTCATGATCGCGAACCGTACCAATCGGCGAGTGAGCGTCCGGTCACGCGCTCGTAGCACTCGACGTAGCGCGCCGACGTCACGGCGACGACGTCGTCCGGCACGGTCGGCGGCGGGGGCGTGCGGTCCCAGGGCTGCGTCGCGACCCAGTCGCGGAACGGCTGCTTGTCGAAACTCGGAGGGACCTGGCCGCGGCGCACCGCGTCGGCGGGCCAGATGCGAGAGGAGTCCGGGGTGATGACCTCGTCGCAGACCATCAGTTCGCCGTCGACCTCACCGATCTCGAACTTCGTGTCGGCGAGCACGAGGCCGACGCGGGCCATCGCCGCGGCCGCGCGGCTGAAGAGGTCCACGCACATCTCGGCGAGGCGATCGACGAGTTCGCCACCCACGATCTCAGCGGCCTCGGCGATCGAGATGTTGAGGTCGTGCCCGGTCGCCGCCTTGGTCGAGGGCGCGAAGATGGGGGCCTCGAAGGCGTCGGTGAGCTCCATGCCCGCCGGCGCGGGGGTGTGGTGGACCATCCCGGTCGCCGCGTACTCCTCGTAGGCCTGGCCGGCCAGGCGTCCGCGGACGATGCACTCGAGGGGCACCATCGACGCGCGGCGCACCAGCGACGCGCGCCCGTGCAGGTCGGCGCGTTCGCAGAACCCGGGGACGCGAGTCTCGATCTCGGCGGGGTCGCAGGTCACCAGCGACGTCGCGACGTCGCCGTCGAACTCGCGCACCCAGTAGTGGGTCAGGGCGGTCAGCACGCGGCCCTTGTCGGGGATGGGCTCGTCCATCACGACGTCAAAGGCGCTGAGGCGGTCCGACGCCACCATCAGCAGGTGATCGTCGTCGACGCGGAAGAGGTCGCGGACCTTACCCGTGTAGACGTGCTCGAGGTCGAGGATCACTAACGCCAGGTTAGGGCGTCGAGGAACCGACCCTGGTGCGCGAGCAGGCGCGTGGGGTCAAAGACCCTGTCGAGGGTCGCGTCGTCGAGCCCTGACGTGGCGTCGGCGCTGACGACCCCGCGCAGGGTGCGCCGCTCGTCGCGCGCGACGCTCGACCACGCCTGGACCGCGCGGTACGCGTCGTCGCGCTCGCGTCCGGCTTCGATGAGGGCGAGTAGGAGCGACTGGGAGAAGACCAGACCATGGGTGCCGTCGGTCAGATTCTCCAACGCCCGCTCGCGGTGCAGCACGAGGCCGTCGGCCAGGGCGCTGGCCTGGCGCAGGACGTAGACCGCGAGGCACAGCGCGTCGGGCAGGACCACGCGCTCGACACTCGAGTGCGAGATGTCGCGCTCGTGCCACAGCGCCACGTCCTCGAGGCCCGCCACCAAGTAGCCGCGCAGCACCCGCGCCAGGCCGCAGAGGCGCTCGGAGAGCACGGGGTTGCGCTTGTGGGGCATCGCCGAGGACCCCTTCTGGCCCGGGGCGAAGGGCTCCTCGGCCTCGGCGACCTCGCTGCGCGCGAGGTGGCGCACCTCGAGGGCGAAGGATTCCACCGATGCGCCCAGCGACGCGCAGGCGTAGAGCACCTCGGCGTGACGGTCGCGCGCGACGACCTGCGTGGCCGGGACCGGGGTGAGGCCGAGGCGTCCGCAGACGTAGGCCTCGACCTCGGGGTCGACGTTGGAGTAGGTGCCCACCGCGCCCGAGAGCTTGCCCACGGCTATGCCCGCTCGGGCCCGGCGCGCTCGCTCCAGGTCGCGGTCGACCTGGAGCGCGAAGAGCGCGAACTTCGCCCCGAAGGTCGTGGGCTCGGCGTGCACGCCGTGCGTGCGCCCGGTGATCGGCCAGTCGATGGACTCGACCGCGCGCCGCGTCAGCGCGTCGCGCAGCGTGGTCGCCGCGTCGATCACGAGGTCCATCGCCTGGGCCAGGGTGAGGCACAGCGCCGTGTCGACGACGTCCGACGAGGTCAGCCCGTAGTGGATCCACGAGCCCTCGGGCTGGCCCACGGCGTCCTGGACGACGTCGACGAAGGCCGCGGTGTCGTGGCGCGTGACGGCCTCGCGCGCCTCGACCGCGGCGACGAACGCGGCGTCGACGACCGGGCGGCGCGCGCGCAGCGTCGCGGCGTCCGCGGCGGGGACCTGACCCCGCGCTACCAGGGCCTCGACGGTCAGGAGCTCGACCTCGAGCATGGTGTCGAAACGATGCTCGTCGCTGAAGAGCGCCGCGACGTCGGCCGGCGCGTACCTGCGAATCATGCCTCTCCCTCGACGGCCGTCTTCGCGATATCGCTGCGCACCACCATCCCCTCAAAGGTTACGAGAGAGACGGCGTCGTAGGCGCGACGGCGCGCCTCGCCGAGGCTGTCGGCGTGTGCGGTGACCGACAGGACCCGCCCGCCCGCGGTCACGAACCTCCCCGCGTCGTCGCGAGTGGTGCCCGCGTGAAAGACGACCACGCCCTCGCGCGGGCTCGACAGCTGCCCGTCGTCGCCCAGACCGGAGATGCCGTCGCCCACCGTGGGCGCCTCCGGGTAGCCGCGTGAGGCGAGCACCACGGTGACCGCCGCGCCGGACGCCGCCGGGGGTTCCCCCAGGTGTCCGCCGGCCGCACCGGCCACGAGGTCGAGGAGGCCGTCGCCGTAGAGAGGCACCAGCGCCTGGGTCTCGGGGTCGCCGAAGCGCACGTTGTACTCGAGCAGCTTGGGACCGGTACGCGTCAGCATGAGCCCGGCGTAGAGGACGCCGCGATAGTCGACGCCGCGCGACGCGAGTTGCGCCACGCTCGGCGCGATGATCGACGACATGACGGCGTCCACCAGGCGCGTCGCAGAGCGCATCGGGGCGTAGGCGCCCATTCCACCGGTGTTGGCGCCGGTGTCGTCGTCGCCCACGCGCTTGAAGTCCTGGGCCGGGGTCAACGCGAGGGCCCGCGTCCCGTCACAGAGCACCATGAGTGAGCACTCGGCGCCGACGAGCCCCTCTTCGATCACCACGCGCGTGCCCGCCTCCCCGAACGCCGCGCCGCTCAGCTTGGACTCGACGTCGCCGACCGCTTCGGCGAGGTCGGTGGTAACGAGTACGCCCTTGCCGGCGGCGAGCCCGTCGGTCTTGACCACGTAGGGGGGCTCGAGGGTGCGCAGGTACGCCGTCGCCGCGCCCGGGTCGGTGAAGGTGCCGTAGCGCGCGGTCGGCACGCCCGACGCGGTGAGGAACTCCTTGAGGTAGGCCTTGGAGCCCTCGAGGCGCGCGCCGACGACCCCGGGGCCCAGGACGGTCTTGCCCTGGGCGCGCAGGTCATCGGCCAGCCCCGCGACGAGGGGCGCCTCGGGCCCGATGACGAAGAGGTCGGCGTCGAGCGCCGTCGCGGGTGCCTCACGGCACGTGAGCCCGTGCGCCGACATCCCAGCGTTGCCCGGGGTCACGACGACCTCGGCGCGGCGCGACAGGCCCCACGCCAGCGCGTGCTCGCGCGCGCCCGCGCCGACGACGACGCAGCGCGTCACGAGGGTCGGACGAACTGCTCGCGACCCGGGCCGACGCCCACGACGGCGACGCGCACCCCGGTCGTCTCCTGGACGAACGTCACGTAGCGCTTGGCGGCGTCGGGCAGGTCGGCGTAGTCGTGCACGCCGGTCAGGTCGGTCGTCCAGCCGGGGAGGATCTCGTAGACGGGCGTGACGTCGTGCAGGACCGACTGGTGGTACGGCGGGTGGTCGTAGCGCACGCCGCCGGCCTCGTAGGCGACGCAGACCTTGACCTCCTCGAGCGTGTCGAGCACGTCGAGCTTGGTCAGGGCCAGCTCGGTGAGCGAGTTGAGGCGCGCCGCCTGGCGCGCCATGACCGCGTCGAACCAGCCGACCCGCCGGCGCCGCCCGGTGTTGGTCCCGAACTCGTGGCCGCGCTCGACCAGCAGGTCAGCCATCTCGCCGTCGAGCTCGGTCGGGAACGGGCCCGCGCCCACGCGCGTCACGTAGGCCTTGGCGATGCCGACGATGCGCGTCAGGTCGCGCGGCCCCAGGCCCGACCCGGTGGCGGCGCCCCCGGCGACCGGGTTGGACGACGTCACGAAGGGGTAGGTTCCGTGGTCCAGGTCGAGGAACGTCGCCTGGGCGCCCTCGAGGAGGATCCGCTCGCCTCGGGCCATCGCCTCGTGCACCAGGTGCACGGTGTCGCCGATCATCGGCGCGAGCCGCGGCATGTACTCCTCGAGGTACGTCTCGGCGATCTCGGAGGCCTTCATGGGCAACTTGTTGTAGACCTTCGTCAGCACGAGATTCTTTTCGTGCAGCACGACGTCGAGCTTCTCGCGGAAGATCTTGGGGTCCAGCAGGTCCTGGACCCGCAGGCCGACGCGCGCGGACTTGTCCGCGTAGGCCGGGCCGATCCCGCGCTTGGTCGTGCCCAGCGCGTTCTTGCCCAGGAAGCGCTCGGTCAGGCGGTCCAGCTCGCGGTGGTACGGCATGATCAGGTGCGCGTTGCCCGACACGACCAGGCGCGACGTGTCCACGCCCTTGGCGCCTAGCGCGTCGATCTCGGCGAGCAGGACCGCCGGGTCGACGACGACGCCGTTGCCGATCACCGGCGTGATGTGCGCGTACAGGACGCCCGAGGGCACGAGCTGGAGGGCGAAGGCCTCACCGTTGACGACGATGCGGTGGCCGGCGTTGTGTCCACCCTGGTAGCGCACGACGAGGTCCATGTCCGCGGCGAGCAGGTCGGTGAGTTTGCCCTTGCCCTCGTCACCCCACTGCGTTCCGACTACGACGGTTGCGGGCACGGGTCTCCCTCGAGACGGCTGGCGAGACCCCAGTCTACGCCAGCGACCGGCCGCCCCCTCTCCTCGCGGGCCGCCCCGGGCGCCTCAGCGCAGTCGCGCGGCGAGGTTCTCGCGCACCGAGGGCCACTCGGTGTCGAGCACCGAGTAGATCGCTGAGTCGCGGTAGCCGTCCTCCTCGCCCGCCACCTGGGACGGCTGCCACCTGCGCAGCACGCCCTCGAACCTCGCGCCCAGCCTCTCGATGGCCGCGCGCGAGCGCTCGTTGCGCGCGTCGGTCTTGAGGTCGACGCGCACGACGCCCCAGGTGTCGAAGGCGTGCGCGAGCAGCAGCAGCTTGGCCTCGGTGTTGACCGCGGTGCGCTGGGCCGACGCCGCGAGCCACGTCCCGCCGACCTCGACCGCGAACGGCACGTCGTGGCCGGGGCGCACACGCAGCGTGAGGTACCGGGTGGCCCCCACCACGCGACCCGTCGCGACGTCGACCTGGGCGAAGGGGACCACGAGGCCGGCCCGCCAGTCAGCGAGGAGCCCCGCGACGTAGGCGCCCATCGGTCCGGCCCCACTCGGCACCACGGACAGGCCGTAGGTCGAGCGGTCCTCGGAGGCGGCGGCGACCAGCGCCTCGACGTGCGACAACGACAGGGGCTCGAGGCGCACGTGGCGCCCGGCCAGGGTCGGGATGGGCAGCGGCGCCGGCACGCCACCAGTCTTCCAGGGCGCCGTGTCGGTCCGTGAGGCCGAGGGCTAGGCCAGCGCCGCGTCGAGGTCCGCCAGCAGGTCCTCGACGTCCTCGAGGCCCACGCTCAGACGGATGAGGTTGCCCGGGGGCGCCAGCCGCGAACCGGTCGTCGAGACGTGGGTCATCTCGGCGGGCAGCTCGATCAGGCTCTCGACGCCGCCGAGGGACTCGGCCAAGGTGAAGAGCGTCGTCGATTCGCAGGCGCGGCGCGCGGCCTCGGGGCCGTCCTTCACCGTGAAGCTGACCATCCCGCCGAAGTCCTCCATCTGCTCGGCGGCGATCTCGTGGCCGGGGTGGTCCTCGAGGCCGGGGTAGAGGACGCGGTCGACGGCGGGGTGGCCCCGGAGGAACGACGCGACGAGGCGGGCGTTGGTGCAGTGACGGTCCATGCGCACGCCGAGGGTCTTGAGGCCGCGCACGAGCAGGTAGCAGTCCATCGGCCCGGGGATGGCGCCGATGGCGTACTGGTGGAACTTGAGCGTCGCGGCGAGCTCGTCGTCGTTGGTCGCCACCAGCCCGCCGACGACGTCGGAGTGCCCCCCCACGTACTTGGTCGTCGAGTGCACGACGACGTCGGCGCCCAGCGCGAGGGGCCGCTGCAGGTAGGGCGTGGCGAAGGTGTTGTCGACCACCACGCGCGCGCCGTGCTCGTGGGCGAGGTCGCTCATGGCCGCGATCGAGACCACGTTGAGCATCGGGTTGCTGGGGGTCTCGACCCACAGCATCCGCGTGGTGGGGCGAAAGGCCGCGCGCACCTCGTCGGTGTCGGACTGGTCCACGACGCTGATCTCGAGCCCCCAGTCCGTGAAGGACCTGGTCATCAGCCGGAAGGTCCCGCCGTAGGCGTCGTTGCCCAATATGACGTGGTCGCCCGGGGACAACGTGCGCAGCAGGGCGTCCTCGCCGGCGAGGCCGGACGCGAAGGCGACGCCGTGGCGCGCGCCCTCCAACCCGGCGAGGCACTCCTCGAGGGCGGCGCGCGTCGGGTTGTCCACGCGCGAGTAGTCGCTGAAGCGCGGACGGCCCACCCCGTCCTGGGCGTAGGTGGAGGTGAAGAAGACGGGCACGTTCACCGCGCCGGTCACCGGGTCGGGCTCGGAGCCCACGTGGATCGCCCGGGTGTTGAAGCCGCTCATGTGGCGCTCCTCTGCTCTAGGAATCCCAACAGGTCACTACGCGTGAGGACGCCGACGGGGTGGCCCCCGTCGAGGACCAGCACGCAGGCGCTCGTCGCGAGACGCTCGGACAGCGCGGCGACGCTCATGCCGACGCCGATCATCGGCATCGGCGCGTCGGCGATCTCCTTGACCCGCAGGTCCAGCACGGAGGGGTCGTGCGTCGTCGCGACCAGCAGCCCCAGCTCGCTGAGCGACCCGGAGACCTCCTTGGCCGCCAGCGGCAGCTCATCGGTCACGGTCACCAGCAGCTGGGAGACGTCGTCGCGGCGCATCAGCGAGATCGCGTCGCGCACCAGCGTGTCCTCGGTCACCAGGACCAGGTCGGCCAGGCCGTGCTCGGACCTCGGCGACTTCGCCGCCAGCACGTCGCCGGCGTCCATCGACTGGTGGGGGCGCAGGAACCCGTAGTCGCTCATCCACGTGTCGTTGAACACCTTGGACAGGTACCCGCGGCCCGAGTCCGGGATGAGCACCACGACCACCGCGTCGCTGCCCAGGGGCTCGGCCACGCGCAGCGCCGCGGCCACCGCGGTGCCCCCCGAGCCACCGATCAGGAGACCCTCGCGTCGCGTCACGAGGCGCGCCATCGCGAAGGCGTCCGCGTCGCTCACCGCCACGACGTCGTCGACCAGCGACGAGTCGTAGTTGGCCGGCCAGAAGTCCTCCCCGACGCCTTCGGTCAGGTAGGGACGCCCGGCCCCGCCCGAGAACACCGACCCCTGGGGGTCCGCGGCGATCACGCGAACCGCGGGGTTGCGCTCCTTGAGGTAGCGGCCCACCCCGCAGATCGTCCCGCCGGTGCCCGCGCCGGCCACGAAGTGGGTGACGCGCCCGCGGGTCTGGTCCCAGATCTCCGGGCCGGTCGTCTCGTAGTGCGCGCGCGGGTTGTTGGGGTTCGAGTACTGGTCGGGACGAAAGGAGTGGGGCGTCTCTCGCGTCAGGCGCTCGGCGGTCGAGTAGTACGAGTCGGGGTGCTCGGGCGGCACCGCCGTGGGGCACACCACGACCTGGGCCCCGTAGGCGCGCAGCACGTCGATCTTCTCGGGCGCCATCTTGTCGCTCATCACGAAGATGCACTGGTACCCGCGCTGGGCGGCGACGATGGCCAGGCCCACCCCGGTGTTGCCGCTGGTGGGCTCGATGATCGTCGATCCGGGCGTGAGCAGGCCCTCGGCCTCGGCGGACTCGACCATGGTGAGGGCGGGCCGGTCCTTGGAGCTGCCCCCCGGGTTGGTCGTCTCGAGCTTGGCGATGAGCGCGGCGTCCAGGCCCGCCCCGATCCGTCCGAGGCGCACCATCGGCGTGTGGCCGATGAGCTCCAGCGGGCTCGCGGCCACGTCCATGTCTAAGTAGGGCATCGTCGTCGTTTCTACCAGGACCCCGCGGGGCCCCGGGTCTGGGCCCGGCTCACTCTAGGACAGCCGCTCCCCGCATGGTCGCGCCACGGTGCCGGGTCGCCCCGCCGCCCTACCAGAGGAAGGGGATGACCGCCTTGACGCGGCGTCGGTACTCCGGGTACTGGTCCGGGAAGGTCTCGACCATGAGCTTCTCCTCCTGGGGGATTCGCAAGGCGAAGACGATAATCCCGGCAGCGACGGCGACGAATCCAACCGGTTCGGCGTAGATGAGCGCCGTGCCGATACCCATGGAGATCAGACCGGTGTAGATCGGGTGGCGCACGAGGCGATAGGGGCCAGAGACGACGAGCTCGTGGTTCTCCTTGAGCGTCACGTTGCCGCTCCAGTTCGTCCCGATCGTGAGACGCGCCCAGACGGCGAACGCCGCGCCGAGCACGACGAGGGCGGTGCACAGGACGCTCAGCGCCGAGTCGGGGTACCAGAGCGCCGACTGCCACGTCGAAGTCCCGGCCGCGCCGTGGCGCACGGCGACGATGATGACGATGACGACGGCGCCGACCGGCAGCGGGGTAGCGCCAGCGACGCTGCACGGTCCGTTTCGTGTTGAACGCCCCGATGACCCATACGGCCACGACGGCGATCCACACCCAGTCGATGAGCTGCGTGTCGGGGCGGACCACGACCTAGCCTCTCGTCACCTTCACGCGCCCGCTCGTCGAATCCACGACCGAGACGCTAGTGGCGAGGTCCGCGAGAGAACGCCACGACTCCGTCGACGGCGTCGGCGACGATGGTGTCGCCGTCGCCGTAGACGCCCTGGAGCACGGCGAGGGCCAGGGGGTCCTCGAGGCGGCGCTGGATCACGCGCTTGAGCGGACGCGCGCCGAAGGTCGGGTCGTACCCCTCGTGCGCCAGGGCCAGCGCGGCGGCGGGCGTCACCTCGAGCGTGAGGCGCCGCTCGGCCAGGCGCTCGCGCAGGCGTCCCAGCTGGATCTGCACGATCACCGCCAGGTCGGCCTCGCCGAGCTCGCGGAACCGGATGATGTCGTCGACGCGGTTGATGAACTCGGGGCGGAAGAACTGGGCTGGGTCGCCCGCGAGGTTGCTCGTCATGATGAGCACGACGTTGGTGAAGTCCACGGTGCGGCCCTGGCCGTCGGTCAGGCGGCCGTCGTCGAGGACCTGGAGCAAGATGTTGAACACGTCCGGGTGGGCCTTTTCGATCTCGTCGAGCAGGACGACCGCGTAGGGCCGGCGGCGCACCGCCTCGGTCAGCTGACCGCCCTCCTCGTAGCCGACGTAGCCGGGCGGGGCGCCGACCAGCCGGCTCACGGAGAACTTCTCCATGTACTCACTCATATCGAGGCGCACCATCGCGTGGTCGTCGTCGAACAGGAACTCCGCCAGGGCGCGCGCCAGCTCGGTCTTGCCCACGCCGGTCGGGCCGAGGAAGAGGAACGAGCCGATGGGCCGGTTGGGGTCCGACAGCCCGGCGCGCGAGCGCCGGATGGCGCTGGCCACCGCGGCCACGGCGTCGTCCTGGCCCACGACGCGGCTGTGCAGGAGCTCTTCCATGCGCACGAGCTTGTCGACCTCGCCCTCGAGCAGCTTGGTCACCGGCACCCCGGTCCAGCGGCTGACGACCTCGGCGATGTCCTCGGCGTCGACCTCCTCTTTCAAGAAGGCGCCGTCGCGCTGGAGGTCGGCGAGCTCCTGGGTGGCGCGCTCGATGGACCGCTCGAGCTCGGGCATCGTTCCGTAGCGCAGCGCGGCCGCGCCGGCCAGGTCGCCCGCGCGCTCCAGGCGCTCGGCCTCGCCGCGCTGGTCCTCGAGCTCGCCCTTGGCGGCGCGGATGCGCTCGATGGCCTGCTTCTCGGCCTGCCAGCGCGCGGCCAGGGCGTCGGAGGTCTCGCGCTGGTCGGCCAGCTCCTCCTGCAGACGCGCCCGGCGCTCGCGCGACGCCGCGTCGGTCTCGCCCTCCAGGGCGACCTGCTCGATCTCGAGCTGGCGGATGCGCCGGATCACGACGTCCAGCTCGGTGGGCATGGAGTCGATCTCGATGCGCAGGCGCGACGCCGCCTCGTCCATCAGGTCGATCGCCTTGTCGGGCAGGAACCGGTTGGCCACGTAGCGGTGCGACAGCGTCGCCGCCGCGACCAGCGCGGCGTCCTGGATGCGCACGCCGTGGTGGACCTCGTAGCGCTCCTTGAGCCCCCGCAGGATCGCCACGGTGTCCTCGACCGAGGGCTCGCCGACGAACACCTGCTGGAATCGCCGCTCGAGCGCGGCGTCCTTCTCGATGTACTTGCGGTACTCGTCGAGCGTGGTGGCGCCGATCATGCGCAGCTCGCCGCGGGCCAGGAGCGGCTTGATCATGTTGCCCGCGTCCATCGCGCCCTCGGCCGCGCCGGCGCCCACGATCGTGTGCAGCTCGTCGATGAAGGTGATGACCTCGCCCTGGGCGTCGGTGATCTCGCGCAGCACCGACTTGAGGCGCTCCTCGAACTCGCCGCGGTACTTCGCGCCCGCCACCATGGACGCGAGGTCCAGGGCGATCAGGCGCCGGTCGCGCAGACTCTCGGGGACGTCGCCCTCCACGATGCGCAACGCCAGTCCCTCGACGATGGCGGTCTTGCCCACGCCGGGCTCGCCGATGAGGACGGGGTTGTTCTTGGTGCGCCGGCTGAGCACCTGGATGACGCGCCGAATCTCGTCGTCGCGCCCGATGACCGGGTCGAGCTTTCCGGAGCGCGCCAACGCGGTCAGGTCGCGCCCGTACTTCTCGAGCGACGCGAAGGTCTCCTCGGGGTTCTCCGACGTGATCCGGGCCGACCCGCGTATGACGCGCAGCGCCTGCAGGAGACGCTCGCGGGTTGTGCCGAGCAGCGGGGCTCCGGCGACCATGACGTGGTCCACCGACAGGTACTCGTCGCCCAGTTCGGCGCGCAGCTCGTCGGCGTCCTCCAGGCTGCGACGAGCCTCGGGCGAGAGCCCCGGCGTCGTGCCGCCCACGGCGCGCGGCTCGGACGCGACGCGCTCGTTGAGCGACGCGGCGGCCGCGACCGGGTCGATGTCCGCGGCCACCAGGAGCGGTCGCGCGATGCCTTCGGGCTGGTTGAGCAGCGCCAGCATGAGGTGCGCGGGCGTCACGTAGGGGTTGCCCGCGGCCGCCGCCTGCGTGGTCGCGGCCTGGAAGGCCTCGCGGGTCTTGACGGTCCAGCGCTGGGGGTCGAGGGTCACGGGCGCTCCCCGCGGTGCCGCCACGCCTCCACGAAGACGGCCAGGGTGTTCGAGACGGGTACGAGGTCGCGCCGGTACTGGCGGTGCGTCGCCTCGACGTCGTCGCGCGCCGCGTCGCCCTGCTTCTCCAGGGCGTCGCGGGCCTCGGCCAGCTGCGCCTCGAGGGCCATGATGCGCTTGACGCCCTCTAGGTTGACGCCTTCGGCGGTGAGTTCTTGGATCCGGCGCAGCGCGGCCAGGTCCTCGTCGGAGAAGCGGCGCGAGCCGCCCGAGGTGCGCCGCGGGGCCAGCAGTCCGCTGCGCTCGTAGTTGCGCAGCGTCTGGGGGTGGACCCCCGCGAGCTCGGCGAAGACCGAGATGACGTAGACGGGGTGGTCGTGCTCAGCCATGGTCGTCCTCCCCCAGGGACGCGGCGAGGCGCTCGACGAGCGCGCGCTGCTCCTTGGTCAGCTTCTTGGGCACCGTCACGTTGACCGTCACGAGCAGGTCGCCCGCGGCGTGCTTGCCCGAGGCCGGCACGCCGCGGCCGCGCACGCGCATCGTGGTGCCCCCCGCGGTGCCCGCGGGGATCTTGAGGGTCACCGGCTCGTCCAGCGTGGCCACCTCGACGGTCGTTCCGAGCATCGCCGCGGTGACCGGCACGTCGACGCTGGTGGTCACGTGACGGCCCCGGCGTCCGAAGCCCGAGTCGTTGGCCACGTGCACGTCGACGAAGAGGTCGCCGGGCGGTCCGCCGTGGACCCCGGGGTTGCCCTTGGCCTTGAGGCGGATCCGCTGGCCGTCGACCACGCCGGCGGGGATGCGCACGTTGACGCGCCGCGCCGAGGGCTCGCGCCCCGTGCCGTGGCACGACGGGCAGGGCGTGACGATGCGCCCGCCGCGGCCGTGGCACACGGGGCAGATCGTGGACATCGCGAAGGGGCCCTGGTCGTCGTTGAGCACGCCGCGGCCCTGGCACCGCTCGCAGGTCGCGAAGCCGGTGCCCGGTGCGGCTCCGTTGCCCCCGCAGGTGTGGCACGCGTCGCCCGACGGCAGGGTCACCGTGGTGGTCACCCCGACGACGGCGTCGCGAAACCCGAGGTGCAGGCCCGTCTCTAGGTCCTCGCCGCGCTGGGCGCGCTGGCGCCGGCCCCCGAAGAGCCCGCCGAAGAGGTCGCCGAGGTCGGTGAAGTCGCCCTGGGTGAAGTGGGGGCCCGCGCCGGACCCACCGAAGCCCGCGGCGCCCGGCCCGAGGCGGCGGACCTCGTCGTACTCCTTGCGCTTCTCGGCGTCGCCCAGGACGTCGTAGGCGACCGACACCTCCTTGAACCGCTCCTCGGAGCCGGGGTTGGTGTCGGGGTGCAGCTGCTTGGCCAGCTTGCGGTACGCCCGGGTGATCTCCTTGTCGGTCGCGCTCGAGGAGAGGCCGAGGACCTTGTAGTAGTCCTTCTCGAACCACTCGCGTTCGGCCATCTAGCCCTTCACTCTCACCATGGCCGGGCGCAGCACCGTCCCCTTCCAGCGATACCCGGCGCGCAGCACCCCGTCGATGACGGGCTCGCCCTCACCGGGCTCGTGGGCCACGGCGTCGTGCACCTGGGGGTCGAAGGCGACGGCGTCGGCGTCGATGCGCTCGAGGCCCTCGCGCCCCAGCGTGTCGAGCATCAGCCCGCGCGCCTGGGTCAGGGCGATGGCCTCCTCGGTGACCTCGCCGCCGGCGGCGAAGTGCGCCTCGGCCAGGTCGAACGCGTCGAGCACCGGGAGCAGTCGCGCCACGAGGTCGCCCGCGGCGCGCGACGCGGCCTCTTCGGAGGCCCGCGCCACGCGCTTGCGGTAGTTCTCGAAGTCGGCCTGCAGGCGCTGGAGCGTGGCGAGGTACTCGTCACGCTGGCGCTCGGCGTCGCTGGGCTCGGCGACGGGCTCGCCGAGGTCATCGAGACCCGACAGGTCGTCGGGGACGTCGCTCACGGCTCGTCGACGATCTCGGCGTCCACGATGTCCTCGTCGTTGCCGGCGGGCGCGGACGCGCCCGGGGCGTTGGCCTTGGCGGCCTCCTCGTAGAGGCGCTGGCTGAAGCCCTGGCTCGCGGTGAGGAGACGCTCGGTCGCCTGCTTGATCGCGTCGGTGTCGGTGCCGGCGATGGCCTCCTTGAGGCTCGCCAGCGCCTTCTCCACGTCGTCGCGCTCGGTGCCCTGGAAGGACTCGGCCTGCTCGCGCAGGAGCTTCTCGGTCGAGTACACGAGTCCGTCGGCGTTGTTGCGCACCTCGGCCTCGGCGCGGCGCTGGCGGTCCTCCTCGGCGTGGGCCTCGGCGTCGCGCACCATGCGGTCGATCTCGTCCTTGGACAGCGAGGACCCGCCGGTGATCGTCATCGACTGGGTCGTGCCGGTCGCGGTGTCCTTGGCCGACACGTGGACGATGCCGTTGGCGTCGATGTCGAAGGTGACCTCGATCTGGGGGATGCCGCGCGGCGCCGGCGGGATGCCCACCAGCTGGAACTTGCCCAGGGTCTGGTTGTAGGACGCCATCTCGCGCTCGCCCTGCAGGACGTGGACCTCGACGCTCGGCTGGTTGTCGTCGGCCGTCGTGAAGATCTGGGACTTCTTGGTGGGGATCGTCGTGTTGCGATCGATGATCTTGGTCATCACCCCGCCCTTGGTCTCGATGCCCAGCGAGAGCGGGGTGACGTCGAGCAGCAGGATGTCCTTGACGTCGCCCTTCAAGACGCCCGCCTGGACGGCCGCGCCGACCGCGACGACCTCGTCGGGGTTGACGCTCTTGTTGGGCTCCTTGCCGGTGACCTTGTTGACGAGCTCCTGGACCGCGGGGATGCGCGTCGAACCGCCGACCAGGATGACCTGGTCGATCTTGTCGAGCGTGAGCCCGGCGTCCTTGATGGCCTGGTCGAAGGGCGCGCGGCACCGGTCCACCAGGTGACTGGTGAGCTCGTTGAACTTGGCGCGGCTCAGCTTGATGTCCATGTGCTTGGGGCCGTCGGCGGTCGCGGTGATGAACGGCAGGTTGACCGTCGTCTCCTGCACGCTGGACAGCTCGATCTTGGCCTTCTCGGACGCCTCCTTCAGGCGCTGGACGGCCATCTTGTCGCTCCCCAGGTCGACGCCCTCGGTGTCCTTGAACGTCTTGATCAGCCACGTCATGATCGCGTCGTCCCAGTCGTCGCCGCCCAGGTGGGTGTCGCCGTGGGTGGACTTGACCTCGAAGACGCCCTCGGCGATCTCCAAGACCGAGACGTCGAAGGTCCCGCCGCCCAGGTCAAAGACCAGCACGGTCTGCTCGTGGCCGCCCTTGTCCAGCCCGTAGGCGAGGGCCGCGGCGGTCGGCTCGTTGACGATGCGCAGCACCTCGAGCCCGGCGATCTGCCCCGCCTCCTTGGTGGCGGTGCGCTGGGCGTCGTTGAAGTACGCGGGGACGGTGATGACCGCCTGGGTCACCGTGTCGCCCAGGTACGCCTCGGCGTCCCGCTTGAGCTTCTGGAGGATGCGCGCGGAGATCTCCTGGGCGGTGTACTTCGTGCCGTCGATGTCGACGGACCAGTTCTCGCCCATGTGCCGCTTGACCGAGCGGATGGTGCGGTCGGGGTTGGTGATCGCCTGGCGCTTGGCGACCTCGCCGACGAGGACCTCGCCGGTCTTGGAAAAGCCCACGACCGAGGGGGTCGTGCGACCGCCTTCGGCGTTGGGGATGACGACGGGCTCGCCCGCCTCCAGGACGCTGACCACCGAGTTGGTGGTTCCCAGGTCGATACCTACTGCCTTAGCCATGACACTCCTTGAACTGACCCCGCCGCCGCGGACCCTCCGGGGACGGGGATGACGGCTATAACTCTACTAAGTTGAGCCCCTCCTTGTCAAGAAAACATATATGGAGGGGCGCAACTCTCCGAACTCCCAGTAGGAATATGGTCTTTCGCGGCCCGACTTCGGGAACAGGCGTCTAGACGCGACGGCAGAGCAGCTCGCCCTTGCCGATCGGCACGACGACCGCGTCGACCCGGGGGTCGGCGTCGGCCGTGTCGACCAGGTGCTGGAGCTCCTCGCGGTGGCTGATGACGTTGTCGGCGACCAGCAGACCCCCCATCACCAGGCGCGGGACGACGACCTCGTAGGCGGCGTCGTAGACGTCCTTCTCGGCGTCGAGGAAGCAGAACGCGACGCCGCCGAGGTCCTCGCCCGGGGCCAGGAAGTCCCCTTCGACGAGGTCCACCACGTCGCCGACTCCCGTGACGGTGAAGGTCTCGCGCGCCAGGGCCGCCTTGGCGGGCAGGATCTCGAAGGTCGTGAGGCGCCGGCCGGTCGCGCGGCACGCCATAGCGAGCCAGAGGGTGGAGTACCCGGCGCTCGTGCCGACCTCGATCACCCGCCCGGGGGGCGCCGCGGCGCACAGGATCGCCAGGAACCGCCCCGTCTCGGGAGGGATCTGGCGGAGGCGCTCGAGGTGGGGCGTCCCGTCGTCGCGGTCGAGCTCGTCGCGCTCCTCGAGCTCGCGCATGCGCGCGGTGACGGACGCGGGGAGGTCGGCGAACACGATTCCACTATTGCAGGGCGCCTGGAAGCCGGGTCGGACCAGTCGGTACGCTGGACCAAGTGCCTGACCTTATTCTCTTGCGCCACGGGCGCTCGGAGTGGAACCGCCTGAACCTCTTCACGGGCTGGACCGACGTCGACCTGGACGCCGGCGGCGAGGCCGAGGCGCTCGAGGCCGGCCGCCTCCTGGCGAGCGAGGAGGGCCTGGACCTGCGGGTAGTGCACACCTCGGTGCTGACGCGCGCGATCCGCACGGCCGAGATCTCCCTGCACGAGGCGGGCCGGTCCTGGCTGCCGGTGCGTCGCAGCTGGCGCCTCAACGAGCGCCACTACGGCGACCTCACGGGCAAGGACAAGAAGGAGACCGCGGCGGCCTTCGGCGCCGAGCAGGTCCACGTCTGGCGGCGCAGCTACGACGTCCCGCCGCCCCCGCTGCCCGACGGCGACCCGCGCGGCAGCGAGAACGACCCGCGTTACCGCGACGTGCCCCGCGAGTTCATCCCCGCCACCGAGTGCCTGAAGGACGTGGTCGCGCGCGTCGGTCCGTACTTCCGCGACGTGATCGCCGACGACCTACGCGGCGAGTCGGTGCGCGGCGGCGCGGTGCTCGTCGTCGCCCACGGCAACTCGCTGCGCGCGCTGCGCATGGTCCTCCAGCACATCGCCGAGGACGAGATCGTCGACCTGGACGTCCCGACGGGGATCCCCTACCGGGTGCGCCTCGACGAGGAGCTCGAGGTCATCGACGCGCACTACCTCGGCGACGCCGCGGCCGCGGCAGCCGCGGCCGCGGCCGTCGCTCGACAGGCCGGCTAGATCGCCTCGGGTCCTCGCTCGTTGGTGCGCACCCGCACGACCTTCTCGACGTCGGTGACCCAGACCTTGCCGTCGCCCACCGTGTCCGTGCGCGCCGCGGTCACGATGGCGTCGAGGACCGCGTCGACCTGCTCGTCGGTGCACAACACCTCGATCTGGATCTTGTCGACGAAGTCGAACTCGTACTCGCGCCCGCGATAGATCTCGATGTGCCCGCCTTGGCGGCCGAAGCCCCGCACCTGACCCACGGTCATGCCCGACACGCCCACGGCCTTGAGGGCGACCTTGACCTCGTCGAGCTTGAAGGGCTTGACAACCCCGGTTACCAGTTTCACTGTCAGTCTCCTTAGACGTTGTCGCTGTGGGTGTGGCTCGGTGTGCCGATCGGTTCACCGAACGTCGGCTCCGGGAAGGCTTCCTCCTCGTGGATCGCGAGGTCGCCGATCGCCAGGACCTCATCGGATTCCCTCAATCCTCCTAGCACGAATTTGACGAGGTAGAACACGGCGGCCGTCCCCACCGCGGTGAAGACGATGATCCACGACGCCGCCAGGAACTGCTCCCAGAGCTGGTGGAAGGAGTGGCCGTAGAACCAGCCGTCGACCGAAAAGCCGCCCGAACCCTTGTAGTTCGTCCCACTGACGCCGTATTCGGTCATGTGCGGGTCGGCCAGGATGCCCACGAGCAGTCCCCCGGTCAGCCCCGCGAAGCCGTGGGTGTAGACGACGCCCAAGGCGTCGTCGACCAGGCGGAACGGGCGCAGTCGCGACACGTAGTTCCACGCGACCCACACGATCGCCGACGCGATGAGGCCGACGAGGATCGCCCCGGTGCCGTTGACCCAGCCGGCCGACGGCGTGATCGCCACCAGGCCGCAGATCATGCCGTTGATGGCGCCCAGGAAGGTGGCCTTCTTCTGGCGCGAGAAGAACATGTCCATCAGGACCCAGGTCAGCACGCCGACCGCGGTGGCCACGTTGGTGTTGAGCACGGCGGCGGCCGCGTCGGCGCCCGCGTAGAAGGGGTCACCGCCGTTGAACCCGTTCCAGCCGAGCCAGAGGATTCCGGCGCCCACCGCCACCATCATCAGGTTGCTCGGGAACGCGTTCTCGCGGTCCTGCCAGCGCCGCGGACCCACGATGGCGGCCCCCACGAAGGCCGCCACGCCCGCGGAGAGGTGGATGACGTAGCCGCCCGAGTAGTCGACCGCGCCCTTCTGAGCGAAGAACCCACCGCCCCAGAGCAGAGCCGCGTTCACGCAGTAGACCAGCGTGATCCACAGCGGGACGATGAGCATCCACGCCTTGAACTTGAGTCGGCCGACCAGGCCGCCGAGGAACAGCAACGGGGTGATCGCGGCGAACACGAACTGGAAGTACGCCAGGGTCGCCGTCGGGAAGTGGAACGGGATGAGCGTCTGGGCTCCCGAGAACGCCTGACCCTGCTCGGACGCCGCGCTGCCCAGGGCGGTGAAGTGCCCGATGAAGCCACTCCAGAACGAGCCGGTCGGACCGAAGTGCGACAGCCGGCCGAAGGCCAGGTTGTAGCCCCAGAGCATCCAGACGACCAGCACCATGGCGAACCCGCAGAAGACCATCATCATCGTGTTGACGATCCACTTCTTTCGCACGAGGCCGCCGTAGAGCACGGCGATCCCCGGCAGGCTCATCAGGCCCACCAGTGTGGCGGCGACGAGCTGCCACGTGTTATCCGCCGGGTTGAGCCAATGGGGATAGGGGATGATCGTCGCCAGGTCGGGCACGTCGCTCCTTACGTGTCATGAGGGCGACGCTGACCTCGGTTATGGCGACCAGTGTGTCAACTCAGGATTGCGAAATCGTTAGCGACGTGTTTCGGCGATGTGAACTCGTCTTTCTCTCGTCGGTCGCGAGTGGCGATTTTCGAGATGGCACGATGTACCGTGTTGACCATGTCGGCAACCCCGGGCTCGGCATCGGCGCCGCTGTGGTCGCCCTCAAGGGATCGTCTCGTCAACTCGCATCTCTTCGAGTTCCTTTCGCGTCACGGATACGAGAGCTACGACGACGCCTGGCGCTGGTCGGTCGACCCGACGACCACGGGCGATTTCTGGCGAGCCGTGGCCGACGAGGCGCGCGTGAGGTGGCACGACCAGCCAGCCACCGCGCTGGAGCCCGACCCGGGCTCCGTGACCGGCGTGCGTTGGTTCCCGGGGGCCACGCTCAACTACTGCGAAGCGGCGCTCGGTCACCACCGGGGCGCGCGGGCCGCCGTCGTCGCCTACGACGACGCCCGCGGCCGCACAACACTCTCCTGGGACGAGCTCATTGCACTGGTCGGCCGGCTCCAGGCCGGGTTGCGCGCGCGCGGCGTGCGACGCGGCGACGTCGTGGCGGCCTACCTGCCGAACGTCCCCGAAACCCTCGCCCTGATGCTCGCCACCGTCGGGCTGGGCGCGGTGTGGACCTGTTGCGCGCCCGAGACCGGTCCCGACGGCGTCCTCGACCGGCTGATCCAGACCGAGCCGACGATCATCGTCGCGGTCGACGGCTACCGCTACGGCGAGCGGACGCGCGACGCGCGCGACGACGCCCGGTCCATCGCGGCCCAGTTGCCCACCGTGCGCCACCGCGTGTACCTGGACCTCCTGGGACTCGGGACACCCGACGCGTCCTGGCAGCCGTGGTCCGACCTCGTCGCGGTGGCCGGCGACGTCACCTATGAGCCGGTGCCCTTCGACCACCCGCTCTACATCCTCTACTCGTCGGGCACGACCGGAAAGCCCAAGGCCATCGTCCACCGCCACGGGGGCATCGTGCTCGAGCACTTCAAGGCCCTTCGCTATCACTTCGACCTCGACGAGGACGACCGTTTCTTCTGGTACACGACCACGGGCTGGATGATGTGGAACTTCTGCGTGTCCGGCCTGTTGGTCGGCGCCACCGTCGTGCTCTACGACGGGAACCCCGCGTGGCCGTCGCTCGACCGGCTGTGGGGATTCATCGCCGACGAGCGGGTCACGTGCGCGGGCGTCGGCGCGGCGTTCCTCGTCTCATGCATGAAGGGCGGGGTCGAGCCCTCGTCGAATCACGACCTGGCATCGCTCGCGACCCTGGGGGCCACGGGCTCGCCGCTTCCCCCCGCCGCCGCGCGGTGGGTCTACGAGAGGGTCGGTGCCGACCTTCTGTTGGCGTCGTACAGCGGCGGGACCGACGTGTGCACCGGCTTCGTGGGCGCCAGCCCGCTCCACCCCGTCTGGGCGGGTGAGATCTCCTGCCGGTGCCTGGGCGCGAGCGTGGAGGCGTTCGACGACGACGGCCGTCCCGTGCGCAACGAGGAGGGAGAGATGGTGGTCACGAGCCCGATGCCCTCGATGCCGGTCGGCTTTCTCCACGACCCCGGAGACGCCCGCTACCGCGCCGCGTACTTCGATCGATTCCCCGGAGTCTGGAGTCACGGCGACCGCATGACCCTGACCGACCGCGGCACCGTCATCATCTCGGGCCGCTCCGACGGGACGCTCAATCGCGGCGGCGTCCGGATGGGCACCGCCGAGTTCTACGCCGTGATCGAGAGCCTCGACGCCGTGCTCGACAGTCTCGTCGTGCACCTCGAGGACCCCGACGGCGGCCCGGGAGAGCTGTGGCTCTTCGTGGTCGCCCCCGGCGCGTCGCCCGACGAGATGCGTGAGCTGGTCCGCGAGACCGTGCGCGCACGGCTGTCGCCGCGCCACGTGCCCGACCGCGTCGTCCTCGTCGACGCGGTCCCGCGGACCCTGTCGGGCAAGAAGCTCGAGGTGCCCGTCAAGAGGATCCTGGCCGGGTCGCGCGCGTCCGACGTCGTCGCGACCTCGTCGCTGGCGAACCCCGAGAGCCTGGACCCCATCGTCGCGCTGGCCCGAGCCCGGACCGGGGCGACCTAGGCGCGAAGGTCAGGGTCGCCTTCGGCCATCGCACGAAGCGTCAACTTGTCGATCTTGCCCACCGGGCTACGCGGCAGGACGTCCACCACCACGAACCTCACGGGGATCTTGTAGGAGGCCAACCGGGCACGGCAGTGCTCTTCGAGCGAGGCGACGTCGACCCGGTCGCCGGGGGCCGGCTCGACGAACGCCACGCCCACCTCGCCCCAGGTGGCGTGGGCGACCCTCACCACCGCGGCGCTGACGACGCCGGCAAACGAGGTGATGACGTTCTCCACCTCGACCGGGTAGACGTTCTCGCCTCCCGAGACGAACATCTCCTTGGCTCGCCCGACGACCCGGTAGAAGCCGTCGCCCTCGCGCGCGACCACGTCGCCCGTGCGCAGCCAGCCGTCCTTCATCACGTTGCCCGTCGCCACGGGGTCGCGCCAGTAGCCCGCGAACACGGCCGGACCCCGCACCCACAGCTCCCCCTGGCCCGTCCCGGTGACGAAGGAGTCGTCGCCCCCGTTGCGCAGCGCGACCTCGACGTAGGGATAGGGGTGTCCCACTGAGCCCGGGTGGGTCGGCGCGTCGTCGGCGCCGAGGCAAAAGACGTTGGGTGCGGCTTCGGTGAGGCCGTATCCCTGGTGGATCGCGACGCCCTTGGACCGCCACTGCTCGAACACCGACAACGGCATCGCCGCCCCGCCAACGACGCCGAAGCGCAGACTGGAGAGGTCGGCCGCCGCGAACTGAGGGTGCTGGCCGATCATGAGGTAGGTCGCGGGAACACCCGCCATCGTCGAGACCCGGTGGCTCGACACGAGGTCGAGGACCCGCCCCGGGTCGAAGGCGGACTCCAGGACGACGGTGGCGCCCTTCCACCACGCGAGCATCGGTTGGACGTTCCAACCGCCGATGTGAAACTGGGGCAGGACCTGCAAGACGGTGTCGCGCGAGGTGATCGGCGCCACCTGATCCAAGGAGAGGTTGGTCCAGAAGAAGTTCGCGTGCGTGAGGAGAACACCCTTGGCGCGCCCGGTAGTGCCCGAGGTCGCGATGACCATCAGCGCGTCGTCGCCCGTCACGACGGGCGCCGGCGCGGGCTCGGCCGGGGCTCCGGGCTCCTCGTAGAACCGCTCGAGGTCCAGCGCAACCCCGGCGATCGACGTGAGGGTCGAGTCCACCCGGGCCCCCTGGGCCGCCGACACCATCCATAGCGCGGGCTCGATGAGCGTCAACTGCTCGGCCAGTTCGGGGTTGGTCAGGCGCCAGTTCATCGGGAACATCACGAGACCAGCCTTCGCGCAGGCGAAGAGCAGCGCCACCTGCTCGGGGCGGTTCTCTGACAGCACGCCGACTCGGTCGCCGCGCACCAGCCCACGTGCGAGCAGCGCACGGCACATCGCGCCTGACGCGTCGTCGAGTTCGCGGAAGGTCACGACCCGGTCCTCGAAGATGATCGCCGCCTTGAGCGGGTCGAGGATCGCTCGGTCGCTCACCCACCGTCCGACGACGAATGGATCGCCGCTCGACGCGACCCCGGACGGCGCAACGTCGCCCGACCCGGTGCCACGCGATGTTGCCGCCGCCGGCACCCCGGACGCGGTCGCTCCCAGCATCCGCGCGATGATGGCCATCATCTCTTCGAAGACCTCGGGTGGAATCTCCTGGCCCTCGTTCCACAGGATCCAGCGCAGGCCGACCGCCTCGCCCACGGCCGCGAGCGCCCACGCCAGAACCAGCGGGTCTCCGGGGACGACCTCGCCGGTCTCCATCGCCTCTTCGAGGAAGGGCGCGTAGTGCCCGAGGATCGTCTCGTAGTGGTTGCGCAGCGCCTGAGGAGAGACGAACTCCGCCTGGCGGATGACCCGGTACAGCGCGGGGTGTTGAGCAGTGAAGCGGAAGAACCCCGCGAAGCCCAGCCGCTCGGCTTCGAGTCGCGTGGTGGCGCCGCGGGCGGCCTCGGACATCGCCCGGCGAACGCGCTGGTTGAGGTCGGCGACGACTTCGTCGAATATCTGACGCTTGCTGGCGAAGTAGAGGTAGAAGGTGCCCTGGGCCACGTCGGCGGCCTCGGTGATCTTGACGATGGACGCCTCGTGGTATCCGACCGCACCGAAGACCTGTTCGGCGCCCTCCAGGAGCTTGCGGCGCGTGCGCTCGCCCTTGCCTCGACGCGGCTCGGGCTGCTCGGGGTTCGCTCCAGGGCCAAAGTCGGGCGGCCCGAGCGCCCCGGGGGGCAGCGAAGAGTCAGTCGTCACCGCGCCGCTCCCGTCCCACACCCTCGGCCCCACGGTCCTCGGCGATCACCCTCGCCACTGTACGTTCCGTCACCCACGACCCGTAGGGGTCCGCACCACGCCGCACGACGTAAGCGGCGCCCTATCCCACCATCGAGGAGTAGACGAGCTGCTGGAGAGCGCGGCGCCACGGGTAGCTCGTGCTGGGCAGCAGCTGGGAATAGAAGCCGACGGAGAGCTCCTCCTTGGGGTCGATCCAGAACACGGTGGACGCGGCGCCGCCCCACGAATAAGAGCCTTCCGACACGAGGCTCTTGTTGCGGACCTGGTCGACCACGACCGAGACGCCCATGCCGTATCCCGTGCCCGCCTGCGCGTCGTCGCTGAGCATTCCGCGCCCGAACTCGGCGATCGTCTGACCCCCCGGCAGGTGGTTGCGCGTCATGAGCTCCACGCTGCGCGAGGTCAGCAATGTGACGCCGTTGTACGTCCCACCGCCCACCATCATCGACATGAAGCGCTGGAAGTCGCGCGCGGTGGTGACGAGTCCGCCGCCGCCCAGGTGCAGGCTCGGCTCGCGGGTGAACGCCTGCGCCATCTCCTCGACGGGGACGGCCTGGCCGTTGAAGTTGACGTAGAGCATCGCCAGGCGCTCGACCTTGTCGGGCGGGCAGAACCAGTGGGTATCGGTCATTCCCAGGGGCCCGAGGATCCGGTCCTGGAAGAACTCGTCCAGGCGCTGCCCGCTCCAGATCTCTATAAGTCGGCCCAGGATCTCGGTGGCGACCGAGTAGTTCCACGCGGTGCCCGGCTCGAAGAGCAAGGGAACCGAGCACCAGTGGCGCACCGCTCCCGCGAGGTCGACGCCCTCGGGAAACTTCCACTGCATCGCGTCGTAGCCCATCGCCCGGTAGAGCATGTCGACCGGCGACTGGTACTGGAAGTCGTAGGTGAATCCCGCGGTGTGGGTGAAGAGGTGGTGAACGCGCACCGGCTCGCTCGCGGGCGTCGTCCGCATCGCCAGGTGGCTACCGCCGGCGTACACCCGCGGTTCGCGCAGCTCGTCGATCCACTGGCTGACCTCGTCGTTGAGGTCGAACTTGCCCTCCTCATAGAGCATCAGCGCTGCGACCGCCGTGATGGGCTTGGTCATCGAGAACAGCCGCCAGATGGTGTCGTCGGTCACCTCGAGGGAGCGCTCGCGGTCGCGGTGCCCGCCGTGGCCGACCCACACGAGCTTGCCGCCACGGTTGATCGTCGCCAGCCAGCCCGCCAGCCGTCCGGTCTCGACGAAGCCGTCGAAGTACGCCGGGATGCGCTTCACACGGGCCACGTCCAGGCCGGCGTCTGCGAGTTCGCCATCCAGCTCCAGTTGCACGGTCTCCCCCTTCGCTCCGCCCAACCGCGGCGCAGCCTGACATTAGCGTAAAATGAGAGATGATTCACTTGACATTTTTACGTCGCTCTGCTTGACTTCCGGCAACGCGACGTCGAGGTGGCGGCGCAAAGGGGGTTGTCCAATGAAGAACAGGACGCGTTGGATTGCGGGTCCGCTGGCGATGGCGACGGCGCTGCTGAGCACGGCCTTGGGGTTGAGCCAGGCATCGACGGCGGCCCCCGCGGCGCCGTACAAGGTGGGGATCGTCACCGAGCAGACGGGTATCTACTCCGCGTACATCACCGAGTGGATGCAGGGCATGCGCATCGGCTTGAGCTACGCCACCAAGGGCACCAACAAGGTGAACGGACACCGGGTCAAGATCAACGTCGAAGACGACGCCGACAACCCGACGACGGCCGCGACCGACTTCAAGGGGATGGTCGGCGCGGGCTACAAGATCATCGGTGGCACGGGTGACTCCGGCATCGCCGACGAGCTCGCACCGCTGGCCGCCCAGAACAAGGTGCTCTACATCTCGGGCGCCGCGGCCGACGACTCGGTCACCGGCGCGAATCGCTACACGTTCCGTTCCGGTCGCCAGACCTACCAGGACGTCCAGACCGCCCTCTCCTACGTCAAGGCCCTCGGAACCGGCAAGACCATCCTGGTCCTGGCCCAGGACTACTCGTTCGGTCAGTCCTACGTCACCGACGCCACGAAGGCCTTCACCGCGCTGGGCGACACGGTCACCAGCCAGCTCGTCCCACTGACCACGACGGACTTCACCCCGGTCGCCCTCCAGGTGTCCCAGGCCAAGCCCGACGTCGTCTTCATGGCGTGGGCCGGAGCGACCGCGGCACCCCTCGCCCAGGCGTTGGACCAGGCGGGCGTCTTTGACAGCTCCGCGGTGATCACCGGTCTCGCCCAGCAGATCACCTACCAGTTCTACGGAGCCGTGGGTCTCAAGTTCAACTACATCTCGCTCTACAACTACCTGTCGCCCCACAACTCGGTGAACAGCTACCTCATCGCCCAGATGCAGAAGCGCTACAAGCTGACCCCGGACCTGTTCACGGCGGACGGTTTCGTGTGGGCCGAGATGGTCGTGCGCGCACTGAAGTCCGGGGGAGACTCGAACGTATCGAAGATGATCAAGGGTCTCGAAGGTTGGACGTTCCAGGCACCCAAGGGCACCCAGACGATCCGCAAGTCCGACCACGCGATGCTGCAGCCGATGTTCCAGGTCCAGCTGGTCAAGACGGTCTCGGGCGCCTACCAGCCGGTGACCCTGGCCACACTGTCCGCCAAGGCAACGGCGCCGCCGTCCAGCGCGAACTTCTAAGCGAGTCACGCGCCGCCAGTACCTCGTGACACCCAACCTGGAAGCCCAAGCCCCGGATCTCGTGATTCGGGGCTTGGGCTTTCGTGTGGGCGGAGTTGAGATCCTCGATGACGTCAACCTCGATGTCCCCACCGGCCATTTCCTGGGCATCATCGGGCCCAACGGCGCGGGCAAGACCACGCTGCTCAACCTGCTCAGCGGCCTGCTGACACCCACGACCGGCACGATCGAGTTTGGCGGCCACCGCCTCACTGGGCTTCGACCTTCTCGTCGCGCCCGCCGAGGCGTGGGCCGCACGTTTCAGACGTCGAGCCTCTTCGACACCCTGAGCGTCTTCGAGAACGCTCGGCTGTCGGCCCAGGCTCGCCTCGGCGGCAGCGGCCGCTTCTGGCATCGCCCGTCGGAGGACGACGAGGCGAGCGGAGTCGCTCATCGGGCCCTCGACATGGTCGGACTCGCGCACTTGGCCGCGCGTCCAACGGCCGTCCTCTCCCACGGCGACAAGCGCAAGCTCGAGCTGGCGATCCTCGTGGCGTCGAACGCGCGTCTCCTCCTGCTCGACGAACCGATGGCCGGAGTCAACACCGAAGACGTTCCGGTCCTCACCGAACTGATCGGACGGCTGCACGGAGAGGGTCGCACCGTCCTCATGGTCGAGCACCACATGGCGGTCGTGGTGGGACTCGCCCAGAGCATCGCCGTCCTCGACTCCGGGCGCCTCCTCGCGCACGGCGACCCCGCGTCGGTGATCGCCAACGACGACGTCCAGCGCGCCTACCTCGGCCAGCCGCTGTGACCAACGCCATCGAGATCGCGGGCCTGCACGTGTCGATCACGGGCTCGCACGTCCTGCAGGGAGTGGACCTCGACGTCCCTCAGGGCGGCGTTACGGCTCTGCTGGGGCGCAACGGCGTGGGCAAGACCACCACCGTGCGGGCCATCCTCGGGCTCCTGCCGCGCAGTGGCGTCGTGCGCGTCCTGGGTCGCGACACGCAGGGTTGGCCCGCGCACCGCGTCGTGCGCCTCGGTGTGGGTTACGTGCCCGAGGACCGCGACGTCTTCGCGGGCCTCACGGTCGCCGAGAACCTGCGCCTGGCCGAGCGCACGGCCGAACCCAACTACGACGAGGCCTTCGCGCTCTTCCCCGAGCTCAAGTCGCGTCTGCGCCAGCGCGCCGGGTCACTTTCGGGCGGGCAGCAACAGATGCTCTCCATCGCCCGCGTTCTCCTCAACGGTTGGCCGCTCCTGCTCATCGACGAGCCCTCGAAGGGGCTCGCGCCCAAGCTGATCGGCGAGCTCGTCGACGCGCTCGAGAGGATCGCCACGGAGGCGACGATCCTGCTCGTCGAGCAGAACCTGGCCGTGGTGACGCGCCTCGCCCAGCGCGTCGTCGTGCTCGACCACGGCGAGGTGGTCCACACCGGCGCGGTGGGGGACCTTAGCGACCCGCAGCTCGCGCGACAGCTGCTCGGGGTCTCGGGGGCGACGTGAGCATCTTTCTCACGCTGGCCTTCAGTTCGCTCGCGCTCGGTGCCGTCTATTTCCTGGCGGCGTCGGGGCTCTCGCTCATCTACGGCCTCATGGACATCTTGAACTTCGCTCACGGCATGTTCATGACACTGGGCGCGTACGCCGCCTGGGACCTGGCCACGCACCTGCCCGCTTCCTGGAACGCGGCCTGGCTCTTCGCGATCGAGGTAGCTGCCGCGATCCTCGGTGGGGCCCTGGCCGCGGCGTTCACCGAGCTCGTCCTGATCCGGCCCCTCTACGGTCGGCCCCTCAGCCAGGTCCTGGTCACGATCGGCTTGGACCTCGCCGTGGTCGCGCTCCTGCTGGGCGGTTTCGGTTCCAACTCGCTGACGCTCCCCGTGCCGCTCTGGCTGCTCGAGGCCACCCGCTCGGGCAACCTGATCCTGGCGCACGCCGACTTCATCGCCATCGCGGCCGGTGCCGTCGTCCTGGTCACCCTGGAGTGGTTCCTTCGGCGCACGCGCTACGGCATCACGATCCGCGCCGGGGTGGAGAACCGCGAGATGGTCCAGGCGCTGGGGATCGACGTAGGCCGCGCCTTCACCCTGGTCTTCGTCATCGGCGGCGCGATGGCCGGCCTCGCCGGGCTGCTCTACTCGGTCGTCTTCAGTGGTGACCTCGTGTCCCCGCTCCAGGGCGACAGTCTGCTGATCTTCGCCTTCATCGTCGTGGTCATCGGCGGACTGGGCTCGATCCGGGGCTCGGCCGTCGCGGCTCTTCTGGTGGGAGTGGTCCAGGACTACACGAACTACTACCTCGGCACCCACTCCGGGCTCGCGGAGATCGGCAACCTGTCGGTGGTGCTTGTCCTGGCCCTGGTCCTGCAGGTGCGCCCCCGCGGGCTCTTTGGGAGGGCCGCGTGAGGGTCCCGCGACTCGGGCTCATGATCGGCGCCGCGGCGGTCCTCGTGGCCGCGGTGCTGCCCTTCGTCGGGCTGCACGTGGCGTGGATCCTCCCCGGAGCGGTCGACGTCGTCAACTCGTCGGGGACCCTCGAGGTCTTGGCCCTGTGCTTCATCTTCGGGGCGGTGGCGCTCGGCTACGACGTGATGTTCGGCTACACCGGGCTGCTCTCGCTCGGCGTCGTCATGCACTTCGCCGCGGGAATCTACGTCTTCGACATCGCCCTCACGCGCTGGAACTGGCCGGTGGCGTCCGCCTTCGCTTTGACGATCGGGGTCTCGCTCGCGATGGCCTTGGTTCTCGGAGCGATCGCGCTGCGGGTCTCGGGGATTGCCTTCACGATGGTCACGCTGGCCTTCGCTCAGGCGTTCTACTACCTCATCCAGGACAACCCGCACGGGCTCACGGGCGGCGACGACGGCCTCGCGATGAGCTCATCGCGCATGCCCGGGATTCTTTCCGGCGCGGTCTCTAACACCCGCAGCCTGTACTGGATCGCGCTGGGCTTCCTGGTCGTGGTCGGCGTCGTGGTGTGGGTGGTCACCGAGTCGGCGGCCGGCCACGTCCTGATCGCGATCCGGGACAACGAGACCCGCGTCGAGGTCCTGGGGCTACGACCGTTCGGCTTCAAGCTGATGGCCTACACCGTCTCCTCGCTCGTCGCCGCGGGCGGCGGCGTCCTGTACATCCTGCTCATCGGGACCGCGGTGCCCAGCGCGGTGGCGTCGGTCACCCTGACGCTGTCAATCGTGATCATGGTGGTCCTGGGCGGCGCAGCGTCGCGCTGGGGCGCGGTCGCCGGGGGCTTCATCTACATCTACCTCCAGCAGTACCTGGTCAAGGTGGCCGCCGAACCGACCTTCACCCGGCTCCCCGCATTCCTGCGGGTGCCGCTCGGCCAGCCCCAGTTCCTCCTGGGCGCCCTCTTCATCCTGTTCGTGATCTTCGTGCCCGGCGGCCTCGCGGGCGCGCTGGCGCGGGCGCGCCTGCGCCTCGCCGCGCGACGGCCGCGCGCCACGGTGTCCATGACGGCCCCGACGTCAGACCCCAGAGAGTAGGAATACACCGTGTCACTGAGCGGACGGCGCGCGTTGGTCACCGGCTCGACGAGCGGCATCGGTCTGGCGGTAGCGCGCGCCCTTGCCGCCGAGGGCGCGAGGGTCATGCTCAACGGATTCGGCGACGCCGGGTCCATCGAGTCGCTGCGCTCGACGATGGCCAGCGACTTCGGCGTCGAGGTCGCCTACGACGGCGCCGACCTCACCGACGCTGTCCAAGCGCGCGAACTCGTCGTCGCGACCCAGCGGGCCTTCGGCGGCCTGGACATCCTGGTCAACAACGCGGGCGTCCAGTTCATCTCGCCCGTCGAGGAGTTCCCCGTCGAGCGCTGGGACACGATCCTCGCGCTCAACCTTTCCGCGGTGTTCCACACGATGCGTGCGGCCATCCCGGCGATGAAGGAGCAGGGCTGGGGCCGGATCATCAACGTGGCCTCGGCCCACGGCCTCGTGGCGAGCGCCAACAAAGTCGCCTACGTCGCGGCCAAACACGGCGTTCTGGGCGCGACCAAGGTAGCCGCGCTGGAGCTGGCGAACCACGGCGTCACGGTCAACGCGATCTGCCCGGGGTGGGTGCTCACCCCCCTGGTGGAAGCCCAGATCACGGATCGGGCCCGCGCCGCGGGCACCGACGTCGCGACCGAATCCGAGAGCCTCCTGGCCGAGAAGCAGCCGATGCTCGCCTTCACGGCTCCCGAGTCGGTGGGTGCACTGGCCGTCTTCCTGTGCTCGGACGCCGCCGCCACGATCACGGGCTCGCCGCTGCCGATCGACGGGGGTTGGACCGCCCAGTAGGGCGTCACTCGACGAGCGAGCGCTCCACCACTTGAGAGATGTCCAGCACCGCGACGTCCTCGCGGCCCTGAGCCTTGACGGCGTCGTCGAGCATGATCATGCAGAAGGGGCACGCCGTGGAAACGACGTCGGCTCCGGTGCCCAGGGCCTCCTCGGTGCGCTCCATGTTGACGCGCTTGCCGATGTTCTCCTCCATCCACATGCGCGCTCCCCCGGCGCCGCAGCAGAACCCGCGCTCGCGGTGTCGGGCCATCTCGACCTGGGTGACCCCGGGGATGGCGCCGAGGACCGCACGCGGCTCGTCAAAGACCCGGTTGTGGCGGCCCAGGTAGCACGGGTCGTGGTAGGTGACGGTGCCGGTGTAGTTGACACCGGGCACCAGGCGGCCGGACGCCACGAGGTGGCCCAGCAGCTCGGAGTGGTGAACGACCTCGTAGTTGCCCCCCAGGTCCGGGTACTCGTTCTTGAGGGTGTTGAAGCAGTGCGGGCAGCTGGCGACGATCTTGCGCGCGCGGGCTTCGTTGAGCGTCGCCACGTTGGCCTTGGCCATCTCCTGGAAGAGGTATTCGTTGCCCATGCGCCGCGCCGGGTCGCCGCTGCAGCTCTCGCGCGGCCCCAGGATCCCGAAGCTGACCCCGGCGCGGTGCAGCATCCTCGCGGTCGAGACGACCTGCTTTCGCCCGCGTTCGTCCAGGCTGCCCGCGCAGCCCACCCAGTAGAGGTACTCAACGTCCTCGGGGATCGGCCCGTCAAAGACCGGGACCTCGAAGTCCAGCTGGGACAGCCACTCGGTGCGCTTGGAGGAGCCGAGTCCCCAGGGGTCGCCCTGATTCTCCATGTTGCGCAGCAACAGACCGGCCTCCGAGGGGAAGCGGCTCTCCATCAAGACCTCGTAGCGCCGCATGTCGATGATGGCGTCGACGTGCTCGATGTCGACCGGGCACTGCTCGACGCACGCGCCGCAGGTCGTGCAGCTCCACAGCACGTCGGGGTCGATCGTCGTGGGCACCAGCGTGGCGACCTCGCCGGGCTCGGCCCCGCTCAACAGACGGTCGGCCGAGGCGAACATGTTGTCGCGCAGACCCATGATGACGAGCTTGGGGCTAAGCGGCTTGCCGGTCGTCCACGCCGGACACACCGACTGGCAACGCCCGCACTCGGTGCAGGTCGCGAAGTCGAGCATCTGCTTCCAGGTGAAGTCCTCGACCTTGCCCGCGCCAAAGACCGTGTCCTCGGTGACGTTGTCCATGTCCATGTCGGGGGTCTTGTCCAGCCCGCCCAGCGCGCGGGGTCGCCGTGAGAAGGCGACGTTCACGGGCGCCATGAAGATGTGCAGGTGCTTGGAGTAGGAGACGAAGACCAGGAAGCCCGCGATCACGGCCACGTTAGCTAGGAGGAACACCGCCTCCAGGACGCTGTTGACGCCGTAGCCCAGCGGGTGAAGCCAGCCGGCGACGGCCTTGGACGCGAAGGCCCACGACGACGCCACGGGCGGGATACCCCGGGGCGATACGTAGCCCACCCACCCGGTGAAGCCGTGCGTGTACGGGAAAGAGCCGGTGTTGATCTGCGCGCCGCGATACACCAGCAGCGTGACGATGACGAGGCCGATCATGGCCAGCACCGCCCACGCCGCGCCGTTGTGGCTGCCGTAGAAGCGGCTCGCGCGGTCCTTGCGCGACGGGGCGTTGCGCAGCCGGATCACCGTGAAGACGACGAGGCTCACCAGCACCGCGGTCGCGAAGAAGTCCTCGACGAAGGCGAGCCAGTTGTCGGTGCCGATGAGCGGGATGTGGAAGTCGCGGTCGAACAGGGACCCGTAGGCCTCGATGATCGTGAACATCAGGATGGTGAAGCCCCACATCGTGAAGAAGTGTGCGGCACCCGGGACGGTCCACTGCAGCAGCTTCTTCTGGCCGGCGACCTCGACGACCTCGGCCTCGGAGACCTTCTTGAATCCGTGCCAGCGCCGCGGCGCCTCCTTGCCGCTGCGGATCAGGGTGGAGAGCCAGTAGAAGCGCCGCCCGGCGACGCCGAAGCACACGATCGTCACGGCCAGTCCGATGATGATGCGCGCTAGCACTGCTCGCTCCTACTCTGGCGCGCCACCGGTGCCACGCCTAGTCCTCTTTGAAGTTCTCCGAGTACCGGCTCGGGGTCGGCCCGCGCTGGCCCCGGTACTTCGAGCCCAGCCCCGACGACCCGTAGGGGCGGTCGGCCGGCGTCGTCATCTCGAAGAAGCTGATCTGGCCGATCTTCATCCCCGGGTACAAGGTGATGGGCAAGTTGGCCACGTTGGAGAGCTCGAGGGTCAGGTGCCCATCCCAGCCGGCGTCCACGAATCCCGCGGTCGAATGGATGAGAAGTCCGAGACGACCCAGTGAGGACTTGCCCTCCAGGCGCGCCACGAGGTCGTTGGGGAGCGCGACACGCTCGATCGTCGAGCCCAGGAGGAACTCGCCCGGGTGCAAAATCATGGGGTTGGTCGGGCCGACGTCGATGAGCTCGGTCAGGTCCTCCTGGGCTTCACGCACGTCGATGACGCTCTGGCTGTGGTTGCGAAAGACCCGGAACAACTGGTCGACGTGCAGGTCGACCGACGACGGCTGGATGCAGTCGTCGCTCAGTGGGTCGATGACGATGCGGCCCGCGGCGAGGGCCTCCTTGATGGAGCGGTCCGAGAGCACCATGACCAGGCCACAGTACTCCGGCACCGCTCGCTGACCGGTGGGACCGGAGTCGCGCGGCGGACCGAAGTCTGTCGAACCCACCGTCGGTAGGGTGGGTGAGATGTCGCGCCACCTGCGCCACGTGCCGAGACGCCTCGCGCCACGCGAGTGGGTCATCTCAGTCGGTTCCGCCGCGCTGGCCGTCGCCGCCGTCGTCGTCGGGACCAACTGGGGCAGGTTTCACGGCCCCGCCCTGCATTCGCGAGTGATCTCCTGGGTGTCGGCCCTCGTCCTGCTCGCTGCTGGCACGATCGCGATCCGACGGCTCTCAACGGGGTTCAGCCACCTCGTCACCCCGCGGGCGCACGCCGGGTCCGCGGCCATCGTGCGCTTCGTCATGTCGGGCCTCGGCTTTCTGATACTTGTCTTCGCCCTCTTCGGTGTCCTCGGCGTCTCTCTCCAGCACCTGTTGATCGGCGCCGGCGTCACCGGGATTGTCCTGGGCATCGCCGCCCAGCAGAGCCTGGGCAACGTCTTCGCGTCGCTCGTGTTGCTCTTCGCCCGGCCCTTCGTGGTCGGTGACGACATCCGTCTGCGATCGGGCGCGATAGGCACGATCGACGCCAAAGTCGTGGGAATCGGTTTGACCTACGTGACGCTGCAAACCGATGACGGAGTCCTGAGGGTTCCGAACTCCGCGATGCTCGCGTCGGGAATCGGTCACCCCCGCGCCAGCGCCCCCGACGGTGCCGCGACGACGAATCGCGCCGTTCCCGACACGGAGCTCCGCTAGTCAAGCAGACCCAGCCGGAGCACTCTGATGGGTGTCCACTCACGTGAGGTGCTACGCCTAGGCCTCACGGAGAGCCTCGCCGGGTTGAACGCGCAACGCGAGCAGCGCGGGCAACAGGGCGAGGGCGACGCCGCCCACGACAATGACGCCACAGACGATGGCCACCACTCTCGCGGGCACCACGGCCACGGGCACGGCCCCGAGGTGCGAGGCGAACGTCCTCCACACGGTCCCCCCGACGACAATGCCCGTGGGCACGCCGATCACCAGGCCAATCACGACGACCGTCAGCGCCTGGAAGCACGTGGCCGCGAGGACCTGGTGGCGTACGAAGCCCAGGACCTTGAGAAGTGCGACCTGTCGGCGTCGGCGCGCCACACTCACGAACAACAGGTGCGCCAGGGTCGCCGCCCCGAAGAGGGCCAGGGTGACGCCGAGCAGCAGAGGGAAGTCCACCGCTTGGCCGAAATTGAACAGGTTGGTCGGCACGTTGAGCTCGTTGACGTTCTGGGAGAACTGCTTGTCGTAGTGAGCGAGCGCCGCGCGCCCGGCGGCCCCGGGGGTGATGCCCACCGCCATTCCCCAGCCAGAGATGGACTTCACGAGCTGCGTCTTGCACGTCGACTGGTCGGGGTTGCCCTTACAGGCGATGTCCAACGCGGCGTTCAGGGGCATGACCACCCCCACTCCCAGGCCCCCGTTGCTAAAGGTTGGTGGCAGCGACACGACGCCGACGACCCGGAACGTCCGGTCCAGCACCTTGTTCGCCTTGTTGACCAGCGACACCGAAACGCGCGAGCCGAGGTGTAGGTGCGTCTGGGACATCGTCGTCGCCCCGAGGAGCATCTCGTGGGTCCCCACGGGATCGTGGCCGCTGACGAGCGAGAACGCCATCGGTCCCTTGGCCACGCCGACGAAGACTCCCTCAACCACGACCGAACCGATCTTCACGTACTTTCCCGTGAACCCGTAGGAAACCTTGGTCACGCGCGCGTCGTGATCGAACTCCGTGATGGCCGTATGCAGCTGCGAAGTGGACATGCTCCCCATGTCCAGCTGCCAGTTCTGGCCGTAAAGCGGAGGGGTCTTCACCAGATGGTTCAGGCTTGCGCCGAAGACCGTCGTGGCGACGAGGGCCATCACGGCCACCGTGGCCCCCACGAGCGCAGTGGCCACCGGCACGCTCGATCGGCCGCGTCCGCGATCGAGCGCGTTGCGCACGCCTACCAGGACGCTCGGTGGCGCTCCCGAGCGCGCGAACAGCGCCACCGTGGAACTCGAGCGGCTGACCGGCTGGTCCCGCGTGGTCCACGAGTTGACGCCGAACGCTGCCCGCCGTGACGGCAGCACCGCCAATGCGACGACCAACGCCACGATCGCGAGAAAGCCAAGGCTGAGCAGGACCGGATCGAACACGAACCCCCGCTGGGTCGCGGCCGCGCGAGCCTCGCCCACTGGCGTCAGCGGGGAGACGGCAAACGCCAGCGCCGCCGCGCCCAACGCCCCCGCAGCGGCGACGGCCACGGCACGTACCATGCCGAGTCCAAAGAGCTGACGCGGACGTAGTCCGAGCGCCGAGAGCGCGGGGTAGGACTCACGCTCGACGAGGCTCTGGCGCGACAACGCCTGGCCCACCAGGGCCAGTCCCGCCAGCAAGGCGAAGAGGGCAAAGAACCACCAACCCGTCGCCTGGGGTTGAATCGACTGGCCGATCGATGCCGCGCTCGAGTCCTCGTTCTGTAGATACGCGAAGCCGTGTTTGGGCTGGTGGTGGTTGACGAAGACCTGCAACTGGGGCATGTCACCTGGGCCCTGTCGCAGCCGCATCTGAAGTAGTGGGACCGACACGACGGTGCGACCCTCGCCGTGATCGAACGCCGGACTGGTGTAAAGCGAGTAGGAGGGGGAGGTGGAGGGAAAATCTCCCTCGCTCACCTCGACGCCGACGATCCGGAAACTCACCCGAGGGCCGTGGGGGACGACGTAGTCGTTCGTGGAAATCTCGACCTCGCGTTGGGACAGCGAGTAGAACGGCACCGTCACGATCGAACCGACCCGAAGTCCGAATTGGCGCTGCATCGAGAATCCAACGAGGGCCTCGCGGGGACCGCTCGGCAGACGGCCCGAGATCAATTTGATGGTGCTGGAAAGGTTGGACGTCGGGAGGCCCTGCACGTTGAGGTCGCCATTCGGCACAAACTGTCCGTCCGCGACGCCGTTGCCGTTGGCGTAGTAGGTCTCGAGCGTCGCTTGGGAGATGTACGGCAGTCGCAGGAGGCTCCCGGGAATGGGCGAGGTGCTGATCAACTCAGCGTCGTAGCCGTAGTGTCGCGAGAAACCTGCAAAGGCCGTCGACGTCCGGCGGGCGGCGGAGACGCCCGCGAGGACGGTACCGCCAATTAAGGCGACGAGGAGAGATAGGGCTAGCCACGACGCCCATCGCCGCAGGAACTCGGCACGAAAGACGACCCCGATCGAGCGCATGGACCTCCCCCAAAACTGCGCCTCAGTATGTCCAATCAGGAGAGTTGGCGCGATGGTGCCACCCATCAATCGGGTCTCGTGCTAACACGCCCGGACTCCTTGTCCCGGGCGATTCTCGCACCCGGAGACCTGTCGCGCCGTCGAATCCAGCGCGCCGCGACGATACGATGGGCGCCTGCGCGGGTGTAGTTCAGCGGCAGAACATCAGCTTCCCAAGCTGAGAACGCGGGTTCGATTCCCGTCGCCCGCTCCAACTGTGATGTCCCAAGACATCGGAGACACTGTGTCAGGACATCGTAGACACCTCGTCGTCTGAGATGCGTTGGTAGTTGCGCTCCGGGTTGATTTTGAAGTGCCGCAGCAGATCCCCGTCCTCCTTGATCACCCTGACGTCTCGGTCGGCCACCAACATCGTGACGATCGTGCCCGCGTGGCGACGCCCGATGCCCACGTGGAGCATCTTCGAGCCGTAGCGCAGGGTGACCGAGCCCGACGGGTCGACCTTGTCCTGGCGGATGCGGTAGTGCGAAGTGCTGGTCGGGGCCGCGCCCGGGCTCGCCTTGAGCCGTGCCTCGTAGACGCTGCGCGGGGTCTTGCGACCCAGGGACCGGTGGCCGCGCACGTCGTTGTAGAAGGCAACGAACTCGTCGATCTGGGACTGGAGCTGTCCGATTGACATCGCCGCGGGTTGCTTGGCGAGGAACCTCTTCATGGTCTGGTGGAATCGCTCGACCTTCCCGCAGGTCTGGGGATGGTTGGGGCTCGAGTGCTTATAGATGACGCCCAGTTGCTCGAGGTCGCTCTCAAAGCCCGTGCGCCCGTTGCGGTAGCGGGCGGTGAAGATGGCGCCGTTGTCGGTGAGCACTGATGCGGGCGTGCCGTAGGTCTCACGAGCTTCGCGAAAGGTCGCCATCACGTCGAGCACCTTGGTCACGTGCAGGGCCCTCGAGGCCACGCACAGCCTCGAGTGGTCGTCGAGCACGTTGAGGATCTCGACTCCTAGGTCGCCCACCAGTTGCCAGTGGGTCATGTCGGACTGCCAGCACTCGTTGGGTAGGTCCGCCGTGAAGCGGCAGTAGGAGGACTTGGGTCGTTTCCTGGGCTGAGGGGTAACGAAGCCGCGTCGACGCAGCACGCGCCAGATGGTGGTCACCGACGGCGGGGTCAGTCCGTCACGGATTAGCGCGTCGGCGATGCTCTGGGCGCCGGCGTCGTAGCCGCGGCCCTCGAGCTCTTTGCGTAGCTCGAGGATCCGCTCTTCGAGCTCGACGGTGACCACGGTCGCCGGTTGCAGCGGCCGCTTGGACCGCGGCACCAGACCGGCCTCGCCCTCGGCGCGGTAGCGGGCCAGGAGCTTGTAGATCCAACTGCGATCGACCCCGTGATCCTTAGCCAGCGAGGCGACCGAGCGGCCCTCGCGCAGGTAAGCCTCCACCAGGTATCGGCCCATGTCCATAGGAGAACCCCCTGATCAAACTGTCTCCTATGTCTTGACACATCAACGGTGCCCTGTCCACCGAGCGACGGTCAGCTGTCTCCGATGTCTTGACACATCGAAAAATGCCGCGTCGCTTATGTCGTGAACTCGGACACCGTCGCCAGCTCCAACGATTTTCGTCGAACACCCAAGCGATTACTTGGTTTTCGACTGTCCAGCAGTGCCCGACATGCACCACGACTTACCCCCGTTACACGCCCATTTCTTGCCCACTATTGCCCAACTATTGCCCACGGAGCGACCGCTCTTCGACGAGATCGGTCACGACGATGGAGAACCTGTGCCTCACATCTGCAGCGCCACCGGTGACTTCAACGTCGTCATCGAACGAGTCTCACGCGTCATTGGAAGGCTGAACATCCCTGTTCAACGGGATGCCGAGCCAATCACTTCAAGTGCTGGGGCTCCGTGGCCTTGGACGAAGGGTGAACGCAGTTATTGAGGTAGCCACTCCGACCAAGTAGACGGCATCAATTGCGAGACGAGACCAGCGGCAGACCCTATTCTTTCCGTGTCGCAATGCGAATCGCTTTGGCAATAGCCTTCAAGTATCTTCTGCTACCAACTGCTGCGCCGAATTTCAGCCACAATTGCAATATTCGAACAAAGACGACGAGACCGGTCAATGTAACAAGTAAGACAATCGAAGTGTGAACGTTTGAGTACTGCGTGACACTCGCACTTCCTCGGTAGATGGCGGCGAGTGCCGTCAGTTCGCCCGTGACACTCTCGACGATCACCCAGGTCGAGCCGACCAGAACGGCTACGAACGCGAGCGCCCTTACGAGATCCGAGAACAGAGTCTTCAACTTCATTGATGTCGCAATCGCAAGGAGGTCTCGCATCGTCTGGGCACGTTCGACGTCACTTAGAAATGCACTTTCTCTCTCGACGTAGGGGGTCATCAGCTTCGTTGTCAGCCGCACGACGCCGTCCAGTGCGCTCTTGGATTCGACCGTCAATGCGAGAAACAAGACGGGAATGATGGTTGCGACGGCGACAAAGTAACTGTTGTGACTTGTCATCGAAACTGCCGCACCAAAAGTCAAAATAATCCAGCCAATGATTGGATAACTTCGGAATCAGAATACCATCTAGTTTCCAGTCTCCGGGACACTCAGTCCGATTCAGAACTGAGGAACGCACATGAGTAGACGTCGCACTTCAAAGAGAAAACATTCAATCAGCCCGACTAGTAGGCGAACCGTGCCACGCGCCTCAAACAAGGTGGCGTGACCCCGACGGGTCTGCCGAAGGACTAATTGGCAGCGCCTAAAGTGACGAAGTGGACTCTGCAACTTCAAGAATTGGGATCAGGTCGACTGGAAGGACACCTTCAACACGACGCAGGGTCGCTTCTGGCACGGAGTCATCAAGAGCCAACTATCCTCCGCCGCCGCCGACACCGGGTGACATCAACGATGAGGTGCGGCGGTCGCGCTACGGCGCTATCCTGCTTTGTGTGCAAGCGAAGCAGCGTCCCGCACGTGGCACATGTGGGCTTCCGCTGCTGGACATGGTTCCTCTCCGGACATGACGCGCCCGCCTGACCTTCCGAACTATCACAATCCACCTATCGACGAGGTGGCGATCGGTGTTCAGTTCGCCCCCATAAATGGTTTGACGGAGCCCTACTTCGGTCTCTTCTGGTCCGCAATCCGAGAGCTCTATCCACGAGTTGAATCAAAGCCTCGGGTGGAAGGCCCGATTGAGAACCTGTTCGAAGCACCTTCCCCCGTTCCGCAGTTCCAATTCGTCCCACCGACTGGACGGACGTGGTACATCAGCGAAGATGATGAGTCTTTAGTTCAACTCCAAAACAACCGATTCGTGCAGAATTGGAGACGAAGGAACAACGACTATCCACACTTCGAAGCGGTTCGTGATCGGTTCTGGTCCTCGTTTAGAAGCTTTAGGGATCTATTGGCGAAGGAAGACCTCTCTTCTCCGAATGTCCAACAACTGGAGCTAACTTATATAAATTGGATTCCAAACATTCCTGCCATTCAGCTTCTCCGGATTGGGCAAGCCTCCGTCATGAAGGTCGAAGACATTGACGCAGAGCCAGAAGCACAAGACTGGTCGGCTCGCTACATGGTGAGATCCGAGGGCAATCCTTCGGCGCGCCTGTATGTTGGATGTCACGGTGCCGTCCGAGTAAGTAGCCCGAACCCGGGACAGGGAACCCAACTAACCCTCGTCTACCGTGCCCCCGCCTTGGCCGGCATGGATGATGACGAATTGAAACGGCATCTCGACAAGGGTCGCCGAGCAATCGTTACTTCCTTCACTGCCCTCACAACTGAGGCCGCACATAAGAGTTGGCAACGCTTCCAATGAGGGATGGCAATTGGATCCGAATGCCAGTAGCGGTGTTTGCGCTCGCGGCTACGACATTTCTTACGCCCTCGCTAGGCACCATTGAACTCGTTGCGTCCGTCCCAGATGCAGCCGGGACAACGTTTGAGCGGCGCGAAACTCTGGACACTCCAAGTGGCACATCCAACTATCAAGTCCTGTCGCGCTGGATGGCTTACGTGTACCAGCGACTCAACGAGCTCGGCGAAGGCTCCTACGATTTCACGGGACTGAACATACCGTCTCTCTTGACGATTGACAGAGCGCGATCCATCGCGTTCGAGACTCTGGGGAGAAACATCCCAACTCCGTCAGTGGTGCCCTCCGAAGAGGGCGCAGTCATGTTCGTCTGGAGAAAGGCAGGCTGGGACCTAGAGTTTGAGATCACCGAGTCAGAAGCGAATGTATGGGCACACCGAAGACACGACTCATCGGGTTGGTACGGTCCTTTGAGCGAACGCAGCGTCGAGTTTTCGGACTTGTTGGAAGAACTCTCTCGCGCCTAGTGTCCACGGGCGGCCCTCCTCAGTTGGCTTGCGGAGAAGCAGCCGATTTTATTCCAAATTCGCACGCCCTGTACCGCCGGTTCATTGATGATCCAAATCATCTCACCTGGGATGGAGATAGGCCTATCCCGCACCCACTCAGTTCAGAAGCTCTGCACATGGAAAAGGGCGAACGGGGACTTTCCTCCTCTTGGCGAGAACATCTTGCGCAACATGGACTCGGTCCAGAATCCGTGTTGGACGACAATCCGAAGTTCACCCTTGTGGGCGAGATTCTCGTTCAGGCCGCGAGGCAAATTGGCATGAATGTCTACCACGATCCGACCGGTAACAGGCCAATACGCTGTGCACACTCAGCCATCGATTGGCCAGAGGATTCGAAAGAACCCGATTCAGACAGGCCGTCCAAACCCGAGAGAAAGCGCATCAAGAATGACCTCGCCCTCGCATTTAACTTCATATTTGGTGAAGTGACCAGCGAGAGACCCGCAGCAAACTAGATCCTCCGACCCAAGTGAGCCTTGGTCCTTGCGATTACTGACTCGGGTCTGCCCCCGGTTCCCCTGACACCGGTTATGAACATCATGCGGCCTGAGTGGCGGAGAAGGCCAGTTCGAACTCGACCGGCGTGAGCTTGCCGAGACGACGCTGGCGATGAGCAGGCCAAAAATGAGCAACAGCGGCCCTGTGCCATCGTCGGAGAGCCCGCTTCCGAGTTGCCATGCCGATCGGTTGACTGATCCCAAGATTGTTGTGGCCGTGATCCAAGACATGAAGCTCGCGGCTGCAATGACTGCACCGCCCGCAATTACGAGCCACGCCATTCGAGTGTCCAAGACCCGACCACGCGGAATCAACGTTGGAATCCTCGCAGGCGACCGCTTGAATCGCGACGGGTTTGCCGGAGACTAAATCTCTTCTAAACGGCCAGACTCTCTGACTCGTCGGAGTCATAGTAGTGAGCTTCGAACTCCGCGGCGCACGTAGTCGAGCGCCTCGTGGATGCGCCGGTTGTTGAACCAGTCGACGTAGTTGAGTGTCGCCCATTCGACGTGCTCGACGTTGCGCCAGGGTCCCTTGCGATGGATGAGTTCGGTCTTGTAGAGGCCGTTGAAGCTCTCGGCCAGCGCGTTGTCGTAGCTGTCGCCCTTGGACCCGACCGACGCGACGATCTCCGCTTCACCGAGTCGCTCGGAGTAGCGAATGCTGAGGTATTGAACGCCGCGGTCGGAGTGATGGACCAGTCCGGCGAGGCCGTGGTTGTTGCGCGCGTAGATCGCCATCTCGAGTGCGTCGAGGGCGAGGTCGCTGCGCAACGACGTCGAGGTCTGCCAGCCGACGATGGCCCGAGTGAACACGTCGATGATGAAGGCGACGTAGACCCAGCCGGTGTGGGTCTTCACGTAGGTGAGGTCCGCCACCCAGAGACGATTGGGCGCCGGGGCCAGAACTGACGATCGACGAGGTCGCTCGGTCGGTGCTGGTTCTCGTCGCTGATGGTCGTGACCTTGAACTGGCGACCGCGACGAGCGCCCGAGAGCCCCTCTCGCATCAGCCGGCGCACCGTGCAGTTGGCGACCGTGACCCCCTCGCGGTTCAGCTGCTTCCAGACCTTCTTGACGCCGTAGACGCCGTCGAAGTTCTCGTTGGACGCGCAGGATCTCGGCTTTCAGGACCTCGTCGCGCCCGGACCGCGCCACTGGGGGCGCGACATGGCGTCGTAGTAGGTGCTGGGGGCGAACTGCAAGGCCCTGCAGATCGGCTCGACCCCCCATCGATGCTTGCGGGCATCGATGTAGGCAACTACCTCTTGGTTTGACCGTCGAGCGCAGTCGCGAAGAAAATCGACGCGTCCTGCAAGATGGCGTTCGCGCGGCGAAGGTCCTTCACCTCGCGCTCGAGCTCCTTGACGCGGGCCCGCTCGTCGTGGAATCCCCGGGCGGGTACCTGGTCGACCTGGGCTCTTCGCACCCAGGTCCTGAGCGTCTCTGGCGACATGCCGAGCAGCTTGGCGACGGCCCTGACGCGGCCCACTCGGACGGGTAGTCCGAGCGCTTCTCGATCGCCATCTTCACTGCTCGTTCACGCAGCTCGGGTGAGTATCGGGTTGTCCTGACATGGAGACATCCTCTCAGAGGATTCGCTCTCCAACTTTCCCGTCCCGATTC
>CAWDUM010000005.1:0-1097993 GCA_963805595.1 uncultured Actinomycetota bacterium | reverse complement strand
TGAGAGCGGGTGACGGGAATCGAACCCGCATGGCCAGCTTGGAAGGCTGGAGCTCTACCATTGAGCTACACCCGCGCGCCCTCTCGGGCCTGCTAAGTCTAGAACGGAGCCTCTAGCGTGTTGCGGTGGACGAAACGATGTACGACGCGCTCGGCGGCGCCGACTTCTTCGTCCGATTGGTCGACGCCTTCTACGAGCGCGTTGCGCTCGACGAGGTCCTGCGTCCGATGTACCCCGAGGACCTGACCGAGTCGCGTCGGCACCTCGCTCTGTTCCTCGCCCAGTACTGGGGTGGACCGCCCACGTATCAGGAGGAGCGCGGGCATCCTCGTCTGCGGATGCGCCACGCGCCGTTTCGCATCACCAAGTCGGCGCGCGACGCCTGGCTCGCGGCTATGACCGGCGCCTTGGACTCACAGCGTGACGAGATGGGCGAGGAGCGCTACGAGGAGTTCCTCGCCTACGTCGACATGGCCGCGCGTCAACTGCGCAACGTCTGACGCGCGAAGCGCAGCCGGCCCTGGCCGATCGCGGCGCCCAGCAGCACGATCGCCCCGCCGACCGGTTCGTACCAGGTGAGCGACTCGTGCAAGAAGATGACCCCGACGATCACCGCGACGACCGGCGTGAGGTACGTCACGGTGCTGGCGATGGACGGCCCCGCGGCCTGGATGACCCGGAAGTTCCACATGAAGGCGAGGCCGCTGCCGATCACCCCGAGCCCCAGCAGCCCGGTGACGCCGCTGGTCGTCAGGGCGTGACCGTTGGTGCCGTCGATGAGGAAGGTCGGCAGCAGTGTCACCGCCGCCAGCAGCAGTTGCGCGCTGGCCAGGGCGACGGGCGCCAGACCGAGCGGGGTGAGGTGTCGGCGCGAGTAGGGGAACGAGACGCCGTAGAGGGTGACCGCGCCCAGCAGCGCCAGTACCGCCCACCAGGGGTTGGACCCGAAGCCGTGCCACACGCCCAGGACGGTCAGCACCCCGAGCAGTCCGACGCCCAGTCCGACGAGCTGGTGGCGCTCGACGGGGTCGTCGCGGAAGACCACCGCGATGAAGAAGAGCGCCGTGAGCGGCGTCATCCCGTTGATGATGCCCGCGAGGATCGACGTCGTTCGCGACTCAGCGACGGCGAAGAGGACGCCGGGGATGATGTTGAGGCACAGGGCGACGACCCATAGGTCGAGCCAGACCCGCCGGCCCCTGGGCAGCGCGACCCCGCGGGCCCGCGCGATCACGTTGAGCGTCACGGCCCCCAGGGCGCAGCGTCCGAAGGCGACGCCGAAGGGCGAGAGGAACTCCAGGGATACCTTGATGAAGACGAACGAACAGCCCCAGGCGACCCCGATGCCCAGGTACGGCCACACCCAGGAGCGTGTCGCGGGCGCGGGCATCCCTGCAGGCTAGGACCGGCCCCTGACGTCGCGTGACGCGTTGGCGGCCAACTAATTCCTTACGCTGGAGGCATGGCCCGTGAGACGTTGTGGCGCGACGGTGAGGACCGGATCGTCTCGGTGACGCCGGTGGCCCGCGGGATACTCCGACCCAGCGCCGTCACCGTCGTGGACGCCGCGGCGATCGAGGTCCTGGCGCACTACTGGTCGTGGATGCACCGCGAGGCGCGGTGGGCCCTGCTGATCCTCGTCGTCCCGGCGTTGGTCCTGGTCGCGACCAGGACCTGGCGGTGGCGCTCGCACAAGATCCACGTGACCAGCGAGCGGATCGTCACCGAGGGCGGCGTCGCGCGCCGGTACCGCCAGTCGGTGGAGCTGAGCGACGTCCTGGTCGTTCGGGTCGAGCAGGGCGTGCGCGACCGTGTCATCCGGCGCGGCACGATCTACCTGGAGACGGCCGCGGGCACCGTCTCGCTCGGGCGCGTGCGGCACCCGTCGGCCCTGGTGCGGCTGATCGAGAGCGAGCGCGCCGCGACGATCACCCAGCGACCGCCGTTCGATACGGTCTTCGAGTACCAGGACCCCGCGGCGCGCGGCTACGACGTCGACCCGCGGTGGCCGCGCCAGGCTCGCTGAACCGACGTACCGCGCCCTTCCGATACCGTGAGGTCGTGGTCACCAGGTACCGATGCACGGCGTGCGGCAATCTCACCCGCTTCGACGTCGTCGAGACGACGTCGGTCCGTGCGTTCCACCACTACACGGTCGGCGGCGAACTGTCCGTCGAGGATCCCGAGGTCGTCTCACGGACCGTCGAGTCGGTGACGTGCCGATGGTGCGGCCACGGCCGCGGCGTGGAGGTCGTCGCCGAGACGTGAGCGGCGCCGGGGTCCGTTCCTTCGACCACCCGCGCGAGCGTCCCGCGCCGGCGTGCGCGCGCGGCCGGACCCTCGACGGCGCGGCGGTGGTCCTCTCGTTCCTCCGGCCCACCCTGGTCGTCGCGGTCAAGACCTCGTGCGACGGGTGCCGCGAGTTCATCACCGGCGACCTCGAGGAGCTCTCGCGGGCCGAGGTCGTTCTCGTGAGCGCCTCGGGTGACGAGACCGACGAGTGGAGCGGCTCGGCGCGGCCGGTGATCGTGGCGCCAGAGCTTCTCGAGGCGCTCGACGTGCGCTCCGCGCCCTTCTACGTCCTGATCGTCCCCGACGGGCCGCGCGTGGTCGCGGAGGGCTCGGTGTTCAGCCCCGCGCAGGTCGCCGCCGAGGTCGCGCCCTACCTCGACTGATGTCACAGCCGCCCGCGAGGGTGGTGTGGTCGAAAGGTGTTGCGATGGACGGTGAGATTGAGATGTCGATCAGTTGCGGGGACTGCGTGCGACGTGGGACCCCCGACTGCCAGGACTGCCTCGTGACCCACGTCCTGGGCGGCACGCCCGAGGAGCTCGCGATGACCGCCGAGGACGTCGACGTCATCGAGCTCTTCACGGCCCAGGGCATGCTTCCGCGCCTCCGGTTCCTCCACCGCGCCACTCCGTCGTAGGCCGCGCCCGCGACGCGGTTCGCTAGCGTGGTCGGCGATGGCGCGCCACCTACTCGTGACCAATGACTTCCCGCCCAAGACCGGCGGCATCCAGGTCTACCTGCACGAGCTGTGGCGCCGGCTTGAGCCGGGCCGCGCGGTCGTGCTCACCGCGAACTCGCACCCCGACGCCGCGCGCTTCGACGCGGGCTCGCCCCTGACGATCGAGCGCGTGCCGGGCAAGCGGCTCTACCTTCCCACCCTCAAGACGCGCCGGGCGATCGAGGACGCCATCGCGCGCCACCAGCCCGACCTCGTGCTCCTCGACCCGGCGTGGCCGCTCGGGCTGCTCGGTCCCAGCCTCTCGAAGCCCTACGGCGTCGTGCTGCACGGCGCCGAGGTGTCCATTCCTGGCCGCCTGCCCATCGTCGCGTCGACGCTGCGCTTCGTGCTGCGACACGCCAAGGTCGTCGTGTGCGCCGGCTCGTACCCCGAGGCCGAGGCCCGGCGCAACGCTGCCGAGTTCCTGCCGGCGGTGATCCAGGTCCCGCCGGGGGTCGACACGCGTCGGTTCCATCCGATCGACGACGTACGCCGCCACGAGGTTCGCTCGGCGCTGGGGGTGAGCGACCACGCGTTGATGGTCGTGGCCTATTCGCGCCTGGTCCCGCGCAAGGGCATGGACACGCTGATCCGTGCCGCCGCGCTGCTGGCCGACAACTTCCCCTCGCTGCGCGTGGCCATCGGGGGCTCGGGCCGTGACCGCCAGCGCCTCGAGAAGCTCGTTCAGCGCACCAACGCCCCGGTGAGCTTCCTGGGTCGGGTGCCCGACACCCACCTGGCGTCGTGGATCGCGTCGGCGGACCTGATGGTGATGGACTGCCGGAGCCGGTGGTTCGGTCTCGAGCAGGAGGGATTCGGCATCGTGTTCCTCGAGGCCGCCGCGGCGGGCGTCGCGCAGGTCGCCGGTCGTTCCGGGGGCAGCCACGAGGCCGTGCGCCACGGCGTGACCGGGCTCATCGTCGACAACCCGCTCAGCGCGCGCGACCTGGCCCAGGCCGTCGGTGAGCTGCTCGCCGACGCGCCGCGGCGCGCGCAGTACGCACACGCGGCTCGCGACGTCGCGGGCGCCGACTTCGAGTGGGGCCTGCTCGCGCGCAAGCTCTCGGCGTCGCTCACGCCCTTCGACCATTTCGAGCCTTCGAATTCACTGGCCTAGGGTGGGGTGAGGAGGTGACGTGGCGCAGCGTGCGACGGAGTCGATCGTGGTCCACGCCGCGCCCGACGTCGTGTACCAGGTGGTCACCGACTTCGACAACTATCCCCAGTGGGTCAGCGAGCTCAAGCACGTCGAGGTCCTGGAGCGTGACGTCGACGGTCGCGCGCTGGAGGTCGAGTTCCGCGCCGCGGCCTTCGGGCGCTCAACGACCTACACGCTGCGCTACGACTACGCCCGCGCGCCGGGCCAGCTGAGCTGGTCCCAGACCCGCGGGGACATCACCTCGTCCCTCCAGGGCCAGTACCGCTTCGAACCCGTCGGCGCAGCAACGCGCGTGACCTACGACCTGGAGGTGGACCTGCTCGTGCCGATCCCCGGCTTCGTCAAGTCCCGGGCGGCCCAGCGGATCCAGTCCGAGGCCCTCGTCGAGCTCAAGGCCCGGGCCGAGAAGCGCGCGTGAGCGACGTCGCGATCGGGATCGACGTCGGGGGCACCAAGGCCTTGGCGCTGATCGTCGCGCGCGACGGCCGGGTCCTGGGCGAGGTGCAGTCCGCGACGCCCCACGACGTGGGCGCCGGCGCCGGCGCGGCGACGGCCGAGGTCCTCACGGCGCAGGTGCGTGAGCTCGCCGACGGACACGAGCTGGCCGTGGGCGAGGTGCCGATCGGCATCGGGCTGCCCGGCCTGATGCGCCGCGACGGCCGGCTCGCCTACGCCCCGAACCTCCAGAGCGCCTCGGGGGCCGACGTGGGGGGACTGCTGGGCGCGGCCCTCAGCTCGACCCTCGTCTACAGCGAGAACGACGCCAACTGCGCGGCGCTGTGCGAGCACGCGTGGGGTGCGGCGCGCGCGATGGACGACTTCGTCATGGTGACCCTCGGCACGGGAATCGGCGGCGGCGTCTTCGCCGACGGCCGCCTGGTGCGCGGTCGCAGCGGGTTCGCGGGCGAGATCGGCCACATGGTGGTCGAGGCAAAGGGCGCGCCGTGCCTGTGCGGGGGGCGCGGGTGCTGGGAACGCTACGCGTCGGGCGGTGGGCTGGCCCGCCTGACGACCGAGGCCGCCGAGGCGGGTCGCCTGGCTGAGCTCGTCACCCGCCTCGGGGGCGCGGCCGCCGTGCGCCCCGAGGACGTGACCGCGGCGGCGCGCGACGGCCTCGACGAGGCCGAGACCCTGGTGCGCGAGATGGGTTGGTGGCTCGCGCTGGGCCTGGCGAACCTGGCGGCGATCCTCGACTGCGGCCACTTCGTGATCGGCGGCGGCCTCTCGAGCGCGTCGGACCTGGTGCTGCCCTACGCGCGCGAGTGCCTGGTGGACCTCGTCGAGGGATTCGACGCGCGGCCCACCATCACGGTCACCGAGTCGATGTTCGGTCCGAGGTCCGGCGCGATGGGCGCGGCCCTGGTCGCCTTCGAGAGGGCGGCGTGAGGCTCGGCGTCCTTTTGCCGACGTTCGTCGACGACGCGACCGCGACGTTCGCCGCCGCGGCCGCGGCCGCCGACGCGGGTCTCGACGGCGTCTTCGCGTTCGACCACCTCTGGCCGATGGGCTCGCCGACGCGACCCGCCCTGGCGCCCTTCCCGGTGCTGGCCGCGGTGGCCGCGCGGCACGAGACGCTGTGCGTCGGGCCCCTGGTCGCGCGCGTCGGCCTCGTGGGCACCGACCATCTGGTCGGGCTGTTCACGACGCTCGAGTCCCTGGCGCCCGGGCGCGTCGTCGCGGCGCTGGGCACCGGTGACAAGCTCTCGCTGGCCGAGGAGGACGCCTACGGGCTCACCCGGCGCGGCGCCGACGAGCGGCGCGCCATGCTGCGCGCGACGGCGACCGCGCTGGCCGGCGTGACCCCGGTGTGGATCGGCGCCGGCCAGGCCGAGACCAACGAGCTCGCGCGCGAGGTCGGCGCGACGCTCAACCTGTGGGGCACCGGCGCCGACGCCGTCGCCGCCGAGGCGGCCCGGGGGCCGGTCAGCTGGGCCGGACCGCTCGGCGATGACCCGAAAGCCCTGCTCGACGGGCTCGAGGGCGCCGGCGCCACGTGGGCGGTCGCGACCCAGACGGGGTTCGACGCGCTCGTGAACTGGCGTCGCGAGAACCCACTCACTACATTTCCTTGATGGAGTTTCGACGCGTCAACGGGCTGCCGCCCTACGTCTTCGCCCAGATCAACGCGCTCAAGGCGTCGGCGCGCGCGGCCGGGCGCGACGTGGTCGACTTCGGCTTCGGCAACCCGGACCTGCCCAGTCCCGACGTCGCGGTCGAGAAGCTCGCCGAGGCCGCCCACAACCCGCGCAACCACCGCTACAGCGCCAGCCGGGGCATCCCGAACCTGCGCCTGGCCATCGCCGACCGCTACCAGAAGCTCTTCGGCGTCGAGCTCGACCCCGAGACCGAGGTCGTCACGACCATCGGCGCCAAGGAGGGCCTCACCCACCTGATGTGGGTCCTGCTCGGCCCGGGCGACGCGGCCGTCGTGCCCACCCCGAGCTACCCGATCCACCTGGCGGGGCCCGGGTTCGCCGGCGCGTCGGTCGTGACCGTCGCGATGCCCGACCCGGGGGTGGACGACCACCCGGGCGACGCCTTCTTCGCCGGCCTCGTCGCGGCCTTCGAGCGTTCGAGCGTGCGCCCGCGCGTGATCATCTGCTCGTTCCCGCACAACCCGACCAGCGCGTGCGTGGACCTGGCGTTCATGGAGCGGCTCGTGGCCTTCGCGCTGGAGAACGAGGTCGTGGTCTGTCACGACTTCGCCTACGCGGACCTGGGCTTCGACGGCTACAGCCCGCCCTCGATCCTCCAGGTGCCGCGCGCCAAGGAGTGCTGCGTCGAGCTCTACACGCTCACCAAGTCCTTCTCGATGGCCGGCTGGCGGGTGGGATTCCTGGTGGGCAACGCCGAGGTCGTCGCCGCGCTGACCAAGCTCAAGAGCTACCTGGACTACGGGACGTTCCAGCCCGTGCAGATCGCCGCGATCGTCGCGATGAACGAGGCGCCGCACTACCCCGACCAGCTGCGCGCGATCTACCAGTCGCGGCGCGACGCCCTGGTCGAGGGCCTCAACCGCGTGGGCTGGCCGGTCACGTCGCCCCAGGGGTCGATGTTCCTGTGGGCGCCGATCCCCGAGGCGTTCGCCGCGCAGGGGTCGCTCGCCTTCTCTACCTACCTCATCGAGGCCGCCGACGTCGCGACGAGCCCGGGAGTGGGCTTCGGCGACGGCGGCGACGGCCACGTGCGCTTCGCGCTGATCGAGAACGAGCTGCGCACCCAGCAGGCCGTGCGCTCGATCCGGCGCGCCCTCAGCGACGGCGCCGCGGCGTCGCGCGCGCGTTCCTCGTGACGACGGGTCAGAACGAGTAGTACTCGGGCATGAAGTTGCCCAACGGGCTCACCGCGAAGCCGATCGAGCTCTTGACGCCGTTCTTGACCTCGGCCGGCGTGATCGCCTGGGGCTCGTAGAGCACCGGCAGCTGCTGGGCGGCGTAGGTGGCGTAGGCGGTCAGCTTGGCGGTGCCGAACGTCGTCGCCTTGATCAGCTGGGTCATCTGGGCGTCGGAGTAGGTGCCGACGTTGAAGCCGCCCGACGGGGCGAAGAGGGTCTCGCCCGACGGGTAGTAGTCGGGCGCGTAGACCCAGCCGCCGCCCCACGAGCAGATCTCGTAGCCCGCGCCGCCGCTGCAGTCCTTGATCACCGCGTTGAAGGTCTCGGTGGAGTGCGCGAAGACCACCCCGATGCTGGCCCAGTCCGAGATCTCCGCGTTGAAGGTCTGGTCGAGCGACGGGGTGCCGCTGGCCCAGACGATCTTGAAGTTGAGGGTGTAGCCCTTGGTGATGCCCGCGCCGCACTGGCTGGCGGCGGTCCCCGGGTCCTCACAGGTCATGACGTTGCCGACTTCCTTCCAGCCGTGCGAGGTGAGCAGGGCCTTGGCCGCCTTCAGGTTGAACGCGTACGGGTTGGCCACGGCCCCGCTGATCGACGCGGGCGTGTTGGGCGGCAGCGGGCTGTAGATCGGGAATCCGTAGCCCTTGTCGACGTTGGTGATCACGCCCGTCTGGTCCACCGCCATCTGCAGCGCCTGGCGGATGTAGAGCTGGGCGACCGCGGCGTGCTTGGGGTCGGCCGCCGAGAAGTTGAAGGGCGCGTAGTTGAAGTCCCACAGCGGGCCGGTCACCAGGCGGTAGTCGCCCTTGAGGGGCGCCCAGTTGGGTCCCACCGCGCCCGGTGACGGCGCGGGCGTGGTCAGAACGCCCGGGTCCACGAAGCCGAAGTCCAGCTTGCCGGCCTCCAGGTCGTTCTCCTCGGCCTGGGTCGAGGTGTAGGCGATGAGCTTGACCGTGCCGACCTTGGCCTTGACCGGGCCGGAGTACTTGTCGTTGGGCTTGAAGGTCGCGTTGCCCAGGTCGTCGAGGGTGGTCAGGCGCCACGGGCCGTCGTCACCGCTCTGCCACATCGAATCGGTGTAGGTGCTGGTCTTGGCCGACTGGGCGTCGAGGTACGCCTCGACGGCCTTGCAGGCCGTCGCGTCGTGCGCGGTGCCGTAGAGGCCCGACGCGCAGGTCGAGGTCGCGGTGGCCGACGTGCGGTCCCACGAGTCGGGCATCGGGGTCAGCTCGGACAGGTAGTTGTAGAGGATCCATCCGGGGTTGACCGAGGTCTTGAAGTCGATCACCACCGAGTTGCCCTGCGCGAACGCGTTGCTCACCTGGTCGGGGATGCCGTACCCGGGGTTGTAGCCGCAGAAGGACTTGGGGTCGGCCTTGTACATGTTGAGGAAGAACATCAGCGACTGGGCGTTGACCGTCTGGCCGTCGGCGAACTTCCAGCCCTTCATGGTGATGGTCACGGTCTTGTTGCCGTGGGAGAACACCGGGCTGTCACCGAGCGAGAGCGACGGCACGTAGGCGCTCGATCCGCCCACGCCGAACCAGTAGAGCGGGCGGTACATGAGCTCCTGGAACTGGTTGATCGTCGAGACCGAGAAGTACTGGCACCCCATGTAGGGGAAGATGTAGTTGGGCGCCGCGCCGGGGGCCTCGGCGAAGGTGATCGTGGCGCCGCTCGCGCTCGGCGTCTTCTTTCCGCCCCCGAAGCCCAGGACCAAACCCACGACGACCAGGGCGATCACGACGACACCGATGACGGCGGTACGAATATTCTTTTTGGCGCTCATGGGGTCACTATAGGGACGAGCGGTGCGGTAGCACGGGCGAACCCGTCACCATTGAGTCAACTCACAGGGAACACTTGCGCGGTTGACAGGCCCGGGCCCGTGGGCACCGCGTCGGCGTCGTCTCAGGACTCCTCGCCCGTCGCCGACACCGGGGCCGCGCCACCCAGCGGGCTGTCCTGGTCGACCAAGCGCATCCCGCTCAGGCTCAACGCCATCACCGTCGAGACCCCGAGCACCGCCGAGAAGAGCCCCATGGCCCAGTGCGCGCCGAGGTGCTCGACGAGGACCCCCGCGATGAGCGGCGCCAGTGTGGCCAGGCCGGTCGCGACTTGGATCAGTGAGTTGTTCACGCGCCCGCGCAAATCGGCGGGCGTTCGGCGCAGGAGTGCTCCAAAGAGCGCGGCGTTGGCCGCGGGCGCGAGGAACAGGGTCGCGGCGATGGGGATCGCGACGAGCGGAGAGGGCACGACCAGCGCCGCCGTGCCCAGCAGGAGCGTGCCGGCGCCGGTTATCGCGACGACGAGGTGCGAGATCGTCAGGCGCCCCTGGAGCTTGGGCGCGACGATGGCGCCGAGCAGCCCGCCCGCGCCGATCCCCGCCTGGGTGAGCCCGATGACCGACGCGGACGTGCCGTGCTGGCGCAGCGCGAGGGTCACCGAGAAGATGACCCCCGAGAACGCGAAGTTGATCAGCGGCGCCTGGATCATCACCGCGCGCAGGAAGCCGTCGCGCCACAGGAGGCGCACGCCGTCGAAGGACTCGCGCCATAGGCCCTTTTGATCGGCGCGTGCGGGTGCCGGTGCGAAGTCGCCCGTCATCATCGACGACGTGAGCGTCGAGACCCCGTAGGAGATCGCGTCGCCGAAGAAGGGCAGGGAGCGCGCCAGGGCGAACAACACCCCGCCGAGGGCCGGGCCCCCGAGGCTCGCCGCGTACTGGCGCGCCTCGGTGGCGGCCCACGCCGACTCCAACTGCCCGTCGTGGACGATGGTCGGCAGGGCCGCGGTGGACGACGGCGAGAAGATCGTGTCACCCACGCGGTCGATGACCGCGACCGCGAGCACGACGGGCCAGGTGATCTCGTGCACCAGGACCGCGACGCCCATCGCGGCCAGGACCAGCGTGCGCACCCCGTCGGCGACGACCATCGTGCGGCGCCGGTCCAGGCGGTCGGCGAGGGCCCCGGCGGGGAGGCGAACGGCGAAGGCCGCCACGGCGGCGGCCGTTCCGACCGCCCCGGCGACGACCGCCGAGTGCGTGAGCGCGAGGACCAGCAGGGGGTAGGCCAGGGCGCCGAACTGCGATCCCAGGTCCGACAAGACCTGGCCGACCCAGAGGAGTCGGAAGTTTCGGTTGTGCCGAAGGGCGACCGGGGCGGCGGGAGGGGACGATGCGTCGTCGATTCGCACCACGATAACGGCGGCGATTGCGCCGGCGCGCCGAGGACCTAGGCGCGATCGGCGGCTCGGCGCCACGCCGCGTAGGCGGCGTCGAGCGCAGTCGCTTCGCCGGGCTCGAATCGTCGGTCGCACTCCCAGAGCGATGAGATCTCCTCGAGGGAGGAGTAGAACCCGGCGCCGAGGCCGGCGAGCGTCGCCGCGCCCCGCGCCGTCGCCTCCAGCGTCGTCGAGCGCAACACGGGCAGGCGCGAGCCGGTCGCCTGGAGCTGGAGCAGGAGGTCCATCCGGGCGGCGCCGCCGTCGGCGCGCAGCTCCGTGGGCGCCACGCGCGCGGTGGCGAACGCGTCGGTCATTGCGCGCACCTGGTGGGCGAGTGACTCGACGAGGGCCCGCGCGACCTGGGCGCGCCCCGCCCCACGGCTGAGCCCGGTGACCGCGCCGCGCGCGTCGGCGCGCCAGAAGGGTGAGCCCAGGCCGGTGAAGGCCGGCACGAAGCTCACCCCGTCACTGCTCGGCGCGCTGAGCGCGAGCGCCTCGAGGTCGTCGGATCGCTCGACGAAGCCGAGCTCGTCGCGAAGCCACTGCACGGCGGCGCCCGCGACGAACGCCGAGCCCTCGAGCGCGTAGGCGGCGCCGAACTCGCCGAGGTCCCAAGCGACCGTGGTCACGAGACCGTCGACGACGTCGGGTACGTCGGGTCCGGCCTGGGAGAGGACGAACGCCCCGGTGCCGTAGGTCGCCTTGATCGTGCCGGGTTGGAAGCAGGCCTGACCGAAGAGCGCGGCCTGCTGGTCGCCCAGCACCCCGGTGATCGCCACGCCCGCCAGCTCGGGAACGGCGCGTGCGCTGACCTCGCCGAAGCGTCCGCACGAGACCACCACTGGCGCGAGGACCGACGTGGGGACGCCGAAGAGTTCGGCCATCGGCGCGGACCAGTCGCGCGTGGCGAGGTCCACCAGCGAGGTGCGCGCGGCGTTGGAGGGCTCGGTCACGAAGACTCCGCCGTCGACCCCACCCGTGAGCCACCACAGCAGCCACGTGTCGACGGTCGCCAGCGACGGCGTCGACATGGCGTCGATCGCGCCGTGCTCGAGCAGCCACCGCATCTTGGTCGCCGAGAAGTAGGGGTCCAGGACCAGCCCGGTCGTCGAGCGCACGACCGGCTCGTGACCCGCGTCGGCGAGGGCGGCGCAGAGGTCGGCCGTGCGGCGGTCCTGCCAGACCAGGGCGCGCGGCGCGACCGCGCCCGAGTCGCGATCGAAGGCGACCGTTGTCTCACGCTGGTTGGTCACGCCGAGGGCGACGACGCGATCGCCGCGGGCCCGGGCGGCCGCGGCCACCTCGCTCAGGGTGGCGCCGGCCAGGCGCGCGATCTCGACGGGGTCGTGCTCGACCTCGCCGGGGGAGGGGAAGTACTGGGTCAGCTCGCGGTAGGCCGTGTCGACGACGCGCGCGGACCCGTCAAAGGCCACGGCGCGCACCCCGGTGGTGCCGGCGTCCAGGGCGAGCAGGAGGTCCACCGGGGCGAGGCTAGTGATGTTGGCTGGTGAATCCCGGCCCGCGACCGGCCCGAGAGGGGGTGGGCCAAAGTTGCTCAAAATTGAGTTGACTCCGTGTAATTACAGTGCTGTAATGACACAGCATCTTGCGACGCGTAGTGGTCATGCCACTACATGTTGTGGTTGGGGGGGCCAGCACCGCTACGCTGGACCTCCCGTCCCCAATGTCGTGAGGGGCGCCGTCGCAGTGTCGGCATCGGACAGGACAAGGGGAAAGTACAACATGGCTATCGCACCTCAGCGGCTCGGCATCGGACTCCGGCGGTACTTCACCACCGACGACCGCCACCCCTACGACGACCTGGTGTGGGATCGTCGCGACGCGCGCATCACGAACTTCCGTGACGGTTCGATCGCCTTCGAGCAGCTCGACGTCGAGGTGCCCGCCGCCTGGTCGTTCAACGCGACGAACATCCTCGCCCAGAAGTACTTTCGCGGGACCCAGGGGACGCCCGAGCGCGAGACGAGCCTCAAGCAGGTGGTCGACCGCATCGTCGACACGATCACCGAGTGGGGCGTCGAGGCCGACTACTTCGTCGACGAGGAGGAGTCTGAGACCTTCCGCGCCGAGCTCAAGCACCTCCTCGTGACCCAGAAGGCGGCCTTCAACTCACCGGTGTGGTTCAACATCGGCGTGCGCGGCGTGCCCCAGCAGGGCAGCGCGTGCTTCATCCTCGCGGTGGACGACTCGATGCGTTCGATCCTCAACTGGTACACCGAAGAGGGCATCATCTTCAAGGGCGGCTCGGGTGCCGGGGTCAACCTCTCGCGGATCCGCTCGAGCGCCGAGGCCCTCGAGGGCGGCGGCACCGCGAGCGGGCCGGTGTCGTTCATGCGCGGCGCGGACGCGTCGGCGGGCACGATCAAGTCCGGCGGCAAGACGCGGCGCGCGGCCAAGATGGTCATCCTCGACGTGGACCACCCCGACATCGAGGAGTTCATCTGGTGCAAGGCCCGCGAGGAGTCCAAGGCCCGAGTGCTGCGCGACGCCGGCTTCGACATGGACCTCGACGGCAAGGACATCCACTCGATCCAGTACCAGAACGCGAACAACTCCGTGCGCGTCTCGGACGAGTTCATGCAGGCCGTGCTCGCCGACGGCGACTGGGACCTCACCGCGCGCGGTGACGGCCGGGTCATCGCCACGGTCAAGGCCCGCCAGATCTGGCACGAGATCGCCCAGGCGGCGTGGGAGTGCGCCGACCCCGGCCTGCAGTTCGACTCGACGATCAACCGCTGGCACACGTCGTCGAACACGTCGCGGATCAACGGGTCCAACCCGTGCTCGGAGTACATGCACATCGACAACTCCGCCTGCAACCTGGCCAGCCTGAACCTGATGAAGTTCCTGCGCGAGGACGGGCGCTTCGACGTCGAGGCCTTCATGGCCGCGATCGAGGTCCTCTTCACCGCCCAGGAGATCATCGTGGGCGCGGCGGACTACCCGACCGAGAAGATCGCCGAGAACTCGCGCAAGTTCCGCCAGCTCGGCCTGGGCTACGCCAACCTGGGCGCCCTGCTGATGGCGTCGGGTCTCGCCTACGACTCGGACGCGGGCCGCGCCTGGGCCGCGGCGATCACCGCGCTGATGACCGGCCACGCCTACGCCACGAGCGCGCGCACCGCCGGCCGCATGGGTCCCCACGACGGCTACGCCGAGAACGCCGAGCCGATGCTCAGCGTGCTCAAGATGCACCGCGACGCGTCTCACGAGATCGACGACAACCTGGCGCCGGCCGAGATCCTCGAGGCGGCCCAGGCCGCCTGGGAGGAGGCCGTGGACCTCGGCGCGCGCCACGGCGTGCGCAACGCCCAGGCGTCGGTGCTCGCGCCCACCGGCACGATCGGGCTGCTGATGGACTGCGACACGACCGGGATCGAGCCCGACCTCGGGCTGGTCAAGTTCAAGAAGCTGGTCGGCGGAGGCAACATGTCCATCGTCAACCAGACGGTGCCGCGGGCCCTAGGCGTGCTCGGCTACTCCGAGGAGCAGGTCGGGGCGATCGAGGCCTACATCGACGAGCACAAGTCGATCGTCGGAGCCCCGGGGCTGAACCCGGCGCACCTGCCGGTCTTCGCCTGCTCGATGGGCGACAACACCATCCACTACCGCGGCCACGTGCGAATGATGGGCGCCGTCCAGCCCTTCATCTCCGGGGCCATATCCAAGACGGTCAACATGCCCGAGGACGCCACGGTCGAAGAGGTCGAGCAGCTGCACCTGGACGCGTGGCGCCTGGGCGTCAAGGCCGTCGCCATTTACCGCGACAACTGCAAGGTGGGCCAGCCGCTCTCGACGGCCAAGAAGGGCGAGACCTACTCGGGCGAGAACCTCGAGCTCGTCGCCGCCGACGCCCTGTCGGCTGAGCTCTACGCCAAGATCCACCGCCTCGAGGCGGCCCTGGAGCTCGCCAAGACCGAGGGGTCCCACGTCGTGGTCGGCGCGGTGCGCGAGCGCCTCCCGCGCCGGCGCGTCTCGACGACCTTCGCCTTCCGCGTCGCGGACTGCGAGGGCTACGTCACGGTGGGCGAGTACGAGGACGGCCGGCCCGGCGAGGTCTTCATCAAGGTCTCCAAGCAGGGCTCGACCCTGGCGGGCATCATGGACGCCTTCTCCATCTCGATCAGTCTGGGACTCCAGCACGGCGTGCCCCTGGCGACCTACGTGCGCAAGTTCGCGAACATGAAGTTCGAGCCGTCGGGCATGACCGACGACGCGGACCTGCGCATCGCGACGTCGCTGGTGGACTACATCTTCCGGCGCCTCGCCCTGGACTACCTGAGCTACACCGAGCGCGAGGAGCTCGGCGTGCTCTCGACCAGTGAGCGGCTCCAGCCGACCCTGCCCGAGGTCGCCGAGCAGGCGACACCGACGGTGGGCGCCGATGTCCAGCCGACCCTCGTCGAGGTCACCGAGCGGCCCACCGCGGCGCCGGGGCTCATCAGCCGCGAGGAGCAGCGCGACGCGCCGATGTGCTACCAGTGCGGGAACGCGATGCAGCGCGCCGGCTCGTGTTACGTCTGCTCGAGCTGTGGAGCCACCAGCGGCTGCTCGTGAGCCCTGCCCCCACGTCGTTGGGGACGCGTAAGGATGTCCTGAAGGCACCGAGCGGCTCGGCGCGCACCGCCGCGAGCCGCACGCCGTGAAGCTCAAGTCGCGACTCGCCGACGTCGGTTTCCGCCTCCTCAACAGGTTCCACCGTGGCGTCGTCCGAGCCAGTGGAGGTCGTGCCGGGCGACGAGCCTTTGGCATGGAGATCATCGAGCTCGAGACGGTCGGCCGACGGTCGGGTCGACGCCACGTCGCGATGCTCACCGTTCCGGTGGTACAAGGTTCGACACTGGTGTTGGTCGCATCGAAAGGTGGTGACGACCGCGACCCCGATTGGTTCAAGAACCTCGTTGCCCATCCGCGCGTCCTCGTCGCGCGTCGGGGTCGAACGGAGGTCATGACCGCGCGTGTCGCGACAGCCGAGGAGCGGACGGCACTCTGGCCCCACGTCGTTGCGAGTTATCACTCCTACGACAGTTACCAACGCCGGTCGGCCCGCGAGATTCCCCTGGTGTTGGTCACACCGAGCGTTGACGGAGTTAACGGAGACTGATGGAGCGCATCCGCGAAACCGGACGGCGCGGCGCCGGGCCAAGGGCGGCTCGGTAGCCTGGCCCGGTGGCGCACGACCCTGACCTCCTACGCCGGCTCATCGAGATACGCAGCGCGATTCTTGAGGACCTTCAATCCATAGACGCAGACCACGAGCGATTGCTCGTGCGCAGCGACCAGACCGGAACGATGCAGCTCTTCGAAGTCGTGGGCGATTCTGGGCTGCTCGCCAAGACCGACCTAGCCGAGCCGGTGCGCGCGACGCGCTACGTCCCGGGGCGACGCGCGGCGGTAGTCGAAGTCGACGCCGGGGGCAACGAGCGCGGTCAGCTCTACCTGGTCGACCTCGAGCGCGACGACGCTCATGGTCCTTCGCGCGACGGCGATCTCGACGCCCTCACCAACGATCCCGAACACGCCCATCACCTGGCCGGCGTCTCGCCCGACGGGCGTGTGGTGGCCCTTCTGTCGAACCGGCGCAACGGCGTCGACTTCGACCTGTGGACGATCGACCTCGATACGCGCGAGGAACGCTGTCTCTACCAGGGTGGCGGCTACTGCCAGCCGGCGTCGGGGTTCTCCCCCGATGGCCGGTGGCTGTCGATCCTGCGACCGGGCACGCGACCTTTGGACATGGACCTGCTTCTGGTGTCGCGCGAGACCGGAGAGGTCCGCGTCATCCTGGAGCACCCGCACGAGGCGGCGCTCGTCGGAGCGCCGGTGTGGGACTCGCCGTCGACCTTCTACGTGTCGTCCAACGTCGGGCGCGACCTCGCCGCCGTCGTGCACGTCGACCTCGACGCCGCGTCGACACGTACCGTGACGGGCACGGGTGAGGAGTGGGACACCGAACCGGTGTATGCCAGCGCTGACGTCCTGTACGTGGTCGAGAACGTCGACGGCGCGTCGCGCTTCACCCGACGCGCGGCGGGCGCGGCGCCGGTCGAGATCGTCTTGCCCGAGCCCGGGGTCGTCCACTGGTCGGGGTTGCTCGAGCCCAAGGTGTCACCCGACGGCGCCCGTGCCTACTTCACCCTGACCTCTCCGCGTATGCCCGGTGACGTCTGGGTAGCCGACTCCTCGGGTGATCCTCGTCGTGTGACGCACTGCGCGAGCGACTACACGCCCGGGGACTTCGCCGTCGCCGAGACGCACTCGCTGACGAGCTTCGACGGCGAGCGCCTCTCGCTGTTCTGCCTGCGGCCCCCAGGGGAGGAGCGCCCCGCCACGGTGGTCGTGATCCACGGGGGCCCCGAGAGCCAGTCGATGCTGGTGTTCAACCCGGTCATCCAAGGGCTGGTGTCGTCGGGCTACGCCGTGGTCGTGCCCAACGTGCGTGGCTCCACGGGGTACGGCAAGCGCTTCGCCGCACTGGATGACACCACGAAGCGCCTGGACTCGGTGCGCGACCTCGAGGCGGTTCACGCCTGGATCGGCGAGAACGGACTCGACGCCGAGCGCGTCGCGCTCTACGGCGGCTCCTATGGCGGGTACATGGTGCTGGCGGGACTGGCCTTCCTGCCCCACCTGTGGGCGGCGGGCGTTGACATCGTGGGGATCTCGAACCTGGTGACATTCCTGGAGAACACCTCGGCCTACCGGCGCAAATTCCGCGAGCTCGAGTACGGATCCTTGGAGGGCGATCACGACTTCCTCCAGGCCGCGTCGCCGCTCAACCGGGTCGACGCCATCGTCGCCCCGCTCTTCGTCGTCCACGGCCGCAACGACCCCCGCGTCCCGGTGGGCGAGGCCGAGCAGCTCTACGCGCGCCTGGCCGAACGCGGCGTGCCGTGCGAGCTCGTGATCTACGAGGACGAGGGGCACGGGTTGGCCCGGCTGAAGAACCGGCTCGACGCGACGCCGCGCGTGGTGGCGTTCCTCGACGACGTGCTGACCTGAGTCCGCCGCGTCGCCACGGTCCTGGATACCCGGCACGTAGGCTGCGTCCATCTTCGAGGTCTCCAACGAGCGGTTTGAGCAGCTGGCCAGCGAGGCCTTGGCCTCGCTGCCGGAGGACCTCGCATCCAAGATCGACAACCTCGCGATCATCGTCGAGGGCGAGTCGGCGGGCCGCTCCCTCTTCGGGCTCTACGAGGGCGTGCCGCTGACCAAGCGCTCGCCGATCAGCTACAGCGGGGTCATGCCCGACCGGATCACCCTCTACCAGACGACCATCTGCCGCTACTGCCACAACGAGGAGGAGGTTCGCGCCCAGATCCGCAAGACCGTCATCCACGAGGTCGCCCACCACTTCGGCATCAGTGACCCGCGCCTCGAGGAACTGGGCTGGGCGTGACCGATCGGTGGAGCCCACGGGGGCGGTCGTGACGGTCGCCACGCAGCTGCGATTCAACGACGATCGGTCGCGCGCCGTCGCGGCCGTCGACTCGATCGGGGCGGGACGCGGGTGGTGCAACGTCGTGGCCTCGGTCGCCGAGGACGTGCCCGACCTCAAGGTCAACGTCTTCGGGCTATGGGTGAACCACGGCGCGGCCGTGGCCACCTACGTGACCGCTGTGCCGCGCGATGGCGTCGACCAGCCCTCGACGCTGGGGCTCCTGCACTCCCGGGGTCGTCTCGGTCGTGACCGCATCGCCGCCCTCGTCGGCGACCTGGCGTGCACCCTGGGCCAGGACCACAGCCAGCGCGGACTCCTTCTCGACGTCGCGCCCGGCGCGCCCGCGTCGCGGGTCCTCGACGTCATGTGCGTGATGACCACGCAGCTGTGCGACTACGAGATGACCGGTGGCTGGCGCCTGGACCTCTTCACGCGCGCCTAGGGCCCCCGGCGCGGACGCTACATTTCTCCACACCCGGTCAGGTGGGTCGGGTGAGAGGGAGCTGATGAAGCCAGAGGTCTTCGCGACGGCCAAGCCGGACCACCCGGCCATCATCATGGCCGCGACCGGTCAGGTCGTCACGTACCGCGAGATGGAGGAGGCCGCCAACCGCTTCGCGCGGCTGCTGCGCGAGCGCGGCCTCCGACGCGGCGACCACATCGCGGTGATGCTCGACAACGACCCGCGCTACCTGGAGGTCGTCTGGGGCGCCCTGCGCTCGGGCATCTACGTCACGCCGATCAACTGGCACCTGGGGCCCGAGGAGGCCGGCTACGTGCTCGGCGACTGCGGTGCGTCGGCGATCGTGTCGGCGAGCCGCTTCGCCGCCGCGGCCGCGGGCGACCCGCCGGGCCTGCGCGTGCGCCTGAGCGTCGACGAGCCGGCGGAGGCCTTCGAGTCCTATGACGACGCCGTCGCGCCCTTCGACGGGGCGCCGCTGGGCGACGAGAGCCCCGGGGCGGTCATGTTCTACTCCTCGGGCACCACCGGACGGCCCAAGGGGATCAAGGCCGCGCTCAGCGACGAGCCCTACGGCGACCCTCTCGGCATCGAGATGCTGCTCGCCGGCCTCTACGGGTTCACCGAGGACACGCGCTACCTCGTGCCGGCGCCGCTCTATCACGCCGCGCCGCTGGTGTGGTCCCTGGGGGCGCACCGCCTCGGCGCGACGCTGGTCGTGATGGACCGCTTCGACGCTGCCGAGTGCTTCTCGGTCATCGAGCGCCACGGCGTGACCCACGCCCAGTTCGTCCCGACCCACTTCATCCGAATGCTGCGACTTCCCGCTGAGGAGCGCCAGCGCCACGACCTGTCCTCGATGACCACCGTCATCCACGCCGCCGCGCCGTGCCCGCTCGACGTCAAGCGCGCGATGATCGACTGGTGGGGACCGATCATCTTCGAGTACTACGCGGGCAGCGAGGGAAACGTGTGGTGCGCGGCGACCTCGGCCGAGTGGCTTGACCACCCGGGCACCGCGGGTCGGGCCGTCTTCGGCACGGTGCACGCCCTCAGCGAGACGGGCGCCGAGGCGGCCACGGGAGAGGTGGGCCAGCTGTGGTTCGACACCGGGGCCGTCTTCGAGTACCACAACGACGCGAAGAAGACCGCCGAAGCGTTCAACGATCGGGGCTGGAGCACCCTGGGCGACGTCGGGTACCTCGACGACGATGGCTTCGTCTACCTGACCGATCGGGTCTCGCACACGATCATCTCGGGGGGAGTCAACATCTACCCCCAGGAGGTCGAGAACGTCCTGGCGATGCACCCCGCGGTCTTTGACGTCGCGGTCATCGGCGTGCCCGACGAGGAGTTCGGTGAGGCGGTCAAGGCCGTCGTCCAGCTCAACGACGGCGTCGAGGGCGACCAGGCGACCGCGGACTCGATCATCGCCTACTGCCGTGAACGCCTCGCCGGCTTCAAGTGCCCACGCTCGGTCGACTTCATGGAGGAGTTGCCGCGACTGCCCTCAGGCAAGTTGCTCAAGCGAAAGCTGCGACAGCTCTACTGGCCCGCCTGAGGGGCGAGCCCAGCGCGGCGGTCCCCGTTGTTATGGTGACCCACCATGAGCGTTGCCGGGGTTTCGCGCGTCGCCGTCGGAGTCGTCGTGCTGGCGTGCGCGTTCATGGGCGCCACGGTGGCGTCAGCGTCCTCGTTGGTGTGGACGTGGAAGGTGTCCGGAACGCTGTCGAAGGCGTCGACGTGCTCGGCGAAGGCGCAGCACGCGCCGCGCGACGAGTGCCTCTACCGGTTGCCCGACCCGTCGAAGGCGTCCGGCACGGTGACGGGCGTGGTCGCGGTCACCAACAACAGCGCCCAACGCACCTGCTACGGCGTGAGTCTTAGCACGTCCTACCTCGGGGGGCTCCAGAGCTTCTGCGTCCGGGCCCACACCGTGGCCCAGTACATGACCAAGGGTCCCGCGGGCCACTACCTCGACACGCAGCTCGCGCTCTTCGTCACCAGCGGGTCCAAGACCAAGCCGATCCAGCCGATGGGTGCCGCGAGCCCCTCGCCGTTCACCATCACCTTCACCGAACGCGCCTGAGGCCGCGGCGCCGCGCCCGCGGCGCCCGGTGCGTCGCGCGGGTGGCGCACGAACCAGCGAGGGATAACAGTGGGGTCGTGGACAACGCGGTGAGCGGCGCAGCTCGAACTATGGCGACGTATGACGCGGTCGTCGTGGGTGCGGGGTCGGCGGGTCTGGCCGCGGCCGCGGCCCTGCAGCGACGCGGCGTCAACGTCATCGTCCTGGAGGCGTCTGACGCGGTGGCGTCGCGGTGGCGGACCCGCTACGACGAGCTGCGCCTCAACTCGTGGCGCGCGATGTCGAACTTGCAGGGCCTGCGCATGAAGCGCTCGGTCGGGCGCTACCCAAGCCGCGACGCGTTCGTCGACTATCTCGAGTCCTACGCCCGAGAGGAGAACGTCGAGATCCGCTTCGACACGTCGGTGCAGCGCATCGACCGACAGGGTCCCCGATGGTCGCTCGCGACGTCGCGCGGTCCGATGGTCGCGAGTTACGTTGTCCTCGCGACCGGCTGGGACGCGGTGCCGGTCATGCCCGACTGGCCCGGGCGCGGGGGATTCGGCGCGGAGCTGATTCACGCGGCCCAGTTCCGCGGCGCGGGCCCGTACCGCGACCGCGAGGTGCTGGTCGTGGGCGCGGGCAACTCGGGCGTCGACATCGCGGGCCACCTCGTGCGCGTCGGCGCTCACGTCACGATGTCACGTCGCAGCGCGCCGACCCTGGCGACGCGCAACGTGCTGGGCCTGCCGGGCCAGCCGCTGCTGGTCTTCGGCGCCGATCACCTTCCGCGCCGCCTCGCCGACTGGAGCTTCGCGTTCACCCAGCGCCGGCTCTTCGGGGACCTGAGCGCCGTCGGGTTCCCGCCGGCGTCAATCGGCGCGTACGCCAACTTCGCGCGGAACCGGCGCAGCCCCGCGATCGACGACGGATTCGTCGACGCGCTCAAGCGCGGCGACGCCCGTGTCGTGTCCGAGGTCGAGCGCCTCGACGGCGACGAGGTGGTCCTGGCCGACGGGTCGCGGCTGCGCCCGGACGCGGTGATCTGTGCGACCGGGTACCGCCGGGGGCTCGAGGGGCTCGTGGGTCACCTCGGCGTGCTCGCCGCCGACGGCGTCCCGACGGCGCCGTGGGGAGCCCCGGAGGACCCGCGCGCGCCGCACCTCTACTTCGCGGGCATATGGGGTGCGTTCAGCGGTCAGATCCGCCTGGGCCCGATCCACGCGCGGCGCATCGCGCAGGCGGTGTCGCGCGACCTCACGGCGTCGCGGCGCCGCCCGCTGCTGGCCGCGGCGAGCGCCGCGCGGCGTTACCACCCGGTGGTCGAGCAGCCTTCCTGATCGGGGACCCAGCCCCCGGTGACGCGCATGCCGATGAGTATCTGCTCGTCTCGGGTGGCCTGCCCGGCCAGCGGCGCGAACCGGCGGCCGCCGAAGGCCGACCACGTCGCGTTGAGGAATCCGATGCCCGAGTAGACCGGCCCGGTCATCGACCACCGCCCACCCACCTCACAGACCGCCACGTTCTGCCACTCCTGGCGCAGCTGGCCCAGGCGCAGGCCCGCCTGGTGCGCGGTGACCACGAGGCGCGCGGTCGTCGGGTTGACCGGGTCGGCCCGCGCCCACCGGGGCGCCGGCGCGATTGGGGCCGCCGTGCGCACCGAGTCGACCAGGGACCCCGACGCCAGGTACCGGACCTGGCCGACCGCCTCGCCGGTCAGGTGCGTCGCGAACGGGGCCAGGGCGCTCATCCCGGACATCGCGAGTGCGAACATGGCTCGTCGCATGGTGCTTCTCCTTCGTCAACACCCCGGTGCCGGAACCACCGCGCGTGACGCGCGGGTGTCCGGCACGTGACCGGATGGTTTTGGAAACCCCTCCGGGGGGCGCGGTTTGGTTGGTCACAAGATCCACACGGCTGTGGCGCGACAACACGGCAGTCAATAACTGCCTCGACAATCCTACGGGATTTGGCCCCGAAATCCGGCCCACCGACCGGCGATCTTGCTCTGGAAACCTGCTTCGACCAGGATTTATCAAACTTGACGGCGTCCCGAGGGTCTCCGCCGAACCCTTGATTTTCCAACCCTCCGGCGGGTCCGACCGAGGGGGCGCAGCACCCGGGGTCGGCCCGAGGGTGCCTCGCACGGCGGGCGCCGCGTGAGCGGGCTCTCCGCACCCGTCGAAGCCCCGGGCTCGTCGCGGCCGCGGCCACGGCTCCGCGGGGGACCCGCCCTCCATGAGGCTCCCGCGCGCCGTGCCACGGCGTTCCGCGAGCGAAAGCACACGGTGTTCATCTGACGATTCGCGCCGGCGCGATGCTATAAATGTGACGACTTAACGCGGGTACCTCTTCTCACGCGACGTCCGGCGGCCCACGGGTGGAGCCGGTGCGCGAGGGAGCGATCGTGGCGAACGCATCAACGACGAGGGGGATGAATGGCTCGGATGGACGTAAGCAAGTTGGACCCGCTGGACCGCATCGTGGCCGGCGCCGGTCTGGTGGCACTGATTTGCCTGTTTCTACCCTGGTACGGGGGATCGGGTGGCGGGTTCAGCGCCTCGGTGAGCGGTTTCGGCGCGGGCTTCACCGGCTGGTTCGGTGGCCTGATCATCGTCGCGGCGGGGGTCTATCTGGTCATGCTGCGCTCGGGTTCTGAGATGCCCAAGACCTCCTTCGGCCCCGGCGTCGCGGTCCTCGGGTTGTCGGCGATCGGCACGATTCTCGTGATCCTTCGCTGGGCGACCCTGCCGCGCGCCAGTGACGCGTTCGGCGGGTTCAGCTACGGCCCGCGCATCGGGATCTACTTGACGTTGCTCGCCGGCATCGTCCAGGTCGTGATCTCGTTCCGCCTGTTCAAGAAGTCGGGCGAAGCCGCTCCCTGGGCCAAGTAGGCCCACTCCTCAACGAAGGTCGTCGATGACGTACGCGTCGGCGCGACCGTAGCCCAGGCTGTCCGGGCGGTGCATGCGCACGCCCTGGACGTCGGTGCGAAAGCCCCTCGCGAGTAGCTCGCGGTAGGCGCCGCGCCGCGCGGTGTCCACGCCGGCGACGACCCGGTCGGCCCCCCGGTCGCGCGCCAGCGCGTCGACGGCGTCGAGGATGCGTGCGAAATGGCCCGCGGCGGACGGGCCCGGACGGGCGGCGGCGAACTTGACGAAGCACACCCCGCGGTCCGCCTCACCCGCGTTCACGTGGCACACCGCGAAGCCCGTGACTCCGGCGTCGTCACTGACCAGCACGGTCTCGCCGAGCCCCTGGTCGGCGGTCGCGAGGATTTCGACGCTGACGTCGAGTCCCGCGAAGACTCGATCGGTCAGCTGGGCGCAGTCCGCGGTCGCCAACGCGCGCTCGGCGTCGGAGAGCTCCGAGAACCGCCGAGCATCGGGGGTCGCCGGCAACGGGTCGACGACGCGGGTCATGATCGCGGTCAGGTAGCCGGGCCAGTAGCCGAAGCTCCGGTAGAGCCCGACGTGCTTGGCGCTCTGGGCGAAGGTGAAGAGCCCCGAGAGTACGGTGGGTGACGCGTCGAACAGCTCCACGACGGGCGCGAGCAGCCGGCGCGCGATCCCGCGGTCCCACAGGTCGGGGTGAACGGTCAGGGGACCGAAGAACCCGAAGCTGCCCCAGAAGGTCGACTGGATCGCACCGACGACCTCGCCGTCGGCGACCGCGACGAAGGAGCCGCGGGGGCTCGTGTGAAACCGCGAGCCGACCACGTCGGCCGCGCCGAAGGTCGTCTCGGGGACCGGGACGCCGAGGTACACGCCGAAGGCCAGTCGCGTCACGTGATCGGCTCCCGCCACGTCGGCGTCGTTCATCTCGCGCACCTCGACGGCGGCGGCCGGGTCGATCCTGTTCATCGGTGCCTCCCGTCGGCTCCCTGGCGCGAGGGTACCTCCTGGTCGTGCGGGTGGGGCGTCTGGGGACGGGGAGGTACCCCCCCGCGAACTGAAAAAACCCTCGAAATAAAGGTTGTTTGAATTATTACTAAGTAGATAAGGTTTGTCGTGATTAGTCCCCGAGTGATGAGGATCATGAGCGATCTGGCCGGAAGTGAAGGCACGCTGAGCGCCGAGGAGGCCGTCAAGGCCGCCAGCGACCACCTGCGCGGTGGCCTGGCGGGTCAGCTGGACAACGACGAGCCCAACGTCGACGCACCCTCCGAGCACCTGCTCAAGTTCCACGGGGTGTACGCCCAGGACCATCGCGACGTGCGCCGCGAGCGGTCGCTGGCCAAGATGCCCCTCGAGTACATCTTCATGATCCGTGTCGCCACCCCCGGCGGAAAGCTGACCGGCGAACAGTGGCTGGCCCTCGACGACGTGGCGGGCACGATCGCCGACGGCTCGATCCGCCTGACGACGCGCCAGGCCGTGCAGTTCCACGGCGTGGCCAAAACCGGACTGCGGCCCCTGGCCCGTGCGCTCGACGCCCGTCTGCTGACCTCGTTCGGCGGGTGCGGCGACGTCGTGCGCAACACCGTGATGTGCCCCGACCTCACCACGGGCGACCACGCCTACCTGGCCGGCACCGCCGAGCGCATCGCGCGGCGATTCAAGCCGCGCTCGCGCGCCCACTGGGAGATCTTCGTCGAGGGCGAGCGAGTCGCGGAATCCGAGGCTGACGAGGAGCACGACTTCTACGGCTCGACCTACCTGCCGCGCAAGTTCAAGATCGCGATCGCCCACCCCGAGGAGAACTGCGTGGACGTCCTGGCCCAGGATGTCGGGCTCATCGCGGTTATCCACGAGTCCCTGGGGCTCGGATTCACCGTGACCGTCGGCGGAGGACTGGGGCGCTCCTACGCGAGCGCCAACACCTTCGCGCGACTGGGCGACCCGTTGACCTTCGTGACCGACGACGAACTCGACGACCTGATCGCGGCGGTGTTGATGACGTATCGCGACCTCGGGGACCGCACGAACCGACGGCGCGCGCGAATGAAGTACATCGTGGCCGACGCGGGACTGGACGCCTTTCGTCGCGAGGTCGAGTCACGCTACGGCGCGCCGCTGCGCGCGGCCCCCGTGGTGGCGCTGGGCCCCGCGAGCGACCACCTGGGATGGCGCGAGGTGGCCGACGGCACCTGGCGGCTCGGCGTTCGCGTCGCCGCGGGTCGAGTGCGCGACGTCGTCGAGGGTCGGGGACTGCGCAGCGCGATTCGCGAGCTCGCACGACGTCCGGGGGTGTCCTTCTTCATCACCGCCCAGCAGGACCTTGTGGTCGGCGGCCTCGAATCGTGCGACCGCGCCGACGTCGACGACCTGCTCGCGCGCCACGGGGTTCGTTCGCTCGATGAGTTGAGGACGGTGGAGCGCACCGCCCTCGCGTGCCCGGCGCTGCCCACGTGCGGCCAGGCCCTCGCCGAAGCCGAGCGGCGCCTGCCCGACGTCGTTCACTTGGTGCAGGCGGCCCTCGACGCGCGCGGGCTGGCCCGTCGGCCGCTGCAGCTGCGCATGACGGGCTGTCCCAACGGCTGCGCGCGCCCGGCGGTGGCCGAGGTCGGCGTGGTCGGTCGCACCAAGAACAGCTACGACCTGTACTTGGGTGGTGGACCGCGCGGCGACCGCCTCGCGACGCTGCACCGCGAGAAACTCTCCCTCGACGAGGTCGCCGACGTGCTCGGGCCACTGTTCGAGCGTTGGCGCGACGAGGGTGACGAGGGCGAGGCCTTCGGGGACTTCGTGACGCGGGTCGGCGCGACGTGACCGTCCACCTGGTGGGCGCGGGCCCGGGCGGCGCCGGGCTGCTCACACGGCGCGGCGCCGAGCTGCTCGCGCGCGCCGACGTCGTGGTCCACGACCGGCTGGTCGGCCGCGACGTGCTGGACCTCGCGGCGCGTGACGCGCTGCGCCTCGACGTCGGCAAGATCCCCGGCGACGGCGACACGCAGGCCCAGATCAACGCACTCCTGGTGAGCCTCGGCCGGGGCCACGACTGCGTCGTGCGCCTCAAGGGGGGTGACCCGTTCGTGTTCGGCCGCGGCGCCGAGGAGGTCGAGGCCCTGCGCGCGGCGAGCGTCGACGTCGAGGTCGTACCGGGCGTCTCCTCGGCGTTCGCCGGCCCGCTCCTGGCGGGGGTCCCGGTGACCCATCGCGGTCTGGCCCATGGGGTCACCGTCGTGACGGCGACGGGCGAGGGCGGGGTCGACACGGACTTTCGCCGCCTGGCCGTGTCGGGCGTCACCCTGGTGGTATTGATGGGCGTCGCGCGCCGAGGTCAGATCGCCGAGGGTCTCATCGCCGGCGGTATGGCCCCCGCGACCCCGGTCGTCGTCATCGAGCGGGCGTCGAACGACTCGCAGCGCACGACGCGCTGCGACCTGGGCTCTCTGGCTTCGGTGCCCGTCGAGTCACCGGCGGTGATCGTCGTCGGCGAGGTGGCCGGCCTGGACCTGGACGTGGTCGCTCGCGCGCCAGACGTCGCGAGGGTGAACGCCTAATGTTCCCGCTCGTCGCGGAGCTCGGGGGCCGGCGCGTCGTGGTCGTGGGCGCGGGCGCCGTCGGGTCGAGGAAGGCGCAACAGCTCGTCGACGGCGGGGCCGCCGTGACGGTCGTCGCGCCAGAGGTCCTCGCTGCGCTGCCCGGTGGCACGACGCTGATCACCCGGGAGTTCCGCGACGGGGACCTCGACGACGCCGTCCTCGTGGTCTCGGCCACCGGGCGGCCCGACGTCGACGACGCCGTCGTGGCGGCGGCTCGAGTGCGAAACGTGCTCGTCAACGTGGTAGACGACCCGCGGCGTTCGTCCTTCTTCTTCACCGCCGTCCACCGCGAAGGCGACGTCGTGGTCGCCGTCTCGACCGAGGGCGCGTCGCCGGCGCTCGCGGCGTGGGTGCGCGACCGAGCGGCCGCGGCGCTGCCGCGCGGCCTGGCCCGAGTCGCCCGGCGCCTGCGGGCCGAGCGTGCGCGATGCCACGACGAGGGGACCTCCACCGAAGGGATCGACTGGTCGACGAGGATCTCAGCCCTGGTGGCCGAGGTGGGATCGGAGCCCGACTAGCTGCCCCCGTAAAGCCAGCGCTGGGGTGACGACGTCGACACCGCGGCCGGCGACGCGCTGTAGGCGCTCACCAGCCAGTACTGGTGGAACGGCGGGGCCCACGTGAAGTTGACGGGGCGCAGCACCACCGTCGCCGTGGCCCCCGGCGCAAGGGGGAAGGACCCGGAGCGGACCGTCGTGCTCCAGAACCCCGTGGGGTGGCCGCCTTCGATCGTGATCATGAAGTGCGGCGTGACCGCTCGCGACGCGTCGTTGCGCACGTCGACGGTGACCGAATCGAACGCCGCGTGACCGGCGGTCGTGTCGAGGCGCACGACGCGCACGGCCAGTGGTGCCGACGTCAGCGCCAGCGCCCCCAGGGCCATCGCCGCGGCGAGGGGCACGGCGAGCATCGCCGCGCGCGCACCGGGCCGCGGCGCCGACGCGGTCTCCGGGTCGCGACGCGCGACGCTCACCGCGGCGATGATCGCGACGGGGAAGAAGTCCAGGAGGTAGTTCGACAGGCTGCGCCCGGGCACGAAGAGCACGAGCGGGACGAGGAAGAGCCACGCGCGCTTGAGCTGCGGGTACCACAGCGCGAGGGCAACGAGCAGCGTCACCATGACCAGGGTGGCGCAAAGCCAGAGCTCGGTGAGGTCCACGCCGCCCGTCGCGCCGTGCAGGGCCAGGGTCACCAGGCCCTGTCCGTCGGGTACGAGGGGCGAGAGCAGCGGGAGCATCGTGCCGTGCCACCACGCCGACGGGTCCCAGACGATGAACGGAAGGTTCACCAGCGTGAAGGCGCCCAGGACGATCCCCGCGTAGCGAGCGGCCGCACGCGCGACGGGCACGCGCACCGCTCGCGCCTCGAGGGCCACGGCCAGCACGAGGAACGGCACGCAGAACCACGGGCTCTGCTTGACCGAGCACGCGAGGCCGAGCGCCACGGGACCGAGCCAGCGCTCCAGGCGCGTCGCGTCGACGGCGACGACGCGGTCCCAGCGCCACACGGCCAGCGCGAGGAAGGGAAGGAACAGGGCGTCGGTCCCGCCGTTGGTGAAGTCCAGCGAGAAGGACGGCGCGAGGAACACGAGGGGGGCCAGCCAGCGCAGTCGCCCCGGGAGCGCGCGAAAGAGGATCACCGCCGTCACGACCCACGCGGCCAGGTCCAGCCAGTCGGTCGTCAGGTGGTGCACGCCCAGGGCCGCCAGCGGGGCCTGGAGCAAGAAGGCGCCCGCGGGGTAGGAGACCTGCGTGACGTGCCCGCCGTTCAACAGGTAGGTCCAGTAGGCCGACGCCTGGCGCAAGAGGCTCGACGCCCCACTCAGCGACGCCGTGTACGGGTTGTGGCCGTGCAGGAGCATGCGCGTCGCGACGTCGTTGAAGGCGGCCGAGTCCGTGTCGTAGAAGGGGCGCGCCGCGATGTCCGCGCCGTTCGTCGCGATGACCGTCACGAGCGCCACGCCGAGTCCGGCCGCGCGGGCCCGCGGGTCCGTCAGGTCGAACCCGGTCCACGCCGCGACGCAGCCGACGAGGCCCACCAGCACGACCAGCGGGGTCACGACGCCCAGGCCGGGCCAGGTGGACCAGTCGCCCCACGAGTTCAGGCCCGTCGAGAGGACCGCGAGGAACACCAGGGACCAGCCGATGCGCTCGACGGGGTGTGTCGGCTCCTCGAGGTCGATCACGGGAAGACGGCCCAGGACGCCAGGGTCTCGAAGGTCATCAACAGGAGCGCGACCGCCGAGAGCGCAACGATCACTCGGTAGGTTCGTCCGCTCCAGCGCGTCGCGACGGCCATCGTGATCGGGAAGGCGAGCATCACGAAGCGCGGCCGAAGGCCGACCGGCGCCGAGATCGCAAAGAGGATGAACGCGGTCACCGCGTAGACCTTGAGCTCGCCGGGCATCTTCTCGCGCAACACGATGACCACGCCGAGCGCCGTCACGACCGTCCCGAAGAAGAGCAGCTGGCCGGTCATGGTGGGCGACAGGGGATTGGACACGAACTTGGCGATGACCCAGAGGGGGTACATGAACGACGGGTAGCTGTGCCACCCGCCGCGCTCGGTGAGCTCCCACGCGCGCGCGGTGCCCGTGTGCGCCCAGAGGTAACCGGTCCAGATGACGAAGCCCACCGGCGCGAGGATCGGGGCAGCCAACGCGCCCCACCGTCGATCTCGCGCCACCGCGCGCAGCGCCGCGGCCGCCGCGACGACGACGAAGACGAAGCCCACCGGAGAGGTCGCCGTGGCCACCGCTCCCATCAGCCCGGCCAACACCCAGCGCTGGCGCATCAGGGCCCAGATCCCGACGACGGCCAGCGTGATGACGATCCCCTCGTTGTAGATCAGGCTGAAGACGAAGCTGCCCGGCGCCAGGGCGAAGAGGACGCTCGCGCGCCGCGCCGCGGCGTCGCCGGCGTAGACGCGCGTCAGCGCCCCGACCGCGACGACGGCGACGAGTCCGGTGACCGCGCTGATCCACAGCCCGACGACCGCGCCCGAGAGCCCCGTGAGGTGCTCGAGGCCGCGGATGGTCAGCGGGAACAACGGGAAGAAGGCGATCGTGTTGGACTTGACGTGCCCGTCGAGCATCGGCAGGTGGCTCGGGTAGCCGTGGTTGGCGGCCATCAGGAACCACTTGCCGTCCCACTTGGACAGGACGTAGATCAGTCCCTTGTGCGACACGGTGTTGGCCAGCGCGACGACCGCGACCGTCGCCACGCGCAGGGCGACGTAGAGCGCGACCGCGCCCGCGTAGGGCGAGCGCGACCAGCGCGGCGCCGCCGAGACCCGCGTCGGCGTCTCAGTCGCCACGGCCCACCATCAGAGCCGGGCGCCACCGGCCCGAGAGCACGAACCACGCCGCCGCGGCGACCAGCAGCGGGCCGGTCACGAAGTATCCGTCGCCGCCGATCATGGGCGTTCCGCCGGGTCCCACGAGCAGCATCGCCCCCCCGGCGAGGAGCGCCAGGGTGAACCCGCGCTGCGAGCGCGTCACCGCGAGGGCGGTGACGCCCCAGAGGAAGTACCAGGGCCAGACCGTCGGGCTCAGCCAGACCAGGAGCAGGAGGCAGACCCCGAGGGCGCGCACGAGGTCCTCGGCGCGAGTTCGCAGCACGACCACGACGATACCGAGGACCGCCAGCACCTCGCCCACGTGTTGGACGAGCGTGACCACGCCGCGCGTGGGCGCGTGGTCGCCGAGCCCGTGGACCCCCGCCGCGATCAAGACGGCCACCGAGACGACGGGCGTGATCAGCACGTGCAGCTCGGTCGGGATCGAGAGGGCGTGTGGGCTCAACCAGCGCCAGCCATCCCCCGCGAGGCCGGTCGCTCCGGCGAAGACCGCCGCCGTGATGACCAGGGCCTCCCCCGCGAGCCGCGCGCGCGCGCGGGCGGGTCCGGCGCGCCACGGCACCCCGTAGACAACGACGACCCCGAGCAGCGCGGGGAGTTTGATCGTCGCCGCCGCGGCGAAGAGGGCCGCGGCCGTGGCCCGGTGCCGGCCGGTCGCCGCGACCAGTCCCCAGGCCATCAGCCCGAGCATCAGGGTGTCGTTGTGCGCGGAGTTAAGGGCGCTCAACAGCGCCAGCGGGCTCAACACGACGAGCCAGAGCGCGACGCCCGACTCGACGCCCGCTCGCCTCGCCAGGATGGGCAGCGCCGTCATGAGCGCGGCCACGCCGAGCAGCTCCAGGGCTCGAAACACCAGGACCTGGACCATGAGTGACGAGCCCGAGACGGTGGCGCACAGATGGGCGGCGATCTCGAACACCGGGCCGTAGGGCGACGGCGAGTGGCGCCAGACCTCGGCGATCGAGGCGTAGAGCGGGCCGCCGGCCAGCAGGTGGGGGGAGGCGACGTAGGGGTTGAAGCCGCGACGTGCCAGCACCCCGTCGGCGACGTAGCTGTAGACGTCGCGGCTGAAGACCGGCGCGCCGACGAACAACGGCGTCCCCCACAGCGCGAGCAGGGTCCAGGCCCGCCGCGGCGTCAGCATGCCGTGGCGCGCGTGCACGCCGACCGCGGCCCACGAGAGGGTCAGCAGGGCCAGGCACACGTACATGACGAGGTACCCAGTGTGGTGACCGACGTGCCCGACGCTCAGCCACCACCGATAGGAGTGCGGGCGTGGGATCGCTCCCACCCAGGCCCCCGCCAGCACCACGCCCAGTGACCCCAGGGTCCCCACGACCGCGGGGAACGCCAGCGGCAGCCGCGCCACGGTGCCCCCCACGCTGGATTGCATGATTGCCTGTCTCCCTCTGGCACCGGGACCGGCGCCGACCCCGGGCGCCCGAACCCGCCAGAAGATTACAGGGGGTGGCCCGGGGCGTCGGGTGGCGCCGCGCCGTCGCGCGGCGCTGACGGACGCCGGCCGTCCTCGCGGTCGTTCAGGTGGTGGCGCAGGTTCAGCATCAGCAGGGAGCTCGCGAGGGCCAGCGCGCCGACACTGATCGGCCACCAGTTGCCGAGGTGGTCATCGAAGAACACCGCGACGATGATCGGAGCCAGCGTCGCCGACAGCCCCCAGGTGAGGCCGAGGGCGGCGTTGTAGCGACCTCGCAGGTGCTCGGGGGCGATCTCGTTCACGATGGCAGAACCGGTCGGTGACAGCATCGTCTCACCGACGGCGAAGACGATCATCGAGGCGCACAGCGACGCGATGGTCAGCGCGGGCGGCAGCGCGAGCGTCAGGTCCAGGATCGCCCAGAACACGAACCAGAAGACTCCGACGAGGGCCATGACTCGCGCGCGGCTGCGGCCCTCGATGTGGTTGAGCACCCATAGCTGGGACAGGACGATCGTCGTTGTGTTGAAGAAGAAGATGACACCGATGACGTGGACGCTCAGGTGCAGGTCGTTGACGACGAAGAGGCTGAAACCGGCCTCCTGGGAGCCGTAGCCACCGGTGAGCAGCACGAGGGACGCCGCGACGAGTATGAAGAGGCGACGGTCGCGAGCGACCTCGCGCCAGCCTTCGGCGCTCTTGACGGGGTCGTCGTGGTGATCGGTGACGGGCAGGCCGTGCTTCCACAGCGGGATGATCACGGCGGCCGAGACCACGGCGACCAGCGAGTCGAGGAGGTAGAGGACCGTGAACGTCTCGGGCCGGTGAAGGTCGACGATCGACGCCGAGACCAGGCCGCCGAATCCGATGCCGAGGTTGACGAGCATGAAGTTGAAGCCGAAGGCGCGCTGGCGAAGGTCGGCCGGGACCATCCGGCTGAGCAGGGTCGCCGACGGGCCCCACCCGCCACCGCCCAGCACCGCGACGAGCATGCCGTAGAGAAGCGCCTGCTCCTCGGTGTGCGCGAAGGCCCATCCGACGAGTGCCCCGGCGGAGGCGAACGCCGACACGAGCAGCACCGGCATCGGACCGAAGCGGTCCGTCATCGTCCCCCACACCGGACTGGTCGCGAGGCCGGCCACGGCCGCGACGGCCAGGAGCAGCGTCGAGAACGTCGTCGAGAAGCCCCGCACGTTGTGCAGGTACACGACGAACAGTGACAGGGTCAGGCCGCGACCCAGGCACGCGAAGAGTGTCGAGGCGTAGAAGAGGCGCAGCGGCGGCGTGATCGAGCGGCGAAAGTCCGCCGGGACGAGGCTCTGGAGCGACTGCATAGGCCAGCCAGGCTACCGGGGCCTATGTGACACACATCACAAGAGAGTTCTTCACATTGCGTTGCGTTCGCACGGTTACTCTGGTAATGGCTGCGTCGTAGCCACGAGAGGGGTCATATTGTCGCCCAAGCGCTTAGGGGCCGGCCGAGTCGACCTCGTTACTGAACTGGCGCCCGACGTCGAACGCCTCTACAACCGCCACCTCGAGGCCCCGCGCCTCTGGTACCCGCACGAGCAGATCGACTGGGGGAGCGGCGAGGACTTCGGTGAGCACCCGTGGTCGCCCTCGGACTACCCCCTCGCCGACGGCGTACGCAGCTCGATTTACGTCAATCTGCTGACCGAGGACAACCTGCCGTATTACACGAGCACCCTGCTCGCCCACGCCCCCAAGGGACACCCGATCCTGGACTGGAACCACCAATGGACGATGGAGGAGAACCGCCACTCCATGGTGATGCGTGACTGGGTCCACGTGAGCCGCTGCATCGACCCCAAGCTCCTCGAGGACGGGCGACGCGTCCAGATGGGGCTGGGCAAGGTGCCCGAGCCCGAGACCCTGGCCGACCTGATCTGCTACGTGTCATTCCAGGAGCGCGCCACCCAGATCGCGCACCGCAACACGGGCGCTCACCTGCCCAAGGACGACAAGATGGGCCGCAACGTGCTCGCCCTGGTCGCCGGGGACGAGACCAAGCACTACCTCTTCTACCGCGACTTGGCGCTCGCCGCCTTTGCGATCGACCCGTCCACGATGATGATCGCCGCGGCCCGCCAGGTCGGCGCCTTCGCGATGCCCGGGACCGGAATCCCGAGTTTCACGCGCCACGCGGTGCGCATCGCGCGTGAGGGCATCTACGGGCTCGGTCAGTACCTGCGCGACGTCCTCGACCCGGTCCTGAGCCTCTGGGACGTCGGGCACCTGTCGGGGCTCTCGGCTGAGGCCGAGCGGGCCCGGGTGGACCTCGCCGGTATCCTCGAGTCCCTTCGCGTGACCGTCGACCGCATGGCGGCCAAGGCCGCCGGGACCTCCCCCGCCCTCTCCTAGCCCTCGGAAAGCGCCAGCGCGTCGCGCCGGCGGGTGAGTTCCTCGACGTCGCCGGTGATGGACACGACCTTGGTCCGCGAGGTCGCGCCGCGTTCGAGTCGCACCGCGGACGTCCGCACGCCGAAGGCCGCCGCCACCACCTCGAGCGCGGCGGCCGTGGCGCCCTGGTCAACCGCCCGGGCCCGCACGCGCACGACGAGGGCGCCGTCGCGGCTGCCACCGGCACGGTCGACGCGCGACCCGGGCAGCACGCGCAGCGTGACGCGCAGCGCGTCCCTGGTCGGGCTCGGCGGGGTGGTCTCAGGGGTGCTCGTCTCCTCAGCGTAGGATTTGCCATCCGGAAAGGAGGGGAGTGCCACCGAGTTACCAAGAGGCGGTCGCCGAAGTGGGCGCCGCGGGCGCACCCTTCGAGGTAGTCGAGTCCGAGGTCGGTGGGGTCACGTTCCGCACCTTCAAGAACGCGCCGGCGACGATGAAGCAGTACTTCGATGCGGCGCGCGGCGTCGCCGACACCTTCATCGTCTACGAGGACGAGGAGTGGACCTTCGGCGACGTCATGGTCGACGTCGACGCCCTGGGACACGCGCTGGTCCACCGCTACGGCGTGCGGCCCGGCGACCGCGTCGGCATCGCGATGCGCAACCTCCCCGAGTGGGTGATCGCCTTCGCGGCCATCCTCTCGATCGGCGCGGTCTCGGTCTCGCTCAACGCGTGGTGGGTCGAAGAGGAGATCGAGTACGCGATCAACGACTCGGGCCTGAGCGTGCTCATCGCCGACGCCGAGCGCACCGACCGGGCGGCGGCGCCGTGCCAGCGCGCGGGCGTGCCCGTCATCGGCGTGCGACTCGGCGACCGCGAGACGGTTGACGGGTTGGCCCGGTGGGAGGACGTCCTCGAGCGCGGCGCGAGCCTGCCCGAGGTCGCGATCAGCCCGGAGATGGACGCGACCATCCTCTACACGTCGGGCACGACCGGTTTCCCCAAGGGCGCCGTCTCGACGCACTGGACCCTCAGCCAGACCGTCATGGCGTTCTCCTCGCGCGTGGCGATCGACGAGCGCCGCCGCACCACGCCCGCGGCGCCGTCGCCGTACCCGCCGTGCTACATCCTGATCGTCCCGCTGTTCCACGTGACCGGGTGCGTCCCGGTAATGCTGTCGTGCTTCGCGTGGCACCTCAAGCTCGTGATGATGCACCGCTGGGACCCAGAGGGCGCCCTCGTGCTTATCGAGCGCCACCACGTGAGCGCGTTCGTGGGCGTGCCCACGCAGTCGTGGGACCTCCTGGAGTGCGCCCACTTCGCGAGCTACGACACGAGCTCGCTCGTGTCGGTGGGCGGCGGCGGGGCGCCCGCGCCACCGACGCTCGTGAGCCGCGTCGAGGCGAACTTCACCCGGGGCCGGCCGAACCTGGGTTACGGAATGACCGAGACCAACGCCTACGGGCCGGGCAACTTCGGCGACGACTACGTAGCGCACCCCACGTCGACCGGTCGGGTACCCACGATCGTCATGGACGCGCAGATCCGCGACGAGTCGGGCCGTGCCCTGGGGCCGGGCGAGAGCGGGGAGATCTTCCTCAAGTCCCCGACGAACATCCGCGGTTACTGGGGACGGCCTGCCGACACGGCCGCGACGCTCGTCGACGGCTGGATCCGCACCGGCGACGTCGGGCGGGTCGACGAGGAGGGATACCTCTACATCGAGGACCGCGTCAAGGACATGATCCTGCGCGGCGGCGAGAACGTCTACTCCGCCGAGGTCGAGGCGGCGATCTACGAGCACCCGGCCGTCTTCGAGGCCGCGGTCTTCGGGCTGCCCGACGAGCGACTCGGCGAGGTCGTCGCCTGCGCGGTCATGGTGCGCCAGGGAGAGAGTCTGAGCGAGGACGACCTCTACTCGCACCTGTCGACTCGACTGGCCGCCTACATGATCCCGTCACGCGTCGCGTTCACCGACGAGACCCTGCCGCGCAACGCCGCGGGGAAGTTCTTGAAGCGCGAGATGCCCGCGCTCTACTTCGCCTGAGCCGCCGCGATCGCGACGAGGGCGTAGTCCGCCAGGTGGAGCTCGCCGAGGTCGTCGACCGCGAACCAACCCGCCTGGTCCGTGGTCCCGTCGACCTCGTCAGAGAGCTCGCCGCCGCTCAGGTGAACGGTGTAGCTCACTCGCACGGTGTGGATCTGGTCGCCGTTGTCGCGGCGGCGCACGTCACTCGTGACGATCAGCAGCTCGGGTTTGTCGACGTCCAGGCCGGTCTCCTCGCGGAACTCGCGCAGGACCGTCGTCTCGGGTGACTCCCCGAAGTCGATGCCCCCGCCGGGCAACCACCACAGCGGCGGGTCGTGGCGCGGGTTGCTCGAGCGCACGAGCACGATGCGCCCATCCTTGATCAGCACCCCGTACGCGCGCACGCTCGAGTGTCGCTTCGACACGATCGGTCCCCCCCGGCTCGCGCGGCCGCAACGGCCCCGCACGCCGACCCAGATTACGCCGTGACCTGGCCCGGGTCGCCGTCGCCGGCCGGGGCCGTGGCCCCGGCGTCGAAGCGCTGCGCGCAGCCCGGCGAGCAGAAGTAGTAGGTCACGCCGCCGCGCTCGCGGGTCGCGGCGGGCGCGTCGATAGCGACATCCATCCCGCAGATCGGGTCGAGGGATGTGGGCCAGTGAACCGCCTCGTCACCGCCGCCCACCGCCCCGTCGTCGAAGCGCTCGGCGCAGCGCGGGGAGCAGAAGTAGTAGGTCACGCCGCCGCGCTCGCGGGTCGCGGCCGGCGCGTCGATAGCGACCTCCATCCCGCAGACCGGGTCCCGGGCGCTCCGGGCGTCGCCGGGTCGCCGCGCGAGCCACGCGACGCACGCGAGGACGCCTAGCGCGAGGACGTTGAGCACGAGCGTGGCGCCCAGCGGGAACTGTCCCGCCATCGCCGGGCTGCGCCGGGCCGTGGGTATCGCGTGGAACCAGCTGAAGAGGCCGTTGACCACGAGGCCGCCAGCGCTCATGACCAGCCACAGCAGGACGAAGAGACGCATCGCCACCCGCCCGCCGTAGAAGCGTCGATATATGAGCAACAGCGGCAGGGTGACCAGGTCCGCGAAGATGAAGCTGATCACGCCGCCGAAGGCCACGCCGTGCACCCACAGCGCGGCGGCGAGGGGGATGTTGCCGACCGAGCACACGAAGGAGACGACCGCGAGCAGCGGCGCGATCGCGACGTTCTCGAGCACGGTGAGCGTTCCGTGGCCCGAGACGAACAGGTGACTCCAAACCGTCGCGCTGACGTGAACCGTGAGGAACCCGGCGACGACGAAGCCCGCGAGGAGCTCCTTTCGCAGCATCGTGAGGTCGCCCCACGCGTAGCGCGCCGCGCGCTCGTACGAGCCCGTCGAGCGCACGCGCTCGCGCCAGGACGCCGTCGTGGCGCGCTGCGCGGGGACGTCGCCCGCCACCCGAACGCGTAGCGAGTCGACGCGCCGCGGGCCGAAGGCGAGACCGGCCGCCACGCCGAGCGCCGCGATCATGAGCGCGCCGCCAACGAGCTGGGCGACCAGGAAGGGCCAGCCGAGCAGGAAGTACAGGACCAGGCCGAGCTCGATGACCAGATTCGTGGACGCGACCATGAAGACCAGCGAGTTGGTCCACGACGCCCCCCGCGCGAAGAGCGCGCGCGACATCGCGCTGGCCGCGTAGCTGCACGACGAGGAGATCATCCCGAGCAAGGACGCCCGGGTGAGGGACCTCGCGTTCGTCGTGCCCAGGCTCGCGCGCAGGCCGTCGCGCGCCAGCAGGCTCTGGACGGCGCCCGACAGGCTGAACCCCAGGACCAGGGGCCAGAAGGTCATCCAGACCATGGCCGCGGCCTCCTTGAAGCCCGCCCCGATCCAGTCCGCGGCGCTGGCGAGGGTACCCGTCACGTCCTATCGAGTCGTCGGGAAGCCCAGGTCGATCTGCGAGTCCGACGGCTGGGGCCAGCGCGTCGTGACGACCTTTGCGCGGGTGTAGAAGGAGAACCCCTCGGGCCCGTAGATGTGGTTGTGCCCGAAGAGGGAGTTCTTCCACCCGCCGAAGGAGTACGACGAGATCGGTACCGGGATCGGCACGTTGACCCCGATCATGCCTACCGTGACGTCGCGCGCGAACAGACGCGCGGCGTTGCCGTCACGCGTGAAGACCGCCACGCCGTTGCCGTAGGGGTTCGAGTTGACCATCGCGACCGCGTCGGCGTAGGTGGCGACGCGCGCCACGCCCAGGACCGGGCCGAAGATCTCGTCGTCGTAGGCGCGCGTGCCCGGGCGCACGCCGTCCAGCAGGCACGGCCCGAGGAAGAAGCCCGGACGGCTCACGAGGTCCGAGCCGTCGCGCACGACCGTGATGCCGTCGTCGGGCGCGCCGGTGACGTAGCCCAACACCCGGTCGCGGTGCTCGGCCGTGATGAGCGGTCCGAAGTCGCTGGCCGGATCGTCGCCGGGGCCGACCGTGAGTTTGTCGATGCGCTCGGCGATCCGAGCGATGAGGTCGTCGGCGATCGGACCGACGGTCACCACCACGCTGATGGCCATGCACCTCTCGCCGGCGGACCCGAAACCCGCGTTGATCGCCGCGTCGGCGGCGACGTCGAGGTCGGCGTCGGGCAGGACGACCATGTGGTTCTTCGCGCCGCCCAGGGCCTGGACCCGCTTGTTGTGCTTGGTCGCCTCGAGGTAGATGTGTCGCGCCACGGGGGTGGACCCCACGAAGCTCACCGCGTCGATGCCCGGGTGGGCGATCAGCGCGTTGACCGTGTCCGCGTTGCCGTGCACGACGTTGAAGACACCGTCGGGGAGGCCGGACTCGGTAAGTAGCTCGCCCAGTCGCACCGAGACCGACGGGTCGCGCTCGGACGGCTTGAGCACCACGGCGTTCCCGCTCGCGAGCGCGTTGGCGGCCATCCACAGGGGCACCATCGCCGGGAAGTTGAACGGCGTGATGGCGGCTACGACGCCGACCGGTTCGCGCACCGAGTGCACGTCGACGCCGTCGGCGACCTGGGTCGAGAACTGCCCCTTGAGATGCTCGATGAGGCCGCACGCGTACTCCACGTTCTCCAGGCCCCTCGCGAGCTCGCCGCGGGCGTCGGCGATGGTCTTTCCGTGCTCGGAGGAGAGGAGGACCGCGAGCTCCTCGGTGTGGGTCGCGAGCAGCTGGCGGAAGGTGAAGAGGACGTTCGTGCGCACCGACAACGACGAGTGGCGCCAGGTCTCGAAGGCGCGGCGCGCGACGGCCACGGTCTCGTCGAGCAGGGCGGCGTCGGCGACCGGCGCGTGCGTGCTCACCTCTCCGGTCGCGGGGTTGTGGACGGGTATCACGCCCCGGTCGGTGCGAGTGGATCCGTCGACGTAGTGCGAAATGGTGGCCATGGCGCTCGCTTTCTTCCCGGCCAATCTACCGGTCGGCCCCTCGATCGCCGTTAGCGTTGCGTCGTGGGCGGATCGACCGGCGCGGCGCGTGGCGTGCCCGTGCGTCCCCACGCCCGCGACGACGGCGCGCTCGTGGTGGGGTCGCGGCGGGTCATCCCGACCGAGGAGATCTCGGTGAGGGTCACGACCTCGGGCGGGCCAGGGGGCCAGCACGCCAACCGCTCACTGACCCGGGTCGTTGCCTCGTTCGACGTCGACGCCTCGAGCACGCTCGGTGACGCGGACCGCGCGACGCTCGTCGAGCGCTTCGGACCGGTGGTGCGCTCCAGCGCGGGTCGCTTCCGTTCCCAGGGGGCGAATCGGGTCGCGGCGCTCGACCAGCTGGCGCGTCGAATCGGCGACGCGCTGGCGCCGAGGACGCCGCGCAAGGCGACACGGCCCACGCGCGCGTCGCGTGAGCGGCGCCTCGACGAGAAGAAGGCCCGCTCGAAGGTCAAGGACCAGCGGCGGCGGCGCGACGACGACTAGCTCGTCGCGGCGAGGTGGCGACTGATCGACTCAAGCGCGGCGCGCATGGTGTCGTCGATCGCGGGGTCGGTGTCCTCGCGCGGCCCGCGCAGGGGGGTCAGTGACGCGTAGCCGGCCGACAGCAGGGCGCCGTCGTCGTCGGCGGCCTCATCGCTGACGTCACCTAGCTCGGGCGTGGCCGCGCCGAGGCGCATCGGGAGTTCTCCCTCCTCGGCGAGCGGCTCGCCGCCGGCGCGGGGCCCGGCGGCCTTGACGATTCCCGCGTTGGAGACGTGTCCTCGCCGCACCCCGCGCAGCTGCGCCGTCGGGAGGTTCGGCACGTTCAGGTTCAGCAGCGTGCGCGACGGCGCCGCGATCAGGTGCTCGAGGACCTCGATGGCCACCGCGCCGGCCGTCTCGAAGTGGACCTCGTCGCCCCACTGGACCGACACCGCCATGCCCGACAGGCCCAGTTGGGCGGCGGTCAGGATGGCGCCGACGGTCCCCGAGTGCAGCACGCTGCGCCCCACGTTGGCGCCGGCGTTGATGCCCGAGAGGATGACGTCGGGCGTCACGTCGAAGCTCCCCAGCGATCCCAGGATTGCGCACAGCGCGGGGGGAGCCTCCAGGGCGTAGGTCGGGATCGACTCGGCGCCGGCGATCCGGTGCCGGCGGTAAGCGACGGTGGGGTGGTCGAAGACGTCGCCGACGGCCGCGGACATCCCCGAGTGGTTGGTGTGGGGCGCGACGATGAGCGCGTCGCGCGACTCTCCCGGAGGGCACTGCTCGATCCAGCGCGCGACGTGGCGCGCGAGCACCGCGAGACCCGGCGCGCCGACGCCGTCGTCGTTGGTGATCAGGATTCGCATAGGTCGTACGCTATCTGTCGTAAGTTACGGTTCAGTGATGAGAGGGCGATACGACTGATGCTTCCATCGGGTGAGCAGATCGCCATCGCCCACGGCGACCAGCGCGCCGTCGTCACCGAGGTCGGCGCGACCTTGCGCACCTACGTCAAGGGGGGCGTCGGCGTCGTCGAGGGCTTCGCGGGCGAGGAGGTGCCCACGGGCGCGCGCGGCCAGCTGCTCTACCCGTGGCCCAACCGGATGGGTGACGGGAAGTGGAGCTTCTCGGACCGGACCGCGCGGCCCACGGTGGACGACGTCGAGCACGCGACCGCGATCCACGGCGTCGTGCGGTGGCGGCCGTTTCGCATCGAGGCGGTCAACCAGAACCGCTGCGTGCTGTCGCTGCTCCTGCACCCGACGCCGGAGTTCCCCTTCCTGTCCGAGGTCGCCGTGGCCTACCACCTCGGCTCGCTGGGCCTGACCGTCACGACGACCGTGACGAACCGCGACGACGTGCCGATCCCCTTCGGCCTCGGGTTCCACCCGTACCTCGCCGTCACCACTCCCAGCATCGAGGGGGCCCAACTCGAAGTGCCGGCGCGCGCCTACGTGGCGCTCGACGACCGCCAACTGCCGACCGGCGAGATCTTGCCCGTGGCCGGACAGGCGCTGGACTTCTCGCACGCGAAGTCGGTGAGCGGCCACGAGCTCGACCTGACCTACACCGAGCTCACCCGCGACGACCTGGGCCTGGCCACGGTCTCCGTGCGCGACAGCGCCGGGGGAGTCGTCGACCTGTCGATGGACCGCAACTTCCCCTACGTCCAGGTGTACACGGGTGACCACCTCGAGCGCGGGCGGCGGCGCACGTCCATCGCGGTCGAGCCGATGACCTGCCCGCCCGACGCCCTGCGCAGCGGCAAGGACATCGTCGTGCTCGAGCCCGGCCAGCACTGGGCGGGGTCCTGGCGGCTCCGGCGCAGCGCGCCGTGAGCCGCGTCGTACTGGTCACCGGCTCGACGAGCGGCATCGGCGAGGCGACCGCCCGCCGGTTCGCCGCCGCCGGCGACTCGGTGGTGCTCAACTCCGCGCGCAGCGTCGAGGCCGGCGAACGCCTGACCGGTGAGATCCCCGGCTCGTGCTACGTGCGCGCCGACATCGCCGACGCCGACGACTGCGAACGCCTCGTCGCCGAGGTCGCCACACGGTTCGGGCGGCTGGACGTCCTGGTCAACAACGCGGGGACGACCGAATTCATCGCACACCGCGACCTCGCCGCGGCCAGCGTCGACGTGTGGCGGCGCATCTACGAGGTCAACGTCTTCGGGACCTGGCAGCTCACGGTCGCCGCGATGGACCTGCTGCGCGCGTCCCGGGGGTCGGTCGTCAACGTGACGTCAATGGCCGGCGTCCGCCAGCTGGGCTCGTCGATCCCGTACGCGACGTCCAAGGCCGCGCTCAACCACCTCACGACGCTGCTCGCCAAGGTCGTGGGACCCGACGTGCGGGTCAACGCGGTCGCTCCCGGACAGATCGACACTCCCTGGCATGAGGGTCGCGTGTTCGTCAACGACTTCGTCGCGGCGACGGCGCCCCTCAAGCGCGTGGGGACGTCCGATGACGTCGCCGAGGTGATCGTCGCGCTGAGCTCGGCGTCCTACCTCACCGGCCAGGTCGTCGTGGTCGACGGCGGCCTGTCGCTCGCCACCTAGGCGGCGTCACCGGCGGGACCGCCAGGCGCACCGCCGCGTCCAGGACCCTGGTCGCCGGGCGAACGAGGGCCGGGTTGAGCACGGTGCGCTTCGGCACGCCGAGCATCTCACGCGCCCAGGGATCCATGAGCGAGTACGCCGCGGCGACCACGAGGCGGTACGCCGCGCGCTGGTGGACCCCTCGCACGACCCCGCGCGCGATGAAGTCGCGGGCCTCGATCGCGTCGGCGCCGAGGCGCAGCTCGGGCCGGAAGGCCAGGAGGGCCGCGTCGAGTTCGGCCACACTCGTGGGCGGGTCGACGGCCCCGAGGTCGGCGGCCACGCGCCCCGCCCCGGCGACGTAGTCGTCGGCGTCGGCGGCGCTCAGGGGCACGGGACCGAACGCCCGGTAGGAGGCGAGGAACATCGACACGCCCGCGCAGTGGATCCACGACAGGAGGTGCGGGTCGCTGGCGTGGTACTCGCGTCCGTCGTCGGCCACGCCGCGCACCCGCTCGTGAATCGCGCGAACCCTGCGGATGGACGCCGCGGCGTCGGCCTTGGACCCGTAGGTCGTCGCGCCGATGAAGTTGGCCGTCTGCAGGACCCGGTCGAGGGGGTCCTCGCGGTAGCGCGAGTGCTGCGAGACGCCGGCCATCGTCAAGGGGTTGAGCATTTCGAAGAACAGCGACGCCAGGCCGCCGATCATCATCGCGGGCAGGTCCCCGTGGATCAGCCGGGCGACGGCGTCGACCGGGGTGTACGCCTCGTCGGGGTCATCACAGATCGTGGGCGATTCGTGCGAAAGACCGGCGGCGTCGCGGATGCGCCGGTTCATCTCGCTGCGCAGGCGCTCGGGCGCCCCGTTGACCCACTGGACGACGCTCAACTGATCCTCCCGGCGACCCCCCGCCAGTGTACGGGCGGTCCACTTTCGCTTGGTCGCGCGAACTGGAACACTGGTCGCGTGGACGTCGTGATGCAGTCGGGCAGCGCCACGGAGCGCGACGTGCGCACCGAGGGCACCGTCAGCACCCAGCGGGCGTGGAACGTCGTGGTGTGGGACGACCCGGTGACCCCGATGTCCGTGGTCGTCGTGATCTTCAAGCGGGTCTTTGGATACGCGGACAACCGTGCCACTCAGCTGATGCTGACGGTGCACCACGAGGGGCGCGCCATCGTCTGGTCCGGGCAGCGTGAGCGCGCCGAGTCCTACTGCGTCAAGCTTCAGGTCGCCGGGCTGCAGTGCACGATCGAGCAGGACGCCTGATGGCGGTCCACCGGCTCTTCGTGCGCCGACGCGACGGGCGCGTCGAGGTGCGCCTCAACGACGCCGGGCGCGCGATCGCCCGCGAGGCGTTCGGCCACGTGGTGGCGGCCGAACGCGACCCGCAGCACGAATGGGGGCCGACGCTCAACGCCCCGATGGACCCCACGCGCGACGAGGACGACCCGGTCGCGACTCTGACGCGCCAGCACCAAACCTCCACCAACGCCGAACTGGCTGTCGCGAGCCTCCACGAGCAGTTCCTCACGGACGCCGAGGCGTGGGCCTGGCTGTGCACCCTGCAGGTGGCGTTGCGCGCGACCGCGGTCTCGACGGGACTGCTGAGCGACGAGAAGCTCCAGGCCGCCGACCCCGACGTCCTCAACGAGGTCCGGACACTCCAGCAGTTCCTCTTCGACCTCGCCGAGTGCCTCTAGCCGTGACCCGCGGAGTGGTCGTCCGCGGACCGGTAGACGCTGAACTCGGCGCGGCACGTGAATCCCGTGCGCAGGTACACACCCTGGGCGACGGAGTTGTCGTGCGCGACGCCGAGGCCGAGCCACGCTATGTTCCTCCTCGACGCCGCGGCCACCACGCCGTTCATGACGGTCGTCGACAGGCCCCGGCCGCGCGCGTCGACGCGCGTCGCGACCGAGGACACGACGTGGTGTCCCGACTCCCACTTGACCAGCGCGGCGATGCTCGCGAGCCCTCGTTGGTCGCGTAGCCCGTACCACGCGACGATCTCGGGGTTCTCGGGCCACACGCGAGAATGGGGCGCGGCCGACGTGAGCAACGCCGCGATCTCGCGGTGATCGGTCACGACCTCGAGGTCCGGTCCGTCGGCGCCGGACACCTCGCGGGAGAAGAAGTCCCACCGGTCGGCCCGCACGAGTCCGCCGAGGGACGGACCGAAGGTCGACGCGCTGACCACGCACGTGTCCCAGTCCGCGTTGAGGGGAGGACGCGGCCCGAAGGCCGCGCCGAAGAGCCGTTCGCCACCGAGGGTCAGCGACAGCGAGTCACGGGTGCGCTCGGCGTACTCGAAACGCCTCGGGGCGAGCAGGAACGCCGCCGCGCTGCCCGCGCCGAGAAGGTCGAACGCCCATCCGAGGGCGACGACGGGGTCATTAGTGCGCTCCGGTGACACGAACTCCGAGGGTACCGGGGGCGCCGCTCGCGCGACCCCGTCGGGCGCCCCGTGGTGCCCGGGCGATCGCCGAGGCATTGCGGGACCGGCCCCGGCGGGACTATCCCTGATTTTTCAAGGCTTGTGAAATAGATTTTTTGGGTTATTGAGTGTCGGTCGACGAAGTGTTGTCGGGATTCTGGGACGCTGACTCGACCTTCGTTAGCGCTGTTTTGGGCGTCATCGAGTGTCGGGAGGGATGACAGATGACAACCTTGGCCGAAGAGAGACGCCGCGGCTCGCGGGCGCGGTCCGAGACGAAGGTCCTCGCCAGTCAGTTGGCGGCGGAGCTCCAGCACAAGTCGGAGACAACCCCGACCGAAGAGGTCACCGAGCACGTCCAGCGCCAAAACCGGCGGGCCTGGACGATCTACGCCGTGCTGGGCCTCATCCTCATCGGGTACCTCGTCTCGATCCTCGTGCGAGGGTCGAACCAGCAGTGGACGTGGCTGGACGGGTGGTCCGTCGTGGCCTTCGAGGCCGTCGCCTCCGCCGTGTGTATCTGGCGGGGCGTGGCGCGCCGTACCGGTCGCCTCGCCGTCGTCCTCCTGGGCGTGAGCCTCCTCTCGTGGGCCGTCGGCGACTTCTTCCTGACGTGGGAGTCGCGCGGCGGGGCCACCGCGCCGGTGCCGTCGACCGCCGACGCGTTCTACCTGTTCTTCTATCCGCTGGCCTACGTCGCCGCCGTCCTCATGCTCCAGCGCGGGCTGGGTCGCCTGTCGCGCCCCAATTGGCTCGACGGCGTCGTCGCGGGCCTGGGCGCGTCGGCGCTGTGCGCGACGTTCGCGTTCCACCGGATCTTGGACCTCACGGGCGGCTCGGGCCTGTCCGCCGCGGTCAACCTGGCGTACCCGATCGGCGACCTCCTGCTGCTCTCCCTGGTGATCGGCGGCTCGGTGCTGCTGGTCGGTCGGTGGAGCCTGGCGTGGGGGCTGCTCGGAGTGGGACTGGCGATCATCGTCTGCGGCGACACCTTCAACATCTTTCAGTCCACCGCCCTCGCGTCGCGCTTCGGCGCCGACGTCGACGCCGTCGCCTGGCCCACCGCGATCCTGCTGATCTCGATGTCGGCGTGGGTGACCCCGCGCCGCGCCGAGCCGTTGCGCCCGGAGCGGGCGGCGGGCATGGTGATGCCCGGTGTCGCCTCACTGTGCAGCCTCGTGATCCTGATAGTTGGGACGATCAACCACGTCAGTGAGGTCGCGATCGACCTCGCCATCGCGACCCTCGTCGTGGTCGGCGTGCGCCTGGCGATCTCCGCGCGTCGTCTTCGGATCCTGACCGAGGAGCGCCACCGCCAGGCCAACACCGACGAGCTGACGGGGTTGGGTAACCGGCGCCAGTTGACCCACGTCCTCGAGACGTTCTTCGCCGACCAGGCGGCGGCGCCGGAGGTGCCGCGACGCCTCGCCTTCCTCTTCGTGGACCTCAACCACTTCAAGGAGATCAACGACTCCTTCGGTCACCCCGCGGGCGACGAGCTCTTGCGCCAGCTCGGACCGCGCCTCGTGCGCGCCGTCGGACCGAACTCGTCGGTCGTGCGCCTCGGCGGCGACGAGCTCGGTGTCGTCCTGCTCGACGCCGACGAGGACGGCGCGACCGCGGTGGCCCAGCGAATCGTCGAGGAACTCGAGGCACCCTTCTCGCTGCACCGCATCACCGCCAACGTCGGGGCCAGCATCGGCGTGGCGATGTTCCCCGGCGACGCGTCGGACGCGTCGACGCTCATGTGGTGCGCGGACGTCGCGATGTACCGCGCCAAGCTGGGCAAGATCCCCTTCGTCTTCTTCGACCAGGACCTCGATGGGGATGAGACCCAGATCCGCCTCGTCGAGGACCTGACCAAGGCGGTCCACGACGGTGCCTTCGAGCTGCACTACCAGCCGCAGCTGGACCTGCGCACCGGACGGGTGCTGGCGGTCGAGGCCCTCATTCGCTGGCCGCACCCGGAGATGGGGCTCGTGCCGCCCCTCAAGTTCCTGCCGCTGGCCGAGGACGCCAAGCTCATGGGGCCGCTCACCGCGTGGGTGCTGAACGAGGCGATCGGGCAGTGCGCGTCGTGGCGGATGGCCGGCGTCGACGTCGCCGTCTCCGTGAACGTCTCGACGACCAACCTGCTCGAGGACGGCTTCACCGACCTGGTCAAGGGTCTGCTGGCGCGCCACAAGCTGCCCGCCACGAACCTGGTGATCGAGATCACCGAGTCGGTGATCATCGACGACTTCGAGAAGTCGCGGTCGGTCATCGAGAGCCTGCGTGACATGGGCATCGTCGTGTCGATCGACGACTTCGGCGCCGGCTTCACCTCCCTCGCCTACCTGGCGAGCCTGATGGTCGGTGAGCTCAAGCTCGACCGCACGTTCATCACCGACCTCAGCGTCATGGGGGGCGGTCGCGACCTCGAGCTCGTTCGCGCGACGATCAACCTGGGCCACGAGATGGGCCTTCGGGTGGTCGCCGAGGGGATCGAGGACGTCGCCACGCTCGACCTGTTGAGCGACCTGGGGTGTGACCGCGCCCAGGGCTACTACATCAGCCGGCCCGCGCCGGCGAACAAGTTGTCGTTCAAGGCCGCCGAGCGCGAGGTCACCCAGCCAACCCCCGTCGGGTAGCGAGGCGCCGACCCCGGCGGTCTAGGCTGAGGGCCATGTCCCCCCTCGTTTTTCGTCGGTCCCTTCGTGTCCTCGTGGCCGCCGGACTCGTGTCGTGCCTCGGCGTTGCCACGGCGGCCCTCGCCGCCACCTCGTCTCCGACCGCCGCGAGCGTGCTCAAGGCCGCCAGCAAGGACCTGGCCAAGCAGACCGGCGTGCACATCGTGGCCAACACCACGACGGGCACGACGAAGAGCAAGGTCGTGGTGGACTTGGGGCCGACGTCGGGCCACGAGGAGATCTTCCAGGGGTCTAAGCACGTGACGATCACCGTCACCGCCAAGGACGCCTACGTGGAGGGAACCAAGGAGGGCCTGATCAAGATCATGGGCCTCACCGCGGCCCAGGTCAAGATCGTCGGCTCCAAGTCGATCAAGATGTCGTCCGGGTCGTCGCCCTACGCGAGCTTCAAGGCGAGCCTCACCACGGCCGCGCTCGGCCAGTTCCTCCCTGCCGCCAAGGGGACGAAACTGCTGCCGGTGGTCAAGGGTTCGGGGCGCTACCGGCTCAAGTGGACCATCAAGGGCACGACGTCGGCGACGAACGTCACGAGCGTCCTGGACGTATCGTCGACCTCGCCCTCACTGCCCATCGTGGAGGTCATCACGGGAAAGTCAGGTGGCGGCACCACGACCTTCTCCAAGTGGGGCGAAAGCGTCAACGCGTCATCGCCCAGCTCGTCGGACACGGTCGCCTATAAGAAGGTCTTCGGATAGGCGCATGCGCCGTCGGCGCTGGGCGTCGTGCCACCGGTTCATCGGCGCGGGGCGCCACGGCGAGACGGATCGGCACCTAGAGCTTGTAGCCGATCATCCGCAGCAGGTCGTGGCGCTCACGCTTGTCCTCGTCGCTCTCGAAGCCGGCCGGCGGCATCCCGTCGACGACGCCGATGACGCCACGGCCCAGGTCCGTCTGGGCGACGAGCACCTCCACCGGGTTGGCCGTGGCGCAGAAGACCTGGCAGACCTCCGGGACCATCTTGAGGGCGTTGAGGACGTTGACGGGGAAGCCGTTGCGCAGGAAGACAACGAGGCAGTGGCCGGCGCCGATGGCCTCCGCGTTGCGCGCGGCCAGCGCGACGAGGTCCTCGGCGTTTCCCGACGTGCGGATCAGGCACGGACCCGACGCCTCGCAGAACGCAAGGCCGAACCTGAGCTGCGGGCCCGACGCCGCGAGCGCCTCGTGGACGTCCTCGACGGTCTTGATGAAGTGCGACTGGCCGATGATCACGTTGAGTCCCTCGGGATTGTCGATCGGGACGGAGGTGAGTTCCATGGCTGCTCCTCGGATATGGGTGTCTCAGAGTCAGTATTGACCACGCCCAGCGACGTCGTCGAACCCCCCGACACGGACCGATCCCGCGGAATCCCCGGCCGGGCCTCGCGTCCGGGGGTGCTAGCACGACGTGACCCGGTGCGGTCAGCCGTGTGGCCCCGGGGCGCACCCTGACGCATGATGATGCGATCGGGCCGCACCGGCGCGAGACACGGAGGGGCATGTCCAGAGGTCTGCGCGTGGCGCTCTATCGTCTTCGCGCGCCGGGACGGCGACGGTCGACGGAGCTCGTCGGGCTCGCGGTGCTCATCGCGCTCATCGGCGGGGTCGCGATGGCGTCGGTCTCCGGCGCGCGGCGGTCCGTCGCGGCGTACCCCGAGTACCTCGCGTCCTCCAGGGCGTCGACCTTCCAGGTCGACATCTGGAACCTCGCCGCGACCCTGAGTGGACCGGCGACGTCGAACTACACCGCGCGCCTCGAGAAGTTGCCCGGCGTCACGGGCGTGACGGCCGCGCCGACCATGATCATTGTCCCCCTGCGAGCGGACGGTCAACCCACCGCCCAGGCCCCCGCGTTGTTCGGCACGGAGGTCAACATCGTCGGAAGCGTGGGCGGGATGTACTTCTCACGCGACCGCGTGACCGTCGAAAGCGGACGCCTCGCCAACCCCCGCGACGAGCACGAGATGGACGCCTCGGCGACGGCCGCGCGGATCATGCACTGGCGCCTGGGCGAAACGGTGACCTTCGGGGCCTTCACGCCGAGTCAAGCCGATTCCTCCACGTTCGTCCCCACCGCGTCGAGCGCGTATTCGCTCGTGCGCGTGAAGCTCGTGGGTCTCGTCGTGTTCGCCAACGCCGTGGCTCACGACGACGTCGACCGGTTCCCGACCGAGGTGCTGATCACCCCCGCGCTCACCCGTCACTTCGCCGCGTCCCAGACCCTTCCCCTCTATGGGGTGACGCTCAGGGACGGCGAGCGCGGTGTGGCGCTCGCGGAGCGCGAGGTCATCGCGTCGCTGCCGCGCTCGACGGTCTACGCCTTCCACACGACCTCCGTCGTGGAGGGCCAGGTCCAACGCGCGGTCCGGCCCGAGGCGTACGCGCTCGGCGCCTTCGGCGTGATCGCCGGACTGGCCGTCCTCATCATCGGGGGTCTCGCGGTGAGCCGACGTCTCTGGGCGGACGCCGAGGACATGCGTCGCCTCCGGTCCCTGGGGGCGGACCGGGCCACGGTCATCGCCGACGCGTCGCTGGGCCTCCTCGCGGTGATCCTCGTCGGCGCCCTGGGCGCGGTCGCGGTGGCCGTGGGACTCTCCACGCTCGCGCTGGTCGGTCCGTCGCGCGTCGTGGACCCCTCACCCGGCTTCGGCTTCGACCCGCTGGTGCTGGGCGCGGGCTTCACGCTTTTCGTCGTCGTGCTCGGGGGACTGGCGATGACCCTCGCCGTGCGTCGTGGCGGACCCGAGCGATCTCTTACGTCTGCGCCGAGCGAGTCATCCACGATCGTGGGAACCGCGGCCCGTGCGGGACTGGCCCTGACCCCACTCACGGGCCTTCGCTTCTCGCTCCACCGTGGGAGAGGCCGTGGTGCCGTGTCGACGCGCTCGGTGCTGGTGGGATCGATCCTCGCCGTCACCGTGGTGGCGACCACCTTGACCTTTGGCAGTGGCCTCAGCACCCTCGTCGCACGTCCGGCGCTCTACGGGTGGAACTGGGACCTGGCGATCAGCGCGGGGGCCGGGGGATCGGTGCCCCCGATCGGCCTGCGGCTGTTGAACGCCGACCATGACGTGGCCGCCTGGTCGGGCTACAGCTACGGCGACGTCCAGCTCGACGGCGTCACCGTGCCGAGCCTCAACGGAGTCTCTCGCTCCCGCGTCCAGCCTCCGATCCTCAGCGGGCACGGTCTCGAGGCGGACAACCAGGTGATCCTGGGGGCCGCGACGCTCACCGCGCTGCACAAGAAGATCGGGGACACCGTCTACGTCAGTTACGGGCGGCCCCAGAACAGACCCGTCTACATCGCCCCGGAGCCGCTCACCGTCGTCGGCACGGCCACGATGCCCGCCATCGGAACGAGCGGCACGTTCCATCCCTCCATGGGCGTCGGCGCTCTCTTCAGCAACGCCGTCCAACCCCCGTCGTTCATCAGGGCGATTTCGAGCCCCGACCCCAACCTCAACGGTCCCAACATCGTCGTTATCCGGCTCCGCAGCGGGCTGAGCCTCGCCGCGGGACGTGCGTCGCTGGCGTCGATCGTCACGCGGATCAACCGTGCCTTGCGACATGACGCGAGCTCGCAGGGTGACGACGTCGCCCTCGTCGGCTCGCAGCGACCGGCCGAGATCGTCGCCTACGAGTCGTCCGGGTCGACGCCGCTGCTCCTGGCGGGCGGACTGGTCGCCGGGGTCGTCGTCGCGCTCGGCCTGGCGCTGAGCTCATCGGTGCGCCGACGCCGACGCGATCTCGCGGTCCTCAAGACCCTCGGATTCACTCATCGACAGCTGGCGGCGGTCATCGCGTGGCAGGCGACAATCATCGCGGTGATCGGGTGCGCGGTGGGGCTCCCGGCGGGCATCGTGTTGGGACGCGAGCTCTGGTCGCTCTTCGCACGATCCATCGACGCCGTGCCCGACCCCACGGTCCCCGGCCTCGCGATCGTTCTCACCGCGGTGGGAGCGATGCTCTTCGCCAACGCCGTCGCCGCTTTTCCCGGGCGCAGCGCCGCGCGCACGCCGGCGGCCTTGGTCCTTCGAGCCCCGTGACCCTCCCGGTCCGCGCGGGGTACTAGCACGAGGGGCCCCGGAAGGCTGACCGCCCTTCTCCGCGCGCACTCGTGAATCAGAATCTCGGTGACGGCGAGGAGTCGCGGGAGGGGGGTCATGGGACCGGCGCTGAGGGTCGCGTGGTATCGCCTGCGCACCGGGAAGCGTCGACCGTGGACCGGCCTGCTGAGCCTCGTGCTCCTGATTGGGCTCGTTGGCGGCCTCGCGATGGCGTCCATCGCCGGGTCGCGGCGCACCGAGTCATCCTTCCCGACGTATGAGGCGAGCACCAACCCCTCCACGCTGGGATTCATCAGTCGCTACGTCATCCCTCAGCTCGGGATAAGAACCGGCTACGACCCTCGCCTGGCGAGGTCGCTCGCGAGACTGCCGCTGGTCACCCGGGCCGCGTCGATGATGATCTTCGACGCCAACATCGACATTCCGAGCATTCGCGGGGTCCATCCTCACCCGCGTGCCGGTGAATCTCCGCCGACCTTCCTGGGCAGCCTCGACGGCGAGTTCACCTCGATGGACCGCGTGACCCTCCTGAGGGGTCGCCGCGCTGACCCGCGCCGCGTCGACGAGGCGGTCATGAACGCTCAGGCCGCCCGACTGATGGGGGTGCACGTCGGGTCCGTCATCCGGATTCCCTTCTACAGCGACGCGAGCCTGCTGTCATCGGGATCGGCCCAGCCCGCGCTCGTCGCCAGCGTGCGCCTGGTCGGCGTGTTCGAAGCGAGCCGCGACGTGATCGAGAGCGACCTGGACTCGCTCAAGGCCGCGGCGGTGATCTTCTCTCCGGCCCTGACGCGCGAGCTCGCGCTGCACTCTTCGACCGGGACCGAGACGTACCTGCAGATACGAGGCGGAGCCTCCAACGCGAAGCGCGTCTTGAAGGACGTGTACCGCGTCGACCCCGTGGTGGCGCGGTTCGGCGCGCAGATCACGGCCCAGGCCACGCCGCAGATCCAGTCGACGATCACGCCCGAAGCCGTCGCCCTCGGCGTCTTCGGTGCCATCGCGGCGCTCGCGACGCTGCTCGTGGCGGGCCTCGTGATCGCGCGCATCGTCTCGGCGCGCTCGGGCGAGGTCGAGGTGCTGCGCTCGCTGGGCGCGCCGCGCGCCATGATGGCCGCGGACTACCTCGTCGGGCCCGTTGCCGCGTGCGTCCTCGGCGCCGTGCTCGCCGTCGCCGTCGCCGTCGCCCTGTCGCCCCTCGCGCCCCTCGGGCCGGTCCGGCCGGTCTACCCGACTCCAGGGGTCGCCCTGGACGCCACCGTCCTGGGGTTCGGGTTCCTCGTCCTGGTCATCGTGCTGTCCGGAGTCGCGTACGCGCTGGCGCGCCGCGACCTGCGAGCGATTGTCGGTCCGCGCGGCTGGCGGGCGCCGACGCGCGAGCCGCGCTGGGTCCACACGGGCGCGGCGAGCGCGCTGCCCATCTCACTGGTGGCCGGCGTGCGCTTCGCGACCGGGTCGGGTCGAACCCGCAACGCCGCGCCGGTGCGGTCCGCGCTCGCGGGCTCGGTGCTCGCGGTCACCGTGCTGATGACGACCGTGACCTTCGGCGCGAGCCTCAACGGTCTCGTCGCGCGCCCGTCGCTCTATGGCTGGAACTGGGACGACGCGATCATCTCGGCGTTCTCCGGGGCGGAGGATCTCCCGGGCCCGCAGATCGCCAAGATGCTCGACGCTGACCGCGACGTCGCGTCGTGGTCGGGCGCGAACGAGGCCGCGGGCAAGGTCGACGGAGAGCGTGCGGACGTCCTCGTCGAGCCCGTGGGCTCTCATGTCGCGCCGCCGCTGCTGTCAGGGCACGGCGTCCAGGCTGTGAACCAGGTCGTCCTCGGGGGGGCGACGCTGGCGTCGCTGCACAAGACCCTCGGTCAGACGGTCACGTTCGACAACGGGACCGGAAAGACCCGCGTCCTGACGATCGTCGGGACGATGACGGTCCCGGCGTTCGGCAACGGGGGCATGGGCGAGGGCGCGCTCGTCGCGCCCGGTGTCTTCCCGGCGGCGTCGCTCAACCTTCAGGACTCGACCATCCCGGGCCCGAACGTGGTGCTGGTGCGCGTGCGCGCCGGCGTCTCGCGGGCCGCCGCGTACCGTTCACTCATCCGGATCGTCCACCGGGTCAACGCGATCCCCGCCTCGGACGGCTCGGCGGGCGGCGTCATCACCCTCCTTCGGCCAATCGAGATCGTCAACTTCCGCTCGATGGGCACCACCCCGACCGTCTTCGCGGCGTTGCTCGCCGGGGGCGCGCTGATGGCCCTGGGGCTCACCGTGTCGGCATCCGTACGACGACGCCGGCGAGACCTGGCGCTGCTGAAGGCGCTCGGCCTGACCCGCCGTCAGCTCGCCGCGACGATCGCCTGGCAGTCGACGGTGGCCGCGGTGGTGGGCGTCGTGGTGGGCGTGCCGCTGGGTGCCGTCGTCGGCCGCGCGCTCTGGGTGGCCTTCGCGCGGTCGATCAACGCTGTGCCCTCCCCGGTCGTGCCCACCGTCGCGACGGCCCTCATCGTGGTCGGCGGCGTCGCCTTCGCCAACCTCGTGTCGGCCCTGCCCGGTCGTCGCGCCGCGCGCACCCCCGTGGCGCTGGTGCTGCGTGCCGAGTAGCGCCTGGCGAGCACCGACGATCACGCGACGTCGGTCGACAGGGTCGACGAACTGGGCGCGCGTCTCAGTGTCGAGGCGGTAGCGGACCGGCCAGCGCGGCGGTCGAGGCGATGACGCCCTGGCGATGCAGGATGTGCTATTCGATGGCGACGGACGCGTCGAGCCGCTGGGCCTCGGTGACCATGCCCGCGTTGGGGTCGGCGACACCGTGGTCAAGGACCCAGCGCAGCTCGTGGACGAGGGCGGCCTCGTCGATCGAGCCGTCGTTGGCGAAGGGGGTCTGGACGACCGGAAGGACGCCGAAGAGTTCGCGATGACTCATCGCGACTCCCTTGGAATCGTCGACTGGCTGATCACCGCACCGGGTCTGTCGCCATAGACGCGTTACTGTGCGCCGGGCGAATACTGAGGATGAACCAAGCGATAGCCGACCGTCAATTTATGCTCGCACCGAGGTCGAGGGGAAGTCGCCGAACGAAGAGACAGGAGTCAAAATGAGCGGGCCGAGCTTCTCTACTTCCTTTGAAGTCGACAGATCCCCAGCGGAGGTGTTCGCTGCCATCAACGATGTGCGCGGATGGTGGTCGGGCGAAATTGACGGAAAGACCGACGAGCTCGGTGCCGAGTTCACCTATCGGTACGAGGACGTCCACTACTCCAAGCAGAGGATTACGGAACTTCTCCCGGTCCGGAAGGTCGTCTGGCTCGCGCTGGACAGTTACTTGCGTTTCGTGGAGAACAAGACCGAGTGGAGTGGCACGCAAATCTCCTTCGAGATCGAGCCCAAGGACGGTCACACCGACGTTCGATTCACGCACACGGGTTTGACTCCCGAGTGCGAGTGCTTCGATGCGTGCTCGGGCGCATGGAGCTTCTACATGAATGAAAGCCTGAGGAACTTCATCTCAACCGGCGCGGCCGGCCAAATCAGGTCAACTGAACACACGAGCGCGCTCGTCCTTGGCGGGAGAATCGACTGCTGAAACCGGCGGTGTGGTACTGGCACGACGGCGCCGAGGCGGCCACCCCCATCGCGTGAAGCGGCCGGGCGGGTGAAGATGATGGACGCGGACGCCGGGTCCCAAGGTTCACGAGGCGGGCATCGTCATGAGGCAAGCGGGTGCGGTGGCGTGGTACCGGTTCCGCGCCACCTGGCGTCGCCGGTGGCCCGGATACCTCTCGGTCGTGCTGGTCATCGGCTTGATCGGGGGTGTCGCGATGGCCTCGGTCGCGGGCGCCCGGCGTACGCAGTCCTCGTTCGCGGTGTTCCTGGCCAAGACGAACCCGTCGGACCTCGCCGTCCTCACGGGGCTGTTCCACCCAGACCCGTCGGGCTACGACGCCGGCCTCATCGCGAAAGTCTCCCGCCTGCGCTACGTCCAACGCGTCGAGAGCCAGGGGGGATACGAGATCTCCCTGGTCAACGCTCAGGGGTACCAGATCAAGACCCCACAGGTGACGTTGGACAGCAGCATCGATGGCCAACTGTGGAAACAGGACCGCCTCGTCGTCCTGCACGGCCGCCTACCGAGCCCGAGTTCGCCCGACCAGGTAGTGGTGACCTCGTCAGCCGAGCGGCTGCTCGGTGTTCGAATCGGTAGTCGTCTCCGCATCGGAGTGGCGGGAAACAAGCAGGCGTCGACGTGCCAGAACTGCAAGCCGCGGTTTCGAGCGACCGTGACGGTCGTGGGCGTGGTCACGAGCAGTCCGGATCTCGTCGTCGACGACGTCGACCGCAGCGCGACGATGTACGCGACACAGGCGTTTACCCGCCAGACGCTCTCGTGCTGCGTCGATCCCACGATCTCCTTCTTGAAGATCCAAGGAGGGACTCGCCACCTGACGGCCGTGGAGTCCGAAATCACGCGGCTCCTCCCCACGCACCTCCCGCGGGTGTTCGTTCCCACGGCCAGCGCCTCGGAGGCGACCGCGCAGCGCGTGATCGGACCCGACGTCGTGGCTCTGTACATCTTCGGTTTCATCGTCGCCCTCGTGGCCCTACTCGTGGCGGGCCAAATGATCGGTCGACAGCTGCGGCTCGGGTCCGAGGACGGTGACGCCCTGCGTGCGCTGGGCGCCGACCCCGCGACGACCATGCTCGACGGCCTCGTGGGCATCGCCATCGCCGTCGTGACGGGCACGGTTCTCGCCGCGGTCGTCGCCGTCGCCCTCTCACCGCTGATGCCCATCGGTCCGGTCGGCCCCGTCTATCCCGACCCGGGACTCTCCTTCGACGGGCTCGTGCTCGGCGTGGGCGTGGGTGTCCTCATCGTGGTCCTGGGCCTCATCGCTGTCGTGATCGCACGCGTTCAGGCGCCGCACCGATCCGCGCGCCGACGGGATCGGTCGCTCGCGCGGTCGTCGGTCGCGGTCCGCACGGCGATGACGTTGGGCCTCCCGGCGACCGCGGTCACCGGCGTGCAGTTCGCCGCGGTGCCCGGTCGGGGCCGCTCGGCCGCGCCGGTGCGCTCGGCCGTCGTCGGCGCGGTCGTCGCCGTCGCGGTCGTGGCCGCGTCGCTCACGGTCGGGGCGAGCATGGACACTCTTGCGTCGCACCCTCGTCTCTACGGCTGGAACTGGACCGTAGCCTTCACCGCGGCGGGTGGCGTGGGGGTCTTGCCACGCGCCCAGATGATCGCCTCGCTCGACGCAGACCGCGACGTGGCCGCGTGGTCGAGCATGGACTTCTCCCAGATGCAGTTCGACGGTCGCAACGTCGCGGTGCTCGGCACCACGCCGCGGGCGAGGGTGGCCCCACCCCTGATCTCGGGCCACGGGCTCGACGGCCCGGGCCAGGTCGTCTTGGGTCTCGAGACGATCCGTCAGCTGGGCAAGCGGGTCGGCGAGTACGTCTCGGTCGGCGCCGGTGGGCGAGCGACCAAGAAGCTGCGCATCGTGGGAACCGCCACGTTCCCCGCCTTCGGCGGCAACCCTCACCCTGAGATGGGCACCGGCGCGTTGGTCGACTACAAGTTGATCCCCGAGAGCAGCCGCAACATCTTCAACCTTCCCGGCGGCGGACCGAACGCGGCGTTCGTCCGACTCCGCGGGTCGCCCAGCGCCGGCGCGACGGCCAGGCTTCGTGCGATCGCGGCGACGCTGTCGCGCGCGGCCCAGGACTACGTCAACGTCATCACCGTGCAGCGGCCCGCCGAGATCGCGGATTCGGGGACGCTGCGAGCGACGCCGACGTTTCTCGCCTCGGCGCTCGCCGCGGGGGCCGTTCTCGCCCTGGCTCTAACTCTGGTCGCTACCGTTCGGCGTCGGCGCCGGGACCTTGCGCTGCTCAAGGTTCTGGGGTTCACCCGACGCCAGGTGGCGACGGCGGTCGCCTGGCAGTCGTCGATCGCCGCGCTGTTCGGGGTCGTCGTCGGACTGCCGTTGGGCGTCGTGGCGGGACGCGCCCTGTGGCGACTATTCGCCACGGGCATCTACGCCGTGCCCGACCCCGTCACGCCCATCGTCGCGGTGGCTCTCGTCGGAGTGGGGGCGATGGCGTTCGCCGTGCTGGTGTCGTGGCTGCCGGGGCGCAGCGCCGCGCGCACACCGCCGGCGCTGGTCCTGAGGTCCGAGTGACCGCTGCCCACTCCGAGCACCCATCGTCCCGTTCCCAAGTTGGGACGGTGACGAGCGAGGGAAAGCATCCGTGACCTCTCGACTAGCGCCGACGCGGAGAAGGTGTCACGGGCCAATGCGCCGTGACTTGAACTCGGTCCGGTTCGATCGCACGGACGCGACGACGGCGCGGCAGACGGGGTCACTGACGTTGGCTGGCCAGACGATCCTTGAACGAAGAGAGTAGTGAGCCTTGAGAAGGTGCGAGTGTCAAAGCGAGTCTGATCACGTCGTCCGGAGCCATCGCGAGACCGTCGGCGAAGCGGGTGTCGAAGTTGTCGCCCAACGATGCCCGCAGCTCGGCGATGCTCTTGTCTCGATAGGTGGCCGCCTGGAGCTCCCAGTCATCGGACGTCGCCGACAGCAATACTTGAGCCCCACCGTGCAACGTGGCGCCGAGGTCCCAGCGGCCAAGCCGGCCGGCACAACTAGCGAGATTGAGCACGACGTACGGGGTCAGGGTGAGCAGGCCGTTCAAGCGGCAGTAGCGCAGGACCGCGGTCGAGAGCTGGGAGGCCTGGAGAGGATCACCCTCGACCAGCGTCGCGAAGGCGAGGTCGTTGTAGGCGTACAGGGTGCTGGACCACAGTTCGAAATTGTTGAGCTCCAGCGCGGTCACGAGGCGGCGACGTGCGTCGGCAAACCTGGATTCATCGATGAGTCGCAATGAGAAGTTCGTGTTGATAGACGTGGCGGCGTACGCGTCGCCGGTCGTCTCGGTGAGCGCCAGTGCTTCGAGGAAGACCTCCTCGGCGCGTGGATCACCCGTCAAGATCGCCGTGGACCCGAAGTGACCCAGGACAGTTCCGAGCAGGAGTGGGTCCTGGCGGGCCCGGGCGAGCTCGACCGCGGCGGCGCACGTGACCAGGGCCTCGGCTCCGCGTCCGTTTTCGGCGAGGCTTCGGCCGAGCTGCGCCATGACTTCGGCCTCCAGGGTCTTGTCGCCGGCGGCTCGCGCGAGGTCGAGGGCCGCCGATGCCGCGTCAATTTGCAATCGACCGTCGACGTTGAAGAGGAGCTTCGAGCGCACGAACTGGGCGCGCGCTCGATCGACGACCGAGACGTCCGAGCCGGCCTCCTCGAGTGCCTGGTCGAGCAGTGACAGGGCCCGCGCCGGGAGACGCGACTCGCGCCAATACCGCTGGGCGGACCAGAACTGGCGCACTACCAGGTCGACCCCTCGCCGCGTGGCGAGGGCGTGCTCGATCGCGGCGCGCAGATTCGAGTCCTCTCGATCCAGCCGCTTCATCTGCTCAAAGAATGAGCGTCCTCGGAGCTGTGACTCGGATGCGTCGGCCATTGTGAGGTAACAGGTCGCGTGGGCGTCGGACATCACGGACGACTCGGAGGGCGCGCCATCAGACGGCGTAACGTCATCGAGGCGCTCGGCCGCGTATTGGTGAAGTGTCTCCTGGAGCCGGTAGCGGTAGTGGCCGCCGTGTTGTTCGACGGCCACCAGGCTCTTGTCGACCAGCGACGCCAGGTGCTCCGCCACCGTTGCCGGCGCGACGTCGGCCGAGGCGCAGACACTTTCGGCCGCTTCCAGCTCGAATCCGTCGACGAAGACGGACACTCGCCGGAACAGCGCCTTCTCCTGCTCGCTGAGAAGGTCGAACGACCAATCAACGGTGGCCGCCAACGTCTGCTGACGCGGCAGCGCGGCTCTGCGTCCCGACGTCAGCACGTCGAAACGGTGCTCCAACCGGTCATTGAGTTGGGCGACTGACATCGATCGAAGTCGCGCCGCGGCTAGCTCGAGGGCAAGTGGCACGCCATCCAGCCGGCGGCAAATGGAGGCGATCAGGGACGCGTCCCCGTCCACAACAAAGTCGGGGTCCTGTGCCCTGGCCCGCTCCAGGAAGAGCGCCGCGGCGCCCGACTCCAATAGGTCGCCCGCGTCATCGACCGACTCGGGGGGAAGCGACAGCGATGGGACTCGATAGAGGACCTCGCCCTCGACGCGAAGTGGCTCTCGGCTCGTCGCCAGGAGCCGGATGCCGGGACACGTGCGCAGAAGGGTCTCGGCGAGCGCCGCACAGCTGTCGAGCAGATGTTCGCAGTTGTCAAGGATGAGAAGACGCTTCTGGGTGGCCAACAGCCCGGTGAGAGCGCCAACGGCGTCTTTGCCGTTGCGATTCCCGATACCGAGGTCACGCATGACTTGACCAGCCACCAAGGCCGGATCGCTCACCGACGCCAGCTCCACGAGCCACACCCCGTCGGCGGTGTCGCCGAGAACACCGCGACCGACCTCGATGGCGAGTCGCGTCTTACCCACTCCGCCTGAGCCGGTCAATGTCACGGTCCGGTGGTCGTCGAGGAGCGACATCACGTGCGTCACGACCGACTCGCGTCCGATGAGGCTGGACACGGGCTCGTCGAGATTCGTCGGGTTGTCCGCGCCGACTTCCGCGTCGTGCTCGCTGCTCGCCCGCAGAGGGGGGAAGAGGTGAGGGACTCCTTCTATGAGCAGCTGATAGACCTCCTCTGGTCGGTCCAGGTCTCTGAGGTGGTGCGAGCCCAGGTTGTCCAGTCGCACTCCGCTGGGGAGACGGTCGCGAACCAGCTCGGCGGTCGAGCGTGAGGCCAGGACCTGGCCCCCGTAGCCCAGTGTCTCGAGTCGCGCCGCCCGGTTGACCGCGGGCCCGAAATAGTCGCCGTCGCGTTCCTCGCACTCTCCGGTATGCAGCGCCATGCGGACCTTCAGTTCCAGTGGGTCGGGCCACGGTTCCGCGCTCAGGATCTGCTGGGCCCGAACCGCCGCCGCGACGGCGTCGCGGGCGGCCGCGAAGGCCGCGCAGAAGGCGTCACCTAACGTCGTGAAGACGTAGCCGCCGTGAGACTCGATAGCCGAGCGCATCAAGGAGTCGTGGCGGGCCAGCGCGATCACCATGGCGTCGGGGTGGCGCTCCCACAATCGGGTGGAACCCTCGATGTCGGTGAACAACAGGGTCACCGTCCCCGTGGGCATCGCGGACATTGGCGCAACGCTATCGGTCACCATTCGGTGCTGCGCCTCAAGAACTGCCAGACATCTGGTGCGCCGGGCGGGACTTGAACCCGCAACCTGTTGATTAAGAGTCAAATGCTCTGCCAAATTGAGCTACCGGCGCGGGACGAGTCTATACCGGTCGCGGTCGCCTACGAGGAGCTAGGGGTGCTGGATCGCCTTGACCTCGAGGAACTCCTCGAACCCGAACTTGCCGAGCTCGCGGCCGACGCCCGACTGCTTGTAGCCGCCGAAGGGCGCGACGTTGTTCCACATGCCGCCGTTGATCTCGACCTGTCCCGTGCGCAGTTTGCGTGCCACCTCGAACGCCTTCTCGTCGGTCTCGGCCCACACGCCGCCGGCGAGGCCGTAGATCGTGTCGTTGGCGATCTCGATGGCTTCGGCTTCGGTGTCGTAGGGGATGATCGACAGCACCGGCCCGAAGATCTCCTCGCGCGCGATCTTCATGTCGCGGGTCACGTCGGAGAAGACCGTCGGCTGGACGTAGTGGCCCGCTTCGAGCCCCTCGGGCGGGGTGACCCCGCCGCACAGGATGCGCGCGCCCTCGTCGATGCCCGACGTGATGTAGTCGCGCACGCGCTGGCGCTGGACCTCGCTGACGAGCGGGCCGAGGAAGCTCGCGCCGTTGATCGGGTCGGCGGGGGCGAAGGACGCCGCCGTAGCCACCGCGATGTCCTCGACCTCGGCGAGGCGCGAGCGCGGCACCAGCATGCGAGTCAGCGCCGAGCAGGTCTGGCCCGAGTTGAGGTAGCACTTGAAGACCCCGTCGGGGACGGCCTTGGCCAGGTCGGCGCCCTCGAGGATGACGTTGGCCGACTTGCCGCCGAGCTCGAGCGAGACGCGCTTGACCATCTCGGACGCGAGGGCCATGACGCGCTTGCCCGCCCGGGTCGAGCCGGTGAAGGAGACCATGTCGGTCAGCGGGTGCGCGACGATCGCCTCTCCGACGACGGGTCCGGGGCCGGTGATGAGGTTGAAGACCCCCGCGGGCAGGCCGACCTCCTCAATGATCTCAGCGAACATGAACGCGTTGATGGGCGCGACCTCGCTGGGCTTGAGGACCACGGTGCACCCCGCCGCCAGCGCGGGGGCGACCTTGTTGGCGATCTGGTGCAACGGGTAGTTCCACGGCGTGATGGCCGCGACGACGCCCGCGGCCTCGCGCACGATCGTCGAGTTGTTGACCTCTTCTTCCCACACGAACTCCGCGGCGCGCTGGGCGCAGTCGGCGAAGGTCATCGTGGGCAGGCCGACCTGGATCCCCTTGGACAGCATCAGCGGCATGCCGACCTCGTGGGCGACGGTCAGCGCGAGGTCGTCGGAGTACTCGGCGAGCTTCTCCGATATCCGCGTGAGGAACTCCGATCGCTCCTTGGGCGACGTGTTGGACCACGCGGGGAACGCCGACGCCGCGGCCTCGACCGCCGCGTTGGCCTCGTCGACCGTGGCCGAAGGGATGGTCGCGTAGAGCTCCCCGGTGCCCGAATCGGTCACCTCGTGGGTCACCGCGGAGGACGCCTTGACCCACTGGCCGTTGATGAAGAAGGAATCGCGCACGATCGACATAGAACTCCTTTGGTGAGCGGAGGGCCCCGCAGCCAGGAATCTACCGCGCCGCGCGCGACGCTCGGGAGCGACGCACGCGGCGCGCCCGTGGGGTGAGCGACGGGGGTCGAACCCGCGGCCTCCAGGACCACAACCTGGCGCTCTAACCAACTGAGCTACGCCCACCAAGGCTCTCCATTATGTCACAGGCGCAACTTCATGCCTCGGGGCGCCGCGGACTCGTCACTACGATTGGTGGACGCCCCTGTAGCTCAACTGGATAGAGCAGACGGTTTCTACCCGTCAGGTTGCGGGTTCGACTCCTGCCGGGGGCACGTCACCGACCGTCGGACACGCCGCGTGCGACCTGATCCGTGCGAACTGGCGTGACCGCGCCACCGAGGACCACGTTGTGGCGCGATCGGGAGGAACTCGACGTCCCGCAGGTCTCGAACTCGGCGAGGGGGATAGAGTCAGTCCGTAATGGGGGGCGAGACCGAGGTGTCCACTCAAGGCGGGGTGCAGGTCGACGACCGCCGCGCGACCGTCGTCATCGAGCACGTGACCAAGACCTTCGACGGGGTCACCGCCGTCGACGACCTCAACCTCGAGGTCCTCGAGGGCGAGTTCTTCAGCCTCCTCGGTCCGTCGGGCTGCGGCAAGACGACCACCCTGAGAATGCTCGGCGGGTTTGAAGAGCCGACGTCGGGCCGAATCTTCCTGGGCGGCAAGGAGGTCACCTACCTGGCGCCGTACCGGCGCGACGTCAACACCGTCTTCCAGTCCTACGCGCTCTTTCCCCACCTCAGCGTCTTTGAGAACGTCGCGTTCGGGCTGAAGCGCAAGCAGGTCGAACGCGCAGACATCCATCGGCGGGTCACGTCGATGCTCGAGATCGTCGACCTGCCCAAGATGGAGTCGCGCAAGACGGCCCAGCTGTCGGGCGGCCAGCAGCAGCGCGTCGCCCTGGCGCGCGCGTTGGTGAATCACCCGAAGCTGCTGCTGCTCGACGAGCCCATGTCGGCGCTCGACGCCAAGCTCCGCCACCAGATGCAGATAGAGCTCAAGCGCATCCAGCGCGAGGTGGGCATCACCTTCCTGTACGTCACCCACGACCAGGAAGAGGCCATGACGATGTCGGACCGGCTCGTCGTGATGCGCCAAGGCCGCATCGAGGGCATCGGGACGCCACGCGACGTCTACGACAGCCCAACGACCGAGTTCGTGGCCACGTTCCTGGGCGCGTCGAACCTGCTGGCCGGCGACGTCACGAGTGTCGACGCGGGTGACGCCGTGGTGACGCTGGGCCACGGCGGGTCCGTGCGGGTGCCGTCGCGGCACCTTCCCGAGACCCGGATCGGGACGTCGGTGAAGGTGGGGGTGCGCCCCGAGAAGATCACGATCTCTAACGCCGCCGACGCGGCGCGGTCCGGCCACAACTCCCTCAACGGGCGCGTGCGAGTCTCCACCTTCACGGGCGTGGGCAACCAGTACCTGGTCGACATGCCCTGGGGCGCGGACCTGACGGTGTACGCCCAGAACATTGGACAGGCGTCGGCGCCGCGGAGCGGCGACGAGGTGGTCCTCACCTGGCCGATTGAGCACACTTTCGCGGTACGTCCGATGTCGGTCCCCGACGTCGGGGAGCAATCTGAGATGGAGGACAATGATGAGTAATGACGACGTCAACGCCAGCGCCGGGGGAGTGGACCCGTCGTTCCTTCGCGGTCTCACCCAACCCCGCCTGAGTCGGCGCCAGTTGCTAGGCGCGGTGGGCGGCGGGCTCGCCGCGTCGCTGCTCGGCGGCCCCACGCTCGCCGGTGCCTCCTCGTCCAAGGCGGGCGTGGGCACGGCGTCGTGGTGGAAGAAGCAGAAGCTCCACCACGTGGTCGACTTCGCGAACTGGCCCCTCTACATCGACTCGCTGAAGGGCCAGCACCCGTCGCTGGTGCACTTCACTCAGACGACAGGCATCAAGGTCAACTACAGCGAGGTCATCCAGGACAACTCGTCCTTCTATGCCACCATCCGTCCATCCCTCGCCGCCCACCAGGCGACGGGCTACGACATCCTGGTCATGACAAACAACAACCCGCCCCTGCACTACCTGATCGAGCTGGGCTGGCTGATTCCCCTCGACCACACGAGCATGCCGAATTTCGACAAGTACGCCGGGCCCCTGGTCAAGAACCCCTCCTGGGACCCGGGCAACAAGTATTCGATGGCGTGGCAGTCGGGCTGGACGTCCGTCGCCTACAACAGCAAGGTCGTCAAGAACCCGGGCGACAGCGTGGACATCCTCTTTGACAAGAAGTACGCCGGACGCGTGGGAATGATGAGCGACCCGTACGAGTTGGGCAGCGTGGGTCTGCTCGCCATCGGCGTCGAGCCCGCGAACTCGACCGAGAAGGATTGGTCCAAGGCGGCGCAGAAGCTTCAGCAGCAAAAGAGCGACGGCATCCCCGCGGCGTACTACGACCAGAGCTACATCCAGCACCTCAAGAACGGCGACACCGTCGTGTCCCAGTGCTGGTCGGGCGACATCTTCCAGGCCAACCTGAGCTCGAAGTACCAGAACCTCGTCCTGATGATTCCCCAAGAGGGGCTGATGCTGTGGACGGACAACATGATCATCCCGCTCTACGCGTCGAACCCCCGCGACGCGATGACCACGATGGACTACTTCTACAGTCCCCAGACCCAGTCGGTCGTCGAGTACTACGACAACTACATCTGCCCCGTCCCGGACGCCAAGCAGGAGCTGCTGCACCCGACGGGATGGAACAAGACCGTGCTCAAGTCTCTCCAGCCCGAGATCGGGCTGCCCACGTCGACGATCGCGAACTCCCCTGACATCTTCCCCACGCCCACGCGCGTGACCCGGTCGAAGAACTACTACCAGTTCAAGAACCAAGCGGAGATTGACGCGTGGACGAATCTGTTCCTGCCGATCATCCAGGGCTAGCGCCCGGACGTCGCCGACACCACTCGTGGGGTCGGCGACTGGCCCCGTACCTGCTGAGTCTGCCCGCGGTGGCGTGGCTGGCGGTCTTGTTCATCGTGCCGCTGCTCATCATGCTGTCGCTGTCGCTCAAGACCTGCGACCCCGCGTCGGGGGCGTGCACCATGACCTGGAGCTGGGGTCAGCTCCCCCACCAGGTGAGCCTCTATCACCAGCAGTTCGTCACGAGCCTCATCTACGCCGGAGCGGCCACCGTTATCGACCTCGCGATCTCGTTCCCCATCGCGTACTGGATCGCCTTCTACGGGGGCCGTCGCAAGAACTTCTTCTTGATGATGCTCCTCGTCCCGTTCTTCGTCTCGTTCGTCATCCGTACCCTGATCTGGCAGTTCATCCTCGCCAACAACGGATTTCTCATCGATTTCCTGCGTGGCCACCACTTCGTGTCGTCGAGCTTCCACATCCTGGGCACCGGCTACGCCGTGATCGCGGGACTGGCGTACAACTACCTCCCCTTCACCGCCCTGCCCCTCTACGTGGCCATCGAGCGCATCGACCGCCGCGTCCTCGACGCCGCCCACGACCTCTACGCCAATCGCACGACCGCCTTCATGAAGGTCGTGTTTCCCCTGGCGATCCCGGGCATCTTCGCGGCGTTCCTTCTGACCTTCATCCCCGCGTTCGGTGACTACGTCAACCAGGAGCTCCTTGGAGGTACATCCTCGACGATGATCGGGACGGTCATCCAGAACTCCTTCCTGGTGTCGGGTGACTACGCCGGTGGGTCGTCGCTGTCGGTGGTCCTGCTCGTGGTCGCCCTGGTGGGGATCTGGCTGTACGCGCGGGTGCTGGGTTCGCGCTCCATCGAGGAGTACCTGTGAGCGTCGCGCCCTTCCAGACCTCGTCCGACGAGCGCGTCGAGCGCGCGCCGCGCCACCTCGGCCGCTTCGTGCTGCCGACGTACTCGTGGCTCGTGATCGCCTACCTCGTGTTCCCGATCGTGATCATGGTGATCTACAGCTTCAACAAGGTGTTCCACGGGTTCCAACAGGTGAGCTTCACCTGGAACGGCTTCACGACCCAGTGGTACCGCCAGTGGAACGACGTGCCGGGCCTGTCCAGCTCGTTCTGGCTGTCGATCCGGCTGGCGATCATCTCGATGATCATCGCCACCGTGCTCGGAACCCTGCTCGCCGTCGCGCTCGTGCGCTACCGGCCGCCACGGTTCCGCGGCAAGGGCCTCATCGAGCAGGTGCTCTTCGTCAACATCGCCGCGCCCGAGATCGTGATGGGCGCGTCCCTGCTCGGCCTCTTCGTGACGTTCAACGTCGCCCGCGGGTTCCTGACGCTGGTGCTGGCCCACGTGATGTTCTCCATCGCCTACGTGGCGGTCACCGTGCGGGCGCGACTCGCCGGCTTCGACCGTTCGCTCGAAGAGGCCGCTCACGACCTGGGCGCCGGGCCGTTCTCCACGTTTCGCCTGGTGACGCTGCCGCTGATCATGCCGGGCGTGCTCGCGGGCGCGCTGATGGCCTTCGCGCTGTCGATCGACGACTTCGTGACGTCGAACTTCGTCGGCGGCACCAACGTGCCCTTCCCGGTGTACATCTACGGCGCCTCCCGGGTGGGCACGCACCCCCAGGTCTTCGTCTTCGGCGCGGTGATCTTCGCGGTGGGCATCACCTTCGCCCTGCTCAGCCTGGTGATCGCGCGCAAGGCGCCCTAGCGCCCGGGGGCCGACGGCGCGCCGCGGTCGGGAAGGCGGGATTCGAACCCGCGACCTCCTGGTCCCAAACCAGGTGCGCTAACCAAGCTGCGCTACTTCCCGCCCTTCCATCGTGTCACACGCGGCGCCGGGCCCTCCCGTCGCGTTTCGTAGGCTGGGCGCGGGAGGCGACGTGGCGTACGAGTGGATAGTCAACGGCCTGGACGAGGCGTGGTCGCGGATGGACTCACTGATGCGACCCCGGCCAGCGGTGGACTACGACACCGCGACGGCGCTGCCCGGCTGGAGCGTGCGTGACGTGCTCAGCCACCTGCTGGGGTTCGAGTCGATGCTGCGCGGCACGCCGGTGCCCAGCCACGAGGGGCCCTGGCCCGAGTACGTCCACAATCCCATCGGCGAGGTCAACGAGGCCTTCGTCGACGCCAACCGGTCCCGCGCGGGCCTCGACGTCCTCGACGACTTCCGCGACGTCGCCGCGGCGTCCCTGGCGGGGTTGCGGCGTCTCGACGACGAGGCCTGGGAGAAGGTGGGCTGGAGCCCCGAGGGCGAGCGCCCCTACCACCGGTTCCAGGAGACCCGCCTGCTCGACAGCTGGATCCACCTCGAGGACGTGCGCGACGCCCTGGGCGTCGCGTCCGTCGAGGGTGAGGTCGGCGAGGAGGTCGTGCTCAACCGCTTCGAGTCGGCGCTGCCCTACGTCGTGGGAAAGAAGGTGGGGGCCCCCGACGCGACGTCGGTGCGACTCCACCTGAGCGGCCCGCGGGGACGGACCCTCGCGGTGGTCGTTCGTGGCGGGCGGGCCGAGGCGGCCACGTCACTTGACGGTGCGCCGACCCTCGAGATGACCACGACGACGGGCCTGTTCTGGCGGCGCTGCGCGGGACGCGTCGACGCCGACGGCTTCCTCGCGGGCTCCCGGGTGGACGGCGACCCCGGCCTCGCGCGCGACCTCGCCGAGGCCCTGCGCATCATGATCTAGGGGTCGCGGGACCAGCCGTTAGGCTGGCTACTCCTATGCGCGCCACCGCAACAACACTCGACGAGCACAAGGTCCGACTGCAGGTCGAGGTCGACGACGAGGAGATGCGCGTCGCCCTCGACGACGCCGCGAGCACCCTGTCACGGCAGGTGAGCATCAAGGGCTTCCGCAAGGGCAAGGTCCCGCGCAGCGTCCTGGTCGCCCACCTCGGAGGTCCCGAGGCCCTGCGCGCCGAGGCCATCCGCGCCGCGCTGCCGGACTTCTACGCCCACGCCGTGGCCGACACGCTGGTGGACCCCATCGGCCAGCCCGACATCACGATCACCGGGGGAGAAGAGGACGGCGCGCTGAGCTTCGACGCCGAGGTCGAGGTGCGGCCCCAGGTCGAGCTCGTCGGCTACCGCAACCTGCGCGTGACGATCCCGTCGCCCAACGTCACCGACGAGGAGGTCGACGCCCAGATCGACCGGTTCCGCGAGACTGACGCCATCCTGCGCGACGTCGATCGTCCCATCATCAACGGCGACCTCGTGACGCTCGACCTTCGCGTCACCCAGGTGGCCTCCGACGTCGAGCCCATGGAGCTGAGCGACTACATGTACACCGTCGGCTCGGGCTCGATCACCGAGGGAGTGGACGAGCTGATCCTGGGCCTGCGCGCGGGCGAGGACCTCAAGCTCAACGGCAGCCTCGAGCGTGGCGTGGTGGCCACCTACGAGCTCACCCTCAAGCAGGTCAAGGAGCGAGAGCTGCCCGAGCTGAGCGACGAGTGGGTCGAGGAGAACACCGAGTGGGCGTCCGTCGACGAGATGCGCGAGTCCATCCTCGACCAGCTGCGGCGTCGGCGCATCATCGAGGCCCAGATGAGCCAGCGCGACGCGACCCTGGTGGCCCTGGGCGACCTCGTCGCCGAGTCGGCGGTCCCCGAGACCCTGGTGGACGCCGAGACCAACGAGCGCCTCCACGACCTGGGGCACCGTCTGGGCGAGCAGAACCTGTCGCTCGAGACCTTCCTCACCGTCACCAATCAGAGCTCGGACCAGCTCCTCGAGACGTTGCGCCGCGACGCGGTGCGCGCCGTTCGCGTCGACCTCGCCCTGCGCGCGCTGGTCAAGGCCGAGGGGCTCGAACCCACCGACGACGAAGTCGACGAGGAGTTGGCCACGACCGCGGAGTCGATGCGCACGACGGCCGAGAACCTGCGAAAGAACCTGCGCGACACCGGCCGCGTCGTCGCGTTCCGTGCCGAGGTGGCCAAGATGAACGCGTCGAAGTGGCTGTTCGAGCACGTCACGTACGTGGACCCGGTCGGCGTCGAGATCGACCGCGAGGTCCTTCGCGCGGATCAGTCCGTGTCGTCGGACGCCTAAGGTGGTCCCGTGAACGAACACCGCGTCCAGAACTACCTCGTGCCCACGGTCGTCGAGTCGTCGAACCGTGGCGAGCGGGCCTACGACCTCTACAGCCGGCTGCTGCGAGAGCGCATCATCTTCCTCGGCACGCCCATCGACGACACCGTCGCGAACCTGATCTGCGCCCAGCTGCTGTTCCTCGAGTCGGAGGACCCGGAGAAGGACATCAACCTCTACATCAACTCGCCGGGCGGCGACATCACGGGCCTCCTCGCCGTCTACGACACGATGAAGTACATCAAGCCCGACGTGTCGACCTTCTGCTTCGGGCAGGCGGCGTCGGGTGCCGCGGTCCTGCTGGGTGCGGGGACCAAGGGCAAGCGCTACGCCCTGCCGCACGCGCGCGTCCTGCTGCACCAGCCGTGGGGCGGCGTCGGCGGCCAGGCGTCGGACATCGAGATCCAGGCCCGCGAGATCCTGCGTATGAAGGACATGATCAACACGATGCTGTCCAACGACACCGGTCAGACGGTCGAGCGCATCACCAAGGACACCGACCGCGACTACATCATCGAAGCCCACGAGGCCGTCGAATACGGCCTGATCGATGAGGTGATCACCGCCCGTCCGTAGGTGCCGCTCGCGCGGCGGGTGGCCTCGTAGGATGTTCCCGGCGGAGGTCGTGTCGGAGGGAACGCGTGGCAAAGTTTGGCGAAGGCAACGACCTGATCAAGTGCAGCTTCTGCGCGAAGGGTCAAAAGCAGGTCAAGAAGCTCATCGCGGGCCCCAGCGTGTACATCTGCGACGAGTGCATCGACCTGTGCAATGACATCATCGCCGACGAGTTCGGGGACCGCCCCGAGTTCGTCCTCGACGAGCTGCCCACGCCGCGCGAGATCTCCTCGTTCCTCGACGACTTCGTGATCGGCCAGACCGACGCCAAGAAGATCCTGTCGGTCGCCGTCTACAACCACTACAAGCGGATCCAGTCCGGGCCGCTGCACGACGACGACGTCGAGGTCGCCAAGTCCAACGTCCTGCTCCTGGGCCCCACCGGCTGCGGCAAGACCTTCCTGGCCCAGACGCTCGCGCGCATGCTCAACGTGCCCTTCGCCATCGCGGACGCGACGGCGCTCACCGAGGCGGGCTACGTCGGCGAGGACGTCGAGAACATCCTGCTGAAGCTGCTGTCGGCGGCCGACTTCGACGTCAAGCGCGCCGAGCGCGGGATCATCTACATCGACGAGATCGACAAGATCGCCCGCAAGGCCGAGAACCCCTCGATCACGCGCGACGTCTCGGGCGAAGGGGTCCAGCAGGCCCTGCTCAAGATCCTCGAGGGCACCGTCGCCAGCGTGCCGCCCCAGGGCGGGCGAAAGCACCCGCACCAGGAGTTCATCACGATCGACACCTCGAACATCCTGTTCGTGTGCGGCGGCGCGTTCTCCGGCCTCGAGGAGATCATCGAGCGCCGTCTGGGAAAGAAGTCGATGGGCTTCAACGCGCCCGTCGAGTCGCGCCGCGCCGGCGACATCGAGCTCTTCCGCAGCGCGCTGCCCGAGGACCTGATGAAGTTCGGTCTGATCCCCGAGTTCATCGGACGGCTCCCTATCGTCGGCGCCGTCCAGCAGCTCGACCGCGACATGCTGATCCGCGTCCTCACCGAGCCCAAGAACTCGCTGGTCAAGCAGTTCAGCCAGGTGCTGGCCATGGACGGCGTGGAGCTCGTGATCGAGCCCGACGCGATGGTGGCCATCGCGGACCTCGCGCTCGAGCGCGGCACCGGCGCGCGCGGCCTGCGCTCGATCCTCGAGAACGTCCTGCTCGAGCCGATGTTCGACGTCCCGGGTCGCAGCGACGTGGCGCGATGCGTGGTCACCGCCGAGGCCGTGCGCGAGCAGTCCGCCCCCGCGTACGAGCTGCGAAAGGCGACGAGGACCCGTCGCGCGAGCTAGCTCGTGCGCTTCACCTCGTACGTCGACGCCCTGGGCTGGCTCGAGGGTCACGTCGACTTCGAGCGGGTCGCACCGAACCGCCAGGCGGTCCCGACCCTCCAGCCGGTGCGCGACACCCTGGCGCTCTTCGCCGACCCGCAGAACGACTACCCGTCGATCCACATCACCGGCACGAACGGCAAGGGCACGACGTCGACCCTGACCAGCGCGCTCCTGGCCGCGACCGGCCTGCGCGTGGGGACGTTCACCAGCCCGGACCTGCACGCGATCAATGAGCGCATCGCGGTCAACGCCGGGGCCATCGACGACGCGGCCCTGGTGGACCTGCTCGGGCGCCTCGCCGACGCCGAGGCGGTCAGCGGCGTCGCACTGACCAGGTTCGAACTGCTGACCGTCGCGGCGCTGCTGCACTTCTCCGACGAGGGCGTGGACGTCGCGGTCGTCGAGGTGGGCATGGGCGGTACGTGGGACTCGACCAACGTCATCGACGGCGACGTCGCCGTCTTGACCAACGTCGACCTCGACCACACCGCCGTGTTGGGTGACACGGTGGGCGAGATCGCCGCGGACAAGGTCGGGATCTTCCGTGGCGACGCCGTGGCCGTGCTGGCCACGACCAACGCCGTCGTGCGCGAAATAGCAGAGCGTCGCGCGGCCCAGATCGGCGCGACACTCTGGTGCCTGGGCGACGACTTCGTCCTGGAGCGCAACGACCTCGCCCTCGGCGGGAGGTTGATCACGCTCACCACCCCCTACGAGCACTACGAGGAGGTCCTCGTCCGCCTGCACGGGATCCACCAGGGCGTCAACGCGGCCACGGCGGTCGTGGCCAGCGAGGCGTTCCTGGGCCGCGCCCTGGGCGAGGAGGTCGTGGCGTCGACCCTGGCGGGCGCGACGATGCCCGGGCGCACGGAGCTGATCTCGCGCCACCCGATGATCGTGGTCGACGGCGCGCACAATCCCGCGGGCATGCGCGCCCTGGCGGCGACGCTCGACGGGGCGTTCTACGTCGACGGCGAGCGTCGCTGTGTGATCGGCATGCTCACCGGTCGCGTCGTCGACGACATGGTCGAGCCGCTCGTGGCCGTCGGCTTCACCGAGTTCCACTGCTGCGCGCCGCGCTCGCCGCGCGCGATGAGCGCGGCGAGCGTCGCCGCGGCGGTGCGCCGGCACGGCGCGGTGGCCTTCGAGCACCCCAGTGCCGCAGCGGCTCTCGCGCACGCGAGGGAGCGATCGACCGACGACGACTTGATCGTCGTCGCGGGCAGCCTCTACCTCGTGGCCGAGGTGCGTGGCGAGGTCCTGCACGTCGCCTCTCGCCACCTCGTCACGGACGAGTAGATTTCTTCGTCGTGAACCGAACACTCGTCATCGTCAAGCCCGACGCCGTCGCGCGGGGCCTCGTGGGCGAGATCGTCGGGCGCCTCGAGGCCAAGCAGCTGCGCGTGGCGGCGGCCGAGATGCGCGTCATCGACCGCGACACCGCGGCGAGCCACTACGCCGAGCATGAGGGCCGCGACTACTACGACGCCCTGGTCGATTTCATCACGAGCGGCCCGGCGCTGGTGATGATCGTCGAGGGCCCCGAAGACGCCTGGAAGGTGGTGCGCGCGATGATGGGCGCGACCAACCCACTCGACGCTGCACCCGGGACGATCCGCGGCGACCTCGCACGTGAAACGTCGCGCAACCTCGTCCACGGTTCGGATTCGGCGCAATCCGCCGTGCGAGAGATAGGAATCTTCTTCCCCACGCTGGTTTGAGCACGCCGCACTGGTGTTCGTGACCGTCCGTGCCGTAGCCTTGAGGGAACACGTAGGTGCGCGAGGCGCTTCGTCAAAGGGTTCGCATGGTTGACAATCGCTTTTCATTGCTAGGTCGAGACATGGCGGTCGACCTGGGAACGGCCAACACCCTGGTGTACGTGCGGGGACGCGGCATCATCTTGAACGAGCCGTCGGTGGTCGCGATCGACATCAAGGACGGCAAGCCCCTCGCGGTGGGCGCCGAGGCCAAGCGGATGATCGGTCGCACCCCGAGCAACATCCAGGCGATCCGCCCGCTCAAGGACGGCGTCATCGCGGACTTCGAGATCTGCGAGAAGATGCTGCGCTACTTCATCCACCGCGTCCACCAGCGCCGCTTCGCCAAGCCGAGGATGGTCATCTGCGTGCCGTCGGGCATCACCGGCGTCGAGCAGCGCGCGGTCATGGAGGCCGCCGAGTTCGCCGGGGCCCGCAAGGCCTACATCATCGAAGAGCCGATGGCCGCGGCCATCGGCGCGGGACTGCCGATCCACGAGCCGAGCGGCAACATGGTCGTCGACATCGGCGGCGGTACGACCGAGGTCGCGGTCATCTCGCTGGGCGGCATCGTGACGAGTCAGTCGATCCGCGTCGGCGGCGACGAACTCGACGAGGCGCTCGTGGCGTTCGTCAAGAAGGAGTTCCAGCTGGCGCTCGGCGAACGCACGGCGGAGGAGATCAAGATCCAACTGGGCTCGGCCTACCCGCTCGAGCAGGAGCTGCGCGCCGAGATCCGTGGCCGCGACCTGGTCACCGGTCTGCCCAAGACCGTGATCATCTCGACCGAGCAGATCCGTCAGGCCATCGAGGAGCCGGTCCAGGCGATCGTCGACGCCGTCAAGGTCACGCTGGACCGTACGCCGCCCGAGCTGTCCTCGGACCTCATGGAGCAGGGCATCGTCCTCACCGGCGGTGGCGCGCTGCTGCACGGGCTCGCCGCCCGCCTGGAGTTTGAGACCAACATGCCGATCATCGTCGCCGACGACCCGCTCAACAGCGTGGCCCTGGGCGCGGGAATGTGCCTCGAGGAGCTCGACGCGTTCTCACGCATGCTGAAGACCAGTCCGACGCGCTAGCCCGTGGCCACCGGTCGTTCACGGCGACGACTGTGGACCGCGGGCGTCGGGGTCGCCCTCGTCGCGACCATCCTCTACACGACCGGGGGAGTGGTGTCGGGTCTGCGCACCGCGGCGAACATCGCCGTTACGCCCTTTAGCTGGAGCATCAACGAGGTCGCGCGGCCCCTCGGCCACCTCTTCGCCGGGGCGGTCAACTACTCCGACGTCGTCGCCCAGAACCAGAAGCTGCGCTACGAGCTGGGACAGGCCCGGCTCCAGGCGTCCGAGCAGTGGGCGCTCGAGCGACAGCTCGGCCAGGTGTCCACCGAGCTGAACGTCCCGTTCGTCGGCGGCCTGTCGACGGTCGCGGCCCAGGTCACGACACTGTCGCCGACGAGCTTCGCCGCCACGGTGGACATCTCCAAGGGCCGCGACGACGGCGTCCTGGCCGGGATGCCGGTCGTGGCCAACGGGGGCCTCGTCGGGGTCATCGTCTCGACGACGCCCCACGGCGCGACGGTCCGCCTGATCAGCGACGTCAAGTCCTCGGTCGGGGTGACCTTCGGCCACGGGACCGCCTCGGTCATCATCACCGGCCGCGGCGTCAACAACGGGCTGGGCGCCACGTCGGTGCCCCTGACGACCACCCTTCGCACGCACACCCTGCTCAGCACCGACGGCCTCGAAGGCGGCCTCTTCCCGCCGGGGCTGCCCGTGGCGCGGGTGAGCGCGATCACCCTGACCCCGGGCGCGGCGAGCTACGACGTCGACGTGCAGCCGACCGCCGACCTGCGCCACCTGCTGTACGTCGACGTCGTCCTCTGGGAGCCTTCGACGTGAGGCGCGCGGTCGTGCCGCTCATCATCGCCACGCTGTTCGTCGTCGGATTGCAGCTCGCCGTGTTCACGACGCTGCGCGTCGAGGGCGCCGTGATCATGCTCGTGTGGCTCTGGCCCCTCGCGATGGGGCTCGCCGGCTACACCGGGCTCGCGCTCGTCGCGGCCGTCGTCGCGGGGGTGTTCTTCGACACGCACGCCACGACCCCCTTCGGACTCAGCGTGCTCGTGGCGCTGTCGCTCGCCTACGGCGCGTCACGTCTCGGGCGCGAGGGCGTGGGTGACCTCGACTCGGCCGCGTGGTGGGTCACGCCGCTGCTCGGCGCGCTCGCCGGGTTCATCGCCCCGGCGCTGTTCGTCGCCTTTGGCGTGCTCACCCTCGACTTCGGCCTGTGGCGCGGCAGCCTGGTCCAGGCCATGGTGGTCAACGCCGTCGCGTTCTTCGTCCTCGCCCGCCCGCTCACGCGCGTCGCGCGCGGGGTCGGGCGGATCGGGGAGCGGGCGCGTCGATGAAGGGCTCGTGGCGCGACCGGCCGACCGGTTCGGTCTTCAGCCGGCTGTGGCGGCCGTGGGTCTCGCTGAACCCGTTTCGCGGGCGCGGACGCAAGATCAACGAGTCCAAGCCGGTGGGCATACGCGACCTCGTCGCGGGGCCCGAGGAGGTCACCGCGCGCCCGGAGCGGCGCTGGCGCATCATCGGCGGATTCTTCCTGCTGCTCTTCGCGCTGCTCATCGGGCGCCTCTTCGTGCTCCAGGTCCTCAACTACAAGTCCTCGGTCGCCACGGTCGAGTCCAACGCGCTGCGCACCACGAGCATCCCCGCGGCGCGCGGGAACATCGTCGACCGCGACGGGCACCCCATGGTCACCAACGTCACGACGACCGAGATACAGCTGTCGCGCGCGCAGGCGGCGCTGGACCCGGCGATCAAGGGGGCACTGTCGTCGCTGACGGGCATCAGCGTGACCCAGATCAACGCGGACCTACTGAACCTGCAGTACAACCCGTACCAGCCGGTGCCCATCATGAAGGACGCGCCGGCGGGCGTGGTCGAGTTCTTGAAGCTCCACCAGAAGGAGTTCCCCGGCGTGTCGGTCCTCGACGTGTCCACGCGTACGTACCCCAACGGGGGGACCGTCGGCAGCCAGGTGCTGGGCTACGTCGGGCCGATCACGGGCGCGGAGATCACCGCGAACCCCAACCAGGGGTACCAGCCGGACTCCCAGTTCGGCAAGACCGGCGTCGAGAACTACTACGAGCGCTACCTCAAGGGCCACGACGGCACGCGCACCTTCAAGGTCGACGCCTACGGCGACATCCTGGGCGCGGTCAAGACGACCGCGCCCGTCGCGGGCGACACCGTCGAGCTCAACATCGACCTCGGGCTGCAGAGGGCGCTCGACGGCATCCTGGCGAACGGCATCCTGTCGAACCGCGCGTCGATCGATCCGCGCTCGGGCAAGCACCCGCCGTCGATCAACGGCGCCGCGGTCGTGCTCGACCCCAACACCGGGGCGGTGCTGGCGATGTCGAGCTATCCCTCCTTCGACCTCAAGTCCTTCGTCAACGGCCTGTCCGAGTCGACCTTCAAGCACCTGCTCGCGGTCGGCGCGTTCAACAACTACGCGATCCAGGGCCTCTACACCCCGGGCAGCACCTTCAAGCTGGCCACCGCGACGACCCAGCTCCAGACGGGCATCCTCTCGCCCAACGCCCTCGTCGACGACACGGGGACCTTCAAGGTCCCCGGCTGCCTCCAGTCCGTCAACCACGGATGCGTCTTCCACGACGACGAGACCGCCGGGTCGGGACTGATCAACCTGCCCGAGGCGCTCACCCGGTCCTCGGACTACTACTTCTACAACCTGGGCTACCTGTTCTGGACGGCCCGTGGCCGCTACGGCGAGACCCCGATCCAGAACGTCGCAGCGCAGTACGGGCTGGGCCAGTACACCAACATCGACCTGCCCAACGAGAGCCAGGGCCGCGTCGACTCGCCCCAGGTGCGCAAGGTCCTGCACGCCGAGGCGCCCCAGGCGTTCCCGACGGTGTCGTGGTTCACGGGCGACAACATCGAGATGGCCTTCGGCCAGGGCACCACCGCGGTCACGCCGATCGAGATGGCCACGGCCTACGCGACCTTCGCCAACGGGGGCACGCGCTACACCCCCGAGGTCGCCGCGGCGATCCTCAACCCCCACGACCAGGTCGTCGTTCGCTACCAGCCGCGCGTCGTGGGCCACGTGTCGCTGCCCGCGGGCGTGCGCAACCCGATCCTCCAGGGGCTCCTCGGCGTGGTGAACGACCCGTCGGGCACCGCCTACTACCCGTTCCACCACTTCATCAACTTCTCCCTGGCGAGCTTTCCCATCGCCGGCAAGACCGGCACCGCGTCCAACGCGCCGCGCGAGGAGCCCAACTCGTGGTTCGTGGGCTTCGGCCCGGTCGGGCACCCCCAGTACGTCGTGGTGTGCGTGATCGATCAGGGCGGCTACGGCGCGGACGCGGCGGCGCCGATCGTGGCGCGGACCTTCAACTACCTCGTCGCGCACCCGGTGGGCCCCGTCGTCGTTCCCCACCAGCACACCTCGCCGGCCACGACGACCACCACCAAGTCGCGGGGCTAGTGCCTCGGCGAGTATCCTGGTCGCCAAGGGCGCGGCACGCAGGGCGCGACGCGCGAGAAGAACTCCGCGGGGGCGCGGTCACCACCCCGGCCCCGCAAACATCGAGGACACCGTGGTTGACGCAAGAGCAGTGACATTCGCTCCACCGGGTTCCCTCGTTCTCGCCGTCCCGGCGACCCGCCCTATCCCCGACCGCACCGGACGACACCCGTCGTCCGCGGTCATCCCCCGTGGCCTCTCCGGCCACCCCACCATCCAGAACGCAAGGAGTCCTCGTCGTGATCGACGACACCACCAACCCCACACCCACCCCCGCCCCGCCTCCCCCTAGCCCCAAGGTCGGCGACACCCGCCCCGCCCCGCGAATCGGCGACACCCGGCCCGGCGCGCCCTCGACGCCCCCGGCCCCCACGCCCGCCGGGCAGTCCGGCGGGGGGCGCCGACGCCGCGGGGGCCGCGGTCGCGGCTCGGGCCAGGGAAACCGCCCGGCGCCCGCGCGGTCCTTCGACGCCCCGGTCGAGGCCTCCGCGCCCGACGGCGCCGCCGAGGGCGCGCGCACGCGGGGCCGCAAGCGCCGCGGAGGCGAGCGGCGCACCCGCGCCCAGGGCCGGTACCTAATGTGCGTGCACACGACCGGCGACGCCACCCACATCGCGACCCTGGAGGGCCGCTCCATGGTCGAGTACGTCGTGGCCAAGGCCGCCGACGAGACCAACCAGATCGACGGCAACATCTACGTCGGGCGGATCCAGAACGTCCTGCCGGGCATGGAGCTGGCGTTCGTGGACATCGGCATCCCCAAGAACGCCGTCCTGTACCGCGGCGACGTGACCTTCGACCAGGACGACCTGGAGGGTCGCTCGCCCGAGCGCCGCATCGAGCAGATGATCCGCGCCGGCCAGACCATCGTCTGTCAGGTCACCAAGAACGCCATCGGCGCCAAGGGCGCGCGCCTCACCCAGGAGGTCTCGATCCCCGGGCGCTTCGCGGTGCTGGTGCCCAACTCGGCGACCGTGGGCATCTCCAAGCGCCTGCCCGACGGCGAGCGCCGCCGCTTGCGCAAGATCATCGACGACGTCAAACCCGAGCGTCACGGCGTGATCATCCGCACCGCGGCCGAGGGCGTGAGCGCCGAGGACCTCGCGCGCGACGTGACGAGCCTGGCCGAGAAGTGGGCCGCCATCGAGGCCGAGGTCGCCAAGTCCAACCAGCCCCGCCTGATCTACCGCGACCTGGACCTCGCCGTGCGCGTCCTGCGCGAGGAGCTCAATGACGACTACCGCGGGGTGATCATCGACGACCGCGACCTCTACGAGAAGGTCCGCGAGTACGTCGTGGCCGTGAACCCCGAGCTCGCCGACCGCATCGAGCTCTACGAGCGCGACGCCGAGGACCTGCCGCTGTTCGAGCGCTACTTCGTCCACGAGCAGCTGCACCGGGCCCTGGACCGCAAGGTGTTCCTGCCCTCGGGGGGCTCGCTGATCATCGAGCGCACCGAGGCCCTGACGGTCATCGACGTCAACACCGGCAAGAACGTCGGGTCGACCAACCTCGAAGAGACGGTCTTTCGCAACAACCTCGAGGCCGCCGAGGAGGTCGCGCGCCAGCTGCGCCTGCGCGACATCGGCGGCATCATCGTCATCGACTTCATCGACATGGAGTCCAAGGCCAACCGCGAGGCCGTGGCCTCGGCGCTGCGCCAGGCGCTGAGCCGCGACAAGACCCGCACCCAGGTGTTCGACATCTCCGAGCTGGGCCTCGTCGAGATGACGCGCAAGCGCGTCAACGAGGGGCTGCTCGAGTCGGTCTCGACGGTGTGCCAGGTCTGCGACGGGCGCGGATTCCTGGTCTCGACCGGGCTCTAGAGGCCCCCGACGCGCCGGTGGGCTAGTATGGACTCCCTATGTACGCCGTCATTCGAGTAGGAACGTCCCAGGAGAGGGTCACCGAGGGCCAGGTCGTGCGCGTGGACCTGCGCAGCGAGGAGGTCGGCAGCGCCGTGACCTTCGAGCCCGTGCTGCTGGTCGACGGCGACACGGTCGTGGCCGGGCCCGCCCTCAAGGGCGCCCAGGTCACCGGGACGATCGTCGGCGAGGAGAAGGGCCCCAAGATCAAGGCCCTGACCTACAAGGCCAAGTCGCGCCAGCGCCGCCACTGGGGCCACCGCCAGCACTACTCGACCGTCGAGATCACCAAGATCTCGCCCAAGGCCTAAGGAGCAGCGATGTCAAAGACGAAAGGTGGCGGTTCCACTCGAAACGGCCGTGACTCCCAGGCCCAGCGCCTCGGGGTCAAGGTCTTCGACGGGACGTCGGTCACGACAGGGAGCATCATCGTGCGCCAACGTGGCACGCGCTTTCACCCGGGCCGCAACGTCGGCATCGGGTCGGACGACACCCTGTTCGCGCTCGCCGAGGGAACAGTGAAGTTTGGCTTCCGCGGCGGCCGAAAGCTGGTCGACGTCCTCGTCGACTGAGCTTTCCTCCTAAAGCACACGACCCCCGGGCTCGCGCCCGGGGGTCGTGTGCTTTCGAGCGTCAGACTGCTACGAACCCTTGACGGCCTTCTTGAAGGTCGAGCCGATCGAGACCTTCGGCGCGCGCGAGGCCGCGACCTGGATGGCCTCACCGGTCTGGGGGTTGCGGGCGGTGCGCGCCTTGCGCTCGACCCGCTCGAACGAGAGGAAGCCCGACAGGACGATCTTCTCGCCGTGTGACACGCCGCGAACGACAACGTCCTCAAAGGACTTCAGAACTTCGGCGACCGTGTTCTTGGCGGCCCCGCTCTCGGCAACAATTGCATCTACCAACTCGGCCTTGTTCACCGGTCGACTCCTTTTTCTTTTGGACAGCGGACGGGCGATCTCCCGGCCACCACGCCCATCTTTATCGCCAAATGCTTGAAAAATGGGGATTTCCCACGATTCGCGGGGCGCGAGCGCCGCGACGGCCGTCTGAAATACCTGATGGCGCGGGTCGTCACGCAATCGTAACGCGGGGGCTCGCGCGACGGGCGTCCTACCATGGACGCGTGGAGGCCCTGAATCGCACGCGTTTGGCCGACCTGACCGAGCGCGAGCGCGCTACCTACCGCCGGCGCAACCCCAACTCCGCCGCCCTGCACGACCGGGCCGACCACCTGGTCGCGCGCGTTCCGATGACCTGGATGACGATGTGGTCCGGCGGCTTCCCCCTGGGGTTCGCGAGCGCGCGGGGAGCCTCGATCACCGACCTGGACGGCCACGAGCTGGCCGACTTCGCCCTGGGCGACACCGGGGCGATGGCCGGGCACTCGCCGGAGCCCCTGGTCGCGGCGCTCGCCGAGCGCGCGGGACGCCTCGGCGGGGTCACGACGATGCTGCCCAACGAGGACGCCGAGTGGGTGGGCGCCGAGCTGGCGCGGCGCTTCTCGCTGGACCAGTGGTCCTTCACGCTGTCGGCGACCGACGCCAACCGCTGGCTGCTGCGCCTCGTGCGCCTGGTGACCGGGCGTCCCAAGATCCTCGTGTTCTCCTACTGCTATCACGGCTCGGTCGATGAGACGTTCGTCGTGCTCGACGAGCACGGCCGTGCGCGGTCGCGCCCGGGCAACGTCGCGCCGGCCGTGGACCCGACGACGACGACGCGCGTCGTGGAGTTCAACGACCTGGCCGCCCTGGAGCGAGAGCTGCGCCACGGCGACGTCGCGGCGGTCCTCACCGAGCCGGCCCTGACGAACATCGGCATCGTCCTGGCCGAGCCGGGCTTCTTTAACGGCGTGCGCGAGCTGTGCGACGCGACGGGCACCCTGCTGATCCTCGACGAGACCCACACCTTCTCGGCGGGTCCCGGGGGGGCGACCCGGCGATTCGGCCTGCGCCCCGACGCGCTGACGATCGGCAAGTCACTCGGTGGCGGCGTGCCCTGCGGCGCGTTCGGGCTCAGCGCCGACCTGGCCGAGCGCCTGGGCGCCGCCCTCGAGGGCGACGCCGACATCGAGGACGTGGGCGGCGTGGGCGGCACGCTGGCCGGCAACGCGCTGAGCCTGGCGGCGATGCGCGCCGTGCTCGGAGAGGTGCTCACCGACGACGCGTTCGGCCCGATGGAGGACCTCGCGACGCGCTTCTCGGCGGGGGTCGCCGACGCGGTCGCGCGACACGGCCTCGCCTGGTCGATCAGCCAGCTGGGCGCGCGCTGCGAGTACCGCTTCGCGTCGCCGGCGCCCACCAGCGGCGGCGCCGCCGCGGCGTGCGCCGACCCCCTGCTCGAGGAGTACCTGCACCTCTACGGGGTCAACCGCGGGGTCCTGATCACGCCCTTCCACAACATGGCGCTGACCTGTCCGGCGACGACCGCGGCCCAGGTGGACGTCCACTCGGCGCTCTTTGACGACGCCCTGGCTGAGCTGCGCGCCTAGGGCGCGCGGGGGGCCCTCGTAGGATTGCCCCATGTCCTCCTTCGTCGACTCGGCGCAGCTGCACGCCAAGGCCGGCGACGGGGGGGCCGGCTGCGTCAGCTTCCGGCGCGAGGCCCACGTCGCCAAGGGCGGCCCCGACGGCGGCGACGGCGGGCGCGGGGGCGACGTCTGGCTGGTGGCCGACGCGAACCACGCGTCGCTCCTGGGGTTCCGGGATCACCCGTTCCGGCGTGCCGGTGACGGCGCGCACGGGACCTCGAAGCGCCAGCACGGCGCGCGCGGCGACGACCTGGTCGTCGCCGTCCCGGTCGGCACGGTGGTCCACGACCGCGACGGCGCGGCGCTGGTGGACCTGACGGGCCCCGGGGACCGCTGGCGCGCCGCCGAGGGCGGCCTGGGCGGCGCGGGCAACGCGCGCTTCCTGTCGAACCGGCGCCGCGCGCCGGCCTTCGCCGAGCAGGGTGAGCACGGCGAGGAGCGCTGGTATGACCTCGAGCTCAAGCTCCAGGCCGACGTCGCCCTGATCGGCTTTCCCAACGTGGGCAAGTCCACGCTCATCGCGGCGGTCTCCGCGGCGCGGCCCAAGATCGCCGACTACCCCTTCACGACGCTCGTGCCGAACCTGGGCGTCGTGCGCGTGGGCCAGCGTCGCGGGCACCCCGACGACGCCACCGAGTTCGTGGTGGCCGACATCCCCGGGCTCATCGAGGGCGCGGCCCACGGCAAGGGCCTGGGACACGACTTCCTGCGACACGTCGAGCGCGCCCGGGTCCTGTGCGTGCTGCTCGACCTCTCCGAGACCGCGCCGATGTCCCCCGAGGCCCAGCGCGAGGTGCTGCTGAAGGAGCTGGGAAACTACCGCGCCGAGCTGCTCGAGCGTCCGCGGGTGGTCGTGGGGTCAAAGGGCGACGTCGCCACCGGCGAGGTCGAGGGCGTCGAGACGATCTCGGCGGTGACCGGCGGGGGCCTCGACCGGCTCGTCGCCACGTGGGCGGGCCTGGTCGCGACCGCGCGCCGCGAGGAGCTGTCGGCCACCGAGCACGCGGTGGTCGTGCACCGTCCCCTGCCCGAAGAGGTCGCGGTCGAGCGCACCGGGGACGGGTCGTGGAGCGTCACGGGTCGCCCGGCGCTGCGCGCGGTGCGCATGAACGACCTGACCGACGACGAGGCGCTGGCCGAGGTCGTGCGACGCCTGAAGGACCTCGGCGTGGACCGGCTGCTCTCGCGCGCCGGGGCGAGGGACGGCGACGTGGTCGCCGTCGGACCGCTCACCTTCGAGTGGTATCGCGACGCGACGAGCTCGGGGCTCGACCAGGCGCGCCACCGCACCACGCGCCGCGAGCGCCTCGCGCGCCAGGGGCGACTGGACCCGGACGGCGGCGATGGCGGGTCCTAGCGTCGTCGTCAAGGTCGGGACCTCCTCGGTCACCGACGCGCACGGAGGGGTCGACCACGGGGTGCTCTCCGCGCTGGCCGCGGACGTCGTGGCACTGCGCGACGCCGGCTGGTCGGTCATCGTCGTGACCTCCGGGGCGATCACCGCGGGCTGGGCCGAGGTCGGCGCGGGTCGCGCGCGACCGACCGACGAGATGACCCTCCAGGCGGTGTCGGCGGTTGGCCAGCCCCTGCTGATGCACGCGTGGCGCGACGCCTTCGCCTCCGCCGGGGCCACCGTCGGCCAGGTGCTGCTCGCCCCCCTGGACTTCTCGCACCGCGGCCAGTACCTGCACGCGCGCGACACGCTCGCCGCGCTCGCGTCGCTCGACGTCGTGGCCGTGGTCAACGAGAACGACGCGGTGGCCGATGAGGAGATCCGCTTCGGCGACAACGACCGCCTGGCGGCGCTCGTCGCCAACCTGGTCGCCGCGTCGCACCTGGTCCTGCTCACCGACACCGAGGGCCTGCTCACCGCCGACCCCCGCCTGGACGACTCGGCGACCCTGATCGAGGAGGTCGGCGCCATCGACGCGGACCTGGTGGGACTCGCCGGGGCCAGCCGCTCCGGCGTCGGGAGCGGCGGCATGGCGTCCAAGCTCGCCGCGGCGCGCATGGCCACGTGGTCCGGGGTGACCACCGTGATCGCCCCGGCGCGGGCGTCGCGTCCGCTGAGCGCCGCGCTCGAAGGCGGGCCTGGCTCGGGGACGACCTTCCACGCCCGGTCGGCGCGCCTCTCGGCGCGCAAGGCGTGGATCGCCTTCGCCCTGGCGAGCCGCGGGGTGATCACGGTCAACGACGGCGCGCGTCGCGCGCTCGAGAACGACGGGCGCAGCCTGCTGCGCGTAGGCGTGGTCGCGCGCCGCGGCGATTTCGTCGAGGGCGACGCCCTCGAGATCGTCGGGTCCGACGGCACGGTCGTGGCCAAGGGCCTCGCGCGCGTGGGCGCCGAGGAATTCGACGACGTCGACGGCGTCGTCGTGCACCGCGATGACCTGGTGCTCCTTCACTCGACCTGAGGCGCCTCCGTTACGCTTGTCGTGTGGATGAGAGCGCGATGCGGGCCCAGGGGGCGAGAGTTCGCTCCGCCGCGAGGGTGCTGGCGCAGGCGCGTGACGAGCAGCGCACGGGCGTTCTGGTCGACGTCGCCGAGCGACTCCTCGAGCTCGAGGGCCCCCTGCTCGAGGTCAACGCCGCCGACGTCGCCCACTACGCCGAGTCGGGCCCCGGGCGCGACCGCCTGAGCCTGACTCGCGCGAGGGTGGCCGCGATGGCCACCGCCCTGCGCGACGTGGCCGCGGCCCCTGACCCCCTTCAAGAGGTCGTGGACCGCGACGTGCGGCCCAACGGACTGCGGGTCGAGAAGATGCGCGTACCCCTCGGGGTGATCGGCGTCGTCTACGAGAACCGGCCCAACGTGACGTGTGACGTCGCGGGGCTGTGCGTGCGCAGCGGAAACGCCGCGTACCTGCGCGGATCGGCGTCGGCCGCGCGCACCAATGCCTTTCTCGTCGGCGTCTGGGGCGACGCCCTCGAGCGCGCGGGCCTGCCGCGCGACGCGGTCGCCCTGGTGGAGGACCCCAGCCACGAGGCGGCGGTCTTCTTCATGCAGATGGACGACGTGCTCGATTGCCTGATCCCTCGCGGGGGACCGAGGCTCATCGCGGCGATGCGTGAGCACGCCCGCGTCCCCTACGTGCTCGACGGCGACGGCAACTGCCACGTCTTCGTCGACGCGTCGGCCGACCTCGCCATGGCCGAGGCCATCGTGGTGAACGCCAAGACGTCGCGGCCGGGCGTGTGCAACGCGGCCGAGACCCTGCTCGTGCACGAACAGGTCGCGGCGCAGTTCTTGCCGAAGCTGGCCGCGGCGATGCCCGAGGTCGAGCTGCGCGCCGACGCCGCCGCGAGGGGGCTCCTCTCATCAGCCACGCCGGCGACCGAGGCCGACTACGAGCGGGAGTTCCTCGACCTCGTGATGGCGGTAAGGGTCGTGGCCAGCCTCGACGAGGCGATCGCGCACGTCGCGCGCTACGGCACCGGCCACTCCGAGGCGATCGTCACGAGCGACGCCGCCAACGCCGAGGCGTGGGTGCGGCGCGTCGACGCCGCCGCCGTGCTGGTCAACGCGTCGACGCGCTTCATCGACGGCGGCGAGCTGGGGCTCGGCGGCGAGGTCGGCATCTCGACCCAGAAGCTGCACGCGCGCGGGCCGATGGGGCTACGCGAGCTGACCTGCCTGAAGTGGGTCGTGCGAGGGGAGGGACAGGTCCGGTGAAGCTCGACCCGCGCGAGGAGCTCGCCGAGCGCCTCGGTCTCTTGCACGTGCCACCGGTGCACTTCGCGTCGCCCGCCGACGTCCACCAGCGCCTGGCCGCCCACGACTACCTGAGCGACGAGGCCATCGCGTCGGTGACCTTCCTGGCCGACCGGCTGGCCAAGCCGGTCCTGATCGAGGGCCCCGCGGGCACCGGCAAGACCGCCCTGGCCCAGGCCGTGGCCGACGCCGCCGGGGCGCGTCTCATCCGCCTCCAGTGCTACGAGGGACTCGACGAGTCCAAGGCCCTCTACGAGTGGAACTACCGCAAGCAGCTGCTGCGGATCCAGGCGGGCCGGCCCGAGGGCGCGGGCGCCGAGGAGTGGAGCGCCCTCGAAGAGGACATCTTCGCCGAGGAGTTCCTCCTCACGCGCCCGCTCCTCGAAGCGATCCGCGCCACGGAATCGGTCGTGCTGCTCATCGACGAGGTCGACCGCGTCGAGCTCGAGACCGAGGCCCTGCTCCTAGAGATCCTCTCGGAGTACCAGGTGTCGATCCCCGAGCTGGGCACGATGCGCGCCCACCAGATCCCGATGGTCTTCCTCACGTCGAACAACACCCGCGAGCTCTCCGAGGCCCTCAAGCGGCGCTGCCTCTACCTGCACATCGGGTACCCCACCGTCGAGCGCGAGCGTGACATCATCCTCCAGCGCGTGCCGGGTATCTCGCGCGCCCTGGCCGAGCAGATCGCGCGCGTCGTGCGCAGCCTGCGCGGGGTCGACCTCAAGAAGGCCCCGTCGGTCTCCGAGACCCTGGACTGGGCACGCACCCTGGTCGTGCTGGGGCGCGAGGAGATCGGCAACGAGGACGCGATCGCCACGCTGCACATCCTGCTCAAGTACCAGAGCGACATCGAGCGGGCCACCAAGGAGCTGCGCAGCGGTCCGAAGACCGTTGCTTAGCCTGCTGAACGACTTCGTCGGCGAGCTGCGCGCCGCGGGCATCCCGGTGTCGATGAGCGAGCACGTGGACGCGGCGCGCGCCATCGAGGTCATCGACCTGGGGGACCGCGCCCTCGTGCGCAGCTCGCTCGCGGCGACCCTGGTCAAGGACGGCGACCACCTCCCGACCTTCTACAGCGCCTTCGACGTGTTCTTCTCGACGCGCTCGGTCGAGGCCGCGCTCGAGGTGCTCGAGGGCTCCGAGGCGGCCGAGGAGATGGAGGGCGCCGCGGGCGCGCAGGGGCGCGGACCGCGGGGCGAGGGCGGCGGCGCGACGTCGTCGCTGTCGGCCCAGGAGCTCTTCGACCTCATCTACCGCTCGCTGCGCGACGGCGACGCTCCCGGGATGCGCCGGGCGGCGGGCGAGGCGGTGACGCGGTTCGCCGGGATGGAGCCGGGCCGACCGGTCGGCGGCACCTACTACCTCTACCGGACGCTGCGCAGCCTTGAACTCGAGGCCCTGGAGATGCGCCTGACGATGCGCGCGGACGGCGGTGGCGACGAGCTCGACGCGCGCCTGGCGCGCGACGAGGCCCACGCGAGGGTCGAGGCCCTCAAGCGTGAGATCGAGCGCGTGATCCGCGAGCGACTGGTCGAGGACCGCGGCGCCGAGGCGCTGGCGCGCTCGGTGCGCCGACCCCTGCCTGAGGACCTCGACGTCATGCACGCCAACCGCGACGAGATGGCCCAGCTCGAGCGCGCGCTGCGGCCCCTGAGCCGCAAGCTCGCGGTGCGCCTCGCGCGCCGGCGCCGCCGGCGCCACCGCGGCCCGGTGGACCTGCGCCACACGGTGCGCCGCAGCCTGTCGACGGGCGGCGTGCCCCTCGACCTGCGCTTCAAGCCCCCACGCCCGGCCAAGCCCGAGATCATCGTCATCGCCGACGTCTCGGGCTCGGTCGCGTCCTTCGCGCGTTTTACGCTGCACCTCGTGCACGCGATCAGCTCGCAGTTCTCCAAGGTGCGCAGCTTCGTCTTCATCGACGGCCTCGACGAGGTCACCGAGCTCTTCGACGGCGTCGACGACCCGGCCGACGCCGTGGCGCGTATCAACGCCGAGGCCGACGTCGTCGCCTTCGACGGCCACAGCGACTACGGCCGGGCGCTGCTGACGTTCCACGAGGGGTTCGCCGACCAGCTCACGCGCCGTTCGACGGTGCTGGTCCTGGGTGACGCGCGCAACAACTACCACCAGGCCCACGCCGAGGTCCTGGCCGACGTGCGCTACCGGGCCAAGGCGCTCTACTGGCTCAACCCCGAGCCCGAGAGCTACTGGAACTCGGGCGACTCGATCATCTCCCAGTACGCCCCGTACTGCGACCGCGTCGTCGAGTGCCGCACGCTGCGCCAGCTCGAGGCCTTCGTGGGGGACCTGACGTGAGCTGGCGCACCGAGCCGCCACCGGGGTTTCGCACCGTGAACGAGGTCACCGGCGGCACGCGCCTGGTGCTGGTGCGCCACGGCGAGGCCGACTGCAACGCCCGCGGCGTGATCGGCGGCCCCCTGGGCTGCGGCGGACTGACCGACCTGGGTCGCGCGCAGGCCGACGCGTTGGCCGCGCGCCTCGTATCCTCGCGCGAACTCCTCGACGTCGCGGCCGTCTACACCTCGGTGCTGCCGCGCGCGATCGAGACCGCCGCGCGCCTGGCGCCCGGCCTGCCCGAGGGCATCACACCGACGCCCGACTGCGAGCTGTGCGAGCTGCACCCCGGCGAGGCCGACGGCCTGACCTGGTTCGAGTTCCTCGAGCGCTTCGGCGCCCCGGACTGGGACGACGACCCCTACATCCCCCTCGCCCCGGGGGCCGAGTCCTGGACCGGCTTCTACGAGCGTTGCGCGGCGGCCTTCGCGGTCATCCGCGAGCGCCACGCGGGCCAGCGCGTACTGCTCGTCGTGCACGGCGGGGTCGTGGAGAACGCGATGAAGTCGGTGCTGGGCGCGCGTCCGGGCGAGCGACTGCGCCTGATGACCGCCAACTGCTCGATGACCGAGATCGAGTACGACGCGGGGCGCGAGCGGCTGCTGCGCTACAACGACGTCGCGCCGCTGCCCGCGGCGTAGTCGCGCAGGTACTCAGCCACGTGGAAGGCCATGTCGAGGCTCTGGGTCGCGTTGAGCCGCGGGTCGCAGATCGACGTGTAGTTCGTCTCGAGGTCGCCCTCACCCAGGCGTGAGCCGCCGCCGAGGCACTCGGTCACGTTGTCGCCCGTGAGCTCGACGTGCAGGCCCCCGGGCCAGGTCCCCAGCGCCTGGTGGACCGCGAAGAACTGGGCCGTCTCGGCCAGGATGTCGTCGAAGTGGCGCGTCTTCTGTCCGCCCTGGGCGTTGAAGGTGTTGCCGTGCATCGGGTCACAGGTCCACAGCTCGTGTCGACCGTCGTCGCGCAGCGCCTCGACGAGCGGGGGCAAGGCCTCGGCGACCAGGCCCTGTCCCATGCGCGAGATCAGCGTCAGGCGGCCGGGGGTGTTGTCGGGGTTGAGCACCTCGACCAGTCGGCGCAACTCGTCGACGCCCATGGTGGGCCCGACCTTGAGCCCGAGCGGGTTGGACAGCCCGCGCACGAACTCCACGTGGGCGCCGTCGACCTGGCGTGTGCGGTCGCCGACCCAGAGCATGTGCGCCGAGCAGTCGTACCAGTCGCCGGTGAGCGAGTCGCGCCGCGTGAGGGCCTGTTCGTAGGGCAGTATCAGCGCCTCGTGGCTCGTGTAGAAGTCGACGCCCTGCAGGGAGTTGTCGTCGTGCAGGTCGATCCCGCACGCGCGCATGAAGGCGAGCGCGCGCTCGATCTCGTCGGCCAGCATCGCGTAGCGCTTGCCCTCCAGGGAGTTGGCGACGAACTCTTGGTTCCAGGCGTGCACGCGGCTCAGCGCCGCGAAGCCGCCGGTGGTGAAGGCGCGCAGGAGGTTGAGCGTGGCGACGCTCTGGTGGTAGGCGGCGAGCAGGCGATCGGGGTCCGGTCGGCGGCTCTCGGGGGTGAACTCCTCGCCGTTGACGATGTGGCCGCGGAAGGCCTCGAGGCTCACCCCGTCGCGCTCCTCGGTCGGCGTCGAGCGCGGCTTGGCGAACTGGCCCGCGATGCGCCCGACCTTGATCACCGGGACTCCCACGGCGTAGGTGAGGGCGACCGCCATCTGCAGGATCACCTTGAGCTTGTCGCGGATCGCGTCGGCCGAGCCCTCGTTGAAGCTCTCGGCGCAGTCGCCGGCCTGCAGGAGGAACGCGCGCCCGCCGGCGACCTCGCCGAGGTGCTCGGTCAGGCGCCGCGCCTCGCCGGCGAAGACGAGCGGGGGTCGCCGGGCCAGCTCGGCCTCGACGCGCGCGAGGTGGCCCGGGTCGGGCCAGGTCGGGCTCTGGGAGATCGGTCGGGTCCGCCAGGAGGCGGGATCCCACGTGCCGGTCGGCTCTTGCATCTCCCAAGCGTACGGGGTGGTGGGCGACGCGACAACGCGGCGTAGCCTTGCCCGATGGCTCCTCGGCGCGTCGGCCTCTTCGGGGGCACGTTCAACCCGCCGCACCACGGGCACGTCGCCGTGCTGCGCGCCGCGGCCGCGATGGGCCGCTTCGACCTGCTCGAGGTCACGGTGGCCGGCGACCCCTACCAGAAGCGCGACCGCGGCGACCTGATGCCCGCGGCGCTGCGCCTGGCCATGGCCGAGGCCGCCTTCGCGTACCTGCCGCTGGTGGAGGTGTCGGACCGCGAGCTGCGCCGCGAGGGCCCGACCTACACGATCGACACGGTGCGCGAACTGCTCGCCGGGGGCGACGTGGTCGACCTGATCGTGGGGGCCGACCTCGTGGCGTCGCTGGCCTCCTGGCACGAGGCCGACGAGCTCGCGCGCCTCGTGCGCGTGGGGGTCGTGCCGCGGCCGGGGGGCGAGGGGGGCCTGGCGGCCGGCTGGCAGGGCTACGAGATCGCGATGGACCCGGTGGACCTGTCCTCGACGTTCATCCGCGACCTGTCCCCGTTCCAGGCCGACCTCGCGGTCTACCTGCCCGACGAGGTTATTCCGCTCTACCAGAGCTACCGGGGCTAGAGTGACTGCGTAATGGCGGTTCGAGCCTTCGACCTGACCGCGCCGCAGTCGACCCGACTGACGGTGCCCGAGGCGGCGCCGCGTCGTCGCCAAGAACTGCGCCGGTCGCGCCAGCGCTGGGCCCTCGTCGGGCTGTCCTCACTGGCGCTGCCGTTCGCCGCCGCGATGATCGTGTTGGGAATGGCCCACTGAGCGGGGCGTCCTCCTGAGTGAGGTGCCCTCCTGAGTGAGTCGCTGACCCTCGGCGACCCCGTGCGCGGTCCCCAGAGCGGTTACGTCGCCTCGATCGTGGCGGCGTCGCTGCGCGTGTGCGAGGAGAAGTCCGGGCTGGACCCCGTCGTGCTCGACCCGCGCGGGGTGGTGGACACCTTCGACGCGCTCGTCGTCGTCTCTGGTCGCAACGACCGCCAGGTGCGCGCGATCGCCGAGGAGGTCGAGCGTCTGGTCGCGGTCGCGGGGATTCGTCCCCTGCGCGTCGAGGGACTCGCCGAGGGAGAGTGGGTGGCGCTGGACTACGGCGACGTCATCGTGCACGTCTTTGATGAGATCGACCGCGAGTACTACGACCTCGAGCACCTGTGGTCGGTGCCCGCGTCGCGCCCCGCGCGCGCGACTCAGGGGTTGAGCAGCGAGGCGTAGTCCTCTTCGGTGACCTTGAGCTTGGTGCCCCCGCCGGGGAGGCGAAGGGGCTCGGGCACCCCGCCGACGGTGACCTCCATGCCCGCCGCGGCCCCCACAGCGTGCGCGGTGAAGACGAGCTGGCCGACCGCGAGGACCTCCTCGGCCGGGCTCAGGTTGGAGAGGGGCTTGGCCAGGGCGATGGTCGCGACGTGGTCGCGGATCGTGGCCTGCAGGATCACGAGGTCGCGCGGCAGCGCCGTGGTGAAGCCCACGGAGGACTCGATCAGCGTCGGGCCCAGGGCCAGCTCTCGTAGGACGTCGTCCAGCTTGGGCGGGGAGGGCACGATGCGGCTCGAGGAGGTGAGGTGCCCGGTGGCATCCACGACGTAGACGGGCTGGGTCACGAATTTCACGGTCGCGCCGTTGGTGCCCGGGATGGTCGGGTCTAGCAGCTCGAACTTGACCTGGGTGCGCCGGAGGTTCACGGGGTTGCCGTTGGTGGGCACCAGCGTGCAGCCCGAGAGTGCCAGCGCGCCCAGCACGAGGAAGAGCGCGACGCGGGCCCTCACGAGACCTCTCCTCGCACGGGCAGGACGATCTCGAAGCGGGCGCCGCCCTCGGGGCTCTCGTGCACGCTGATGGTGCCGTGAAAGGACGTGACGTGGTCGCGTACCAGAGCCAGGCCCAGTCCGGTCCCGCGCGACGTGGAGCGGTCGTGGGCCGCTCGACCGCGGAAGAAACGCTCGAAGACCCGCTCGCGTTCGTCGTCGGGGATGCCGGGCCCGGCGTCGTCCACGTCCAGGACGAGCGCGTCGTCGTGCACCGCCACGCGCACCGCGACGGCGTCCGCGGCGTACTGGTGGGCGTTCACCAGCAGGTTCGTCACGACGCGCTCGAAGCGGCGCCGGTCCACGCTCACGGTGACCTCGTCGAGGTCGCCCTCGACCAGGATGAGCGGCTCGACCAGCGCGTGACGCTGGACGGCGCTGCGCACGCTCTGGCGCACGAGCTCGACCGCCCCGACCGTCTCGATCACCAGGGTCGTGGCCCCGGCGTCCGAGCGCGCGATCTCCAAGAGGTCCTCGACGAGGGACCGGAAGATCGACAGGTCCGCGGTCAGCAGGTCGAGGCTCTCCTGGGCGGCGGGGGAGAGCTCGTCGTGGTGTTGCTGGAGGACCGACGCGGTCGTGGTCAGCGTGGTGAGCGGGCTGCGCAGCTCGTGGCTGACGTCGCTCGCGAAGCGCGCGTCGCGCTCCATGCGCTCCACGAGCCGGCTCACCATCGCGTTGAAGGACTCGGTGAGGCGCTGGACCTCGCGGTCGGCCTGTCCGACGGCGAGGCGGGTCGTGAACTCGCCCTCGGCGATCAGCGCGGCCGCGGCCGACACCCGCTCGAGCGGGCGCACCGCGCGCCGTGACGCCCACAGGCCGCCGCCCACCCCGATCAGCGTCGTGGCGAGCGCTCCGACGCCCAGCAGGAGCAACAGCGTGCCGAGCGTGTGCTCGAGCTGGTCGAGCTGGAAGATCTCGTAAACGGTCGTTTCGACCGCCGGGATCGGGACGCCGACCACGAAGAGCAGGTGCCCGTTGACGCTGATGGTCTGATCGACCGCCTTGCCGGCGTCGACCCGGTCGAGGATCTCCTGGGACACGTCCGAGGCCACGGCGCCGCGGCTGCGCGAGAGCCACTGGTTGTGCGTGCGCACGAGCACGTTGGCCGACGTGGCGGTCTCGATGGAGGTGAGCAGGCTCGGCAGGGCCAGCGGGGAGGTGTAGAGCGTGCTGCGGATCAGCTCCGCGTCCTCGAAGCCCTCGCGCAGGTCGGTCTTCTGGCGGTCGCTCACCAGGACCTTCTGGACCCCGAAGTAGGTCAGTGACGCGAAGAGCGAACTCAGGACGAGGGCGCCCAGGCCGAAGGTGAAGAGGAGGCGGAGCCGCAGACTGCGACGCGGCACTAGAGCACCAGCTTGTAGCCCGCCCCGCGCACCGTCACCAGGAACGCCGGGTTCGCCGGGTCGGGCTCGATCTTGGTGCGCAGACGCCGGATGTGCACGTCGACCAGGCGGCTGTCGCCGAAGTAGTCGTATCCCCACACGCGCTCGAGCAGGTCCTCGCGTGACAACACCTTGCCGCCCACCGACGCGAGGTCGGTGAGCAGGCGGAACTCGGTGGACGTCAGGTGCAGCTCGGTGCCGTCGTCGCGGCGCACGACGCCCTCGTCGGGGATGACCTTGAGCCGGCCCAGGGTGAAGGCGTGGGCGTGCTTGTCGGGACGTCGGCGCAGGTGCGCGCGCACGCGAGCGAGGAGCTCCTCGGGCACGAAGGGTTTGGTCACGTAGTCGTCGGCACCCGATTCGAGTCCGAGCACGACGTCGGCCGTCTCGTCGCGCGCCGAGACGATCACGATGGGCAGGTCGCTCGTCGCGCGCAGCGCCTGGCAGGTCTCGAAGCCCGACATCCCCGGGAGCATGACGTCGACGATCGCGACGTCGGCGTTCATGCGCCCGAAGAGGGCCACACCGACCTCGCCCGTGGGGGCGTCGTCGACGTCGAAGCCCTCGCCCTCGAACATGAGTTTGAGGGCGGTGCGGATGTGATCGTCGTCCTCCACGATGAGGATCCGTGGCACGTCGCTCCTTTGGTCATCGACCAGACTACCGAGGTCACCGCGACGGGCTCGGCTCGTCGGTAGCCTGGCTGCGTGTCGGGTGAGTCCGCCCAGGAGCGCCGCGACCCGTGGCGCGAGCAAGAGTATCGCCGGACCCTGCGCGTCGCGGACCGCTCGGTCGCGACCCAGCGCGCCTACGCCGGCGACGTCGCGGGCTTCGTGTCCTGGGCGCGCGACCAGGGCTGGGCGGGCCCGAGCGACGCGACCCCGCGCGGGCTGCGCGCCTACCTGGCGTTCATGACCCAGCGCGGCGACGAGCGCTCGTCGATCGCGCGACGTCGCGCGTCGCTGCGCGGCTACTTCTCGTGGCTGGTCGAGCGCGGGCACCTGGCCGAGAGCCCCGCGCAGCGCCTGTCGGCCCCGCGCCCGAACTCGGTGCTGCCGCGCGTGGTCGTGCGCGAGCAGCTCGACGTCCTGCTCGACGAGAACTGGGGCGAGGACGAGTGGTCGGTGCGCGACCGAGCGGTCTGCGAGGTCCTCTACGGCGCCGGTCTGCGCGTGAGCGAGCTGTGCGACCTGGACGTCGCCAGCGTGGACTTCGCCGCCGGACTGCTGCGCGTCGTGGGCAAGGGCCGCAAGGAGCGCGTCGTGCCGCTGCACGACAAGGGCCTCGCCGCCGTGCGCCTGTGGGTGGAGGACGCCCGCGAGGACGTGATGGTGGCCGAGTCGCCGCCCGCGGCGCTCTTCCTCAACCGTCGCGGGCGACGCCTCGGGCCGCGCGACGTGCGCCGGATCCTCGACCAGCGCGTGGCGCGCGGCCACGTGCACCCGCACGCGCTGCGTCACACGTACGCGACGCACCTGCTCGAGGGCGGCGCCGACCTGCGCGTGGTCCAAGAGCTCCTGGGTCACGAGAGCCTCACGACCACCCAGCTCTACACGCACGTGTCCAAGTCCCGCCTCCAGAAGGTCCACCACGACACCCATCCGAGGGGATAGCGCCATCCGGTAGGATGGCTGGGCTCTCCCGCAGTGGGCGAGCACTGAGTTGCCCTGCCAGATTCGTACGGTCGCCGTTCGCGGTGCTCTGGGAGGGTCGAGCAACCGAACGGAAGGAAACCAACCGTGGCTCTCGTCACACTTCAAGAACTCCTCGACTCGGGCGTGCACTTCGGGCACCAGACCCGCCGGTGGAACCCCAAGATGCGCCGCTTCATCCTCGGCGAGCGAAACGGCATCTACCTGATCGACCTGCGTAAGACCCTCGCGGGGATCGAGGTCGCCTACGCCTACGTCCGCGACCTGGTCGCCGGCGGCGGCACCATCCTCTTCGTGGGCACCAAGAAGCAGACCCAGGGGCCGATCGCCGACTACGCCGAGGCCTGCGGGATGCCCTTCGTCAACCAGCGCTGGCTGGGCGGGATGCTCACCAACTTCACGACCGTGCACGGGCGCGTCAAGCGCCTGGTCGAGCTGCGCAACATGCAGCGCGCGGGCGACTTCGCGAACATGCCCAAGCGCGAGGCGCTGCGCCACACGCGCGAGCTCGAGAAGCTCGACCGCAACCTCTCGGGCATCGCGGGCCTCGACAAGGTGCCCGACGCCGTCTTCGTGATCGACACCAAGAAGGAGCACATCGCGGTGACCGAGGCCAAGAAGCTCGGCCTGCCCGTCGTGGCCGTCGTGGACACGAACTGTGACCCGGACGTGATCGACTTCGTCATCCCTGGCAACGACGACGCGATCCGCGCCGGCGCCCTGCTGTGCCGCCTCATCGCCGACGCCGTCGCCGAGGGCCGCTTCATCCGCCAGAACCGTCCCACCGTCGTCGAGCCCTCGGGCCCGACGGTCGTGACGGCGACGGCCTAGTCATCGACTGAACCAAGGAGTAGTGAAGGTGGCGATCACCGCGAAGGACGTGCAGGCGCTGCGCCAGGCGACGGGCGTGGGCATGATGGACGCGAAGAAGGCCCTGGAGGCCAGCGACGGCGACATGGCCGCCGCGACGAAGTTGCTCCGCGTTCAGGGTTTGGCCAAGGCCGCCGAGCGCGCCGAGCGCGCCGCCGGCGAGGGCGCCGTCGCCGCGGTGCGTGACGGCAACGTCGCCGCGATCGTCGAGATGCGCTGCGAGACCGACTTCGTCGCCAAGTCCGAGGAGTTCGTCTCCCTGGTCGACGAGATCGCCGCCAAGGTCGCGGCTGAGGGCGAAGGGGCCACCGCGGCCTTCACCGAGCGCGTCGAGACGCTGCTCACCACGCTCAAGGAGAACATCTCGATCGGGCGCGTCGCGCGCCTCGAGGCCGGCGACGGAGAGATCGTCGAGACCTACACGCACATGCAGGCGGGTCGTGGCGTCATCGCCGTGGCGGTGGTCACGCGCGGCGTCAGCGCCGAGGTCGCCCACGACGTGGCGGTGCACATCGCCTTCGCCAAGCCGCTCTACCTGACCCGTGACGAGGCCCCCGAGGCCGACGTCGCCGCCGAGCGCGCGACGATCGAGGAGATCTCGCGCAACGAGGGCAAGCCCGAGGCCGCGCTGGCCAAGATCATCGAGGGCCGCCTCAACGGCTGGTTCAAGGAGCGCGTCCTGCTCGAGCAGCCCTTCGCCAAGGACGACAAGCAGACGATCTCGCAGGTCCTGGGCGCCGGCACGGTCGTGTCCTTCGCCCTCGTCGCGGTCGGGAGCTAGCCGCGGTGCGCCGCGTCGTGCTCAAGCTGTCCGGCGAGGCCCTGGCCTCGGCGGCGAGCGACGAGACGATCGACGCGACGACGGTCGACTTCCTGGCCCGCGAGATCGCCAGCGCGATGGAGCGCGGCGGCCTCGAGCTCGCGGTCGTGGTCGGCGGCGGCAACATCTGGCGCGGCGCCACGGGCGCGATGGCCGGCATGAACCGCGCCAACAGCGACCTGATGGGCATGCTCGGCACGGTGATCAACGCCCTGGCCCTCCAGGACGCGATCGAGAGCCACGGCCGCGCGACGCGGGTGATGTCGGCGATCGGCATGGACCAGGTTGCCGAGCCCTACATCCGCCGGCGCGCCGTGCGCCACCTGGAGAAGGGCCGCGTGGTCATCTTCGCCGCCGGAATGGGCAACCCCTACTTCACGACCGACACCCCCGCCGCCCAGCGCGCCGCCGAGATCGAGGCCGACGTCGTGCTGAAGGGCACCCACGGCGGCGTGGATGGCGTGTACGACGAGGACCCCCGGGTCAACGCCGCGGCGACCAAATTCGAGGAGATCTCCTTTGACGAGGTCATCGCGCGCGACCTGCGGGTCATGGACATGACCGCGATCACGTTCTGCAAGGACAACAAGATGCCGATCCGCGTCTTTGACCTGATGGCCCCGGGGAACCTCGGTCACGCCCTCGACGGCGTCGCCGTCGGTACGCTGGTGCGGTAATGGACAACGAACTCGTTGAGCTCGTAATGGAGGAGGCGCGCGAGAAGATGGCGCACGCCCTCGAGCACGTAAAGGCCGAGTTCGCCACCGTGCGCACCGGTCGCGCGTCGTCGGGCCTGGTCGAGGGCCTCCTGGTCGACTACTACGGGACCGAGACGCCGCTGCGCCAGCTCGCCAACTTCTCGGTACCCGAGCCGCGGCTGCTCGTGGTCTCGCCCTTTGACAAGGGCTCGATCACGGCCATCGAGAAGGCCATCGCCGCCGCGGACCTGGGACTCAACCCCTCCAACGACGGCAACGTCATCCGGCTGAACTTCCCGGCCCTGACCGAGGAGCGCCGCAAGGACTTCGTCAAGGTCGTGCGCACCAAGGCCGAGGAGGGCAAGGTCGCCCTGCGCTCGGTGCGGCGCCACGCGCGCCAGGAGCTCGAGAACCTCGAGAAGGAGAAGAGTCTCTCGAGCGACGAGATCGAGCGCCTGGAGAAGACCCTCGACAAGATGACCCAGGACGAGGTGGCCGCGGTCGACGCGCTCCTCTCGCACAAGGAGCAGGAACTTCTTGACGTTTGACGACGACGGCGACGAGCCGACGGGCGAGCTGCCGGTCGTGAGCGGCACGGACTCGCGCGTCACGATCACCGGTGCCGACGTCGCATCCGACCTCTTTGACGTCACCCCCGAGATCGACGAGGCGACGCTGCTGCCGCACTGGACCGACGCGCCGACCGGGCAGGTGCCCATCGTCGTGGCCCGCGAGAGCGCGCCGAGCGACGACCCGTGGGCGCAGATCCCCGCGCCGGCCTGGCGCGAGGGCGAGGCGGACTGGGTCGCCCACGAGGATCAGTTCGACGCGTCCTTCCTGGCCGGCGAGCGCGCCGAGAGCGACGCGCGCCCCTGGGAGTTCTCCCTGGACGAGGCCGAGCCCGTCGAAGCGGTCGTGGAGGCGCCGCGCCCGGCGCCGGTGCGCCCGATGCGCACGCGGCGCCCGGTGGCCAACCCCCTGGCCGGCCGCGCCGTGCGCCAGCGACCGACGTCGTCGGTCTCGCTCGCCACGCTGACCGGCGTCCTCCTGGCCCTCGTCGTGATTGGGGTCTTCGTCGCCGGCACGGTGCCCGTCGCCGTCCTGGTCATCGCCGCGCTCGCGCTCGCCGCGCTCGAGGCCTACGCCGGCTTCCGCCAGGTGGGGGCCCACCCCGCGACGGTCCTGGGTCTGGTCGCCGTCGTGACCCTGGGGGTCGCGGTCTACAACAAGGGGTCCGGCGCCATCGGCGCGGTCACCGTGCTCCTCGTCGGGTTCGGCTTCGTGTGGTACCTCACCGCCGAGCAGCGAATTGACGTGCTCGACGGCATCGGCGCGACGATCTTCGTCTACGTGTGGGTGGGCGTGCTCGGCTCCTACGCGCTCCTGCTCGTGTCGCCGAGGACCTTCACCCACGAGCACGGCGTCGCTTACCTCTTCGGCGCGGTCGCCCTGACGGTGGCGAACGACACCGGGGCGCTCTTCGTGGGCCGCGCCCTTGGGCGCCGTCCCCTGAACGCGTCGCTGTCGCCGAACAAGACCATCGGCGGCACCGTCGGTGGGACGGTCGTCACGCTGCTAGTCGGCGTGGCGCTGCTGCCGCTGATGAGCCCGTGGGGCCACCGCTCCGGCCTCGAGATCGCCGCCGCGGTGTGCGTGGTGGCGCCGCTGGGCGACCTCTTCGAGTCGATGGTCAAGCGAACGCTGGGACTCAAGGACCTGGGTCGGATCCTGCCGGGCCACGGCGGGCTCATGGACCGCATCGACGGGCTGCTGTTCGTGCTGCCCACGACCTACTACCTCTTGCACGTCCTCAAACTGGGCTAGCGGTGGGCCCGACGCGCCGCCGGGTGGCGCTGCTGGGGGCCACCGGCTCGATCGGCGGCCAGACCCTGGACGTGCTGCGCCGCGAATCCGACGCCTTCGACCTGGTGTCGGTGGCCGCCGGCCAGCGCCTCGAGGAACTCGCGGCGGTCGCCGACGAGTTCGCGGTGCCGCGCGTGGGCGTCGCCAACGACGCGGACCGCGCCCGCCTGCTCGAGCTGCTCGGACACCGCGCCGAGGTCGTCACCGGCCCCGAGGGGCTCGCCGAGCTCGCGCGCGACGCCGACGTCGTGGTCAACGCGGTCATGGGCTTCGCCGGCCTTCCCGCCACGATCGCCGCACTGGCGGCCGGGCGCCACCTGGCGCTCGCCAACAAGGAGTCGCTCATCGCGGCGGCCCCCCTGGTCGAGGCGGTGCGCCACACGCCGGGCGCGCTGATCCTGCCGGTCGACTCCGAGCACTGCGCGATCCACCAGTGCCTGGCGGGCGCCTCGCGCGAACCGGGCCACCCCGACGTGCGCCGGCTCCTGCTGACCGCGTCGGGTGGGCCGTTCCGGGGCTGGTCGCGCGAGCGTCTCGCCGGGGTGACCAAGGCCGACGCGCTGGCCCACCCCACGTGGTCGATGGGCCCCAAGATCACGATCGACTCGTCGACGCTGATGAACAAGGGGCTCGAGGTCCTCGAGGCATCGGCGATATTCGGCATCGAGGCGGGACGCATCGACGTGGTCGTGCACCCCCAGTCGGTCGTGCACTCGATGGTCGAATTCGTCGACTCCTCGGTCCTCGCCCAGCTCTCGCGCCCGGACATGCGACTGCCCATCGCCTACTGCCTGGGGTTGCCCGAGCGGATCGCGCACGGCTGGGGCGAGCTCGACTTCACGCGCGCCATCGAGCTGACCTTCGAGCCGCCGGACTTCGACGCGTTCCCCGCGCCGCTCCTGTGCTACGCGGCGGCCGAGCGCGGCGGTGCGGCGCCGGCGTGGCTGAGCGCGGCCAACGAGGTGGCCGTCGAGGCCTTCCTGGGCGACCGCCTGGGCTGGGGCGACGTCGTGCCGCTGGTGGCGCGGGTGATGGACGACTACGTCGACGGACCCCTGACCAGCCTCGAGGAGCTGCGCGCCCACGACGCCGCGGCGCGGCGCCGGGCGACGGAATTGGCCGTCCGCTAGCCCGGTAGGCTTTCCCCACGGCCATGGAAGCACCCCCGTCCAACCGGCTCAACCTGGTCAAACTCCTGGTCGGCGTCGTCGTGGTGAGCGTGGCGCTCACGTGGTGGGGCGGCTGGGCGCTGCCCGTGGTGATCGCCGCGATCGTCGTGATGGTCATGGGCCACGAGTTCGGCCACTTCATCACCGCCAAGCGCGCGGGCATGAAGGTGACCGACTTCTTCGTCGGCTTCGGGCCGGTCGTGTGGGCGACCACGATCGGCGAGACCCGCTACGGCGTGCGGGCGTTCCTCCTGGGCGGCTACGTCAAGGTCCCCGGCATGAGCTGGTCCGAGGAGATCGACCCCGCCGACGAGGCCCGCACGTACCGCGCGTCGTCCTACCCGCGCAAGGCCCTCTTCGGCTCCGCCGGGGTGCTCATGCACGGCGTCATGGCGCTGGTCCTGGCGTGGGCGGCGCTGACCTTCGTGGGACTCCCCTCGGCGAGCCACGTCGGCGTCGAGGCGTTCTCGACCTGGGACCACCACGCGCGCACCGCGGCCCAGGCGGCCGGTCTTCACCTCGGCGACCAGATCGTGTCCATCGACGGCACCAAGATCACCAGCGCGACGACGCTCGTCAACATCGTCCACCACCACAGCGGCGACCGGCTGACCATCGTCGTGGAGCGCGACGGACGCACGCTGACCCTGCACGCGACCCCCGTTGACGGCCGCACGCTCACGTCGGGCGGGACGCGAGTGGCGACCGGCACGAGTCCGCAGGGCTACATCGGCGTCGAGCTCGAGGAGCTCGTCGTGCGCACCTCGCCGCTGGTCGCGGTGCCCGACGCCTTCACGCGCCTCGGGTCCTTCACGGCGCAAACCGCGCACAGCCTGTTTCACATATTCTCGCCGTCGGAGTTCCAGAGCCTGTTCCGACAGGTCACGACGCCGTCGGTGGCCAACAATCCAAAGGTTCAGCTCACCCGCCCCGTGGGAATCGTGGGCGTGGCGCGCCTCGCGGTCCAGGGCGCCCAGGCGGGCACCGGCACCCTGCTCGGGATCCTCATGCTCTTCAACATCAGCGTGGGCCTGATCAACATGATTCCGATACTGCCCCTCGACGGCGGGCACGTGGCGATCGCCACCTACGAGCGCCTGCGCAGCCGGCGGGGCCGGCGCTACCGCGCCGACATCAACAAGATGACCCCGTTCGCCTACGGGTTCATGTCCATCCTGCTGGTGATCTTCGCGTGCACCCTCTACCTGGACGTGGTGCACCCGATCGCCAACCCCTTCCAGTAGACCGCGCCCCCTTGACACGCGCGCCAGGGGTGATAGGCCTACCTGACAACCCCCGGGAGGATGGCCATGGGTGACTCTCCAGGCCGGCGTCGCGTCCAGCGGCCGCTGCTTGCAGTCGCCGTCGCCGTCGCCGTCGCCGTGACGGTCCTCGCGTGGGGCCCCGCGCCCGCGAACGCGCAGGGCGCCTGGACCGCGGTGGTCACGCCGAGCGCGGCCGGCGGCACCGCCCTGGACGGGGTTGCCTGCAATGGTCCGACGTGCGTCGCGGTCGGGGGCCCGTGCGCCGAAGGCGCCTGCGCGGGGTTCGTCACCGGCGAGGTCCTCTACAGCGGTGACGACGGCACGACGTGGAACGTCGCGACGGTGCCGGCGACCGTGGGCGACCTCACGCGCGTCTCGTGCGCCAACCCCGCGGACTGCCTGGCCGTCGGCGAGGTGGCGACGGGGGCGACGAGCGCCGCGGCGGTCATCTACACGACCGACTTCGGCGCCAAGTGGCAGCTCGAGGTCGCTCCGGGCAGGTCCCTCTCAGGGGTGGCGTGCCCGGCGTACTCGGAGTGCTTCGTCGACGGGACCTCCAAGACCGGCGCGGCCCTCCTGCTGCGCTCGCCGACCTTCGGCGCGACGTGGGTGCGAGAGCACGTGCCCGCCGGCGTCGCGGCCCTCGGGTCGCTCACCTGCTCGACGACCTCGGACTGCACGGCGTTCGGCGCCAGCGGCGTGGGCAGGGCGAACCTGAGCGTGGTCACGACGAACGCGGGGGTGACGTGGCGGCTCGGTCACCTGCCGGCGGCGTTCCGGTCGGTGACGGGCGAGGGGTGCCTCACCGCGCTGCGCTGCATGGTGTCGGGTCAGTCGGCCACGGGGCGCGTCGGCCTCGTCGCCACGAGCGTCAACGGCGGGGTGACCTGGGGCGCGCTGACGCGTATGACGGGGAGCCTCGTGATCTCGGGCGTGTCGTGCACGAGCGCGACGTCGTGCGTCGCGGTCGGGACCTCGTCATCGCCCGCCCCGTCGCCCATCGTCTTTGCCACCACGACGCGCGGGTCGCGCTGGCTGTCCCAGCCCCTGGCGCCCACGACGTCGAACCTCAACGGCGGGGTTTCGTGCGAGTCGAGCGACGTGTGCGTCGCGGTGGGACAGTCGTTCGCCAACACCTCGTCGCCGGCCACCACCGACGGACCCTTCGTGCTGGTGGGCTGAGCCGGGACCCGCGGGCACGCCTGGTGCGCCGGCGCGCCAGACTGGGGGAGTGGACATCTCCTCGGACCTCCTGACCCCGCGGCGCGTCACGCGCCAGATCGCCGTGGGCTCGGTCAAGGTCGGTGGCGACGCGCCCATCTCGGTCCAGTCCATGACCACCACCAAGACCGCCGACGTCGAGGGGACCCTCGCCCAGGTCTACGCGTTGGCGGGCGCCGGCGCGGACATCGTGCGCTGCACGTGCAACGAGCGCGCCGCCGCCGAGGGCCTGGCCCAGATCGTCCCGCGCAGCCCGGTGCCGATCATCGCCGACATCCACTTCCACGTCGAGATGGCCCTGGCCGCCCTGGAGGCCGGCGTGCACGGCCTGCGCCTCAACCCGGGCAACCTGCGCAAGCCCGAGGAGATCAAGCTCGTGGCGCGCGAGGCCAAGGACCGCGGCGTGCCGATCCGCATCGGCGTCAACGCCGGCAGCCTGCACCCGGAGATCTACGAGCGCTTCGGCGGCGCGACGCCCGAGGCGCTGGTCGAGTCCGCGCGCCGCGAGCTCGCCTACTTCCAAGAGGTCGACTTCAGCGACGTCAAGATCTCGGTCAAGGCCTCGTCGGTCGCTACGATGATCGCCGCGTACCGCCTCGCGTCAGTGACCTTCGACCACCCGCTGCACCTGGGTGTCACCGAGGCCGGTCCGCTTCCCGGCGGCCTCGTCAAGGGCACCGCGGGGATCGCCACGCTGCTCGCCGAGGGCATCGGCGACACGCTGCGCTACTCGCTCACCGCCGATCCGGTCGAGGAGGCCAAGGCGGGACGCCAGCTGCTCGAGGCGATGGGCCTGCGCGAGCGCAAGGGCCTCGACCTCATCGCGTGCCCGAGCTGCGGGCGTGCCGAGGTCGACGTCATCAAGGTGGCCACCGAGGCCCAGGCGGCGCTGGAGGCGCTCGACATCCCGATCCAGGTGGCGGTGATGGGCTGCGTCGTCAACGGGCCGGGCGAGGCCCGCCACGCCGACCTGGGGATCGCCGCGGGCAAGCACCGCGGCCACCTGTTCATCCAGGGCCAGATCATCCGCGTCGTGCCCGAGGACGAGATGGTCGCGGCCCTGGTCGAAGAGGCCCAGCGCATCGGCGCCGAGGGCGTCGCCGCGCGTTTGGCCGCGCGCGACGTGGGCGCCGAGGCCGAGGCCGCCGCGGACCGCGCGGCGCTGCTCGACGAGCGCGGTCTGGACGCGAACAACGCGACCCAGCGCATCGAGGCGATCCGCCGGCGCGCCGACGCCTGACCCCTTCGCTAGGATTCTCCAACCCTACGAAGGAGAAACGTGGCCGAGTCCAGCGCCCTCACCCGCCAGGCCGACGACTTCCCGCGCTGGTACCAGGACGTCGTGGCCAAGGCCGAGATGGCCGACAACGGGCCCGTGCGCGGCACGATGGTGATCCGACCGTACGGATACGCGATCTGGGAGCGCATGGTCGCCGACATGGACGCGCGCATCAAGGCCTGCGGCGCGCGCAACGCCTACTTCCCGCTCTTCATCCCCGAGAGCTACCTCCAGCGCGAGGCCGAGCACGTCGAGGGGTTCAGCCCGGAGCTGGCGGTCGTGACCTTCGCCGGCGGCGAGGAGCTCGCCGAGCCGGTCGTCGTGCGCCCCACGTCCGAGACGGTGATCGGCGAGTTCATGGCCAAGTGGATCCAGAGCTACCGCGACCTGCCGCTGCTGCTCAACCAGTGGTCCAACGTCGTGCGCTGGGAGCTGCGCCCCCGGCTGTTCCTGCGCTCGAGCGAGTTCCTCTGGCAGGAGGGTCACTGCGCGCACGCGACCTACGAGGACGCCGCGGCCTACGCGCGGCGCATCCACATGGAGGTCTACGACGCCTTCCTGCGCGACGTCATGGCGATGCCGACGTTCCTGGGCATCAAGCCCGCGAGCGAGCGCTTCCCCGGTGCGATCAACTCGATCACCGCCGAGGGCATGATGCGCGACGGCAAGGCCCTGCAGATGGCGACGAGCCACGAGATGGGACAGAACTTCGCGCGCGCCTTCGACATCTACTACCAGAGCGAGGCGGGCGAGTCGACGCTGTGCTGGACGACGTCGTGGGGGGCCTCCACGCGCCTGGTGGGCGGCCTCATCATGGGCCACGGCGACGATCGCGGGCTCCTCGTGCCGCCGCGCCTCGCCGCGGTCCAGGTCGTCGTGATGCCGGTGCGCGACGACCCCGAGGTCGCGGGCGCCGTCGCGTCGATCGCCGCGGCGCTGGGCGAGGCGGGCGTGCGCGTCGAGGTCGACCGCGGACGCGGCAGCTTCGGGCGTCGCGTGACGGACTGGGAGATCAAGGGCGTGCCGCTGCGCGTCGAGGTGGGGCCGCGCGACCTGGCGTCGGGCGTCGTCACCGTCGTGCGCCGCGACACGGGCGACAAGGTGACGCCGACGGTCGGCGCCGTGGCGTCGCGTGCGAGCGAGCTGCTCGAGGAGATGCAGTCCGACCTCTTCGCCGCCGCGCTGGCCTACCGCGACGAGCACACCGTGGACGTCGCCACGATTGACGAGGCCCGCGAGGCGGCCCAGTCGGGGTTCGCGCGCCTCGCCTGGAGCGTCGTGGACGGCGAGGGGGAGGCCACGCTGCGCGAGGACGCGATCTCGGTCCGGGCGCTGCAGCGCCCCGATGGCTCGATCCCCGACAACGAGGCCGAGGCCGACCTGGTCTGCATCGTCGGCAAGAGCTACTGAGCGAGGACTCGACGCGGGCGGGAGGGGGCGTGACGGGCGACGAGGACGCCGGGCGCACCGCCGCCCAGGCCGCGGGCCTCGAGCGCTACTTCCGGCGCGCGACGCTCGACATGGTGAACCGCGTCATCGTCGCCCTCGTGGTCGTCGGCGGGATCGCCGTGGCGCTGGCGAGCGTGGCGTCGGCCCCGCACCGCGGCCGGGCGATGGAAGCGGCCGCGCTGTTGAGCGTGAGCCTCGCGCTGCTGTGGATCTTCCTGCTCGTCATGCGGTACCTGGGCATCCGCCGGCGCCTCGCCGACGAGCCCGCGGTCGAGGTCGCGCGGCTCCGGGCCAAGCCGGGGCGCCACCAGCGCCGCTACTTCGCCGGCGCCGCGGGGGCCGGGCCGGGTCGCCACGCCGGGGCGATGAGCGAGGACCCCGTCGCCACCCGGGGCGACCCCTACGGGGAGATCCGCGGCCTCGAGGGCCTCGGACCCGACGCCTCGCCCGACGGGGTCAACCGCTCCGAGGACCCCGAAAGGGGGCCCATCGAGTAGGTATCCCGGTTGTGACCGGGGTTTTCGGCTGCTACAATTGACCAGACAGTCCGCCAAGGACGTTTGGACTCGTTGACGCGCGGGCCTTTGGCCCGCGCTCTTCTTTTGTCCGAGCGTCCGCGAAGAGAGGAGAGGCAGTGGAGTTCGAGACCCCCTTCCGCCCCCTCCTGGACGAGCTCGGGCTGGACCTCTACGACGTCGAGCTGGTCGCCGGCTCGCTGAACGTGACCGTCACGCGGCCCGGCGGCGTCGACCTGGAGGCCCTCACGCGGGCCAGCCACGCACTGAGCGCGTGGCTCGACGAGCACGACCCGATCCCGGGCCACTTCACGCTCGACGTGTCGAGCCCCGGCCTCGAGCGCAAGCTGCGCACGCCCGTTCACTTCGCCCGGGCGAGAGGCGAGCTCGTCACCCTGCGCGAGCGCCGCGAGGGCCAGTCCACGCGCCGCCTCGAGGGCGTCGTCGTCGACTCCGACGAGGCGAGCGTGACCCTCGAGGACAAGGAGCTGGGGCGCGTCGTCATCCGCCTCGACCACGTCGAGCGGGCCCGCACGGTCTTCGTGTGGGGCGCCGAAGCCAAGCCGTCACCCTCGCGCGGGCGTGCCGCCACGAGCACGAAAGGCTGACCATGGCGAACTTTGACTTCCTCGAGGCGCTGGGTCAGATCGCCCGCGACCAGAACATCGACGAGGGCGAGCTCCTCGTCGCGTTGGCCAACGCCCTCCTGGCCGCCTACAAGCGCCGTCCCGACTCGGCCGAGGACGCCGAGGTCGAGATCAACCCCGAGACCGGCGAGATCAAGGTCTGGGGACTCGAGCTCGACGTCGAGGGCAACGTCACGCGCGAGTGGGACGCGACGCCCGACGACTTCGGGCGCATCGCGGCCCAGACGGCCAAGCAGGTCCTCATGCAGCTGATCCGCGACATCCAGCGCCGCCAGATGTACGAGGAGTTCGCCAACCGCGAGGGCGACATCGTCTCGGGCACGGTCCAGCAGAACGACAACCGCTACACCCTGCTCGACCTCGGACGCGTCGAGGCGCTCCTGCCCCAGGCCGAGCAGATCGCCTTCGAGCGCTACGACCACGGCGCGCGCATCAAGGTGTACATCGTCGAGGTCCGCAAGACCAACAAGGGCCCCCAGATCGTGGTGAGCCGCACGCACCCCGCGCTCGTGGCCAAGCTCTTCGAGATCGAGGTGCCCGAGATCGCCAACGGCACGGTGGAGATCAAGGCCCTCGCGCGCGAGCCCGGTCACCGCTCCAAGATCGCCGTGGCGAGCCACGACTCGATGGTCGACCCGGTCGGCGCGTGCGTGGGCGCGCGCGGCAGCCGGGTGCGCAACATCACCAACGAGCTGCGCAGCGAGCGCATCGACGTCGTGCCCTTCAGCGACGACCCGGTCGAGTTCATCACCGCGGCCCTCGCCCCGGCGCGGATCCGTGAGGTGCGCCTCAACGAGGAAGAGGGCATCGCGACGGTGATCGTGCACGACCAGCAGCTGTCCCTGGCCATCGGCAAGGAGGGCCAGAACGCCCGCCTGGCCGCGCGCCTGACGGGGTGGCGCATCGACATCCGCTCGGAGAACGAGGGCAACGAGGAGGTCGTCGAGGAGGTCGTGACCGACGGCGTCGAGACCGTGGACACGACCGTCGAGGTCGTCGAGGGCGAGTCCGGCCTGGCGACCGCGGTCATCGACGAGGTGGTCACGACCGCCGACACCCGCGTGGAGGACGTGGTGGTGGTCGAGGAGCTGCCCGGCGAGACGGCGGGGGACGAGGCATAGCCCCCCGGCGGACCTGCGTCGTCTGTCACGAGACCCGTGACGACGCGCGGCTGGCGCGCGCGGGCCGGTCGGCCGGCGGGACCTGGTACCTGGGTCGTGGCGAGGGTCGAGGCGTGTGGTTCTGCCCCGAGTCGTGCGCCGAGGCCCTGAGCGTCGGGGCGCTGGCGCGGGCGCTGCGCGCGGACGTGAACGGGGCCGACCTGGCGGCGCTGAGGGCCCTGGTGGGTCCGGGCGAGCGGCGGCGGGGCCCGGGTGGTGTGGAAGAATAGGGAATTGCGCCCAGAAGAGCGTCGGGCGCGCACGATCGAGGGACCGTTTTGGCGTTGAAGAAAATCCGAGTGCACGAGCTCTCCAAGGAGCTCGGGATGACGAGCAAGGAGTTGCTCGCGCTCGCCCAGAAACTAGGCATCGGCGCGTCGAGCCCCTCGGCGTCGATCGAGGACGCCCAGGCGGACCGCATCCGGCGCCGCGCCGACGCCGACGGCCTGCGCCGCGAGGCCCCGCCGGCGGAGGCGGCCAAGGCGACCAAGGCCGTCAAGGCGACGAAGGCGGTCAAGGCCACCAAGGCGACCACGGCCGCGGTGGAGGTCATCGAGGCCCCCGAGCCCGCGCCGGCACCCGCGCCGGTCGCCCGCGCGGTGGTGGCCGAGGACGTCGTCGAGAACGTCGAGCCCGCCGCGCCCGCGCCCGAGGCCGCCAAGGTCGTGCGCTCGCGCGCCCCGGTGGTCAAGCCGGCGCCCACGCGCGTCGCGTCGCCCGACGGCCCCACGACGATCCGCCCGACCCAGCGCACACCCGGCGAGGGCGACGGCGTCCAGCGCCCGCGCCCGCCGCTGTCCTCCACCGGGCGGCCCATCCCGCCGCCGCCGGGTCGACCGCTGTCGTCGACCGGGCGTCCCATCCCGCCGCCGCCCGGCATGCGTCGCCCGCTGCCCGGCGGCGTGGGCCGACCCTCCACGCCAGGCGGTCCGCGCCCGATGAGCGCGCGTCCCTCCACCGCGCCACGCCCCGGGGGCCCCTCGCGCCCCGGCAGCTTCGGCGGCTCGCGCCCCGGGGGACCCGGCGCCGGGGCCCCGGCCGGCCCGGGCCGCGGCGGCGGACCCGCGGGTCGCACCACCGGGGGACCGCGCGGAAGCCAGCGCAAGACCACCCGGCGGCGCCGTCGCAACGTCGAGGAGCTCGAACCGACCCAGATGACCACCTGGCAGCCCTCCAGCGCGCCGGTGCCCGAAGGCGAGATCATCATCGAACGCGGCTCGACGGCCAAGGACGTCGGCCCCAAGCTCAACCGCAGCGCGGCCGACATCATCCGCTTCCTCTTCCTCCAGGGCGAGATCGTCACCGGCGTCCAGGCGCTGAGCGACGACATGATCGAGCTCTACGCCGCCGAGGTCGGCGCCAAGGTCCGCCTGGTGGACCCGGGCGAGCAGCAGGAGGCCGCGCTGCTGGCCAAGTTCTTCGACGAGGACGACGAGGACGACCACATCGCCGCCGCGCCGAGGGCGCCGATCGTCACGGTCATGGGCCACGTCGACCACGGCAAGACCCTCCTGCTCGACAAGATCCGCTCCACCAACGTCGTCGCCGACGAGGCCGGCGGCATCACCCAGCACATCGGCGCCTACCAGGTCAACTGGAAGGGCCGGGCGATCTCGTTCCTGGACACCCCGGGCCACGAGGCCTTCACCGCGATGCGCGCGCGCGGCGCCAAGGTGACCGACGTGATCATCCTGGTCGTGGCCGCCGACGACGGCGTCATGCCCCAGACGATCGAAGCGATCAACCACGCCAGGCTCGCCGGCGTGCCGATCATCGTCGCCATCAACAAGATGGACAAGGCCGACGCCAACCCCGACCGCGTCCTCCAGCAGATCAGCGAGCACGGACTGGTGCCCGAGAAGTGGGGCGGCGACACGATCTGCGTGGAGATCTCCGCCCTCCAGGGGACCGGGATCGACGAGCTGCTCGAGCAGGTCCTGCTGGTCGCCGACGTCGCCGAGCTCACCGCCCGTCCCACCGGGCGCGCCGTGGGCACCGTGCTCGAGGCCAACCTGGAGGTGGGTCGCGGACCGGTCGCCACGGTCATGGTCCAGCGCGGCCTGCTCGAGGTCGGCGACCCGGTCGTCGCCGGCGCGGCCTTCGGCAAGGTCAAGGCCCTCATCAACGACCAGGGCCAGCCGGTCAAGTCCGCCGGGCCTTCGACGCCCGTGCGCATCTTGGGCTTCTCCGAGCCGCCCTTCGCGGGCGACGAGATGCGCGTCGCCAACGACCTGGCCCACGCGCGCTCGCTCGCCGAGGCCCGCGCCCAGCGCGCGCGCCTCATCGGCTACCAGCCCGCGGCCTCGGCCAGCGGCGCGCGCCTAGAGGACCTCTTCGAGCAGATCCAGCGCGGCGAGACCGCCACCCTCAACGTCGTCTTGAAGGCCGACGTGCAGGGGTCCCTGGAAGCGTGCAGCGAATCGCTGCGCAAGCTCGAGCGCGACGACGTCAAGCTCGTGCTCGTCATGCGCGGGGTCGGCGGGATCACGGAGAACGACGTCCAGTTCGCCAAGGCCGCCAACGCGACGATCATCGGGTTCAACGTGCGCCCGGACCGGCGCAGCCGCGAGCTCGCCGAGTCCGAGGGCGTGGAGATCCGCACCTACGAGATCATCTACAAGCTCATCGAGGAGATCGAGGCCGCGATGCTCGGCCTGCTCACGCCGGTCTTCGAAGAGGTCGTCACCGGCGAGGCGGAGGTCCGCGAGGTCTTTAGGATCCCGCGCATCGGCGCGATCGCCGGGTGCTTCGTGCGCGAGGGCGTCATCACGCGCGGTTCCAAGGTCCGGTTCCTTCGCGAGGGCACCATCATCTGGAAGGGCACGATCACGTCGCTGCGGCGCTTCAAGGACGACGCGCGCGAGGTCGCCGCGGGCTTCGAGTGCGGCGTGGGGCTGTCGGACTACCAGGACCTCAAAGAGGGCGACATCATCGAGACCTTCGAAGAGCGCGAGATTCCCCGAACGGCCTAGGTCATGGCCCACTCCTCCGGCGGCCATCACCCCTATCCACGCTCCGCCCGGGTCAACCAGATCCTGCGCGAGGTGATCTCCGACGAGGTCATGCGCGCGAGCGACGTCGACGAGCGGCTCGGCCTGCTCACCGTGACCGGCGTGGAGACCTCGCCCGACGTGCGCCAGGCCGTGGTGTACTTCCACTCGCTGAGCGAGGAGGCGCGCGCCGCGCTCGAAGAGCACCGTCTGGCGATCCAGGCGGCGGTCAACGCCCAGACCCGCCTCAAGCGCACGCCCAAGCTCTCCTTCGCGCCCGACCCGGCGGTCGCGCACGGCGAGGCGGTCGAGGAGATCCTGCGCCGCCAGGCCCATGAGCCCGAGTAGCGGCCTGCTGCTGGTCGACAAGGACCGCGGACCGACCAGCCACGACGTCGTCGCCATCGTGCGGCGCGAGCTGGGCGAGAAGCGCGTGGGACACGCCGGCACCCTGGACCCGATGGCGACCGGGCTGCTGGTCCTGGGCGTCGGCCCGGCGACGCGGCTCCTGCGCTTCGCCCAGGCCGGCGTCAAGCGCTACCGCGGGACGCTGCGCCTCGGCGTCGCCACCGACTCGCTCGACGCCGACGGCGCGCCGGTCGCCACCGCGCCCGTGCCCGCCGTCTCGCCCGACCGCCTGACCTGGGCGGCCGCGGCGTTCCACGGCACCCTCTACCAGGTGCCGCCGATGGTCTCGGCGCTCAAGGTCGGCGGCGAGCGGCTCCACAACCTGGCGCGCCGCGGCGTCGAGGTCGAGCGCCCGGCCCGCGAGGTGACGATCCGCGAGCTGAGCGTGGCGCCCGGCGACGACGCGGACACCCTGCGCTTCGACGTCACGTGCACGCCGGGCACCTACGTGCGCGTGCTGATGAGTGACTACGCCGAGGCGCTGGGCACCCTCGGCCACCTGACCAGCCTGCGGCGCGTCGCGAGCGGGTCCTTCGACGTAGAGGACGCCGTCACGCTCGACGAGCTGGCGCGGCGAGTGGCGAACCACGAGGAGGTGCTGCGCCCGGCGGGCGATTTCGTGCGCGGCCTCGCCGCGGTGACCCTCGACGCCGGGGACGAGCAGCGGGTGCGCCGGGGCCAGCGCGTCACGCTCGACGACGCGATCCCCGGCGAGGAGGTGGCCGCGTTCGACGAGGCCGGCGCGCTGGTGGCGGTGCTGCGCCGTCGCGGCGGCGTCGGTCAGCCCGAGGTGGTCATGGCGGGCGGGCCGACCGAGGGCCGAGGGTAGGTGGACGCGGTGATCGTGCGGCGCGACGGCACGCGCGACGAGCTCGGTCGGCGCTCGGTCGTCGCCATCGGGGTCTTCGACGGGCTCCACCGCGGACACCAGCGCGTGCTGGGAACGGCGATCGAGGTCGCGCGCGAGCACGACGCCCTGGCGGTGGCCGCGACCTTCGACCCGCACCCCGCGGAGGTCCTCGACCCCGCGGGCGCGCCGCGCCTCATCGGCACGCTCGACCAGCGCCTCGAGGGGCTCGCCGCGCTGGGCGTGGACGTGACGCGCGTGCTCACATTCGACGACGCCATGGTGGCCGAGTCGGCCGAGGAGTTCATCGAGCGCGTCCTGGTCGATGAGCTGCGCGCGAGCGCCGTCGTGGTCGGCGAGGACTTCCGCTTCGGCCACGAGCGCACCGGCGACGTCGCGACCCTCGAGCGCCACGCGCGCGAGGGCGACTACCGCGTCGTGGCGGCCCCCCTCTACGGCGCGGAACGGCGGTGGAGCTCGACCGCGGTGCGCGCCGCGCTGGCGTCCGGCGCCGTCGAGGCCGCCGCCGCCGAGCTCGGACGGCCCTTCGTGCTGCGCGGCGTCGTCGCGCGCGGCGATGCGCGGGGCCGTGAGCTGGGCTTTCCCACGGCCAACCTGGCCGTCGCGGCGCGCCAGGCGCTGCCGGGGGTGGGGATCTACGCGGGCGCGGCGCGGACGCGCGACGGGTCGTGGTGGCCGGCGGCGACGTCGGTGGGCACGCGCCCCCAGTTCTACGTCGACGCCGACGCGCTCGTCGAGGTGCACCTCGTGGGGCTGGACGCCGACCTCTACGGCCAGGTCCTCGACGTCGCGTTCCTGTCGCGGCTGCGCGACGAGGCGAGGTTCGCCGACCTCGCGGGCCTGGTGGCCCAGATCGGCGCCGACGTCGCGGCGACGCTCGAGAGATTCACGACATTTTCGCCTGAGGACTCGGTCCTGCTAGGATAGATAGTCGGTCAGCGACGCTGACCACGTGGGCCGTCAAGTGGGCGGTTCGCACCGTGACCCCCGACTCACTAAGGCACAACGTTTATGGCTGAGAAGCAGCAGATCATCAAGGACTATCAGGCGCACGCCACGGACACGGGCTCGCCCGAGGTCCAGGTGGCACTCCTGACAGACCGGATCGCGCACCTCACCGAGCACCTCAAGGTCCACAAGGGTGATCATCACACCCGCCGCGGTCTCATGGTTCTCATCGGCCAACGCCGCCGGCTGCTCGATTACGTGCAGCGCGACGACGTGGAGCGTTACCGGAATCTGATCGGGCGTCTCGGCATACGTCGCTAGCCGAGATCCGTCGAATAGTTCGACGGACAACACCGCCGATACCTCGGAGGCCAGTGGAGGACCGTCGCGTCACGCGAAGGTCGCCCACTGGGATCCGGGCGGCGGGTTGGCCAACGCATTAGGAGAAACCATGACCGACGCCATCCGCGTTAGTAGCCCCGTGACCCGCACGGACAAGACCCTCACCTTCGAGGCCGGGCACCTCGCCCAACTCGCCGACGGCGCCGTGCTGGCACGCCTCGGCGACACCATCCTGCTGGCGACCGTGACGGCGTCCAAGTCCGTGCGAGAGGGCACCGACTTCTTCCCGCTCACCGTGGACATCGAGGAGCGCGCCTACGCCGCGGGCAAGATCCCCGGGGCGTTCTTCCGCCGCGAGGGCAAGCCCTCGGACCAGGCCGTGCTCATCTGCCGGCTGATCGACCGCCCGCTGCGCCCGTCGTTCCCCAAGGGCTTCCGCAACGAGGTCCAGGTCGTCGGGACCATCTTCTCGGCCGACCAGGAGAACCCCCACGACGTGCTCGCCATCAACGCCGCCTCGGCCGCGCTGATGATCTCGGGCCTGCCCTTCGAGGGACCCATCGGCGCCGTGCGCATGGCGTACACCACCGAGGGCGTGTGGGCCCCGCACCCCACCTACGCCGAGGGTGACGCCGCGGTCTTCGAGCTCGTCGTGGCCGGGCGCGCGCTGAGCGACTCGGTCGAGAGCGACGTCGCGATCATGATGGTCGAGGCCGGCGGCACCGCCGGGTCCTTCGAGAAGTACGCCGACGGCGCGCCCAAGGTGAGCGAGGAGGTCCTGGCCGAGGGCCTCGAGGCCTCCAAGCTGTGGATCCGCGAGTCGATCAACCTCCAGCGCGAGCTGGTCGCGGCGTTCGTCGCCGCGCGCGGGCCCATCACGCCGATGACCTACGAGGTCCAGGCCGACTACCGCGACGACGTCTACGCGCGCGTCGAGGCCGTGGGCGAGAAGGTCCTCGCCGAGGCGAACGCGATCACGGCCAAGGCCGAGCGCGCCGCCGCGCTCGACGCCGCGCTGGCCCAGGTCGTCACGACGCTCTCGGGCGAGTTCCCGGACCGTCTGGGCGAGATAAAGCCCGCGGTGCGCTCGCTCACCAAGAAGCTGGTGCGCAAGCGCATCGTCTCCGAGGGCCTGCGCATCGACGGCCGCACGACGAGCGAGCTGCGCCCGCTGTCGGCCGAGGTTGACCTGTTCCCGATGACCCACGGCTCGGCGCTCTTCCAGCGCGGCGAGACCCAGGTGGTCAACGTGACGACGCTGGGCATGCCGCGCATGCGCCAGCAGCTCGACACGATCTCGCCCGACGAGTTCCGCCGCTACATGCACCACTACAACTTCCCGCCGTACTCCACCGGCGAGACCGGCCGCGTGGGCATGCCCAAGCGCCGCGAGGTCGGCCACGGGATGCTGGCCGAGCGCGCGCTGATCCCCGTGCTGCCCAGCGAGGAGGACTTCGCCTACACCCTGCGGGTGGTCAGCGACGTCATGCAGTCCAACGGCTCGACGTCGATGGCGTCGGTGTGCGGCTCGACCCTGTCGCTCATGGCGGCGGGCGTGCCGATCAAGGCGCCGGTCGCGGGTATCGCGATGGGCCTCGTCTACGACGAGGGCACCTACGTGACGCTGACCGACATCCTGGGGGCCGAGGACGCCTTTGGCGACATGGACTTCAAGGTCGCCGGCACCGCCGACGCGGTCACCGCGCTGCAGCTCGACACCAAGATCGACGGCCTCCCGGCCGACGTCCTGGCCAAGGCGCTGCACCAGGCCAAGGAGGCGCGCCTCGTCATCCTGGGCGTGATCACCGACACGATCCCTGAGCCGCGGGCCCAGGTCGCCGAGGTGGCCCCCAAGATCGTCTCGATCCAGATCCCGATCGACAAGATCGGCGAGGTCATCGGGCCCAAGGGCAAGGTCATCAACACCCTCCAGCAGGAGACCGGCGCGGACATCGCGGTCGACGACGACGGCGTCGTGGGCACGGTCACCATCGGCGCGAAGGACGGCCGCGCGGTCGAAGAGGCGCGCCGGCGCATCGAGATGATCCTCGACCCGCCCAGCGCCGAGGTCGGCGTCACCTATCAGGGCCGGGTCGTGAACATCGCCAAGTTCGGCGCGTTCATCTCGATCCTGCCCGGGCGTGACGGACTGCTGCACATCTCCAAGATGTCGCCGCTCAACGACGGCAAGCGCATCGGCCAGGTCGAGGACGTCCTCGAGCTGGGCCAGGCCCTCGAGGTCAAGGTCGACGACGTCGACCCGCAGGGCAAGGTGTCGCTGTCGCTGGCCGGCGAGTACGCCGAGGCGGCGGCCGAGCTCGACGCCCGGGCGCCGCGCGAGCCGCGCGAGCGCTCCGAGCGGGGGCCGCGCGAGCGTTCCGACCGCGGTGACCGTGGCGACCGCGGTGACCGCGGTGACCGTGGCGACCGCGGTGGTCGCAGCTCCGAGCGCGCCAGTGGACCCAAGGTCGCGGCGTCGACCTTCGAGGCGGCCTTCGAGGCCGAGCTGGCCGAGGAGATCGGTGACCTCGGTCCCGGCGGTCCCTCCTTCAGCGAGGACGCCGGCAACCGGCGCAGTCCCCGGCCGCGTCGGCGTTAATCGCCGCGCCGTGCCATCGCGCCCTCGAGGCGAGGTGGCACGGCGCCACGGTTCTTTCGTAGCGTTGACCCGATGACGACCGCCCTCGCCCCGGTGTCGAGGTGGTGGGCGACGGTGACCCGCGCCGACCGTCGCGCCGTCGCCTGGCTGGTGGCGATGCCCACGATCCTGTTCGTGCTGCCGGCCCTGGCCGGTCACCCGGCGATCGTCGCGGACAACCTGATCCAGAACTTCCCGCTGCGCGCGCTCGCCGGCCGCCAGCTCGCCGGCGGGCACCTGCCGCTGATGAACCCGTTCGCCGACTCGGGCACGCCGTTGCTCGGCGGCCTCAACGCCGGGGCGCTCTACCCGACGACGCTGTTCTTCATCGTGCCCTGGCCGGTCGCGGCGTGGATCGCCAACCTGATCGTCGTCTACGCCGGGGCGGCGCTGGGCGTCTACGCCCTCGCGCGCTACCACGCGCTGAGCGTGCGCTCGTCGTTCCTGGGCGCGGTGAGCTTCACGTTCTTCGGCGCCATGACCGGCCAGATCGTGCACCTCGGGGTGATCCAGGGCTACTCGCTGCTGCCCTGGGCGCTGCTGGCACTCGTGGCGCTGAGCCGCCGGCTCCAGCGCGCCGAGGTGGACGGGTCCGGGCTGGTCCACGCCGTGGCCCCGCCACTGCTGGGGTTCGCCCTCCTATGGGGGCTCGTGTGCCTCTCGGGCGAGCCGCGCGCGATCGCGTGCCTCGAGCTGCTCACCCTCGTGGTGGTCCCCTCGGTCCTGCTCCTGCGAACGTCGTACTGGCTCGCGACGTGGCGCGCGCGCGTCGCCTACGCCGCCGCCGCCGCGGTGGCGGTCCTCTGGGGCGTGGGCATGGGCCTCGTCCAGCTCCTGCCGGGGTGGGCGTTCATCGGCTTCTCGCAGCGCTCCAAGATCAGCTACTGGTTCTTCGGCTCGGGGTCGCTCGCGGTGCACTGGACCGGGCTGCTCTTCGTCCAGGACATGCTCGGTTCCAACGGCGCGCTGGGCTCGCCGCACTACTTCGTCGGCTACAACCTCCCGGAGGTCACGGGCTACGCGGGGCTGATCGCGCTCGTCGGGGCGGCCGGGTTCCTCTCGAGGCTGACGCGCCGCGGCTGGGTCGGGCGCTGCCGCGACTTCACGCTCTACGCGGTCGTCGGGGTCGTCGGCCTGATCGCGACGTGGGGGAACTTCACGCCGCTCGGGCACATCTTCAGGGCGATCCCGCTCTTTGGCAGCACGCGCCTGCAGAGCCGCAACGTCATCCTGGTCGACCTCGCCGCGGCCCTGCTGCTCGCCTGGTGGGTGGACCGCCTCCAGGCTGGCGAGCTCGACGCGGCGGGCGTCACGGGTCGGCGTCGCTTCGTCACCGCGGCGCCGGCGTTCGTCGTCATCGCGATCTGCCTCGCCATGTTCGCCGTCGGCCCGCGCATCGTGTCGCGCCTCGGGGCGTCGGCGGCGCAGGCGGGCCTCGCGCGTCACGAGTGGCTGACCCTCGGTCTGCACCTGGTGATCGCGGGCGCGGTCGTGTGGCTCGTCTTCTCCTGGGGACACCGGGCCCAGCCGCTGCGGTGGGTGAGCCGGCTGCTCGTGGCCGACCTCGTGGTCTTCCTGGTGTTCTGCTCGACGGGTCTCTTCGCGGGCTACGACGTCATGCCCTCGGGCGCGAGCGCGCGCGCGGCCCTCGGCGACCAGGGCCGCACCGCCCTGGTCGACGTCGTGGGCGAGCACAGCCGCGAGTTCGAGGCGCTGGGCGAAGCCAACATGAACGTCTTCACGCGCCTGCCCAGCGTCCAGGGGTACGGGTCGCTGATCTCGACCATCTACGACAACTCGACCGGGACGCACCCCCAGGAGCAGGTCAACCCGTGCGAGGTCGTTCGCGGCACCTTCACCCAGCTGCGCCTGTCGGCGATGGCGGTGACGACCTCGGACCTCGCGACGCCGCCGGGGACGAAGTTCGACGTGCCGTCCTTCTGCCTGCGCCAGCGGCCCGCGTCGGTCACCTATCGCTACTTCGGACAGGTCCTGCGCGTCGGTCGTATCACCCTGCGCGGTGAATCCGGCGCGCCCCTGGCGACCGGCCCGGTCACGGTGGACCTGCTCGGCGCCACCGGCCACGTCGTCAAGTCCTCGGTGATCACGGCGCCCCGCGGGTCCCACCTGCGGGTGATGGACGCGGGCGCGAGCTACGGCGGCGTGAGGGCCGCGGGGATCGAGGTGATCGCCCGCCACGTCGCACTCGGCGAGGTCACGGTGACGACCGCCGGTTCCCACGGGTCCACCTACCACCTGAGCGGCCCGTTCGAGATCGCGCTGTCGAGCCCCCGGTGGCGCCTGGCGTCGACCCCGGGGACGTACTCGATCTTCCGCGCGACCCACGTGCGACCCGCGGACTGGCTGGTCGGCGCCGCGGCCGGCCCGGGCGTGACCAAGATCCGCAACGCGTCGTGGGGTGACTCGTGGGTCAGCGTGATCGCCCGTCAGCCCGTGGAGCTCGTGCGCTCAATGGCGTACCTGCCGGGCTGGCGCGCGACGGCGCTCAACTCGGCGACCGGCGCCAGCGTGGAGCTCACCGTGACGCGCCACGGTCTCGTCCAGGGCGTCCACGTGCCGGCCGGCACGTGGGTCGTGCACTTCCACTACCACGCGCCGCACATCGAGATCGGCGTCGCGGCGTCGGCGGGCGCCGTCGCGCTGTGGCTCGCCGCGGTCGGCGGGCTCCTCTTCTCGAGGCGCCGACGGCCCACCGCTAGCATTCGCTCGTGACCGAGCTCTGTATCGTCGGTGGGTCGGGCCGCATGGGCCACGCCCTGGCGACAGGACTCGGGGCGATGGCGGACTTCCACGTGTCGGTCCTGGTCGACCCGGTGGATCCCGGCGCCCACGACGGCGCGACCTGGGCGGCGAGCATCGCCGACGTCGACCCCTCCCGGGTCGACGCGGTCGTCGACTTCTCGACGCCCGAGGGCGTCGTGGCGTCGGCGAGGTGGTGCGCCGCCCACCGCAGGGTGCTCGTCATCGGCGCCACCGGGCTCTCGCCCGAGCAGCGCGACGAGGTCGCCACCGCCGGCGCGGCGACCGGGGTCGTGCTGTGCGCCAACTACTCCATCGGCGCCGTCCTGGCCGAGCGCTTCGCGGCCCAGGCCGCCCCGTACTTCGACACCGTCGAGGTCGTCGAGCTGCACCACGACCGCAAGGTCGACGCCCCCTCGGGCACCGCGCTCGCGGCCGTGCGCGCGATGGCCGCCGCGCGCGAGGCCGCCGGGCGCGCGCCCATCGTCAACCCCACGACGCGCGAGACCCTGGCCAACACGCGCGGCGGCGAGGGCGCGGGCGGCATCCGGGTGCACTCGGTGCGCCTGCCGGGGCTGACCGCGCACCAGGAGATCCTCTTCGGGGGCGACGGCGAGGGCTTGACCATCCGCCACGACTCCTACGACCGGGCGAGCTTCGTCAACGGCGTCGCGCTCGCGCTGCGCGGCGTGACGACCTCCTCGGGGTTCGTCGAGGGGATCGACCGGTTCCTCGCTTGAGGCCCCCGCGCCACCCGACTGGTAGTTTTCGGGTATGACACCGCGACTGGGCTCCGTGCTCACCGCCATGGTGACGCCCTTCGCCCCCGACGGGTCGCTCGACCTGGACACCGCGGCGCGCCTCGCGCGCTTCCTGGTCGAGGAGGGAACCGACGGCCTCGTGGTCGCCGGCTCGACGGGGGAGGGCTCCTCGCTCAGCGACGCCGAGAAGCTCGACCTCTTCGCCGCGGTGGCCGCCGCGGTGACCGTCCCGGTGCTGGCGGGGACGTCCTCGGCCGACACCGCGCGCTCGGTCGAGCTCACGCGCCGGGTGGCCGCGACGGGCGTCGCCGCCGTGCTGGCGACGACGCCGGCCTACGCGCGGCCCAGCCAGGCGGGCCTCGCCGGGCACCTGGGCGCGATGGCCGACGCGACCACGCTGCCGGTGATGCTCTACGACATCCCCGTGCGCACCGGGCGAAAGATCGCCTCGGCGACGACGATCGGCTTGGTCGAGGCCCACCCCAACATCGTGGCGATCAAGGACGCGTCGGGCGACCTGCCGGGCGCCGCGCACACCAAGGCGGTGCTGGGCGAGCGCCTCGACCTCTACAGCGGCGACGACGCGTGGACGCTGCCCTTCATGGCGGTGGGCGGCGTGGGCATCGTCTCGGTCGCCGCGCACTGGGCGTCCGTGGAGTTCGCCGCGATGGTGGCCAGCGCGGCCAAGGGCGACTGGGAGGGCGCGCGGGCGCTCAACGAGCGCCTGGCGCCGAGCTACGCCTACGAGTCGAGCGAGGCCTACCCCAACCCGATGCCCTCGCGCGCCGCGCTGCGCGTGCGCGGCATCGAGGTGGGCGAGTGCCGCCCGCCGCACGCCCGGGGTGACGCGACCCTGGCCGCGCACGCCGCCGAGGTCGTCGGCGCACTGTTGGCCCAGCGTGGCTAAGGACCTCGTCCGCGTCACCTTCCTCGGCGGTCTGGGCGAGATCGGGCGCAACTGCCTGGCCCTCGAGCAGGACGGGCGCATGGTCATCGTCGACGCCGGGCTCATGTTCCCCGAGCCCAACATGTACGGCGTCGACATCATCCTGCCGGACTTTCGCTGGCTCATCGAGCGCCGCGACAAGGTCGACGCCATCGTGCTCACCCACGGCCACGAGGACCACACTGGCGCGTTGCGCTACCTCATCAAGGACGTCAACGTCCCGATCTACGGCTCGCCCCTGACGCTGGGCTTTGCGCGCCACCGCCTCACCGAGGCCAAGGTCGCCAAGGACGTCACGTTCATCGAGGTCGCCGACGGCGAGCGCCGCAAGATCGGCCCCTTCGAGGTGGAGTTCATCCCGGTCACCCACTCGGTGCCCAGCGCCCACGCCCTCGCGTTTCACACCAAGGTCGGCGTCGTGGTGCACTCGGGTGACTTCAAGCTGGACCTCACCCCGATCGACGGGCGCCGCACCGACGTCGCGCGCCTCGCCGCGCTGGGCGACGAAGGCGTGGCGCTGCTGCTCGCGGACTCGACGAACGCCGAGGAGCCCGGGTTCACCGCGTCGGAGCGCTCGGTCGGCGTCACGCTGCGCCGACTTTTCCTGGAGCGGCCCGAGAAGCGCATGTTCGTCGCCTGCTTCGCCAGCCACGTCCACCGCGTCCAGCAGATCATCGACGTCGCCAAGTCCCAGGGGCGCAAGGTCGCCCTGATGGGGCGCTCGATGGAGTCCAACGTCAAGCTCGCGCGCAAGCTCAACATCCTGCACGCCGACGCGGCGGACTTCGTCGACCTGGCCAACATCGGGCGCTTCGCGCCCGGGGAGATCTGCGTGATCTGCACCGGGAGCCAGGGCGAGCCGCTGGCGGCGCTCTCGAAGCTCTCACGCGGCGACTCGCGCGACCTGACCCTCGGCCACGACGACACGGTGATCCTCTCCTCGCACCCGATCCCGGGCAACGAGTGGACCGTGGGCCGCGTCATCGACGACCTGCACCGCGCCGGGTCCGAGGTGATCCACTCGGACCACGAGCCGGTGCACGCCTCGGGCCACGCCCGCCAGGGCGAGCTGCGCACGTTCCACCAGCTCGTGCGCCCCCGCAACTTCGTCCCGGTCCACGGCGAGTACCGCCACATGGTCCACCACGCCGACCTGGCCATGACCATGGGCCTCAAGTCGCGCCACGTGCTCATCTGCGAGGACGGCGACCAGGTCGAGGTCTCCGCCGAGGGGATCCGCCGGGCCGGCGAGGTGCCCGCGGGGTTCCACTACATCGACGGCGGCGCGGGCGACTTCGACGAACGCCCGCTGGAGGAGAGGCGCATGCTCGCCGAGTTCGGCGTGCTGCTCATCGCCGCGGGAATCGACCACGGCTCCGGCACCATCGCCGCGCCGGTGCGGGTGACCGCGCGCGGCTGGTTCGACGGCGAGACGGACCGCCGGCTCATCGCCGACCTCACCGAGGAGGTGCGCCAGGCGCTCGAGGAGGCCCTGCGCGACGGCGAGCGCGACGAGGCGGCGCTCAACCGCGTGGCGCAGCGCTCCGCGGGGCGCCTCCTGGGCCAGAAGTTCCGCCGCCAGCCCGTGGTGCTGGCCGCGGTCGCCGTCCTCTAGCGGTCAGCCCACGCGCACCTTCACCCAGCGCGCGCCGGCGTCGCTCGTTCGCACCACGTGGTAGGTCGGGTAGTTCCCGCACAGCGCGATCCCGCGCGTCGCCGAGACGAACGCCGCGGACGTGACGTCCGAGCACGGCGACCTTCCCACGCCGACGAGGCGACGCCCGTCATCGGTCACGCGAAAGATGGTGAAGGGCCCCGAGTGCAGCCCGTAGTCGAGGAGGGCGACGTTGCCCGACACCGGGTCGAAGAAGCCCCCGCCGGTCCCAGACCACTGTCCGGCCGGGACGAGGGTCCACGTGGCGCCTCCGTCACCGGAACGAAAGAACTGCGACTGCATGCCGCCGGGGCACTGGGCCCACAGGACCATGAGCGACGTCGCCGTCAGGTAGCAGCCCGCGGTGCTCCCCAACGTCGGAACGTCGTGGGCGACCAGGGTGCGACCGCGGTCGTCGGACGTCACGACGATCGACCACTTCGCGCCCTCGGTCAACCACACGCGGCCGGCGTACGCCGCGGCGTTGCCCAGGAACCCCCAGGGGAAGTCGCGTCCGTTCGGGATCGGCGTGCTCGACCAGTGGCGACTCGCCACGTCGAAGTGCTCGAGCCGGTACCTCGTGCACCCCGTGTTGCCGTTGGCCTGCCTCGCGCACACGGAGGTCACGACGTATGCCGCGCCCGCCGTGGCCGCCAGGTCCGTAACCTGGACGCCGTGGGCGGTCCACACCGCGCCCCATGTCCGGGCGCCGTCGGTCGTCGCGTAGACCGTCGAGACGCCGCGCGCGACCTCGAGCACGTAGCCGACCCGGGGGGACACGAAGACGAGCTGGTCGATCGATCCGGCCACCTGACCCGCGACGGGCGCGACCGGGGGCGTGGTGGCGTCAGTGAAGCTCGCGCCGTTGTCGTCGGTGCGAGCGAGCCGCAGGCACGGACCTTGCGGGCAGGACGTCGTCGCCAGGACGAAGACGACGTCCGAGGAGCCGGCGCGCGCGAGGATGATCGGCGTCAGGACGGTCGAGGGCGACCCCGCGGCGACCCCCGCGGCCGGCGGGGTCAGTGTCACCGCCACGACGATCCCCGCGAACCAGCGCGCCGTGCGATTCCACGGGCGGCGGCGTGACGTCATCAGCCCATCATGGCTCGCGTCGACGTTGGACGACCATCATGAACGATGCGTCGGTCGCGTCGACGACCGGCGCGCCCGCCGGCCCTAGTCGTCGTCCTTCTCCGGTTCGCCGTGGTCGGCGTTGACGCGCCCGAAGCGCCAGTAGGGCTTGTGGGAGATCGCGTCGTCGTCGAGGCCGCGGTCGCGCAGCGCCGCGGTCACCGCGCGCACCACGTGGAACTCGCCGCTGACGTAGGCGTGGCCGACGTCGGAGGGCATGGCGAAGGCCGCGAGACCGCTCAGGAGTCCGGCGGGGTCGTCGAGTGAGCGCTCGCGGCGCTCGACGAAGATGCCGGTCACGCCGAGGCCCTCGTGAAACGACGCGGTCAGGGCGTCCTCGGGGTGGTCGATCTCGACGATGAAGACGGCCCGCCCGGGCACTTCGATCGCCTGGGCCATCCGGTAGAAGGCGGCCAGGCCCGACAGGTCGCCGACGAAGAGGTGCCAGTCCGCGGCCTCGTCGAGCACGACCTTGCCCCGCGGGCCGATCACGTCGACGTGATCGCCGGGAATGGCGTCGCGCGCCCAGGTCACCGCCGGGCCCTCGTGATCGGTCGTCAGCCACAGCGAGAACGTGTCGGCATCGTGATCCACCGAGCGCACCGAGAAGCGGCGCCGCACGAAGCGCCCCTCGGGGGTCTCGACGCGCACCATGACGTCGTTGCCCGCGCGACCAGCGAGGACGTCGGCGCCCCCGCGCAGGACCACCTCGCGCACGCAGGGGCTCAGGTCCGCCGAGCTGACGACCGCGCACGAGGCCGCGGACGCGCCGAGGCGGTGGGCCAGCTCGGCGGTGGACGGTTGGGGTGTGTAGGCCACGCGCGCAGCCTAGGAGAGTGACGGGAACGCGAACCCCTGTTCGGTAAGTTGGATGGTTGTGGCAACCGCGCAGCACAAGAAGCGACCGGTGAGCGCCGGGCGCGCCCGCTCCGCGGCGAAGCCCGGCCCGGCGGCGCGCGCCGACACGTTCTGGGGCCGACACGAGAGTGACCTGTGGGTCCTGATCCTGTCGGTCCTCGGCGTCCTGGCCCTCCTGGCCGAGGCCCACGCGCTCGGCCCGGCGGGCCGCGTCGTGGCCAAGGGACTCTCCGTCGCCCTCGGCGTCGGACGCTTCGCCGTCCCGGTGGTCTTCCTCGGCGTGGGCGCCGCGCTGCTGTCGGGACGCGTCGAGCTCGAGCGCGCCCGCCTGGGCTGGGGGGTGGGCCTGACGCTGCTCAGCCTGTGCGGGCTGGCCGACCTGGGACGCGGGCACCCGGGATTCCACGCGACGTCGGGCGCCCTGGGACACGCCGGCGGCTGGATCGGCGTCCTGGCCGGCGGCGAGCTGCGCTCGGTGATCGGTGCGGCGGGGGCCGCCGTCTTGCTGACGGCGGTGCTGGTGGTCGCGCTCATGATCACCACCAGCGTCGGACTGCGGGCGCTGGCCCACGGGGTCGCCGTCGTGGCGAGGTTCCTCGGTCGTCGCGTCGTGGGCTTCTGGCGCGTGATGCCGCGCCGTGCCGAGGACGACGACGAGGAGCCCGAGGAGCGCGCCGCGGTGGCCGCGGCGCCGCTCGCCCCCGTGGCCGAGTTCGAGCCCTTTGAGGCCGACGAGGTCGAGGAGTACGAGGACGAGTACGAGGACGAGGGGGTCGTGGAGGACGACCAAGACGAGTCACCGCCGCCGGCGCCGCGTCCCGCGCCGCCCGCCACGCTGACCCACGAGTGGCGCCTGCCGCCGACGTCGCTGCTGCTGCGCACGCGCGACGTAAAGCACGACCGCTCGGCCATCGAGGCCGCGGGCGACGAGCTCGTCGAGGCCCTGGCCGCCCACGGCGTCGAGACGACGCTGATCGGCTTCACGGTGGGTCCCACGGTCACGCGCTTCGAGCTCGAGCTGGGCGCCGGCGTCAAGGTCGCGCGGGTGACCTCGCTCAACAAGGACATCGCCTACGCCCTGGCCGCGCCCGACGTGCGGATCCTCGCGCCGATCCCGGGGCGCTCGGCGATCGGCGTGGAGGTCCCGAACCGCCAGCGCAGCCTGGTCGCCCTGGGGGACCTGCTGTCGACCGAGGAGGCCGCCGCCGCCCAGGACCCGCTCGACGTGCCCATCGGGCGCGACATCTCGGGCAAGACCGTCATCGTCAACCTGGCCGAGCTGCCCCACGTCCTGGTGTCGGGGGCCACGGGGGCCGGCAAGAGCTCCGGCCTCAACTCGATCATCACGAGCCTGGTCATGCGCGCCACCCCCGACCAGCTGCGCCTCATCCTGGTCGACCCCAAGCGCGTCGAGATGGGCCAGTACAACGACCTGCCGCACCTGCTGGCCCCGGTGGTGGTCGACCCCAAGCGGGCCGCGGGCACGCTGGCCTGGGCGGTGCGCGAGATGGAGCGGCGCTACGACGTCCTGGCGGCCACCGGCGCGCGCGACATCACCAGCTACGCGCAGATGATCGAGCGTGGCGAGCTCGAGCCGGGTCCCAGCGACGCCGAGCGCATCGGCCACGTGATCGAAGGCGCGACGGGCCTGGCCAGTGACGCCGAGCCCGCGCCGGGTCCCGAGTCGCTGCCCTACATCGTGATCGTCGTCGACGAGCTCAACGACCTGATGATGGTCGCCGCGCGCGACGTCGAGGAGTCCGTCGTGCGCATCGCCCAGATGGCGCGCGCCGTCGGGATCCACCTGGTGCTGGCCACCCAGCGGCCGAGCGTCGACGTGATCACCGGGGTCATCAAGGCCAATATCCCGAGCCGCATGGCCTACGCGGTCTCCTCGCTGGCCGACAGCCGCGTGATCCTCGACCAGGCCGGGGCCGAGCGTCTCATCGGCAAGGGCGACATGCTCCTCGTGACCTCCTCGAGCAACGTCGCGCGGCGCCTGCAGTCGCCGTGGGTCTCCGAAGAGGAGGTCCGCCGGGTCGTGGAGTTCTGGCGCGCCCAGGGCGGGCGTCAGGAGACGGTCGTGGCCGCCGAGGTCGCCGAGGGCCGCGGCGGCTGGGGGACGAGCGCGAGCGACGACGACGACGAGGTGCTGATGCGCGCGCGCGACCTGGTGCTACGCACGCAGACCGGGTCGACGTCGATGCTCCAGCGCAAGCTGCGCGTGGGCTTCGCGCGCGCCGGCCGACTGATGGACCAGCTCGAGGAGGAGGGCATCGTGGCGCCGGGCGACGGGTCCAAGTCGCGCAAGGTGCTCATGACCCTCGAGCAGTACGAAGCATCGCTGTAGGGCCGTGTCGCGCCCGCGCCGCCGCACCCGACACGGACGGGTCGCGCGCTTCTTCGGGCTGCTCCTCGGGTTGGCGGTGGCGTCCGGCGGCGTCGTCGCCATGCAGGAGCCCTGGGTGCACCCGGCCGCGAGCGCCGCGCTCACCCTGGCGCGCCTGCCGGCGACGCGCGGCGTCGCCCCGGCGCTGGACTGGCCCACCCAGGGCAGCGCGGCCCTCGTGATCCCGTCCTTCGGCGTCAAGGAGTCCACCAACGACGACGTCGTGCCAATCGCCAGCCTCACCAAGATGATGACCGCCTACGTCACCCTCCAGCGCCTGCCCCTGGTGGGCGACGCGACCGGGCCGTGCATCACGATCAACGACGCGGACCTGGCGACGTACGAGCACATGAACGCGACCGGCCAGTCCTCGGTGAAGGTCGCCCTCGGCGAGGTGCTCTGCGAGCGCGACCTGCTGAACGGCCTGCTGGTCAACTCGGCCAACAACTTCGCGGTGCTGCTCGCGGTGATGGCCGGCGGGTCGTTGCCGGGCTTCGTCGACCTGATGAATCAGACCGCGGCGCAACTGGGTCTCACCCACACCCACTACGTGGAGCCCTCGGGCTACAAGCCCGGCTCGGTGTCGACCGCGTTGGAGCAGGGCGAGATGGCCGTGGACCTGATGGCGTCGCCCGTGGCGCGCGAGATCGTCGCCCAGACGAGCGTCACGCTGCCGGTGGCCGGGACGGTGGGCACGTACACGCCCTTCCTCGGAGACGACGGCGTCATCGGGGTCAAGTCGGGGCGGACCTCCCAGGCCGGCGGCTGCGTCGTGCTGGCCATGCAGTTCGAGCGCGGGACCACCTCCGAGGTCCTCTACTCGGTCGTCCTGGGTCAGCGCGGCGGGGACCTGCTGGGGCCCGCGGGAACGGCGGCCCTGGCCCTCGGGGACTCGGCGCGCGACAACGAGGTGGACCTCGTCTACGGCGCCGGCGTCGCGGTGGCGACGGTGGGCTGGGGTCACGACACGACGCCGGTCGTCCTGACCAAGACCCACTCGGTGTGGTGGTGGTCCGGCGGGCGGCACCTGCGCGTGTCGGTGCGACTGAGAACCTTGAGGAACCGCGTGCGCGCGGGCGAGGTCGTGGGATGGCTTCAGGTCGGGACGTCGCCGACGCACCGCTTCGCGGTCAGCGCGGTGCGCTCCGTCGCGGCGCCGACGATCTGGCAACGCCTACGCTGAGCCCGTGTACGCGCGCGTCCCCGCCTCCTCGGCCAACCTCGGGCCGGGGTTCGACACCCTGGCCGTCGCCCTCGAGCTCTTCGTCGAGGTGACCCTCGAGGAGTCCGACGCCTTCTCGATCACCAGCGAGGGGGCGGGCGCGGGCCTCTTCGACGACGAGCGGCACCTGGGCGCGCGCGTCGCGCGCGACGTCCTGGGACATGACCGCTTCTCGCTGCACGTGAACTCCCAGATCCCCCTCGCGCGAGGGCTGGGGTCCTCGGCGGCGCTCGCGGTCGCCGCCGCCGCGGCGGCGGGCGCGAGCGACCCCTTCGCCGTGGCGACGGCCGTCGACGGGCACCCCGAGAACGCCGCGGCGTCGCGCTGGGGGGGCCTCGTCGTCGCGGGCGTCGACGACGACGGCGCGCCGGTCGCGCGCACGCTCACGCTCGACCACGAGTGGCGCTTCGTCGTCGTCGTGCCCGACCAGGAGCTCGCGACCGCCGACGCGCGTCGCGTCCTACCCCCGAGCGTCCCGTTCGCCGACGCGGTGTCCAACCTCAACGCGATGGGCCTGCTCATCGCCGGGCTCGCCGACCACCAGGCGTTCTGTGACGGCTCCACGGACGACCGGCTCCACCAGCCCTACCGCACGCCGCTGATCTCCTTCAGCGCCGCGCTGCTCGAGACCCTTCGCGACGCGGGCGCCGCCGGGTCGTGCTGGTCCGGCGCGGGGTCGTCGATGCTCGCCTTGTGCGTGGGTGCGGCCACGACGTCGGTCGCCGCCGCGGCCCGGTCGTTCCTGGCGGACAACGCGATCGCCGGCGACGTCCTCACCCTCGAAGCCGACCGCATGGGCCTGGTCACGCTTTGAGCCCAGAGGTCACCCGGCGCCGGGCGCTCGCCGGCGCCGGATTCGTCCTGCTCGGCGCGGCGCTGATCCAGTGGTCGGCCGCCCTCGTCAAGCCGGTCTTCGTCGCGGTCGGCCCCTCGGCGGCCAGCGCGTGGCGCTTCGCCCTCGGCGCGGTCGTGCTCGTGGTCCTGACGCGCCCGCGCCTGCGCCAGTGGAACCGCACGCAGTGGCTCGGCGTCGCCGCGCTGGGCACCTCGACCGCGTTCATGAACCTGTGCTTCTACCAGGCGCTCGCGCGCATCCCCCTCGGCGGGGCGGTGGCGATCGAGTACCTCGGGCCCTTCATGGTCGCCGCGCTGGGGAAGCGGTCGTGGCGCCACCTCGCCCTCGTGGGCCTCGCCGGGCTCGGCGTGCTCGCCCTGGCGCGTCCCGGGGGAGGGCTCACGCTCGTCGGCACCCTCTTCGCCGTCGGGTCCGGCGTCGGGTGGGCCGCGTACGCGTTCGCGTCGCACCGCGTCGGCGGCGTGACGACCGGCTTCCAGGGCCTGGCGATGTCGATGTCGATCGCGACCGTGCTCACGCTGCCGTTCTCGATCGGGTCCGCGCACGTGATCCTGTCGCACCCCTTTCTGCTCGGACGCATCTCCATCGTCGCGATGATGGCGACGGTGCTGGGGTTCGGCGCCGAGCTCCAGGCGCTGCGGCGGCTGCGCCCCTCGATCGTCAGCGTGCTGCTCGCGCTCGATCCGGCGGTGGCCTTCGCGTTCGGGTGGATGCTCCTGCACCAGGCGATCACTCTCTGGGACGCGGTGGGACTGGTCTGCGTGGTCGCCGCGGGGGTCGGCGTCACCTACGACGCGGCCCAGGCCGAGCCGGCCCTCGTTCTCTAGACTGGCGCGTGTGACGGCGCCGCGTTCCTTCGTCATCCGCACCTTCGGGTGCCAGATGAACGAGCACGACTCGGAGCGCCTCGCCGGCCGCCTGGTCGCCGAGGGCTACGTCGCGGCGCAGAACGAGCACGACGCGGACGTCGTCATCCTCAACACCTGCACGATCCGCGAGAACGCCGACCTCAAGCTCTACAGCGCGCTGGGGCACCTGAAGGCAGAGAAGCAGCGCCGCCCGGGCATGCAGATCGCCGTGGGCGGGTGCATGGCCCAGCGCGAGCGCGGCGAGATCCTGGCCCGGGCCGCGTGGGTCGACGTCGTCGTGGGCACCCACAACCTGGCGGCGACGCCCGCGCTGCTCGCGCGCGCGCGCGAGGAAGGCCCGCTCGTCGAGGTGCTCGACGCGCCCGACCCGCTGGCCGCGCGCGACATGGCGCCCGCGCTCTACGCCGTTCGCGACTCGGAGTGGGCGGCGTGGATGACGATCCAGACGGGCTGTGACAACTCCTGCGCCTACTGCATCGTCCCGGCGGTGCGCGGCGGCGAGATCAGCCGGCCGTTGGAGGACCTCGTCGAGGAGGCGACGCGCCTCGCGGCGCGCGGGGTCACCGAGATCACGGTCCTGGGCCAGAACGTCAACTCCTACGGCCGCGACCTGACCCGGCGACGCCCCCTCTTCGCGCAGCTGCTGCGCGCCCTGGGCGAGGTGGAGGGCGTCGAGCGCATCCGCTTCACGAGCCCGCACCCCAAGGACCTGCGCGACGAGACCATCGCCGCGATGGCCGAGACGCCCGCGGTGTGCCCCCAGCTGCACCTGCCCCTGCAGTCGGGGTCCAACCGCCTGCTCACCGCGATGCGCCGCGGATACCGCGCCGAGCGCTACCTCGAGCGGCTCGAGCGGGCGCGCGCGGCGATCGACGACCTCGCCGTGACGACCGACCTCATCGTGGGCTTTCCCGGCGAGACCGAGGACGACTTCGACGAGACGCTGGGCGTCGTCGCCGAGGCCCACTACGACGGCGCCTACACGTTCATCTTCTCGCCGCGCGAGGGCACCCGCGCCGCCGCCCTCACCGACCAGTTCATCGACGACGACGTGATCAAGGACCGGTTCGCGCGCCTGAAGGAGGTGCTGGACCGCTCCGCGACCGCCCGTCACGCCGCGCGCGAGGGCCTGCGCGAAGAGGTCCTCGTGGAGGGGCCCTCCAAGCGCAACCCCGAGATGCTCTCGGGGCGCACGCGCCAGGGCAAGCTCGTGCACTTCGCGGTAAGCGCCGCCGCCGCGCGGCCCGGCACGCTGGTCGAGGTCGACGTGACCCGCGGCGCGCCCTATCACCTGCGCGGTGACCTCGTGAGGGTCCTGCGCGGGCCCCGACACCGCGTGCGCATCCCCCTGCTCGTCTCGTGAGCACCGGGGCGGACGTCGCCCTGGTCGGGCCGACCGCGTCGGGCAAGTCGTCGCTGGCCCACCGCGTCGCCCTCGAGCTCGGCGACGTCGAGATCCTGAGCGTGGACGCCATGACCGTCTACCGCGAGATGGACATCGGCACGGCCAAGGCGACGCCCGCCGAGCGCGCCGAGGTTCCCTACCACCTGCTCGACCTCGTCGACCCCGACGAGGAGTTCAGCGTCGCGCAGTTCCAGCGCGCCGCGCGTGACGCCCTGGGCGCCGTCGCGTCGCGCGCGCACCTGGCCCTCTACGTGGGGGGCACCGGCCTCTACGGGCGCGCGGTGCTCGACGACCTCGAGATCCCCGGGCGCTACCCGCGGGTGCGCGCCGGGCTCGAGGCCCGCGCCGGCGACCTGGCCGCCCTCTACGCCGAGCTCCGCGCGCTCGACCCGGTGGCGGCGTCGCGCACGGAGCCGACCAACGAGCGCCGGGTGCTGCGCGCGCTGGAGGTGACCATCGGGGCGGGCCGCCCGTTCTCCTCCTTCGGCGCGGGCCTGCGCACCTACCCGCCGTCGCGCGTCGTCCAGGTCGGCCTGCGCGTCGCACCCGAGGAGCTGGACCGGCGCATCGAGGCGCGCTTCCACGCCTGGCTCGTCGGCGGGCTGGTCGAGGAGGTCGCGGCGCTGGCCGCCCGACCCGGCGGGCTGTCGCGCACCGCGCGCCAGGCGGTGGGCTACCGCGAACTGCTCGCGCACTTCGAGGACGGCGCGCCCTTCGGCCCGTGCGTCGTCGAGGCGATCGCGGCGAGCCGGCGCCTCGCGCGCCGCCAGCGCCGGTGGTTCGAGCGCGACCCGCGCGTGGAGTGGTTCGAGGACGTCGAGCGGGCGCGCGAGCGCGTGCTGCGCGTGCTGAACGGGGCAAACGGGTTCGTGCGAGACTGAGCCCGTGGCCCTTCGTCATCTCCAGAAGTGGCACGGGGCGGGCAACGACTTCCTGATCGAGCTGGCCGCACCCGGGGACGACTGGTGGGACCCGTCGCGCGTGCGCGCCGCGTGCGACCGGCACCTGGGCCCGGGCGCGGACGGCGTCGCCGTGGCCACGCTGGGCGAGGGCGTCTCGATGGTCCTGTGGAACGCCGACGGCTCGCTGGCCGAGATGTCCGGCAACGGCGTGCGGTGCCTGGCGGCGGCGCTCAAGCGCGGCGCGAGGTTCGAGGGCGACGCGGTCGACGTGGCGACCGCGGCCGGGGTGCGGCGCGTGCGGGTGGCCCTCGACGGCGACGACGGCTACGGCGGGGTCTCGATGGGGCCGGTGACCTTGGCCGACGCCCCCGACGGGGCGCTGGGCCTCGCCCTGGTCGGCAACCCGCACGTGGTGGTCGAGGACGACCCCGGGTGGAGCGTCGAGGACCGCGAGGCGATCGCCCGGCGCCTGAGCGACGCCGTCGGCGGCACGAACGTGGAGTTCGTGCGCGTGGTCGACGGGGGCCGCGTCGCGATGACCGTGTTCGAGCGCGGCGTGGGGTGGACCCTGGCGTGCGGCACGGGGTCGTGCGCGGCCGCGGCCGTCCTGCGCGACGCCGGGCGCGTGGGCGCTGACGTGGTGATCGACAACCCCGGGGGCCCCCTGAGGGTCCAGCTGGCCGACGGCGAGGCGACCCTCTCGGGACCCGTACACTTCGTGGCCGACATCGACTGGAACGCGCCGTGACCTATCTGCCCTCCACACTGATCGACCGCACGATCCGCGAGCGGATCGTGCTGGTGGGCGTGCTGTTCCCGGGCGTCACGCCCGAGGACCTCGAGCACCAGCTCGACGAGCTGGCCCTTCTGGTGGACACCGCCGGCGCCGACGTCCTCGCGCGGGTCGTCCAGCGCCGCGACGCGCCCGACGCGGCGACGTTCCTGGGCTCGGGCAAGGTCGAGGAGCTGCGCGAGCTGTGCCTCGCGGTGGACGCCGACACCGTGGTCTTCGAGCACGGGCTCACCCCCGCCCAGCAGCGCAACCTGGAGAAGATCCTCGGGCGCACCGCGATCGACCGCACCGCGGTGATCCTGGACATCTTCGCCCAGAACGCGCGCACCCCCGAGGGCCGCGCCCAGGTCGAGCTGGCGCTGCTCGAGTACCGGCTGCCGCGGCTGCGCCGCGTCGGCGGCTCGCTGTCCCAGCAGGCCGGGCGCATCGGCACGCGCGGCCCGGGCGAGACCCAGCTCGAGGTCGACCGGCGCCGCCTCGTCCAGCGCATCCACCACATCCGTCGCGAGCTCAAGGAGATCGACCGCACCCGCGACGTCCAGCGCCAGGGTCGCGACCGCGGGCGGCACCGCGAGGTGACCCTCGTGGGCTACACCAACGCCGGCAAGTCCTCGATACTCAACGCGGTGACCCACGCCGACGTGGTGACCGAGAACCGCCTCTTCGCGACGCTGGACCCGCGCACGCGCCAGCGCCAGCTCCCCGGCGGCGAGACCGTGCTCTTCACCGACACCGTCGGCTTCATCTCGAACCTGCCCCACGAGCTGGTGGAGGCCTTCATGAGCACGCTCAAGTCCGTGCGCCTCGCCGACCTGCTCGTGCACGTCGTCGACGGCGCGAGCGAACGCGCCGAGGAGCAGATCGCCGCGGTCCACACGGTCCTGCGCGAGATCGGCGCCGACGACGTGCCCGAGCTGCTGGTCTTCAACAAGGCCGACGTGCCCGGGTCGCGGGCCAAGGACCTGGCCAAGCGCCACGAAGGGAGCGTGTGGGTCTCGGCGCTGACGGGAGAGAACCTCGACGAGGTCCTCTCGGCGATCGGGGACCGGCTGCGCTCGGGCGACCGCGTCGTGACGCTGCGCCTGCCGCTGGACCGCGGGGACCTGATCGCCGCCGCGCACCGCGAGGGCGAGGTCCTCGAGACGACCAACGACGAGGCGGCGGTCACGCTGCGCGTGGTGCTCGACCCGGTGGGCGTCGCGCGCTTCGCCCAGTGGCGGGTGCCGGCGTGAGCTTCACGCCGCCGCCGTACCCCTACGAGCGCCTCGACAAGCTCAAGGAGGTCGCCCGGCGCCACGAAGGCGGTATCGTCGACGCCTCGATCGGCACGCCCATCGACGCGCCGCCCGACGTCGTGGTGGCCGAGCTGGCCAAGGCCACCGGGGCGCGCGGCTACCCGCCGTCGGCGGGGACGACGACGTACCGCGAGGCGTGCGCGGACTGGATGGTGCGCAGGTTCGGCGTCGAGGTGGCGCCCGACCGGCTGGCGGCCTGCGTGGGGACCAAGGAGTTCGTGGCCACGACCGCGGGATACCTGCACCTGGCGAGCCCCGAGCGCGACACCGTGCTCTACCCGGCGATCAGTTACCCGACCTACGCGATGGGCGCGACCCTGGCGGGCCTGCGACCGGTGGCGGTGCCGCTGGACGCCGGACGCCTCGACCTCGCGGCCATCTCGAAGGAGGACGCCGCGCGGGCGCTTATCTTGTGGTCCAACTCGCCGAGCAATCCGACCGGGGCCCTCGACGACCTGGGCGCGGTGGCCGAGTGGGGCCGACGTCACGGCGTCCTGGTCGCGAGCGACGAGTGCTACGCCGAGTACACCTACGACGGACCTCCGCGCACGATCCTCGAATCGGGGACCGAGGGCGTGCTGGCCGTGCACTCGGCGTCCAAGCGCTCGAACCTCGCCGGGCTGCGCTGCGGCTTCTACGCCGGCGACCCCGCGACGGTCATCTTCCTTCGCGCGGTGCGCCAGCACGCGGGCTTCATGGTGGCCGCCCCGGTCCAGGCGGCGGTCGCGGTCGCCTTCGGCGACGACGAGCACGTCGCGCGCCAGCGCGAGGTGTACCGCTCGCGCATGACGCGCCTCGCGGGGGCGCTGCGCGGCTTCGGCGTCGACGCGTCGGTGCCCCCGGGCACCTTCTACCTGTGGTGCTCGCGCGGTGGCGTCGACGGGTGGGGGCTCGCCGAGTCCCTCGCCGAGGCGAGCGGGCTCGTCGTGAGCCCCGGCGAGCTCTACGGCGACGCCGGCAAGGACTTCGTTCGCGTCGCGTTGGTGATTACCGACGAGCAGGTCGAGCGGGTCGCCGCGCGCCTCGGGTCCGCCTAACGCTGACCGGCGTGGACGCGAGCAACTTCCTGGTGAACCTGGGGTTGGACGGCTCGGGATACGCCGCCCCCGTCCACGGTGGCACCGGGGCCGGGTTCCACGAGCACGACTTGGTCACGCCCGCTTCCGTCATGAAGATCCAGGTGGCCCTGACCGTCGAGAACCTGATCGCGAGGGGGGATCTTGACGGCGGCGCCCGGCTGATGATGCCGGCGAGCCCCCGGACTCCCGGACCGGTGGGGGTGTCGCTGATGCAGGACGACGTCACGATGTCAGTGCGCGATCTCGTGGTCGCCATGCTGACGATCAGCGACAACGTCGCGACCGATGAGCTGATTGCACTGGTGGGTCTCGACCGCATCAATCTCACGACCCGGACGCTGGGTCTCGATCAAACGTTGATCACCAGCGACCTTCGCACGATGCTCGAAGAGGTCGCTCGCGAGGTCGGCTTCGAGGACTTCGAGGGGCTCGTCAACCACACACCGGCGGAGGGACGCCTTTCATCCGGCGACGAGGTCGCCGAGCGAATCAGGCGAAGCGTGGCGCTGGACCCGGCGCGCGGAGCTCGGACGACGGCGTTCGAGACCGTGTCGCTGCTCCAATCGATCTGGTCGGACCGTGCGGGTGAACCGCGGGCATGCCGGAAGGTCCGTGACACGATGTCGCGCCAGTTGAACCGAAACCGAATCGCCCAAGGCTTTGACGCCTCCGCGGTCGTGGCGGCGAAGAGCGGCGCGCTGCTGGGAGTGGTCCGAAACGAGGCCGGGGTCGTCTCCTTTCCCGACGGCTCGGCGTTCGCCGTTGCGGTATTCACGCGACGAGGTCACGGGAGTCCTGCGGACCCGTGGGGGACTGACGCGGCCATCGGGCGATCGGCTCGCTCACTGGTCGACGCGCTGCGCGACGGTGAGCAGTTGCGCCAACGAAGTCGTCAGCGCAGCTCTTGGATGATGCGAGATGCCGCCGACCGATGTCGCACCGGTACGATGGCCGGGTGAGGACCCTCGAGGACCGCGTCGACCAGTGGTACGAGCACATCTCCGAGCTCACTCCCGAGAGCGTCGAGGCCCGCCGTGACGTCGAGCTCGTTATCACCAAGCTCGACGACGGGCAGCTGCGCGTCGCCGAGGTGGGTCCCGACGGGGCGGTCGTGGTCCATGAGTGGGTGCGCAAGGCGATCCTGCTCCTGTTCCGTCTCCGGGGCCTCGAGGGCACCGAGGTCGGCCCCTTCGAGTACCTGGACCGACTCGAGCTCAAGCGTGACTACGAGCGGCGCGGCGTGCGTGTCGTTCCCGGCGCCTCCGCGCGCCGGGGCAGCTTCCTCAGCCCCGGCGTGATCCTGATGCCCAGCTACGTCAACATCGGCGCGTGGGTCGGACCGGGCACGCTGGTCGACACCTGGGCCACGGTGGGCAGCTGCGCCCAGGTGGGGGCCAACGTCCACCTGTCGGGCGGCGTTGGCCTGGGCGGCGTGCTGGAACCGCCGAACGCGGCCCCGGTCGTCATCGAGGATGACGCCTTCATCGGGAGCCGTTGCATGGTCGTGGAGGGCGCGCGCGTGGGACGAGGGGCGGTGCTCGGGCCCGGGACGATCCTGACCGCGTCGATCCCGGTGATCGACGCGCAGACCGGCGACGAGGTCTCGCGCGGCCGGGTGCCCGACTACTGCGTCGCGGTCTCGGCGAACCGCCGCCGCGAGTTCCCTGGCGGGGAGTTCTTCCTGCCGTGCGCGCTCATCCTTCGCTACCTCGAAGAGGGCGAGCGTCACGACAAGGTGAAGCTCAACGCCATATTGCGAGAGCACGGCGTCTCCTCGTGAGTCGACTCGACGACGTCCTGGCGCTGGTCGCCATCGCGTCAGAGAGCAGGAACGAAGCGGCGATCGCCAGCCACGTCGAAGGCGGTCTTCGCGCCAACCCCGCCCTGGAGGTCGAGCGGGTCGGCGACAACGTCGTCGCCCGCACGACCGGGATGCACGCGACGCGCGTGCTCGTCGCCGGTCACCTCGACACCGTGCCGGGCGACCCTGCGCGCGCCGTCATCGACGGCGACCGCGTCGTGGGCCTGGGGGCGTGCGACATGAAAGGCTCCGTCGCCGTGATGCTCGAGCTGGCCCTCGACGCGACCCCGAGATCGGTGGAGGTGACCTGGGTCTTCTACGCCCGCGAGGAGATCGGACGCTCCGAGTCGGGGCTGCTCGAGGTGGCCGAGCTGCGCCCGGACCTCGTCCAGGCCGACGCCGCGGTCCTGGCCGAGCCCACGGGCGGCGCGGTCGAGGCGGGCTGCCAGGGGTCGCTGCGCGCCGAGGTCATCTTGCGAGGATCGCGCGCGCACACCGCGCGGCCCTACACGGGGCGAAACGCCATCCACCGGCTCGCCGCGGTCCTGGAGCGGGTGAGCTCCTACCAGCCCCGCGAGGTCGACATCGACGGGGTCACCTACACCGAGCAGCTCCAGGCGGTGCTCGTCGAGGGTGGGGTGGCGGCCAACGTCGTTCCCGACGTGGTCGTGTGCACACTGAACCACCGCGTGGCGCCCGACCGCTCGCTCGAGTCGGCGTCGGCGTGGCTGCGTTCCTATCTGGGCGACGCGCTGGAGGTCGGCGACGGCTTCGAGGTCGTCGACTGGGCCCCGCCGGCGCCGCCGGCGATGTGGAACGAGCGCCTCGCCGACCTGGCGCGTCGCTCCGGGGTGCCGGTGAGGGCCAAGGTGGGCTGGACCGACGTCGCCACCTTCGCCGCGCTGGGCGTGCCGGCGACCAACTTCGGCGCCGGGGACCCGTTGCTGGCGCACCGCAGCGACGAGTACGTCACGCGCGGCGAGCTCGACGACTTCGCTCGCGTGCTGGGGGAGTGGCTGGCCTAGTAGCGGCGCATCACCGACACGACGCGTCCGAGGACCGTCACGTCGCGGTGGTCGAACTCGAGCGGCTCCATCGACGAGTTCTCGGGCTTGAGCACGACGCGCGAGCCCTGGGGGAAGAACCGCTTGATCGTGGCCTCGTCGCCGGGGATCTCGGCCAGGACTATCTCGCCGGTGCGCGCGACCTTCTGGCGCTCGATGACGACGTAGTCGCCCGAGAGTATTCCCGCGTCGACCATCGAGTCGCCGCGCACCTTCAGCACGAAGCAGTCCCCGCGCCCACTGAAGAGCTCGGGGATCGACATGAGCTCGTGGGTGCTCTCCTCGGCCAGGACGCCGGTGCCCGCGGCGACGTCGCCGACGAAGGGCACGACGCGGATGTGCTGGTCGGGGCTCGCCGCCTCGTTGTCCAGGCGCACGGTCAGCGTGCGCGGCTGCTGGGGGTTCTTCTCGATGTAGCCGGCGGCCTTCAGGACCTCGATGTGATTGGCCACCGTCGCGGGTGACTTGAGACCGACGAAGTCGCCGATCTCGCGGATCGTCGGGGGGAAGTTGCGCTCTCGCTGGCAGCTCATGATGAACTCCAGGATCTGGCGGCGCATGGGGGTGAGCACTTCGGCCATGGGTCCTTCTCTCGGTCGAACAACTGTTCGTAGCCTAACCCCGGCGCCGGCTCGAATCAAACACCTGTTCGCTTGACGGACATGTTACGACGGTGTTTCTGTTGATTTGCTGAATATAAGAGCCGCATAAGGACTGCTACTCTTTCGCGATGGTCATATCGGCCAAGTAAAGATCGCTTTCGGGTCTCTCACGTGACGGGTTCGTGACGGGGTGGTTCTGGAGCGTCAAAGTCAACACAGTTGAGGAGGACGAGCTGATGAAGCTTCGTTTGAACAAGACGGTGGCTGCGGTGGCGTCAAGTGCCCTGCTGTTGATGGCGGTGCCGGCAATCGGCCTCGCGTCAGCGTCGGGTGCTGCGGCGAAGCCCACCTACGTCATCGGGTATGAAGGACCACTGCCGGTAGCAACGCAGCAGTTAGGGACTAACATGCGTGTTCGCCGTGCAGTTCGCCGATCAATCAGGCCAACGCCGAGCAAGAAGTACGGTAAGTTGCCCTTCAAGCTCGCGCTGAAGTTTACGACGACCAGGGTTCGACCCGACCGTGGCGCCCGGCGCGGCCCAGAAGGCCGTCGGAACAAGAAGCTCGTCGCCATCGTTGGCCCGGCGTTCTCTGGCGCGACTGAGGCGGCGTAGCCGTACTACCCGGCGGCGAACATCGCCGCGGTGAGCCCGTCGGCGACGGCGTGGCCCTTGCCGAGCGGCACGAACAACTTCTTCCGCGTCGTCGCTGACGACGCTGTCCAGGGTGCCGCTGACGCGACCTACCTGGTCAAGACCAAGGGCTTCAAGACTATCTACTGGTCGTGGGCGACGAGTCGTTCTACGGCGCCGGCCTCGCCAAGCGCGGTCGCCACCGACGCGACGGCTCGACGGCGCGACCGTCACCACGCAGTCCTCGCGAACATCAACGAGGGCGGCGGCGGAAACGCGGGTGCCTACGGCACGCTGGCCACCTCGCTGCGCCCAGGCGAACCCGCCGGGACTCTTCTACGGTGGTTACGCGCCGGAGTTCGGTCTGCTGCTCGGTGACCTGGCCGCCGACGCTACACCACGGCAACCACACCATCATGTCGGGTGACGGCTCGAACGACTCGTCGCTGATGACGAGCACTTCACCGGCCTCCGCCGCGAACGGTGCGTTCCTCAGTGAGTCGGCCACCGGCAAGGTGAGCTACTTCACCGGCAGCCTGGCCAGGCGTTCACCAAGCTGACCAAGATCAAGGCGAGCGTCGCGATCTACGCCGCCCAGGCCTACGACGCGGCGAACGCGATCATCAAGGTCGCTCGTCAAGGAGAAGCGCTCGTCGAAGATCTCCACGCTGCGCAAGGAGACCGTCGCGGAGTTGCACAAGATCAGCTTCACCGGCGTCACCGGGCCGATTTCCTTCCAGACGGACGGCAACCTGAAGATCGACAAGGGTCGCCGTGGCGATCTCGGAGGTCGAGAACGGAACGATTACGTTCCTCACCACCGTCGGCTGATAGCGTCGCCAACGCAATCCATTCACTGGGGCCGGGGCTTATGCCCCGGCCCCAGTGAACATTCGTGCTAACCGATAAGGGTCTGTCTTAGCCATGGGATTCGCGCACTTCTGGCTTGTCAGGGTTCGATCAGATTCGCGTCTGGATTCTGGGCCTACTTCGCGGTCGGGCTGCAAACGGCTGCGCTCTACGCGATGATCGCCGTGGGCTACACGCTCGTCTACGGCGTGCTGGGCCTGATCAACTTCGCGCACGGCGAGGTCTTCATGTGCGGGGGCTTCGCGGCGTTCTTCTCTTGACCCACGGCACTCATCGGCAACACGGGTGGCCGAACGGGTGGGCACTCGGTCGGGCTGGTGCTGCGCCGGGCATCGCTGTCGCCGGCACGTGGTGAGCGCTCGGTCGCCACCGCGCGTCGAGCAGGTGGCCTACCGGCCCCTGCGACGACGTAACGCACCCAAGCTGGCCTACCTCATCAGCGCCATCGGCGCGTCGTACTTCCTCCAGACCCTCGCGGGCAAAGAGTTCGGCTACGGTCAGACGCGTCTTCCCCGCCGAGGTCTTCCCAGCCGGCCAAACGCTGTTCTATATCGGTCGACGCCCGATCCACATGATCCATCGTGATCTGCATCGTCGTCGGGGATCGTCATGTTCTTCGCCGCCGACCGCATCGTGCGCGCGACGCGTCTCGGCCGCGGCGATCCGCGCGGTCGCCCAGGACGCCGAGACCGTCGGCCCTCATGGGCGTGAACATCGACCGCACCATCTCGCTGACCTTCATCATCGGCGGGCCCTGGCCGGCGCCGCGGGCTTCCTCTACGCCCTGCAGAACGGCATCGTCCAGAACTCCGGCTACGGCGCTGGGCATCTACGCCTTCACCGCCGCCGTGCTGGGCGGCATCGGCAACCTGCGCGGCGCGGCGCTCGGCGGCCTGCTGCATCGGCCTCTTCGGGAGCTTCTCGGTGCCCTTCGCCTTCGAGGGCAACATCTCGTGGACCGAGATCTACACCTTCGTCATCCTCGTCTGCGTGCTGATCCTGCGTCCCACCGGCATCCTCGGCGAGCGACGGGGAGGACCGCGTGAACCTTCTTCGAGCGCCTCGCTCAAGCGGCTCTTGTGGTCGCTGGCCCTCTTCGCGGTCGTCGCGGTCATGACGGGCGCCCCCGGGGGCTACGGGTCCGCGCCGACACCGGCATCACAGCGTCCTTCTTCGAGCCGTCTCGTACTTCGGGCTCTTTGGCACGCAGCGCTGGGTCATCTTCCTGTCGCTCGCGCTCTGCTGGCGTGGCTGGTCGCGTCGTGGTAGTCGCGCGGCGCGTTGCTCTGCGGCAGGCGCATCGATGCCCTCGCGGCTGCCCCCAGGTCATGGAGCGCCGCACGAGCCGCTGGGCCCTCATCGCTGGTCGTGATCGTCTTCGCGCTGATCATCCCCAAGCTCGTGCACCAGCAGTTCTGGATGTACCTCATCGTCGAGCAGATCGCCGTCTGGATCCTCCTCGCCCTGGGGCTCAACGTGGTCGTGGGGTTCGCCGGACTGCTCGACCTCGGCTTCGCGCCTTCTACGCGATCGGCGCCTACACGACCGCCTGGTTCACGGGGGCCCTGCCGACCCCCGCGCCGTTCCACCATCCACTTCGACCCTCTGGTGCATCCCGTGGCGATCGGCTTCGCGATGCCCTCGGGCGTCATCCTGGGCATGCCGACCCTGCGCCTGCGCGGCGACTACCTGGCCATCGTGACCCTGGGCTTCGGCGAGATCATCACGATCTTCGCCAACAACCTCTACGGCATCACCGGGGGCTCGCTCGGCTCGATGACCCGATCCCGCACCCCGTGCTGCACGTCGGGTCCGATCCACTACACGTGGGGACTCGCGCCGGTGCCGTACTACTACCTGATCCTCACCTTCATCGTGCTGTTCCTCATCGGGTACTCGCTGCTGGAGCACTCGCGCGTGGGCCGCGCCTGGACCGCGATCCGCGAGGACGAGGTCGCCGCCGAGTCGGTGGGGATCAACCCGCTCAAGTACAAGGTCATGGCCTTCGCCATCGGCGCCGCCACGGCGGGCTTCGCCGGCGTGGTGACCGCGGGCCAGTCCAACGTGATCTTCACCGGTGCTTCACCTTGTTCCTGTCGATCAACATCCTGGTGCTGGTGATCTTCGGCGGCATGGGCTCGATCGCGGGCGTCGTCGTGGGCGCGATCGTCATCCAGACGGTCGGCCAGTACCTGAACAACACCCGCCCTCGGGCTACCAGCAGCAGGACCTCTACATCTACCTGGGCGCGCTGCTGGTGATCATGATGATCTTCCGTCCGGTGGGCCTCATCCCGAGCAAGCGACGACGGCGCGAGATCAGCCTGTCCGAGGCCGGCGAGGGCCACATGGACGAGGTCCTGACGGGGGACACGCCGTGAGCGACCAGGACCTCATCTTCGACGTCGAGCACGTGACCCTGCGCTTCGGCGGGGTGGTCAGCCTCAACGACGTCACCCTCGAGATGCGCCGCGGCGAGATCCTGGCGATCATCGGGCCCAACGGCGCCGGCAAGACGTCGCTGTTCAACTCGCTCACCGGCGTCTACCAGCCCCAGGAGGGCGTCATCACCTTCACCGGTCGCAACGGCCGGGCGATGGACATCATCGGCAAGAAGCCCTTCCGCGTCTCGGCGGCCGGCGTGGCGCGCACCTTCCAGGCGTCGCGCATGTTCGCCGCGCTCACGACGTTCGAGAACGTCAAGATCGGCGCGGAGTCCCACCGCGGCCTGGGCGCCGTGGGCGCGATGCTGCGCGGCCCGCGCACGCGCCGCGACGAGCGCGAGTCCGACGCCCAGACGACCTCGCTGCTCAGGTTCGTGGGGCTTGCTCGAGCAGGCCAACGTCCTGTCCTCGTCGCTCTCCTACGGCGACCGGCGCCGCCTCGAGATCGCCCGGGGCCTGGCGACCGACCCCCAGGTGCTGCTGCTCGACGAGCCCGCGGCCGGGACCAACCCCGCCGAGAAGATCCAGCTCGCCGACCTCATCCGCAAGGTGCGCGACGAGATGGGCGTGTCGATCCTGCTGATCGAGCACGACATGAAGCTCGTCATGAGCCTGGCCGAGCGGATCTACGTGCTCAACTTCGGCGGCCTCATCGCCGAAGGCACGCCGCCGAGATCCGCGCCAACCCCGTCGTCGTCGAGGCCTACCTGGGCAGCACCGACGAGGAGAGGGCGACCGGCTGATGCTCGAGGTCAACGACGCCGTCGTGCGCTATGGCGCGATCACCGCGCTTCACGGGATCACCTTCAGCGTCGACCAGGGCGAGATCGTGACGCTGCTGGGCGCCAACGGCGCGGGCAAGACGACGACGCTGCGCATGCTCTCGGGGCTGCACGCCCCCTTCAGCGGGACGATCATGTTCGAGGGCCACGACGTGACCAAGACCAAGGCCCACGAGTTCACGTCGCTGGGCATCAGCCACGTCCCCGAAGGCCGGCGCATCTTCCCCCAGATGACCGTCGAGGAGAACCTCGAGATGGGCGCGTTCGGCCGCAAGGGCTCGTTCTCCGAGGACATGGAGAAGAACTACGAGACCTTCCCGATCCTCAAGGACCGGCGCAAGCAGCTCGGCGCGAACCTGTCGGGCGGCGAGCAGCAGATGCTCGCGATCGCGAGGGCCCTCATGGCCCGGCCCCGCCTGCTGCTGCTCGACGAGCCGTCCATGGGCCTCGCGCCGATGATCGTCGACACGATCTTTCGCATCATCGGCGAGATCCGCGCCGAGGGCACGACCGTCTTCCTCGTCGAGCAGAACGCCGCCCAGGCGCTGCGCCTGGCCGACCGCGGCTACGTGATGGAGAACGGCCGGATCGTCTTCACCGACACCGCACAGAATCTCCTGCACGATCAAAGGGTTCGCGAGGTCTACCTGGGTGAGGCGGCCTCGGGCGCCTAGGGCGACGCCGCGCGCGCCGGGCGCGGTGCAAAACTGGGGCGGTGAGTCGGCGTCTTCTCCTGGCGGCGGTCCTGGCCGTCGCGTCGTGCCTGGCGGCACCCATCGCGGTGTCGGGGGTGGCCGGTAGCTCGACCAACCCGGCCACGGCCTGTGGCGTGGCGTCGGGGTCCAGGTGGCGGATCACCTCGACGGTGGCGCCGTGCCAGGTCGTGGTCGTCGTGGGGGCCAGCGTGCCGATTCATCTGTCGACCTCCTTCAAGTGGTCCGCGCCGAGGTCCACGACCGGCGCGGTGCGCGTCACCTCGACGCGCCCCGCCGCCGGCGGGTTGACCGGAACGCTGCACGCGCGCCGCGTGGGCAGCGCCAGCGTCACCGCGGCCGGGGTCATGGTCTGTGCGCCGGGCGAGGTCTGCCCGGACCTCGCCCTGCTGTGGCGGCTCAAGGTGACCGTCGTGGCCCGGCTCTCGAGCGACGTGACGGTCACCGTGACCCAGGCCGACGCCAGCTCGACCGTCGCGCTGCGCGTCGGCGACCAGCTCGACGTCAGCCTCGCCGCGAGCGCCCCCGAGCAGTGGAGCGAGCCGGAGGCGACGGACGCGGCGGTCCTCGTGCGCGACAGCGCGTCCGCGGGCCAGGCGACGTTCACCGCCGTCGCCCCCGGCACCACGACGGTGACGGCCGTGTCGACCTCGACGTGCTCAGTTCCCGGGTGCTTCCCGCCCAGCCGCCTGATCCAGATCCAGGTGTCGGTCAGCCCTTAGCCGCGACGGCCTAGAACGCGCTCTGGCAGGCCTTGAGCCCCTCGCGCGAGCCCGCGGCCCCGGGCGAGGGCAGCATCGAGGCGACGAGGGAGTCCAGGGCGCACGAGCGGTCGTTGAGCGCGACGCGGCCGTGGGAGGTCGTGACGAGCAGGACACCCGGGCACTCGTCGGCCGTGGCCGACCAGATGACCCGCCCGGTGGCGGAGGTCACCGAGAGCTTGTAGAGCAGCGAGTCCTCCATGCACATGCCGCCGGGCGCGCTGCGCAGCGCGGCGATGTCCGAGCGCAGCCGCGCGACCTGCGCCGGCGTCGGCGTGACCGTCACCGGCCCGCTCGAGGGGTTCATGAGAGAGATCGTGCGGTAGCCGGTGAGGGTCACGGTGCCCGCGGGCAGCTCGACGACGTGCACCGCCTTCCACACGACGACGACGTCGACGCGCAGCTCCTGGCGTGACCCGGAGAGCTGCTCGAAGCTGTAGGTCACGCCGCAGAAGGCGGCGTGGGGGTTCGCGCACAACGACATCGCCGAGAACGTCGTAGGAGGAGTACGCGCCGTCGACCGTGCCGGACTGGCCCCACTCGTCGTGCGCGAAGTGGGACTGGGCGAAGTGGGCGACCCCGAACGTGGACGCGACGAGGTAGTAGCGAACCAGGTGCACCACGTCGACCGAGAACGTCGCGCCGAGCTGGCCGATCGGGGCCGGCGGGCTCGCCACGCGGTGCGCCTGTGGGGGGATAGGCACGCGCGTGAAGAGCGCGTTGGTGTAGGCGCGCGGCGTCGACGCCGCGGCACCCGCCGGGGCGGGCGCCACGAGCGCCACCGCGACCAGGGCCGCGCACGCCAGGGCGCCGAGGGTCCCCCGGGTGGAGCGAGCCTCGACAACGTCCCTCATACCTAGATATCGCACGGGAGCGGCGTTTCTGACAGGTGACCTGCGGGGACCTCGCGACCGTTGGGTCGTCGGCGAAGGAGGCCCGGTGGGCGACGAACAGGGAACCGAGGAGGTGGGCCAGTGCTGGGCCGACCTGGCCGACGTGGTGGAGGCGGGCGTCAGTCGCGTCCTCCTCTACGGCCCGCCGGGGACCGGGAAGACCCACGCGGCGCTGCACTTTCGCGTCACCGGCGCCCCGGCCGAGCGGCTCGTGTGCACCGAGGACCTCACGACCGGCGAGGTGACCGGCACCTGGATGCCGGTGGACCAGGGGCGCTGGCGCTGGCACGAGGGCCCGGCGATCCGGGCCTGGCGCGCCCGGGGCGGCCGCGGCGGCCGCCTGGTGGTCGACGAGGTCGACCGGGCGTCCGGCGACGCCCTGGCGACCCTGCTCGCGGTGACCGACTCGGAGGGGTCGGCGCGGTGGCACCACCCCGAGACGGGCGAGTGGGTGACGCCCGGCCCGGACTTCTCGGTCGTGATGACCACCAACCTCGAAGAGCTCGACGACGTGCCCGCCGCGCTGCGCGACCGCTTCCCGGTGGCGATCCGGGTGGACCGCCCGCACCCCTCGGCCGTGGCGGCGCTCTCGGACGACCTGCGTCTGCCGGCGCTCGCCGGTTCGCTGGGCGACGCGACGCGCAGGGTCTCGCTGCGCTCCTTCTACGCCTTTGACCGCCTGCGCGACCGCTGGGGCACCGAGCGCGCCGCCCGGCTCGTCTTCGGCGCCGAACGCGCGGACGCCGTGCGCGACGCGCTCGCCATCGCCACGCTGGCGTGAGCGGCGCGCCGGTCTACCCCGAGCTCGTCACCGGTCGACGCGACGGCGTCGCGCCGGGCCGCTGGCGCGTGCGCGAGGGCTCGTCGCGACGCGGCGGCGCGAGCTGCGACCTCAACGAGCGCGTCCTGGAGGTCCCCTTCGGTTGCGACGAGACGGCGCGCGCGGTGCGCGCGCACGAGCTGATGCACGCGAGGGTGAGCCCGTGCGGGCTCGACTGGGCGGGGCTCTTCGGCGACCTCGCCCCGCGCGCGCTCGAGTGCGCCGAGGAGCTGAGGGTCAACACGCTGCTGGCCCGTCTCGGCTTTGACGTCGCGCGGCTCCGCGACGGCACCGAGAAGGTCGGCGGGCGCCAGTCGGCCCAGGCGGGGGACTGGGGCCAGGTGGTCTGCTTCCTGCTCGCGGTGATGGGCACCGGCGCCGAGCGCGACTACCTCGCCGGGGTGCGCTCGGGTGACGCGGCGTGGGGGCCCGCGCTGCGCGCGGTGCGCCGGCGCGTCGCCGAGGTCCTCGACGCGCTGCCCACGACCTCGCTGGGCGCGACCGACCTCGGCGAGGACGGCGTGCCCCGCGGCTACGCGCTCGCGACGGTCGCGCTGGCTCGACTGATCACCCCGCTCATGGCGTCGCGCGTGCCGCGCGGCGCCGACGAGCTGCGCGCCTTTCGCCGGTCCCTCGCCCCCGGGGGCCGGCGTCCCCCGACCGGTCGCTTCGCCGACCCCGTGCTCGCGCCGCTCGCGCGACGACCCGCGACGCTGACGCCACGGATGCGCCGCGCGCGCCCGGCGACCACCGGGACGACGCTGCGCTACCCCGGGCGCCTGCTGACCGACTCGCGGCGGCGCGCGTTCGCGGGCACGGCCCGCGCGCGCGGGGGTGTCGTCGTCATCGATCAGTCCGGCTCGATGGACCTGGGCGCCGAGCGTCTCGCGACGCTGCTGCGCGCGGCGCCCGACGCCCTCGTCGTGGGCTACAGCCACCGGCCCGGCGACCTCGGCGCGACGCCCAACGTGTGGGTGCTGGCCGAGCGCGGCGCGGTCGCCACGCAGTGGCCGTGCGGCAACGTGGGCAACGGCGTCGACGGGCCGGCGCTGCGCTACGCGCTGGCGCGACGACGCGCCGGCGAGCCCGTCCTGTGGGTCACCGACGGCCAGGTCACCGACTCGCACGACCACCCCGACGAGGCGCTCACGGCCGAGTGCGCAAGTCTCGTCGCCCGCCACGGAGTCCGCCTGGTGCGCGACCCCGACGGGATCGACGCGGCGCTGCGACCAGGACCGCTCGTGGGCGCCGTCCGATTGGCCGAGTTCGGCCGGGTGGGGCGAAAACTCCTGGAAATGAAGGGCTTGTGACAGGTCCGGCCTAGCCTCAGAAGGCACTTGAAACGAACACCTGTTCGTTCTACACTTAACGAACAGGTGTTCGTGCGACGTCAGGAGTCGGCCATGGCGGCAGTAGAGATCTTCGAGAGTGAGCTCCTCCCCGAGTGGACCGAGCGCCCCGCGCTGCGCCTCGTGACCCGCCAGGAGGCGCCGACGCGCGTCGGGGCGCCCCTGGCCGCGCGCCGCGCCGCGCGGGCGCGCACGTTGGCCCGTCGCCGCTACGCGCTGGCGGCCGTGGCGTTCGTCGCGGCGATGACCTTCCTCGCGTGGCCCGGCCGGGCGCTGGGGGGCACGAACGCCGCGGGACTGCCGACCGACCTCGCGACCTCCTCGACGCTCGCCCCCGGCGAGGTCTACGTCGTACGCGGCGGCGACAGCGTCGGGTCGATCGCGCGGCTGATGAACCCGCTCGACCCGGGCGCGGCGCGCGCCGCGCTCGTCGCCGAGCTCGGCTCGAGGGTCGTCGTCGCGGGTGAGCACGTCCTAATCCCTTAGAAAATCAGGTATTTGGGTGTATCGTGACGCTATGCGGTGTCCCTTTTGCGCGGCCGACGACGACCGCGTGGTCGACTCGCGACTGGCCGACGACGGCGGCGCCATCCGGCGGCGCCGTGAGTGCGCCGCCTGTCACCAGCGCTACACCACTTTCGAGCGGGTCGAGGAGGTCGGCATCATCGTGATCAAGCGCTCGGGGGACCGCGAGGCCTTCGACCGCGACAAGATCTATCGCGGGATCCAGGCCGCGTGCAAGAACCGGCCGGTCGACGACGTGGTGATGGCCGGGGTCGCCCTGGCGGTCGAGGAGTCGATGCGCCTGGAGAACCGCGACGTGACCTCCGAGGAGGTCGGCATGGCGACCCTGGAGGCGCTGCGCGAGGTCGACGAGGTCGCCTACGTGCGCTTCGCGTCGGTCTACAAGGGCTTCGAGGGAACCGAGGACTTCGCCCGCGAGATCGGCATGCTGGTCAAGACGACCGCCCCGAAGCTCCGCGGGTAGCGTGCAGACCCTCGACCTGCGCCCCACGAGCGCGCTCGCGGTCTACGCGCACCCCGACGACGCCGACGTCGCCGCCGGGGGGCTGCTGGCCCAGTGGGCCGGCGACGGCTGCGAGGTCCACGTCGTGGTCGTCTGCGACGGGGCCAAGGGCAGCCACGCGCGCGTCGACGCGGCCAGCCTGCGCGAGGCGCGACAGGCCGAACTGGTCAAGGCGGCCGCCATCCTGGGCGCGGCGACGAGCGAGTGCCTCGAGCGGCCCGACGGCGAGGTCGTCAACGACACGGCGCTGCGCGCGGACCTGGTCGGGCTCATCCGGCGCTACACGCCCGAGGTCGTCCTCGGGCCGGACCCGACGGCGGTCTTCTTCTCCGGGGTCTACGTGAACCACCACGACCACCGCGAGACCGGCTGGGCGCTGCTGGACGCGGTCGCCCCGGCGGCGGCGATGCCCCTCTACTTCCCGGACCGCGGCGCCGCCCACCAGGTCGGCCACCTGCTGCTGAGCGGGACCCACGAGCCCGACGTCGTGGCCGACGTCACGGCGACCATCGACACCAAGGTCGAGGCGGTCCTCACCCACGCGTCGCAGATGGGCGGGGACGCCGAGGCGATCCGCCGCGTGGTCTACGAGCGCGCCGAGCAGGCCGGCCGGCCCGTGGGCGTGGCCTTCGGCGAGGCGTTTCGCAGCGTTGAGCTCGCCTTCTAACGACCCCTCGATCGACGAGGCCCCGATCCTGCACGTGGACCTCGACGCCTTCTTCGCGTCCGTCGAGGTCCTCGACGACCCGAGCCTCAAGGGCAAGCCCGTCGCCGTGGGCGGCGCCGGCGACCGCGGCGTCGTCGCCTCGGCCAGCTACGAGGCCCGCCGCTACGGGGTGTACTCGGCCATGCCGAGCGTCATCGCCCAGCGGGTCTGCCCGGGCCTGATCATGCTGCCCGGCCGCTTCGAGCGCTACGAGGAGTACTCGCGGCGCTTCCACGCCCTGGTCGAGGACCTGACCCCGGAGTACGAGCCGCTCGGCCTCGACGAGGTCTTCGCCGACCTGCGCGGCCTGCGGCGCCTCGGCGTGCGCCCGATGGCCGCCGCCGCGGCGCTGCGCGCGCGCATCAGCGACGAGCTCTCGCTGCGCAGCGGCATCGGGCTGGGGCGCAACAAGCTCTTCGCCAAGATCGCCTCCAAGCAGTCCAAGCCGCGCGTCGTCGAGGGCCGCCTCGTCGAGGGCGCCGGGGTCGTGTGGGTGTCACCCCCGGTCGAGGCCCGCTGGCTCGCCGAGATGCCCGTCGACGCCCTGTGGGGGGTGGGGCCGGCGACCGCGAACAAGCTGCGCCGCCTGGGCCTGGGGTTCGTGCGCGACCTCGCGCGCGTGGACGAGGCCGCGCTGCGCTCCCACGTGGGTCCGGCGATGGCGTCGATCCTCGTGGGCTACGCCCACGGCGAGGACCGCCGCGAGGTGGAGTCGGACCGGCGCGCCAAGTCCCTGGGCCACGAGCAGACCTTCGCCGTGTCGCTCGTGGGCCCGGCTGAGGTGAGCGCCCGGGCGCGCGAGCACGCCGCGGTCGTCGCGCGCGTCCTGCGCGATCACGAGCTCGTCGCGCGCACGATCTCGATCGTCGTGCGCTACGACGACCTGACCAGCGTGACGCGGGCCCAGACGCTGCCCTTCGGCGTGGACGACGAGGAGGCCGTCGCCGCGATCGCCGAGGCGCTGGTGGCGACCGTCGACCTCTCCCAGGCGGTGCGCCTGCTCGGCGTGCACGCCTCGGGGTTCCTCGCCCCGGAGCGCAACGTGCTCCAGCTCTCCTTCGGCCTGACCGGCGAGGAGTCCGACGCGCGCGAGCGCGCCGCGCAGCGCTCGCTCGAGCGCCAGGTGAGCCGCGAGGCGCTGCGCGACGCCGTCGACGAGGTGCGCCGTCGCTTCGGGCGCACCGCGGTGGCGTCGGCGGCCGAGCTGACGGGCGAGGGCGTCGAGGTCGCGACCCAGCGCGGCAAGACAATCTTCGCGCCGGAGTGGCGCGAGGGCGGCAGCGACCAGGGGTGAGCGGCACCGAGCGCCGTGCGACGAGGGGGAACTACCATCGCGGGAACGGCCCGCGAACGGCCGGGGGGCGGAGGTGGACCGTGAAGTGGTTCGGCCGAGCGGTGCTGGCAGTGGCGATGGTGGGAGTGCTGGCGGGACCCGCCGGAGCGGCCCCCAAGAAGCTCAAGTCCGAGGTGCTTTCGATCTCCCAGGTGCCCAAGGGGTTCCTGGCGGAGGCGGCGTCGAGCACCGAGATCTTCAACTGCACCGCGAGCTCGTTCCCCACGGGCTGGAGCGCCAAGGCCACGGCGGGTTTCAACTACAAGTCGCCGAAGGCGTTCCCCCTCATCTCGGAGGTCCTGGCCACCTTCCCCGACGCCGTTACGACCTATGACGACCTCATCGGGGGGGTCGCCGGCTGCGTGAACCTGAACGGCACCCAGGACGGGCGCACGTTCTCGGGCTCGGTCGCGAAGATCCCGCTCAACTCCTACGGCGACCAGTCGATCGGCTTCCAAGGGCACTTCTTCCTGAGCGGCACCGCGATCGTTCTCGACGTCGTGGTCGTGCTCAAGGGCAGCGACGTGATGGAGCTCGAAGAGGCGAATTACACGGGAGTCAAGACCGGCGGGTTCGAGGCGCTGGCCGGCGCGGCCGTGTCCAAGTTCTAGGGGTCCTCGGCGACCGTCTCGACGACGCCGGGCCCGCCAGCACCTAGGGGTGCACGGTCACGAGCGTGCCGATGGGCGTGAAGGGCCACACGTACTTGGCGTCGCTGAGCGTCATCTCCACGCAGCCCAGGCTCTGGGGCCAGCCGTAGGAGGCGCGGTAGAACTGGTGTAGCGCGTCGCCGCCGTGGAAGTACGACACCCAGCTCACGGGGTCCGAGTAGTGCGAGCCGTCGGGGTTGAAGCCCGACATGATCGTGTTGACGAAGCGCAGGTACACCGGGTAGGTGCCGTTCTCGGTGGGCGACACCGAGATGCCGGTGTTGACCAGCGCGTGGAACCGGGGCACGCCCGACTCGTAGAGGGTCAGGGATTCGGGCTCGGTCTGGCTCACGTCGACGTAGTCGTAGGGACGCGGGTCGACCTGGCCCAGCGCCGCGGCGCTCAGCAGGTCCTTCCAGGTCGTCGCGTCGGCGACGCCGGTTGTTTCGAGGTGCTGCACGTCCTGGAAGGCCATGAGCGCCCCGGTCGTGATGACGTTGGTCGCGCCGACGCTCCACTGGCTGGTCAGGTCGGCGGGCAGGTCGGGGTACTTCCAGGTAAAGGAGCCGGCGGCCGGCTGGGACGCGTCGACCGGCGCGACGTTGGGCGTGAAGCTGAGCGGCAGGTAGCCGAGGGTCGCCAGGAGCTGCTGCTCCCACTGGACGCTGGCGGCGACGGAGGTCACGTGCGGGCGCACGGCGACGAAGGAGCACGTCGACGCGCAGCGCACCGACGTGGGTACCTCGATCACGTAGCGCACGAGGGGCTGGAGGTGCCCGCGCGCGACCGCCTGGACCTCGTCGGGCCCGATCTGCTGCCAGGCCACGGCGACCGGCGGGCGAACGACGAGGCGCGGCAGCTTCGCGACGCTGACGGGTGCGCTGAAGTGCAGGCGCACGATGGGCATCGTCGTCGTGAGCGTAGAGGTCACCGCGTCGCTCACGCGCAGGGCGCTCGCGGCCCCGGCGCCCAGGGCCGGGGCGAGGCCCGCCGCCACGAGGACCACGCCGATCAGGGCACCGCGGCGTCGATTCACGTCCCGACTCTACCGGTGCCTCCCCGCGGCGCTTCCCGACCCTAGGCTCGCGGCAAGGGAGGTCGCCGTGAGCACCGTCAAGACCGTCGTCATCGTCCTGCTGGTCCTCGTTGCGGTGGCCGTCGTCATCTCACTCGTGGCGGTCGTCGCGGTGTTCCTTCGCGTGATCGTCGACCTGTGCGTCCTGGCCGTGCTGGGCTACCTGGCCTGGCACCTGTTCTTCCGGCATCGGGGTTCTGACACCCCCCGGTAGGATGGGCCGTTCAGGCGGCGTGGCCGAGTGGTTAGGCAGGGGCCTGCAAAGCCCCGTACTCCGGTTCGAATCCGGACGCCGCCTCCAATTGCCCGGGTGCCGACGCCGCGAGCGGCGCCGGCGGGCGACGTCACCCCGCGGGCGCGGTGACCTTCAGGGCGCGGCCGAGGTCCTCGATGAGGTCCTCCTTCGCCTCGATCCCGACCGAGAGGCGGATCAAGCCCTCCGAGACCCCCGAGTCCTGATAGAGGCCCTTGTCGACCCACATCGCCGACGGCCGGTTCGCGATCGTGTGGACCGACCCCAGGCTCGCGGCCCTCGTCGTCAGGCGCAGCTCATCGAGGAGCCGGTCGGCCCTCGGCGCTCCGCCGACGACGCTGAAGGAGAGCAGTCCACCGAAGCCCCTCATCTGTTCGCACGCCAGCTCGTGCTGAGGGTGGGCGGCCAGGCCGGGGTAGTGGACCTCGGTGACGTCGGGGTGCTCGTCGAGCGCGCTCGCGATGGCCATCGCGTTCTCGTTGTGGCGCGCGACGCGCAGTTCCAGCGTGCGGATGCCGCGCATCAAGAGCCACGCGTCGAAGGGCCCGAGCACCGCTCCCACCGTGAGGTGGGTGCGCCAGACCTGTTCGATCACGTCGCCACGTCCCGCGACCACCCCCGCCGAAAGGTCGGAGTGTCCCCCCAGGTACTTCGTGGCGCTGTGCCAGACCAGGTCGGCCCCGAGGTCCAGCGGCCGCTGGTTGATGGGCGTCGCGACGGTGTTGTCGACCGCCACGAGCGCGCCGCGCTCGTGGGCGATCTCGCAGAAGCGTCGGATGTCGGTGAGCGCCAACAGCGGATTGCTCGGGGTCTCTAAAAGCACGAGACGGGTCGGGGGCCGTAACGCCTCGGCGAAGGCCGCCTCGTCGGTCTGGGACACCTGCGTCGACTCCACGCCGAAGTTCGACAACAGCCCGGCCACCAGCCCGGTGGTGCCCGGGTAGATCGAGCGCTGGACGACGACGTGATCTCCCGCGTGCAGCAGTGCCAGCGCGAGCGTGGACAGCGCCCCCATCCCGCTGGCGGTGACCACCGCGCCCTCGGCGCCTTCGAGCGCCGCCATCACGCTGGCCACCTGGGTGTGGTTGGGCGTGCCGTATCGCATGTAGAACTCGTCGGAGTGCGGCCGGGTGGCGAGGTCCAGGAACTCCTCATTCGAGTCGGCGGCGAAGGTCGAGGCCTGATAGATCGGTGAGACCACCGCTCCCTGGCGCGCGGCGGCGTCGCCGTGGATCGTGGTCGTCGCGGGGCGGTCCGAGGATGGGGGGGCCATGGTCACGAAGTCTTGACCACGCGCGCGGCAACGTCAAGTGGCGGTCCCCGGCGTTGTGACATGGTCGCGGCGCCGTGTGCGCCAGGGGCGCTCGAATGTAGCGTGGGTTGGTGCGTCTGTCCGGAGCCGCTGGCGACCGTTCGCTGTACCCCCGCCGAGGCCGACGAAGCAACTCGCGCGCCATAACGCGCGGGAGCCTGGGCGCGATCATGGTCGCCGTCTCGGTCCTCGCGTGCGGGCCCGTCGCGCTGGCCGGGGCGCCCCATCAGTTTTCGTGGCCGTACCCCAACGCCAACCTCGACAACACGCGCGTCGCCGCGGGTTCGACCATCACGTCGCACAACGTGGACCAGTTGAAGAAGGCGTGGTCGTTCACGCTCTCGGGCAAGGCGTTGGTCAGCGTCAGCAAGACCGGGACGCTCGTGGCCGGTCCGGTCGTCGTCAACGGCGTCGTCTACCTCCAGGACATGCACTCGAACGTCTACGCGGTGCTGTTGTCGAGCGGTCAGTTGCTGTGGAAGCACATCTTCGACAGGCCGCTCCTCAGCGGCCCGGGTCCCAACGGCGTCGCCGTCGCGCACGGGTTCGTCTACGGCACGACGCCGCGCTCGGTCTTCTCGCTCAACGCGACGACCGGCGCGACGATCTGGCGCAGGGCCGACTACCTGGAGAAGGGACAGGGGACCTTCGGCATCCAGCCCCAGGTGGCCAACGGCGTGATCTACCTGGGTAGCCAGTACGGCGACGCGCCCGGGGGAGGGGTCATCCTCGCGCTCAGGGCCTCGACCGGCGCGGTCCTCTGGCGCTTCAAGACGGTCACGGGCGACGAGGCGAACGTGACGTCGGTGGGCCTGGGCGCCGGCGGCGTCTGGGAGACGCCGCTGGTGGGTCCGGACGGCTCGGTGAGCTTCGGCACCGGCAACCCCTACCAGGGGGTCGGCGCGGCGTTCTCCCATCCCGAGCGGCTGCTCTACACCAACAGCGTCGTGAACCTCGACGCGGCGACGGGCAGGCTCCGCTGGTACTACCAGGGCGTGGCCAACGACTTCAAGGACTACGACATGCAGGCCTCGCCGATCCTGGCCCGCGTGAAGGGCTCGTCGGTGATCGTGGGGGGCGGCAAGATGGGCATCGTCTACGAGATGGACGCGCGAACCGGCCGCCTCATCTGGAAGACGCCCGTCGGGGTGCACGACGGCCACGACGACGACTCGCTGCGCGCCCTCAACCACGAGTCGACGCCGAAGATTCCCTTCACCTACGAGCCGGGGTCCATCGGGGGGTCCTCACCAACATGGCGGTCGACGGCAACACCGTCTACGTGGCCACCTGCAACATCGCCTTCAAGTTCTCCAAGGCGAGCGCCGTGATCGGCTCGCCGGGCGCGCACCCCGCTTCCTCGGGCGACGTGGAGGCGCTCAACCTGACCACGGGCAAGGTCGAATGGGACACCAGGGTCGACGGACTGCCGCTCGGGGCGGTGACCGTCGATAACGACCTCGTCTTCACGACGCTGCTCCAGGGCAAGCTCCTGGCGCTCTCTCGACGCAACGGCGAGGTCCTTCGTTCGATCCAGCTGCCGCGCACCACCAACGCGACCATCGCGATCGCCGGAAACACCGTGCTGGTCCCCGCCGGCGGTCCGAAGTTCGGATCGGCCGACCAGACCTCGCAGCTCGTCGCCTACTCGATTCCCTAGCCGAGCGAGTACATTTTCACGCCGCGTTCACGCGTGACGGCTCACGTCACGGGGGCCCTCGCGGGGCCCCCGGTAGAATCGCTGAAGACACCGACGCCGTGAAGGGACCAGCATGCCGGCAGCCGACGACGCACCCTTCACCACCATCCCGCCCGCGGCGGGCGACATCGCGTCCTGGCTCATCGACATGGACGGCGTGCTCGTGCGCGAGGACCACCCCATCGAGGGGGCCAACCGGTTTCTCGAGCAGCTGAGCAAGCGCGATACGCCCTTCCTGGTCCTGACCAACAACTCGCTCTTCACGCGCCGCGACCTGAGCGCGCGCCTCAAGTGGAGCGGTCTAGAGGTGCCCGAGGACCACATCTGGACCTCGGCGCTGGCGACGGCGGGCTTCCTGGCCGCCCAGCGCCCGCACGGGACGGCCTACGTGATCGGCGAGGTCGGTCTCACCACCGCGCTGCACGAGGTCGGCTACACGCTCTCGGAGAAGGAGCCCGACTACGTCGTCATCGGCGAGACGCGCGCCTACAACTTCGAGAAGATGACCCAGGCGGTGCGCCTGGTGGACGCGGGCACGCCCTTCATCGCGACCAACCCGGACCCCACGGGTCCGAGCGTCGACGGGCCGCTGCCGGCCACCGGCGCGGTGGCCGCGCTCGTCTCCAGGGCGACCGGACGCCAGCCCTATTTCGTCGGCAAGCCCAATCCGCTGATGATCCGCTCGGCGCTGCGCGTGCTGCACGCGCACTCTGAATCCACCGCGATGGTCGGTGACCGTATGGACACCGACGTCGTCGCCGGCCTCGAGGCGGGCCTGCACACGATCCTCGTGCTCTCGGGCGTCTCGGACCGCGAGGCCGCCGGGCGCTTCCCCTACAAGCCGTCGCGCATCGTCGAGTCGGTCGCGGTGCTCGCCGAGGAGCTCGAGACCTCCGCGTGACGCACTCGCGTCCGCGCCTGAGCACGGTGATCCTGCCCACCGCGCCCTGGGCGCAGGCGCGCCAGCGCTGGCGCCGAGCCGAGGAGCTGGGCTTTCACGCCGCCTACACCTACGACCACCTGTCCTGGCGCCGCCTCGAGGACCGCCCCTGGTTCGCGACGGTGCCCACACTGGCGGCCGCGGCGATCGAGACCGAGACGATCCGCCTCGGGACCCTCGTGACGTCGCCCAACTTCCGCCACCCCGTGCCCCTGGCCAAGGACCTCCTCGGACTCGACGACCTCTCCTCGGGCCGCCTCACCGTCGGGATCGGCTCGGGTGGACTCGGCAATGACGCGACGGTGCTGGGCAGCGACGCCTGGGGGCCCGCCGAGCGCACGGGACGCTTCGAGGAGTTCGTCGGACTCCTGGACCGGCTACTGCGCGAGCCCGTGACGACGGCGAGCGGTACCTACTACCGCGCCAGTGAGGCGCGGATGCTCCCCGGAACGGTCCAGAAGCCCCGGCCGCCGTTCTACATCGCCGCCGCGGGACATCGCGCGTTCCGCCTCGCCGCGGCCCACGGACAGGGCTGGGTCACGATCGGTCTCTCCGAGGATGCAACGGCGACGTGCTTCGACAACGTGTCCCAACACCTCGCGGGTCTCGTGCGGGCCTGCGAGGACGCGGGTCGTGACGCGGCGGACCTCGAGAAGATGCTGCTCGACGGGCTCAACGACGAGCAGCCACTGACCTCGCTCGACGCGTTCGTCGACTGGGCCGGACGCTACGGCGAGCTGGGGATCACCGAGCTCGTGATCCACTGGCCCGAGCCGGACTCGCTCTACGACTGCGACGTGGCGCTCTTCGAGCGCATCGCCACCGAGGGCCTCACCCAGGTCTAGGGCGCGACCGCCCCTACGGTCCCTCGGTGCCGTTCGGGCCGCACGAGCGCGGGTCCCAGGGCGCCAGGGCTTGGGTCACCGGCGTGGGCGCCGAGAGCGCCACGTCGTGCTTCACCGCCGAGGGGTCCGCGACCGTGATCTGGGTCGACGGAGTGGTCGTGGTGGTCGTCGCGTGGTGTCCCCTGGTCGTGGTGGTCGTCGCGTGGTGTCCCTTGGTCGTGGTCGTCGTCGTCGCCGCGTGCGCGGTCACGGGCACGACGGCGGCGTCCGAGCCCATGACGACGGTCACCTGGGTCCCGGCGACGACGTGGCCGAGGGCCATCACCGCGGGGCCGGTCAGGGTGTGCACGACGGCCTGGGCGGCCGCCAGGGACGTCGGCTCGTTGGACGCGTGGTAGACGACGGTCTCCTCACGGATGCCCACGGGCGTGGCGCTGGACACGCTGGTCACGTGGAATCCCTGGCGGCGCAGCGCCGCCACGAACCCGGGGACGCGCGCGGGCGTGTTGGAGCCGTCGACGACCGAGACGTCGAGGCTCGAGTGCGCGGGCAGGGGCTTGCCGTCCATGGTGTTGGTCGCCGCGGCCACGCCCAGGAACCGGTCGATCACCGAGGAGATCCCTGGCTCGATCGGGAACTCCACGTCGCCGTAGTAGTAGCCCTTGTAGAGGTAGCTGCCCGTCTCGACCAGGACGGTCGGCACGGTCAGCTCCGGCACGCCCGCCACCGAGACCGAGTGGAAGTGCTCGACGAGGCTCAGCATGTGCGACACCGAGAAGCCCGAGTCGACCGTCAGGTACGGCGCGACCGCGGTCGCCAGGCGCTGGTCGGTGATGGGGTTGGACAGGCCCCGGGCCTTGAGCGCGGTGGCCAGGACCTTCAAGAACTCGTGGTCGCGGCGGATCCGCGCGAGGTCCGACAGCCCCTCCTGGGGCCAGAGGCTGTGGGAGAACCCGACGCCCTTGGGCTGGTACTGCAGGTGGCGCGCGCGCACGACCTGCAGCGCCCGGTAGCCGTCCAGGTGGATGCAGCCGGTGGTGCGCACGTTGAGGTCCGAATAGGCGTCGAAGACCGGCATCGGGAAGTACATCGAGATGCCTCCGAGCACGTTGACGACGCTCGCGAACGTGTCGAAGTTGAGGTCCACGTAGTGGTTGATCGGGATGGCGAAGTCCTCCTGGACCGCCGCGACGAGCTGGGACGGGCCCTGGTAGAGGGCGGCGTCGATCTTGTTGGCGCCGGTGGTGCGCGCGTTGGGCACGAAGAGGTCGCGCGGGATCGACAGGATCGACACCTGGTTGGTGGTGAGGTTCAGGTGCAGGATCATCACGACGTCGCTGTTGACGCCGGTCACGCCCTTGGAGCACAGCCCGTAGGCGGCGTTCTGGTGCGTGAGCCCGCAGCGCGTCGTCGAGCCCACGAGCAGGATGTTCTCGGTGTCGTTGTAGGTCTTGGTCTCGGTGGTGACGTTGACGCGGTGCACCAGGCTGTTGAGGTAGAAGTAGTCGCCGACGACGGCCCCGATGATCAACACGACGACCACGCCCAGGGAGATCAGGACGACCCTCTTGCGCGAGCGGCGCGTGGGCTTGGCGTGGCGCGCTCCCGCGCCGCGGGCCGCCACGGCGTCACCCAGGCGGGTCAGTCCCTCGGCGTTGGGGATGGAGGGTGGGGGCACCGACGTCACCCGTGAATCCTAATTTTGACGCGCCGCGCGGCCCGGTCATCGGCGAAACGCCGCCGCGGCCAAGGCCTGGTTACTGCTTGAGCGCGGTCTTGGGGGCCTCGGAGAGGTGGTGGGGCGTGATGGACACGCGCCCGCGCCCGCCGGTGAGGCTGCGCAGCTCGAGGCCGTAGCGGGTGAGCTCGGACTCGGGCACGTGGGCGGTGACGACCGACGCGCCCGACTCGTGCGTGTTGGTCCCCATCACCTTGCCGCGCCGCCCCGACAGGTCGGTCAGGACGTCGCCCAGGTACTCGCCGGGAACCGTGCACTCGACCACCATGATCCGCTCGAGCACCGCGGTGCCGGACTTCTCCAGAGCCGCCTTGAGGGCCATCGACCCGGCGGTCTCGAAGGCCGCCTCCGAGGAGTCCACGCTGTGGCTCTTGCCGTCATAGAGGGTGGCGCGCACGCCCACGACCGGCTGGCCCGCGGGACCGCCGTGGGACATCGCCTTCTCTATGCCGTTGCGCACCGCGCCGATGTACTGGCGCGGCACCGAGCCGCCCACGACGGCGTCGACGAACTCGAAGGCCATCGTCGGGTCGAGGGGCTCGACCTTGACGTTGACGACGGCGAACTGGCCGTGGCCGCCGGTCTGCTTCTTGAGCCGCCCCTCGACGTCGCTCGCCTTGAGGATCGTCTCGAAGTAGGGCACCGGCGGCGGGGCCGTCGTGACCTCGACGTTGAAGCGACGGCGCAGCCGCTCCAAGGTCACCTGCAGGTGCATCTCGCCCATGACGTCGATCACCAGGTGGCGCGACGTGGCGTCGAAGCGCACGCGCAGCGACGGGTCCTCCTCGGCCAGGCGGTGCAGGGAGGTCGAGACCTTCTCGTCGTCCTTGCCGGTCCCGATGACCGCGACCGACATCGCCGGCGTCGGGGGCGCCTTGGGGGCCGGGGCGAGGCTGCGCCCGCGCTTCTCCAAGACGTCGCCCACCTGGACGCCGGTCAGCTTGGCCACGGCGACGACGTCGCCGGTCTCGGCCCGGTCGACCGGCACGAGCTTGGAGCCGAAGAGGTAGTTGAGGCCGTGGAGGCGCTCCTCGGACTTCGTGCGCGAGTTGGTCAGGACGGCCTCGTTGGACACCGTGCCCGAGACCACCTCCATGACCACGATGCGCCCGACGTAGGGGTCGACGATCACCTTGAATGCACGCAGGACCGGGTCGCCGGCGGGGTCGCGCTCGAGGACCACCTCATCGCCGTGCTCGACCATGACGATCGGGCGGCTCTCGGCGATCTCGTCGAGCAGCGTGACGAGGCGGTCCACGCCCATCGACCTGATCGCCGAGCCGCACGTCACCGGGACGATGCGTCCCTCGACCATGAGGCCGCCCAGAACCGACTCCAGTTCCTCCATGGAGGGGACCTCGCCCTCGAGGTAGCGCTCGGTCATGGTGTCGTCGCCGACCACGATGGCCTCGAGCAGGCTGTCGCGCACGCGCCTCTCCAGGTCGGCGAGTTCGCCGGGCACCGGTCCGTGCTGGGAGCCGCCCGCTCCGTAGGCGATGGCCTCGTCGGCCAGCAGGTCCACGACGCCGCTGAACTCGGCGCCGAGCCCGATGGGCAGCTCCAGCGGCGCCAGCGTGGGACCGATCAGCTTCTCGAGCGCGCTGAGCGTGCCCTCGAAGTCGGCGCGCTCGGCGTCGAGCTGATTGATGAAGACGACGACGGGCACCTGCTCGTCGCGGCAGAGCTGCCAGAGCACCGCGGTGTCGGCCTGGACGCCGTCGACCGCGCTCACGACCAGCAGCGCCACGTCGGCCACGTCCAGGGCCCGCTCGACGTCACCGTAGAAGTCGATGAACCCGGGTGTGTCGAGCAGCGTCAGCTTGTCGTCGCCGACCCACACCGGGGCCATGGCGATGCCCAGGGACATCTGATGCTTCTTCTCCTCGGGGTCGCGTCCGCCGAGCGCCGTGCCGTCCTCGACGCGGCCCGGTCGCTCGAGGCCCTTGGTGGCGACGACCATGGCCTCCAGCAGTGACGTCTTACCGACACCGTTTCGCCCGACGAGGGCGACGGTGCGGGCCTTGGGGTGTCGACGAGATGTGTCCACGAGACCTCGACTCTTTCGGCGTGTGGCTCCAAGGTAGTCCTCCGCGAGGGTGGCGTCACCTGGAGGTCACGCCGGCGGGCAGGTGGCTCCACCCACTCCCCGGGGCTCGGGCTCGTGGAAGACGAACGGCGTGGTCAGCTTGAGTGGCACCTCGTGGGTGAAGGTGAGGTAGCGCTCGGCGAGGTAGACCGTCGAGGCGCCGGTCCAGCCGTTGGCGACGTAGCAGCGGTCGACCATTCGCACCCGGAGCCGAACGAGCAGCGTCTCGCCGGGCGCCACCGAGGCGTTGCGGAGGGGTCGCGTGGTCGAGGACGCCGGGTACTCGACGGTGTAGGTGGCCCCGGCGACGGCGAGCGGCCACGGCGGCGGATTGCCGACCTCGGGCGGGTGGGTCGAGGCGCTCAGGATGGTCACGGCGTGCGGGCCCTGGTTGAAGACGCCGAACGAGATGTAGAACGACGTCGCGGTCGGCGGGACGAAGTACTGGCCGACCTGCCCGTCGAGGTTGTTGACCGAGGTGATCTGGCCGGTCCCAGCGCCGACGACCCCGGTGCCTTCCATGCCGCCACCGGTCGTGAGCGGCTGATAGACGGCCGCCTGGCTGATGAACGTGACGGCGACGACGATGAGGGCCGCCGCGAGAGCCCACAACAGCCGGCGCCACCGTCGCGCGGAGTGAACGGCGCCGGACGCGGGCACCACCTGTGGCGTCGCCGAAACCGGTGCGTCCACCGACGAGGTCACGGCACCAAGGTCGTCGTGGGAGCGACGGTGGTCGTCGTAGTCGTGCTGGTCGTCGTGGTCGTCGTCGTGGGAATCACGTTACCGCTGGACCCGGTCCACACGAGCTGTTTTCCGTGCGGGGACGACTCGACCGACAGGTACTTGTGCAGGGCCTGGAGCAGGTCGATGGCCTTGTCGGCGGCGACGTCGATGGAGTTCCCGCCCTGCTGGCCGAGCACGACGGCGTAGTCGGTCACCGTCAGCCCGTCCAGCCGGAAGCGCAGCGCGAGCGCCTCGCACCCGCCGGCCGGGACCGTGTATCCGGACTTGACGCCGACGATGCCGTCGGTGCCGACGAAGGGGTTGTAAGAGATGAGCGCGCCCGCGACGGGCAGGACGACCACGGGCTTGATGACGATGCTGCGCACGATGGCCTGGCTGGTCATGAGGTCCGCCGCCAGCCTCGCCTGGTCGTACGCGGTCGAGCGGTCACCCGGCGAGATCCCCGTCGGCTCCACGTAGTGCGTGTGGGTGAGCCCGAGGGCTTTGGCGTCGACGTTCATCTGGGCGACGAACTGCTTGACCGAGAGCTTCAAGATGTGCAGGAACAGGTACACGAAGTTACCCGCCGAGTGCACCAGCATCCCGGTGAGCAGCGTGTTCTCACAGAGCCGCTCGCCGACGGCCACCTTGGCGCTGGACTGTCCGGTGTCGACGTCGTAGTTGTAGCGCGCGACGTCGGCCGCGTCGACCGTGAGGCACGGCCCGGTCTGTCCCGGGCTCAGGGGCAGGTGACCGAGGATCACCCAGGTCGACATCATCTTGGTGAGGCTGGCGATGGGCCGCATGGGCTCGCGCGGAGAGCCCGCGGCCACCGAGATGCTGGGCACCGCGACGGCCGAGGAGACCCCCTTGGGCCAGGGCAGCGGCGAGCCGGGCAACGTCGTCGTGGTCGTGGGCAGCGTGGACGTCGTCGCCACGGTGGTCGTCGTGGTCGTGGTCGTTGTCGCCGGCGTCGTGGTCGCGGCGTCGGCACCCGTGGAGCGCGACGTGCTCAGGCTGAGCGAGAAAAGGAGCAGGGACGCCGCGAGGGTGGCGACCACGACGCCGAGGGGGAGTCGCGAGCCCTTATGGGGAGCGGCCGCCATTCTTGGAACCCTACCCCGACCCCTTCGGTTTCTCTAGGCTCGACGGCGACGGGGACCGCGCCGGAGGTGGCGCTGGTCCTTAAGTGGGGAGGCGAGGCGTGGCGGTATGGGTTCGCGTCGTGGCCGGCGTCGTCGCGCTGGGCCTCGAGTGGCTCGTCCTGGACGCGGCGATCCGCACGTTCCTATTGCCGAGGGTGGCGAGCGTGCGACTCAGCCGCCTCGCCTCGAAGTCGGTCGGTGCCATCTTCAAGCTGATCGCCAAGCGCAAGTCCTCCTACGAGGAGCGCGACCGCGTCCTCGCGCTCTACCCGTCCTTCGTCCTGCTCGTCTACCAGGGCCTGTGGCTGGCGCTGAGCGTGGTGGCCTTCGCGTTCGGGTTCATCGCCGCCGGCGTGCCCGGCTTCTCGCGTGCCTTCGAGGTCTCGGGCTCATCGCTGTTCACCCTGGGCACCGCCGGCGGCGCGGGTGGGTTCCAGGTGGCGCTGAGCTACCTCGAGGCCGGCAGCGGACTCACGCTCCTGGCACTGCTGATCTCGTTCATCCCGACCCTCTACGCGTCGTTCCAGCGCCGCGAGATCTCGGTGTCGCGCCTGTCGGTGCGCGCAGGCGTGCCCGCCACCCCGTGGGGGATCATCGAGATCGCCCAGAGCGTCGCCTCCTACGACCGGCTCGAAGAGCTCTGGCGTGAGTGGGAGCAGTGGTTCACCGAGGTGGGCGAGACGCACACGACCCTGACGATCCTCAACTACTACCGCTCGCCGACCCCCGACCAGACGTGGATCGGGTGCGCGGCGAGCGTGCTCGACGCCGCGGCGCTCTTCAACTCCGCGGTCGACCAACCGGCCTCGGCCGGCGCCGGGTTGTGCATCCGCTCGGGCTGGATGACCCTTCGTCGCATCGCCGACTACTTCCGGGTGCCCTATCCCGTCGACGTGGATCGCTCGACGCCGGTGACGATCACGCGCAAGGAGTTCGAGTGCGTGCTCGACCGGCTCGTGGCCGGGGGGATCCCGGTGCTCGCCGACCGTGAGGCGGCGTGGTGCGACTTCGTGGGATGGCGCGCCAACTACGACGCGATGATCGAGCGCTTCTACACGCTCTTCGCGTGTCCGAGGACCGACTGGCACGTCGCCGTGTCCCAGCCGCTCACCGAGCCGTCGAACCGGCGCGGCGGGTGACGAGGGGGCCCGCTCGCCGACCCCGGTACCCTGAGGGGATGTCGGAAGCGCAACGAGCCGCGTCGTGAGCCTCGGCGACCGCGTCGGCTCGTCGCGCTCGCGCCTCGACGGCGTCGCCTACGACCTGGCCGCGGGAGACTTCGTGCGCTACCGGCCCGACGACCACGACGACACGGTGGCGGGCGTCGTGCGCACGGTGGCCGCCGAGGGCTGGGCCGGCTGCGACGAGTTCCGCGCCGGCCTCTCTCCCGAGTCGACCGAGACGCTACGGCTCTTCGCCGAGCGGCGCACCCTGCTCGGGCGGCGCCAGTCCTCGATGAGCCCGCTCTATGAGGCCCTCGACGCCTTCGCGCTCCTTCCCACGCCCGAGGACGTGCCGTGGGACTCGTGGGTCAAGGCCTGCCTCTTCGTGGCGCGCTCCAACGGCGGGGACCCCGACATGATCGACCGGCGCTTCGATGACGTCGCCGACGAGGACCTGGTTGCGCGCTGGCGCGTCGCGCTCGAGTCGATGAACCGCGTCGAGGACCTCGCCCAGTGCCGCATGGCCGAGGTGTCGACCTCCTTCGGCGTCGGCTTCGTCGAGCTCCTGGCCTTCGCCGACCGTCCCGGGAGGGGATCGCGGGCGCCGTTCCTGGCCAAGAGCCCGCCGTCGTACGCGCCGGATTCCAACCTGGCCCAGCTGGCCGTGACCCTGGCGGACTCCCTGGACGCGACGGGTGACGTGACGACGAGTCCCATCGTCCAGGACCAGCTCGCGGCCAGCCTCTTTGCGATGTACGCGTCGGGGTCCTACCTGGACGCGATGGGCTGCCTGGGGTTCGAAGCCATGGGGCGGGACGGCGCGGCGACGTTCCAGGTCTACGTCGCCGAGCTGCCCGAGGACGTCGACGTCGCCGACCTGGCCGACGCCGCTGCGTCGGTGAACGACCAGTCCGCCCTCTACGACGGCCAGCGCCTGATCGTGCTGAGCCCGCAGCCGACCTTTGAGGACCTCGTCGACGAGGACCAGGACGAGGCAACAGAGCCGGTCGATTTTGCCGGGGCGGACCAGTTGGCGATTGCCGCGCTGGCCGACCCCGCCACCCGCTAGGCGCGTCGTAGAAAGAGCGAGCCCCGCGTCACCACGCGGCCGAGGGAGGACGATTGCGTGATGGCGCGGGACTCCGGCGCGTTGGCACTAGTGAATCAGTACCTTGAGCGCGTCGTACTTGCCGGCGTTGGCGAAGACCTCGTAGGCCTCCAGCATCTGGTCGAAGCCGAACTCGTGGGTGACGAACTTGTCGGCGGGCAGCTTGTGCTCGGCGACCAGCTTGAGGAGCATCCCCAGGGTGTTGGTGTTCACCAGCCCCATCGAGATGTCGATGTTCTTGATCCACAGCTCGTTGAGCTTGAGCTCGGCCGGGTGTCCGTGCACGCCGATGTTGGCGACGTGGCCGCCGGGGCGCACGATCTCGGTGCACATCGTGAAGGTCTGGGGGATGCCCACGGCCTCGATGGCCACGTCCACGCCCTGGCCGTCGGTCAGAGCCATGACCTGGTCCTTCCAGTCGGCCTCGCCCGAGTTGACGACGTTGGTGGCGCCGAACTCCGCGGCGCGCTTGAGGCGCGCCGAGTCCAGGTCGATCGCGATGACCTTGGACGGCCCGTAGAGGCGCGAGGTCATGACCGCCGACAGGCCCACCGGGCCCGAGCCGACCACCGCGACGACGTCGCCGGGCTTGACCGCGCCGTACTGGACGCCGATCTCAAATCCCGTGGGCAGGATGTCCGATAGCAGGATGCCCTCGGCGTCGCTGACGCCCTCGGGGACCTTGTAGAGCGAGTTCTCCGCGAAGGGGACGCGCACGTACTCGGCCTGGGTGCCGTCGATCATGTAGCCGAAGATCCAGCCGATGCCGGGGGTCCCCTCGGGGTCCAGGCAGTGGCTGTAGAGGCCCTCGCGGCAGTTCGAGCACTTGCCGCACGAGCTGACGCAGGCCAGGATCACCCGGTCGCCCACGGCCAGCTGGGTCACGCCCTCGCCGACCTCGGTGATGACGCCGATGCCCTCGTGGCCGAGGATGCGCCCGACGGCGACCTCGGGCACGTCGCCCTTCAAGATATGCAGGTCGGTCCCGCAGATGGTGGTCGCGTCCATCTTCACGACGACGTCGGTCGGGCGGAGGATCGCCGGGTCGGGGACCTCCTCCCAGGCCTTGAGCCCGGGGCCCTTGTAGACGAGTGCCTTCATGGTCTTTCACCTCACGTGTCGGGAGCGTCCGTCCCGTCGTGAACTCCACGCGGCGACTCAGGGACCCTCGAATCGAACCTATGTCGCACGAGGCACTGTTCAGCAGGGCCGAACGTCCCAAGGCTCAGAGCGGCTCGGGCCAGTGGCGCACGTGGTGGTGCGAGCGTCGCGCGCCGCGCTGGGACGCCATGACGTCGACGTGAAAGGGCGTCGCCGCCTCGTCCAGGCTCTCGAAGTGCCGGCTCATGGGACTGTGCGAGACCACCGCGTTGACCCCCACGGTGACGACCGCCACGATCCCCAGCGCCGCGCCGATCGAGAACCGGTCCGCCAGCAGGCCCACCAGCTCTTGGCTGACGGGCCCGACGACGAGCGGGATGAGGGCGAGGAGCGTGTACATCGACGCGCGCCTGTCATGCGGCGTGCCCAGCTGGATCACCGAGGTCACGATGGACGCGTTCATCAGGACCGCGAAGCCGATCGGGATCGTCGCGATGACCGCGACCACCGCGGCCTCGCGCGAGTGCGGGCCCCCGAAGTACTCGGCGCCCGCCATGGCCGCGAGGCCCACGCCGGCGCCGAAGTAGCACAGCCGCTGGACCCGTCCCCAGGAAAGGCGCCCGTGGATCCGGCGAACGGCCACGGCGACGAGGATGCCCCCGACCAGCGAGCCGGTTTCGAGCAGCGAGAGGACCTCGGCGCTCGAGCCGATGGTGCCCGCGATGGCGGGCAGCGTGACGGTGTAGCTGGCCACGAAGAAGCACAGGACCGCGAAGCGGCACGCGGCCCACAGCCCTGGCTCGGTCCTCAGCAGCCGCAGGGCGTCGGAGAACGACTCGCTCGCGGATTGGACGTGGTCCGGCCCGGGCTGGCGCCGCGAGGTCGCGATGAAGACGAGGACCTCAGGGATGGCCGTGACCGCGGTGATGAGGAAGACCCACGCGGGCCCGGCGAGCACGAAGATGCCCCCGCCAAGGAGCAGTCCGCCGACGGCCGCGGCGGCGACGTTGCGGGTGTAGGCGCTGTTGAGCTCGGGGAGCCGGCCGGGCTCGGCGATCAGCTGGCGCACGAGCAGGGAGTTCGGCGCGTTGAGTCCCTCGCCGATCCCGTAGCCGAGCACCCACGCCAGCAGAGCCGCCACGCTGAGGTGGTTCGTCGCGGCCAACGTCATGGGCACGAGCGCGATGACGCCCTCGTAGACGTTGACGCACGCGTCGACCCGGGCGGCACCAAAGCGCCGGGTGAGCGACGTGGCCACGCCGGCCAGGCAGAGCGAGGGGACGTTGAAGCACAGCAGGATCAGCCCGGTCGCGACGACCGAGCGGGTCTCGTGGTACACGAGGTAGGAGGTGACCAGCATCGCCATGTACTCGCCGACGTGCACGACCATCGCGGCGAGCAGGTACCGGGCGCGGATGCGCGCGAAGCCGTCGGGGCGGCCCTCGTCGACGCGGTCGAACGACGGATCCGGGCCCATTGGTCGATGCTACGAAAGGCCGTCGCGCGATGAGGAATCTGAAGGTAATCGCTACGTGACGCCGGTGAGAACTTCTCGCAGACCTTGACCGCGAGAACTGACCTTCGGCCCTAGGGACGCTGGCGCGCGCGGGGCGATGCTGGACCCGAAGGGTCGTGGCACATGCACCGCATTGTCATCCTCGGTGCCGGCACGGGCGGCACGATCGCCGCCAACCGGCTCCGCAAGATCTATTCGCCGTCCGAGGCGTCGATCCTGTGCATCGATCAGGACGACAGTCACGTCTATCAGCCGGGGCTGCTGTTCGTTCCCTTCGGTCTGACGGCTCCCGCCGAGATCGTGCGTCCCCGGGGCCACCAGCTCCACGACGACGTCGACTACCGCTTCGCCAAGATCGAACACGTCGAACTCGAGCGACAGGTCGTCGTGCTGGGCGATGGCGAGGAGCTCGGCTACGACGCCCTCGTCATCGCCACCGGCGCGCGCCTCGCCTACGAGGACACGGAAGGACTGACCGGCCCCGGCTGGGGAGAGAAGGTCTTCTCCTTCTACGAGCTCGGCGCGGCGACCGCCCTTGAAGTCGCCCTTGCCACGTTTGAGGGCGGTCGTCTCGTGGTGAACGTCGTCGAGATGCCGATCAAGTGCCCGGTGGCCCCCTTAGAGTTCTGCTTCCTCGCCGACTGGTACTTCACCCAGCGCGGGACCCGCGATCAGGTCGACCTCACCTTCGCGACCCCCCTCGACGCCGCCTTCACCAAGCCGGTCGCCGCCCGGCACCTGGGCGGAATGCTCGAGGAGCGCGGCATCCACCTGGTGACCGAGTTCAACACCGGCGAGGTCGACGGCAAGGCCGGGCGCCTCATCTCCTACGACGGGCGCGAGATCCACTTCGAGCTCGCCGTCGTCATCCCCGCCCACAGCGGGGCGGAATACGTGACGCGCTCGGCGGGTCTGGGCGACGGCCTCGGGTTCGTGCCCACCGATCCGCACACCCTGCAGTCGCTGGCCTCGCCGGCGGTCTTCGCCCTGGGCGACGCGACGTCGCTGCCGACCTCCAAGGCCGGCTCGGTCACGCACTTCGAGGGCGAGGTCCTCGTCGAGAACCTCCGGCGCTTCCTCGCCGGCGAGGCGCTCGACGCGTCCTTCGACGGGCACACCAACTGCTTCATCGAGACCGGGTTCTCCAAGGCGATGCTGATCGACTTCAACTACGACATCCAGCCGGTGGGCGGCCACTACCCGGGCCCGGTGGGCCTGCCCCTGCTCAAGGAGACGCGAGTGAACCACCTGGGCAAGCTGATGTTCCAGTGGTTCTACTGGCACAGCCTCTTGCCCGGTCGCGACATCCCGGGGGTCCATAGCGAGATGCCGCGATCGGGCAAGCACCTGAGCGAAGCGAGCGAGGAGGTGTCGGCATGAGCGTTGACACGATTGAGGGCGTCGAGGTCCACCTGAACGAGGAGGGCTTCTTCACCGACCCGGGCGAGTGGCGCGAGGACATGGCGCCCGCGCTGGCGGCCCGCGCGGGGATCCCCGAGCTGACCGAGCGCCACTGGGAGGTCATCCGCTTCATGCGCCAGGCGTACCTGGCCAAGGGCACCGGGCCGAGCGTGCGCGAGCTGGGCAAGACCTCGGGCGTTCCCATCAAGGAGCTCTACGCGCTGTTCCCGAAGGGGCCGGCCAAGCTCGCCGCGAAGATCGCGGGCATCCCCAAGCCCCGCGGCTGCATCTAGGACAAGGAGAACCACATGGAACCCACGATCGACAAGGTCTCGATCATCATCTCCAAGGGCTCGCTGGAGGGCATCTACCCCGGGCTGATCATGGCCAACGGCGCGCGCGCCGAGGGGATCGAGGCGAACCTGTTCTTCACCTTCTTCGGCCTGGACGCGATCCACGCCCAGCGGCTGCACCACATCAAGGTCGCCAGCGTCGGCAACCCCGGGATGCACATGGCCAGCCTCGTCGGCGTGCTGCCCGGCATGTCGGCGATCGCGACGCGGATGATGGAGAAGAAGATGGCGGCCTTCGACATCCCCGACATCCCCGAGTTCATGGAGATGATCGCCGACACCGGCTGCGGCCTCTACGCCTGCAAGGCCTCGGTGGACCTCTTCGGATTCACGCGCGAGGACTTCATCCCCCAGGTCAAGGACATCATCACCGTCGGCGAGTTCTACGGCATCGCGGCCGGCGGCGAGATCATCTTCACCTAGGCCACGACTCGTCCGGAGAACGTCACGGGTCGCCGGTAGGGTGGCGCGGATGAAGGCGTCCACGTCGAGAGTTCGAGTTGCTGCGCCGCCCGAGGTCGTCTGGGCGGTCCTGACCGAGCCGCGCCACGTCAAGGTCTGGCAGTACGGCAGCGACCTCGAGACGGACTGGACCGTTGGATCTCCCATCCGGTTCTCGAGCCCGTGGCAGGGCCAGGTCTTCGAGCAGTGGGGGACCGTGCTCTCCTTCGATCCGCCGTGGCGCCTGAGCTACTCGCTCTTTGCACCCGGTCCCGGGCTCACCGACACACCTGAGAACCACTTCACGATGGTCTATGAACTGGTGCCCGACGCGGGAGGCACGGTCCTGGCGATCATCCAGCAGGACCAGCGCGTCACCGCCGACATCGCCGAGACCGACGACGACAGCCCGGTCCTCGAAGCGCTCAAGGAGCTGGCGGAGTCCCTCTAGACGCCCAGGCTCGAGCGCGCGGCGCGCTCGAAGACCCGGAAGGGGATCACCCGCTTGGCGATGACCCCGACGCGCTCGTCCCACTTGCCGACGGACACGCGCCGCGGCGGACGGCGCGAGTTGAGGATCTTTTCGATGGCCTTGGCGGCCTCGAGGGGGTCGGCGCCGCCCTCCTCGTCCTTGATCATGAGGCTGATTGCCTTGGCCTCGGCGCCGCTGTAGAGGTTGCTCCCGTCGCTGGGCACGTCGCGGCGATTCTTGGTGAAGCCGGTGCGGAAGTTGCCGGGCTGGACCAGCGTGACCTGGACGTGGAACGGGCTGACCTCGTAGGCGAGGGCCTCGCCGTAGCCCTCGAGGGCGAACTTGGAGGCGCTGTAGAAGGCCTGGTAGGGGATGCCGATCACGCCGCCGATGGAGCTGACGATGACGACGTGCCCGCCGCCGACCTCGCGCAGATGTGGGAGCGCGGCCCTCACCACCCGTACGACCCCGAAGAAGTTGGTCTCCAGCTGCGCCTTGGCGTCTTCTGTCGACGTGCGCTCGACGGCCCCGGCCAGTCCCCACCCGGCGTTGGCGATGACCGCGTCGATCCGGCCGTGCTGGGCGAGCACCGCGGCGACGCCGGCCTCCACCGACTCGTCGGAGTCGACGTCCATCTTGAGCGGGTGCCAGGGCCCCGGGGACGTGCCGTGGCGGCTCGCGCCGACGACGCGCCACCCCCGAGCGGCCAGGTGGTCAGCGCAGGCCATGCCGATACCCGAGGAGGCACCGGTGATGAGAATCACCTTGTTATTCATGGGCTCACTCTTGCCCAGTGCGCCAGTGGCGTCAAACCGGCCCGGTCGTGTCGTTCGCTGATGCCACAATGGTCCCGTGATGAGAAAGCTCACCCGGGTGCCCGAGCTCGTGGTGGGTTTCGACACCGAGACGACGGGCCTCGACGTCGCGAAGGAACGGGCCATTGCCTACGGCTTCTGCGTCTTCCGATTCGGCCAACTGGTCCACACCGAGCACTTCTTCGTCGTGCCCGACCGGCCCATCACGTCGGGCGCGCGGCGTGTCCACGGATTGTCGGTCGAGGACATCGAGGCCAAGAGACCCGACTTCGACGTCCTCACCGTCGAAGCGGGTCTGACCCGCGCGGTTCACCTCCTGCGCGACCTGCACGACCAGGGTGCCCATGTCGTCGGGGCCAACGTCGTGCGCTTCGACCTGGAGATGCTGCGCCGCAGCTGCATGTCGATCCTGGGCAACAACCTCCAGAGCAGGGACTTTGACATCTCGCTCCTGCGCATCATCGACGTCATTGAGCACGACCTGGCGATCGAGCCGCGCAGCGTTGAGCGCCCGAGCCGTAGCCTCACCCAGCTGTGCAAGTTCTATGGTGTCACCCCCGGCGGCCACGACGCCCTCGGCGACGCGATCGCCGCGGTGCGCGTCTTCCAGGAGCAGGTCGTGCGTAACAACGCCGGCCAGATGCCGCTGGACCTCGTCGTCCAACCCTTCGAGGTCGACGAGACCGCGGGCCGGCCCTAGTTCTTCCCGGCATTTTTACGGATTTCGGGATGGTAAGGTGGCACCCCTAGGGGCCGTTGGCGCAGTCTGGTAGCGCACTTGCATGACACGCAAGGGGTCGCAGGTTCAAGTCCTGCACGGCCCACTGATTTTTCCTCATTTTGCAAGGGATTTCCAATTGATATCTTTGTAGCCGCCACGCGAGTAGACCTTGAATGAGCAACAAGGTGAGCTGTTTAAAATTCGCGAAGCAGACAGTCCTCCGGGATTGTGAATCACTGTTTCGTGTTTACGGCTCTGAAAAGGTGGAATGCTTGCCAGATGGCGTCAGGTGCCACTGGAGATGACGAGATGTCAGAAGGATGGCGGACCCGCAGTATTTGGGCGCGATCACAGCTCCTTGAACAGAATTCCCTCAAACAACTATTGGTGCCTGAATCCTATTTTCACAAGATTTCAGGGGACCCTGGCTCGATGGAAGTCCGTAACTCGTACGGGATCTGGCCTGCTTCGACGCCTGACCGACCTCTCGGATCGAATTCGCTGTGGTTGAAGCTTCCGCGAGGATCTCGACCGGGTGATGCCGTCACTAAAGCGTCTTGGAACATTCCCTCCACTTCGGCGAAAAACTCGCCTTCAACGGTTTTGAAAAGTTACGAGTCAGCAATTGAATTCAGGGAAGCAAGTGAACTGAATCCGGGTCTTAGGTCTCCTCAACTTGGAGCGATGTTTGCGGTACTTGGTTATTGGACGACCAAACGCAAGAGTCCTGCAACGGTTGTCATGCCGACAGGAACCGGGAAGACCGAGACGATGCTTGCTCTTCTGGTCGCGTCTCAACCAACACGTTTGCTGGTTCTCGTTCCTTCAGATGCACTACGTGAGCAAGTCGCGAAGAAGTTCGAAAATCTCGGCGTACTTCAATCACTTGGTATCGTCACGAATTCTGCTCTCCGTCCTGTAGTTGGCCGTATACAACATGGCTTCTTGACAACGGCGGCCGCTAAGGATTTCGTTAATAGTTGCAACGTTGCCGTGGCAACTCCACAGGCGCTTTCAGCATGCAAAGCAGGCGTGCTTGAAAGCCTTCTAGGAGACTTCACTCATCTTTTTGTTGATGAAGCTCACCATGTCGCCGCTCGTAGCTGGTCAACAATCCGAGACGCATTTGCCGACAAGGACGTCGTTCAATTCACGGCTACGCCGTTTCGCGAAGACGGGAAGCACATGCAGGGACGCATTATCTATTCGTTCCCGTTGCGACAGGCGCAGACCGAAGGATTCTTCTCGACAATTGACTACGAGGCAGTGTTGGACTTTGACAACGTCGACCTCGCAGTTGCAGAAAGGAGTGTTGCCAGGCTGAGGTCTGATCTTGCGAAAGGTATGGACCATATTTTGATGGCTCGAGCAAATGGGATTCCACGCGCAAAAGAGATCAAACCATTTTACGACACCGTCGCGCAGGATCATCAATCCAGTGATTCTCACGAGCTCGCTGTCGAAGACTGAACAAAAGAACGCAATCGAATTACTTCAAAATCGTCAGAGTCGAATTGTGATTTGTGTGAATATGCTCGGCGAGGGCTTTGACCTTCCTGCGCTGAAAGTCGCCGCGATACATGATCCTCAGCGAAGTCTTGGTGTGTCACTCCAATTCATTGGAAGGTTCGCACGAACGACAGGTGAAGGCAATATCGGCGATGCATCAATGTTCGTTGCGCGAAGCGATTATGAGGTGGATAGACGATTACGAACCCTGTACGCGGAAGACGCCGATTGGAATCTGATTCTTCGAGACCTGACTGAATCGGCCGTCGAATTTGAACAGGAGAAGAGCGAATTTCTTGATGGATTTACGAGCGCGCCCGATGAAGTAAATCTGCGAAATCTATTGCCAAAAATGAGCACCGTAGCGTACTCGGCACCATCCGATCAATGGGATCCGATGGCAGTAGTGGATTTCTTCGGCGAAGAGCGTTTCCTCACAAACCCAATTGGACTCAATCACGATGCAGGCGTTGCGTGGTTTGTAGTCGAGTTTCGGCAAGACGTTCGCTGGGGTGATCTTAAGACGATTGAAGAAGTCTCCTTTCAACTGTTCGTTCTATTCTTCGACGCAAAGCGGAAGATTCTTTACATAAATAATTCAGCAAATGATGGCCTCTTTGAAGATCTTGCGAATGCTGTGATTGGACCCGGCGCGCAACGGTTTACTGGGTCCAGTGTTTACCGCGTGATGTCAGACATAGATCGGCTAGTACCCACCAACGTTGGTGTCTTGGACGCGCACGACCATTTTCGCCGATTTTCGATGCACGTCGGCTCTGACGTGACTGAAGGGTTTACTCAAGCCGAAGCCGGTACGAAGTCCCAGACGAATATCTCTGGAGGAGGTTACCGAGGTGGTGAATACATCAGCATTGGCGCATCGTTGAAAGGGCGAATATGGTCTCACGCGGCAGCGAGCAGTGTTAAAGAGTGGCGCGATTGGTGTGAGGCACTAGGCGAGAAGTTGCTTGATGAGACGATAAGCATTGACAGCGTTATCGGGCAGTTCATATTGCCAGAGGTTTTGTCTGAACGACCGGAAGGGATACTGCTTTGTGTGGAGTGGCCGTGGGAAATACATCTGCTTCAGGCGGAAAACTTTCAACTCTCGGTAGGATCCAGCGCCTTCAGATACACTGAGGTGGATTTCATCTGTGACACAAGTTCTATAACAGGTCCATTGAAATTCGCGATTCAAACTCCTGATTGGATCTCAAATTGTGAAGCATATTGGGAAGACAATCGAATGAAATATCGATGTCTCGATTCGGACGTCGTAAAGGTACAGAAGTCTCGGTCAGAGGAAGCTTTAAGCGACTGGCTCAATCAAAATGGATTGATCTTCATTTTGGATGACGACAGAATTATTGAAAACGACCTGCTCTACAAGCCGAACTGGAACAAGCCTCCGTACGATCCGTCGAAGCTGACGCCGATTGACTGGACCGGAGTGAATCTGAGAGTTGAGTCTCAAACACCACAGCGCCTCACGCATTCGATTCAGAATCGAGCGATCGAGGTATTGAGGGCCCAGCCTCATGAATGGGACGTGATTTTGGACGACGATGGTTGTGGTGAGATAGCAGACATTGTCGCGATGCGCATAGATTCCGAAGGTTTGTTGATATGCCTTGTTCACTGCAAGTTTTCCCACGGTGACGATCCCGGCGCACGCGTAGACGATCTTTACGAAGTTTGTGGTCAAGCGCAGAAGTCGGTGATGTGGCGTCGCGATGACTTGCGCACCTTTTTCCGCACGCTAATTCAAAGGGCACGGAGAAAGCAGGAACGTGACGGCGTTAGTCCATTTGAGTTGGGAGATTTCAAATTGTTAATGGGTGTCCATGATCGGGCATTGATTCATCGCCGACGAATGGAGATCGTGATCGCACAACCGGGTCTCTCGATCTCAAAGGCAACGACAAAACAACTCGACCTCTTGTCGTCCACCGAGTCGTATCTTCGAACGACGATCAATGCGCCACTTCATGTTTGGTGCAGCAATTGAGTTATCGAATTTGGACTTCGGAGTAACGACTTCAAGACCTTGATCTGGGTGCGTCCAATCCAGCCTGGCATTTGCTTGATCCTCCGGGCCGGAACGAATGTCATTGATAGTCTTCCCTTCGATCGCAATTTGATTGAATTGAGGTTCGAGTGTCGGACATCCAGGATGAATACGATGCGTACTACGCTTCTCGTCGCTCACTCGGCCGCATATCGGTTTCGCGACGTTTTCCTTACCAGGAGTCTGAGGTCGATCCCCTTCTCGCAGGAAGTGCGAGCAGGTTCGCGTATTCCGTTACCGAAAATGACATTGATACCGCATTCGATTCTGAGGACGGTTGGGAATTAGTGCTTCGAGAGACGCCGACGAGGCAACAACTGAAGGTTCTCTTCTTCGAGGATTCCAGGAGAGTTGCTCAAATAGCGTTTCAGAGGTTTCGTGAAGGTAGACAGATTCAGCGGGAGTCGTTCACGCTGCATGGCGATGAGGCCGTGCAGATTCTCGCGTTCTTTGACTTGATTCGTTCGGAGGGGCTCATATTTGGGGACGATGGCGAGCGAATACGATTTACACGCGAATTGGCCGGCCAAGTGTTGGAAGATGGCACCGAACTTGCAAGCTACGTGAGATCGCACATTCACCTCCTTAAATCCATTATTGAGTCGGAGATTTCGGCTCCGGAGGTCGTCGCGCTCGCACGGAGGAGACAAGTGTTAGATCGATTCGACGTGCTCCTTCATGATTACGAAGCCTTTCACATTGCAGAGCTAGAAGCTGGCGGTCCCGAACGAGTATGGCAAGAATTCTTTGAATTGAACCCATGGATCATCGGCGGCTCGTTGGCTCCTCAATTTCTGCACTCGTTTGATCCAAGACGATTGGAGCAAACGGTCAGGGGGTACTCAATCGCGTCGGGAGGCCGTCGGTCCGACGTGGTGCTTCGCTCTTCAGGCGCAATCAGCGCGTTGGTTCTCGTTGAAATTAAGCATCACAAGACTGAGCTCTTGGCTGGGACGCCTTATCGCTCCGACTATTGGCGCATTGGCAACGAAGTATCCGGCGGAGTCGCGCAATGCCAAGCAACAGTGGATGCCGCGCAAGAGCAACTGTCGTCTCACGTGGAACTCACAGATGAAGACGGCGTCATCGTCGATGACGTTGCGGTTTGTCGGCCGAGATCACTCTTGGTGATCGAATCCTTGTCTCAGTTTTTAGTTGACGGGAGACTCAATCGTCGAAAGTATGAAAGCTTTGAGAGATTCCGAAGAGGTCTCAAAGATCCCGAAATTGTAACCTTCGATGAATTATTTGATCGTGCTCAACTCATGCTGGAACTTGCCAAGGAATCATCGGAAGAAAGCAATGCAATTATCGAATAGGGGCTCATTGTGTCTGGAGCAGGAGCATATCTAGGATTGGAATTCGTCTGGCATTCGCGCCATCAAAGACTTACTTACACGTCAACCGCTGGAAATTGGTTGAAGGGTCTGCTGACGTTTCGGTTTACATCTAACAATTGGGGTTGATGTCCACGGAAATGAAACATTCGCTCGGCCTGTGAATTTATTCACAGGCCGAGCGAATCCTTTCGCACGCTACCGTCTGCACGCACGCCAATCAACCGAACTAGTGACTTCGTGTCCGACGTGTCGCCGCGCACTCAATGATTGAGATGTTCGTCATGTCACATGTCGGCAAGCGCGTCCAGTGACAGGAGCTGATCACGTCCCTTCGAGTGGTGTAACTCCTAGGGAGCAGTTCTCGAAGCGGAACCATCTTGTCACTTGACTTTGGCGATGGCTCTTGGTGCCGACGGAGCTGGTTCGACTTTCAACAGATCCATGGATTCTTGACTCAGGTAGCGTCGCTCTGAGACGCTCCACTCGTCGTGGGCTTCCACGCACACGGCGGTGATGAGTCGCAGCGCGGCGGCGTCGTTGGGAAAGATGCCAACGACGTTGGTGCGTCGCTTGATCTCGGCGTTGAGACGTTCGAGCGAGTTGGTCGACCAGATCTTTTGCCAGTGGTTCACCGGGAAGTGGCGAAAGGCCGTGACGTCTTCGCTCGCGTCTCCGAGCATCTCGGTGACGATCGGGAACTGTCGCTGCATGGTCGCGGCCACTTCTTTCACCTGACGCTCGACGTGTTTCGCGTCGGGTTGGGCAAAGACCGTGCGGATCATGGCGGCGACCATCGACTGTTGGGTGCGCGGCACTTTCACCAGCACGTTGCGTAAGAAGTGCACGCGACAACGCTGCCAGGAGGCGCCCGGAAAGACCTTGGCGATGGCCGCCTTCAGCCCCAGGTGCGCGTCGCTGATCACGAGCTGGACGCCGCGGAGACCGCGGGCTCGAAGACTCTGGAGGAACTCGGTCCAAAAGGCGGCGTCTTCGGAGTCGCCAATGGCGATGCCCAGCACCTCGCGGGTGGCGTCTTCGGCGACGCCGGTCGCCACGACGACCGCGCGGCTCACCACGCGTCCCGCGACGCGGGCCTTCACGTAGGTGGCGTCACAGAGCAGGTAGACAAAACCCAGGTGAGAGAGGTCGCGACATCGAAAGGCCGTCATCTCCTCATCGAGATTCGCACAGATCCGCGACACCTCGGACTTGGAGATCCCGGCGTCCGAACCGAGCGCGCCCACGAGGTCGTCGACCTTGCGGGTGGAGACGCCGTGCACGTAAGCCTCCATGACGACGGCGTAGAGGGCCTGGTCGATGCGACGACGTCGCTCGAGCACACTCGGAAAGAATGAGCCCTTGCGGAGCTTCGGGATCTTCAGCTCGACGTCGCCGGCCTTGGTCGTGAGCACTCGGGGTCGAGTTCCGTTTCGCTGGTTGGTTCGAGTCAGCGTGCGCTCGTGACGTTCGGCTTGGACCACTTCGGTCGCCTCGGCGTCAATCAACGCCTGATAGAGAAACGACACCATCTGGCGAACGAGGTCGCCACTGTCGTCGTTCTTGAGTTGTTCGAGTACCTCAGAGAGGTCAAAATCGTGTTGGGTCACCGGAGTGTTCCTTTCGTGCCTTGCAATGGACACTTCAAGAACTACTCCGGTGGCCCGTCGTCACGACGAACCTCAGTATTTACACCACTTCAGGGGACGCCAACCAGGAGCTTGGTCAACCGCGTCTCAGCGACGTCAACGACCGATTTCAGATTGTGTCGGTAGACCTGGGACGTCATGCGAGTGTCAACGTGACCCATTGCGTCAGCGACCTCTTCCATTGGAGCACCAGCGAGCGACATGAGTGACGCGAAGGAGTGCCGCAGTTCGTTCGGACTCCAGTGACCGATGCCCGCCTGTTCGCACATTTCGTTCAGCGCCCTGCGTGAGTTACTCGGGTCAACGGGAGTTCCGACTTCAGTGGATGTCACGAGGCCGTACTCGTGCCACAGTTCGCCAGTGACCTCTCTTCGTCTATCCTGATCAGACTGATGGTTGCGAAGGGCGGACGTAAGTTGCTCGGACATCCTGAGTGTTCGCACTCGAACCCGCGGTCTTCGGAGGTCCAAGTCGCAACTGATTGTTCTCGCGCTTCAACGAGCGTCGAACCGACAACGTTCGCTCTTCAAGGTCGATGTCAGACCATTGGAGACCGAGCACTTCGCCAGGTCGCAGTCCCAGATAGAGCCCAAGTTGGACTGTGATGCCAAGGGAATGTCTTTCAGACGTTGTGAGGAGCTTCCGGGCCTGTTCCGGAGTTAGCGACCGACCTTCGCGGCGCTGGGAGCGACGAAGGTCCGTTAGGGCAGCGACATTGCGATGCACGAGATCTCGACGTTCGGCGTGTCGGAGCGCTTTCACAAGGATCATGCGAATGCGCTGAACGGTGGAGCCGCTGAGACCGGCCTCGTACTTCTCATGGAGAAGTGGTCGACATCCAGCACCGTGATATCGCGGAGACGCATTTGCCGAGCGTCGGAATGAGATGATGCTCGACGATGCCTCGATAACTGGCGGCCGTATTGACGGAGAGGCAGTTTGGTTCGATTGTCGTCGTGAGCCACTCTCGAAGGAATGGCGCGAGCCGCATCGTGCCGTCGGCGATTGGCTTGCCGAGAATCAACTCCGCTTCGATTTCTCGCAGCTTTTGGCGTGCTTCAGCTTCGGTCGTTCCGCGCACGCTTCGACGTTGACGAGTGCCGTTGACGGTTCGCCCGGTGGCGATGTAGCCCATCCAGCAGTCGCGACGCTTGTCAAAGAATACTGAACCACGGGACTTGGTCTTTCTCACAGATTGCTCCTTTCGAGAGAGGAGAACCTACCGCCAGGCACCTTCGGGCATCCACTCGGGAAATCGCCGCTGACGAGGGAGAACCGCAGATCGGCTCATCGGGAGTTTCGACTTCACGCTGACTTCATTTCGGCCTCGAATTGACGAATTCGATTCGCGCCAATTCGGGCCGTCTTCGGATTGATCTCGAATCCCATGAACGACCGACCTAGTGAGAGTGCGGCGACGCCAGTGGTGGCCGAACCCGAGAATGGATCGCACACGAGATTCATTGGGCTTCGACACCATGGCAACGATCTGCTTGCATCGGGTCCAACGCTTGTTGCCAACGGTGCAGTTCCTTCTCCGGTTTCGACTTCGAAATAATCGCGTCGTGCATCCATGAATCGGGCTGGTACCGACCCTTTGAGAACACAAGGACCGGTCGATATTCGCCAATGATCTTCTTGTCGTAGATTCGCGATCCGTGTGAGTTCTGGAGGATGGCGAACTGCCAGTACCCACTCCAGTTCGCCTCCGAGTTCTGTCATCACATCGGGCAAGTAGAACTTCCCGGCGTATGCGAGACACAGTCCACCGGGCTTCAGATAGCGCTTCGCGAATCGTGCCAGATCGCCGTAGAGGGGAATACCTTCATTGGTGTAGGGCGGGTCAGTGACGATGACGTCGATTGAGTTGGGCTTCAACTTGCACTCGCGGAAATCCGCGCATCGAAGCGACCAACTTGCGCCACGGTGCGACGTGCCGTCTGGTTCGACTCCGAGATCGCACCTCATATTCGTCGGCCTTCTTTTGGAGTCGTGCGGGTGACATCGATCGATTCGGCACGTTGCCGTCGAACTTGGCGATTGCAGCCACGGACTTATCGACTTCGCGTTGCGACTTTGCGGTGACTTCGAAGCGCTTCGTCGACGCGTAGGACTTGCCGTCGAGACCCTGAATCCTCTCAGGTGTGCCAACTGGCACACCTGAGAGGTCACGACGGACGGTTGAACTGCCGACGTCAAGCTCTTCGGCGATGCGACGGAGGCTCCATCCACGTTTGCGGAGTTCCCGGGCGACGGTCTTTCGCATCTTTGGATCCAGATGTCGACGACGTTCATTGAGTGTCACCGCCAGTTTGAAGCCTTCATCATTGCTTGCGAGATATCGCATGCTTCGTGCGAAGTCTGGGACCTTCGCACCTTCGGCGCGCAGTTCGTTCCATGCCTGGACGCGATGATGGCCGTCGATGATGACGCCTCGTTGGTCAGTGACGACCGGCACGAGGACACCGTTCTTGGCGATCGATCGCTTGAGTTTCTCGAACTCCGCTTTGGCATGTGCTGGAAAGACTTGATACTTCCCGGGGGTCGGCAGGGGAGTTTTTCGACTGCTCATCGGTCACCGCCTGAAGGCGGTGCCAACAGACGTTCAATTGATTGTTCGCTGATGCGCCAGGTTCGACCCACTTTGATCGCGTGGAGTCGCCCCGTGTGAATGAGCGACATCACGCTGGGACGACTCAATTGCAGTCGTTGGCAGACTTGCGCCACTGTGAGCGCTCGCGCAATGTTGGATGGGTGCGACTGGAAGTCGCCTAGGACGTGATTCGAAGACACGAGATACCCCACTCATGTCTCCAAAGAAGCCCTTCACATCTTCGCTCTCGCGTGCGGAAGTAGACCTTGGATTCGTTGTCTGGTCTTGGCCAGGATTGGTTAAGTGACATCAGTGTAGTTTTAAGACGATGAAAATTCAAGAGGCAGTTCGAGAATTGACGATGCCGCTCTTCGGGGCGAGGTGGGTCTACTGCGGAGGGTGTGCGAGAGATCGACCGGCTGAGAGACTCCACCGCATCGGTCGGGCCGGCGGTCAGCGCCTTTATCAGCCGGTGAACGCCGCGTACCTATGGGAGTTCAGGGACGAGCCAGGTGCTCGGCTCGAACTCGAGGTGCGTGAAACCGAGCCGCAACTTCTGACGAAGACCAAATGGTGGGCCACGACGAAGCTGAAGAAGATTCGCACGGGCGTCCTATTTGAAGTGCGTAAGGACGCGCCACGTCTCAGTCGGCGGCGCTTGGTTGACGAATTCAAGAAGAGCCGCTTTCAGGACTCACGTTCGAACCTCGACGAAGTGGTGGACGTGAGTCTCAGTCACCTGCGCTCAACGAGCAGTGGACACCACCACGGCATGGTCAAGCTGTCCGACAACGCGCTATCGAGCGAACTGACATGTTGGAACTGTGGCCGGAAGATGCGGGTTGGTCGAGAACGGCTCGCCAAGGCCGTCGAACACGCCAAGGAGTTCGGCGGGAAGATCATGGCGACCAACGACGATGTCAATGTCGTTGACACGACGAAAGACTTCAACTGGCGACCGCACCAACGATCGCGTAAATCTTGAATCCGCAAGCATGAAGGCGCCTTTAATCCGAATGAAGGCACCTGCACGACCAATGAAGGCGACTGTCAAAGGTGCCTTCATTCGAAGTATTCGCGTCATGTACTCAAGGAAACGACGTTCCGAAGGCGGGTGCCGCGTCGGAGGAAGCCCCACTTGGGCGACACAATCGACGGCTGCTCCAATCAAACGAGGGTCAAGGTCGCGTGACATGCCCGCTCTAGGATCCACGAGGACATGACGAAGGAAGCACCTCCCTACAAAGAGCCGACCGCGGTCTCCGGCACGGTCATTGAGCTGTTCGCAGGCGTAGGTGGTTTCCGCATCGCACTCGCGAGGTCCGGCCTAAAGACGGTGTTTTCGAACCAGTGGGAGCCGTCGACGAAGACGCAGCACGCCTCGGACTGTTACGTCTTCAACTTCGGAGGGGAGGGACACACGAACGTCAACATCACCGACCTCGTCGACGAACACCTCGCATCCGGACGACGAGTGGTCCCGAGGGCCGACTTACTCGTCGGTGGGTATCCGTGTCAGGACTATTCGGTGGCGAAGACCCTCAACTCCTCCAAAGGAATCCAGGGCAAGAAGGGCGTGCTGTGGTGGGACATCCATCGATTGGTCGCGTCGAATCGCCCGACGTACGTCTTCTTGGAGAACGTGGACCGGCTACTCAAATCTCCCGCGAGTCAAAGGGGTCGTGATTTCGCGGTGATGCTCCGCACCCTGGGATTGTTGGGTTACCGAATCGAATGGAGGGTCGTCAACTCGGCCGAATACGGATTTCCTCAGCGGAGGATTCGCGTCTTTATTGTGGCTACGAAGACGCGCCGAGTTTCGCCGCTTAAAGCGAAAGAGGCCGACGAAATCATATTCAAAGGCGGTGTCCTGGCAAGGGCGCTGCCCATTCGATCTCAGAAGAATCCGTTGCAGGAAATCGACCTTGATAGTCCACCCGAGATCATTAGTGACGAATTCGGCCATGGCGGAGGTAAGAGTCCCTTCGAGAACGCTGGTGTGTATCAGGGTGGGAAGGCATTCACCGTTAAGACCGATGCCGTCTCGTCTCGTCGGTCGTCGGTATTGGCAGACGTGTTGATCGATGACGAACTAGTTCCTGACGAATTCTGGGTACCTGAATCTCGATTGGCGGAGTGGCGATTTCTCAAGGGCGCCAAGACGATCGAGCGAACTCATAAGGCGAGCGGTGAGAGTTACCACTACGCGGAAGGAGGAATGGCGTTCCCGGACCTACTGACGAATCCAAGTCGGACCATCTTGACGGGAGAAGGTGGCAGCTCTCCCTCGCGCTTCAAGCACATCATCAAGACTTCGCGGGGATATCGACGATTGGTGCCGATCGAACTGGAGAGACTGAGCGGATTCCCCGACGACTGGACGAGATGGTCGTCCGAGGGAATGGAATTGAGCGACGCTCGCAGAGCATTCTTCATCGGTAACGCGCTCATCGTAGGTTTGGTCGAGAGAGTTGGCGCGGTGCTCGCCGAGGATTTCCGAGCGACCAGGCGCTAAACGCGACGATTGGACAGCCAGTAGTGATTGGCGTTTGCCTCGAGCAGTCATACAGTGGTGACTGTGAGTCCGGGCAACTACGACAAGACGTCACCTGAATCAATATTGGAGTTCGCACGGCATCTGTCGGGTAAGTCCCTTGCACAAGTCGTTGACATGTCCGAGTTCACGGAGAACTTGAATAACCGCGGTGATTTGGGTTCCATGGTCGAGAAGTTCTACTTCGGCATCGACCCGAACCCCTCTGCGAAGCAGGATTTCCCTTTGGCTGGTGTGGAACTCAAGACGACTGGAGTGAAACGACGATTGGGCGGCGGCTACCAAGCGAAGGAGCGTTTGGTCCTCACGATGATTAATTACATGGAGTTGGTGGGCGAGCGATGGGAAACGTCATCGTTGATGGAGAAGTGCCATCTGATGCTCATCATGTTCTACCTGTACGAATCGGGATTTGCCGTCTTCGATCGAAGGTTCGTACTTACGCCAATTCTGTTCAAGTTTCCCGAAGATGACTTGACGCAAATCGAGAATGATTGGCAATTCATTAAGCAAAAGGTCGAGAGCGGCAAGGCTCATGAGTTGTCGGAAGGGGACACGACCTATCTCGGAGCTTGTCGTAAGGGATCGGGCGGCCCTAGAGAGAAACTAAGGCCCCAACCATTTTCGGACATCCTTGCTAAGGCGCGCGCATTCTCGCTCAAGCCGAGTTACGTGAACAAGATTATCGATGGCAGCGCCACCCAGGCTGGGGCATTAGAGGTACTCGAGTATGGCGGGTTAGAGCAAGCGACGAAAGTCAAATTTGGACCGTTCCTGGGGTTATCTGTCGACGAGATTTCAAGCTTGCTCAACTTCCCCAAGAAGGGAAAGTACGACAAAGGCTTTTACCGGGGTCTCGTAATGCGGATACTTGGGAGCACCGGAAAAACAATTCCAGAACTCGAAAAGGCCGGCATCGAGTTGAAGACCATTCGCGTCAACTCGGCATGGTTGCCTTTCGAATCGATGTCGTTTCCGGCATTCAAATACCTAGACATCATCGGTGAGGAGTGGGAAGACTCGACACTTTTCAACAAGATCGAGCAGAGATTCCTATTCGTCGTCTTCAGAGAGGACGAAGAGGGTCTTCTGAGACTTGAAAAGGTTGGCTATTGGAATATGCCATATCAGGACCGCGAAGAAGCAAGGAAGGTATGGGAAGACACAAAGCGTCGCGTCAACATCGACGCAAGCGACTTGCCAAGATCTGCTGAGAACCGAGTGGTTCACGTAAGACCACACGCTCGAAACAAGTTGGATACTTGGCCAACGCCACAAGGTACCAATTTGGTAAAACAGTGCTTCTGGCTCAATGCACGATACATTGGAACAATCGTTCAGGTTCTTTAGATTCATCCGCACCGTTCAGAGCGCACGCGCAATCGCTTCTCGCAAGGTCTCACATCATCCTGACAATATTCGATGACGTCAAATCCTCACCATTACGCCGAAAATATGGTTCACCACTCCACTTCGCCGTTGCCGACAAGCTCCGACACACGGGTGATGTGTCTGGGCATGGAGAAAGCCGATATCGATAATCACTAGACGTTCAATTTCTTCCACAAGTTGGTCAAAACTTGGGCATGTTTCTCGACCGAATCTCAACAATTCTCCTTGCGATGCGTTTCGCCGCGATTTCAGGGTTTTCGTGTTCCCAAACACGGATTACGCACCAACCCAAACGTCGCAAATCTTGACTTGTCTTCGCGTCCCTCCGCATGTTTGCGTCTAATTTTTCCTTCCACCAATTTTGGTTGGTCCTTGGGAGTAGTCCGTGGGTATGGCATCCATGCCAGAAGCAACCGTCTACGAAAACTGCAACGTTGGGTCCCCTAAATACGATGTCCGCGCGACTTCTCATTCCCGGGACTGGCGGAACGTCGACACGATACCTAAGTCCCATTTTGTGCAACCGTGAACGGAGCTCCAATTCGGGTCGAGTATCCCTTCTTGGAGTTGCCTGCATGCGTTTTCGAACCGCTTCGGAAGATGCGCCCGGTCTCAAATCTCTCCTAATCCGGCCAATCGCTCCGAGTCCAGTTTTTTCACTTTGTGCTTACGTGATTATGCGCGAAACCACAGCGGGGATGGAGATCACGTCCCTTCGAGTGGTGTAACTCCTAGGGAGCAGTTCTCGAAGCGGAACCATCTTGTCACTTGACTTTGGCGATGGCTCTCGGTGCCGACGGAGCTGGTTCGACTTTCAACAGATCCATGGATTCTTGACTCAGGTAGCGTCGCTCTGAGACGCTCCACTCGTCGTGGGCTTCCACGCACACGGCGGTGATGAGTCGCAGCGCGGCGGCGTCGTTGGGAAAGATGCCAACGACGTTGGTGCGTCGCTTGATCTCGGCGTTGAGACGTTCGAGCGAGTTGGTCGACCAGATCTTTTGCCAGTGGTTCACCGGGAAGTGGCGAAAGGCCGTGACGTCTTCGCTCGCGTCTCCGAGCATCTCGGTGACGATCGGGAACTGTCGCTGCATGGTCGCGGCCACTTCTTTCACCTGACGCTCGACGTGTTTCGCGTCGGGTTGGGCAAAGACCGTGCGGATCATGGCGGCGACCATCGACTGTTGGGTGCGCGGCACTTTCACCAGCACGTTGCGTAAGAAGTGCACGCGACAACGCTGCCAGGAGGCGCCCGGAAAGACCTTGGCGATGGCCGCCTTCAGCCCCAGGTGCGCGTCGCTGATCACGAGCTGGACGCCGCGGAGACCGCGGGCTCGAAGACTCTGGAGGAACTCGGTCCAAAAGGCGGCGTCTTCGGAGTCGCCAATGGCGATGCCCAGCACCTCGCGGGTGGCGTCTTCGGCGACGCCGGTCGCCACGACGACCGCGCGGCTCACCACGCGTCCCGCGACGCGGGCCTTCACGTAGGTGGCGTCACAGAGCAGGTAGACAAAACCCAGGTGAGAGAGGTCGCGACATCGAAAGGCCGTCATCTCCTCATCGAGATTCGCACAGATCCGCGACACCTCGGACTTGGAGATCCCGGCGTCCGAACCGAGCGCGCCCACGAGGTCGTCGACCTTGCGGGTGGAGACGCCGTGCACGTAAGCCTCCATGACGACGGCGTAGAGGGCCTGGTCGATGCGACGACGTCGCTCGAGCACACTCGGAAAGAATGAGCCCTTGCGGAGCTTCGGGATCTTCAGCTCGACGTCGCCGGCCTTGGTCGTGAGCACTCGGGGTCGAGTTCCGTTTCGCTGGTTGGTTCGAGTCAGCGTGCGCTCGTGACGTTCGGCTTGGACCACTTCGGTCGCCTCGGCGTCAATCAACGCCTGATAGAGAAACGACACCATCTGGCGAACGAGGTCGCCACTGTCGTCGTTCTTGAGTTGTTCGAGTACCTCAGAGAGGTCAAAATCGTGTTGGGTCACCGGAGTGTTCCTTTCGTGCCTTGCAATGGACACTTCAAGAACTACTCCGGTGGCCCGTCGTCACGACGAACCTCAGTATTTACACCACTTCAGGGGACGCCAACGGGATGGACGTTCGCTCGGGGAAGGTCTATTACTCTCCGCAATTGTTGTGCTCCACGGTACATTCGTGAAGTGAGTGGCGAAATTACAAATGCTCGATGCCCAATCTGCCTCGAGATTCAAACCTCACAAGCCACGACCTATCTTTTGAGCCAATTTCATTGAGTTCCGAGAATGGATTAGGAGAATGAGTTGCTGCGGCGACATTAGCGACACGGCAGATTTCTGCTCGAATCCTTCGCGATTCTGATGTCAGAAGCACCTTCAACCTCTCGACTGCACTTTGGAGCAAGCTCGGGTTGAACTGGAGCGCAGCCGTCGCGCGGATTCCTGTGCTCAACACTTCGCGATCAGGATCATACAGTGCCGCCAAAATAATCGATTCAAGCCATTCCGATGTCTCATCTTTCGCAATTGAAGAAGCCACACTTACAGCTGTCGCTCTCACTCGCGGATCGGCATGTCGGCTGGAACTAAGAATCAGAAACTCTCTATGTTCCTTGTCAAGGTTCTGCCAAACGAACAGCATTTGCCACAATCTCAGCATCTCGTTAGGCAATCTGGAAGCGAATGGTCCGAAATCCATGTTGGACTGGCCGATGTCGGCGAGTAAGTCTGAAAGTCCCCATATGTCTCGCCCTTCTTCCGACACCATCAATTGAAGTGTCTGCATTGCTGCCAATCTCTCCTCAACCGGCAATCTGGAGTTGCGCGCATCCTCGACCATGAATTGAACAACCTCTTCGACACTTTTCTGAATTGAAATGGCGGCCATTGCAAGGCAAAGTCGATAGTCAAATGGTTGAAACTCAATCGTCCCGGCTTCCAGATTCGCTCGCCGTGTTTGAAGTTTTGCGGTCAACGTAGCGATGGCGTCTTCTACCTGTAATCGGGGAGCGAGCTCGCGCGCCTTGAAGGCAATGTGCGCCCGAATGGCGTCTGGAAGCCGAAATAGAAAGCTGAAGTCTTCACTTTCACTATTTCGAACTTCATCACTGTAATTAAGGATAATTTCTCCGAGCACCTGGGCCCTGTTTAAGTCAACCGAGTCACTCTGAAGTTCTTGCCGAAGCGTCGCGCGAGCGACATTAAGTATCTCGTCTGAAACGACCGGGGAAATGTCTGAGCCGATCTGAAACGGAAAGGCGAGAACAACCGATTCTTTCTGCTTAGCGGATAGGGCTTGAAACGCATTCGCCCAAGCAGTGGTGCATCGTAACGAAAGCAGGGACCAAAGCTGGGCCTCAAAATTCGTGCCTTGACGGCTATTGTCCGAGGGTAGAAGCTCTTGTAGCCATTCCTCCGCGGTCGATTCATCTACCAGGTCCCAGGCTTGGGCGCATAGCTCAGGAAATACCTTCTGAGCTCCGGCGCGTCTCCCGCCCAGCAAGTCCCGTTTGAATATCGATTCAGTAGTTGATAAATCGAATTGACGTTCGGCTTCATCGAACACTCCGCCAACTTCACTTCCCCCACCCAGAATCCACAGCGAGACTCCACGTCCTATCTCGTCGGGTGTGGTTCGAGAGACAAGAATTCTTGCACCAAGATGCAAGCGTAATTCGCGTAATTTCCACATCGACCCCGACCATGCTGACTGAAGTTCGGCGCTGTAGAGATCGTCAATATCTCTACGACCAAAGGTAATTCGTTGGCTCCAAGCGCTACGAGACTGTTTCAATACTGTTTCAGCTACAAACTTACGTCCAGAATCATTTTCAATCGCCGTTATCTCTCGAACATCAACCCGAGGGTCGACGAGACCTGACCTTGGTCTGAACCGGTACGCACCGCCAAGGTACGTCGCGGAGACCCAGTCGAGTGCGTCGCGCATTGATCGGCGATTTGATGCGCTCTCATATGCTCCTCTCTGCATTTTCGATGCTGTCTCAAAATCTCCTTTGTCCAAAGCGAAGGTCATGAATTTGCAATACAAGGAACATCTGGTCAATGCATCGTCGATACCACTTATGGACTGAATTGCAGACTCCAAAACCTGTGGCGGCGACGATTCCATCCAAGCGTGGAGAGACTTACCCAAAATTTGCACCAACAAATCTTCACTCTTAGACAGCAGTTCATAACCGTTTCTCGCTTGCTCCAAGTCACCATGAAATTCTGCATAAAGTGAGCTGGCTGCGAGGGATAACGGATTGTTGGCGTTTGAAACCGTTAATTCTGGAATCGGGCGAAGAGACATCACGTTTAGAAAAGCCTGGGCCCCAAGGTCCTTTGACGTCCTTAGGACTCCGGGCCGCCAAATGAGTGCCGCTTCAATGTCAGCGTTCTTCAAAGTATGCACCTCCAGAATTTGTAAAGTGACGAAAGACGGCGAAGAGTACTGTGCCGGTTAGAGACAACCACGCGGTATCGCTGTCCACACTTCCGCAATTCTGATAAATAATGTCGTCGCCATGATCGACTATAAATTGGTTGAGGTCGTCATCAATCGAAGTCATGTCGCCACCTGGAGGAAAAATCATGACTGAGAGTTCAACATCGGTCGTATTCAACACAGCCAGGATTTCTTCTTCAGTTCCTGGTCGTAAGCTCCTGACGAGAAGCGCAATGGTGTGGTTACACTCCACGGCCATCTGGATGAATTCATCATTCGGATGTCCAGTGAGGGCACGTTGTGCTGCAACTCCTTCCCAATAAACGGTTATTACTCGGAGAGTCAAACGACAATTAAGAAGTTGCTGATTGACGACTGCGACCAGATTCTTAATTCGCTCGCGCAGTGGCAGCACTTCTTCTTGGGATGAAGACGAGATGAATATCTTGACTTCGAATACCGATGAAGGCGGTTTCATCGAGTTCGCTCGAATTCTCGTCGACGTCGATTAAGCGTCATGAAACGCATAGTCAAATCTCAATTGAATAGACGATTCTGAGAATATGAATGGATTGTGATGCATAACATCATCGAAGGGCCAGAACGACTGCATCAGTCAAATCGAAGTGTCGGATTGGACTGAGTGACAAGCGATTTTGTCCCACCTCGAGGCATGCTCGTTTAGGTCCTTCGCCAATATATTGTCAACACCGTTCGCAAACTCTTGAGCGGTTGATTCCCAAGTCGACGTTGAATCAGGCTTGTTTCTCATCCTCTGGGCAATCGCCATCTCGTCGTGCGAAAGAACAAAGAATTCCTCGTTGTTGCCATCTCTCAGCCAATAAAGAACCCAAAAATCTGGGTGCTCCACTTCTCTAGTGGGGAATTTCTGGTAGAAACCTGTTACGAATCGCCCGGAGTTTGACGCCTTGACTTCAACGACCGTTGTTTTGCGCTGAGGTCCGATCACGTAGATGTCAATGCCCTTCATGTGCCCATAGGTAATCGTGGCAAAGAGTCCTCGCTTCAGAAGCTCTGATGCGACACGATACTCCCCGGCAAGGTTCAAGTAGTACTTATCCAAGGCCATAGAACAGTGACTTTAGACCTTGTTGGAACATCGACGACAATTTAGCCAAACTGGCCGGTCGGATTTCGGGTGAGCAGTTACGGCAGCACATTGTCGATTTGTAAGGAGCCTGAATATTTGGCGCGTAATTTCGAAACGTAAGAGTATGCCTTGGTTCGTTGGCATTGGTTGTAACTGATGTTTGTCGGAAAACATTGAACGTGACCATGACACGCTAAGGGTCGCAGGTTCAAGTCCTGCACGGCCCACCAACTGTGATGTCCCAAGACATCGGAGACACTGTGTCAGGACATCGTAGACACCTCGTCGTCTGAGATGCGCTGGTAGTTGCGTTCCGGGTTGATTTTGAAGTGCCGCAGCAGATCCCCGTCCTCCTTGATCACCCTGACGTCTCGGTCGGCCACCAACATCGTGACGATCGTGCCCGCGTGGCGACGCCCGATGCCCACGTGGAGCATCTTCGAGCCGTAGCGCAGGGTGACCGAGCCCGACGGGTCGACCTTGTGCTGGCGGATGCGGTAGTGCGAAGTGCTGGTCGGGGCCGCGCCCGGGCTCGCCTTGAGCCGTGCCTCGTAGACGCTGCGCGGGGTCTTGCGACCCAGGGACCGGTGGCCGCGCACGTCGTTGTAGAAGGCAACGAACTCGTCGATCTGGGACTGGAGCTGTCCGATTGACATCGCCGCGGGTTGCTTGGCGAGGAACCTCTTCATGGTCTGGTGGAATCGCTCGACCTTCCCGCAGGTCTGGGGATGGTTGGGGCTCGAGTGCTTATAGATGACGCCCAGTTGCTCGAGGTCGCTCTCAAAGCCCGTGCGCCCGTTGCGGTAGCGGGCGGTGAAGATGGCGCCGTTGTCGGTGAGCACTGATGCGGGCGTGCCGTAGGTCTCACGAGCTTCGCGAAAGGTCGCCATCACGTCGAGCACCTTGGTCACGTGCAGGGCCCTCGAGGCCACGCACAGCCTCGAGTGGTCGTCGAGCACGTTGAGGATCTCGACTCCTAGGTCGCCCACCAGTTGCCAGTGGGTCATGTCGGACTGCCAGCACTCGTTGGGTAGGTCCGCCGTGAAGCGGCAGTAGGAGGACTTGGGTCGTTTCCTGGGCTGAGGGGTAACGAAGCCGCGTCGACGCAGCACGCGCCAGATGGTGGTCACCGACGGCGGGGTCAGTCCGTCACGGATTAGCGCGTCGGCGATGCTCTGGGCGCCGGCGTCGTAGCCGCGGCCCTCGAGCTCTTTGCGTAGCTCGAGGATCCGCTCTTCGAGCTCGACGGTGACCACGGTCGCCGGTTGCAGCGGCCGCTTGGACCGCGGCACCAGACCGGCCTCGCCCTCGGCGCGGTAGCGGGCCAGGAGCTTGTAGATCCAACTACGATTGACCCCGTGATCCTTAGCCAGCGAGGCGACCGAGCGGCCCTCGCGCAGGTGAGCCTCCACCAGGTATCGGCCCATGTCCATAGGAGAACCCCCTGATCAAACTGTCTCCTATGTCTTGACACATCAACGGTGCCCTGTCCACCGAGCGACGGTCAGCTGTCTCCGATGTCTTGACACATCGAAAAATGCCGCGTCGCTTATGTCGTGAACTCGGACACTGCACGGCCCACCAACTGCACGGCCCACCAATTGAAGCGTTGAGTCGGATCTGCAGGTGGTCGGAATCCTGAGTACCGGGCGTTCTCACATCGAAATGTTCTGGCTCGTCCGTATTCGTCGACAAGGTTGACAGCGTCGGGCAATGGCCGCACTCGGAGAGGAGTTGGCGGGCAGTTCGCCTACTTCAACAGGGGGAGGACCTCATTGCCGAGAATATGGAGTTGCTCTTCGATACGGTCGATCAGCGGGACGACCACTATTCGATCTGCCCCGGCAACCGATCTTACCTGAATCGCTTTGGCGCAGTCTTCGGGCGTCCCCACGATTGCCAGTTCATCAATCCACTCCGGTCGAAGTCCGGCCGCAAGCGTGGCCTCATCGGGCGCGCCATCGATGAGCGCCAGGACGTCCGCGGCGAAGGGGAGGGCTTCAAGATGTGGTCGGACACTGGGCTCTGAAAGCCCGCCGGGTATGCTCGCCAGACTTGGTCTGACGCGATCTCGCGCGACCTCCGCATCGTCGTCGACTGAGAGCCATCCGTAGCATGCCAGTTGATGCCGCCACGGTGCACCGGCGGCGTCGATGCGCTCTCGGACGGACCGGATGTAGGAAGGCGAAGTCGGCTCCGCCAGGACGATCCCGTCGGCGATCAGCGCGGCGGTTCCGATGGACCGGGGTCCGCGGACGCCCGCGAACACGGGCGGCGCAATGGATGGTCCGTGCTCGAGCCGAGCGTTCTGCACGTTGACGTATTGGCCCTCAAACGTGACGCGCTCGCCGTTGAGGAGTCTGCGGACGACCTCGAGGTGCTCGCGAAGGGCGGTGACCGGCGAGGGGACCGCCGCACCCACCGTAGCCATCCAGTCGACCATCCCGTGGCCCAGTCCTGCCAGAACCCGGTTGGGGTAGAGGCGAGCCAGGACGCCGATCTCCATTGCGGTGAACACCGCGTTTCGCGCCACAGCGGGCAGGATTCCGATACCGACGTTGAGTCGGTCGGTTGCGGCGAGCGCAACGCTGGCTCCGGAGATCCCCCCGGAGAAGTAGAGGTCCTCGGTGATCCAGATGTCGTCGAGTCCGAGTTGCTCCATGAGACGCGCGCGCGGGGCGATGAGCTCGGGGGCAAGGTCGCGCTGGAACATCACACCTATTGCACCTTGTTGCATCTGGCCCCCGCTTCGGTCGCACGCACGCACTCGCCCTGCTAAACCTGGCTTGGTTGAAGAACTCAATAATGGACGTGCGTTGCATCTAGCGTATACGCTGAATTCGGTTTAGGGGGTGGTGAGGTGTCGGTGTCCGAAATCCTGCAATTGAAGCCTGACTCCCGTCGACTCGACAGCGAACCACTGTCTGAGCAGGTGTACCGAGTGCTTCGAGATGCAATTTGTGACGGAGTGTTCAAGGATCACGCGCACCTGGTGCAGGGCGAGTTGGCGGCGCAGCTCCAGGTCTCGAGAACGCCCGTCCGAGACGCTCTGCTAAGGCTGTCGCAAGAGAAATTGGTCCGGGTGGTTGGCGCCCGGGGCTACATCGTCGAGTCCCTGTCCGAGCGCGATCTCCTCGACATCTACGAGGTTCGCCTTTCCTTGGAGGTTCAGGGCGCGCTGTTGGCGTTGCCGAACTTCCTCGCGGCCGATCTGCGGAGACTTGAGGAGATAAGCGACGACATCAACGACCCCGACTCCACGGGGCTTGACGCATACGAGTTGAACCAAGCGTTTCACATGGCGGTGCTAGAGCCCTGCCCCAATCGCCTGATCGTCAAGATCATTCGAGACACGTGGGACCAGCCGATGAGTCGGCGCGTCTTTCGGCTTCAGTGGGCGGAGCATGAGGGCCGCGGAGGTCACGCCGATGATCACCAGCCGATTCTCGACGCAATCCGCGATCGCGACGCCGAGGCCCTCGAGGCCGCCCTTACCGAGCATCTCGTGGTAGCGCGAACCGAAGCGGGTCGCTTCCTCTCTTCGAGCGTGACCAAGCAGAAGGGGTGACCTGAGCCGTGCCTGCGCGCAGAGGCGTCTTCATTCTCTCGGGTGCCCGAACCCCGATGGGTCGTCATTGGGGTTCGCTGTCGGGGACCCGGCCCGACGACCTCGGCGCGCTGGCGATTCGAGAAGCCGTGGCTCGTTCTGGCCTGGCTGACGAGAAGATCGACGAGGTTTATGCGGGAATCGTCAATGCTTCCGGAGAGGCGATGGGGAATCTCGCACGCTTCTCCTCGTTGCTGGCTGGCCTACCGGTCACGACCTCCGGCGTCACGATGAACAGGTACTGCGGCTCGGGACTGAGTGCCTTCAACACACTCGTCCACGCCATCGGCTTCGGGTCAGTTAGCGCGGGCGTCGCTCTCGGAGTGGAGGTGATGAGTCGCTCGACGTGGCCGGTGGCCATACCGGTCAACGAGCGCTACCCCGGCGTGCTCGCCGGGCGTAACGCGATGTGGAGCGGTGCGGGTGGCCCGCAACACCCCGAACTCGAGGCAAATGGCACGATGATCGACATGCCGCCGGGCGCACAACTGATCGCCAAGAAGTTCGGAATAACTCGCGAGGAGATGGACGCATTCGCGTTGCGCAGTCATCAACGGGCCGCGCGAACCTGGGACGAGGGTCGTTTCGTTGACGAGGTCGTCAACGTTTCTACCGCAGGTGGCGAGTTCTCGTGCGATGAGACGTTCCGGCGGGACTCGAGCCTCGTGAGATTGTCAAGGCTGCAGGGGTATTACGAGGGCTGCCCGGACATCACCGCTGGCAACGCGTCGCCGGTGTCGGACGGCGCGAGCGCGCTCGTGGCAGCAAGTTCAGAGGTCGTCGACGAGTTCGGCTTGGAGCCCCTGGCGGAAGTCGTCGCCACCTCTTCGGCGGGGGTCGCGCCGGAGGACTTCGCGATCGGGCCGGTACCCGCTATCGAACAACTTCTAGCCCGAAGTGGGCTCACGCTCGACGAGGTCGGTCTCATAGAGATCAATGAAGCGTTTGCCTCGCAGAATCTGGCCTGCGTGCGAGAAATGGGCATCGACGAGGAGAGGCTGAACGTGAACGGCGGAGCGATCGCTCTCGGCCACGCTCTCGGTAACTCGGGCACCCGCATCCTCACCACCTTGGTCCACGAGATGCGTCGACGGCGGACGGAGTATGGGATCGCGTCACTGTGCGTGGGTGGCGGCATGGGAGTGGCGGTGTTGGTGCGAAACGCCGCGATATGAGCGAATTCGTGGCACGCGAGGACTGGTTGGCGCAAGAAGTTGCGGCCGGCCGAGTCGACACGGTCGCCCTTTCGTTCGCCGACCGCCTCGGAGGTTGGCGCGGCAAGCGCGTACCGGCGTCGGACTTTGTCGATCGTGGCTCCGCGGAACTGGGGTTCTGTGACGGGATGATCGTGTGTGACATCCAGTGCGGTGTCATCGAAGAGACCCCCTTTACCAACTACTCGACGGGATATCCGGACCTTCACGTCGCCTTTGATGTCCGAGACGCACGACCCATGGGGTGGCGCCCCGGCGAGGCCTATGTCTTCGGGGTGCCGAGCGATCACGGAGGTGTCCCCCTTCCCGTAGCCCCTGTCGTGGTGTTGGAATCGGTGGTCAGTCGCCTCCGTGACCAGGGATTCGAAGTGAGTGTCGCCGCCGAGCTGTCGGGCGCGTTCTACGATCGCAATCGCCTTGCGGCGCCTTCGATGCCCACCGAGAGCGTAAAGCAGCTCCCGTGGCTCTTGCTGGACGCCCTGTTGGATTCTTGGATTCCCGCCGCCTTTTGCTCGCCGGGCTTTTACTCAGGTTCCTTCGTACTCGGAATTGAGCGGATGTCTCCGTTCGAGCTAGCTCAAGCCGTGGTGGTGGCGAAGGGAGCCGCCAAGGAGTTGGCTCGACTTGCCGGGTGTGACGCGGTGTTCATGACCCGACGTCCCGGAGAAGTCGAGCCCGCCCTGTTGCGCCTTGATGTCTCGATTAACGCTGGAACCGCCGCGGACGTGAGTGACGTCTCCGGCTTGCTCGGAGAAGTGATGCCGTTCCTCTTTCCGTCCGTCAACGCGATGCGCCAACCCTTCGTCGCACCGCAGTCAGACGGCACGGGGGAGGCGTCACGGTGGTTCGTGAGCGCTAGCGCCGAAGCGGACCCCGCCACGGCGCTCTCCGTCTCTCTCGCGGCCCTCGGCGCAGCGGGGGAGGGGACGAGGTCCTCTTTGCCCGCGGTGGACGACTTGGCTGACTCACGCAGAGCGTTGTCGAGTGAGTGGGCAGTGGAGTGGCTCGGGCTACCGTTCATCGAGAACTCGGTTCCGCTCTTCGAGCACGAGGCATCGCTCTTCGCCGGCTCAGTGACTGATTGGGAGATTATGCGCTATTGGCATACGGCATGAGCTCGAACTGGATTGACATCGCCTGGACGGACGTCCTTGGGCGTTGTCGCGTCTCGCGCGTGCGCAGTGATCGCGCTGACGACGGTACCCCGATCCCGTTGGGGGTTGTGCTCGCCGGCTATGCAGATGTTCATCCTTCGTCGCGGCGGCTTCTGCTCGTACCCGACCGTGCGACTGAGAGGCCGAATCCGCTCTTCCCGGGTGGGGCGTTGGCGGTGGGCGTACTACTCGACGAGGACGGGACGCCGAGCAGCCTGTGCTCGCGCAGCGCCCTGAAGCGGGTCCTTGATCGGTTCTCTCAGAAGGGTTACCGGATTCAGGCCGCGGCGGAGCTGGAATTCTTCCTGCTCGACGCAACGACGAGACAACCGTTGTGGAGCGATATCAATCAGTACTCAATCACCAAGGGTGGCGAGATTGAGAACATCCTGGGTCGGATCAGGCGCCAACTGGTCGAAGCGGAGATCCCGGTTGAGGCGATGAATCCGGAGTACTCGGGCGGCCAAGTCGAGTTGAACATCAAGCACGCGCCGGCGGAACACGCGGCCGACTACACCGTGCTGTCTCGGTTCTTCGCACGAGAAATTGTCCGCTCGACGGGAATCGATGCAACATTCCTCGCCAAGCCGTGGACCGATCAAGCCGGCAGCGGACTCCACATCCACCAGAGCTTGTGGTCCGGGTCAAGCAATGTCATGTTCGACCGGGGTGACTTGAGCAGCCTTGCGCGCAACTATCTCGCGGGCCAACTGGCTCACATGCGCGAGTTGGCCTTGTTGGGCTCGTCCAATCCGAACGCCTACCACCGCCGTGCCGGCGCCTCATTCGCCCCCTCGGCGATCACGTGGGGCGTCGACAACCGAACGGTGGCGGTTCGAGCGATCGTGGGATCAGAAGGCGCCACGCGAATCGAACAGCGTGATGCGTCGGCGGACTGCAACATCTACCTGGCCTTCGCGGGCCAGTTCGGGAGCGGTCTGGACGGCATGCACCGCGCTCTCGCGCTGACCGACCCGGTGGTGGGAAACGCGCACGAGGCGACGGGTGTCGAGCGCTTGCCGGTGACGTTCGTCGAGGCAATGGAGGTCTTCGCCCAGAGCACCTTCGCGCGCGAGCTACTGGGGCCGATCACCGGCGCCTACCAGAGTCTCTTGCAGGTCGAGGTCGAGGAGTTCCTGGGGAACTCCGCCGAGTGGGAACGCGATCGGTATCTCTCGGCTTTCTAGGTATTTGCTAGTGAAATTCATCTGTTTCACGTGCTTGCACTCACTGTGTGCAGTGTGTACACTCTCCGGAGAGACGAGGGGCGTGGCCACACAACCCTCGAATCACTCGTGGTATGGGGCCGTTTAGATGCGGCGGGGCAGCGGTGTGCGAAGGGAGCGGGATGGCCACGTCATCTAGGCCGGTGGTGTGTTACTCGGATGTGGGCGGCACCTTCACCGACTGCTTCGTGGTGACAGAGAGAGGTGAATTCGCTCTGGGAAAGGCTCCCACGACACCTGACGACATCGCGTCGGGCTTTGTGTCCGCGCTCGACATGGCGCGCGAAGCACTCGGGCTGGATCAAGCGGAGTTCCTCGAAGGACTCGAAGTCGTGGGGTATGGGGCGACGACGGTGCTGAACTCGGTCCTCACTCGTAGCGGCGGCAAGCCGGGACTTCTCATCACTCGGGGATTCGAAGACCTTCTCCTGATGGAGCGTGGAAAGCAGAGCTGGGTGCAGCTGTCGCGCGTCGACCGTATCCACCCGGTGGTGCACCGGCACCAGCCGCCGTTGATCTCGCGTGACTGGGTGCGCGGGGTGTCCGAGCGCGTGAATTCCTTGGGACACGAGGTGGTCCCCTTGCGCGAGGACGACGTTCGTCAGGCGGTTCGCGAGCTCGTGAGTGCCGGCGTCGACTCGCTGGTGGTCGTTTACCTTTGGTCCTTCCTGAACGACGCGCACGAGAAGCGCACGAAGGAGCTGGTGCGCGCGGAACTGGACGCGTTGGGGGTAAGCGAGATTCCCTGCTTCCTCTCCAGCGAAATCAGCCCGACCCTGCGCGAGCTACCTCGCGCGAACGCAACCACGATCGAGGCATATTCGGGGCCCTCGACGTTGCGGGCCCTCGCTCGACTCGAGACCACCCTCAAGGAGGGTGGCTTCAAGGGAGACCTCCAGGTCATGCAATCGGCGGGAGGGTTGGCACCCGCGAGCCATGTTCGCGCCATCGACACGGCGATGTCCGGTCCGGTGGGCGGTCTGGTGGGCGCGAGGACGGTGGGCGAGCTCTACGGCCTGGACAGCCTGATCTCGACCGACGTCGGGGGCACGAGCTTCGACGTGGGCTTGGTCTCGAATGGTTTCATCGGAATCGACCGCGAGCCGGTTCTGGCGGGACTCCTGCTGTCGCTGCCCATGATGGAGGTTCACTCCGTGGGCGCGGGTGGAGGGACGATCAGCCGCATCGACGAGCTGAGCGGACGACTCGTCGTGGGTCCCGAGTCCGCCGGGTCCCGTCCTGGCCCTGTCTGCTACGGGACCGGTGGCACTGAGCCGACCGTTACGGATGCCGACTTGGTCCTGGGGTACTTGAACCCCCGCGGACTCTTGAACGGCAAGGTCCACCTCGATGAGCAGTCGGCCCGGGCGTCGATTCGCCAGAAAGTGGCTGAGCCGCTGGGGTTGTCCGTGGAGGACGCCGCCGACGGAATACGTCGAGTGATCGACGCGCGTATGCGCGAGACCGTCACCGGTCTCGTGTCGCTGCGCGGCAGCCGTCTCGACGATTATGTCCTGCTGGCCTTTGGCGGAGCCGGTCCCGGTCACGTGTGCGGCTACACGGAGAAGCTCCCACTCAGGGGCGTGTTGACGTTCCCCTACGCCGCGGCATTCTCCGCGTTCGGGGCCTCGACGGCGGACTACGAGCACCATTACAACCGTGCGGTGAACGTCGTGATTTCGCCCAACGCCGACGACGAGGAGTTGGCTGCCGCCGGGAGTCGGATCAGCGCCGCGTGGGAGCGACTCGAGCAGCAGGCACTCGACCAGATGAGCCTCGAGGGCTTCAAACGCGATGAGATCTCCATTAGGCCACTGGCCATGGTGCGCTACGGCCGCCAGTTGAACGACCTCATCACTCCGTCACCGGTCTCGGAGTGCCGGACCGCCGATGATGTCCGTGCGGTCATCGCGGCGTTCGAAGAGCTCTACGCTCGCGTGTTTGCGAAGGGGGCTCAGTTCCCTCAGGCGGGCTACGAGGTGTTCGAGGTGGGTCTCGTGGCCTCGGCCCGCAAGGTCAAGCCGGGACTCGTGAAGCGCCAGCTCGAGGGGGCCGACCCCTCCGCGGCGATGTACGAGAAGCGGCCCGCGTACTGGAGCGGAGAGTGGATCCCGACGCCCCGATACCAGTGGGACCTATTGCGTTCGGGCAACGTCGTTGCGGGACCCGCAGTAGTCGAAGCACCGACGACAACCCTGGTGTTGCCGTCGAACCGGAGTGCTCGCGTCGACGAGTACCAGTCAGTCTGGATTGAGCAGCTATGAACTCCACTGTCACGACCACTCGCTCGTTGAAGGAGCGCCTCGCCGAGAGTGATCGGCGCATACGCGAGACTGGGCTGTTTGAGAGCGACCTCAGCGCCAAGGAGTCTGACCCGGTCACCTTCGAGGTGCTCTTCACCAGGCTCTTGCAGACGTTGACCAACGCCCGAGAGGTCGCCTTGTCCATCTCGGCGTCTCCGTCGACTCGCGAGCAGGGTGAGATCATCTTCGGACTGTTCACCGCCGAAGGTGACGCAATATGTCTGTCCACGGGACTCATGATCCACGTCCACACGATGTCGAGGGCAATCAAGTGGATGATCAACAGTGATTATGAGACGAAGATGGGGTTTCACGAGGGGGACTACTTCTTCAACAACGATTCGTTCATTGGCGGTGGCCACCCCTCGGACCAGATGCTGATCACGCCGTTCTTCGTCGATGGAGAATTGGAGGGCTGGATCGGGGGGCTTACCCACGTGACCGAGACCGGCGCCGTCGAGCCCGGGGCGATGGGGTCCTCGTTTACGAGCCGATTCGCCGAGGGACTGATACTCCCGTGCATGCGGATCGCGGCCAACGACGAGCTGTTCTACGACTTCGACGTTCTCGTCGACCGCGGCGTACGAAGCTCGATATCTTGGTTGGCCGACAATCGAGCCAAGCTAACGGGGAACCTGATCATTCGAGAGAAGGTGAAGGAGCTGCTCAACGAGGTTGGCCTCAGCATGTACCGCAAGGTCTGTCGCGAGTACATCGAGGACACCCTGCGCGCCACCCGTGAGAAGGTTCGGCGATCACTCTTCCCGGGCCGTTATCGCGAGGTCGCGTGGCGTGGCGTCACGATCAAGAATCTCGAGCGCATCATGCACAGTCCCTGCGAGCTGACCGTCACTCGAGACGGTCGTTTGGGCCTCAACTTCGAGGGGCTGCCTTCGGCGAAACGCCAACCATTCCAGGCGACATTGCCGCTCTTCGAGGGGATGCTGTTCAACGGACTCATTCAGAACGTGTTCTATGACTTGCGCTACAACGACGGCACGTTCCTCGCGATCGAGCTCCACGTGCCGCTGGGAAGCGTGTGCAATCCCGACAACATCCAATTGCCGACGACGTTGTGGGGTCCCGCCTACGGGGGCATGCAGGCCTGCGCGCAGGCCGTGTCCCGGGCTTACTTCGCTCAGGGTTACCGCGAGGAGGTGCACGCGTCGGGTCCGCTGACCAGCGGCAATCTGGCGGGGGGCAAGGACCAGTACGGTCGGCACTTCGGCAGCCAGTGCTTCGAGTTCGCGTCGTCGGGAATGTACGCCACGAGCTTCATGGACGGCCTGGACACCGCCTTCTCGGACTTCAACGCCGAAGGCGACATGGGCGATGCCGAGGTCTGGGAACAGCAAATGCCTCAGGTCTGGCTCGCCCGCGAGATCCGAAAGGACGGCGGTGGCTTTGGCAAATACCGCGGCGGCAATGGGATCCACTCCCTGTACCTGATTCCGGAAGACATAGAAATGGAGATCGGGTCGTTTGGGTCGCCGCCGATCTTCTCGACGGCCGGCCTCATGGGTGGATATCCGGCCGCAGCGTTGCGAGTGTGGATCGGCAGCGGTACCAACGTCGAGGCCATGATTGAGGCCGGCGAGCGGTTACCGAATACCGAGGGCTTCGACCGGTCAGTGCCTCAATTCGTGGAGGAAGTCAAAGCCGATTGGCATTGCGTGCTTGGACAGAACGTTCCCACGTCTGTGCTGGAGCCGTTCTCGCTCTTCTCGGTGGTGAGCGGTGACGGAGGTGGATACGGAGACCCGCTCCTGCGCAACCCCGTTGACGTGATGCGTGACGTGAAGAATGGACTGAGCGGCATTCGTGTCGCGGCCGACGTCTACGGAGTTGTCGTGACCGTGGATCCCGCGGGTGAGGTCGGATATGACGAGCGGGCCACGGAGGCCCTGCGGGCCGAGCATCGTCGCCAGCGTCTGGGCCGCGGCGTGCCCGCCGCCGAGTACAAACAGCGCCAACGCGAACGATTGCTGGCTGGCGACATTCCTCCTACGGCGCGCGCTATGTACCGTGACGTGATGGAGGTCTCGCCGAAGTGGGCGACCGAGTTCCGCGCCTTCTGGGACTTGCCCGAAGAATTTGAGGTGGCCGAATGACAATGCCGCACCAGACGGGCGAAGAGGCCCAGCGCGACCGCATCCGGGAGCTGATCGACGGAGTCCTGCCGCTTGACCAGTTGGCCGAGCTGCAGCGAGAGACCAAGACGGGTGATCGCGTCGAGATCGTCTTGGCGATCGAACAGGCGCGCGTGCAATGGGACGACCGGATTCTCGTGCCTTTGCAGGAGAATCTCTACGTCGTGGAACGAGCCGACGGCGCCCGCATCGTCAAGTGCTTTTGCGGCCACGAGTTCGGTGATTACCGATTGAACTGGAAGGAGGGGGCGCTCGTCTATGACCGGCACCCCCAAGACGGGGTGGTGTTTCAACCCAACAAGGGAGCTGACCCGGCGTGGCAGTCGCTGCGAGAGTTCTACTGCCCGGATTGCGCGACGCAACTGGACGTCGAGCCGGTCCCGGTGGGGTACCCCTTCGTCTTCAACTTCCTCCCCGATCTCGGAGTATGACGTGAGGAGTCGGCCCCGAATCCTCGTGACGGGCGGGACCGCGGATGTCCCGATCGCTGAGGGATTCCTGCCGTCGCACTACGTCGGCAAGGGTTACGTGAGGGCGATTGCCGAAGGCGGCGGAATACCGCTGGTCGTGCCGAACGTCGCGGGATTCGAAGATGAGATCGCGTCCGAGGCGATTGACGTCGCGGACGGGCTCCTGCTGAGCGGTGGTACGGACCTTGATCCCGCCACGTACGGACGGGTCATGGACGAAGAGCAGACCCACAATCCGGACACCGCTCGTGACCGGATCGAGATGGCGCTCATTCGGGCGGCGCGGGCCCGACAGATGCCCATTCTGGGAATATGTCGGGGCTTTCAAATGCTCAACGCTGCCTACGGTGGAACCCTCGACCAACATCGGCCCCACGAGTCGTCGACCATTGTCGAGAACCCCACGCTGCGCATCGAGTTGACCAGGGTCTCGCTTGAGCCTGGCACCCTGGCCGCGAGTGCCGTGGGGGCCGAGGAAGTAGAGGTGTACTGTCTGCACCACCAAGCCATCGACGTCGTCGGGGCCGGACTGCGACCGACGGGCCGGGCGGCCGACGGCCTGATCGAGGCGCTCGAGGACCCTTCGGCCGCCTTCATCCTCGGCGTTCTCTGGCACCCCGAGCAGATGCTGGAGCGCGAGCACGCCCGCGCCATCTATCAGGCGTTTCTTGACGCAGTAGGAGTCCGAACATGACCGCACCCGCCCCACTCGCCGGGATCAAGGTTCTGGACTTCTCGCGCCTGTTCGCCGGGCCGTACGCGACAATGACGCTGGCCGATCTCGGCGCGGACGTGATCAAGGTCGAGTCGCCCGCGGGTGATGAAGCCCGCCAGTTCGGGCCGCCGTTCCTGGGCGGTGAGGGAATGAACTTCATGGCGCTCAATCGTCACAAGCGTTCGATCACGCTGGATATGAAGAAGCCGGCCGCCGTGGAGATTGCTCACCGCTTGGCGCGCGAGGTCGACGTCGTGATAGAGAACTTTCGCCCGGGGGTCGCGGACCAGCTGGGCGTCGGCTTCGACGAGTTGTCAAAGGACAACCCCGGTCTGATCTATTGCTCGATCAGCGGATTCGGCCAGAGAGGCCCCTACGCCAGCCGTCCTGCGCTCGACATCGTCCTGCAGGCCATGGGCGGCGTCATGGACCGTCAGGGCGGCGGAGGCCGGCCGCAGCTTCTGGTGGTCACGATCGCCGACACCTACGCCGCCGCGCTGGCCGTTCAATCGATCCTGGCGGCCTTAATCGCTCGAGGTCGTGACGGCGTCGGCCAGAAGGTCGAGGTCACGCTGTTCGAGGCTTTGATCGCGTCCCAGGGATACCGGATCATCAGCCCCGCCGACCACGTGATGCTCCCGAGCTTTGAGGACACGTGCCCCAACGGTGCGTTCCAGACCGGGGACGGCACCTGGCTCGTCATCGGCATCGCTTCGGACAAGAGCTGGCACGGACTCTGCGACGCGCTTGAGGTTCCCGAGATCGCCGATGAGGAGCGATTCGCGACGAATCCGTCCCGGGTGGCCCACCGAGAGGAGCTCCTGAACCTGCTCGATCGGCAGTTCCTCAAGCGGCCCCGCAGCGATCTCCTCGAGCGCCTCGAACGGGCTGGCGTGCCCAGCGGGCCGGTTCTCAAGGTCGAGGACCTCATGACCGACGAGCACGTGCTGGAGCGCGGAACGATCATCGAGCTCGACCACCCCACGGCGGGGCGAATTCGAACGATGGGGAGTGCCCTGCACCTGGCGAAGACTCCGACGTCGACGGGCGGAGCCGCCCCGGTGCAGGGCCAGCACGGTGTCGAGATTCTCAGTGGCCTCGGGCTCTCCGGTGAGGAGATAGACGGGCTCGTCGCGGCAGGAGCAGTCCGGATCCCCGCATGATCTCGATCATCCGAAGCAACGCTGATCTGTGAAAGGGCATTGAATGGGACGACTGGACGGCAAGGTGGCCCTCATCTCGGGTGGAGCGCGGGGTCAAGGCGCGGCGCACGCGGAAGTCTTCGCTCGAGAGGGCGCCAACGTGGTGATCGGCGACGTCCGCGCGGAACTCGGATCGTCCGTCGCCGGTCGTCTCGTGTCAGAGGGGCTCTCCGTCCGCTACACCGATCTCGACGTCACGCGACCCGAGGAGTGGGCCCGGGCCGTGGCCTTCGCTGAGAGCGAGTTCGGACGACTCAACGTGCTCGTGAACAATGCCGGCGTGCTCGGGAGCATGAAGAACCTCACCGAGGAGACACTGGAGGAGTGGTACGGCGCTCTCGCCGTGAACCAGACGGGTGTCTTCCTCGGGATGAAGTACGCGATACCGGCGATGCGCCGCGCCGGCGGGGGCGCCATTGTGAACACCGCCTCGATCTGGGGCATCGTCGGCGGGGAGGGCTACTTTTCGTATCAGGCGAGCAAGGGGGCGGTCCAGATGATGACCAGGGCCGCCGCGCTCGCGTACGTTCGCGACAACATTCGGGTCAACAGCGTCTGTCCAGGCCTCGTGATGACTCCGATGGCCGAAGAGGAGGGCGAGGAATCCAATGAAGCCGTCCGTTCGGCGACGCCGATGGGTCGTGGATGCACGGCCGACGAGATCTCGTGGGGTGTCCTCTACCTGGTCACGGACGAGTCGCGCTTCGTCACCGGCACGGACCTGGTGATCGACGGTGGCTATTGCGCGCAGTAGGCAAATTCGCGTCGGGCAACGACGGTGTTGCGTCTCGTGGACGGTTGGCCCCGACCGTTTTTCTTCTCGCTGACTTCGGCAGCACGTTCACGAAATTGGCCGCGGTGGAGCCGTCGTCGGGTCGTTTGCTGGCGCGTTCGCACCATCGCACGACGGTCGACAGCGACGTGATGGCGGGCTACCGGACGGCGCGCAAGGAACTTGCGCTGTCCGACGAAGTCCAAGTTGGCATCGAGACGCTCGCGTGCTCCAGTGCGGGCGGAGGGTTGCGGGTAGCCGTGGTCGGGCTCGAGCGCGATATCACCACAGAGGCCGCCCGGCGCGTCGCATTGAACTCCGGAGGACGGATCGTGGCGACAGTCTGCGGGGACCTGAGCGACCCTGGCGCCCTTGACACGTTGCATACGAGCGGGGCGGACGTCGCACTGGTCGTGGGCGGAACGGACGGGGGGAACGCGACCGCGCTCGTCGAGGGGGCGGCCGCGGTTGCCGCGGCGCTGCCCGGGGCGTCGGCCGTGGTGGCGGGAAACGCCGATGCCTCCCGGGCTGCCGCCGACGTGCTGAGGACGGCGGGGATCGAGACCGAGGTTGTGGCCAATCTTCTTCCGGAGATCGGGACTCTAGTAGCCGCTCCCGCACGCGACGCGATCCGCAGGGCGTTCATCCGCCACGTCATCGGGGGCCGGCATCTGAGTCGCGAGCCGGAGTTCCTGGGGATGGTCATGATGCCAACACCTGACGCCGTCCTCGCGGCGGTCGAGCTCCTCTCGGAGTTGGCCGTCGGAGGCGATGAGCCGCGTCCGATCATCGTGGTGGATGTGGGAGGCGCGACGACGGACGTCTATTCCACGACCGGTGCCGAGAACCCGACAAGCGATCGTGGCTTTGTCCCGGTTCCGACATTGCCCACTCGACGCACCGTCGAGGCGGATCTGGGTCTTCGCTGGAGCGCACCGGGTGTGGTGGAAGCCGCACGGGACGTGGGGCTGGTCTCGGACGAGGACTTCGCCCGCTTGATGGCTGAAGCGGACCGGCGCTCGCGCGAACCGGGAATGCTGCCGTCTGACGAGACGGGGCTCGCGGTCGACGCAGAACTGGCATCGCTGGCCGTCGCCGTGTCCCTCGTGCGGCACTCCGGTGTCCAGCAACTGATGATCGAGCGAGACGGCGTGAACGTGAAGCACGAGGGTCCGGATCTGAGGGGTGAGGCACTGGTCGTCCTGACGGGAGGCGTATTTCGAGCTCAGGGTGGTGAGTTCGTCGAGAGTCGAACCGTGGCGCTCTTGGAGGTCTTCGACCGGCGCCGGCACCTCCTGCCGAGCGCTTTCGACGTCGTGGTCGACCGGGACTACGTTCTGGCTGCGTGCGGTCTCTTGGTGACCCGAGACCGGCCGGCGGCGAAGAATCTGTTGCACTCGGTTCTGCCGATGGTTATTCCAGCTAGGGGAGCAGCTTATGACTGACGCGATCGATATCGACTCACTGATACCGAAGGACCTGCCCAACGGAATGGAGCTCGTCGAACGGGGACGCCAGCGGGCCCGGGCGATTGACGTACCCATTGGCCGCTACCCGCGGCTCCGCAACGTCCGCTCGGACCGCGAGTACAAGGAACGGTGCCGTGCCGAGGGGAAGATCACCACCTACATCAACCTCGGCTACAAGACGTGGGCCGACACGAAGGAGGCCATCGAGTACATACAGGCCAAGGGCCGCCAGCTCGGATTCGATCTGGACCGCGTGTCACTGATTCCGGATCGACGGATGGGACTTCCACCCGAGCTTCGCGCGGAGGCGCTCGAAGAGACCGGGATCATGATGTACTCGCAGGACGACTGGAACGGCGCTTCCATGGACGTCGATATCGCGCCAATCTGGAACGACCACAACCTGGGCAGCCCCGCGGCAATTGTGAACACTGAGGCGGCTTTGCGCGCGGGCTTCGGCTATATCGGCAGCATGGCTCAGCACAACTACGGCTACCCGCTGTGGGAGGACGACGTCGAGCAGATGGCCCGGACGATTGAGGCGATCGGGATGATTGCCGAGAAACGACGCGACGGCGTTGTCCTCGAGGCCTACGTGGAGGACGGTTACTGCGCGGGCTTTCACGACGCGGCCACGTCACTCGGCTGGTGCCTCTTCCATCGCTACATCGTCGAGGACCTGGTCGGAGGTGCGCACTCTCAGAGTTACGGCTCGACGTTCCAGGATCCGGTGTTGAAGCAGGCGTTCGGAATGGCACTCGATGCGATCAACGTTCACCGGGTCCCGCCTTCGTTCGTCCATGGTGATACGAACTCCTTCGGCACCGACAGTGACCTAGACCGCAATGCGGCGATGGTGTTCCATGACGTCTACTTCACCGCGGCACGAGAGCTGCGTTTCCCGACCGGAGCCGCAATCCACGCAACGCCCGTGACCGAGGCGATTCGAATCCCCACGGAGGATGAGATCGTCCAGTCGCTCGTGATCGCCACCGAAGCGGCCAATCGGGCTCGATCGAGCCCTGACCTGATCGACTGGCGGCCCGTCACCGAGCTGCGTGACAGGATCTTGGAAGGAGGCCGGCGCTACTACTCCAATCTCCTCGCGGGACTCGACGCGTTGGGCGTCGACGTTCGCGATCCCCTCCAGTGCATCCTCGCTACACGACGGATCGGCGGCAGCAAGCTCGAGGAGCTCTTCGCTGCCGGAGATCGAGATGACTCCTACCCACGGGGATTCGCTCCGGTCGTGCCAACGGACACCCTACAAAGATTGCTCAAGAGTGTCGACGTGGCCCTCGAAGGGATTCGGGCGAACGGCGCGCCGGATCTTCGAGGGCTGACCGCGTTGACCGCATCGGGCGACATCCACGAGTACGGGCTCTTCGTCGTGTCGTCGGTCCTCCAGCGCCTGGGCGCGCGCGTGATCGACCTGGGCACCAGCGTCGCCGGACCCGACCTCGCAAAGGTCGCGAACGAGGTCAGTCCCGACATCATTGCGCTTTCGACGTACAACGGAATGGCTCTCAGTCTGGGGCGCCAACTGCTCAACGAGCTGCGCCAACGTCACGTGACGTCGCAGATCTTCCTGGGTGGGCGCCTCACCGAGGATATTGACGGCGAGAGTGCCGTTGATGTCACGGAGCAACTCAACGAAATTGGTGTTAACGCGTGCCGGACGCTCGAGCAGATGGTGTCGCAGCTTCCCGGCCGAATCACGGTCTCCTAGTTCAACATGAAGGTGAGGTCCCAGTGAATCCAAGTGCGCTGATAACGGGTGGAGGATCCGGAATCGGGAAGGCTGTCGCCGGAACGCTGCTCAATGCCGACTACTCCGTCAGCATCGTCGGACGCCGGGCGGAGGTCCTGGAGGCTGCGGCGTCCGAACTGCGAGCCGCCTATCCAGGCGGAGAGGTCTTCACTGACGTGGTCGACGTGGGAACTGCCGACGGTCCCGGCGCCGCGGTGCGCGGCCACATAGAACGCTCGGGTGGGATTGACGCGCTGGTGACGGCCGCGGCCGCCTACGTTCCTCGACACTTTTGCGACCTCGACGCCGCGACCTGGGACGAAACGCTCAACGTGGCGCTTCGGGGATCGGTTCTGTCCGCGGTGGAGGCGGCCAAGTACATGCGCGATCACGCTGGCGGTCGCATCGTTCTGTTTTCGTCGATCAACGCGCCACAGTCGGAACCTGAGTCGGCGCACTACAGCGCGGCCAAAGCCGCGATTGTCAGTGTCGTGAAATCGATCGCGGTCGACCTCGCCAATACGAACGTCGTCGCTAACGCCGTGGCGCCGGGATGGGTCTATACGGACATGACTTCCGAGTACGTCGACAAGTCGACCCCCGAACAGCTGCGTCGAGTGAACCCCTTAGGCCGCGCCGGGCGAGTCGATGAGATCGCCAACCTGGTCCTCTACCTCGTGCGCGACGCGCCGGAGTTCCTCAGCGGATCCACGATATTCATCGACGGCGGACAGACGGCGGCGGCGCCCCTGCCGTGAGACGACCTCGTGCCGAGGCCGCCGGCCAGGTCTGGTCAGATCCGCGGGCCAGTGTCCGCCTCAGGTCGGGCAGGGCCGGTGCCCGGTGAGTACCCGGGCGAAGATCAGGCCGCCGACCAGGCTGACGGCGGGGATGAGCTTGTGCAGGGGCGAGACTTCGAGCAAGAAGGCGGCCTCACCGTGCTCAGTGCGGCCTACTTGCGCTCGCGCGGCCGATGCTGCCACCTCGGTTGCCGGAACTGCCCGTGGAGGGGCCGGCCCAGAGGAACGGTGGGGCCGAGGGCGAACCAGTAAACGGGGCTCGTACCCGCCGGGAAAAACCTTGGCATCTGTGTGTACAGTGAGTGCACTGTATGCTAAGAAGTGCTGTTGGTTGTAACAGGGACTCGTGCGAGGGCACCTGCTTTCGCGAAAGGGAGGGGTGTTGCCATGGGTAACCAGGGGAAAGATTCGAACGGTTCGTCGCATTTGGAGTTCACGACGCTGAGTTATCCGTCGCGCCGAGAATTCTTCAAGCTTGGAGCCGCCGGAGCGGCGATCGTCGGACTTGCGGGGTCCGTCACGGCCGGGCAATCCGTTGCCGGCGCGGCTTCGTCAGGCGCACCCAAGCGCGGAGGAACATTGCACCTCGGAGGTCAGGGCGGCGCGACCAACGACAATCTCGATGCTCAGAACCCGCTTACGAACTGTGACTACCCGCGGATCTTCGCTCTCTACAGCCCGCTGGTGAAGTTCGACTCTCAAGCCAATCCTGTCTACGACCTCGCCGAGGAGATCGTCGCGAACAAGGACGCGACATCGTGGACGATTCGAGTCCGCCCGGACGTTGTTTGTCACAACGGCAAGAGCTTCGGCGCGAAGGACGTGCTGTTCAGTCTTCGCCGCATCGCGAATCCGAAGGCGCCGTTGGCGGGTGCCCCGTGTCTCACGCCCCTCGACTTGGCACATGCCAGCATTCTCGACGCCAAGACGGTCCGGATTCCGTGCAAGACACCGTACTCGACCTTCGTCGAGGCCCTGACTGACCCCTTCTGTTTGATGGTTCCCACGGGATACGATCCCAAGCACCCGGTGGGGACGGGGCCGTTCAAGTACAAGAGCTTCACCCCCGGCGTTCAGAGCGTCTTCACGCGAAACGCGAACTACTACCTGAATGGGAAGCCGTACGCCGATCAGCTGATCATCAGCGACTACCCGAGCGAGCAGGCCCAGGTGAACGGTCTGCTGGGTGGTTCGGTCAACATGATCAATTTTCTCTCATCGGACTCGATCTCTCCTCTGAAGAGCGGAAACGTCAACACGATCATCTCCAAGACTGGTGGCTGGAACCCGATCACGATGAGGGTCGACAGGGCCCCCTTCAACGATGTGCGTGTTCGTCAGGCGATGAAGTTGATCGTCAACCGACCAGAGATGCTCAATCTCGTGTTCGGCGGGTATGGCTCCATCGCCAACGACATCTTCGGAAAATTCGACTCCGAGTACGACCACTCAATCGCCCAGCGTGAACAGGACATCGCCCAGGCGAAGTCGCTGCTGAAGAAGGCAGGGCACGAGAGCCTGGCCGTGACCCTTACGACCTCGAGCGGCATCGGTCAGGGGACGATCAAGACGGCGGAAGTCTTCGCCCAGCAGGCGCTGGCCGCCGGCGTTACGGTCAACATCAACCAAGTCACGACGTCGGCCTGGTTCGGACAGGACTACCTGAAGGTTCCCTTCGGGCAGGACTACTGGTTCTACCTTCCCTACCTCGTGAACGTCGGGCAGGTCACGATCCCGGGAGCTGCGTTCAACACGCCCCACTACGACAACCCGAAGTACACCTCGCTGTACAACCAGGCGCTGGCCACGACAGACAAGACGCGTCAGACCGAGCTCGCTCACGAGATGCAGCAGATCGACTGGACGGACGGCGGCCTGATCATCCCCTATTTCGCGCCGGTCATCGATGCGACGGCGAAGAACGTCAAGGGCGTCAAGCAGTCACCGAGCTTTCCTCTCTCGGATTACGACTGGGCGTCCATCTGGCTCGCGTAGTCGCAGACGGTGTGGGTTAGGAAGGTCACGAAGGACTTGATAGTGCGCTGGAGTTAGATTGCGACGTGGCTGAGTTGGCTCGCACACAAGGACTGGATCGCGCGTGACGTTGACCGATCCGATAGTCAATCATTCGAAAGTCGAGACGAAGACCCCATGGAGGGAAGATCACGCCATTTCATGGCTTGTCGCTCAGCGGACCGTCGCGGGCGTACTGACACTGCTGCTCGTGTCGGTCGTCATATTCGCGGCAACCCAAGCGCTGCCGGGCAGCGTTGCCAAGGTGATGCTGGGCCAGACGGCCACACCGGCGAGGATTCGGGCGCTCACACTGCAGCTTCACCTGAACCGGAGCGTCGAGTCCCAGTACTGGTCATGGTTCACGGGGATCCTGTCGGGACACTTCGGACAGTCGTACGCCAACCGTGAGTCGGTTTGGCAGGTCGTGTCGCCGCGCATCCTGAACTCTGCGGCCCTCGTCTTCATCTCCGGGTTCGTTGGCACGGTGGTCGGAGTTGTCTTCGGCGCGATCGCGGCGCTGCGCAAGGACACCACCTTTGACCACACGACCTCCGTTGTAGCGCTCGCGGTCACGGCCATGCCGGAGTTCGTGATCGGCACAGTCCTCGTCATCCTGTTCGCGACGGGGGTCCTTCACATCCTTCCCGCCGTCTCCCTGATCCCTCCCGGCACCTACCCGTGGCAGAATTCGAAGCTTCTCGTGCTGCCAGTCGCAACGCTGGTCATTGTCATTGTCCCGTACATCTTCCGGATGATGCGCGCGGCCACGGTGGAGGCCCTTGAGTCGGACTATGTGGAGATGGCCATTCTGAAGGGCGTACCGCGCAGGAGACTGCTGGTGCGCCACGCTTTGCCGAACGCGGTGGCTCCCACGATTCAGGTCATTGGACTCAACTACCTCTATCTGGCCGGTGGCATCGTCGTGGTAGAGAACGTTTTCGCTTTCCCGGGCATCGGGCAGGGACTGGTGAGCGCCGTGTCAGTGCATGACGTTCCAGTGGTCCAATTCATCGTCCTTTTCTTGGCTGCCTTCTACATCGTCGTGAACATCCTGAGCGACGTCATAGCCCTCTTGGCCAGTCCCCGACGCCGGTTGCCAAGGTAGGTCGACGTGAGCGACTCCTCCCCATCAGCGAAGTCGACTGACCACCTCCAGCGGCACCAGTGGCTGCGAATTCTCGGTCGAGCGGCTCGGACGCCGCGGGGAGGAACGGGCCTCGGGCTGATGGTCTTCGTAATCGCGGTCGCGGCCATTGGCCCCTTTGTCGCGCCCTATCAGCCGGACGCCCTGTTGGGCTTGCCCTTCGGTCATGCGTCGTCGACTTACTTGCTAGGCGCGGACACTCTCGGCCGTGACGTCCTGTCGCGAGTGCTCAACGGTGGGTGGGTCCTGCTGCTAATGGCCGCCGCGGCGACGGTGCTCGGGGTCGGGGCAGGCACGGTGGCGGGAGTGTCGGCGGCGTACTTGCGCGGACGCTGGGACGGGTTGATCATGCGGACTGTCGACGTGGTCCTTGCGTTTCCCCAGCTGGTCTTCGCGTTGCTGCTGGTCAGCGTCTTCGGTCCGAAGCTCTGGCTCATCGTCATCGCGGTCGGGATGAGTCACGCCCCCCAGGTGGCGCGAGTTGTGCGTTCAGCGACCTTGGAGATCTCCGAGCGTGACTTCGTGAAGGCGGTCGAGCTCTGGGGCGTGAAGGCGCGTCACGTGATGAATCGCGAGATCCTGCCCAACATCGTCAGCCCCCTGATGGTTGAGGTCGGGCTACGCCTCACATACTCAGTGGTCATTATCTCTGGTCTCGCCTTCCTCGGTTTCGGCCAGCCGCCGCCAGCCCCGAATTGGGGATACATGATCACCGAGAACCTTGAGGGATCACAGGGCAACATTTGGACCGTGCTCGTGCCGGCCCTCCTCATCGCACTGCTGACGGTTGGCACTAACACCTTCACGGACGCCATTGCAAGGGTGGCGATTGGTGTGAACCGCAAGTACGGGGACGTCGCCGTCCTCGAGATCGGTGAGGTGGAGGCCCCCGTTGGCTGATTCCTCGACCCTGGCAGAAGCCACGACGAGACTGGTCGTTGAGGGTCTGCGGATCGACATGGCTGGATCCAACCAAGACGTTGTTGCGGACGTCTCGTTCCGGGTCGAGGCCGGTCGCATCTTGGGGCTCGTTGGCGAATCCGGCTCAGGCAAGACGACCGTGTCCTTGGCGCTCCTCGGCTACGCGCGCCGTGGCCTCAAGATCGTGTCGGGCTCGGTGCGCCTCGATGGACGCGATATCCTCCCGCTTCCCGAAAAGCGGTTGAGCGAGATCCGCGGTGCCGAGATCTCGTATGTCCCCCAGGACCCGGCGTCGGCGCTCAACCCAGTCCTTCGAATCGGCACCCAACTCCGCGAGGTCCTCGAGGTGCACCCCCACGTCGGCATCAGCATCGACGAGCGCGTCGAAGAGGTCTTATCCGAAGTGAAACTTGACTCGACGCAGGGCGTGCTCAAGCGCTATCCACACGAACTCTCGGGAGGCCAGCAGCAGCGCGTCTGCCTCGCGATGGCGTTCGCGTGTCGGCCGAAACTGATTATCCTCGACGAGCCGACCACGGGCCTCGATGTCACCACGCAGCGCCACGTCTTGAACACGATCCGGACGCTGTGTGAGAAGTACGGCGTTGGTGCGGTGTACGTGTCACACGATCTGGCGGTGGTGAGTGAGCTCGTGCAGGAGGTCGTCGTCATGTACGCGGGCCGACAGGTTGAAGTCGGGACGACGTCGTCCATCTTCACGTCGCCGGCCCATCCCTACACGGCACGACTCTTGCGGGCGGCACCTTCCGTGGAGAGGGCAGAGACTCTCGAAGGCATCGAGGGCCAACCTCCGCGGCCCGGTCAGCGACCAGCGGGTTGCTCGTTTGCTGCGAGGTGCACACTTGTTAGAGACGAGTGTCTCAAGGGCCAACCTCCCGTTGTCGCCGTGGACCAGCAAGGCCACGTTGCGCGATGTTTCCGGGCGACCGAGAGAGTGATCACGCCGCGAACTGCTCAAGTTGTCCTCACGGGTTCGGGGACAGCCCCGCCCGAGCAATCGCTCGTGGTCAAGGGCCTGACTGCCCGATACGGAGGTTCCGAAGTTGTCCATGGCGTCGATTTCGCAATCGACGCCGGAGAGGCGCTCGCCATCGTTGGGGAGTCAGGATCAGGTAAGACCACCTTGGCCCGGTGTCTCGTTGGAATGCACACGAACTGGACGGGCGAAATGACCTTCATGGGGAGGCGGCTGGAGAACAGTGTTGGAGATCGCGCGGCCGTCTTGCAGCGAAGCGTCCAGTACATCTTTCAAAACCCATACACGTCACTTAACCCCCGAAAGACGATCGGACAGCTGGTTTCGCAACCTCTCCTGCACTTCGTTGCGTCATCTCGGTCGGACGTCGAAGAGCGGGTGGTGAAGGTTCTTGAGGATGTCTCTCTGTCGGGGAAGTTCCTCAGTCGTTTCCCCGATCAACTCTCGGGCGGAGAACGCCAGCGGGTCGCGATTGCCCGCGCGTTGATCGTCGACCCGACACTTCTCGTTTGTGACGAGATCACATCCGCTCTTGACGTGAGCGCCCAAGCCGTCATCGTCGAACTTCTGAGAGAGCTGCAGCAAGAACACAATCTGATGATCCTCTTCATCACGCACAACCTTGCACTGGTTCGCTCAATTGGACAGCGAGTGGTGGTACTTTCGTCGGGACGCGTTGTGGAGTCGGGGCCGGTTGACGAAGTTCTGGAGAGCCCGGTAGATCCCTATACGATTCGTCTAATGGAGGACGTGCCCAAGCTCTAGGGGATGTGATTCTGATGGATGGCTCGACCATCCAATCTGTCATGTGTCCGGTGACAATAGTCGCCGAAGGGCAGTTGGCGTTCCTCGACACACTGCTCGAGCGCCTCGGGCCATGAAGCTCGGCCATGCGGAAGCCCATCGAGTCCAATCGCGGATGCGAAGCCCGCTGCCGCCCAGTTTCAGAGTCTCTCCGCGGGCATGGCCAGAGGGCGATGCGCTCCGGCGGCCGAGGGGCGACAGTACCCGGCAAGCGCGAAAGTGTTTCGGTATCGAAGCGCCTTCTGGGGCAGACCCCTCGCGAGCTGTGCGAACTTGCCCTTTTGCCCAAAACCCCGCCCACACGGCTCAATGAGCCAACATGGTGGTTGCGGATGCGGCAAGCCAATCGGAATTGATCCCCATCATTTGGGGACGGGGAAAGTCGCGCGGAAGTTCATCGCGCTGCTTCAGCGAAAACAGGATGATGTCGATCGTTCGGTGGTTAGGGTCCCGACGCACTTCGGGTTGAATCTCTCTTGGAGGCAGTAAAAGCGTCTGTCACGGATCTCCATCCACGACTGCGACTCCGAGCTGCACAACCGTCGTGACCTGCATTGGCAAACCAACGAATGGAATCCAACTCATCGCCGTCCCCGCGCCGGTTACGTATAAGCCGGAGGAAGACGCGAAGGAAGTCTCAATGTGTAGTCTCGGGCGAGGGCGGGGCATGCAACGACGTTTTTCCGGATTCGGCGCATCGATAGTTGTGTTGGCGAGTGTCTTCGTTGGTACATCGTGGATGACGTCTGCCAGCGCGGAGAAAGCCCCAACGGTTGAGGCCCATCCCCGAACAGGAGTTTTGGTCGGTAAAGTGACGTGGTGCGTCCCGCCGGCGCCTTGGTTCACAACAACAACGACAACAAGTACCTCGACGACGACGCCCGAGCCAACGACGAGCGTGGTCACCGGCACTGACACGACCACGACGACGCTCCCAAGCATCGAGACTCGGGTGCTACTGCCGCCGCCCTTTGGCTTGGTGATGCTCCGCAAAGGCCAACGGGTGGTTGTTCAAAGTTGGATGCTGGGATTCACCTTTGTTTTCGCCGATCCCACTGCGCCGGATCCCATAATTGGCATGGTGGAGATTTACGCACGCTTCGCTCTCCGGGCACCGCCGGGGACCTATATCTGGAGCGCGTATGGTGAGCACCGGAGAGTGGAACTCTATGCGGGTCGCACGACACATCTGCTCGTCGCCGTCACCACGTGCTAGGCAGGTGCTCGTAAGCAACACAGTAAGCAACGGGGGTGCTACTTGGTGATGTACTTTGAAGGTCGATGGCGAGATGTCGTTGAAACGATGGCTTAGATGGCTTCTAATGAGCTTAGATGAGTGGCCCAGTAATTGATTTCTCGCAAGGGGTATCTAGCTGACGACATCGACAAAGTGTTGGCTCCCGGTACCCATAAAGGTTGACGATTACTCAGGTATCAATAAGACACTGAGCGCAATTGATTCTTGACTCGTAGGCTTGGGGTCGCGCGGGTGGGGCCGGACTGACGACCCGGCGGAATCGGGGGATGATCACCGGCGCTGGGGGAGTGGTGGACGCTTCGAGCCAGATCGATCGAGCCGCGGAGATCCTGCGCCGACGGGGGCGGGTTTCCTTAGGGGCGCTTGGCTTGGAGTTAGGCGTGACGGACCAAGTCCTGGCCCTGATCAGGCGCGAACTGGTTGAGGTGTTGGAGCTCGCCGAAGAGGCACCCACAGGAGTGCTGACCCTCCGAGATGGATCGGGGGCGACCGCGAGTTTGGCGGGTCGTCGCGGCGCCGAGCGCCGCCAGGTCACCTTTCTCTTGTGCGACGTCGTGTCGTCTCTCGAGATGTCGACACGGCTCGACCCCGAGGATCTGCGCAACCTCATGCTCGATTACCAGCGGGTGTGCAACCAAATGATCGAGCACTACGGCGGTCACATCTCCCAATGGATCGGTGACGGGGTGGTCGTCTATTTCGGTTATCCCGAAGCCCACGACGACGATACGAACCGCGCGGTCCGCGCTGGGCTGGCGATCATCGAAGGCGTCAAGGGATTGACGCCGGCGAGTGACGGGACACGGATGCAGGTGCGCGTGGGCGTCCACAGCGGGCCCGTCGTCGTCGGAGACCTGGGAGCCGGGGACGGCAGCGAGACGCTCGCGTTCGGCGAGACCCCCAACATGACGGCTCGGATCCAGGCGGCCGCCGACGTCGACTCGCTGTTCGTGAGCGAGCAGGCCCTGGCACTGGTGAGCGGGTTCGTCGAGACCGAGGACCGAGGGACGTTCATGCTCAAGGGGGCGGCCAACCCGACCCGGCTTCACCGCGTGGTGGGGCTGCGCGCTGCGCGGGACCGCTTCGAGGCCGCGCGCAACGAACGCGGGGTCACGCCCATGGTGGGTCGCGCCAATGAACTCGCACGAATAGGAGCGGCGTGGGAGCACGCTCGATCGGGCGACGCCTCAGTCGTCGTCCTGGCTGGGGAGCCGGGCATCGGCAAGTCCCGCCTGATCCACGCCGCGCGTGACGTCGTGGGCTCCGGGGGGCGCGTCCTGGAGTTCCATTCCTCGCCCTACGACCGGGCCAGCCCGCTTTATCCCGTGGTGGTCGGGCTCAGGGCGTTCTGGGGCCTCGGCCAGGATGCGTCGGCGGACCTCGATCTGCTGAGCGCCGAGGTGGCGCGATGCCGCGACCTCGATCCGGGCGTCGTCGTCCCGTGGATCGCCGAACTGCTCGGGGTTGTCGCGCCGCTCGGTCCCGGCGAGAGGGAGTTCACACCCCAACGACGGCGCATGATGACGATCGAGGCCCTGACGTCGCTCGTGCTCTCCCAGGCCGATCACGCCGGACCGCTGCTGCTCGTGGTCGAGGACATGCACTGGTCTGACCCGACGACGAACGAGCTGCTGTGGTCGATCCGGTCCCGGGCCGCGGGTCACCGCATCCTGGGCGTCGTCGCCGCCCGCCCGGAGTACCTAAGCGACCCCGACGCGCTGCGGGCCGCCGCCGGCGGCGTGCCGATCGTCGTCGTCGAGCTCGAAGCGCTGTCGACCACGGAGTCGGCGGACCTGGCGCGAGGGGTGCTGGGATCAGCCCTTGATGGAGACCTCGTCGAGCGCGTGGCCGCCGCGGCTGACGGGGTGCCGCTCTTCGTCGAGGAGCTCGCGCTCTCCTTTCGAGAGGGCGGTGCGTCGCTGGGGCGTGACGGCGGCGCGTCGATTCCGGTGACGCTGCAGAGCTGCCTGCTGGCCCGCCTCGACCGGCTGAGCCCGAAGGCCCGGATGCTGGCCCAGCTGGGAGCGGCGGTGGGCCGGACGTTCGACCTCGACCTGGCCCGCGCCGCGGCCCCCGGGGCCCTTCCTGGGCCGGGCGACGTCCTGGTGCCCCTGCTGGAGGAGCTCCAGGTGGCGCAGCTCATCCGCCGGGTCCCGCCCGACGCGGAGACCTTCGTGTTCCGCCATGCGCTGATCCAGGAGACCGCCGCCGCGTCGGTGCTCCGGGCGGAGTCGCGCTCGCATCACCGGGCGATCGCCGAGGCGCTGCGCCTGCGGCCCGAGGCCCGACCCGAGGTCGTGGCCCGCCACCTGGCCGAGGGTGGTGACGCGGTGGGCTCCATCGAGTGCTGGCGCGAGGCGGGCGTCGAGGCCCTGCGGCGCTCGGCCGTGGCCGAGGCCATCGGCGACTTCGAGTCGGCCCTGTCGTTGGTCGACTCGGTTCCGGCGGGCGACCACCGCGACGAGCTGGAGCTGGGGCTGCGCGTGCTCTACGCCGTGTCGCTGACGCTGACCCGCGGGTTCTCGGATCCCAGCGTCGGGACGGCCTTTCGTCGAGGGGCGGTCCTGTGCGACCGTCTCGGCGCGCGCCCCGAACTCTTCCCCACGATGTCGGGCCTGCTCACCTTCGACATCGTTCGAGCTGACTTCGCCTCGGCCCTGGCCCGGGCCGAGGCCAACCTGGCCGTCGCCGTGGAGTCGGGTCGGGCCGAGCTCATCATCGTGGCCGAGCAGGACCTGGGCGCGTGCCTCGTGTACGTCGGGCGCGAGCGTGACGCCCTGGACCACCTGGGTCGTCCGGTGGCCCTGGCCGAGCCGGGGGAGCACTTCGAGGAGTTCGTCGTGCACTACGGCCGCGACCCGGTGGTCGTGGCGATGCTCCATCAGGGTATGGCCCGGTTCGCCCTGGGCGACCACGACGGCGCGGTCGCGGCGACCGCGGCGGGTGCGGAGCTGGGCCGGCGCTACCCGCACCCCTTCACCCTGCTGTGGGCCGAGGTGGGTCTGGCGTGGGTCCACGCGTTCTGCGGGGACCTCGAGGCGGTCGAGCTCGACATCTCGCCGCTGGTCGAGCGAGCGCGCGAGCAGGGCTTCCCGAACTGGATGTCCCAAGCGATGATCTACGAGGGGTGGTCGGGCGCCGCGCGCGGTGACGCCGAGGGCGGCCTGGCCCGGCTCCTCGAAGGTCGCCGGTTGTGGGAGGAGACGGGCTCGCTGCTGATGTCACCGTGCTTTGACGTGCTCGAGGCCCAGGTCCGCCTGGGAGCGGGCGACCTCGCCACGGCGCTCGTCGTGGCCGAGCGCGGGTGGCAGAGCTGCCGGCCCTTCGCCGACCAGTGGTTCGCCTCGGAGCTCAAGCGCGTGGCGGGCGACGTCTGGCGCAAGCGCGGCGACGTCGCCATCGCGTCGGCCTGCTACGACGAGGCGCTCGCCCACGCGACGTCGCTGGATCTCGACGGCTTCACCCTGCGCGCGCTGATCTCGCGCGCCCAGCTCGCCGAACACCCCGGGCACTCGGCCGCGCTGCGTCGCCTGGCCGCCTTCCTCGAGCGCTTCGAGTACGCCGACGCGAACCGCGACGTGCCGCGCGCCCGCGAGATCCTGGCTCGCTGAAACGCCGGCGGCTATGTGGTCGGCGGCGTACGGGACGACCAGGCACCCCTGGATGAAGAGGGCCAGGGTGTCCGGGTCGAAGCCGGTCAGGAAGAATGAGATCGACCACGGGGCGTCCGGGTCGAGCCCCGCCGCCGGCCCGGTGGCCGGCACTTTCGCGCCGTCGCCCTTGATGGGAAAGCCGAATCGCTCGACGGCGAAGCGCGCGGCCATGCGCCGGTCCCGGGGGTTGGCCAGCGTGGCCTCGACCTCGCGCAGTCGCGCGCGGTAGATGGTCCTCTTGGCGTCGGTCTTGGCCGCGGCGAGGAGCCCCGCGAGCACGGCGAGGCGCTGGCGCATCAGCGTCACGCCGTCCCAGATGCCCGTCGCGACGCCGAAGGTCTCGGTCTCGGTGTTCACGCCGGTGGCGGCCTGGGCGGTCAAGTCGGCGAGCGACACCTGGTAGACGGGCCGGTTGTCCTTGGTGAGCGGGGCGAAGCGCTGGATGACCCCGCCGTCGACCTCGACGCTGACCTCGAAGGGGACGATCGGCTCCCAGCCGGGCAGCGTGAAGAGCCAGTTGCGGTTCTCGAGCTTGGGGCCGCCGAGCCAGTCGACCGGCGATCCCACCAGCGCCACGTCGCGGCTCGTCCCGTCTGGCTCGATGACCCAGGACCGGTCCACGTTGACCCCCCACTCCCAGGGGGCCCCGTCGCGCAGGCTCTCGGGCTCGCGCTGGGGCTGGAGGCGGATCTGGCGGTCGAGGTCCGGCTCGTCGGCCAGGGCGAAGGTGTAGCCGCTGACCCCGCGCTTCTCGTCGGCCGGGTCGGGGTCGGTCGGCAGACGGATCGTCGCCCAGCCCTTGAAGTGCAGGAAGAGCCGGGCCGGCGCGGCCGCGGTGGAAGGGGCGCTCACGAGTTCTCCTTCAGTCCAACCTTGTCGCGGAAGTTCTGGGCGAGGCGCCAGGTGTTCTGGGCGAAGAAGGTGACCCTCTCGAGCGCCCTCGCGGGCAGGTCGGGCCGCGCCGCCAGCGCCGCGGCCCGGTCGCGCAGCTCGTCGAGCTGGCCCGAGATCACCGTCCAGGCCACCTCGTTGTGGGGGACCAGGTTGACGCTCGAGGGCACTCTGAAGGCCGGCCCGGCGCGCTCGGGACCGGAGTCGAACGCGGGCATCAGGGTGAGGACGTCGCCGATCGGGCGCATGACGAGGGTCATCATGGGAAAGAACGTGGCGTCCTGGAGGGCCTCGTAGCCGTTGGTGCCGGGCGTCTCGGTGAAGAGGCGGGCCAGCAGCCGAAGGCAGATGTCGTAGGCGAGGTCGTAGACCAGCATCATCTCGACCGAGGCCGGGTGCGTCACCACGGTCCCGCCCGCGCTCGGGTCGCTCGTGGAGCCCGGCGCGTCCGTGGTCACCGGGTTGGGAACGACCGGGCGGCTGGGCACGAAGGAGGGGTCGCGCTGGGTCGCGGCGGAGAGCTCGCGGTACATCTCGAGGAACCGCAGGAAGTGGCCTCCCACGGGCAGGCGCTTGGAGACGCTGCCCTCGCCCTCCTGGCGGACCTGCTCGAGCGCCGTGAGCGCCGACGCGGTGTCGGTCACCGTGGTGAGGAGGACGTCGTAGATGCGCACGCCCGGGCCGACGGGGGGGAACTCGGGGAAGAGCGTGGTGCCGGCGACCTGGGCCGCGGCCAACCCGATGAACAGCCGCTCGGGCTTCTCGGCACCTAGCCGGGTCACCAGGTCGATGATCGCGTCGTAGAGCTCGACCAGGCTGTGGCTCTCGCGCCCCCGGGCGTTGCCGATGCGCTGCAGGAGGTGCTGGTCGGCGGGCAGCGGTGAGGTCTTCAGGTAGGCGACCAGGTCGCGCTCCTGGGGGGTCGGCTCGTCGGGGAACTCGAGCAGCAGGAAGGTCCCCAGCGTCTCGAGGGTGAAGGGCAGCAGGGCCAGGGGGAGGTCGACGGGGAAGAACCTCTTGGACATCGGGAACGCGGGCCGCTGAAACCAGTTCGGCTCACCGATTGCCGTGAGCACGTTGTTGACGATGGCCAGGTGCTCCATCTCCATACGGGCGATCGAGAGCATCGTGGACTTCCAGATCCGGATCTGGTCGATCTGCTCGTACGTGCATCCGCCCTCGAGCGGGTCGGTACACATGGAGAACGCGGCGCTGAGGTACATGCAGCAGGCCGAATGCTCCAGCTCCGCGGCCTCGTACAAGAGGGCGACGAGGTGGTCACGCTGCTCGTGGAATCCGTCACCCGTGGACATCGTGACCCTCCCGGTTTTTGCGATTGTCGGGACTATATATCGCGGAGACCCGGGCAAACCGAAAATGTCACGCTTGAACGGCAGGCCGTTTCCGAATCATCACGGCGCCCCGACCGTACTCAATTTCCTCGGTGTCTTGACCTTGGGACTCTGAGGTTTCCAGCTCGTTTACGTCCTCTTATTGGACTGAGGCCGAGTGTGATATCCGAGGGTCCGTGCGTCCGCGATGTGAAAATCCATGGAGGTAACGCCCGCTCTAGCTGGCGATGGTGAAGACTAAATGCGCGTCACCCCCGCGCTACATATCGAGACTAAGCGAGCCCACCTTTAGGCAAGAAGTATGCCCTTGGGGTGACACGCAGAGGTTCAATGAACTGAAACCATGAACCGACTCAGGCTGCCTGACCCCCACATCTCACGGCACGCCCTTGCTGACCGTCACCAGGAGCAAGAGATTCAACGTGGCAACTAGACCAAGGGCTCGCAGTCCTCGCCTCTGGGACTCGCGTGACGACGGCTCCACCACATCCAGGGCTTCCGGCCCTCGCGGAACCGTGAAATGAGTTTGCCACCGAATGCGTTGATATCTGACATCCTTTCGCTAGGAGAGCGGCTTCCTGTCAGCGGTGCCGTCAACGATTGTCGACAACTCGGTCTGAAGAGCGGGAACAGGTCACGTCGGTTCCACGTGATCGGCGCTGGTTTGCGCGCTCAATCTGACGCCCTCGTCCATAAAGTATGTTGCGCGCGGCACCTGTAGGAAACCAATTGGGGATTGAAGGATGACCTGCAGTTTGTAGTGATCTACCCAGAGGGGCTTGATACTCTGCAACAATGGAGGCCACGTCGAAAGCAAGATTGTCGTTCAGGTTCTTCATAGTTATCTTGTGCTTCTCCATTGCCCTCATTTCGATCAGTGTTGCCGACACGCCACGTGCAGGTTCTTCCCCCGTACCTCGACTCGAATCACCAAAGTCCACCAGCTGTCCTCAAGTACTCGTGCTTGGAGCCGCAGGGTCAGGTGAACGTGACGTGGGAAAGATCTCACAGAACAACGGAGTGGGACTTGAGGTCAACACGATGTGGACGAGAGTTCGGAATGATTTGGCCGCGGACAAGATCAACGCACCAACGACTCCCTGGGCGGATCCTTACCCGGCGGCTGACGCCTCGTTGCTCGATCCATCGACCGCAGAGAAAGCTCTCGCTAGTTCCGTTACTTTTCCGCTGGCAGCAAAACTTTGGGTCGATCATCACTTAGATCCATATATGGCGTCAATCGCTCAAGGCGCTTCGCTCTTCGTTCAAAAGGTGGAATCAGAGGCAGCCACCTGCCCATCGACAACGATGGTCGCAATCGGGTATAGCCAGGGTGCCATGGTGATTCATAGCGCCGAAGTGACCTTGTCGCACATCTCTCCGACGCCTTTGGACCACATCAGCGCGACGATTCTTTTAGGCGATGGATATCAAGTCGCACATTCGAGGGCCAATTCCTTCGGCACCGCGCCGGGAAGTGCCGAAGGTATCGCCACGTGGGCGTATCTCACTGTGACGCACCAAAAAGCCCTTGTTAATGATGTGCCTAGGCCAGCGACGACCGCAGAAGTGTGCAACAACTACGACATCGTTTGTGATAGTTCACTCAGCGCGATTATTCATTACAAGGATTCAGGATGGGTTCATACTCACTATGTCTCAAACGCTATTGGGCTGCTCTACAGCGTGAGTGACTGGGCTACCCAACTAGCAGCCAAGGCTGCTCCTTCGGGTTCCGGTGCTGGTGGCGGTGCTGGTGGTGGCGCTGGTGGTAGCGGTGGCGGCGGGTCCGGTGGCGGCGGCTCCACGACCGGCACCATCGCCATCGGCTGGAGCACGGCGCACCCGACCTGGATCACCATGACCCTCGACGGGTTCACGCCGGGCACCTACACCTATTCGTGCGACTTCGCCAGCGGCGGGGACGCGAGCTTCACGCTCACCGAGTCGACCGATCCGCAGACCTTCGACAATGGGGCCACCTGCTACGACGCCCTCGCGGGTGACAAGGTCTGGGTCACCATCGGCTCGGTGACGTCAAACGCCATCACCGTCGGCTCGGGGAGTTCCGGTGGGTCTGGCGGCTCCACGACCGGCACCATCGCCATCGGCTGGAGCACGGCGCACCCGACCTGGATCACCATGACCCTCGACGGGTTCACGCCGGGCACCTACACCTATTCGTGCGACTTCGCCAGCGGCGGGGACGCGAGCTTCACGCTCACCGAGTCGACCGATCCGCAGACCTTCGACAATGGGGCCACCTGCTACGACGCCCTCGCGGGTGACAAGGTCTGGGTCACCATCGGCTCAGTCACCTCCAACACCATCACCGTCGGCTCGGGGAGTTCCGGTGGGTCTGGCGGCTCCACGACCGGCACCATCGCCATCGGCTGGAGCACGGCGCACCCGACCTGGATCACCATGACCCTCGACGGGTTCACGCCGGGCACCTACACCTATTCGTGCGACTTCGCCAGCGGCGGGGACGCGAGCTTCACGCTCACCGAGTCGACCGATCCGCAGACCTTCGACAATGGGGCCACCTGCTACGACGCCCTCGCGGGTGACAAGGTCTGGGTCACCATCGGCTCGGTGACGTCAAACGCCATCACCGTCGGCTCGGGGTCGACGTCGACGACGACGTGGGCTGAGACGGCCGGCGGCGTGGCGCACACGTGGACCAATTACTCGGACGCGGGAGGAACAGAAGGCCCCTCCATAGCTGCCTACCAGACTGTTCAAATCACCTGCCGCACGACCGGATTCAGGGTGGCGGATGGGAACACGTGGTGGTACAAGATTGCGTCGAGCCCGTGGAGCAACTCGTATTGGGTTTCTGCCGACGCCTTCTACAACAACGGTCGGACGTCGGGCAGTCTTGCGGGCACGCCGTTCTACGATCCCAACGTCTCAGTGTGCTGAGCCCTGTCGCAGACAGGGAGGTGCTGGCGTCGATGCGTATTCACGGCTGACGTCAGGTGCTGGTGAACACTGGAAAGATCGCGATCGAGTCAGAGAGCAGGCCCCCGGGTACCTGGTCCAAAGTCCTCAGGATTGTGTGCGCAAGATCTCGAGCCGAGACGGGGTCGAGCTCGAGGGCGATGCGTGCGCTCGGTCCCTGCGATGGATCATTCACATCAATCATCAGTGCGTGCCCGGCGGCGAAGTGTACGGGGTGGTCGAAGTAGACGGTGGCGTCGGTCACGCTCATCCACCCGTTCCGCGCCTTTCCGCTTCCACGAAGGGCGACTCTGTCGGTCTGGTAGGTGCACACGGGTCTGACCTCCTCTAGGCGAGTGTCCGGCCGAGGAACGCGAATATCTCGTCCCAGCCCTCGTTGGCGGCCACCGGTCGATAGCTGGGCCGATTGACCGCGAAGAACCCGTGCCCGGCGTTGTCGTAGACGTGGAAGTCGAACTCTTTGCCCGCCGCGGTGAGCGCCTGGGCGAGCTCGTCGGTTTGCTCGGGCGACGGGTACTGGTCCTCGGCGCCGAAGAGGCCGAGGAGTGGCGCCGAGAGATTCGGGGCCCGGTCGACGACGGCCGTTACCTTCAGCGGCATCCCCTCGGGGGGGCTGCCGACCACGAAGGCGCCGTAGCAGTCGATGACGGCGTCGAGGGGGAGGCGACAGCCCGCGAGGAAGGACTGGCGCCCGCCCGAGCAGTAGCCGATCGAGGCGACCTTGCCGTTGGAGCGCGGCAGGGACTTCAAGTGCTCCATGGCGCCCTTGACGTCGCCGACGAGGCGCTCGTCGGGGACGCCGCCATTGGCCCGGGCCACCGCCGCGGCGTCGTCGGGCTCCGCGCCAGGGGCCTCACGGTGGTAGAGGTTCGGCATCAGCGCGAGGTAGCCGTTGGCGGCGAAGCGCCGGCAGATCTCCTTGGTGGCCTCGTCGTAGCCGGGCATATGGTGGATGACCACGATGGAGCCGACCTCGTCGACGTCGGTCGGCTGGGCGAGGTAGGCCTCGATGGGGTCCCCGCCGTGCCCGGTGATGGTGACGGTCTCGGCGATTAAGTCATGGGTCACGATGTTCCTCCTGGCGGCGTGGGGTCCTGCCCGAGGAATCTAATGGGTCTCGTCAACGCTGCCCCGGGGAAAGATCACGGTCGCAGACCGTCTGGTCCGTCCGCGCCCAAGTCACCGTGCACGCTGGGTGACCCTCCTCCTACCATTCCTGAATCGACACGCTGACCTTCTTATTCACGGACATCGAGGGGTCGACCGCCCTGGTGCGGCGGGTGGGTCCTGACGTCTACGCCGAGATCATCGAGCACCACAACCGAATCGTGCGGCGGGCACTGCTCGACCACGGTGGCGAGGAGCAGGGAGTCCGCGGGGACTCGTTCTTCGCGGTCTTCAGCACGCCCAGCGCCGGGGTCGTGGCGGCGCTGGAAATCCAACGCACGTTGTCGCAGTTCGCGTGGCCCCAGGGTGAGCACGTCCGGGTCCGGATGGGCATCCACGCGGGGGAGGTGACGGCGACCTCCAGCGGGCTCATCGGCTATGAGGTCCACAAGGCCGCCCGGATCGCCGACGTCGGCTACGGGGGTCAGATCCTCCTCTCCTCGTCCGCCGCGGGGCTGGTCGAGGACTGGCTGGACGACGGCGTGGCGTTGCGCTCCCTCGGCGCCCATCGCCTGAAGGACCTCGGCCGCGCCGAGACCATCTTCCAGCTCGTCACGGAGGATCTGCGACGCGACTTCGCGCCATTGCGGTCCTTGGACAGCCCCGACATGCCCAACAACCTGCCGGCGTCGCTTAGTCCCTTCGTGGGCCGCGTGGAGGAGATCGCCGACGTGAAGTCGCTCGTCCAGGGCTCGCGAATGGTGACGCTCACCGGCGCGGGTGGATCGGGCAAAACTCGCCTGGCGCTGCAGGCGGCCGCGGAGTTACTGGATGGCAGCGGCGAGGGCGTCTGGCTCATCGAACTCGCCCCCTTGGAGGACGGTTCTCAGCTAGCCCTGACCATCCTGGACGCGCTCCACGCACTGGCTGACGGCGGCGGCTCCTCGGTCGAATCGCTGATCTCCGTGTTGAAAGATCAATACCTGCTCTTGGTCCTCGACAACTGCGAGCACCTGCTCGAAGACGTCTCGCGACTCGTGGACGCCGTGGGTCGTCACTGTCCTCGGGTTCACCTACTGGCGACCTCGCGCGAGCCCCTCGGGGTCAACGGAGAGGAGATCTATCGGGTGAGGTCGATGTCGCTCCCGGAGGACGACGCCGACACGGTCGACGCCGTGAGCCGCAGTGACGCGGCTCGACTCTTTACCGCGCGTGCCCAGTCTTTCGACAAGACGTTCGCGCTGGTCGACGAGAACGCCAACTTCGTCGCCTCCATCTGCCGGCGTCTGGATGGGATACCGCTCGCCCTGGAGCTCGCCGCGGCTCGCCTGTCGACCATGGCGTTGAGTGACGTGCACGAGCGATTGGACCAGCGCTTCAACCTCTTGACCGGGGGTAGCCGCAACGCGTTGCCGCGCCAGCAGACCCTCGCGGCGACCGTGGCCTGGTCCTACGACCTCTTGAGTGACTCCGAGCGCGCCGTGCTGCGTCGACTCGCCGTCTTCGTCGACGGCTTCGACCTCGAGGCGGCCGAGTTGGTGTGCGCGGGCGGAATCGTCGCGGTCGCCGAGATCGCCGACATCGTCGGGTCCCTCGTGGCGAAGAGTCTGCTGGACGCCGAGCGCGGCCCGACGCGCCTGCGCTACCGGCTGCTCGAGACGATCCGCCAGTACGCGGCCGACCAGCTCGTCCAGGTCGACGGGGACGGCGAGGTCCGTGCGCTGCGCCGACGCCACGCGGAGTACTTCCTGGCACTCGCCGAGCGTGCCGAGCCGTACCTCGCCGGTGGCGACGAGCAGCTCGCCTGGATCGAACGGGTGGAGGGCGACTGGGACAATATTCGGGCCGCGGCGGCCCATTTCGATCACTCTGTCAATGGCGCTGCGGCCGTGCTCAGAATCTGCGTGGCCCTGGGGAGCCTGATCGGGGACCGCAGCGTTAGCCAGTTCAAGGACCTGGTCGACCGCGCACTCGAAAGTGAAGCCGACGTACCAGCTCGCGTGCGCGCCTTGGCACTCCTGTGGCGCGACTCCTGGGTGCGCACGTCGATCTGGCTGGAAGGACCTGAAGCGGAGTCGGCCCATCGCGCGCACGCGGACGCGCTCGAGGCGCTGGAGCTGGCCCGCGCCGCCGGCGACGAAGGCCTCGAGGCGTGGGCGTCAGCTCAGGTCGGCCTCTGGCTGCGCATGACGGGACGCCATGACGACGCCGCAGCCTTCAGCGATCGGGCGTTCGCTTTCGCGGAGTCGTCCCACGTCGATTGGATGGTGGCACTCACCGCCACGACGTTGGGCTGGCAGTTCGGTGAACCCGAGGATTTCTCAGTGCGACGCCAGTGCTTTGAGATAGCCGAGCGCCGCGCGCGTAGAGGGAAGAACCTCGTCCGTCTGGCGTGGGCGCTGTTCGGCCTCTGCCTCAGCCAGGATGTGGTCAACCGAGACGAATCGCGACAGATGCGGTTGATCCAGGAGGAGGTCCTCAAGATCGCGGGACTCATTGGCTCGCTGCAGTTGCAGGCCTACGCCACGCTGAATATCGCCGACTACCTCATGCTGGAGGGCGAGACAGACGGCTGCATCGCATGGATCCGCCGCGGCCTCGGCCTCGCTCGGCGCATTGGGTGGACGGGTGATCGAGTGGGCTTCAGTCTCTTCGTGTTGGCCGGCTGCGCGGCGGACCACAGCGATTTCGAGCTTGCCGCGTCGCTCTTGGGGGCGCTCGACGCGTGGGGGATCGCTACCGCTCGGGCAAACGTGAGGTGGTCGAGCCTGGAGATACAGGTGAGGGAGCGGATTCGTGACGAGTGTCGTCGCGCGCTGGGTGATGACGAATTCGGACGCTCGACGTCACTGGGTGGTCAACTCAGCTTCGAAGACGCGCTGGGAATGGCCATGGGGTCACTGGCGCCCCAACGCTGAAGCGATTCTGCGGCGCGATGACGAGAGGACGTCCGTGCTGGGGGCCGGCCCCAGGTCGTTGTCGGCGAGTTGGGGGCCGATAGCGTGGTCGGGTGAGCGGTCCCAGGACTCCCGGTGGGGTGGTGCATAAGTTGCCCAGCGACCTGCGCGCGGCACTCGCCGCCAACCCCGTCGCCATGGACGCGTGGAAGGACATCACGCCACTGGCGCGCAACGAGTTCATCTGCTGGGTGGAGAACGCCAAGGAGATGACTACCCGCGCGCGTCGCATCCGCCGGACCCAGGAGGAGCTCGAGGACGGCATGCGCCGCCCGTGCTGCTGGCCGGGTTGTAGCCACCGCGAGCGCACCGGCTCCTAACCCGGCGAGGTCGTCGGCGGGCTAGGCCCGCTCAGGCTTCGGCGTGGCCCTTGAAGTACTCCGCGGGCGTGATCCCGGTCTCTCGGCGGAAAGCCGCGACGAACGCGCTCACCGACTCGTACCCGACGGTGCGGGCGACGTTGCCGACGGGCTCCTCCTCGGCCAGTCCCTGCATCGCGGCGTGCAGGCGCAGCATCGTGCGCCAGCGCCCGAAGGAAAGGCCGGTGTCGGCGGCGAAGGAACGCGCCAGGGTCCGGGCGCTCGCGCCCACCTCGGATCCCCACTCGGCGAGCGTGCGGTCGTCGGCGGGGTCGAGGGCGAGTCCGTCGGCGACGCGCCGGGCGCGCTCCTCGACCGGACGGCGCACGTCGAAGGACAAGGTCTCGACGGGCTCCAGCAGGTCGAGGAGGACCCGCTCGGCGTGCGAGCGGCTCTCGGCCGCGAGGTGGTCGCGCCCCAAGTACCCGAGGAGCTCGCCCAGTAGCACGGTGGCGACGACCGGGGTGCACACCGACCACGTGACCGAGCACATCGAGGGGTGCAGGTAGGCGCTGCGCATCGTGGCCGCGCCCTCCGACAGCGTCTCGTGGCGCACCCCCGCGGGGATCCACAGCGCGCGCGTCGTGGGCAGGACCCACGCCTGGTCCTGACTGCGCACGGTGAGGACGCCGGCCGACGCCCAGGCGAGCTGGTGGTCGTCGTGGGTGTGCCAGTCGAAGACCGTGCCCGCGGGCATCGGGAACGTGCAGACCTCGAGCGCCTGGTCGGGCTCGCTGCCGTTCGCGCCATCTTGTCCGTCTGGCGACATCGAACGTCACTCTACGGTCTAGGCACGGCGCGCGGGGGTTCGTAGCGTTGAGTCGTGAACGAGAACCACGCGCGCCTGTGCCCGAGCCCCGAGTGGGCCCAGCACATCCAAGATGACGTCCTTCCGTCGCTGGCGTCGATCGCCGACCTGGGCGACGAGATGCTCGAGGTCGGCCCGGGACCCGGCGCGGCGACCGACTGGCTGCGCCAGCGGGTCAAGCGCCTGGTCTGCGTCGAGTACGACCAGGACGCGGCGAAGCGACTCGCCGAGAAGATGAGCGGCACCAACGTCGAGGTCGTCGCGGGCGACGCGACGCGCCTGGGCTACGGCGACGAGACCTTCGACTCGGTGGGGTCCTTCACGATGCTCCACCACGTCGCGACGACCGCCCGGCAGCAGCGGGTCCTCGCCGAGGCCTTCCGGGTGCTCCGCCCCGGGGGCGTCTTCATCGGCTCGGACAGCCGGGCGAGCGACGGCCTGCACGAGTTCCACGAGGGCGACACCTACAACCCGATGGAGCCGGCGGTCCTGCTCGTGCGCCTCCAGGCGGTCGGGTTCATTGAGGTCACCCTGATGGTCGACGACATCGTGAGATGGGTCGCCCGCAAGCCGGACCTCAACGAGTCACTCGAGCCCGACTGCGAACTTGAAGAAGGAGAACAGCCATGACGTTGCCCTACGAGGAACCGCTGATCGTGAGGACGCCGGGCGAGCGGGTGATCCCCGAGCCCCCTCGCCGCGGCGAGCCCGGCGGAGAGCCCTGCGGCATCTGCGGCGGCCAGACGACGTCGCCGGTCTGGGAGTCCGAGCACTGGACGCTGCACCCTCCGGTGGGCGGGAGCCTGCGCGGCGCGGTCTGGCTGGCCGCCAAGGAGCACGCCGACTCCTTCAGCGACCTGTCCGGTGACGCACAGGCCGACTTCGGGCGCGTCGTGGCCAGGGTCGAGCGAGGGATCCTCTCCCTGGGCGACGTCGCGCGCGTCCACCTCTATCGCTGGGGCGACGGGGGAGCCCACTTCCACGTCTGGATGCTGCCGCGGCCCCTGGGGATGCTCGAGGCCAAGGGCATGATGCTGCCCCTGTGGGAGGACGTGATGGACAACGTGACCGACGACGAACTGCGTGAAGCCGCCGAGAGGGTGGCGGTCGCGATGGGGGAGTAGGCGCTCGCGCCGCGAGCCCGATGCCGCGCTGGCTACGACAGCGACTGGGTGATCCGCCGCCACCGCAGGTGCAACAGGTCCAGCCGGTAGACGGCGTAGCTGTCCTTCGGCAACGAGGCGAAGCTCGCGGGGCCCACGCGGATCTCGATGGCGCCGGGCGACGCGGCGTTGCCGGTGATGTTCCAGTCGTCGGCGCCGTTGACGTACTGGAACCAGTGGTGCCCGGCGTCGACCGTCACGTCGATGACCGCGTTGCTCACCATCACGACCGCCGACGCGCTGACCGCGATCACCCGCGTGATGTAGTAGATCCCCCCGCCCGCCCAGTCCGTCGCCAGCTGGGGCCCCGCGGCGGTCCACCGCGACCCGGCGTAGAGGATGTCGTTGAGGTCCACGTCGCGCACCGGGTACTCGGGCCCGCCCAACTTCCCCCACACCGCCCACCGATAGGCGAGGTCCGTGGAGCGCAGCTGCACGGACTGGGACTGCTTGGCGGTGAGCTTGGTTCCCCACGGCAGCGCGTGGCCGTACTCGGACATAGTGAGGCCCCGCTGCAAGGTCAGCGTCGCCGGGTACGGCGATGAGGAGGCGCCCGCCGAGGCCGTCAAGGGGACGATCGAGCCAACGACGACGAACGCCGCGATCACTTGCTTCAGCTGGCGCCGACGCAGGGCGCCCGGTCCTGACCCCTTCATCGGCCCAGTCTCACCCCAACGCGACCAGGGGGCGAGCAACGCCGACGACGACGTGCGCGACGCCCACCTGTCCGTCAGTCCTGACTTAGTTCCTTACCCCGTGACTTGACACGGACAATCGACCTCGCTATCTTGTGTAAGCGGTTACGAATGTAAGCGGTTACATACATTCCATCCGGCGGGCAGTTGGGGGATAGGAGGCGGGGGACGTGGTTCACGGGTTCACCGTCACGGCTGACGTGCCCGCGCGGGAGCACGCGCGTGGCTGAGCCGCAGCCGACGATCTACGACGTGGCCCAGGCGGCCGGCGTGTCGATCGCGACGGTCAGCCGGGCCCTCAACTCGATCGACTCGGTGCGTCCCTCGACGCGCGCCAAGGTCGTACGCGCGATGGAGCGGCTCAACTTCGTCCCCAACGCCAACGCCCAGGGACTCTCGAAGGGCAAGACCTGGATCATCGGCCTGGTCTTCGTGCACGCGCCGGTCACCGGCGACGTCCTGGAGGTGGAAGGCGCGAGCCTCCTCTACTCGGACCACGTCATCCGCGGGGCGGAGGCCGCCGCGGCGGCCAACGGCTACTCCTTGCTATTGCGTGGCGGCGGCGAGAGCCGCCCGGCCGAGATGGCCTCCCTGCACAGCCTGACCGGCAGCGTCGACGGTCTGGTCCTGCTGGACCAGGTGATGTCCGAGGCCGAGGCCAGCGAGCTGGCCAAGCGGATCCCCGTGGTGCTGCTCGCCGGCAGCGGCGCCGCCGAGGGGATCACGACCATCCGGGTGGACAACGAGAGCCCGATGCGCGAGCTCGCCGACCACTTCGTCGACGTGCACGGCATGACGCGCGCGGGGTTCATCGCGGGACTCGACATCAGCCCCGACTCGGTGATCCGCGAGCGGGCGTTCACCTCCAGGTTCGTCGAGCGCGGCGGTGAGGTGCGCGACGTCGACGTCCTGCGCTCGGACTGGACGTCCTCGGGCGCCGAGGACGTGATGGAGGGCCGCCTGGCGATCGGCGAGCCGCTGCCCGAGGTCTTCGCGTGCGCCAACGACCAGATGGCCGTTGGGGCGATCCACGCGATGCTGACCCGTGGGGTTCGCGTACCCCAGGACGTCGCCGTCAGCGGCTTCGACGACATCACCCTCACGCGCTACGTGCGCCCCTCGCTCACCACGATCCGCCAGTCCGGCGCGATCCTGGGCGCCGCGGCGGTCGAGGCGCTGCTGGCACATCTGAGCGACGAGGCCCCGGCCCAGCGCGACGTGGTGCTGCCCACGACGCTGGTCGTGCGCGACAGCTGCGGGTGCGTCGCGAGCGACGACGAGGGGCGCGAGCACTGGACGCGCTTTGACGGCGCCGCGGAGGTCGCGTCGTGAGGGTGATCGGACGGCGCTTCCTGCTCTACGTGGTGACCGCGTGGGTCGCGATCACGGTCAACTTCGTCATCCCGCGCCTCATGCCGGGCAACCCGATCCAGACCATGATCGGCAAGCTCACCAACCAGGTGACGCCCCAGGAGATCGCGGCGATCCGCTCGGCCTTCGGCGTGGGGCTCAGCCAGAACTGGTGGACCCAGTACGTGCACTACCTCGGCCAGTTGATCCACGGCAACCTGGGGGTGTCGATCACCCTGTCGACCCCGGTGACGACCGTATTGGGCAGCGCGATCCCCTGGACGGTGGGCCTCATCGGCGTCGCGACGGTGATCAGCTTCTTCCTGGGCACCGTGTCGGGGGCGCTGCTGGGCTGGACGCGCGGGTCGGCCCTCGACAACCTCATCCCGGCCGCCACCTTCTTCCAGGCCGTGCCCTACTTCTTCCTGGGCACCGTGGCCTTCCTGATCTTCTCCAACCACCTCGGGTGGTTCCCGGGCCAGGGCGCCTACAACCTCACGCTGACCCCGGGCCTGCACTGGGCCTACCTCGCCAGCGTCCTGCGCTACGCGCAGCTGCCCGCCTTCACGATCATCCTCAGCTCGGTCGCGGGCTGGATGCTCGGGATGCGCAACATGATGATCACGACGGTGGGCGAGGACTACGTCCTCATGGCCGTCGCCAAGGGCCTGCCGCGCCGGCGCGTCATCTGGCACGCCGCGCGCAACGCGGTGCTGCCCTCGATCGCGAACCTCTCGCTGGCCATCGGCCTGGTCGTCTCGGGCGCCCTGCTCGTCGAGCTGGTCTTCAACTACCCCGGGGTGGGCGACCTCCTCTTTCACGCGGTGGCCAACGAGGACTACCCGCTGATCCAGGGGATCTTCCTCGTCATCACGCTGTGCGTGCTGGCGGCCAACTTCATCGCTGACCTCGTCTACTTCGCGCTCGACCCGCGCACGCGCACCCCGGCGGTCGTATGAGAAAGCTGCGCCTACCCAAGTCGAAGAAGGTCCGCATCGGGCTGGGCATCGAGCTCTTCTTCCTCGTCCTCACGGTCATCGGGCCGTGGATCGCGCCGTACAACCCGAGCTACAACGGCTTCCTCCAGAACCTGCCGCCGTCGTCCAAGCACTGGCTCGGCACGACGGCCCTGGGCGAGGACATCTTCTCCCAGCTGCTCAACGGCGCGCGCGCGACGATCGTCGTCGCCGTCGTGGCCGGCCTCGTGGCGACCTTCATCGCGGTCGTGGTGGGCGTATCGGCGGGCTACCTGGGCGGGCGCGCCGACGACGGCCTGTCCCTGCTGTCCAACGTGTTCCTGGCCATCCCGGGATTGCCGCTGCTGATCGTGCTCGACAGCTACCTGCCCGAGGCGGACCGCTCCAACTCACTCGTGCTGGGCCTGGTGATCGCGCTGACCGGCTGGGCGTGGGGGGCGAGGGTCCTGCGCGCCCAGACGATGTCGCTGCGCAACCGCGACTTCGTCGAGGCCTCGCGGATCATCGGCGAGAGCCGGATGCGCATCATGGCCGTCGAGATCGCGCCGAACCTGCTGCCGATCCTGGCCTCCTCGCTGCTCTTCACGATCCTGTACTCCATCGGCGCGTACGTCACCCTCGCCTACATCGGGCTCACCTCGACGTCGGTGTGGAACTGGGGGACGATGATGTTCTGGGCCCAGGCCAACAACGCGCCGCTGGTGAACCAGTGGTGGTGGTTCGTGCCGCCGGGCGTGTGCATCGCCCTGGTGGGCACGGGCCTCGCGCTGATCAACTTCGGCATCGACGAGTTCATCAACCCGCGCCTGCGCGAGGCGGGGCTGACCGCGAAGGTCCTGCGCCGCTCGCACCTGTCGCGACGGGTGCGCCTCGGCGTGACCCCGGTGCTGCGCACGACGTCCTCGCCGCGCAAGGTGAGCCGGGCGCTCCAGGCGGGGGTCCCGCGATGAACGTGCTCGAGGTCCGCGACCTCTCCATCGACTACGGCCTCGAGGAGTCCGCGGTGCACGCCGTGCGCCACGTGGACTTAGACATCCCGCGATCCAAGGTCCTGGGCATCGCCGGCGAGTCCGGTTCGGGCAAGTCGACCCTCGTCTACGGGTTCACCCGCCTGCTGCGCTGGCCGGGCGTCGTCGCCGGGGGCAGCGCGGTGCTGCGCGTGCTCCGCGACGACGGCTCCGAGGTCGAGGTCGACCTGATGGCGGCCAGCGAGTCCGAGCTGCGCGAGATCCGCTGGTCCCAGATCTCCATCGTCCTTCAGAGCGCGCTGAGCGCGCTCAACCCGGTGCGGCGCATCGCCAAGGAGTTCGACGAGGTCCTCCAGGTCCACAACTCGGGCCTCGACAAGGCGCAGCGGCGCGCCCGGGCCGTCGAGCTGCTCGACATGGTGGGCCTCGACGAGGACCGACTCGACCGCTTCCCCCACGAGCTCTCCGGCGGCCAGCGCCAGCGCATCATGATCGCCCTGGCGCTCGCGCTCGACCCCCAGCTGGTCATCATGGACGAGCCCACGACGGCCCTGGACGTCGTGACCCAGCGCGAGATCGTCAACCAGTTGGCCGAGCTGCGCGAGCGCCTCGGCTTCGCGATGATCTTCATCACCCACGACCTGTCGCTGCTGGTCGAGCTGGCCGACGAGATCGTCGTCATGTACGCCGGCGAGATCGTCGAGCGCGCCCCGGCCGCCGAGCTCTACTCCGCCCCGCGCCACCCCTACACCCTGGCGCTCATCAACTCATTCCCGCCCATGCACGGGGAGCGCCGAGAACTCGTCGGCCTCCCCGGGGCCCCCTCGGACCTCGCCCATCTGCCCACCGGCTGCAGCTTTCACCCGCGCTGCGCCTGGGCCATGGAGGTCTGCACAACCGCGTCGCCGAAGGCCCAACCCGTCGGCGACACGGGCCGCCTGGTGGCCTGCTGGCTCCACGACGGGATCCATGAGGTCCCCGTGGAGCTTCGCCGGTCCGTACCCGAGAGGCACCCATAGTGAGCGAGAACCCGATTCTCGAGGCCCGCTCGCTCACACGGTACTTCACGGTGCGGACCGGCGGCGGCGGGCGGCGCCACAAGCGGACCGTCCGGGCTGTCGAGGACGTCAGCCTCTCGCTTCGCCCGGGCCGCGTCACCGCGGTCGTGGGCGAGTCCGGGTCGGGCAAGTCGGTGCTCGCGCGCATGCTCGCGCGCATCGTCACGCCGACCTCCGGCGAGCTCGCGCTCGACGGCGTGGTCGTGCCCCTGGGCACCAAGCGGACCCTCGACTACGCGCGCCGCGTCCAGCTGGTCCTCCAGGACCCCTTCGCCTCCATGAACCCCGTCCACCTCGTGCGCCACAACCTCGAGCGGGCGCTGCTCATCCACGGCGCGCAGCACGACGAGCTGCCCGATCGGCTCGCGAGCGCCATGACGCGCGTCGCGCTCACCCCGCCCGAGGGCTTCCTCGACCGCTTCCCCCACGAGCTCTCCGGCGGCCAGCTCCAGCGCGTCTCGATCGCGCGCGCGCTGTGCGTCGAGCCCCAGGTCCTGCTCGCCGACGAGCCGGTCTCCATGCTCGACGTCTCGGTGCGCCTCGGCGTGCTCAACCTCGTGCGCAGCCTCTCGGACGACGACAAGATGGCGACCCTCTACATCACCCACGACATCGCCTCGGCGCGCTACATCTCCGACGAGACGATCGTCATGTACGCCGGCCAGGTCGTCGAGCGCTCCGACGCCACGACGCTCATCGACGAGCCGACGCACCCCTACACCCAGCTGCTCATCGCGTCGGTTCCCGACCCCACCGACCCCACCAGCAGGGCCGTGCCGGTCAACGCCGAAGAGGCCGTGCGCATGGGCGTGGGCGACGTGGGGTGCCGCTTCGCGCCCCGATGCCCGTCGGCGATGCCGGTGTGTCACGCCGAGGAGCCGCCCGCGTTCGTCGTGGGCGTTGACCACGAGTCGAAGTGCTGGCTGCATCGCGACGGCGCCGTCGCGACGCCGGTCAAGGTCGCCGCATCGCGCGAGGGGAACCCTCGTGCGTAGCGCGAAGAGATCTTTTGAGCCCCGCGGACCCGGGCAGACGGCCCGCGGGGCTCAAAAGGACGGGGCCGCGGGCCCCATACGAGTGCCGGGGTTGGGGCCGGCTCGAGTAGTCACTAGATAAGGAGCAGCATGTTACGGAAGTTACTCATCGCCCTCACGGCGGTCAGTTGCGTGTCCCTAGGCATCGTCGTCGAGGTCGCTTCGACCTCGAGCGCCGCCGCGGGACCGGTCCTGACCGAGGAGTCCAATACGGGCGTCACATTTACCAATAACTTCAACCCGTTCAACGGCCAATCATTCGCGACGGAGATGAATGCCCGCTCGCTGGTCTTTGAGCCGCTCTACGAGGTTGACACGATCAAGGCCAACACGCAGTACCCGTGGCTGGCGACGGGGTACAGCTGGGGGGCGGGTGGCAAGTCCATCACCTTCACGCTGCGCACCGGCGTCCAGTTCAGCGACGGCTCGACGTTCGGACCGGCTGACGTGGCGTACACGTTCAACATTTTCCGCCAGTACTCGGACACCGACTACGCGGGCATCCCCGCGCAGTCCCAGGCGCCGACGACCAGCGGGAACACCGTGACGCTGTACTTCACCGCCGCCGCGTACCAGAGCTTCAGCTCCATCGCGGGCACCGCGCTCATCGTCAAGAGCGGTGAGTTCGGCACGACCGACCCGGGGACAACGACCCTGGCCGGCGCGGACGCCGTGGGCACTGGTCCGTACACGCAGGTGAACTTCAGCACGCAGATCGTCAAGTTCGGTCAGAACCCGCACTACTGGGACCTGACCCACCTGGCCGCGAGCGAAGTGGACATCCCTTCGGAGGCGTCCAACACCAACGCGGCGACCGACCTGGCCAACGGGACCCTGGACTGGGCTGGCAATGACATCGCCAACGTCAACCAGGTCTTCGTCTCGAAGAACCCGGCGACCAACCACACCTTCTTCGCCGCGGGCAACACCGTCACCTTGACGTTCAACGTCAAGTACGGCTTCCTCGGCGACGCCAAGGTGCGTGCGGCGATCTCGGCCGGCATCAACCGTGCGGCGCTCGCCTCCAAGGGTGAGAGCGGCTACGAGAAGCCGGCGACGTCATCGAGCGGGCTCATCCTGCCGAACCAGAAGTCCTACCTCACCAAGTCCGACACCAACGACATCAAGTCATCCCCGCAGCCGGCGACCGTCAAGAGCCTGCTGAAGTCCGATGGCTTCAAGATGGTCGGCAAGTGGTGGGAGAAGAACGGCAAGAAGATCCAGTTCCAGGTCGAAGACCCGAGCAACTACACGGACTACTACGCCGACGCCCAGTTGATCCAGTCTGAGCTTCAGAAGCTCGGGATCGACGCGGTGGCCGACGGCGTCCAGGACACCAAGTGGTACTCGGACCTCGCTGCGGGAACCTTCCAGTCGGCGATCCACTGGGGCAACGGTGGGGCCAGTCCCTACGTCCAGTACTCCGCGTGGTTCGACTACAACCAGTTCGTCAAGAACTCCCCGACGAACGCCGGTAACGACTTCGGGCGCTACTACAACGCCGCGGCGGAGAAGGACCTGGCCACACTGGTCTCGACCTCCCCGACCAACGCGAGCGCGGTCAACAAGGCCACCCAGGCCCTGGGCGCCATCATGACCAAGTACGTGCCGTACGCTCCGCTGCTCTACGGGGCGGACTGGGACGTCTACTCGACCGCGAAGTTCACGGGCTGGCCGACTCCGGCCAATCCCTACGTGGACCCGGCACCGAATGACCCAGAACTGCCGTACATCCTGACTCACATCACGGCCGTCTCCTAGACGCGCCCGGTTGTCCCCGGCCCGCCTTCGGGCGGGCCGGGGAGGGCCAACTAGTTTTGCCCGGACCAATACCTCTAAGGAGCACGTCTCATGACGACCCGCCGTTTTCCGAATGACTTCCTCTGGGGCACCGCGACCGCCTCGTTCCAAATCGAGGGAGCCGCCGACGCCGATGGCCGCGGACCGTCCATCTGGGACACCTTCTGTCGGGTGCCCGGCGCCGTGCGCAACGCCGACAACGGCGACATCGCGTGCGACCACTACCACCGCGTCGACGAGGACCTCGACCTCATCAAGGGCCTGGGCGTGGGGACCTACCGATTCTCGGTCGCCTGGCCGCGCATCCAGCCCACCGGCAAGGGCCCGGCCAATCAGGCCGGCCTCGACTTCTACCGACGCCTCGTCGACGGACTCGCCGCCCGCGACATCGAGGCGACGATCACCCTCTACCACTGGGACCTGCCCCAGGCCCTGCAAGACGACGGCGGGTGGGTCGTGCGTGACACCGCCGACCGCTTCGCCGAGTACGCCGACATCGTCGCACGCGCGATCGGCGACGCCGCCGCGCGTTGGATCACGCTCAACGAGCCGTGGTGCTCGGCGTGGCGCGGCTACGAGGTCGGCGACCACGCGCCCGGCATCACCGACGTGGGACAGGCCGCCGCCGCCCACCACCACCTCCTGCTCGCCCACGGAATGGCCACCCAGGCGCTGCGCGCCGTGGTCCCCGACGTGCCCGTCGGGCTCTCGCTCAACCTGGCCGCCGTTCGCCCGGGCAGCGACGACGCGGCCGACGTCGCCGCCGCGCTGCGCAAGGACGGCAACCAGAACCGGCTCTTCCTCGACCCCCTGTTCAAGGCAACGTACCCGGCCGACATGCTCGAGCACTACGCCGCCGCGACGCCCGGGTTCTCGGTCGTGCGCGACGCTGACCTCGCGACGATCAACCAGCCGCTGGACTTCCTGGGCGTCAACTACTACTCGCCCGAGACCGTCGTGGACGCCTCGCGCCGCCAGGCGGCGCGCGAACTGGGCTTCACCGTGTCGAACCGGGCCGAGAGCCACGACCTGCGGGCCGTCGGCGTGCGCACACCCGACGCCAAGGTCACCGAGATGAACTGGGAGGTCGACGCCTCGGGCCTCCGCGACATCCTGGTGCGCCTGGGCCGCGAGTACACCGACATCCCCCTCTACGTCACCGAGAACGGCGCCGCCTACGACGACTACGTGGGGCCGGCGGGCGGGGTGCGCGACGAGAACCGCACCGAGTACGTGGCCGCGCACCTCGGGGCGGTCCTGGACGCCATCGACGACGGCGCGAACGTGAAGGGCTACCTCTACTGGAGCGTCATGGACAACTTCGAGTGGGCCTTCGGCTACTCGCGGCGCTTCGGCCTGGTCTGGGTCGACTTCCCGAGCGGCGAGCGACTGCCCAAGTACAGCTACCACTGGTTCGCCGAGACGGTGGCGGCCAACGCGCTCTAGACGACGCGGAGCGGCGAGCGGACAACGGAGGAGGAGCGGTGTCAGACTCGGGCGGTGAAGGAGAGAGGCGCTAGCGGGACGGTGCTCGCCCCCGCGGTCGTGGCGCTGGCCCTGACGTCGGTCATCGCGGCGGGGCCGTCGGTGGCGGCCCCCGCGCCCCGTGACTACTCGCTGGCGAGTCCCTTCACGCGCCTGGTCACGATCGACATGGTCAACGCCCGCCTCGGATTCGCCGTCGCGGGAGTGGGCCCGGGCGCCGGCCCCGCGTACGTGCTCGCGACCTCCAACGGCGGGATCACCTGGAACGCCCGCGGTGCGCTCCCCTTCACTCTGGCCCGCACGGCCTGGACGGTCCCACACCTGGACTTCGTCTCGACGAGCGTCGGCTACGCCGACGCCAACGTGGCCGGCGGATCCGCGAGTGACCGCCAGGTCGTGGTCACGACCGACGCGGGCGCGACCTGGCGACCGCTGGCCTTCACGGGCGAAACGCCCACCTTCGCGACGTCGACGGTTGGCGACCCGCCCGTCAACCCCAGTTACCAGGTCGCCGCGGGGGTCCTCACCATGGTCACGCTGCGCTGCACGCGCCACGAACTCACGGCCGATGGCGGGAACTGGTGCTCGTCGTACCTCGACGAATTCCGCGTGGGCGCGCTGCGTCCGTTCAAGGTCGAGCCGATCCCGTCACGCGAGGTCCGCGCGGGTTCGTCGCCCCAGGCCGAGAGCGTGCGGCTCATCGCCGCGACTGGTTCGTCAAGCGCCATCGTCGCGGTCGGCGACATGGAGGGTGCCTTCCCGGACCTCGAGACGTCCAACGGGGGATCGACGTGGACGGCCTGGTCCAGTCCCTGCAGCGCCCTCCGCGGGTCGACGGGGGTGAAGATCGCGATCCCCGTTCAGGATTTGCGCGTCTCGCCCACCGGGTGGTACGTCACGTGTTACCTGGGTGGCGGGATGAGTCAGGGGACGCTCTACCTGGGGCGCTCGACGAACGGTGGTCGCAGCTGGACGCTCCTGTCGCAGGGGAGCGAGGGCGCCTCGGCCGGCGGCCTGCCCTTCGTGGGCACCATCGGCGACACCGACGTCGACGTCTGGGAGAGCCACAACGGCGCGGTCCTGTGGTCCTGGGACCGTTACGTGCGCGGGAGCCTGTCGTTCAGCACCGACGGAGGGCGGCGTTGGTCGCCGATTTCCACGCCGGGGTCTCGCGCGCCGACGTCCAACAGCTCCTTGAGCTTCGATCCGGTGGGCGCCACCGGGGCGGTCGCCGTCTTTCCCGACGGCGCCACGTACTCCACGTCGCAGGGTCGCACCTGGACTCGCGAGGCGCGAGTGACGAGCGGCCAGAGCTCCTCGGCGGCGTCCAAGGACTGGAGGGTCACGCTCTGGGTGGCGCGGACCTCGACGCGCGACGGCGCGGCCATCCCCGCGACGGTGACGGTGGACAATCGAACGGGTCGCGCCGTGGCGATCTACGGATGTCCCGGCTCGGACTACGAGGTCATCGCGGGAAACTCAAAGATCCCCAACAACCCCGCCATCCCGTCGGTGCTGTGCACGTCCAAGATGAGCGCCGGCGTCCACGTCTTTGCCACCAAGGTCGCGACGATCTACCAGGCGTGCGGTGGCGGGGGCAATCCGCCGTGCGGGAACCCTCCTCGGATGACCGCGCTGCCATCCGGGAGCTACCAGACGCAATTGGAACTGCCGACCGCGGTCGATCACCTCCCGGCGCCGCGTCCAATCACGATCCGCGTCGCGTCGTGACGCCGATACGTGCGGTTCTACGGCCCCTTCGTCAAAGACGCGCCCGGGTCGCCCTCTGGCGTCTGCCCTGAGCGGCGTCACGCTGTCGAAAAACCGAACGTCATTAAGGATGCGCGATGAATCGTCGCGGCGGTGTCGTGCGAGACTCCGTTTGTGGAGAGGGGTCTCGTTCGCAAGTTGACGGTCGCGAGCATCGCTGTGATTGCAACGTTCGGGTCGCTCGCCGTGCCCGCCACGGCGCGGGCGTCGGGAGTCGCCTTTCATCCCATCTCGATGTCATTCCCGACGTCGAAGTCTGGCTGGGCCCTCGGGATGGATCGGTGCCAATCCGACAGGTACTGCTACGAGCTCGAGCACACGTCCGACGCAGGTGTGTCGTGGGCCGCCAAGCCAGTACCGTCACTCCTCGAACATCCGACATCAATCTCGCCCGAGTACTTCTACCTGCCCGCGCCTATCACGGTCACGTTCGCGAACTCTCGTGACGGCTGGATCTACGGAATCGTGCCGACCAAGTTCCTCGACACCGATGTCGAGCGGTCCGTACTGAAGTTGTGGGCGACCACCGATGGCGGACAGTCCTGGAGGTCGCTGAGTCTCTCGAAGCTCAACATGGAGTTCGCGGTCATGGACGTCGCGGTGGCGAAGAAGCAGGCGTACCTGCTGGGGGCCTCCGAGAACGGCAGCACCATCGTGCGCACGTCACCGGTGGGAGAGAACGTGTGGCGAAGGATGCCGGCAACACGACTTCCCATTCCGGCGGGCGGTACTGAGTATCAGGGCGCTATCGTCACCTCGGGTTCCCACGCCTGGCTCGTGGCGGGCAACGACCGAGGAGTGGACGCGAGCGCGCAGCTGCAGGCGGACGGGACGTGGGCGAAGTGGTCGCCGCCGTGCGCGAGCTCGGGATTCTCGTACTCGGTGCCCGTGGTCACGAGCGCCCGCGACATGGTCGCGCAGTGCACGATGGGCGGCTACAACTTCACCCTTCCCAAGGGTGCACCGACCGGCGCGACGGTGGGGTCCCAATGGCTCTACGCGTCCACCGATGGCGGGCGCACCTTTCGAGCTAGTTCGGAGATTCGACCGATGAAGTCGGCCCCGTACTGGCTGACCGTCGCCGGACTTCCCGCAGAGCCGTCCCCCGGCGTCTTCTTCACGACGCGACCGATCGAAGAGGACAACGTCTCGACGTTGATCGAGAGCACCGACTCGGGGCGCACGTGGAGCACGGTCCTGGACAAGAGCGTCCTGAGCGTCGACTTCCTGACTCCTCGAACCGCCCTGGCCATCGTCGAGGCGGGTCCCACGGCCACGGAACTCATGTCGTCGCACGACGGGGGCGCGGAGTGGTCGAAGGTCGCGAGTCTGCCGTGACGGTTGGTGGTCCCCGTCGTCGGCGGGCTGGGCTCTCTAGGACCACGACGGCACCAACGCATTGGCCACGGTGGTCCGCAACGGCGGTGATCTCCCTGGGGCTGAGTGTGGGCGGATTCGTGTGGCCCGCCACGTCGGGGGCGTCGAATCCGGCGCCCGTGCGCGCCGGAGAGGCGTTGACCAACACGGCGCTCGGGGGATTTAGCCAACTGGACCAGATCGACATGTTGTCGTCCCACCTCGGGTACGCCCTGGCGTCGACCCCCGACGGGAACAGCCGCTACACCTACTACCTCGTGCGCACGACCGACCAAGCCAGGACGTGGACCGTGCGCAGCCTCATCGCGGCCAACGTGGAGCGGTTCCCGATCTTCACCGACTTCGGCACGTTCGGTAGCGACCCCTCCATTGACTTCGTGAGTCGCACCGTCGGCTACGTCACTGGTCCGGGCGGGATGATCGACGTGACCGACGACGGCGGTGTGACGTGGCGGGCCGTCACTCCTCGCTCCGCGGCGTCGAGCTACGGGGTCATCGGTCGAACCGCGAGCATCGTCACGACGCCATGCACGCGCACCGCGGCGACCGTCCCGCGCTGCACCAGCGTGCTGCGCGAGTACCCCGCGGGGTCCCTCAACCCCGAGCGGTCCTCCGTCATTCCCGACGCGCGCAATCCGCACCCGGCGGATGTCGCTCTGCTCGCGGTGGCGCCGGACTCGACGCAGGTCGTCAACCTCGATAGCGACGAGATCTCCACGGCGTCGTCGTTGGTCGCGACATACGACGACGGCAAGACGTGGCAGCGACTCTCGAACCCCTGCGCCGGGTCGCTGATCGAACAGCTCCTTGTCGCGGGCGATGGGCAGTGGATTCTGTCGTGCTTTCACGACGAGGGCATGTACCACGGACCCGCCAAGATCTTTCGCTCGACGAACGACGGTACGTCGTGGATGAACGTCCTTAACGACACGGTTCTTCGCGACATCCGCGGCAACCTCGGTGGCACACCCGCGTACCTGTTCGAGAGCGGCAATGACCAGGTCCTCTACGCCGCCATGATGAATCCGGCCGGAGGGATGGAGGCGAGCACCGACGGGGGCACAAAGTGGACTCCCGTGCGCGAACTGGGCAACACCGGGGGATCGCCGGTCTCGGTGTCGACCTTCGGTCCGACCGCGGCGGTGTCCCAGGTGTTCGAGGGCCCGGTGTACGTGACGAGCGACAATCGGACCTGGCGACTCGTTCCTCCTCTGCCCGCGGGCACGTACCTCGGTGATGAGCCGTGCACGCCCCAGGACGTAACGCTCAGCCTGCGCCACCACGTCTACGGAGGTCTCACCTACACCGACGTCGACTTCACCAGCCGCGCGAAGGTCGCCTGCTATCTCAGTGGCTCTCCGATCATCCAACCGCTCGACGCGGGCGGGGCGGCCCTAGGTCCGTCGTCGACGTCAGAGCCCGGCCAGGACAGCGGCGACTTCGTCGTCCTGGCTCGCGGCGGCGCCGTCGCCAGCTTCCCGCTCCTGATCAACACGCCGAGCAACGCCACGAGACCGACGTGCGACGTGGGGGAGGCGAGCGCGTTGCGGATCGAGTTCGGTACGCCCTCGGTCTTCACGCTTTCGATGGGGACACGCGCCCTCGCGACGTGCCGCGTGTATTCCAGTCTGTTGCCGGGCTCGGTGCGCCCTGGCGTCGGCAAGCCGTAGGGCGCGTCCCGTCACTGAGCGCCACCAGCCGGTCCGCGGGCGCCGAGCGCCACCGAATCGCCTCTCGGTACCATGACCCTGTGGCCGTCGGCGACGTCGAGGAGCGGGTGCGCTCGATCTGCCTGGCCCGGCCCGGGGTGACCGAGAAGCTGAGCCACGGGTCCCCGGGGTTCTTCGCGACGAAGCAGTTCGTGATGCTCTGGCCCGACGGGCACCACGAGCACGACTTCGCCCACCTGTGGTGCGCCGCGCCGCTGGGCGCCCAAGAGGCCCTCGTCGCTGAATCTCCCGAGCGGTTCTTCCGGCCCCCGTACGTGGGCGCGCGCGGGTGGATCGGCGTGCGTCTTGACGGCCGGGTCGACTGGGTCCTCGTCGCCGATCTGTGCGTGGACGCCTATCGGACGGTCGCGCCGCGCCGGCTGATCGACCAGATGGAGTGAATGTCGAGGCACCGCTGTGTCCGCGCGGCGCGTTCAACCTTGACGTCGCGGCACCTAGATTCGGGTCATGGGGCTCCTTCAGGTCGGTGAATGACGTGCTGAAGGCCCCCGCCATCCTCATGGCTCGATGTCGGCGTCGCGGCTAGACCCCGGCTCGCGCGCCGCCGATCGGCGCCGGGGCGCGGCCCCTGACCACTACAAGTGGATCGCGCTCTCCAACACGACCCTGGGCTCGTTGATGGCGACCATCGACATCACCATCATGCTCATCGCGCTGCCGGACATCTTCCGCGGCATCCACATCGACCCGCTCCTACCCAAGAACAGCTTCTTCCTGCTGTGGATGATCCTCAGCTTCATGGTCGTCACGAGCGTGCTCGTGGTGAGCCTGGGCCGCCTGGGCGACATGTACGGGCGAGTGCGCATCTACAACCTGGGCTTTGCCGTCTACACCTTCTTCTCCCTGCTGCTGACCGTCACGTGGATGAGCGGGACCGCTGCCGCCCTGTGGCTGGTGATCATGCGGGTGTTCCAGGGCGTCGGCGCGGCGATGCTGATCGCCAACTCCTCGGCGATCCTGACCGACGCGTTCCCCGAGGACCAGCGCGGGATGGCCCTGGGCATCAACCAGGTCGCCGCGCTCAGCGGCTCGTTCATCGGCCTCATCCTCGGCGGCGTTCTGGCGCCGATCCAGTGGCGGCTCATCTTCCTGGTCTCGGTGCCGGTGGGTATCTTCGGCACGATCTGGGCCTACCGGATGCTGCGCGAGGTCCCGCGCCGGGCCCACGCGCGCCTCGACTGGCCGGGCAACATCACCTTCGCCCTCGGGTTGATTGGCATCATGATCGGCATCACGTACGGCATCCAGCCCTACGGGGGCGCGACGATGGGCTGGTCCAGCCCGTTCGTGCTGGGGTGCCTGGCCGGCGGGGTCGCTTTGCTCGTCGCGTTCTGCTTCGTCGAACGCCGCGCGCCCGACCCGATGTTCCGCCTGTCGCTGTTTCGCATCCGCGCGTTCACCGCCGGCAGCCTGTCGTCGCTGCTGGCCAGCATGGGCCGCGGCGGCCTGATGTTCATCCTGATCATCTGGCTCCAGGGGATCTGGCTGCCGCTGCACGGATACGACTTCAGCCGCACGCCGCTGTGGGCCGGGATCTACATGCTGCCCCTGACCATCGGCTTCCTGCTGGCCGGACCGGTCTCGGGGATCCTCTCGGACCGCTACGGCTCGCGCCCCTTCGCCACCGGCGGCATGATCGTCGCGGCGGGGTCGTTCCTGCTCCTAGAGACCCTGCCCATCAACTTCTCCTACGCCGACTTCGCGCCGATCCTCCTGCTCAACGGCCTCGCGATGGGCGCCTTCGCGTCGCCCAACCGGGCCGGGGTGATGAACAGCCTGCCCGCCGAGCACCGCGGCGTGGGAGCGGGCATGACCTCGACCTTCCAGAACTCGGCCCAGGTGCTCTCCATCGGGGTCTTCTTCACGCTCATCATCGTGGGGCTCTCGGCGAGCCTTCCCGCGGCGCTCTTTAACGGGCTCGTCGCCCACGGGGTGCCCGCCTCGGTCGCGCGCACGGCGGCCCACCTGCCACCGGTCTCCACGCTGTTCGCCGCCTTCTTGGGCTCCAACCCGATCGCGCACATCGTGGGCACCTCGGTGCTGAACCAACTGTCGGTGCACCAGGCGAGCGTCCTCACCGGGCGGCGGTTCTTCCCCGGACTCATCTCGGTCCCCTTCGCGCACGGCCTGCACGAGGCGTTCGATTTCTCGATCGGCATGTGCCTAATCGCGGCGGCCACGTCGTGGCTGCGCGGCGGCAAGTACCACTACCGTTCGAGCGACGTCCCGGCCAGCGCCGACGAGGTGGCGACTATGGTCCCCGACGCCTGAGCTCCTCGCGTCACGGACCGTCCAGGCTGGCCATCTCGGCGTCCGTAAAGACCCGGGAGCGCACGACGAAATGACGGTTCTCGTCCGCGGCCAGCGAGAAGCCCTCGGGCTCGCCCTCGCTCACGTCGAGGATGAGCTGGGTGTGCTTCCACACCCGGTGCTGGCGCGCGTCGATGTAGAAGGGACACCCGCCGACGAAGCCCAAGAGGACGTCGTGGCCGCCAATGACGAACTCGCCGGCGCCGAAGCAGATCGGCAGGCTGCCGTCACAGCACCCGCCCGACTGGAAGAACATGACGGGGCCGCGCCCGGCCTCGAGGCGACGAATCGCCTCGAGGGCCGCCGGCGTCGCGACCACGCGGGCCGCGACGCCGGGGCCGCTGCTTCGAGCCCCCTCGAAGGCCGCCGCCGTCAACGCGTCGCCCTCGTTTTAGAAGAACCCGAGGGGCTTCGGGCTGTAGCTCACCAGAAGGTTCTTGGTCTGGGAGTAGTGCTCGAGCATCATCTGGTGGTTCTCGCGTCCGACCCCGGAGATCTTGTAGCCGCCGAACGCCGCTCCCGCGGGGTAGAGGTGGTAGCAGTTGGTCCAGACCCGGCCGGCCTTGATCGCCCGGCCCATGCGGTAGGCAAGGTTCCCGTCGCGGGTCCACACGCCGGCGCCCAGGCCGTAGAGGGTGTCGTTGGCGATGCGCACGGCGTCCGCCTCGTCGGTGAAGGTCGTCACGGCCAGGACCGGCCCGAAGATCTCTTCCTGGAAGACGCGCATGCCGTTGTGGCCCTTGAGGACCGTGGGCTCGTAGTAGTAGCCGTCCTTCAGCTCTCCTTCGAGCACGACGCGCTCACCACCGATCAGGACCTCGGCGCCCTCCTGGCGGCCGATGTCGACGTAGCCGGAGATCTTCTCGAGCTGCTGGGCGGAGTTCTGGGCGCCGAGCATCGTCGTCGGGTCCAGCGGGTTGCCCTGCTTGATCTGGGCGATCCGCTCGAGGCACTTCGCCATGAACTTGTCGTAGATCGACGCCTGGATCAGCGCGCGCGACGGGCAGGTGCAGACCTCGCCCTTGTTGAACGCGTAGAGCACCAGGCCCTCGATCGCCTTGTCCAGGAACTCGTCGTCCTTGTCCATCACGTCGGCGAAGAAGATGTTCGGCGACTTGCCGCCCAGCTCGACCGTCGATGGGATGAGGTTCTCGGCCGCGTACTGCATGATCAGGCGGCCGGTGGTGGTCTCACCCGTGAAGCCGATCTTGGCGATGCGCGGGCTCGACGCCAGGGCCTTGCCGATCTCGCCGCCGGGGCCCGTCACGATGTTGATGACCCCCGGCGGGACGATGTCTTGGATGACCTCGGCCAGCTTGAGGATCGACCACGGGGTGGGCGACGCCGGCTTGAGGACCGTGCAGTTGCCGGCCGCCAGGGCCGGGGCGATCTTCCACGCCGCCATCAGCAGCGGGAAGTTGAACGGGATGATCTGGCCCACGACGCCCAGGGGCTCGTGGAAGTGGTACGCGACCGTGTCCTTGTCAATCTCGGTCGTGCGGCCCTCGAGGGAGCGCGTCGCGCCGGCGAAGTAGCGGAAGTGGTCGACCGCCAGCGGGATGTCCGCGGCCAGCGTCTCGCGCACCGGTTTGCCGTTCTCCCAGCTCTCGGCGACCGCCAGCATCGTCAGGTTGGCCTCGATGGCGTCGGCGATGGCGTTGAGCACCGCGGCGCGCTCGGGCAGCGACGTCTCGGCCCAGGCGTCCTTGGCCGCGTGCGCGGCGTCGAGCGCCAGGTCGACGTCCTCGGAGGTGGACTTGGCCACCTCGGTGAAGGGCTGGCCCGTCACCGGGCTGATGTTCTTCATGTAGTGGCCGCGCACCGGGGCGACCCAGTGCCCGCCGATGAAGTTCTCGTAGCGCGGCTTGACCTCGACCAGACTGCCCGGCCGTCCCGGCGCCACGAATTCGCCCGAATCGTTCTTTCCTGTTGTGAGTGTTTCTTCGATAACCGTCACGTTTGCCTCCATGCTCGAGGCGGTGAACCCCACGCGATCGGGCGGCTCTGCACGGACACCGGTGCGAGCGGCGAGGAACCACGCTCTAGCCGCAGGCTACGGACCGGCCCCGGGCGGCGATAGAGCCGAAGGACCATTCGTCGCCTCGCGTGACGCCCCCCGGATTTCGCGACGAGCGTTCGTCCACTCGAGGTCGAGGGTGGTTAAGGTCGTGTCAGAGGGTCCGGTTACTCGGGCGGTCCCGAGGCGCGGCACTCCTTGGGTCCCTCCGTCGAGGTCCGGCCCTCGGCGGCGCCAACAGTGGCGACGCCCATCTGAGGAGTCACGATGGCTGACAAATCGCCCCGACAGCACAACACCAAGAAGTCCGGCAAGTCGCTGAAGGAGAAGAGGAACGAGAAGCACGCCAAGAAGGAATCCAAGAGGGGCCTCCTGGTCGAGTAGGAGCCGCCGCCGGGTGTGCCGGTGCTGCGACGCAAAGCGCTCCGAGGCGCCGATCGGTGTCCTCGGCGAGGCGAACGAGTGAAGTTTCGGGTGACAGCCGCCCCTGGTGTGTGGGCCCTTCCTTCTTGCCACTGACGACGCGAGGCGGACGTCACGCCGGCGGATCGGTGAAGTTCCAAGATTCGCATGGCCGGTGGCGTGCGGGGCCGAGTAGGCTCCCTGGTAGCGAGCAGATCAAATTCGTTGACCTGTCGCGTTCAGAATTGAGTATCCGTGGCACAAGGCACAGTTAAGTTTTTCAATGCAGAAAAGGGCTTCGGCTTCATCTCGCGCGAGCAGGGTGACGACGTCTTCGTCCATTTCTCTAACATCCAGGGCGAGGGCTACAAGAGCCTCGAGGAGGGTCAGCGCGTCGAGTTCGACGCCGCGCCCGGCAAGAAGGGCGAGGAAGCCCAGAACGTCCGCGTGATCTCATAGCGCTCGCGGCCACCAGGCCGCGTGTGGTGTGCGACCTTCGGGTCGCGAGATTCTAAAATAAAGGCTGTGACGGGTGCCGCTCACGCGGCACCCGCTCAGCGCATCCCCGAGGCGCGTCAAGTCCTTGGCGTTCGCCGGGTGGGGCGGCAGTCGCCTCCGTAGACTCCGGTGATCGTGGACCTCACGTACTCGGACTCGATCCTCATCCCGGCCCCGCCCGAGGCCCTCTTCGACATGGTGTCGGACGTCACCCGCATGGGTGAGTGGAGCCCCGTGTGCAAGCGGTGCTGGTGGGACGACGGCGAGTCGGCGCGGGTCGGCGCGTGGTTCACGGGTCTCAACGAGACGCCCGAGAGGACCTGGGAGACGCGCTGCGAGGTCGTCGCGGCGGACCGTGGACGGCGCTTCGCGTTCGTCGTCGGCGGGACCTGGACGCGCTGGACCTACGACTTCGAGCCGACCGGGGACGCGACGCGGGTGACCGAGACGTGGGAGTTCCTCCCCGGAGGGATCACGAGGTTCGAAGAGCGCTTCGGTGACGACGCGTGGAGCCAGATCGCCGATCGACGGGCCGCGGCGCAGCGGGGCATACCTGAGACACTGGCCGCGCTGGCGGGCGCGGCGCCGTCCCGGTAGCGGCGTCGGACCTACGCCTCTTTCGCTGGACCCGCGGAGCTGTGCGTGGGCTTCCAGCCGGGGCGCGGTATCGCCGCGAGGAGGCGCTGGGTGTACGGGTCGTCGGGCTCGCTGAGCACACGCTCGGTGGGACCGGCCTCCACGACGCGCCCGTGGCGCATGACCACGACCTCGTCGCTCACCTGCCGCACGACCGCGAGGTCGTGGGAGATGAACAGGTACGACACGCCCGTCTCGTCGCGGATGTCGCTCAGCAGATTCAGGACCTGCGCCTGTATGGACACGTCCAGTGACGCCACGGCCTCGTCGCAGATGAGCACGCGTGGCTCGCTGGCCAGCGCCCGGGCGATCGCCACGCGCTGGCGCTGGCCGCCCGAGAGCGCGCGCGGCAGCGCGTCCGCCTGGCGCCGGTCCAGGCCGACCTGGCCGAGCAGCTCCTCGACCCGCGCGAGACGCCGCTCGCGCTCCCAGTCAAAGTGCAGCCTCAGGACCTCGTCGAGGCAGTCGCGCACCGTCATTCGCGGGTCGAGTGACGAGTAGGGGTCTTGGAACACGATCTGGGCCTCGCGGGCCCGGCGCCGACGTTCACGCGAGCTGACGTGGCGCCAGGGGCGCTCGCGTCCGTTGACGATGATGCGACCGCTCGTCGGCTTCTCCAGCCCGATGATCATGCGCGCGACGGTGGTCTTGCCCGAACCCGACTCGCCGACCACCGCGAGTGACTGGCGCGGCGCGATGCAGAAGGACACGTCGTCGACCGCGACGAGCGACGTCGTGGGCTGGCGTCGGCGCGTCGCGTGACCCAGCATCGTGGGACCCGGCGCCGAGGGGACGGCGTCGGTGTCGCTCGGGCGCACGCGAAAGACCTTGCGCAGGCCCGCCACCTCTAGGACCGCGCCGTCAGTCACCGGGTGCCCCGTCCCCGGTGGCCGCCGCGAGGGCGTCGCGCAGATCCTCGGCGCGGTGACAGGCGACGCGCCCGCCGTCGAGGTCGCGCAGCGCGGGACGCTCGGTGCGGCAGCGCTCGACCGCGAAGGCGCAGCGGGCGACGAACGGGCAGCCCGCGCCGACCTCGAAGGCCGACAGGGGGCGGCCCGGGATCGCCACCAGGCGATGGCGTGGTGCGGTGGGGTCGGGGCGCGAGGCGAGGAGGCCCGCGGTGTACGGGTGGCGCCGGAGCCGGTGGATGTCGCCCGCGGGCGCGTCCTCGACGAGGAAGCCCGCGTACATGACCGCGATGCGGTCGCACACCGCCGCCGCCAGCTCGAGGTCGTGGGTGACGAAGAGCATGGCGAGGCCGCGTTCGCGCCGCTGGGCGTCGAGGTTGACCATCACGTCGGACTGGGTGGTCACGTCCAGGGCCGTCGTGGGCTCGTCGGCCAAGAGGAGCTTGGGCGTGACCGCCAGGGCCGCGGCGATCATGACGCGCTGGAGCAGCCCGCCGGAGAGCTCGTGGGGGTATTGGCGTAGCCGGCCCGTCGGGTCCGTGATCCCCACGGCGCGCAGCAGGTCCGTCACGACCGTCGTCGCGTCGGCCTGGGAGTCGCCGCGCTCGACGAGGGCCTCGACCAGGAAGTCGCCGATCGTGCGGACCGGATTGATGTGGGCCCTCGGGTCCTGGAAGATCATCGCGACGTCGTGGCTGCGGAAGTCGCGCAGCGCGGCGCGGTCCATCGCGAGCACCGGGCGGCCCTCGAAGCGGATGTCCCCCTCGACGGTCGCGCCGTCGGGCAGCAGCCGGATGACCGCGCGTGAGGTCAGGGACTTTCCGGCGCCGGATTCGCCGACCAGGCCGACGGCCTCGCCCTCGGCGATGTTGAGCGTGACGTCGTGGATCACCCGACGGTGCCGGCCCTCCACGGGCAGGTCCACGGCGAGGGCCTCAACCTCGAGAACGTTCATCGACGGGCCCCCTGGCGCGAAGCCAGCCGGTCGCCGAGGAGGTTGAACGCCACGACCGTCACGACGATCATCACCCCGGCCGACAACGACTCCTGGAAGTGACCCGCGAGGATCGAGGACTGGCCGGTCGAGACCATCACGCCCCACTCCGCGGTGGGCGGCTGCACGCCGAGGCCGAGGTAGGACACGGCGGCCAGGTCCACCAGCGCGTACCCGAAGGACAGCGCCGCCTGGACCACGAGCAGCGGCATCACGTTGGGCAGGAGGTGTCGCCGGAAGATCGTGCGCGCGGGCAGTCCCTCGACGTAACAGGCCGCGACGTAAGGCAGGTTGCGCTGTTTGATCGCCTCGGCGCGGATCACGCGCATGAGGTAGGGCGTGTAGGCGATGGACAGCGCGATGACCGGCGCGACGAGGCCGGGGCCGAACATGGCGACGGCGAGCATCGCGAAGATGAGGCCGGGGAAGGCAAAGAGAATGTCGGCGACGCGCGAGACGACCTGGTCGAACCACCCGCCGTACCACGCCGCCAGGATCGCGAGCACGGTCCCGACGGTCGTGGCGATGAGGATGATCAGCGCCGGGCCGAGCAGACTGAGGCGCGCCCCGTAGATCAGGCGCGAGAGCAGGTCGCGTCCGAAGGAGTCCGTGCCCAGCAGGTGCGCGGAGCTCGGTCCCAGGTTGGTCGCCAGGATGTTCGCGTAGTCCGGGTTGTCCGGGGCGATCAGCGGGGCGAAGACCGCCACGAGGACGAGCAGGGTGATGAACGATCCGGCGATCACGACGACGGGGTCGCGCCAGACCGCGCCGCGGCGGGCCGGGGCGGCGGTCCCGGTCTCCTCGGTGATCACGCTCGTCATCCGACCGCCTTGGCGCGCAGCCGGGGGTCCAGCGCGAAGCTCCACAGGTCGACGGCGCCGTTGATGACGACGAACGCCGCCACCAGGATCAGGGCGACGGCCTGGACGGAAGCGAAGTCCTTCTGCAGGGTCGACTGGACCAGGAAGGACCCGAGCCCATTGATGCCGAAGGCCTGCTCGACCACCACGTCGCCGGCGATCAGGCCCGCGACGGTCAGACCCGACACCGTCGAGATGGGGATCATCGCGTTGCGCAGGACGTGGCGCGTGACGATGTGGCGCCCCGCGATTCCGCGGCTGCGCGCGGTCTCGACGTGCTCGCGCGTCAGCTCCTCTCGCACGGCGGCCTTGGTCAGCTGCGCGGTGTAGGCCAGCCACGAGATCGCCAGGGCGACCGCCGGCAGCGTGAGGTGCCAGAGCTGGTCGAAGAAGCCGCTGCCGGCGCCGAAGACCGGGAACCACCCGAGCTTGACGGCGAAGACCGTGATCAGCAGGATGGCCGCGACGAACGACGGCGTGCCGAGTCCGATGCTGGTGAGCACCGTGATGACGGTGCCCGCGCGCGGTCGCAGCGCCGCCGCGACGCCCAGGATGAGGCCCCCGGCAATGATCAGGATCGAGGCGTAGAGGACCAGGAAGATGGTGTTCTCCACCTTGCCCGACAGCAACGTGGTGACCGGTTCGCGGTAGACGAAGGACTGGCCCAGATTGCCGTGGAGCACCCCGACCAGCCAGTCCCAATAGCGCGTGAAGAACGGCTCGTTGAGGTGCTCGGCGCGCTCGATCGCCGCCAGCACGGCGGGCGTCGCGTGCCCGCCGGCCAGCAGCGTCGCCGGATCACCCGGCGCGAGGAAGAGCGCCCCGTAGATGGCGACGCTCGCCACTAGCAGCGTCACGACGAGCGAGGTCAGCCTCGCGCCGATCAGCCGCCACATGCCACAGTCTCGCGCCCTTTCTGGTCGCTACGCGAACCTTCCTAGCCGGCCGCCCCCAGCTTGGCCAGGCACGGCTCGTAGATGTAGGCGAAGGACGCGGGCGCCCCGGTGATCGACTTGTTGAGGAACAGCGACTCGTCGGGGTTCACCACCGGGATCACGATCTTGTTCGCCATGTAGATCGCCTGGGCCGACGTGATGAGGTTGGCCCGGGTGGTCGCGTCGTAGGTCTGCTGGGCCGTGGACAGGTCCTTGTTGACCGTCGCGTTGTTGTAGCCGGTGTAGTCGAACAGCGCGCCCTTGGGGAACCAGAGTCCGGTGTAGTCGAGCGGGTCCGGCACGTCCAGGTAGCCCTCGTCGATCAGCATGTCGATGCCCTTTCGGTACGACGCGACGAAGAACGCGTTGGAGAAGGCCAACGGCTGCATCTCGACGAGCTTGACGTTGAGGCCGACGGAACTCGCCGCCTGCTGCACCGCGGTTCCCAGGGCCAGTTCGGTCTGGTCGCCCGAGAGGAGCCCCAGCGTGATCGGCGCGGAGTGGTTCGCGACGGACCTGACCAGCGACTTGGCCATGGACAGTTCGGGCGTGGACGATCCGAGCTTGGCGTAGGCCGCCTGGTAGATCGAGGTCGCCGTCGGGTCCCAGGCCGTGGGCGGGGTCAGCGCGAGGTTCGTCGCGGCGTCGCCGCCGTAGACGACCCGCGCGATCGCCGTGCGGTCCAGCGCCAGAGACAGCGCCTCGCGGATCTTCACGTTGCCGATCGGCCCGGTCGTCGTGGTCGGGGCCAGCTCGGTGATCGAGAGGCTCGGGCCGAAGTACAAGGTGCCGTCACTCGCCGTCTTGAGCTCTGGGTAGCTCGTCGCGGGCACCCCGTAGGCGCCGGCGACCTGGCCCGAGAGCAGGGCGCTGGTGAGCGTCGAGGAGTTCACGATGAACTTGACGGTGATCGTCTTGATCTTGGCCGTGTACGCGGGGTCCCAGTAGTGCGGGTTCGCCTGCAGGACGATGTCGTTGCCGGGGCTCCACTGCTTGAGCTCGTAGGGGCCCGAGCACATCACGCCGCCGGCGGCCGTTCCGTACTTGGCGCCTTCCTTCACCATGTACGCCTTCTCGGCGATGGAGCCTGAGATGGTCGCCATCTCCTTGACGAAGAGCTCGTCGGGCTTGGAGAGCGTGACCGTCACCACGTAGGGGCTGGTCGCCGTGATCGACTTGACCGACCCGTAGTACGCGCCGTTGACCGGCTCGACCTTCGGGTTGAGGTTGCGCAGCATGCTGTAGGCGACGTCGGTGGCGGTCAGCGTGTGCCCGTCCCAGAACTTCACGCCGTGGCGGATGTCAAATACCACGGTGGTGGGCGTCGTGTACTTCCACGACGTCGCGATCCCCGAGGCGATGCCCCAGGTCGGCGTCAGTCGCAGCAGGTCGTCACAGAGGTTCGAGACCATGATGTCGGGGGAGTAGTCGGCGGACTTGGCGTAGTCCAGTGTCGTGGGCTCGCCGCCGGGCAGGTCCCAGGTGATCGAGGACACGGTCCCCTTGGCCGGCGGCGTTGTCGAGACGAGGTGGACGCCCCCCGACGCCGCGCTCGAGCCCACCGGGGCGACCAGCAGGCCGCCGACCCCGAGCAGGGCGACGCCCAACAGGACCCGTGCCCGCAGGCTCCTACGGATTGAGTGACGCATGACAACTCCCCTCCGACGCCGAGATGACGCCCTTGTCTGGAACCTCTGTGATTCGAAACGTTGTACGACCCGGACCCGTCACGCGCCCTCCTGGGACTCGAGGTACTGGCCGATCGCGATGGTGGCGTCGCGCGCCGCGGACTGCTTGACCTCATCCAGGGCCGTCGGCCACGTCGAGAGTTTGATCAAGACCGTGTTCGTGGGACCGTGAACGAAGAGGTTCTGGCCGTTGATGCCCGCGGCGTAAAGAAGCGGCGCGGTGGAGTCATAGACCCACCAGTAGTTGCGGTAGTGCGCGCTCGCCGGGAACCCGCGCGACTCGCCGCTGGCGCTGAAGGCGGCTCGGCCCTCGGGGGTGCCGTGGATCGTGTCGTGGACCCACGCGCGCGGCACCACCTGCTTGGATCCACGACGCCCGGCGTTGAGGTAGAGCAAGCCGAACCGCGCCAGGTCGCGCAGCCGCACGCTGATCCCGCCGTCGGCCATGGCGTTGCCGTGACCCTCGACCGTCACCTCGGCGTCGAATTCGGCACCCATCGGACCCCAGAGCTCGCGCGACACGACCTCGTGGAACCGGCCCTGCCCGGCTCGCTCGATGACCCAGGCCATGACGTCAGTCAGGATCGAGCGATAGCGGAACTCCCCGCCGTGCGCCTCGTCGTTGGCGAGGGTGCCGAAGTAGGAGAGGGCGTCAGAAGGAAGCGTCGCGTCCGTGGTGGGTCGCCAGAGGTACACCTGCTCCATGACGCGCACGTCGGCGTCGGGGTCGTCGTAGTCCTCGTTGAACCGCGTCCCGGTTCGCATGTCCAGCAGCTGTTGGACCGTCGCGCCGGTGAAGGACGTGCCCGCCAGCTCAGGGATCACCTCATCGACGCGCGATTGGGTGTCGAGCGCGCCGCGCCCGACGAGGCAGCCCGCGACCGCGGCGGTGATGGACTTGGAGACCGACTGCAACAGATGGGGGGTCTCGGCGGTCATCGCGTTGAGGTACTCCTCGGCGACGATGCGGCCACGGTGCAGCACGAGGAAGCCATCGGTCTCACTGGCGTCGAGGTACTCGCCGAGTCGCCACCGACGACCCGCCGAGGTGAAGCGAAGGTCGCGCAGGCGCACCTCGCGCCTCGCGAGGCGCCAGGTGGGACCCGGTCCTCGGGTGATCACCGCGGAGGGGACCAGCTCGCGAACGTGCTGATACGACCACCGGTTCGCGGGGGCGTCCTGCCAGTTCTCGAGCGTCACCAGCCGCTCGCGGGGGATTGGCGGGCTGCCGGCCATCCAGGCGGTCGCGCTCACGCCGGCGTGACCGAGTGCCGACGCTGTGAAGCGCGGCTCTGACCCGTGACCGTCACTACCGACCCCCATCCCCGCAGTCGACTCCGCGGGGTTCCTGCGGAGCATAAGAGAGGCGGAAAGGCAGGTCAATCGCGGATTCGTCATGACAGACCCCTTTCCACCGACGTATGGCGCTGATAGCGTCGCCCGAGTGAACGAAAGGTCGCCCACAACGCCCGACCACGGCACCACCTCGGAGCGCGGCGTCGGCGCGACCGACAATTCAGCAATCCTCATCGCGCGATGAACCTCGACGACATCGATACGAGGCTCTTCGTAGAGCTCCAGCGTGACGGCCGCGCCTCGATGGAGCAACTCTCGCGAAGCGTCGGCCTCTCGCGTGTCGCGGTCCGAGCCCGGGTGCTGCGTCTCATTGACAGCGGGACGCTGCGCATCGTGGGCATTGTCCACCCCAGCATCCAGGAGCTGAGGGCCTTCGCGCACCTATCGATCACCGTGAGCGGATCGGCCTCACGCGTCGGGCACGCGATCGCCACCTCCGAGATGGTGCCGCTCGTCTCGGTCGTCACGGGACGCGCCGCCCTCGTCGCCGAGGCCCGGGCGACGAGCACGGCGGCGCTGCGCGAGGAGGTCAACGTGATCTCCGCGATGGAGGGCGTCGTCCACGTCGAGTCGACCCTGTACACCGAGCGCGTCAAGGACGTCTTTGCTCCGCCGACCACGATCGCGCCGACCGAGATCGATGACGTCGACCGCCAAGTGCTCGAAGCGCTCAAGCTCGACGGCCGGGCGCGTTACGCCGAGATCGCCCGTGAGACCAACTTCTCGGCGTCGGCGATCCGGGGCCGGGTCAAGAGCCTGGTGGAGCGGGGTGTCGTAAGAATCAGCGCGATCGTGACGCCCGGCATGGTCGGACTCCAGCACATGTGCGGATTCGGCCTTCGCATCCGAGCCAGCCAGGGACCCGCGACGATCGCCGACGTCGCGGCGATGGACTCGGTGAGTTACCTGAGTCTGACCCTCGGCCGCTTCGACGCGATCGGCACGCTACTGGTCAAGTCCCAATCAGAGCTGGTCGTGGGGCTGGACCGGATCCGGTCGATGCACGGCGTCGAGCTCCTGGAGAGCTGGACTCATCTGGACGTGATCAAGGTCGACCACTCCTTGAGTTAGACCGACGGGCGCGGCCCGAGGGGCAAGAATCGGGTCACCGTTCCTAGAGTGGACCAAGGACTCGGAGCGTTGCGTTGGACGCCACGGCGAACTGCGCCCGCGGCGTCAGCGGCTCGAAGGAGGGTGTCATGAGTTCACTCGACCAGGAGGGCCGCGAGTACTCCGAGCGCCCGTGGGGCAACTACACCGTGCTCGACGACACGGCGCCCAACTACAAGGTGAAGCAGATCGTCGTGCTGCCGGGCAGGCGTCTGAGCTATCAGACCCACGCGAAGCGCGCGGAGCACTGGTTCGTCGTCAGCGGGACCGCCACGGCGATCCTCGACGGCGCGACGCACGTCCTCACGCCGGGCCAGAGCCTGGACATCGGCATCGGCCAGGCGCACCGTTGCGAGAACTTCGGGGAAGACCCCGTCGAGTTCATCGAGATCCAGACCGGCACGTACTTCGGCGAGGACGACATCGTGCGACTCGAGGACGACTACGGGCGTGGGTGAGCGCCCAGCGAGTCTCGGCGCTCTTCGGTGCGAGCGGCCCGCGCACGAAGCATCGTGAAGAAGCTCTTCGTCTTCGACCTCGACGGGACGCTGGCCCCGAGCAAGTCCTCGATCGACGCCGATATGGCCGGCCTGTTGCACGACCTCCTGGGCGTCATGAAGGTCGCGGTGATCTCCGGGGGCGCGTGGGCGCAGTTCGAGGAGCAGCTCCTGGCGAGGTTCAAGGACCGCGACCGGTTCGAGAACCTCTCGCTGCTGCCGACCTGCGGCACGCAGTTCTACCGATACGACGGGGAGTGGACGAAGGTCTACTCCGAGGACCTCACGGCCGAGCAGCGGCACAACATCATCGCGAGCCTGCAGAAGGCTCTGGACGAATCGGGAGTCACGGTCGAGAAGGTCTGGGGCGAGGCCATCGAGGACCGCGGCAGCCAGATCACCCTGTCGGTCCTGGGACAGCAGGCGCCGTTGAGCGCCAAGCAGGACTGGGACCCGGACTTCGCCAAGCGCAAGAGGATCACGGCGAAGCTCGCGCCGATGCTGCCCGAGTTCGCCATCAACATGGGTGGCACGACCTCGATCGACGTCACCAAGCCGGGCATCGACAAGGCCTACGGCATCAAGAAGCTCGAAGAGCAGCTCAAGCTCACCATCGCCGAGATGCTCTTCGCGGGCGACGCCATCTTCCCGGGCGGCAACGACTACCCGGCCCAGGAGGCGGGGGTGGACTCGATCCTCGTGCGCGACCCGCCCGAGACCGCGCGGGTGATCCAGACGGTGATCGCCTGCGAGGGCGACGGGACCACGCAGGTCCTCTCGCCGGGACGCGCGACGTGAACCCGTTCGAGCTGACCCCGCTCGACCTGGTGATCGAGCCCGAGCCGGGCAACCCCTACGAGGTCGAGGGGATCCTCAACCCCGCCGCGGCGCGGGGGCCCGACGGCGAGCTCTACCTGTTCCCGCGCCTCGTGGGCCAGGGCAACTATTCGCGCGTCGGCCTCGCGCGGGTCCTCTTCGACGCGTCGGGCGACCCGTGCGGGATCCAGCGCATGGGCGTCGCGCTCGAGCCGACGGAGGCCTACGAGAAGCGACCCGACGGTGGCGGCGGCTGCGAGGATCCGCGCGTCACCTTCGTCGAGGACCTTCAGTGCTACGTCATGACCTACACCGCGTACTCGCCCAACGGGCCGCGCGTCGCGCTGGCCGTGTCCCAGGACCTGTTCACCTGGCAGCGCCTGGGACTGGCGACGTTCGTGCCGCGCGGGGACGTGAACTTCGACGAGGTCGACAACAAGGACGCGGTCACCTTCCCCAGCGCGGTGCCCAACCCGTCGGGCCACCCCGAGCTGGCGATCCTGAACCGGCCGCTGTTCCCCGGGACGCGGCCCGAGGAGACCGTGGCGATGGACCCGGACCGCGACGTGGACGTGCGCCACGAGAGCATCTGGATCTCCTACACGCCGATGGCCCTGTCGGGTTCGGACCCGCACCAACTGCGCGAGTTCACGTCGCACCACCGCCTCGCCTCGCCGGCGGCGGCCTGGGAGGCGCTCAAGATCGGCAGTGGCACGCCGCCGGTGATGACGCGCCACGGATGGATGATCGTCTATCACGGGGTGAGTGACGGGCTCGAGGCCGACGGCGTGACCCACCAGCTCACCTACAGCGCCGGGGTCATGATCCTCTCGCGCGACAACCCCCAGGAGATCCTCTACCGCTCCCCGGAGCCGGTCCTGGTGCCCCAGCCGACGCCCGGGCCGCGCGGCACACCCTCCAACGTCGTGTTCCCCACCGGGATCGACCGGCGCACCGACATCGGCCAGCCGCACCGCTACGACGTCTACTACGGGATCAATGACTTTCGCATCGCGGTGGCGCGCATGGACGTCCCCGAGTCCATCCCGCACCTGCCCGTAAAGGACGCCCCGGCCCGCCCGACCGGGTGACGACGCGGCCGAGGGTCACCTCTAAGGTCTCTGACGTGGACAAACGTCGCCGTCGGGGTGCGCCTGACCGGAGTGCTCGGTGCGCCACGGCGGTCGCGGCGGGCCCGGGAGCCATCGGGGGGCTCGCGCGATGAGCGAGGTGCCGCTGCGCCAGCGCGACGCCTGGGCCGCTCTGGAGTCCCATCACGCACAGATCGCCCCGATCCACCTGCGCGAGCTCTTCGCGTCGGACCCGGCGCGCGGGCAGCGCCTGAGCGCGCAGGGCGCGGGGATCTACCTCGACTACTCCAAGAACCGGGTCAACGACGAGACGCTGGGGCTGCTCGTGGCGCTCGCCGACGAGTCGGGGCTGGCCCAGTGTCGCGACGCCATGTTCGCCGGCGAGCACATCAACGTGTCCGAGGACCGCGCGGTCCTGCACGTCGCGCTGCGCATGCCCAGGGGGACGTCGCTCGTGGTCGACGGACGCGACGTCGTCGCCCAGGTGCACGACGTCTTGGACCAGATGTCGAGCTTCGCGCACCGGGTCCGCTCCGGGGTGTGGACGGGGTTCACCGGCGAGGCCATCACCAACGTCGTGAACATCGGCATCGGCGGGTCGGACCTGGGACCGGTCATGGCCTACGAGGCCCTGCGCCACTACAGCCGGCGCGACATGACGTTCCGCTTCGTCTCCAACGTCGACGCGACCGACTTCGTCGAGGCGGTGCGCGACCTCGACGCGGCCCGGACGCTCTTCATCGTCTCGTCCAAGACCTTCGGCACGCTCGAGACCCTGACCAACGCGCACTCGGCGCGCGCGTGGCTGGTGGACCAGCTCGGCGACGAGGCCGCCGTGGCCCGGCACTTCGTCGCGGTGTCGACGAACGCCCAGAAGGTCGCCGACTTCGGCATCGACGCCGCCAACATGTTCGGCTTCTGGGACTGGGTCGGCGGGCGCTACTCGATGGACTCGGCGATCGGGCTCTCGACCATGCTGGCGATCGGCCCGGAGCGCTTCGCCGAGATGCTCGCCGGGTTCCACGAGATGGACGAGCACTTCGCCACCGCGCCCTTTAGGGAGAACCTCCCGGTCCTGATGGGCCTGCTCGCGGTGTGGAACCGCGACTTCTTCGGATTCCCGACGGTGGGCGTGATGCCTTACGACCAGTACTTGAAGCGCCTGCCCGCCTACCTCCAGCAGCTCACCATGGAGTCCAACGGCAAGCACGTCACGTTGGAGGGCGGCGTCGTCGCCTACCAGACCGGGCCGATCTACTGGGGCGAGCCGGGGACCAACGGCCAGCACAGCTTCTACCAACTGATCCACCAGGGCACGACGATCGTGCCCCTCGACCTCATCTGCTTCGCCAAGGGGCTCAACCCCCTGGGCGAGCACCACGACATCCTGTCCTCCAACGTCTTCGCCCAGGCCCAGGCGCTGGCCTTCGGCAAGACCGAGGAGGAGCTGCGCGCCGAGGGGGCCCCCGAGCACGAGATCGCCCACCGGGTGATGGAAGGCAACCGTCCGACCAACGTGCTCATGGCCGAGGTCCTGACCCCGCGCCTGCTGGGCTCGCTGGTCGCGCTCTACGAGCACTCCGTCTTCACCCAGGGCGCGCTGTGGGGCGTGGACTCCTTCGACCAGTGGGGCGTGGAGCTGGGCAAGGTCCTGGCGGTGGCGATCATCCCCGAGCTCGAGGCCGACGACGAGCCGACGCTCGGCCACGACTCGTCGACCAACGCGCTCATCGAGCGCTACCGCACGCTCAAGAAGAGGGGGGACACGCATGGCGACCGCTAGCCCGATGCGACTGGGAATGGTGGGCCTCGGGCGGATGGGCTCGAACCTGGTGCACCGCCTGGTGCGCGACGGGCACTCCTGCGTCGTCTACGACGTCAACGCCGACGCGGTGCGCGCCCTCGAGGGCGATCGCGTCGTCGGCGCGACGTCGCTGGCCGACCTCGCCGGTCGCCTCGAGGGCCCCCGCGTCGTCTGGCTCATGCTGCCGGCCGCGATCACCCAGCGGGCCCTGGACGAGCTGGCCGAGCACCTGGGCGGGGGCGACGTCGTGATCGACGGCGGGAACTCCTACTACCACGACGACATCGCGCGCGCGAAGCAGCTGGCCGCCCGGGGCGTCCACTACGTCGACTGCGGCACGAGCGGCGGGGTGTGGGGCCTGGAGCGCGGCTACAGCCTCATGATCGGCGGCGAGGACGACGTCGTCGCCCGCCTGGACCCGATCTTTCGCACGATCGCGCCGGGCGAGGACGGCACCGAGCCGACGCCGGGGCGCGCGGCGGGCGGCACCGCGCAGCTCGGGTACCTGCACTGCGGTCCCAACGGCGCGGGCCACTTCGTCAAGATGGTCCACAACGGCGTCGAGTACGGGATGATGGGCGCCATCGCCGAGGGCCTCAGCATCATCAAGCACGCCAACGTGGGCACGGCCGACGTCGCCGCCGACGCCGAGACGACGCCGCTGCGAAACCCCGAGTTCTACTCCTACGACATCGACGTCGCCGAGGTCGCCGAGGTCTGGCGCCACGGCTCGGTGGTGAGCTCCTGGCTGGTCGACCTGGCGGCCGACGCCCTCGCGCGCTCGCGCGATCTCTCCGACTTCAGCGGCCGGGTCTCGGACTCGGGGGAAGGGCGCTGGACGGTCGAGGCGGCGATCGACGAGTCGGTCCCCGCGCCGGTGATCAGCGCCGCCCTCTGGCAGCGCTACGAGTCGCGCGACGACGGCGCCTTCGCGGCCAAGGTGCTCTCGGCCCTGCGCTCGCAGTTCGGTGGTCACGTCGAGAAGCCCTCGTAACGTGCGCCACGAGGTACGCGAGTTCGTCGACGCCGACGAGGCGGCGGGCGCCGCCGCGGACTTCGTGGCCGACGTCGCGCGGCGCCGCCTGGCGCGGGCCGGCGCGTTCACCCTCGCCGTCAGCGGGGGGAGCACGCCCCAGAAGATGTTCGCCGCGCTCGACGGGCTCGACGTGCCCTGGGAGCAGACCGTCTTCTACCAGGTCGACGAGCGCGTCGCGCCGCGCGGCGACCCCCAGCGCAACCTGACCGGGCTTCGCCACGGCCTCTCGACGTCCTACCCCGTGATCGAGGCGATGCCCGTGAACGACCCGGACCTCGACGCCGCCGCGGCGCGCTACGCCGCGACGCTGCCGGCGCGCTTCGACCTGGTGCACCTGGGCCTGGGCGCCGACGGGCACACCGCGTCGCTCGTCCCCGGCGACCCCGTGCTCGAGGTCACCGACGAGCTGGTCGCGCTGACGGGCGAGTACCAGGGGCACCGGCGCATGACCATGACGTATCGCGCGCTGGCGCGCGCCGACCAGCTCCTGTGGCTCGTCACGGGGCAAGGGAAGCGCGACGCGCTGGCCCGGCTGCTCGAGGGCGACACCGCCATCCCCGCGGGGAGGGTCGAGGCCCCGCGCTCAGTGATCATCGCCGACCGATCGGCGTTGTGAGATGGACGCCGAACGAGAGAAGCAGCTCGCCGCGGAGGCGGCCGCGCTCTACGTCGCCGACGGCATGCGCGTGGGGCTGGGGACCGGGTCGACCGTGGCGTACCTCATCGAAGCGCTGGCGCGTCTGGCTCCCAAGGCCAAGTACGTGGCGACGTCGCGCCATACCCGCGACGCCGCGATCGCCCGCGGGATGCCCGTCGAGGAGTTCGACCACTGGGACCGGCTCGACCTCGCGATCGACGGCGCCGACCAGGTCGCGGCCAGCGGCTGGCTCAAGAAGGGCGGCGGCGGCGCGCACACGCGCGAGAAGGTCGTCGCCGCGTCCGCCGAGCGATTCGTCGTCATCGTCGACTCCTCCAAGCTCGTCGCTGAGCTGCGCGGCCCGGTGGCCCTCGAGCTGTCCGCGTTCGGCCTGGCGTCCACTCTGCGACGGCTCCAGACCGCGTCCGTGCGCGAGGTCGCGTCGAGCCCCGACGGGGGAGTCATCGCGGACTTCGAGTGCGGGGCCGTCGAGCCGGTGGCCCTCGCGGCGCGGCTGTCGGCGACGCCGGGCGTCATCTCCCACGGGCTCTTCGCCCCGTCGCTGGTGAGCGAGGTGATCGTCGGCGCCGGCGATGGCGTCACTCGAGAGATGAAAGGAGCGGCGCCGTGACACGACACGTCGAGATGGATTCGGAGGTCCCCGACAACTTCGTCATCGTGCTCTTCGGCGCGACGGGCGACCTGGCCAAGCGAAAGATCTTCCCGGGCCTGTTCCACCTGGCGTCGGCGGGCCTGATGCCCACGAAGTACCGGATCGTCGCGTCCTCGCCCTCGGCGTACTCGATGGGCATCGACGCGTTCCGCGCCTTCGCGCGCGACGCGGTGACCCAGTTCGGTCTACACGAGCCTTCCGGCGAGGTCTGGGACTCCTTCGTCGAGACCCTCTCATTCGTCGCCGCGGCGCCCGACGACTACGGCGACCTGCAACGGGCCGTCGACGAGGCCGAGGCCCAGATCGGCGGGGAGGTGAAGCGCCTGCTGCACCTGGCGATCCCGCCGGGCGCGGTCACCCCCATGATCGAGATGCTGGGCAGGTCGGGGCTCAACAAGGACTCGCGGGTGATCTGCGAGAAGCCCTTCGGCGTCGACCTGGCGTCGGCCAAGGCGCTCAACGACGTCATCAAGGCCAACTTCGAAGAGATCCAGGTGTACCGCATCGACCACTTCCTGGGAAAGGAGTCGATCGACAACATCCTCGCGCTGCGCTTCGCCAACCGGCTCTTCGAGCCGCTGTGGAACCGCGACCACGTGTGCTTCGTCCAGATCGACGTCCCCGAGACGCTCTCGATCGAGAGTCGCGGGGCCTTCTACGAAGAGACCGGGGCGTTCCGCGACATGGTGGTCAGCCACCTCTTCCAGGTCCTGGGGTTCATCGCGATGGAGCAGCCCACGAGCTTTGACGCGGCGCCGCTGCGCGACGAGGTCCACAAGGTGTTCCAGACGCTGCAGCCGGTGAACCCCGCCCACGTCGTGCGCGGCCAGTACGAGGGGTACCGGTCCGAGGAGGGCGTCGCGCCCGACTCGCAGACCGAGACCTTCGTCGCGCTGCGAGTCGAGGTCGAGAACACGCGCTGGAAGGGCGTGCCCTTCTACCTGCGCACGGGCAAGTGCCTGGCCCAGAGCCGCCAGGTGATCACGATCGGCTTCGACGAGCCCGTGATGCGCCTGTTCCCGCTCAGCCGACACGCGCCGAAGTGGCGCGGCAACAAACTGGTGGTGGACTTCGCCGATCCGGGTTCGATCCACGCCCACTTCCTGGCCAAGGAGCCCGGGCCGGCGATGCGCCTGGACTCGGCGGAGATGACGTTCCACTACAAGGACTCCTTCGAGGCGGCCAACAACCTCGAGGCCTACGAGCACCTCATCCTGGAGGCCATGCTGGGAAACCGCGCGCTGTTCACGCGCTCCGACGGCATCGAGCGGCTGTGGGAGGTCGCCGCGCCACTGTTGAAGGATCCGCCCCCGATCGAGCTCTACGACAAGGGCTCGTGGGGGCCCGACGACATGGACCGCGTCATCGCGCCCAACGCCTGGTGCCTGCCGTAGTGCGGCCGGCGATCCGCCTCGTGCTGTCCGACGTGGACGGCACGCTCCTGACGACCGACAAGACGCTGACCGACGCCGCGGTGCGCGCCGTGGAGAGGCTCGGCGACGCCGGCGTGATCTTCGCCATCACGAGCGCGCGCCCGCCGCAGGGCTTGGAGAAGTTCGTCGAGCCCCTGAAGCTGTCGACCCCGCTGTCGGCGTTCAACGGCGGGCTCATCGTCGATTCCCACATGAAGGTGCTGCGCGCCGAGACGATCCCCGAGGACATGGTCGCACCTCTGGTCGCCGGGATGGACGCGCACGACCTCTCGGTCTGGGTCTTTCAGGGCACGCAGTGGTACGTCCGCGACCCCAACGGACCCCACGTCGACAGTGAGGGCAGGGCGTGCGACTGCACGCCGACGGTGGTGGACGACGTGGGCGGCGTGACCAAGGGCGTCAACAAGGTCGTCGGCGTCAGCGACCTGCCGGGTGCCACGGCGCGCGCTGCGGCAGCGCTGTCGTCGAAGTTCTCCGCGCAGCTGTCGGCGGTGTGCTCACAGAGCTATTACCTGGACGTGACGACACACGACGCCAACAAGGGTCGTGTCGTGACCTTCCTCGCCGACCTCTACGACGTCTCTGCGGACCAGGTCGCCACGATCGGCGACATGGACAACGACGTGTCGATGTTCGCCGCGTCCGGGCTGAGCATCGCGATGGGAAACGCGACCGATGAGGTCAAGGCCGCCGCGCGAGAGGTGACGAGGGGCAACGACGACGAGGGCTTCGCGCACGCCATCGAGGCGTTCGTCCTGTCCTAGGGCGCGGGAGCGCCAATTGCCCTGGTCCAAGGGCGGCGGTAGCATCGCGCTGCGGACACGTCCAGCGAACCAGCCCGGCACGCGGAAGGACCTCTATGACCATCGCCACCAAGGTGTCCGGGGAGTACGCCCAGAGCGTGACCTGTCAGCTCGACGCCGGCCAGTCGGTCTTCGCCGACGCGACCAAGTTCCGCTGGAAGACGACCAACGTGGGCATCGAGACGCGACTGACGACGCCCGGCGGCAAGGCCGACGCCGCCCACCAGGAGTCCAAGCAGGGCGGGAGCATTCTGAAGGCCGCCCTGGCGACCGCGACCGAGGTGGGAAAGCGCGTGCTGTCGGGACAGAGCCTGGCGTTCCAGTGGTTCAGCCCGTCGGGCGGGTCGGGGCTCGTCTCGCTCGCCGGCGAGTTGCCCGGGCAGATGCGCGTGATCGAGCTCGACGGGACGACGGGGTGGCGCGCCGAGAGCCGCGCGTTCATCTGCGCTGAGGCCACCGTGTCCTACGACATCGACTTCTCGGGGTTCCTCCAGGGCTACCGGTCCAAGAACGGCCTGATCTTCGAGCACTTCACGGGGACCGGGACCCTGATCATCGGCGGGGGCGGCACGCTCGTCGAGATCAACCCCGCCACCTACGGGGGAAAGATCCAGGTCCACGGCGGGGCGGTAGTCGGCTTCGCCGACTCGGTGGCCTTCGGCGTCGAGCGCATCGGCGCGCTCAACGCCCAGACCATGATGAGCGTCGCCTTCGGGTCCCAGGGCTTCAACCTGGTGACGCTCTCGGGCGACGGCCCGGTGCTGCTGCAGACGACGCTGCACCGCGAGTACGAACAAGAAGAGAAGAACGACGACCGGAGCGGCGGCCTGCGCGCCGGTCTCCTCGGGAACATCTAGGAAGGAGGGTGCGATGGCGCTCTTTGACAAGGTAAAGCAGCAAGCGAGCCAGGTCGCGGCCAAGGCCCAGGAAGCCGGAAAGGCGGGTCAGCAGAAGCTGGCCGACGCCCAGGCGAAGCGCAGGGCCGACGCGATGCTGCGCGAGCTCGGCCTCGCGGCCTACAGCGAGCAGGCCGGGCGCGGGTCCGATTCGACGAAGGCTGACATCGAGCGCCTGGTGGGCGAGCTCTCCGCCTACGAATCGGAGAACGGCTCACTGGCCGACGGCGGACCGGCTGATTCGGTGCCGCCGGCGAGCACGGCGAGCGACGAGGCCCCGCCCGCCGCGCCCGGTGACGATGAGCCGCTGCCGGGGGGTGGCTTCACCCTCTAACCGTGCCGAGCTGGCGTGGTTGATTAGCTGCGAAACGAGGAGTTGAGGCCGGCCCGCGTGGAGTGAACGTTCCGGCCGGGCTCGTTCGGCGTTAGCTGACAGCCATGCCGTCCAGATTCGAACGACGAGCGCCTCGAGGAATAGTCGAAGGCCACGGGCACAGCCGTGAGCGCTGCGGCGCGCTTGGTCGCGCGTCGCTACGAACCTCTTCACTCCATTGAGCGATTCTCGGTGCGCTGAGGCAGGAATTCATAATAAGAACCAGCACATCATTATGTTGCGAATCTCCTTGACATGTGTTGCCATGCGTTGTACGTTGCGAATACTTATGGAATCCGACGTCAAATGATGAAATCTTGAATCCCGGCGAGGGGGTTTCGGTGGGGGTTCCAGCGGTTGTTCCTGGGCGGATTCAGTCGGTTTCTCGTGCCTCGGCTCTGCTGATGCTCGTGGCGGCAGGTCGTGTCGAGCCGACCGCGAAGGACCTCGCACGCGCGGCGGGTCTGCCACGTCCGACCGCTCATCATTTGCTCAGCACCCTCGTGCACGAGGGTCTGCTATCGAAGGACTCAAGGGCCAGGTACCAGCTCGGCATGAAGGTTGCGGTGTTGGCCGATGCCCTGCACCGTGCCGTGACCCCGCCGGAGTACCTGCTCGAGCCCCTGCGCCAGTTGGCGGTCACGACGGGTGAGACGTCGTACCTCGCGGCGTGGCGCCAGGGGGACATCCAGGTCCAGGCCTCGGTGGAGGGAACTCATGCTGTCCGCGTCTCCATGCCCGTCGGTCCCTACACCGACGCGCACGCTCGAGCCACCGGGAAGCTGCTCTTGGCGATGGCCAGTCCGGGGTTGCGGAGCGCCTACCTGGCGTCGCATCCCCTTCGCGCGCTCACACCGCAAACGACGATCGACCTCGCCAGGCTGGAGGAGGAGTTCGAGTCGATCCGCTTGGTTGGCTACTCACTGGACGAAGAGCAGTTTCAACCTGGCGTGAGCTGCGTGGCGGCACCCGTGATCGACGAGGGCGTCGTGGTGGCGGCGTACTCCATCTCGGTGCCGAGTCAGCGGTTCAAGGAGAAGCGAGCGTGGCTTGTCGACGCGGTGGTCGCCATCTCGAAGTCTCTTCGCGGTACCGACTCTTCCACGACGGCCACGGTCACTACCACCGACTCGGCACGGGAGTCGATGGAGACGCGCGTCTCACACGCCCCGTTGAAGGAGACGAGAAGGTGAATCGCGGTGCGACCCTCACGGCGGACCCCGCCAGCACAGAGCCCGGCGGCGGAATGCACGGGTACTTGTTGACCCGCGTCTTTGGTGACGCCGAGATCGCCGACATCCTCTCGATGGACGCCACGATCGAGTCGTGGCTCACCGTGGAGCGGGAGCTGGCGTGGGCGCAGGCGGTCGCGGGCCTGCTGGACGAGGCCGACGCCAGGGCGATTGAAGAGATCGCGACACTTGAGTGCGTGGAGCGGTCCCGGCTGTGGGCGCAGATGCGCGTCGTGGGCTACCCCATTCTCCCGCTGGTTCGCATGATCACGTCACGCCTTCCGGATGGTCCGGACGGGAGGGTGCATTACGGTGCGACCACCCAAGACATCATGGACACCGGGCTAGCACTGCAACTGCGCGCAGTCGCCCAGCGACTCGACCAACTGCTCCTCGATTTCGGCAATGCGGTGGCGGTACTGGTCGACGCACACCGAGACACCGTGATGGCGGCGAGGACGCACGATCAGCAAGCGGTGCCGACGACATTTGGCGCCACCCTGTCATCGTTCCTCGGCGAGCTGGCGCGCGACCGTGACCGACTCCTGGCAGCCGCGGCGAGAAGCGCCGTCGTGTCGTTATACGGCGCGGGTGGGACCAGCGCGGCCCTGGGAAGGCACGCGCAGACCGTGCGTCAGGAACTCGCAAGGCGGCTCGGTCTGGCGGTCTCGGGAACCTCGTGGCACGCGGCGCGCGATTCCCTGGCGGAGTTCGGAATGGTGTGCGCGCTGCTGAGCGCCACCGCCGCGAGGTTCGCGAATGAGGTGATCAATCTCTCGCGGACTGAGATTGGTGAAGTCTCGGAGGGGCCCGCGGGGCACCTCTACGGCGCATCGTCGACGATGCCACAAAAGCAGAACCCGATCCTGTCCGAGGTGATCATCGGCATGTCGATCGTGGCCTCGGCGCTCGCCTCCGCCCTGGGCCGGATGATGGTCGTTCCTCACGAACGAGCCGCGGGTGAGTGGCAGGCCGAGTGGCAAGTACTACCCCAACTGTGCGAACTGGCGGCGGGCTCACTGCTCAACGCAGCCCAGATCGCCCGGCAGTTGGTGGTGAACCCAACGGCGATGCTCGCCAACGCGGATCTCGCCGATGGCCTCATTCTCGCCGAGGCGTACATGATGGGACTGGCCGGGTCGATGGGAAGGGAGTCGGCGCATGACTTGGTCTACGACGCGGCGCGGCAGACGCACTTGAGCGGTGAGGCGCTCGTCGATGTGCTGCGGCGAACGGTGCCCATCGAGGTGGCGACGCAGTTTTCGCAGCTAGCGGATGCGACGCGGACCGAGTCGTACCTCGGCGAGTGCGACGCGCTCTGTGACCGGGGTCTCGAGACGTGGCGACTTTCGGTCGCTGGTGGGTAGGTCCGTATCTTGACGCCTGAAGGGGGAAGCATGACATCACTGGCTGGACAGATCGCTCTGGTAACGGGCGGAGGCGCGGGACTAGGACAAGCAATCTCCGTCCAGCTCGGGCAGGCCGGTGCGACGGTCGCTGTGATCGACCTCGATTCGGGCGCGGCGCGAGAGACCGTTGACCGGCTGTCATCGATGGGCGTCACCGCGCGGGCGTACGTCTGCGACGTCTCGGATCGCACCCAGGTGGACTCCTCCTGGGAGCAGGTGGCTCGTGACTTCGGGCGCCTTGACATCGTGGTGAACAACGCCGGTGTCAGTTTCGTCGGTCCCCACATCGTGGACACGACCGACGAGGCGTGGCACACGTCCATTGAAGTCATGCAGAGCGGCGTCTTCTACGGTATGCGCGCCGCGGCGCGTCTGATGATCCCACAGGGCTCAGGCAGCGTCGTGAACATCTCCTCCATCCGAGGGTTCTCGCCCAATCCGGGACGAATCGCGTATTGCGCCGCGAAGGCCGCGGTCCTCATGATGACGCGCGTCGCGGCGGGCGAGTGGGGACCGCACGGCGTGCGCGCCAACGCCGTGGCCCCGGGGGTCCAGAAGACGCCCATGTGGGACGCGGACGTGGCTCGCGGGGCGATCGACGAGGAGGCGATCCTGCGGGTTGTGCCGGCGGGCACGCTGGGTGATCCAGCAGACGTCGGCCGGGTCGTGGTCTACCTCTGCGGCGAGCAAGCGTCCTACATCAACGGCTCGTGCATCACTATCGACGGGGCTTTGACGTCCGTGCCAATCGGTTGAGACGTGGAAGGAGAACAAGGGAGATGAGGACATGACATCGGTCAACCAGGGGCTGAGCGCCTCCGAAGTTGCGAAGGCCGTGCGCGACTGCTTTCCGAAGGATTCGCGCGTGGATCGGGTGCAGAAGCTGCTGGCAGAAAGGTCGCTGGACTGCGTCGTCGCTGTGGGCGCGAACTACGCGAACTGGCTGACGGGTTACAACCGGTATCTCGCGGGTCTGAGCGCAGTGATCGTGGGCGCCGATGGTGACGTCACCCTCGTCACCTCGCCCGAAGAGGTGCCGCTGGCGATCGCGACGAGCAGCGCCCGCGAGGTCCGCAGCTTCGGGACGGGCGGCTTCGGTCTCGATCTGGACTCGATGTCGACATTGCTCGGTGAGCTGCGCCAGATCAAGTCCCTCCAGGGCCCGCGGCGCATCGGATACGCCGGACTCTCCGACGGCACGGCCGCGAAGATGGACTGGCAGTCGGCGACCAGCGTGGAGGGCGACCTTCAGCGAGTCTCTATGAGAAAGGACCGCGACGAGGCCGAGAAGGTCGGCGTGGCGTACAACCTCTGCTGGGAGGCGCACCGGGCGGTGGAGGCCGCAGTTGACGCCGGTGCCTCGGAGCTGGAGATCTTCACTCAGGCTCAGTCCGTCGCGCAGCTCGCCAGCGGCCAGCCGATCGAGTTCATCGCCGACGTACTCGCGGGGCCGAACTCCTCACAGGTGTGTTGCCCCATTGCGGTGGCTGGGAGCAAGCGCGTGGAGACGGGCGAGCCACTCGTCGCAGACATTGCGGTGCGCTCCGGCGGCTACTGGGGAGACACGTGCCGCACCTACCTGCGGGGTGAGAACGCCGAAATCGAGGTCGGCCTCGAGAAGTTGACGGCCCTTCTCGACGGTGCCGCCCAACTCTTGCGCCCCGGTGTTCGAGGTTGCGATGTCCACGCCTCGTTGAAGGAGTCGCTCCAAGACATCTTCCCCGGTTCGGAGTTCCCGCATCACGGCGGGCACGGCATCGGCTTCGACTGCTGGGAGAGTCCGCACATCATCCCGTCTGATGACAGCGTCTTCCAGTCCGGCATGATCGTCGCCGTGGAGCCGGGTGCCTACTACGAGGGTCGCTGGGGCATTCGTCGAGAGAACGAGTATCTCATCACCGAGGCCGGTGGCGTCGAGCTCAACGCCGCACTGCTGAGTATCGCGGGCGGCGCGTGATGTGCGTCGCGAGGGGAGACTCCACGAGTCCGACCGCGATCACTCGCCGGTACGCGCGCGAACAACAAGGGAGCAAGTGATGCAAGGGATGTTCAATGGCGTCCACCACGTGGGGCTGACCGTCTCGGATCTTGATAGGTCGGTCAAGTTCTATACCGAGGTCCTCGATTGCACGGTCGTGGTCGAGCAGGAGAAGAAGGGCGGATACCTGGGCGCGATAGTCGGCTATCCCGACGCGGACGTGCGAATGGCCCAGGTGCAGCCGCAGGGAAACAGCCCCCGCATCGAGCTGTTCGAGTATCGCCAGCCGCGTTCGGCTCCGCGCGACCTGGAACCCCGCAACGTCGGCAATGCCCACGTGTGCTTCATGGTCGAGGATCTGAACGCGCTCTACGAGCGCCTGGTGGAGTACGGGGTGACCACGCTCAGCCCGCCCGTTGAGATTGACACTGGTGTCAACAAGGGCGGTTTCGGATTGTATCTGCGGGACCCTGACGGGATCACGCTCGAGATGTTCCAGCTGCCAAAGAGAGCCAACTGATTCGACCCAGTCTGGATGGCACCGGCCCATCGCGATTCAAAATCAAAAAAAGCATTCAGTAGTAGTCACGGCAACAAATCCAACAGAGAGGCTCGCCATGGTGGGCCAGTGAGGGGAAGAAGAGTTGAGTTCACCAATTGAGATCAGCCGGAGAAAGCTGTTGCGCGGGGCGCTCGGAGGCGCGCTCGTGATCGGCACGAGCGGCGGCATCCTCGAGGGCACCGCGGTGAATCCCGCGGGCGCGGCGGGGACCCCCAAGCGAGGCGGGACACTAAGAGCGGGAATATCGGGCGGGTCGAGTTCGGACACCATGAACGCTTTGACGCCCATCCAGAGTACGGACTTCGCCCGAACCCTCAATCTCTTCGAGCAGTTGACCATTTACGGTCCGACGGGAAAGGTGGAAAACTTGCTCGCCGCGGAGATGACGCCGAACGCCACGGCGACCGCCTGGACGATCCGCCTTCGGCCCGGTGTTACCTGGCACAACGGCAAGGACCTCACGGCCGATGACGTCATCTACACATTCCGGCTCATCACGAACCCCAAGAGCCCAATGCCCGGAGCCCCGCTCCTGGCTGAGTCAACGTCGCGGGCATGAAGAAGTTGGACAAGCTGACGGTCCACGTGCCCTGTCACGCGCCGTACTCGACGCTGAATGAAGCCATCGCGGGTTGGTATTTCAACATCGTTCCCGTGGGTTACGACCCGAAGAAGCCCGTTGGCACCGGACCCTTCAAGGCGCACTCATTCACGCCGGGCGTGCAGAGTGTGTTCTTGCGTAATGAGAACTACTGGCAGTCGGGCTTGCCATACGTTGACAAGCTCGTCATCCAGGACTTCTCCAGTGAGACCTCCCAGATCAACGCTCTGATATCGAACCAGGTGGATGTCATCGACGCACTGTCGGCGGCGTCGATCAGTTCGGTGCGCAGCGGCGGGGGCAAGGTCTGGATCGCTAAGACCAGCGGCTTCACGCCGTTGTACATGCGGCGCGACACCGCCCCGTTCAATGACGTCAACGTGACACAGGCGATGCGACTCGTCTGTGACCGTCAGCAGATGATCGACGTGATCTTCGGTGGTCACGGCGCCATCGGAAACGATATCTACGATCACGCGGACCCGCGTACGACGCCTCGATCCCTCAGCGAGTCCAGGACATCTCTCAGGCAAAGTACCTCCTGAAGAAGGCGGGAAAGGAGAACCTGCAGGTGACCCTCACGGCCGGGCCTATTTGGCCGGGCACCGTCCAAATGGCCCAGGTCTACGCCCAGCAGGCCAGTCAAGCGGGTATCAAGGTCAACGTGGATCAGGTGACGCCCGAGGTGGAGTTTGGCCCCAACTACGCCAAGTTCCTCTTCGCGCAGGACTATGTCATTTACGCCTCGTACCTGACGCAGACCGCTCTGTCGGGGCTCCCGACGTCACCTTTCCCTGAGACACACTTCGTGGATCCCCACTACACGAGCTTGTTCAACCAGGCGCTCGCCACGGTGGACATCAACAAGCGCTACGAGCTGGAGCACGAGATGCAGAAGATCGACTGGAACATGGGTGGGAACATCATCCCGTACTTGCTCCCGACGATCGACGGGTACAGCAACGGTGCACGGTATTCACTCCTCGGTGACCGGCTGGCCCCTGGCGGCGTTCGACTTCAAGTCGATGTGGCTGTCGTGACGGCCCCGCCCCGACGTGGCGCCGCCGGTGAGGCAAGCGTGGCGAATGCCCCCTGACGCCACAGCGTCCCTAGGTCCCGGAGGCTCCTGATCGGCCGTCGGGTGGCGCGTCTCTGGAGGCGGTCCCGGATGACTGGCGCGAACTCTTGGAATCGATGTGGCGGACCCGCCACTTCGAGGGTGAATAAAGTCGCTCTTCACCAGGGGGCTGCTGCGGGGGAGCGCGCACCTGTGTCAGGGCCAGGAGGCGGTGGCCGTCGGGGTGTGCGCGAGTCGGGAAGGGGACTCGGTGGCCTGCACCTACCGGGGTCACGGCGTCGTTCTGGCCATGGGGTGTGCTCTCGACCGCTCGTTTGCTGAGATACTCGGGCGCGCCGGAGGCCTCTGCGGCGGGATCGGCGGGTCGATGCACCTGGCCGACCTTTCCCTGGGGGTCATCGGGTCCAACGCCATCGTCGGCGGTCACCTGCCCATCGTGGTCGGGGCGGCGCTCGCCGCGCAGTATCTCGGCACCGGGGCCGTCAGCGTCGCCTTCTTCGGGGACGGCGCGACGAACATCGGTGGATTTCACGAGAGCTGCAACCTTGCCTCGATCTGGAAGTTGCCCGTGGTCTTCGTCCTGGAGAACAACCACTACGGGGAGTACAGCCCGCTGGCGACGACGACGCCGTTGGAGCGCCTGGCAGGTGAGCCGTTAGTTACGCCATGCCGGGCGTTTACGTGGACGGCAACGACGTGGCGGCGGTGCGCGCGGTCACGCGTGAGGCCGTCGCACTCGCTCGGCGGGACTCGGACCGACCCTGATAGAAGCCGACACGTATCGACAGGAAGGGCGCTCGCTCCGACCCAGCGAGCTACCGACCCCCGGGAGAGCTCGAAGAGTCGATCAAGCGTGACCCGATCGTGCGCCTCGCTCAGAGCGTGCGCGACGCGGGGTTGGCCGGCGAACAAGATCTCGCCGAGTTGGGCCAACGGGCGCTGAGCGACGTGAGGGCCGCTGAAGATCGAGCGCTGGGCTGGCCCGAACCGGAGCCCGAGGCTCGCCTGGCGAACGTCTACTCATGACCAGCGAGACCACCTATCGCCAGGCAATCGCCATGGCCATCGGCGATGGGCTCGAGGCTGACTCGAATGTCATCCTCTTCGGTGAAGATGTGGGGGCTGCGGGCGGAGCGTTCAAGTGCACCGCTGGCTTATTCGAGCGCTTCGGTCCCACGCGAGTGCGCGACACGCCGATCTCCGAGCAGGCGATCGTGGGCGCGGCGTTGGGCGCGGCAATCATGGGTCTGCGACCGGTCGCCGAGATCATGTTTGCCGACTTGCGGGAGTCTGCTTGATCCGCTGGCCAATCAGTTGGCCAAGTACCGCTACATGACGGGTGGTCAGGCGCTGGTGCCCGTGACCATCCGAATGGCCAACGGGACGGGGCGGGTTTCGCCGCTCAGCACTCCCAGTGCGTGGAGAATTGGTCCCTGAGCATCCCCGGGCTCAAGATTGCCGTGCCCGCGACCCCGGCCGACCTCTACGGGCTGCTGCGCTCGGCGATCAGGGACGACAATCCCGTGCTCGTCTTCGAGCATAAGAATCTCTTCGCGATGAAGGGATCTGTGCCTGAGGGGGGTGGGTTGGTGCCGCTGGGAGTGGCGGCCACGGTACGACCAGGTCGCGACGTGACGGTGGTGGCCACTCAACAAATGCGCCACCGAGCGGTCAAGGCCGCGAGCGCCTTCAGGTCGACGGCATTGACGCCGAGGTCATCGACCCTCGGACGCTCATCCCTTCGACGACCAGACCGTGCTGGAGAGCCTTGATCGGACGGCGCGCATCGTCGTCGTGCAGGAGGCGCCGGTCGACGGTAGCTGGGGCGCGTCGCTTATCGCGCGGGTCGTGACGCAGAACTGGTCTCTCCTCGACGCGCCTCCGGCCCTCGTCGCCGCAGACGCAACGCCGGTTCCCTTCGCGGCGTCACTCGAGGCGCTGTGGCTGCCCACCGTCGAGCGCATCGTGCAGGCCGTCAAGACGGCGGTCTCGTACTAATGGCGGCGGAGGCTGCGCCGCCGACCATCGAGTCCAGCCATCCGCGAACACCGTTCTCCACGCAGCACCCACTCGTGAACCTGGTAGTACGGCGTCTCGGGCTTGGCGTGGTGACGCTGGTCGTCGTCTCGATCGTCATCTTCTGGGCGACGGAGGTCCTCCCGGGCAATGCCGCCTACGCCATCCTCGGACATTCTGCCACGAAGGCACGGTTGAGAGCCCTCGAACTGCAGATGGGTCTCAACAAGGGACTGTTCGCCAGTACTGGGCGTGGGCTTCTGCGGTCCTCACCGGCCACCCGGGTCATTCCTTGGCCAACGGCGGCACCGTTGGGGGAGTGTCGGACCACGCTTGCTCAACTCCGCGATGCTGGTCGTACTCGCTGGCGCGATCGGCACCGCCTTGGGCATGGGCCTCGGCGCCTTCGCCGCCTTGCGCAAAGACAAGCTGTTCGACGACGCCTTCTCGGTGTTCGCGCTGGCCGTGACCTCGTTGCCGGAGTTCGTCGTGGGAATCATCCTCATCATCCTGTTCGCGACGGTCGCCTCGCACCTGTTGCCGGCGGTCTCGCTGCTCCCGCCCGGCAGCTACCCGTGGAACGAGCCCAAGGAGCTCATCTTGCCGGTGGCCACCCTCGTGCTGGTCATCGTCCCGTACATCTACCGGATGATGCGCGCCGCCATGGTCGAAGCCCTGGAGTCCGAATTCGTCGAGATGGCCCGGCTCAAGGGTCTGTCGGAGTGGCGCGTCGTCCTGGTGCACGCCCTCCCGAACGCGATCGCGCCGACCGTCCAGGTGATCGGTCTGAACTTCTTGTACTTGGCGGGAGGGATCGTGATCGTCGAGAACGTCTTCAACTACCCGGGGATAGGCAAGGGGCTCGTGGACGCTGTATCCAATCGCGACATACCGACCATCCAGTTCATAGTCGTGATCCTCGCCACCTTCTATGTCTTCATGAACATACTCACCGACGTCATCGCCCTGCTCGCGTCGCCGCGCCGACGCTTGCCGAGGTAAGACGATGACGCTCGCCGCGAGTCCAGAGGCCCCGGCACAGATGCGGCGCCACGAGTGGCTCCGCAACCTTGGTCGTGCCGCGCGAACTCCCCGCGGCGCGGTGGGGCTCGTGCTCGCAGGCTTCGTGGTGCTCGTCGCGGCGATCGGGCCGTTCGTCGCACCGTATTCGTCGACGAGCTTCGTGACCGCGCCCTTCGCGAAGCCGTCGAGGGACTACGTGCTCGGTGGAGACACCCTGGGCCGCGACGTCTTGAGCCGAGTACTCGATGGCGGATGGCAGCTCTGCTGATGGCGCTGGCCGCGACTGCGTTGGGCGTGGTCGTCGGCGCGATGGCCGGCATCTCGGCGGCCTATCTACGCGGCAAGTCCGATGGAATCATCATGCGGACGGTCGATGTGGTTCTCGCCTTCCCGCAACTCGTCTTCGCGCTCCTGCTGGTGTCGATCATCGGACCGAAGGTGTGGATCATCATCGTTGCGGTCGGCGTCAGTCACGCGCCGCAGGTAGCTCGAGTGCTCCGTTCCGCGGCTCTGGACATCTCCGAGCGTGACTTCGTGAAGGTCGTGGAACTCCAAGGTGTGTCTCCCGCGCGGGTGATGGCGGGAGAGGTTCTACCCAATCTCGTGACGCCGCTCATGGTCGAAGCGGGACTCCGCCTGACTTACTCCATCGTCATCATGGCGGGCCTGAGCTTCTTGGGATTCGGCATCGCACCGCCGGCCCCAACGTGGGGGGCGATGATCAACGAGAACCAGGTTGGACTCTCGTCGAACCTTTGGGGGGTCGTAGCGCCCGTGCTCCTCATTGTGATCCTGACGATCGGGACGAACATCTATACGGACGCCGTGACCAGGGTTTCGCTCGGCATCGGGCGCCACGAGAAGCTGGCGGTCGTCGAGTCCAAGCTCGGGATGGTGCCGCGGTGACGGGCCTTAGCGAGAACGCCGCACCGGCGTCGTCGCCCGAGGTTCGTCTCTCGGTGCGCGACCTTCGCGTTTCCTTCGCCGGCGCAGGGGGATCCGACGTGGTCGACGAGGTGAGCTTCGACGTCAAGTCCGGAGAAGTCCTCGGACTGGTGGCGAATCGGGGTCGGGAAAGACCACCGTCGCCCTCGCCCTGCTGGCTCACGCCCGTCGGGGTCTGACGATCACGTCGGGACAGGTCTTGCTCGATGGCACGGATCCCTCAGCTGCACGCGCCAGGAGATTCGGACGCTGCGGGGACTCAATGTAGCCTTCGTTCCGCAGGACCCCGCGTCCGCCCTGAACCCCACCCTACGGATAGGGACACAGCTGGAGGAGGCCATGAAGGCCCACCCTGGCGCCGTGGAGGACATCCCCGCGCGGATTGAGGAGCTGCTCGAGCAGGTGCGCCTGACGGCCAGTCCGGGGATCCTGCGCCGGTACCCGCACCAGCTGTCGGGTGGTCAGCAGCAGCGGGTGATGCTGGCGATGGCCTTCAGCTGTCGACCGAGCCTCATCGTGCTCGACGAGCCGACGACGGGGCTGGACGTCACCACCCAGCGTCATGTGCTTGAGACCATTCGCAACCTCTGCTCGGCCTACGGGGTTGCGGCGGTGTACGTGAGCCACGACCTGGCCGTGGTGAGTGAACTGGTGTCAACGGTGGCGATCATGTACTCCGGGCGCATCGTCGAGATCGGCCCGACTCGACGCGTCTTTGGTGAGCCGGTCCATCCCTACACCCGGGGGCTGCTCACGGCCGTTCCTTCCCCCGATCGATCCGAGTTGTTGCGAGGCATCGAAGGGCAGCCCCCGCGGCCCGGTCATCGGCCCAGGGGCTGCTTCTTTGCGCCGCGATGCGACATGCGCAGCGCCGGATGCGAGGAACCGCCGCCCGTAGTCACACTCGACGCTCGCCAGGTCCGCTGCTGGCGAGCCCGCGAGATGGTGTCGTGGGGAACAATCACCTCCGAACCGATTCCGAAGCGCGAGACCTCTCGTGCGACCACCCTCGAGGTGACCGACCTCAGTGCCCGGTACGGGCGCACGGAGGTCCTCCACCACGTGTCCTTCACCGTCGCCGCCGATTCCTGCGTGGCGGTCGTCGGGGAGTCCGGGTCCGGCAAGACCACGCTCGCGCGCACGATCGTGGGCCTGCACACGGACTCTTCCGGAGAGGTGAGCTTCGCCGGCTCGACTCTCGCCCCCGACATGAGGAGCCGGGCCAAGGACGAGTTGCGACGGATCCAGTACATCTTCCAGAGCCCGTACAACTCGCTCAATCCCCGCAAGACGATTGGTCAGATCCTCTCCCAGCCCCTGGAGCACTTCTTCGATCTTTCGTCGTCGCAACGGGCCCGGCGAATCAGCGACGCGTTGGCCGATTCGGCGTTGTCCGACGAATTCATTTCGCGCTACCCCGACCAGTTGTCGGGCGGTGAGCGCCAGAGGGTCGCCATCGCCCGCGCGCTCGTGGTCGAGCCAGAACTCCTCGTGTGCGACGAGGTGACCTCAGCGCTCGACGTGTCGGTGCAGGCGGCGATCGTCGAGCTGCTCCGCCGCCTGCAAACGGACCGGCACCTCGCGATGATCTTCATCACCCACAACCTTGCGCTCGTGCGCTCCATTGCTCAGTCCGTTGTGGTCCTCGCGGACGGCGAGGTGGTCGAGGCGGGATCAGTCGACGACGTCCTGGAGCGTCCGCAGAATCCCTACACCGTGGGCCTCATGAAGGACGTGCCCCGGAAGCTGTCGGCGCCGAATGTCGCCTCGTCGTAGGTGTCGCCATCCGAGACCGAAGAGCCCCTCAGTCGCGTCGTCCGCGCCACCCACGAAGCGGGCAATATCGTGAATCACTCTGGGGTGCCGGGGTCGTTGGGATGCCGAGCGAGCGCGGTCACCTCGACGTCCATGAACTTCCACAGCGGAAGTGAGGAAAGGGATTCGTGCAGCATGGTGGCGTCGTCCGCCCTCCACAGGCCCCAGTTCGATCGCCGGCCGGGAATGCGCCACACGCGGACCAGCCGTCCCTGTTCCGCCAGTATCGCGGCTTGGAGCGCTTCGGCGTCGTAGAGGGATCCGCGCTCGTCAGCGGTCATCTCCAAAGGAAGGTGGATGTCGACTCGGACCAGGAACTCCACGGGGCACCCCACACTCGCTACCGGCGCCGTGCGCCCAATGTTCAAAGCGAATGCTACTCGGGGGTCGAACTCGTTCTCCACCCGGCGACGTCGGACTCGATGTTGGCGTGCGCGACGTCGAACGAGCCCCGCGCCGGTGCCTCATCTGTCCGGTGCAGCGAAGCACCGCGTGCCCGCAGCTTTCTGAAGGTGTCCGCGCAGGGAGAGTGGCGCGGTGTTGGTCATGACGGGGGGTGAACGCGATACCTCTCGACGTAATCCCAGTCGAGGTCCCACCCGAGTCCCGGGCGGTCCGACAGGACGCACTCGCCCCCCACGATTGCCGGGCGATTGGCGATGAGCTTCCAGAAGAAGGGGTCCCGGTCGGGGTGGAAGCATTCGGCCACGGTGCCGTGAGGCTGGCTGGCGATGAGGTGCAGCGACACCTGGGGTTCCTCGTGGTGCCCGACCTGAACGTCGTACGTGTACGCGGTCGCGGCGTTGCGGCGCCACACGGTCGGACCTCCTGACCATGAGGCGTCAAAGTTGCACACGTCGATGGCGCCGTGCTCCATGAGGTCCCGGCAGCCGGCCGGCGACAGCTCGCTCTGTCCCGCGCACACCGGTATCCCACCTCGCATTCGCACGTCGCGTAGGGACCGATGGTCGTTGTACCAACGCACCGGTTCTTCGAACCATCGGATGTTGTAGGGCGCGATCATGCGGCAGAGCTCTAGCGCCTCCGCACTGGTGTATCCCTGGTTGGCGTCGATGGCGAGAAGGAAGTCGGACCCTCCCGCCTCGCGCGCTTGTGCCACGCGCTCGGCGTCTTCGGACGGTATACGGCCGCCAACTTTGAACTTCATCCCCGCGAGGCCGAGTTCTCGGTAGTACCCGATCTCCTCGGCGATCGTTCCCAGCGGCTCGCCGTAGTAGCCGCCGATCGCGATGAGAGGGATTCGGTTGCGGTACCCACCCCAGAGGCGCCACAGCGGCTGACCGAGGGCCTTGCCCACCGCGTCCCAGATGGCGGCGTCCACGCCCGCGAGCGCGACGAGGCCGAGCCGACGGTCTCGCAGGATGTCGAAAGTCGACGGAAAGCCGGCCTCCCAACAGCGCTCGGTGGCCATCGCATCGAGGCCGATCACGGCCGGCGCGATCTCCTGCCGCACGATTGCCTCGATGTCGAGCAGTGACCCAACTTCATCTCCCGCGTATGCCTCTCCGACGATGCCGTCTGCGGTGTGAACGCGCGTGATGATGGTGGCGCGGTGGGTCATGTGGTAATGGCTGCCGCGGAAGTCACGCGCCAGAGGAGCGACGATGGGTATCGTTTCCACCCTCGTGATCGTGAGTGGCGAGATCGTGCCGTTCGCCGGAGTTTGTTCCTCGTGTGCCATTCGCGTGTCCAATCCTCGACCGCCATCAAGATGACGCGTGCCGTTTCGCGGCGATGCCAACCTACGCGGCGCCTTCCAACACACGGGGGCAACCCGACCTCCAACCTATGCCACTTGATGTCCGGCGAAGGACGAACAGTTCTGACGACATCACATCGTGAAACTCAACGCGATGGCAGACGCGCAGATCCGTTCCGGCCAATCACTGGCGGGACGCGTAGGATCCTGGCCGAATCCCCGACGCGTCGCGTCCGTGCAAGGTCGGACGCCGCGAGCCGGTGCATCGAGGATTGTTGTCGCTGCGGGCCCGCTTGAGCGAGGCCGCGTTTAGAACTCGCTGACGACGAGGTTCAGCGCGGGCTCGATCGTCTCGCTGGTGGCGACCTGGCGTGATTGGGCGCGCACGACCTCGCGCGCCGGTGACCACAGCAGGACCACGGTCAGGACGAGACCGATGAGCGAAAGCGCCGCGCCGATTAGGAAGACTTCGTGGTACCCCGAGACGAGGTCCGCCAGGGGGTTGTGGTCGGTGGCGTTCTGGCTCGCGGTCCTGCTCGCCGCGAGCGTGCCGAAGACGGCCAGGCCGGTCGAGGAGGCGAGCCACATCGACACGTTGACGATGCCTGACGCCAGTCCCGCGTCGGCCGCGGGCACGTCGGCCATCGCGAGGGTGAGCAGGGGAACCGCCGAGATGCTCATTCCGAGCCCGAGCAGCAGCAGCGCCGGGAGCATGCCCGTCAGGTAGTTCGCCCCGACGCCCGAGTGGGCGAAGACGACGAGCCCGGCGACGACGCTGGTGAGACCGGGGACCAGGAGCCGCATCGGGCCGTAGCGCACGAGGAGGCGGCTGGTGGCCCCGAGCGACATCGCCGCCATCGAGAGCGACATCGGCAGGAACGCGATGCCGGTCTTGAGCGGCCCGTAGCCCAGGACCCGCTCCATGTAGAGGGCGCCGAAGAAGAACACCGCGAACATCGAGGAGAAGGTCAGCCCGCGCACGACGCTCGACGCCGTCAGGCTCCTCAGCTGCAGGACGCGCAGCGGCACGATCGGCGACGTGACCCGCGTCTCGACGGTGAAGAACGTCATGATGAGGACCAGGGAGGCCGCGGCGAAGCCCAGCGTGTGGCCCGACAGCCAGCCGTAGGACGACGCGGTGACGATGGCGTAGATCCCGACCATGAGCGACAGGGTCATCAGTAAGGAGCCGGCCACGTCCAGGCCGTGGCGCACTCCGAGGCCTTCGTTCTCGGTGATCAGCGCGGAGCCGAGGACCAGCGTGAGGATCCCGATCGGCACGTTGATGATGAAGATCCAGTGCCAACTCACCGCCTGGGTGAGGATGCCCCCGACCAGTAGTCCGATGGACCCGCCGCCGACGGCGACGAAGAGGTACGCGCTCATCGCGCGGGCGCGCTCGGCCGCACCCGTGAACTCCGTGACGATGATCGCCACGATGACCGACGTGGAGACCGCGCCGCCCACGCCCTGGGTGAAGCGCGCGGCGATGAGCATGGACTGGCTCACGGCGAACGCGCACACCAGGGACGACACCGTGAAGAGGGTCACGCCCGACAGGAACACCTTCTTGCGTCCGATCAGGTCGCCGAGGCGTCCGGCCAGGAGCAGGAAGCTGCCGAAGGCGATGAGGTAGGCGTCGACCACCCAGGTGAGGCCCGACGGCGAGAAGTGCAGGCTGCGCTGGATCGAGGGGAGCGCCACGTTCACGATGGACGAGTCCAGGGCGTTCATGAGCATCGCCAGGCACACGACGATGAGCGCGATCCAGCGGCGGCGCTCCGTTGTACCTGATGAAGAGGTGAAAAGAGATGTCATCATTCGCGAGATCCTTTGCTACAGTGGGACCACCTATCGCATGGTCTGGACCATCGCTGAAGTGGTATAATCACTATAGCATGATTATTGATACTTCGCTACCATTAAGTCCGATGGATGACAGTTCGTCCACGGGGCCGATCCTGCTGCTGGTGCAGCTCACGCGGTTGATCAACCGCAAAAGCACCCCGGACCTGCTCGGTCAGACCCTGAAGGAGCTGGCCGCGCTGTCGTACTTGCGCGATATGGGCGAGACGTCCCAGCAGGCCATGGTTGAGGGTCTGTGCATCGACGCCAACTACTGCGTCCTGCTACTCAACGACCTGGAGTCCTCGGACCTCGTCGAACGACGCCGTGATCCGAGCGACCGCCGGCGACACCTCGTCTCCATGACCGCCAAGGGTGCCAGGGCGCTGCACCAGGCCGAGCAGGCCCAGCAGAGCCTCGAAGACGACATCCTCGGCGCGCTGAGCCCCGAGGAGCGCGCCGCACTGGCGCACCTGGTGCGCAAGGCGATCGACGCCCAGGCCACCGGCGTCGCCGCCGTGGCCGCCGCCAAGTCCTGAGCGGGGCGACGGGAGCGGCGCCCTGTAACGTCGCGAGGCCCTCGCGAGACCCATACTCTGCCGATTACAAAGGAGACGTGGTGAGCCAACAGTACGCAGTGACCAAGGAGAAACTGGAGCGCCTGACCCCTGACCAGTACCGGGTGACCCAGGAGGCCGCGACCGAGCCGGCGTTCCGCAACGAGTTCTGGGACCACCACGAGGCGGGGATCTACGTCGACGTCGTCTCGGGCGAGCCGCTGTTCGCCTCGACCAAGAAGTTCGACAGCGGGTGCGGCTGGCCCAGCTTCACCGCCCCGCTCGTGCCCGAGAATGTCGTGGAGAACACGGACCGCAGCTTCGGCATGCGGCGCACCGAGGTGCGCTCGACCCACGCCGACAGTCACCTCGGCCACGTGTTCGACGACGGGCCCGTCGAGGCCGGCGGCCTGCGCTACTGCATCAACTCCGCCGCCCTACGCTTCGTCCCGTACGACGAGCTCGACGCGCAGGGGTACGCGCAGTTCACGTCGCTGTTCGACATCGCCGCGCGAGCGGGGGAGGAGTGACCGTGGCCGAGACCGAGACCGCCATCCTGGCCGGCGGGTGCTTCTGGGGGATGCAGGACCTGATCCGGCGCCGCCCGGGGGTCATCTCCACGCGCGTGGGCTACTCCGGGGGCGACGTCGTCAACGCGACGTACCGCAATCACGGCACCCACGCCGAGTCCATCGAGATCGTCTTCGACCCCGCGGTGACGTCGTATCGCCAGATCCTGGAGTTCTTCTTCCAGATCCACGACCCGACGACGCTGAACCGCCAGGGCAACGACAAGGGGATGAGCTACCGATCGGCGATCTTCTACACCAACGACGAGCAGAGGCGCGTCGCTGAGGACACCATCGCCGACGTCGAGGCCTCCGGGCTGTGGCCCGGCGAGGTCGTCACTGAGGTCACCCCGGCCGGCGCCTTCTGGGAGGCCGAGCCCGAGCACCAGGACTACCTGGAGCGCTACCCCAACGGCTACACCTGCCACTTCCCGCGCCCGAACTGGGTGCTGCCGCGCCGCGGCGCCGACGCTCCGGCGTCCTCGGCGGGCACCTCCGCCTAGCGATTCTCCGCCCCTAGGGGTGCAGCGTGATGCTCACGGGGCAGTGGTCGCTGCCCATGTAGTCGGCATGGATCTCGGCGGCCGCGACGCGCGGCGCGAGGTTTGCTGAGACCAGGAAGTAGTCGATGCGCCACCCGACGTTGCGGGCGCGGGCGTTGGAGAAGTTCGACCACCAGGTGTAGTGGCCCGGCCCTTCGGTGAAGATCCGGAACGAGTCGACGTAGCCCGCCCCGAGCAGGTCGACGAAGCCCTGACGCTCTTCGTTGGTGAACCCCGCCTGGCCCCGGTTGGTCTTGGCGTTGGCCACGTCGTCGTCGGTGTGCGCGACGTTGAGGTCGCCGCACACTGCGACGGGCTTCTTCTTGCGCAGCGTGGTCAGGTACGCGCGGAACGCGGGGTCCCAGCACTGGTGGCGGAAGCCGAGCCGGGTGAGGTCGCCCTTGGCGTTCGGGGTGTAGGCGTTGACCAGGAAGAAGTCCTCGAACTCCGCGGTCTGGACGCGGCCCTCGTCGTTGGCGTTGCCGAAGGCGTCGTCGGCGAGCCCGTGCCTCTTGACGATCGTGGCGGGAAGACCTCGGGAGACCGAGATCGGCGCCACGCGCGAGAGGATCGCGGTGCCCGAGTAGCCCTTCTTCACCGCCGGGTTCCAGAACTGGTGGTAGCCCTCGAGATCGCACGCCGCCTGGGCTTCGTCGGCCTTGGTCTCCTGCAGACAGAGCACGTCGGCGTCGAGGCCCACGACGAAGGGGACCCACAGGCCCTTGCGCTGGACCGCGCGAATACCGTTCACGTTCCAGGACACCAGGCGCACGCCAGATGGTAACCGCGCGGTGTCGCGCGCGGCGACGTCAGCCCTTGATGGCGAAGGGCCCGTTCGTGGCGATGGAGACCACGCCGGCGAGACCCTTCACCTGGACCGGGGACGGGTAGTAGGTGCCCTTGGTCACGCCATTGCCGACCTCGCCGTAGTACGAGCTGCCCCAGGCCCACACCGTGCCGTTGGTCTTGAGCGCGATTCCCGCCGAGATGTCGGTGCCGACCTCCATGACCCCGGTGATCTTGAGCTCCACCGGAAGCTTCGTGCCGTTGCCGCTCTTGTTGCCGTCGCCCAGGTTGCCGTCGCCCCACGCCCACACGCGACCGGCGGAGGTCACGGCGAAGACCTCGCCGCCGCCGCCGGCGACCTGGACGGCCCCGGTGACGTTCTTGACCATGACCGGGACGTCGGTCTTCTTGTTGGAGCCGTTGCCCAAGGCGCTCCCCGGCAGGTACTTGGACAGCAACGCGTCGCCCCAGGCCATGACGCGCCCGGTCGACAGGACGGCGTAGCCGCCGAGCTCGCCGGCGCCGATCGCCGTGGCGTCGGTTATGCCCTCGACCTGGACCGGCACCGACGAGGAGGAGAAGCTGCCATCGCCGAGCTCGCCGTCGGTGCCCACGCCCCACGCCCACACCGTGCCGTTGGACTCGAGCGCGTACGCCGTGCCGCCGATCGATCCGCCGCCGGCGATCGCCGTGACGTCACTGATCGACGAGACCGCCACCGGGACCGGGCTCGAGGTGTTCGACCCGTTGCCGAGGGCGCCGCCCGCTCCGTACCCCCAGGACTCGACCGTGCCGGCCGACGTCAGCGCCAGCCCGGTGCCCGAGCTGCCCTCACCGCACCCGGCGATGGCGATGATCCCGCTGAGCCCGGAGACCATGACGGGCACTTTCGAGTAGGCCTTCACGCTGCCGTTGCCGAGCTCGCCGTGGGTGTCGAGACCCCACGAGTAGATCTGGCCGGCGGTGTTGAGGGCGTAGCCGTTGTCGCCGTCGCCGGCGACCTGGGTGATGTTCGTGAGCCCCTCGACGCGCACGGGCGCGCCACGCTGGGTCAGGGTGCCGTCGCCGACCTGGCCCACTTCGTTGAAGCCCCACCCGTAGACGGTGCCGGCGGTCCCGGTGGCGTGCGCCACCGAGCCGGCGCCCAAGAAGACGGTCACGACGGCTAGGCCGGTCGCGCCCAGGCGGCGCAGTCTCGAGTGACGGGTCCAACGTGGGCGGGAACGAAGGATGGACATGGCCCCCCCTACGACATCGGCGCCCCGCGGCGCGGTTCGCGTGAGTCTACCGACGCGTCGCGCGACGCGCCGGGTCCTTCGGGACTCACCAGAGTCGGGAGAGCTCCTCGGCGATCGCCCCCGCCCCGGGCAGCGGGGTCGTGGAGACGGGGTCGTCCGGGCCCGCGTCCACGGGCTCGGGGCTCAGGCAGGTCAACGTGGTGCGCACCGCGTCGCTCAGGAACCGCGAGGGCTGGGCCCAGGAGTGGTCGTCGCGGATCCGGTGGTGGTGGTAGCGCAGCGGGACGTAGATCGCGAGGTTGCGCCGGGCGCGCGTGACCGCGACGTAGAAGAGACGGCGCTCCTCTTCGAGGCCCTCGGCCGAACCCAGCGCCATGTCGGCGGGGAAGTTTCCGTCGGCGGCGTGGATCACGTGCACGGCGTCGAACTCGAGACCCTTGGCGGAGTGGACGGTGGAGAGCACGAGCCAGTCCTCGTCGACCATGGGGGGCCCGGCGAAGTCGCCGGTGGAGGCCGGGGGCTCCATGACCTGCTCCGCGGCGACGTCGCTCAGCATCGTGGCGCCGCTGCTCGCGAGCACGAGCGCCCCCAGGTCCTCGAGCCGCGGTGCCGCGTCGTCGTAGGAGGTGGTGATGAGGGGCGCGACGGCGAGGCGGATCCGCTCGGCGTGCACGGGCACGGCCTCGCCCGACCGGGGGCCAAGCGCGGCGAAGAGGTCGCTGGTCATGCGCCTCGCGTCCTCGGGAAAGGCGTCGAGCGCCCTCGGGGATCGGGCGTCCACGTCGGCGTGCGACAGCGGGAGCGCGCCGTCGGCGTCGCGCAGGGCGTCGATTGCGCGGCGCGCCCGGGCTGGGCCCACCTCGGGCAGCAGCTGGAAGAGACGGAACCAGGCCATCTCGTCGCGCGGGTTGTCGGCCACGCGGAACGCGGCCAGGAGGTCCTTTACGTGGGCGGCCTCGAGGTAGCGTAGGCCGCCGTACTTGACGAAGGGGATGCGCCGGCGCGAGAGTTCCAGCTCGAGGTCAGCGCTGTGGTGCGCCGCACGGAACAGGACCGCCTGCTTTCGCAGGGCGACGCCCTGCTCGTAGAGCTCGAGGACCCGGTCGGTGACGACCTCGGACTGGTGGCGCTCGTCGTCGCAGTGAACCAGGCGCGGCGGGCTCGAACCGCGAAGGGGGACCGCCTCGCGCAGGACCGACGTGAAGCCCTCGGGCGCGTCGGCGGCCACGGCATTGGCGACGAGAAGGATGTCGGCCGACGAGCGGTAGTTGAGGCCCAGGACGATCGTGGCGAGTCCGTCGAAGTGGCGCTCGGCGTCGAGGAGGTACCGCGCTGACGCCCCTCGGAACCCGTAGATCGCCTGCGCGTCGTCCCCCACGATCGTCACGCGCTGGTCTCTGCGACGCAGTCCGACCAGGACGTCGAGTTGGAGCTTGTTCACGTCCTGGAACTCGTCGACCAGCACGTGGTCGAAGGCGCCGCCGAGGCGGTCGCCCAGCACGTCGTCGGTGACCGCGACGCGCCAGTAGAGCAGGAGGTCGTCGAAGTCCAGCAGCCCCAACGTGCGCTTGCGCGCGACGTACGCGGTGAAGATCGCGCCGACCTCCTCGACCCGGTCAGCGCACCACGGGGTGTGCTCGCACATCACGGTCGCGAGAGGAGTGCCCGTGTTGACGGCGCGCGAGTACAGCGACGCCAGCGTCGACTTTCGAGGCAGTCGTCGATCCGTGCTCAGTATTCCGAGTTCGCCCCGGATGAGGTCGAGCAGGTCCGCGGCGTCGGCGTGGTCGAGCACGCCGAATCCCTCGGGCAGGCCCAGCGCGGCGTGGTGACGGCGCAGCGTGCGATGCGCCAGCGAGTGGAAGGTCCCGCCGGCGACACGCCGGGCATCGTCGGAGCCGCGAAGGCCCCGAACGCGACTGACGACCTCACGCGCCGAACGACGGGTGAAGGTGAGCAGCAGGATCCTCTCGGGGGTCACGCCGCGCTCGAGCAGGACTTCGACCCGGGCGGTCAGCGTCGTGGTCTTGCCGGTGCCCGCACCGGCGATGACGCGCAGCGGCGCGTCGCCGAACGTGGCCGCGGCGAGCTGCTGCTCGTTGAGCGTGCGCAAGGTCGCCGTCACGACGGCGACGCTAACGATGGTCTGTCGCACCGTCGCGGCGTCCCCGCTTAGGCTGCCGACGTTGGCGCCGGGCGCGCCGGCCGTGACGGGCTCGCGCCCAGATGGGGGACTGAGATGACGACCGAGACACCCGCCACGGGTCTGGAGCTGCGATCCCTGGTCAGCGCCGAGGGACGCCTAGAGATCTCCTTGGCCGAGGTGCCGGTGGTAGCACCGGTCGACAACCAGGTATTGATCCGAGTCGAGGCCGCCCCGATCAACCCTTCGGACCTCGGCCTGCTCATCGCGGGGGCCGACATGAAGGGCGCCACCGTCTCGGGTACTACCGATCGACCCGTCGTCACCGTTGCCCTGGACCCAGGCGTGACGCGAGCGCTCTCGGGGCGCCACGGCGCGTCGATGGCCGTGGGCAACGAGGGCGCCGGGACGGTCGTGGCCGCGGGCGCCTCACCCGACGCGCAGGCTCTCTTGGGCCGCACGGTCGGTGCGGCCGGCGGGGGGATGTACTCCCAGTACCGGTTGGTGGACGCGTCGCTGTGCCTGGCGTTGCCCGAAGGGACGCCCGCGCGAGTGGGCGCGTCGTCCTTCGTCAACCCGCTGACGGCGCTGGGCATGGTCGAGACAATGCGACGCGAGGGATACAGCGCGCTCGTGCACACCGCCGCGGCGTCGAACCTGGGACAGATGCTCGTGCGACTCTGCCAGGAAGAGGACGTCGCGCTCGTGAACGTCGTGCGTTCGCCCGCCCAGGACGAGATCCTGCGCTCCCTCGGCGCGAAGTACGTGTGCGACTCGAGCACCGACACGTTCATGAAGGACCTCGTCGCCGCGCTGGAAGCGACGTCGGCCACCCTGGCCTTCGACGCGACGGGCGGCGGCAAGCTGACGAGCCAGATCTTGACCGCCATGGAAGCCGCGGCGTCCAAGAACGCCGCCGCCTACAGCCGATACGGCTCGACGACCCACAAGCAGGTCTATATCTATGGCGGCCTCGACCCGAGCCCCACGGTCCTGACGCGCGGCTTCGGGTTCGCGTGGGGCGTCGGTGGGTGGCTGCTGACCCCCTTCCTGATGGGACTCGACCCCGCCACCTTGCTCCGGCTCCGCGAGCGCGTCGCGGCGGGCCTGAGCACGACCTTCGCGAGTCGGTACACGGGCGAGGTGACCCTCGCGGGGGCCCTGCGGCCCGACGCCTTCTTGGCGTACGCCCGCCAGGCGACCGGCGAGAAGTACCTGATCACGCCCAACGCCTAGGGCGCGGTGGACCTCGACGCGGCGGCAACCAACGACGCCGACCCCTTCGACCTCGCACGCTTCGTCACCGCCCAGGACGAGCGCTCGGGGTACCAGCGGGCCCTGGAAGAGATGCGCGACGGGCGAAAGCTGACCCACTGGATCTGGTGGGTCTTCCCCCAACTGGCGGGCCTCGGCCGCAGCGAGACGTCGCGCTACTACTCGATCTCCTCGCTGGACGAGGCGCGCGCCTACCTCGTTCACCCCATACTCGGGCCGCGGCTGCGCGAGGTGACGGCGGCGGTGTTGGACCACGTCGGTCGGTCCGCGCCCGACATCATGGGCGCGGACGACGTGAAGCTCCGCTCCTGCATGACCCTCTTTTGTCGCGCGGCGCCCGACGAAGTCCTCTTTCGCAACGTGATCGCAACATTCTTCGGCGGAGTTGGCGACGAGTTGACCGTGCGGTTGCTGGACGAGAACTAGGGCGGGGCGCCGCGGCGCGCTCCGACGTGTCCCCTAGGATTCATACGTGGCGAGGTCAACAATTCGAGGCATCCGAGCGTCCGTGGCCGTCCTGGGGGTCGCGGTTGCGGCGTTGGCGGGCTTGCCCGTGACCGGTTCTGCCGACACCACCACGACGACCACCGTCACGACGACCACGACTGCGCCCACGACCACGACCACGACGACCGCGCCGACGACCACGACGACCATCCACAAGAAGAAGCCCAAGCTCAAGGTCCACATGGGACCGACGCTGATCATCGGCGACCACGGACCATCGGTCGTGTGGCTCCAGGAGCGCCTGGGCGTCCTCCACTACTGGACCGGTGGCATCACCGGAGTCTTCGCCGACAGCACGCAGCAGGCCGTCTTCGCCTTCCAGAAGGCCGCCAACCTCAACCCTGACGGCGTCGTCGGGCCCTCGACCTACCGCGCGATGGCGCACGCGGTTGAGCCGACACCGCGCAGCAGGTCGGGCCTGGTCGTCGAGGTGAACCTGAAGCGCGACCTCGTCCTGATCGTTAAGAACGGCAAGCTGAAGGACGTCCTCAATACGTCCACGGGCGGCGGGTACACGTACACGTCCGACGGCGTGACGTCGGTGGCCATCACGCCCACCGGAAACTTCCATATCCTGCGCGAGATCGACGGCTCGGTGACCGACTCGCTCGGGACGCTGTGGCGACCCAAGTACTTCTACAGCGGGTTCGCCATCCACGGCGACTCCTACGTGCCGGCGACCCCGGTGTCGCACGGGTGCGTGCGCGTCAGCAACGAGGCCATCAACTGGATCTGGGCGACCAACCAGATCCCCATCGGTACGCGGTTCTGGGTCTACGGCTGACCCACGGAGCGTCGCGCCGCGAGGTGACGACCGCTCGATAGTGTCGCGGCCATGGGGAGGGACCACGTCGGCCGTGCGCGGGCCTCGCGCGACGCGACGCAGCCGCGGGTGCGCCTCGACGACCTGCGGGCCAACCGTTCGACGACCTTCGACGGCTTCGAGCGCGAGCTGCGCGCGATGTGCCTCAGCGACGTCCGCGACGTCCTTCGCGCCGCCGATGATGCGGCGGCGTCGGGCCGATGGGTCGTGGGCTACGTCGCCTACGAGGCCGCCCCGGCGTTCGACACGAGGACTACGCGTCGTCGACGCCCCCGGCGCCGGTCCTCACCTCCCGCTCGCGTGGTTCGGGGTCTACCGCGAGTCGCGCGTCGCACCCCTGAGGCTGCCCGGGCGCGCGCGGGGGTCGGCGAACCAGGCGTGGACGGTGGCCACGACGCGCGAGGACTACACGCTGAGGGTCAAGACGATCCTCGACGAGATCGCCGTCGGCAACGCCTACCAGGTGAACCTGACGTCGCCGGTGCTGAGCGACGGCGGCGGCGACCACGTCGATCTCTACCGGCGACTCCTGCTCGCACAGCGCCCCGCCTACGGGGCGCTGCTGGAGTTCGACGGCGTCGCTGTTCTGAGCGCGTCGCCCGAGCTGTTCTTCGACTTCGGTGGCGGGTGCCTGACGAGCCGCCCGATGAAGGGCACGGCGCGGCGCGGGCGCTGGGCGCAGGAGGACTCCGCCCTGGCGGCGGGCCTCGCCGCGTCGGCCAAGGACCGCGCCGAGAACACCATGATCGTCGACCTGATCCGCAACGACCTGGGCAAGATCGCCGTCACGGGCGGCGTGGAGGTCACCGCCCTGTGCGAGATCGAGGGCTACCCCCACGTGTGGCAGATGGTGTCCGAAGTTCGGGCCGCCACGCGATCCGGCGTCGGGGTCCTCGATGTCTTCGCCGCCATGTTCCCGTGCGGGTCGGTCACCGGGGCCCCCAAGCAGAGCGCCATGTCGATCATCGCGGACCTGGAGGATCACCCCCGCGGCGTCTACTGCGGCGCGGTGGGCGTGATCGGACCGGGGGCCAGCGGTGTCCGCGCGCGCTTCAACGTCGCCATCCGCACCGCGGTCGTCGACCTCGCGGCCGGATCCGCCGTCTTCGGCAGCGGCGGCGGGATCGTCGCGGACTCCTCGCCGGAGGCCGAGCACGCCGAGCTGGTCCTCAAGGCAGACATGCTCGACTCACCCGTCAGCGGTTCGTATCGACTCGTCGAGACGTTCGGTCACGACCCCGCGGCGCCGAGCGAGAATCGCGCGCGACACCTCGATCGGATGAGGGCGTCCGCGCGCGTGCTCGGTTTCCGCGTCCCGGACGACCTGTCCGCGAGGGTCGACGACGCCCTGGCGTCGGTGGGCCGCCGCGTGCGCGCGCGCGTGCTCCTGGCGCGCAGCGGGCGACTTGACATCCAGGTTGGCGACGCGCCGGTCCCCACGTCGGCGCCCGTGCGCCTGGCGGTGGACGACGAGCCGGTCGACAGCCACGCGACGCTGGCCTTCCACAAGACGACGCGCCGCGAGGCCCACCGCCGGGCCCTGCGGCGCCACGGCGACGCCGACGACGTCATCCGCGTCAACGAGCGCGGCGAGTGCACCGAGGTGACGATCGCGAACCTCGCGGCGCGCTTCGGGGACCGGTGGGTCACGCCGCCGGTCTCGTCGGGCTGCCTGCCCGGCGTCGAGCGCGGACGGCTGGTGGAGCTCGGCGTGCTGCTCGAATCCACTTTCACCCCGGACGACCTGCTACGCGCCAACGAGCTCGCGGTGGTCAACTCCCTGCGCGGGTGGCGTCGCGCCATCCTCGTGGACCCCCCGGGAGGTCGCGCCGGCGACCAGTAGTGTGGCGCCGAAGCCCGGGCCCCGTCGGGCCGGCGAGCAGAGGGAGCCGATGAAGCGGGACCGGTACGACGTCGTGATAGTGGGCGGCGGGTCCGCGGGCAGCGCGCTGGCCAACCGGATCTCGGCGGACCGCTCGACCCAGGTGCTGGTGCTCGAGGCGGGACGCCTGGACTACAAGTGGGACGTCTTCATCCACATGCCGGCGGCGCTCACCATCCCGATCGGCAACCGCTTCTACGACTGGAAGTACGAATCCGAGCCCGAGCCGTTCATGGGCGGGCGCCGCGTGTACCACGCGCGCGGCAAGGTCCTGGGGGGCTCGAGCTCGATCAACGGGATGATCTTCCAGCGCGGCAACGCGATGGACTACCAGCGCTGGTCGCGCGAGGCGGGCATGGGCCAGTGGGACTACGCGCACTGCCTGCCGTACTTCAAGAAGATGGAGACCTGCCTCGCGGGGGCCGACGACTACCGCGGCGGCGACGGGCCGCTCATCCTCGAGCGGGGTCCGGTCACCAACCCGCTCTTCGGCGCGTTCTTCTCCGCCACCCGCCAGGCCGGCTACGAGCTCACCCCCGACGTCAACGGCCACCGCCAGGAGGGATTCGGGCCATTCGACCGCACGATCAACCGCGGTCGGCGATGGAGCGCCGCGCGCGCCTACCTGCACCCGGTGATGAACCGGCCCAACCTGGAGGTGGCGTGTCGCACGATGGTCTCGCGCGTCCTCTTTGACGGCACGCGCGCCGTGGGCGTCGAGGTCCTCGATGGCCAACACCGCACGACGATCCGCGCCGGGGAGGTCATCTTGTGCGGCGGCGCCTTCAACACGCCCCAGCTGCTCCAGCTCTCGGGGGTGGGCAACGCGGCCGAGCTGTCGGCCCTGGGCGCCCCGGTCGTGGCGAACCTGCCCGGCGTGGGCGAGAACCTCCAGGACCACCTCGAGGTCTACGTCCAGCACCTGTGCACCCAGCCGGTCTCCCTGGCGCCCAACCTCAAGATGCGCCGGCGCCCGTGGATCGGGGCCAACTGGCTGTTCCTGCGGCGCGGACCCGGCGCGTCGAACCACTTCGAGGGTGGGGGGTTCGCGCGCTCCAACGAGGACGTCGCCTACCCGAACCTGATGTTCCACTTCCTGCCTATCGCGATCCGCTACGACGGGTCGGCGCCCGCGGGCGGCCACGGCTACCAGGTGCACATCGGCCCGATGTACTCCAACTCGCGCGGGTCGGTCAAGGTCACGTCGCTCGACCCGCGGGTGCACCCGGCGCTGCGCTTCAACTACCTGTCCACGCCCGAGGACCGGCGCGAGTGGGTCGAGGCGATCCACGTCGCGCGCGACATCTTGAGCCAGGGCGCGTTCGACGCCTTCAACGGCGGCGAGATCTCCCCGGGGCCCTCGGTCGCCACCGACCAGGAGATTCTCGACTGGGTCGCCCGCGACGGCGAGACGGCGCTGCACCCGTCGTGCACCGCCAAGATGGGCACCGACGACGCGTCCGTCGTCGACCCGGCGACGATGCGCGTGCACGGCACCGAGGGGCTGCGCGTGGTGGACGCGTCGGTCTTCCCCTTCGTCACCAACGCCAACATCTTCGCGCCGGTGATGATGGTCGCCGAGAAGGCCGCCGACCTGATCCTGGGCAACACACCGCTGGCGCCGACGCCCGTCGACTTCTACCGGCACCGGCGCGACGAGGGCCGCGTGGTCGACGAGTCGCGTGAGACCCGCGGCTAGCGGGACTTGATCGCCTCGACCAGCGCGGGCACGATGGCGTTGAGGTCACCGATCACCGCGTAGTCGGCGCGCGAGATGATCGGCGCGTCGCCGTCGGTGTTGATGGCGACGACGACCTTCGCGCTCTGGCACCCCGCCAGGTGCTGGGTCGCGCCGCTGATCCCCGCGACCAGGTAGAGGTCCGGCGCGATACGGGTCCCCGTCTGGCCGACCTGCTGGGAGTGCGAGCGCCACCCCAGGCTGGTCACCGCGCGCGACACGCCCACCGCCGCGCCCAGGAGCTCGGCGAGCTCGTCGAGCGCCGCGAAGTTCTCCGCGCTGCCCACGCCGCGCCCGCCACCGACGACGACGCGCGCGTCGGCGAGCGCGACCCCTCCGGGGCGCCGCGTCCACTCGGTGACCTTGACCGTGAGGTCAGCGTCCACGAGCTCGGGGTGGAAGTCCTGGACCACCGGAGTGCTCGGCGCCGGAGCGGGCTCGGCCGCGACGCCGTCGAAGGCGACCGTGAGCAGGGCCAGGGGAGACGAGAGCACCGAGTCCTCGATCAGGCTGCCCGCCCAGCGCTGTCGGCTCAGCGAGAACACGCCGGGCGCATCCGAGGTCGCCGAGAAGCAGTTGGCCACCATCGCCAACCCGCTGAGCGCCCCGGCGTGGGCGAGGACCTCGTTGCCACGGTCCGAACCCGCCGCGACGATCGCGCGCGCGGACGCGGAGTTGGCGAGCTGGGTCAGCGCGCGCGCCCACGCGCCCGGCGCGTAGGCGTCGAAGCCCGCGCCGCGTGCCGCGTGGATCGTCGTCACGCCGAACTGGCCCAGCGACGCCACCACCGCGTCGGACGCGTCGCCGACGACCGCGGCCTCGACGGGCGCCTCCATCGAGGCCGCGAGGCCGCGCGCGACGCTGAGCGCGCGCCGCGACGCCTCGACCGCGCCGTCCTCGTCGACCTCGACCAGGCAGATCACGGGGTTCGCCCGGCTCACGCCAGCACCCCCAGGCGCTCGAGGAGCCCGACCAGGGCGGGCACCGCGTCGACGCCCCGACCGAGTACCTCGGCGCGCGACCTCGCGACGACCGGCGTGCGAAGGCGCTGGAGCTCGACGACGCCGCCGCGCCAGGCGGGCGCGCTCTCTTCGATGACGATCTTCTTGGCCCGCATGCGCCCGGGCAGTGACGGGTAGCGCGGCAGGTTGATGCCCTCCTTCACCGAGACCACGCCGGGCAGCGCCACCTCGAAGAGCTCGTCGCCCCCGCGGTACTCGCGCCGGGCGCGAATCGACGCGCCGGCCACCTCGAGGGACTTGACGCCACTCACGCAGGGCCGGCCGAGCGCGTGCGCCACGCGGATGGCGACCTGGTAGTCACCGGTGTCGGGCGCCTCATTTCCAAACAGGATCAGGTCGTAGGGTCCGTTGGCCGACTCGTGGTTGACGATCGATTCGACCAGGGCGTGGGTCGTGGCGATCGGGTCCCACTCGCGTCCGTCGGTCACGAGGTGCACGAGTCGCGTGGCCCCGATGGCCGCGGCGTCGCGCAGCTGCTCGGCGGCCTCGGCCGGCCCCAGGGTCAGCACCGAGGCCACGCCGCCGTGGGTCTCGACGATCCTCACGGCCTCTTCCACCGCGCACTCCTCGTGGGGGCTGATGGTGAAGCCCAGCTGGCGCGTGTCGACCTCGGTCGCGTCGGCGTTCAGGTTGATGCGTGAGCCCACCATGGGGACGCGCTTGACGCAGACGAGGACGTTCACGTCAGGCGCGGATCCGCTCGTTCTCCGGGTCGAACAGCGGTGTCGCCCCGACGACGGCGACCGTGACCGGGTAGAGCTCGCCCATGTACTCGACGCGCAGCTGGTGGCCCTCGAGCGCGTGCTCGGTGGGCAGGTAGGCGAGCAGGATGTGCTTGCCCACCGAGGGGCCCGACCCGGCGCTGGTGACGTAGGAGGGCCGGCCCTTGGCGTCCACCAGGCGCTCGCCGGCCGCGGTGACGATCGCCTCGCCGCCGAGCATGAAGCGCAGCGACCCGTCGCTCGACGTGTGGTCGTCCACGGTCAGCGTGCACAGCAGGGCGACCGGGTCCGCGTCGCGCTGGGCCAGGTAGGCGTCGCGTCCGATGAACGAGTCCTTCTTGACGGTGGGCCGCGCCATCCCCGCCTCGACGATCGTGTAGTCGGTGGTGAGCTCGTTGCCCAGCGCGCGGTACCCCTTCTCGAGGCGCCCGGTCGTGCCGTAGACGCCGATGCCCACGGGGACCAGCCCGAAGGCCGCCCCGGCGCTGGCCAGCGCGTCCCAGACGCGCGCGCCCTCCTCCATGGGGACGTAGATCTCCCATCCGAGCTCGCCGATGTAGGAGATGCGCGAGGCGATCACGATGACCCCGGCGAGCTCGATGGGCCGACAGTGGCCGAAGGGGAATCCGGCGTGGCTGACGTCGGCGTCGGTGACGCACGACAGCACGTCGCGCGCGTGGGGTCCCCACAGCCCGAAGGTCGTCCACGACGACGTCAGGTCGGTGACCTGGGCCGACCCGTCGGCGGGCAGGTGGTCGCGGATCCACTTCTTCTCGGTCATGCCGGTGCCGGCGCCGGTGACCACGCGGAAGTGGTCGGTGCCCAGGCGCATGATCGTCAGGTCGGACTTGAAGCCGCCCTCCTCGTCGAGGAACGGCGTGTAGACGACGCGCCCGACGGCGACGTCCATCTGGGCGACGGCGAGGTTCTGCAGCGCGGCGAGCGCGCCGGGGCCGGTGACGTCGAGGACCACGAACGCCGAGAGGTCGACCAGCCCGACGCTCTCGCGCAGCGCGAGGTGCTCGGCGTTGATGATCGGTGACCACCAGCGCGACTCCCATTCGGCCGGGCGCGTCTTGACCCGGTCGGAGAACTTGGCGAGTAGGCCCTCGTTGCTCTGGTACCAGAAGGGCCGCTCCCAGCCCATGGTCTCGTAGAAGTAGGCGCCCAGGGTGACCTCGCGGTCGTAGACCGGGCCGACGCGCGTGGGCCGCTCGGACTCCCACTGCTCGGCCGGGTGGACAATGCCGTACATCTTGTTGAAGCTCTCGGCGGCGCGCGCCGTGACGTGGCGCCGCGTGCGCTGGTGAGGGTAGAAGCGCGCGACGTCGGCTTCGTGCAGGTCGATGTCGGGGCAGTCGCCGTTCATCCACTGCGCGACGGCGCGCGCGATGCCCGGGCCTTCCTTGATCCAGCTGGCGGCGACCGACCACAGGCCCTTGACCTCGGGGGTCTCGCCGAGCGCTGGGTGGCCGTCGGGGGTGATCGAGATGAGCCCGTTGATCGCGTAGCGCACGCCGACGCGCTCGTCGCCGAGCAGCTCGGGCATCAGCTCGAGCGCGTCGGCGAGCTGCGGGTCGAAGTCGTCCTGGGTGAAGGGCAGCTCGGTGGGCGAGAGCGCGGACTCCTCGATGGAGGGGATCTCCTCGGGGCTGATGATGATGGGCCGGTGCGCGTAGGAGCCAACCTCGATGTCGCCGCCGTGCTGGCGCTCGTACATGTTGGTGTCCATGTCGCGGATGATGGGATAGGCGATCTCGCCGAGCGTGTCGGCGAAGAGCGGGACGGGCCCGACGCTGATCATCTGGTGCACGACGGGGGTGAGGGGGATCGACGCGCCCGCCATCGCGGCGATCTTCGGGCTCCACACGCCGCAGCAGATCGCCACGACCTTCGTGTCGATGTCGCCGCTCGTCGTGCGCACGCGCTCGACGCGGCCGCTCGCGTCCACGTCGATGCCCAGCACCTCGGTCGACGCGCGCACGGTGAGCGCGCCCATCTCCTGGGCGCGCTCGCGCATGAGGGTGCCGGCGCGCAGGGAGTCGACCACGCCCACCTCGGGGAAGTAGAGGCCTTCGAGGATCGCGGAGGGCTCGAGGTAGGGGACGAGCTCGGCGACCTGCTCGGGGGTGAGGAGCTGGTGGGCGAAGCCCCACGCGGTCGCGGCCGACGAGCGCCGGCGCAGCTCCTGGCGCCGCGCCTCGGTGCGCGCGACCTCGATGCCGCCGCTCTCGATGAAGACCCCGAGCTCCTTGTACTGCGCGACGCTGTCCGCGGTGAGCTCGGTCATCATCTTGGAGTAGTCGACCGGGAAGATGAAGTTCGACGCGTGGCCCGTCGAGCCGCCGGGGTTGGGCATCGGGCCTTTGTCGACGAGGACGAGGTCGCGCCAGCCGAGCGCGGCCAGGTGGTAGGCGAGGGAGTTGCCGACGATGCCCGCGCCGACGATGACGCAGCGCGCGCTGGTGGGGGAGTCGCTCATGGTGCCCATCTTTTCGTCTCGAAGAAATCCTCGCCAATCGTGAGCGGCGCGGCGCGGCCGCCCCGGTGGGCCCCGCCGACGCGTGCCGGCGAGGCGGCGCGGCCCATCAGTCGCCCAGCTCGGCCCGACGGCGCGTCACGTACTCGGCGAGCTCGGCGCGGATCGCGTCGTCCATCGGGGGCTCCTCGTAGGCGTCGAGGGTCTTCTGGGCGATGGCGCCCGCGCGAGCGGCCGCGTCGTTGGCGCCCTCGCGGCTCCAGCGCTCGAAGTTCTGCGAGTTGGAAACGAGCGGCCGGTAGAAGCAGTCGCGAAAGCGCGTCATCGTGTGCTCGGCGCCGAGGAAGTGCCCGCCGTGGCCCACCTCGAGGTGGGCGTCGAAGGCCAGGGCCGCCTCGTCGATCTCCAGGGGCGTGAACTCCACGCGCAGCATGCGCAGCAGCTCGACGTCGATGACGAACTTCTCGTAGCTGCTCACCAGCCCGCTCTCGAGCCACCCCGCGGCGTGCATGACCATGTTCGTGCCGGTGAGGAACGTCGGCAGCATCGTCATCAGCGCCTCGTAGCCGGCCTGGGCGTCGGGCATCTGGCTCGAGGTCAGCCCTCCGCCGGTGCGGAAGGGTAGGCCGTAGTGGCGCGCCAGCTGCCCGGTGCACAGCAGCCCGATGGCTGACTCGGGCGTGCCGAAGCACGGCGAGCCCGACTGCATGTCGATGTTGGACAGGAAGGACCCGAAGATCACCGGGCAGCCCGGACGGATCAGCTGCGCCAGGGCGATGCCGGTCAGCGCCTCGGCGAGCTGCTGGGCGAGCGCCGAGGCGATCGTCACCGGACTCATCGCGCCCATCAGCAGGAACGGCGTCAGGATGACCGGCTGGTTGGCCAGGTTGTACTCCCACTGCGCGTCGAGCATGCGGTCGTCCCAGCGCAGCGGCGAGTTGCAGTTGATCAGCGAGATCGTCGCCGGCGTCGTCTCGATCGACGCGCGCCCGCCCAGGAGGATCTCGGTCATGGCGATCGTGTCGCGGGCGTTGACCCCCGAGACGACGTTGCCCATGTAGATCTTGTCGGTCAGGGTCTGCAGGGCGAAGACCATGTCGAGGTGCCGCGAGTCGAGCGGGGCGTCGTTGGGCTCGCAGATCACCCCGCCGGCGGTATCCAGCTCGGGGAAGCTCTGGGCCAGCATCGCGAAGCGCCGGAAGTCGCTGAGCGTGGCCTCGCGGCGCACGTCGCCCTCGCGCACGAAGGGCGGGCCGTAGACGCCGCCGAAGATCATGTGGTCGCCGCCGACGTGCACGTTGTTGGCCGGATTGCGCGCCTGGACGTCGAACTCGCGGGGCGCCTTAGCCACCTGGGCCATCACGAAGTCCGGGTCGAACTTGACCGTCTGGCCGTCGACGCTCTGGCCCGCGGCCCGAAAGAGCTCGACGGCCTCGGGCTTGACGAACTGGACGCCGATCTCTGCGACGATGCGCCGCCACCCCCGGTCCAGGACTTGAATCGCGTCGGGGGAGAGCAGCTCGTACCGGGCCATCTTGTTGACGAACATCGCCACCTCGTTCCGCGCCGGGCGGCCCGCCGGGGCGGCCCGCGATTCACATTGTAAAACTCCGTACTGTACTATGGAACTCGTGCCCGTGAGAGATCTCGCCAAGCCGTCCGGCGCCCAGGCCATCGACCGCGCCGCGCACCTGCTGACGGCGGTCGTCGACGCCCCCCATTCGGTCACCTTCTCCGAACTCGCCGAGTCGACCGGTCTGGCCAGGTCCACGACGTCGCGACTGCTAACGGCCCTGGAGCGCAACGGACTGCTGCGGCGCGAGGCCGGCGGCGCGTTCGTGCCGGGCGACGCGTTCGTTCGCTACGCGCTACGCGGCAACGCCGACACCGACCTGGTCGCGATCGCGACCCCGTTCTTGGAGCGCCTCGGCGAGCTGACCCACGAGACCATCAACCTGGGCGTCATCCGCGCCGGCCTGGTCGAGCAGATCGCCCAGGTCGACAGCCGATTCGTCCTGGGCGGGACGAACTGGCTGGGGCGCGCCGAGCCGGTGCACGCCACGGCCCTGGGCAAGGTCCTGCTCGCCTTCGGGTCCGCCGAGCTGCCGGCGGGACGACTCAAGCGCCTGACCGCGGGCACGGTGACCAGCCGGTCACGGCTCGCCGACGAGCTCGCGACGGTGCGACGCCGCGGCTACGCCGTCGCCGACGAAGAGCTCGAGGAGGGCCTGGTGGCCGTCGCCGCGCCCGTGCGGCGCCACGACGCCGCGGTGATCGCGGCGCTGTCGGTCTCGGGGCCTTCGAGCCGCCTCGGCCCGGCGCGGGTCAAGGAGATCGGTGCCCAGTGCGTTTCCCAGGCCGACGCGCTCTCGCGGGTGCTCGGACACACATCAAGGAGAGAAGGTGCGACGTGACCCGTGACGAACTGCTCAAGGAGATGTACGAGGCCACGCTCGTAGGCAACGCCCCGTCGGTGCTCGAGCTCACCAACGCCGGACTCGCGATGGGCCTGGACCCCGAGGTCCTGCTGTTCGAGTCGCTGATCCCCTCGCTCGAGGAGGTCGGGGCGCGCTTCGAGCGCGGCGACTTCTTCGTGCCCGAGATGCTGATCGCGGGGCGCGCGATGGCCGGCGCGCTCGACGTGCTGCGTCCGCTCATGGTCGCCACCGGCGTCGAGGCCGTGGGCACCTTCGTCATGGGCACCGTCAAGGGCGACGTGCACGACATCGGCAAGAACCTGGTCAACATCATGCTCGAGGGAGCCGGGTTCCACGTGATCGACCTGGGCGTCCAGGTCGCCCCGGAGCGCTTCATCGAGGCGATCGTCGAGCACAAGCCCGACATCGTGGGGTTCTCGGCGTTCCTCACCACGACGATGCCGATGTTCAAGGCCAACATCAACGCGCTGGAGAAGGCCGGCCTGCGCGACCAGGTCATCGTGATGGTCGGCGGCGCCCCGGTGACCCAGGAGTACGCCGACGCCGTGGGCGCCGACGGCTACGCGTCGGACGCGTCGGCGGCGGTGCGCAAGGCCAAGGACCTGCTCGAGCGACGCCGCGCCGTCGCGGCGGTCTAGGCCGGTGCGCACGACCCTGCGCTCGGCGACGCGCGAGGTCGTGATCGGCGACGACCAGCCGTTCTGCGTGATCGGCGAGAGGATCAACCCGACCGGGCGCAAGGTCTTCCAGGAGCAGCTGCGCCAGGGCGACCTCTCACGCATCGAGATCGACGTCGCCCAGCAGGTCGCCGGCGGCGCGATGGTCCTGGACGTCAACATGGGCGTGCCCCTGGCCGACGAGGTCGACCTGATGATCAAGGCCGTCACGATGATCCAGGCGCTGACGGACCTGCCGCTGTGCATCGACTCGTCGGTGATCGAGGCCCTCGACGCGGGCCTCTCCACCTACCAGGGCAAGGCGCTCGTCAACTCGGTGACCGCCGAGGACGACCGGCTCGCGGCCATCCTGCCGCTGGTCAAGCGCCACGGCGCGGCGATCATCGCGCTGCCCAACGACGAGTTCGAGATCCCCCTCGAGCCGTCACGACGCCTCGAGCTGGTGCGAAAGATCCTCGACGTCGCGTGCGGGGAGTACGAGATCGCCCAGGAGGACGTCGTCATCGATCCCCTCGCGATGCCCATCGGCGCCGACACGACCCTCGTGGTCAAGACCCTCGAGACGATCGCGATGATCCACCAGGAGTTCGGCCTCAACATGACACTGGGGGCCTCCAACGTCTCCTTCGGCATGCCCGATCGCGCGACGCTCGGGTCGGTCTTCCTGCCCATGGCCATGCAGTGCGGGTTGACCAGCGCGATCATGGACGCGCGCACGCCCGAGCTGGTGCGCGCGGTCAAGGCGGCGGACCTGATGCTCGACCACGACGCGTGGGGCGCGTCGTGGATCGCAGCGCACCGCTCCTTGCAGGCCACCGCAGAGTCGTGAGCGACGCAGAGGCGCCCGAGGTAGCGCCCGTCGACAGCCGGGGCCGGTTCGACCTGCGGTTCGAGCCCGCCGAGCGAAAGGTCCGCGTCCCGCCGCACGTGATGCTCTTTGACGCCGCCAGCTGGAACGGCATCGCGATCGACTCGACGTGCGGGGGCCACGGCACGTGTCGCAAGTGCAAGGTCCGGATCCTCGAGGGGGCCGCGCCGATCACGTCGCTGGACACCCGGGCCTTTACGACCGACGAGCTGCGAGACGGGTGGCGCCTCGCGTGCCGTGTCGAGGTCGTCACCGACCTGCGCGTCGACGTCCCGGCCCTCGTCACGCGGCCCAAGGCCGCGACCGTCGGCGTCGGGCGCAAGGTGATCCTGCGCCCCGCCGTGCAGAAGCGCTACGTGGAGCTGACCGAGCCGACGCTGTCGGACCAGCGCACGGACCTCGAGCGGCTCCTGGCCAGCCTGGACGACCTGGAGCTGCGGGCCGAGCTCGCCGTGCTGCGCACGCTGGGCCGCACGCTGCGCGCGGGCGACTACAAGGTCACCGCCGTCGTGATCGACGACGTGCTGATCGACGTCGAGCCCGGTGACACGACGGAGCGGATCTTCGGCGTCGCCTTCGACCTGGGCACGACGACCGTCGTGGCGACGCTGCTGGACCTCACCACGGGCGCTCCGGTGGGTGTCGCCTCGATGCTCAACAAGCAGCAGCCGTTCGGCGCCGACGTGATCACGCGCATCAGCGCGATCATGATGAGGCCCGACGCCCTGGGAGAGATGACGCGTCTGGCCCACGAGGCCCTCGACGAGCTGGTCGGCGAGGTCTGCGAGGCCGGCGACGTCGAGCGCTCCGAGGTCTACGAGGTCGCGTTGGCGGGCAACGCGACGATGACCCACATCGCGCTGGGCATCGACCCCGAACCCCTCGGCGTCGCGCCCTTCATCATGTCGACCCGGCTGCTGCCCGAGGTGCTGGCCGCCGAGGTCGGCGTCCACGTGCACGAGCGCGCCCGCGCGGTCATCTTTCCGGCGTTCGGTGCGTACGTCGGCGGCGACATCCTCGCCGGCCTGCTGGCGTCGGGGATGGACCGCGACCCGCGCGTGCGCCTGTTCCTCGACATCGGAACGAACTGCGAGCTAGTGCTGGGCAACAGCGACCGGCTGCTGGCGACCGCGGCGCCCGCGGGGCCGGCCTTCGAGGGCGCGGCGATTCGCTGCGGGATGCGAGCGGCCCCCGGGGCGATCGAGGTCGTGCGACTCTCGCCGGATGCGATCGAGCTCGGCGTCATCGGCGACGTCGAGCCGATGGGCCTGTGCGGGTCGGGCTTGGTCGACGTCGTGGCCGAGCTCGTCGAGCTCAAGCTCATCGACTCGTCGGGCCGGTTCGTGACCGACGAGGCGGCGGGCGGCCTCGCCCCCGGGCTCGCGCCGCGCCTGACCATGATGGGCGCCGAGAGGGTCTTCGTCGTGCACTGGCGGGGCCCCGTGGGCGAGGTCGAAGGGTCCATATTCCTGTCCCAGCGCGACGTGCGCGAGCTGCAGTTCGCCAAGGCCGCCATCGCCACGGGGTGGACGATCCTGCTCGAAGAGGCCGGAATCGGCCCGCAGGACGTCGCCCAGGTGCTCCTGGCAGGGTCTTTTGGCAGCTACCTGTCACCCGCCAGCGCCGTCAGACTGGGACTCGTGCCCCATCTGCCGACGCTGCGGATCCTCAGCGCCGGGAACGTCGCCGGCGAGGGGGCCAAGATGTCGCTGCTCAGCATGCGAGAGCGCGCGGGAGCCATGGCGTTGCTAGAGGAGGTGGAGTATGTCGAGCTTTCAGACCGCGGTGACTTTAACGACCGATTCGTCGACCAGCTCGCCTTCCCGGGCTAGCCGCCACGCGCTCGCGGTGATCGCCTGCGGGGCTCTGGCGACCCCCGTGCGCCACTTGGTCGAGCGCCGCGCGTGGGCGGTCGAGGTCTACCCGCTGCCCGCGCTACTGCACAACCGCCCCCACCTCATCGCGCCGCGCGTCGAGGCCCTGGCGTCGCGTCTGCGCGGCCAGGGACAGCGCGTCGTCGTCGCCTACGCCGACTGCGGCACCTACGGCGCCCTCGACGAGGTCTGCGAGCGCTTGGGGCTCCACCGCCTGGCGGGCGAGCACTGCTACGACCTCTTCGCCGGCGCCGACGCGCTGTCCGCGCTCTTCTCCGACGAGCCCGGCACCTACCTGCTGACCGACTTCCTGGTGACCACGTTCCGCTCGACCGTGCTCAAGGAGCTCGGCCTGGACCGCCACCCCGAGCTATGGGGCGACTACTTCGGCCACTACCGCCGGGTGATGTGGCTCGCCCAGGACCGCACGCCCGAGCGCGAGGCCGAGGCGGCCGCGGTCGCCGAGCGCTTCGGCCTGCCGCTCGAGGTACTCGACGTAGGCACCGGGTCCCTCGAGCGCGAGCTCGAGGTCCTCCTGGGCCCGTCCATCATCGGCCACAAGGGCTCGGTCGCGGAGGTCGGGGCGGCACGCCGTGCGTAGGGCTGGCGCGGTCGGCCACCTCGTCGCCCACGCGCGCTACGAGGTCATCCCGACGCCCACGATCGAGGAGTTGGTCGTCGCCTCGGTGCCGCGCGACGTCACCGTCACCGTCACCGCGTCGCCCGCCAAGGGCCTCGAGGCGACGGTCGACCTCGCCGAGCGGCTCGGCGCCCGGGGGTTCCACGTCGTGCCGCACCTGGCCGCTCGCCAGGTGCGCGACCGCGCCCACCTGGCCGAGGTCGTCGCGCGTCTCAGCGCGGTCGGCGTCACCGACGTGTTCGTGCCCGCGGGCGACGCGGCGACCGTGGGCGAGTTCGAGAGCTCCGTCGAGTTGCTCAGCGCGCTCGAGGAGATGGGCCGGCCCTTCGCCGAGATCGGCATCACCGGCTACCCCGAGAGCCACCGCAGCCTCTCGGACGACGTGACCGTCCAGTCCATGTGGGAGAAGCGTCGCTTCGCGACCTACATGGTCTCGAACCTGTGCTTCGACGCGTCGGTCGTGCGCCACTGGGTGCGTCGGGTGCGCGAGCGCGGCGTCACCCTGCCGCTGTACTTCGGCCTCGCCGGACCGGTCGAGCAGGCCAAGCTCGCGAAGGTCGCGGCCAAGATCGGCGTGGGCGAGTCGGCGCGCTTCGCCTCGGGTCACGCCAAGGGCGTGCTGCGCCTGGCGACCCCCGGCGCCTACAACCCGACCCGCCTGCTCGAGCGCACCGCCGGGGTGCTCGACGACCCGGCGTCGCTGGTGCGCGGCCTGCACGTCTTCACGTTCAACCAGGTGGCCGAGACCGAGGAGTGGCGCCGCTCGCTGCTCGCCGGCGCCCACGGGCGCGCCGGCGCGAGCGCCGCGGGCGCCTAGGGCGAGAGCGCGGCGATCGCCGCGACCAGGGGCGCGTCGGTGCGCAGGCACGACCCGCGGATCACGGTCCAGGCGCGGACCTTGAACTCGTCGAGGCCGGCGGCGACGAACGCGTCGATGCGCCGGCGCGTCGCCGACGCGTCGCCCATCAGGTTGCCCATCGGGTTCCACAGGAACGACGCGACGTCGTACTCGCGGTCGGCCAGGTAGGGCTTGGGGTCGATGGCCACGTAGGAGCCACCGTGGCGCAGGATGTTGTGGTGGTGCAGGTCCCCGTGGACGACCCACCCGGCGCCGCCCCCCACCTCGGCGTAGAGCTTGCGGGCGAGCCCCGCCAGCGCCAGGCCCTCCCGCTCGGCGCCCTGGAGCCAGCGCTCGACCTCGGGGGCCACGGGGCGAAACGGCGGGGTCGCCGGGCGCCAGAGCCGCGTCGCCAGGTCCACGGCGACGCGCGTGGCCTCCTCCTCGTCGACCCCCGACAGGTCGTCGCCGGGGACGAGGTGCTCCTCGAGCAGGCACCGCCCCGAGCGGCGAAGGAGCCGCACGGCGCCGTCGCCGTCCCACAGCGCCAGGGCGTCGCCCTCGTGGAGCGACTCGTCGTCGCCCTCGAAGGGGACCTTGAGCACCGCCCCGCTCCTCGTCGGGGCGACGAAGGAGGTGTTGGACATCGCGAAGGGCTCTTCGAGCTCCTCGCCCCAGAGCGCGGCGACCTCGAGCGCGGCGGCGCGTGCGACGCTCAGGTCGACCATCGGCGTCAGCCTCTCGTCCACCGCCCGAGCCTACGGAGCCCACCGGGCGCGCACCCGGAGATAGATTGTCGGCGACACAGCAGAGGGGGCTCGCGCGTGGACACCGGTTCCGCGGATCTGGTCGGCACACCCGACGATCCGCTCGTCGAGGCGCAGTCGATCGCCCAGGCCGCCTCGAGCGCGGGGATCCCGCTTCGCCTGCTGGGCGGCCTCGCGGTGCGGGTGCTGTGCCCGGACTTCCCGCCGCGCCTGCGCCGCGACCAGGACATCGACTTCGGGTGCCTGTCCAAGGGCCGGCGCGACGTCATGTCGTTCCTCGAGGGCGTCGGATGTCAGCCCGACAAGCGCTTCAACGCGCTCAACGGGGACCGCCAGATGTACTTCAACGCCCCCTCGGGCCGGCCGATCGACGTCATGGTCGACCGACTGGTGATGTGCCACGAACTCGACTTTCGCCACAGCTTCGGCTCGCTTCCCCTGACGCTCCCCGTGGCCGACCTCCTGCTCACCAAGCTCCAGATCGTCGAGCTCAACGAGAAGGACGCCCGCGACATCCTCCACCTGCTCTCGGCGTTCCCGGTCTCGGGCGATAGCCCGGGCGAGACCGGGCCGTCGATCGACCGCCACCGGTTCTGCGACATCCTGGGGGCCGACTGGGGCTGGTGGCGAACGGTGACCGACAACCTCAACAAGCTGCCCCTGCTCGTGGGCGACCACCCCGACCTCGTGCCGCCCGCGCCGCGCCACGACGCGGTGCGCACCGCCGAGCGCCTGGTCGAGCTCGCCGACGCGACGCCCAAGTCGATGAAGTGGAAGGCGCGCGCCCGAGTCGGAGAGCGCATGCGCTGGTACGAGCTCCCCGAGGAGGTCGCGCACTGATGTTGCTTGACGCTCGCGGGTCGCTGTGATAATCATGGCGGCGCTTAGCGGTTCCGCGGGGGGACGTTTCACACGGCTACGTCGTCCCTTGGCGTGGCCCGACGCGGAAGGTGAGGGCTAGCCGTGCGGATATTCTTCGCGACCGACATCCACGGGTCCGAAGTGTGCTGGAAGAAGTTCCTCAACGCCGCCGCGTTCTATAAGGCCGACCTGGTCATCCTGGGCGGGGACGTCACCGGCAAGGTCATGGTGCCCATCGTCGTGGGCAACGGCTTCTACGAGGTCACCCTGTCGGGGGTCACCCACCACCTCGAGACCGAAGAAGAGGTCCGCAACATCGAAAGCCAGATCCGCAACCGCGGCTTCTATCCGACGCGGATCACCCCCGACGAGCTCTCCGAGCTCAACGAGGAAGACGGATCGATCGACCGGCGCTTCACCGTCGAGATGGTCCACACCCTGGACCGCTGGCTCGACATGGCCGACGGCAAGCTCAAGGGCGGCGAGATCCCCTGCTTCGTCAACGGCGGCAACGACGACACCTTCGACATCGACCCGGTCATCGAGGCGAGCCCGTGCGTGACCTTCACCGAGGGCAAGGTCGTCGAGCTCGACGGCTTCTACATGGCCTCCATGGGATACACCAACCCCACGCCGTGGGACACGTTCCGCGAGGGGTCCGAAGAGGACCTCGCCAAGCGCATCGACGACGTGGTCAACCAGATACCGGACCTGGACCGGGCGATCTTCAACTTCCACGCGCCGCCGTACAACTCGGGGCTCGACGAGGCGCCGGCGCTGGATGAGAACATGCGTCCGATCCACGGGGGCGCGGTGATGAAGCCCGTGGGATCGACCGCGGTGCGAGCGGCGATCGAGTCGCGCCAGCCCATGCTGAGTGTCCACGGGCACATCCACGAATCCAAGGGCGTCACCAAGATCGGCAAGACCCTGGCGATCAACCCGGGCAGCGTCTACACCGACGGGGTCCTCCAGGGCGCCGTCATCGATCTCAACGAAAAGAAGAAGAAGGTGACGAGGTACATCCTCGTCAACGGCTGAGAACAACGAGACCAACAAGGGGGAGTGCATGTCAATCGATGAGAGGTCACCCGACATGGGGGGCAAGGCGGCCGGTGATGAGGCCCCCACGCTCTTCCTGCGCAAGGCCACGGGGCTGGTGCGCGGGTGGAGCGTGCGCGACGCGATCATCTACGCGTGCCTGTCGACGAACATCATCACGCTGGGCATCTACGAGTTCTCGTTCAACTCGTTCATCCCCAAGGGCCAGCTGCTCACGGCGGTGCTGATCTCCGCGGTGTGGGTGTCGTTCCTGGTGATCGCCTACACGGGTCTGATCGTGACGATCCCGCGCGCGGGCGGCGACTACGTCTGGCAGAGCCGCATCCTGGGGGGCCCGGTCGGCTTCATCTTCGCGGCGACCGGGTGGTGGTTCATCCTGTGGCTGTGGGCGCCGATCTACGGAACCGTGCTCAACGTCGAGCTCATCCAGCCGCTGTTCTGGACGCTGGGGTGGAAGGGCGCCGCTACCTACTTCGGCACCCACAACGGGACCTTCACGATCTGTCTGATCACGATCGCCCTCGCCGGGTTCCTGGTGTCGCTGGGCATGAGCGGCTACGCGAAGGTCCAGAAGTGGTGCTTCCTCGGCGGGATGATCGGCTTCGCCGTCATGATCCTGATGCTGCTGTTCACGTCGCACGCGAGCTTCGTCAACTCGGCCAACCTCGAGGCCCACAAGATCTTCGGGACGTCGAACTTCTACTCCTCGACCCAGTCGGCGGCCCACGCGCTCGCCTACTCGGCGCCACACTTCGGTCTCAACGCCTGGGGCGCGAGCTTCGCCCTCGTGCCGATGCTGATGTTCTACCTGCTGTGGCCCAACTGGGGCTCGACGCTCTACGGCGAGGTGCGCGGCGCGAGCGACTTCAAGCGCGTGTTCACCGGCATGTTCTCGGGCCTGTGGCTGACCGTCCTGCTGTCGGTGATCTTCCTTCTCCTGATGCTCAAGACGGTGGGCTGGGACTTCTACAACAACGCCAACGCGACGTTCTGGGCCGGCAAGGGCGCCATCCCGATCTGGCCGTATCCGATCATGATGGCCGGCTGGATCGTGCACAACGAGGCCTTCCAGGCGATCCTGATCCTGGTGATGAGCCTGTGGTTCTTCGCCTGGGTGGGGACGCTGTTCCTGTCCTCGACGCGGGTGATCTTCGCGGCGGCCTTCGACCGCGTGCTGCCCGACGCGGCGGCTACGGTGTCCGAGAAGCGCAAGGTGCCGATGGCGTCGCTCGTCTTGATGCTGCTGCCGGCGGTGGGGCTGAGCGCCGTCTACGCCTACAGCGCGAAGTTCGTGACCTACACGTTGGACGCGACCCTGGTGATCGCGGTCACCTACGGGGTGAGCGCCATCGCGGTGATCATCCTGCCGTGGCGCAAGCCCGAGCTGTGGGCGGCCTCGGCGGCGAGCCGGTTCAAGATCGGCGGCGTGCCGATCGTGCCCGTGGCCGGGGCGGTCACCCTCGGCCTCATCGTCTTCAACATGTGGGACTGGCTGAGGAACCCCGCCTACGGCGTCAACAACCACGGGTCGCTGGTGTTCATGGCCGCGCTCTACGTGCTGGCGATCGTCGTCTACGTCGCCGCGCGGCTCATTCGCAAGAGGCAAGGGATCGACCTGGGTCTCATCAACAAGGAGATACCCGTCGAATAGGTCGGATCACAGATCCGTCGTGGTCAGGGCAGGGGGCCGAGCGATCGGCTCCCTGACCACGGCGGGAGACGCCGCCGAGTCGGCCGTGCGTCCCCAGACCCGATACCGTCGTCGTGGGTCGAGTGAGGAGCTTCCGACATGGCGAACGACAAGCGGCTGACGGTCGAGAACTTCATCGGTGGCCACTCGGTCGAGGCGAGCTCGGACGAGTCGATCTCGGTGCTGAACCCCTCCACGGGCGAGGAGATCGCCACCGTGGGCCTGTCGAGTCCCGCGGACGTGGACGCCGCGGTGGCCTCGGCCGCCGGCGCGTTCACGACCTGGTCGTCGATGACGCCGGCGGACAGGTCCCAGAGGCTCCATCGCCTCGCCGACCTGTTCGAGCGCGAGATCGAGCGGTTCGCCGAGCTCGAGGTCCTCGACGCCGGCAAGCCGTTCACGGCGGCCCACGACGTGGAGTTCCCCGCCATCGCTGACGCCCTGCGCCACTTCGCGGGCGGGGCCAAGATGAGCTCGGGCCAGGCCGGTGGCGACTACGTGAGCGACCACACCTTCTACCTGCGCCGCGAGCCGCTGGGCGTGGTCGGGGCGATCACGCCGTGGAACTACCCGCTGTGGCAGGCCGTGTGGAAGATCGGCCCCGCCCTCGCGGCGGGCAACACGATCGTCGTCAAGCCCTCGGAGAACACCCCCCTGACGACGACTGCCTTCGCGCGACTCGCGTGCGAGGCGCTGCCCCCCGGGGTCATCAACGTCGTGCACGGGCTCGGCCCGGTGGCGGGCGAGGCCCTCGTCACGAACCCCGCGGTCGCCATCGCGACGTTCACGGGCTCGACGCGCGCGGGGCGGCGCATCGCCGAGCTCGCGAGCCGGACCCCCAAGCCGGTCGTCCTCGAGCTGGGCGGGAACGCGCCGGTGGTCGTCTTTGACGACGCCGACGTCGAACGCGTGCTCGACACGGTGGGCGCGATGTCGTTGATCAACGCGGGTCAGGACTGCATGGCCGCGACCCGCGTGATCGTCGCCGACTCCCGGGCCGGCGCCTTCGTGGCGGGCCTGGCCGATCGATTCGCCAAGGCGGTCCTCGGCGACGCCGACGACCGGCGCACGACCCTCGGGCCGCTGATCTCGGCGCTCCAGCGCGACCGCGTCGCGGGCCTGGTGGACGCGGCGCGGCCACACGGCGAGGTCGTGACCGGAGGATCGGCGCCGGACCGCCCGGGCTTCTTCTACACGCCCACGATCGTGACGGGACTCTCCCAGCGTGACGAGCTCGTCCAGCAGGAGTGCTTCGGGCCCGTCGTGACGGTCCAGCGATTCGCCGACGAGTCCGAGGCGCTGTCCATGGCCAACGACGTCGAGTACGGGCTCGCCGGCTCGGTGTGGACGCGCGACGTCGGACGCGCGACGCGCATGGCGAACGCGCTGGACTTCGGAACGGTGTGGATCAACGACCACCTCATCCTCGGACCCGAGATGCCCGTGGGCGGCTTTCGCTCCTCGGGCTACGGCAAGGAAGGCGGCGTGGCGGGGATGGAGGAGTTCACCCGGGTCAAGCAGGTGATCATCAGCGCGTCGTAGCGGGGCCGGGCCCATCCGCGGCGTCCGGCTCGTCCGGCCCGCCGCGAGCGCCACGGGATCGACGTCGGCCACCACCGCGACGCCCACGCGGCCCACGTGTCGAAGCCCTCCGGGGACGGGTCGAGCGCGGATCCCGACAGCTCGGCGTCGTCGGGAGGTTCGAAGAGCCGCCGGTAGGCCCCCAGGTCGTCGTCGGTGATTTGCAACGTCGTCGCGGGCCCTGTCGCGCCGGTCATACCCGACATTGTGTCGCACGATCAGAACGAGGCCCGAGGAAGCGGACGCGGCGCCGCTGCTCGACGGGCCACGCCATACGCGCTGCGCGTGACGTCCACGCAACGCGCGTGACGGGCGATCGATGACCTTGTGAACTTGCGCGCGTCGTGGGGCGCCCGCACCCCCGCCGTCGGTCGAGACACGACGACGCGCCTTTAGGATGGCGACGTGGCTGGAAGCGTTCCCGCCGTAGTGAGACGCCAAGTTTGGGCCGGACGATCCTGGGGATTGTCGCCCGACCGGGCTCGACGCCTTCATCACCCCCTGGAGGTCAACTATGCCGGTGCACCGCTTTGAACGCGCCCACGAGCGAGCCGGTCACTCCGTGGCCACGGCGCGCGCGTCCCACGTCCATTCAACGGTCCAACTCATGGTCGAGACGCTCCTGGCGACGTTCGCCGTCGGCTCGGTGCTGGTCGACCTGAGGCGCCGGCTCTCCGCGGCGCCCCGCGCGGCCGGGAGATGACCTTGCTGGCCACGCGTCTGACCACCGCGACCCGCGCGCCGGGCCGCGCGATCACCTACGGCATCCTGAGCAGCTCTCCGCCCACGCCGTGCGGGCTCGCCACGTTCACGACGGCCCTCGGCGTGGCGATGGTCCGCGACGGCGCTGACGTTGGCGTCGTGCGCGTCCTGGACCGGGCCGAGCCGACGGGGAGTGGGGAGCTGACCACGCTCGGCGACCTCGTCGCCGACGACCCCGCTTCGATCGAGCGCGCGGTGCGCGCTCTGAACTCGCGGGACATCGTCTTCATCCAGCACGAGTACGGGCTCTTCGGGGGTCGAGACGGAGACGACGTCTTGAAGGTCCTCGACGGCCTGCGTGTCCCGGTGATCGCGATCCTGCACACGGTCCTGCCCACACCGACCGACCACCAGCGCGAGGTCCTCAACGCCGTCGTGCGCCGCGTCGACGCCGCCGTGGTCATGACCGACCGCGCCGAGTCGATCCTGCGCCGCGTCAACGTCGTGGGCGCGACGCCCGTCGCGGTGATACCCCATGGGGCCGCGGTCAGCACGGCGTCGACTCCGAGCGCACCGGGCGCCCGCCCGCTGCTGCTGACCTGGGGGCTCATCGGACCCGGCAAGGGGATCCAGCACGTGATCGACGCCCTGGGTGAGCTGCGCGACCTCGACCCCGCGCCGCTCTACGTCATCGCGGGCCAGACGCACCCCAAGGTCCTCGCCTACGAGGGCGATGTCTACCGACAGTCCCTGATCCGAAGGGTCGAGCACAAGGGCCTGGGCAAGATGGTGCACTTCGACAATTCGTACCGCAACCTGTCGTCCCTGGGCGAGCTCATCGGCGAGGCTGATGTAGTGATCCTTCCCTACGACTCGCGCGAGCAGGCCACCTCGGGTGTCCTGGTCGACGCGGTCGCGGCCGGCCGCCCGGTCATCGCCACGGCGTTCCCCCACGCGGTGGAGCTGCTGAGTTCGGGCGCCGGGATCGTCGTGCCCCACGAGGACCCCCACGCCCTCGCTGAGGCGATTCGGCGCGTCGTCACCGACCGCGAGCTCGAGGCCGAGATGACCGCCGAAGCGATGCGCATCGCTCCGAGCCTCAGCTGGGACGCCGTCGCGCGCCAGTACCGGGGGCTGGCGGCCCTCGTGCTCGAGCGCGTGGGTGCCGTCGCGTGAATCCTCGCGCCCGGCTGGACTACTCGCACCTGCACGCCCTCACGGGCCCCTACGGCACGTTCGAACACGCGCAGTTTGCGTCCCCGCGCGTCAAGCACGGCTACTGCACCGACGACGTCGCGCGCGTCCTGCTCGTGGCGTCGCGTGAGCCGCACCCCGACGCCGACCTGATCTGGCTGGCCCGGTCGTCGCTCGACTTCCTGGCCGCGGCCCAGGGGCGCGACGGCCGATTCCGAAATCGTCGGCGCGCGTCGGGATCCTGGAGCGGGCCCCACACCACCGAGGACTGCTGGGGACGAGCGCTGTGGGCCCTGGGGACCGCCGCCGCCCGCTCTCCGGAGGCCGACCTGCGCGAGGAGGCGCTGTGGCACTTCGAGCGCGGCGCGCGACAGCGCTCCGCCTGGCCCCGCGCGACGGCCTTCGCGGTCCTCGGGGCGTCCGAGGTGCTCGCCGCGGACCCCGACCACGCGGTCGCGCGGTCACTGCAGGTCGACGCCGTCAGGGTGCTGGATCGGCCAGTGGTCTCGGCGTCGTGGAACTGGCCCGAGGGGCGATTGGCCTACGCCAACGCGGTGCTGCCCGAGGCGATGATGACCCTGGGCGCGGACCTGGGTGACGGGTCCCTCGTGTCGCGCGGGGCGAGCCAGCTGGCGTGGCTGCTGGCGCGCGAGACGCGCGACGGGCACCTGTCGGTGACGCCGGCCGCCGGCGCGGCCGCCGGCTCCGCGCTCGAGCTCTTCGACCAGCAGCCCATCGAGGTCGCCGCGATGTCCGACGCGTGCCTGCGCGCGGCGGCCCTGACCGGCGACGCCGCCTGGCGCGACGGGCACGAGCTCGCGGTGGCTTGGTTCGAGGGCGCGAACGACGCGGGCGCGGTGATGTACGACGCCGCGACCGGCGGAGGATACGACGGGCTCACCGCCGCCGGAGCCAACCTCAACCAGGGGGCCGAGTCGACGCTGGCCCTGTTGTCGACGATGCAGAACGCCCGGCGGTTCGCGAAGTCGGCGGCGTGAGCGTCCGCGGCGTCGCGGTCCGCTCGGGCCTGCGCATCCGACCCAATCCGAGCCGCGTCATCGCCCGCCTGTTCATCCCCGGTCAGGAGCTCGTGGGCGGCAGCGAGTCGCGCACGTCCACCGCCGTCGACCGCATCCAGGGCCTCAGTGAGAGCGAAGTCGTCGCCGAGCTCGCCGAGGTCATGGACCGATTCGGTGACCGTCACGACCACCTCGAGGACATCTTCGAGCGTCACGCCGAGCGCGTCGCGAGCTTCGTCGACGGACCCCTGTCGCCCGCGCGCCGACAGCTCCTGGGCGCCGTGTTCACCCACGAGTTCTCCCTGGAGGGCGCGTCGGTGTGCAACCCGAGCCTGGTCGTCGACCCGGTGCAGCCGGCGGACCCCGCCGACGGGTTGCGCGTCATCCTCAGCTACCGCTCGATCGGTGAGGGCCACCACTCGGCGATCAACTTCCGCTCCGGGGTCATCGACCCGGGAGGGGAGCTCACGTTCATCGAGCCCGAGCCCTTCCCTCTCGTGGCGGCGACCCGGTACGCGACGTTCGACCGGCGCGTGTTCCACGCGCGACTCAGCGACATGGGCATCGACGGCGAGACGTCGGCCTACGTCCTGTCGAACCTCGGCGAGTACTTCACGATGGAGGACCTCGTGCGCGGGTTCGACCGCCTGGCCCAGCAGCGCGACACCCGCCCCAACGTCTTGGAGACCGCGGTGCAGATGCGCGCGGTCGCGGAGTGCTGCTACGTCGCGTCATTCGACGAGTCGACGCAGCTCTCGCGCCGGGTCCTGTGGCCGGCCACGCCGGCGGAGTCCCGGGGACTCGAGGACGCCCGCTTTGTTCGCCTGACCGAGCCCGGCGAGGACCGCTACGTCGCTTCCTACACGGCGTTTGACGGACGCGTGGTCTCCCAGCAGCTGCTCGAGACCACCGACTTCCTCACGTTCGTCTCGACGCCCCTGTCGGGCGTCGCGGCCAGCAACAAGGGGCTCGCCGTCTTCCCACGTCGGATCGACGGTGTGTGGGCGGCGCTGTCGCGCCACGACCGCGAGTCCAACTCCCTGGCGTACTCGAGTGACCTGCGCATCTGGAACGGCGCGGAGGCCCTCCAGGACCCGCTGCACGCCTGGGAGCTGATCCAGATCGGTAACTGCGGCTCGCCCATCGAGCTCGACGAGGGCTGGCTGGTCCTCACCCACGGCGTCGGGCCGATGCGCACCTACGGCATCGGCGCGCTGCTGCTCGACCTGGACGACCCCTCGAAGGTCCTGGCCCAGTTGGACCGCCCGCTGCTGACGCCCGACGCCAGCGAGCAGGACGGCTACGTGCCCAACGTCGTGTACTCGTGCGGGTCCCTGCTCCACGACGGCACGCTCTACCTGCCCTACGGCATCGCGGACCAGTCCCTCAGCTTCGCCACCGTCGGCGTCGACGACCTGCTGAGCCTGCTCACCTAGTTGGTGACCGTGGTGGCGGTAGCGCTGGTCAGCTCATCGTTCTCTCTCACGTCGGGGTGGGTCGGGGTCGTGATCTTCATCTTCTTCCCGCTGGCGTGCCTGGCGAGCGCCGTGCTCACCCCGTCACAGCGGTTCCGAGAGATCGGCAAGAGCAAGGCGCTGTGGGTGATCCTGCCGTTCCTCTTCGGCCCGCTCGCGGCGGCCTACTACTTCTTGTTCGTGCACTCGCGTCTTCGGCGCACCTAGTCGGCGGTCGCCTAGAACCACTTGATGCGCGACGGCGGCCAGATCCGCAGGAACACCTTGCCGATGATGTTGGCGTGCGGCACCATGCCCCACATCCGACTGTCGCACGAGTTGGAGTGGTTGTCGCCCATCACGAAGTAATCGCCCGGGGGCACGGTCACGTGCCCGATCGCCCCGCCGAGCGGCTCGAAGTGGGTCCACCTCTCGTCGAGGCGCTTGCCGTTGACGTAGATGGCGTTTCCGCGCGAGGTCAGGTGGTCGCCGGGCACACCGACGACCCGCTTGACCAGGTCGGGCACGGCGTCCGAGCAGACGGAGGCGACCTTGGGCAGGGCGCGAAAGACGATGATGTCGCCGGTGTGGATCGTGCCGAACTCCACGCTCAGCTTGTCCACGACGATGCGGTCGCCGACGTGCAGGGTCGGCTCCATGGACCCCGACGGAATCGAGAAGGTCTGGAACACGTAGGCGCGCACGACGAGTGACGCGGCGACCGCGACGACGATGATGACGACCCACTCGATGATGACGCGCCGGCTCCGTCCCCACCGCGCCGGTCGCGGGGTCGCCGCGGCCGGGGTCTCGTCCCCGGTGGCCGCGTCGGTCGGCTCGGACTCACTCATCTCAACTACCCAACGTAGGCCCGCAGGACCATCGCGAGCGCCGCGGCGACGCCCATCCAGCACAGGGCCTTGAGCGAGCGCTCCAGCGGGCGCAGCATCGACTCCTTGGTGATCTCCTCGCGGGACCCGTCGGGGCGCGTGAGCGTCCCCTCGACCACGGCGACCCGTCGGCGCAGGTCGCGCGCGGGCGTCGAGAGGAGCTGCTGGATCTCCACGACGAGCGTGGCGAACGCCGCGGCGGCCACCGCGGCGAGGCTGAGCGCGGCGTGCTGGGCGAAGTAGGCGGTGAGGACCGGGAACGCGCCCCACGAGAGCACGAAGACCGTGCGCGTGTGCAGGCGCCCGCCGAAGGGCTCGAGGTTGTAACCGACGGCAACCACGAGGCCGACGGCGATGAAGGCCGCCAGGTAGGGGCTCACGCGCACCGCGCCGACGACGCCCAGCGCGACCGCGCCCCCGAGGCCGAGGGCCGCGGCGGCCATCAGCTGTCGCGCCGGGATGCTCGTGCGCAGCGGGCGCCCGTTGAGCTCGTCGAGCGCGTGGGCGCCGACGCCGACGGCGAGGAAGAACGCGAGCAGCGTGGCCACGAGGCTCACGGTGTTGACCGGACCTACCAGGCAGGCGCCCACCGTGACCAGCGACAGGTGCAGCACGGTGTAGGGCGGGTGCAGCACGGTCCACCACTCGCGCCAGCGGGGACGCGACAGGAACGACGGCTGGGCGTAGAAGGTGGGCCCCCCGATCTCCGGCGTCTGGGGCGTGGTCATCGGCACCGGTACCCCGTGATCACGACGCCTCCGCCCAGGCTCATCGGGCGCACGACGATCGACTCGACGCCGGCGCGCTTCCACGCGGCGGCGGTCCACTCCAGCGGGAAGCGCTCGTAGTGCGAGGTGATGTTGGGTCCGAGGAAGCGCCCGACGTCCCACCAGGCGCGCCCGCCGGCGGCCAGGCCCGCGACGGGCAGGACGCCGCGCGTGTAGAGCCACCACAGCGCGCGCCAGCCCCGCCGCGAGGGCACCGCGAACTCCAGGCTGGCGATTGCGCCCCCGGGCTTGACCACGCGGGCGAGCTCGGCCAGCGCCGCCGCCGGGTCGGCCACGTAGCGCAGGAGGTACGTGAAGGTGAGCGCGTCAAAGGACGCGTCGGCGAAGGGCAGCTGCTCGCCGCGTCCGAGCACGAGCGAGATCCGTTCGGAGAGACCGGCGGATCTCACGTTGGCCTGGCCCGCGCGCAGCATCTCCTCGGAGAGGTCGAGCCCGACGACGTGGGCGCGTGTGAATTCCGCGACGCGCTGGGTCACCGCGGCGGGCCCGCACGCGACGTCGAGCACCAGGGCCGGCTCGGTGCGCGCGACGTGGTCCACGACCGCCGCGCGCCAGCGCGGGTCCTGGCCGAAGGACAGCAGGGAGGCGAGACGGTTGTAGCGCGACGGGCCCGCCGGTAGGGGGGCGAACAGCCTCTGGGCGAAGGGGTTGGGAGCGTCACGGTAGTGGCTGATCGCCCGCTTCCCGTATCCCATCGTCGCCCCTTCAGTGTCGTGCCGCGGGTTTCCTCGCGGGCGGGCCCGCGCGATGGGGCGACGCCGCCGGCTCCGCGACGTCATTCCACCGCGCCAGCCTAAGGGCCGTGCCGGGCGTTAAGGGTTCACGCCGAGCGTCGAGGCCCACGGTGGCGGCGCCGCCCCAGGCGTTAACTTGGGACCATCTCGACAGGGGAGGGCCATGACCACCGCCACACCGGAGGGTTCCGAAGTCATTCGCGCGGCGCTCGTGCAGACCAAGTGGACGGGGGACAAGGCCTCGATGATCGAGGCCAACGTCGCCCTGGCGCGCGATGCGGCGCGTCAAGGGGCCCAGGTGCTGTGCTTCCAGGAGCTCTTCTACGGGCCGTACTTCTGCCAGGTGCAGGACCCCGAGTACTTCTCCTACACCGAACCGATCCCCGGGCCGACGACCGACGTGATGTGCGAGCTGGCCGCCGAGACCAACATGGTCCTTGTCGTGCCGATTTACGAGGTGGAGCAGGAGGGCGTCTTCTACAACACCGCCGTCGTCATCGACGCGGACGGCACGTACCTGGGCAAGTACCGCAAGCACCACATCCCCCAGGTCAAGGGCTTCTGGGAGAAGTACTACTTCCGCCCGGGAAACCTGGGCTATCCGGTCTTTGACACCGCGGTGGGACCGATCGGCGTCTACATCTGCTACGACCGGCACTTCCCCGAGGGCTGGCGCGCCCTGGGACTCGGCGGCGCGCGGATCGTCTTTAACCCGTCGGCGACGAGCCGCGGGCTCTCGGCGTACCTGTGGAACCTCGAGCAGCCCGCCGCGGCCGTGGCGAACGAGTTCTTCGTCGGGGCGATCAATCGCGTCGGCGTCGAGGACCTCGGCGACAACGACTTCTACGGGTCCTCGTACTTCGTTGACCCGCGCGGCCAGATGGTGGGCGACGCGGGGTCCGGCTCCGAGGACGACGTGATCGTGCGCGACCTGGACATGGGACAGCTCGCTGAGGTGCGCCGCACGTGGGCCTTCTACCGCGACCGTCGCCCCGACAGCTACTACGAGCTCGTCGAGCCGTAGGCGGGCGCGCGGACAAGGAGGAGACGTGAGGACACTCATCAGCGGGGGGACCGTCGTCAACGCCGCCGGACCCTTCGGCGCCGACGTGCTCGTCGACGGCGAGACGATCGCCGGCCTGGCCGCGCCGGGCTCGGCGACGTCGGCGTCCTGGCGCGACGGCGCCGACCGGGTGATCGACGCGACGGGCAAGTTCGTGATCCCCGGCGCAATCGACGGCCACACCCACATGGAGATGCCCTTCGGCGGCACCCAGTCCGCGGACACCTTCGAGTCCGGCACCCGGGCCGCCGCGTTCGGCGGCACCACGACGATCATCGACTTCGCGATCCAGTCCAAGGGCTCGAGCCTGCGCGCGGGCCTCGACAAGTGGCACGCCAAGGCCGAGGGCCAGTGCGCGATCGACTACGGCTTCCACATGATCGTCTCGGACGTCAACGACGTCTCGCTCAAGGAGATGGACGTCCTGATCGACGAGGGCGTCAGCAGCTTCAAGCTCTTCATGGCCTACCCCGGGGTCTTCTACTCGACCGACGGCGAGATCCTCCAGGCGATGCAGCGCGCGTCGGGCAACGGCGGGACCATCATGATGCACGCCGAGAACGGCATCGCCATCGACGTGCTGGTCGCCCAGGCCCTGGCGCGCGGGGAGACCGACCCGCGCTTTCACGGGCTCACGCGCCCCTCGCTGCTCGAGGGCGAGGCGACGCACCGTGCGATCGCCCTCGCCCGGGTGGCCGGCGCGCCGGTGTACTTCGTGCACCTCTCGGCCGCCGAGGCCCTCGCCGAGGTCGTGGCCGCGCGCGACCGGGGCCAGAGCGTGTTCGCCGAGACCTGCCCGCAGTACCTGTTCTTGAGCGACGAGGACCTCGCGCGCGAGGGGTTCGAGGGCGCCAAGTACGTCTGCTCGCCGCCGCTGCGCCCCCGCGAGCACCAGGCCGAGCTCTGGCGCGGGCTGCGCACCGATGATCTGTCGGTGGTCTCTACGGACCACTGCCCGTTCTGCTTCAAGGAACAGAAGGAGCTCGGCCGCGGGGACTTCTCCAAGATCCCCAACGGCCTGCCCGGCGTGGAGCACCGCGTCGACCTGATCTACCAGGGCGTGGTCAACAAGGAGATCTCCCTGGGCCGTTGGGTCGAGATCGTCTCGGCCACGCCGGCCAAGATGTTCGGCCTGTACCCGAGGAAGGGCCTCATCGCCCCGGGCAGTGACGCCGACGTCGTGGTCTACGACCCCGGCGCGACGCACACCCTGTCGGCGTCGACGCACCACATGGAGGTCGACTACTCGGTCTACGAGGGCGTCGCCGTCGCCGGGCGCGCGACCTCGGTGCTCTCGCGCGGCGCGCTGGTCGTCGACGACGGCGAGTTCGTGGGCGCGCGCGGCGCGGGGAAGTTCCTCACCCGCGGCCTCAACGGGTTCCTGAGGTAGCGGTGGACTTCGGCCTGGTCGCCCAGACCAACCCGCCCGCGAGCGACCTCGTCGCGCTGGCGAAGCGCGCCGAGGACGCGGGTTTCTCGCACTTCTGGACCTTCGACTCGACGGTGCTGTGGCAGGAGCCCTTCGTCATCTACTCCCAGATCCTGGCCGCGACGACGCGCATCAGGGTCGGGCCGATGGTGACCAACCCCCTGACGCGCGACTGGACCGTCACGGCGTCGCTGTTCGCCACGCTCAACGACATGTTCGGGCCGAGAATGGTCTGCGGCATCGGGCGCGGGGACTCCGCGGTGCGCGTGACCGGCGGGACGCCGGCGTCCCTGGCCACCCTGGGCGAGGCCATGGGGGTCATCAAGGACCTGGCCGAGGGCCGCGCGGTCGAACTGCGCGGAACGACGGTCAAGTTCCCCTGGGTCAGCGACGGGCACCTCGACGTGCTGATGGCGGCCTACGGGCCCAAGGCGCTCGACCTGGTGGGCCGCGGCGCCGACGGGCTCATCATGCAGCTCGCCGACCCCTTCGTCGTCAACTGGGCGGTGGGCGTGGCGCGCGAGTCCGCGAGGGCCGCGGGGCGCGAACCCGACGACCTCTACGTGTGCGTCGCCGCACCCGCGTACGTCGGCGAGGACCTCGCGCACCTGCGCGACCAGACGCGGTGGTTCGGCGGCATGGTGGGCAACCACGTGGCCGACATCGTCGAGAAATACGGCGACGGGTCCGGCGCGGTGCCTCCGGCGCTCACTGACTACATCAAGGCGCGTCAAGGATACGACTACTCGCACCACGGCCAGGCGGGCAACCCCTCGACCGAGTTCGTTCCCGACGACATCGTCGACCGCTTCTGCGTGCTTGGCCCGGTGGCCGAGCACCGCCGTCGCCTCGAGGAGCTGAGCGGCCTGGGCGTCGACCAGTTCGCGCTCTACCTGATGCACGACGACCCGGAGGGGACGTTCAACGCCTACGCCACCCATCTCGTGGGCCGCGTCTGACCACTTCTACAACTCAGCCAGGCCACCGTTGGAGTGCAGCAACTGGCCGTTGATCCACCCACCCTCGGGCGAGCACAGGAACGACACGAGGTGGGCCACGTCGCTGGGGCGGCCCGCGCGGCCCAGCGGCGTGGCCGCGGCGACGCGCTCGATCATCTCGGGGTCCATCCAGCCGGTGTCGGTCGGCCCCGGGTTGATCACGTTGGCGGTCACGCCGCGGCCGGCGAGCTCGCGGGCCGCGGCCAGGGTGATGGCGTCGAGCGCCGCCTTGCTCGCGCCGTAGGGGAGGTTGCCGACGACGTGGTCGCTGGTCAGTGCGACGACGCGGCCGTGGCCCGCGGTCGCCGGGACGCGGAAGCCGAACTCGCGGATCAGGAGCCACGACGCCCGCGCGTTCACCGCGAAGTGGCGGTCGAAGCTCTCGACCGTGGTGTCGAGGAGCCCGGAGTCGACGGACTCGCAGTGGGCCATCACGAGCACGCTCACCGGACCGAGGCGCGACTTGACCTCGTCGAAGAGCGCCGGGATCGACGCGGCGTCCTCGAGGTCGGCCTCGATGAAGAGATGGCGCCCGTCGCGAGAGCACCGCTCGTCCAGCAGCGCCGCGACGTCGCCGGAGCTCTGGTGGGCGCGCTGGTCGTAGCGGCCCCACCCGCAGCACGCGACGTCGAAGCCGTCGCCCGACAGTCGCTCGGCGATCGCCAGGCCGATGCCCTCGGCGCGGCTGACGCCGGTGACCAGAGCGACGGGTCGCGGGTTCGCGCCGCGGACCCGGGGCTCGTTCATCTCTTCAGTCTGACCGGTGGTCACGACCGGGTCCACCGCGCGGCCAGCGCGCGTGCGGCGGCGACCTCCGTGGCCGAGAGGTGCGCGTCGTGGCACTTGTAGTCGATGACCGTCGACAGCTCGGCGCCGACCTCCGCACGGTCGAAGGTCCTCAAGAAGGCGTGGATCAGTCGCTGACGCGCCAGGCGCACGAGGACGCGCCGTGACCGACCGCCCTCGACCTGGCCCGCGGCAAGGAGCGCCCAGGTCATGGCGACGTCCACCGCGGGTCGCGTCGCGGCGGCGTTGTTCCAGTCGATGACCACCGGGCCGCTCGGCGAGAGCATGACGTTCATCGGGTGGAGGTCGAAGTGACCGACTCGATCTCCCGGCGCGGGCGCGAAGGGGCCCAGCCACTCCGGGGCGGCCAGCTCGTGGAGCTCGCGGTGCAGGCGCGCCAGCGTCGCGCCGTGGCGCGCGAGCGTCCACGGCTCGCGCGCCAGGGCGTTGATCATCGTCATCCCCTCGATGCGTTCCATCACGAGTTCGGTTCCGTCCGGGCTGACCTCGTGCACGCGCGGGACCGGAAAGCCCTGCTCAGCGACGTAGCGCATGACGCGCGCCTCGCGGGCTAGGGACCGCCCGGTCTTGGTTCGACGCAGGACGAGACCCCTGCCGGCGTCGAAGATGTCGGCGTCGCGGCCCGAGGCGATGAGGGGACCAGTATCGCGCACCCGCCCATGGTAGGGACGGGCCGGTCGCGGTGACGCCTGGGGTACTGTCGGGCCCGACGAGAGGAGTTGTCATGGCCAGGGTCGCTGACAAGGTGCGCGAGCGCACGGGAATCTTGAAGGAGTTCCGCTCATTCATCCTGAAGGGGAACCTGGTCGACCTCGCGGTCGCCTTCGTCGTGGGCGCGGCGTTCGCCACCCTGGTCAAGTCCCTCGTGGCAGACGTCTTCACGCCGCTCATCGCCGCGATGACCGGGGGCAAGACCGCCTTTGAGAAGTGGAGCGTGACGGTCCACGGCCAGCCCCTGCACCTCGGGGACTTCCTCAACAACCTCCTGACGTTCGTCGTGGTCGCCGCGGTCGTGTTCTTCTTCATCGTCAAGCCCGTCGGCGCGATGATGCGCCGCATGGGCTACGGACCGCCGGCGGACCCCCAGCTCGCGCCCTGCCCGCGCTGCGAGACCCAGATCTCCCCGACGGCGTCGCGCTGCCCGGCGTGCACGTCCGAGCTCGACGCCGGCTGGTCCGGCGCCGGCGCCGCTACGACCTAGGGGCGTTCTCGGCGATCACGTGCTCGGCGGTGTTGAGGGCGTTGACCAGTTCGTCGAAGTGCAGCGCGATCGTGGCCGGCGAGCCGTCGCGACCGAGGCGCTCGGCGGCCGCGCGGTAGGCCGGGCGCAGCCCCTCCCAGCGCGGGGTCGCGCCCTCGGCGAAGTGCTGGGCCAGCGTGTCCAGGGCGTGGTCGCAGCGGCCGACCAGGTCGGAGAGCTCCTCGGACGCGGGGGCCGTCGCGCCGCGTTCGGCGTCGATGCGCAGCGCGTGGGTCGCGCGCAGCACGCGCATGGACGCGGTCAACAGGTTGCGGCCCTCGTCGGGGTTGACGCGGGTCGACGACGGCTCTTCCACGCTGCGCCCCACGGCGTCCTCGGCGTGGGCCCACGCCCGACGCGCCGCCCTCGAGCGCTCGACCGCCCGGGACGGGTCGACGCGGTCGCCGGCGACCGCGGCCGCCACGGCGTCGAGGTACTCGCGCAGGGCGCCGAAGAGGTCGGCCATCGCCTCGCTCACTCCGGCGCGCGGCGACGTCGGCCACACGAGGTAGGCGACGACGGCGAGCGCGCCACCCAGGGCCACGTCGATGAGGCGGTCCAACGCGGTCGACACGGGGTTGGACTGCGCGACGCTGAGCAGCACGAGGACGAGCGCGGTGACGAGTCCGATGGCGACGGGGAAGCTGGCCGACCACGTCGCGTAGGCGGCCCAGGCGATCACGCCCACGAGGACGACGTAGACCCCGGTGTCGGGATGCAGCACCGTGACCAGCACCGCCGCGAGCGTCGCTCCGACGGCGGTCCCCAGGACCCGCCCCACCCCGCGTCGCAGCAGGGTCGAGTAGTCGGGCTTGAGCACGACCGCGACGGCGAAGGGCACCCAGTAGCCGCGCGGCAGTGCCCACCAGGCCGCCAGGAGCACCGACGCCGGGACCGCGACCGCGAGGCGCACGGCGTGGCGCAACGATGGCGAGTCCGCGTGCAGGCTCCCTCGGATCAGGGACCAGTCGGTCCGCTCGTCGGGGGCCAGGCGCGAGAACGCCGGGAGGCGGTGGCGCCACGCGTGGCTCGTGTCGGACTCGCCGAGGCTGGCGACGAGGTTGCCCATCGCGCGCAGCTGGCCGTCGATCGCGCGCAGGTGCCCGACGCACTGGCGCGCCAGGATCGCCGCGTCGCCGTCACCGACCGCCGTGGAGTCCTCGAGCGACGCGAGGTCCGACGAGAAGGCGGCCGCGGCGTCGCGCCACGCCGAACGCGCCCGCTGGCGCAGCGCCGTGGCCAACTCGTCGAGCGTCTCGGCCACGGCGCCGCACGCCTCGTCGAGGCTCGCTCGAAGGCCCTCGACGTCGTAGGCGCGTAGGCGCACCCGCAGGCCGGCCGTGGTCGTCAGCTCGAGGCGCGAGCGACGCAGCTGGTTCAGGATCGCGCGAAGGATGGAGGAGTCGTCGCGACCGAACAGCGACACCGACGCCAGGGCGCGCTCCGCGTCGTCGACGGTACCCAAGACCTCGGTCGCCGAGCGGCGCGGACTGGAGCGGGCGAGCTCGGCCACCGCCTCGCACGCCCCGGCGAGCTGGTAGCGCTGGAAGCGCAGGCTCGGCGGGAGGCGCAGCAGGATCAGGGCCACGACCTCGATGAGCGCGCCGCCGGCGACGAGGAGCCCGAGGTGGACCGCCGACGCGAAGGAACCCGTGAAGCGACCGAAGACGACGAAGGCGATGATGGCCTGGGTCCCAATGACGCCCTGGGTGAAGCCGAAGACCGTGACGATCCCCGCGGCGAAGCAGATGGGCACCAGCAGGGTCACGTGGAGCCACGTCGTCGACGTGCTCGCGACGCCGACGACGACGGCGACGCCCATGGCGAGGGCGTCGGTCACGGCGAGGGGGATCGAGAGACGCGGCGCACCGACGAGCGAGACGATGGCGACCAGGTCGGCCCCCACCGCCAGGGGAATCGCGTCGCGCGGCGAGAAGGCGACCATCGCCACCGCGAAGAGGGCCACGACCGGCAGCGCCGTGACGAGTCCCACGACGGGCGAGACCAGATGGGCGTCGAAGCGCAGGGAATCTCGCAGCGCGGCGCGGGTCGTGCTCACCACGGGGGCCGACCCTCGATGGCCCCGAGCGGGACCATCGGCGTCCGCTCGGCGTGCACGCCGTCACGCTAGTCACGCACCGCGCCGTGGGCCGACCCCCACGCGTGGCGCCCGCACACAACAATGGAGACGAGGAGGAGCCAGTGCGATCGAGACGCCGCCATCGACCCGACGGACGGCGCTGGCGCGCGCTCGTCGCGTCGGCGGCGGTCGCCGTCTCCCTGGGCGCCCTGGCCACGGCCGGCGGGTCGAGCGAGGCGCAGTTCGGCCGCAGCGGGGTCTCGGGGTTCCTCCACGTCTTCGTCGTCGTGATGGAGAACCGCGCGGAGGCCGACGCGATGTCGGACCCCGCCATCGCCCGGATCGCCCAGCGGGGCGGGCTGGCGACCAACTACGACGCCGTGGCGCACCCCAGCCTGCCCAACTACCTGGCCCTCACCGGCGGGTCGACCTTCGGGATCACCAGCGACTGCGTGACCTGTTACGTCAACGCGCCGAACCTGTTCAGCCAGATGGCCGCCGCCCACGTCAGCTACGACGCCTACCTCGAAGGCGTGCCGGGACCGTGCTTCCTCGCGACCTACGGGGGCAACGACTACGCCAGCAAGCACAACCCCTTCCGCTACTACGACGACGTGAGGTCCTCACCGAAGGCTTGCTCGCACCTTCGTCCCTACACCGAACTCGCCGTGACGCTGCGTCATCGCGCGTCGCGGGTGCCGAGTTTCGTGTGGGTCACCCCCGACCTGTGCCACGACGGCCACGACTGCTCGACCGCGGCGGCCGCGACGTGGCTGACCGGCTTCGTCAACGAGGTGACGGCGAGCGCGGCCTACCGCTCGGGGGGCCTCCTGATCATCACCTGGGACGAGGGCGTGGGTTCGAGGGGCGGCGGGGGCCAGGTTGCGACGATCGTCCTGTCCAGCCAGACGCGACCCGGTACCCGTGTCGCACGGGCCCTCAACCATTACTCGGTCTTGGCGACGGTGGAGGACAACTTCGGCCTCGCTCGCCTGGGCGACGCCATCGGGGCGCCGAACCTCTCGGCGTTCTTCAAGGTCCATTACGTCGCGACCGGGTGATCGGGCCGCCGGCGCCGCGCGGGGTCGCGTGGCGGCGGGACGGACACTACATTTCCCTGATGGAAGGCGGCAGGAAGGTGCTCTCGTGAACGTGGCGGTCAGGCAGGACGAGATGGGGCAGACGGACGTCATCGGCGCCCGGGGGACGATCACGTGGCTGGGCCACGCGACGGTCCTCATGACGACCAAGTCGGGGACGAGGGTGGTCTTCGACCCCTGGTTCGAAGGGAACCCCAAGAGTCCCGTGCCGATGGACGCGATCGGCGAGGTCCACTACATCGCCGTGACCCACGGGCACTTCGACCACATGGGCTCGGCGGTCCTGCTGGCCAAGTCGACCGGGGCGACGATCGTGTGCGTGCACGAGATGTCCGTGTACTTCGCCCTCCAGGGCGTGGCCAACGTGATCGGCATGAACAAGGGTGGCACCGTGCACCTGGCGGACGTGTCGCTCACGATGGTCGGGGCCGAGCACTCGTGCGGGGTGTCGGCGGGCGAGGACGTCCCCGAGATCTACGGCGGTAGCGCGGTGGGCTTCGTCGCGCACCTGCCCGACGGCGAGGGCGGCCCGGTCTACGTGTCGGGCGACACCAACGTCTTCGGCGACATGGCGATCATCCGCGACCTCTACCGACCCGACACCGCGATGATCCCCATCGACGGGCACTACAACATGGGCCCGCGCGAGGCCGCCTACGCGGTGGGCCTGCTCGGGGTCCGCCGCGTCGTGCCGTACCACTACGGCACCTTCCCGATGCTCGCCGGGACCCCCGAGCAGCTGCGCGCACGCGTCGGCACGGCCAACGGGGTCATCGTCGCGGCGATCGAGCCCGGCGAGTCGGTCCCGCTCGCCTTCTAGTCCTTCGTTCGCACTCGGCCGGGCCGCGCCGCGGCCGACGAGCGCGGACCGCCCCGCGGGGGGGGTGGGGTGCGAGACTGGATGACCGTGTCGCCGCCACCGAAGACCTCGGGCACCTTCGATGCCCTCCGGGAGCGCGACTTCGCGCTGCTCTGGTCGGGTCAGACCGTGTCGTCCATGGGTGACGGCATCTTCACCGTCGCCCTCGCCCTCGTCGCCTTGCACATAGGGCACAGCCCGGTCGACCTCGCCTACGTCTTCGCCGCACGCGCGGTGCCCTCGGTGATCTTCGCCCTGCTCGGCGGCGTCGTCGTCGACCGCGTCCCGCGTCGGCTCTCGATGCTGGCCTCCGACACCGTTCGAGGGGTCGCGGTGACGGTGGTCGCGGTGCTCCTCGCGCGCCACGAACTTCGCCTGTGGGAGCTGATCGTGATGTCGATCATCTTCGGCACCGCCGACGCGTTCTTCTTCCCCGCGGCGAACGCCATCGTCCCCGAGCTGCTCGAGGGACCCCTGCTGACCCAGGGCAACGCGCTGGGTCAGATGAGCGGGCAGCTGACCCAGGGCCTGATCGGCCCGGCCATCGGGGGCTTCGTCGTGTCGGCGATCGGCTACGCCTGGTCCTTCGCCTTCGACGCCGCCAGCTTCGCGGTGTCGGCGCTGTGCCTGGCGGCGATGAGGATCCGCACGCCGCGAAGCGAGAACCACGGCACCGCGCTGGCCGACGCGCTCCAGGGCATCGGCTTCGTGCGCTCGCACCGGTGGCTGCTCGCGTCGCTGATCGGTGCGGCCCTGGCCAACTTCGTCGGCATGGCCCCGATGTTCGTGCTGCTCCCGTTGCTGGTCCGCCAGACGCTCCACGCGAGCCCGCTGTCGCTGGGCTTCGTGTACGCCGCCGGGGGCGCCGCCGGCGTCGTCGCCTCGCTCGTCGTGGCGCGGCTGGGCTCGCCGCGCCACCGGGTCACGGTGCTGTGGACCGCCTACGCCGCGGGGGGAGTGGCGATGGCGCTCATGGCCCTGGCCCACAGCGCGTGGGTCGTCGGCGCCCTCAACGTGGGGTGCGCGGGCCTCCTCGTCTACGGCGACGTCCTGTGGTTCACGATGCTCCAGGAGCACGTCCCGCGCGAGTACCTGGGTCGCGTCTCGTCGCTCGTCTACCTGATGGCGTTCTCCCTCGGCCCGCTCGGGATCCTGCTGGCGGGAGCGGTGGCGGCCGGCATCGGCATTCGAGTGACGCTAGTCATCGGCGGCGCGGTGTCGGCGGCGCTGTGCCTGGTGGTCCTCTTCACGCCGGGGGTCCGCGACCCCGAGCGGGTGCCTCGCGGCCCTGATGACGAGGCGGACGGCACCTGACGCGGCGCGACTAGGGACCAAGGTCCCGACATCGGCCAATCGAGCAATCATGCGTCGACGCGGAACCGATGCACGCGAGGGACAAAGTAAGTTAGTCCTGCGGCTCTGCGTGTTTGACGAGCCGGAAAGCAGGTGGTGAGACACTCGTGGACCCGACCGACGTCAAGGACCCGAACTACTACCACCGCGTGGTGGACTGCCAGTGGGCGTGTCCCGCGCACACCGACGTCCCGGGCTACATCCGCTTGATCGCCCAGGGCCGCTTCGACGACGCGTACATGCTCAACCGCGAGTCCAACGTCTTTCCCGGAATCCTCGGACGCACCTGTGACCGGCCCTGTGAGCCGGCGTGTCGGCGCGGGCGCGTCGACGGCAGCCCGGTGGCCATCTGCCGGCTCAAGCGCGTCGCCGCCGACCTTCGCGGGGACGTCAGCGAGCGCCTCCCTCGGGTGCCCGCGGAGAAGAACGGCAAGCGCGTGGCGTGCGTCGGCGCTGGCCCGGCGTCGCTCACCGTCGCCAACGACCTCATGCCCTTGGGCTACGAGGTCGTGATGTACGAGAAGTTCTCGCGCGCCGGGGGACTGATGCGCACCAACATCCCCGAGTTCCGCCTGCCCGACACCGTGCTGGCCGACGAGACCCAGGTGATCTTGGACATGGGCGTCGACATCCGCTACGACACGCCGGTCGAGTCGCTGGCCGGGCTGCTCGCCGAGGGCTACGACGCCGTCTTCGTCGGCGTGGGCGCGCCGCGCGGCAAGGAGCTCGACCTGCCCGGACGCCAGGAGGGCTCGGCCAACATCCACATCGGGATCGACTGGCTGGAGTCGGTCGCCTTCGGACATATCGAGGCCATCGGCCAGAGGGTCCTGATCATCGGCGTGGGCAACACCGCGATGGACTGCTGTCGAACGTCCAAGCGCATCGGCGGCGTCGACATCAAGGTCATGGCCCGGCGCCCGCGCGAGTACTTCAAGGCCTCGCCCTGGGAGCTCGAGGACGCCGAGGAGGAGGACGTGCAGATCGTGGTCAACCACGCGCCGAAGCGCTTCGTCCTCGAGAACGGACGGCTCGTGGGCATGGAGTTCGACGTCGTCGAGTGGGACGAGGGCGCGCGCCACTCGACCGTGCTCGACACGGTCGTGCTGCCCTGTGACGACGTGATCCTGGCGATCGGCCAGGAGAACGCCTTCCCCTGGATCGAGCGCGACCTGGGGATGGAGTTCGGCGAGTGGGACATGCCGGTCGTGGACGCCGCGACGTTCGAGTCGACGCTGCCGGGCGTGTTCTTCGGCGGCGACGCCGCGTGGGGTCCCAAGAACATCATCTGGGCGGTCGCCCACGGCCACCAGGCGGCCATCTCGATCCACCAGCGCTGCCAGGGCCGGGAGCTGACCGACCGGCTCGCCGACGGCATGAACCTGGTCAGCGCGAAGATGGGCATGACCGAGTGGAGCTACCACAACGACTACAACCCCTCGCCGCGCCAGCAGATGACCCACGTCGAGCTCACCCGGCGCTTCGCCTCGCTCTCCACCGAGGTCGAGCTGGGATTCACCGTCGAGCAGACGGTCCACGAGGTCCAGCGCTGCCTCAACTGCGACATCCAGACCGCCTTCCAGGCGCCGCTGTGCATCGAGTGCGACGCCTGCATCGACGTCTGCCCCGTCCAGTGCCTGACCATCACGACCAACGGCTCGGAGGCGGACCTGCGCTCTCGCCTCATGGCCCCGGCCGAGAACCACGACCAGGCGCTCTTCGTCTCGGCCGCCCTGCCCCAGACGGGCCGGGTCATGGTCAAGGACGAGAACGTCTGCGTGCACTGCGGCCTGTGCGCCGAGCGCTGTCCCACCGCGGCGTGGGACATGGAGCAGTTCGACTTGAAGATCCCCTACGCGTCGGACGCTGGGGTGCTGCGCATCCCCGTGGGCTCCGGCCCCCCGGGACACTAAGGAGCGCCATGACCGACACCCTGACCGAGGCGCGCGTCAACGACTTCGCCCTCAAGCTCGCCAACGTGAACGGCACGGGCTCGGCGAGCGCCAACGGCCTGCTGATGCAGGCCATCTTCCGCATGGGGATCCCCGTGTCGGGCAAGAACCTCTTCCCCTCGAACATCCAGGGCCTGCCCACCTGGTACGAGATCCGGGTGAACCGCGACGGCCACACGTCGCGCGCCTTGGACTACGACCTGATGGTGGCGATGAACTCGGTCACCTACGCCGCCGACATCGCCGAGGTGCGCTCCGGGGGCTACCTGCTCTACGACTCGTCGTGGCCGCTCGACGACGCCCTCGTGCGCGAGGACGTGAACTTCCTCGGGGTGCCCCTCGCGCGGATGATCATCGAGAACTTCGCGGCGCCGCGCGAGCGGATCCTGATGAAGAACATCGCCTACGCCGGGTCGATCGTGGCGCTGCTCGGCATCGAGGTCGACCTGGTGAGCGACCTGCTCAGCGAGACCTTCGCGCGCAACGAGAAGCTGCGCGAGTCGAACCAGCGCGCGCTGCGCCTGGGATACGACTACGCGATGGAGAACTTCTCGTGCCCGCTCAACTTCCGCGTCGAGCGCATGGACGCGACGCCCGGGCACATCCTCATCGACGGCAACACCGCCGTCGCGCTGGGGTGCCTCTACGCGGGCGCCACCGTCGCCGCGTGGTACCCGATCACGCCGGCCACGGCGGTCATGGACAACTTCTCGCGGCTGTGCGCGCAGTACCGGCGCGAGGAACTCACCCCGGCGGGCGAGGGCACCCCCGCGACCTACCAGAACAACTACCTGATCCTGCAGGCCGAGGACGAGATCGCCGCGATCGGCATGGTGCTCGGCGCGTCGTGGAGCGGCGCGCGCGCCTTCACCTCGACGTCGGGCCCGGGGATCTCGCTCATGGGCGAGCTGCTGGGCCTCGCGTACTACACCGAGATCCCCGCGGTCGTCGTCGACGTCCAGCGCACCGGGCCCTCCACGGGCATGCCCACGCGCACCCAGCAGGCCGACATCCTGGCGTGCGCCTACGCGAGCCACGGCGATACCCGCCACATCCTGCTGTTCCCCAAGGACCCGCGCGAGTGCTTCGACTTCGCGGTGCGCTCCTTCGACCTCGCCGAGCGGTTCCAGACGCCGGTGTTCTTGATGAGCGACCTGGACATCGGGATGAACGACTGGGTCGTGCCCGAGCTCGCCTGGGACGACGACTTCGTCCCCGACCGCGGCCGCGTGCTCTCCGACGAGGACCTCGCCGGGGTCAAGGAGTTCTTCCGCTACGCCAACCCCGACGCCGACTACGTCACCCCGCGCACCCTGCCGGGTTCGACCGAGAAGGGCGCCTACTTCGTTCGCGGGTCGGGACACGACCTGCACGGGCGCTACACCGAAGACCCCGAGGAGTACCAGGAGGTCGTGGACCGGCTCAAGCGCAAGCACGCCGCCGCGGCCCAGTACGTGCCCGCGCCCTTCGTCGAGCGCCGCGACGGCGCGGTGATCGGGGTCGTCACCCTGGGCAGCTGCGACCTGGCCGTGCGCGAGGCCCGCGACGTCCTGGGCGAGGCCGGGATCCCGGTGGACTACCTGCGCGTGCGCGGATTCCCGTTCTCCGAGGAGGTCCGCGCCTTCATCGACGCCCACGAGTACTGCTTCGTCGTCGAGCAGAACCGCGACGCCCAGCTGCGCAGCCTCATCGCGATCGAGACCGGGGTGGCCATCGAGCGCATGCGCCCGGTGCTCGCCTACGGGGGGTTCCCCCTGAGCGCCAAGACCGTCGTGGACCGCGTCCTCGCTACCGTGGAGGTGAACTGATGACCTCGATCGCCAAGCCCCTGATCCCGCTGGCCCCGCTGCCCAAGAACGACCTGGGCCTGACCATCCGCGACTACGAGGGCGCGATGTCCACGCTGTGCGCCGGGTGCGGGCACGACTCGGTCACCGCGGCCATATCCCACGCCTTCTGGGAGCTGTCCACGCCGCCGCGCTCGATCGCCAAGCTCTCGGGCATCGGGTGCTCGTCCAAGACGCCGACCTACTTCGTGCGCGGCGCGCACGGGTTCAACTCGGCCCACGGGCGCATGGCCACCATCGCCACCGGCGCGAACGCGGCGAACCGCGAGCTCACGTACATCGGCATCTCCGGGGACGGCGACTCGCTCTCGATCGGCCTGGGCCACCTCGCCCACGCGATCCGGCGCAACGTGAACATGGTCTACGTGATCGAGAACAACGGCGTCTACGGGTTGACCAAGGGCCAGTTCTCCCCGTCGGCGGACATCGGGTCCAAGCCCAAGCGCGGTGAGCCCAACGCCATCGCCCCGATCGACCCGATCCTGCTGGGACTGTCCATGGGCGCGACGTTCCTGGCGCGCGCGTTCTCGGGCGACAAGGAGCAGCTGATCCCGATCCTCAAGGCGGCCGTGGCCCACCAGGGCCTGGCGCTGATCGACGTGATCAGCCCGTGCGTGACCTTCAACGACCACGAGGGCTCGACCAAGAGCTACCGGTTCGTGCGCGAGCACGAGGTCAAGGAGATCGAGACCGACTTCGTGCCGGTGCGCCTCGAGATCACCGCCAAGGTGACCTCGGACGAGCTGCGCGAGGTGACGATGCACGACGGCAGCGTCGTGCGGTTCCGCGCGGTGCCCGAGGGCTATGACGCGAGCGACCGGTTGAACGTCGAAGAGTACGTGCGCGACCGCGCCGAGCGCGGCGAGATCGCGACCGGCCTGCTCTACGTCAACGAGCACGCCCCCGACGTCCACGAGCTCAACCACACGCCGTCGACTGGGCTCAACAAGATTCCGCTGAACCAGCTCTGCCCGGGCAGCGCCGCGCTGGCCGAGCTCCAGGCGGACTTCCGCTAGTCGGCGACTGAGCCCAGGAAGGCCAGGACGCGGCTGGTCAGCAGTCCCGCGGCGGCCTCGTCAAAGTCGGGGCCCCCGGCGTCGGCGAACAGGTGGCCCGAGCCCGGATAGACGTAGAGCTCGACGCCGTCGTGCGCGGCGGCCAGCTCGCGCGCGGCCTCGAAGTCCTCTTCCATCCACGGATCGCCGGACATCGAGTGGATCTGCGCGGGGACCCCGGCCGGCCACGACGCTTCGAACGCCTCGGGGGGTATGCACCCGTGAAAGAGGAGCGCCCCTCGGGCCCCGGGACGGGTCATGGCAAGGAGCTGGGCGGGCATGACGCCCAGGGAGAACCCGGCGTAGACGAGGTCCTCGGGCAGGTCGTCGGCGCTGCGGCGTCCGCGCTCGAGGATGTTGTCGAAGCCGAGGGACTTCGCGTGGGCCACGCCGGACTCGACGTCGTCGAACGTCGCGCCGTCGTAGAGGTCCGGGGCGTGCACGACGTAGCCCGCGTCGCGAAGCGCCTGGGCGAACGCGAGGAACCCCGGCGTCTGGCCCTGCGCGTGGTGGAAGAGGAGTATCTCGGTCACGGCGCAGAAACTAGCGCGGGGGTGTCGCGCCCGCCACGCCCCTAGTTCGAGGGCAGGTCCTGGACCGCCGGCGGGCGTGCCGGCACCGTCTGGCTGTAGCTGCCCGACGAGTTGGTGTAGCCCACCGACTCGACCGCGGTGCTTCCGGGCCACCACGCCACGTAGAGACCATTGGCCACGGTGGCCTGAACCGCGGTGCCGTCGGTGAGGGTGAGTGTCACCGCGGTGACCCCCTCGCCGACGCGACCGAGAGCGACCTGGTCGTTGCTGGAGCTGTTCCAGTTGGTGGACGGATTGCTCACGTCGCCACTGGCCGGCGCCGTGGTGTCCGCGCCGAATCCCACCGAGCTGCCTGCGACTTGGACGCTCTCATTGGGGAGGCTCCCGCCGTTGCCGGCGCTGCCGGACCCGGTCACGTTCACGGCGACCTTTCCAGCAACGCTGAGGGAGACCTGGGGACCCCCGGACCAACTCGTCCCCCCGGAGAGGCACGACGCGAGCCCCGTCGCGGCGCCGGTAGCCGTAAAGGCGACCAGGGTGAACGGTCCGCGGACGTCCTCGATCGCGGGCTGCCAGGTGAGTCCTGACGCGTCGCCCGCCGCAGGCGTCGCCGACAGGCCCTGGGCCATTGACTGGATCTGGGCGGAGCAGGCCTGCTCGGCGGCCGCGACTTGGCCGTCGGCGGGTACCGAGGTGTGAGGTGACCAGCTGGCGAAGGCGTTGGGCACGCCGGGCCCGAACACGCCGACCGCGGCCGCGATCGCCGCGGCGAGCGCCGCGGTGCCTCCCGTTCCCAGCAGGGTCACCGTACGGCGGCGGTGGCGACGGGGGTGGTAGTCGGCGGTCGTGACGCGCGCGATCGCGTCGGGGGTCACGTCGGCGGCACGGGCGTCGAGCGCTGCCTTGAGTTCGGTGTCGAAGGGACTGGTCATGGTGTTCTCCGTTTCAGCAGGTGAGGCGGTGGTCGGTCGGGGTGGGGGATGCGGTCGCGCTGGCGTCGGCCCCGGCACGGCGCCGGAGTCGCTCGATGGCGCGAGCGGAGGTGCTCTTGACGGTGCCCACGGGCCAGCCGAGCTCTTCGGCGATCTCGGCTTCGGACAGCTGGTCGAAGTAGCGCAGCACGATGACCGCTCGCTGGTTGCGCGGGAGCACGCCGAGGAGCCAGGTGATCTCCGATCGGGTGTCGATCATGGCGAGGTTGCCCTCGAGTCGCTGGTCCTCGTGCTGCGCGAGCACATCAGGGTCGACGCTCGACGCCTCGGCCCGCGCGCCGCGTGACGTGCGCAGCGCGAGGTTGACGAGCGTCCGGCGCACGTAGGCCAGCGGGTGCTCCATCGCGTGGATCGTGGGCCATCGCTGTGCCGTGATGAGCCACGCCTCTTGGAGCAGGTCCTCGGCCTCCGGGCCGCTCCAGGTGATCAAGTAGGCCGTTCGCAGGAGGTCGGCCGTGTGGTCGGCGACGAAGCGCTCGAACTCTCGCCGCGCCGGGGCACCGCGGAGCCCATCCACTAGCGACGACCCTTCTGGCAGATGACTCCCATACCTCTATTAAGTCCCGTCGGCGCCGGTCGGTTCCATCATCTTGCTCGGGGCCACCGCGCCGACTTCGATGGGTGTCGACGAGCAGGCCCGCGGCGCGATTTGAGGGGCACATGGGCCATGTGCTCCGGGTAATCCCCGACGACAACCCCGAGATGGCGATGAACCCGCAGACGGCGCGGCGGGGGAGTGTGCCACGATTCTCCAGACGAGGAGGACCGGTGGCGACCACATTGATGGCATCGAGTCGTCCCCCCGACCGCCGGGGATCGTGGATCCCGACGGGCGCGATGATCTCGACGCGCTTTATGGAGCTGCGCAAGCGTCGCGGCCTGATGATCGCACTCGTCTCGGTCAACATCGGCCTGCCGACGGTCTTCCTGCTGGTGCGGATGATCTCTCACTGGGTCGCGCCCAAGACCTACGGCCCCGCCGGCGGCTACGGCATCTTCAGCTCTCTCGTCGTCGGGGTCCTCTTCGTCTTCGGGTTCATCGTCGCCGCGACCGTCGGGGCCTCGGCGGGCTCGGCCGACCTGAGCGAGGGGATGTTTCGCCACCTCGTCGTCACCGGGCGTTCGCGGCTCGCGATCTACTTCGCCCGCATCCCTGCGGGGCTCGCGATCGTCTTCGCGATGGTCGCCGCAGGTTTCACGATCGTGTGCCTGGTGTGCTGCTTCGCCGCGCCGACCAGATTCACCTACGAAGGCGTGTCGGTACCCCAGGGCCTGAGCCGAAGCGGTCTGGAACAGTGGGCCGAGTCGCACGTCAGCGAGGTGGTGTGCGACTTTCACAACGGCGTCATCGGCGTGGGCTGCGGACCCCACGGCCTGATGGAGAAGAACGGCACCGTCGAGATCATCAAGCGAGGGCCATCGGGCCCGATCATCGTCAAGGTCCCTATCGCACAACTGCGGGGCATCGCCCAGCAGGCCGCGGACTACAACTACGTGGCGTACTCGAAGCAGTTCCTCACCCCGCCTATCTCACTGATGGTCCGGACGGGTCTGTGGATCGAGTTGGAGGCGGCTGTCGGATTCGTCGTCGGGCTGGGCCTCAGCTCGCTCATCGGTCAGCGGACGCTCACAATCGTGCTGCTCGTGGTGCTTGAGGTCATTCTCACCCCGATCCTCATCGGCCATGTCATCGCGCACGTGATCAATGCCGAACGGGCGATTGTCGGCGTGGCGATGACTCACCTTGAGCCGCACGCGCTGACGACCGTCTTTGGCGGCGGTCCTTCAGGGCAACGCGGGGTCTCGTTCGTCCTGCCCGAGTCCGTCTCGTGGTCGTGGGTCGTTGTCGTCTCGTGGTTGGTGGGCTGGACGGCCCTGGGCGCGTGGCGAATGGCCACGCGCGACGCCTGATCAGTCGGCGGGGACCAGCGCCGACACGGCCGCCACGATGTCCTCGGCGCGCGCCCCGGGCCCGAATACCGCCGCGACGCCCGCCGCGCGCAGCTCGCCGACGTCATCGGGTGGCACGATGCCTCCGACGACGACCGGGATCTGCGAGCCGCGCTCGCGTAGCGCCACGACGACCAGCGGTGCGAGTGTGAGGTGCGCGCCGGACAGCATCGACAACCCCACGACGTCCACGTCCTCGTCCACCGCCGCCGCCGCGACCGACTCGGGCGTCTGGAAGAGCCCGGTGTAGACGACCTCCATGCCGGCGTCGCGCAGCAGGCGCGCGACGACCTTGATGCCGCGGTCGTGTCCGTCCAGGCCCACCTTGGCCACCAGGACCCGCACGGTCACAGCGTCGGCACCTCCACGTAGCGCCCGAAGACCCCGGCCATCGTCGACATCATCTCGCCCACCGTCGCGCAGGCCTTGGCGCACTCGATGAGATCGCCCATCAGGTTGACCTCGGGGTCCGCGGCGCGCGCCGCGAGGCGCTCCAGGGCGTGGTGGGCGGCCGCGCCGTCGCGCGTCTCTCGCACCCGATCGAGCCGCGCCAGCTGTCGGCGCTCGTCCTCGTTGGTGATGCGCAGCGTCGAGAGCTCGTCCTCGTCGTTGCCCTCGGTGAAGTCGTTGACCCCCACGACGATGCGCTCGCCGGCGTTGAAGGACCGCTCGAGCTCGTAGGCCGAGTCGGCGATGTGGCCCTGGAACCAGTTCTCCTCGATGCCGCGGATGCAGCCTTCGAGCATCGAGCCCGATCCCATCTCGGCGATCTCGGCGAAGAGGGCCTCGGCGCGCCGCTCCATCTCGTCGGTGAGCTCCTCGACGTACCACGAGCCGCCCAGGGGGTCGGCCACGTGGGCCACGTTGGTTTCGTAGGCGATGATCTGCTGGGTGCGCAGGGCCAGGCGTGCCGCGCGCTCTGAGGGAAGGGCCAGCGCCTCGTCCATCGCGTTGGTGTGCAGCGACTGGGTGCCGCCGAGCACGCCGGCGAGCGCCTCGATCGCGGTGCGGCTGAGGTTGTTCTCGGGCTGCTGGGCGGTCAGTGACACGCCGGCGGTCTGGGTGTGGAAGCGCAGCTGGGTGGTGCGCTCGTCCTTCGCGCCGTAGCGGTCCTTCATCCACCTCGCCCAGATCCGCCTCGCCGCGCGGTACTTGGCGATCTCCTCGAAGAAGTCGATGTGGGCGTTAAAGAAGAAGGAGAGCCGCGGTCCGACCGCGTCGACGCCGAGACCCCCCTGGCGGGCCAGCTCGACGTAGGCGAACCCGTTGGCCAGGGTGAAGGCGAGCTCCTCGGCCGCGGTCGAGCCGGCCTCTCGGATGTGATATCCCGAGACGCTGATCGAGTGCCAGCGCGGCATCTCGGCCGCGGTGAAGGCCATGGTGTCGCGCACCAGGCGCATCGACTGACGCGGGGGGAAGACGAACTCCTTCTGCGCCTGGTACTCCTTCAAGATGTCGTTCTGGAGCGTCCCGCCGAGGTGCTTGCGCTCGACTCCGGACTCCTCGGCGGCGGCCACGAAGAGCGCGAGCATCACCGCGGCGGGCGAGTTGATGGTCATCGAGGTGGTGATCGAGGTCAGGTCGATGTCGGCGAAGAGGTCGCGCATGTCCGCCAGGGAGTCGATCGCCACGCCACAGCGGCCGACCTCGCCCAAGGCCATCGGGTCATCGGAGTCCAGGCCCAGCAGCGTGGGCATGTCGAAGGCCGTCGACAGGCCCGTTCCGCCCGAGCGGATGATGTCCTTGAAGCGCGCGTTGGTGTCGGTGGCGGTACCGAAGCCGGCGAACATGCGCATCGTCCAGAGCTTGGAGCGGTACATCGTCGCGTAGGCGCCGCGCGTGTAGGGGTAGACGCCCGGGAACTCCCCGTCGCGCGGGCCGTAGACGGGCTCGAGGGGGATCCCCGACATCGTCGTAAACGGGGTGTCGCGCAGGGCCTGGGCGTCGAACTGCGCGCGCCACTCGTCGTAGGCGCTGTCGTCGGCCACGTGCACCTCCCGGTAACCGCTTCAGCATAGATTGACCCCGCGAACCAGGCCGAGGGCCAACGACGGAGAGGTGCAACTCTGACCAGTGACGAGTCCACCAGTGCCCGCGGGCGCGACGCCCGAGTCTCCATCTGGGCGTTGCTCGAACCCGAGGAGGAGCGCCGCGTCACCGAGTTGATCGCCCGCCTGGCCCACCGGTTCGACACGGCGAGGTTCCCACCCCACGTGACCCTCGTCAGCGATGTGGGGCCGGTGACCGACGCCCTGATCGACGAGGTACGTCGCGTCGCGACGTCGTACGGTCCAATTCGCGCGCGGGTCACGTCGGTCTCGCACTCTCCACAGCGGTTCCGCGCCGTCGTCATCGAGATCGACGACGGCGACTTGACGCGACTGCACGACGAGCTGGGGCGGATGGCGCCGGACCAACGCGTGTTCCGTCCGCACGTGAGCCTCCTCTACGGTCGGGTCGAGGAGCCCGCGCGTCGCGCGGTCGTCGACGAACTCGCGACGTGGACGCCGCGCGCGATCACCCTGGGGTCGCTGTGCGTGGTGGACACGTCGGGCGACGACACCGACGCGTGGCGCGGCCTCGCGTCCTTCCCCCTGGTCCCCTGACCTCGGCGCCCGAGCCCGCTCAGCCGGGGTCGACGATCTGGAGCGCGAGCAGGGGAGCCGACGCCTTGTTGAGGCACTCCTGGTACTCGAAGTCGGGCTGGCTGTCGGCGACCACGCCGCCGCCGGCCTGCACGGTCGCCACGCCACCGCGGATCGACAGCGTGCGGATCGTGATGGCGAAGTCCGCGTTGCCGTTGAGAGCGAAGTACCCGACGGCCCCGCCGTAGGGGCCGCGGCGCACCGGCTCGAATCCGTCGATGAGCTGCATCGCCCGGACCTTGGGGGCCCCGGTCAGGGTGCCCGCGGGGAAGAGCGCGTCGAAGGCGTCGAAGGCGTCCACGCCGTCGCGCAGGCGACCGCTCACCTGGCTGACGAGGTGCATCAGGTGGCTGAAGCGCTCGACGTGCGCGAGGCGCTCGACGACGACGCTGCCGGGCACCGCGACGCGCCCGACGTCGTTTCGACCGAGGTCCACGAGCATGACGTGCTCGGCCATCTCCTTGTCGTCGCGAAGGATTTCCTGCTCCAGGCGCCGGTCCTCCTCGTCGGTGGCGCCGCGCGGGCGCGTCCCGGCGATGGGCCGCGTGCTCACGACGCCGTCGTGGACCCGCACGAGCATTTCAGGCGAGGCCCCGACGATCTGGTTGTCGCCGTTGTCGAGCAGGTACATGTAGGGCGAGGGGTTGAGGGCGCGCAGCACGCGGTAGAGCGTCAGCGGGTCGACCGAGGTGGGCCGGCGGAATTGCTGGCTGGGAACGACCTGGAAGACGTCGCCGGCCACGATGTGCTCCTTGGCGCGTTCGACCACCGCGCCGTAGCGCTCACGGGTGAAGTTCGACAGGCGCGCGGCGACGCCGCGCACGTCGATGGCCTCGCGCTCCTCGGGCGCCAGTGCGACCACGCGCTCGTGGTCCGGGTCGCTGGCGGGCGGCGCGGACAGCAGCGTGTCGACGATGTCGTCGAGGCGCTCGGTGGCCGCGTCGTAGACGAGCGCCGGGGTATCGGCCTCGATCACGGCGTTGACCACGACCGTCGTCGAGTGGCGCAGGTGGTCGCAGATGAGCACCGCCCCGGGGAAGGAGAAGTCGACGTCGGGCCACGCGTCGTCCTCTCGGGCGCGTTCGAGTCGCTCGAGGCGCCGCACGTAGTCGTAGGAGACGAACCCGACGGCCCCGGCGGTGAGGTCCGGCAGGTCCGCGTTGCGCGGCGCGCGGTGGCGCGAGAGGACCGCGCGCAGGACGCCGAGCGGCGAGGCGTCGCGCGTCGGCGCGACGACCCCCTCGCAGACCGTGTCGCCGTCGCGCGTCGTCACGCGCCAGCGCCGATCGAGCCCGATGAAGGAGTAGCGCCCGGTCTCCTCGCCCAGCGCCGCGCTCTCGAGCAGGAAGAAGGCGCGCCCGCCGGCGAATCGCTGGTAGAGCGACACGGGCGTCTCGCGGTCGAGCTGGAGGGTGCGCGTCAGCGGGATCACGCTGAAGCCGGCCCCGGCGAGGCGCTCGAACTCGGCGAGGTCGAGCGCGGCCATCCCCCAAGGCTAGTGAGGCCGGCGACGAGCCCCGTAGGATTGCGCCATGTCGAGTGGCCCGTCCGTCCTGGTCGTCGACAACTACGACTCGTTCGTCTACAACCTCGTCCAGTACCTCGGCGAGCTCGGCGCGAGTGTCACCGTCGCGCGCAATGACGAGGTCGACGCGGCGTCCCTGGGCGCCACGGCGCCCGACGGCGTCCTCATCTCACCGGGCCCGGGGCATCCGCGCGACGCGGGCAATTGCCGGGGCGTGATCGAGCATTGCGCGAGCGTCGGGCTGCCCATGCTGGGGGTCTGCCTCGGCCACCAGGCGCTGGGGGAGGCCTACGGCGCGACGATCGTCGCGGCGCCCGAGCTGGTGCACGGGCGCTCGACGCTGGTCGAGCACGAGGGCGCCGGCGTATTCGCCGGCGCGCCGAGCCCGCTCGTCGCGGGTCGCTACCACTCCTTGGTGGTCGACGCGGCGACGCTGCCGGACTGCTTCGAGCTGACCGCCTGGAGCAACGGCCTGGTCATGGGCATGCGCCACCGCGACCTGGACCTCGAGGGCGTGCAGTTCCACCCCGAGTCGGTCCTCACCCAGTCGGGCTACCTGCTGCTCGCCAACTGGCTGATGCGCTGCGGATCACACGACGCGCGCGGTCGCGCGGGTGCGCTCGACGCCAAGGGCGAGTCGGTGCGCCGCGGACTCGCCCAGGTCGGCTCAGGACGCTGAGGATCCCACGGCCAGGCGCGACTCGACGACCTCACCGTTGACGAGCTCGACGCGGTAGGCGGCCGGTCCGGTCGCGGGCGCCACGTCGCGGTCACCCACGACGCGGGTGGGCGTCGTGCCCTCGTACCAGAGGCCCACGGAGTCGTCGGTCGCGTACGAGAGCGGCAGGACGCCCTCGGCGACGAGCCGCTGGAGGAGGGGGCGTCGCTGGGCCTCGCTGTCGTAGTGCACGCCGTTGCCGTAGGGCAGGAGCCCCAGCCCGTTGGTGACCGGCACGAGCGTCGGTCCGAACGAGTCGGTCGTGCCCCCGACGTGCCAGCACAGGCTGCCCGCGGACACGCCGCCAAGGACCACGCCCTTCTCCCAGGCGGCGCGCATCGCGTCGTCGACCCCGTGCAGGCGCCACAGCGCGAGCAGGTTGGCGACCGAACCCCCTCCGACCCACACCAGGTCACAGGACGTGAGGCGCTCTTCGGGATCGGCCGAGGGCTGGAGGAAGAGCTTGAGCTCGGTCACGTCGCACCCGGCGGTGTTGAAGGCGTCGTAGGACGCCGCGTAGTACGTGGCGTCGTCACCGGCGGCGGTGTAGACGAGACACACGCGCGGACGGGTCTTTCCCGTCAGGCTCAGCGCCTCGAGCAGCATGGCGCCGAGGCGGGCCGAGCGCTGCACCGGACCCGGCACGAAGCCGCCGGAGGTCGCGAGGATTCTTCGTGTCGTCACCCGCCTTTTCTAGCGGATGCGCGTTCGTAGCCCGCACGGCGCCTGCGTAGGATGACCTCGACGAGGAGGAGGAATCGTGGCCGTCAGTGACGCGGAGATCGAGCGACGGATCGACCAGCTGGTGGGCGACTTCCCGCCGGCGACGACCGACGAAGTGGCGTTCCTGGGCGCACAGTTCGACGCCGGACTGGCCTGGGCGCACTTCCCCGAGGGGATGGGCGGGCTCGGGGCGTCGCCGACCCAGCAGATGCGCGTGCTCCAGCGACTGTCCGCGGCCCACGCCCCCTCGGCGGTGATGCGCAACGTCATCGGCTACGGCATGGTGGCCCCGACCCTCGTCATCCACGGCACGCCCGAGCAGCAGGAGCGCTACCTGCGCCCCCTCTTCACCGGCGAGGAGGTCTGGTGTCAGCTCTTCTCCGAGCCCGGGGCGGGCTCGGACGTCGCGGGTCTGGCGACCCGGGCCGAGCGCGACGGTGACGAGTGGGTGCTCAACGGACAGAAGGTCTGGACGACCCTCGCGCACATCTCGGCGTTCGGGCTCATCATCGCGCGCACCGACCCCGACGCGGTCAAGCACAAGGGCATCACCGCGTTCCTGGTGGACATGACCGCCCCCGGGGTGGACGTGCGGCCCCTCTACCAGGTGACCGGCGAGGCCGAGTTCAACGAGTGCTTCTTCAACGACGTCCGCGTGCCCGACTTGATGCGCCTGGGCGCGGTCGGCGAGGGCTGGGGCGTGTCGATCACCACGCTGATGAACGAGCGGGTGTCCATCGGCGGCACGGTGCCCCCGCGAAACTCGGGCCTGATCGGCGAGGCCCTCTCCATCTGGCGGCGCAAGTGGGCGGGTCGCGACGACGGCCACGCGATGGCGATGCGCGGGCGCTTGATGGAGCGCTGGGTGTCCACCGAGGTCGGGCGTCTCGCCAACTGGCGCGCGAGCGACCTGCGCCGCGCCGGTACGCCGGGCCCCGAGGGCTCGACGGCCAAGCTCGCCTTCGCCGAGGAGAACCAGCGCACGAGCGAGCTGTGCGTGGACCTGCTCGGCGCGGAGGGCCTCCTCTACGGGTCCACCTACCCGCTGAAGCGGCCCACCGAGAGCGCGTTCAACGCGTCAGACCCGCGCAAGGCGTTCCTACGCATGCGCGCCAACTCCATCGAGGGCGGCACGAGCGAGGTCATGCGCAACATCATCGGCGAGCGGGTCCTGGGACTGGCCGGTGAGCCCCGCGTCGACAAGGGCGTCGCCTGGAAGGACGTCGCGCGCAGCTGAGCTAGCGGCGCGCCAGGGTCGAGTTGAAGAACTCGAGGGTACGCCGCGTCGCGTCCGCGGACGCCTCCGCGTTGTACACCGCGGGCCGGCCGTCGCAGTTGAAGCCGTGGTCGGCCTCGGCGTAGCGCACGACCTCGGTCGCAACGGGCGAGGCCGCCGCGGCGTCGCGCAGCAACTCGACGTCGGAACTGGCGATGTGCGCGTCCCGGTCGCCGTAGAAGCCCTTCCACGGCGCCCTGAGCGACGGGGCGAGCTCCACGAGGGAGCCCAGCCCGAAGCGACCCTGGGTGACGCCCCCGCCGTAGTAGGTGGCGGCGGCCCCGACCAGGCCGAGGGTGTCGGCGTAGAACGCCACGGTGCCGCCCATGCAGTAGCCGACGATGCCGATCGCCCCGGTGGGATAGCCCGCCGCGTTGAGGAAGCCCGCCGCGGCGGTGACGTCCTCGGCGAGTCCCCCGGTGTTGAGCGACGCCATCGCGGGACCCGCGGCGGCGAAGTCGTTGTAGTCGATCTCGGGCGAGCCCACGCGATGGAAGAGCTCGGGCGCCACGGCGTAGAAGCCCTCGGAGGCGTAGCGCTCGGCCACCGAGCGGATGTGGTCGTTGACCCCGAAGGCCTCCTGGATCACGATGAGCGCGTGGGGGGCGTCGGGGGATCCGGTGACCTGGATCGGCGTGCCGTTGGCGAGCACGATGCGGTCCGTCATATCTGACTCCTCGCTTCTAGCCCTGGGCGAGGGCGTGGGCGGCCACGATGGTGGCGACCGCGTTGGTGACCGCCACCGCCGTGGGCAGGTGCAGCATCTCGTCGATCCCGTGGGCATTGGCCTCGGGTCCGACGACCCCGGTCGCGACGAACTGACACCGAGGGAAGCGACGGCCCAGCTCGGCGAGGAAGGGGATCGATCCACCCTCACCGACGAAACCAGGGTCCTTGCCGAACGCGTCGCGCGACGCGCTCACCAGGGCGTCGCTGAGCCACTGGGGCGCGGGCGGCGCGGTCCAGCCGTCGCCCAGCGAGTCGATGGTCGCGGTGACGTGCGCGCCCTCGGGCGGGTCCGCGCTGAGCACGTCGACCAGCGTGGCCGACGCCTCGACACTCGAGACCGACGGCGGCAGGCGCATCGACAGGACGGCGGTGGTCGAGGTGCGCAGCACGTTGCCCGCGATCGCCGGGTCCGGGATGCCGCCCATGCCGATGATCGACAGCGCGGGGCGCCACGTGCGGCGCAGCTGGCGCTCGGCCGGGGTCTCGCCCATCAGCCGTACGCCGTCGAGGACGGCGAGCTCGTTCTCGCACACGTCACCGAACTCGCTGGTCAGGGCCTCGGCGGCGGCCACGTGCGCCGGGGGGATCTCGGCGTGCAGGCTCTCGAGCAGTACCTCCCCGGTCGCGGAGTCCTCGACGCGGTCGAGCAGCTGGCGCAGCACGCGGAAGGAGGACGGCACGACGCCGCTGGCCAGCCCGCTGTGCAGCGCCAGGGGCACGACCTCGACCTTGACGCGCACGTTGACGTTGCCGCGCAGCGAGGACGTGACCCACAGCCGGTCGTAGGTGAGGGCGCCCGAGTCGAGGCAGACGAGGAGCTCGACGGCGCCCAGGTGGTCGGTGAGCGCGTCGAGGTAGGCGTCGAGGTCCGAGCTGGCGCTCTCCTCGCTGGCCTCGATCAGCACGACGCAGCGCGCGTGGGGAGTCCCGGCGTCCTCCAAGGACTCGAGCGCGAGCAGCGCGGCGAAGACGGCGTAGCCGTCGTCGGCCATGCCGCGCCCGTAGAGGCGGTCGCCGCGGCGCACGGGAACGAAGGGGTCGAGCCCCTCGGACCAGTCGCCCAGCGGCGGCTGCTTGTCCAGGTGCCCGTAGAGGACGCACGTCCCCTGACCGGGCCCGGTGGCGGGCACGGTCACCGTGAGCACCGGCGTGCGACCGGGCAGCCGGTGGATCTCGACGTCGGCGCCGGCGAGGCGGCGCTGGCGTGCCCAGTCGGCGAGGAGCTGGGCGGCGGCCTCGATGTGTCCGTTCTCGTCCCAGCGCTCGTCGAACATCGGCGAAAGGCACGGGATGTTCCCGAACTCGCTCAGGGTCTCCAGGGCGTCACGTTCGAAGTCGGCGAGGGTCAGCGGCACGCAGGCGAGGCTAGTTGCCCCACGCGTCGTCGTCCGCGGTCGCCCAGCAGTACCACGCGACGGCGGAGCGGTAGCCCGCGAACCGCTCGCCGTGCGCGCGCAGGTCCTGCGAGCTGACCATCTCGTCGTAGCCGTGCAGGTTGGACCAACCGCGCCGCACGCCCAGGTCGAGCACCGGCCACACGTCGGGGCGCCCCAGCGTGAACATGAGGTACATCTCGGCGGTCCACGGGCCGATGCCGTGGACCGCGGTCACCTCGCGGGTCACGTCGGCGTCGCTCATGCGCCCGTGCGACTCCAGGCGCAGCCGTCCGTCGCGCACGTGCTCGGCGAGGTCGATCATCGCGGCGGTCTTGGTGCCCGACAGGCCGCACGCGCGCAGCGGCGCGTACCCCGCGGCGAGGACCGACTCGGCGGTGACCGCGGGACCGCAGGCCTCCTTCACGCGACCGTGGATGGTGTTGGCGGCCTTGGTCGCGAGGAGCTGGAACGTGATCGAGCGCACCAGGGTGGCGAAGCGGTCGTCCACCCGCACGCGGGTGAAGGCCGGCGGGGGACCGACCCGCTCGACGAGGGGTTTGAAGGCGCGGTCACGCCGCACGATGAGGGCGGCCGTCGCGGCGCGCGAATGGGCAGACGTCATCTCGAGATGATGGCAGACGCCGGTGACGTGACGTACACGCCGTCGGGCACGTCGTCGCTGGTCCGCACGACCTCGCCCAGGAGCGACTGGATCGCGCGGACCGGGGCGGCGGGGAAGCCGAATCGTCTCCCGACGAGGACGACCTGGCGCCGGGCGACGCCCAGGAGGGGAACGGCGACGAACTTGTCGCGCAGGTGCCGCGAGAGCATGGTGGCCGGCAGGATCGAGATGCCCATCCCGTCGAAGGTGAGCGAGGCGATGGTGCGCATGCCGTCCATCTCGAGCAGCGGGCGCAGCTCGACGCCCTGGGCGCGGCAGGCGTCGTCGATCTCGCGGCGCATCGGGGTGCCGACCAGGGGCAGGAGCAGCTCGAACTGCGCCAGGGTCGCCAGGGAGACGGGGGAGTGGGCCGCGGCGAGGACGTGCTCGCGCGGAACGATCAGCACGAGGTCCTCTTCGAAGAGGACGGTGCTCGTCAACTCGGGCGCGTCGACCGGGCCGGCCAGAACCGCGAGGTCGAGCGTTCCTGCGATGAGGCGGGGCTCGAGCGTCGAGTTGGAGCCTTCGACGATGTGCAGGGAGATGTGCGGGAACCTCTCTCGCGCGACCCCCGCCAGGAGCGGCACGATCCAGCGTCCCCCCGAGCCCATCATCCCCAGGGTCACGAGGCCGCGCACGTCGGCGCGCAGCTCCGACACGTCCGCGGCGATCGCCCCGAGCTCATTGAGGATCCGGCGCGCGCGCCCGACGACGACCTCGCCGGACTCGGTCAGCGAGCCGCTCGAACGGTCGACCAGTTCGGTGCCGAGTTCGGCCTCCAGGCGGGCGATACGGCTCGAGATGTTCGACTGAACGGTGCCCAGCGATTCGGCGGCCCCGGAGAACGTCCCGTGGTCGTCGATGCCGACCAGCGCTTCGAGTTGGCGGATCTCCATGCATCAATCATAGAGATAGGAGGTATCAACGGTATCGCCTTGATTGATAGACGACGCGCCGACATACTGGAGACAGCCGATCCGACCGATCCCCCCATCGGAAGGACTCAGGTTTCGCGAATGGACCAACCACCCCCCCGGTTGGTCCATTCGTATTTTCGGCCTTGTTACCGTTGACTCGATGCCCTCGACCCTGACGCCGCGCTCACGCGTGGCCGCGGGCGCCGTACGGGCGGTCAATCGGCTCTCGCGCCGACTCGGGCGCGGCGCCGGGACCGTCGCGGGCGGACGGGTGGGCCTGGCGCTGGACCCCCGGCTCCTCGAGCGCCTGGCCGCGGGTCGAACGACGATCGTCGTGACCGGCACCAACGGAAAGACCACGACGACCGCGTTCGTCGGCGCCGGGTGGGGCGGGCCGGTCGCCTCCAACGCCACCGGCGCCAACATGCCCCCGGGCCACGTCGCCGCGCTCGTGGAGTCCCGCGCGCCGCACGTCGTGCTCGAGACCGACGAGGCCTGGCTGGGGGAGGTCATCGCGCGCACGAGCCCGAGCGCCGTCGTGCTGCTCAACCTCTCTCGCGACCAGCTCGATCGCGCCAGCGAGGTGCGACAGATGGCCGAGCGGTGGCGACGGTGCCTGAGCGGGGAGGACGCTCGCGGCGTCGTGGTCGTGGCCAACGCCAACGACCCGCTGGTGGTCTACGCGGCCGAGGTCGCGCCCGACGTGCGCTGGTGCGACGTCGCGACGGTGTGGCGCGGGGACGCGACGTCGTGTCCCAAGTGCACGCGGCCCCTGGGCGATGACGCGACGGGCTGGCGCTGCGAGTGCGGCTTCGCGCGTCCGACGACGCTGACGACGACGCTCGGCGAGGAACTCGTGGTCGAGGGGGTGACGGCGCGCCTCGCGCTGCACGTGCCGGGCGGCTTCAACGCGGCCAACGCCGCGATGGCCGCCACGGCCCTGGCGATGGTGGGCGTGCCGGTGTCCGAATCGGTGGAGCGCATGAACGCCGTGACCGAGGTCGCGGGCCGCTTCGCGCGGCGACGGTGGCGGGGCCGGGCGCTGCGTCTGGTGCTGGCCAAGAACCCAGCGGGGTTCGCGGTGGTCCTGCCCATCGTCGAGCCCGCGCCGACCGAGCTGTGGATCGCGATCAACGACCAGGTCGCCGACGGACGGGACCCGTCGTGGCTCTACGACGTGCCCTTCGAGGTGCTGGCGGGACGCGAGGTGAAGTGCCTGGGCAGCCGCCGCCTCGACCTGGCGGCCCGCCTGGACTACGCGGGTGTGGACGCCACGGTGATCGACGATCCCGCGGCGCTCGGGACCGGGGCGGACCCGGTCTGGCTGATCGGCAACTATACGGCGTTCGCGCACTGGCTCAAGGCGAGCGCGTCGCCATGAGGATCGTCCTGCTCTACCCCGAGCTCCTCGGCACCTACGGCGACGGGGGCAACGCCCGCGTGCTGGTCGAGCGGTCCCGTCGTCGCGGACTCGACGTGGACCTAGAGGTCGTGGGGCTCCATGACGAGGTGCCCGCGGGCGACCTCTACCTCCTGGGCGGGGGAGAGGACGGGCCCCAGAGGCTGGCGAGGGACCTGCTCGTGCGCGCGGACCTGGCGCGACGCGTCGCCGACGGTGCCCACGTCCTCGCGGTCTGCGCCGGCCTGCAGGTCCTGGGCACGACGTTCTGTGTCGAGGGTGACGACGAGTATCCCGGGCTCGGACTCGTCGACGCGGTGACCACGAGGGGGGAGCGTCGATCGGTCGGCGACCTCGCGGTCAAAGTCGAAGGCCGGTGGCTCGTCGGGTTCGAGAACCACGGCGGCCGAACGCGCCTCGGCCCGGGTGTGCGCGCCCTCGGTCAGGTCGCGCGCGGTCGGGGCAACGACGGTCAGAGCGACGGGTTTCGTGCCGAGCGCGTCTGGGCGACCTACGCGCACGGCCCGGTGCTGGCGATCAACCCGTGGTTCGCCGACGTCATCATCTCTGACGTGTACGGCCGGCCCCTCGAGGCGCTGGCCGGCGTCGCGGACCGCCTCTACGCGCGCCGGTGCGCCGCGCTCAGCCTGACGGCCGGTTGATCTTCAGCGTCGCGTCGCCGGTCACCTCGCGGCCCAGTGACACGACGGCGTCCTCGACGCGGGCGTTGAACCGCCGGATCGTCTCGCCTTCCGCGCAGCGCAGCGCCGCCCCGAAGGCGACGACGACGTGGTGGTGCCGCTGGGTCGGCGCGTTGACGTACTGGGGCGCCTTGGCGTAGCGAGCACCCTTGAGCTCTCCCGCGCCCACGATGAACACCGGGACCACGGGGCATCCCGCGCGCTCGGCGAGGTACGCCGCGCCGCCCTTGAACTCCTGCATCTGGCCGTCGGGCGTGCGGCCCCCCTCGGGGTAGATCACCAGGTGCCAGCCGTCCTCGACCAGCTCCAGGGCCAGCTGGGAACTGCGTCGGTTGACCTTGTGGCGGTCGATGGGGATGGCGTTGAACACCAGGACCGTCTTGAACGCCGTGTAGCGGTCCATGAAGAAGTTGTCCATCGCTGCGGCCACCACCGTCCGGCGGCGCACCTCGGTCGGCAGCGCGGTCAACAGCAGCGGGGTGTCGAGATTGCTCGTGTGGTTGGCCGCGAAGATGAACGGGCCGGTGCCGTCGACGTGCTCGACGCCGCGGACCTCGAGTGTGGAAATACGCCGGATGTACGGCACCATGTACAGGCCCTGGATCGCCGAGCGCGCCAGGCGCGCGGCGTAGCCGCGGCCCCACCCCGTCGGGAAGTCGAGTCCGAGCCTGGCCACGCTATCGCTTGCGGGTTTGCTTCTTGGGCGTGTAGCGCTTGGAGGGGGCGGGCGCGACGGGGCGGATCAGCATCGGGTCATCCTCCACCTTCTTCTTGGCGCGGGGCGTGCGCACGACCGGCCGGCCCTCTCGTTTGGCCTGGGCCTGCTCGCGCGCGATGCGCGACGATCCGAAGAAGCTCGCGTCGCCGTAGCGCTGGAGGCGCAGGGCCCGCAGCAGCAGCCAGCCGCCGAGCAGGAGGAAGGGCAGGCCGATCGCACCCAGCGCCAGCCCCAGGAAGAAGCCGGCGAAGGCGACGCCCACGCGCTTGCGCAGGTAGGCGAAGGTCAAGATGGCGAAGGCCATCACCACGATGAGCAGGAACTGCAGGACCCAATCCGAGGGGTGGGTCAGCTTCAAGTACGAGCAGGTGTTCGCGGCCTTGTGCCAGTGGTACGGCGCGGCGCAGGTGTGACCCTTGACGGGGTTGGCCGTCTCGGTGACGAAGGTGTTCTTGTAGAGGTGCGGCGTGAAGAGCCCCGCCAGCACGATGGCCAGGGTGCCGGCGATGTAGGCGACCCGGCGTTCGATCGTGTCGATGCCCATGACCACCGACCGAGGGACCGCCGATTCCCGCTTGGCCCTCCGGGGACGGCGGCCGGTCGTCTCCTCGGGGATATCGGTCACGGGGGAAGGATAGTTCGCGACGGCCAGAAGCCGAGGCGACGCGCAGTAGAGTGGTCACTCCGGGCGCTTAGCTCAGTTGGTTAGAGCGCAGCCTTCACACGGCTGAGGCCAGAGGTTCGAGTCCTCTAGCGCCCACCACCCTCACGTGACCTCGTCGGCGTCGCGCTCGACCTCGCCAGCGGAGCGCTCACGACGCGTTCAGCTTCACCGCTGAGCGCACCAGGGCCTTGAATGCGGTCGCGGGCACCTTGTCGCCTTCGTGGAAGTCGATCGCCCTGCGGACGTTGCCGTCCATGCTGGAGTTGAAGAGCCCCGCCGGGTCGGCGAGCGCGGCTCCCTTGGCAAAAGTCACCTTGACGGCAGCCTTGTAGGTCTCGCCGGTGCAGATCATCCCGTCGCAGTACCAGGTCGGGACGTGTCCCCACTTCCACTCCTCGACGACGTCGGGGATGGCCTGCTTGATGAGTTCGCGGACCCGGGCCAACGTGTCGCCACGCCAGTCGCCGAGCTCGTCGATCCGGGCGTCGATGAGCTGGGAGGGAGTGGGTCTCTTCGAAGGAGTTGTCTTGGTCATGTTCCCTGGCTATCACAGCACGACGACCGTCGACTTCTCCGAAACTGACGTCTTCAGTTCACTGCGCGCGTTGTCCGATGCCCAAAGACGAGGGCGTCGAGACCGCCGGGCAACCTACGCTGAGTCGGTGACCGAACTCCTGGAGCTCGACGGCCTGACCCGTCGATTCGGCGAGCTGGTCGCGCTCGACGACCTCACGTTCTCGGTTCCCTCAGGTCAGGTCGTCGGCTTCCTCGGACCCAACGGCGCCGGCAAGACGACGACCATGCGCGCGGTCTTCGGCCTGACTGACCTCGACAAGGGCGCGGTGCGCTGGAAGGGGAGGCCGGTCGGGCAGGAGGACCGTCGGCGCTTCGGCTACATGCCTGAGGAGCGGGGGCTCTACCCGGGGATGCAGGTGGGTGAGCAGCTCGAGTACCTCGCTCGACTGCACGGGATGACCCCGGCCGACGCCCGAGCTGGCGCGCAGAAGTGGTTGGAGCGACTCGGCATCGCCGACCGGGCGCAGAGCAAGGTCGAGGCGCTCTCGCACGGCAACCAGCAGCGTGTCCAGCTCGCCGCCGCGCTCGTGCACGGTCCCGAGCTCTTGCTGCTCGACGAGCCCCTCGCGGGGCTGGACCCGACGGGCATCGACACGATCGGCGAGGTGCTGGTGGAGGAGGCGCGCGAGGGCTGCTGCGTCCTGTTCTCCAGTCACCAGCTCGACCAGGTCGAGGACCTGTGCGAGTCGGTGACCATCATCGACCACGGGCGTCTCGTGGCGAACGGGCGGGTCGACGACCTCGCGACGAGCGGGGCACGGCGCCTGGTGGTGCGCGTCGAGGGCGACCGCGACGGCGCGTGGGCGGCCCCGCTGCCAGGCGTCTCGATCTCCGAGGTCCGGGGCGGCGAGGTCCGACTGGTCCTCGACACCGGTGTTGATAGCGACGTCGTGCTCCGCGCGGCGTCGGGGGCGGGGCGCGTCACCGAGTTCACCTTCGCGCGGCGCCGGCTCTCCGAGGTCTTCCGCGAGGCCCTCGCATGACCAGGATCCTGGTCTTCGTCCTGATCGCCCTGGCGGTGTGCCTGCGCGTGTGGCGATACCGTCGCCGCCGCTCGCGCGTCGAGGAGTCGCAGCCTCGCGCGCGTCGACGTTCGCCGATCGACGTCGTGAACACCGGTGTCGCCCTCGTGGCCGCACGAGAGGTCCACGAGCGCGTGCGCAGCCGGATCTTCCGAGTGGGCACGGTCGTGATGTTGCTCGGGGTGTCCGCCGCCATCGCTATCCCCGCGCTCACCAAGTCCACGCCGAAGCCCGTGCAGGTCGGCGTCGTCGGCCGGCTCGCCGCGCCGCTTCGCGCGTCGCTGCTCAAGTCGGCGTCGACCGTGGGCGTCAAGGTCCACCTCGTCAACGAGTCGAGCCTCTCGCAGGCGCGCCACCAGCTGCGCACCGGTCGCCTGGACGTGGCCGTCGTCAACGGCGTCCAGCTCCTGGTCGAGACGCCTTTCTCCTCGTCGGACGGCTCATCGGCCGCGCAGTTCGTCCCGGAGGCCGCTGTCAACTTGGGGATCGACCAGGCGTTGGCCGCCGCCCACCTCTCGGCGGCCCAGGCCGCGATCCTCGCCCACGTCCGACCCGTGCCGGTCCACAGCGTCCATCGCGCCGCGCCGGTGTCCAAGCACCAGGTCAACCCGACCACGATCATCGGGGTGATCCTGACCTTCATCATGCTGTCGCAGTACAACACGTGGATCCTGATCGGAGTGATGGAGGAGAAGTCGAGCCGGGTGATCGAGGTGCTGCTCTCGGCGCTGCGTCCCCTCCAGCTGCTCACCGGCAAAGTCGTGGGGATCGGCCTCGTCGCCTTCGCCCAGGCCGCCCTCATCGTCGCGGTCGCCCTGGGGCTGTCCAAGGCGGTGGGCTCGAGCGTGATCCACGGCTCGGCGCCGCTGGCCGTAACAAGCTCGCTGCTCTGGCTGGTGCTGGGCTACGCGTTCTACTCCTGGGTCTACGCCGCGGCCGGTTCGATGGCCGAGCGCCAGGACCAGGTCCAGAGCCTCGCGTTCCCCCTCAGCCTGCCGATGATCTTCGGCTACGTGACCGCGTTGACCGGGGCGAGCACGGGGAGCCCGAACGAGCTCGTGAAGATCCTCGCCTACATTCCGCCCACCGCGCCCTTCGACATGCCCGTCCTCGTCGGCTCAAGCGCGGTCACCTGGTGGGGATTCTGCATCTCGGTCGCCCTGAGCCTGGCGGCCACGGTCGCGATGGCCCGCCTGGCCGCGATGATCTACCGTCGGGCGATCCTGCGCACGGGGCGCCGCGTCAAGTACCGCGAGGTCTTCGCCCGTACTGCCAAGTAACCCATGCGGCCAGCGCCCGCACTCGGGGTCATCCCTGACTTCAACCCTGAGATCGTGGACAACCCCTAGTCGATATGCGCGAAGGGGCGTGCGAGGATGCAGAGACGTCCGCCCCCGACGTGACGTGACTCGCGCCGGGTGCCCCAACGTAGAAGGGCCCACGATGAGCACCAGTACCCTCACCGAGCCGAAGGTCGACGATGCCCCCTCGAATCAGTGGGCCGTCGAGACCCACGGATTGACGAAGCGCTTCGGCGACAACGCCGCCGTCAATGGGGTCGAGCTGCTCGTCCCGCGGGGTTGCGCGTTCGGCTACCTCGGACCCAACGGGGCGGGCAAGACGACGCTGATCCGCGTGCTGCTCGGACTGACCAACGCCGACGCGGGGACGATGAGGCTCCTCGGATACCCCGTGCCCCGCCACCGCGACCAGGCGCTGGCTCGCGTGGGGGCGATCGTCGACGAGCCGCGTTTCCACGCCCACCTGACCGGTCGTCAGAATCTGCAGATCCTCGCCGCGGCCCGCGAGCACGCGGCGCGCGAGCGCATCGAGCCCGCCCTCGAACGCGTCGGGATGATGCATCGCGCCGACGACAAGGTAGCCAAGTACTCGATGGGAATGCGACAGCGCCTCGGTGTGGCGGCGTGCCTGCTCGGCGACCCGCAGCTGTTGATCCTCGACGAGCCGATGAACGGGCTCGACCCCGCGGGGATGCACGACATGCGCGACATGATCCGCTCCCTCGTCGCGGAGGGGCGCACGGTCGTGCTCTCCTCGCACCTCCTCGACGAGGTCGAGCGGACGTGCGACTCGGTGGCCATCGTCGACCACGGCAACATCATCCGCCAGGGACCCATCGCTGAGCTGCTGGCGGGGACCGCGCTCGACCTACAGGTCGAGTGCGCGACGCCCGACGCCGCGGCCACGCTGGTCCAGGCGTCGAATCTGGCCACACGCGTCCAGGTCACCGACGGCGGCCTGGAGATCGAGCTGGCGTCGGGGACGTCGCGTGACGTCGTCGCCGAGATCAACCGCCGACTCGTCGAGGGCGGCGTCGCCGTCTACCGGCTCCAACAGGTTCAGGTATCGCTCGAGTCCTGGTTCCTCCAGGTCACCAGCCGACTGGGGGAGGACCAGTGACCGCCACCGACATCGCCATCACGAGTCCCACTTCCAGCGACCACCGCGGATCCTGGGTCCCCAACGGCGCGATGATCGCAACGCGCATCATGGAACTGCGCAAGCGCAAGGGACTCATGATCGCACTGGCCGCCGTGAACATCGGCCTGCCGACCATCTTCTTGACCATCCGCCTGATCATGCACGCCGCCGACCCCAAGTCCTACGGACCGGCGGGCGGCTACAACACCTTCAGCGCCCTGGTCGCTGGCGTCATGTTCATCTTCGGGTTCATCGTGGCGGCGACCCTGGGAGCCTCGGCGGGGTCCTCGGACCTCACCGAGGGGATGTTCCGCCACCTGGTCGTCACCGGTCGCTCGCGCCTGGCGATCTACTTCGCGCGGATTCCGGCGGGGCTCGCCATCATCGTGCCGATGGTCGCAGTGGGCTTCACCATCGTGTGCGCGGTGTGCTCCTTCGCCGGACCCACCAAACTCAACTACAACGGCACGTCCGTGCCCCCGGGCCTGACGCGGTCGGGCCTGGACACGTGGGCCGCCCAGCACTACAACCAGGTGCTGTGTCAGTTCGACTCGCGCAACATCCAGGTGCCGGGCAACTGCGGCCCCGGCCCGGGCGGAGCCCACATCATCGTCACCAAGGGCAACACCGGCCAGCAGGTTGTGCTGCACTTCACGCACGCGCAGAAGGTGGCGGCGGCCGTCAAGGTGGCCAACCAGGATTACAAGAACTACTCCAACACCTTCTTGACGCCCCCGATCGGACTGATGGTGCGCACCGGACTATGGATCGAGTTGGAGGCCGCGATTGGATTCATCGTCGCGCTGGGGCTTTCGTCCCTGATCGGCCAGCGAATGGTCGCCGTCGTCTTGATGATCGTGCTCGAGGTGATCCTGACGCCGATCTTCTCTCAACACGTCATCCCGCACCTCATCAACGTGCAGAGGGGGCTGGTCGGTCTGGCCACGGCGCATCTGGAACCGTCGGCACTACCGCAGGTATTCGGCGGCGGCAACGGGCCAAGTGGCAATTCCCTCGTGCCCGAAACCCGGGGCATCGCTGTGGTGGTGATCCTCGCCTGGCTTGTCGGGTGGACGGCGCTGGGAGCGTGGCGAATGTCTCGGCGCGACGCGTGACGCGCCTCGCCTAGCCTCTCGTGACCCCGTAGGTGTCGTCCATCATCGCGACGATCTCGTCGGTTGTCGCGGTCTCGCCGAGGCGCGGGAAGATCCTCTCGACGCTGTTGGCGTGGACCGCGAGGTCGCGGTCGCTCATCGCGTCGATCGCGAGCACCACGTTGTAGCCGTGCTCGGCGGCGCTGCGCGCCGTGGACTCGACCCCCGCACTGGTGGCGACGCCGGCCAGCACGACCTGGGTGACGCCGCGGTCGGTCAGGTCCTGGTCCAGGGACGTCCCGTAGAAGGCGCCCCAGCGGTGCTTGGTCACCCGCACGTCGTCGCTCTGGGCGTCGAGCTCCTCGACGAGGTCGGTGAAGTCCGGCGTCGGGGTGAACGCCGGGGCGCCCGTGTCGGTGCGCCCCGGGGCCCGGCCCGCGGCGTTGACCAGCACGACGGTCTGGCCGTGGCGCCGGAAGGTCGCGGCGAGGCGCGCGGCGTTGGCGACGACGCCGGAGATCGGGTGAACGGTGGGGACGGACAGAATCCCCTTTTGCAGGTCGATCACGACCAGCGCACAGATCTCGTCCATGGTGGACAGCGGCATCGCTCCTCCTCACCTAGATGTTGTCATTTTTGCGGGCCCGTCGCCGCCCGCGAGCCGCGCCGGCGCAACGGCACGGAGGGGTCCCGGCGAACATGTACCTTTGAGCGTCATGAACGGCGCCGACCGCCAGGTCCTGCTCTCACTCGAGCACGTGTCGGTCCATTTCGAGGGCCTGCGCGCTCTCTCAGATGTGTCCTTTGACGTCGCCTCCGGTGAGATCGTCGGCCTGATCGGTCCGAACGGCGCGGGCAAGACCACGGCCTTCAACGTGGCGTGCGGCTTCGTGCGGCCCTCGGAAGGCCACGTGCACTTCCCGGCGTCCGGTCACCGCAATCTGCACCCCAACCAGCTCTCGAAGCGCGGGCATCGCCCGCACCCTCCAGGGCGTCGGTCTCTTCCCGCACTGCACCGTGCTGGAGAACGTGATGGCCGGGGGCCAGACCCGCGGCGCCGGTGGCTTCTGGAACAGTGCGCTCGCGCTTCCGAGCGGCGTGCGCTCTGAAGGTGCGTTGCGCCGCGACGCGATGGTGATGCTCGAACGCCTGGGGATCGCCGACGTGGCGTCGCGCCTGCCGTCGGCCATCCCGTACGGCACGGCCAAGAAGGTGTCGGTGGCTCGCGCGCTAATGGGTGGGCCGCGGCTCTTGATGCTCGACGAGCCGGCGTCCGGGCTCGACGAGGCTGAACTGAGTGAGTTCGCCGCCCTGATCGTCGAGTTGCGCGAGTCGATGGGTGTGCTGCTGGTCGAGCACGACATGGAGTTCGTCATGCCTCTCGTGAACCGCCTCGTCGTGCTCGACTTCGGCGAGGTGATCGCGACCGGCACCCCGGCCGAGGTGCGCCACAACGAGGCCGTGATTGAGGCGTACCTGGGGGTGGGCGAGTGATCGAGGTCAGCGGGCTGACGGTCACTTACGGCGCGGTCCAGGCCCTGCGCGACGTGACGTTCGCGGCGAGCTCGGGCGAACTCACCGCGGTCCTGGGCGCCAACGGCGCGGGCAAGACGACGCTTCTGCGCACGATCAGCGGGCTCAAGGCGCCCACCGCCGGTTCGGTCGCCTGCGACGGTCGCAGCCTCGTGGGCATGCATCCCGAGGACATCGCGCGCTCGGGCGTTGGCCACGTCCCCGAGGGCCGCGGCGTCATCGGAGAGTTCACCGTCGAGGAGAACCTTCGACTCGGCGCGCTAGCCGCCAAGGTGAGCCTTAAGCCCGCGCTCGCTGAGCAGTACGAGCGGTTCCCGGTGCTCGGCGAGCGTCGTCGCCAGCACGCGGCCAAGCTCTCGGGCGGCGAGCGCCAGATGCTGGCGATGGCCCGGGCCCTCATCGCCCAGCCGACGACCCTCCTGCTCGACGAGCCCTCCCTGGGGCTGGCGCCCCTGGTGACGGCCCAGCTCATGCACACGATCAAGGACCTGTGCTCCACGCACAAGATCACGGTCATCCTGGTCGAGCAGAACGCGTCGTCGGCGTTGCGCATCGCGGACCGCGCGGTCGTGCTGCACGTCGGCAAGGTCGTCGCCTACGACGACGCCGCGGTCGTGGCGGCCGACGAGAACCTTCGTCAGTACTACCTGGGGATGGTGGAGTAATGGATCCGTTCCTCACGTCGCGGATCATGTCCGACGTCTTAGGTGGCGCGACCAACGGGGTGATCTACGGTCTGGTGGCCCTCAGCCTCGTGCTCGTGTGGCGTTCCACCGGGGTGCTCAATTTCGCCCAGGGCGCGATGCCGATGCTCGCCACTTACGTCGGGATGGTCGTCTTCGCTCCCTACATGGGGTACTGGCCGTGCGCGGCGGTAGCCATCGTGGCGGGCTTCGTCATTGGAGGCGGCACCGAGCGTCTGCTCGTGCGCCGCCTTTACGGCAAGCCGGAGATCAATCCCATCGTGGTGATGGTCGGCTTCCTCATCGTCCTCGAGAGCGTGGCGGCGGCCATCTGGTCCTCGACGCCGCATAGCCTTCCCACGCCGTTCTCCGTGATCGACTTCCAGCTCGGCGGGAAGCCTATTGCCCTTTCGGACTTCGCCCTCTACGAGATTGGCGCCGCTCTGGTGGTTATGACCCTGGTCGCGGGCCTCTTTCGCTTCACGAACCTCGGCCTCCAGTTGCGCGCGTCGGCCCTTGCGCCCGAGGTCTCGCGCCTGCTCGGCGTGCGTGTCGGGCGCATGCTGACCTTGGGCTGGGTCCTGTCCACCGGTGTCGGGACGGTCACCGTGATTCTCGTCTCATCGAACTTCTTCACCGGCCTGACACCACAAGTCATGGACGGCATATTCGCCTTCGGGTTCATTGCCGCGGCGGTGGGGGGACTTGAGAGTCCAGTTGGAGCCATTGTCGCGGGCGTCACCATCGGCATCGCCCTGCAGTTCGTGGACGACTTCGTCAACTCGAATGCGGTGATCCTCGTCGCACTGGGAATCTTGATCGTCTCGCTCATGGTGCGCCCCAACGGGATCTTCACGGCGAGCTCGGCGAGGCGAGTCTGATGGCGAAGTTGGTCGCGTCACGTCGCGTCACGGCGATCGGTGCGGCTGTGGTGGTCGCCGTCGCCGTGTCATTCGTGACGCTTTCGAGTGTGCGCGACGCGGTAGCGCTCTCGCTTGCCTTGCTCGTGGTGGCAGCCAGCGTGGTGGTATTCACGAGCCCAACGCTGCGTATCTCCCACCCGATCCTTGCCCGCGCGGCGCTCACGGTGGCGTCAGTCGTCGTCGCCCTCATCGCTACCTTCTACTTCTCGGCGACGACCAACTTCAACCTGGCCATCGGAGCCGCGATGTCCGTGGTGCTCGTCGGTCTGTCGTTCCTCACGGGGGCGTCCGGCCAGATCTCACTGGGCAACGGCGCGTTCATGGGGGTCGGCGCGTTCATCATGGCGATCTGGGCGAACCACCACGCGACGACCCCAATCGCCGTCACGCTAGCGATCTCCGTGGCGGCTGGCGCACTGGTCGGACTGCTATTGGGACTGCCCGCCACTCGCCTGCGCGGTCCCTACCTCGCGGGGATGACGCTCGCCTTCGCCGTTGCGTTCGGGTCGATCCTGAGCTCGTTCAACTCCTGGACTGGCGGCGACGGCGGCTTGCAGCTGCCCACCGAAGCCACGCCGCCGCACTGGTTGAGAGAACTCTTCGGGCACACGGCCAATCCGCTGACGACGAGCACGGCCTGGTTGACTGATATCACACTCGTCGTCACCGGCATCGCGTTCTTCTTCATGGCCAACCTCTTCGCATCCCGAACGGGCCGGGGGATGCGACTTGTACGCGACAACGATGTCGCCGCTGAGCTGGTCGGCATCTCCCTTCCGCGCGCCCGCGTCATCGCGTTCGTGGTGGCATCGGCGTATGCGGCACTCGGCGGGGCGTTATGGACCCTGATCAACAACTCGGTGTCGCCGTCGACGTACTCATTCGCCTTATCGATCACGATCCTCTCGGTCGTCGTAATCGGCGGCATCGGGACGATCCCCGGGGCGCTGATCGGCGGGATCATCTACGCGTACTCCACCAACGTGATCTCGTGGATCACGAGTCACACCGGCCTCAACCCCCAGGGCAACCTGGCCAGCCAACTCAACGGCATCATCTTCGGGGGCCTCTTGATCGTGACGATGCTCTTCGCACCGTTGGGTTTGGCCGGAACAGTTCGTCACATCTGGCGAGCCCGGCGCGCGAATTCGGCCCCCTGAATTGAATCGGGCTGCGTCACCGAATACGCTCGCACCTAAGAAGTCGTTAAGAAAACAACTATGAGGAGATCACCATGACACGTTTACGTCGTCTCGCGCTCACGGGGACGTCACTACTGCTGTGCGCGGGACTGATGGTGGCCGGGGAATCGGTCGTCGCGTCAGGGGCTTCACCCAAGGTGCCCGGCGTGACCAAGACCCAGATCACTATCGGGGCGACCGTGCCGCTGACGGGCATCGCGGCCCAGGGATACAGCGAAGTCGCCAAGGCGGCCAACGCCGTGTTCAAGTACGTCAACTCCAAGGGTGGCGTCAACGGGCGCAAGATCCGTTACATCCTGAAGGACGACTGCTACGGCACGCCGGGATTCGGCTGCACGGGCACGCCCAGCACGGTCACTCAAACGCATGCCCTGCTTTCGACGCCGGTCTTCGCGACTGTCGGCTCATTGGGCACGCCCACCCAGGACTCGGTGCGCTCGCTCCTCAAGTCCAACGGCGTCCCCCAGCTATTCGTGAACTCGGGCTCGCGCGACTGGAACGACCCGTCGACGTACCCGGACCTGTTCGGCTGGCAGACCAGCTACAACGAAGAGGGCAAGATCTTCGCGAAGTACATCAACGCGACGTATCCGGGCGCCCAGGTGTGCTTCCTGGGCCAGGGCGATGACTTTGGTTCGGACGGCCTCGCCGGTCTCATCGGTAGCGGTTCGATTTCGCCCGCGGACACGCAGTTCTACTCGGTGAACGCGCTGGTCGCGACGAACGGCGCCGTGATGGGCCCGTACCTCGCCCAGTTCCAAACCGACAAGTGCACGGTGGTCGTGCTCGACTCGATCCCCTTCGCGACCGACGCGGCGCTCGGCGCCGCCCTCCAGCTGGGCTACTCGCCGCACTGGGTGATCTCGAGCGTCGGCTCGGACCCGGTCACCGTCTGGGAGAACCTGGTCGGCAAGGTTCCCTCCGACCCCGAGGTCGGTGCGGTGTCCTTTAGCTACCTGCCCGCCTCGACTTCGACGTCGCCCTGGATCCCGTGGATGCGCAAGGTCTTGACTGCTGACAAGGCGGATTTCCCGACCTTCAGCTCGACCACGCCGCTGGACGGCAACATGGCCTACGGTGCCGCGTGGGGTGTCGCTTTCGTGGAGTACCTCAAGGACGCGGGTCGCAACTTCACCCGGGCCAGCTTCCTCAAGACGATGGAGAAGACGACGCTGACCCAGACACCGTCGCTCGTGCCGCTGCGCTACACGTCCAGTAACCACCAGGGCCTCAACGGTGGTTACCTGGTCACCGTGACGAGCTCGAGCGCCACGCAGGCCCTCGACGGCAAGGTCTACGTGACCGACTCGACGCCGAACGGCGCAGTGAACACCGCGACCAAGCTCAGCTCGGGGATTCCCTCCTGGCTGAAGTAGACGCCTAGTTTGAAATCAAAGGAGCCCCGGCGCACTGCGCCGGGGCTCCTTTGATCTCCCGTAGCGCGCGACGAGCCGCTCTGACAGACTCGCGCCATGCCACAGGTCGATGCTCACGCGGCGGGAATGCCCAACTGGTTTGACGTCGTGGTCGAGACGTCCGAACAGCGTGAGGCGCTGATGGCCTTCTACGGCGCGCTGTTCGGATGGACCTTCGACGTCGGCGATGAGTCAATGGGTCACTACACGATCGCGAGCCTGGACCGGCGGGCCGTCATGGGCTTCGGTCAGGGGCCCGGCGGCGCGGGTGAGATGACGACCTACTTTGCCACGGACGACGTCGCGGCGACCGCCCAGCGGGTAGTGGCCCTGGGTGGAGAGGTCGGCTACGGCCCTGCGGACGTGGCCGACGTGGGAACGATGGCGATCGTCACAGACCCCGTCGGGGCGCGCCACGGCCTGTGGAAGCCGGGCACCTTCCCGGGCTTCGGCGTGATGTACGAGCCGGGTGCGCCCGGTTGGTTCGAACACACGTCCGCGGATCCCGACGTCGCCAGCGCCTACTACCGCGACCTCACGGGAATGTCGCTGAGCGAGCCCGAGCCTGGGATGAAGGTCCTCGCCAATGGGGACCAGTGGTTCGCCAGCGTGAGCCACGACCAGGTCCCCGGCGGCCGACCCGCGCAGTGGAACGCCATCTACGTCGCCGACTCGCTCGGGCGCGTGCGCGATTCCGTGCGCAGCCTGGGTGGAACCGTGCTCCTCCAGGAGATGCCTGTACCGGGAGGCGCGATCACGGTCTTCGCCGAGCCCGTCATGAACGGCGTCGTGACCGTGATGCAGGCGGGTACGCCACCCGACGAGGGTTAGATCTCGGCACATCGCGCCGCGCCTTTAAGGGACGTCGTGCCCGAACGCGGCGACATGACTCGTCGTGTGCCCTGCGAAGTCGAGCGAGGTCGGGCGCAGCCACTGGTACCGTGGGCACTTCATGAAATTGAGTCACCGCATCCCGGCGACGCCGTGGCGTGCGACGACGACCTGGTCACTGCGCCCCCGCATGGTTGCCCCGCTGCTGATCGGGCTGTCGCTCTTCGGGTTCGGCGAGGGCCTGCTGGTCCAGTCCCACTGGGGCGCGACCCCCTGGACCGTCTTCGCCCAGGGGGTCGCGCGCCACGCCCACATCTCGATTGGCTGGTCGACCGCGGCGATCAGTTGCGTCGTTTTGCTCTTCTGGTTCCCGCTGCGCGAGCGCCCCGGGATCGGCACGCTGGCCAACCTCGTGATCATCGCCTACGTGCTGGACCTCACCGCGGCGAACGTCCCGGTCCCAACTGGCAACGCCCTCAAGATCGTCTTCGTCGTCGGCGCGGTCGCGGCGATCGGCGTGGGAAGTGCGCTCTACCTGACGACGGGCCTCGGCCCGGGACCGCGCGACGGCCTCATGACGAGCATTCACCGCCGCCTCGGCGTCAGCGTCGTCTACGTGCGGCTCACCCTCGAGGTCATTGTTCTGATCGTCGGGTGGCTCCTCGGGGGCACCGTCGGCGTGGGGACCGCGTTCTTCGCCGCCACCATTGGCTTCTCCATCGGGGTCAGTCTCCAGGCGCTCACCACCGTGACCAGCCGGGTGCACGCGTGATCGGCGGCAGCCAGTTGGCCACGTTCTTCGTCGCGTCGATCCTGATCATCATCGCGCCGGGCCCCAGCGTGCTCTTCACGCTCGCGCGCGGCGTGGCGTGGGGCAGGGCGGTCGCCGTCCTGACCGTGCTCGGCAACAGCCTCGGCACGCTTCTGCTTTCGGTGATCGTCGCCCTGGGCTTAGGTCCGCTCCTCGCGAGCTCCAAGACGTTCTCGACGGTGCTGCAGATGGCGGGCGGCTGCTACCTGCTGTGGCTCGGTGTCGATGCTTTGCGCCACCGCCACGCCCACGCCCAGGCAATGGTGGCGCGCGAGGCCGAGCGCCCGTCGCGCTTGCACGTGGTGCGCCAGGGCTTCACGGTGGGAATTCTCAACCCCAAGTCACTCGTTTTCTTCGCGGCGGTGTTCCCGCACTTCGTGAACCGATCTAAGGGGCACGTCACCCTCCAACTCCTGATCTTCGGACTCATCTTCAGCGTGATGGCCTTCTGCAGCGACGGCACCTGGGGATTCATCGCCGGCACCGCGCGCGAGTGGCTATCGGGGTCCGCTCGTCGGCTCGTCGCGTTGCGCACGACCGGGGCGTGCGTGATGATGACCCTCGGCACGCTCATCATCGTCACCGCCCTGAGCGACTGAGGCCGGTTCGCGCCTTTCGCGCGGTTCATACACTCGACTGTCGGAGGAGACGGCATGAGCATGCGCGGTGGGGGCCCGAGCGCCTGGCAGGGGGTGCGGTCCCTGCGACGTGACCGCACCATCCTCGAGCACCGGATCAAGAAGGGGACCCTGCCGCGGGTCTTGGAATTCGCACGTCCCTACAAGCGAATTCTGATCATCTTTCTCGCCGCCGTGGTGCTCGACGCCGTCGTGAGCTCGGTCGCGCCCCTGCTGCTGCGCGAGATCATCGACGTGGGGATCAAGGACCGGCGCGGCGGACTCGTCGCGGGCTTGTCGATGATCACCGTGACGCTGGCCATCGGTGACGCCGGGCTGTCACTGTTCGAGCGGCGCATCTCGTCGGTCATCGGCGAGGGACTGATCTACGACTTGCGCGCGAAGGTCTACGGCCACATTCAGCGCATGCCCATCGCCTTCTTCTCGCGCACCCAGACCGGGGCGCTGATCAGCCGGCTCAACAACGACGTGATCGGCGCCCAGCAGGCGTTCACCGATCTGTTCTCCAACGTCGTGGGCAACTTCATCCTGGTCACGATCATCTTGGGCACCATGTTCATTTTGAGTTGGCAGATAACGCTCGTCGCGCTGTGCCTGCTGCCGGCGTTCCTGATCCCGGCGCGCATGGTCGGCAAACGCCTGGGCACCTTGTTCCAGCGTGGCATGGAGCTCAACGCCGAGATGAACATGGTGATGAGCGAGCGTTTCAACGTGGCGGGCGCCATGGTGGTCAAGCTGTTCGGTCGCCCGGCCGACGAGCTGCGCCACTTCGAGGGCAGCGCGGGCCAGGTGCGCGACATGGGCGTGCGCCAGGCGACCTACCAGCGCTTCTTCTTCGTCGCGCTCAGCCTCACCGCGTCGCTGGCGACGGCCTTCGCGTACTGGTTCGGGGGCATCGCGGTGATCCACCACGCACCTGGCCCTGGGCACGGTCGTCGCCCTGACGCTCTACCTGACGCGCCTCTACGGGCCGCTGACCCAGCTGTCGTCGATCAACATCGACTACATGTCGGCGATGGTGAGCTTCGAGCGGCTCTTCGAGGTCCTCGACCTCGAGCCGATGATCACGCGAGTCGCCGGACGCGCGCGCGATCCCGGCGGGTCCCGCCGAGCTGCGCTTCGATCGTGTGGCCTTCTCCTACCCGGGGGCCGAGGAGGTGTCCCTGGCGTCCCTCGAGGCGGTCGCCACGCTGGATGACACCCCGCGCACGCCGGTCCTCCACGACGTCTCCTTCGTCGTGCGCGCGGGGACGATGACCGCGCTGGTGGGACCCAGCGGCGCCGGCAAGACGACGATCTCGCTGCTCGTCTCGCGTCTCTACGACGTCGACGCCGGCGCCGTCACGATCAACGACGTCGACGTGCGCGACGCGACCACCGACTCGATGAGCGCCACCGTGGGCGTCGTGACCCAGGACCCCCACCTGTTCCACGACACCCTGCGCGCGAACCTCGCCTTCGCCAAGCCCGACGCGAGCGACGCCGAGCTCGAGGCCGCCCTGCGCGCGGCGCAGATCTGGGGGCTCGTGACCTCGCTGCCGCTGGGCATGGAGACCGTGGTCGGCGAGCGGGGCTATCGCCTCTCGGGGGGCGAGAAGCAGCGCGTGGCCCTGGCGCGGCTCCTGCTCAAGGCGCCCCAGCTGGTGGTGCTCGACGAGGCGACCGCTCACCTGGACGCCGAGAGCGAGTTCCTGGTGCAAAGGGCGCTCGACGAGACGATGACCTCACGCACGTCGCTCGTGATCGCCCACCGGCTCTCGACGATCCGCAACGCCGACCAGATCCTCGTCGTCGACTCGGGCACCATCGTCCAGCGCGGCACGCACGCCGAGCTCCTAGCCGCGGGCGGCCTCTACCGCGACCTGTACGAGACGCAGTTCGCCGGCCAGACGCCGCGGGCGCTGCCGCGCCCCCCGGGGCCGTTCGACGTTCCCGGCTAGGACCGCCGACGTCGTTAGAGTCAAGAGTGAACGACGTGCGAAGGAGGTGCCCGTGGGTGCCGGAATGACAACGAGGGTTCGACAGGGAGCGCGGCGCGTCGGGGCCGCGATGGCGGTCACGGTGGCCCTGGGCGTCGCGGCGCCCACGCTCGCCGGGGCGACGGGGGTGGGCGTCTACAACCTGCGGGTCACCGAGGCGTCGGGCGTGGTCTCGGCCAGCTGGGCCGGTGGATTCGTCCCCACCTACCGGGTGGAGCACGCGACGGCCCGTCCGGTGAGCGGCGTGCACCGCGCTGCGCGCGGCCAGGAGGGCGACTATTACTTCACCTGCACGCTGCTGCTGGGCTACACCAACCAGTCCTCGTTCACCCAGACCACGACCGGGCACTCCTGCTCGTTCTACGGCCTCGACACGTCGAAGGCCTGGGGGGTCGCGGTCCAGGAGTTCTACTACAACGTCGAGCTCGGGTACCTGCCCGTAGGTCCCACCCAGGAGGCCGTCGCCGCCGTCGCGCCCATGGGGGCCACGGGGAACGCGCCGCGCACGCCGTACTCCATCGTGTGCAAGCGCGGGACGCAGATCTTCGCGGTGACCGGCGTCTCGCCGCACTGCCCGGCGCACTCGCACCGCGTCGGGTAGCCCCGGCGGGCGCCGGCGCGGGTCAGCCCATCGAGTGGGCGCCGCCGTCGACGTGGATGATCGACGCGGTCGTGGCGCGCAGCAGCGGCGACAGGAGGGCGATGGCGGTGTCGGCGACCGCGCTGGCGTCGTGGACGTCCCAGCCCAGCGGGGCGCGGTCGGCCCAGGTGTCCTCAAAGAGGGAGAACCCGGGGATGGACTTGGCCGCCATGGTGCGCACCGGACCGGCGGCGAGCATGTTGACGCGCACGTGGTCCGGCCCGACCTCGCGCGCCAGGTAGCGCCCGAGTGACTCCAGCGCGGCCTTCATGACGCCCATCCAGTCGTACATGGGGTAGGCGCGCGACCCGTCGAAGTCGAGCGCGACCACCGAGGCCCCGCCGGGCGCGGTGCTCTTTGCCAGCAGCGGGCGAAAGGCCCCGACGAGGGCCGCCAGGGAGTAGGTCGAGATGTGCAGGGCGGTGGCGACGTCCTCGTAGGGGGCGACCAGCATGCCCGAGCCCAGGCAGCTCGGCGGGGCGTAGCCGATCGCGTGGACCAGGCCGTCGAGGCGGCCGAAACGCGTCGCGAGCCCGGCGGCCGCGGCGCCGACCTGGTCCGGGTCGGTGACGTCGAGCTCGATGACCTCGCCGACCTCGCCCACGTCGGCGAGCTTGCGCGCGGTGCGCCGGGTGAGCGACAACCCGCGCCCCGCGCCCGACAGGGCCACGACGGCGCCCTCCTCGAGGCAGCGCCGCGCGATGGAAAAGGCCAGCGAGTCGTCGGTCAAGACCCCGGTGACCAGGATTCGGTGGTCGGTGAGCAGCGCCATCTTGTTAGCGTACTTCTGACCAGGAAATAGAAGAGGCGGACGATGGCGACGGTGGGCATTCTCGGAGGTACCGGACCGGCGGGTCGCGGCGTCGCGGTGCGACTGGCGGCCTGCGGACACGACGTGGTGATCGGCTCGCGCGACGCCGCGCGGGCCGCGGACGTGGCGTCGACGTTGGCCACGGGCACGGGGTCGATCAGCGGCGGCGACAACGCCGCGGCCGCGGCCGCGGACCTGGTGATCGTGGCCACGCCCTGGGACTCGGCGGTGGCGACCGTGAGCGCGCTGCGCGACCAGCTGGCCGACAAGACCGTCATCTCGATGGTCAACGCGCTGACGCGCGAGGGCAAGGAGCTCACGCCGCTCTACCCGCCGCGCGGCTCGATGGCCGCCCAGATCGCCCACGCCGTGCCCGACGCCGCGGTGGTCGGCGCGTTCCACCACCTGCCGGCCGCCCAGATGGAGGACCTCAGCAGCGACCTGGACGCGGACGTCGTGATCTTCTCCGACGACGACTTCGCGCGCTCGCGCGTCGCCGAGCTGGTCGACCAGATGCCCGGCCTGCACGCGGTGATCGCGGGGTCGATGTCGCTCGCCAGCGCGGTCGAGGCCTTCACCGCGGTGTGCGTGTCGATCAACATCCGTCACCGCGCGCACTGCTACGTCAAGCTCTCGGGCGTCTTCGACTGATGCACCTCTACGACTCGGCGCGCCGCGGCGTCTTCCCGCTCGACGCCGGCCCGCTGGTGACGATGTACAGCTGCGGCATAACGCCGTACGACTCGGCGCACCTGGGTCACGCCTTCGTCTACCTGTCCTTCGACGTCCTGCAGCGACGCCTGCGAGACGCCGGCCACGACACCCACTGCGTTCGCAACGTCACCGACGTCGACGACGACATCTTGCGCAAGGCCCGCGAGCTCGGCGTCAACTACCTCGACCTGGCGGCCCAGGAGCTGGCGCGCTTCGAGCGCGACATGGCGCTGCTCAACCTGCTCGCGGTCTTCTCCGAGCCCCGCGCGACCGGCGCGATCCCCGAGATCCTCACGCTCATCGGCGCGACGTTCGACCGCGGCGTCGCCTACGAGGTCGACGGCCACGTGTACTTCGAGGTGTCCAAGTTCGCGCGCTTCGGCCAGGTGAGCCACGCCACGCGCGACGAGATGCTCGCCCTGGCGGCCGAGCACGGCGGGCGCCCCGACGACCCGCGCAAGCGCGACCCGCTGGACTTCGTCCTGTGGCAGCCCTCCCTGGAGGACGAGCCGGCGTGGGAGTCGCGGTGGGGTCCGGGCCGTCCCGGGTGGCACGTGGAATGCTCGGCGCTGGCGCTGCGCGACCTGGGCGAGACCGTCGACGTGCACGGCGGCGGCCGCGACCTGGCCTTCCCCCACCACGAGTGCGAGGCCGCCCAGAGCGAGTCGGTGACCGGCGTGGCCTTCGTGCGCCACTGGATGCACGTCGGCCTGGTCGGCCTGGACGGCACCAAGATGTCCAAGTCCCTCGGCAACCTCGTCTTCGTCGACGAGCTCGTCGAGCGCGCCGAGCCCGCCGCCGTGCGGCTCGCGCTGCTCAGCCAGCACTACCGCGAGGACTTCGAGTGGCGCGACGAGCTGCTCTCCCTGGCCCAGTCGCGCCTGGCGACGTGGCGCACCACGCTCACGAGCGCGCGCGAGGGCACGGTCCTAGAGGACGTGCGCGGCGCGCTCGACGACGACCTGGACACCCCGGGCGCGCTCGAGAGCCTGGACGACGCGGCGCACGCGGGGTGCAACGTCGCCCCGGGGGCCGCGCTGCTCGGCATTAACCTCTAGGCAGCGAAAGGCGCCATGGCCGACATCGACGTGACCCTGCCCGACGGAAGCACCCGGACCCTGCCCGCCGGGTCCAACGCCCACGACCTCGCGTCCCTGATCGGGCGCCGTTTGGCCGCCGATGCGCTGGCCGCGGTGGTCAACGGCGAGCTGACGGACCTCACGAGCGAGCTGCCCGCGGGCGCGCGCGTGTCGATCGTGACGCCCGCCAGCGAGGCCGGCCGCGACGTCCTGCGTCACTCGACGGCCCACGTGATGGCCCAGGCGGTGACGCGACTGTGGCCGGGCGCGCACTACGCCATCGGCCCGGCCATCCGCGACGGCTTCTACTACGACTTCGAGCTGCCCGAGGGGGAGCGGTTCTCGGAGAACGACCTCGCGCGCATCGACGCCGAGATGCGCGCCATCATCGCCGAGGACCAGCCCTTCACGCGCCACGAGTACTCGCTCGCCGAGGGCCTCGCGCTCTTCGCCGACCAGCCCTTCAAGCGCGAGATCATCTCGGGGGTCCAGGGTGGTGGGTCGTCCGAGGACCTCGCCGAGGTCGGCGCCAGCGTCGTGTCAACCTATGAGAACTCGCCCGAGTTCACCGACCTGTGCCGGGGTCCCCACGTGCCCTCCACCCGGCGCCTGGGGAGCTTTCGCCTGACGCGCGTCGCCGGCGCCTACTGGCGCGGCGACGAGAAGAACCCCCAGCTCCAGCGCATCTACGGAACCGCCTGGGAGTCGGACGAGGCCCTCGGGGCCCACCTGGCGTTCCTGGAGGAGGCCGAGCGCCGCGACCACCGTCGGCTCGGCGCCGAGCTGGACCTCTTCTCGTTCCCCAGCGAGGTCGGCCCCGGGCTCGCGCTCTTTCACCCCAAGGGCGGGACGCTTCGCCGGGTCATGGAGGACTACTCGCGCCAGCGCCACGTCGAGGGCGGCTACGACTTCGTCACGAGCCCGCACATCTCCAAGTCCGACCTCTTCGAGACGTCGGGCCACCTGCAGTGGTTCGCCGAGTCGATGTACCCGCCGATGGAGCTCGACGAGGGCCAGCGCTACTACCTCAAGCCCATGAACTGCCCGTTCCACGTGCTGATCTTCAAGTCGCGCCAGCGCAGCTACCGCGAGCTGCCGCTGCGTTTCTTCGAGTTCGGCGTCGTGTATCGCTACGAGCTCTCCGGCGTGGTCCAGGGGCTCACGCGCGTGCGCGGCATGACCCAGGACGACGCGCACATCTTCTGCACCCGCGAGCAGATGGCCGAGGAGCTCGCCAGCCTCCTGCAGTTCGTGCTGGACCTGCTGCGCGACTTCGGCCTCACCGACTTCTACCTCGAGCTCTCGACGCGCCCCGAGGGCAAGGCCGTGGGCAGCGACGCCGAGTGGGCCGAGGCCGAGGCCACCCTGGCCGAGATCGCCGGGGGCCAGGGCCTCGAGCTCGTGCTCGACGAGGGCGGCGGCGCGTTCTACGGCCCCAAGATCTCGGTCCAGGCGCGCGACGCGATCGGCCGGACCCACCAGATGTCCACGATCCAGCTGGACTTCCAGACCCCCCAGCGCTTCGAGGCCACCTACGTGGGCGCGGACAACGCCAAGCAGCGCCCGATCATGATCCACCGGGCGCTCTTCGGGTCCGTCGAGCGCTTCATCGCGGTGCTGCTCGAGCACTACGCCGGCAACCTGCCCACCTGGCTCAGCCCCGAGCAGGTGCGCGTGCTCGGCGTGCGCGACGACCACGACGCCTACGCCTTCGACGTGGCCGCCGCGCTGCGCTCCTTCGGCGTGCGCGCGACGGTCGAGACGGCGTCCGAGCCCCTGGGCGCGCGGGTCCGGCGCGCCAAGATCGAGAAGATCCCCTACGTTCTCGTGGTCGGCGACGACGACGTCGCCGCGGGCACCGTGGGGGTCAACGCGCGCGGCTCCAATGACCCGCGCCGCGGCGTCGCCGCGACCGACTTCGCCGCCGAGCTCGCCGCCGAGATCGCCGCGCACGGCGCGCCCGAGGACCGCGGGTGAGCCTCGCGCGCTTCTCGGCCGCGTGGCGAGAGCAGTACGTGTCGGGAACGGCTCGCGCCCCGGGCGAGCTCAGCGACGGCGTGTGCGTCTTCTGCGTGCTGGCGAACGCCGAGGTCAGCGCCGACACCGGTGTCCTGTGGCGCAGCGACCTGACCTACGTGACGCTCAACGCCTTCCCCTACGGCTCGGGCCACCTGCTCGTGCTGCCGCGGCGCCACGTGGGCGAGCTGCGCGACCTCAGCGACGCGGAGTACGACGACCTGGCGCGCGCCGTGCGCGCGGCCAGCGCGGCCCTGGAGTCCGCGTACCACCCCGAGGGGCTCAACATCGGGCTCAACCTGGGCGTGGCCGCGGGGGCCGGGCTGCCCCAGCACCTGCACGCCCACGCCCTGCCGCGCTGGAGCGGCGACACCAACTTCATGACCACGATCGGCGAGACCCGGGTCCTGCCCGAATCCCTGGCCTCGACCTGGGCGAAGGTCCACCCGTTCCTGGACCCCCCGCCGGCCTGAGCGCGCTCGGTAGACTTTTCACAAGCGGCTTCCGGGAGATGAATGTTCGACGGTAGGTTCCGACGGGGAGTGGACTCGATCACCGCACCGGTCGGTCGTCAGCTCGTGCGCGCGGGGATCTCGGCCGACGTGCTCACGTTCTCGGGCCTCGTCTTCGCCGTCGCGACGGCCTGGGCGATCGGGGTGGGGTACCACTGGCTCGCGATCATCCTGCTCACCACCGCGGGGTTCCACGACCTGCTCGACGGCGCGGTGGCCAAGGCGTCGCACCGCGCGAGCCAGCGCGGGAGCTTCTATGACTCGGTGGTCGACCGGGTCGCCGACGCGGTCATCATGGGCGGCGTCGCCTACTACCTCACCGCGCACCACCACGGCCAGCTCGTGCTGCTGCCCTTCGGGATCCTGACCACGACGTACCTGATCTCCTACGAGCGGTCCAAGGCCGAGAGCCTCGGGCTGGTCGCGCGCGGCGGCCTGATGGAGCGCGCCGAGCGGATGATCCTGCTGGGCGTGGCCCTGTTGTCCTCGGCGATCTTCGTGCCGGTGCTGTGGATCCTGCTGGGCCTGACCGCGATGACCGCGGCGGGGAGGTTCTGGCGCGTCTGGCAGATCGCCGCGCGCCCGGGCCCGGCCGCGACGCTCGCGCCGCGCGCCCACTACCACCCGCGCTGGTCGCGTCGGGGCCTCAGCCGCACCTCTCGCCACTGACCGTGGGCGACCGCGCGCGCGTCGCGCTCTTCAAGACCCTCTCGGGCGCGATGGAGCGCCTCCCGGAGTCCTTCGACGTGTGGATCGGTCGCCACGTCGCGTCGGTCGTGGGCCGGCGCAGCGCCGCCGCCCGCGCGGCGCTCGCGGCCAACCTGCGCGTCGTGCTGGGCGACCAGGTCGACGCGCGGCTCCTCGAGCGCTTCGTGGACCGCGGCTTCGACGGCTACGGGCGCTACTGGGCCGAGGGGGCCAAGCTCCCCGCGATTCGCCCGGCGACCGTGGTCGACCGGTTCTGCATCTCGGAGGGGCTCGAGTACTTGGCGGCGGCCAAGGCCACGGGCAAGGGTGTGATCATCGCGCTGCCCCACGTGGGCAGCTGGGAGTGGGGCGGCGCCTTCCTGGCCCAGATCGGGCTGGGCATGACCGCGGTCGCCGAGGTCCTCGAGCCCCCGGCGCTCTTCGACTGGTTCAGGGCCAAGCGCGAGGCGATCGGCATCGAGGTCGCGCCCCTCGACGAGCACGCGGGCACCGCGCTGCTCTCGACCCTCAAGGGGGGCGGCGTCGTGGGCCTGCTGTGCGACCGCGACATCCTGGGCAACGGCGTCGAGGTCGACTTCTTCTCGCGCCGCGTGACGATGCCCGGGGGTCCGGCGACGCTGGCGCTGCGCACGGGGGCGACGCTGGTGGCGGCGGCGTGCTACTCGGGCCCGGGCCGGGGCCATCACGCGGTCGTCACCCCGCCCCTCGAGACGACGCGCGAGGGGCGCCTGCGCGAGGACGTGACGCGCGTCACCCAGGCGCTGGCCCACGAGCTCGAGGACCTCATTCGCCGCGCGCCCGAGCAGTGGCACGTGCTCCAGGACCGCTTCGGGGGGCCGTGACCCGCGTCGCCCTCGTCTCGCCGTACTCCCTCGGCGTCCCCGGCGGCGTCCAAGAGCAGGTGCTCGCGATGAGCCGCGAGCTGTGCCGGCGCGGCCACGACGTGCTCGTCGTGGCCCCCGACGCGTCGGACCACGGCGTCTACGACACCCCCGCGCGCGTCGCGCGCTTCGGGTCGCTGTGGTCGATGCCCGCGAACGGGTCGCGCGCGCCGCTGACCCTGTCGCCGCGCGCCGCGCCCGCCGCGCGCCGCGCCGTCGCGGACTTCGCGCCCGACGTCGTGCACTTCCACGAGCCCTTCGCGCCGCTGCTCGCCTGGGGCGCGCTGCGCGCGCACGCCGCGCCGGCGGTCGCGACCTTCCACCGTGGCGGCGGGGGACCGGCGATCTCGCTGACGCGCCCGCTGCTGCGGCGCCTCGCGCGTCACGTCGACGTCGCGGTCGCGGTCAGCGCCGCCGCCGCGACGACCCTGCGCGAGGGATCGGGGCTCAACGCCGAGGTCCTCTTCAACGGCTTCGAGGCCGAGCGCTTCGTCGAGTTCGACCGCGACGTCGCGCCCGGGGTCGAGGTCGTCTTCGTGGGTCGCCTCGAGGAGCGCAAGGGTGCGCGCTTCGCGATCGAAGCGGTGCGCGCGCACAACGCGCGCGCGATCCAGCCCTGGCGCCTCGTCGTCGTGGGCGACGGCCCGCAGCGCGCGCGACTCGAGGCCCTCGCGGCGGGCGACGCGAGCGTGAGCTTCGTCGGCGCGCCCGACGACGAGGGCAAGCGCCGCTGGCTGCGGCGCGCGCGCGTGGTCGTGGCGCCCGCGACGCGCGGCGAGAGCTTCGGGATGGTCATCGTCGAGGCGATGGCCAGCGAGGCGCCCGTCGTCGCGAGCGACATCGACGGCTACCGCGAGGCCGCGGGTGGCTACGCGACCCTGGTGGCGCCGGGTGACGCGGGCGCCCTCGAGGCGGGGATCGAGTCCGCCCTGGCGGGCGCGTCGCCCGAGGGCGTCGCCGCGGCGCGACGCCACGCGATGGAGTGGTCGATGCAGCGACTCATGGACCGCTACGAGGAGATCTACGCGCGCGCCGGGGAGCGATTCTCGCCCAGACGGTAGCCTTGACCAGTGGCCACCAAGCAGAGATCGCGTCAGCGACGCGCGCCCTCGCGCGACCGCAGCCCGCGCTACGTGGCGCCGATCCTGGACCCGACGTGGCAGAGCCCCTACACGCCCACGACCGCCGAGCGCCACGCGCATCACCGCGCCGTGCGCGACTTCGCGTTCCGCCGGCGCCTGCCCGCGACGATCGCGGTGGCCGTCGCGGCCGGCGCGCTGATCGGGGCGGTGGCCTTCGTCGTCTGGCTGCCCGCGGTGGGCGCCGCGATCGCGCTGCTCTACGTGTGGGACCTGCGCCGCGCGCTCGCGCGCGCCGACCGCCAGGGCCGGACCCTCGGGGCGACGCTGCGCGCGGGATTCACCGAGGGCGGGACCGCCAAGGACCGCGAACGCCTCACCACCGTGCTCGACCGGCTCTCGGCGACCTTCGGCGCGTCGTCATTGAGCGCTCTGATCGTGAGCGACCCCGGGTACAACGCCGCGCTCGTGCCCGACAAGGGCCACGAGACGTTCTTCGTGACCGACGCCGTGATGCGTGACTTCGAGTTGATCGAGCTCGAGGGCGTCGTGGCGCACTGCCTGGCGCGCCAGCGCCTCGGGCTGCTGTCGCGCGAGAGCCTGGCCTGCGTGAGTGGGGCGTCGGACGAGGCACGCCGCGTGCTGGCCGGCGTCGGCGAGACCTACCGCGCCGACGAGGTCGCCGCGGCCGCGATCCGCTACCCGCTGGGCCTCGCCGGGGCGCTGCAGCGCTGCGCCGGCCAGCGACCGCCCGCGGGCTCGTACTTCACCTCTCCCGCCTACGACGCGCAGCGCTGGATCTGGTTCGACGTGCACCGCGACCGCGCCGAGGCGGACCTGGGCGACCTCGACGACGTCACCTTGCGAGCGCGGGCCCTCGAAGAGTGGTGAGCCCGGCCCGGTAGGATTGGGCCATGAGTACTCCTTCCATCGTGGGTTCAGCGCTGGTCAAGCGGGGCCTGGCCGACATGCTGCGCGGCGGGGTGATCATGGACGTGGTCAACCCCGACCAGGCCAAGATCGCCGAGGACGCCGGGGCCGTCGCCGTCATGGCGCTCGAGCGCGTGCCCGCCGACATCCGCCGCGACGGGGGAGTCGCGCGGATGAGCGACCCCCAGATGATCCAGGAGATCCAGGCCAGCGTCACGATCCCGGTCATGGCCAAGGCCCGCATCGGCCACTTCGCCGAGGCCCAGGTCCTCCAGGCGCTGGGCGTGGACTACGTGGACGAGTCCGAGGTGCTCACGCCGGCCGACGAGGAGAACCACATCGACAAGTGGGCCTTCACCGTCCCCTTCGTGTGCGGGGCGACGAACCTGGGCGAGGCGCTGCGGCGCATCGGCGAGGGCGCGTGCCTGATCCGCTCCAAGGGCGAGGCCGGCACGGGCAACGTCGTCGAGGCGGTGCGCCACCTGCGCACGATCAACGCGCAGATGCGACACCTGCGCAGCGCGGACGCCTCGGAGCTCTTCGCGCTCGCCAAGGACCTCGGCGCGCCCCTGGCCCTGGTCCAGGAGGTCGCCGAGCTCGGCCACCTGCCCGTGCCGATGTTCTGCGCCGGGGGCATCTCGACACCCGCGGACGCCTCGCTCGTCCTGCAACTGGGCGCCGAGGCGGTCTTCGTGGGCTCGGGCATCTTCAAGAGTGAGGACCCGGTGCGCATGGCCGCGGCGATAGTCGAGGCGACGACGCACTTCGACGACGCCGCCGTGGTCGCCAAGGTCTCCACCGGACTCGGCGCGGCGATGGTCGGCGCCGAGACGGCCACCCTCGAGCAGCGCCTGGCCGAGCGCGGTTGGTAGTGCGCCGCGTCGGCGTGCTCGCCCTGCAGGGTGACGTGCGCGAACACGTCGCGGTGCTGGGCTACGCTCGGCGTCGAGGTAGTCCGGGTCGAACCCCCGACGGCCTCGACGGCCTCGACGCCCTCGTGATGCCCGGCGGCGAGTCGACCACGATCGCGCACCTGCTCGAGACCTCCGGGCTGCGCAAGCCCCTCGGCGAGGCCCTCGAGGACGGACTCGGCGTGCTGGGCACGTGCGCGGGGCTGATCATGCTGGCTACGACCGTGCTCGACGGTCGAGCCGACCAGTGGAGCTACGAGGTGCTCGACGTCGGCGTTCGCCGCAACGGCTACGGGCGCCAGATTGCCAGCTTCGAGGCGCCCCTGGAGGTCGCGGGCATCGGTGAGGTGCACGGCGTGTTCATCCGCGCCCCGCGCATCGAGAGCTGGTCCGATGACGTCGAGGTCCTGGCGATCCTCGACCACGACGATGGGGGCCACCCGGTCCTCGTGCGTCAGGGTCGGGTGTGGGGTTGCGCCTTCCACCCCGAGCTGGCCGGCGACCCGCGCGTCCACCGTCTCTTCCTGGACTTCGTCGTCGCGGACTGAGTACTCCAGGTCATCCCTAATCAGCCTCAGTGTTCTGCACGTGGCGGGGCGCTGCGTGGCGAAGGATGTAAGTGTGTAATCTTGTAAACATGACACACGAAGAGATCACGCGGTTCTTCGAGCAGAAGGTGCCGCGCAACTGGTTCAGCTCACTGGAGGTCGACGCCGACGGTGAGGAAATCCTGGTCGTCGGCGAGTTGCCCGCCGACGCCACCGCCGAGGGGTTCCGCGAGTCGACCCGCGCCGAGCGCATTGCCCTGGCCGACACTGCCGAGGACCTCTTTCACCGCAAGGTGTCCTGGGGCGTGCGTCGCGACGGTGCGACGACGCTCTTCACTCACCTGTCGATCCCCGTGATGACGCGCCTGCGCCTGCGCGAGCGCGCGGTCCTGGACACGCTCATCGACGCCGGCGTCGCCCGGTCGCGCAGCGAGTCGCTGGCCTGGTGCGTCAAGTTGGTCGGTCGCCACGAGTCGGACTGGCTGGGCGAGCTGCGCGGCGCCCTCGCCGGGGTCGAGAAGGTCCGCAGCGCGGGCCCGAACGTGGCGTAGGCGGTCGTTTCCCGGTGTCGGCCCGGGCGTGACGGGGTAGCGCAATACTGGGGTAGTGGCCGGCTACGCGCACTCGGTGCTCACGGCGTTCGATTACGTCGTCGGACGCCTTCGTGCGCGCCTGGCGGGTCTTGGAGACGACGAGTTCTTCTGGGAGCCGGTCGCCGACTGCTGGTCGCTTCGGGCTGGTCCGGATGGCGCCTGGCACCTGGAGGAGGCCACGGGCGCGACCTCGTCGCCCGAGCCCGTCACGACGATCGCGTGGCGCTTCAACCACCTGGCGAGCGACGCCCTCGGCGGCTTCACGCGCATGCGCTTCCCGCAGGTCCCCACGCGGTACCCCGCGGGCACGTACGCGACGAGCGCCGCCGAGGTCAGTCAGTTCCTGGACGTGAACTACACGGCGTGGCGCGGTGGGCTCGAGGGCTTGGACGGTGCGGGCTGGGAGTCTCCGCTGGGTGAGTCGTGGGGCCCCTACGCGAAGGACAACACAATCGACCTGGCCCTTCACGTACTGGACGAGGTGATCCACCACGCCGCGGAGGTCGCGTTGCTGCGCGACCTCTACGCGAAGCGCGTAGCGCCGGCCGCGTCGAGGGCCTCTACGCCGACCCGGTAGCATCTTCTACGCCCCACGGGGCGGGAGGAACGATGTCTGGCCATTCGAAGTGGGCGACCACTAAGCATCGCAAGGGCGCCAAGGACAGCGCCCGGGCCAAGGTGTTCGCCAAGCTGATCCGCCAGGTCGAAGTCGCGGCGCGCGAGGGCGGGGGAGACCTCGCGTCCAACGCGGGCCTGCGCACGATGTACCAGAAGGCCCGAGAGGCCTCGGTGCCCATCGACACGATCGACCGGGCCGTCAAGCGCGGGACCGGCGAGATCGAGGGCGTGCGCTACGAGCCGGTCACCTACGAGGGCTACGCGCCCGGGGGCGTCGCCGTGATTGTCGAGACCCTGACCGACAACCGCAACCGCACGAGCGCTGAGATCAAGCACCTCTTCTCGCGGTGCGGCGGCTCGATCGCCGAGCCCGGGTCCGTCTCGTGGCAGTTCGATCGCAAGGGCGTCGTCGAGGTCAAAGGCCCGGTCGATGAGGACCTGCTCCTCGAGAAGGTCCTCGACGCCGGCGCGGAGAACTTCACCGAGAACGGCGAGGACTTCACGGTCACGACCGAGCCGCACGACCTGGCCGCGGTGCGCGAGGCCCTCGAGGCGTCGGGACTGACCGTGCTCAGCGCCGAGCTCACCTTGGTGCCCCAGAACGTCATTGCCATCGAGGATGACTCCGAGGCCAAGAAGGTGCTGCGACTGGTCGACGCGATGGACGAGCACGACGATGTCCAGAACGTCTACGCCAACTTCGACGTCTCCGACGAGGTACTGGCCGCATTCGAGGGTTAAGCCACCCCGGCGCCCCACCCGGGGCTACAATCGAACGTATGTTCGTACTGGGTATCGACCCTGGTCTCACCCGGTGCGGCTTCGGACTCGTGGAGGGCTCCCTGGATGCGCCCGAGTCCTTCGTCGCCCGGCGCGCCGGCGTCGTCGAGACCAACAAGGCCACCCGCGTCGAGGAGCGGCTCGCCCAACTCAGCGACGAGCTCGCCGGTCTCATCGGCGAGGTCCACCCCGACGTCGTGGTCGTCGAGCGCGTCTTCTACCAGCGCAACGCCCGCACGGCGATCTCCGTGGCCCAGGCGAGTGGCGTTGCGATCGCCCTCGCGGGCGCCGCGGGCGCCGAGGTGCGCCAGTTCACGTCCCAAGAGGTCAAGCTGGCGGTGACCGGTTACGGCGCGGCGTCCAAGTCTCAGGTCCAGGCCATGGTCGCGCGCCTGTGCGGGCTCAGCGAGCCGCCGCGACCGCCCGACGTCGCCGACGCGCTGGGCCTGGCGATCACCTACCTGGTGACCGAGCGCACCCAACGGCGCCTGGCCGAGGCCGCTGAGAGATGATCGGCTGGCTCGAGGGCGAGGTCCTCTTCCGCCAGCCCAACGGGGCGGTCGTGATCGGCGTGCACGGCGTGGGATACGAGGTGCAGGTCGCGCGCGAGGACTACTCGATCGGCGACGAGGCGCGACTCTTCGTCTTCACGGTCGTGCGTGACGACGCCATCGTCCTCTATGGGTTCGTCTCGCTCGACGAACGCGAGCTCTTCACGATGCTGCTCGCGACCCCCGGGGTGGGCCCCGCCACCGCGCTGGGCGCGCTGCGCACCATGACCACCTCGGAACTGGCCGCGGCGATCGAGAGTGGCGACGCCAAGCGCGTCGCCCAGATCCCGGGCATCGGGCCCAAGACCGCGAACCGCATCGTGCTCGAGCTCAAGGGAAAGGTCGTGGTGGCCGCGGATCGACCCGGTGACCGCCACGACGACGCGGTCGAGGACGCGCTGCGCTCGCTGGGCTACAACGCCGCGGAGATTCGCGACGCCCTGCGCGACGTGCCCGCCGGCGACGAGTCGGCGACCCTGCGCGAAGCCCTGCACCGGCTGCGGCCGCGATGAGCCGGCGCGACGTGGACCTCGACCTCGTGGCCGACAGCGTGGTCGCCCCGGTCGCCGACGAGCAGGAGCGCACGGTTGAGGCGACGCTTCGCCCGACGACCCTCAGCGAGTTCGTCGGTCAGCGCGAGCTCGTCGGCCACCTCGAGATCGTCCTGGGGGCCGCCCGGGTGCGCGGCCAGGTCGTCGACCACCTCCTCTTCGCCGGTCCCCCCGGCCTGGGCAAGACCTCGCTGGCGACGATCGTGGCCAACGAGATGTCCGCCGGCTTGCGCGTGACGTCAGGCCCGGTGCTCACGCGTCCGGGCGACCTGGCCGCGTTGCTGACCGACCTGCGCGACGGCGACGTCCTCTTTATCGACGAGCTGCACCGCCTGACCCGTTCGGTCGAGGAGGTCCTCTACCCGGCGATGGAGGACCGGCGCCTCGACGTGATGATCGGCCGCGGCCCCTCGGCGCGCTCGATTCGCCTGGACCTGCCGCGCTTCACGCTGGTGGGCGCCACCACGCGCACCGGGCTGGTGGCGGCGCCGCTGCGCGACCGCTTCGGGTTCGTCGCGTCCCTCGACCTCTACGGCGCCGAGGACCTCACCGTGATCGTCACGCGCTCGGCGCGTCTCCTCGGGGTGGTCATCGACGCGGCCGCCGCCGCGGCCATCGCCGGGCGAAGCCGCGGGACGCCGCGAATCGCCAACCGGCTGCTGCGCCGGGTGCGTGACGTGGCCGTGGTGCGCGGTCGCGCCCGGGTCGACGAGGCCCTGGCCGTCGAGGCCCTGGAGCTCTTCGGGGTCGACACCCTGGGCCTGGACAAGGTGGACCGTCGCATCCTCGCGGTGCTGTGCGACCAGTTCAGCCACCAGCCGGTGGGACTGACCACGCTGGCGCACGCCTGCGGCGAGGAGACCAGCACGATCGAGGACGCCTACGAGCCGTACCTGCTGCGCGAAGGGCTCCTGGCGCGCACGCCGCGCGGTCGCGTGGCCACCGAGCGCGCCTACGCGCATCTCGGGCGCACGCCGCGCGGCGGCGGTCTGCTCTAGGGCGCCGCGCCGCCAGCGAGTAGGGTTTCGGGGGCATCTAACCCGAAGGGAACCCCATGTTGTTGTTAATGCTCGCCGCGACAACCGCCAAGAAGTCGTCGTCGTCGGCCGGGTTCTTCCTTGTCCTCATTGCCCTCTACGCCGCGTTCTACTTCTTCTACTTCCGCCCGCGCTCCAAGAAGCAAAAGGCCGCCCGCCAGCAGGCCCGCCAAGTCGAGGTGGGCGAGCGCGCCCAGACCGTCGGGGGCTTCGTGGGAACCGTCATCCGTCGCGACGACCGGCTCGTGACCATGCGCACCGACGCGGGCGTCGAGCTCGACTTCATCCCCTCGGCGATCGCGCGGCGATTCGACCCGGTCCCTGAGTCCACCGACGACGACGCCGACGCGGCGACCCACGACGCGCCTGGTGAGGACGAGCCGACGACGGGCGACGCCTCCGAGGGCGACAAGTAAGGATGGCGTCACCGGTCGGCTCCCGGCGATCGATGATCGCCAGCCTCGTGCTGGTGGTAATCCTCTCTTTCGGTGCGCTGGCGGCGACCCTGTCCCTCGGGTGGGGCCCCAAGCTGGGCCTCGACCTCGCCGGCGGCCTGTCGGTGGTCTACAAGCCGACCACCGTGGCCACGAATGCCGACATGCAAGAGGTGGTGTCGATCCTCAACAACCGCGTGAACGGACTGGGCATCTCGGGCTCGACGGTGAACCTGCAGGGCAAGAACGTCGTCGTCTCGGTGCCCGGGGTCAAGGACGCGCGCCGGGTGCTGGCGATCGTCGGCGAGACCGCGCAGCTGCTGTTTCGACCCGTGCTCTGTGAGACGACGACCGACAAGGTCACCCAGCCGGTGGCGCCCTCGAAGCTGCCCACGTGCGGCTCCCAGTACGCTCTGAGCGCGACGAACCTGGCGGTGACCCCGGCCAACAACACCGCCGGCTTCACCTCGAACCTCGGCTCCATCGGCACCGACCCCGCGTTCGCGGGGATCTCCTCGACCCAGCCCAACAAGGACCTGCCGGGCGACACCGTGATCCTGCCGGTGCTCGGCCAGCCCGGCGTGCGCATGGTGCTCGGTCCGTCCGAGCTCACGGGCCAGGCGATCTCCAAGGCCGTCGCCCAGCAGGACACCCTGGGCGCGTGGGTCGTCAACTACAACCTCACCGGCACCGGGAGTCCCGAGTGGGACGCCGTGGCCAAGGCGAACTTCCACGCGCTGCTCGCCATCGAGCTCGACGGCGTCATACAGTCGGCCCCGATCATCCAGCCAACCCAGGCGACGTTCACGAGCTTCGCCGGGTCCGGGCAGATCTCGGGTTCCTTCACCCAGAGCTCGGCCAAGAACCTGGCCATCGCGATGGAGTTCGGCGCGCTGCCCGTGCGGCTCCAGGCGCTGACGACCCAGACGGTGTCGCCGACCCTGGGCCACAGCTCCCTGGTGGCGGGCCTGGGCGCGGGCCTCGTAGGCCTGCTGCTCGTGCTGCTCTACACGATCCTGTACTACCGCGCGCTGGGCCTCGTGATCATCCTGGGTCTCTCGGTGACCGCGGCGCTGCTGTGGGCGATCATCTCGGCGCTGGGACACACCGCCTTCGCGCCGACCTTCTCGCTCTCGGGGGTGACCGGCATCATCGTGTCGATCGGCATCACGGTGGACAGCTACATCGTGTACTTCGAGCGACTCAAGGACGAGGCCCGCTCGGGCCGCTCGATCCGCACGTCCGTGGACCGCGGGTTCCGCTCGGCGTGGCGCACGGTCCTCGCCGCCGACACGGTCAGCCTGCTGGCGGCCGTGCTGCTCTACCTGATCGCGGTGGGCGACGTGCGCGGCTTCGCGTTCTTCCTCGGCCTGTCGACGATCATGGACGTCTTTATCACCTGGTACTTCACGCGGCCGATCGTCATCCTGCTCGGACGGCGCGGCTCGGACAGCACGTCCGCGCTGTCGATCGCCGCGGGCATGCGCGCGGGGGTGGCCACCAGTGAGTGACACGGCCGCCGCAACCACGCCCCAGGCCCACGGGCCCTTCGGGCGCCTCTACAACGGCCTGACCACGGTCGACTTCGTCGGTCGGCGCCGCACCTGGTTCACGATCTCGCTCATCATCATCGTGCTGGGCATCGGTTCGCTGTCGTTCCGCGGGTTCAACCTGGGCATCGACTTCAAGGGCGGCAGCTCCTGGGAGGTGCTGGCCCCGCACTCGTCGATCTCGGCGATGACGACCGCGGCGAAGAACGGCGGGCTCACCCAGTTCACCGTCGAGAAGCTCGGCAGCCAGACCTACGAGATCACCGCCGACCTCAACAGCCTCAGCCCCACCAAGCAGACCGCGGTGACCAACGCCGTGGCCAACGCCATGGCCAAGTCCGCCGGGGTCGGGTTCAACCAGGTCTCGACCTCCAGCGTGGGACCCACCTGGGGCGGGTCGATCACCAAGCGGGCCGTCGAGGCCCTGATCGTCTTCTTCATAGCCGTGGTGCTCTACATCAGCGTGCGATTCGAGCCCAAGATGGCCCTGGCGGCCTTCATCGCCATGATCCACGACCTGCTCGTGACGGTCGGGGTGTTCTCGCTCTTCGGGTTCCAGATCACCCCGGACACCGTGATCGCCCTGCTGACGATCCTCGGGTACTCGCTCTACGACACGGTCGTGGTCTTTGACCGCGTGCGCGACAACGCGGCGACGGTCCTCAAGAGCGGCGACCTGTCCTACGCGGACATGGTGAACCTCTCGATGAACCAGACGCTGGCGCGCTCGATCAACACGTCGCTGGTCGCGATCCTGCCGGTGCTGTCGGTTCTGATCGTCGGCGCGTACATCCTGGGCGCGACGACGCTGCAGAACTACGGCCTCGCGCTGTGCGTCGGCCTGTTCTCGGGTGCGTACTCGTCGATCTTCATCGCGAGCCCGCTGCTGTCGATGTTCAAGGAGCGCGAGCCGCGCTTCCGCGAGCTCGCCGCGCGCGTCGCCTCGCGAAGTGACCACCACGCGCTCACCCCGGCCGCGGCGGCGCTGCTCACCTCGGGCGGCCCCCAGCGCACCCTGCCCTCGTCGGGCCCGGGCAAGGGTGTCGCGCGTCCCGTCGGCACGCTGCAAGCGAAGCCGCGCAAGCAGAAACGGCGCTAACCCGCCGGTAGGCTGACGTCATGGTGAGCATGGCGTCGCGCGCCCCGGCGGACCCCGCGCTGGTCAACGCCGTCGAGCGGCTCATCACGCGCTTCCTGGGATATCACGAGGACGGCGACGAGGACCTGATCCGCCGCGCCGGCCTGGCGGCCATCGCGGCCCACGAGGGCCAGCTGCGCCGCACCGGCGAGCCCTACGTGACCCACCCGATCGCCGTCGCCGACATCGTGGCCGACCTGGGCCTGGACGAGACCACCATCGCCGCGGCCCTGCTGCACGACGCCGTCGAGGACACCGGGGTGACCACCGCGTGGCTGGCGCGTGAGTTCGGCGACCGCGTGACGGCGGTCGTCGACGGGGTCACCAAGCTCGACCGCCTCGAGTTCGACTCCAAGGAGGCCCAGCAGGCGGCCACCATCCGCAAGATGTTCATCGCCATGGCCCAGGACTGGCGCGTCCTGCTGATCAAGCTGGCCGACCGGCTGCACAACATGCGCACGATCTCGGTCATGCCGATGAACCGCCAGCGCGCGATCGCCCAGGAGACCCTCGACGTCTACGCGCCCCTCGCGCACCGCCTGGGCGTCCAGCAGGTCAAGTGGCAGCTCGAGGACCTGAGCTTCGCCACGCTGCACCCCAAGCGCTACGCCGAGATCGAGCAGATGGTCGCCGCGCGCGCCCCCGAGCGCGAGGCCTACCTGCGCGAGGTCATGGAGACCCTGAGCGCCAAACTCGACGCCTTCGGCATCAAGGGCGAGGTCAAGGGCCGACCGAAGCACTTCTGGAGCATCTACGAGAAGATGGTCATCGGCGGCAAGGAGTTCGACGAGATCTTCGACCTGGTGGGCCTGCGGGTCATCGTCGACGAGGAGCGCGACTGCTGGGCCGTGCTCGGCGCGATCCACGCGCTGTGGAGCCCGGTCCAGGGCCGCTTCAAGGACTACGTCAACTCGCCCAAGTTCAACCTCTACCAGTCCCTGCACACGACGGTGATCGGACCGCGCGGCAAGTCCGTGGAGGTCCAGGTGCGCACCCAGGAGATGCACCGGCGCGCCGAGTTCGGCGTCGCCGCGCACTGGAACTACAAGGAGGGCGCCAGCGGCAAGGAACTCGCCTGGATGCAGCGCCTGGCCGACGTGGAGGAGGAGGAGAGCGACCCGATCGCGTTCCTCGAGGCCCTCAAGCTCGACCTCGGCCACGACGAGGTCTACGTCTTCACCCCCAAGGGCCGGGTGATCTCCCTGGTCGAGGGGGCGACCCCGGTCGACTTCGCCTACGCCGTGCACACCGAGGTCGGCCACCACTGCGTGGGGGCCAAGGTCAACGGGCGCCTGGTTCCCCTCGACACGGTCCTGCACTCGGCCGACGTGGTCGAGATCGTGACCTCCAAGAGCGAGTCGGCCGGCCCCTCGCGCGACTGGCTCAGCCTGGTCAAGTCCTCGCGGGCGCGCTCCAAGATCCGCCAGTGGTTCCAGCGCGAGCGCCGCGAGGACGCTTTGGAGGGCGGCCGCGAGGAGCTGACCAAGGCGCTGCGCCGCGAGGGCCTGCCGATCGCGACGTCCCTGACCTCGAGCGCGCTGGACTCGGTGATCAAGTCGCTCAACCTCGAGGACCTCGACGCGCTGCTCATGTCCATCGACAGCGGGCAGAACTCCGCGCTCTCGGTCGTCCAGCGCCTCGAGCGCGAGCTGCACGGCGGCGACGCCGAGCAACTGCCCTCGACGGTGACCAAGCTGCCGCGCACGTCGCGCACGACGCGCCGCAGCGCCGGGGTCTACGTCGAGGGGTTGGACGACGTCATGATCCACCTGGCGCGGTGCTGCTCGCCGGTGCCCGGCGACCCGATCATGGGCTTCATCACCCAGGGCCGAGGCGTCTCGGTGCACCGCGACGACTGCTCCAACGCGGTCGCCCTGGCCCAGCGCCTGGGCGAGCGGGTGATCGAGGTCGAGTGGGACGGCTCGCTCGGCGGCCAGTACCGCGCGGTGCTCGAGGTCCTGGCCTTCGACCGCTCCCGGCTCCTGCTCGACGTCTCCAAGGTCGTCGCCGAGTACCACCTCAACATCATCTCGTCGAGCTCGACGACCTCGGGCACCCGGATCGTGCGCATGGTCTTTGACGTCGAGCTCGCGGACCCGACGCACCTCTCGAGCCTGCTGGCCGCGCTCAAGTCGGTCGACGGGGTCTTCGACGCGTTTCGTCAGCTGCCCGGGCAACGCGCGTCCTCATGAGCGACGCGAACGCGTTCCGCGCGCCCATCGGGACCCACGACGTCCTCGCGCCCGCGTCGGCGCGCTGGGAGGGCGTCATCGCGACGTTCGCCGAGCTCGCGTACCGCTATGGCTTCTCGCTGATCATCACGCCGATGTTCGAAGAGATCGGGGTCTTCAACCGGGGCATCGGCGAGGACAGCGACGTGGCCCAGAAGGAGATGTACGTCTTCTCGGACCGCGGCGATCGCGTCTACGCGCTGCGCCCCGAGGGCACGGCGCCCGTCGTGCGCGCGTTCGTCCAGCACCAGCCGACCACGCCGTTCAAGGCCTGGTACGTGACGCCGGCGTTCCGCTACGAGCGTCCTCAGGCCGGCCGCTACCGCCAGCACCACCAGCTCGGCGTCGAGGTCCTGGGCACCGAGGACCCCGCGGTCGACGTCGAGGTCATCGCCCTGGCGTCGCGCTTCTTCGCGGCGCTGGGGCTGACGCGCGTGCGCCTGATGATCAACTCCATGGGGCACCGCGAGTGCCGCGCCGCCTACGTCGAGGCCCTGCGGGCGTACCTGGGCGAGCACGCGTCCGAGCTCTGCGACGAGCACCGAGAGTCCTGGCGCGACAACCCGTTGCGGGTCCTGGACTGCAAGCGTCGCGTCGTGCGTGGCGGTCACCGCGGCCGGTCCCCAGATGCCCGACTACATCTGCGACGACTGTCGCGACCACTTCGCGCGCGTGCGCGCGGGCCTGGACTCGTTGGGCATCGCCGCGAGGCTCAACCCGCGCCTCGTGCGCGGATTCGACTACTACACGCGCACGACCTTCGAGTTCGTCTCGGACGCCCTGGAGGGCGCCCAGAACGGGGTCTGCGGGGGTGGGCGCTACGACCAGCTGGCCGAGCAGCTCGGCGGCAAGCCGACCGCCGGGATCGGCTTCGGCATGGGGATCGAGCGGCTGCTGCTGACCCTGGGGGCCGAGGGGGTCGACGCGGCGCTGGTCAAGCGCGACCTGGACGTCTTCGTCGTCGACACGACCGACGTCGACGCCGCGACGGTGCTGGTCGACGAGCTGCGCCGCGCGGGGCTGGCGACCGACCGGGCCTACGACGCGCGCTCGATGAAGTCTCAGATGAAGGTCGCCGACCGCTCCGGCGCGCGCTGGGCGCTCATCGTCGGACCCCAGGAGTGGGCCGCGGGCGAGGTTACCATTAGGGACCTGCGCGCCCCCGAGGGCGAGCAGTCCCAACGGCGCGTGCCGCGCGACGACCTCGTCGCCGCCCTCGCGCCCCAGTGAACGACGTGAGCATGCCCGAGAACCTTGATTCCACCGCCCTGCGGGACCTGTTGTGCGCGTCGGTGGGCGCGGACGACGTGGGCCGGCGCCTGAGCGTGTGCGGCTGGGTCGCCAAGCGCCGCGAGCACGGCGAGCACCTGGCGTTCCTGGACATCCGCGACCGCTCCGGGATCCTCCAGGCGGTCGTGGAGGGCTCGGTCGACGCGCGCGCGGAGTACGTCGTGCGCGTGACCGGCACCGTGGCGCGCCGGCCGCAGGGCACGGTCAACGAGCGCCTCGCCACCGGCGAGGTCGAGCTGACCCAGTGCGAGGTCGAGGTCCTGTCGGTCGCCGAGGCTCCACCGTTCCCCCTCGACGAGCGCAGCGAGGTCGACGAGGCCGTGCGCCTGCGCTTCCGGTACCTGGACCTGCGCCGCGAGCCGATGCAGGCCAACCTGCGCCTACGCGCGGTGGTCAACCGGGCGCTGCGCGCGGCGATGGACGACCAGGGCTTCTGCGAGGTCGAGACGCCGCTGCTGTGGGCGCCGACCCCCGAGGGCGCGCGCGAGTTCGTCGTGCCCTCGCGGCTGCACGCCGGCGAGTTCTTCGTCCTGCCCCAGAGCCCCCAGATCGCCAAGCAGCTGCTCATGGTCGGCGGGTTCGACCGCTACTACCAGATCGCGCGGTGCCTGCGCGACGAGGACCTGCGCGCGGACCGCCAGTTCGAGTTCACCCAGCTCGACATCGAGGCCAGCTTCGTCACCCAGGACGACGTGATGGGTTTCATCACGCGCGCGGTGCTCGACGCCGCCGAGGCCGTGACAGGGGTGCGACCCACGACGATCGACTCGATGACGTGGGCCGAGGCGCTGGAGCGCTACGGCACCGACAAGCCCGACCTGCGCTTTGCCATGACCCTCCAGGACCTGTCGGACGCCTTCGCGGCCACGCAGGTCAAGGCCCTCGCCGCACCGACGGTCAAGGCCCTGCGCGTCGAGGGCGGCGCGGGCACGTCGCGGGCGCGCCTGGACGAGCTGACCGAGCAGGCCAAGTCCCTCGGGGCCAAGGGCCTCGCGTGGTTCCGTGTCACGGCCGACGGGCTCGACTCACCCCTCGCGCGGCACCTGAGCGAGGACGAGCGCGACGCCGTCGCGGGCGTGGACGGCGCGCGCGAGGGCGACCTGGTGCTCGTCGTGGCCGACGAGTACGCGCTGGCGTGCCACGTGCTGGGCGCGCTGCGCGTGACGCTGGGCTCGCCCCCGGTGGGCGAGGGGCCGCACCGCTACGTGTGGGTGACCGAGTTCCCGCTCTTCGAGGGCGTCGACGAGGACGGGAACCTCATGGCCGCCCACCACCCCTTCACCATGCCCCACCCCGAGGACATGGACCTGATCGAGAGCGACCCGCTGTCGGTTCGCTCCCAGGCCTACGACCTCGTACTCAACGGCTGGGAGCTCGGCAGCGGGTCGGTGCGCATCCACCGCGCCGACGTCCAGTCGCGGGTCTTCGCCGCGCTGGGCATCACGCCCGAGGAGGCCGAGAGCCGCTTCGGGTTCCTGCTCGGCGCGTTCAAGTACGGGGCGCCGCCGCACGCGGGCTTCGCCATCGGGCTCGACCGACTCGTCGCGATCTTCGCCGGCGAGGAGAACATCCGCGAGGTCATCGCCTTTCCCAAGACCCAGTCGGGGTCCGACCTCATGACCGGTGCGCCCAAGGCGATCACCGAGCGTCAGCTGCGCGACGTGCACCTGCGCGTCGCGGCGAAAGGTTCGTGAACCACGTCACTCTTTGACGACGCCGTCTCCGAGCGCCTCCGCCAGTCGGCCCCGCTGGCCGAGCTCCTTCGCCCGCGCACCCTCGACGAGGTCGTCGGCCAGGACCACCTGGTGGGCACGGACGGCCCGCTGCGCCGGTTCGTCGAGGCCCGGCAGCTGACCTCGATGATCCTGTGGGGCCCGGCGGGCACCGGCAAGACCACCCTGGCGCGGATCCTCGCGCTCGGCGCGGGGTACGCCAGCGAGAGCCTGTCGGCGGTCACCTCGGGGGTCAAGGACGTGCGCGAGGCGATCGTGCGCGCCCGCGAGCGACTGGGCGAGCACGACCAGCGCACGGTGCTCTTCATCGACGAGGTGCACCGCTTCAACAAGGCCCAGCAGGACCTGTTGCTGCCGGCCACCGAGACGGGCGAGATCGTCCTCATCGGCGCGACGACCGAGAACCCCTACTTCGAGGTGAACGCGGCGCTGATGAGCCGCTGCACCCTGTGGCGGCTGCACCCCCTGGGCGACGCGGACCTGCTCGTCCTGTGCCGGCGCGGCCTCGCGCTGCGCGCGGGCGCCATCGACGACGACGCCCTCGCCGCGCTCGTGGCCGCGAGCGACGGCGACGCGAGGGCCGCCTTGACCACCCTGGACACCGCGATCGTGCTGGCGAGGGCCGAGGGCGACGACGTCGTCACCGTCGCGCACGTCGCGCACGCCCGCGACGGCCGCCTCTACCACCAGTCGCGCGACACCCACTACGACCAGGTGTCCGCGCTGATCAAGTCGGTGCGCGGCTCGGACCCCGACGGCGCGCTCTTCTGGCTCGTGACGCTGCTTGAAAGCGGCGAGAGCCCGCGCTTCCTGGCGCGGCGTCTGGTGATCCTGGCCAGCGAGGACGTGGGGCTGGCCGACCCGACCGGGCTGCTGGTCGCCGAGGCCGCGGCGCGGGCGGTCGAGTTCGTGGGCCTGCCCGAGGCGCGCCTCACCCTGGCGCACGCGACGCTCGCGCTCTCACTCGCTGCCAAGAGCAACTCGGTCACGCGCGCCCTGGGCGCGGCGACCGACGCGGTGCGCGAGGGCGGCGCGGTCGAGGTCCCCGACCACCTGCGCGGCACGGGCTACCGCGGCGCGGCCGAGCAGGGCTTCGGCGTCGACTACCACTACCCCCACGACTTCCCCGACGGCTGGGTCGACCAGCAGTACCTGCCCGACGCGATGCTCGGCCGGCGCTTCTACGACGCCAGCCCCTACGGACGCGAGCGCGCGCTCCACGACGCGTGGCGCGACCGGACCACCCCGTCTCACCAGGACGAATCCGGGCCCCCGGTAGGCTGAGCGCGTGGAAGCCGCCGAACTGCGCTCGACCTTCCTGGACTACTTCGCGGCCAACGGCCACACGGTCGTCCCCTCGGCGAGCCTGATCCCCCACGACCCGTCCCTGCTGTTCACCATCGCGGGCATGGTGCCCTTCAAGCCCTACTTCCTGGGCGAGGAGCCCGCCCCCTTCGACCGGGCGGTGTCGATCCAGAAGTGCTTCCGGGTCTCGGACATCGACATCATCGGCACGACCCAGCGCCACCTGACGTTCTTCCAGATGATGGGCAACTTCTCCTTCGGCGACTACTTCAAGGAGGGCGCGATCGGCCTGGCGTGGGGCCTCGTGACCGAGGGCTTCGGCCTGGACCCCGAGCGCCTGTGGGTCACCGTGCACATCTCCGACGACGAGGCGGCCGAGATCTGGCGCGACCACGTGGGCGTGCCCGCCGAGCGGATCCAGCGGCTCGACGAGGACAACTTCTGGGGGATGGGCGAGACCGGGCCGTGCGGGCCGTGCTCGGAGATCTTCTTTGACAAGGGCCCCGAGTTCGGCGACGACGGCGGACCGGCGCACGGCGGCGACGACCGGTTCATGGAGTTCTGGAACCTGGTGTTCATGCAGTACGAGCGCGGCCCCGGCGAGACGATGCTCGAGCTGCCCCGCAAGAACATCGACACGGGCATGGGCTTCGAGCGCATCCTCTCGTTGCTCAACGGCGTCGAGTCGGTGTTCGCCACCGACCTGTTCGCTCCGCTGCTCGAGACCGCCTCGAGCCTCGTGGGCCGCCCCTACGGCCGCGACGAGACAGTCGACGTGGCGCTGCGGCGCATCGCCGAGCACGGGCGCGCGATGACGATGCTCGTGGCTGACGGGGTCCTGCCCTCGAACGAGGGGAGGGGCTACGTGCTGCGGCGCATCATCCGCCGCGCGATCCTCGCGGCGCGCCGGACGGGGGCCAAGGGGGCACTGGCCGCGGCCCTCGTGGACGCGACGCTGGTCAAGGAGGGCACGGCCTACCCGGTCCTCGTCCACGACCGGGACCTGATCGTCGAGGTCCTCGAGCGCGAGGAGGCCGGCTTCGCGCGCACGCTGCGCACGGGGCTGACCCTGCTCGAGGAGGCGCGCGATGAGGTCCTGGCGTCGGGGTCGAGCGTGTTCCCCGGCGACGTCGCCTTCAAGCTGCACGACACCCACGGGTTCCCGGTCGAGCTCACCGACGAGATCGTCGCCGAGTCGGGCCTCGAGGTGGACCGCGAACGCTTCGACCAGGAGATGGCCGAGCAGCGCCGGCGGGCGCGCGCCGGCGCCAAGACGCTCAGCCTCGCCGACGACGCGCACTACCGCGACCTCGTCGAACGCCACGGGGTCACCGAGTTCGTCGGGCGCGACGTCGCGCGCTACAGCATCGAGACCACCGTGCTGGCCGTGCTGGCCGGCGAGGACGGGGTCAGCGAGCTGTTCTTGGACGCGACCCCCTTCTACGCCGAGTCCGGCGGCCAGGTGGGCGACACCGGTGTCGTGACCACCGAGACCGGGCGCTTCGAGGTCGCCGACACCCAGAGCGTCGCCGGCGGGCTGGTGGCGCACCGCGGCCGTGTCGTCGGCGAGGTCCTGCCGGGCCAGAGCGCGCTCGCCGTGATCGACCCGGCGCGGCGCGAGGCCACGCGACGCAACCACACCGCGACCCACCTGCTGCACGCCGGTCTTCGCCAGGTCCTCGGCGACCACGTGCGCCAGCAGGGTTCCTACGTGGGGCCGGACCGCTTGCGATTCGACTTCTCGCACGGCAGCGGACTGCGCGACGAGGAGGCCGCTGAGATCCTCACCCTGGTCAACGGCGACGTCGTGGCCAACGAGGACGTCGAGACCATCCAGACCTCCAAGCGCGAGGCCGAGGCGATGGGCGCGGTGGCGTTCTTCGGCGACAAGTACGGCGATCGCGTGCGCGTCGTGCGCGCGGGGTCCCACTCCCTGGAGTTCTGCGGGGGCACGCACGTGGACCGCCTCGGCGACATCGGCCAGATCCAGCTCGTGAGCGAGTCGTCCATCGGGGCCAACACGCGGCGGATCGAAGCCGTGAGCGCGATGGGGGCGTTCCGGCGCAGCTACGAGATGGAGCGGTCGCTGTCGGCGGTCGCCGCCCTGCTCAAGACGTCGACGGACGACGTGGTGCCTTCCCTCGAGCGCCTCGTCGAGCGCCAGCGCGACGTGGAGAAGGAGATCGCCGCGCTGCGCCAGGGCCAACTCACCCACCTGGCCGACCAGATCCACGCCCAGTTCGACGGCGACCTCGTCGTCGCGCGCCTCGATGGGTACCCGGGCGAGCAGATGCGCACGCTGGCCCAGGACCTCCAACGCCGCGGCCGGCGCGCGGTCGTGCTCGCCGGGGCGAGCGACGGCAAGGTCGCGATCGTCGTCGCCTCGGACGAGACCCTGGACGCCCAGGCGGCCGTCAAGCGCCTGTCGGCCCTGGTGGGAGGGGGCGGCGGCGGTTCGCCGCGGCTCGCGCTCGCCGGGGGGCGCGACGCGAGCGCCCTCGACCAGGTCCTCGACGCGGCGCGCGCGCTCTAGCGGCGCATGGCGCGGGTACTGGCGATCGATCCCGGAAGCCGGCGCTGCGGCGTGGCGATCTCGGACTCGGCGCGCTCGATGGCCTTCCCGCGCAAGGCGCTGACCGCCGACGGCGCCGTCGCCGCGGTCGTGCGACTGGTCACCGACGAGGGTGTCGACCTCGTCGTCGTGGGACGTCCCGTCGCACTGTCGGGGTCCGAGACGGCGTCGACCGCGCTGAGCGACGACCTCGTCGCGCGTCTGCGCGAGGGTCTCGGCGACGTCGCGGTCGTGACCTTCGACGAGCGGCTCACGACCACCTCCGCGCAGCGCTCGCTGCGCGACGCGGGCCACAAGGAGCGCCGACACCGCGAGCGCATCGACAGCGCCGCCGCGGTCGTCCTGCTCCAGCACTACCTGGACGCGGCGCGGTGAGCCGGCGCACCCTGAGGATCGGCGTCGGCGTCGCGGCGGTCATCCTGCTCTTCGTCGTGTGGTTCGCGCTGCAGGCCTACCCGCTGGGCCACCCGGGCAAACTCGTCGTCGTGACCGTGAACACCGGTGACTCGATGTCGACGGTCACCGGCGAGCTGCACGCCAAGGGCGTGATCGCCTCGACGTTCGCGTTCGACATCGACACGTCGTTGTTCGGGCCCCGCACGGTCCGGGCCGGCTCCTACCAGATCGCCCAGAACTCCTCGTTCTCCCACGTGCGCTCGGTGCTCTCGGGGGGGCCCAACGTTGACGTCGTCTCGGTGATCCCTGGTCTCACCCTGCACGAGGTCGCCGACACGCTGGCGACGGACAGGGGCGCGGCCTTCGCCGAATCGTTCCTCGCCGCGACGGCGCAGTTGGCGGGTTCGTCGCCCTACCACCCGGACCTGCGCCCGCCGGCGCTCAGCGGCAAGAACGAGAACGTCAACGCGTTCGAGGGGCTGATCGGCGTCGGCCAGTACCTGGTGACCCCCACCGAGACGCCCGGCGAGCTCGCGGACAAGATGGCCGCGGGCTTCGACGCCGAGGCGGCGTCGGTCGGTTTCAGCCCCACGACCTCGGTCAACGGCCTCAACGCCTACCAGCTGCTCACGGCCGCATCCATCGTCGTGCGCGAGGGTTACTACCCTTCGAACATGCCCCAGGTGGCGCGCGTGATCTTCAACCGGCTCCAGCGCGGCGGGTCGCTCCAGATGGACTCGACGATCAAGTACCCGCTGGGCCTGGACGCGGGCGGCGTCACGACGGCGATGCTCCAGATCGCGAGCCCGTACAACTCGTACCTCAGCGCGGGCCTCACCCCGACGCCGATCTGCAGCGTGTCGACGGCGGCGCTCGGCGCCGTCCTGCACGCGCCGCCGGGCAACTGGCTCTACTTCGTCGTCGTGACCAAGAGCGGCCGGGAGGCCTTCGCCGCCACCTACGCCGGGCAGCTGGCCAACGAGCGGCTCGCCCAGAAGAACGGCGTGGGATGAACTGGCGGATGGGCGTCGTGGGGTACCCCATCGTCCACTCGCTCACGCCGCGTCTCCACGAGACCGCGCTGGCCCTCGTGGGGCTCGAGGGGTCGAGCGAGCGCGTCGCCCTGCGCGAGTCCGAGGCCGGGCGCCTGGGCGAGATGATGCGTTCGCGCTTCGACGGACTGTCGGTGACCATGCCGCTCAAGTCCGCCGCGGTCGCGGTGTGCGACGAGCTCGACCCCATAGCGATCCGTCTCGGCGTGGTCAACTCCCTCCTGTCGCGCGACGGTCGCATCACGGGCACGTCGACCGACGGCCAGGGGTTCCTCGACGCGCTCGACGCCCAGTTCGGTCTCTCCCCGTGGCGCGTCAACGCCGCGGTCCTGGGCGCCGGCGGGGCCGCGCGCGGCATCGTTGACGCCCTGGCGCGCGCCGGGGCGCACAGCGTGCACGTCTCCGGGCGGACCCCCGCGCGCGTCAACTGGCTGCTCGAGCGCTACGACTGCGTCGTGGCGGGGACGCGGCCCCCCGGCGAGCTGGACCTCGTCGTCAACACGGTCCCGGTCGACGGCCGCGGGCCGGCCGAGGTCGTGGCGGGCGCGCGCGCGTCGACGGTATGCGTCGACGTCACCTACGAGCCACGCCTGACGCCGTGGCGGTCGGCCCACGCGGACCTGGGGTGCCGCACGGCCAACGGCCTGGGCATGCTGGCCTACCAGGCGGCGCGCCAGCTCTCGTGGTGGTGGGGCCGTGAGGTGGACGGCTCGGCGCTGCTCAGGGCGGTCGCGTGACCGACACCCTGAGCGCGATCACGTCACGGCTGCGGCGCCGCGAGGGGCTCGACTACAGCCTGCTGTGGGGGATGATCCTGCTCGGGGTCATCGGGGTGACGATGGTCTACTCGGCCACCCGCGAGCAGCTCGTGAACGCCGGCTACAACCCGCACTACTACCTCGAGCGCCAGGGCGTCTTCGTGGTCCTCGGCGTGACCGTGATGTACGCGATCTCGCTCATCGACTACCGGCGTCTCGAGATCGTCGCGACGCCCTTCTACGTCCTGTCGCTGCTGAGCCTGGTGGGCGTGTTCGTCATCGGGCGCAGCGCCCTGGGCGCCCAGCGCTGGTACAACTTCGGCTTCTTCCAGGTCCAGCCCAGCGAGTTCACGGTGCTGGCGATCGTGCTCGCGGTGGCGACCTACTGCCAGCGACGGCCCCAGGGCCTCGCGATGTACGACGTGATGCGGATCCTCACGATGGGTGCGGTGCCCCTCGCGCTCATCGTCCTGCAGCCGGACCTGGGCACCGCGCTCATCATCGTGATGGTCGTGGCCGCGATGATGGTCGTCGCGGGCGTGCCCCCGCGCTTCATGACCTTCCTCGCGGTCACGGGCACCGCGGTCGTCGCCCTCGCGGTCTACGCCAAGGTCCTCGCCACCTACCAGCTCGACCGGCTCATCTCCTTCCTGCACCAGAACTCGACCAGCCCGTCGATGCAGCGGCTCATCTACGAGGTCAACAACGCCAAGTCGGCCATCGGCGCGGGGGGCCTGCACGGCGCGGGCCTGTTCCACGGACTCCAGACGGTGCTCGGCTACGTCCCCGAGCAGTTCACCGACTTCATCTTCACCGCCGTGGGCGAGCAGTTGGGCTTCATCGGCTCGGCGTCGATCATCGTGCTGCTCGCCTTCGTGGGGTTCCGGTTCTTCTGGATCGCCAAGACCTCGCGCGACACGATGGGCAAGGTCCTGTGCCTGGGGGTCTTCATCTTCTTCGCCTTCAGCTGCTTTCTCAACATCGGCATGACGATGGGCATCATGCCCGTCGTGGGGATCCCCCTGCCGTTCCTCAGCTACGGGGGGTCGGCGGCCCTCGTCTTCTACACCGGCGGCGGCCTCGTGCTGTCGGTGTCGCGCCGGCGCGGGTAGCGTCACGTCGTGAGCGACGAGACGGCCCCGGCAACCGAGACCCCCGCGGGGCCTAACGCGCCGGTGTTCCGAGTGGTGATCGCCGAGAGCGTCACGTTCGACCTGGGCGACACCGCCCCCCACGTGCACCTGATGGAGGCCGAGCCGCCGTTCCGCAACCTCTCGGTGCCCATCGCCCTGCCCGAGGCGGTCGCCCTGCACCAGGCCTTCGAGCGCGTCGCCGGGCGCCGTCCCGGGACCCACGAGCTGGCCAGCGAGATCCTGTCACGACTGCAGGCCGACGTCATCGCCGCGCGCGTCACGCGTCTCGAGGCCGGCGTGTTCTACGCCGAGCTCGACGTGATGACCCCGCGCGGGCGCGAGGTCCTCGACGCGCGCACCAGCGACGCGATCATCCTGGCGCTGCGCCAGCGGGTCCCCGCGCCGATCCTGTGCGCCGAGGAGATCCTCGAGGCGCTCAACCCCTAGGTCAGCTGGACGGCTCGGATCTCGCCGCCGCGCAGTTCGGTGGCGTTCTCGTCGCTGATGCGCAGCAGCAGCGCCACGATCACGTAGTTGGCGAGCAGCGAGCTGCCGCCGTAGGCCATGAAGGGCAGCGTGATCCCGGTGAAGGGCAGGATCCGCAGCACGCCGGCCATGATGACGAACGCCTGGATCCCGACCGTCGCGGTCAGGGCCATCGCGGACAGGCGCACGAACTCCGAGTGCGCGCGCTGGGCGATGCGGAAGCCCTCGCCGACGAAGAGCGTGAACAGGCACAGCACGATGAAGACGCCCAGCAGGCCCAGCTCCTCGCCGACCGCCGCGAAGATCATGTCTGACGTGAGCTCGGGCACCGTGCCGGACTGGCCGAGGCCCAATCCGGTGCCGGTGACCCCGCCGGCGGCCAAGGAGAACCACCCGTAGGCGAGTTGCTGTCCCGTCGTGGCGATGTGGGGCCACGGGTTGAGCCAGACGCTGATGCGCTCGTGGACCTGACTGAACAGTGACAAGGCCGCGTAGCCGCCAGCGAGGAAGAGGCCCAGTCCCAAGAAGAGGTAGGTCTTGAGCCCGGTCGTCACCCAGATCATGGCCATGAAGAGGATGAAGAGAAGGATCGCGAAGCCCACGTCGTTCTCCGCGCCCAGCACCGCGATGGCGAACCCCCAGGCGAAGACGATCGGCAACACCTTCTGGGGCGGCACGATGAGCCGCTGCCCGACGCGCAGCGTCGGCGTCGACAGCAGTTCGCGGTTGGCCGCGAAGTACGACGCGAAGAAGAACGCGAGCAGGATCTTGGCCAGCTCGACCGGCTGGAAGGACAGACGCCCGACGTGGACCCAGAGGCGAGCGCCGTAGATGGACTCGCCAAAGTGGGGAATGAGGGGCATCACGAGCAAGAGGACCGCGCCGAGCAGGGTGATGTAGCGGTAGCGGTCGAGGTCGCGCACGTGGCGCACGACGCGCAGGGTTATGACCAGTGCGATCACGCTCATGGCGAACCAGACCGCCTGGTAGGAGGCGTACGTCGAATCCCAGCGGGCGATCTCGACGTAGCCGATGCCGTTGAGGAGCGTCGCGATCGGCAGCAGGATCTGGCTCGACTGCGGCGCGAGAATCCGCACGGCGACGTGCATCACCAGCGAGAGGAACACGATGACGCCCAGGAAGGTCCACAGGCGCGGGGGCATGTGGCCCTGGGCCCCCAGGGAGGCGAGGATGTAGAAGGACGTGACGATGATCCACGCGAGGGCCATCAGGCCCAGTTCGGTGGTGCGCGAGCGTGACACGGGGGCTGCAACCACGGCCGTGGGCGCGTCCCGGGTCGCGTGCCTCGCCACTCCTCAAGCGTAGCCCTACGATGGTTGGATTACGTTGCCGTGAAGTTAGGAGACGGGTTTTTCGTGTCGGTGGACCTCTCGTCGTTCGGGCCCGAGCGATTCTCCAGCCGAGAGCTGTCGCGACTCGAGTTCGGCGCGCGCCTGCTCGACCTGGCCGATGACCGCCGGCTCCCGGTGCTCGAGCGCTGCAAGTTCATCGCGATCTTCGCCGACATGATCGACGAGTTCTTCCAGGTGCGCGTGGTGAGCCTCGAGGACAAGGTGGCCGCCGGCGTGGAGACCCCGTCGCTGGACGGCGTGCGCCCGCGCCAGCAGCTCGCCGCCATCCGTGAGCGCGTCACGTCCCTGGTCGAGCGCCAGGACCGACTCGTGCTCGACGTGATCTTCCCCGAGCTGGCCGCCGACTCGATCGCCATCGTGCGCGTCGCGGACCTCGAGGACGCCGAGCGCAAGAACCTCGCGGTCTACTTCGACGAGCACGTCTACCCGGTCCTCACGCCGCTGGCGGTGGACCCGGGCCATCCCTTCCCGATGATCTCGAACCTGTCGCTCAACATCGCGGTCAGCGTGATCGACGAGGCGAGTGGTGAGGAGCGCAGCGCGCGCGTCAAGGTGCCCAACTCGCTGCCGCGCTTCCTGCCCGCGGGCACCGACCGGTGGTGCCTGCTCGAGGACCTCATCATGGCCAACCTCGGCCAGCTCTTCCCCGGGATGACCATCGGGCGCGCCGACCTGTTCCGCGTGACGCGCAACGCGGACCTCATGCTCGAAGAGGACGAGGCCGACGACCTGCTGGTCGCCCTGGAGGTCGAGCTGCGCCGGCGCCGCTTCGGCGAGGTCCTGCGCGTCGAGCTCCAGAGCGGGATGAGCCAGGACTTCCTGGACCTGCTGGTCGGCCAGCTCGAGCTCGACCCGTCGAGCGTCTACGTCACCGACGCACCGCTCGGGCTGCACGACCTTTGGAGCCTGTACTCCATGGAGCGCCCCGACCTGCGCGGCGAGGGGTGGTCGCCGCTGACCCCGGCGCGCCTGCTCCAGGGCGACCACGTTGGCGACATCTTCGCGGCGATCCGCGAGGGCGACATCCTGCTGCACCACCCCTACGAGTCCTTCGGCGACTCGGTCGAGGTCTTCATCGCCCAGGCCGCCGAGGACCCCCAGGTGGCGGGGATCAAGATGACGCTGTACCGCACGTCGGGCGACTCGCCGGTCGTCAAGTCGCTGATCCGCGCGGCTGAGAACGGCAAACAGGTCGTCGCCCTGGTCGAGCTCAAGGCGCGCTTCGACGAGGCCGCCAACATCGAGTGGGCCAAGGCCCTCGAAGACGCGGGCGCCCACGTCGTCTACGGCGTCGTAGGCCTCAAGACCCACTCCAAGACCACGCTCATCGTGCGCAACGAGGGGTCGGTGACCGCGCGCTACGTCCACGTGGCGACGGGCAACTACAACGACAAGACCGCGCGCATCTACGAGGACTTCGGGCTGCTCACCTGCGACCCGGACATCGCCCACGACGTCGGCGAGCTGTTCAACTTCCTCACGGGCTTCGCGCGCGTGGACGACTACCGCTCGATCATCGTCAGCCCGACCCAGACGCGGCAGCGGGTCCTCGAGCTCATCGCGACCCAGCGCGACCTCGGCCCGCGCGGGTCGATCGACATGAAAGTCAACGGCCTGACGGACCCCGCGATCATCGACGCGCTCTACGAGGCGAGCGGCGCCGGCGTGGACATCCGCCTCGAGGTGCGCACGCTGTGCTGCCTGCGCCCCGGGGTCGCGGGCCTGTCGGAGCGGATCACGGTGCACTCGCTCGTTGGCGAGTTCCTCGAGCACAGCCGCGTGTTCATCTTCGGACGCCGCGGCGAACCGGACTTCTCCGTCTACATCGGCTCGGCGGACCTGATGGAGCGCAACCTGGACCGACGCGTCGAGGTCCTGGTGCCGATCAGCAGCACCGACAACCAGGACGAGCTGCTCGAGGCCTTCGAGATCACCTGGAGCGACGACCGGTTCACCTGGGTCCTGGGCACCGACCGGCGCTGGCGGCGCCTCCAGCCGGTGAACGACCTCTCGGCCCAGGAGCAGTTCAAGCGCCGGGCCCTGGCTCGGGCCCGCCCGCTGGCGACGCGCTAGGGCGCTCGCGGCGCCACTGCAGGCTCGCGTAGGCGGCGCCGCCGATGGGGATGGGGATCCAGAAGTTGACCAGCCGGTAGGAGAGCACCGCCAGGATCGCCTGGCCGTGGGGCACGCCGAATCCCACCAGGGTCGGGATCAGCGTCGCCTCGACGACGCCCAACCCCGCGGGGGTCAGGGGGATGGCCGCGAGGATGTTGGCCAGGCCGTAGGCGACGAGCAGGTCGATCGGCGAGATGGCGTGGCCGAAGGCCCACACGAACACCCACAGGCACGCCGCGTCCAGGAGCCAGTTGAGGCTGGCCCACGTGAACGCCCACCACAGCGTGCGCCGGTTGTTGATGAGCAGCGTGATGCGCGCGGCCACCTTGGCCAGGAGCTCGCTGAGCTTGTCGGGGTTGATGCGCGGCACGTGGCGCGCGAGGGCGCGCAGCCAGTTGTCCGCGTGGCGCTGGCCGCGCGTGATCAGAAGGATCGTCCCGAAGAACGCGCTGAGCAGGAAGACGCCCGCGAGCGCGGCGAACCCGTAGGCGGGGTTGAAGCCCCGCAGGGGGATCGACACGACGAGGGCGGCCCAGAACATGAGGTTGAGCACGACCGCCGAGCCGCTGCCCTGGGTCGCGAGGCCGAAGGCGTTGGTCTCCTTGGGCACGCCCAGCTCGTTGAAGATCCGGTAGGACAGGGCGCCCGCCGGGGCCGTGCCCCCGGGCACGACGTGGCTGATGGCGAGGCCCGCCAGGTTGACGCGCAGCGTGTTGAAGCGGCTCGGCGAGTAGGGGAACAGCACCGTGCGCGTCAGCTCGACGTAGGCGTAGATCGCCGCCGCCTCGCACAGGACGGCGAAGACGACCAGGATCGGGTTGAGTGAGCTCAGCAGGTGCAGCGAGTGTCGCGCGCCGGCGAACTGAGGCAGGACGAGAATCTCGAAGACGAAGACCAGCAGCCCGAGCGAGAGGATGATGCGGATCTCACGCGGTAGCGTGAAGCGTCGGGGGGTCGCGGGCTCGGCCACGTCAGCGGCCTACGCGGCGCCGGAGGGCCTGGTGAGCGGGGACGTCGGCACCGGAGCAGTCTAAGGCCGCCGGTAGAATCGGACGATGCGTGTCCTGGTTGTCCTGCCCACGTACAACGAGATATTGAACGTGGAACGCATGCTGCGCACGCTGCGCGACGTGGTGCCCGACGCCCACGTGCTGGTCGTCGACGACGCCAGCCCCGACGGCACCGCGGACGCGGCGACGGCGGTCGGCGAGGCCCTGGGCGAGATCTCGATCTTGCGCCGGTCGGCCAAGAACGGACTCGGCGGCGCGTACCGCGCGGGCTTCGCGTGGGGGATCGAGCGCGGCTACGACCGTTTCGTCGAGATCGACTGCGACTTCTCGCACGACCCGCGCGCCCTGCCCGAGCTGCTCAGCGCCTCGGCGACCCACGACGTGGTGATCGGGTCGCGCTACGTCACCGGCGGGACGATCCCGAACTGGTCGATACCGCGCCTGTGGCTGAGCCGCGGCGGCAACCAGTACGCGTCGGTGATGCTCAGCCTGCGCGTGAAGGATTCGACCGCCGGCTATCGGGTCTATTCGCGCGACGCGCTCGACAAGATCGGCTACGACACCGTCACCGCGGACGGCTACGGCTTCCAGATCGAGATGACGTACCGCGCGCGCCTCGGCGGCGCGTCGATCGTCGAGGTGCCGATCTCCTTCACCGACCGCACCCTGGGCGAGTCCAAGATGTCCAGCGCGATCGTCGTCGAGGCGCTGTGGCTGGTGACCAAGTGGGCGCTCGAGCGCCCCTTCGGCAAGGCGCCCTAGACCCGGTCCACCAGCACCGAGGTCAGGACGCTGGCGAGCTTGTCGCGGGTCTCCTCGCGCTCGGCGATCGGGTCGGACTCGCTCACGATGCCCGCGCCGGCCCACGCCTCGAAGGCGGTGCCGTCGATGAGGACGCCGCGCAGCCCCAGCCACCACTCGCCGTCGCCGTTCGCGTCCACCCAGCCCACAGGCCCGGCGTAGTGGCCGCGGTCGTGCTGCTCGAGGCGCGCGAGCATCTCGGCCGCGGCCTCGCGCGGGATCCCCCCGACCGCGGCCGTGGGGTGCAGCAGGCGCAGCACGGCCAGGGCGTCGGGTGCGCCCGCCTCGTCGTGGCGCACGCCGGTCACCCACGAACCGAGGTGCGCGACCGTTCGCAGCGCGACGATCGAGGGCGTCGCGTCCGCGACGATGTCGTCGTACTGGCTCGAGAGGAGCTGGACGATGTCGTCGACGACGACCGCGTGCTCGTGGAGGTTCTTCGCCGAGCCGAGCAGCCAGTTCTGGTAGTCCTCGGGCGCGGCGTGCGGCGGCAGGGAGATCGTCCCGGCGAGGGGCTGGCTGCGCACCACCGGGCCGTCACGGCGCACGATGAGCTCGGGGCTGGCGCCGACGTAGCGACGCCCGTCGGGCGTGGGCAGGCTGTAGATCGTGCACACCGGCTCGCGGTGACGCAGCCGTTGGGCGATCGCCGCGCCGTCGAGGGGCTCGGGCACGGTGCCCAGGACCGCGCGCGCGAGCACGACCTTGTCGATCTCCTTTCGGCGCAGCACCTCGACGGCCAGGGCCACGTTGTGCGCGTACTCCTCGGCGGTCGGCTGGTAGGTGAGCGTGCGCAGGCTCTGGGGGTCCTGGCTCGGCGCGGGCTCGGCCCCGACCGTCGCGCGCCAGTCGCCGGCCCCCTCGGCGCTCGTGACGAAGGCCGCGCCGTCGCGCAACAGGGTGATGACGTGCTCGGGCACCTCGAGCAGCCCCGGGGCCGTCGGGTCGAAGGGGAGGGTGCCGAAGGCGACGACCCCGGTGCCCGCGGGGCCGTCGTCGCCGAGCAGATCCAGCCCGGCGAAGGCGACCGCCACGCTGGTCTCGTCACGGGTGCCCCCGGGCAGCTCGACGCGGAACGACGCGGCCCCGACCCCGACGCGGATCGTGTCGGGTGACTCGACCAGCCACCCGTGACGCGCCCCGGCGGTGCGCAGCGCGTCCCAGGACGGGGGCTCGATCCTCGAGCGGGTGAACCTCATCGCGCGCGCGTCCCGATGAACTGCTGGCTCAGACCGCCCATGAGCATCCGGTGGTTGACCGCGCTGAACCCCGCGCGGTTGAGCATCGCGACGATGGACTCGGCGTCGGGCAGGTAGGCGGTCGAGCGCGGCAGGTACGCGTAGGCGCGGCGGTCCGAGAGCAGCCCTCCGATGAAGGGCACCACGTGGCGGAACCACACCCGGAACCCCGCGCGCCAGATCCCCCCCGCGGGCTCGGCCACCTCGAGGAGCGACACGCGCCCGCCGGGGCGCAGCACGCGCGCCATCTCGTTGAAGGTGGCGTCGAGGTCGGCGACGTTGCGCAGCGCGTAGCCGCAGGTGAGCCCGTCGAAGGCGCCGGTGCGAAACGGCAGCCGGGTCGCGTCTGCCTGGACGCGCTCGCGTACGTCGTGGCCGGCGGCGAGCATCCCGTAGCTGAGGTCGGTGGCGACGGCGCGCTGGCCCTGGCGTGCGAGCTCGCGCGAGAAGTCACCCGTGCCCGCCGCGACGTCGAGCACCAGGCTGCCCTCCACCAGGCGCAGGTCGCTCACGCAGCGCCGGCGCCAGCGCCGGTCCAGGCCCAGGGTCATCACGCGGTTGACCATCTCGTAGCGCGGGGCGATGGCGTCGAACATCGCGCGCACCGCGCGCGTCTTCTCCTCGCCGCGGGGCAGGTCGGTGGCGGTCACTTAGTGGTAATAGCGGTAGACGACCTGGGCGACGCACGACGGCTTGGGCGCGTCGCGCACCTCCACCACGACGTCCATGGCGACCTGGACGCCGCCGGCGATCTCCTCGACCGAGGCCAGCGTGGCCCCCGCACGGATCTCCGAGCCCACGGGGACCGGCGCGGGGAAGCGCACCTTGTTGGTCCCGTAGTTGATGCCCATCGCCACGCCGTCGACGTGCATGAGCCCGCTCAGGAGGACCGGCAGCATCGAGAGCGTGTAGTAGCCGTGGGCGATCGTCGTGCCGAAGGGGCCCGCGCCGGCGCGCACGGGGTCGACGTGGATCCACTGGTGGTCCCCGGTGGCGTCGGCGAAGAGGTTGACCGCCTCCTGGGTGACCCGGTGGTACTCGGAGTACCCGAGGTGAGTGCCGATCATCGCCCTCAGGTCGTCGGTGCTCGCTACGTGCGTGGTCATGTCCACCTCCGAGACGACTCTACCGGCCGCCCGAAACGGCTCCGGGGCGACCGTAGGATGGCCCGGTGTCCGAGATCTACCACGGCGAGGAGCACCGCCAGATCACCGCGGGGTGGTTCCGCGCCGGCGTGTTCGGCGCCAGTGACGGCCTGGTCACCAACATCTCGCTCATCCTGGGCTTCGCCGGGGCGAACCCGGGCCATTCGGTCGTGCGCCTGGCCGGTCTGGCCGGCCTCGTCGCCGGGGGGTTCTCGATGGCCTCGGGCGAGTGGATCTCGATGCGCGCGCAGAAGGAGTCCCTCGAATACGAGATCGAGGTCGAGCGCCGGTCCCTCCAGGACAGTCCGGTCGAGGAACGCGAGGAGCTGCGCGCCATCTTCCAGGCGCGCGGCATCGAGGCCGAGCTGGCGGACCGGCTCGCGACGGACCTCATGCGCGACCCCGACCTGGCGCTGCGCACGCACGCGCGCGAGGAGCTCGGCGTGGACCCCTCGGCGACGGGCAACCCGTGGGCCGCGGCGGCCTCGTCGTTCGTCGCCTTCTGTGTCGGCGCGCTGATCCCGCTGCTGCCGTGGCTGGTGACGACGACGGGCAACCTCGCCTGGTGGTCCGTCGGACTCGGCGCGGTCGCCTCGCTGACGTGCGGCGGGGTGATCGGCTGGTTCATCCGGCGCGGGACGATTCGATGGGCGCTGCGCCAGTTGGCCGTGACCGTGCTGGCGGCGGGCGTCACCTTCCTCGTCGGGCGCCTCGTCGGTTCCTAGGCGTCGAAGTGGACCAGTTGGTCCTCGCGCACGAGCTCGAAGCCCAGTGACGTGTAGAGCCGGCGCGCGCCGACGTTGGAGCGGTCCACGAAGAGGATGGCCTCGCTGACGCCCTTGCGCCGCAGCGCCTCGAGGCCCTGGGTGACCATGACCCGGCCCAGGCTGCGCCCCTGGAAATCCGGGTGCACGGAGATCACGTAGATCTCGCCGAAGCGGTCCGGGTGCAGCTCGTGGACCTTCGTCCAGCACGACGCGGCGAGCCGTCCGTCGATCTCGAGGAGCAGGAAGCCCGACGGGTCGAACCAGGGCTCGCGCGTGCGCTCGTCGAGGTCGCCCTCGCGCCACGCGCCCTGCTCGGGGTGGTCGGCGAACGCCGCGTTGTTCTGCGCGAGCCACGCGGCGTCGTCGCGCCCCGGCTCGAAGTTGCGCAGGGTGGCGCCCGCCGGCACCGCCGCCACGGCCACGGGCAGCGCGACACGCAGCATCTCGAGGGTTCTCACGACGTGGCCCGGCGCCTCGTCGGGCATGCCCCGGGTCCACCAGTCGACGCGGGAGTGCCCGGCGAGCACCTGGGCCAGGAGCTGGTGGTCCAGGCCCCCGCCGCACATCTCGACCGTGGCCGGGTCGCTGCCCGTCACGAGCGCGTAGCCGTCGAGGTGGACGTCGCGAAAGTGCAGCCAGTGCTCCCCGGACCAGCCGTGGACCACGATGCGCCGGCGGCCCTCGTCGATGGCCTCGCGGCCCAGGCTGACCTCAGTGCGGTTCAGCAGGTTCAAGACGTCGAGGCGCTGGTCGGTCGTGAGCGCCGCGCAGCGCTGCCAGGGACCGACCATGGTCGAAGACTACCGGCGGGTCTCAGCGGACCCGGTTGGCGACGCGGTTCAGTCGTCGCAGCAGCGTGCCGACGGTGCGCTCGGCGGCGACCAGCTCGCTATAGACCTCGCTGGGCATCGACGCGCCCTCGTGCTCTACCAGCGCGGTGAGGCGCGCCGAGAGGTCGCTGAGCGACGAGGTCAGCGTGTTGAGCTCGTTCTGTATCGTCACGGCGACCTCCGACCGAGCCTGGTCCCGGTCGCGCCTACTGTAATGGTCGATGAGGGAAAACTCCGAGACGGTCGCGGTGGCGCCCCTCGAGTGGTCCGTGATCCGCGCCCGCGGACCCGAGGCCGCGAGCTTCCTCCAGGGCCAGCTGACCCAGGACGTCGAGGACCTCGACGGCGTCGAGCGCTGGGCGCTGCTGCTGCGCCCGGACTCGGTCGTGATCACGACGTGCCTGGTGCACGCGGTGGGTGGCGGGCTCGACCTCGTCGTGCCGCGCGCGTGCGTCGACGAGGCGACGGCGCGGCTGCGCCGGTTCCTACTGCGCGTGGACTGCACGCTCGAGTCCCTCGACGCGCCGGACGGTCCGCTGGCGACCAGCGCGGACCTCGTGTCGTCGGGGTGGCCCGGCGCGAGCGAGTTCGCGCGCGAGCTCACGCCGCACTGCTTCGGGTCCGAGGTCGTCGAGACGACCGTGTCCTTCACCAAGGGCTGCTACACGGGCCAGGAGCTGGTCGCGCGCCTGGACGCGCGCGGGGCCAGGGTGCCCTGGCGCCTCGTGCGCGCCAGCGGCCCCAGCGCGTCGGCGATCGACGACGTGCTGCGCGCCAGCGGCCCCGACGGCCCCCAGGGCGTCACCACCGCCGTGCCGGGGGGCGACGGCGTGCGCGCCCTGGGCGTCGCGCACCGCACGCTGGCCGACGGCGAGGTCGACGGGGTGCTGGTCGAGACGCTCTAGGCGGGCCTCGCGTAGCGTTGTCGCGAGGAGTCCACGTGCGCCTGCTGGTCGACGACCTGTTCATCAAGATCTCCGGCGTGACCTCCGAGGAGGACGCCCTGTTCTCGATCGGCCTGGGGGCCAGCGCGGTGGGCTTCGAGTTCGGGCCCACGCCGCGGCGCGTCGCGGCCGAGACCGTGCACGACATCGTGCGCCGCCTGCCCCACGGCGCCTACACGGTGGGTGTCTTTCGCAGCGAGCTGCCCCAGCGCGTCGTCGAGGTCGCCAACACGCTGGGCCTGAGCGCGGTCCAGCTCGAGGGCGCGATGACCGTCGAGCAGCTCGCCTACGTGGCCGACCGGGTCAACACGGTCTTTCGCACGCTACCCAGCACCGGGGTCATCGACGCGGCGCTGATGGAGTCGGGGGTCGACTACCTGGTCCTGCCCGAGTCCGACGACCACGCGTCGCTGGTGGACTGCCTGGGGGTGTTCCTCGACGAGACCATCCGCACGCCCCTGGTGGCGTCGGGGGGACTGACCGCGTCCAACGTCGTCGACGTGGTCCAGAACTACCCGGTCTGGGGGGTCGACGCGCGCTCGGGCGTCGAGGTCGCCCCGGGGGTGAAGGACCCCGTCCTGCTCGGTGAGTTCATCGCCAACGCACGCTGGGCCTTCCACAACTCCATGGTGGACCGGCACCGCGACGACTGGTTCGGCCTCTAGGCCTCGTAGCGCTTGAAGACGACGGAGCCGTTGTGGCCGCCGAAGCCGAAGGAGTTGGACAGGACCGTCTCGACGTGGGCGGCGCGGGGCTTTCCCAGCACGACGTCCAGGTCGATCGCCGGGTCGACGTGGCGCGTGCCCGCGGTGGGCGGGATCGACTGGCGCAGGAGCGTGAGCACCGAGGCGACGCCCTCGAGCGCGCCCGCCGCGGCGAGCGAGTGGCCCAGGTGCCCCTTGACCGAGGTCACCGGCGGGGGGGCGTCGCCGAACACGGCGTGGACCGCGACGGCCTCGGCGAGGTCGTTGAGCGGCGTCGACGTGCCGTGGGCGTTGATGTGCGACAGGTCGCCCGGCGCGAGGTCGGCGTCGGCCAGCGCGAGCTCCATGCAGCGGATCGCGCCCGCACCCGCGGGGTCCGGCGCGGTGATGTGGTGCGCGTCGGCGGTCGACGCGGCGCCGACGACCTCGGCGAGGATGGTCGCGCCGCGCGCGAGGGCGTGGTCCCACTCCTCGAGGATCAAGATGCCGGCGCCCTCGCCCATCACGAATCCGTCGCGGTCGACGTCGAAGGGCCGCGAGAGGTCCTGGCCGCTCAGCGCGGTCATGTTGCGGAACCCCGCCTCGGCGATGTCGACGATGACGGCCTCGGCGCCGCCGGCCACGGCGACCGGGCAGCGGCCCTGGGCGACGAGGCGCGCGGCGTTGCCGATCGCGTGGGTGCCCGCGGCGCACGCCGTCGTCACCGTCTCGCACGGCCCGCCCAGGCCGAAGCGCATGGACACCGCGGCGGTCGCGGCGTTGGGCATCATCATGGGCACCATGAAGGGCGACACGCGGTCGGGGCCCTTGGCCAGCAGGACCCGGTACTGCTCGAGCACCGTCTGCAGCCCGCCGATGCCGGTCGTGACGACGCTGCCGGCGTCGACCATCGGGCCCTCGAGCCCGCTCTGGCGCCACGCCTCGTCCGCGGCCATCAGCGCGTAGAGCGTGAAGGGGTCCAGGCGCCGCAGCTCCTTGGGGCCGCCGAGGTGCGTCGCGTCGAAGTCGGGAACGCGCGTGGATGGCGGGGCGACGTCCAGCTCCAGGGCGTCCCACAGCGCCTCGACGCCCACCCCGGCGCAGGTCAGGGCGCCGAGCCCGGTGACCGCGACGCGCCGTCCTTCAACGGGTCCGCTCGCGGTGACGGCCGCGCGCACTAGAGCTTGGCGTAGATGAGCTCGAACGCCGCGCCCACCGTGGTGATGTCCTTGAGCTCGTCCTCGCCGACCTCGATGTCGAAGGTCTCCTCGAGCGCCATCACCAGTTCCACGAGGTCGAGGCTGTCCGCGCCCAGGTCGTCGGCGAAGGAGGCCTCCGGGGTCACCTGCGAAGGATCGACGGCCAGGACCTCGACCGTGTTGTCCGTGAATTTGGCGAGTGCTTCGTTGCGGTCCATCGAGGTTCCCCTTGGTTTTTGTCTCGTTCCATGGTAGTCAAACGGTCCCGGGACCGTCCGGTTACCGACCGAGCGACAGGCCCCCGTCCGGGGCGATCACGGAACCGGTGATGTAGCGGGCGTCGTCTCCGGCGAGGAAGGCGACGACTCCGGCGACGTCGCTGGTCTGGCCCGCGCGCCCCATGGGGATCAGCGCGGCCATCTTCTCGCGCGCCTCGCCGAGGTCGCTGGTCATGTCGGTGTCGATCAGGCCGGGGGCCACGACGTTGACGGTCACGCCGCGCGTGGCCACCTCCTTGGCCAGCGCGCGCGCCAGCCCGATGAGCCCGGCCTTGGACGCCGCGTAGTTGGCCTGGCCCGGGACGCCGACGAAGCCGCTGATCGACCCGATGAAGATGATCGAGCCGGCCCGCGCGCGCACCATCGAGGTCAGCGCGGCGCGCGCGGTGTAGAACGCCCCGTCGAGGTTGGTCGAGAGCACCTCGCGCCACTGGTCGTCGCCCATGCGCAGCGCGAGCCCGTCGCGGGTCACGCCGGCGTTGGCCACGGCGACGGCGACGGGGCCGAACTCGGAGGTCGCCTCCTTGAACGCGGCGGTGACCTCGGCGGAGTTGGTCACGTCGACGCGCAGTGAGCGCGCGCACGCCGCCGGCGCCTCGCCCGATCGCGACAGGGCCACGACCTGGTCGCCCTGGGCGGCGAAGCGCTCGGCGATGGCCGCGCCGATGCCGCGGCTCGCGCCGGTGACGACGACCAGGCGGCTCACGCGACCATCTCGCGCACGGACATGGGCGACGTGGGGGTGAACTGGGCGTCGAACTCACGGATGCGCCGGGTGAGGCCGGTGAGGACCCCGCCGGGCGGCAGCTCGATCGTGGTGGTCACCGTCGCGGGCAGGGCGAGGGTCGCGTCGAGGAACTCGACCGGCGAAGTGAGCTGGCGGCTGAGCAGGCGCCGCCACTCCTCGGGCGAGCTGTGCACGGCGCCGTCGACGTTGGCGACGACCACGGCGTCGGTCGTGCCCCAGGTGGTGGTCGCGAGCGCGGCGTCGAGCTCGGCCTGGGCGGGGGCCATGAGGGGCGAGTGGAAGGCGCCGCCCACGGGCAGCGGGGTCGCGCGGCGCCAGCCGAGCTCGCGGTGGCGCGACAGGAGGTCGTCGAGGCCCTTGCGCGTGCCCGAGACGACCAGCTGGCCCGTGCCGTTCACGTTGGCCAGCCAGACGTCGTCGAGCTGGTCGAGCGCCTCGCGCGCGCCGTCGTCGCCGCCCATGAGCGCGACCATCGACCCCTCCACCGCGTCCGCGGCCCGCCGCATCGCCGCGCCGCGCACGGCGATGAGCCGCGCGGCCTCGTCGACGCCCAGCAGCCCCGACGCCGCCAGGGCGGAGAACTCGCCCAGGCTGTGGCCGAGCAGGTAGCGCGGGCGCACGTCGTGGTCGAGCAGCTCGCCGTAGCCGACCATCGACAGCGCGAAAGTCGCCAGCTGGGCGTTGTCGGTGCGCACGACCTCGTCGTCGGGCGCGGTCGTGAGCAGGCGGTCCAGGTCCACGCCGGTGGCCTCGGCGACGCGCGTGACGATGTCCCAGTGGCGCGACGTGCGCCAGGTGGTGCCCGCGCCGGCGCTCAGCGAACCCTGACCAGGGAAGAGAGCGACCGCGTGATCGTTGAAGGGCAACACCGGCCAGTCGGTCACGGCTCCACGGTAACAGCGTGCCCGGAGTGGGATTTGAACCCACACACCCTTTCGAGTAAAGGCTTTTGAGGCCTCCGCGTCTGCCGATTCCGCCATCCGGGCTGAATCGTCAAAGGTACCAGCAAACCTAGTGTGGCTCTCGTGAAGATCACGCTGTGGCGCGACGACGCGACACTCCAGCACGCCGTCGCCGCGGCGGGCGAGCGTCACGACGTGCGCGCGCGCCTGCTGCTCGGCGTCGAGCACGCCGGGACCATCGGGTTCGGCGAGGTCGGCGTCCAGCCGTCGCCGCTCAACGGCGATCCGTCACTCGACGAGGTGGTCGAGGAGCTTCGCTCGAGTCTCCTGCTGGTGCGCATCTCCGACGCCGACTCCCCGGAGTCGCTGTCGCGCGCGGTGGGCGACGTGGAGCCCAGCACGCGCGGGGCGCGCCGGTTCGCCTCGGCGCTGGTCGAGATGGCGCTGCTGGACCTGGACCTGCGATCTCGCGGCGCCTCGCTGGCCGCGCGGTGGCCCTCGTGCCAGGACACGGGGGTCATGGCGACGGTCTCGCTCCTGGACGAGGCGCCCTGGAGCGTCGCGCCGGGCGCCGCGCGTCTGCGGGTCAAGACCCGGCCGGGGCCGCTCGACCGCGACGCGCTGGGGCGACTGTCGCGCGCCGGGCTGCCGGTCCTGCTCGACTTCAACGCGTCGGCGACGTCCCTCGACGACGTCATCGGCCAGGCCGCCCTCGTCGCGCGCGTCGCGGAACTCGTGGCCGTCGAGCAGCCCTTCGCGCCCGGGGACGTGGCCGGGGCCGCGGCCCTCGCGCGGCGGCTGGACGTCCCGGTGGGCCTGGACGAGGGGCTGCGCGGGATCGAGGACCTCGAGGCGGCGGTGGCGGCGCGCGCCGCGGGCTTGATCTGCGTCAAGCCGGCGCGCGTCGGCGGGCTGGTCGAGGCGCGCGCCCTGATGGCGCGGGCCCTCGACTACGGCCTCGGCGCCTACGTGGGCGGCTTCTTCGAATCCGGGTTCGCCCGCGCGGTGCACCGGGTCCTCGCCGACTCGCTGGCGAGCGCGCCGAGCGACCTGGGGCCCGTGGCGCGCCGGGACTTCGGGGGGGTCGAGGCCGACGTGACGCCGCTCGGCCTGGGCGCGGGCCCGTCGGGGGCCCTGCTGGCGCACGCGAGCGCGCTGGTGAGCCTCGGGTAAGCGGTCTTACACTTCGAAGGTGGCGTCACGGACCCAGAAGCGGCACCTGGAGGACATCCAGCGCCGGCTGAGCGCGGCGCGCGAGAGCCTCAAGGTCCTCGAGGAGCAGGTCGACGTCTGGAACGACGCCCTCGACGACGCCCGGATCCGATCCCTGGTCTCCGAGACCCCGCTGCAGGCGGCAGAATATAGCGAGCTGTCGCGTCACGTGATCGCCGCCAACGCCGAGCTGCAGCGGCGCCACGGCGAGGTCCGGGACCTGGCGGCGCAACGAGACGAGCTCCTGCGGGAGTGGACCCCCGAAGGATGATGATGGAAAGACGAGTGGTGATTGCGGACGACGAGTCCATCATCCGCCTCGATTTGAAGGAGATGCTCGAAGGAGACGGCTACCTCGTGGTCGGCGAGGCCGCGCGCGGCGACGACGCCCTCGCGCTGATCAACGAGCACCGCCCGGACCTGGCCCTGCTCGACATCAAGATGCCCGGGCTCGACGGCATCGAGGTCGCGCGCCAGGTGAAGGGCTCCGGGACCGTCGTGGTGATCCTCACCGCGTTCTCCCAGCGCACGCTCATCGAGAGCGCGCGCGACGCCGGCGTGGTGGCGTACCTGGTCAAGCCCTTCCGCTCGAGCGAGATACTCCCCAAGCTCGCCGCGATCCTGGACCCGAGCGCGCCCGGCGTGCACGAGGGCGCGGCCGCGAGCAGCGCCGACGACAAGATCGAGACCCGCGAGCTCGTCCAGCGCGCCAAGGAGTGGCTGATGGAGAACCGCGGCCTCGACGAACCCGAGGCGTTCGAGGTCATCCAGCAGTCGGCGATGCGCGCGCGCACGAGGATGCGCGACGTGGCCCAGCAGATCCTGAAGGGCGAGTTCGTTGGCTGAGCCGGCCGACCAGCGGCCGGTCGTGCTGCTCGACGGCATGTCGCTCGCGTTCCGCGCGTTCTTCGCCCTGCCCGTGGAGATCGCCACCTCCGAGGGGGTCGTCACCAACGCCCTGCACGGGTTCGCGTCGATGCTCGACCTGCTCGTGCGCAACCAGAAGCCGCGCGGCGTCGGCGTCGCCTTCGACCTCCCCGGCGGGACGTTCCGCGACGAGATGGTCGAGGACTACAAGGGCGGTCGCGCCGAGACCCCCGTGGAGATCGAGCATCAGTTCGACCTCATCCGCTCGCTGTGCGGGGTGCTGCACATCCCCGTGCTCGGCGTCGCCGGGTTCGAGGCCGACGACGTGCTGGCGACCCTGGCGACCGAGTCGCGCGACGAAGGCGTGCCGGCGATCGTGGTGACCGGGGACCGCGACACCTTCCAGCTGGTCGAGGACCCCTACGTGCGCGTGCTCTACAACCGCCGTGGCGTGTCGGACTACTCGCTCTACGACGAGGCGGGCATCATCGAGCGCTGCGGCATCGAGCCCGCGCGCTACGCGCTGCTCGCCGCGCTGCGCGGGGACCAGTCCGACAACCTGCCCGGGGTGCCCGGGGTCGGTGAGAAGACCGCCGCCAAGCTCTTCAGCCAGTACCGCGACATGGACGACCTCTACGCCCACCTGGGCGACCTGACCCCCAAGCTGCGCGAGAACCTGGCGGCCTTCGAGGAACGCGCCCGCAACAACGAGCGCGTGATGCGGCTCGTGCGCGACGTGCCCCTCGAGCGCACGCCCGACGACCTCGCCCTCGGGGGCTGGGACCGCTCCGAGGTGATGTCGTTCTTCGACCGCTTCGAGATGAACTCGGCCCGCGTGCGCTTCGACAAGCTCATGGCCGACGGGCTCCTGGGCCCCGGCGCGACCGCCGAGGGCGCGCCGAGCACGCCCGCGCCCGCGGGGCCGGTGGCCACGGTGGCGCCGCTCGCCCAGGTGCTGGCGGCGCCGGCGACCGTGCTGGCGCACCGCCAGTCGCGCGTCGCGGCCTTCGACCCGGCGAGCGGGCACGTCGCGCTCGCCACGCTGGGCGAGGTCGTGGGCGCCCTGGGCGCCGCCGCGCCGAGCGGGCACGACGTCAAGACGCTGTACCGCTACGGCGACGCCCACGGCGTAGACCTGGCCGAGCCGTCCGACGACACCTCGATCATGGCGTTCCTGGTCGACGCCACGAGCGGCCGCTACGGGCTGGCCGACGTCGCCCAGCGTTTCTTGGGCGCGACGCTCACCTCGTCGACCCCGACGCTCTTCGAGGAGGACGCCGATGACGCGGCGCTGGTGGCCGACGCCCAGCTCGTCGCGCGCCTGCGCGAGCAGCTGCGCGCCGAGGTCGCGCGCTGGGAGCTCGGCTTCGTCTACGAGCAGGTCGAACTGCCGCTGGTCAAGGTCCTCGGGCGCATGGAGGCGCGCGGAGTGCGCGTCGACGTGGGGCTGCTGCGATCGATCTCGGCGGAGTTCGCCGCGGAGGCCGCGCGCCTCGACGCCGAGATCCAGAAGGTGGCCGGACACGAGTTCAAGGTCAACTCCTCGGCCCAGCTGCGCACGGTGCTCTTCGACGAGCTGGGCCTGACCCCGGGCAAGAAGGGCAAGACCGGCTACTCGACCGACGCGACGACCTTGGAGTCGCTCGTCGACGCTCACCCGATCATCGCCCTGATCCTGCGTTACCGCGAGGTCGAGAAGCTGCGCAGCACGTACGGGTCCAACCTCATCGACGCGGTGGGGGCCGACGGACGCATCCACGCGACGTTCCACCAGACCGTCGCGCGCACCGGTCGCCTCTCGTCAGAGAACCCGAACCTGCACAACATCCCGGTGCGCACGAGCGAGGGCCGGCGCCTGCGCTACGCGTTCCTGCCCACCGAGGGATGGCTGCTCGCGGTGGCCGACTACAACCAGATCGAGCTGCGCATCCTGGCCCACCTATCCCAGGACTCGGGGCTGCTGGCGGCGTTCGCCTCGGGCGAGGACGTGCACCGCTCGATCGCCGCGAAGGTCTTCGGCGTGGCCCCCGAGCAGATCACCCACGAGCAGCGCGAGCAGGCCAAGGCCGTCTCCTACGGCCTCGCCTACGGCATGGAGGCCTTCGGCCTCTCCCAGCGTCTGGGGGTGAGCGTGTCGGCGGCCAAAGAGGTGATGGACAGCTACTTCGCGGGCTTCCCGAGCCTGCGCGCCTACATGGACGCGACGCTCAACCAGGTCCGCGCCCAGGGCTACTCGCGCACGGAGTTCGGGCGGATCCGTCCCTTCCCCGACCTCGCGACCGCCGTCGGCCCCCAGCGCCAGGCGGCCGAGCGCCAGGCGATGAACGCCGGGATCCAGGGCCTCGCCGCCGACGTGTTCAAGTCCGCGCTGGTTCGACTGGACCGTCGGCTCTTCGCCGAGGGGCTCGCGGCGCGACTCATCCTGCAGGTGCACGACGAGGTGCTGGTCGAGGCGCCGCCGTCCGAGCGCGACGCCGTCGAGTCGATCATCACCGACTCGCTCACGCACGCCGCGGACCTGAGCGTCCCCTTAGAGGTCTCACTGTCGTGGGGCGAGAACTGGGCGGCGGCCAAGGGTTAGGGCCCCGGTGCTAGCATCGTCACCTGGGTTTGCACCGGAAACCCAGTCCCTGTCGCCTAGCGGGCCCCGGTGCGGTCGCCAAGGTAGTAACGCATGTCGGACGGCACCAGCCTCCTTTCCCCCCAGCCCATGGGCACCTTCGACGAGCAGGGAAAGTACATCCCGCGCGTCATCACCGAGGACAACATGGTCGGGACCGACCTCGCCACCCTGGTGGGCGACTCGGTCCTGGAGTTCGAAGACGGTGACCTGGTCACCGGCACCGTGGTCAAGATCGACCACGACGAGGTCCTGCTCGACATCGGATTCAAATCCGAGGGCGTCATCCCCGCGCGCGAGCTCTCGATCCGCAACGACGCCGACCCCAGCGAGATCGTCTCGCTCGGCGAGCGCGTCGAGTGCCTGGTCCTGCAGAAGGAGGACAAGGAGGGTCGCCTCGTCCTGTCCAAGAAGCGCGCCCAGTACGAGAAGGCCTGGAGCAACATCGAGGACCTGAAGTCCCGCGACGAGGTCGTCAAGGGCGTCGTCATCGAGGTCGTCAAGGGCGGCCTGATCGTCGACATCGGCCTGCGCGGCTTCCTGCCCGCCTCCCTCGTCGAGCTGCGCCGCGTGCGCGAGCTCCAGCCCTACATCGGCAAGACCGTCGAGGCCAAGATCATCGAGCTCGACCGCAACCGCAACAACGTCGTGCTCAGCCGGCGCGCCTGGCTCGAAGAGACCCAGAAGGAGCAGCGCGGCGACTTCCTGTCGAACCTGAAGCCCGGCGAGCGCCGCCACGGCGTGATCTCCTCGGTCGTCAACTTCGGCGCCTTCGTCGACCTGGGCGGCATGGACGGTCTCATCCACGTCTCGGAGCTGTCCTGGAAGCACATCGACCACCCGAGCCAGGTGGTCTCGGTGGGCGACGAGGTCGACGTGGAGGTCCTCGACGTGGACTTCGCCAAGGAGCGCATCTCCCTGTCGCTCAAGGCGACCCAGTCCGACCCGTGGCAGGTCTTCGCCGACAGCCACGCGGTGGACCAGCTGGTCTACGGCCGCGTCACCAAGCTCGTTCCCTTCGGCGCGTTCATCCAGGTGGGCGACGGCATCGAGGGCCTGGTGCACATCTCGGAGATGGCCGCGCACCACGTGGAGTCGCCCGACCAGGTCGTCACCCCGGGCGAGGAGCTCTGGGTCAAGATCATCGAGCTCGACACCGCGCGGCGCCGCATCAGCCTGTCGATCAAGCAAGCCGCCGAGGGCGGCGAGGTCTCCGAGGAGTACCGCGAGGCCTTCGGGTCCCACGCCTACGACACGGAGGGCAACTACATCGGGGGGCTCGAGTACGGCGAGTTCACGCCCGAGACCGAGTCCCAGGCCGCGTGGGCCGAGTTCGCCGTCGAGTCAGGCAAGCCCACCGACGAGGTCGACGCCGACGCGCCGCTCGTTGACGCGGCGCCGGTCGTTGACGCCGCGCCCGAGGCCGACACCGCGCCCGGGGCCGAAGCGGAGACCGCGGCCGACGCCGAGCCGGAAGCCGACTCCCAGTAGTCGCTGATCAGTGCGTCGCGGGCAGCGACGCGACGACGGCTTCGGGGTCGGGGCTGCCGATGAGCAAGTGGTCGAACCGCGCGCCGGTCAGCGTCACGAGTACCGCGCGCGGCGTGTCGTGGTGGACGGCCGCGAACATCTTGTCTGTCCTCGTCGTGAACGTGCCCACCGCCGTGGACCCGGGGATCCCGGTCCCCACGCGGACCCCGTGCACCTGGTGGATCGCGTCGTCGACGACCTCGACCTTGCTGACGGCGCTGAGCGGAACCCGAATCTCGCCGTGGACGCCCTCGGCCTTCTCCAACTTGTGCAGTCGCACGACGAGTTCGTCACCCTGCACCACAAGATCCGCCACGTCCGGCCCCCGTCCCTGGCCTTCTCGCCCACGCTGAACCGTAGCGGTCAGAACCCGAGGCTCACCGGGCCCAGGACTGGCGCCTGCCGCACGAGGAGCAGACGCGCTCGGGCAGCCCGGCGTGCAGCTGGAGGAGCGACCCGCACCCGTCACACGTCGTGGACATCGCGAAGGGTCCGCTCGTGGGTCGATTCTTGAGCGCGACGACGAGCCCGGCCACCGCGCACGCGCCGATCAGGACCATCGCCGCCGCCCACGACCAGCTCCCCAGGGCCAGCGCCGCGGCGAAGATGACCCCGACGATGAGCCACAGCCGGTTCCTGCTCACGTCGCGGGCTGCCCGCGCGTCGCCGACGCACGCCGACGCGTCGTCCACTCGTCGCGCCCCACGGCCCAGACCCAGTCGTCGCCTTCGTCGCCGGAGGTCTTTCGTTCGCCGCTGAGCGCCGCCTCGTGGGTGAATCCCAACCTCTCGGGCACGGCGCGGCTGCGGGCGTTGGCGCCGTCGTGGCGGATCTCGACGCGGTTGATCCCCTCGATCGTGAAGGCGGTGTCGGTGAGCGCCGCGGCGATCTCGGTGGCGTAGCCGCGGCCGACGAAATCGACGTGGATCCAGTAGCCGATCTCGAGCACGCCAGGCCCGCGCCGCCGGTGCAGCCCGGTCCCGCCGGCGACGGCGCCGCCGCAGAAGACGCCGTACGTCGCGTCGCCGCCCTCGGCCCACTGCGCGCGCCGGTCCGCGATGAAGGACCCGTAGTGCTCGACGCTGGTGTCCTCGTTCGCCCAGGGCATCCACCGCGCGAGGTGCTCGCGGCTGACGCGCACCGCCTCGGCGAGCGCCGCCGCGTCCTCGTCGCGCCAGACGCGCAGGGTCAGCCGCGGCGTGGACACGGCCTCGGGCAGCGGCTCCATCGGTCCAGGCTACGCAGAGCCGGTCGCCGGCCCTAGGCCGTGGGGGTGATGAGCGGGAAGTGGCAGGCCACCTGGTGGCCCGCGGCGATGTCGCTGAGCACCGGCTCCTCGGCGGCGCATCGCTCCTGGGCGAAGGGGCAGCGCGTGCGGAATCGGCACCCGCTCGGCGGGTCGATCGGGCTTGGCGGCTCGCCCTGGAGGACCTCGCCGTGGATCGGGGCGTCGGGGTCGGCGTCGAGCGCCGCGCCCAGGAGGAACTTGGTGTAGGGGTGCGCCGGCGCGTCGTAGAGGACGTCGGAGGGCCCGACCTCGCAGATCTTGCCCAGGTACATCACCGCGACGCGGTCGCTGACGTTCTTGACCACCGCCAGATCGTGGGCGATGAAGAGCAGCGTGAGGCCGTACTCCTCCTTCAAGTCCGCGAGCAGGTTGAGGATCTGGGCCTGGACCGAGACGTCCAGCGCCGAGACCATCTCGTCGCAGATGAGCATCTTGGGCCGCATCGCCAGGGAACGGGCGATCGAGATGCGCTGGCACTGGCCGCCCGAGAACTGGCGGGCGTAGCGGTTGCCGTAGACGGCCGGGTCGATGCCGACCTCGCCGAGGAGCTTGGTGACGACGGTGGTCCGCTCCTCGTCGGTGACCTTCTTCCAGCAGTCGAGGGGCTCGGCGACGATGTCCTTGACCCGCCGACGAGGGTTGAGCGAGCTGATGGGGTCCTGGAAGATCATCTGCATCCGGGTGCGCGCGTTGCGCAGGTCGCGGCCCTTGAGGCGCGTGACGTCCGTACCCTCGAGCTCGACCGTGCCGCTCGTGGGCTCGACGATCTTCATGAGGGCCTTGCCGGTCGTCGACTTGCCGCACCCGGACTCGCCCACGAGTCCCAGGGTCTCGCCCTCGTAGACGTCGAAGCTGATGCCCGCGACGGCGCTGACCGCGTGGCGGCCCTTGCCGAAGTTGACGGTCAGGTCGCGGACCTGGAGCAGGGGAGTGCGGTCGTCGCTCACGCGAGGACTCCCCGGTTGGCCGGCAGCGGGTTCCAGCACGCGAACGCGTGCCCGGAGTCGCCCTCGGCCTCGAGTTCGGGTCGCTCGGCGTGACAGCGCGCGGTCGCGTAGGCGCAGCGCGCCGCGAAGCTGCACCCATCGGGCAGGCGCACGAGGTTGGGCGGGCGGCCCGGGATGGCGCTCAGTCGCGTGTGCGAGGGGCTGGTCACCTTGGGCGAGCTCTCCAGCAGGGCGCGCGTGTAGGGCATGCGATGTCCGTAGAAGACGTCGCGGGTCGAGCCGGTCTCCACGACCCGCCCGGCGTACATGACGACGATGCGCGACGTCCTCGTGGCCACGACGCCCAGGTCGTGGGTGATGAGGATCACCGACATATGCAGGCGTTCCTTGAGGTCGTCGATCAGGTTGAGTATCTGCGCCTGGATGGTCACGTCCAGGCCGGTCGTCGGCTCGTCGGCCATGAGCAGCTGGGGCGAGCACGCCAGGGCGGTGGCGATGACGACGCGCTGTCGCATGCCGCCCGAGAGCTGGCCGGGGTACGCGCGGTAGCGCCGCTCGGGCGAGGGGATGCCCACGAGCTCGAGCAGCTCGATCGCGCGGGCCCTCGCGGCGTCCTTGGACATCCCGAGGCGTACGCGCAGCGCCTCGTCGATCTGGCGCCCGACGCGCATCACCGGGTTGAGCGAGGTCATGGGGTCTTGGAAGACCATCGCGACCTCGGTACCCCAGGACTTGCGCTTTTCGGCCTCGCTGACGCCGACCATCTGGTGGCCATTGAGCAGCACCGACCCGGTGACCTCGACGTTGGTGCGCGGCTGGAGCCCCATGATGGTGCGCGCGAGCACGGTCTTGCCCGACCCGGACTCGCCGACGATGCCCAGGGTCTCGTTCTTGTCCAAGGTGAAGGACACGCCCGAGACCGCGGGGAGTCGTCCCGACGCCGTGGCGAAGGTGGTCGAGAGGTCCTCGACGACGAGGAGGCGCTCGGCGGGGCTGACCGCGTCGCTCACAGCTTCGCCTCCGTGACGTCGAAGTGCGACCGCAGCCGGTCGCCGATGAAGTTGAGGCACAGCAGGAACAGGCACAGCGCCAGCGACGGGAACAGGACCAGCCACGGGTTCTGGGCGAGGACCGTGCGGCTCTCGTTGATCATGTTGCCCCACGAAGGGGTCGGCGGGTTGACCGAGAGCCCGAGGAAGGCCAGCGCGCCCTCGAGCGTGACGACGGTGGCGATGCCGATCAGCAGGAACGAGATCGCGATGGGCATGATGTTGGGCAGCAGCTCTTTCATCAGGATGCGCCGGTCGGTGGCGCCCTGGACCTTGGCCGCGATGATGTAGTCCTTGGTGGCGACGGCCATGGTCGCGGTGCGGATGACCCGGTAGACGAGGGGGATCGACGCCAGTCCGATCACCAGGATGATCTTGAGCATGGACCGCGGCGTCCAGAAGGACAGGACCGCGATCACCGCGACGATCGCGGGGAAGGCGAGCAGGATGTACATGACCGCCGTGAGGATCGTGTCGAAGCGGCCCCGCCGGTAGGCGGCGAGCATCCCCAGGGGCGCGCCGACGCCGAACCCGATGACCATCGAGCCGGCGCCCACGGCGATCGAGATGCGCGACCCGTAGACGACGCGCGAGAAGATGTCGCGTCCGAGGTCGTCGGTGCCGAAGAGGTGGTGCAGCGACGGCCCGGCGTTGAGGAAGTTGTAGTCGCCGTAGAGCGGGTTGGGCAGGGGTAGCACGTTGGCGAAGATGGCCCCGAAGAGGTTGAGGGCCAGCCAGCCCACGCAGACCCAGAAGAACGGCCCCAGGGGCTCGCGCTTCTCCGGGCGCTCGTAGAGGAGCTCGAGCTCGATCATCTCACTCACGGCTGATCCTCGGGTCGATGAGGTTGACCGTGAAGTCGAAGAGGAAGTTGATGAGCACGACACCGACCGAGACCACGAGCACGATGTCTTGGACCAAGAGGTAATCACTCGTGTTGATCGCGGCGATCAGGGTGTAGCCGAGCCCGGGGATCTGCAGGAGGTACTGGACCACGAAGCCCCCCGCGAGGAGCCCGCCGATGTTGACCCCGGCGGTCCCGCACAGCGCGACCGACGAGGGGCGGAACGCGTGGACCCACATGATGCGCCTTTGGCTGAGCCCCTTGGAGCGCGCCATCGTGATGAACTCTTCCTGGAGGGTCGAGATGAGGTCGCTGCGCAGCACGCGGTAGTAGACGACGAAGCTCCCGATGGCCAGCGTGAAGGCCGGCAACGCCAGGCTCTCGAGGTTGGCGATCCAGTTCGTGGACAGTGACACGTACGACGCCGGCCCGGTGTTGGGCAGCCCCATCTTGATCGAAAACAACAAGACGAGGAGCACGATGATGATGAACGGAGGCACCGACAGGAGGGTGAAGCTGCCGGCGCCGAGGATCCGGTCCAGGATCCCGTCGGGCTTCTTGGCCGAGCGCATGGCCATCGGGATGGCGACGGCGAAGGCCAGGATCTGGCTGAGTCCGATGAGCTCCAGGTCGATCGGCAACGCCGCCCGGATGGTCCCGGCGATGGAGCTGTGGCTGATGAAGGAGTCCCCGAGGTGTCCGGAGAGGACGTGGCCGATCCAGATGAAGTACTGCTCGTAGACGGGCTTGTCCAGGCCGAGCTGGTGGTATAGCGCCGCGCGCGCCGCCGGGGTGTTGCCAAAACCCAGGATGACCGTGGCCGGGGACCCCGGCAGGAGGTGCAGGAGGTAGAAGCTGCCGATCGAAATGACGAAGACGATCCCGACCATCATCGAAAGACGTCTCGCGACGTACTTGAGCAAGCGGACCCCCAGTGGTCTGTACGGACAATAGTTGAACCCTTAATGACCCTCAGGTGACGCCCGGCCCGCCGGGGACCGTGTTACAGCCCCTGACTAGCGTGTTCGGGTGAGGCGAATCGCGGTCGCGGGCGGCATCGGGGCGGGCAAGTCGGTCCTCACGTCCCGCCTGGTCGAGCTGGGGTGGCCGGTGGTGGACGCCGACGTCATCGCGCGCGCGGTGACCACGAAGGGGACGCCCGCCTGGCAAGCCCTGCGCGACGCGTTCGGCGACGCGGTCCTTGACGCCGACGGCGAGGTCGACCGGGTGTTCCTGGCCGACGTCGTGTTCCACGACCCCAGCGCGCTGTCACGGCTGAACCGGATCACCCACACGCCGATCGGCGTGGAGATGCTGCGCCAGCTCGACGCCGCGACCGGCGCGGCGGCCTTCGTCGCCATTCCGCTGTACCGCGCCGAGCACCGCGACCTCTTAAAGCTCGACTCGGTCTGGGCCGTCCAGGTCGCGCCCGCGACGGCCCTCGCACGGCTTTGCGACGGACGAGCGATGAGCGAGGACGACGCCCGCGCCCGCCTGGCGACGCAGATGTCCAACGAGGACCTGGCGGGGATGGTCGACCGCGTCTTGGTCAACGAGGGGACGGTCGACGAGCTCTACGACCAGCTGGACACCGCGTTGGCCGCGGAAGGGTTGCCCGGTGGATAGGTTCCTCGTCGAGTCCCCGTTCGCCCCCTCGGGCGACCAGCCCACCGCCATCGCCACGCTGGCCGCGGGGGTCGAGGACGGCTTGCGCTACCAGACCCTCGAGGGCATCACCGGCAGCGGCAAGACCGCGACGATCGCCTGGCTGGTCGAGAAGGTTCAGCGCCCGACGCTCATCTTGGAGCCCAACAAGTCCCTGGCCGCGCAGCTGGCGTCCGAGCTCAAGGAGATGCTGCCCCAGAACCGCGTCGAGTTCTTCGTCTCCTACTACGACTACTACCAGCCCGAGGCGTACATCCCGCGAACCGACACCTTCATCGAGAAGGACAGCTCGGTCAACGAGGAGATCGACCGGCTGCGACACGCCGCGACCTCCTCGCTCCTGCTGCACCGCGACACCATCGTCGTGGCGTCCGTGTCGTGCATCTACGGCCTGGGCTCGCCGCTCGAGTACCGCCAACGCATGCTCCAGCTCGAGGTCGGCGCGACGGTCGACCAGCGCCAGATGCTGCGCCGCCTGGTCGAGATGCAGTACAGCCGCAACGAGCTGGTCCTCGAGCGCGGCCACTTCCGCATGAAGGGCGACACCCTGGAGATCCAGCCGGCCTACAGCCAGGAGGCCGTGCGCGTCTCGTTCTTCGGCGACGAGATCGAGGAGATCGCGTTCTTCAACCCGCTGACCCACGAGGTGCGCGCCAAGGTGAGGGAGTTCACGCTGTTCGCGGCGTCGCACTACGCCACCGGCGCCGAGACCCTGGCGCGCGCGTGTCGCACGATCGAAGAAGAACTCGGGCGCCAGCTCGCGATCTTCGAGCGCGAGGGCAAGCTCCTCGAGGCCCAGCGGCTTCGCTCGCGCACCGAGCACGACCTCGAGATGCTCGAGCAGACGGGCGTGTGCGCGGGGATCGAGAACTACTCGGCGCACCTCGACGGCCGCAAGCCCGGCGAGCGCCCCTACACACTGCTCGACTACTTCCCCTCGGACTTCCTCGTCGTGATCGACGAGAGCCACGTCGCGGTTCCCCAGGTGCGCGGGCAGTACGCCGGGGACCGATCGAGAAAGGAGGTCCTCGTCGAGCACGGGTTCCGCCTGCCCAGCGCCATGGACAACCGGCCGCTCAACTTTGATGAGTTCATGGACCTCGTTCCCCAGATCGTCTTCGTGTCGGCGACCCCGGGGCCCTACGAGCTCGAGCACTCCGACCAGATCGCCGAGCAGGTCATCCGTCCGACCGGCCTCATCGACCCGCGCGTGCAGATCGTACCGACCAAGAACCAGATCGACGACCTGCGCGGGCGACTCGACGTCGTGGTCGCGCGCGGGGAGCGGGCGCTGGTGACGACGCTGACCAAGAGGATGGCCGAGGATCTGACCCAGTTCCTGACCAAGGCCGGGTACCGCGTGCAGTACCTGCACAGCGACATCGACACGATCCAGCGCATCGAGATCCTGCGGTCACTGCGCCTGGGCGAGTTCGACATCCTGGTGGGGATCAACCTGCTGCGCGAGGGGCTCGACCTGCCGGAGGTCTCCCTGGTGGCGATCCTGGACGCCGACAAGGAGGGCTTCCTGCGCTCGCGCAGCGCGCTCATCCAGACAATCGGGCGTGCCGCGCGCAACGTCAACGGCGAGGCCATCCTCTACGCGGACCGGGTGACCGACTCGATGCAGGAGGCGGTGTCGCTGACCGAGCGGCGCCGGCGCCTCCAGGTCGCCTACAACGCCGAGCACGGCATCGAGCCCCAGACGATCATGAAGAACGTCGCGGACATCCTGGGGCGCCTGCGCAGCGACTCGGCCCCCGAGCCGCACAACAAGGTCCACGGCATCACGTCGCTCGAAGAGCCGCTCAGCGACGACATCAACCTGGAGATCACCCGGGTCGAGGAGGCCATGCTGGCCGCGGCGCGCGAGCTGCGTTTCGAGGAGGCCGCCACGCTGCGTGACATCCTCCACGGGCTGCTGCGACAGGGCCTCGAGCAGTCCTTCGACGAACTGCTCAGCGACACCTGACCGGTAGATTCGCCCCATGTCCTCGACCATCCGCGTCCAGGGTGCCCGAGTGCACAACCTGAAGAACCTCTCGGTCGAGCTCCCGCGCGACCAGCTCGTGGTCTTCACCGGGCTGTCGGGCTCGGGCAAGTCATCCCTGGCCTTCGACACGATCTACGCCGAGGGCCAGCGCCGCTACGTGGAGTCGCTGTCGGCCTACGCGCGCCAGTTCCTGGGCCAGATGGACAAGCCCGACGTCGACTTCATCGAGGGGCTGTCCCCGGCGATCTCCATCGATCAGAAGACCGCGTCGCGCAACCCGCGCTCGACGGTGGGCACGATTACCGAGATCCACGACTACCTGCGTCTTCTCTACGCGCGCATCGGCATCCCACACTGCCCCAACTGCGGCAAGCCCGTCACGCGACAAACCCCCCAGCAGATCGTCGACCAGATACTCGCCCAACCCTCCGGCGCCAAGTTCCTGGTGCTGGCGACAGTCGTCGAGGGCCGCAAGGGCGAGTACTCGACCCTGCTGAACGAGCTCGCCGGCCAGGGGTTCTCGCGCGTGCGCGTCGACGGAACGGTGGTCGAGCTCGCCGAGCGCGAGGACGTGAACCTCGCGCGCTACGAGCAGCACACCATCGACGTCGTGTTGGACCGCCTGACCGTCAAGGCGTCGAACCGCCAGCGCCTCACCGAGTCGGTCGAGACCGCGCTCAAGCTCACCAAGGGCGTCGTCTCGTTCCTGTTCACCGACACCGACGAGCTCGTCCAGTTCTCCGAGAAGCTCGCCTGCGTCGACTGCGGCATCAGCTTCACCGAGCTCGCCCCTCGCGACTTCTCCTTCAACTCGCCCTACGGGGCGTGCCCGGTGTGCACGGGGCTCGGTACGCGATTCGAAGTCGACCCCGAGCTCGTCGTGCCCGACACGGCGCTGTCGCTCTCTGAGGGCGCCCTCGCGCCCTGGGCCGGGGTGCGCTTCAAGTACTTCGAGCGCCTGATCGCGGGCATCGCCGAGCTGGGCGGCTTCAGCGTCGACACCCCGTGGAAGAAGCTCCGGGCCAAGGACCGCAAGCTCGTCCTCTACGGCGTCGAGAAGCGATCGGTGCCGGTGCGCTACCGCAACCGCTACGGGCGTGTGCGCACGTACGAGACCAGCTACGCCGGGATCGTCGAGTGGCTCGAACGCAAGCGCAACGAGGCCGACGGTGACTGGTCGCGCGAACAGGCCGAGCAGTTCATGCGCGAGGTCGAATGCACCACGTGCCGCGGCCAGCGCCTCAAGCCCGAGGTCCTGGCGGTCAAGGTCGGCGACCGCAACATCGCCGACGTCAGCTCGCTCACCATCGACGAGACGGTCGCGCTGTTTCGCTCCCTGACGCTCAGCGCGCGCGAGGAGAGCATCGCGCGCCAGGTCATCAAGGAGATACTCGAGCGCCTCAACTTCCTGATGGACGTGGGCCTTGACTACCTGACCCTGAGTCGCGCGTCGGCGACGCTGTCGGGCGGAGAGGCCCAGCGCATCCGCCTGGCCAGCCAGATCGGCAGCTACCTGGTCGGGGTCCTCTACGTGCTCGACGAGCCCTCCATCGGCCTGCACCAGCGCGACAACCGTCGCCTCATCGCGACCCTGGAGCGCCTGCGCGACCTGGGCAACTCGGTCATCGTGGTCGAGCACGACGAGGAGACGATCCGCCTCGCCGACTTCATCGTCGACATCGGGCCCGGCGCCGGGGAGTTCGGCGGCCGGGTCGTGCACGCCGGCTCCTACGAAGCGCTGATCGCCAACCCCGAGTCCCTGACCGGCCAGTACCTGTCGGGGCGGCGCTCGATCGCCGTGCCCACGGCCCGGCGCGCGGGCGACGGGCACCGCCTCACGGTAGAGGGCGCGCGGGCCAACAACCTCCAGGACGTCACCGTCAGCTTCCCCCTCGGCCGCTTCGTCGCGGTGACCGGGGTGTCGGGGTCGGGCAAGTCCACCCTGGTCAACGCGATCCTGCTCAACGCCCTGGAGCGCCAGGTCAACGGCGCCAAAGCGGTGGCCGCCGAGCACGACGCGATCGTGGGCGTGGACCACGTCGACAAGGTCGTCGCGGTGGACCAGCAGCCGATCGGGCGCACCCCGCGCTCGAACCCCGCGACCTACACGGGGGTCTTCGACAAGATCCGTCGGCTCTTCGCCGAGGTCCCCGAGTCCAAGGTCCGCGGATACCAGCCGGGCCGCTTCTCCTTCAACGTCAAGGGCGGGCGCTGCGAGACCTGCGCGGGCGACGGGACGATCAAGATCGAGATGCACTTCCTGCCCGACGTCTACGTGAACTGCGAGGTCTGCGAGGGCGCGCGCTACAACCGCGAGACCCTCGAGATCAAGTACCGGGGCAAGTCCATCGCCGACGTGCTCGACATGCCGGTCACCGAGGCCCTCGAGTTCTTCGACCGCCAACCGACGATCCTGCGCCACGTGACGACCCTGGCCGACGTGGGCCTCGGCTACGTGCGCCTCGGCCAGCCCGCGCCGACGCTCTCGGGGGGAGAGGCCCAGCGCGTGAAGCTGGCGACCGAGCTCGCGCGACGCCCGACGGGCCACACCCTCTACGTGCTCGACGAGCCGACGACCGGGCTGCACTTCGAGGACGTCCACCGCCTCCTCGAGGTGCTGCACCGCCTGGTGGACCAGGGCAACACGGTGCTCGTGATCGAGCACAACCTCGACGTGGTCAAGACCGCCGACTGGATCATCGACCTGGGGCCCGAGGGCGGGCGCCGCGGGGGCCTGGTGGTGGGCGAGGGGACCCCCGAGCACCTGGCCACGCTCAACACCGCCACCGGCACGGTCCTGCGCGAAGTCCTCGAGAGGGCCCGCAGGAGCGCGTAGTGCTGTCCAAGCCCTCGGGCATCCCGCGCTCCAGCGGCTGCTACCTCTTTCGCAACGGCGCCGGGACGATCATCTACGTCGGCAAGGCGCTGTCGCTCGCGTCGCGGGTCTCGAGCTACTTCCAGCGCCCCGATCGGCTGACCGAGAAGACGCGGGCGCTCATGAGCGACGCCGAGTCCCTCGAGTGGATCGTCACGCCCACCGAGATCGACGCGCTCATCTTGGAGAACGAGCTGATCAAGCAGAACCAGCCGCGCTACAACATGATGCTCAAGGACGACAAGAGCTTCCCCTACGTGGCGATCGACACCCGCGGGGACTTCCCGGCGCCGTTCCTGACCCGCGCGCGCCACGTCAAGGGCGTGCGCTACTTCGGGCCCTACGTCAACGTGCGCGCCCTGCGCACGACGATGGACGAGCTGCTCCAGGCGTTCCCGCTGCGCACCTGCACGCGACACAAGTACGACTACCACCGCCGCATCGGGCGCCCCTGCCTGCTCTACGACATCGGCAAGTGCACCGGGCCGTGCGTGGGCGCCATCACGCGTGACGACTACCACGAGCTGCTCGCGTCCTGGCAGCGCTTCTTCGAGGGCGACGTGCGGCCCCTGCGCCGGCGCCTCGAAGAGCAGATGGAGGCCGCGGCGAGCGCGCAGCACTACGAGGCCGCGGCCCGCGCGCGCGACGCCCTGGCGGCCCTGGAGCGCGCCGCGAGCGACCAGAGCGTGGTGCTCGACGATCACTCCGACCTCGACGTGATCGCGATCACCACCGACGGCGGCCGCGCCGCGGTCGTGCGCTTCAAGGTGCGCCACGGTCGCATCATCGGGCGCACCGTGCACCTGATCGACCGCTCCATGGACGAGGACGCCGCCGAGATCCTCGAGACCGTCCTGCCCGACCTCTACGGCGCCGAGGAGGAGGTGCCCCCGGTCGTCGTGGTGGGCGAGCCCGAGGTGGCGACGTCGCTCGTGGCGGGCTACCTCGCCGAACGCCGCGGCCGGCCGGTCGAGGTCGTGGCGCCCCAGCGAGGGCGCCGGCGCAAGGTCCTCGAGCTGGCGCGCGCCGACGCCCAGGCGGTCATCGGGCGCGACTCCCTGCGGCGCCAGAGCGACCACAACGTGCGCAGCCGGGCGCTCCAGGAGCTCGGCGCCGCGCTCGGGCTCGTCCAACCGCCCTTCCGGGTCGAGTGCTTCGACATGAGCCACCTCCAGGGGACCAACTACGTGGGCTCGATGGTCGTGTTCGAGGACGGCCTGGCCAAGAAGAGCGACTACCGTCACTTCAACGTGCGCGAGGCCCTGGGCAACGACGACGTCGGCGCGATGACCGAGGTCGTGCGACGACGCCTCGCACACTGGGACGACGCCACGGCGACGACCTTCCGCCGCGCCGACCTGGTCATCCTCGACGGCGGCCTGCCCCAGCTGCACGCCGCCCAGCGCGCCGCGGTCGAGGCGGGGGTCACCGGCGTGGAGTTCGCCGCCATCGCCAAGCGCGAAGAGCTGCTCTACCGGCCGGGTTCCTCGGCGCCCATCGCCCTAGAGCGCGGCTCGGAGAGCCTCTACCTGGTCCAGCGCATCCGCGACGAGGCCCACCGCTTCGCGATCACCTTCCACCGCTCCAAGCGCGGGCGCTCCATGGTGGCCTCCACCCTGGAGGGCGTCGAGGGACTCGGCCCCGCGCGCCGCGAGCGCCTGCTGGAGGACTTCGGGTCCCTCGACGCGCTGCGCGCCGCCACCTTCGACGAGCTCGACGCGCTCGCCTGGCTGCCCCACGACGTCGCGGTCAGGCTCTACGATCACTTGCGAGCGCCGAGCCCGGTGACGCCGCGCAAGGGGAGTGACGATGAGTGAGATCCTGCTCGTGACCGGCATGTCCGGCGCGGGCCGCTCCACCGCGTCGGCGGCCCTCGAGGACGTCGGCTGGTTCGTCATCGACAACATCCCCGTCGAGCTGCTGGTGCGCGTGAGCGAGCTCGCGTCGTCGGGGTCGCTGGACTACAACGGCGTCGCCTTCATCGTGGGCCGCTCGGGCTCGACCCAGCCCGACCAGCTCCTGGCGGTCGAGAAGGAGCTCTCCGCCCTGCACGACAGCGTCAAGATCCTCTTCCTGGACGCCCCCGACGACGTCCTGATCCACCGCTTCGAGGGCAACCGGCGCCGTCACCCCTTCCCCGGGGCCACCCTGGCCGACTCCATCGCGACCGAGCGCGCCCTGCTGGCCTCGATCCGCGACGCCGCCGACCTCGTCTTCGACACGGGGCCGCTCAACGCCAACCAGCTGCGCAGCCGCATCGTCGAGACCTTCACCGAGACCGACACGACCGGCACGATGCGGGTGTCGCTCGTGTCCTTCGGCTACGCCAACGGCATCCCGCGCGACGTCGACCTGGTCTTTGACTGCCGGTTCCTGCCCAACCCCTACTGGGTCGAGGAGCTGCGGGCGCTATCGGGCCTGGACGAACCCGTCGCGGCGTACGTGCTGGGACAGGAACCGGCCCAGCACTTCCTGCACGACGTCGTGGGCCTGCTCGAGTGGCAGATCCCGGCGTTCGCCGAGGAGGGCAAGTCCTACCTGTCGGTGGCCGTGGGCTGCACCGGGGGCCGTCACCGCTCGGTCGCCATCGCCGAGGAGATCCGCCGGCGCCTCAACCTCACCCACGCCGTCTTCCACCGCGACATCGCCCGATGAGGGTCGTCGCCGTGGGCGGCGGCCACGGGACGGCCGTCTCCCTGCGGGCGCTCGCGCGAGTCAGCGATGACGTGACCGGGGTCGTCTCGGTGGCCGACGACGGCGGGTCCACCGGGCGGCTGCGCGCGATGCTCAACGTGGCCGCGGTGGGCGACCTGCGCAAGTGCCTCGGCGCGCTGGCCGACCCGGGCAACCCCCTGACCGCGTCCTTCGAGCACCGCTTCGCGGTGGGCGAGCTCGCGGGCCACGCCGTGGGCAACCTGCTCCTCGTCGGGCTGATCGACGCGACCGGGGACCTGGAGGAGTCGGTGCGTGCGGTCGCCCAGGTGATGGGCGTGCGCGGGACCATCGTGCCGGCGAGCTGCGAGGGCGTCGTGCTGGTGGCCACGACCGAGGAGGGCGACACCCGGGGCCAGAGCGACATCGCGCGCTCCTCGACGATCCGGCGCATCGCCGTCGAGCCGACCAACGCCGCGGCGCCCACGGCCGCGGTCGAGGCCCTCGAGCGCGCGGACCTCATCCTCATCGGGCCCGGGTCGCTCTTCACGTCCGTCCTGGCGGCCTGCGTGATCCCCGGCGTCCTCCAGGCGCTGGCGGGGACCCGCGCGACGAAGGTCTACGTGGCCAACCTGCGCCCCCAGGTGCCCGAGACCGCGGGCTTCGACCTCCAGGACCACGTCGACGCGCTCGCGCGCCACGGGGTCAGTCCCGACGTCGTGCTCGTCGACGCCGCGAGCCCCTTCGCCACACAGTCGTGCTCGCTGCGCCGTCGCGTGCTCGACGTGTCGGGCGAAAATGGCCTGGTGCACGATGTGCAAAAATTGGCTCAGGCCGTCACCGCACTCGCGGCTGGCTAGGCCCGACCAGAGGAGCGTCATGACGGTACGCGTAGGGATAAACGGATTCGGCCGGATCGGGCGCCTGTACCTGCGCGCCGCGCTCGAGACCGACGACGTCGAAGTGGTCGCGGTCAACGACCTGACCAGCCCGGCGACCAACGCCCACCTGCTCCAGCACGACTCCACCCAGGGCAACCTGGACCTGGCGGTGAGCGTCGACGGCGACACGATGAGGGTCGGCGACGCGTCGGTCAAGGTGCTCGCCCAGCGCGACCCCGCGGCGCTGCCGTGGGGCGAGCTCGGCGTCGAGGTCGTCATCGAGGCCAGCGGGCACTTCACCAGCCGCGACGCCGCGGCCGCGCACCTGGCCGCCGGCGCACGGCGCGTCATCATCTCGGCGCCCTCGGGCGACGCCGACGCGACGTTCGTCATCGGGGTCAACGAGGACACCTACGACCCGGACAAGCACTTCGTGATCTCCAACGCGTCGTGCACCACCAACTGCTTCGTGCCGATGGTCAAGGTCCTCGACGACGCCTTCGGCATCGACGCGGGCCTCATGACGACGATCCACGCGTACACCAACGACCAGAACCTGCTGGACCTCGAGCACCGCGACCTGCGCCGCGCGCGCGCCGCCGCCATCAACGTCGTGCCGGCGACCACCGGCGCCGCCCGCGCGACCGGCCTCGTGCTGTCGGCCATGCAGGGGCGCCTGGACGGCACGTCGCTGCGCGTGCCGGTGCCGGTGGGGTCGATCACGGACTTCACGGCAATCGTGCGCTCGACGACGGTCGCCGAGGTCAACGCCGCCTACGCCGCCGCGGCCGCGGGCCCGATGAGCGGCATCCTCGTCTACTCCGAGGAGCCCCTGGTGTCCTCGGACATCGTGGGCACGCCGGCGAGCTGCACGTTCGACTCGGCGCTCACCATGGTCCAGCGCATCGACGACGCCAAGAGCCTGGTCAAGGTGTTCGGCTGGTACGACAACGAGTGGGGCTACTCGAACCGCCTGGTGGACCTCACGCGTCACGTCGGCGCCTAGGTGGAGCGCCTCCCGAGCCTCGCGCGCTTCACCGACCTGGAGGGAAAGCGCGTGCTCGTGCGCGTGGACCTCAACTGCCCCGTGGCCGAGGTCGACGGGCGACTCGAGGTCGCCGACGACTTTAGGATCCGCTCGGTCGTCCCGGTCCTGGCCGACCTCATGGCCCGTGGGGCCGCCGTGGTCGCCTGCACCCACTTCGGGCGACCCAAGGGCCACGTCGTGGCCGAGTTCAGCGTCGAGCCGGTGCGCCGGCGCCTCTCCGAGCTCTGCCCCGGGGTCGACCTGCTCGAGAACCTGCGCTTTGACCCGGGCGAGGAGGGCGACGACCCGGCCTTCGGTGCGTCGCTGATCGCCGGGTTCGACTACTACGTCAACGAGGCGTTCAGCGCGTCGCACCGCGCCCACGCCTCGATCATGATCCCGCCCACTCTGGTGGCGTCGGCCGCGGGTCCCAACCTCGAGCGCGAGGTCGAGGTGCTGGGGTCACTGCTCGAAGACCCGGCGCGCCCGTTCGTGGCCATCGTCGGCGGCGCCAAGGTCGCCGACAAGCTCGGCTTCGTGCGCGTCCTGGCCGAGCGCGCCGACACCGTGATCGTCGGCGGGGGCATGGCCTTCACGTTCCTCGCCGCCCAGGGCCACACCGTGGGGTCCTCGCTGATGGACGCGTCGCGGCTCCAGGAGTGCCGCGCGCTCCTCGGGCGCGGCAACGTGCTGATCCCCGTCGACGCGTGGGGCCTGCCCGCGGGCGCACCGTTCGGCCGCGCGGGCGGGGACGACGACGCGATGTCCTTCGGCGCGGACATCCCCGACGGCGCGATCGGCCTGGACGTGGGGCCCGCGACGGTGCGCCTCTTCACCGCGGCGATCGCCGGCGCCGCGACGATCCTGTGGAACGGCCCGATGGGGGTGTTCGAGGACCCGCGTTTCGCCTCGGGCACCGAGGCGGTCGCCCGCGCGGTCGCCGCGTCGGGCGCGACGTCGGTCGTGGGCGGCGGCGACTCGGTCGCCGCGCTGGCGAAGTTCGGCCTGAGCGACGACGTGACCTTCGTGTCGACCGGCGGCGGCGCGTCGCTGGAGTTCGTCGAGTACGGCGACCTGCCCGGGCTGCGCGCCCTGCGCGAGAGCCCGTTCCCGTGACGGCGATGGCGCGGCGCCTGGTCATCGGCAACTGGAAGATGAACCTCGACCACGTCGAGGCGGTCCACCTGACCCAGCAGGTCGGCGTGATGCTGCGCGCGACCCCCGCCGAGCACACCGACGTCGTGCTGGCCCCGCCCTTCGTGGACCTGCGCAGCGTGACCTCGGTGGTCGAGTCCGAGCGGATCCCCGTCGCCGTCGGCGCCCAGCACGTCAACCCCCACGACCACGGCGCGCACACCGGCGAGGTGAGCGTGGGCATGCTCGCGCGCCTGGGCGTGACCTCGGTCATCGTGGGCCACTCCGAGCGTCGCGCCCTCTACGCGATGACCGACGAGGTCGTCGCCGCGACCCTGCGCGCGGTCGTCGCCGGCGGCCTGCGCCCGGTCCTGTGCGTCGGCGAGGATCTCGTCGTGCGCGAGGAGGGCCGCCACGAGGCCCACGTGCGCGCCCAGCTCACCAGCGCCCTGAGCCCGCTCGACGAGCGCCTGGTCGGGTCGCTGACCCTCGCCTACGAGCCCGTCTGGGCGATCGGCACCGGGGTCACGGCCACCACCGACCAGGTGCGCTCGATGACGTCGTTCCTGCGAGCGACCCTGGCGTCCCTGGGCCTGGCCTCGACCCGCGTCCTCTACGGGGGCTCGGTGAACGCCGACAACGCCGGTGAGCTGGTGTTCGGCGGGGGAGTGGACGGGTTCCTGGTCGGCGGGGCCAGCCTGCGCGCCGAGTCCTTCCTCGCCATCGTGGCCGCCTGCAACGGCTGATAGGCTGGCCTGCGCCAAACCGGAGGATTTTTCGATGTTTACCTGGACGTTCGTGGGGATAGAGGTCGTGGCGGCCGTCGCGCTGATCTTCCTCGTCCTCCTGCACTCCGGACGTGGCGGCGGCATCTCGGACCTCATGGGCGGCAGCCTGGGTGCCGCGGCCTCCGGGTCCACGGTCGTCGAGCGCAACCTCGACCGGATCACGATCGCCGTCGCCCTGATCTTCACGTTCTCGACGCTGACGCTCGACCTGCGTCTGCAGTAGCCGCGTGGTCGCCCGCGCGGTCGCCCGGGTCGCCGTCGCCGCCCTCGCCCTGGCGGTCCTGGCCGTGCCGGCGCTGGCCCGCGGCGCGACCCCCAAGGGCGACAACGCCCGCACCCTGACCGTGTCGGTCCCGGGTCCCTTCAACGGCTGCTCGGCCCTCGACGCCGGCGCGACGCCCACGACGTCGGCCGTCTTGGACCTGGTGCGACCCTCGGCGTTCCTCACCACCCCCGCCGGCGGGCTGGTGGGCGAGGGGGGACCCATCGCCACCGCCGAGCTCACGTCGCTCTCTCCCGAGACCGTCGTCTACACGATCTCGCCCCAGCAGCTCTGGAGCAACGGCCTGACCTTCAACGGCGCCGACCTGGTCGCGTGGTGGCAGCGCGCGCGCTCGGAGGCCAGCGTCCAGAGCGACGGCTACCGCGACATCCAGTCGCTGACGGTCGGCTCCAACGGGCTGACCGTCACGGCGATCTTCGCCACCCCCTACGCGGCCTGGGACCTGCTCTTTCGCGACGTCGAGGCGCGCGGCACGACGTCGGGGTGCGCGCTCTCCAACCTGGTGCGGCGCCCGTCGCTGGGCCCCTACCGGGTGGTGAGCGCCACGGCGTCGCGCGTCGTCCTGGCGATGAACCCGCAGTGGGGGGCGAACCCGACGCGCTTCGGCCGCGTCGTGCTCGTCACGACCGGGGCGATCCCGGCGAAGGCCGCGACGCCCTTCGCGAACTACACGCTGGCGGTCACGAAGTCCCAGATCGGGGCCCTGAGCGCGCACCCGTCGGTCGCGAGCCACCTGGGCACGTCGAGCAACGTCGAGGTCCTGAGCTTCGCGCCGGTGCGTCCCGTCACCGCGTCGCTCTCGATGCGCAAGGTGCTGAGCTGGTCGATCGACCGCCAGGCCCTCATCAACCACCTGTGGGGGTCGATCACGTTCTCGCCCTCGGTCGCGCAGTCGGCCGTGTTCTCCCAGGGCCAGGGCGCCTACCCCGGCGAGGCGGGGACGACGCCCACCACGCCGACGACGACCCCGTCGACCACCGTGCTGACCGACAACGGGCTCGCCGACTGCCTGGCCTGCGCCGAGGCGGAGCTCTCCTCGGCGGGCTTCCACCGCTCCGGCGGCCACTGGGTCAACGCCGGGCGCCGGACCCTTTCGATCAAGGTCGTCGCGGGTCCTTCCGCGGTCGACCGCTCGACGGCCGACCAGGTGGTGGCCCAGTGGCGCGCGATGGGGCTGGTCGTGTCGCTACGCACCGCGGCGAGCGACGTCGCCGCGGCCCGCCTGGCCGCGACGAACCACGACGACGCCGCCGTCTATTCCAAGCCCACGACGAGCGACCCGTCGGTCGCGGCGCGATCGTGGAGCGGCGCCGCGTTCCCCGACTCGTACGACGGCGGGTTCCGCTCGGCCGCGGTGTCCTCGCTGTTCGCCAGCGCGGTCGCGAACTTCAACGCGGCGGCGGCCACCACGACGTGGCTCCAACTCGACCAAGCGGTCCAGCACTCCTACTGGATCCGGCCCCTCTACACTGCGCCGTCATTGATCGAATGGAGCAACAATGTCGTGGGCGTCACCGCGAGCCTGTCGGTCACGGGCTTCCTTGACCAAGTCGTCGGATGGAACACCGCAGCGGTGGCCACTGGCTAGCGGACCGAACCCTTCCACGGGCTAAAGTGGAACTTCGCGTCGGAGTGGCGGAATAGGCAGACGCGCCAGCTTGAGGGGCTGGTGCCCTTAGGGGCGTGCGGGTTCAAGTCCCGCCTCCGACACTCGATTCAATATATGCGAGCTGAAAATGCGCCCACCCTCGTATCTGAGTTCTTCGTGCAGACCTCGGTGGCGCCCCAGCGAGTGATTGGGATGTAGAACCTGCCGCCGCCTACGACTTTGAACTCCACTCCGTTCGCCGCCGTCGGTCTGCACCAGCTTTTGCGCAAGTTGGCTTCGTTGATGATGTAGTACTCGACGTAGGCCCTTCCGCCGTGAGCATGGAGCACCACGGTTTGTCTCTCGACTCCATCTGTCGGGTAGTACGTTGCGACGGGACCAACCGGCGCCTTCGCGGAACATTGAACGGGCTGCGCAATCGGCACCCCCGATTCCGAACACGCCGTCGAACCTTCATTCGTGAAGGCAATGAGGAAGTAGAACCATCCACCGGCTCCATTGGGGCTTACGAACTTTGCTGACAACTGGTTTGATGACGTGCACTTGGGCACGGCGGCCGCGTTCGCCCCCGCTCCGACGCTGGGACCTAGGAAGACGGCGCCAGAAACAAGCAGGGTGATCGCCAGGAATCGCAGGAGAAGTGATGCTTGCGGGCGCACGGGCGGATTCTAACTTGAGCAATTTCTTCAATGGCTGGCAGCAAACCTGTTGCGTCGAGCCTCCAATGCGGCTAGAGCTCTCAAACGGCAGCCAACCGATTAGGTTCGAGCTAGTGAACTACGGCTCCGCCTCCTACGGTCCAAGTTCATCCCGAGAGAAGGGGCGTGCGCGTCTTCGTTATCGCTTCAGGCCACCTGTGCGGAGGCACTTCAATCCCCTCCAGCGTTGCATTTGGCGAGTTCAGCGATTGCTTCTGGGCGATAACAGGCGAAATCGCTAGTCCGGAGTACTTGCACTAAGCCTCCAGTGCGTGGTAGCAGAACGATGACGTCGAGCCTCCGACACCAATAATCTGATAATCTGATTTGGTGACTGAGATCAGCGCAACGAACGCCGCGAGGAATTTTGCCGAACTGCTGGACGCCGTCGAGCACAAGGGAGAGCGCATCACCATTGTTCGACGTGGGCGAGCCATCGCCCACATCGAGCCGATTGGTAGTGGCCACGGTTCAGATGTGAAGTCCATCCTGAAGCGGCATCCGGCGGACGTTGAATGGACGGTGTCCCTGAGGCTGACTCGCGAGCTCGTCGTCGCTGAGGATCGATTCTGAGCCGCCTGATCCTTGACACCACGTTCCTGGTCGATGCCGAACGGTCTAACAGCGATCTTGACGCCGTCATCAAAGACGAGGACGATGTGGCGATTGCTGCCATCACCGTGGCGGAACTTCAAGTTGGCGTGGAGCTTTCGCGTGGCAGGACCCGGAATAATCGTCAGGAACTCCTCGATGAAGTCGTGGCGTCGGTGCCCATTCTGGACTACGACCTCGAAGTTGCCCGAGCCCACGCCCGACTGCTCGTGACGGTGCGGCGCCAGGGGCGTCCCAGGGGCGCTCACGATCTCATCATCGCCGCGACAGCCCTGTCATCAAACCGGTCTCTCGTCACGGCCGATTTGAACGCCTTCACCGACCTACCTGGCATTGTCACCGTCTCATATCGATGACGGACCTTGCAAGGGCGGCCCGTCAAGTGCAAACGCCGCCGCCGTTCTACTCTTCGAAAGCCGACCATCCGGGGTCGACTCCAATCAGGGCGAGAGCCGCCAGTGTGCGGTTGCAGAACGCTGACGTCGGGCCTCCGACACTTGGCATCGAAGTCATCCCCGTATAGTTTCCACTCGTGACAACCGAAACGACGCTTGTTGAATTGTCGGACGGTCGCGTCCTCTGCGTCGACTCCAATGGAGATCCACGGGGAGTACCAATCATTTACTTCCATGGTTCGCCCGGTAGCAGATTGATGACTACCGTGCCGTTTGAACAGATCGAGGATGGTGGCGTCCGTCTCATCAGTTACGACCGTCCGAGCTATGGCCAGTCGACGGGACAGGCAGGACGGACCGTCGTGGATTGTGTAGCCGACGTAGTGGCAATCGCCGGCGCACTTGATATTGATCGGTTTGCAGTCGCAGGAGCTTCGGGAGGTGGTCCTCATGCCCTTGCCGCCGCCGCCCTCTTGCCCGATCGTGTTACCGGCGTCGCCACTTTGTGCGGTTTGGGGCCAATGTCAGAGACCGCGTTTGACCCTTGGGTTGGAATGCTCCCGTCGCGTGAAGCCGAACTCCGCGTCTATTACGATGACCCCGCGCTGTTCCGCTCGAACCTCGAAAAGATGCGGGACAACTTTCTGGGTCTGACTGACGAACAGATTGCCAAGCAACATGCAAAGGCTTCGGTTGAAGCGAATCTTTCTCTCGACTACTTTCGCGGCGTCATTGCTCGTATCAAACTCGGTTTGGCTCCCGGTTTCGAGGGGATGTGGGAGGACCAATGTGCCTATTGCAGCCCATGGGGATTTGACCTGAAATCGATCGCAGCGCCAACTCAGGTATGGCACGGGGTGGCTGACAAGAGCATTCCCTACCAGCACGCAGAGTGGTTGGCGCAGAACATATCTCTCGCAGAACTTCACCTTGTCGAGGGGGAGAGCCACGTGAGTCTCGTGGCGAACCACTGGGTGGAAGTGCAAAGTTGGTTGGCGACCTTTAGTTAGAAGTTTCCAGCCGGTTGGACCGCGAACGGCCGTTTCCCATCGAGCCGCCAGTGCAAGGTTGCAGAACTGTCGCGTCGGGCCTCCGACACCACCGCCTCCGACACCGTTTCCGACACCAGTGTCCCAGAAACTGTGTTAGATGCTGACCCAGAAACTGTGGGACCTCAGACCGCCTCCGACACCAGCAATCTCCGAGTGCATCCCTTTCAGGGAATGCAACGTGTTCTCACGAAATTGATTCACCGAGTAATCGAGTCAGAGGGCACAAGTGCTCGTGACCTGGTATTCGTTCTTGTCGTTGAGTGCAAGTGCGCAATCGTCTCGTTGGGCTTTATGTCGACACAACCTGTCTTCGTTGTGTGCTGGACTACGACGAGGAGCCAATCGCAATTGTCTGGTCCGCGAAAAATCGGAATGGGTTACCAGAGCGGCTGGTCTCGTACTCGCCGATTGCGACACAGTTCTGACCGGCGACACACGCGACATCGCTGAAGAACTCCAGCACGCCGACCGGGACCTGCACTGTCGCGGCAGCCCAACTGGTCCCATTCCAGGACTCCGCTGCGGCGGACTCCAACGCCTGTATGCCATTACCTTCGTACCTAAACCCGACACTCCAGCAAGATTCCGGACCGGAACACGACACCGCGGAGAAGAATTGAGGCGTGGTCGACGATGGCTGTAGTGGCGTGACCGTGTGCCAGACGCCGCTGACCAGACGAAGAGTCCCGCCCGTTTCACCAACGGCGAAGCACGCGCTCAGCCATTCGCAAGAGATCGCCGCAAGCGATTTGCGCGCCGGAGACGACACCCGAGTCCACGATGTGCCATTCCAGTGCATGACGAGAGCCGACGAGGCGCGCTCGTCGCCGACAGCCCAGCAGGAATTGGCGGAACTACAACTGACGCTGCTCAGATAGTTGGCGCCGCCCGGATCGGGGTCCGGCGAGGACTCGACCGACCACGCGCGCCCGTTCCAGTGTTCTATGAGCCTTCGCGTCTCGGGACTGGGTGAGTCGCTAATGCCGACTGCCCAGCAGTCTGCAGCGCTCGGGCAGTTCACAGAAGTCAGCTCGTTCACGCCAAAAGACCCGGGTGCATCGGCGATTGGTATTCGCGTCCAGGATCGACCGTTGAAGTGCATCGAAAGTGGGAATGTCGACGCTCCGCCATAGCCACCGACGGCCCAGCACGACGAGACACTGAGGCAGTCGATCCCCATCAAATCCGCCCCTGGCGGCGACGATGGGATGGAAACTGGCGACCAGACTCCGGCCAGTTCCTCTTCGACGAGCATCGACCCGTTGAGGTCACCGACCGCCCAGCAGGACTTGGGTCCCGTACAAGAGACTCCGCTTATGCTCACTTTTGTACGATTGTCGTCGACCTTCATACTCACGAGGCTCCCCGAAGGCGGCGAAGGGGGAAGCGTCGTCGCAACTGAAGGCGCGGTCGTAGTGAATGAAGAGTCTGGCCCGTCGACAGTCGCGCTGGCGCTCTGCACGTCGAGGCGTACGTGATACGTCGTGTCCGGATCGAGGCCACTCAGCGGGGCGGAAATCGGCACAGGGGCCGTACCGCTGCCGAGGTCTTGACCGGGAGTGCGGGAGCCGTAGGCGCTGGTGGTCCCGTACTCGAACCAAGCCAGTGTGAGCTCGCCCTGCGGATTGGGTACTCCATTGAGCGTGGCCGTCGTCGACAGGATTTCTGACACCATGACCGCTGAGGCGCTGGGCGGTTGCCCGCTGGCCCCGGCGATCGCACTACCGGGAACGATGGTGCCGAGCAGCAGCACTACTGGGAGTAGGGCTCCGGAGAAAACAGTGAGCTTTCTGAAATCGATGTTCATCGCGAACTCTCCTCAGCGATGTCCCAGTCTGACCACCGTAGTGCGAAGGCTCACTTGGCGCCCCGGTGCTGCTCTATTCGGAGTTCCACGGACTCGGTCCAAGAAAACACACTGGATTGACCAAATCGGGCTGAGCCTTCAATGTCCGGCAGCAAACTCGGTGCGTCGGGCCGCCGACGTGAGCCAGATTGGCTGGGGCGAGCTCCTAGTGACGCGTAGCAGACCCGTTACGTCGGATATCTGACAAATCGCCGGGTTAGAGCTAGTCCGAAGAAACCTAACCTCCGGTGCAGCTGATGGTCGGCTCTTCCATCAGCTGCACCGCATGTGAGGTCGTCCTAGACCGCTATCTCCGCCGGCGAGGATTCGTGGCGAACTTCGATTCGGCGAGGCTTTGCCTCCTCCGCCACCGGAATCGCCAATGTGAGCACCCCGTCGGCGAATCTCGCATCAATCTTGGACGTGTCGAGGTTGTCACCTAGCAAGATCTGACGCGTAAACGTACCGTGAGGACGCTCAGCAACGATTGCTTCGATGCCCTCGGCCAGCAGCGGGGGCCGCCGATCGGCCTTCACGGTCAACGTGTTGTTGTCGACCGTTAACTCAATTGAGTCTGAATCAATACCGGGCAAGTCGAATTGAAGCAGGAACTGATCCTCCTTGCGATACGCATCCATCGGCATCGCCAACGAGGTCACCCGGCGAGTCGAATCTCCCATCAACTGTTGAAAGAGTCGATCAAAGTCTCGATATGGTTCAGATCGAACAAGAAGTGGCATTGCCGTACCTCCTAATCAGTCAGCCTTCCTAAAGTATTTTGGCACTCACCGGTGCCGAGTGCCAAAATACCAGGTCAAGAGCTATTAAATCTAAAGTGAGATTAAGAATTTTGGCCCGGGCGTCCTCTCGCTCGGCAGCGGAACGGGCAGGTGGAAGCCCGCGCTAGCTCATCGACGAATAAGAGCACGGAACTCAGAATCGGAAGTTAACTCTGTCGGAGTCTCCAGTGCCTGATAGCAGACGTGTGGCGTCGGGCCTCCGAGACCATATTGTACAGAACTAGTATCAATGCTGTACAATATCGTCATGGTCAAGATTTCGATCAGCAAGGCGCGCGAGAGGCTCTCTGACATCGTGGAGATGTCTCAGTCCGAGCCGGTGGAGCTTGAACACTACGGACGAAGGGCGGCGGTGTTGGTTAGCCCCGCACAGTTCGACGAGATGCTCGAGGCACTCGAGGAGTCTCAGGACGTCGCCGCATTTGACGCGTCATTGGCCGAAGAGGGTGACAACATCCCCTGGGAGCAAGTGAAGAGCGACCTCGGCTGGGCGTGAGCGAGTACCAAATTGAGTTTCGACCAGCGGCGCTTCGCGAGTTGCGCAGGATTGATCGTTCGATACAGCCCCGGATTCACGGCGCAATCGCGTTGCTCGCGCAGGATCCCCGTCCACCGGCGTCCCGACCTCTTCGCGGGCGTCCAGGAATTCGACTCAGGGTTGGCGACTATCGAATCATCTACACAATTGATGACGGCGTCCTGCTGATCGTGGTGGTCACGATCGGTCATCGCCGAGACGTGTACAGGTAGCCCGGTCGCGCACGGAGAATCAGCAACAGGCGGACGGAGACACAGCACTCTTCAATGCTGATCGTCTCGTTGGGGGGTGCCAGCCCGCTCAACCCGTCAGCCTCCAATGCGTGGCTGCAGACCTGTTGCGTCGGGCCTCCGACACCAACAATCCGACTATCCGACCTTCAGGCGTGTCCAGCTCGGCGGAGCACCCTTGGTCGGGAGAACCGCGACTGAGCCTGCCGCTGATGCAGCCCAGGACTCCGTTCAATGGCTGGTGCTGGCCATACGATGAGGAGCATGGAGAACGAGGAAGCGGATCCCGCTCAGCGGGTCGGTGCAGGTTCCGGTCGTGACGCGCGCGAAGCCATTGACAGGTTCCTTGCCCAGCCACCAGAACACGGCGTCGGTGATGGGCCGGGGGTGGTGCCGTCTCCCGTCCACGCTCAGCGCTCTTTCTGGCAGTCCGTGTTCCACTTCCTATTCGAGAAGGAGCCGAGCCAGTACTCGTCCATCGCCCCGCGCAAGGCTGACGGGACGCGCACCAAGCCGTTCTTCTTCAACGGCAATGGTCGGGGTCGCTGATGCAGGGCAAAGTCAGGGCACGCGCCACGGACGCGGGGCGACCGGGTGCGCGACAATCGGTGCGCGGCCGCTTGCACTTCATCGAAGTCTGTGCCCCAGCCATGCGTTACTTGTGATACCCGCATACCCTTTTAGCAAATAGAGGAAGCGAAAGGAGCGTGGTGTCAGAGTCGAAGCAGAGGATCACGTATTTTCCGTTGTCACAGATGGATGACGCGATGTTGGCGGTGATGAAACGCTGCGCCGAAGAAGGTACGCCCCGTCCGGAGAGTTCGGCTGTTCGCGCCCATTCGCCCGCGGCGTTCTGGGCCTTTGACGAAGCCTGGGAGAGGTTGTTTCGCAACGGCGTGGTCGCTCACGAAATCAAGGAGCTGTGCCGTGTCTACGTGTCGCGATCGGTCAAGTGCGAGTACTGCGGCAATCAAAGAAGCGAAGCGGCGCGGTCGTCGGGCCTGTCTGAACGCAAGCTGGATGAACTCATGAACTTTGAGACGTCGGATCGCTTCTCTGAGCGCGAGCGTGCCGCGCTCGCGTACGCCGAGGCAATCACGTGGCGGCTCGAACCTGACGACAAGTTCTGGGATCGGCTGCATTCGCACTTCTCGGAGGAAGAACTTGTCGAACTGGCGTGTTTCATAGCGTTGACCATGGGTCAACAGAGCTGGATTCGGCTGCTGAACATCGATCATTACCAGGTGATGGCACAAACGAAGGCGTCAGTCGGCCGTGGTTTTGACGCCAAGACGGCCGAAGGGTAGCTAGGGAGTCCGAGAGTCGTACGACCGCAACCAGCCGATCGCCCGGCCACGGAAGCGCGATACCGCCATCATTCGATTCGAGTTCCCGAGTGAGCGCGATTGGAGACCCAACGGGGTACTTCCCAATCGAGCAGCCTCTTCACGGCGGGTGACGCAAGGCTAAGTCTCGCCCTCTCGCATGGTCGCGCATGGTTCATTCAGGTTGCCAGTGCGCGAGGCGACCCCGTGGCGTCGGCCCCCCGGCACCATGAATTGCCGGCCCTGCAATCTCTCGGTCATTTAGGGCCAGTCCTGGCGCTGACGTGTCGATGCAGTTATCGGTTGGCGTGACACGGGCGGCGCGCGCGGGGCCCGGACCGGTGCCGCTGCAACACGTGGGAGATACCCTGAACGCCGTGGATCTCCCGGAGCTTCTGGTCGCGGGCGCTGGCGAATGGCGATCGTGGTTGAACACCCACCATGCCAAGTCACCAGGTGTGTGGCTCGTGCTGGCGAAGAGAGGTTCCCTTGATCCGACAACGATCTCGCACGACGAGGCGTTGGACGAGGCGATCTGCTTTGGCTGGATCGATGGTCAAATAGGGCGTCGCGACACTGCCACGTTCCGACGACGATTCACGCCGCGAAGGGCTCGCAGCCCGTGGTCACAACGAAACGCCGTCATCGCCGAACGGCTGATCGCCACCGGGCGAATGCATCGATCCGGCGAGGACGAGGTGCGCCAGGCGAAAGAGGAAGGCCGATGGGAGGCCGCCTACCCCGGGCAGGCCAGCATCGAGGCGCCGGAGGATTTTCTGGTCGCCCTCAGTGCCAGTCCGCGCGCGAAGGCGATGTTCGAGACGCTCACTCGGGCGAATCGCTACTCCATCCTCTACAGGGTCGGCAGCGCCAAGAGACCCGAAACCCGTTCCCGGCGCATCGAGCAGTACGTCGAGATGCTCGCTCGAGGTGAGACCATCCACCCCCAGGCTCCAGGGTCACCCGGGTAGAGAGTTCAATGCATACCATCGCCAATACAGGGTCACCATCCCGCCCTGGGCTTGATCTGCTGCCTCGGGCTCGCGTCGAGCATCCTCGAAGGATCGATGGTACCGCCGAGTGTGCGTCGAGACGGGACGGGCGACCCCAGCGGCGACTCATCCACTGTGGCAGCGCCCAGACTCGGGAGCACCGTTCCGGTCGGGAGTGTGGCGTGTGAACGACTCACTAGAGCAGGTCATGACCAGTTCGGTGGGTACCGCTAGATCCATTGTCATTTCCGGCGTGTCGGGGTCCGGCAAGAGCACCGTTGGCCGGGCACTGGCCGGGCGACTGATGTATGAGTTCTGCGACTCCGACGACCTCCACAGTCGCGCCAATATCGTGAAGATGCGCGGAGGTACTCCGCTGACCGACGAGGACCGCCTTCCCTGGCTGGACGCCGTTGGCGAGAGCATTGCGACGGCGCTCGCTGACCACCGCAGCATCGTCGTCGCGTGCTCCGGGCTCAAGAGGAGTTACCGCGACGTCATCCGCCGCCGCGACCCATCGGCATTCTTCGTGCTCCTCGAGGGGTCCTACGATCTCATCTTGTCGCGAGTCGCCGCGCGTCACGACGGCTTCATGCCCGCCTCTTTGCTGGATTCACAGTTCGCCACCCTCGAGCCATTGGCGCAGGATGAGGTGGGCACCACCATCGACGTCGCGCGTCCGCTGCACGACATCGTCGACGACCTAGTGCGGATGCTTCAGTAGCCGCTCGCGTCGGGCGTGACCGGATGTTGCACGCGCCGCGTCGAGTCGGCGTCAGTGGCGTGCCACGTCACTCCCGTGGGCGTTGGTCGTCGTGACTTCCAGACCCCGCTTGGGTGCCACCGGAACACTTCAACGAAGCGCGTAGGCATGGTGGGTGCGAAGAACAGCCAGCGGTGCGTGCTAGACACGTGGCTGACCCGCGGGCTGGGCAAGGCGAGGTGCTAGACGCGGACGCTTGTTGGGGGGCCCCTTGAGTTACTTGCCGGTCGCGCCGATGCTTCGGGTTCCGCCGACGCGGATAGCGAAGGACACCTTCGTGGTCCATCAGGTGCAAGAAGCGTTGGGACAGCCGCTCTACATCTACTTGAACTCGATGGTCATTCTGGGAGAGCAGCCAGTGCTCGTCGACGCCGGCACGCCCGCGAATCGTCACCAGTGGCTGGAGGACGTGTTCACGCTCGTCGAGCCGGAGGACGTGCGATGGATCTTCATATCTCACGACGACGTCGACCACACGGGCAACCTCGATGAGGCGCTATCGGCGTGTCCGAACGCGCAGCTGGTGTGCAACTGGGCCATGGTGGAACGTCACACCAACTGCTTCAACTTCCCGCTGGACCGCTGCCGGTGGGTGATGGACGGCGACACGTTCGACGTGGGAGACCGGGTCCTTCACGCGCTGCGGCCGCCCGTGTTCGACTCGCCTACTACGCGGGGTCTGTTCGACCCCACCACCCGGGTGTTCTGGGCGGTCGACTCATTCGCGACGCCGTTGCCGGACCCCTACGCGGGAATACCCGACCTCGATCAGGAGTTCTGGGAGGGTGGCTTGGCGCTCTTCGCGTTGGGAGCCGTGAGTCCGTGGCTTTCGATGGTCGACGACGCGAAGTACAACAGGTTCGTTGATCGCGCGCAAGGTCTCGACATCGCGACGATCGCCTCGTGCCACAGTCCGGTGATCGAAGGTGAGTACATCGAGCGCGCCTTCCACCGCATTCGACAGCTGCCGTCCCTGGACCCGCCGGTGCTGCCGGACCAGTCCGTGCTCGATCAGATCATCGCGGCCACGTCCCGGCCGCCAACCTAGACGATCGCGCGGAAGCTGGCGGTCGCCGCTGCTCACCTGGCCCGCGGTGCGTGCGCGCGACCGCTTCGTCGAGTCCCGGCAGGTCACGACGTCAAGAGACCGCGTCCGTCCAGAGTGCGATTCGTTCCTCCGTGTAGAGGGCGTCGTTCAGCCATACGTCACCGTGACCGCTGGCCCACAGGGTGGACCAGGGTTCGGTGCCACTTTCGTGGCCCGAGCGCAGCAGCACGTACATGCTCCTAATGCGAGGGCCGAGCAGGGAGACCAGCTCCCACCGATCCGGGTCGGTCAGACCGTATCCGCGCACCAGGGCGGCGAGCCTTGCCGCGGCGGCGCGGTCGTCGAGGCGAGCGTCGGGGGAGAGGGGGACAAAGCCGTGCGCCGCGTACGCGAGGTCCCAGAGGCGTGACCCGGGGCCGGCTCCGTCCCAGTCGATGATGGTCAACGCGTGCGGCGTACGGACCAAGTTCCACGGGGCCAGATCGTTGTGGCAGATCAGCTCGACCCGGTTCGGAGGGATGGCGACGTTCCATACCTGACCGCCACCGGAGAGGAAAGTGCTAGAGGCGTCGTGGAACGACCGGATCAGGGCGCCGACCTGCGCCACGCGCGATTCGTCGAGGTCGGACGGGTCGGGGTCGACGTAGCCCTCGACGAAGGAGAGGATCTGGCGACCCGACTCGTCATAGCCCAGGGCTCGCGGCGCGCCGGTAAAGCCGGCGGACCCTAGGTGCAAGAGGAGCGCGTCCACGCTGGCAGACCAGACCCGAGCCGGTCGCCGCACCGTGTCGCCGACGCGGACGACGTCGGCGCCCGCGTTGCCGCCGGGAAGGCGAGCTTCGGCCTGATCGCTCCCCATGGGGTCACACAGTAGGAGTCCTTCCGCCACGAGCCGAACATGCGTCGAACGCGGCGGACGTCACCGCCTCGCGGGTGGAGGAGCGCTACGCGTCAGTAGGTGAACTCGACGAGTACGTCGAGGTCGGCGAAGGCGGGCGCCCCGTCGATGACCTTGGCCATCTTCGCCTGGGCCGCGGCCTGGACCTCGTGGCGGCGAGGGTCCGCCTCGCGGGTCCGCGCCTTCTCCTCGCTCTCAAAGAGAGCCAGTGTCCGGATGAGCTGGGGATCGGCCCGGTCACGAAAGACCAGATGGCGGATGAGGCCCGAATCGGGCTGTTCAATCCCGCGCAGCAGGTTCATGATCTCCAGGATCTCGCCCTCGGCGTCTTGCTTCACTCGGATCGATATCAATTGAGCCCACACGGGACGTCTCCTTCGCTGGTTGCCGGGACCTTAGCCAACGAGTGCTGGCCGGGGCCCGCCCGCGGAGCCGCCGCTAGCTGGCCCGTGCTGGCCGTGGGCTCCACACGCTCGGCCGGCGTACTGGTTCGTCGAGCCTGAGTCCAGGGACCGAACGTCGTCCTGAGACCGCGTTCTTCAGCGCGCGTGGCTAGGTGTGAGGTAGCCTCCGACAACCTCGAGGGGAGACCAACATGCCCGAGTTCCCAACCATCGCCCACGTGGCGGTGACCGTGCGCGACCTGGGCACGAGCGTTCCTTGGTACGAGAAGCTGTTCGACGCGAAGCCGGTGCTCGACGAGGACACCGGTCCGTTCCGCCACGTGGTGTGGCTGCTCGGCGGTCAGACGCTGTTCGGGCTCCACGAATTCCCTGATCTCGTGCGTGATTCGAGCTTCGAGGAGCGTCAGGTCGGCTTGGACCATGTGGCGTTCACGTGCGCCGACCGCGGTGAGCTCGCGCAGTGGCAAGAAAGGCTGGAGGAGCTGGGAATCGACCACGGTGGGATTGTCGACGCGGGTTACGGGTCCGGGGTATCGTTCCGCGACCCGGACAACATCGCACTCGAATTCTTCGCCCCGCCGTCGTGATCTAGCAGCTCACCGAAGTGATTGCGGGGCAGGTGGACCGAGACATGAGCATCCGAGACGAGTTGGCCGCCTTCAACGAAGAGTTCGCCGACGCCCTGGCCGAGCGCGATCCGGAGCGGGTGGCGCGGCTCTACACCGAGGACGCGGTCTTCCTCGGCCAAGGGTCGCCGACCGTTCACGGTCGCGAACAGATTCGTGAGCTGCTTCTGAGGATGCCCGCGGCGCCGGAGCGGATCACCTTCGAGACCGGCGAGGTGATAGAGGACGGGGACCTCGTGATCGACATAGGTACGCTGCTCATCGGAGGAGCCCGATTCGGCCGCTACGTCGTCGTGCACCGGCGTCAAGCGGACGGGAGCCTGAGGCTCGCGGTCGACGTGCCGGTCGGGGACCACTGAAGCGTCCTCACTCCGCCGGCGTATGCGAGAGTCGGGGCATGGAGTTCGACCCTCTGGCTTTCGAGGACACGGCTGAGTACTACGCCGTCGGACGCCCGCCGTATTCCGCACAGCTGGCCGCGACGATGCAGCGAGAGCTGACCCTCGACGGCATCGGACAACTGCTGGACGTCGGTTGCGGGCCCGGTGTCGTCACGCTCGAGCTGGCGAGGTTGTTCGACCGGGTGGTGGCGGTGGACCCGGTGGCCGGGATGTTGCACGAGGGCCGGAGGCGCTGTGAACGCGCCGGGATTCGAGACGTACGCTGGGTGATCGCGACGGCCGAGTCACTCCCCGCGCTGGGCCTGGAGCCGAGTCGGGTCGTCACCTTCGCCCAGTCGTTCCACCGGGTCCATCAGCGCGAGGTCGCCGACGCCGTGTACGACGCGCTGGAGCCCGGTGGTTCCTTGGTGTTGATCAGCCATGCCGTCGACGGGCGAGCGCGCCCGGATGGCCCCGGCTACCCGGACGTCCCCTACGACGCGATGCGCGGACTCGTCGTCGAGTACCTCGGTGAGGCCACGCGTCGCTACCTGGACACCTGGCACGTCGGAATGCCCGCGAGGTTCGAGGACGGGCTCACGTCGACTCGATTCGGTGGGTCTCGCACCGTCTACGCGCCGGGCCGCCCCGGACTGATCTGGGACGTCGACACCGTCGTGGCCAACTGCTACTCGAAGTCGTACTCGGCGCCGCGGCTCTTCGGGAGTCGACGGGCCGAGTTCGAAGCGGGCCTGCGTCGGCTCCTGATCGCCCATTCGCGCAGTGGTCGCTTCTGGGAGTGGCCGGGTGACACGGAGCTCGTCATCGCGACGCGGCCGAGGTAGCTCACGGGGTCCGCCCGCTGAGCGCCACCCGGGGGCGGCGGCGCGACGGTCGCGACCGGGCGACCCTACCCGGTCAGTCGAAGCCGCACACCTCCACCAGCGTCGGCGTGGTGGCGAGCGAGGGACCGGCACCCCCGACCGACATGCGCGCGACGGTGGGTTGTTGATCCGCGTACGTCAGCAGACGCGTGGGGAACGTTTCCCCGTCGAGGGACACCTGCAGGAAGCGCGTCGTCGTCGCGGCGACGGCCTTGAACGCCAAGGCGTCGGTGCCGTCGAACGGCGGCAGGTGATGAGCGGTCTGCAGCTCGAGGAACCACTTGTTGGGTTGGTGGATCGCGTCGTAGAGCTGCACGCCGTAGCGGATCGGGTTGCACTGGTCGTCTCGGCTCTGGACCACGAGAAGGTTGGGTCGGCCGGATCCGCTCGCGTAGGGCTGGCCCGTCACCTCGTCGCCCGAGAAGACCATCACCGACCGATAGCTGAGGCCGTCACGGAGGCTCGCAAAAGTGGCGCCCTGGGGGTCGCGGCCCTGGCCGTAGGCGAGCAGGGCCACGGCGTTGCCGCCGTCGGAGTGCCCCGCCAGGGCGACCTGGTCCGGGCGCACGAGACCGGCGACGAACGCACACGCCGCGGACGCGCCCGTTGACGCCGCCAGGATCTGGCGGGTCACGAAGGCCAGGTCGCCCGGCTCGTTGGCCAGGTCGCCCTCGGTGTTCACGCCGCGCTGGGCGAGGATCGCCGACGGCTGCTCGTCGGGGAAGAACGGCGCCGCCACGACGAAGCCCGCGCGGGTCCAGGCGTCCAGGAGCGGGGCGTACGTGTCGGGCGTGACGTCGTAGCCGTGGGCGAACACGATCAGGGGGTAGCCGCCGGTGCGGGCCTCGGGGGTGGCCCCCTCCACTTCGTCGGGCTGGCCGTCCGACATCTGCGTGGGGTAGCGGATTTCGGTGACGAGGGTGCGGTCCGGAGAGAAGACGGACACGGGCGACGTCGAGTAATTGAGCACTCGGCGCGAGTGATCGACGAACGTGCAGCGGCGAACCCCGACGCCGTAGAGGTCGGGCGCGACGAACGCGTGCGAGTGCACGGCCCCCGCCAACCCCGGGAGAGACAGTGTGCCACCGAGGGCCAGCAGCGCGGCGGTCGTCGCGCGCGCGCCACGGAGCAGGCCGCGCGGGCGTCGGCGCCGGGGACCGGCGAGGGTCTGGCGCGGGGCCGTCATCACCGGGTGGCCGGTCGTCACGGAGCGGCGCACGATCCCTCCTCGCGCAGGCGCCTCTACCTGGGGGTCGCCAGGAACACGGGGATCTGACGCGTGGTCTTGGTCTGATACTCGGCATAGGGGGGGAAGGCCGCCACCGCTCGGTCCCACCACTGCGTCCGCTCGTCGCCCTGGAGTTGACGCACCGTGACCTCGACGGGCGCGGGGCCGTCCTGCAATAGGACCTTGTCAGGGTGGGCGACCAGGTTGTGGAACCACTTCGGATGAGTGGGGGCGCCGCCCTGTGAGGCGACCAGGGCGTACTCACCGTCGAACTCGACGCGCATCAACGGCGTCTTACGCACCTTGCCGCTTCGGTTCCCGCGGGTGGTGACGATGATGACCGGCAGGCCGGTGTCGCGCAGGGTGTTCGCGCGCAGGCCGTGCGACCCTTCGTACTCGGCGACCTGGTCGCGCACCCACTGGGCGGGGCTGGGCTCGTACGACGGGTTCGAGGTCACGCCGGAAGCCTAACGGCGAGGTCCGAAGGTCCGGCGGGCGGGCGACCTTGTGCCGGTTCACTGGTCGCGGGTGCGAGGCGACGGCCCGCGGGCGTCGGCCGGTGCGGCCGGGTGGTCCGGCTAAGAGAACGTCGCGACGCCGCTCACGATGAGCTGGCGCGACAGGCCCGCGGGGGAGAGGCAGGCGTTGCGGAACTGGTCGGGTGTCATGTTCGTGTAGATCGTCGCGGTCGAGCGCCGCCCGCGGTCGCGGCCGGCGAAGGAGCCCGTCACCGTCGACGATCCGCCCTTGTTGGGCACAGTGATCCCGACGTCGCCCGACGTGGCGTAGACGAAGCCGAAGCCTGAGAACGATGCTGTGGTGCGGTGGATGGAGCTCGGCTTCCAGGTCCCCGTGCCCTTCGGGAGTTGGGTGAAGAGCAGACCGACGCAACTGTTGGAGGGTCGCTGAAGGGTGACGACCAGCGTCCCGCTCGCGACGCGCTTCACGTTCGAGCCCTTCGTCGAGCACCCAGACGCGTGGACCGTGATGACCTGGGTCTCCGGTGTCGTACCGATGTGACGGACGGCGGGAGTGAAAGTGATGGAACCCGTCACGTGAGTGCAGGTGACGCTCCCCGTGGCGACGACGCCCTTTGGAGATCCGAGGCCGGAGGCGGCGGCGGACGTGGCGGGCACTACGGCGAGACCCGCTACCACGACGACTAGGACAAGAGCCACTTCCGCGCGTCGAACCATTGACATGGCCCTCCCATCACCGACCCGTCATCGGCCCCAGTATCGACGCGCAGTGCCACGCCGACCAGGGTCGTTGGTCATATGGCGCCGTCATGCGGCGCGGGGACCCAGCACTCGAGACGGACGTCGACACGCCCGCAGCGCGTCGCTTCCGACGCGCGGGCCGCGACAGGGCGTCGCTACGATTCGCGAGGTGGTCTACGTCCTCGCTGTGGTCGGCTTCGCCATCGTCACGTTGACACTCGGTTACGTCCTCAATCGGACGCGGTCTGGTCGCGACTTCACCCCGGGGGCGATCAATCCGCGGCTGATGTTCAAGGGGGTCCGGTGGACGGGAGACGCCGAGACCACCGAGGAGGTCTACGACGAGTCGCACGTCGCTCAGTCCTACGACCCGTCCCTGGACATGCTGGACCCCGCGAACCCACAAAACGCTCGGTGGGTCAAGGACCACGGGACCCCGGAGGTCGAATGAGCGACAGCACCGATGAGGCGAGGGTGAGCATCCCGTGACGAGGTTGGATGATGTCGGTGGAGCCACGCGTGGGGGGTGGCGGGGATGAGGCTCAGCTTCGCCGGCGAGGTGATCTATTGGCGGGGCCCGTCGCCTTTCCACTTCGTCGAGGTACCGCCCGACCAGAGCGAGGAGATCCACGCCGTGTCGTCCCTCGTCACCTACGGCTGGGGGTGCATCCCCGTTCGCGCGAGGCTCGGGGCGACGCGGTGGGAGACCTCACTGTTCCCCAGGGACGGCGGGTATGTCGTGCCGATCAAGACGTCCGTGCGCGCGGCCGAAGGGGTGGAGCTCGGCGACCACGTGGACGTCGACTTGATAATCGGAGATCACGAGTAGGTCACGCGTCGGTCATGTCCAACCTAAGAGTCGCGTAAGTTTCGCCGCTCGAGGTCGCATCCGTCGGCCGCGCCGATAGATTGCGCCTGGACCCGCATCGTTCACACTCGGCGCCATCCCATTCGCCAGAACGGTGCGGCGTTCGCCGGCGCGTCCGCGTCGTCACGACAAGAGGAGAACACCGTGCTCGGAGACAAGCAGGAACACTTTGAAGGAAAGGGGACCGACCTGAGCGCCCTGGCGTCGCACGTCGAGGAGTACCTCAAGTCCGACGGCTTCACCGTGCAGACCTCGGCGCCGAGCGACCAGGGGACGGTCATCCAGGCGAAGAAGGGCGGGTTCCTTCGCGAGGTCGTCGCGGCGGACCGGGCGCTCAGCGTCACCATCACCGGCCAGTCGAGCGACTTCACGGTCCGCTTCGGCATCGGCAAGTGGCTCGAGCACCTGGGCGTGGCGGCTATCGAGACGCTGCTCCTGTCGGACCTCTTCCTCGTCGTGGACGTGGCGGACTCGGCGTGGAACTTCGAGGTCGAGAACAAGCTGATCGACGACGTGAAGAAGTTCGTCGGCTAGGTCCCCGCGGTTCTCGCCGACTCCTCGCGCCGGCCGCCCGGCGGGCGGCCTGGGGCGCTTTCGGATTCCGCGCCCGTGTGGTAAGCCTGGCTCTCGCGGATCGTGCGTCTCGAGGGGGGATGATGGGCGCTGGCGAGGGGATGAAGATCACGGTCACCGAGAACGGGCCGTACGAGGTCGAGGGGTCGGTGCCGCTCTCGCGCAAGGTCATCGTGACCGACGAGCGGGGTGACTCGGTCGCCTGGGGTGACGGCGAGGAGTTCGACGTCGCGTCCTCCTACAAGCTGTGCCGTTGCGGCAAGTCGAACAACAAGCCGTTCTGTGACGAGTCACACCTGAGCAACGGGTTTGACGGGAGCGAGACCGCGAGCCGCGCGCCGTACGCCCAGCAGGCCAAGACGATCCGGGGTCCGAGACTCACGATGACCGACGTGGGGTCGCTCTGTGCCGAGGCGCGCTTCTGCGACCCGGGCGTGGGCATCCGCCGCCTCATCCGCTCCGACCACGACGAGGCCGCGCAGGAAGCGCGCACGCGGGTGCACAACTGCCCTTCGGGCCGGCTGGTCGTGCGTGACACGGACACCGGCGAGGTGTTGGAGCCCGACCTGGATCCCTCGATCGGAGTGGTCTCCGACCCCGGGGCCGCGGTGGCCGGCCCCCTGTGGGTCCGCGGCGCGATCACGGTCATCGGCGCCGACGGAGTGGCCTACGAGGTTCGCAATCGTGTGACGTTGTGCCGGTGCGGGTCGTCGTCCAACAAGCCCTTCTGCGACAGCTCGCACGTCGAGGTCGGGTTCCAGGAGTAGCCCCGGAGACCGCGCTAGCCCGTCGTGACGGGCCGCAGGACCAGGGTGTGGGCGAACTTGTCGTGCAGGGTCTGGTTCTGCTTGTCCCACAGGGGCCAGAGGAGGTCGACGACGAGCGGGAGAATGAGCACGAGCGCGATGAGGAGGTGGTGGGCTTCGGTCACCTTCTGCGCCGCGGTGGGATGGGCGTAGCGGGTGTAGTGGTAGAGCGAGCCGACCAGGTCGATGACGCAGAAGAGCGCCGTACGCTGCAACGCCGCCGTCATCGCCACCGGTGCGCGGGTCGCCGCATCGACGACGCGCACGCGCACGACGCGCATGCCGATCGTCTGGCCGTCGAGGCGCGTCAGCAGCAGCACCCCGTACACGAAGACGACGGCCGCGTAGATGACCGACTCCGCGTAGGCGTTGACCTTCATCCCGCGCAGCGGGAGGGTCACGACGATGGCCAGGATCACGCTGTCGACGATGTAGCCCAGCGCCCGCCACCAGAAACTGGCCAGCTCGGGCGGCGCGCTGACCGGCTTGTCCATCGGGAAGTAGGGCAGCGCGGTGGTCTCTTCAGCGCCGCCCCCGGCGGGCTGACCGCAGTTGGGGCAGAACTGCTGACCCGGCGTTTCGGGGGTGCCGCAGTGGGTGCAGTAGGGCACCGCGCCTCCTCTCGTGGGCGTCCGCGGGTCCCGGCGAGCCTATTTCAGGATGGAGATCGCGAACAGGATGGCATCGTACAAGAAGTGGGCCAGGACCGGCCGGTTGAGCCGGTGGTGCTTCTGGAACGACCGGGTCAGGAAGAAGCCGAGCGGGATCGTGAGCACGAAGCCCACGCCGTAGTAGGCGTGGTAGCTCGTCCTAAGGAACAGGCTCAGGAGGAGCGAGCTCCGCGGGGTCCAGCCGAGCTGACCCAGGCGAGTGATGAAGTAGCCGTTCACCAAGACCTCTTCAGTGACCGCGGTCACCGCGGACATGAATACGCCTTCGATGAGGTAGTACTTCGGCTGGGCCGTGTCGGACACCTTCGTGAGCAGTCCCGGGTGGTTCTGGAGCACCGACACGAAGGGCAGGAGCATCACGACCTCGATGCCGAGCGCCGCGGCCCCGAGGCCGAGGGCCGGGAACAGGTCGCGGTACATGCTCCTGGGCTCGAGGCCCATCACGGAGGGTGGCTGGCCGGTGCGCGAAAGTAGGAACAGGGCGAGGGGGACGACGGACAGCACCGGGACGTACGCGAGCATCCCCAGGACCATGTTGAGGACGGGGCTGTGGTGGACGATCTCTGGAAACCGGGAGATGTCGCCGACGCCAGAGATGTGCTCGACCAGCACCAGGGCCGCGCCGATGACGCCGCTCACCAGGAAGGCGAACATGACGAAGCGCGTCTCCCACGCGAGCAGGGCCCTCGCGCGGCCCTGGGGCAGCACGGCGCCGGGCGCGACCGCGGACGGGTGTGGGCGCCAGTTGCTCAGCGCGACCGGCGCGGGGTCCACGTCCTCGGACCCGACGGAGGAGGCCGAGTCGACCGCGGTCGCGGTCGACCGCCCGCAGGTCGCGCAGAAGCTGCCCGTGACCCTTGTCCCGCAGCGAGGGCAGTAGTTCACGAGGCTCCCGGATGAGTGACGCGGCGCGTCCGGGAAGTCTCGCACGAGACGAGCGAGCCGCGCCGGCCCGGGTCAGCCGCAGCGTGAGGTCATGCGGCCCAGTCGCGTCACCCAGCCCCACCCGTTGTAGAGGCTCGCGAGTTGCGCCGCGCGCTGCTCTTCGACCGCGGTCACGTGACGCGTGGCCTGGTCGCGGCACATCGCCGCGACCACGACGGTCCAGCTCGGCGCGCGGCCCAGCGACATCACGGCGGTGCCCAGCGGCGCGTAGAAGTCCCACGCGAGCGCGTTGACGGAGCGCGGCGAGCACCGGATCGGCGCGACGCTTCCATCCGCAAAGTGGCGCAAGGGCGACCGGCACAGGGGAAGGACGGACGTGGTCGTGGCGGGCGCCAGCGGTCCGCGGGCCCCCGAGGCCCCGGCGCCCAGGTACGGCACGACGATGGCGAGCGCGAGCAGCGCTCCCGCCGCCGCGGCGGCGCCCGCGCGGTGGCGTCCACGCCGTGCCCCGGCGCGCACCCTGAGCCCCCAGCCGCGGGTGGTCATGGGTTTCTCCTTCATCCTCGACCGAGGCGGCGAGGTCAGTCGAGTCTTGCGCGTCGCCGGGCTCGGCGTCGGGTCAGCGGAGCCTTGCGGCCGAGCGCGTCGCACCCGTAGCCTCGTGCGGTGGCACGGGTCCTAGGCGTCGGCGGGGTGTTCGTTCGCGCGAAGGACCCGGCGTCACTCGCGGCTTGGTACCGCGACGCCCTCGGGGTCGACTTCAACCTGGGTTCCGGGGTCAGCTTCGACGCCCGCGAGGGCGCGGACGTCGTGGTCTTCAGCCTCTTCGAGCCTGACAGCACGTACATCGGCGACCCGGTGACGCAGGGGGCGATGGTCAATTTCGTCGTGGACGACCTTGACGGCGTGCTCGCGCGGCTCACCGACCGGGGGGCGGCCGTCGAGCCGGTCCAGGACGAGGGTTACGGCCGGTTCTCGTGGACCACGGACCCGGAGGGAAACCGCGTCGAGCTGTGGGAGCCGTCGGGGCCGTAGGCCGCTCTCTCGTTGGCGCTACGAGCAGCTCTGCGTGTAGGCGGGGGTGCCCGGCTGTAGCGCCTGGCCCGAATTGGGGCTCACGATCAGGCACGACTCGTCGACGGCGACGAACTGGCTGGCGGGGATCGCCTTCAGCTGGTCGACCTCGGCGTAGGTCCAGCGCGTGTCGGCGGTGCCCTGGAAGTACCAGTTGCTGCCGTTGTCGGCCAGGATCAGTCCGTAGGTCTTCATCGTGGTCAGCACGGTCTGGCAGAACGCCGAGCACTGCGAACCCGGCAGCGTGAAGTCCGCGTTGAGGCGGAACCTCGCGCCCATCGGCGGACACTGGTCGTTCGCCTGACCCGCTTCGTGGCGCGCGGGCCACACGTAGGACTCCTCGGTGCACTGCGCGGTGAAGCGGATCGCGTGGTCCATGGACCCCGACGCGACCTCGTCGTAGTTGACCAGTCCCGGCAGGATCGGCAGTCCCGCGGCGTCAGCGGAGGTGTAGCCCGCGGGTCGCAGCGCGTTCGAGTCGAGGTTCCACGTGGCTCCGGACCCGGCGCTCGATCGCGCCTTCGTTCGATAGCGCGCGTCGTAGAGCTCGAACAGCGTGCACGGAGGTGACGTCGCCGACGCGCGAGGGTCGACCATCAGGGCGTGGCGGTCCGAGCCCCCCTCGACCGGCGTGTGCGCGGTCAGCGGGTAGGGGCGCCGGTTGCTCTCGGAGGCGTAGAGGAGGCCCACGTGGGTGAAGGCGGTGCGCGGGGGCACGACCTGCCACGGGATGCCGTAGGGGTGGTGCGGATTTCCCGAGGGTCCGTAGTCGGGGTGCAGGTTCGTCGTCGACGACGACATCGACGCGAGCCAGGTCGCGCTCTGGGCGGCCACCGGCAACCCGGTGATCGGCGTGTTCCAGACGTTGTCGGCGGGGAAGGCCGGACAGTCCGTCCCGGGAAGGGCGACGCCGGTGTCGTGCCGGTATCGATGCACGGCGACCTCGACCCGCGAGGCGGCGTTGGCCCGGGCCGCGTTCGCGCCGGTCGTCGCCACGACGACGCTCGACGCCAGCGTCACGGCGGCGATCGCGAACCCCCGACGAAGCCCACGACTGCCCATGAGTCGTGTCTAGTGGCCGGGGGACACGCTTGGGCGCGAGTTGTCAGTGTCGTGCGACGGATCGTCAGGTCGGCTGGCGCTTCGTGTCTTCGCCCCTCAGCGCCCCGCGGCGTAGCAGCCCGTGGGTGGGGCGCTCGTGCCGGGAGACCCGTGCGAGGCGGCGCCGTGCCTCGGTAGGACGCTGAAGGTCGCGCCGTTCCAGGTGATCGTGAAGTAGGGGGGATCGTCCGGCCACGCCTGGATCAACGGACCGCCGTTGGCGCTCGACGTCGCCCACGTGGTTCCGGCGGGTGGGGCGGACCCGTTGATCGCCCGGTACTCGTCGCGCGCCGACGCGAGGTTCTGCAGGTCCGACTGGCAGGCGGCGATGACGGCCACGTCGGCGCCGCTGGCCACGCTGTGCGGAGTGGTCGACGTGGGGCCAGGAAGGGTGGTGCCGCCGGTGGACGATGGCGGGGTCGCGGGCCCGGAGTTGAGCACGATGACCGCGATGACGCCGAGTATGACGACGACGAGCAGGGTTCCTAGTAGCGCGACGCCGTCCTCACCGCGGCGTCGAGCGACGGATCGGCCCTCGCGATTGCGATTCGCCGTTTCTGTCTCGTGGTGGCAGACTGCGGGCATGCTCGATCATCTCTCGATTCAGTGCTCTGATGTGTCAGCCAGTGCCCAATTCTACGACGCCGTACTGGCAACGCTGGGGGAGGGCCGCGTGATGGACTTCGGCTCGGTCATCGGCTACGGGAGCGACGGCAAGCCCACGTTCTGGCTCGGGCCATTCGACTCCGGCGACGGGTTCCGCGAGTCGCACATCGCGTTCGTCGCGCCGAGCCGTGAAGCCGTCCAGGCGTTCTTCGACTCCGCCGTCGCGCTAGGCGCCGAAGCGCTGCACGCTCCTCGGGCCTGGCCCGAGTACCACGAGAACTATTTCGGCGCCTTCGTGCGCGACCCCGACGGCAACAACGTCGAGGCGGTCTGCCACCAACCCGGCTGAGCCCGGGGGGAGTCGCTAGTTGACGGGGTAGGCGCAGCCGTCCTTGAACGCGGCCAAGTGGGGCCGGCGGCGCCCCTTGAGCTCGATGAGCAGCTGGCGGGGCTGCCCCCGCTCGCTGCCTCGATAGAAGAGGTCGAAGCCGTCAGCCGCGACGGGTAGGAACTCGCCGGCGTCGCGGGGGACCTCCGTCGCGGTCTGGAGTATCACGAGCGCCCCGCTGCAGCAGCGCTGGTTCTTGGCGCGCACGAACAGCGAGCCGCCGCGCGACGCGATGAACTCTCGCGCCTCGTCGGAGATGACGACGTCCACGACGCGAGCGTACCGTGGGGGCGCCGCCGGGACTACGCGGTGAGGAGGCGTCCGACCATCGCGCCGGCCTCGTCGTGGGGGACGGCGGGCGAGAAGAGGTAGCCCTGGCCGAGCTCGCAGCCCATGCGACGCAGCCGGTGGAACTGGACGCGGGTCTCGATGCCCTCGGCGATCATGGTCATGTCCAAGCGCTGACCCAGCGAGATGATCGTCTCGAGGAGGAGGTCGTTGCGCGGGCTCTCCTCGAGCGGCCGCACGAAGGACTGGTCGATCTTGACGATGCGCGGATTGATGTTCGACAGGTACGACAGCGACGAGTAGCCCGTGCCGAAGTCGTCCAGGGCGATGCCCACGCCCAGGCTCGCGAGGCCCTTGAGGATCGTCTTGGTCTCAGGGAAGTCGCCCAGCGCGACGCTCTCGGTGATCTCGAGCACGAGCCGGCTCGGATCCAGGTCGGCGCCCTCGAGGAGGTCACGGATGCTCGTGACCAGGGTGGGGTCGTGGAACTGGCGCGCGCAGAGGTTGACCGTCACGTAGGGCCCGGGTCCCTTCAGGTCGCTCTGCCATTGGCGGGCCTCGCTGACGGCCTCGCGCAGCGCGAAGTGGCCCAGCTCCAGGATGAGGTCGCTCTGCTCGGCCAGCGGGATGAACTCGATCGGTGGCACGTAGCCGCGCGTGGGGTGCAGCCATCGCATCAGCGCTTCAAACCCCACGACGGTGCCCGACGAGAGGTCGGCGATGGGCTGGTAGTGCATGGAGATCTCGCCTGCGGTCAGGGCGTGCTGGAGCTCCTGGGCCAGCGAGAACCGGCTGACCGCGCGCTGGTGCATGCTGGGCGTGAACACGACGTGGTGGCCGCGCCCGCGGCTCTTGGCCTCGTACAGGGCGGCGTCGACGTTCTGGATGATCTCGCCCGCGTCGGTCTCCTTTTCGTCCCAGACGACCACGCCGACGCTGGCGCGCTGGGAGATGACCGTGCCGTCGATGTCGCAAGGCTCGGAGATGACCTCGAGCAGGCGCTCGGCCAGGCTCTCGGCCTCCTCGCGCGACGCGAGCCCCTCGGCGAGGTAGAGGAACTCGTCGCCGCCGAAGCGGCACAGGGTGTCCGACGCCCGGGTGGCGAGCTCGAGCCGGTGGGCCATGGCGACGAGCAGCTGGTCGCCCGCGAAGTGGCCGTGGGTGTCGTTGACTCCCTTGAAGTCGTCCAGGTCCACGAGCAGCACGGCGCCGATGCCGCCCTGGCGCACGACGCGCGCGTGGGCCTGGGACAGCCGGTCCTCGAAGAGCGCGCGGTTCGCCAACCCCGTGAGGGGGTCGTGGAGGGCGCGGTGCGAGAGCTGGGCGGTGAGGGCGCGCTCCTCGGTGACGTCGCGCTCGGAGAAGACGAAGTAGAGGATCTCCCCCGACGCGTCGCGCGCGGGCGAACGCGACACCTCGACGTCGATGACGCGCCCGTCCTTGCATAGGTACCGCTTGAGGTAGCGCTCCTGCTCGAGCTCGCCGGTGATCGCGCGCTGGAGTGTGTTCTCCGTGATCCCGACGTCCTCGGGGTAGGTGAAGGGCGTGGAGTCCTGGCCGATCAGCTCGTCGCGGGTGAATCCGATCATCTCGCAGAACGCGTTGTTCACCGCGATGATGCGGTCGTGGACGTCGGTGAAGCTCATCGGCGCCATGTTGTTTTCGAACGCGACACGGAAACGCAGTTCCACGTCGGCGCGCGCGGCGTCGCCGGCCCGGCGAGCGGTGGCGTCGCGCACCGCGGCCACCGCCCAGGAGACCCCCTCGATCTCCAGCGTGGACAGGGCGAAGTCGACGGGCACCTCGCTGCCGTCGCGGTGCAGCAGGGAGAGGTCCTGGTCGCTCCAGATGAGGGGCGTCTCGGGATTGCGGGCGTTGTGGCGTCGGGCGGAGTCCTCTAGGCCGCGCAGGCGTTCAGGGACGAGCAGCAGCACGCTCTGGCCCACCAGCTCCTCGCGCGAGTACCCCGAGATGCGCGTCAGGGTGGCGTTCACGTAGCGCATGACGCCCAGGTTGTCGATCAGCGCGGTCCCGTCGGGCAGCGCCTCGAGGACCAGGTTCCAGGTCTGAGGGTGCTCGTCGAGGAAGGAGGTCGTGTCGGGCCGTGCGCGGCGCCGCGACGGGGCTCCCGTGCGCTCGTTCTGGCGCGCCGCGGCCCGGTGATCTGACACTTCCTTCATGGCATTAAAGGTAGGCGTTGGGGCTGGAATTACGTGGCAATCGAAGCACAACGCTCGCGCAATTCTGCATCAAACGCGTTCCGTTTTACCTGACGGTAAGCGGAAAACACTTCAGTATCCGGGGATAAAACTTTTCCAACATCCACCATGGATCGAGCTGGCTAGAGGCGGCCGAGTCCGCTCGTCGTTCCGTGGATGCGCTCGTGGCAGCTCTTGCACAGGAACTGGGCGTTCGCCGGCTCGTCGGTCCCGCCGGCCGACTCGGCCCGCTTGTGGTGGAACTCGGTTCCCTTGGAGCGGCAGCGCCCGAAGTGCGGGCAGGCGTCGAGGGTGCACTCGCACACCCCGTGCGCGCGCCGACGAACATCGCGTTGGGTATCGTCGCTGAACGCCATCACGAAACGCCCTTGACTCCCGGTTCCCTCTGGATGGCAACATCGTATAGTTCGCGCCGGCGTTTCGGCGGCGTTCGCCCCCGGGGAGCGGAGCCCGTGCGACATGGGGGTTCTGGGTCGGGGAGGCCCCCGCCGGGGGCCCTGGCCCGTGGCGGGCGCGCGGGTCGGCGCCGCGACCCGTTGTAACTACCATGGCCGGACGAGGTGAATCGTGTCCCAGGTGTTCTTCGCGGCGTTCAGCAATCGCACCGACGCGGTCGAGCTCGCCCGAGAGGCCCTGCCACGGCTCGCCGACCAGGGCGTCGACGCGCGACTCTTCCTTCTGGACTCCGACGACCCGTCGGTCGTGCGCGAGGACTCACTGGTCGTGAGCCTCGGTGGCGACGGGACCTTCCTGCAGGCCGCGCGCCTGGCCCATCAGTACGGCGCCCGGGTCCTGCCGGTGGACTTGGGGAGGGTGGGCTTCCTTCTCTCCGTGCCCTCGGGCGAGCTCGTCGAGGGGGTCGTGGCCGCCCAGCGTGGCGGCGACGTCGTGGACCGCCTGGCACTGCGTATCACGTCCTCGGGGAGCGACCTGGACGAGTTCGCCCTCAACGAGGTGGTCGTCGAGCGCACGGCGGGCGGCCACATGGTCCGGGTGAAGACCTTCGTGGACGACGCCGAGTTCCTCACGTACTCGGCCGACGGCGTTATGGTCTGTACGCCGACGGGCAGCACCGGATACAGCTTCTCGGCGGGCGGTCCGGTCGTGGACGCGTCCCTGCCGGTGATGGTGATCACCCCGGTGGCCCCGCATTTCACGATCGACCGCTCGATCGTCGTGGGCGCGAGCAAGGTCGTCCGGCTCCTCGTGGCCAAGAACGGCGCCGAGATCGTGGCCGACGGGCGCGCCATCGGCTCTCTCACGACCGGGGAGTTCGTCGAGGTGCGCCGCAGTCCGACCCCGGTAAGGGTCATGGCCACGGCCCGGATCGAACTCGGGTTCCGCCTGCGCGAGAGCCTGCGCGCGGGACATGCCTAAGGCGCTGCTGCTCGAACTCTCCGCCCATGGCCTGGGCGTCATCGACGGCGCCCGCGTCGAGTTCGCGCCCGGCTTCAACGTCATCACGGGCGAGACCGGGGCCGGCAAGACCCTCCTGCTCGGCGCCCTGGAGTTGTGCCTCGGCTCGGAGGGTGTGGCGTCGCGCCAGGCCGTCGCGGCGGACACGAGGGTGTCCGCGGTGTTTCGGCGCCGCGACGGCGTCGAGACGGTCCTCGCCCGCGAATCGGGTTCCCAGGGTCGGCTGCGCAGCGCGGTCGACGCGGCCGCTAGTTCGGCCGAAGCCCTGAGGGACCTGGGCCGCGAGCTCGTGGTCGTCAACGGGCAGCACGAATCGCTCGCGCTGCGCCAGCGCGGCGAGGCCCTTCGGCTCCTCGACGCGAGCGGAAAGGTGTCGACCGACGGGCTGGTCGCGGTGCGCCGGCGTCTGCACGAAGCCCACCGCGAGCGCGACGCCCTGGGCGGAGACGCCGCGCGTCGCGCCCAGGAGCTGGAGTTCCTCGACTACCGCATTGGTGTGATCGAGGCCGCAACAATCCGCGGTCCCCTCGAGCTGCGCGAGGCGGTGGAAGAGCTGACGCGGCTGAGCGAGTTGCGCGACGGGCAGGCCGCCCTTGCGGCGGCGCTCGAGGCGCTGGACGGCGACGGGGACGCCGCGCTGACGCGCCTCGCCCGGGCGATCGCCGACCTGCCCTCGGGTGGGGCCTACGACGCGCCACGCGCCGAGCTGCGCGGCGCGCTCGATCAGGCCCGCGACGCCGTGCGCGACCTGACCGTGCTGGGCGACGAGTCGGTCGTCGACGCGGCCGCCTTCGACGCGCTCGAGGCTCGTGTCACGGCCCTCCAGGCACTGGCGCGCCAGAACGGCGGCAGCCTCGAGTCGACCCTGGAGGCGCTGGCCGAGATGCTCCAGCGCCGCGAATCGCTCGCGGGAGCGGCGCAGCGCGTCGCCGGGCTCGACGCCGAGGTCGCAGACCTGCAGCTGCGCGAGGCCGAGCTCGCCGCGACCGCACGCCGCGACCGAGAGGCGGCGGCCGAGCGTCTCACCGCGGCGCTGGCCCGACAGCTGCCACGCGTCGCCCTGGGGCACGCCAGCTTGCGCTTCTCGGTGGACGGCGCGGACGGCGCGGACGTCCAGATCCTCTTCACGCCCAACCCGGGCCGCCCCGAGGGACCGCTGTCGTCGCTGGCCAGCGGGGGAGAGCTGAGCCGCGTCCAGCTCGCCCTGGCGCTCGAGACGGTGCACGACGAGGTCGTCGCGGTGTTCGACGAGGTCGACGCCGGGGTGGGCGGACAGGTCGCCCAGCAGATCGGCGAGTGCCTTCGTGAACTTGGTCACGAGCAACAGGTGCTCGCCGTGACCCACCTGGCGTCGGTCGCCGCCAAGGCGGACCATCACGTCGTGATCGAAAAGGCCGTCCGAGGAACCACGACGACGACCTCGGTGCGCGAGGTGACCGGCGTTGAGCGAGTGCGGGAGATCGCGAGGATGCTCGTGGGCGACAGCGTGACCGACGAGTCACTCGCACTGGCGTCACAGATGCTGGAAACCAAGATTTCATAATCGCGTTCGGCGGAGGCGTCACCGTGCGCCGCTAGGATGGTGTTCCGTGAATGTGGCGGGCACCCGGTGACAAAATTCGTCTTCGTAACCGGTGGGGTGTCCAGCTCCCTCGGTAAGGGCCTGACCGCCTCGTCGCTGGGCCGACTCCTCAAGTCGCGCGGCCTCAAGGTCACGATGTGCAAGCTCGACCCCTACCTCAACGTCGACCCGGGGACGATGAACCCCGGCGAGCACGGCGAGGTCTTCGTCACCGACGACGGCGGCGAGACGGACCTGGACCTGGGGCACTACGAGCGCTTCATCGACGAGTCGCTGTCGAAGATGTCCAACACGACGACCGGCTCGATCTACTCCAACGTCATCGCCAAGGAGCGCCGGGGCGACTACCTGGGCAAGACCGTCCAGGTGATCCCGCACGTCACCGACGAGATCAAGGAGCGGATCCGACGCCTGGGGACGCTGGGCGCCGACGTGGTCATCGTCGAGATCGGCGGGACCGTCGGGGACATCGAGATCGTGCCGTTCATCGAGTCGATCCGCCAGTACCGCCGCGACGCGGGCCGTGACAACGTCTGCTACGTGCATCTCACCCTGGTGCCCTACCTCGCGCCCTCCGGCGAGCAGAAGACCAAGCCGACCCAGCACTCGGTGACCGAATTACGCTCGCGGGGCGTTCAGCCCGACGTCATCGTGTGCCGCAGCGACCAGCCGATATCTGACAGCCTCAAGCGCAAGGTGTCACTCCTGTGCGACGTGCCGATCGAGGCGGTCATCTCCGCGGTCGACGCCCCGAGCATCTACGACATCCCCATCACGCTGCACCACGAAGGCCTCGACACCATGGTGTGCAACACGCTGGGGATCGACCTCGACGAGCACCCGATCGACCTGAGCGCCTGGGAGGAGGTCGTCCACCGGGTCCACAACACCACGCGCACGCTGCGCATCGGGGTCATCGGCAAGTACGTCACGATGCCCGACGCGTACCTCTCGGTGGCCGAGGCGATTCGCCACGCGGGCTTCGCCCTGGGGGCGTCGACGGTCATCGAGTGGCTCGAGGCCGAGCGGGTCCCCACCGAGATCGACGCGGAGCGCATCCGCCAGCTCGACGGGATCATCGTGCCCGGCGGGTTCGGCGAGCGCGGTGTCGAAGGGATGATCGCCGTCGCTCGCATCGCCCGCGAGAACTCCATCCCATACCTGGGGATCTGCCTCGGGATGCAGGTGATGGTGGTCGAGTTCGCGCGTCACTGCCTGGGTCTGAGTGACGCGCACTCGACGGAGATCTCCCTCACGACGTCCGCGCCCGTCATCGCCCTGATGGCCGAGCAGCTCGACATCACCGACCTCGGCGGCACCATGCGACTCGGCGCGTGCCCGGCGATGCTCGACGAGGGCTCCGTGGTCGCGGGCCTCTACGGCGCCACGGTGGTCTCGGAGCGCCACCGCCACCGCTACGAGTTCAACGCCCGGTACCGCGAGCAGTTCGAGACGGCGGGGATGCGCTGTTCGGGGACGTCGCCCGACGGCCGGCTGGTCGAATTCGTCGAGATCGCCGGGCACCCCTTCTTCGTCGGCACCCAGGCGCACCCGGAGTTCAAGTCGCGCCCGGACCGGCCCCACCCGTTGTTCCACGGGCTGTTGCGGGCGGCCGCGGCGCGCGCCGAGGGTCGCGAACCGCACATCCTCGACCCCACTTCGGTCGACGTCGCGCGGTGAGCCCGCCCTTCCGCGTGGTGGCCACCGAGCCGCTTCTCGCCTCGCGGGTCTTTCGCGTCGAGCGCCGCACGATCAGCGACGGCGAGCAGAGCTTCACGCGTGACGTCGTCACGCACCAGGGGGCCGTCGCCATCCTGGCCCTCAACGACCGCGGCGAGATCGGCATGCTGCGCCAGTACCGCGCGCCCTTCGACGCCGAGGTGCTCGAGATCCCCGCGGGGACCCTCGACGTCGCGGGTGAGGACCCGTTGTCCGCGGCGAAGCGCGAGCTCGCCGAGGAGCTCGGGTGCGAGGCGGCGACCTGGACGAAGCTCGGCACGTTCATGGTCTCGCCGGGTTGGTGCGACCAGGTGATGACGATCTTCGAGGCGCGCGACCTGACGCTCGTGGAGCGCGCGCCGGCGGGCCCGGAAGAGACCGCGTCACGCGTCCTGTGGGTCTCGCCCGAGGAGCTCCACGAGATGCTGGGCGCCGAGGAGATGGTCGACTACACCGTGACGGCGGCTCTGCACCGGGTCTATGGCCGATTCTTCGATCACGACTGAGCGCGCGCTCGAGGAGTACCTCCAATGGCTCACGGTGGAGAAGGGCCGCAGCCGCGCGACGACCGACGCGTATCGCCGCGACCTGTCACGACTGGGCGCCTGGATGAGCGAGCACCGCGTGACGCTGGAGTCCCTCGACGCCGGCGACCTCGAGGCGTACTTCGACGAGCTGGGTCAGCCGCGTTCGGCGGGGACCGTGGCGCGCGCGCTCTCCTCGGTGCGCGGCTGGCTCGGCTTCCTCGTCGAGGAGGGACGCCTCACCCAGGACCCGTCCACGCGCCTCAAGAGCGCGCGGCGCGCGCGTTCCCTGCCCAAGCCCTTGAGTGAAGAGGAGATGGCCCGCCTGCTCGACGCCGTCGACGGTCCCGAGCCGATCGACCGTCGCGACCGCGCCCTGCTCGAGCTGCTTTACGGCACCGGTGCGCGCGTGTCGGAGGCCGTGGGGCTTCGCCTCGAAGACCTGGACTTCGACGAGGGGCTGATCCTGGTGACCGGCAAGGGATCTCGCCAGCGCCTCGTGCCGATGGGCGCCGCGGTGAGGACCACGCTGACTTCCTACCTCGGCCCCGGGGGCCGCCGCGAGCTCGAGCTGCGCGGCGAGCAGAGGACGACGAGGGTGTTCCTCAACGCGCGCGGGGGCGAGCTCACCCGACAGGGAGTGGACGTCGTGGTGCGCCGCCGCGCCCTCGCCGCGGGCGTCCCGCGCGGTCGCGTCAGCGCCCACGTGTTCCGCCACAGCTGCGCGACGCACATGCTGGCTCACGGCGCCGACATCCGCGTCGTCCAGGAGCTGCTGGGCCACGCGTCGATCGCCACGACCCAGATCTACACCGCGGTGTCGGTCGGCTCGCTCCAGCGCGAGTACCGTCAAGCCCACCCCCGCGCGCACGAGTAACGAGGCAAATGTCGGCGAACGTCTACTTCTTCATCGCGGTCATCCCGTCGATCGTCCTGCACGAGGTGAGCCACGGCTACGTCGCCTACCACTTCGGCGACCCGACGGCCAAGGAGCAGGGGCGACTGACGCTCAACCCGCTGCGCCACGTCGACCTGTTCGGCACGATCATCCTGCCGATCCTCTTCCTCTACAGCGGCCTGCCGGCGTTCGGCTACGCCAAGCCGGTCCCGGTGAACCCGTCGCGGCTGCGCGACCCGCGCCGCCAGTCCCTCTACGTCTCGCTGGCCGGGCCGGCCGTGAACATCATCCTCTCGGGCGTGGGCTACGTGATGTGCGAGATCGCCCTGCACTCGATCCATAGCGAGGGGCTGCTGCAGCTGGGCTTCTCGTTCGGGATCGTCAACCTGATCCTGGCCGCCTTCAACCTGCTGCCGATCCCGCCGCTGGACGGGTCAGCGGTGATCGAGCGGTTCATGCCCACCCACAAGCTCCCGGCGTACTACCGGTTCCGCCAGTACGCCTTCCCCCTCGTCTTCGCGTTCATCTTGGTCACGTCGGTCTTCACCCACGTGAGGGTGACCGCGGTGAACGACCTCGAGAACTGGTGGATCGGCCTGCTGTTCTAGGAGAGGCCCATCGCCGCGGCGGCGCGGGCGTAGACCGGCCCGGACACCGCGGCGGCCTTGTGCGCGCCCTCGGCCGCGATGGCGGCGAGCCACTTCTTGTCGGCGCGCAGGTCGCGGTAGCGCGCGGCGATCGGGGCCAGCGACGTGGCGACGAGCGTCGAGAGGTCGCCCTTCAGGTCGCCGTAGCTGGTGTAGCGCTGGGCGACGGCCTCGGGGGTCTCGGCGCTGAGCGACGCGAAGATCTCGAGCAGGTTCGACACCCCGGGCTTGTTCTCCCAGTCCACCCGCACGTCGTTGTCGGTGTCGGTCACGGCGCGCTTGAACTTCTTCTCGATGTCGGCCGGCGTGTCCCAGAGGTAGATCGACCCCTGGGGCGATGAGACGGACTTGGACATCTTGCGCGTGGGCTGCTGGAGGTCCATCACCCGCGCCCCGGCGGGGGGCAGGACGGCCTCGGGGACGACGAAGGTGTCGCCGTAGCGGTTGTTGAAGCGCTGGGCGACCTCGCGGGTCAGCTCGAGGTGCTGGCGCTGGTCGTCGCCCACGGGCACCTGGGCCGTCTCGTAGAGCAGGATGTCGGCGGCCATCAGGACCGGGTACGTGAGCAGGCCCACCCGGTAGCCCTTCTGGCGCCCGGACTTCTCCTTGAACTGGGTCATGCGGCTGAGCTCGCCGAAGGACGCCACGCATTCGAGGAGCCAGTTGAGCTGGGCGTGGTAGGGAACGTGGCTCTGGACGAAGATCGTGCAGACCTGCGGGTCCAGTCCCGCGGCCACGAGCGCCGCGACGTTGTCGGCGGTCTTGTCGCGCAGGACCTCAGGCTCGATCTCCAGGGTGAGCGCGTGCAGGTCCACGACGCAGTAGAACGCGTCGGGGCCCTGGACCTGGACCCACTGCTTGAGCGCCCCCAGGTAGTTGCCCAGGTGCATGGTGCCCGAGGGCTGGATGCCGGAGAGGACGCGCATCGCACCATCGTAGAGGGGCCCTCGAGTCGAGAGGGTCTCCGGTAGTGTCCAACGGGTGACCTACGTCGTGACGACGCCGTCCTTCAGCGGCCCCGTGGAGCTGCTGCTCCAACTGATCGGCCGCCACGAGATGGACGTCCTGGACGTGCCGCTCGCGCCGGTCGTCGACGAGTTCATCGCGCGCCTGAGCGAGGGACAGGTCGACGTCGAGGAGCTCAGCGAGTTCGTCCTGATCGCCTCGATCCTGCTCGAGATGAAGAGCCGGCGCCTGCTGCCCGGCGCCGACGAGGCCGAGCCCGACGAGGAGTACGTGGGGTGGCAGGAGCGCGACGTCCTGCTGGCGCGCCTCCTCGAGCTGCGCACCTACGCGGCGCTCTCAGACGCCCTGGAGTCGCTCTTCGAGCGCGCCGCTCGGGCCCACCCGCGCCTGCGCGGCGTCGACGACGGCCTGGTCGTGGACCCCCCGGACCTCCTGGCCGGCGTGAGCGTCGCCCAGGTCGCCGCGGCCTACCTGCGCGGCATCGAGGACCGCCCGGTGCCCGTCGTGCGCCTGCACCACGTGACCGTCGACGCGGTGACCGTCGCCGAGACGGTGGCGGCGCTGACCCTGCGCCTGCCGAGCCTTGGACGCGTCACCTTCCGCGACCTGACCGAGCTGCTCGAGACGCGCATCGAGGTCATCGTGCACTTCCTCGCCCTGCTCGAGCTGTGCAAGCTCGGCCACGTCGAGCTGGGCCAGGGCTCGACCTTCGGCGACGTCGTCGTCGAGTGGCGCGAGGACGCCCCGCTGCTCCAGATCGACCGGGTGGACACCTATGAGGGATGAGGGGTCCCTGGCCCAGCGGCTGGAGGCCATGCTGACCGTGGCCCTCGAGCCGGTCTCGGCCGAGGAGCTCGCCGACGTCGCCGAGGCCGACGCGGTAAGCGTCACGTCGACGCTGCGCGACCTGCGCGCTCAGTTCATCGAGGAGCGGCGCGGCTTCACGCTGGTCGAGCTGGCGAGCGGCTGGGAGTTGCGCAGCTCGCCCGACGTGGCCGAGTGGGTGACGAGGTTCGCCAACCGTGACGTCTCGCACCGCCTGAGCTCGGCGGCCCTGGAGACCCTCGCGATCGTCGCCTACCGCCAGCCGATCTCGCGCGCCCAGATCAGCGCGCTGCGCGGGGTCAACGTCGACGGCGTGTGCCGGCTGCTCGAGCAGCGCGGCTACATCGCCGAGTGCGGCCGCGCGCCGGGCCCGGGCCTGCCCATCCTGTACGCGACGACCGAGCAGTTCCTCGACCGGCTGGGACTGGCGTCGATCCGGGACCTGCCACCCATCGAGGAGTTCATGCCCGCCGTCGAGACGGCGCGCGAGATCGCCGAGGAGCTCGCCCTGGCCGACCGCGACGCGTTCGAGGGCGCGTAGTTGCCCGAGGGCGAGCGCCTGCAGAAGTCCCTGGCGCGCGCCGGCTTCGGGTCGCGGCGCGCCTGCGAGCGCCTGATCGAAGAGGGGCGCGTCACCATCGACGGGCGCGTCGCGGTGCTCGGCAACCGCGTGGACCCCGATACACAGGTGATCGAGGTCGACGGCGTGCTCGCGCCCACCGCGCCGGGCAAGGTCTACTACCTGCTGAACAAGCCCGACGGCGTGGTCACGACGGTGACCGACCCCCAGGGGCGGGCGACGGTGCTGGACCTCGTGGACTCGCCCGTGCGCGTGTTCCCGGTGGGTCGCCTCGACATGAACACCGAAGGCCTCCTCATCCTCACCAACGACGGGCGCCTGGCGCACCTGCTCACGCACCCCAGCGGGGGGGTGGCCAAGGAGTACCTCGCGCGCGTCGAGGGCGACCCGTCCCCCGGGGCGATCCGGCGGCTGCGCGAGGGCGTCGAGCTCGACGACGGGATCACCCGTCCCGCGCAGGTCAGCCGCGTGAGTGAGGGACTGCTGCGCATCGTGATCCACGAGGGGCGCAACCGCCAGGTGCGCCGGATGTGCGCGGCCGTCGGCCACGAGGTCACGCGGCTCGTGCGCACGCGCATCGGGCCGCTCCAGGACGCCACGCTCTCGCCGGGCGCGTCGCGCCAGCTCTCGGTGCTCGAGGTGCGTCGGCTCCTGGAGTCGGTTGGTCTCGGTGAGGACGCCTCCTCTACGATTCCCTCATGAGTTCGCCCACGCTGAGGGCCCTTCGCGGGGCGACGACGTGCGGCGCGGACACGCCCGAGGAGGTCACGACGGCCACCCAGGAGCTCCTCGCGGCGCTGATGGCGCGCAACGAGCTGGGCCACGACGACGTGGTGAGCGTCATCTTCACCACGACACCAGACCTCACGTCGACCTTCCCCGCGACCGCGGCGCGCGGCGTCGGCTTCGGTGACGTGCCGCTGCTGTGCGCGACCGAGATCGACGTCCCGGGCTCCAAGGCGAGGTGCATCCGCGTGCTCATGCACGTCTATTCCGCGCGCGAGCGGACGGCGCTGGTCCACGTCTACCTGCGCGACGCCCAGTCGCTGCGTGATGACCTCCCCGGATAGTCGCCGCGCCCACGTGGTGGGACTCGGCCTGATCGGGGCGTCGGTGGCGCGCGCCCTGTCCGAGGTGGGTTGGACGGTCACGGGCGTCGACGCCGACCCGGCGATCACCGCCACGGCCCTGGCGACGGGCGTGGTCGCCCCCGGGGCGATGGACGACGACACGACGCTCGCGGTCGTCGCGACACCCGCCGGCGCGGTGGCCGGCGTGGCCCGGACGGTCCTGGCGCGACACGAGAGGGGCGACCTCGTCGTCACGGACGTCGCCGGCGTCAAGTCGTCGATCGTCGACGAGGTGGACGACCCGCGGTTCCTCGGCGGGCACCCCATGGCCGGCTCCGAGCAGCGCGGCCTGTCGGGCGCTCGCGCCGACCTCTTTCGCGGGTGCACGTGGGTCCTCACCCCCACGGCGCAGACCTCCGCGGTGACCTACAGCGGACTGCACGGCGTCCTGCGGTCGATCGGCGCCAACGTCGTGGCCGTGGGCGCCGCCGACCACGACCGGCTCGTGGCACTGGCCAGCCACGTCCCGCACCTCGTGGCCGGCGCGCTGATGAACGAGGCGGCCCAGGCGGCCGAGGAGGACGCCGTCCTCTTGCAGCTGGCCGCCGGCGGGTTTCGCGACATGACCCGCGTCGCGGCGGGCGACCCCGCGATCTGGCCGGATGTCCTGTTCGAGAACCGCGTCGCGGTGACCGACTCCCTGCTCGCCCTCGAGGAGCGCCTCGCCACCCTGCGCCACGCCCTGGACGCGGGGGATCGCGGCGTCCTCGACGACAGCCTGAGCAGCGCGGCGCGGTCGCGGCGCCACCTGCCCGGGCGCGCGCTCTCGGCGGAGAACCTCGCGTACCTTCGCGTCGCGGTCTCCGACCAGCCGGGCCAACTGAGCGCGGTCACCACGGCGGCCTCCGACATGGCCGTCAACATCTACGACATCGAGATCGCCCACGGCATCGAGGGGGTCGGCGGAACGCTGCTCCTCGCGGTCGACGCCCACCAGGCCGACGCCTTCTGCGAGACGCTGTCGGGCCTGGGCTTCGCAGTGGCGCGCCAGTGAGCACGGCCCGCCAGGTCGCCGCCGCCGCGCGCGTGCGCGGGTCGCTGTGCGTGCCGGGCGACAAGAGCACGTCGCACCGCGCGCTCATCATTTCCGCGCTGGCGGCCGGGCGCAGCGCCGTGCGCGGGCTGTCGCCCGGCGAGGACGTCCGAGCGACCGCGGCGATCGTGGGTCGCCTGGGCGCCGAGGTCACCGCCAACGGAGCCGAGGTCATCGTCACCGGACGAGCCGGCGGCCTGAGGGCCAGCGACGCGGAGTTGGACTGTGCGAACTCCGGCACGTCAATGCGGCTGCTCGCCGGCGTCGTGAGCGCGGTCGTGGGCACCCACACCCTGGTCGGTGACGCGTCGCTGTCGCGACGGCCCATGGACCGCGTCGCGGCGCCGCTCGCCATCATGGGCGCGACGGTCTCGGGTCACGGCGAGCACTGTCACGCGCCGTTGACCGTGGTGGGTTCGCGCGAGTTGCGCGGCGTCGAGTACGACGTGCCGGTGCCCAGCGCCCAGGTGAAGTCCGCCGTCTTGCTCGCCGGGCTGTCCGCGGGCGGGCACACCGTCGTCACCGAGGCCGTGCGCACCCGCTCGACCACCGAGGACATGCTCGTGCACGCCGGCGTCGCCCTGCACAGCGTCGACGAGGGGCCGGGGCGGCGCGTGACGCTCACGCCCGGTCGTCCCCAGCCGCGCGAGTGGGACGTCCCCGGCGACCCGTCGCAGGCGGCGTTCTTCGTCGTGCTCGGCCTGGTCCACCCCGACGCCGAGGTCATGGTCCGCGACGTCGACGGCTCGCGCGAGCGGGTCGGGTTCGTGGGCGTGCTCGAGCGCATGGGAGCGAACCTGCACGTCGACGGCGCGGACGGCGCGCTCACGCTGGCGGCGGCATCGTCGCACCTGGTGGCCGCCGAGGTCGCCGCGTCGGAGATCCCGTCGGTCGACGAGGTCCCGGCGCTGGTCGTGGCCGCGGCGGCGGCGAGCGGCGTGAGCGTCTTTCGCGACGTCGGCGAGCTGCGCCTCAAGGAGTCCGACCGCTTCGGCGCCTGCCTCGACCTGGCTCGCGCGGTGGGCGCGACGGCGTGGGACGAGGGCGACGACCTCTACGTCCAGGGCCTGGGCTCGGCGGACGCCTTCTCGCCCTTCACCTTCGACGCCCGACTGGACCACCGGCTGGTGATGGCGTCGGCGGTGGCGATGACGGCGGGCGCGGGCGGCTCGATCGTGGGTGCGCGCACGGTGGCCTCGAGCTACCCCGGCTTCTTCGACGACCTGGCGGCGCTGTCGTGAGCGACCGGGTCATCGCCATCGACGGGCCGGCGGGCTCGGGTAAGTCCACCGTGGCGCGCGCCCTCGCCGAGCGCCTCGGCTGGGGGTTCCTCGACACCGGCGCGATGTACCGCGCGGTCACCGTCGAGGCGCTCGAGCGAGGCGTGGACGTCGGCGACGACGACGCCCTGGCCGACCTCGCCGCGTCCCTCGTGATCGCGACACGACCCCGCGTCAGCGTCAACGGTCGCGACGTGCAAGACGAGATCCGCGCCGACGCCGTCAACGTCGCGGTGTCGGTGGTCGCGTCGAACCCGCGGGTGCGCGCCTCCATGGTGTCGCGCCAGCGCCAGTGGGCCGCCGAGGAGCCCATCGGCACGGTCGTCGAGGGGCGCGACATCACGACCGTCGTGTTCCCCGACGCGTCGCTCAAGGTCTACCTGACGGCCTCGCCCGAGGAGCGCGCCCGGCGCCGCGGCGACGAGAGCGCCGAGTCGGTCGCGCGCCGCGACACCGCGGACACGACGCGCACGGCGTCGCCGCTGCGCCGGGCGAGTGACGCCATGCTGGTGGACACGACCGGTCGCGACGTCGCCGACGTGGTGGAGGAGATCATCGAATGCCTGACGAGCCGCTCGAGCTGAACCCCAACAAGACCGTTATCTACCGCGTGGTGGCGGCGCTGCTGATCGTGCTCTCCAAGGTCCTGTTCCGCCCCACGGTCACGGGGGCCCAGAACATCCCCGAGGCCGGCCCGGTGCTCATCGCGCCGATCCACCGCTCCAACCTCGACTTCGCCTTCACGCTGTTCATGTCCAGGCGCAAGGTCTTCTTCATGGCCAAGGACTCGATCTTCAAGGTCCCGGTCCTGGGAACGCTGGTCCACCACCTGGGGGCCTTCTCGGTCAACCGGGGGGCGGCGGACCGCGAGGCCATGGCGCTCTCCGAGCAGGTGCTGCGCGCCGGACAGGCCCTCGTGCTGTTCCCCGAGGGCACGCGCAAGGAGGGGCTCGCGGTCGCCCCGATCCACGACGGCGCGATGTTCGTCGCCGCGCGCACCGGCGCGACGGTCGTGCCCGTGGGCATCGGGGGCAGCGAACGGGCCATGCCCAAGGGGGCCAAGCTGCCGCGGCCGGCCAGGATTCGCATCGTCGTGGGCGCGCCGCTGTCGCCGCCGGTGGGCGACGGGCGCGTGGCCCGCTCGGCGATCACCGCCAAGAGCGAGGAGCTACGCGCGGCGCTCGAGGCCGTGTACCACCAGAGCCTGGGGATCGACTAGCGCTCGCGCCACCAGGTGCCGAAGACGACCTTCGCGTAGCGGAACCCGAAGAGCCAGTTGGCGCCCTTCTTCGTCGTGCCCGACGCGCGCGGGTGCCACACGGTGGGCACCTCGGTGGCGCGCCAGCCGCGCTTGAGGCAGGTGATCAGCAGCTCGGCGGTCTGGTACTGCTCCTGGGTGAGGCGGTCCACGACGTCGGCGAGCATGGTCACGCGCAGCCCGCGGTATCCGGTGGAGGTGTCGGTGAGGTGGGCGCCGGTCATGCGGTTCATCACGAAGGAGAAGAAGCGCACGCCGGTCTTTCGCACCACGTCGCTCGTGTGGTCGACCCCCAGGCGGCGGCTGGCCACGACGAAGTCGGAGCGGTCCTCGAGGATCGGGCCGAGCAGTTCGGGTATCTCGGCCGGGTCGTTCTGGCCGTCGGCGTCCAGGGTCACGACGTACTTGACGCCGTGGGAGATGCAGTATCGGTAGGTCACCTGCAGCGCCACGCCGTGGCCGAGGTTGACCGGGAACTCGATCACGATGACGCCCGGGTACGAGCGGGCGATCTCGGCGGTCTTGTCCTCGCCGCCGTCGACCACGACCAGGGTCGTGTAGGGCTCGCCGAGGACGGTGGCGGGCATCTTGTCCAGGACCCCGGCGATGTTGCCCTCCTCCTCGTAGGCGCAGATCGAGGCCACGATCGGCTGGGGGACGAATCCGGGGTGCTCGGACTCCAGGCGCGCCATCGCCTGGTCGATCGCGTAGGCGCGAAGGCGCGCGGCGCGGGACTTCTCGAGGTTGGCGGCCATTGCTCTCCTTAGGACCGTGACGAGGGGAGGAACCTCGCTGCCGGACCGCGACCAGCGGCCCGCCGTCCGTGCTCGGCGCGCGGACGCAGGGGGAAACTCACGGGTGACGAGTCTAGCCCGCGCCCCGGACGGGCCCGGGTCAGCGACCGGCGGCCGAGAGTACCTGGGCGGCGGTGAACTCGCGGTCGGTCTGGGCGTCGAAGGTCGAAGGCGTCGGCACGTCGAGCGCGAGGTCGAGCAGGGCCGACAGCGCCTTGAGCATCTCGCGCAGCTCGGGTGGCGGCGGGAAGTACTCGTCCTCGACGGTGACCGATCGCACGTCGACGCCCTCGCTCGGGTCGAGGTGGTCCAGTACCTCGTTGACGAGGGACTCGGGGGCCGAGGCCCCCGCCGTCACGGCCACGACGCCGCTCAGGTCCTCGGGCAGGTCCGCCACGCCGTTGACGCGCAGGACCCGCGGGCACCCCGCGGCCGCCGCGACCTCGGTGAGGGCCACGGTGTTCGAGGAGTTCGCCGAGCCGATCACGACGACGGCGTCGGCGCCCGCGGCGATGGCGCGCAGGGCCGCCTGGCGGTTCGTGGTCGCAAAGCACAGGTCGCTGCGGTTGGGCATCCAGATCTCGGGGAAGCGCGCCTCGGCGTGCTCGCGCAGGTGCTGCCATTCGTCGAGGCTCAGCGTGGTCTGGCTGAGCAGGGCGAACGGCCCCGCGTCGAGGGACACCGCGTCGATGTCCTGGGTCGACTCGATCAGCACGACCGATTCCGGGGCCACCGCCATCGTGCCCACGGCCTCCTCGTGGCCCTCGTGGCCGACGTACAGGACCGTGTAGCCCTTTCGCGCGCGCACCTTGAGCTCGTGGTGGACCTTGGTGACCAGGGGGCACACCGCGTCGACGACCACGCCGCCGTGGGCGCGGGCGGCGTCGATCACCTGGGGGGGCGAGCCGTGGGCGCTGAGCATGACGGGAGCGCCCGTGGGGACCTCGGCGACGTCGTTGACGAAGACCACACCGAGGGACTTGAAGTAGTTCACGACGAACTGGTTGTGGACGATCTCGTGGTAGCAGTACACGGGCGGCTCGAAGACCCGCGTCATCCAGTCCAGGGCCTTGATCGCCTTCTCGACACCGGCGCAGAAGCCCCGCGGCGCCGCCAGGACGACCTTGTCGACGTTCACCCGATTCAGCCTAGTGAGGCGTTTTTGGCCCGGGACCTAGGCTGTACGCGTGTCGGGCGCCCATATTTCCTCCATCTCCGCTGACTCCCCGGCCGCCGGGGCGGGCCTCGCCGTCGGTGACGAGGTGGTCTCGGTCAACGGGCGCGCGCCCACCGACGTCATCGAGTACCAGCAGCTGGTCGACGGCGAGGTCGTCGTCCTGCTGATCCAGCGCCCCGGCGAGGCCCTGCGGCGCAAGGTGACCATCTCTAAAGAGGCCGGGCGCCCCCTGGGCCTGACGGTGGACTCGGCGGTCTTTGACCGCGTGCGCACCTGTGACAACCACTGCTCGTTCTGCTTCATCTACCAGCTGCCCAAAGGCCTGCGGCGCTCGCTCTACGTCAAGGACGACGACTTTCGCCTCTCCTTCCTCTACGGCAACTACACGACCCTGACGCGTTTCACCGAGTTCGACCTCGAGCGGGTCCTGGACGAGAAGCTGTCGCCCCTCTACGTCTCAATCCACACCACGAACCCCGAGCTGCGCGCGTCGATGCTGCGCAACCCCCGCGGGGCCACCAGCCTGCGCTGGCTATCCGAGCTCCTGCACGCCGGCGTCGAGGTCCACGGTCAGGTCGTGGTGTGCCCGGGGGTCAACGACGCCGACGAGCTGGTGCGCACCCTCGACGACGTCATCACCCGCTACCCGCGACTCGCGTCGGTCGCGTTGGTCCCGGTGGGCGTGAGCGCGCACTCGAACGAGGAGTCCATGCGCCCCCACACGAGTGAGGAGGCCGCGCGCGTGGTCGCCTTGGCCGAGCGGGTCGGCGAGCTCACGCGTGACCTGTTCGGACGCCGCACGGTCTACGCCAGCGACGAGTTCTACCTCGTCGCGGGGATCACGCCGCCGGGCGAGGGTCACTACGAGAGCCTCGACCAGGCCGAGAACGGCGTCGGCATGGTCGCGGGGTTCACCACGGGTTTCGTCGAGCGCGCCGCGGCGGCCAAGCTCGGCAGCGGGTTCTTCCAGTCGGTCGACGGCGCGCCGGCGTGGGGCTACCGCGCCGAGCGGGGCGACTGCGCCGCCGCCCCCGGCGGCGGCCCGGTCGTCGTGCTGACGGGCGAGTACGCCGCGCCGCTGCTGCGCGGCCTGTTCGACGCCCACGGGTACCGCGACGTGGACGTGGTCGCGGTGGCCAACACGTTCTTCGGCGGCAACATCAAGGTCGCCGGCCTGCTCACGGGGGCCGACCTCGCGCGCGTGCTGCCCACGATCGACGCCGACGCGACCTGCCTGGTGCCCGACGTGTGCCTGACCGAGGGGCGATTCCTGGACGGGACGACGCTGTCCGACCTGCCCCGCTCGGTCACCCCGGTGCGCACGACCGGTCGCGACCTGCGCGCGGCGCTCGACGCCCGGCGCGCCGTCGCGGTGCCCTCGTGAGTCGCGCTCGCGTCGCGGTCGTCGGGCGCCCCAACGTCGGCAAGAGCTCGCTGGTCAACCGCCTCGCCGGGCGGCGGCTCACCGTGGTCGAGGAGCACCGCGGGGTGACGCGCGACCGCAAGGCGGTCGAGGCCGAGTGGGCGGGTGTCGCCTTCGACCTCGTCGACACCGGGGGCTGGCTGCCCTCGGGCGACGACCTGGAGTCCAAGGTCTCCGAGCAGGCCAACGTCGCCCTGCGCGACGCCGACCTCGTCCTGCTCGTGGTCGACGGGGCCACCGGCCCCGTCGACGAGGACCGCCACGCGGCGCGCTGGGTGCTGCGTTCGGGGCGGCCGGTCGCCCTGGTGGTGAACAAGGTTGACGACGCCGGGCGCGAGAACTCGATGTGGGAGTTCCTCTCGCTCGGCGTGGGCGACCCGCACCCGATCAGCGCCCTGCACGGACGCGGCGCGGGGGACCTGCTGGACTTCATCGTCGACCACGTCGGCGACGCCGTGGCGCGCACGGCCGAAGAGCCCGAAGAGGAGGGGACCCTGCGCGTGGCGATCGTGGGCCGGCCCAACGTCGGCAAGTCCACGCTGTTCAACCGTCTCATCGGCGAGGAGCGCGCCGTGGTTCACGACATGCCCGGCACGACGCGCGACGCCATCGACACCGTCGTCGAGACGAGCGTCGGGCGGATCCGCTTCATCGACACCGCCGGCATGCGCCGGCGCGCCAAGACCGAAGCCGGACTGGAGACGTACGCGGTCCTGCGCAGCCTCGAGGCCCTGGACCGCGCCGACGTCGCGGTCCTCGTGGTCGACGCGACCGTGGGCGCCACGGGCCAGGACCAGCGACTGGCCGAGCGCGTCGGCGCGTCGGGGTGCCCGGCCGTGGTGGTGCTCAACAAGTGGGAGCTCGTCGGGACCGAGGAGCGTCCCGGTGTGCTGGCCGGCGTCGCAGACAAGCTGGCGTTCCTCGGCGACGCCCCGGTGATCAAGACCACCGCGACCTCGGGCAAGGGCGTCCACCGGATCCTGCCCGCCCTGGCGACCGCGGCGGCCGAGTACGTCCAGCGCGTGCCCACGGGGCAGCTCAACCGCGCGGTGCGCGACCTCCAAGCGTTCCAGCCATCTCCGACGGGCAAGATCCGCTACGCGGTGCAGGGGGCCATCGAGCCGCCGACGTTCACACTCTTCGTCTCGGGCCGGCTCACCGCCACCTACCTGCGCTACGTCGAGCGATCCCTGCGCGAGCGATTCGACCTGGGCAACACGCCGCTGCGGGTGCGGGTCCGAGCCGAGTAGTGGCGCGCTGGTGCGAGACCTGCGACCGCCCGGTCGAGGGCGAGGTCTGCGAGGTCTGCGGGCAGGACGTCGTCGAGCCCGAGCGCGAGCCCATCCCGTGGCGCTGGCGGTTCTTCCTCGTCGCGACCGTCATCTACCTCGGCTGGAGGATCTATCAGTTAATTTCGTGGCTGAGCCACTAGGGAGACGCGATGCCGATCTACGCGCTGGGTGAGCGCACGCCCACGATCCACCCCGAGGCCTTCGTACACCCCGACGCCGTGGTCATCGGCGACGTGCGCATCGGGGCGTTCTCTTCGATCTGGCCCGGCGCGGTGCTGCGCGGCGACTACGGGACGATCGTCGTGGGCGAGCGCACGTCCATTCAGGACGGCGCGGTCGTCCACGCGGTCGCCGAGTTCCCCACGGTGATCGGCGACGACTGCGTCGTCGGCCACCTCGCGCATCTCGAGGGCTGCGTGATTCACGACCGGGCCCTGGTGGGCAGCGGCTCGGTCGTCCTGCACCGCGCCAACGTCCACTCGGGAGCCACCGTCGCCGCCGGCGCGGTCGTGCGCAATCGAACGGAGGTCCCCGCGGGCTCGCTCGCGGTGGGTGTGCCGGCGGTCATCAAGGAGAGCGCGAGCGACCTCGCGGCCATCGAGACGGGCGCGGCGTCCTACGTCGAGAACGCCCTGTGGTATCGGCGCGCGCTGCGCCGGCTCTAGGAGTTCGACACCTCGACGAGGCGCTCGAGGGCCCGCGCCGCGCGGCCCTCGTGGACGCTGGCGCTCGCGGCGGCGAAGCCCTCCTCGAGGGTGAGGGCCTGGCCCGCGACGATCAGCGCGAGCGCCGCGTTGGCGCACGCCACGTCAAAGACGGGGCCCGGCTCGGCGGCGACGAATCGCCGGACGGCCGCGACGTTGTCGGCCACGTCGCCGCCGCGCAGGCTGAGCGCGCTGTGACGACGACCCAGGATCGCTCCCGCGTCGATCCGGCTGGTGACGACGCCCTCGGGGGTCACGGTGTAGACGCTCGAAGGCGAGTCCAGCGAGAGCTCGTCGAGGCCGTCGTCGGCGCTGACGAGGATGGCGTGGCGGATCCCCCTCGCGTGCAGGACGTGGCTCATGGGCTCGAGGAGGCGCGCCTGGGCGACGCCGACGAGGGTGCGCTCGACCAGCGCCGGGTTGGCGAGCGGACCCAGGACGTTGAAGATGGTCCGGAATCCGAGGGCCCGGCGTATCGGCGTCAGTCCGCCCAGGGCGTGGTGGAAGGTCGGGGCGAAGAGGAAGCCGATCCCGGCTTCGCGCACGCACGCGGTCACGACCTCGGCGGTCGCGTCGAGTCGCACGCCCAGCGCTTCGAGAACGTCGGCCGACCCCACCGAGGAGGACGCCGCGCGGTTTCCGTGCTTGGCCACCGGCACCCCGCACCCGGCGACCGCCAGCGCGGCCATCGTCGAGACGTTGACGGTGTGCAGCTGGTCGCCACCCGTGCCGACGATGTCGATGGCCGCGGGCCCGATGGAGAAGGTCGTCGCCGAGTCGATCATCGCGTCGATGAAGCCCGTCATCTCCTCGGCGGTTTCGCCCTTGGCCGTGACCGCCGTGAGAAAGCTCGCCACCACGAGGGGGTCTACCCGGCCGCTCAGGACGACGTCGAGGGCCTCACGGGCTTGCCCGCGTCCGAGGTCCCTTCCCGCGACGAGGGGGTCGAGGAACTCACGGGCGAAGGCGCCGCTCGCGCCGGGGTCCGTCGACATAGCGACAAGATAGTCGGCGCGCGGCGGCGCCCCGTGGGGACGCCGGTACTCTTTCGAGATGGTCGCGACCTATCTCGACGACATCGTGGCGCACCACCGCGAGCGCGCGTCGCGCGACGGTCGCGACTGGAGGGCACGCCTCGAGGGCGCGGTGGCCGCGCGCGGCGGCTTTGCCGCGGCGCTGCGCGACCGTGACACCGTCGCGGTGATCGCGGAGGTCAAGCGCCGTTCGCCTTCGCGGGGCTGGATCCGGCGCGACCTGGACGCCTCCGCGCAGGCCCGCGCCTACGAGGCGGGCGGCGCGAGCGCGGTCTCGGTGCTGAGCGATGAGGAGTACTTCGGCGGGAGCGCCGGCGACGTCGAGTCGGTGGCCCGTGCGGTCGGCGTGCCCGTGCTGCGCAAGGACTTCACCGTGAGTCCCAATGACGTGATCGACGCCGCGGAGATGGGGGCGTGCGCCGTGCTGCTGATCGTGGCCGTGCTGAGCGACCTCGAGCTGCGCCTGGGCCTCGACGTGGCGTCGCGCGTGGGCCTGGACGCCCTGGTCGAGGTCCACGACGAGGTCGAGGCCCACCGGGCGCTCGACGCGGGGGCGGTGTTGGTGGGGGTCAACCAGCGCGATCTCGTTACCTTCGATGTCGACGTGACGCGGGCCGAGAGGGTCGCCGGCGCCCTGCCCGGTGACGTCGTGCGCGTCGCCGAGTCCGGACTGTCGACGCGCGACGACGTTGAGCGCGCGGCGCAGTGCGGCTTCGACGCGGTGTTGGTGGGCGAGTCGCTCGTTCGCGCGAGCGACCCCGCGGAGGCGGTGCGCTCCCTCGCCGGGGTGGCGCGGGGCCGACGTGGCTGACCTCTCTCTGGCGTCGATGATCAAGATCTGCGGGGTGACCAGCGTGGGCGACGCCGCCATGGTGGCGCGCTGCGGCGCCGACGCGCTGGGTGTCATCCTGGCGCCGTCGAAGCGCCGCGTCGACGTCGCTACGGCGCGGTCCATTACCGACCACGTGCGCGGTCGTCTCCTCACCTTCGGCGTCGTGGACACGGCCGACGCGGAGTCCCTGAGCGCCTTGCGCGCGGGCGTCGGCGTCGACGTGGTCCAGGTCCACGGCGGGCTCTCCGAGGAGCTCCGGACCGAGTTGGCGGACCGGGGTCTCCTGGTGGTCAAGGCGCTCGCGGTGGGCACGGCCGACTTCGCAGGGTTCGACGAGACGTCCGTGGACGCCGTCCTGGTCGACGGCCCCACCCCGGGAAGCGGCGTCGCCCACTCCTTCAGCGCGCTCGCGGAGCGGCCGTTCAGCCGTCCGGTCATCGCCGCGGGCGGGCTCACCCCCCTCAGCGTGGTCGCGGTCATCGACGCCTACGACGTGTGGGGGGTCGACGTGGCCTCCGGCGTCGAGTCGTCCCCCGGGGTGAAGGATCCCGACCGGGTGGCCGAGTTCGTCGACGCCGCGCGTCGCTCCTTCTCGGCGCGGGCCGCGACATGATGAGGGACCCGATGGCCCGTCCCGACGCCGCCGGGCACTTCGGGAGCTTCGGTGGCCGATTCGTCCCCGAGGCGTTGGTCCCGGCGTGCCTGGAGCTGGAGGCCGCCTTTGAAGACGCCTGGGGCGACGCCGCGTTCGTCGACGAGTTCGACGAGACGTTGCGGTCCTTCGCCGGGCGACCCACCCCCGTCACGGCCCTCGAGAGGCTGTCGGAGCGCCTCGGGGTCAGGGTCTTCGCCAAGCGCGAGGACCTGGCCCACACTGGCTCGCACAAGATCAACAACGTCGTGGGCCAGGCGCTGCTGACGCGTCGCATGGGCAAGCGCCGCGTCATCGCCGAGACCGGCGCCGGCCAGCACGGCGTCGCCACCGCGACCGCGACGGCCCGCCTGGGTCTTGAGTGCACGGTCTACATGGGCGAGGTCGACACCGTACGCCAGGAGCTCAACGTCTTTCGCATGGAGCTGCTCGGGGCGACGGTGGTCCCCGTCTCGTCGGGCAGCCGCACGCTCAAGGACGCGGTCAACGAGGCCCTGCGCGAGTGGGTCTCCTGCGTCGGCGACACGCACTACTGCATCGGATCGGTCATGGGGCCGCACCCGTTCCCCTGGATGGTGCGCGAGTTCCAGAGCGTCATCGGGCGCGAGGCGGCCCAGCAGCTGCGCGAACTCGGCGTCGAGCGCCCCGACGTCGTCGTCGCGTGCGTCGGCGGAGGATCGAACGCGGCCGGGGTCTTCGCCGGGTTCGCGGCGACCTCGACCCGCCTCGTGGGCGTCGAGGCCGCCGGGGGGTCCGCCGTCGGTCTGGGCTCGCCGGGTGTCCTGCACGGGATGCGATCACTCCTGCTCCAGGACGAGTTCGGCCAGATCGAAGAGGCGCACTCCATCTCGGCGGGGCTGGACTACCCGGGCATCGGACCCGAGCACGCGCACCTGGCCGAAATCGACCGCGCCGAGTACTACTCGGTGGCCGACGACGAGGTCATCGACGCGCTGCGGCTGCTGAGCGAGCTCGAGGGCATCATCCCGGCGCTCGAGACGGCGCACGCGGTGGCGTGGCTCACGCGGTCGGTGGGCACGCTGGTGCCCACCGGCGCCACGGTCCTGTTGAACCTCTCGGGACGCGGCGACAAGGACGTCGCCCAGGTCCGCGCCATCCTGCGGGGGGACGAGTGACCACGCTCGAGGACCGGCTGCGGCGACTGCGCGACCAGGGCCGCACGGCGCTCGTGCCCTACTTCGTGGGCGGACTGAGCGCCGACTGGGTCCGCGACGTGGAGGCCGCCGTGCACGCGGGGGCCGACGCCGTCGAGATCGGCGTGCCGTTCTCCGATCCGATGATCGACGGCGTCGTGATCCAGGAGGGCTCGCGCCGGGCGCTCGAGCGCGGCACGACGATCGACACGATCTGCGCGGACCTCGCGTCGATCTCCGTCGACGTACCGCTCGTCGTCATGACGTACTACAACCTGGTGCACCACTACGGCCTCGAGCGCGCGGCGGGCGTGCTGAGCGCCGCGGGGATCCGCGGCGCCATCATCCCGGACCTCACGGTCGAGGAGTCCTCGCCCTGGCGCTCGGCGTGCGCCGCGTCGGACGTGGCGACGGTGTTCCTCGTGGCGCCGTCGACGCCTCCCGCGCGCGTCGAGCTGGTGGCCGCGGCGAGCCGGGGCTTCGTTTACGCCGCCGCCCGCATGGCCGTCACGGGCCGCTCGGAGGACCTGAGCGACGCCCCCGCGGTCGTCGCGCGCGTTCGAGCGGCGTCGGACATACCGGTCTACGTCGGGATCGGCGTGACGACGCCGGAGCAGGCGCGGTCCGTCGCGCGCGTCAGCGACGGCGTGATCGTCGGCTCGGCCCTGGTGGCGTCGCTGCTGGACGGGGGAGGCAGCGCCGGCGTCGAGAGGCTGATCGGAATGTTCCGCTCCGCGTTGGACTAATTGTCGGGCCGAAAGACTGAGAATTCTCTTCGTCAATCGCCGTACTAATCGGTAAGGGGCGCCCTCGCACGCGATATCCCAGCACGGCGAGCGCGAACGGTCTTAAATGGTCCCTGAGGCGCCAACCCTGGCCGCCTCGGCAACTAGTTGGGGGTATTTAATGGCTGATGAACACAGAGTCGCGGACCCGGGTCCGCTAGGACTCGCCGGATTCGCGATGACCACGTTTTGCCTCAGTTCGGCTAACGCCAACCTGTGGCACGCGGGCGGAGCGGCCGCGGCGCTAGCCCTGGCTCTCGTGTACGGCGGCATTGCCCAGTTCGCGGCGGGCATGTGGGAGTTCCACCGCAAGAACACCTTCGGTGCTCTCGCGTTCACCTCATATGGCGCGTTCTGGATCGCCTTCTACGTGCTGTTGAAGATTCCGGCGATCACGGCCGGCACCGACACGGTGGCCATCTTCCTGCTCGGCTGGACGATCTTCACGTTCTACATGATGATCGCGGCGTTCAAGACCAACGTGGCGGTACTGAGCGTCTTCGTCGCGCTGACGGTGACGTTCGCGCTGCTCACGATCGGCAACTGGGGCGCGGGCCACACCAGCATGGTGAAGGCCGGCGGCTGGGTCGGTCTGCTGACGGCGTTGCTCGCCTGGTACGCCTCGGCGGCCGGCGTGATCAACGAGACGCACGGAAAGGTCGTGCTGCCACTGGGACCGCTCAACGCGTAGCCCGGCGGTGGTTCGCCACTAGCGACAGCCCCGCGGCGTCGGACCCAAATGGGTCCGACGCCGCGGGGTTTCACGTCTGGGCCGCCGAGGGGCTGGGTGCGCGAGCGCGTCGAGAATTCCGTGGCGGTGTTGCGGCGCGGCTAAGGTACTAGTCACTGGTGGCTTGCCACCGGACCCAACCGCCCGCAGCGCCCGGCCGTCAGGCTCGGGCGCTGCTGGCATTTACGGGCACTGCGCCGCCACGCTCTCCATTGTCCGTTCATCGCTTCTGTGGTAGGAACTTCCAGAGTCCCGCATCGAAGGGGACGGCCGCGCAGGCCCGGGGACGCGAGACTCTCCGGTCAGGCCGGGGAGTGTCTGGGTGAAGTGCTTCACTTCACTTCGCGAGAGAGGAGTTGTGATGTCGCCGAAAGGTAAGCAGGAGGCGCCGGAGGCCGAGTCGGTGCAGGCGTCGGAAGCACAGATTGCCGTCCACTGGCGAGAAGAGGGGTACTACTTTCCCTCCGCGAAGTTCATCGGTCAGGCCAACGCCAACGATCCGGGCATCGTTGATCGATTCGCCGAGGAGAACTTCCCCGAGTGCTTCAAGGAGTACGCCGACCTTCTCAGCTGGGACCACTACTGGCACACCACGCTCGACACCTCCAACGCTCCGTTTTGGAAGTGGTTCGTCGGAGGCCGGCTGAACGCCTCATACAACTGTGTCGACCGTCACCTCAAGACGGATCGAAACAAGCCGGCGTTTATCTGGGTGCCCGAGCCCGAGGATGCCGCGACCGAGGTCATCACCTACCAGGAGCTGTACCAGCGGGTCAACGAACTCGCGGCGTTGATTCGCGACTTCGCCGGTTCGAAGTCCGGCGAAGTCGTCACGCTGCACATGCCGATGGTTCCCGAGTTGCCCGTGACGATGCTGGCGTGCGCGCGACTCGGTGTCGTGCACTCCCAGGTGTTCGGCGGATTCTCCGGCGTCGCCTGCGGTGGACGCATAGCGGACGCCAAGAGCAAGATTTTGATCACCATGGACGGTTACTACCGCAACGGCGAATTGGTTGACCACAAGGTCAAGGCCGACGAGGCCGTAGCCCGCGCCCTGGAGGAAGGCGTGGTGGTCGACAAGGTCCTCGTGTGGCGCCGGCACCCTGGCCAGTACGCGTCCAAGAGCCCGATGGTCGAAGGGCGCGACTACTTCATCGACGAGGTCATGCCGCAATTCAAGAACGTCAAGGTGGAGCCGGTGTCGATGGCGGCGGAGGCCCCCTTGTTCCTGATGTACTCAAGCGGCACGACCGGCAAGCCGAAGGGTTGTCAGCACTCAACCGGGGGATACCTGGCGTACGTGACGGGGACGTCGAAGTACTACCAGGACATTCACCCCGAGGACACCTACTGGTGCGCGGCGGACATCGGATGGATCACCGGACACTCGTACATCGTCTACGGGCCGCTGGCCCTGGGTACGACGAGCGTCATGTATGAGGGGTTGCCCACCTACCCCGACGCGGGTCGAATGTGGCGCATCGCCGAGCGCCTGGGTGTGACGACATTCCACACGGCGCCGACGACGGTTCGCATGCTGCGCAAGGTCGGACCCGACGAGCCCGCAAAGTACAACTACCACTTCAAGCACATGACGACCGTCGGTGAGCCAATCGAGCCCGACGTGTGGCGCTGGTACTACGACGTCGTTGGCAAGCGCGAGGCCGTCATCGTCGACACCTGGTGGCAGACGGAGACAGGTGGATTCATGGGCAGCACCCTTCCCGCGCTGAACCCGATGAAGCCGGGAAGTTGCGGACCCGCGGTCATTGGCATCTACCCCGAGATACTCGACGAGAGGGGAGAGCAGGTAGAGGCCGGCAGCGGCCTCGCGGGCAACATCTGCATCCGCAATCCCTGGCCGGGTGAATTTCAGACGATCTGGGGTGATCCCGACCGATTCGTCAATACCTACTACGCGAAGTACAACAAGGACCCCAAGAGCACGGATTGGCACGACTGGCCCTACTTCGCCAACGACGGCGCGATGCAGGCCGAAGACGGCTACTTCCGAATCCTGGGTCGCGTCGACGACGTCATCAACGTGTCGGGGCACCGCCTCGGCACCAAGGAGCTGGAGTCCGCCGCGCTGATGGTCGAAGACGTCGCGGAGGCGGCGGCGGTTCCCGTAGTCGACCAGCTGCGGGGCCACTCGGTCGAGCTCTACATCGCCCTCAAACCGGGCTACGCCGCCGGCAAGGACGTGGAGGACAAGATCTCACAGATGATCGTCCAGCAGATCGGACCGATCGCACGCCCCAAGAATGTGTGGATCGTCGCCGACATGCCCAAGACGCGGTCGGGCAAGATCATGCGACGGGTCATCGCGAGCGTCTCTAACTTCGCGGATGTCGGTGACATCACGACGTTGGCGAATCCCGACGTGGTCGATGGCATCCGTCATTACGTCCAAAGCGAGAAGGTGGCCCGGGGCGACGAGCCACGCGAACTGACCGCCGAGGAGTTACAGGTGGTCAAGGACTTCGGTCACGCTGAATAGGAGTGCGTGGTCCCAGCACCTAGGAATCGAAGCCGAGCCCCAGATAGTCCAGCAGCCGTAGCCACAGATTGCGGTGTCCGTCGTGCGCGTCGGCCGAGCGGATCGCCGCTTGGGTCACGCGGATGAAGAGCCAGCGCAGCGGTTCGGGCGGGAACGGCCAGGGCTTCTTGCGCACCATCGACAGGCGCGTGCGCTCCGTGCTCAGCCCGTCGAGGAGGTCGAGCATGGTTGCGGCCCCGAAGCGGGTGGAGGCCACGCCCAGGCCGGTGTAGCCCATGACGTAGGCGACCTTGCCGCCGTTGGCCGTGCCCCAGAAGGGTGAGAACCGCGTGCAGGTGTCGATCGCCCCGCCCCAGGCGTGGGTGAACTTGATGCCCGCGAGCTGGGGGAAGGTCTTGAGGAAGTGCCCCGCCAGCGTGGCGTACGTGGGGGAGTTGAACTCGTACTCGCGCCGGACCTTGCCCCGAAAGTTGTAGACGGTGTCGAATCCGCCCCACAGGATGCTGTTGTCCTTGGTCATGCGGTAGTAGTGGAACTGGTTTCCCGCGTCGGAGATCCCCTCGCGCCCGGCCCATCCGATGCTCGCCAGTTGCCCGGCGGTCAGCGGCTCGGTCACGAGGGCGAAGTCGTAGACGGGCACGACGTACTTTCGCGCGCTGCGCACGAGGGGGGTGAAGACGTTTGTGCCCAGCGCGACGCGTGCCGCGGTGACCGCGCCGTAGGGGGTGTGCACGCGCATCGCGTCGTCGACGTCCTCGAGCCACTCGACCTTGGAGTTCTCGAATATCCGCACCCCCAGCTGAAGGCACGCCCGTTCGAGGCCCCACACCAGCCGGGCCGGGTCCACCAGGGCGGTCCCGTCGGGGTCGAAGAGTCCGCCTTCGTAGATGGGCGAGTGCACGCGCGCCTGGACCTGCTCGCGCGAGAGCACCTGGACGTGGTCGCCCAGGTCGTTGCGCATCTCGGCCTCCTCTTGCATCTCACGCATCTGCCAGGGGGCCACGGCGACGCGAAGCTCGCCGTTGCGTTCCCAGTCGCACGGGATGTGGTAGCGGCGCACGGTCGCCTCGATCTCGTCGAGGTTCTCGCGCGCCAGGCGCTCGATGACCGACATTTCGGCGGGCCACCGGCGCAGACCGTTGCGAAAGCCGTGGGTCAGCGACGCCGAGCAGAATCCGCCGTTTCGCCCAGAGGCGCCCGCGCCGGTCTCGTACTGCTCGAGCACGACGACCTCCCGGGTGGGCTGGCGCTCCTTGGCCAGCAGTGCGGTCCACAGCCCGGTGTAGCCCGCGCCGACGACGCACAGGTCCGCGCCGAGCTCGCCGATCAGCGCGGGGTGCGGCGCGGGCTCGAGCGGGTCCGAGTCGAGCCACCAGAGCTCGGGTTGGGCGTGGGCGAGATGGCGCAGGACGAAGGGGTCCTTCTCTTGCATACTGAGTCCAACCTGGGGTTGGATTCACCCTCTCTCGGTACCGCCTCTTTCGCGCGGGGGGGCGCGAACGCCGGGGGTCAGTCCGGCCTGCGTGAGTCGATTCTACCCGCGCACCTTCGAGGCGGGCCGCTTCGAGTCAATTGTGGACGTTCGCCCCTAGGGACCCTTCGATCGAGAGGACAAGAGTGGGGATGTGGGTGTCGACGCCCGCGGACAGGAGGACGACAATGGAGTTCGTCCGGTGGTTTGATCAGATCCGACTCAGCGACGTGGACCTGGTTGGCGGCAAGGGAGCCAACCTGGGCGAGCTGACCTTCGCCAAGCTGCCGGTGCCTCCGGGGTACGTCGTCACATCCGACGCCTACCGCTACGCCATCACCACGGCCGGCATCGCCGACAAGCTCGAGGCCATGGTCGCGGGCGTAGACGAGTCCCGCACCGGGGACCTCAATGTCGTCGCCGACGAGGCCCAGGAGCTCATCCGCTCGATCACCCTTCCCGAGGACCTCTCGGCCCTCATCCTCGAGGCCTACCACCGCCTGGGCGACGCGACCGTCGTGGCCGTGCGGTCCTCGGGCACCAGCGAGGACGCCGGGGACACTTCCTTCGCGGGTATGAACGCGACCTTCACCAACGTGAAGGGCGACGCGGACCTGCTCACCAACGTCATCGACTGCTGGGCGTCGCTCTACGGCGCGCGCGTGATCTCATACCGTGCGACGCGCAACATTACGGCGACACCCGAGATGGGCGTCATCGTCCAAGAGATGGTTCCCTCCGAGCGCTCTGGCGTGATGTTCACCGCCGACCCCTCCGACGGCGACACCTCCAAGATCGTCATCGACGCCGCCTTCGGCCAGGGCGAGGTCGTCGTGAGCGGCCAGGTCGAGACGGACATGTACGTGTTCGACAAGACCGGACCGAGCCTGTTGCGCGCGCACGTCGGAGTCAAAGCGTTCAAGCTCGTGCGCGGCCCCGACGGCCACGACCTCGCGGTCACGCTGAGCGACGACGAGGCCAAGAGCCGCGTCCTCAGCGACGACGAGGCCCTCGAGCTCGCCCGCCTGGGCCTCGCGGTCGAGGCGCACTACGGGTCTCCTCAGGACACCGAGTGGGCGATCGCCGGCGGGCACCAGTACCTGGTGCAGTCGCGGCCGATCACGACGCTTGCCGCCTTTGCCGCCGAGACGCCGGCTTTGCCGACGGGGGCCCCGCTGGTCCAGGGCCTCGCGGCGTCGCACGGCACGGCCGTGGGACGCGTGCGCGTCCTGTCATCGCCCGACGAGGGCGACCAGCTCCTCGACGGCGAGATCCTCGTCGCCAAGATGACGAGCCCGGACTGGGTTCCCACGATGCGCCGCGCCGCGGCGCTCGTGACCGACGGTGGCGGCATCACCTGTCACGCCGCCATCGTGTCACGTGAGCTCGGGGTACCCTGCGTCGTCGGCGCCCGCAACGCGACCACCGTGCTGCGCAACGGCGAGTTGATCACGGTCGATGGGTCCAAGGGACTCGTCTACGAGGGCGCCGTCGTCACGTCGCCCGCGGGCAGCGTCACGATGGCCCCCGCGGCGTACGCGCCGGCGTCGATGCCGCTCGCCACGAGGCTGTACGTCAACCTGGCCTTCGCCGAGCACGCCGAGGAGGTCGCCGCGATGGACGTCGACGGCGTCGGCCTGTTGCGCGCGGAGTTCATGGTGACCGACGCGCTGGCCGGAGTGCACCCGCGACTCCTGATCAAGCGTGGTGAGCAGGCGCAGTTCGTCGACAAGATGGCCGCGTCCCTGCTGCGCATCGCCTCTGCGTTCAACCCGCGCCCGGTCGTCTACCGCTCGATCGACTTCCGCACGAACGAGTTCGTCAACCTCGAGGGCGGCGCGGAGTTCGAGCCGTCCGAGGAGAACCCGATGATCGGGTTCCGTGGCTGCTACCGCTACGTGCGCGACCCCGAGGTGTTCAACCTCGAGCTCGCCGCGCTGGCCAAGGTCCGCGAGACGTCCCCGAACGTCGTGCTGATGATCCCGTTCGTGCGCACCGCCTGGGAGCTCGAGGCGTGCCTCGACCTTCTGGCCAAGAGTCCCGCGGCCGGGACGCCGGTGTGGGTCATGGCCGAGGTGCCCTCGGTGGCCTACCGGATCCCGGAGTACGCCGCGATGGGTGTCACGGGCGTGTCAATCGGGAGCAACGACCTCACGCAGCTGGTGCTGGGTGTGGACCGCGACTCCCAGGTCTGCGCGGACCTGTTCGATGAGTCCGACGCCGCGGTCCTGGACACCATCGGGCGCATCATCTCCCAATGCCACGAAGCGGGGATCACCTCGTCGCTGTGTGGCCAGGCGCCCTCGAACCACCCGGCCTTCGCCGAGCACCTCGTGCGGCTCGGCATCACGTCGGTGTCGGTCAATCCCGACGTCGTCGATCCCGTCCGCCAGACCATCGCGCGCGCCGAGTGGCGGCTGCTGCTCGAGTCCGCTGACCCCGAGCACCGGGGCCAGCGCGACGTACACGCCCGTACGATGTAGTCCGTGCGGTCCCCCGGCCCGAGCAGCGCTACCCGGAACTGGCGAACCGGTGACGCGGCCGTCCTGGACGTGGACCAGTTCGACGACCTGATCCGCGCGCTGAGTGAGCGCTACCGGGTGCTGGGGCCGACGGTGCGCGACGGCGCGGTCGTGCCCGGACCCGTGGCCGGCGTGGCAGACCTTCCCGTCGGGGTGCGCGATCAGCAGTCGCCGGGCCACTACACGATCACCCACACCGGCGACGATCTGGTCTTCGCGTGGGCGGTTGGACCCGGGTCGTGGAAGGGGGAGTTCTTTCCCGCCCGCCAGACCCTGTGGCGCACCGAGTCCGGCGGTGGCTCCGTGCGCTTCGTCGAGCCGGCGCAGGACGACCGGGCCGTAGCCCTCGTGGGCGTGCGCCCGTGCGAGGTCGTCGCCCTCGGCGTGCTCGACGGTGTCCTCGGCCACGGCGCCGTCCCGGAGCCGAGGTACCGAGCGAAACGTGACCAGGCCTTCGTCCTCGCCGTCGACTGCGGACATCCGAGTGGCTCGTGCTTCTGCACGTCGATGGGCAGCGGTCCCGGCGTGGACGAAGGCGTGGACCTGGCCGTGACCGAGCTCGAAGACGGTCCCCACCGGTTCCTCGTTCGCGTCGGCTCCGACGAGGGCGCCCAGGCAATGAGCGGCGTCGCGGGCCGCACGGCGGGGCCGGACGACTTCGCCGCCCGCACCAGGGTCCTCGAGGGTGCAACCGCCGCCATGGGCCGGCACCTCGAGACCGAGGGACTCCCCGCGCTGCTGGCGCGCAACATTGAGCACCCCCGGTGGGCGGACGTCGCCGAGCGTTGCCTCAGCTGCGGGAACTGCACGATGGTGTGCCCGACTTGCTTCTGCTCTGACGTGCACGACACCACCGACCTGACCGGCGAGACGACCCGTCAGCGCAGCTGGTCGTCGTGCTTCGACCTCGATCACTCCTATGTCCACGGGGGCGCGGTCCGGTCCGCGACGGCCTCCCGGTACCGCCAGTGGATGACCCACAAGCTATCCACGTGGTGGGACCAGTTCGACACCTCGGGGTGCGTGGGCTGCGGGCGCTGCCTGACGTGGTGCCCCGTCGGCATCGACATCACCGAGGAGGCCGCGGCAATCCGCGCGAGCGACGGTGCAGTCGGCCGAGCCAACACCGAGGGGGCGACGTGACCGAGTCCATGTACGACCTGCTGTCGCACCACTCGCTCCTGCGCGGTCTCGGTGATGACGCGATCTCCCTGGTCGTGGGGTGCGCGAAGAACGTGGTCTTCCACCCCGGCGAGCTCATCCTCACCGAGGGTGCGCCCGCCGACACCTTCTACCTGCTGCGCCGGGGCCACGTGTCCATCGACGTCCACGAGCCCGGTCGCGGACCCATCGTGATCGAGACCGTCGGCGCGGACGCCGTCATCGGCTGGAGCTGGCTCGTGCCGCCCTATCGCTGGACCTTCGACGCGCGAGCGCTCGACGAGGTCGGCGCCGTCGCGATCGACGGCTCCTGCCTCCGCGCCAAAGCCCAGGGCGACCCGGCCTTCGGCTTCGCGCTCCTGACCAGGGTGACGTCGATCCTCTTGGGGAGGCTCCAGGCGACCCGCCTGCGACTGCTCGACCTCTACGGAGGTGACGATCATGTCTGACCTGCGACTGGCGTCTCGCGCCGCGCCGGCGCATCCGATGACGCCGATCGTCCACCGGGTCGTCGGCCGGCGCCGCGAGAGCGACGACGTCGTCACCCTGGTGATCGAGCCCCTCGACGGGCCCGCCATGGCCTTTCTCCCGGGTCAGTTCAACATGCTCAGCGCGCTCGGCGTGGGTGAAGTCGCGATCTCCTTCAGCGGCGCGCCGGGCGAGGGAGGGGTCCTTCGCCACTCTGTGCGCGACGTCGGCGCCGTCTCGGGTGCCTTGTGCCGCCTCGCGGTGGGCGACCTCGTGGGTGTGCGTGGCCCCTTCGGCAGCGACTGGCGCCTCGACGAGGTGAGCGACGACGTCGTCGTCGTCGCCGGCGGCGTGGGCCTCGCGCCGCTGCGCGGTGCGGTCAGTGAGCTCGTGGCGCGCCGACGCGTCAACGGCGGGCGCGTCGTCGTCTTGGTCGGCGCGCGCGACCCCTCCCAGGTCCTCTTCGCCGACGACCTCGCACGCTGGTCCGACGAGGGTGCCGAAGTCGCGGTCACCGTCGACCGCGCGGCCCCGGCGTGGCCCGGACGCGTCGGACTGGTGACCGGGCTGATCGCGCCGGCCGGTCTCGTCGCGTCACGCACGCGCGCCCTCGTGTGCGGACCCGAGATCATGATGCGCTTCACCGCGCGGGCCCTCCAGGACCAAGGGATGAGCGCCGACTCGATCCTCGTGTCGCTGGAGCGCAACATGGAGTGCGGCGTCGGGTGGTGCGGCCACTGCCAGTACGGACCGCTGCTGCTCTGCCGGGACGGTCCGGTCGTGCGCTACGGCGACGTGGCGGGACTGATGACGGAGCGCGAGCGATGACGGGCGACACGCAGAGGCCCACCCTGGCGGTCTGGAAGTTCGCCTCCTGCGATGGCTGCCAGCTCACCCTTCTCGACTGCGAGGAGGAACTGCTCGCCCTGGCCGGGGCCGTGCGCATCGCGAACTTCACCGAGATGTCGAGCGCCACGATCGAGGGCCCCTACGACGTGTCACTGGTCGAGGGGTCCGTCACGACCCAAGAGGACGTCGAGCGAATCGCCCGCGTGCGCGAGGAGTCGCGCACCTTGATCACCATCGGGGCCTGCGCGACCGCCGGCGGGATCCAGGCCCTGCGCAACTTCGCCCAGGACGGCTCCTACGCGTCGACCGTGTACGCGCACCCGGAGTACCTGAACGCGCTGGCCACCTCCACGCCGATTTCCGCGCACGTCAAGGTCGACTTCGAACTGCGTGGATGTCCCATCGACCGCGGCCAGCTGCTCGAGGTCCTGCTGGCGCACCTCGCGCACCGCCGCCCCGTCATCGCGGGCCATTCGGTGTGCCAGGAGTGCAAGATGCGCGGCACCGTGTGCCTGCTCGTGCGCGACGGCGCGCCGTGCCTCGGCCCGGTGACGCGGGCCGGCTGCGGGGGCCTCTGCCCGTCAGTCGGCCGGGCGTGCTTCGGCTGCTTTGGACCCAGTGACAGTCCCAACACGACCGCGCTGGTTGGCCAGCTCGGCCGGCGCGGGGTGCCCACCGACTCGCTGCGTCGTGCTTTCCACACCTTCACCGCCGACGCCGAGCCGTTCCGCAACGAGTACGTCGCCCTCGGCGGCGTCCGATCCAAGAGGGGTGCGCCGTGACCCACGGACGAAGCGCGCGAACCGTCGCCGTCACGGGACTCGCCCGTGTCGAAGGAGAGGGGTCGCTGCGTGTCGAGGTCCGCGACGGCCTCGTCGAGAACGTCGCGCTCGAGATCTTCGAGCCCCCGCGTTACTTCGAGGCGATGCTGGTCGGTCGCCACTTCAGCGAGGCCCCGGACATCACGGCGCGGATCTGCGGGATCTGCCCGGTCGCGTACCAGATGTCGGCGTGCCTGGCCATGGAGGACCTCTCCGGGGTTGAGGTCACACCGGGGATTCAGGCGCTGCGTCGGCTCCTCTACTGCGGGGAGTGGATACAAAGCCACGCGCTGCACATCTACCTGCTGCACGCGCCCGACTTCTTCCACCTCCCCGACGCCGTGGCCCTGGCCGAGTTCGACCGTGCCGCGGTCGTGCGGGGCCTGGACCTCAAGCGCACGGGCAACCTGGTCATGACCGCGGTCGGGGGGCGCGCGGTCCACCCCGTCAACGTGAAGGTCGGCGGGTTCTACCAGGCGCCCAGCGCCGACTCCATCGCCGCGCTGCGCGACCCCCTGCGCCGGGCACGCGACGCCGCGCTCGAGACCGTGGCGTGGGTCGCGGGCTTTGACTTCCCCGACGTGAGCGGCGACTACCGATTCGTCTCTCTGCGCCAGCCGGGTCAGTACCCGATCGACGGGGGACGGGTCGTCACCTCGATGGGCGACGACCTCAGCCCGGCGCAGTTCGCCGACCTCGTGGAAGAAGAGCACGTCGAACGCTCGACGGCGCTGCACGCGCGGCTGTCAGGACGCGACCCCTACCTCACCGGGCCGCTCAGCCGCTACGCGCTCAACCACGACGTCCTGCCGGGCGCGGCGCGCGACGCGGCGACGTCCGCCGGGCTCGGCCCGGTGTGCGCCAACCCGTTCCAGAGCATCGTGGTGCGCGCGGTCGAGCTCGTCGTCGCCTGCGACGAGGCCCTGCACCTCGTCGAGTCCTACGACGTCCCGTCCGTCGCGTCGGTGACGGTTCCGGCGCGCGCCGGGGTGGGCACCGGCGCCACCGAGGCGCCGCGCGGGCTCCTGTTCCACCAGTACGAGACCGACGCCGAGGGCATCATCCGCCGCGCACGCATCGTGCCGCCCACGTCGCAGAACCAGCTCACGATCGAGGCGGACCTTCGCCGCGTGGTCGAGGGCGGGCTCGACCTGGACGACCACGACCTGCAGTGGCGATGCGAGCAGGCGGTGCGCAACTTCGATCCGTGCATCTCGTGCGCGGCCCACTTCTTGGACGTCGAGGTCGTGCGCTCGTGAGCCCCGCGGTGGTCATCGCGGGGCTGGGGAGCTCCTATCGAAGCGACGACGGCGTCGGGCCCCGAGTGGCGGCCCGGGCGGCCGGCGGGTGCGGGGCGGCGCTCATCGGTCCCTACGGCGACCCGCTGGATCTCCTAGGGGCGTGGGACGACGCCGAACTGGCGATAGTCGTCGACGCCACCCGATCGGGCGCGCCACCCGGCACCTTGACCGTGGTCGAGCTGGACGTGAAGCCGGTCGGGTCGCGGTCCCCGGCCGCGCCGGGCGTCACCAGCACCCACGGGATCGGCCTCGCGGGCGTCATCCGACTGGCGCTCGCGGTCGAACGGGCGCCGCGCCGGGTGGTCGTCGTGGGTGTCGAGGGCGAGACGTTCATCAACGGCGAGCGGCTCAGCCCCGCCGTCGAGGCCGCCGTCGAGGCAGCCTCGGCGCGGGTCGTGAGCCTGGTCACGGGGGTGGCGTCGTGTGCGTGAGCCGACTGCACCGGGTTCTCGACGTGGTCGACGAGGGGGTAGTGAACGTCGAAGACGTCCAAGGCGACGTACACCGCGCCTCACTGCTCGCCTTCGACGGCCCTCCTCTGGCGCCCGGACAGTGGGTCGTGGTGCACAGCGGCTACGTGCTCGAGCGCGTCGACGACGCCGAGGCCGAGGACATCGCGCTGGAACTGCGTCGCTTCATCGAGACCCCCGAGGAGGAGTCAACGCCATGAGAGAGAGCACCAACGACCAGGCGCGCCGGATACCCGGCGTCGCCGTCGCCGGGGTCACCGCCCTGGTCAGCGGGGTGTCCGTGTTCGTCAACAGCTACGGGGTGAAGGACTTCACCTCGCCGTCGGTCTACACGACGGCCAAGAACCTGGTCGCCGCGGCGGTCCTGTGCGCCGTGGCCTTCACCGCGTCGCGCGCCGCGGGTTCGGCCACCGGCGCCTTCACGTCCGTCCCGGCCACGCGGACGCCGCGGCGTTCGGCTGCCGCGTGGGTGGCCCTCGCCTACGTGGGCGTCATCGGCGGCGGGCTGGCGTTTGTCCTCTTCTTCCAGGGGCTCTCCCTGAGCGAGCCGGCGTCGGCCGCGCTGTGGCGCGACACGCTCGTGCTGTGGGTCGCACTCTTCGCCGGCGCGGTCCTGCGCGAGAAGGTGCGGTGGTGGAACGTGCTCGCGATCGTTCTGCTCGTCGTCGGTGAGGTGACCGTCACCGGAGGCGTCGGCCAGCTCGCCGCGAACCACGGGGAGCTCGACGTCCTCGCGTCGAGCGTGCTGTGGGCGGTCGAGATCGTCATCGCCAAGCGCCTGCTGCGCGACGTGTCGCCCTCGACGCTCGCGATCGTGCGCATGGGCGGGGGAGGCCTCGCCCTCGTCGCCTACCTGGGCGTCACCGGCGCCCTCGGATCGCTCGTGCACCTCGACGCGGCACAGGCCGGGTGGGTCCTGCTCACCGGTCTGCTCCTCGCCGGCTACGTCGGCACGTGGATGACGGCGCTCGCGCGCGCCCGCGCCCTGGACGTCACGTCGGTCCTGGTGGCCGGCGCGGTCGTCACGTGGCTGCTGCAGTGGCTCGCCGGAACGGCGTCGCCCGCGCCCTCGTCGTTGGGCTTGGTCATGATCGCCGTGGGCGCGGTCCTGGTGGGCGTGGCGACGACGCGCGCCCGACGGGGCGCGAGGACTACGAGCGCGTGAGCGGGCCCGCCCCGTCGTCGCTCGCGGTCAGCGGACCGGTCCTGTTCGCGCGCTACGCCTACCCTCCCAACGCGTTGGGCTACTGCGGTCCGGGCGACCCGGCGGCGCTGCTGGAGGCCGCGTCGGCCAACGGCCCGCTCGGCGAGCTCTCCCACAAGGCGCGTCAGTTCGAGGGCGCGTGGCCGTACCTCGAGCTCGTCGCCGGGTGCAACGGCATCGACGATCCGCTGGATCGTCGGGTGGTCGAGGCCTACTGGACGGGAAACGAGCTCACGCGCCGAGTCCCGCTGGCGACGCTGGCGTCCTCCATGGAGGACCGATTCGCGTCGCGCACGGGCAAGCGCCTGTCGCCCCTGGTGGAGGCGGCGCTCGGCGGGGGAGTGGCCCAGCACAGTTTCCACGTGTTCGCCGTGTACCCCTGGCTCGGGCTGCTGCGCTCGGGACGTTCGGACCCCGCGCTGGAGGTCCTGGACCGGTGCCGGATCCGCTGGGGACGGGTGACCGACGTCGCGGGTGACCACGTGACGGTGCTGAGCCGGCCCTTAGAGTTCGTCGGGTCGTGCCTCATGCTGGGGGCCGAGAGGCCCGAGGTCGCGCGCCGGGGCGTGCGTGGTGTGGCACTTAGCGAGGACCTGGTCGTCGGCGACACGGTGTCCCTGCACTGGGACTGGGTCTGCGAACGCCTGACGCCGCGGTCGCTCGCGTGGCTGCGTGCGTGCACCTGGCAGAATCTGAAGGCCGTCAACGGGCTCGCCGCTCCGGGACCGGCCGCGGCCCTCGGGGCCTGAGCGGAAGGAGTCGGCGTGGAGATCGTGACCGAAGAGGTGGTCGCCCAGCGGCTGCGAGCGCTGGGCGGCGACGAGCCGCGGGTCGTGATCTCGGGCAACTTCGCGACCCCCTGGGAGCTCCTGCGGGTGCTCGAGGGCTCGCTCGAGCACTGTCGGATTTTCGCGATGAACCCCCAGGAGGGCTGGCCCCACCGCCCGGGGTTGATCACCGAGACGCCCTTCGTCGGGGCCGGCGCGCGCCGGGTCGCGTCGGTGGACTACCTCCCGATGCGCCTGTCACTGGTGCCGCGCCTCTTCGGGTCCCTCCGTCCGCCCGACGCGGTGCTGATCCACACGTCGACCCCGCGCGGGGGCAAGGTCTCGCTGGGCATCGAGGTCAACATCCTGCCCGCGGCGATCGAGCACGTGCGACGCCGCGGCGGTCTGGTCGTCGCCCAGGTCAATCCCCAGATGCCCTACACCCGCGGCGACGCCGAGATCGACGTCAACCTCGTTGACCTGGCCGTCGAGGTGGACCGGCCCCTGCCCTCTCCCGCGCCGCGCTCGCTTGACGACGCCGCCCTGGCCATCGGCGAGTCGGTCGCGTCCCTGGCCAGCGACGGCGGAACGCTCCAGATGGGGATCGGGCAGCTGCCCGACGCCGCCGCCTCCCAGCTGCGACACAAGCGCTACCTCGGCGTGTGGTCCGAGCTCGTGTCCGACAGCGTCATGCACCTGGACCACGCGGGGGCCCTGGACTCCTCGCGCCCGGTCGTCGCGACCTTCCTCTTCGGCTCGCCCGAGCTCTACGCCTGGGCCGACGACAACCCCCGGCTCGTGATGCACCGGACCGAGACGGTCAATGACCCCGCCCAGATCGCCACGCGCCCCGCGATGCTGTCGATCAACACCGCCCTTCAGGTCGACCTTTACGCCCAGGCGAACGCCAGCTACGTGGCGGGGTCGATCTACTCGGGCTTCGGCGGCCAGCCCGACTTCGTGAGCGGCGCCCTGCACTCACCGGGCGGCCAAGCGGTCATCGCGCTGCGGTCCTGGCACGACAAGACCGACTCGTCCAACATCGTGGCGGCGCTGCACGCTCCGGTGTGCTCGTTCCAGCACTCCGTCGTCGTCACCGAGAACGGGCTGGCCCACATCTTCGGACGCAGCCAGTTCGCCCAGTCACGTCTGCTCATCGAACAGGCCGCCCACCCGCGCGCGCGCGCTGAGCTCTGGGCCGCCGCCGAGCGCCTCGGACTGTGCCGCGCCGCGGGAGAGTAGCGACGCGCGCCGGCGCCGTCGTCGCTCCACCCGCGCGGCACGCGAACGTCGAGTGAAGAGGCGTCCGCACGACTCACGGGCCGGTGTAGCTCGTGGTGAACCCGTCCGCAGACAGCGACGTCGGTGCCGAAAGGGTGATCCCGTCCTGAACGATCGCCAGCTCCCCGCCCGGCGTGAGCGACGCGGGCAACGGCGTGGCCGCCACGTCGCTGAACGTGACGCTGCCGTAGTTGGCGAACGGCTCGCCGGAGCCGCTCAGGCTGTTGACGGGGTCCTCGACGATCCACTCGGCGGTGAGGCCCCCCGAGTAACGGACGGCCGCGGCGGATCCCTGGGCGTTGAACCCGGCGGTCCCTGACGCCGTTGGCCCGACCCCCCAGTCGCCGCCCGTCACCATCGTCGCCGAGAGCCCCGTGTTGACATCGTTCAACTTGGTCTCCCACGCACCGTCCGCTAGCTGAAAGACGCTCGGCTGCATGGTGTCGCCGGCCGTGACCGGAAAGTTGTAGAAGTTGACTTCGATGTTCAGTCCGGATGGGAACAGTTCCCACCACCCGAAGTTGATCTGAGCCCCACCGAGGCACAGGCTGGTCACCCCGGTTTGCAGGAGCGCCCCGGAGCTTTCACCGGTCGACCAGGTCCTTCCGCCGAGGCCGTCCCACACCGACACCAGGCCCGCGGGGAACTCGGAGCAGTTGATGGTGGGAACGACGAACTGGCCCGAGACGCTCGTGAACGACGCGGCACCAGACGGCTCGTAGACGCCGGACCAGATGGCGGTGGGGAACTGGCCCGGCGGCGGCGTCGCGCTCTGGGAGAGCAGCTGCGGGTCCGACACGGTCACGCCCGAGCCCATGTCGGCGGTGAAGGAGATGGTCCACGTCTGGGCGGTCGAGGACGACCCGACGGCCACGCGCTGCGACCCGACGCACGGGACGGCAACCGTCGCGGTCGCCCAGAGGTTGGGCACCGACGAGACCGAGCACCCCAGCGCGCCGCGCGCGGAGAAGTGAAGGGTCACGCTGCCCCCGACGTCGGGGAGAGAAGGCGGGGTGATGGTCATGGTCACGGCCCCGGGCCCCCTCGACGCCGGGGAGACCGCCGGGAGCCACACGGTGCGTATCTGCGAAGCCCACTGCCGCCACGTCATCTGAAAGATCGTGTGGCGGAACACGACCAACGGGCCCTTGGGGGTGTACCCGCCGGCGATCAGGTCCAGCGTGCCGGCCGGGAGTCGCGCGGTCCCGATCCGCGCGGGGATGGCCGTCGAGTCGATCGCGATCACCGCCGAGCCCAGGGAGATCGCATCCTCCACGTTCGCTTCGCTCCTGCCGACGGTCGCGTGACTGGTGAGAACCTCTCCCGCCAGCCCCGACATCGTCCAGAACCTCCAGAGAGGGCCGAGCCCGGTGCCGAGATCGTGGCCCGGTCCGTCGACCTTGAATGCGGTCGCGAGTTTCTCGGGGCTCGGGAACGTGCCCGTGGCGACCGCCTGCCAGTCGGCGGCGGCCACCACCGCGCAGTCCTCGGACGGGCATACGCGCCCGTAGTCGGGGAACTGGTCGTGGAGGATGGAGAGGTCACAGCCCGAGCTGAACGAGCACGACCCGAGGCCGGTCACGGCTGATGACGCGCCCGCCGGGGGCGCAACTTCACTCGCCCCCGCCCACGCGACACCGGCGAGGACGGCCAGTGCGATCCACCGTTTCGTCACCGCGTCCTCGGCAAAAGAGTAGCCACCTGGCGCCTCAGGGGTGAGGGTTTTTTGCCGTCCTTGCGGGCCGCCGCGACGTCGACCGCGTGCGAGCACGCCGTGGTCGGGCTGGGGAGATTTGAACTCCCGATCTCTCGGCCCCCAGCCGAGCGCTCTAGACCAAACTAAGCCACAGCCCGTGAGGAATGAATCCTACCCTCGGGGTCCTATGGGGTCTGCCGGTGCGCGCCGTGGGGTTGGTCCGGGTGCGTGAGCCACGCGCGCGCCTCGCACAGGAACGCGATCGTCTCGCCCGTGGCCTTGGCCTTGAGCGCGTCGAGTATGCGCTCGTCGAGCGCGTCGAGCAGGTCCTGGACTGTCACGTGGTCTCCCTTCATCCTCCGGCGGCCGCGGTCACGACCTCTACCGACGACCCGTCGGGCACCACGGTGGTGGTCCACGACGAGCGGGTCACGACGTCGCCGTCGATCGCCACCGCGACGCCGCGCGGGTCCACACCCAGGCGCGCCAGCAGCTGGTGGACCGTCTCGCCCGCGTGGGCGTCGGTGATGCCGTTGACGAGGATCACGACTCCTCCGCGAAATCCACGGCGACCTGGGCCGCGAGGGGGGCGAGCGTGACGCCGTGGCGGTAGTAGCCGGTCAGCCACCCCCAGCCCTTGGGTTCCAGTCGCTCCAGGAAGGGCCGGCCGTCCACGCTGGCCGGGCGCAGGCCCGAACGGACCTCGAGGACGACGGCCGTCTCGAGGTCGGGCACGACCTCGAGCGCGTCGCGCGTGAGTCGGTACAGCTCGCCGACCTGGGCGCCGGGCTCAGCGCGCTCCTCGGTGCCCGCGCCCAGGATGCAGTAGCCACCCGGACGGCTCACCAGGTAGACCGGGCGTCCGCGGACGTGCGCGCGCACCGTCGGCTCTGCGCTGCGGTCCAGGCCCTGAACGCGCAGGGTAATCCCGTGCACGGGGCGAACCGAGTGGACCCCGCTCGCGTGCGCGCCTTGCGGCAGCGGTGACCAGCCGGTCGTCAGGAGGCCGACGTCGGCGTCGAGTCGTTGGCTCGCCGTGAAGGCGACGACCGAACGCTCGTCGCCCGCGACCTCCTCGACGGCCTCGTCGATGACGCGCACGCCGAGACCCTCGAGCGCGACGAGCAGGAGCCCCACGGCCTCGTCGGGGTCCAGCCAGGCGTCGCCGGCCATCACCACGCCCTCGCGCAGTCGGTCCGAGAGCCCGGCGAAGACGCCGGGGGACCCATCGCGATCAACCCGCGCGAACGGCGCACCGAACGTCGTGGCGACGTCGGCGAACTGACGCACGAAGGATCGGTCGCCGGCGTCCCAGCCGACGACCAGGGTCCCGGTCTCGTGTAGCTGGACGTGTCGCCCCGTGAGCTCGATGAGGTCGTCGTTGAGCCGGCGCCACGCGTCGAGCGCCCCGCGCTGGAGCCGGTAGTTGTCCTCCTCGCCCGGCACGATCTCCGCCGACGCCGCCACCATGCCGGCGGCCGCCCACGTCGCGCCGCGCGCCGGCGTCGGGTCGGCGACCGCGACCGCGTGGCCGCGCCGCGCGAGGCGCAGGGCGCTCGTGAGCCCGACGATGCCCGCTCCAACCACGAGGACCGAACGCGGCGCGCTCTTCATGTCTCCAGCGTAGGTCGAGGGGTCCACCGATCTCTTCGCTATAGTTTGGGTCGGGTCAGCGTCGCCCCGTCGGACAACGCGATGACCAGAGAACTCTACGACCCCTCCTTCGAGCACGACGCGTGCGGCGTGGGGATCATCGCGGACCTGACCGGTGTCGCCAGCCGCTCGACGGTCGTCGACGCGCTGACCATCCTGGAGAACCTCGAGCACCGAGGGGCCACGGGAGCCGACCCGGACTCGGGCGACGGCGCGGGCATCCTGGTCCAGATCCCCGACGCGTTCCTGCGCTCGGTCTTCGCCGACGTCCCCGCGCCCGGCGAGTACGGGGTGATCCAGTGGATGGTGCCCAGCGCGGAGTCGTGGACGTCGGCGCGCGCAGCGGTGGACGCCGCGCTCGGACGCGTCGGGCTGTCCTCGGGCGGCTGGCGCGAGGTGCCCGTGGATTCCTCGCTGTTGGGGCGTGCGGCGGCCGCCGGCGAGCCGCTCTTCGTCCAGGAGCTGGTGACCGCGCGCGGGCGGCTCAGCCCCGAGGACCTCGAGCGACGCCTCTTCTGCGCACGAAAGCTCATCGAGCACTCGACGGACCTCTACGCCGCGTCGTGCTCGTCGAAGGTCGTGATCTACAAGGGCATGCTCACCGCACCCCAGCTTCGCCCCTACTTCGCGGACCTGCGCGACGAGTCCTTGGTCTCGGCGATCGCCGTGGTGCACAGCCGCTTCTCGACCAACGTGCTGCCGCGCTGGGAGCTCGCCCAGCCCTTCCGCTTCATCGCCCACAACGGCGAGATCAACACGGTGCGGGGGAACCGAAACTGGATGACGGCGCGCGAGACCACCCTGGACGCCCCGGCGCTGCCCGTCGCGCTGTCCGAGCTCACGCCGGTGATCACCGAGGGCCTCAGCGACTCGGCGAGCTTCGACGAGGTCGTCGAGCTGCTCGTCCAGTCGGGGCGGTCGCTGCCGCACGCGATTCTGATGATGATTCCCGAGGCCTGGGAGCGCTCGACGACGATGGAGCCCGAGCGCCGGGACTTCTACCGCTACCACGCCGCCCTGATGGAGCCCTGGGACGGGCCGGCGTCGGTGAGCTTCTGCGACGGGCAGATCGTCGGAGCCGTGCTGGATCGAAACGGCCTGCGCCCGGCGCGCTACTGGGTGACGACCGACCAGCGCGTGATCTTCGCCAGCGAGGTCGGCGTCCTGCCCGTCGACCCGGCGAAGGTCGCGCGCAAGGGCCGACTCCAGCCCGGGCGCGTGTTCCTGGTCGACGTCGAGCGCGGTCGCGTGATCGACGACGAGGAGCTCAAGTCGGACCTCGCGCGCCGCGCCCCCTACGGCGAGTGGCTGCGCACCCAGGTGTCGCTCGACGAGCTCGAGCCCCGCGCCATGCTCACACCGAGCCACGCGTCGGTCGTGCGCCAGCAGGTCAACTTCGGCTACAGCACCGAGGACCTCGCGCTCATCGTGCGCCACATGGCCCAGGTGGGCGAGGAGCCGATCGGCTCCATGGGCTCGGACACGCCCCTCGCGGCGCTGTCGACCTCGCCGAGGTCGCTGTTCGACTACTTCACCCAGCTCTTCGCCCAGGTGACCAACCCGCCGCTGGACGCTATCCGCGAAGAGCTCGTGACGTCGACGCGCGTGACCCTCGGCGGAGAGGACAACCTGCTCACGGAGTCCGACCGGCACTGCCACCAGATCGTGCTGGCGTCGCCGGTGCTGAGCAACGAAGACCTCGCCAAGATCCGCTACGTCGACGAGGACCCGCGCGTCGAGGGGTTCCACCCGGTCGTCGTCGACGCCCTCTTCGCCGTCAGCGGTACGGCCGACCCGGGAGAGCGACTCGCCGCGGCGCTCGACGCGTTGTGCGACGAAGTGGTGGGCCACGTGCGCGCCGGCGCCAACATCGTCATCCTGACCGACCGCAACACCTCGCCCGAGTGCGCCGCGATCCCCAGCCTGCTCGCGACCTCGGCGGTCCACCACCGGCTGGTCGAGGAGCACCTGCGCACGAGCGCCGCCCTGGTGCTCGAGGCCGGCGACGTGCGAGAGGTCCACCACGTCGCGGCGCTGCTGGGCTTCGGGGCGTCGGCGGTCTGCCCGTACCTGGCCTACGAGTCGATCGACTCGCTGGTCGCGAGCGGCGAGATCGACCGGCTCGGCGCCTTCGAGGCGCGCTACCAGTACGCCAAGGCCCTGACCAAGGGCGTCGTCAAGGTCATGTCCAAGATGGGGGTCTCGACCGTCGCGAGCTACGTCGGCTCCCAGCTCTTCGAGGTCGTGGGCCTGGGCGAGGACGTCCTGGCGCGCTATTTCCCCGGACTGAGCGCCCGCGTGGGCGGCGCCACGCTGCACCACGTGGGCTCGGCCGTCCTGGCCCTGCACGAGCGTGCCTATCACCCGGCCCCGGGCGCGCGCGTGGCGCTGAGCAACCGCGGCGAGTACCAATGGCGCCGCGACGGCGAGCTGCACCTGTTCAACCCGCGCACGGTCCAGAAGCTCCAGCACGCGACCCGCGAGAAGCGCTTCGACATCTTCCAGGAGTACTCCGCGGCGATCAATGAGCAGACCAAGGACCGCGTGACACTGCGAGGATTCTTGGAGCTCGTGCCCGCGGCGATCCCGGTTCCCCTCGACGAGGTCGAGGGGATCGACGCGATCCTGCGCCGCTTCTCGACCGGCGCGATGTCCTACGGGTCGATCTCCGAAGAGGCCCACACGACCCTGGCGATCGCGATGAACCGACTGGGGGGACGTTCGAACACCGGCGAGGGGGGCGAGGACGAGGACCGCTACGAGGTGGCGGACCCTCGCTTCAACCGGCGATCGGCGATCAAGCAGGTCGCCTCGGGGCGCTTCGGCGTCACCAGCCGTTACCTGGTCAACGCCGACGACCTGCAGATCAAGATGGCCCAGGGCGCGAAGCCGGGCGAGGGCGGCCAGCTCCCGGGGACCAAGGTCTACCCGTGGATCGCTCGCACGCGCCACTCCACTCCCGGGGTGGGTCTCATCTCGCCGCCGCCGCACCACGACATCTACTCCATCGAGGACCTGGCCCAGCTGATCTACGACCTCAAGAACGCCAACGACCGCGCGCGCGTCCACGTCAAGCTCGTGAGCGAGCAGGGCGTGGGCACGATCGCCGCGGGGGTCGCCAAGGCCCACGCCGACGTGATCCTGATCTCGGGGCACGACGGCGGCACCGGAGCGGCGCCGCTGACGTCACTCAAGCACGCGGGCACGCCGTGGGAGATCGGTCTGGCCGAGACCCACCAGACCCTGGCCGCCAACGGGCTGCGCAGTCGCGTGGTCCTCCAGGTCGACGGCCAGCTCAAGACCGGGCGCGACGTGATCGTCGCGGCGCTGCTCGGCGCCGAGGAGTTCGGCTTCGCCACCGCCCCGCTCGTCGTGGCCGGCTGCGTGATGATGCGCGTGTGTCACCTGGACACCTGCCCGGTGGGCATCGCCACCCAGAACCCGAAGCTGCGCGAGCGCTTCACCGGCCAGCCCGAATTCGTGGAGAACTTCTTTCAGTTCATCGCCCAGGAGGTGCGTGAGTACCTCGCGCTCCTGGGCGCGCGCACCCTCGACGAGTTGGTCGGCGACACGTCGCGCCTGCGTGCGGACCTTCTACCCGACGACGACCTGGACCTGGACCTGTCCGCCCTGCTCGCCGCGGTGGACCCCGACCAGCGCCGCCAGAGCACCAAGCAGGAGCACGGCCTGGACGGGGCGTTGGACTGGACCTACCTCGACGACGCGGTGCGCGCGACCCAGCGCGGCGAGCCCTTCCACTTCGCGGGCCCCATCACCAACGTCAACCGTGCCGTCGGGACCCTGACGGGCAGCGCGCTGACGCGCGCGCACGGCGCGGCCTCGCTGGACGCGGACTCGGTCACCTTGGAGTTCACCGGCTCGGCGGGCCAGAGCCTCGGCGCGTTCATCCCCGCGGGCGTGACGATCCGCCTGACCGGCGACGCCAACGACTACGCCGGCAAGGGCCTCTCCGGCGGGCGCCTGGTGATCCGGCCCAGCGCCGCGGCGCCCTTCGCGAGCGAGGAGAACGTGATCGCGGGCAACGTCATCGGATACGGCGCGACGAGCGGGGAGATCATGATCCGCGGCGTTGTCGGAGAGCGCTGCGGCGTGCGCAACTCCGGGGCGACGATCGTCGTCGAGGGCGCGGGCGACCACGCCGGCGAGTACATGACCGGCGGGGTCGTGGTGATCCTGGGCGCCGTGGGCCGCAACCTCGCCGCGGGGATGTCGGGGGGAACGCTGTACCTCTACGACCCGGCCGGCACGGTCCACGACCACCTGAGCGCGGGCGTCTACGAGATTGAGCCGCTCGAGGCCGACGACGACGCGCTGCTCGGGGTCCTGCTGACGCGCTTCGTGGACGAGACCGGGTCGCCGCTCGCGGCGGGCCTGCTGCGCGACTGGCGGCGCGCGCGCATGGACTTCGTGCGCGTGGAGTCCTCGGAATACCAGCGGGCGCGCGACGAGCAGCGCGGTGGGTAAGCCGACCGGGTTCCTGGAGGCCTCGCGCAAGGGGCCCGCGTACCGGCCGGTGCCGGTGCGACTGCGCGACTGGCGCGAGGTCTACGAGCCCCAGGCCGACGCCGACGTCGCGGTCCAGGCGGGACGGTGCATGGACTGCGGCATCCCCTTCTGCACCCAGGGGTGCCCCCTGGGCAACCCGATTCCGGCGTTCAATGACGCGGTGTCGCGCGGGCGGTGGGCCGACGCGGCCGAGGAGCTGGCGCGCACCAACAACTTCCCGGAGTTCACCGGACGACTCTGCCCGGCGCCGTGCGAGTCGGCGTGCGTGCTGGGGATCAGCGACGCGCCGGTGACGATCGAGCGGCTCGAGTACGAGGTCGCCGAGCACGCGTTCGCCCACGGACACGCCGTGGCCGCACCCAACGCGATCGACAGCGGGCGCCGCGTGGCGATCGTCGGGTCGGGTCCGGCAGGCCTGGCCGCCGCCGCCCAGCTGCGCTCGGCGGGCCACGCCGTGGAGGTCTTCGAGCGCTCCGACGCGATCGGCGGGTTGCTGCGCTACGGGATCCCCGAGTTCAAGATGGAGAAGGCGGTGCTCGACCGGCGCCTCGACGTGCTCGCCCGCTCCGGGGTCATCTTCCACACCGGGGTCAGCGTCGGCGCGGGCGGCACCCCGATGGCGGACCTCCGGCGCAACTTCGACGCGGTCCTGCTGGCCCTGGGCTCGACCACGCCGCGCGCGATCCCGGTGCCCGGCGCGGACCTCGTCGGGGTGTTCGCCGCCATGACGTACCTGGAGGCGGCGAACCGCGCGGTGCGCGACGGCGTCGAGTCGATGATCGACGCCCGCGGCCTGCACGTGATCATCCTGGGCGGCGGGGACACCGGCGCGGACTGCCTGGGCACGACGCACCGCCAGGGCGCGGCCAGCGTCACGCAGATCGAGATCCTCGATCGTCCCCCCGAGGTGCGACCCGCGGACGAGCCCTGGCCCACGATGGCCCGCCTGTACAAGACGACGTCGGCCCACGAGGAGGGCGGCGAGCGCCGGTTCTCCACCGAGACCCTGGAGTTCCGCGGCCCCGGCTACGTCACCGAGATCCTCCTGGCCGACCACGCGACCGGCGAGGTGGTGAGCCTGGCGGCGGACCTCGTGCTGATCGCGGCGGGCTTCGTCGGTCCCGAGCTGTCACGGCTGGGCCTGGACGCCGAGCCCTACGTCACCGTCCGCGGGACGCTCGCGGTGGACGAGTCGTGGCGCGTCGCGGCGCCCGCGGGGGCGAGCCCGGTCTTCGCGTGCGGCGACGCCGTGCGGGGCCAGAGCCTGATCGTGTGGGCGATCGCCGAGGGACGCAGCGCGGCCGCGTCGATCGACGCGCACCTGCGAGAGGGGCCCAGCGCGCTGCCCGCGCCGCTGCGTCCCTACGCGCAGTCCTGGTGACGCGGCGCCCGTTGGACGCTTTGTAGCATCGTCACCAGACGGAAGGAGGCGCATGGACAGCACCATGCAGGAAGCGCCGCTGTTGATCAGGGACATCGTGCGCCACGGTGAGTGGCTCTACGGGCACAAGAAGGTGTTCACCGTGACGCCCAGCGGGGTCGAGGAGGAGAACTTCTTCCAGATCTCCAAGCGCGCCGAGCAGCTCGCCGCGGCGCTGGCCAGACTCGGGGTGCGCCGCGGCGACCGGGTGGCGACGTTCATGTGGAACAACCAGGCCCACCTCGAGGCCTACCTCGCGGTGCCCTGCATGGGCGCCGTCCTGCACACGCTCAACATCCGCCTCTTCCCCGAGCAGCTCGCCTACATCATCAGCCACGCCGAGGACAAGGTGATCATCGTCGACGCCAGCCTGGTGCCGTTGCTGGCCAAGGTGCGCGACCAGATCGGCCACGTCGAGCACCTCATCGTCCACGGCGCGGAGGACTCGGGCGCGCTGGGTGCGACCCTGGACTACGACGACCTCGTCAACGCCGAGCGCCCGGGGTTCGACTGGCCCGACGTGGGCGAGCGCGACGCCGCGATCATGTGCTACACGTCGGGCACGACGGGCAACCCCAAGGGCGTCGTGTACTCGCACCGCTCCATCTGGTTGCACTCGCTGGCCTCGACGTCGGTCAACTCGGTGGGCCTGAGCGAGAAGGACCGGTGCCTGCTCATCGTGCCGATGTTCCACGTCAACGCGTGGGGCGCGGCGTTCACGTCCTACCTGGCGGGATGCGAGTTGATCATGCCCCAGATGTTCTTGCAGGGCGAGCCGATCGTCAAGATGATCACCGAACTGCGCCCGACGTCCTCGTTGGGCGTTCCCACGGTGTGGAACGACGTCCTGCGCGCCTTTGACGCCGACCCCAGCGCGGACCTGTCCAGCCTGCGCCGCGTGGTGGCCGGCGGGTCCGCGGTGCCGCGCCACATGATCGAAGCGTTCCGCGACCGCCTCGGCGTGGAGATGGTCCAGGGCTGGGGGATGACCGAGACGAGCCCGCTGGGCGCGGTCTCGATCCCGCCGGCCGGCACGCGCCCCGAGGACGAGATCGACTACCGCGTCAAGGCCGGCCGGGTCGTCGCGGGCGTCCAGATGCGCCTGACCGCCGACGACGGCACGGTGCTACCCAACGACGGCAAGACGGTCGGGGAGTTCGAGGTCCGCGGCCCGTGGGTGACCGGCTCGTACTTCGGCGTCGACGACCCGGACAAGTTCCGCGACGGTTGGCTGCGCACGGGGGACGTGGGCACCCTCGACGGCGAGGGGTTCATGGTGGTGAGCGACCGCACCAAGGACGTCATCAAGTCGGGGGGCGAGTGGATCAGCTCGGTCGAGCTGGAGGTCACGATGATGGGGCACCCGGCCGTCTTCGAGGCCGCGGTCGTTGCGGTGCCCGACGAGAAGTGGCAGGAGCGGCCCCTGTGCTGCGTCGTGCTGCGCCCCGACACGACGGCCAGCCCCCAGGAGTTGCGCGACTTCCTCGCCGAGAGGGTCGTCAAGTGGTGGGTCCCGGAGCACTGGTGCTTCCTCGACGCCATCCCCAAGACCAGCGTCGGCAAGTTCGACAAGAAGGTCCTGCGCGCGCGGCACGGCGCCGGCGAGCTCGACGTCGTCACCCTGTCGTGACGGACTTCGACGAGCTGGCCGACGACGTGGCTCGCGTCGAGGAGCGCGTCTCAGACGCCCTCTTTGGCGCCGTTCGCGCGCAGCTGCGCGAGGACGAGGCCGAGGGCGCCCACGAGATCGAACGGCGCCTCGCCAAGGTCCGTCGCCACCTCGTCAAGGCCGAAGCGCTGCTGCGCGGTCAGGCCGAGTAGCCCGAGTTCACCACGTCGATGACTTGGCGCAGCCGCACGTACTGGCGCCCGTCGAAGTCAAAGGTGAGCAGTCCCTGGTCGTCGACGCGGTACCCCTCGCCGGTGGCGAACGTCGGCACCGCGCTGGTCAGCGCGGCGAGGAGCCGCGCGTCGGGCGCGCGCCGCAGCGCGACCTTGGCCAGGCCGTCGTCGAGCTCGAAGCCGACGAAGTTCGAGTAGAAGCGCTCCACCTCGGCCACGACCTCGGCCACCGAGCGACAGATCGTGAACAGGCAGGTGTCGTCCACGTCGAGGTAGCCCGCGGCGACCATCCAGCCCTCGACGAACCTCTCCCAGGTCGTCCAGTAGTTGCCGTCGGGGGTGTCGACCAGCGCGACGGGCGCGGGCGTGCTCTTGCCCGTGTGCAGCAGGGTCAGGATCTCGAAGGTCTCGTCCATGGTGCCCAGGCCCCCGGGGAATATGGCGAAGGCGATCGACTCCTTGGTCAGGGCGACCTTTCGGGTGAAGAAGTACTTCATCTCCACGAGGCGCGTCTCGGCGTCGACGTAGGGGTTCGCGCTCTGCTCGAACGGCAGCTCGACGTTGACCCCGAGGGTGTTCTCGCGCCCGGCGCCGCGCGCCGCGGCCTCCATGATCCCCGGACCGGCGCCCGAGACGGTGATCCATCCGCGTTCGGCCATCGCCGAGCCGAGCTCGGACGCCATCTCGTAGAGGGGCGACGACGCGGGGGTCCGCGCCGACCCGAAGACGGTCAGCTTGGGGTGGTCGCGCCACGGCGAGAACACGTTGGCCGCGTCGAGCAGCTCATCCAGGACCGTCGCGGCGACCTTGAGGTCGCCGTCGTCGGGGTCCAGCGCCACCAGGTCCACCAGGCGAGAGACCAGGGTGCGCAGGATCTCGGTGCGCGCGCCGTCGGCGCCGACCCCGAGTTCCTCCAAGAACCGGTCGACGAGGGCGTCGCTGTTCACGCGCGCTGGTAGAGCGTCGAGCGCTGGACGAGCGTGCGCCCGAGCGGTTCGACGAGGCGCTCGAGCGCGGCGACGTCCATCTCCTGGCCGTGGATCGCCCCCGCCGCGCGAGAAATGTTCTCGTCCATCAGGGTGCCGCCGACGTCGTTGGCCCCCGCGGAGAGGATCCGGCGAGATCCCTCGACGCCCATCTTGACCCACGAGACCTGGATGTTGTCGATGAGAGCGGCGTAGTGAAGACGCGCGACCGCGTGCAGCACCAGCGCCTCACGGAACGTCGGGCCGCGTCGGCTGCGCCCCTTGAGGAAGATGGGCGTGGCCATGTGGACGAAGGGCAGCGGGACGAACTCGGTGAAGCCCCCGGTCTCGCGCTGGAGGTCGCGCGTGCGCAGCAGGTGCGTCGCCCACGCGTCGACGCCCTCGACCGCGCCGAACATGATCGTGATGTTCGAGCGCAGTCCCACGCCGTGCGCGGCGCGGTGCACCTCGAGCCACTGGTCGGAGTTGATCTTGTCCGGGCACAGCACGCGGCGCACCCGGTCGTCGAGGATCTCGGCGGCGGTGCCCGGGAGCGTCTTGAGACCGGCGTCCTTGAGTCGGGTCAGGTAGGTCGCCAGGTCCTGGTGGGACCTCCGCGCCCCCTCGAACACCTCGAGTGCGCTGAAGGCGTGGATATGGATCCGCGGGGAACCGGCGCGCACGGCCGCCACGACGTCGACGTAGTAGTCGCCGTCGAAGTTCGGGTGGATGCCCCCCTGAAGGCAGACCTCGGTCGCCCCGCGCTTCTCGGCTTCGCGCACCCGCTGGCTGATCTCGTCGAGGGTGAGCAGGTAGGGGTCGCCGCGCAGGTTGAGTGACAGCGGACCCTTGGAGAAGGCGCAGAAGCGGCACTTGAACGTGCAGACGTTCGTGTAGTTGATGTTTCGATTGATGACGAAGGTGACGTCGTCACCGACGCGCTCGCGACGAACGGCGTCGGCCAGCTCGGCGATCGCGGCCACGTCGCGCCCACGCGCGCGCAGCAGCGTGACCAGCTCGTCGTGGGTGAAGTCCTGTCCGGGCTCGTAGCGCGATAGGAGGTCGGAGACCGACGCGGTCGAGGCGCCGGAGCGCGGCGTCGGCGGGGGAGCGGCGTCCGATCCGGCGAACCAGGCGTCGTCGCGCGCCAGGAACGAGGCGTCGGCGTGCGCCAGCACGCTCGGCCGCACGCGCTCGTCGATGAACTCCTCGGCCCGCTCGATGAACGTGGGGTACGCGGTGAGCCGGGCCACCAGGTTAAGACCGTGCGCGGCGCTCGCGTCGCTCAGGGTGGTGATAGCGGGCCACGCGCGCTCGGGGTTGACGTGGTCGCGCGTCACCGGAGAGACGCCGCCGAAGTCGTCGATCCCGAAGTCCAGGAGGCGCCCGGGGTCGTCGGAGAGGTTCGGCGGGGCCTGCAGGTGGACGTCGGCGGGCAGGAGGAGGCGCGCCGCGGCGATGGTCCAGAAGAACTCCTCGTCGCTCGGTGCGCTCGCGTGGGCCATCGCCGTGCGGGGCTTGGGCAGGAAGTTCTGGATGATGACCTCCTGGACCTGCCCGTAGCGCTCGTGGGACTCGGCGATCGCCTGGAGGGTGGCGACGCGGTCCTGGCGCGACTCGCCGATGCCCACGAGCAGTCCGGTCGTGAAGGGGATCTTCATCTCTCCGGCTCGGCGCAGGGTCTCGAGGCGGCGCGCGGGCGTCTTGTCCGGCGCCAGGCGATGCGCGTCGACGTCGGCCAGGGTCTCGAGCATCATGCCCTGGGAGGCGCTGACCTCGCGCAGCTGGGCGAGCTCGTAGTCGTAGAGCGCGCCGGCGTTCACGTGAGGCAGGAGGCCCGTCGCCTCCAGCACCATCTGGGCCGCCGTCGCGACGTAGTCGACCGTCGAGCGGTATCCGCGCGCCGCGAGCCACTTCGCCGCCTCGTCGTAGCGCAGCTCCGGGCGCTCGCCGAGGGTGAAGAGGGCCTCGGTGCACCCGGCGTCGCGGCCCGCCGTGGCGACCGCCATCACCTCATCGAGGCTCATGTAGGGGGCGGCGACGCGCGCCGGGGCCTGGGCGAAGGTGCAGTAGCCACAGCGGTCGCGACAGAGCTGGGTCAGCGGGATGAAGACCTTCGGGGAGTACGTCACGGTCCAGGCGAAGGCGTCACGGGCCCTGGCGAACGCGTCGGGTGTCAGGTCCGCGGCGCTCGATGCCACGAGCCCGGCGGACGCCGCCGTCACCCGGGTGCTCAGCATGCGAGCATCCTAGGGGCCGAGCCCGAGGAGCCGGGCGGCCTCGTCGAAGTCGTCGACGTCGAGGTAATGCGCGACGCGGTGACGCTCGCGCATCGCGCGCAGGTCCGCGCGCGCCTGCGCCCGGTGCAGGTCGTGGAAGCTGTAGCCGCGTCCCTGGATGCGATGCGGGCGGCTGCGCGGGCGCACCCTCACCTGTAGGGCCGCGACGCCGGCGGGCCCGCCCTTGTGGAGCTGGCCGGTCGAGTGCAGGTACCTCGGGGCGAAGTTGGCCGTCGTCACCCCGTAGGCGTCCTCGACCCGGCGGCGAAGGTCGGCGAGCGCCGTCGCCCCCTCCAGGGGCGCGTAGGCCTGGATCGCGACGTACGTCGAAGCGCCAAGGGCGTCACGGATCTCGGCCACATCGCTGCGTTCGTCCTCGTCCCGTGCGTCCGCGCTCAGGAGCGCGAACACGCCGCGCTTGACCGCGTCCACGTCGGGCTGATCGAAGGGGTCGACGCCGAGGGCCCTCGCGAGGAGGGCCACGACCAGATGCAGCCGCTGCATATCGCTCGGCCGCACCCTCCGGGCGGGACCCGAAACCCGAGGGACGAAGCCGCGGCCGGCCTTCCCGGTGGACTCAGCGACGAGCTGCTCGAGCCACTGCGCACCGCCCGACGTGACGGGGTCGTTGCCCAGGTCGAGGAACGCCCATCCGTCCCGGACGGCGACCACGAGGCGTTCGGCCTCCTCGAGCGCCGCGTCGGCCAGCGCCGCGACCGACGAGCCGGCGAGCTCCTCTCGCAGTTCGTCGGGCGACCACCCGGCGTAGAGGGCCGGCACGAGGCCGAACGGCGACAGGCCCGAGAATCGACCCCCGGCTTCAGGGTCGCCGTGGACGAGCGTCGCCCCGAGGTCCTCGGCGAGCCCGGCCAGGGTCGTCGCCGGGTCCGTGACGACGACGAGGTCCTCGGGTTCGAGGCCGTTAGCGAAGGCGTGCGCGAGGAGCGTCTGGGTCTCGATCGTCGAACCCGACTTGGAGGACGCCACGACGGTCGTCTCGGAGAAGTCGACAGCGTCGACCGTGTCGGGGTGGGAGGTGTCGAGGACGACGAGTGGGCCGTCGGGTCGGGCCTCGGCGTAGAGGCGGGCGGGCGAGGACGAGCCTCCCATGCCCAGTACGATGGTGCGTCCGTGGCGCCGCGGACGTCGGGCGTCGAACTCGTCGAGCCACGACCCGAGATAGCGCTCGGGGTGATGCAGCCAGCCCAGCGAGTAGGCGGCGCCCGTCCCCGCGAAGAGGGTCGTGTCGCCCGCGGCGAGTCGCGACGCGACGTCGCCGCTCACCGCGAGGCGCGACCGAGCTTGGTGGCGATGGTCGTGAGGAGCTCCTCGTAGGACGCCACGAAGGCGGCCACCCCGTCGACCTCGAGCTGGGCCGTCACCGCGTCGAGGTCGACCCGCTCGGGCAGCTGGTCGAGCCGCGCGGCCGCCGCCGCGGTCGCGGCGGGATTCAACAGTGGCGAGGAGTCAAAGACCCCGCGCTCGAGGGTCGCGTGCAACGTCGCGTCGGGCATGGTGTTGACCGTCTCGTCCGCGACGAGGTTCTCGACGTAGAGCAGGTCGCCGTACGCGGGATTCTTCACCGACGTCGAGGCCCACAGGGGCCGCTGCACTTGGGCGCCCGCGGCCAGGAGGGCGAGCGCGCGGTCGTCGGCGACGCGGTCGCGGAAGACCTCGTAGGCCCGCGCGGCCTGAGCGTTGGCCGTCGTTCCGCGGCGCGGGTCGCCCTCGTCGAGCAGGGGGTCCACCGCGGTGTCCACCCGCGAGACGAAGAACGAAGCGACGCTGGCGAGAGTGGCGAGGTCGTGCCCGTTGCGCGCCGCGAGCTCGAGACCCTCGAGCCACGCGTCGAGGACCTCGCCGTAGCGCTCGACGGCGAAGATGAGCGTCACGTTGACGTTGACGCCGTCGCCGAGCACGGCGGTGATCGCCGGGAGACCTTCACGGGTGGCGGGGATCTTGATCATCAGGTTCGCCCGGTCGACCTCTCGCGCGAGCCGCCGCGCCGCGTCGATCGTGGCGGCGGTGTCGCGGGCCAGGCGCGGTGAGACCTCGAGGGACACGAAGCCGTCGCCGTGGCGACGTCGCCCGGCCACGAACTCACGAGCGGCGGCCTCGTGCACGCCCGACAGGACGTCGCACGCGTCGCGCACGTCCGCGACGGCGAGGAGCTCGAAGAGCGCCTCGGGCTCCAGGTCAGCGTGCGCGGCCACCGCGTCGTCGTACGCCGTGGACGTCGACAGCGCCTTGGCGAAGATCGAAGGGTTGCTGGTGACGCCGCGCACACCGTCAGCCACCAGGTCCGCCAGCGTCCCGTCATCAAGCCAGTCGCGCCGGATGTTGTCGATCCACGGGCTCTGCCCGAATCGCTCATAGAGGGTGTTGAGTGTCGTCACGTGCGTTGTCCGAGCCTCTCTTCGACGTGGTCGACCACGGCCTGGGCGTCGATGCGGAAGTGCTCGAAGACGACGGGTCCGGGCGCGGACATGCCGAAGTCGTCGATGCCCAGCGCATGGTCCACGTAGCGCTGCCAGCCCAACGTCGCACCGGCCTCGAGGGCGACCGAAGGCAGCCCGGGCCGCAGAACCTCGGTGCGGTAGGACTCGTCTTGGGCGTCGAAGCAGCGCCAGCACGGCATCGCGACCACGCGCGTGGGGATGTCGCGCTCGCGAAGGATGGCGTTGGCGCTCAGGCAGTGGGCGACCTCGGAGCCGGTGCCCACCAAGGTGAAGCGCGCGTCGGCGTCCTCGCGCACGACGTAGCCGCCCCGCGGGGCCCCGCGCGCGCTCGCGAGGGCGTCCTCGGCGCCGAGCACCGCGACGTCCTGGCGCGTAAGGACCAGCGCGGTGGGCGCCGGCTGCGGGTCAGCCAGGAGGCGCTCGACCAGGTCGAGGGTCTCGTTGGCGTCCGACGGGCGCACGACGTGCAGGCGCGGCATCGCCCGCAGCGCCATGAGGTGTTCGACGGGCTCGTGGGTCGGTCCGTCCTCGCCCACGCCGACCGAGTCATGGGTGAAGACGAAGAGCGCCGGCGCCTCGCTCAGGGCCGCGAGGCGAAGGGCCGGGCGCATGTAGTCGCTGAAGACGAAGAAGGTCGAGCCCACGGGCCGGATCCCTCCGTGCAGGGCCTGACCGACCATCGTGGCCGCCATGGCGAACTCGCGGATCCCGTAGTGGACCTGTCGGCCTTCGGGGTGCTGGCGGCCCTGGAGGGTCGCGCCCGGGAGGATGACGCCGGTGTTGTCGGTGAGGTCCGCGGAGCCCGACGTGAGCCCGGGCGCCGCGGGCGCCAGGGCGTCCATCGCCCGCTGGAGGGCCTTGCGCGTGGCGACCAGGCCGCCGGGGGCGAATCTCTCGGGGCTCGTGGCGCCCTCAGTGGCGCCGTTGGTTCGCAGTTGTCGCTCGAAGGCCCGCCCGCGCTCACCGGCCGCGTCCAGCCGTTCCCGCCAGGCGGCCCGCTCGGCCCGTCCGCGCGCGAGGGTGACTACCAGCTGCGACGGCAACGACGGGTCCAGGAAGAAGGGCTCGTCGGGAACGCCCAGGATGGCCTTGACCTCACTGATCGCCGCGGCGCTGAAGGGTGTCCCGTGGGCCTCGCGGCGGTCCATCATCTGCGGCGACGGGTACCCGATGTGCGAGCGCAGCACGATCAGGGTCGGTCGATCCTCCTCGTCGACCGCGGCCCGCAGCGCGTCCTCGAGGGCGTCGGTGTCGTTGGCGACCTCTCCGATGTTGAGCACATGCCAGCCATACGCGGCGAAACGCGCCGGCGTGTCGTCGTGCATCGCGAGCTCCGTGGGTCCGTCGATCGTGATGTGGTTGTCGTCGTAGATGACGGTGAGGTGCGAGAGCCCGAGCGACCCGGCGAGCGACCCGGCCTCGTGGCTGACGCCCTCCATGATGCACCCGTCTCCGGCGATCGCCCACAGCCGGTGGTCCACCAGATCCGAACCGAACTGCGCGCGCAGAACGCGCTCGGCGATCGCCATGCCGACCGCGTTGGCGATGCCCTGGCCGAGCGGGCCGGTGGTGACCTCCACGGTGGGGGTGAGGTGCGCCTCGGGGTGGCCGGGCGTGCGCGAGTGCGCCTGGCGGAACTCGCGCAGGTCGCTGGGCGCAAGGTCGTAACCGAACGCGTGGGCCAGGCCGTACTGGAGAATCGACGCGTGCCCGGCGCTCAGGATGAACCGGTCTCGATCGGGCCACGCCGGGTCCGAGGGGTCGTGACGCAGCACCCGCGAATACAGGGTGACCCCGAGGGGGGCCAGCGCCATCGCCGTGCCGCTGTGGCCCGACTTGGCCGCCGCGGGGGCGTCCATCGCGACGGCCATGATCTCTCTGATCGCGCGGCCCTCGAGGTCGCTCGCCCCCGCGAACAGTTGGTCACCCACGGCTATGACCCTACCGACTGCGTTGCGGCCGACACGACAACGGCGGGGCTAGCCTCGGGCCGTGACGCTGCAGATTCCGCCCAACTGCGACCTGACCTTGGGCCTGACCTGCCTGGACAAGTCGACGCCGGGCGTGACGGTATGGGCGATGACCGCCGACGAACGCATGGCCAATCCCGCGGGCCTCGTCCAGGGCGGGTTCCTCGCCGCGATGGCCGACTCGGCGATGGGCGCCTCGGCGGTCACCGCCCTGGAGGGACGGCGAGCCTCGGTCGTCAACACCGAGATGAAGATCTCCCTGTTGCGTCCCGTGCGGCCCGGGGACCACGTGACGTGCACCGCTCGAGTGCTCAAGGCGGGACGAGCGGTGACCTTCGTCGAGGCTCGCATCGCCGACGACGAGGGCCGAGTCGTCGCCACGGCCCACTCTTCCTACCTGACCAGGGACCGTTCTGAGTAGGCTGTCGCCGTGAAGGGACCGGCCTGGATGAAGGTTCTTCGGGGCTCGTCGATCCGTGAGGACCTCGAAGAGGTGGGCGCGGTGGCGGTGCGCTACGTCAAGGAGGAGACCCTCGAGCCCCTGAAGGCGACGGGCCGCTTCGCGCTGTTCGGCGCCTTGGGCAGCGTGTTCGTGGGCTTCGGCGTCGTCCTGCTGCTGCTCGCGGTCCTGCGCTTCTTCCAGGAGCAGTTCGAGGTCTTTCGCGGCACGCTGTCGTGGATTCCCTACTTCATCGTCGCGGGCGTCGCCCTTGTCGTGCTCTCGCTGACCGCGTGGCGCGTGGTCGCGGGCGCCGGGCCGCGGCGCCTCAAGGAGAAGAAGCAGTGAGGGAGCAGTCCGCGACGCGCCGTGAGCTCGAGGACAAGATGCGCGCGCTGCTGCCCGCTCGGCTCGGCGACGCCGCGTCGTCCAACCCCGTCGCGGCCGGCGCCGGGTTCGCCGGCCTGGCGTCGGGCTTTCTCTGGGGATGGCTCCGCGGGCGTCGCAAGCGTCCGAAGAGCACGCGTTGATCCTGCGCCGACTGCTACGCGTCGCGTTCCGGCTGTCGATCCTGCGCGCCTGGTCGCGCCGCGAGGCGCGCTGGCTGTGGATCACCGCCGGCGTGCTGGTCGCGCGCCAGATCCAACGCTCCCTCGAGCGCCGCCGTGCCCCTCGCGACGAGGCGACGTGAGCGGCCACGGCCTTCGCGAGGGCGAGCGGGTCATGCTGATCGACGCCAAGGACCGGCGCTACCTGGTCACCCTGCGCGCGGGCGCGTCGTTCCACACCCACGCCGGGATCGTCCAGCACGACGACGTGATCGGGGCGACCGAGGGTTCCCTGATCCGGGGCAACACCGAGCGGAGCTTCCTCGTCCTGCGCCCCACGCTGTCCGACGTCGTGCTCAAGATGCCGCGCGGTGCCCAGGTGATCTATCCCAAGGACCTGGGCGCGATCCTGCTCCAGGCCGACATCGGCCCGGGCATGCGGGTGCTGGAGGCCGGCGTGGGCTCCGGCGCCCTGTCGATGACCCTGCTGCGCGCCGGGGCGCTCGTGACGGCCTACGAGATCCGCGAGGACTTCGCCGTCACCGCCACCAAGAACGTGCACGACATGCTGGGCGAGAACGTGCCCTACGACGTGCGCATCCGTGACGTCACCGCCGGGATCGACGAGCGCGACCTCGACCGGATCCTGCTGGACATGCCCGAGCCCTGGGACGTGGTCGCCCACGCGGACGAGGCGCTACGACCGGGTGGAATCCTGCTGTGCTACCTGCCGACGATCAATCAGACCCAGCGGCTGCGCGAGACGCTGCGCGCCTACTCCTTCGGCCTAGAAGAGACGGTCGAGGTGCTGCGACGCACCTGGCACATCGACGGACGGTCCGTTCGTCCGGACCACCGGATGGTCGCCCACACGGGATTCATCACCTCGGCGCGGCGCCTGGCCGGGCCCGTCGTGCGGGACTAGTCGCGCTCGATGAATATGCACTCGCCGGGGCACTCCTCGGAGGCCTCGACGACGGCGTCTTCCATGTCCGCGGGTACCACGGCGAGGCCCTCGGCGCCGCCGGGGGAGTTAAGGACGTTGCCGTCCTGCTTGACGTAGGCGAGGCCGTCGTCCAGGAGCGTGAACACCGACGGGCAGATCTCCTCACAGAGACCGTCCCCCGTGCACAGGTCCTGGTCGATCCACACCTTCATCATTTCCTCCGAGCCAATGTTACGGTCACGACACTCTAGCGGCGGTGAATCCCGCGACCCACACGGTTGTCGGGCTCTCACCTAGGGTGGCCTCATGGACCGTTTCGACAGAGTGACCGGGGCCGACGGCTCGGACGAGTCGTCGACGGCGAGCGCGCGCGAGCGTGCGCTCGGAGAGATCGAGGCCGCCCAGCGACGCATCGAACTGCTCGAAGAGCAGCTCCTGGAGGCCCGCGGCCAGGTGGCCCAGACCCGCTCGAACAACGAGAAGCTGACGATCACCATCCAGCAGACGCGTGACCAGATCGCGGCGCTGCGTGACGAGGTCGAGAAGCTGACCCAGCCGCCCGCGGTCTACGGGACCTTCGTCGACTTCAACGACGACGGGACCGTGGACGTGTTCGCGTCGGGCCGCAAGATGCGCGTCGCCCTGCACCCCGGCGTGGACCCGGGCCAGGTCGCGCGCGGCGACGAGGTCGTGCTCAACGAGTCCTTCACCGTCATCGGCGTGCGCGACCCCGACGGCCAGGGCGAGGTCGTGACGGTCAAGGAAGTCCTCGACGAGCGCCGGGTCCTCATCTACGGGCGAGCGGACGAGGAGCGGGTCGTCGAGCTCGCGGACTCGCTGCGCGACGTGCGCCTGCGCAGCGGCGACGCGCTCGTGCTCGACCTGCGCTCGAACCTGCTGACCGAGAAGCTGGTGCGCCAGGAGGCCGAGGAGCTCGTCCTCGAGGAGGTACCCGACATCAGCTACGCCGACGTCGGGGGACTGGACGCGCAGATCGAGTCCATCACCGACGCCGTGGAGCTGCCCTACCTGCACCGCGAGCTGTTCTCGGAGTACGAACTGCCCGCCCCCAAGGGGATCCTCCTGTACGGGCCGCCGGGCTGCGGCAAGACCCTCATCGCCAAGGCCGTGGCGAACTCGTTGTCGGCCAAGGTCGCCGAGCTCAGCGGCAACCGCAACGTGCGCTCGTACTTCCTCAACATCAAGGGCCCCGAGCTGCTCAACAAGTACGTGGGCGAGACCGAGCGCCAGATCCGACTGGTCTTCCAGCGGGCCCGGGAGAAGGCCGAGGAGGGCGTGCCGGTCATCGTGTTCTTCGACGAGATGGACTCGCTGTTTCGCACGCGCGGGTCGGGGATCAGCTCGGACATGGAGTCGACGGTGGTGCCCCAGCTGCTGGCCGAGATCGACGGCGTGGAGTCGCTGCGCGACGTCATCGTCATCGGCGCGACCAACCGCGAGGACCTGATCGACCCGGCGATCCTGCGCCCCGGGCGACTCGACGTCAAGATCAAGATCGAGCGGCCCAACGCGGACGCCGCGGCCCAGATATTCCACCGCTACCTGCACGGCGAGCTGCCCATCGACGAGGGGGCCGTCAACGAGCTGGGCGGGGGAGACCGCCTCAAGGCCGTCCAGGCGCTGATCGAAGCGACCGTGACGGACATGTACCGCGTCGACGACGAGAACCGGTTCCTCGAGGTGACCTACCAGGGGGGCGACAAGGAGGTCCTCTACTTCAAGGACTTCGCCTCGGGCGCCATGATCGAGAACATCGTGCGGCGAGCCAAGAAGCTAGCGGTCAAGCGCGAGATCGCCGGCGACGGCCGCGGCCTGCGTCTCGAGGACTTGAAGGACTCCATCCGCCAGGAATACCGCGAGAACGAGGACCTGCCCAACACGACCAACCCGGACGACTGGGCGCGCATCTCGGGCAAGAAGGGCGAGCGCATCATCTTCATCCGCACCCTGATCAACCGCGACGAGCCCGAGATCGAGGGCGGGCGCTCCATCGCACACGTCGGAACCGGCCAGTACCTCTAGGGCCATGGCCATCGCGAAGGTCCTCGGCGTCGAGACCGAGTTCGGCATCTCGGGCGGGCCCGACCGCGACCCGATCACGTCCTCGAGCCTGGTCGTCAACGCCTACGCCCAGCAGGGCCGCTCGCGCATCAACTGGGACTTCCAGGGCGAGACCCCGGACTTAGACGCGCGGGGCCTGCCCGGGCTGACCTCCTTCGCGCCGGTGGTCGAGACCCACCTGGCCAACACCGTGCTGACCAACGGCGCGCGCCTCTACGTCGACCACGCGCACCCGGAGTACTCCGCGCCCGAGTGCCGCACGCCGTTGGAGGCCACGCTCTACGACGTCGCCGGCGAGGAGGTGATGCGCCGCGCCCTGGGCGTGGCCAACGCCGGGCTCGAGCCCCACGAGCAGATCACCCTGTACAAGAACAACTCGGACGGCAAGGGCAACTCGTACGGGTGCCACGAGAACTACCTGCTCGAGCGCGCCGTCGAGTTCGCCCACGTCGTGCGCGCGATGGTGCCGCACTTCGTGTCGCGACAGATCGTCGTCGGGGCCGGCAAGGTCGGGGCCGAGACCGAGGACGCGCTCGCTGACGCGCCGGCGTTCCAGGTCAGCCAGCGCGCCGAGTTCTTCGAGGAGGTCGTCGGCCTCGAGACGACGCTCAAGCGCCCCATCATCAACACGCGCGACGAGCCCCACGGTGACCCGGAGCGCTTCCGGCGCCTGCACGTGATTATCGGCGACGCCAACCTGTCCCAGGTGGCGACCTTCGTCAAGCTCGGTTCGACCGCGCTGCTCCTCGCCGTGCTCGAGGACCGCGGCGCGGCGGTCTTCCCGAGCCCACCGCGCCACCCGGTGCACGCGGTGCGCGCCTTCGCGCTGGACACCTCGCTGGGCGTGGCGGTGATCTGCGAGGACGGTGAGCAGCGAAGCGCGTGGGACCTCCAGGACCAGCTGTGGACGCTGGCGCGCGGCTACGTCGACCAGCGCGGAGCCGAGAGCGTCGCCGCGCCCGAGCAGGTCGAGCTCATCATGACGCACTGGCGCGAGATGCTCGACGGCGTGCGCGACGACCCGGCCTCGGTCGCCGACCGCGTCGAGTGGGTCGCCAAACGCCGCGTCGTCGAGGGCTATCGGGTGCGCCACGACCTGGCGCCCACCGACGCACGGCTGCGCGCGATTGACCTGCAATTCCACGACCTTCGACCGGAGCGGTCCCTGGCGCGACGTGTGGGCCTGGTCGAGCTGGTGGGGGAGGAGGCGGTTCGTGAAGCCGTTCACAACCCCCCACGCACGACCCGGGCGTTCTTTCGGGGCCAGTGCGTCGCGCGCTACCCCGACCAGATCGTCGCGGCCAACTGGGACTCCGTCGTCTTTGACCTCGGCGAGGGACCGCTGCAACGCGTGCCGATGATGGACCCGTTGCGGGGTACCGCCGAACTCACCGCGGACTTGCTAGAAACAAGTCAGACGGCCGACGAACTACTCGCCGCCCTGGACAGGTAGAAAAGAAGTATGAGCGAACAAGAGCGAATCCAAAAGCAGCGCAGCACCCGGAACGCTCCGGCCGCCGGCGAGGTCACGGTTGACGCCACCAAGGGCGAGCAACTCAAGGCCGACCTGGACGAACTCCTGGACGAGATCGACGAGGTCTTGGAGGAGAACGCCGAAGAGTTCGTGCGCAACTACGTCCAAAAGGGCGGCCAGTAGGGATGGGTCTGCCGATCTACGGCGCCGGGGACGACCCCGGGCCGTCCTTCTTTCGCTACGCCGAGGACGCCGGACTGACCTCGCTGCCCGGGGCCGACGCCGGGCTCTCGGCGCACGCGACGACGGTCATCGCGGTGCGCTACGTCGGCGGCGTCGTGATGGTCGGCGACCGCCAGGCGACCGGCAACTACATCGCGAGCCGCGACGTGCGCAAGATCGAGCCCGCCGACGCCTTCACCGCCATCGCCATCTCGGGCTCGGCCGCGCGCGGTCTCGAGTTCATCCGCATGGCCCAGCTGTCCTTCGAGCACTACGAGAAGATGACCGACGCGACCCTGAGCCTCGAGGGCAAGGCCAACTACCTGTCGCCGATCATCCAGCGCAATAACCTCTCCACGCCGCTGCCGGTGGTCCCGCTGCTCGCCGGGTGGGACCCGAGCTACCGCGTCGGGAGGATCTTCGAGTACGACGGCGCGGGCGGCTGCTACGAGCGGCTCGACTTCGCGACGATCGGATCGGGTTCTCCGTTCGCCGACAACACCCTGCGGCTGGGCTTTCGCGGCGACCTCGACCTCGAGGGCGCGCTGGACCTGGGCGCCCTGGCGCTCTACGAGGCCGGCGACAACGACCCGGCGACCGGGGGGCCGGACTTCGTGCGCAACATCTTCCCGATGATGGTGACGCTGAACGCCGACGGATTCCAAGAGCTGGCGAGCGGGGACGTCGCGGCGCGGTTCCGGACCATCAACGAGCGCCGGACCCAGACGGGCGGCGTCGCCGGAGGGACGCTGCGGTGAGCAACTTCTTCTACGTCTCGCCCGAGCAGCTGATCAAGGACCGAGCGGAATTCGCCCAGAAGGGCATCGCGCGCGGTCGCTCGATCGTGGCGGCGATCTACGACGTCGGCGTCGTCATGGTGGCGGAGAACCCGTCGGCGTCGCTCAACAAGATCTCGGAGATCTACGACCGCATCGCCTTCGCCGGGGTCGGCAAGTACAACGAGTTCGACCGCCTGCGCGAGGCGGGGATCCGCTGGGCCGACGGCACCGGGTTCACCTACTCGCGCGAGGACGTCGACGCGCGGGCCCTGGCCAACTACTACGCCCAGCACGTGGGCGACATGTTCACCGAGGGGCCCAAGCCGCTGGAGATCGAGATCCTGGTCGCCCAGCTGGGCAACGAGTTCCGGCCCACCAAGCTCTACCGGATCGCCTACGAGGGCACGATCTCGGACGAGCCGCGCTTCGCGGTCCTCGGCGGGGACGCCGAGACGATCAAGTCGCGCTTCGCCGCGTCCGAGGAGTCCCTAGAGCCCCTCGGGTTGACCCTTCGCAACGCGGTCGCCGCGCTCGCGGGGCCCGAGCGCACCGTCCCCGTCTCGGACCTCGAGGTGGGCGTCTTGGAGGACCGGGGGGTGCGGCGAGCGTTCCGGCGCCTCAGCGACGACGACGTCGCCCGGCTCCTGGAGTGAGGCGCGAGGTCGGGGTGGCCCGGTGCTGAGGCGCGTCTACGGCATCGAGACCGAGTACGGCATCACATTCTCTTTGCGTGGTCAGCGCCGCCTGAGCCCCGACGAAGTCTCGCGCTTCCTCTTCCGCAAGGTCGTCGCCTGGGGACGCTCGAGCAACGTCTTCTTGGAGAACGGCAGCCGCCTGTACCTGGACGTGGGCAGCCACCCCGAGTACGCGACGGCCGAGTGCGACACGCTCGCCGACGTCGTCGCCCAGGACAAGGCCGGCGAGACGATCCTTCGCGAGCTGGTCACCTACGCCCAGGGTCAGCTGGCCGACGAGGGCATCCGCGGCGACATCTTCCTTTTCAAGAACAACACCGACTCCTCGGGCAACTCCTACGGCTGCCACGAGAACTACTGCATCGAGCGCATCGACGACCTGAACCGGCTCGAGCAGGTGTTCATCCCGTACCTCATCAGCCGCCAGATCTTCACCGGCGCCGGCAAGGTCGTGACCAACGCCCGGGGAACCACCTACTCGATGAGCCAGCGAGCCGAGCACATCTGGGAGTCCATCTCCTCGGCGACCACCCGCAGTCGGCCGATCATCAACACGCGCGACGAGCCCCACGCCGACCCCGAGCGCTACCGCCGGCTGCACGTCATCGTGGGCGACTCGAACATGTCCGAGTTCGCGACGTACCTCAAGGTCGGAACGGCCGCGGTGGTCCTCGCCATGATCGAGGATCGGACGACCGTCCTGCGCGACTACAACATGGCGTCGCCCATCAACGCGCTGCGCGACATCTCCTATGACCTGTGGAGCAAGGAGCCGGTGCGCCTGAGCAGCGGGCGCGACATGACCGCCCTGGAGATCCAAGAGGACCTCTGCGAGCGCGCCGAGCAGTTCATCCAGTCCCACCACATGCCGGCTGATCAGGTCCACGCCGTCGAGCTGTGGCGCGAGGTTATCGAGCAGTACCGCAGCGACCCGATGCTGCTCGCCGACCGCGTCGACTGGATCGCCAAGCTCCAGATCATCGAACGCGAGTGCGAGCGCTCCGGCGTCACCCTCGCCGACCCGAAGATCGCGCTGATCGACCTGCTCTACCACGACACGAACTACGAGCGCGGACTCTTCTACCGGCACCAGTCGCGCGGGCGCGTGCGCCGTGTGGTGACCGACGAGGACATCAGCCAGGCCGCTCAGGTGCCGCCGGCGACGACGCGGGCGCACATGCGCGGCACGTTCATCCGCGCGGCCAAGCAGTGGCGCCGCGACTACACGGTCGACTGGGTGCACCTGAAGCTGAATGACGAGATGCAACGCACCGTGTTGCTCAAGGACCCCTTCAAGAGCAACGACGAGAGGTTCCAGAAGCTCCTTCTGTCTCTCGAGCGCCACGAGCGCCACGACTAGCCTGTATCGGTGACCGACGACGCCGCCCCCTCGTCGTCGGGCGTCCTGGACGCCCCCGAGCCCGCGGCAGAGCCCGTCGAGCCGGCCCCGCAGCGCCAGCGCCGGACCCGACGCCTGGTCATCGAGTGGACGGTCATCGTCATCCTCGCCGTCGTCGTCTCCTTCGTCATGCGCACCTACGTGGTGCAGACCTTCTTCATCCCGTCGGCGTCGATGGAGCCGACGCTGCAGGTCGGCGACCGCATCCTCGTCTCGAAGCTGAGCATCGACTTCGGTACCGTGCACGTCGGCGACATCGTCGTGTTCAAGGCGCCGCCGGCCGAGAACTGCGGCGATTCGGTGAGCGACCTCGTCAAGCGGGTCATCGGGGTGCCGGGGGACCACCTGTCCTCGAAGGGCAACACGATCTACATCAACGGCAAGGCCCTGGACGAGACGTGGACCCACGTCGAGCCGCTCGGCACCCCGATCCGCAGCGTGACGGTGCCGCCCAACTCCTACTTCGTGATGGGTGACAATCACCCGAACTCCTGCGACAGCCGCTACTGGGGCTTCGTGCCCCGCAAGGACCTCATCGGCAAGGTGTTCTTTCGCATCTGGCCGCTGTCGCGCTTCGGCTTCCTCTAGGGAGCGACAGGGCACCGCCCTACAATGAAGCGGTGTTCAGCCTGAGCCCGTTCAAGATCCTGATCATCGTCGCGGTGGTCCTGGTGCTGCTCGGGCCGGACAAGCTTCCCGAGGTCGCCCACCGCCTCGGGAGCTCCTGGCGTGCGCTCAAGAGGCTCCAGGAGCGCGTCGAGGCCGAAGTCCGTGAAGTGATGCCCGACCTGCCCAGCACCAGTGAGATCGCACGCCTCGCACGGAGCCCGGTCAACCTGCTGAACCAGCTCGCGGACCGCGCCGAGGCGCGCGAGGACAGCGCCGCGACACCGTCGCCCGACCCCGAGACCGTCGCCGAGGCTCCGCCCGACGTGACCGGCGTGACGGCTCCTCCCGAGCGCCCCGTCCCGCCTCCACCCGAGCCACCCGCGTCCTTCGACCCCTCACTCAACTAGCCGATGAGCAGGTTCCGCCACGCGGCTGAGGGGATGACGCTGGCCGAGCACCTCGGAGAGGCTCGGCACCGCTTCATGATCGCCATCGGGTCGGTCCTGGCACTGGGCGTCGCGGCGTTCATCTTCTACCCGGACATTCTCAAGGTCCTCCAGGACCCCTACTGTCGCGCGGTGCCGCGCCACTGCACGTTCCTCGCCACCAGCCCACTCGACGGGCTCAACCTGCGCATCAAGATCGGATTCTTCGGGGGCCTGCTGTTCGCGTCGCCGATCGTCTTCTGGCAGGTCTGGCGCTTCGTGACCCCGGGGCTCAAGGCGACCGAGCGGCGCTACGCGGTGCCCTTCGTCGCGGCGTCGGTGCTGTTCTTCGCCGGGGGAGTGGTCCTGGCGTACTTCAGCTTCGGTCACGCGATCAAGTTCCTCCAGACGATCGGCGGCCACTCCCTGGTGGCGTTCTACAACCCCAACCAGTACCTGAGCCTGTTCCTGCTGATGATGTTCATCTTCGGCGTGACCTTCGAGTTCCCCGTGGTCCTCGTGGCCCTGGAGCTGGCACGCGTCATAACGCCGCGCCAGCTGCTGCGGTGGTGGCGCTACGCCCTGATCGCCATCACGATCGGCTCGGCGGTCTTCACACCCAGCGGCGACCCGCTGTCGATGCTCGCGCTCGCGGTCCCGCTCACCGCCTTCTACTTCCTCTCGATCGCCGTCGGCAAGCTGCTGCACCGGTGAGCGCGAACGCCTTGCGCGCGCGCTTCGTCGAAGGACTCGGCTTCGCACCAGATGACTTCCAGGTCGAGGCCCTCGACGCGCTCGACGAGGGGGTGAACGTCCTGGTGAGCGCCCCGACGGGTTCGGGCAAGACCCTCGTGGCCAACTACGCGATCACCCGTACACTCGACGGGGGCCAGCGCGCGTTCTACACGACCCCCCTCAAAGCCCTCTCGAACCAGAAGTACCACGAGTTGCGCCAGCTCTTCGGCGCCGCCCGGGTCGGACTGCTGACCGGGGACACGTCGATCAATCGCACGGCGGAGGTCGTCGTGATGACGACCGAGGTGCTGCGCAACATGCTCCTGACCGACTCCGATCAGATCCGGTCCCTGGGGCTCGTCGTCCTCGATGAGGTCCACTACCTCCAGGACCCCTTCCGCGGGGGGGTGTGGGAGGAGGTGCTGATCCTCACCCCCGGCGCGGTCCGCTTCGTCGCGCTCTCGGCGACCATCGGAAACGCGCCCTTCCTCGGCCAGTGGCTCACCCAGGTGAGGGGACCCACCGCGGTCGTGGTCGAAGAGCTGCGGCCCATCACCCTGCACGACCACGTCGCCCTGGTGCGCCGGGGCCAGAGCGACGCTGAGGTGATCGACCTCCTCGACGGAACCCGCCTGGCGGACGAGGCCCGGCGCATCGACAACCTCATGAAGTCGACGCGACGCTTCCGGCCCGGGCCCAAGTGGCGTGGCCCCAAGTCCAGCGCGCCGCCGCCGCCGTTTCGCTCGCCCCGGCGCAGCGAGCTGCTCCTCGCGCTCGAGCGCGAGGACCTGCTACCGGTGATCGTCTTCATCTTCTCGCGCGCGGCGTGCGAGGACGCCGTCCACCAGTGCCGGCGCGACGGGCTGCGCTTCACGACCGCCGAGCAGCGCCTCGAGATCGAAGCCATCGCCGAGTCGCGATTGCGCGACTTCCGCGACGACGACCTCGTCGCGCTCGAGTACGGGGAGTTCCTCGAGGCCCTGCGCCGCGGGCTGGCCCCGCACCACGCCGGGATGGTACCCGCCTTCCGCGAGATCGTCGAGGCGTGCTTCGAACGCAACCTGCTCGGCGTCGTCTTCGCCACCGAGACCCTGGCCCTCGGGGTGAACATGCCGGCGCGCTCCGTCGCGCTCGAGCGCTTCTCCAAGTACTCCGACGCGGGCCGCCAGTTCCTCACGAGTGCCGAGTTCGCGCAGATGACGGGACGCGCGGGGCGTCGCGGCCTGGACGACGAGGGCCACGCGGTCGTGTGCTTCGCGAGCGACCTCTCACTGGTCGACGTCGCGCGCGTCGCGACGGCGGCGCCGTCGGACCTGCACTCGTCGTTCCGCCCGACGTACAACCTGACCGCCAACCTCGTGAACCACTTCGACGCCGAGACCGCGATGGAGGTGGTGCGGCGCTCCTTCGCCCAGTTCGAGGCCGATCGGCGACCCGCGGGCGCGCGCCGGCCCCTCGTCGAGCAGATGGCCGCACGCCATCACGTCCTCGAGGAACTCGGCTACGCGCGGGACTGGACACTGACGGCGCCCGGCCAGCTGCTGCGCGCGATCTACCACGAGTGCGACCTGCTGATCGCCGAGTCCGTCGCCGAGGGCGTCTTCGACGGGCTCGAGCCCGACGGGCTCGCCGGGGTGCTCTCGGCCTTCACCTACGAGGCCAAGCGCGCCGGCCGGTCGACGCACGCCGCGTCCAGCGTGTCGACCAAGAAGCGCCGATCCATCAACGACCGCCTCGGCCCCCAGCGTCGCGGCACGATGGACGAGCGCATCCGTGAGATCACGACCCTCGGCGTGGCCACGCGCGAGGTCGAAGACCGCTACCACGTCCCACACGCCAAGGAGCCCGACGGGCGCTTCGCGACGGTGATCGCCGCCTGGGCCCGCGGGGCTCCCCTGTCCACCGTGCTCGACCTGGCGGACGTCGAGGTCGGGCTGACCTCGCCGGGGGACTTCGTGCGACAGGCCAAGCAGGTGGGCGACCTATGCGAGCAGCTCGCCCGCCTCCACCACAGCGGCGAGGTCGCCGACGTCGCCCGAGCGGCGCGCGACCTCGTCCTGCGCAGCGTCGTCGTGGCCGGGATCGGCGTCCACCCCCTCTCGTAGAACTGGCCCTAGTCTCGGAGGCCCATGCACCCCTACGTCGTCGAGGAGTTCTCCGCGGAGGAGACGACAATCCTGCGGCGCTACTTCACGAACCTCGAGGGCCCGGTGTTTGCCCTGGTCAACCTGCCTGAGGTCGTCAAGGGGGCCCTGTTCGCGCGCTACTCGCGGTCCTCGAAGAGCCTGCGGCGCCTGTTCCTCGACGAGTTCGTCGGCGACCTGGACCTCACCGGCGACGCGTCGGTGGACGCGACGGTCGGGCTCGACCGGGCGGCCGAGCTCTACCAGCGCATCTTCTTCGAGTACGGAGACGACTCGGTGGCCCAGCTCGGGGGGGTCCACCTGGCGTGCGAGCAGGCGAGCAACGTCCTGACGAAGGTCCTCGAGCGCGGGCGCCTCATGAGCTACCTCGAGCAGTCCACGCGCTACCTGGGCTACGACCGGCGCCAGCCCAACGGCCTCTACCGCTACTACCGCGACCCGGCCATCCTCGAGTCGCGCCTGGGGGCGCGCTTCGTGGGCGAGATGGACCGCACGTTCGACACCTACGGCGCGCTGCTCAAGGAGCTCACCGAGTGGCTCGCGCGGCGCTTCCCCAAGACGCCCGACGACACGGATTTCGTCTACCGCCAGGCCATCCGCGCCAAGGCGCTCGACGCCGTGCGCGGGCTTCTGCCCGCCAGCGCGATCTCGAACCTGGGCATCTACGCGTCGGGCCAGGCCTACGAGGCGCTGCTGCTGCGCATGCGCGCCCACCCGCTGCCCGAGGTGCGCGACTACGCCTCGATGATGATGACCGAGCTCATGAAGGTCATCCCGTCGTTCCTCAAGCGGGTGGAGATCGCCGAGCGCGGCGGCGCCTGGAGCGACTACCTGGCCCAGACGCGCGCCGCCACGCGCGACCTGGTGCGCACGACGTGGCGCGACACCGACACGCCCGAGCCGGCCGAGTCGGTGCGCCTGGTCGACTTCGACCCCGACGGCGAGCGCCGCGTCGCCGAGGCGATCGTCTTCGCCAACTCGACGATGCCCGACGAGGAGATCTCGCGCCGTGTCGCGCAGATGAACGAGCTCGAGCGCGCGCACCTCATCAAGACCTACGTCGGGCGCCGGCTCAACCGGCGCCACCGTCCGGGCCGGGCCTTCGAGCGCACCGACTACCGCTTCGAGCTGGTCACCGACTACGGGGCGTTCCGCGACCTGCAGCGCCACCGGATGCTCACCGTGGAGTGGCAGCCGCTGTCGGTCGACCTCGGCTACGACGTGCCCCAGGTGATCCGTGACGCCGGGCTGGCGGGCCGCTTCGAGGAGTCCCTGGGCCACTCCGCGGACCTCTTCCGCGAGCTCGACGCGGAGATGCCCGACCTGAGCCAGTACGCCGTGGCCCTCGCGTACCGGATCCGCTACACGATCCAGATGAACGCGCGCGAGGCGATGCACCTCATCGAGCTGCGCTCGGGGCCCCAGGGACACCCGAACTACCGCCGCGTCGCCCAGGAGATGGCCCGCCAGATCCGTGACGTCGCGGGACACACGGCGATCGGCGACGCGATGAGCTTCGTCGACCTGTCCGACGTCGACCTGGAGCGCCTCGAGGCGGAACGCAACGCCGAGCGCAATCGGCAGAAACAACGCTAAACCGGGTATTTCGACCTTTTGTTGGCCGTAAGGGCTCCGTTCGCTCTTAAAAGGCTCTACACTGCTCGCGCTGCGAAAGAGGAATTGACGATATGGCAAGTGAGAGCGACACCGACGAGGTCTTCGACGAGGAGGAGCTCGCCGAGGGTTTCGACGAGGAAATCGTCGCCGAGGACCTCGTGGACGAAGAGGAGGTCCTAGGCGACGAGGATGACGAGGTCGTCGCCCTCGAGGACGAGGACGTCGTCGCCGACGTCGCCACGATCGAAGAGGACGAGGAGGTCGCCGACGACACGGACGTGGAATTGGCCCTGGACGAGGTCCTCGCCGAGACCATCCGGCGTTCGACGACCGCGGAGGACGACGAAGAGGTCGTCAGCGAGGTCGACACCGTCACCGACCCGGCCGAGACGATCCTGCCCAAGCAGGACGACGAGTTCCGATGCACGTCGTGCCGACTGCTCAAGAAGATGAGCCAACTGGCGGATCGCTCGCGCACCCTCTGCCGCGACTGTGTGTGATCCGGCGTCGCCCGCGTGAGCCTGAGCCGGGCCACGGGCGTCGACGACGAACTACGCGCCCTCTGGGAACGTGCGCTGGGGGAGTTGCGGGCGACGCGCGGGGGACAAGCCCTCCTGGTCGAGTCGCTGCCCGCGTCCGGCGACCCCCTGGGCGACCTGGTGACGGCGGGTCAGGTCTTCGTCGAGCACCGCGACGACGTCGTGGTGGGCGTCGCGGTGGTCCGTGACGCCGTGATCGTTGGCGTGTACGTGACCCCGGCGTGGCGCGGGCAGGGTGTCGCCCGCTCGATCGCCACGGAACTGTTCGCCCTCAGCGATCCGCCGCTGGACGCCCTCGCCCTGCCCGGCGACCGGGCGACGAAGTCGCTGTACGAGTCGCTCGGGCTGAAGGCGCGACTGCTTACGATGCGCGCCGAGTAACCGGGCGCCGCGGGGCACGCGTCGGCGGTGGGGGAGGGGGCACCTTCATCCCCAGGAGCTTGGCGAGCTCGGGGATCGCGCCGGCGTTCTTGAGTGCGACCGCGCGGCTCTCGTCGTCGTCGGGGATGCCGTGGGGCTTGACGTTGCGACGGATGGACGTCTCGGCCGCGAGGCTGACGATCTCGCGCCAGTGCGCGCCGTCCTGCTCGGTGCCGAGCGCCTCACTGGTGAGGGCGATCACGCGCGTGGCCATGTCCGCGCTGACGCGCGTGGACATGTCGGGGGGCCGGGCGACGAGCCGCAGGGCCTCCGGGACGTTCTTAGCGGTGACGGCGGCCTCGAGCTTCTCGTTCCACTGCGTCCGCAGGGTGTCCAGGCGCGTGGTCAGCGACGCCTGCAGCTCCTTGAGCTGGGCACGTGACTCGTCGTCGAGCGAGACCGTCTTGGCCGAGGTCACGACGGCGCGTAGGTCGCGCAGGCGTAGCTCGCGCCCCGCGCCGATGGCCCCGGCGGCGCGGTCCTTCCACAGCGCCAGGTTGGTGCGAGAGAGCAGGTCCTCGGCGATGCGGTCGATCGTGGTGGCGTCCACGGTGGGGCGGCCCTGGGCGGCGGCGTTCTTGTTCTGCTCGGCGACCGCTGTTCGCACGGCCGGCATGCCGCCACGCAGCAGCTGCTCGGCGACCGGCAGCTGCTCGGGCGAGAGCGTGGCGAGCAGGGCGTTGCGGTGCGTGGTCGTCATCGGCGGGTGGGCCGGGCGGACCTTACGCTCGGGTCGACTCGGGCGTTCGGCGCGGGGACGATCGCTTCGCGCGGTCCGCGCGGGGCGGTCGGGACGATCCGTTCCCTCCGGGCGATCCTCGCGCGGCGCACGCTCGGCGCGCTCCTTGGGGGGACGCGCCGGACGCTCGGGGCGGTCCCGCTCGGAACGACCCTTGGTCGGCGGCCGTCCCGCGCCACGGGGGCCGGCGTCGCGGTGGTCGCCGTCACGCCGCGGGCCGCGACCCTTGGGCGCGTAGGTCACCACGACGTCGGGCCCGGTCTTGGCTACCGGGATCAGCTCGAGTCTTTCGTGACGCGGGTCGAGCGGCGACGCGGTCTTGGCGGGCATGACCGAGAGGATCTCGATGCCCTCCATGTACTGCTCGACGTCGGCGCGGTAGACGGTGCCCACGACCGCGCCCCCGGGCACGAGCGACGCGTTGAGGACGCCCTTGGGGAGCTTGGCGCCGGCGGCGCGCCACGTGGCGACCTCGCCCGTGAGACTCGTGATCTCGATGTCAATCCGGCGCGACATAGTCGTCCAATCTAGTCGCTCCATTAGTAGGAAATATTTCGGCTCGTATTAGATGAAACTTAGATTGCGGTGCTTAGCATGGTCCCGTGAGCGACATCTCCCCGACAACCGGCGACACACCGGACGAGCCGACTCCCCTCGTATCCGGGTCTACCGACACCGGAGCACAGGACCCGACGTCCGAGCTGCCCCGAGACACCGCCGTGACGTCGCCGGAGCCGTGGGCGCCGCCCGGGGACGGGGAAGACCCCGCCTACGTCCCCGCGGCGGCCCCACACCCCCAGGGCGAGGCGCCCGCCGCGTCGTCGCACCGCTCGGCGCGCGGCGTCTGGTCCACGCGCGTGTCGCTCCTGCTGGTCGCCGCCCTCGTCGGCGGACTCGCGGGGCACTACGCCGCCCCGAGTTCGAACACCACGGGCGGCGTCACGGTCAACGAGGTGTCCAACTCGCCGGCCGGCGCCGTGCTGCCCAACGGGACGTCGATCCCGACGCTCGTTCGTCGCGTCGTTCCCTCCGTCGTGTCGATCGACGTGAAGGGCGCCGGCAGCGAAGACCAGGGCACGGGCATGATCATCTCGTCCAATGGCCTCGTCGTGACGAACAACCACGTGATCGCGGCCGCGGTCGGCGGGGGAACGATCACCGTGACGCGCACCGGTTCGACCAAGGCCCTGCCCGCGACGCTCGTGGGGACCAACTCCATCGACGACGTCGCGCTGATCCGCATTGACAACGCGTCGAACCTGCCCACGGTCACCTTCGGTAGCTCCAACCAGTTGGTCGCGGGGGACGCCGTCGTGGCGATCGGCAACGCGCTCGGACTGGCCGCCGGCACGCCGACGGTGACCCAGGGGATCGTCTCCGCGCTCGGCCGTACCGTGACCGCCGGGACGACGTCGTCCAGCGAGACGCTCAACAACATGATCCAGACCGACGCCGCGATCAACCCCGGCAACTCGGGCGGCCCGCTGCTGGACTCGGCCGGCGCCGTGATCGGGATGAACACGGCGGTCGCCGGAACGCTGCCGGACGGCACGAGCGCCCAGAACATCGGTTTCGCGATCCCCGCGGCCACGATCCTGTCACTGCTGTCGTCGCTCAAGGCGGGCGCCAGCGTCGTCAGCCACGGCGCCTTCATCGGCGTGGAGATCATGTCCATGACCCCGTCGCTGCAGGTGCAGTTCGGCTTCATCGTCTCGAGCGGCGCGCTGATCCAGGGCGTCATCCCGGGCACCGGGGCGGCCGCGGCGGGGCTGCGCCAGGGCGACATCATCGTCAAGATCAACGACACGCCGATCAGCTCGGCCCAGGACGTCACGAACGTCCTGTCGTCGTTCAAGCCCGGTGACGTCATCACGGTCGAGGTCGTGCGCGGCAGCCACCACCTGACGGTCAAGGTCACGCTGGGCCGCAAGGTCGGCTAGGCCAGCGTCGCGATACCTCCGTCGACCGGCAGGACCACGCCGGTGACGTAGCTGGCGGCGGGCGACGCCAGGAAGATCGCCGCGCCGGCCATGTCCGACGGGCGGCCGATCCGCTTCATGGGCGCGCCCTCGGCGATGGCGTCACCGAATGCCTCGAGCGTGGCGCGCATCATCTTGGACTCGAAGGGCCCCGGGGCGATCGCGTTGACGGTGACCTTCGGCGCGAGGTACTTGGCCAGGTGGCGCGTGAGTTGGTGGACCGCCGCCTTGGACGCCGAGTACGCGTAGGTCTCCATGCCCGGAACGTGCAGGCCGTCGATCGAGCCGATGTTGATCACGCGCGCGGGGGAGTCGGGGGCCGCGGCGGCCTCGAGCATCGGGCGAAGGAACTTCGTCAGGTGAAAGACCGCCTTGACGTTGAGTGCCAGGACGCGTTCGAAGGCGTGCTCGTCGTACTCGGCCATCGGCGCGCCCCAGGTCGCCCCGGCGTTGTTGACCAGCACGTCGAGGCGGTCCTCGCGCCGGGCCATCTCGTCGGCCAGGCGGCGGCACTCGTCTTCACTCGAGAGGTCCGCGGGGATCGCGACGCACACCCCGGCGCGAGAGAGCTCGGCCGCCAGCTCGTTGCACGCGTCGGCCTTGCGCGAGGAGATGTAGACGGTGGCGCCGGCCTCGACGAAGCCGCGCGCGATCATCTCGCCGATGCCCCGGCTGCCGCCGGTCACCAGCACCACCTTGCCCGTTACGTCAAAGAGCCCGTCCATCCGGGCAGTGTAGAACGCCTTACAGCGTGTGTCCTATTTGGACCCACCGATTCGCCTTGACCAGCTGAACTAAGTGGCCCAGCGGTGCTTGCTCACCGTCCGACTTCCCAGACGATGGTTCGTCTGAGTACTCGGTTCCGACCCAGGGCCCTCATCACAGCATCGTGATGGTTGTGCGGGTGACGATCGGCTCTTCCCGCGTGCTTCGCGGTGCAGATCCCTGCGGGATCAGTCTTTATGGAGAAGCAAGAGGCGCTTTGGCTTGCCATCGAGCCAGGTTGATGGCCGCGTTGAGGTCGCGGCCGATGACCAGACCGCAGGTCCCACACGAGTAGGTCCGCGTCGACAGGCCGAGGTCGTTTCTCAGTCCGCCACAGCCGGAGCACGTTTTGGAGCTCGGGAAGAACCGATCGGCCACTCGAACCTCGACTCCGTGCCATTTGGACTTGTAGAGGAGCTGGCGGGAGAGCTCTCCCATAGCGGCGTCCGAGATGGACCTCGCCAGGTGCCGGTTCCTCACCATCCCTTCGACGTTCAGGTCCTCGATGACGAGGACCTGGGCTCGGTCGACCAGGGCCCTGGAGGCCTGGTGGACGAGATGTCGTCGGGTGTTGGCGACCTCGCGGTGGGTCTTGGCGAGTCGTGACCTCGCTCCTTGGCGGCCCTTGGACCCCGGTGTGGTTCTGGCCAAGGCCTGGTTGGCCGCCTTGAGCGACGCGTGCGCTTGCTTCAATGTTTTCACCCCCTCGAAGCTCTCGAATGGAACGCCGTTGGCGTCGGCAGCGACGCAGAGAGAGATGATTCCTCGGTCGACCCCGACGGGAACGGAGTGACGGTTAGTGCGGCTGCGCTCAACTTGATGGAGTTGAGCGGCCACGCCGGTCAGCGACACCGTCCAACGACCCGCGCGGTGGGTAAGGGTGGCCGAGTACACGTGGAAGCGACCGGCGTCGATCATCCGGCGGACCTTGCGCGTGGGGCCAAAGAGCTTCACCGGACCGAACTTGGGCAGTCGCAGGTGTGCGGGGTCGCTGAAGCGGACGGGCTGGCTAGAAGGCGCCCGACCCGGCGTCGCACGGTTGCGCAACCGAAAACTTGGCGTCGCTTTCCCCTTGGCCTGGAAACGGGGGAATCCGACGCGCGTTCCACTCCGCTCGCTGCGTCGTGACGCGGCGAAGTTCTCGAGCGCCCTGGCTGCGTCCACTGAAGCGCACTCGAAGACGTCGTTGGGGAGTTCGTGTCGCCAGGCTATGCCGCAACTGCCATCCTCGTTGACCGGCGAGTCATCAGACAGCCCGTTCTTCCAGGCGTTGAACTCGTTGATGAAGGAGAATGCCGACCAGGACAGCGAAGGGGTCGATGGCTCGCATGGATCACCGCTTTCTGAGAGAACTTCTCGCTCGATCGACCTGGCGTCCAGATTGGCCCTGACCCGAGCCAGGTGGTGGTTCACGGTGAAGCGGCGGGCGCCGGCGCACTTGGCGAGGAGGATCCTCTGCTCGACGTTGGGGTCGAGGGCGAACTGGAACGCCACCGCCCGCGAGAGTACCTGACCGGTGTGCGAGATTGGTCCTGTCATTGGTCGGGGCGCCACGTGGCCATTCTTGAGGCGACGTGTGACATGTCATGGGGCGATACTGGTGTCGTGGAAAGCCCAGAACCCAAACAGTCCTTGACTGACGGTGTCGTGATGCTCAGACCACTTGACACCGATGACGCACCCGCATGGCTTGCCGGCGAGGACGAAGAGCAACGCAGATGGTTCGAGGCTCCAAGGCCTTCGCGACTTTCCGATGTGGAACGGTTCATTGCTGATTGTCAAGCGTCGTGGCGAGCGATGGAGAGCCATCGTCATTGGGGCATTTGGAGCCTCGATCCAGTTGTCTTGGTGGGCGGAGTCGACCTGAGAGCGCTGGGGAATGACGACGTGAATCTCTCATACCTTGTGTTCCCTGAGCATCGGCGACGCGGCTTCGCTCTTCGAGCAGCCCAGCTCGTTGTGGGGTACGCCAGCACAACAATGAGTGCCCGGAACGTCATTATCAAGATGTTGACGGGGAACGAGAAATCGCGCAACCTTGCTCTCGCCCTTGGAGCTCTCTACGTTGGCGACGAACCGTCAAACGGTGGCGCCACTTTTCACGTCTTCAGATTGAGGCTTCGCGACACACCAAGCGAAGGGTGATCTGCCTGCTGAAGGGTGGACTCAGGACAGCGCCCGAAGGACCTCGGTGATTGAAGCGACGTGTAGCCATCCGGTGGCTGAGGTGACGGAGTTCTCGAAGCAGCGAGCCAGTCGTCGCCGTCGCACGAGATGTCCGTGAGCTACCTCGACCCGCCACGCGTGACGAATAGGGCGAAAGACCTTGGCCCCGTGCTCGTTGCGCGGCGGGTCGTCCCATCCAACCCGTCGGACTTCGCAATTGAACTTCGCCGACAACCGCGTGGTGGCGGACTGGGCCGTGCCGCGGTCAACAAGCACGAGCTCCAACCGTTCGTCAGCGCCTGTTTGAGCCAAATCGTCGAGTACCTGCTCGACGGCGCTCGCTTCAGAGGTTGAGGCCGGAACGACTCGCACGCAGAGCGGCAGGCCCGTGACGTCCACGCAGACGATGCGCTTGGCCCCGTTGGTCCGGCCGTAGGGTCCACCTTGATTGTGGAAGGTGACACCCCCGTTCGAGGCACCTCGCGCGAGGTGGGTGTCGATGACCACCATCGAAGGCCGCGGATTCTTTCGTCCAAGAGCGGTGCGCGACGACGCGTGCAATGCGGTGAGAACCCGGGTCCACGTTCCGTTCCTCGACCACCGACGAAACTGCGACCAGACCCTCGTCCAGGGTCCGAACTGCTCAGGCAGGAAGCGCCATTGGCACCCGGTGTGCGAGATGTAGAGCATCGCGTCGACTACACGGCGTAGGTCGGCACCGTACTTCGGGCCTCGTTTGGAGGGAACCAACAACAGAGGTTTGAGGAGATTCCACTGGGCATCGGTCAGATCGCTTGAATAGGCCACGATTTGATGGTGTCGGTTGCGTTTCCTGGCGCACTCGCCAAATAGAACACACGCTCTTAGCGCGGGGTCGGGGAGGTCAGGTACGCGATGCGTGGGCGGGGGAGCTCCGGCCGCCTCTCGTGGGCGATGGTCAGGGCCTCGTCGACGTCGTGCGCCTCGACGAGCTCCTGGGACAGGCCGCGAAAGGGGTCGCCCCAGACCACGCGGAATACGACGAGCCGGGTCGGGCGACGGCTAGTTGCTGACGTCAATGTTGGCGACCGCGGTCGCCGAGACATCCGAGGACTTGTCGGCGGCGAACTGGGACTTGATCTCCCACGTCCCGTTCACGGTGAAGTTGAACGCGCACTCAACTTGGCTGTCACTTACCGCCTGGAACCGACATACCAGGTTGGGCAGACCCGAATCGGCCGGGGCGATCGCTACCATGCGCACGACACCCGGGCTGTGCTCGGGCAGGACGTCGGTGATGATGTTGAAGGACCCGCCGCTCGCCGACGCCGGGTTCGAGTTGTCGCTGAAGTCGAAGGACAATTGGATTTTCGAGGCGTCCGAGGCGTTGAGTTCGGCCCCCGCGGGTACCGCGACAAACCCCAAGGTGGCGGCCACCAAGAGAACCGTGCACAGGACCCGACGCATGCCAGCGATTATACCAGCGCGGTAGGAATCCCTCGCCGATAATGTTCGTTATGTCAAGTTAAAGCGAAACTGCAAGGCCGAAAGGACACGGCGTTGGCACGGTCGCGCCTCCCCTGGCCAGTAGTTTCGTCCTACCGATGCGGCCCTCCCTCACCCTCACGCCGCGCCAGCTGGCGCTCGCGGTGCTCGTCGTCGCAGCCGGCGGCGCACTAGGAACGCTCCTGCGCGACCTCCTGGTGCGCCTCGAGGCGTCCAACGCGACGTCGAGTGACTGGGTGACCCAGATCCCGTGGGTCCTGCTGACGATCAATACGGCCGGGGCCTACCTGGCGACCTGGCTGTTGCGCGGGCCCCTCCGAGGGCACGATCCGAACGACCGGTGGCGCCTCGTCGTCGTGACGGGCTTCTTCGGGGGCCTCACGTCCTACTCGGGGCTCTTCGTGGACGTCGCAGACGTGTGGCACCGCTGCGCCGGTGGCGGCCTCCTGGTCGCCTGTGGCGCCGTCCTGGCGGGCGCGGGCGCCGCGGGCCTGGGGCTGCTCGGGCATCGCCGCCGCGCGATGCACCTGCCATGACGCTGGCCCTGGTCAGCGGCGCCGGCGCGCTGGGGGCGGTGGTTCGCTTTGCCTTCGAGTACCTGGTGCGCCGGCACCACCCCGCGCTTCGCCCCTGGGCGACGGTCGGGGCCAACGCCCTGGGGTGCCTGGTCGCCGGATGGGCCGCCTACCGGCTCGTCGCCGGCGCCGACGCCACCTGGCGCACCGTCGTCCTGACGGGTTTCTGCGGGGGACTCACGACCTTCTCCTCGGCCCTGGCGATCCCCGCGGTGCTTCAGCGCGAGCACCACTGGGGCTTCGCCCTGGCCCTGGTGGTGGCCACTCCCCTCGCGTGCGGGGGCGCGTTCGCCCTCGGAATGGCGATCGCCCACTGACTTACACTCGCCCGGTGGATCCCTCCTGGAGCGTCGACGCCCATCGCCTGGGCCGCCGCGGCCTGCGCGAGGTCTCCCGGCTGTCCACACGGGCCTTCTGCGACAGCCCCTTCTTCGAGTTCATCTGGCCCCACGAGCGAACCCGGCGACACGCGCTGTACTACACGCACTACGCGGCCTTCGCCCACCCCGGGCCCGGCGCCCACCTGCGCACCGTGCGCGACGCCGCCGGCGTGATCACCGCTACGGCGCTGTGGCTACCCACCGGGGCCTATCCCCCACCCGTCGGCGTGCAGCTCCAGCAGCTGCCGCGCGGACTGCGCGCCAACTACCGCAGTCCCAGGAGCATCAGGATCGGCTACGCCTACCTGAAGGCCGCGGCGGCTTCGCACCCCAAGGAGCCGCACTGGTACCTGCACGTGCTGATGACCGAGCCCGTCCACCAGCACCGCGGCGCAGGAACCGCGCTGATGGACGACGGCCTCGCGCGCGTCGACGCCGAGGGCGTCGGCGCGAGCCTCGAGACGCAGGACGAGTCGAACATCGCCTTCTACGCACGCTTCGGCTTCGAGCTGCGCGCGACGATGCACCCCGTCGAGGGCGGGCCGCCTCTCTACTCTCTGTGGCGCGAACCTAGAGCTTGAGCGGCCCCTGCTCGGCTTCGCTGAGCCCGGAGAAGTCCGCGGTGCCCTTGGGCGTGGTGGGCATCGCCCCGGCGGCGACGAGCCCGACGATCAGGATGGCGATGCCGGCGTAGGGAGCCCACACGGTCGGGGCCGTCACCTTGTAGATGGCGCCGTAGATCGCCGCGATCGTCACCAAGCCACCCACCAGGCTGGCGAGGTAGAGCTGCCACGGCTTCTCCTTGTCGCGCAGCCCGCGCAGCGCGCCCACCGCGATGAGCAGGTAGATGACCGCGATCGCGAAACCGCCGAAGGTCGACATCCACGAGAACATCGAGACGTATTCGGGCAGCTGGGGAATCGCGAAGGACGTGGACCACTGGACCAGGGCGATCACCACGGCGTAGACGAGCACGACGAAGACCGTGGAGCCCAGGGGCGTGCCGTGGCGCGAGATACGCGTGAGCGGGCGTGGCATCTTGCGGTCGCGCGCCAGGGCGAAGAAGCCCCGCGACGCCGACACCGCGCAGCCGATCAGCACCGCGATCATGTCGAAGATCACCACGAGCTCGACCAGACGCCGTATCCCCACACCCGCGAACCCGCCCTGGCTGGACGGACCGGCGAGGGTGAACAGCGGCGCGCCGGCGTTCTTGCCCAGCGCGGACAGGTTGAAGTGGAAGCCCGAGATCTGGGCGAAGGTGCCGATGACGTAGAACGCCGAGATCACGAGCACCGAGGTCAACACCGCGCGCGGGATGTTCACGTCGGGCTTGTCGGTCTCCTCGGCCAGGTTGGCCGACGTCTCGAAGCCGGTGAAGAGCAGGACGCCGTACAAGACGCCGAAGAACACGCCCTTGAGGTGCGACGGCGAGCTGGACAGCGAGAAGCCGGTGGGGATGTGGTGCAGTCCCCCGCTCTTGATGATCGTGTACACCGAGAAGACCGCCACGACGGTCACCGAGATCAGCGCCAGGGTCAGCTGCACGCGCGTCGACAACGCGACGCCAAGGTAGATAATGCTCGCGACCAGGATGAACAGCAGCACGTCCCACGCGAAGTACGGCAGCGGCGCGCGGTTGAACTCGCTCAGGATCGTGTCGTGGATCGTGCCGCCGATCATGGGCAGGATCCCCGCGCCCAGCGCCAGGATCCCCACGTAGTAGAGCCATCCGGCGGCGGTACCCACCCGGCCCCCGAGTCCGTCGGTCACGTAGTCGTAGAGCGACCCGGCCTTTTGGATCTTGCGGGTGTACTCCGAGATGATCCAGCCCAGCCCCAGCACCCCGATCGCGGCGATGAGCACGGCCAGTGACGCCGCGTTACCCGCGCCGTTGCCCGACGCGCTGCTCAGTCCGACGACGAGCGGCACGAGGAAGGCGATGGAGAACACCGGCCCCATCAGCCCCACCGACTGCGCGATGGTGTCAATGAGCGTCAGCTTTCGCTTCCCGCCCAGCTCGGTCCTTCTCTCCTTGACGTCAGCCATGGACTCCCCCCGTTCTTGACGCACGAGCGCCAGGCCTCACGGCCATCGGATAAACGTACGGGGTCAAACGACCGTCGTCAAGAACCGACGGCGTCGAATGGACGAAGTCCTACGCGGACAGTCTCTTGGACGCCTCGCGCACGACCCACTGGAACGTGGGGTCCGGCTTCGCGAGCAGCTCGGGGTGCCACTGGACGGCCAGGAGGTCTCCCTCGGGCGTCTCGAGTCCCTCGACCACGCCGTCGGTCGCGCGCGCGGACACGACGAGTCCGTGTCCTACCTCGCTCACCGTCTGGTGGTGCAGCGAGTTGACGGGCCACGTCGCGGGCAGGAGCGACGAGGCGAGCGTTCCACCCACGACGCTCACCTCGTGGGTGGTCTTTCGCCCGTCGACGTCCCACTGGGGGTGCCCGGCGCCCTCGTCGATCTCCACGTGCTGGACGAGCGTGCCGCCGAACGCCACGTTGACCAGTTGGAAGCCCCGGCAGATCGCCAGGATCGGCAGGCCCGCGGCGCGCGCGGCGGAGAAGAGCGCGAACTCCCACTCGTCGCGGTCCTGCTCGAGCTGACCCAGCTCCGAGTGCGCCTCGGCACCGTAGTGGGCGGGGTCCAGGTCCGCTCCCCCGCTCAGGACCAGCCCGTCGAGGCGCGACACGACGCCCTCGACGTCGGCGTCGCGGGCCAGCTCCACGGGCAGCCCCCCGGCCTCGGCGACCGAGCGCGGGTAGTCCGAGAAGTGCAGGTCAAAGGTGAGTTCGCGCATCGCGAAGGGCACGTGGGAACCCAGGATCGCCGCCGGCCAGCGGCGCCCGGTCAGGCCGATGAGCGGTTTTGCCACCCCTCGAGTGTACGGGTCCGGCGCACGCTGTGCTGTAATGGCTCAGTCGTTTGGTAGCAAACATCTGGACGGGGGGATGATGACCGAGTCGCTCCAGGACATCACGTCGCACGACACGTACGTCGACGGCGTGCCGCACGAGACGTTTACCCGGCTGCGCGCGAGCGACCCCGTGCACTGGACCGAGGAGCCCGACGGCGGGCGCGGCTTCTGGAGCGTGACGCGCCACGCCGACGTTCTCCAGGTCAGTCGCACGCCCGAGGTGTTCTCGAGCCGCATGGGGATCCGCCTGGAGGACATGAGCGCCGAGGAGACCGAGGCACGCCGCACCCTGATGGAGATGGACGCGCCCGAGCACACGCGACTGCGACGCCTCGTCAGCCGCCCCTTCGCCCCGCGGTCGATCGCGGACTACGAGGACTCGGTGCGCGCCCTGGCCGCCCAGGTCCTCGACGCCCTGCGCGGGCGCGACGAGTTCGACTTCGTCCACGACGTCGCGCGCGAACTGCCCATGCGCATGCTCGGACGGCTCCTGGGGCTGCCCGACGACGACCTCGAGTGGCTGGTCCAGCGCGGCGACGCCCTGATCGGCAACACCGACCCCGACTTCACCGATTACGTCGTCGACCAGGTCGACACGAGCGACTACCGGCTCCTCCCCTTCCGCAGCCCGGTCTCCCTCGAGCTCTTCGCCTACGCCGAGCAGGCGCTCGCGGACCGGCGCGTCACCGCGACCCCCGACGTCCTGTCCGCGCTGCTCAAGCCCAACGCCGACGGCGAGACGCTCGACGACCTCGCGCTCAAGAACTTCTTCACGCTCATGGTGGCCGCGGGCAACGACACGACGCGGTACTCGATGACCGCGGGGCTGCTCGCCCTGATCGAGCGTCCGGAACTCTACGCGCGCGTCCCGTCGATGACCGTCGACGAGCGCAAGTCCCTGGTGGAGGAGATGCTGCGCTGGGCCACCGTGACGATGCACTTCCGGCGCACGGTCACCGAGGACACGACTCTCGCCGGCACCGAACTCGCGGCGGGCGACAAGGTCGTGATGTGGTTCTCGTCGGCGAACTTCGACGAGTCGCACTTCGACCACCCTTACGAGTTCCGCCCCGACCGCGCGCCCAACGACCACGTGGCCTTCGGCCTGCAGAGCCCGCACCTGTGCCTGGGCGCGCACCTCGCTCGCCTCGAGATGCGCGTGCTCTTCGAGGAGATCGCCGACCGGTGGTCGAGCGTCGAGCTGTGCGGCACGCCGGAGCGCCTTCGCTCGAACTTCATCAGCGGCATCAAACGACTCCCCGTGCGCGTCGCCTGGCGCTAGAGGAACGGCAGGTACTCGCGCATCTCCCAGTCGGTCGTCGCGCCCGCGAATCGCTCCCACTCGCTGCGCTTGATCGCGACGTGCTGGGCGACGAGGTCGGCGCCGACGGCCTCGACCAGCGCGGCGTCGGCCTCGAGCTCGTCGAGGGCGTCCTTGAGCGACGGGGGGACCCCGATGGTCGCGTCGATCGTGTCGAGCCCGTTGCCCCCTTCGGCCGGGCCCGGCGACACCTGATTCACGAAGCCGAGCCGCGACGCCTGCAGGACCGCGGCGACCGCGGTGTGCACGACGGCCGCGCCGTCGCTCAGGCGGTGCTCGAGTCGCGCGGGGGCCCCGCGCTCGCTCGGGACGCGCACGGTCGCTCCGCGGTGGTCGTAGCCCCAGTTGGCCCAATAGCCCGACAGTGACGCCGGTCGCAGCCGCTTGTAGGAGTTGACCGTCGGCGCGCACAGGCCCGCGAGGCCCCGGTGGTGGGCCATCAGTCCGCCGATGGAGTGCTTCGCCAGGTCCGACAACCCGTCGGCGGCCTCGGTGTCGTTGATCGCGTTCGCCCCGTCGTCGTCGGTGAACGAGAAGTTCACGTGCAGCCCCGATCCCCCTCGGTCGGCCAGGGGCTTACCCATGAAGGTCACGAGCAGGCCCAGGCGGTGGGCCACCTCGCGCGCCAGCACCTTGAACAAGAACCCCTCGTCCGCCGCGGTCATCGCGTCGCCGTAGCGCAGGGTGAACTCGAACTGGGGCGTGTCGTACTCGGAGTTCACCGACTCCAGCGGGATCTCAGCGTCGGCGCACGCCGCCCAGATCGCGTCGATCAGCCCCCGGGGGTCCACACTGGAGCCCGTGCCGTAGACGAAGGCGCCTGGCGTGTCGAGGGGACGCCAGCCTCCGGCGCCGTCGGGCTCGAAGACGAACGCCTCGAACTCCATGCCCACCATCGGGTCGAAGCCGAGCGCGCGCCAGTCGTCGATGGCCTTGCGCAGCGCGGTGCGCGGGGCCACCGACACCAGTTCGCCCTCGCGCTTGAGGTCAGCGACGACCACGCGCGTTCCCATCTCCCAACCCGGTCGGATGTCCGTGAGGTCGTACGTCGCGTGCAGGTCCGGCAGGCCCTCGCTCCAGTGGCTCCCGACGGTCTCGGGCGTCATGCCGCGGTCGTATCCCAGGGCCCAGGTCCCCGTGCAGTGGTGCGAGCCGTTCTCGGCGAGGCTCGCCGGCACGTACTTGCCCCTGGCCAGTCCCAGGTGGTCGGGCCACAGGATCCGGACCCGGTCGAATGAGTCACTCATCACGTCCCCCTCTGACCTTGGCGAAAGTAGCACGACGACGGGCGCCGGTTTGTAGAGTGAGGAAGTCATTTGCGTACAAACGACTTGCGGAGGGCCGTTGGAGTTTCGCCGGATCTTGCTCGACGGCAACGCCGTGGAGGTCGTGCGTGACGGCGACGACCTCGTCGCGGCCGACGGCCGGCGCGTCCGCGCGGACGCAGCGACGCACCTCGCGCCCGTGAGTCCTTCCAAGATCCTCTGCTGTCACCTCAACCACGTCTCGCGCGTTCGCGAGTTCCAGATCGAACTGCCCCCCGCGCCGACGTGGTTTCAGAAACCCGTCTCCGCGCTGAATTCGCACGGCGGCGCGGTCGTGCGACCCGCCAACTGCCGCTACCTCAACTACGAGGGCGAGATCGCCATCGTCATCGGGAGGACCGCGCGCAACATCGCCATGGCCGACGCCGGTCACTACATCGCCGGCTACACGATCGCCAACGACTTCGGGCTCCACGACTTCCGCGACACCGACGCCGGGTCGATGCTACGAGTGAAGGGCGCCGACACGCTCTGCCCGCTGGGTCCCGGGGTCGTCAACGACTGGGACTTCCGCGACAAGTGGATGCGCACGTCGGTCAACGGCGTCGTGCGCCAGGACGGCTCGACGGACGAGATGGCCTGGGACATGCACTACCTGGTCACCGACATCGCCCGGCTCATCACCCTCGTGCCCGGCGACGTCCTCTTGACCGGGACGCCGGCGACGTCGCGACCGGTCGAGCCCGGCGACGTCGTCACGGTCGAGGTCGAGGGTCTCGGCGCCTTGACCAACCACGTGGTCGCCTCCCCCACTCCCGTCAGCGACGAGGTCGGAGCCCAGCCCACCGAGACCGAAGAGGTCTTGTCCACCGCGATGGGTGGGGACTGGCCGCTGCGAGGTCAGCGCCGCCCCAGTCCCACGGATCGGGCCTCGCTTCCCTCGCCCCGGGTCGCCCCGAGGTACCAGAGGTGAGCCCGCGCGTCGATGTCGGCGGCGTGGACGTCTCGAGCGACCACTACATCAACGGCGAGCGCGTCGGATCACGGGCGACCTTTGAGGACCGCTCCCCCCTCGACTGGTCGATGAAGCTCGCGGACGTCGCACGCGGCGGCGCCCGCGAGGCCGACGCGGCGATCGGCGCGGCCCGCGACGCGTTCCCCGCGTGGGCGGGCCTCTCCCCCACCGAGCGCCAGGCGGTCCTGCACCGCCTGGCGGACCTGATCGACAAGAACGTCGACGCGATCGCCACGGTCGAGTGCCTCGACATGGCGATGCTCGAAGAGAGCCTGCGCCTGCGGGTCATCGCCCGAGGGGCGCGCAACTTCCGCGCCTACGCCGACCTCGCCGCGGACTACGTCGGTCGCCAGTGGGACTCGAACGGCACCCACAACTCCGTCCTACGCATGCCCGCCGGGCCGACCGTCGTGATCACGCCGTGGAACGCCCCGTTCATGCTCTCGACGTGGAAGTGCGCTCCGGCGCTCGCCGCGGGCAACACCGTCGTGCTGAAGCCCGCCGAGTGGTCACCGCTCAGCTGCTCGCTCCTGATGGACCTGGTCGACGAGGCGGGAGTGCCACCGGGGGTGTTCAACCTGGTCCAGGGCATCGGCGAGGAGGTGGGAGCCGCCCTCGTGGAAGACCCTCGCGTGCGGCGCATCTCCTTTACCGGCTCGCCCGAGACCGGGCGCGCCATCGGCGTCGCGGCGGCGAAGAACCTCACGCCCTTCACCGCAGAGCTCGGGGGCAAGGGTCCCTTCATCGTCTTTGACGACGCGGACCTCGACCTCGCGGCCGCCAAGGCGGCCCTGATGTACGACGACGCCGGGCAGGTCTGCCTCGCCGGCACGCGCCTGCTCGTCCACGACGCCGTGCGCGGCGACTTCCTCGAACGCTTCACCGCCGAGACCCAGCGCCACGTCCTCGGTGACAGCCGGGACCCGTCGACCACGATCTCGCCGCTGATCCACCCCGAGCACCTCGCGCGCGTCGAGGGGTTCGTCGCGCGCTCGCGCGCGGCCGGCGACCGCGTCGTCTTCGGGGGCGAGCGGCTCACGCCCGAAGGCCTCTGGTACCGGCCCACACTGATCGAGCCGGCGAGCAACGACGCCGAAATCGTCCAGCGCGAGGTCTTCGGCCCGGTCCTGACCATCCAGTCCTTCGCCGACGAGGCCGGCGCGGTGGCCCTGGCCAACTCCACCCCGTACGGTCTCTCCGCGATGATCTTCACCGGCGACCGCGCGCGCGCGGACCGCGTGGGGGCGTCCGTGCGCGCCGGCACGATCTGGGTGAACGCGTTCCTCGTGCGCGACCTCTCCGCGCCTTTCGGCGGCACCGGAGTGAGCGGGATCGGGCGCGAGGGGGGCGATTACGCGCTGGACTTCTACAGCGACCTCAAGACCTACCAGGTGAAGGAGGGAACGACCCATGGGTGAGATCGTCGGCGCGGGGCTACTGGCCCACGTGCCCACCATCGTGCTGCCCGACGACGTCCGTCGCGAGCTCAACAACGGACACGAGAGCACGCTCTACAGCGGGCTGCACGACCTGCGACGCGAGGTCATCAGCCAGCTGCGCCCCGACCTCATCGTCGTCTTCGACAGCCACTGGTTCACCACGGTCGAATTCGTGATCACCGCGCACGCGCGGCGCAAGGGCTCCTTCACCTCCGAGGAGCTGCCCCGGGGCATGTCCAGCGTGCCCTACGACATCCCGGGCAGCCCGGAGTTCGCCCACCGCGTCGGCGCGATCGCCGACCAGACGCCGGACTGCTGGATCACGCCGATCGACAACGAGCACCTGCCCATCACGTACGCCACGACCAACTTCCTCGGCTTCCTCCAGGGCGAGGAGGCGTGGGTGTCGGTCAGCACGTGCCAGACCGCCGAGCCGCGCGACTTCGCCACCGTCGGGCGCGTGATCGCTCAGGCGATCGAGGAGTCCGACCTGCGCGTGGTGCTGATCGCGTCGGGCGCGCTCAGCCACACCTTCCACACCCTTCGCACGCTGCGCGACCACGAGGCCGCCGGCGAGGAGCACATCTTCAGCGTCGGCGCGCGCGACGCCGACCACGAGCTCATCGCCGCCCTTCAGCGCGGCGACCACGCCAGCGTGATCAACGGCCTGAGCGACTTCATCGCCTTCAAGCCCGAGGCGCGTTTCGCGCACTACCAGATGATGGTGGCCGCCCTGGGCGGCGTGGACTGCGTCGCCCCGGGGCGCCTCTACTCCGCGTACGAGAACTCCATCGGCACCGGCCAGGTCCACGTGTGGTTTGACCGGCCCGCGGGCGGATGGACGGCGTCGTGACCACGCGCGGCGTCCCCTTCCCGCGCACGCCCAGCGGGCGCGCGTCGATCCTGCCCCCCACGCCGTGGCACTACTCGGGCGACCGCCTGACGGTCGAGTACCGCACCGACCCCGCGGCGATCGCCGCCCTGCTGCCCGAAGGGGTGTCGCTCCCCCACGACGACGAGGACCCCGGTGCCGTCGCGCTGATCTGGGTCGACTGGCAGAGCTGCGGCGCCGACGGGGCCGAGCTCCTCGACCCGGTACGCGCGCAGTACCGCGAGGCCTTCGTCGTCGTGCGCTGTCGCTACCGCGACCAGCTCTACAGCCGCTGCCTGTTCATCTGGGTCGACAAGGACTTCGCCCTGGTGCGCGGGTACCTCCAGGGATACCCCAAGAAGCTCGGTTCGATCCACCAGACGCGCCCGGTCACGGTGGGCCGCGCCGGCCCGCGCCTCGCGCCCGGCGGGAGCTTCGGCATGACCTTGGCGGCCGGCGACCGGCGCCTGGCCCAGGCGACGGTGACCCTGACGGCGCCGGTGGCGAGCGACGGCTTCGTCAACGCCCTGCCCATGCTGCACCATCGGTGGTTCCCGCGCATCGAGCTCGACGGCGCCGACAGCCTGGCCGAGGTCGTTACGATGTCGGGCGTGGACGCCGACCTGGGGCCCGCCTGGGTCGGCGACGCGACCCTGAGCCTGTTCGACTCGCCCACCGAGGAGCTCGCCTCACTGGCCCCGGTCGAGATGATCGGCGGCTACTTCCGCGCCGTGGGCTCGACCTTCGTCGGTGGCCGGACCCTCGAGTCCTAGCCGTGTCGCGTCGCATCGCCAGCTCGAGCTCCTCGGTCGTCTCGGCCGCCGAGCGCGACATCCGCGCGCGGCTGGCGGGCCAGAGCCTCGACTTCACGGCGATGAGCGCGGTCGCCAACATCTACCGCGCGGGCTCGGCGGTGCGCAACCACATGGAGCGCGAGGTCCTCGGCGCCTACGACCTGAGCTGGGTCGCCTTCACCGTGCTGTGGGTGCTGTGGATCTGGGGCGACCAGGAGACCGGGCACGTGGCCAGCGAGGCCGGCGTGACCAAGGGGACCCTGACCGGGGTCATCAAGACCCTGGCCGCCCGGCGCCTCGTGCGGCGCATCCCGCACCGCGACGACCGCCGACGCGTGTCGATCGGCCTCACGCGCGCCGGTACCGCGCTCATCGAGGAGATCTTCCCGATCTTCAACCGCCACGAGACCGTCGCGGTCGCGTCGCTCAGCGCGGCCGAGCAGCGCGAGCTCGCCCGTCTGCTTCGCCGCGTCCTCGGCCACATCAGCGACGTCGACCAGCCCGGCGCCTAGCGGTCCGCGGCGTCCTCGGTCGCGACGAGCTGGCGCGCCGCGCGGGCCTCGTCCACGCGCGACACCGGGGTCGTCTGGGGCGCGCGGTGCAGGCCCTCGGGGTCGGTCCCGGCGCGCACCGCGATGCGCTCGACCGCCTCGGCCAGGGCCTCGAGGGTCTGGAGGCTCTCGGTCTCGGTGGGCTCGAACATCAGCGCCTCGTCGACGATCAGCGGGAAGTAGACCGTCGGGGCGTGAAAGCCCTCCTCGAGCAGGCCCTTGGCCACGTCGAGGCCGCGCACGCCGGTGCGGACCTTGAGCGCCGACGCGCTGAGCACGCACTCGTGCATGCACGTGCGGTCATAGGCCGCGGGCAGCGTGGCCGCCAGTCGCACGCGCAGCCAGTTGGCGTTGAGCACGGCGTGCTGAGCGACGCGCAGCAGCCCCTCGGCGCCGTGCACGTCGATGTAGGCCAGGGCCCGCGCGAGCACCATCGCGTTTCCGTGCCAGCCGTGGACGCGACCGATCGAGCGCGACGGAGTGGACCACTCGAAGCCGCCCGACGCGCGCCTCGCGGCGCGCGGTCCGGGCAGGAAGTCCGCCAGTCGCGAGGACACCGCGACCGGCCCGGCGCCGGGGCCGCCCCCGCCGTGGGGCGTGGCGAAGGTCTTGTGAAGGTTCATGTGCACGATGTCAAAGCCCATGTCACCGGGCCGCACGACGCCCAAGATGGCGTTGAGGTTCGCCCCGTCGTAGTAGAGGAGTCCGCCCACGTCGTGCACGGCCGCGGCGATCTCGGTGATCTCCTCTTCGAAGAGCCCGATCGTGTTGGGGTTCGTCAGCATGATCCCGGCGACGTCGGGGCCCAGCGCGGCGCGCAGCGCCGCGAGGTCCACCAGGCCGCGGTCGTTGGAGGGCACAGTCGTCACCTCGTAGCCCCCCAGGGTGACCGACGCCGGGTTGGTCCCGTGGGCGGAGTCGGGGATGATGACCCGTCGGCGCGCGTCGCCGTTGGCGTCGTGGAACGCGCGCATCAGCAGCAGCCCGGTGAGCTCGCCGGCGGCGCCGGCGGCCGGCTGCAGCGTGGCTGCGGCCATCCCCGTCACGGCGCACAGGCGCTCCTCGAGGGTCACGAGCAGCTCGAGCCACCCCTGGATCAGGTCGGCCGGCGCGCCGGGGTGCACCGTGTTGAGGCCCGGGTCGGCGGCTACCTGGTCGCAGAACTTCGGGTTGTACTTCATCGTGCACGAGCCCAGCGGGTAGGCGCCCAGGTCGACCGAGAACTGCCGGTGTGACAGGCGCGTGAAGTGACCGACCAGGTCGCGCTCGGACACCTCGGGCAGGTCCACGACCTCCTCGTCCAGGTGCCCCGCGGGGACCAGTTCCTCGAGCGGGACCGCGGGCACGTCCGTCGTGCGCAGCTGGAAGGCGCTTCGCCCCGGAACCGACAGCTCGAAGATCGTCGGCTCGGTGGCGTCGCCCATGAGCGGCGCCGAGGCCGCGCGCCCGCCGGCGGCCCTCACCGCGCCACCACCTTGGCGAGCAGCTCCGCGTAGCGGTCCAGCTCCTCGCGGGTGCGACGCTCGGTGACCGCCACGACGACGACGTCCTCGACCCGGTCGAGCGACGCGTCGGCGCCGCCGGTCAGCGAGGACGCCGATAGGCCCCCCAGGATCCCCTCGTCGACGAGGGCGGACAGGACGTCGTCGGCGAGCCCGGGCACGCGAAGGGCGAACTCGCGCAGGAACGGCTGGGTGGAGACCGCCGCGACGCCGGGGATGGTGCAGAGCCGCTCGAAGAGGTAGTGCGCGCCCTGGGCGCAACGCGTGGCGACCTCGCGAAGGCCGCGCGTTCCCAGCCATCCCAGCTGGATCGCCGCCGTCACGGCCATCAGGGTCTGGTTCGTGCAGACGTTGGAAGTCGCCTTCTCGCGCCGGATGTCCTGCTCGCGTGCCCGCAGCGTCGTGACGAAGGCGCGCCGGTCGCTCGAGTCCACGGTCTCGCCCACGATGCGTCCGGGCAGGCGGCGAACCTGGTCCTGGGTGCAGGCGAAGAGTCCCAGGTACGGCCCGCCGAAGCCGAGCGCCGTTCCGAAGGGTTGGCCCTCGCCGACCACGACGTCCGCGCCCCAGCGCCCCGCGCTCTTGAGGACCCCCGCGGCGACCGGGTCCGCGCCCACGACCAGCAGCGCCCCCGTGCGGTCGGCGACGCCGCGCGCGAGCGACAGGTCCTCGAGCACGCCGAGGTAGTTCGGGTAGGCCTCGACCACGGCGCCGGCCCGCGCGACGTCGACGCGGTCCCAGAGGGTCACGCCCTCGGCGAGGGGAACCTCGACGACCTCGTGCCCGGTGCCGGCGGCGAACGTGCGCACCACCGCGCGCCAGTGCGGGTGCACGCCCGCCGAGACCAGCATCACCGAGCTGCCGGTCGCGCCGTGGGCCATGTTGAGCGCCTCGACCAGCGCGGTCGCCCCGTCGTAGAGCGAGGCGTTCGCGATCGGCAGGCCCGACAGGCGCGAGACCATCGTCTGGAACTCGAAGACCGCCTGGAGCACGCCCTGGGCGACCTCGGGCTGGTAGGGCGTGTAGGCCGTCACGAACTCCGAGCGCGAGGCCAGCGCGCGTACGACCGCCGGGACCTCGTGGTCGTAGGCGCCCGCGCCCGCGTAACAGGTCATCGACGACGTCGCACGGTTGGCCGCGGTGTAGCGCGCGAACTGCGCGGCGACGTCGGGCTCGCTGCGGCCCGCGGGCAGGTCGAGCCCTCCCGACAGGCGCACCGCCGCCGGGACGAGGTCGAAGAGCTGCTCGAGCGAGTCGAGGCCCAGGAAGCCCAGCATCTCGCCCACCTCGGCGGCGGTGTGGGGCAGGTAGTCGGCCATCACCGCGCCTTGGCGACGAAGGGCAGGGCGCAGATGGTCGCCGCGACCGTGCGCCCGCGCAGCCCCACGCTGACCGGCGTGCCGACCGGGTGCTCGCCGCGGAGCAGGCCCATCCCCACCCCGCGCTCGAGGACCGGCGAGAAGTTGCCCGACGTCAGGGGGCCCACGCCCTCTCCCCCGATGACCACCTCGCCGCCGTCGCGCAGCGGCTGACGCGAGTCGGCGAGGACCCCGGCGAGCAGGCGGCGTGGACCGCGAGCGCGTTCGGCCTCAACGGCGGCGTGCCCGCGAAACGTGGGCTTGTCCCAGCCGAGCACCCAGCCCAGGCGCGCCTCCAGGGTCGTCGACGTCGCGCTCAGCTCGTGCCCGTAGAGCGGCAGCGCCGCCTCGAGGCGCAGCGTGTCGCGCGCGCCCAGACCCGCGGGGGTGACGCCCTCGCGCACCAGGGCGTCCAGGACGCGGGCCGCGGCGTCGTTGGGCACGGCGATCTCCACGCCGTCCTCGCCCGTGTAGCCCGTGCCCGCGACGCGCACCTCGACCCCGTGGTAGTCGAAGGTCGCCACGTGGAAGCGTCCCACCTGGGCGAAGCGCGCGTCCACGCCCGCGACACGCTCGCGCGCGCGCGGGCCCTGGACCGCCAGGACGCAGCGCTCGTCGGTGACGTCTACGCCGGGCAGTGCGGCGCGCACGCCCGCGGTGTTGGACGCGTTGGGCATCACGTCGAAGCGATCCTCGCCCACCCACCACACGATGATGTCGTCGACGACGAACCCGTCCTCGCTCAGCAGGTGCGTGTACTGGGCCCGGCCCGGTCCGACGCGCGTCAGGTCGTTGGTCAGGGTCGACTGCAATGCGTCGAACATCCCGGGGCCGTCACAGCGCACGGTGCCCAGGTGGCTGACGTCGAAGACCACCGCGTCGCGACGGCACGCCAGGTGCTCGGCGACGGTGCCCGCCGCGTACGCCAGGGGCATCACCCAGCCGCCGAAGGGGACCATCTTGGCCCCCAGCTCCACGTGGCGGTCGTAGAGGAAAGGCCGCCGGTCGGTCACGAGCGTCATGCTAGGCCGCGAAGTCGGACAGGTTCCCCAGGGCGTGACGGGTGAGGAGCGCCACGAAGTCGCGCTGGTACACGACCAGCAGGTCGACCTCGGGGTAGAGCGCGCGGAACTCCCGGATCTTCTGGTTCTTGCGCGTCACCAGGCGCTGCTCGAGCACGGTGAGCTCAATGAAGAGGTCGCGCGACGCGACGTAGAAGTCGGGCCGGAACGCGCGCGTCGGCTCTCCGGCGTCGTTCCACGCCAGGGGGAACTCGATCGGCTCGTACGCCCAGGAGAGCCCGTAGAGGCTCAGGAGCGCGGCGAAGACCTCCTCGGAGGGGTGCGCGAAGCGCGCGGCGCGCGGCGCCACGACGCTCGGGTGTCGACCGCGCGCGGGGCCGGCCGACGACGATGCTCTCACGCCGAACGGGTCTCCCTCTCCGACGTCGCGTCCTGGGCCTGGCGCAGCGTGGTCGTGAGTTCGGCGACCACGCCGGCCAACGGCACAATGTTGAACACGCCCTGGCCGCCGCGCAGCAGGTCGACGAGCTCGCCGTCGCCGCGCGCGAGCACCGAGCCCGAGTCGCTGAGCACCAGGCTGGCCGACGCCAGGTCGGCCCCCAGGGCCTGGCGGAGGCACTCCACCGCCTGGCGGGCCCGGGCCAGGGACACGCCCGAGGCCAGCAGGGACTTGATCACCTTGACCTCGAGCACGTCACCGTAGGAGTAGGCCCGCTTGGACCCGCTCCCGGAGGCGGGCGTGATCGACGGGGTGACGAGGTCGGTGCGCGCCCAGTAGTCGAGCTGGCGGTAGGTGACGCCCGTGAGGCGACACACGGTCGGCCCGCTGAAGCTGGTGGTCACTGTCTCTGGCATCGGCCCTCCCGACTGAGGCGCCCTCAGCGTATCGCGGAGGGACTACACGAGTGTAGTTTCTGGCCCCTCAAGAAACAAACAGGTCCGGTCGACCCAGCGACGGCGAGGACGCCTCGGCGCTCAAACGCGGTGGAATGCGGCCCGCGTGGCGCGCCGCGAGGCCCGCGCGCACGGCGTCGCGCAGGGCGCGGGCCATCAGGACCGGGTCGATGGCGCGGTTGATCGCCGACGCCGCCAGGACCCCGGCGCAGCCGAGCTCCATCGCCAGCGCGGCGTCCGACGCGGTGCCCACCCCCGCGTCGAGCAGCACGGGCACCGAGACGCGCTCGGCGATGAGCCCGAGGGCGTGCGGGTTGCGGATGCCCAGACCCGATCCGATCGGCGAACCCAGGGGCATCACGGCGACGCAGCCGACCTGCTCGAGGCGCTGGGCGGCGACCAGGTCGTCGGACGTGTAGGCCCAGACCTCGAACCCCTCCTCGACCAGTCGGGCCGCGGCGGTGATCGTCTCGGCCGTGTCGGGAAGCAGCGTCGTGTCGTCGCCGATGACCTCGAGCTTGACCGCCGTCGTGTCGAAGGCCTCGCGCGCGAGGCGCGCGGTCTTGATGGCCTCCTCCGCGCTGTAGCAGCCCGCGGTGTTGGGCAGCAGCGACACCTTGAGCCGGGTCAGCAGGTCGTAGATCGAGCCCTCGACGCTCGGGTCCACCCGACGCAGGGCGACGGTCGCGATGGTCGACTCGGACGCCACGAGGGACTCTTCGAGCACCGCGAGGGAGCGGAACCCGCCCGTCCCCATCACCAGGCGCGACGGCGAGGAGAGGCCGCCCACGACGAAGGAGTCATCCACCCCGCCAGCGTACTAATCCGATTCGTCGGCTCATTAGGGTTGAACGAGTGCAGCCCATCAGCGTGATGACCATCGCGGGCTCGGACTCCGGCGGCGGCGCGGGGGTCCAGGCCGACCTGCGCACCTTCGCCGCGTTCGGGGTGCACGGGACCTGCGCGCTGACCGCCGTGACGGCTCAGAACACGATGGCGGTCACGGGGGTGCACTGCGTCGACCCCGCCCTCGTCGCGCTCCAGGTCGACACAGTCCTAGACGACATTCGCGTCAGCGCGGTCAAGACCGGCATGCTCGGCCAGCCCGCGACGGTGGAGGTGGTCGCCGCGCTCGCTCGCGCGGGTCGCCTCGAGCACCTCGTCGTCGACCCGGTCCTCGTCTCGTCCACCGGCGCCGCGCTGATGGGCGACGGCGGACCCGACGCCTACCGCGCCGCCCTCATCCCCCTGGCCGAGGTGGTGACGCCCAACCTCCGCGAGGCCGCCACGCTCTGCGGGGTCGACGTCGACGACGTCGTCACCCTCGACGACGTCCGGGACCTCGCCAAGACGATCCTCACGTGGGGTCCGCGCTTCGTCCTGGTCAAGGGCGGGCACCTCGGGGTCGGCTCCGCGCAGGGCGAACACTCCTTCGACCTGCTCGCGTCGAGCGACGGCGTCGTCGTCTTGGACGCTCCGCGCGTCGCCACGCGAAACGACCACGGCACCGGATGCTCCCTGTCGGCGGCCATCTGCGCGGGCCTCGCGCTCGGACGCGACGTCCCCGACGCGACGCGCGACGCCAAGTCCTTCGTCCTGGCCGCGCTGGTGGGCGCGTCGCGGTGGCGCCTGGGCTCCGGTCACGGCCCGATCGACCACCTAGGCTGGAACGAGTGAATGACGAGGTCAGGCCCCCGCTGACCACGACCACGAGCATCCTGCCGGCGGCGGCGATCCTCATCGTCGCGGTCCTGACCCTGGCGGTCTTCCTGCTGATCAACTTCATCGCCAGCCCGCACGTCAAGGGCACCGCGACGACGCTCCCGGTGATCGTCGGCGGCCTCGCCACCGAGCCCGGGCACCCCCTCGCGGGGTGCCAACAGCCCGACAACCCGCCGGGAAACATCTCGCCCGCGCTCATCGCCCCGGTGACCTCGGTCGCCGCGGGCCCGGCCAGCATGCCCAACGGTGGCGCGGGCGACTTCGACTGCGTTCAGAGCTTCACCACGACCGCGACGTCCGCCCAGGTGCTCGGCTTCTACGACGCGCAGCTGCGCCAGCGCGGCTGGGCGCTCTTCTCTCGGGGCTCGAACAGCGGCCAGCCCCAGCTCCTCTTTCAAAAGGCCGGGTCCGACACCTTCTACTGGGTCGTGGGCGTCACCGTCGACGCGGTCTCGCGCCGCACCGCCCACTGGACGTATCAGATCTACCAGAACACCGCCGGGATCTAGGCGAGCGCCGGCTCCTCGGCGGGCGCGACCCGGCACACCCGAGCCCACAGCGCGAAGTTGAGCGGGTAGATCAGGTAGCCGACCCGCGTCGCGGACGCCACGCAGATCATCGTCGCGAAGACCACGGCCAGCAGCGCGAGCATCCGCGACAGGTCCAGGGGCCAGTGGCGGCGCACGTAGCGCACGACGAAGTAACCGCCGACGAGGAACGTGACGGGGGCCAGGACGTGGCCGATCGGCGGCCACAGGGTGGTCAGGATGTGACCCGGGAGGGCGCTGGCCGCCGGCGACGTGACCGAGGTGAGCCCCAGGGGGAACGCGAACACGTTCGCCACGAACGCGTGCGGCGCACGCCACGCGAAGGGCAGGACCGTAGTGGCGATGATCGCGGCGATGATGGCCGCGACCACGCGCCACGTGGAGCGTCCGTCGTCGCGGCGCGCCACGAGCAGCGAGCCCAGGGCCAGCGGCCAGGCGGTCAGCTTCATGGCCGCCGCGAGCCCGAGGCTCACCCCGGCGCCGACGTTGTTGCGCCGCTGCAGGGCGGCCACGCCGAGCAGCGACAGCGCCAGTATCGGCATGTCATCACCGCCGGTGGCCAGGAAGAGCGCGCCAGTGGGCAGGGCGAGCAGGATCTGGGCGACGCGGATCTTTCGTCGTCGCGTCGCCTCGAGCATGCCGAGCGCGACGCCCGACACGATGAGGGTCATCAGGGACATCACGATGCGCGCGTCGGTGAGACCGTTGCTGCGGTGCGTCGCCGCCGACGGCAGACCGAAGACGCCCATCAGCGGGAAGTAGGGAAAGAAGGATTCGAACGCGGGCAGGCCCTTGACCTCGCCCACGAGGCGGCCGTCCTTCACGTAGGCCTTGTAGGGGTCCTGACCCTCGCTGAGGGACTTGCCGGCCCTCTCGATGACCGAAACCTCGGGCTGGGCGTAGCCCTTCCGGTTGTCCATCACCCGCCAGCGGGCCTCGAGGCCGAGGGGCATGGCGACCGCTCCCGCCACGACGACGGCCAGCAGGACGACCCGCACGAGCGTCTCACGCGACCACTTGCGATGAGCCAGCCAGGCCGCGGCGAGCGCCGCACCCGCGTAGGGGCCCGCGGCGAGGAATCCCCAGTGCCACTGCGCCGGCTCCTTCGACGTCCAGCCCAGGCCCAGCGCGAAGGCCGCCGCGAGGCCGTAGAGAACGGCGTCGCCCTGGAGCGCGCCGATCCGGGGGCGCCGTCGCGCGACCTCGGTTCGGCCCTCCGCCCAGCGCGTCACCACACGCACCAGCCTACCGGCGGGACCTGGAGGGCCCCCGTACCGGTGGTGATCAGAGGCGTCGCGCTCGACGCACGGGCATGAGCGTGACCGGCGGGAGCCGCTGGGTCAAGAAGCGCTGGATCATCTTGGCCGCGAGCTTGGTGTGCTCCTTGAGCACGGCGTGTGAGGCGCCCGGGAGCACCGCGAGCTGTGCCTCGGGCAGCGACTGGTAGAGCACGACCGTGTGGGCCAGGTCGACCACGTCGTCGTCGCCCACCATGACCAGCACCGGCCGCGTGATCGTCGCCAGGTCACTCGGGGTGAGCGTGGGCTCGGTGGCGAGGAGCAGGAGGCCCTTGTCCGCGACCTCGCGTGCGTGCGCTTCGCCGTCGGGCGACACCGCGCCGTAGGCGACGGCCCACGCGTCGAAGTCCGGCCCCTCGAATTTGAGCGTCTGATCGTTGGCCACGGCGTCGAAGTGGAAGTTCGCGCCGACCGCGACCACGCGGTTCACCAGGTCCGGCCGCTTCATCGCCGTGAGCAGCGCGACGATCCCCCCGTCGCTGGTTCCGACCAGGTGCGCGCGACCGCCGAGCACCTCGAGGAAAGCGATCGTCTCGTCGGCCATGTCGGCGTAGTGGAACGGCTGATCGGTGTCGGCCGTGCGCCCGTGACCCCGGCGGTCGAACGCCGAGACGCGGAAGTCCCGGGCGAGGCGCGGTCCCACCGAGCGCAGCGGGCTGGCGCTCGAGCTGAACCCGCCGTGCAGGAGGACCAGGCGCGGGCCCTTGCCCCGCCCGATCCTCGCCCAGGTGCGGTGCCCGTTGAGTTCGACCGTGGCCACGGGTGCCATCGTAGGTGGCGCGTGCGCGGCGGACCCTAGAGTGGCGCGCGTGCGAGCCTTTGTCGTCTCTGAGTCCGCCGAGGGCTTCTCCGCCGGCGTCGCGAGGGTCGACGTCACGCGGAAGGACGCCGGCGACGTCCTGGTCGCCGTGGACTTCAGCGGTGTGAACTACAAGGACGTCCTGGTCGCGCGCCCCGCCAGCCGGGTCCGCCGGGTCGCGTCGCTGGTCGGGGGCATCGACGCCGCCGGCGCGATCGTCGAGTCCTCCGACCCGAGCCTGCCGGTGGGGCTGCGCGTCGCCGTGCACGGCGGTGACCTCGGGGTGGCGCGCGACGGCGGCTTCGCCGAGATGGTCTACGCGCCGGCCCGTTTCCTCAACGTCCTGCCCGAGGCGGTGTCGACCCGTGACGCGATGGTGATCGGCACCGCCGGGTTCACCGCCATGGCGAGCGTGCTCGCCCTCGAGGACCACGGGCTCTCGTCGGGCGCGTCGGTCCTCGTCACCGGGGCCACGGGAGGACTGGGCTCGATGGCCGTGACCTTCCTCGCCGCGCGCGGCTACGTGGTGACGGCCTCGACCGGGTCGAGCGAGGAGGAGTCGTGGCTCCGCGGAATCGGCGCCGGTGACGTGATCGGACGATCGGACGTGGCCGACCACCCCGAGCGCGTCCTCGCCACCGAGCGCTGGGACGGCGCGGTGGACTGCATCGGCGGCGCCACGCTCCCCCAGATCCTGCGCAGCCTGCGCTATGGCGCGGCGGTCGCCGCCAGCGGCCTCGTCGCGGGCACGGAGCTCGATACGACCGTTTTCCCCTTCATCACGCGAGCGGTCAGCCTCATCGGCGTCGACGCGGTCGAGATGCGCCCGTCACAGCGCGCGCGTGTGTGGTCGGCCCTCGGCGAGATCGTCCCCGCCATCGACCTTGCGTCCCTCGTCGACCGCGTGGTCGGCCTCGACGGCGTCGCTGACGCGCTCGAGGCCGTCAACCTCGGCCAGACGCGGGGCCGGATCCTCGTGGACCCGTCCCCGCGCTAGGCGGGGCTATTCGTCCGCGACGATCGACCCGACCCGATCACCGATGCCCGGGTCGCGACTCACCAACGCCACGGAGTAGAAGATCGACACCACGAGGAATACCAACGCCGCCCACGGGAACCAGTCGTACGGGGTCGCCTGACCCGGCTTGGCCAGGTAGTAGAGCGGCACGAAGATCCACGCGGTGCCCAGGATCGGCAGGAAGCCATGGCGGAACCCGTTGAAGATCTCCGGGTGATTGCGCCTGATGTAGAAGGGCAGCGACAGGTTCGTCGCGGCGTACACCAAGAGCACCAGGATCGTCCCGAAGGTCGACGACTCGAAGAAGAAGTTGAACGCGCTCATCGAGCCCGAGTACTTGGCGCCGCCGATGACGTGCAGCAGGCCCCACACCAGGATGATCCCGGTCGAGAGTGACAGGAAGAACAGCAGCGCGTTGACCGGCGTGCGCCGGGTGGCGTGCACCTTGCCGATGAACTTCGGCAGCAGTCCCTCGCGCCCGGCGTTGAAGATGAGTCGGGCCTGGGAGTTGGTGCCCGCGATCAGCGAGCCGACGGTGGAGGTCATGCCGGCGATGAAACCGAGGAACGCGAAGAACGCCAGCACCTCGTGGGCCACGCTCAGGAACGGCACCGTGGCCGCACCCAGTGTCGTCACGTTGCCCTTGAAGCCGATCACCGTCGAGTACGCGAACAACAGGTAGCTCACGCCCATGAGTCCGATCGACGAGAAGACCGCCTTGGGCACGTTCTTGCGGGGCTGATCCGTCTCTTCGGCGAGCGCCGCGGAGTTCTCCCATCCGATGAAGAGGTAGATGGCCAGCGGGAACGCCACGCCGAGCCCGCTGAAGCCGCCGGTGATCTTGGCCGGGTTGAACGGCTCCCACGAGAGGTTGCCGTGGAACTTGATGAGCGACGCCACGCTGACCACGACGAGGACCGCGAGCTCGAAGAAGAAGAACGCGCCGGCGAGCCTCGTCGACACCTTCACCCCGCGAACCATCATGAACGCCGCGAACGCCAGGAAGACCAGCGTCCACACGATCCACGGCACGTTCTTCAGCCCGCCGACGTTGTAGAACTGCAGGAGGTACTGGAAGAATCCCCCCGAGATCGCGATCACCGACGCCATCGCGGCGATGTAGCCCGCCCCGGTCAGCAGCGCCGTCGTGACCGCCGACTGCGGACCGAAGGTCTTGCCGACGAAGGTGATGAACCCACCCGTCGAGGGCGTCACCTTGGTGAACTCCGAGACGGTGTTGCCGAGCAGCGCGATCGCCACGATCGCCACGAGGATCGTCAGGGGCGCCGCCTCTCCCGCGGTGAGCGCCAGGAACCCGAAGCCGAAGTAGAAGCTCATCGCCGGCGCGATGTTCGCCATCGTGGCGGCCGCGATGTCCACGAGCCCCAGCGTTCCCTGGTGGAGGCGTTGGTGCTCCCCGGGCACCACCTCGAGCTTCGCCCCCAGTGACTCGGGCGTCATTCCTTCGGTCATCGTTCCTCCTCTCGTCGCCGGCGCGGTGCCCCACGGCACCTTCGGCGTCGATGAACAAGAAGGTAGCGGATGCGCGGCGCTCACGGCGGCGGCGCGGGGGTCTCAGGCCTCCGGGACGCCCCCGGTCAGTAGAAGGGGCTCACCCAGATCAGGCCGTTGTCGCACGGCGTCGGAGGATACTGCGGGGTCACCGCCACCGTCGAGCCGCCCTTGGTCATCGACACCGACACGGTCTGGGCCGCCGGGCAGGCCGTGGCACCCGTCGGCACGTCCGAGTAGGCCAGCGAAAAGGTGGTGGTCGAGCCCGTGTGCAGCGACACGAGGGTCGGGGCGTGGTTCGCCCGGGTGTCGATGAACTGGATCGGGTTGTCCGCGTTGGGCAGGTCCACCGTGGACGAGGCGATCACCGCCCCGAGCTTGTCCTGGAGCGTCAGGATCGGCCACCCCTTGATGGTGCAGCCCCCCGACGTGACCTTCGTGAGCGTGACGCTCGCGTAGATCGTCCCGGCCGCGCCCTGACCCTCGTTGAACGCCCCGCGGAAGTCGCTGCCCCGGCAGGTCGTCGCGCTCACCGGCGGCCCGGTCGTCGTGGTGGTCGAGGACGCGACCGCCGTCGAGGTCGTGGTCGTGGTGGTGGTCGTCGAGAGGTGCCGGCTCAGCGTGTAGATGGCGACGAAGGCGAAGAAGATGGCGAGGGACTTGAGTGCCCGGCTCACCGGTTGAAGTCCTCGGGGCGAATCGTCTCGAGAAACTCTCTCAACTCCGCCACGAGGTCTGACTCTGAGGGCTCGTCGGTCTCGTCATCGTCACTGTCCTCGAGGTCGATGACGCGACCCTCGGCCGCCATGAGCTCGTCGTTGACGAGGATCGGCGCGCCCACGCGCAGCGCGAGCGCCACGGCGTCACTCGGCCGGGCCGACACCTCCACCTCCGAGCCGTCGCGCAGCAGGCGAAGGTTGGCGTAGAAGGTGTTGTCGCGCAGCTCGGTGATCTCCACCGAGAACACCTTGGCGCCCAGCGCCGTGATCACGTGGCCCAGCAGGTCGTGGGACATCGGTCGCGGCGTCGAGAGCTTCTGCAGCGCGTAGGCGATCGACGTCGCCTCGGGCGCTCCGATGAAGATCGGCAGGACGCGCTCGCCCCCGACCTCCTCGAGGAGCAACAGCGGCGTCGACGACCCGACGTCGACCCGCACGGCACGCAAGATCACCTCTACCACGAGGCCAGCCTAGACCCGGGCCCTCGCGACTGGCCCGTCAACGCCCGAGGTAGCTCGCCAGCGCGCGCTCCAGCAGCAGGGCTCGCAGGGCTTCGACCTCGTCGCTGACCGCGGCCACCTCCGCGCGGGTCTGCTCGGGCGTCGCTCGCCGCGCCCGCGACCGCAGAGGCTCGGTCAGGTCCTCGATCACGCCGACCTCGCGCTCGACGACACGACGCAGCGCGCCGAGGAAGCGCCCGTCGACACCGCGGCCCAGCAGCGCGCCCGCCGCCTTGGCGATCCGCAGGTCGATCTCGTTGAACGTCGTCTCGCCCACCAGCGACGCCGGCGACACGAGTCCCATCGCGACGAGCTGGTTCATAACGACGGCGTCGAGGCCGAGCTCGCGCAGGAAGTCCTGGGCCGCGTAGGACGCCGACGTCGGCGGCTCGGGCACGTCCGGCGTCGGCGGTGCGACGACCCTCAGGTCGGCGCGCGCGGGGGGGGTCACGACCGGCACCGGTGCGGTCACGACGGGCGCCGTCGCGTCGCGCGCTACCTGGCGCGAGCTCGAGCTCGGTGAGTCGGTGAGCAGACCCTGCTCGACCAGCCGCAGCCGCACGACGCGCAGGGGCACGAACTCCTCCTGGGCGAGCCGGATGGCCTCGCGCAGACACGCGACGTCGCGGTCGGAGTAGAGCCGGTAGCCCTTGCGGCTCCGGCTCGGCGCCACGAGGCCCTTGTCCTCGTAGTACCGGATCTTGGACAGCTCGATGTCCGGGTAGTCCTGGCGCAACAGCGCGTGCACCTCGCCGATCCTCATCCGCCCCCCGCTGACGCTCATAGTGCTGCCTCCCAAAACACCAGTTTGAACTTGCCGATCTGGACCTCGTCGGCCGAGTGCAAAGTCGTCTCCTCCACCCGAACGCCGTTGACGTACGTCCCGTTCAAGGAGTTGAGGTCGCGCAGGGTGATCCGACCGCTCGCCGTGCGCGTGAACACCGCGTGATGGCGTGACACCGACACGTCGTCGAGCAGGAGGTCCGATGCCTCGTGGCGACCCGCCGACGTCGTCTCGCCGACGAGCTCGAAACGAGTCCCCACGTTCTGACCCGAAGCGATCACCAACTCGTCACCGTGCGCGCCGCGCGGGCTGCGATTCGCGCCGGGGGGTGGCGCGTCGGGTGCGCTGACGACGGGGACCGCGACGGTCTCCGGAGAGGTGGCCTCGACCTGGGGCGCACCGCACGCCCAACAAAAGTTGGCGTTCTCGTTGAGGATCTCCCCACACCGACGGCAGTGCACGGCAGTTACCCTACAGAAGTTTCCCCGACGCCGTCGGGGGCTAAGCGTTCGTCAGGTCGCGGTACGCGGCGGCGTCGAGGAGGGCCGCGAGGTCGCCCGCGGCGGCGGTCTCGATCTCGCAGATCCACCCCGCCCCGTAGGGGTCCGAGTTGATCAGCTCGGGCGAGCGGGTCAGGTCCTCGTTGACGCTGACGACGGTCCCCGACACGGGGGCGTAGATCTCCGACACGGACTTCGTGGACTCGACCTCGCCGAGGGACCCGCCCACGTCGACCGCCGCGCCCACCTTGGGCAGGTCGACGTACACGACGTCGCCGAGCGCGTCCTGGGCGTAGTCGGTGATGCCGACGCGGACCGTGCCCTGGGACTCCTTCGCCCATTCGTGGTCGCGCGAGTAGCGAAGGTCCTCAGGTATCAGCATGGGCCGAATCTATCCCACGCGTCGCGCCCGTCGGCCCGTGCGCAGCGCCGCCAACGCCGGGCGCACGTAGCCGAACAGCACCACCCACGCCAGGGCCAGGCCCGACACGCCGATGACCCACGTGATGTCGCGGATGTCGTGTTGCCAGGCCGACAGCGCCCGGTGGTGGTCGTTGGTCGTCAGCAGGAATAGCGGGTACGTCGTCATCAGGGCGAAGGTCGACACCTTGCCCCACCACAGCACGTCGATGCGCGCGGCCCCGAGCGCCGCCAGGGCGAGGGTCACGCCCGAGACCAGTGCCTCGCGCGCCAGCGTCGCCCCGGCGAACCACCACGGCACCCCGCTCGCCACCGCGACGCAGATCAGCCCCACGATCACCAGGAGCCGGTCGGCGACGGGGTCCATCACCTTGCCGACGTTGGAGACCTGACCGAGGCGGCGCGCCACGAACCCGTCGATCCAGTCGGTGGCCCCCAGCGCCGCCAGGAGCCACGCCGCCCACGCCCGGTGCCCGGTGCCAAAGAGCAGCCAGACGAAGACGGGCAGCAGGCCCAGGCGGATAAGGGTGACGAGGTTCGCCCACGTGCGCCATCCGGCGTCCGTGCCCTCGGCCATGGTCGCTCAGGCGATCGTGATCGCGGGGTCTAAGAAGACGTCCTGGACCGCGTGGACCAGCTCGGCGCCCTGATCGATGGGGCGCTGGAACGCCTTGCGCCCCAGGATCAGGCCCTGACCGCCCGCGCGCTTGTTGATCACCGCGGTGCGCACCGCGCCGGCGAGGTCGTCGGCGCCCTTGGACTCGCCGCCGGAATTGATCAGTCCGATGCGGCCCGCGTAGCAGTTCACGACCTGCCAGCGGGTCAGGTCGACCGGGTTGTCGCTGGTCAGCTCGGAGTACACGCGGGGGTCGGTCTTGCCGAAGTTGAGCGCCACGTAGCCGCCGTTGTTCTCGGGCTGCTTCTGCTTGATGATGTCGGCCTCGATGGTGACGCCCAGGTGGTTGGCCTGGCCGGTCAGGTCGGCGCTGAGGTGGTAGTCCACCTCGGGCGTCTTGAAGGCGGGGTTGCGAAGGTAGGTCCACAGCACGGTGAACAGGCCGAGGCGGTGCGCCTCGGCGAAGGCGGTCGAGACCTCGTGCAGCTGGCGCCCGGATTCGGGGGACCCGAAGTAGATGGTCGCGCCCACTCCCATCGCGCCCAGGTCGGCGGCCTGCTGGACCGAGGCGAAGGGCACCTGGTCGTAGGTGGTGGGATAGTGCAGCAGGTCGTTGTGATTGAGCTTGACGATGAAGGGGATGCGGTGCACGTAGCGCCGCGACACGGACCCCAGGGTCCCCAGCGTGGTGGCGATGGCGTTGCAGTCCGCGGCGATCGCCAGGTCACAGAGCCGGGCGGGGTCGAAGTACTCGGGGTTCGGCGTGAAGCTGGCCGCCGCGGAATGCTCGATGCCCTGGTCGACGGGCAGGATGGACAGGTAACCCGTGCCGCCGAGGCGGCCGTGGCGGTACAGCGCGCCCAGGTTGCGCAGGACCGTCGGCGAGCGGTCGCTCCACGCGAGCACGTCGTTGACGAACCCGGGACCGGGCAGGGTGAGCAGTTCCTTGGGGAAGGTCGCTCGGTGCTCGAGCAGCGACGACGCCTCGTCACCCAGCAACGCGGCAATGTCCATGCCGCGAGCCTACCCGAGGCCGCCGCGGGGCCTTCGCCCCGACCCGTCGGCCAGACTGGTCGAGTGGACCTCGACTACCGCTCGTCACTTCTTCGCCGACTCCGCGCGGTGCATTCGCTGTACCGCGAGGCGGTGGCGACCATGGACCAGACCCAGGTCAACCACGTCGAGCGCGACGGCGTCCTGCCGATCGCGTTCTCGCTCGTCCACCAGGCGCTCATCGAGGACGGCAGCCTGTGCTTCGTCGGCGGGCCCGACCCGATCTTTGACGACGCGTGGGCCGCTCGGATGGGCCTGGGCGTCGCCGACCACGGCAAGGCGCGCAGCGTCGCCGAGATGGTCCACCAGCGCATCGGCGACCTCGAGGAGTTCACCCGGTTCCAGGGGCTGGTCTTCGCTGCCAGCGAGGGATACGTCGCCGCGGTCGACCCCGCGACCTTGTCCGACGTAATCGTCGCCGCGCCCTACGGGCCCGACCTGGCCCACACGTTCTCCGCCAGGGTCGCCGGCGACGCCGGCATCACGCGCAGCGACGCGCTGGAGTGCTGGATCTACCAGCACGCGCTGCGGCACCTCGGAGAGATAGAGCACGCCCGCGCCCTCGTGGGCCTGGGCGGGATGACCTCCTAGCCCGTCGTCTAGTCGATCCTCTTCTTAGAGACCGGCGCGGAGCGGCGCGGGCGGTTCTTGCGCACGACCGGGCCCAGCTCGCCCAGCCGGTCGCGAGCGTCGTAGGCCTCGGGATCGGCCAGGACGACGCGCGCGAACAGCTCGCGGGCCGACGCGGGGTCCCCCGCGCGGTCGAAGACGTCGCCCAGCGCGTACCAGAGTCGCACGTGGCGGTACGAGGGGTTGCGCAGCTGCTTGGTGCCCCCCGCGCGCACCAGCAGGTCCACCGCCTCGGAGTACTTCCCTTGGTCCGCCAGGGTCGCCGCCATCACGATGCGGCCCTCGGTGAGTACGTCGGCCGACGGCTCGGCGTCGCTCAGCTGGGCGAAGACCTTCGCGACCGCCCGGTAGCGGTGCGTCGCGCGGTCACAGTCCATCACCAGCGGCAGGTGCTCGGGGTCGCCCGTGAGGTGGAAGTGCGCCCCGAGGTGGACCTTGGCCATGTTCCAGCGCTCCGCGCGGTAGGCGGCCAGTCCCGTGAGCTCGCGCACCGGCGCCACGCCGGGCACGGCGTCGGCGACGGTGCGCACGAGCCGCAGCGCCTCCTCGTAGCGGTGCCGGTCGTAGGCCTCCGCGGCGCGCGCCAGGGTGGCCACCGTCTTGTCGCGCATGTAGGTCGTGCCCACGAACGCCTTGCGAACGTCGGTGGCGACCTCGCCCGGGAGCGCGTAGGGCGCGCGCGGACGCGACGGCTTCGCCGGGGCCGCCCGCACCGGCCGCGGGTCTTCGATCCACTCGTTGGATTCGACCGGCGTCGGGCGAGCCAACGGGCGCCCAGCCATCTCGCGACCGGACGAGGTGATGTTGATCGCACCCTTTCGTGCGACGCCGCCCCACCCGCTCCGGCGCGCAACCTCGCCAGCCCTGCGGCGTTCCCTCTCTTCTGGTGTGATCTCTCGGGGCTCAAAGCGACCTCGGGATCCGCGCGCTCCAACGGGTCGCGACGCGCCGGGGGCGCGCGAACGTTTCGCCGAACCGTCGAGAGCCCGTGCACTCGGGGGTCGCGGTCCGCGTTGCTTATCAGGAGCTAGCTCACGGCGCGGTCCCCGCACGGGCGACCCGCGGCCCGCCGGCGCACGCCGGGTGCTTTGCGCGTCGCGAGCACCGCTCGCGCGTGCGTCCTCCTGGCGCGGCTTGGACTCGTCGCGTGGGCGCCGGGGCCTATCTTCGAGCCCGCGCGGCCCATCCGCACGCGCACCACGCGGACGCGGCGCTCCCGATCCGCTGGTGTTGCGACCTTGGTGCGCCGAACCCGACCTCGGCGTGCCCGTGGCACCCCGTGAGGCGCGTGCGCCGGGTTCAGGGCGCGGTCGCGCCGCGCTGGGGGAAGACTTTGGACCGGGCCGCGTCCCTCGCGTTGGTGACGAGGACCTGGAGCGGCGAGGTTCCGGGGGGCGCGGTGTCACCCGTGAAGCCTACCGCCGAGCCTTCAGGTCGCTTCCTGCGCAGCTCGGCCAAGTCCGCCTCCTCGACTCCCCCGTCGACCGTGTCGCGCCGACTCCGACGGGCGTGAGATTGAACTACCCCGAGACGCACGACAAGCGAGACATTGGTTGAGAGAGTGTCGACGCCAGGTCGTACCACACCGTGATGCGCCCGTCGACAGCCGACGGCGGTCCCAATGCCTGAGAGAACAGATCGTCGAGGGCAACACGATGGGAACTGAAGGAGGTCGGTATGGGCCCGACCACCAACGTCCCTACGTGATAGTTCCGCAAGAACTGACGAAAGTCGCATTCGAGGTTGACGTCAACCGGGGGGATCGTCCCGCTCAGGAAGGGTGTCCCGTCCGCCTCCCCGGTCAGGAACATCTCCACGTCGATTGGATTCAGCGACGGCGGGTACGGCGAGGGATAGTTGCCCGAGGTAGCGCCAGAGGGCGATTCGGAGGAGAACGACGCGTAGCCACCGATGATCCTGAATCGGTCTTGGGCCACGGCCTGCCACAGCTGCGGCATCGGGTCAAAGATCGACGGATACGGTGAGATGAGCACGACGCTGCCCGCCGGGATCCGGTCGACGGCGCCACTCGAAAAATAAGCCGGGACACCCGCCGCCGCCGTGGGGAGGGGGAACCTGGGCGCGAGCGTGACCAAGGACAGGATGCCCAGGGCGTACACCGGCCACCGCGCCGAGAGTCCCCTCACGGAGTAGACGCGCACGGACGATCCTCCGTGGTCCTCACGCCGGTGAACCTGCGCGTTCGCGTGCATTTGATCAACCCCGAGGGCGACCAGCGCCGCGGCGAACAGCGCCACGAAGAGTCCGAACCGTACCTGCAGGATGTTGTCGAAGATGAAGCGACTGTCCACCAGATGGAAAGGCAACGTGAATCCCGTCGCATGACCGTCCACGTCCAGTTCATTCCCCAACGAAAGGATGAACGTCACCAGAACCATGAGGGCGCAGAAGCGAAGCCACGGTCTGCGCCGGTACGCGACGAGAAATACCACCATCAAGACGAGGAGGGGGGCGCCTAGGTAGCCGCCGTTCTCGGATGTGTTGGCGTGAACTAGACCACTGCCGATGACCCCCAGGTGCCCTAGCGTCAGCAGCTGCAGCGACGTTGGGAGCAGCGGGCTCAAGAGGTCCGCCCCCTCTCCTCCGGGGCTCGGTGTGCCGATGAAGTGGTACGGACCGGCGAACATGATGTAGATCGGGTATGTCAAGACGGCGACGCCGATTCCCACCGCGGCGACCACTCCCCAACGAGCGCGGCGCACCGCCGGAATCACCTCCGTCGGCGCGTCGATGCTCAGTATCACGGCGCCTATCACCGCGGTAATGATCGTGAGGGCGCAGATCTCGGTCGAGATGAAGAACTGCGCCGCTACCCCGACACCCAGCGCCACACCCCACCGAAGGGGTCGATCCTGCCTCGGTCGCAAGAGCTCGTAGGCGCTGAGCAGAATCACGGGAGGAAGGGGCACGAAGCAGAGGTTGAGGTGATAGAGGTTCTGGTCGATCACCCAAGGCGAGAACCCGTACAAGGCTCCCCCGACGAAGGCGGCCGGCCGCCACGAGACGAATCTCCGGAGAACGAAGAACATCGACGATGCGGACAGGACCAGTGCCAGCCACAACAACAGGTTCATGCTGGCGAGGGGGCTGACGAGCAGCGTCAGCGGCGCCACTAGCAGTCCGAGCAGGGGTGACGCCGTGTTTTGGACGAGGTTCGCCCCGTAGGGATAGTTGATCGCCGACGTGTAGAAGGGGTTGAGACCGTGCACCACTGCGTGCGCGGTCCACGCGAGGAATGACGTCGCCTGGATGACGTCGGTTGACCCGATGACTCCGAAGTTCTGGACGGTCCGTGTCCGACTCGGGTCCCCCGGCCAGTTTGGCCAGTTCGCCGCGAGCGCGATGACGGCGTAAGCGAGCACCGGCGCGATGGTTCCCCACGGAAGGCCCCGGAGACGTCCGGCCAGATCCGCGTGAATCGGCGGGGTTTCTCTCAGATGAGTACTCGCAACCCTGCCGGACCCCTCCGTTTCCGCGATGGGCCCGACGTCGTTCACGACGGTCCCGAGCGTCCAATCGCCGTTGTGCGAGCGGTTCGATTGCCCCGCGCAACGTGTCGCACACCTCGAGGCATCCACGTGATCACGGCCACGAGCAGTTCCAACGACGCCGACCGTGGGTCGCCCGCTCCGATCTTCACGGCCGGTTGCCCGCCCGCCATCTCGATCACTCGTCTCGCACCTGGCAAGAAGCGAGAATGGATGTGGCCGTGTGGCAGCGATCTCGCGGTACGCCGCGACAACTCAGCGCCGCAACGTGACCGACCCCCGTGATTCCACAATGGCGTAGGAACCTCACGACCCGATCCTTCGATAGAGGCCGATGCCGTCTTCGCTGCGCACGAGTCGGAAGTACGAAGAGATCTTTGCCATCACGTCGGGGTTCTGGTCGCTCGCCAGCGGAACGGGAAGGATCAGGTACTGCACCTGAGACGAGACGGGAAGCCTCGCTCCAATGTTTGTACCGGTTCCCCAGTCCTCGGCGCTGAAGGGAGTCGGCCACACGTACACCTGGGTTCGTTGATCAATGTGGGACACGATCGGATACCAGGCGGAGACGACTGCGTTGGCGGGGAGGCCCTTCTCGATGTAGGTGACGCCTTGGCCGTAGGCACTGTTGGCGTACCAATCGCCTTGGACGTGGTCGTCGGAGAAGGGCGCCAGGCCCCACACCGCGCACGTCCAGACGGACGCCGCGAGCACCACCACCGCGAGCACCGACTGGAGTTGCCGGCGGCGAATCGTCGAGATCGCGTAGACCGTGCCCATCATCAGCACCGGGGCGATGGTCATCGAGTACTGGTAGAGGATCTGCTGCATGTAGCCGTCGTTGCTCAGGACGTTCTCCCCGACGACGAGGACTCCGATGGCGGCGACCTCGGGAGCGAGGAGGAAGACCCAGGCGAAGGGAGCCGCGATCTGCCAGACATAGAAGGGCCTCTCGCCCGAGTGCAGGTACCGCACCACCTCGCTCGGGTGGTGGAACAGCGTTGACACCAGTCCCCCGAGTCCGCCAAAGGGGATGCGTCCGGTGTAGATGCTGCCCGCCCCGAGGAACGCCGGCAGGATCACCACGTTGGCGAAGAACGCGTAAACCAGGGCGACGCCGGCGACACCCAGCCCCCACAGCCGGTCCCGTCGCCACGCGAACCACAGGCCCAGTGGCACCACCAACATGGCGGCGTCCTCCTTGACCAGCAGCGCGAGTCCGGCCATCACGACGAGCAGGACCTTGCGCGAGGTCACCGCGGCGTAGATGGCGATGCTGATGATCAGGACCTGTAGACACTCGGGGTGGAACTGGTCGAGGTTGCCCTGCTCAAGAGCGGGATTCAGCAGGTACGCCGCAACGAGCGCGGTCGCGATCCACGTGCTCTTGATGTAGCGCTGTGCCAGCAGATAGATCGGTATGGCCGCTCCGGCGATGGCGAGGGTCTGGAGGACCAGGATGCCCTGGGGCTCCGGAAACAGCCGGTAGAAAGGCGCCACGAGCACCAAGATGAAGGAGGTGTGGTCGCCGAAGAGATTGCGTCCCATCACGGTGACGAACGGCGTGTGCAAGTGACTGAGCAGCCAGAGGCCCTGGTTGAACACCGACAGGTCGAAGGGCGGATCGCCGTAGCCGAAGAAGAGGTTCAGGCTGAGGTGGCAGTACCAGAAGACATACAGGGCAAGGATGATCGCCACCGGCAGGTGTCGGAGTTGGAAGATCGCGCGCCGGTGGTACTCGAGGCGCTCCCGCCAGGGCAGTCCGGCCAGGTCCGGCGCGACCAGCTCGGGATCGGCGATTACCGCACGGGCGGGCGCGGGCGAACCGTCCACGCGCCGTGGAGCCAGGTTCGAGATCCGCAGGAACACCCGCGGCTTCCTTTCGGGGCCGGCACGCACCGCGGAGTCTTCGGTATCGGAAGGGGACGGCTCGGCGCGACCCTCCGGCGCGCTCGACGACCCGGGTTCTCTGTCCATGCCGTCGACGCCACTCCTTACCCAGAATCCAGGCATCCACCCGAGGAGAGCGACGCCTATTTCCCCCGCGACACCCGAGCAAAGGTCGCACCGAGTGTATCCCTACGAACCCGATTTTCTAGGGATTTGAACGACTTCTAGACGGCTATTACATGCGAAAGACCCCCACCGTGAGGTGGGGGTCTTTCAAGAAATCCGGCGGCGACCTACTCTCCCAGGGGGGGACCCCCAAGTACCATCGGCGCTGGTGGGCTTGACTGCTGTGTTCGGAATGGGAACAGGTATATCTCCACCGCCATAACCACCGGAAACCATGCGCTCGACCACTGTCGTGGCCCGAACCGGGTTCACCGGCTCCTTGAGCGTCCTAGAACGAGCACGAGCATCAAACTCCAAGCCCTCGGCCGATTAGTACCGGTCAGCTGAATGCGTTACCGCACTTACACTTCCGGCCTATCAACGTGGTCGTCTGGCCACGGGCCTTACCTGGTTATCCAGTGAGTGAATTTATCTTGAAACGGGCTTCGCACTTAGATGCTTTCAGCGCTTATCCCACCCGCAGGTCGCAAAACAGCCATGCCCTTGGCAGGACAACTGTCACACGAGAGCTGCGTTCGTCCCGGTCCTCTCGTACTAGGGACAACCTTTCTCAATTCACTTACGGCTGCATCGGATAGGGACCGAACTGTCTCACGACGTTCTGAACCCAGCTCGCGTACCGCTTTAATGGGCGAACAGCCCAACCCTTGGGACCGGCTTCAGCCCCAGGATGCGACGAGCCGACATCGAGGTGCCAAACCTTCCCGTCGATATGGACTCTTGGGGAAGATAAGCCTGTTATCCCCGGCGTACCTTTTATCCGTTGAGCGACGGCGCTTCCACAAGCGACCGCCGGATCACTATGCCCTACTTTCGTACCTGCTCGACTTGTAGGTCTCGCAGTCAAGCTCCCTTGTGTCATTGCACTCAACAGCTGATTGCCAACCAGCCTGAGGGAACCTTTGGGCGCCTCCGTTACGATTTAGGAGGCGACCGCCCCAGTCAAACTACCCGCCTGACGCTGTTCCTGATCCGGATTACGGACCAAGGTTAGGGCTCCGGTGCAGAAAGGGTGGTATTTCAACGTTGGCTCCACATCGGCTAGCGCCGACGCTTCAAAGCCTCCCACCTATCCTACACAAACTGAACCAAAACCCAACATCAAGTTGTAGTAAAGGTGCACGGGGTCTTTCCGTCCTGATGCAGCTAACGAGCATCTTTACTCGTACTTCAATTTCGCCGGGTCTGTGGTTGAGACAGTTGGGAAGTCGTTACGCCATTCGTGCAGGTCGGAACTTACCCGACAAGGAATTTCGCTACCTTAGGACCGTTATAGTTACGGCCGCCGTTTACTGGGGCTTAGGTTCCTAGCTTCGCTCAAAGAGCTGACCAGTCCCCGTAACCTTCCAGCACCGGGCAGGCGTCAGAGCGTATACGGCGTCTTACGACTTAGCACGCTCCTGTGTTTTTGGTAAACAGTCGCTTCCCACAATTCTCTGCGACCTTCTCACGCTCCGGACGCGAAGTCCTTCACGCTAGTAAGGCCATCCTTCTCCCGAAGTTACGGATGCATTTTGCCGAGTTCCTTAACCACAGTTCTCCCGATCGCCTTGGTATTCTCTACCCACCCACCTGTGTCGGTTTGGGGTACGGGCACCGTGTCAACTCGCTAGAAGATTTTCTCGAGAGCATGGAATCAGTGACTTCGCCTAATGGCTCGGCATCGTGTCTCAGGCACGTGAGATCCGGATTTGCCTAGATCTCGCCCTACACACTTACCCCAGGACAACCAACGCCTGGGCTCACCTATCCTCCTCTGTCCCTCCTTCGCTTTCCGCCGCAGGGTTGGTCGGTTCGACCCGAAGGTCAGCCCCTTAGTACCCCCACATTGGAATGGGCGCGGACACGGTGGTACAGGAATATCAACCTGTTGTGCATCGACTACGCCTCTCGGCCTCGCCTTAGCTCCCGACTTACCCTGGGGGGATTAGCCTTCCCCAGGAAACCTTGGGTTTACGGCGGAGGGGTTTCTCACCCCTCTCTCGCTACTCATACCAGCATTCTCACTCGAACGCGCTCCACGAAGGTTCACACCTCCGCTTCTCAGCAGGTTCGACGCTCCCCTACCACTACGACCTTGCGGTCGCAATTCTTAGCTTCGGCTCTGGACTTGAGCCCCGTTACATTATCCGCGCAAGACCACTCGACCAGTGAGCTATTACGCACTCTTTAAAGGGTGGCTGCTTCTAAGCCAACCTTCTGGCTGTCTGAGCGTTCTCACATCGTTTTCCACTTAGTCCAGAATTTGGGGCCTTAGCTGAAGATCTGGGCTGTTTCCCTCTCGACCAACGAAGCTCATCCCCCGTGGTCTCACTGCCAGTCTCTAGAGCATCGGCATTCGGAGTTTGGTTGGGGTCAGTAAGCTTGTAGGCCCCCTAGCCCATCCAGTGCTCTACCTCCGATGCTGAACAACTAACGCTGCACCTAAATGCATTTCGGGGAGAACCAGCTATCACCGAGTTTGATTGGCCTTTCACCCCTAACCACAGGTCATCCCCCTCATTTTCAACTGAGGTGGGTTCGGTCCTCCACGGGGTTTTACCCCCGCTTCAACCTGCCCATGGCTAGCTCACTCGGCTTCGGGTCTGCAGCACGCGACTGAACGCCCTATTCAGACTCGCTTTCGCTTCGGCTACCCCTCCCGGGTTAACCTCGCCACGTACCACAACTCGCTGGCTCATTCTTCAAAAGGCACGCTATCGAGGCCACGTCCGTAGACGTGACGACTCTCTAACTGATTGTAAATCAACGGTTTCAGGTTCTATTTCACTCCCCTCCCGGGGTACTTTTCACCTTTCCCTCACGGTACTTGTTCACTATCGGTCGTCTATGAGTACTTAGCCTTATCAGATGGTCCTGACAGATTCACGCCGGCTTTCCCGGATCCGGCGTTACTCGGGTGTTCACGCAGAGACCTTTGCGTTTCGCGTACGGGACTGTTACCCCCTGTGGTCTACCTTTCCAGGTAGTTCTGCTACGCATCGGTTTTGTAACTCTGTGAAGGTTGCTGGTTCCTTCCCGTGAATCCCACTACCCCGGTCTGGCAACGCCCAGTGCTTTAACACCAGACCGGTTTAGGCTCTTCCCGTTTCGCTCGCCGCTACTCAGGGAGTCGCATTTTGCTTTCCTCTCCTCGGGTTACTGAGATGTTTCAATTCACCCGGTTCCCTCTACCCGCCCTATGTATTCAGGCGGGAGTTGCACCCCATGACGGGTGCAAGGTTTTCCCATTCGGACACCCATGGATCACAGCTCGGTAGACAGCTTCCCATGGTTTATCGCAGTCGCCCACGTCCTTCATCGGCTTTAGACGCCAAGGCATTCACCGTTGACTCTTTGTAGCTTGGAGAAATTGATATTTTTAAAAATATAGATGCTCGTGCTCGTTCTAGAAATCTCAAGGATCAGCGCACCGGATCTCGACCAATCGGCCCTTGGGGCCGACCGGGAGTACCGGAGGGACGGGCGGCCCCGAGGGGCACCGTCCAAGGAGCGTCGCTCCTCCAAAACGGAAGACGAGAGTCCGGACCTGCGCGGCGGACCTGACGGGCACGGTGCAGAGCACGAATGCTCGGGACCGGAACCCCAGTAATGACACCACGCAGCCGACTAACCAGCATTCAACTCGGTAGCTGTCTGCCCCTAGCGGGCAGATGTGCTCCTTAGAAAGGAGGTGATCCAGCCGCACCTTCCGGTACGGCTACCTTGTTACGACTTAACCCCAATCACCGACCCCACCTTCGACGGCTCCTTCCTTGCGGTTAGGCCACCGGCTTCGGGTGTTGCCGACTTTCGTGGTTTGACGGGCGGTGTGTACAAGGCCCGGGAACGTATTCACCCCGGCAGTGCTGATCCGGGATTACTAGCAACTCCAACTTCATGCAGGCGAGTTGCAGCCTGCAATCTGAACTGAGACCGGCTTTAGGGATTGGCTCCACCTCGCGGTTTAGCAGCCCTCTGTACCGGCCATTGTAGCATGTGTGCAGCCCTAGACGTAAGGGGCATGATGACTTGACCTCGTCCCCACCTTCCTCCGAGTTGACCCCGGCAGTTTTCTACGAGTCCCCACCATTACGTGCTGGCAACATAGAACAAGGGTTGCGCTCGTTGCGGGACTTAACCCAACATCTCACGACACGAGCTGACGACAGCCATGCACCACCTGTGCTGAGCCCCGAAGGACACCGTATCTCTACGGCTTTTCCCAGCATGTCAAATCTAGGTAAGGTTTTTCGCGTTGCATCGAATTAAGCCACATGCTCCGCTGCTTGTGCGGGCCCCCGTCAATTTCTTTGAGTTTTAGCCTTGCGGCCGTACTCCCCAGGCGGGGCACTTAATGCGTTAGCTGCGGCGCGGAAACCGTTGAAAAGTCCCCACACCTAGTGCCCACCGTTTACGGCGTGGACTACCAGGGTATCTAATCCTGTTCGCTCCCCACGCTTTCGCTCCTCAGCGTCAGTATTGGCCCAGATCACCGCCTTCGCTACTGGTGTTCCTCCTGATATCTGCGCATTCCACCGCTACACCAGGAATTCCGTGATCCCCTACCAAACTCAAGTCACGATAGTTTCGGGTGGCGGCCCCAGGTTGAGCCTGGGGGTTTAACACCCGACTTATCGAACCGCCTACGAGCTCTTTACGCCCAATAAATCCGAATAACGCTCGCACCCTATGTATCACCGCGGCTGCTGGCACATAGTTGGCCGGTGCTTCTTCTACAGGTACCGTCACAATCGTCCCTGTCGAAAGAGGTTTACAACTCAGAAAGCCTTCATCCCTCACGCGGCGTTGCTGCGTCAGGCTTTCGCCCATTGCGCAAGATTCCCCACTGCTGCCTCCCGTAGGAGTCTGGACCGTGTCTCAGTTCCAGTGTGGCTGATCGTCCTCTCAGACCAGCTATCCGTCGTTGCCTTGGTGGGCCGTTACCCCGCCAACAAGCTGATGGACCGCGAGCCCCTCCCGAAGCGAAAAGACTTTCTTCCACCGATCATGCGGTCAGTGGAAGACATCCGGTATTAGCACCGGTTTCCCGGTGTTATCCCAGTCTTCGGGGCAGGTTGCTCACGTGATACTCACCCGTTCGCCACTAAATCTTCAGGAGCAAGCTCCTTGGATTCCGTTCGACTTGCATGTGTTAAGCACGCCGCCAGCGTTCATTCTGAGCCAGAATCAAACTCTCCATCAAGATTCGTTCGAGACCGAGGTCTCTGAGAATCAGAGAGCCAGATCGGCGACTCTAATACCGACCTGACAACAACGAGTACCACGGGGTGGCCTCGTTGCCTACTTCTTTTTGACGAACGACGCGTCCGGTTAGATCCGTCCATCGTCGCCCGTACTGGCTTTTGGCTCTCGTTCTTCCGTTTTCAAGGAGCGACGTCGTACACGACCGAGGTCGGAGGTACGACATACACCATCCCGGTTATCCCGGGATTCCGCCGCCAAACAACCCGGCGACGGGGATGCCTACCTTATCAGCGCGGTTCGAACCGGTGCAAACTGACCGGACGCCTTCACTGCGGTGGGAATTCAATGTTAGCAGACTCGAGGAACGCCCCGAGCCGCACCCGCCGGCCCTAGACCCGCGAGCGCGCCGCCGCGATGGTCTCGTCCAGGCGTCGGCGCTGGGCGGGCGCGGACGCGGGGCCTGACGCCCCGATCGAGCGTCGACGCTCCAGCGCCGCTTTGGGCGCGAAGACCCCCGCCAGCGCCCCGGTGTCGTCGTGGCCCGCCACGACCTGGGAGAACGGAGTGCCCGACGCCAGGGACTCGGCCACCCAACCGCCGACGAGCTCGTGCGCCTGTCGAAACGGGAGTCCGCCCTCGACGAGGATTTCGGCGAGGTCAACGGCGACGAGGAACTCGTCGTCCGCGGCCGAAGCAGCCTCCTCGACGTGGAACTCGAGAGACCCGTAGGCCCCGCTCATCGCGCGCAGGACCAGGTTGACCTGGCGCAGGGAGTCCAGGAGCGGCTCCTTGTCCTCCTGGAGGTCCCGGTTATACGACAGCGGCAGGCCCTTGAGCATCACGAGCACCGCGGTCAGGTTGCCGACGAGGCGACCGGTCTTTCCCCGAGCCAGCTCGGCGACGTCACTGTTCTTCTTCTGGGGAAGCATCGACGACCCCGTGGTAAAGGCGTCGCCCAGGGTCGCGAAGGAGAACTCCGCACTGGTCCACAGCACGAGCTCCTCGCCCATGCGCGACAGGTGCACGCCCAGCAGGGCGATGTCGAAGAGAACCTCGGCGACGAAGTCACGGTCGCTGACGGCGTCGAGAGAGTTCGCGACGGTGCCGTCAAAGCCCAGCCACCGCGCGGTCGCCTCCGGATCGATCGGCAGCGACGTGCCCGCCAGCGCCCCGGCCCCCAACGGCGACAGGTTGAGTCGGTCGCGCCCGTCGAGCAGACGGTCGACGTCGCGCAGCAGCGCCCAGGCGTGGGCCTGGAGATGATGGGACAAGAGCACCGGCTGGGCCCGCTGCAGGTGCGTGTACCCCGGGAGACGGGCGCCGGGTGTACGGTCGCCCGCGGCGACGAGCGCCTCGGCCAAATCGATGATCATCGACGAGAGGCCGGCGATCTCGTCGCGCAGGAACAGCCGCAGGGTCGTGGCGACCTGGTCGTTGCGGCTGCGCGCCGTGTGCATTTTCGCGCCGGCGTCGCCCGCGATCTCGGTCGCGCGCCGCTCGATCGCGGTGTGGATGTCCTCGTCGCCGCCCGCCCGCACAAACACGCCGCGGTCGAACTCCGACTCGATCTCGTCGAGGGCCGCGACAAGGCTCGCCGACTCCTCCGGGGTCAACAGGCCCGCCGCGGCGAGACCCTCGACGTGCGCCCGTGAGCCTTCCAGGTCGTGGTGATACAGGACGTGGTCAAAGGGGTAGCTCTCCGAGAGCTCCCACAGCGACTGCGCCATGGCGTCAGTGAACCGGCCACCCCAGAGCGTCATGGCCGTGGCGGCGTCGAGTTCTTCGCGCCCTGGCGCGCGGCCCACGTCTTGACCCCGAGCCCGTAGATGCGAACGTATCCCTCGGAATCGGCGTGGCGGAAGGTGTCCTCGGCGTCATAGGTGGCGAGCCCGTAGTCGTAGAGCGCCTCGGGGCTGCGTCGGCCGACCACGCGCATCAGGCCCGGCGCGTCGAAGCGCACCCGCACGTCGCCCGACACGTGACGCTGGGTCTCGGACATGAACGCGTCTAGCGCCTCCTTGAGCGGTGAGAACCACATGCCGTCGTAGACCAGATCGGACCAGCGCGGCTCGAGGCGAGCCTTCTCGTGGCGCACGTCGCGCTCCAGAGTCAGGTCTTCGAGGTCCGCGTGCGCACCGATCAGCGCGAGCGCCGCCGGGCATTCGTACACCTCGCGACTCTTGATGCCCACGCGGCGGTTCTCCACCATGTCCAGTCGCCCGAAGCCGGTGGACCCGGCACGCCGGTTCAGCGCTCCGATGAGGTCCGCGAGCCCCATGGCCTCGTCGTCGAGCGCCACGGGGACCCCCGCGCGGAAGGTGATCGTCAGCTCCACGGGCTCGCTGCGCGTCACCCGCGTGAGGGTGTACGGATCCGTGGGCGGCTCGGCCCAGGGGTCCTCGATGGCGCCGCACTCGATCGCCCGGCCCCAGAGATTCTCGTCGATCGAGTAGATCTTCTCCTTGGTCGCCCGGATCGGGATCTCCCACTTCGCGGCGAAGTCGACCGAGTCGGCCCGGGTCATCCCCCAGTTACGCGCCGGGGCGAGGACCTCGAGGTCCGGGGCCAGCGCGTGCGTGCCGACCTCGAAGCGAACCTGGTCGTTGCCCTTGCCGGTGCACCCGTGGGCGACGGCCTGGGCTCCGAACGCGCGGGCCTGGGCGACCAGGTGGCGCACGATGACCGGCCGCGACAGGGCTGACACCAGCGGGTACTTGCCCTCGTAGAGGGCGTTGGCGACGATCGCCTTGGAGCAGAACTCCTCGGCCATCTCGTCGCGCGCGTCGACCACGACGCACTCGAGTGCCCCCGCGCTGAGCGCCCGAGCCCGGATCGACCCGAAGTCCTCAGAGCTGTCGGCGTCCTGGCCGACGTCGACCAGCACGCAGATCACCTCCACCCCCCACTCCTCGATCATCCAGCGGACCGCGACGGACGTGTCCAGACCGCCGCTGTAGGCGAGTACGACCCTCTTGGCCATGGCTACTTCCCTCTCTTTCGTGGCGCCGGCTGCTCGAGGCCGGCGAGCTGGCGAAATTCGGTCGCCAGGGCCGATCCGCTGCGGCTCTCGGTGGCGATGACGAGGAGCGTGTCGTCACCCGCGACGCTCCCGAGCACCCCGTCCAGGGCGCTGCGATCCAGCGCCGAGGCCACGACGTGGGCGCAGCCCGGCGGCGTGCGGATCACCACGAGGTTGCCCGAGTTCTCCACCGAGACCACCCATTCGCCCATCATGCGGCGCAGGTGGTCCAGCGGTGCCGAGCTCAGTTTGGGTCCCGAGGAGATCACGATGCGACGCGCCCCGTGCTCGTCACGAACCTTGATCGTGCCGAGCTCTTGGAGGTCGCGCGTCACGGTGGCCTGCGTCGCGGCGAAGCCCTCGCCTTGGAGCTTGGCCACGATCTGCGCAGCCGTGGAGATCGTGTTTCGCTCGAGCAACTCGGTGATGCGGTGCTGGCGCTGGGCCTTGGTCATGAGCTCTCCCCCGTTATCCATCGCAACACGCCAACCATGGCGGAACGCCGGTGATACACCTGGCGCCAGACCATCGACGCGTCCGAGTCAAGTACTTCGTCGGTGATCTCGTCGCCGCGATGCGCCGGCAGGCAGTGCAGCACGACGGCGCCGGGCTTGGCGCGCGACATCAACGCGGCATCGACGCGGAACGACGCGAGGTCCCGTCGGCGCACCTCGGTCGCGGCCTCCATGCCCATCGAGACCCACGCGTCGGTGTAGACGGCGTCGGCTCCGGCGACCGCCTCGGCCGCCGTCCCGACCAGGCGCAGCGACCCGGGGCCGGCCAGCACGAAGGCGTCCTCGGGGCCGCCCCGCGCCAGCTGGTAGGTCTCCGGGGCCCCCACCACGACGTCCACCCCGAGGCGCACGAGGATGGCCGCGAGGGACCGCGCGACATTCGTCGCGTCGCCGACGTAGGCGACGCGTAGCCCACCGAGCCCGGTGACGTCGCCACGACTGAAGTGGTCCGCGAGGGTCAAGGCGTCGGCGACCGCCTGAGTGGGGTGCGCCGCGTCACTGAGCAGGTTGATCAGGGCGAGCCGGCCGTCGGTGGCGCGGGCCATGCGCGCGAAGACCCCGTGGTTGCGAACGCGCAGCGCCGCCACCGAATACATCTCGCTGATCGTGCGGGCGATGTCCTCGGCCGATTCGCGCGAGTCGAGTCCGATCTCCTCGTCGGAGAAGAAGGTCGTGAAGCCTCCGAGCTCGTGGACGGCAGCCGAACTCGACGCCCGCGTTCGAAGGCTCGGGCGCTCAAAGACCAGCGCCACACCCTGACCGCGCAAGGCTTCGTCGTCGATGGGCGCCGTCGCCAGGTGGCAGATCGAGCGAAGGTCCGCGTCATCGAGCGCGTCGATAGTGATGAAATGCCGTGTCACACCCGGACCTCCGTGGTCGCCAGCGATCCGTCGAGCGCCCCCGACAACGCGTGGGGTCGCGTGCCGTTCGCCAACGTCACGACGCGCGCCCCCCCGTCAAGGGCGTCCAGCGCCGCAAGGAGCTTGGGGCGCATTCCCTCGCGCGCCCGGCCGGACTCGACCATGTCACGGACGTCGGCCTGCTCGAGCACCGCCACGCTCGATTCGGGGTCGTCGGGGTCCCGGCGCACCTGGTCGACGTCGCTGAGCAGGATCAGGGCGTCCGCTCCGAGCGCCGCCGCGAGGGCGCCCGCCGCGGCGTCCGCGTTCACGTTGAGCAGGCGACCCGCCGCGTCCGTGGCGACCGAGCTGACCACGGGCGTGACGCCGAGGGCCCACGACTCCTCGACGACGGCGGCTCGCACCCTGGGCGGGCCGCCCGCCCGGTCCCACGGCTCGCCCAGCGACGTCGAGGTCATCAGCGTCCGGTCCGCACCCGTGAGCCCCACGACGTCGAGCCCGGCGTGAGCGAGCGACGCGACGACCCTGGCGTTGACCAGGCCCAGCGCCATCGCGACGACGTCCATCGTGGCGTCGTCGGTCACCCGCAAGCCCTGGTGGAACGTGGACGGGCGTCCGAGGCGCTCGAGCAGGTCCGCGATCTGGGGTCCGCCGCCGTGTACGACGACCACGCTCGTGCCCGACGACTGCATAGAGCCGATGTCGTGCGCCAGGTCCACGAGCACTGGGGCGTCGGGCTCCAGGCTGTCCAGGGCGTGGCCCCCGATCTTGACGACGACCCGGGTCACGGCGTCACTCCGGTCCGCGGCAACCCCAGGGTCTCCTCACGCCCGGTGGCCACGTTCCACGCCTGGATCGCCTGGCCGGCCGCGCCCTTGATGAGGTTGTCGATCGAGCTCATCGCCACGAGCCAGCCGGTGCGCTCGTCGACGCGGGCGCTGACGAAGCACAGGTTGGAGCCGACCGGGTCCTTCAGGCTGGGCGGCTCGTCGCTGACCACGAGGAACGGGTCGGCGCCGTAGGCGTGGCGCAGCAGTGCCAGCGCGTCGGCGGTCGTGAAGCCCGACGGAACGACCCGCGCGTAGGCCGTGACCAGTAGTCCGCGGCTCGCCGGTATGAGGTGCGGGGTGAAGAGCACCTCGGCGCCGATCTCCTGCTCGATCTCCGGGGTGTGGCGATGCGTCAAGAGCCCGTAGGCCTCGGCGTTGGCCGCGAGGCGTGAGTAGTGCAGGCGCTCGCTCGTCTGGCGCCCGGCGCCCGAGGCGCCGCTGAGCGCGTTGACGACGACGCCCGCGTTCTCGACGACCCCCGCGTCGAGGAACGGACCGAGGGCTAGCGACGTCGCGGTCGGGTAGCAGCCCGGGGCCGCGATCAGCGTCGCGCCCGCGAGGTCGCCCCGGTGCCGCTCGACCAACCCGTAGACGGACCGGGACAGGAGCTCGGGCGCCGCGTGCACTCCCCCGTACCACCGGGCGTACGCGGCGGCGTCCCTGAGCCGGAAGTCGGCGCCCAGGTCGACGGTGGTGACCCCCGCGGCGACCATCCGCTGGACGAGACCCTGGCTCTCGCCGTGGGGCAGGGCCACGAAGACCACGTCGAGGGCGTCGGGGTTCACCGCGTCCACGCCGCTCAGTTCCAATTCCGGGTACGCGGCGGCGAGGGCCGGCACGTGGTCCGCCACCCGCCGACCGGTGGTGGACGCGCCGGTGGCCACCACGACCTCAAGGTCGGGGTGGGTGGCGGCGAGGCGCAGCACCTCGCTGCCCGCGTAGCCCGACGCCCCGACGACTCCCGTTCTCACACTGCCATTTTATGCACACACCCTGTGATTTATGCAAATGGCCCGGCGCGCCGCTAGGCTGACGCCGTGTCGCGGCGCGGGTGGCTCCTCTTCATCGCCATGTCGATGATCTGGGGCCTGCCGTATCTGCTGATTCGCGTCGCGGTGCGCCATATGGACCCCGGCGTCCTCGTCTTCTGCCGGACGCTGCCGGCGGGGCTCCTGCTGATGCCCCTCGTCGTCGCGCGACGCCAGGTCGGGTTGATCATCGACAACTTCCGGTGGATCGTGACCTTCGGCGTCATCGAGTTCGGGATCCCCTGGTTCTTGATGTCCACGTCCGAGCGCCACCTCACGAGCTCACTCACGAGCCTCATCATCTGCGCGGTGCCGCTGTTCTCCATCGTGGCCCAGCGGTTCCGCCGCACCGAGGAGCAGGCGTCACGACGGCGACTCGTCGGCCTGGGCATCGGCGCCGTCGGCGTGGCGCTCCTGGTCGGACTGGGCGCGCGCGGGGGCTCGCTGACCTGGATCGGCTTCATGCTGCTCGTGTGCGTCGGCTACTCGCTCGGGCCACTGATCCTGGCCGCGAAGCTCCAGCACGTCCCGGGGGTCGCCGTCGTCGTGGGAGCGACCTTGTCGGTGGCCGTGCTGTGGACGCCGTGGGCGTTGACCCACTGGCCGCGCGCGGCGACGGCGGAGACCTGGGCGAGCGCGGCGACGCTGTCCCTGGTCTGCACCACGGGGGCGTTCCTGGTGTTCTTCGAGCTCGTCAAGGAGGTCGGCGCGACGCGCAGCGTCGTCGTGACCTACCTGAACACCGCCATCGCCGTCGTCCTGGGAATCGTCTTCCTCCGAGAGCCGCTGACCGCGTCGATCCTGGCCGGGTTCCCCCTCGTCCTGGTCGGCAGCGTCGTGGCGACGGGCCCCGGCGCGACCCGCCGATCAGTCGACCTCGAAGTGACCTGACACTCGAATGTCGTCCTCGACGACGAGCCACAACCTCGCCGCGCTCGCCGCGAGCACCACGGGTTCTCCGAGCTCCACCGCCGCGTGATGGATGACGGCGGCGGCGCGCAGATCCCCCGGCGCCACCTCGGCCACGGCACACCACAGCGCCGCGTTGTTGGCGTGCCCGATGACGTCCAGGTCGCTGCGACGCACGACCCACGGTCGTCGCGACGCCTCCGGGTCCACCGGCTCTACCGTGACGCGACCCGGCACGCGTCGGCCCGCGGCCGCGGGCCCGTAGACATCGAAGAACTCCGGTCGCAGCCGCCGGGGCCGCCCGTCGGGGCCCACCGGCACCCACAGCGACGCCGCTTCAATGGCCGTGGCGCCTCCGACCTCCACGTCGGTGCGCCTCTCCGCCCACGCCGCACCGGTTCCACCGCACCACGTCGTGAGGGTCACGACGTCGCCGAGCCGCGGCCACGGCGCGTGGGCGACGCGGCGCCACGCGGTTCGTCGCGCGACCCAGACGTCATCGCCCGCGATCCCGCTGTTCGCCGAGTCGTCGCTCGCGACGTCTTGGAGGAACCGTGCCAGGCCGTCGACGCGCAGTCGGCCGTCGACGCCCGCGTCGCCGAGGCGAACCGGTCGAGATCGGGTGACGGTCCTGCCCTGCGAGGGTCGCGCCACGTACTCCATCTCTGCGCTCACCTCAGTCTCGTGCGCCGTCAGCGCAGGGTCGCCCCGAGGGCGCCCGCGGCCTCGATCAGCCGGCGACGGTGCTCGGCGATTACCTCGTCGGTGAGGGTCGCGTCGCGTGATGAGAACGAGACCCGAAACGCGAGGCTGCGCGTCCCGGACGGCAGGTTCACCCCGGTGTAGACGTCGAAGAGCTCGGCGCTCTCGACCAGCTCGCTCGCCGTTCGAAGGGTCTGGGCGACGTCGGCGGCCGCGACGTCGAGTGGCGTGACAAAGGCGAGGTCCACGCCGGCGCTCGGGAACCGACTCGGCACCACGACCGCCTCGGAGCGCCTCGTCGCCCGACCGGGATCGACCAGGGCGTCAAAGTCCACGTCGAGCAGCCCGACGCGCCGCGCGGCGGCAGGTGCCAACCGCGACACGACCTCGCCGTCGGCTTCGCCCACCAGTCCCAGCACGGCGCCCGACGTCGCATCGACCAGCGTCGCGGTCCTCGTCGGGTGCCACCCCGCGGGCGGGTGCGGCGCGGTGCGGGCCACGACCCGGTCCAGCCCGATCCGCTCGGCCAGAACCGCCCACAGCGCCACGGCGCTCGCGGCGTCGTCACCCGGCCGCCCCAGCACGACGGTGACACGCTCGTTCTCCTGCGGCAGCGCGAACGTCAAGGATCCGCCGGCCCCTCCACGCGTGAGCCGCGGCGCGTCGGCGACGTCGGGGTGGATGAACACGACCCCGAACTCCGCCAGCAGCACGTCGCCGGTCGAGCGCTCGAGGTTGCGGCCCCAGGCGCGCACCAGGCCCGTCACCATCGTCGAGCGCAGCACGGACTCCTCGGACGACAAAGGGTTGGTGACGCGCACGCGCGGTCGCCCCTCATCCAGCACGTCGAAGTCCTCGTCACTGCCCAAGGTGGCCGTCCACGCTTCGAAGACGCCGAGGTCGACCAGTACGTCGCGCACCCGGCGCCGCAGCACTTGGCGGGCCGAGAGGCCCCCGGGCGCAGGCCAGGTCGGCGTGTGGCGCGGCAGCGACCGGTATCCGTGGAGTCGTGCCAGCTCTTCGATCACGTCGGCGCGGCCCGCGAGGCCACGACGCACGTCGGGGCGTGAGGAGGGCGCGGTGATCAGCCAGTCGTCCTCTCGGGGCACGACAGAAAAGCCCAGCCCCGTCAGATGACGCAGGGACTCCTGGGCGTCCAGTTCGACCCCGAGCAGTCGTTCGACGTCGCCCGGACGGAGCTCGACGACCGACGGCGACGGCACGTCGCCGCGCACGTCCAGGGGATCGCGCAGCCACTCCACCCCCGGCACGCTCTGGCGCAGGACGGCGACGAAGCGCGCGACGGCGCGCAACGCGAGCTGGGGGTCGACGCCTCGCTCGAAGCGGGTCGACGCTTCGCTCCTGAGCCCGTGTCGCTTCGCCGACCGGGCCACGGACATGGGGTCGAAGTAGGCGGCCTCGAGCACGACCTCCGTCGTCTCCTCGCCAATCTCGCTGGACGCCCCGCCCATGATGCCCGCGAGCCCGAGCACGTGATCGTGCCCGTCGACGATGACGCAGTCCTCGCCGGTGTCGCCGAGCCCGCGACCCGGGGTAGCGAGCTCGCGCGACACGCCGTCGAGCGTCTCGAGGGACTCACCGGGGCGCGCGCGGCGCGCGCGAAGGGTGGCGCCGGCGACACGACTCGCGTCGTAGGGGTGCGTCGGCTGCCCCAGTTCGAGCATGACGAGGTTGGACGCGTCGACGACGTTGGAGATCGGCCGCATCCCCGCACTCTGCAGACGCCGCACGACCCAGGCCGGCGACGGACCGACGACGACGCGGCGCAACAGCGACACGGTGAGCCGCCCACACAGGTCCCCCGATTCGATGGACGCGGCCGCGTGCTGTGCGGTGTCGTCCTTCGAATCGGGAGTCGCCAGGTCGGGCGCACGCAACTCCCGGTTGAGCCGCGTCGCCAGGTCGCGCGCGACGCCCTCGACTGACCACGCGTCGGGGCGGTTGCCCTCGACCGTGATGTCGAAGACGACGTCGGGCGTCACGCCCAGCGCCTCGACCAGGCTCTGACCGACGCGCGGGGCGATGATCCGGTCGAGGATAAGCAGGCCGGCGTGATCGTCACCGAGGCGCAGCTCGCGGCTCGAGCAGAGCATGCCGTTGCTCGTGACGCCTCGCATCTGGCGACGGGCGATGGCGAAGTCTCCCGGCAACACCGCGCCCACGGGCGCGAAGGGCACGTGCTCGCCGACCTCGAAGTTCCAGGCCCCGCACACCACCTCCACGGGGCCAGACCCCGCGTCCACGACCACCAGGCGGATCTTGTCCGCGCCGGGGATCGCCCGTATCTCGTCGATCCTCGCCACCACCACGTCGGCGAGTCCCTCGCCCACCGTGTCCACGCCCTCGACGACCAGACCGAGGTCGTCGAGGGTGTCGCGCAGCTCCTCGGGTGACTCGGGGAGGTCGACGAAGTCGCGCAGCCAGTCGAGTGAGATCCTCATGAGAACTGCCTCATGAACCGCGTGTCGTTCTCGACGAGCGACCGCATGTCGGCGATGCGGTGGCGCATCTGCGCGCAGCGGTCGATGCCGAAGCCGAACGCGAAGCCGCTCCACTCGTTCGGGTCGATGCCCACCGCCTCGAACACCGCGGGGTCCATCATCCCGCAGCCTCCGAGCTCTATCCAGCCCGTGTGCGAGCACGTGCGGCACCCACCGCCCCGACAGATCGTGCAGGTGACTTCGAACTCGGCCGACGGCTCGGTGAAGGGGAAGTAGCCGGGCCGCAGGCGGGCCTCGATGTCGGGGCCAAAGTAGGCGCGGGTGAACGTCTCGATGACGCCCGCCAGGTCGGCGAACGTGATCCCTCGGTCCACGAGCAGTCCCTCGACCTGGTGGAACGTCGCGAGGTGGCGCGAGTCGGGCGTGTCGCGCCGGTAGCACCGGCCGGGCATCACCGAGTGGATCGGCAAGCTGCCCGTGGCCACCGCCTCTTCCATGAGGTGGATCTGCGTGGGCGACGTGTGGGTGCGCAACACCACGGTCTCAGGTTCGCCCAGGTCCACGTAGAAGGTGTCCCACAGCCCGCGCGCGGGGTGCGCCGGGGGCATGTTGAGCGCCTCGAAGTTATACCAGTCACTCTCGACTTCGGGGCCCTCGGCCACGGTGAACCCCATGGCGACGAAGACGTCCTCGAGCGAGCGCTGGGTTGTCGCGACCAGCCCCGGGTGTCCCGCCGCGACGGGCCACCGGACCCCCGCGACCACGACGTCGCCCAGGTCCAGGCGATCCTCCTCGAGGCTCTTGGCGCGCTCGATCGCGCGCAACTCGCCACGACGCGCGTCGAGCGCGGCCTCGACCTGGCGTCGCGCCTCCTGCAGACGGGCGCCGGCGTCTCGGCGCTCGTCGGGCTCCAGCGAGCCGAGGGAGCGCTGCAGCGTCGCGAGGACCGAGCGCCGCCCGACGAGTGAGGGCTCGGCCTCGCGTAGCTCGTCCAGCGACGAGACCCCGGCCACCGCCGACAAGATGGCGGCCGTCTGGGAGGCGAGGTCGTCGAGGGGTGAGGGCGTCATGACCCCCCAAGGCTAGGCGGGGAGGATTGTCGCGCCACGCCTTGTCGCTGGCGAAGGGCCTCGAAGACGATGAGCGACGCCGCCACGCCGAGGTTGAGCGACTCGCCGCGACCGACCATCGGGATGCTCACGCGTCCATCGCACCGGGCGACGCTCGACTCGGCGAGCCCCTCGGACTCGCTGCCCACGACGACGCCCACGGACCCGGCGAGGTTGGTCGTGACGAGGTCGTCCCCGCCGCGCACGACCGCGGCCCATACCTTTGCGCCGCGCTCGTGCATCCATGCGACGACCTCCTCCAGCGGCGCGACAACCACCGGCACCGAGAAGATCGCGCCGGCCGTCGCGCGCAGGGTCTTGGGGTTGTAGGGGTCCACCGTCGCGCCGCTGAACACGACCGCTTCGGCGCCCGCGGCCTCCGCGGATCGGATCGCCGTCCCCGCGTTGCCGGGGTCACGGACCTCGTCGAGGACCAGCACGACGCCGCGTCCGGCGAGGTCCCCCAGGCCGGGCGACCGGAAGCGCCAGGTCGCCAGCACCGGCTGCGGGGTCTGGGCGTCGGCCACCCGCGCCAGGACGCCGGCGCCCAGCGTGAAGACCGGGACACCCCCGCTGCGCGCCGCCGCCGCCATCGCCGCGACGCGCTCGTCGGGAGTCGTGGCGCCGTCGAGGAAGACCGCCTCGAGGTCCTGGTCAGCCTCCAGGGCCGCCTCTAGGAGGTCAGGCCCCTCGAGGACCGCGACGCCTTCATCCCAGCGAAGGGACCGCTTCTGGACGAGTCGCCGCAGGCGGCGAACCCGTTGGTGTGACGACGCCAGCGCCTCGCTCAGGGCGTCCTACTTGGCGAGGGCGTCGGTGGCCTGGGCCACGAGTGCGCCGAAGGCGGCACTGTCATTGACGGCCAGGTCGGCGAGCACCCGTCGGTCCACCTCGATGCCCGCGGCGTTGAGGCCGGCGATGAAACGGCTGTAGCTCACGCCGTGCAGTCGCGCGCCCGCGTTGATGCGCTGGATCCAGAGCTTGCGAAACTCACCCTTGCGGGCCCGGCGGTCGCGGAACGCGTACACACCCGCGTGCTGGACGGCCTGGTTCGCGGATCGGAACGTCCGGCTACGGTCGCCGTAGTAACCCTTCGCATCCTCGAGAATCGCCTTGTGGTGCTTCTTGGCGTTGACCGCCCTCTTGACTCGTGCCATGGTCCTTGGCTCCTCTCTCGGTCTCTATCGACCCATCAGCTTCTTGACGTTCTTTTCCATGCCCGGGGCAAAGTCGGTTTCGCGACCCAGCCGTCGAGCGCGCACCGATGACTTCTTCTCCATCAGGTGCCCCCGGAAGGCCTTGTGGCGGCGCAGCTTGCCCGTCCCGGTCACCTTGACGCGCTTCTTGGCTCCGGTGTCTGTCTTCATCTTCGGCATCTCAGCCCTCCTCTTGCGAAATTTCTGCGGGCGCGCTGGGCGCGACCTGCTGGAGCGTCGGACTCGCGTCCTCGGCGACCTTCGTTCGGTTCCTCTTCTCCGGGCCCAAGACCATGATCATGTTGCGTCCGTCGATCTTGGCGGCAGCCTCGACCTTCGCGACGTCGCTCAGTCGCTCGACGATGCGGTCCAGGATCTTCTTGCCCAGCTCGGGATGCGCCGACTCGCGACCGCGGAACATGATGGTGATCTTGACCTTGTGACCTTCGCCCAAGAACTTCTCGACGAGTCGCGTCTTGGTGTCGAAGTCCCCCGGCCCGATCTTGGGTCGGTACTTCATCTCCTTGACGCCCACGTTGAGACTCTTCCGGCGAGACTCCTTCGCCTTCTGGGCCTCGTCGAACTTGAACTTCCCGTAGTCCATGATCCGGCACACCGGCGGGCTCGCCGTCGGGGCGATCTCCACCAGGTCAAGGTCCAGACTCCGGGCCAGCGCCAGCGCTTCTCGTGTGGAAGTGACGCCCCGCTGATTGCCGTCTTGGTCAATCAGGCGGATGGTGTCCACGCGGATGCGGTCATTGACGCGGTGGTCTCCAGGAACTGTTGCGATATCCCTCTCCTTGCTCTCTGTGACGCCCTCTGGGCGCCACCACGGCAAGCGAGGTGAACTCCTGGGAACCCGGCGCACTCTTCATGACCAGGTGGAGTCCGGCGTGGCCGAACTCGCTTGCTGTGAACTGCCCCATCACACTAGCAGAGCCCGCCCGCGCGCCTCTTAGCCAGGGATTAGCCGCGACACGACACGTCCTTACGCGCCTTACGTAGCGTGGGCGCCATGAGCACGGGCACCGAGACGCGCGAGCACGCGGCGCCGCCGCCCGAGACCGTCGAGGTCGCCGCGCCGCGCCCGTCGCGTCGTCCGTCGCGGCCCGCCGTCGCCGCGACGGCCGCGTTCATCGCCTTCGCGGTCCTCGTCCTCGTGCGCACGACCGCGCTGCTCGAACCCGACGACTACGCCTATCGGGCCTCCATCGCGGCCCTCGCGCACGGCCAGATCCTGCTGACGAACGCCCAGTACCTCACCCTGCGCCATCAGCTCGCGGGCGGGATCCTCCAGTGGCACCACCTGGCGTCAGGGCGCTGGATTAGCGAGAAGAACCCCGGCTACCCGTTCTTCGCGGTCGTGTTCTACCTGATGGGCGTGCTGCGCCTGGCGCCCCTCTTCTACGGCGCCGTGGCCTGCGTCGGCCTCTACGCCGGCGCCACCGCTTGGCTGGGGCGTCGGGGCGGTGCCTACGCGGTCTGGCTCTACTGCTTCTCGGGCGCCGCGCTCACCTTCGCGTGGCGCGCGACCATGCCGTCGTTCACCGACGCGTCGCTGATCGCCGCCGGCGCCGGGGCCCTCCTCTGGGTGATGCTGACCCCGTCGGCGTCCGACCGGCGGCGTCTCCTCGTAGGGCTCGCGGCGTTCGTCGCCCTCGAGGGCGCGGTCTTCATCCGCTACACGAATGTCATCGAGCTGGTCGTCGCCGTCGCGGCGGTGCTCGTGCTGTGGCGCCGCGCACGCGTCGCGCGGCGAGCGCTGTTCACGTGGCTGGCCTCGGTCGCCGTCTTCGCCGTCGGTGTCGGAGCCTTCGACACCTGGGCGTACGGCCACCCGGCAGCGACGGGGTACTCGCCCGGCGAGATCTCCTTCTCGCTCTCCGCCCTCGGACCCAACTTGCGTTCGATGCCGGCCCAGCTGGTGCGCTCGATGCCCTTCGCCGTCCTCGGCGTCGTCACGCTCGGCGCCGTCGCGCTGACCTGGGCGCGGCGCCGCGGCGGGACCGAGGCGGCGCCCGCGCGCCGCGACGCCGCCGTCGCCGCGGTCCTGGCCGTGGGCTGGCTCGCGCTCTGGCTCCTCTACCTCGCCTACACCTGGACCGCGAGCCACGCGGGCGGCCCGGGACAGGGCCCCGGCGCCTCGGCGCTCACCGTGCACGTGATCCGCTTCTACCTGCCGGCGCTGGGGCCGATCGCGCTGTTGGGAGCGTGGACCCTCGCCCGCGTCGCGCGCCCGGCCGCGTTCGTCGCCGTCATCGCGGTGGTCGCGCTCGCGCTCGTGTCCTACCAGTCGATGGCGGGGTCGGGCTCCCCGCGACACGGCGCGTACCCAGGGGGTCCGCCCCAGAGGAGCAGGTCGGGACCCCCGGCTCGCCTTCCAGGGGTCCCACCGGCCGGGGCGCCACCGGGAGCGGCCAAGGCGCCGTAAATCGGCCGCTACGGTGGTCGCGTGAGCGACGAGCCGGGCGCCGACGTCAGCCCCGAGGATGAGATCGAGTCGCTGCGCGCCGCACCCGTGGCCGACGTCGTGGGCGGTCACCTCTTCCACCTGATCCAGCTCGCCGCGGTCCACCTGTCCGCCACGCCACCCCAGCTCGACGCCGCGCGCCTGACCATCGACGTCGTCGCCGCGATGATTCAGGCGGGCGGTGAGCGTCTCGGCGAACACGTCGGTCTCTACCGCAGCGCGCTCGCCGAGGTCCAGCAGGTGTACGTGCGCGCCGCGGCGTCCCGCCCCGCACGGGCCTGACGACTATTCAGTCAACCCTGTCGTAACTCACAGGTGGCCCACAGGCTGGCTTCGTACCCTGACGTCGAGCCCCTGAAAGGACCATCATGAAGAACCTGACTTTCCGCCCATTGGCAGTCGTGGCCATCCTGGCAATGCTCGGTCTGAGCGTTCCCGTGATGGCCATGGCTGACACCACGACCACGACCGCGCCGACGACCACGACGTCAGTGGCTCCGACGACGACCACGACGGTCGCGTCGACCACGACGACCGTCGCGAAGTCGTGCCGCGTGCAGCTCCTGCAATGGAGCCGTCAGTACTACCGCTGGCACGAGCAGCGCGGCGACATCTACAGCCGCTACTCCAAGACCGCGTCCAAGGCACTGAACCGCCTGTCCTTCGCCCTGCTGCGCGGGAACGACGCCCAGGCCAAGGCCGCCCTCGCCAAGTACAACGCCACCATCGCCACGGCCAAGGCCGCGCGTGACGCGGCCCTCACCAAGCTCGGTTCCGCCCCCGCAGAGCCGGCCTGCTAGCTGACTCCCCCTCAGCTACACGACACCCCGGCGCCTCGGCGCCGGGGTGTCGTGGCGTCGGGGTGACTACGCGGGCACCCGCGTGACGCCGGTGGCCTCGTCGTGACCGCGATGACCGACCGAGCGTCGCGCGCTCACTCGTGTGCCGACGGCTATCGTCCGCGAGCCGTCCGCTATCGAGACGCAGTGGAAGAAGAACGCTTCGGCGTCCTCGGTCACCAACTCTCCGACGCCGCGGCGCTCGTCGAACGCAGCAACCCGACCCGTCAGCACGTCACGGCGCGAAGGGGCCCTGACGCAGCAACGACACCATCTCGAGCGCCGTCAACGCGGCCTCGCGGCCCTTGTTGGCCTCGTCGGGCCGGGACCGCTCGAGCGCCTGGGCCACGGTGTTGGTCGTCAGCACCCCGAAGACGACGGGGACGCCCGTCTCGAGCTGGACCGCCTGAACGCCACGGGCGCACTCGCCCGCGACGACCTCGTAGTGGCCGGTCTCGCCGCGTATCACCGCGCCCAGCGTGATCACCGCGTCGAAGCGCCGCGGCCCGGTCGCGAAGGCTCGGGCCAGCAGCGGCAGCTCGAACGCTCCGGGGGTCCAGGCCAGGGCGAGGTCGGAGCGCTCGACCCCCGCCTCGGCGAGTGTGCCGAGGGCCGACTCGAGCAGGCGCAGGGTCACTCCCCCGTTGAACCGACTGCACGCGAGAGCGATGCGCGCGCCGCGGCCGTCGGCCGTGCCCACGAGCATCTGGCCCACGCGGGGCCGCCACGACTCGGCGAGCTGCTCATCGAACGCGAGCTGGTCACTCTTGGTCATCGAGTCCCTCAAGCAGGTGGCCCATGCGCTCACGCTTCGTGCGCAGGTAGTCGATGTTGAAGGCGGTGGGCCGGCTTTCCAGGGGGACCCGCTCGACGATCTCGAGACCGAAGCCCTCCAGCCCTCCGTACTTGCTCGGGTTGTTCGTCATCAGCCGCATCTGAGTGACGCCCAGGTCGACCAGGATCTGCGCGCCGATCCCGTACTCACGCGAGTCGACCGGCAGCCCCAGCTCCAGGTTGGCGTCGACGGTGTCATGGCCGTCCTCTTGGAGCGCGTAGGCGCGGATCTTGTGGCCCAGGCCGATGCCGCGTCCTTCGTGACCGCGCAGGTAGACCACGACGCCCTCGCCCTCGGCGGCGATCTTGGCCAGCGCCGTGTGCAACTGGGGCCCGCAGTCACAGCGCATCGAGCCCATGACGTCGCCGGTGAGGCACTCGGAGTGCACCCGAACGAGCGGCGCGGCCGCCCCGGCGAGGTCGCCGTACACCAGGGCGAGGTGCTGCTCGCCGTCGAGGACCGACTCGAAGACGTAGGCCTGGAACTGGCCGTGCTCGGTGGGTAGCGCGGCTTCGGCGACGCGGCGCACCAGCTTCTCGTGGTGGCGCCGGTAGCGGATCAGGTCCGCGATCGACACGATGGGGAGCCCGTGAACCGCGGCGAACTCCTCGAGCTCGCCCAGGCGCGCCATGTCGGACTTGTCCTTGGTGACGATCTCACACAGCACGCCGGCGGCCGACTTGCCCGCAAGCCGACACAGGTCCACGGTCGCCTCGGTGTGCCCGGCGCGCTTGAGCACGCCGCCGGGGCGGTAGCGCAGGGGGAACACGTGACCCGGCCGTGCGAGGTCCCCCGGCGCCGTACCCGGGTCGACCAGGGCGCGCACCGTGGCCGCGCGGTCGTGCGCCGAGATGCCCGTGGTCGTGCCGTGGCGGTAGTCCACGGTCACGGTGAAGGCGGTGCGCTGCGCCTCGGTATTAGCTACGACCATCAGGGGCAGTTCCAGCTCGTCGGCGCGGGCGGACTCCAGCGGGACGCAGATGACGCCCGAGGTGTGCTCCAAGAAGAAAGCCATGGACTCGGGCGTCACGTCCTCGGCGGCCATGATCAGGTCGCCCTCGTTCTCGCGGTCCTCGTCGTCGACCACGACGACCATTCCTCCGCTTCGTAGCGCGGCGACCGCCGCGTCAATCGATGAGAGTGCCATCAGACCTCCACGTCTATGCGTACATCTTCGCCCAACTGGCGCACCCCGACCAAACGGCCCCGCCGCAGCGCCTCGATCGTGGGCGTGGCCAGGGCGCCCACCGCGCCGAGCGCGCCGCCGCCGGCCCAGGCCGGCGCGACGTACCACACGAGCCGGTTGACCAAGCCGGCCTCCAGGAACGAGCTCGTCGTCGTCGGGCCGCCCTCGACGAGGACCTGGACGACGTCGAGCGCGCCGAGCTCCGCGAGGATGACCCCGAGGTCGCCCTGTCGCTCGAGGCAGGGCTGAACGCGGGCGTCGGGCGCCGCGTGACCCAGCACCACGCGCAGCGGCTCGAGGACCAGGCCGTCGAGGCGAGCGGTCAGAGCCGGGTCGTCAACTCGAACGGTGCCCGCGCCCACGATGATCGCCTGGGACTCGGCGCGCACGTGGTGCGCGTCCTGGCGTGCCTCGGGTCCCGTGATCCACTGGCTGGTCCCGTCAGACATGGCCACGGCGCCGTCCAGTGTGGCCGCCACCTTGGCCACGACGTAGGGGCGACCGGTCGAGCGCTGCCACAGGTAGGCCGCGAGCTGGTCGCGCACGACGTGCTCTTCCACGCCGACCTCGACGTCGACCCCCGAGGACCGCAGCACCTCGGCCCCGCGACCGCTCACGCGCGCGTCGGGGTCCAAGGTGCCCACGACGACCCGGCGCACGCCGGCCTCGACGATGGCCTCGGCGCACGGGCCCGTGCGACCGACGTGCGCGCACGGCTCGAGGGTGACGTACATCGTGGCGCCGCGCGCGAGGTCCCCGGCGCGGCGCAGTGCGACCACCTCGGCGTGCGCGTCACCGGGGGCCTGCGTGTGGCCCTGGGCAACGATGACCCCCGACCCGTCGACGATGAGCGCGCCGACCCAGGGGTTCGGCGGGGCGTGCAGGCGGGCGCGCCTCCCCTCTTCGACCGCCATGAGCATCAACTCTGAGGGGGAGAACCTCATCGGGTCGCGAGCGCCGCCTCGCGCAAGGATCTGGCCGCGGCGCACGGCGACGGCGCCCCGAAGATCGCCGAGCCCGCGACGAGAACGTTGGCCCCGGCGCGCACCGCGATCGGTGCCGTCGTCGCGTCGATGCCACCATCGACCTCGATGTCCACGCCCAGCTCGTTCGCGTCGACCTCGCGGCGCGCCTCGACGACCTTGTCCATCACGTCGGCGATGAATCGCTGCCCGCCGAAACCCGGGTAGACCGTCATCAGGAGCAGCAGGTCGACGTCGGCCAGGAACGGCGCGACCTGGGTGAAGGGCGTGTCGGGATTGGCGGCCAGCCCGACGCGCAGCCCCAGGGACTTCGCGTCCTCGATCAACCGGGCGGTCGAGCCGACCTCGACGTGGACCGTGCAGCCGTCGGCGCCGGCGCGCACGAAGGCCTCCAGGTATCGCCAGGGCTCGCTCATCATCAGGTGGCAGTCGAAGAACCGCGCGCTGTAGCGGCGCAGCGACTCGACCACCGGCGGCCCGATGGACACGTTGGGCACGAAGTGGCCGTCCATGACGTCCACGTGGAGCCAGTCGGTCTCGGCGTCGACCTCGCGCACGGCGTCGGCGAGTGCTCCGAAGTCGGCCGAGAGGATCGACGGCGCCACGCGCAGCGCACCCGGTGGGCCGGCGTCGATCGATGTCACCTCTTCAGCCTACGGCGCGGCCCTCGTGATCAGGCCCATCGCGCCGTCGCCGTCGTCAGGCGCGCTCCGTGCCACCACGCGGCGCCGGGCATCGCGCGAGCCCCCTCGGGTTGGACCTCGTCGAGGGCGACGACGCCGTCGCTCACCGCGAGGCCGACCTCGTCGCCGACGACGACGACGCCGGGCGTCTCGGACCCCGTCGCCACGCCGTGGGCGCGCGTCACGCGCAGGCGCCGGCCCCCGATGATGGTGAAGGCCCTCTCCAGGCGCACCGTCCGCAGGAACGTCGCGACGGACATCTCGGGCTCGAGGTGGAAGTTCTCCGGGCGCAACTTGGCGGCGTACGTCGCCTCGCCGACCTGGGGGCGCGGATGCGCCAGGAGCTCCGGGGACGCCAGGACCTCGACCAGCGCCGCCGCGCCGGAAACCGCCAGCTCGCCCGTCAGCGCCGAGAGCGTCTTGTCGGCGACGGCGACGCGGCGTTCGGCGTGCACCGGACCGGTGTCCAGGGTCGCCTCGATCGTCATGACCGACACCCCCGTCTCCTCGTCGCCGGCGAGTATGGCCCGCTCGACGGGGGCGGCGCCGCGCCACCGCGGCAGCAACGAGAAGTGCACGTTGAGCATGGGGATCCTCGCGAGGAGCTCGGCGGGCAGGATGGTTCCGAACGCCACGACCACGCCGCGCTCCACGCCCGCGCCGTCGAGGTCCTCGAGCTCGTGCGCGACGGCCAGGTCCATGTCCAGCGCGGCCTCGTGGACCGGGCTGTGGGACGTCTCGGCGCCGCGGCCGCGACGCCGGTCCGGTCGCGTCAGCACGACGGCGACGTCGTGCCCGGCCTCGACGAGCGCGCGTAGCGAAGGAACCGCAGCCTCGGGCGTGCCCAGGAAGGCCAGGCGCATCTAGAGGTCCATGATTCGGTGCAGACCGTCAGGGTCGTCGGCGCCGAGGCGAACACGTCGCTCGCGCAGGACGCGCTTGGCGGCCTTTCGCTGGTCGTCGTCGAGGCGCTCGATCAGCAAGATCCCGTCGAGGTGGTCCAGCTCGTGCTGGAAGATGCGGCCCTCGTACTCGTCGGTCTGCACGTCGATCTCGTTGCCCTCCAGGTCAAAGCCCACCAGGTGCACGGCGTTGGGCCGCGTGATCGCCCAGCTCAGCCCGGGCACGGAGAGGCATCCCTCCTCGAAGGTCCATTCGCCGTCGGTCTCGACGATCCGCGGGTTGACCACGACCACCGCGCCGTCACCCTTGTCGTAGACGAAGAGCCTCTTCTGGACACCGACCTGGTTGGCGGCCAGGCCCACCCCGGGCGCCTCGTACATCGTCTCGATCATCGACTGGGCGAGAGCGGCGACGCGCCCGTCGATGTCGGTCACGTCGGTCGTGACCTCCTTGAGGACGGGGTCGCCGTAGACGCGAATCGGCAGCGTGGGCACCACGCCACGTTACCCCCCGACGAATGCGCGACCGCTACCAGACCGCGACGCGGAGGCGCCCCGCGGGTCGCGCCGCGCCCGCCAGGGCGGCCCCGAGCGTCGCCGCGTCCGGCGCCGAGAGGCGATAGTCGCTCCCCGATCCCGTCACGACCGCGGGCGGGCCCAGCTGGGCGACGAACTGCGCCGCGGCGTCGCCCGTGACGTCCGCGTGCGCGCGAAACGGGGCCAGGCCGAGCAGCCGCGCGGTCGCCACGTCCTCGTCCACCAGCGCCGTGACGTCCCCGTGGCGCAACGACGACACCACGGGGTCCTCACCGCGCCGCGTCTGGACGAGGACCATCCCCCGTCCGTCACGCCGGCTCCCCACGAGGCGCGCGGACTTGCCCACCGCGACCACCGCGGCGCGGCGCGCCGACGCGCGCGGGGCGAGCAGGTACTGGTCCAGGTCCGCGACGACCACCAGCGCGCAGCGGCGCACGCGCGTGAAGACGGCCTCGGTGCCCACGACCACGCGCTCGAGCCCCGTGTCCTCGTGCGTCGCCGCCGTGACCTCGCTCACGGCGCGTCCGAGCTGCGCGGCGACGTCACGCGCCAGGGTCGTCACGCCGGGGCCGACGCGGCGCAGGTTCGTCGCCCCGCACGCGCGGCAGAACCCCTCGCGCCGCTCGTGACCCTCCGCGCAGGTGAGACGCCCGTCGACCTCGCGCTCGGCCTGCGCGCAGACCGCGCACCGGGCGAGCTCGCCGCAGCGCCGGCACGCCAGCAGGCGGCCCGGCCCGAGCCGCTGGAGCAGGACCACGACCGCGACCGGCTCGCCTCCGTCCAGGGCGCGGTGCGCCGCGTCGAGGGCCTCGCCGGTCAGGGCCCCGTCGTGGGGGTCGCCGCCGCGCCGGTCGATCACCTGGAGCGCGGGCCACCCGCCCGTGACGTCGCCCGCGACGTGGTAGCCGTCACCGTCGAGCAGGGTCGGCGACGGCATCATCGAGGTCAGCCACATCGGCGCCCCGTCGCGACGGCACCTCTCGCGCACGAGGCTGGCCGCGTCCCACGTGGGCGTCGCGCTCGAGCGCAGCGCGTCGTCGTCGGCGTCCACGACGACCGCCCCCGCGACCCGCGGCGTCGGGGCGAGCGCCGCGCCGCGCGCCCCCACGACCACCGGCCAGCCCGCCCGCGCGCGGTCCCACTCGCGTTCCCCGGAGGCCACCGCGCAGCCGCGCTGCTCGAGGCGTCCCCGCAGCCGTCGCGCCCACGCCTCGTTCGGCACGACGACCAGGAGGCTGCCGGGGCGACGGCGCGACTCCTCGTACGCGCCGAGGATGAGCGGGAGCGGGTCCAGGGTGGGCGCGACGAGGACGACGCCCGGCTCGACGCGCAAGGCCCCCGCGGCCACCGCGGGCGCCAGGGGCGCGGGGGCCGGCGCGGCGGGGAGCTCGGTCACGCGCGTCGCCGGCGAGGCCGCCGCGAGGAACCGCGACTGCGGCGCGTACCAGCGCTCGCCGGCCCAGGCGAGAAGCCCGAGCATCTCGGGCGGCGGCCCGTACCCCAGCCACCGACCCAGCGGCTTGACGGCGTGCTCGGGGTCCACCTCATCGACGACCCATCCGCGCACCGATCGGTGGTTGAAGTCGACACGGACGCGGTCACCGACCCCGACGCGCGCGGTGGACTCGGTCACCAGGTAGTCGAAGGGCCGATCGACGGCCCCGACCTCGGTGACGATGCGCACCGCGCGGGGCGCGTCCACTAGGAGAGAGACAGCTCCCGGCGCAGATCGTCGACGCGGGGTGTCTGCTCCCAGGTGAAGCTGTGGTCGCCGCGCCCGAAGTGGCCGTAGGCGGCGGTGCGCAGGTAGATGGGTCGGCGCAGGTCGAGGTCGCGGATGATCGCCGCCGGGCGCAGGTCGAAGATCGCGTCGACGGCCTTGGCGATCTTCGCGCGGTCGACGCGCTCGGTCCCGAACGTCTCCACCAGCACCGAGACGGGGCGCGCCACGCCGATGGCGTAGGCGACCTGGACCTCGCAGCGCTCCGCGGCGCCCGACGCCACCACGTGCTTGGCCACCCAGCGCGCGGCGTAGGCGGCCGAGCGGTCCACCTTGGAGGGATCCTTGCCCGAGAAGCAGCCGCCGCCGTGGCGGGCCATCCCGCCGTAGGAGTCGACGATGATCTTGCGGCCGGTGAGCCCGGCGTCGGCGTGCGGGCCGCCGAGCACGAACTTGCCCGACGGGTTGACGTAGACGTTCATCGAGCTCGTGTCCAGGTCGCCGGGCAGGATCGGGCGGATCACGTGCTCGAGCACGTCGTGGTGGATCGTCGCCCAGTCGATCCCCTCGTCGTGCTGGGTCGACACCAGGACCGTGTCGACCGCGACGGGCCGACCGTCATCGAAGGCGATCGTCACCTGGGTCTTGCCGTCGGGACGCAGGTACGGGATCTGCCCGGACCGGCGCACCTGGGCCAGGCGCATGGACAGGCGGTGGGCCAGCCAGATCGGCAGCGGCAGGAGGTCGTCGTTGTCGCTGCACGCGTAGCCGAACATCATCCCCTGGTCGCCCGCGCCGAGCGAGTTGAGCTGGTCCTCGCCGCCGGTGCCGGTGCGGTGCTCGAACGCGGTGTCCACTCCCCCGGCGATGTCGGGGCTCTGCTTGTCCAGCGACACGAGCACCGCGCAGGTGCGGCCGTCGAGGCCCTTGGTCGTGTCGTCGTAGCCGATGTCGAGGATCGTGCGCCGCACGATCGACGTGATGTCGGTCACCGCGGTCGTGGTGATCTCGCCGGCGACGACGCACAGGCCGGTCGTGAGCATCGTCTCGCACGCCACCCGAGCCATCGGGTCCTGGGCGAGGATCGTGTCCAGCACGCTGTCAGAGACCTGGTCGGCGATCTTGTCCGGGTGGCCCTCGGTGACCGACTCCGAGGTGAACAGGGTGCGGTCGCTCATGGGTCTCCTCGGCCTATCGCTGAGGCCACCCTAGCCAAGATCGCCTGCGCGACCGCTTCCTTGGAGCGCCGCGAGACGCGCTGGGGCTCGGCGCCGCGCGCGAGCAGCGCGACCTCGTTGGTCGCGTGCTCGAACCCCGCGCCCGGCGAGGTCACGTCATTGACGACCAGCAGGTCGACGCCCTTGTCGCGCAGCTTCACCTCGCCCTCGGCCAGGGCGTCGGTGGTCTCGGCGGCGAAGGCGACGATGAATTGGCCCGCGTGGCGCGACGCGACCAGCGCCGCGACGACGTCGGCGGTGGCAATGAGATCGAGCGAGGGGACGCCGTCGCGGCGCTTGAGCTTGGCCGGCGCGGGGCGTACGGTGAAGTCCGCGACCGCGGCGGCCATGATGACGACGTCGCTCGCCGCCGCGCGCGACGTCGTGGCGTCGAAGAGCTCGGCGGCGGTCGTGACGCGCACGACGTCGACCGCGCGCGCGACGTCCAGGGCCACCTCGAGGTCCGACGTGCTCACCAGCGTCACACGCGCGCCGAGGCGCGCCGCGACGGTCGCCAGCGCGATCCCCTGGCGCCCCGAGGAACGGTTCGTGATCGACCGCACCGGGTCGATGGGCTCGCGCGTCCCCCCGGCGGTGACCAGGACGCTCACGCCGCTGAGCACGCCGCGGTAGCCGCGCAGGACCCGCTCGACGAAGTCGGCGATCTGCGCGGGCTCGACGACGCGCCCGGGGCCCTCGTCGCCGCCCGCGAGGCGCCCGCTCGCCGGGCCGAGGACCATCACGCCGCGCCGGCGCAGCGCCGCGAGGTTCTCCTGCACGCTGGGGTGCTCCCACATCTCGGTGTGCATCGCCGGGCACAGGACGACCGGGGCCCTCGTCGCCAGCAGCGTGGCCGTGAGCAGGTCGTCGGCGAGACCCATGGCGAAACGCGCGATCAGGTGGGCCGTCGCCGGGGCGACGACCACCAGGTCGGCGTTTTGGCCGAGGTAGGTATGGGGGATCGGCGTGGTCGCGTCGGAGAACAGCGACGTGCGCGCCGGCTCGCTGGCCAGCGCGGAGAACGTCGCCGCGCCGACGAACCGCTCGGCGTCGGGGGTCAGCACGGGGGCCACGTGGTAGCCCGCGTCGACCAGCAGGCGGGTCAGTTCGACGGACTTGTAGGCGGCGACGCCGCCGGCGACGCCGAGTACGACGAAGGGGGCCGAGGGCTCAGACGTCCCGGAGGGCATCGGTGAAGGCGTCCAGGTCGTTCTCGGCGTCCTGGCTCGCCCGCTCCGCCTCCGTCGCCGCGAGCTCGGCGGCGAGCTCCTCGGGGGTCGGACGGTGGAACTCCAGCTTGCCCTCGTAGAGCTCTTCGAGCGCCAGCGACAGCGACTTGTTCGACAGCGACGTCACCTGTGGCGGGATCAGGGCCCCGTGGCCCGAGCCGAGCCCGTTGTAGTACTCGTTGATCTCCCGGGCGCGGATCGCCGACACCGCCACCAGCGTGAACTTGGAGTCGCCCACCTTGCTCAGGAGGTCCTCGATGGGCGGATCGACGAGCGTGGGGCGTTCGGCCATGGTTCTAGTCCTTTTTCGGGGTGGCGCCTCGGCGCCGGCGAAGTACCTCCAGTATAGAGAGGATCTCGTCGGCCGCCCGCTGCGGGTCGTCGTTCACCACCACGAAGTCCGCGAGCATCTCGCCGCGCGCCACCTCGGCGGGCGTGCTGGCCAGGCGGCGCGCCACGTGGTCGTCGGTGTCGCCGCGGGCCCGCAGCCGGGACTCGAGGTCCTCCGGGCTCGGCGCCATGATCAAGATCACCACGGCGTCGGGGTGCTGGCGGCGCACCTGCTCGGCCCCCTGCACCTCGATCTCCAACAGGACGTCGACGTCGCCGCGCGGGTCGGGACGCGGCGTGCCGTAGAGGTTCGAGTGGAACTCGGCCCACTCCAGGAAGCGGTCGTCGGCGATCGCCGCGTCGAAGGTCGCGCGGTCGACGAACTCGTACTCGGTGCCGTCCTCGGTGGGTCGCTGAGCACGGGTGGTCCAGCTGCGACTCAGCCAGAGCCGCGGGTCGGCGTCGACCAGGCGGCGCGCCAGCGTGCCCTTGCCGACCCCGCCCGGGCCGATCAGGACGACGATCAGCGGATCAGCGGACAAGGGCTCGGAAGAGTTCCGCCCGTTGCTTGGGTCCCAGTCCGCGGATGCGTCGGGTCTTGGCGATCGACGCGCGCGCCATGATCCGCGCGGCCTTGACCTCGCCGATCGCCGGCAGGGCGCTGATGAGGTCGTACGCGCGCATCTGGGCGACGCACTCCTCGCGGGCCGCCAGTTCAAACAGGTCGGCCAGCGTGAGCTCACCGGACTTGACGAGGCGTTTCACTTCGGCGCGGCGGCGACGGTTGGCGACCGCCAAGCGCGACGCCGCTACCCGCTGCTCCTGAGAGAGGGAGGGTGGCGTGGGTCCCACAGGCCCAGACTACCCCCGGGACCCGCGTGCCGTTCACGCGAGCGCAGCGGCCAAATCATCGCGCCAGCGGCTCGCGGCGTCACTCAACGCGCGACGCTCGGGTCCGGCGGCAGCTAGGGCACGCGCGACGTTGGCCAGCACCGTGTCGCGCGCGCACCGGGCGAACACGCGCGCGACGTCCGCCGACGTCGCGCCCTGGGCGCCGACGCCGGGCACCAGGACCGGTCCCCCCAGGTGCGCGAGGTCGAAGCGCGGCGCGTCGCGGTTGGCACCCCACACGACCCCCACGTCGCCGCGCCCGTCATCGCGGGCGTTGACGCTCGCCGCGAATCCCAGCACGGACTCCTCGAGCGGCTCGCCGAGGTCGTCGCGCGCGGTCTGGAACCGTCGACCCTCGTCGTTGGATGTGGCCGCCAAGACGAAGACCCCGCGCGCGTTCTCACGCGCGAGTCGCACGAACGGCGCGAGCGAGTCGACCCCGAGGTAGGGGCTGACCGTCAGCGCGTCGACGCCGAGGGGGCCGCCGCCCAGCCACGCCTGCGCGTAGCCCTCGTTGGTCGACGGGATGTCGCCGCGCTTCACGTCGCCCACCACGAGCAGGCCCGCGTCACGAGCCTCGACGATGACGCGCTCGAGGACGCGATAGCCCGCGGCGGCGAATCGCTCGAAGTAGCCGACCTGGACCTTGACGGCGGTCGCGACGTCGGCGACCGCCTCGACGAGCGCGCGCGCGGCGAACTCCACCCCCTCGACGGAGTCGGCGCGCCCCCAAGACTCCAGGAGCCGCGCGCTGGGGTCCACTCCCACGCACAGCGCCCCGCGCTCGCCCACGCGCGCCGCCAGGCGCGCGCCGAAGCCCTCATCCATTGGCCACCCCCTTGATGTCCGCGACGCGTTCCACGCCGTGGGCGCGCAGCCACTTCGCCAGTCCGTCCTGGACCCGCCACGCGGCGCGGGGGTCCGCGAACGTCGCGGTCCCCACCTCGAGCGCGTCGGCGCCGGCCATGAGCATGGCGACCGCGTCCTCGCCGCGCGCGACGCCGCCGACGCCGACGATGGGGGTGTCGGCGAAGGCCCCGCGGCAGTCGTAGACCGCCCGCAGCGAGACGGGCAGGATCCCGGGGCCGCTGACGCCGCCTTGGGGGTGACCGAGGACGGGGCGGCGGCGCTCGACGTCGATGCCCAGCCCGAGGACGGTGTTCACCAGCACCAGCGCCGCGGCGCCCGCCGCCAGCGCCGCGCCGGCGATCTCCACCAGGTCCGGCGTGTTCGGGCTGAGCTTCACCCACAGCGGGACCCCGGCCTCGCGCGACGCCGCGACGGCGTCGGCGGTCGCCGACGCCGAATGCGCGAAGACGCGCGAGCGGTCCTCGAGGTTGGGACAGCTCACGTTCACCTCGAGCGCGGCGACGTGCGCCCCGCGCATCGCGCGCGCCGCCGCGGCGAACTCCTCCACCGTGCGTCCCCAGATCGAGCCCACGACCGTCGCGCCGCGCTCGAGCAGTCGCGGGAGCATCGCGGCGCGCCACGCGTCGACCCCCGGGCCGGCGAGGCCCACGGAGTTGATCATGTGGGGCCCCGAGGAACCGACGCGCGGGGGCGCGTTGCCCTCCCACGCGAATGCGGCCAGCGACTTGACGACGACCGCGCCGAGCTCGGCGAGGTCGCCGTAGCCAGCCAGCTCGTCGCCGTAGCCCGACGTCCCCGCCGCGGTCATCACCGGCGACCGCAGGGCCACGGCGCCGACGGTCGTCGACAGGTCGGGGCTCACGCGTGCAGCTCCTGCAGCGACGCGACGCGCCAGCCGCGCTCGCGGGTGTCGGCGATGCCCGTCGCCGCGGCGGCCGCGGCGTTGAGCGTCGTGAGGCACGGCACCGAGCGAGCGACGCACGCCGTGCGGATGAGCATCCCGTCGCGGTGGGCGCCCCCGCCCGAGGGCGTGTTGACCACGAGGTGAACGTCACCCGAGGCGATCAGCGCCACGGCGTCGACGCCGTCGCGCAGGCCCAGTTTGCCCACGCGGGTGGCCACCGCGACCCCGTTCGCCTCCAGGAAGTCCGCCGTCCCGGCGGTCGCCGCGAGGGAGAACCCGAGCGCGACGAGCGAACGCGCGACGTCGAGCCCGGCGTCCTTGTCACGGTCGGCCAGGGAGAAGAAGACCCGTCCCTCGTCGGGCAGTCGGGCGCCCGCGGCGAGCTGGGCCTTGGCGAAGGCGATCCCGAAGCTCTCGCCGACCCCCATCACCTCACCGGTGGAGCGCATCTCGGGGCCGAGCACGGTGTCGACCCCGGGGAACCGGTTGAAGGGGAGCACCGCCTCCTTGACGCTCACGTGGCGCGGCGCCGGGGTCGTCGCCGGGACGAGTGCGGCCGCGCGCAGCTCGGCGAGCGACGCGCCCATCATCACGCGAACGGCCACCTGGGCCAGCGACACCCCGGTCGACTTGGCGACGAAGGGGACGGTGCGGCTGGCTCGCGGGTTGGCCTCGAGAACGAAGAGCTCGCCGCCCTTCAGCGCGTACTGCACGTTGATGGGCCCGATCACGCCCAGCGCATTCGCGATGCGCGCCGTGTAGTCGCCGATCGCGTCCAGCGCCGCCGCGTCCAGCGTCTGGGGCGGCAGGGTGCACGCCGAGTCGCCCGAGTGCACGCCGGCTTCCTCGACGTGCTCCATCACGCCGGCGACGTAGATGTCGCCGAGCGCGTCGCGCACCGCGTCGACGTCGACCTCGACCGCACCCTCCAGGAAGCTGTCGATGAGGATCGGCCGCGTCGCCGAGACCCCGCCCTCGCGCGCCAGGGCCCCGTGGGCGCTCGTCAGGTCGGCCATCACGCGCTCGAGGGACGCGTCGTCGTAGACGATCTCCATGGCGCGCCCGCCCAACACGTAGCTCGGACGCACCAGGACCGGGAACCCGATGTCCTCGACCACTCGGCGGGCGGCCCCTAGCGAGAGGACGACGTCGCCCGCGGGCTGGCGCAGCCCCAGGTCGCGGCAGATCGCGGACCAGCGCTGGCGGTCCTCGGCGGCGTCGATTGAGGCGACCGGCGTACCCAGGACCAGCGCGGGGTCGAGCGAGTGCGCCAGCTTGAGCGGCGTCTGGCCGCCCAGTGAGACGATGACCCCGCGCACCTTCGCGCCGTCGGTGCACGCCGCGGCCTCGGCGTCGATGACCGCGGCGACGTCCTCGGGGGTGAGCGGCTCGAAGTAGAGGCGGTCCGACGTCGAGTAGTCCGTGGAAACGGTCTCGGGGTTGCAGTTGACCATCACCGTCTCGACGCCGAGATCGCGCAGCGCGAGCGCCGCGTGGACGCACGCGTAGTCGAACTCGATGCCTTGACCGATGCGGTTGGGGCCCGACCCCAGGATGATCACGCGGTCGCGCGGTGACTCGCGCACCTCGGTCTCATCCTCGTAGGTGCTGTAGTAGTAGGGCGTCGCGGCGTCGAACTCGGCGGCGCAGGTGTCCACGGTCTTGTAGGTCACGTGGACGCCCGCGGCGGCGCGCCAGCGGGCGACGTCGGCGACGTCGGTGCCGCTGAGCGACGCCAGCTGGGAGTCGCTGAATCCGAGCCGCTTGAACCGGCGCCAACTCGCGCGGTCCCAGTCGCGCGGCGCGCGGCCCTCGAGGACCTCGCGCTCGGCGTCGACGATCTCGACGAGCCGGTCGAGGAACCACGGGTCCAGGCCCGTGCCCTCCGCGAGGACCTCCACCGGCGTGGCGCGCCAGAGCGCCTCGTGCACGCACAAGAGCCGCTCGGGCGTGGCCTCGACGCACCGCGCCCAGAGCTCCTCGTCGCCGAGGTCGGCGAACTCCTGGTCGCGCCCGAGGGCGAAGCCGGGTCGGCCCTGCTCGAGCGAGCGGAACGCCTTCTGGAGCGACTCGGCGAAGGTGCGTCCGATCGCCATGACCTCTCCGACGGACTGCATCCGCGTGCCCAGCCGCGCCGTCGACCCCGGCAGCTTCTCGAAGGCCCACCGCGGGACCTTGGTGACCACGTAGTCGATGACCGGCTCGAAGCTCGCCGGGGTCACCTCGGTGATGTCGTTGCGGATCTCGTCGAGGCGATAGCCCACGGCGAGCAGCGCGGCGATCTTGGCGATCGGGAACCCCGTGGCCTTCGACGCCAGGGCGCTGGAGCGGCTGACCCGCGGGTTCATCTCGATCACGAGGCGCTCGCCGGTCTTGGGGTCGACGGCGAACTGGACGTTGGACCCGCCCGTCTCGACGCCCACTCGGCGCAGCACGGCGAAGGCGTCGTCGCGCATGGCCTGGTACTCGACGTCCGACAGCGTCTGGGCGGGAGCCACGGTGATCGAATCGCCGGTGTGCACGCCCATCGGGTCGACGTTCTCTATCGAGCAGATCACGACGCAGTTGTCGGCCAGGTCGCGCATGACCTCGAGCTCGAACTCCTTCCACCCCGCCACCGAGCGCTCGACGAGGACCTCGCCGATCGGCGACGTCGCCAGGCCGTCGGCGGCCAGCTGGGCCAGCTGGGCGGCGTCGCGCGCGATGCCCGTGCCGGCCCCGCCGAGGATGTAGCTCGGACGCACGATGAGCGGGTAGCCCACGTCCTCGGCGACCTCGAGGGCCTGGTCGACCGAGTGGGCGAAGCCCGACGCGGGCACCGCCAGGCCGATGTCGTTCATAGCGGCCTTGAACATCTCGCGGTTCTCGGCGGTCTCGATCGCCTCGGGCCGAGCGCCGATGACCTCGACCGCGAAGCGCTCGGTCACCCCCCGGCGCACGAGCTCCATCGTGAGGTTCAACGCCGTCTGGCCGCCGAGCGTGGGCAGCAGGGCGTCGGGCCGCTCGCGCTCGATGATGTCGGTGAGGACCTCGGCGTCGAGGGGTTCGACGTAGGTGACGTCCGCGGTGGCCGGGTCGGTCATGATCGTCGCGGGGTTCGAGTTGACCAGGACGACCCGGTAGCCCTCCTCGCGCAGGACCTGGCACGCCTGGGTGCCCGAGTAGTCGAACTCGCACGCCTGGCCGATGACGATGGGCCCCGAGCCGATCACCATGATCGTGCGCAGGTCCTCGCGACGGGGCATCAGCGGGCCTCCAGGCGCCCGGTGGCCACGAGACGCTCGAACCGCTCGAAGAGGTAGCGCGCGTCGTGGGGCCCCGGTCCCGCCTCGGGGTGGTACTGGACGGAGAAGCACCTCTCCGCGGCGTGGGAGATCCCCTCGATCACCCCGTCGTTCAAGTTGACGTGACTGACGACGCCGCGCGTCAGCGAGCCCGGGGTCACGGCGTAGTTGTGGTTCTGGGCGGTGATCTCGACGCGCCCGGTCACGAGGTCCTTGACGGGGTGGTTGCTGCCATGGTGCCCGAAGGCCAGCTTGAAGGTCGTCGCCCCCAGCGCGGTCGCCAGGAGCTGGTGGCCCAGGCAGATGCCGAAGATCGGCACGGCTCCGACGAGGTCCGCGACGACCGCCGTCTGGGCGCCCAGCGCCCCGGGGTCGCCGGGGCCGTTGGACAGGAAGACGGCGTCGGGCCCGAGCTCGAGGACCTGGCTGGCGGTGGTCGCCGCGGGCACCACCGTCACGCGGAACCGCCGGGCGAGCTGATCGACCATCGCGGCCTTGATCCCGTAGTCGAGGGCCACGACGTGTTGCCCGGCGTCGCCGCGTCGATAAAGGTCGTCCGTCGTCACGACGCGCACGAGGTCGACGCCGTCGGTCCCGCGCGCGGCGCGCGCGGCGGCGGCCACGCCGGCGGCCGACCCGGGTCCGAAGGCCCCGGGCAGAGCCCCGTGGCGGCGCAGGTGGCGGGTGAGACGGCGCGTGTCGACACCGGCGATTCCCGCGACGCCGTGGCGGACCAAGAACGTCTCGAGGGAGCCCTGGGCCCGCCAGTTCGAGGGCCGCGCGCTCATCTCGCGCACGACGACCCCGGAGCACCAGGGCCGGCGGGACTCGTCGTCGTGGGAGGTGACCCCGTAGTTGCCGATGTGCGGGTACGTAAAGGAGATCACCTGACCGGCGTAGCTCGGGTCGGTCAGCACCTCCTGGTACCCGCTGAGGGCGGTGTTGAAGACGAATTCCCCGGTGGTGACCGCGTCGGTCTCGGCGCCGATCGACCAGCCTTCGAACGCCGCGCCGTCGGCCAGCACCAGCGTGGACGCGCGCCGCGTCACACGAGCGTCCCGTCAAGGACGACGGCCCGGCCGCGCACGAGGGTCGCTCGCGCGCGCCCGACCAGTTCGCGGCCGGCGTAGGGCGTGTTGCGCGCCCGGCTCTGCAGGCCCGCGGGGTCCACGCGCCAGCGCACACGCGGGTCAAAGACCACCAGGTTGGCGTCCTCTCCGGCGGCGACCTCGCCCCCGTGGGCGCTGAGCGAGACGCGGTGGTCGCCGCGGCGCAGCTGGGCGATGCGCGCGGGGCCGCGACTGAGGAGCTCGAAGAACCGCGGTGCGGACGCGTCTCCCCCCAGGGCCTCCAGCGTCAGCGACGCGGCGTGCTCCAGGCCGAGCATCCCCGCGGGCGCCTCGTCGAAGGCCAGGTCCTTCAGCTCCGGTGCGTGGGGGGCGTGGTCGCTGGCCACCGCGTCACAACCGCCGCCCAGCACCGCGCGGCGCACCGCGGCGACGTCGTCGGCGCCGCGAAGGGGCGGGTGGACCTTGAAGGTGGGGTCGTAGGTCGCGCAGGCCGACTCGTCGAGCGTGAAGTGGTGCGGCGCCACCTCACACGAGACCGGCAGGCCCTCGGCGCGCGCCGCCGCCACCAGTTCGATCGAGCGGCGCGTCGAGAGGTGCAAGAAGTGCAGGGCCGCGCCCGTGAGCCGGACGAGCTCCAGGTCGCGCAGCACCATGAGGTCTTCGGCCGCGCCCGGGCGGCCCACGAGGCCCAGGCGACCGCTCAGGGCGCCCTCGTTCATCGAGCCCCCGGCGCTGAGCGCGGCGTCCTCGCAGTGCTCGGCCAGGCGCACGCCGAGGGGCCGCGCGTACTCCAGCGCCCGGCGCATCACCAGCGCCGACTGCACGCCGTCGCCGTCGTCGGTGAAGAGGCGCACGCCCAGCTCGGCCATCTCGGCCATCGGCGCGAGGAGTTCACCGCGCCGACCCTGGGTGATCGCCCCGGCGACCGCGACGTCCACGACCGAGCGCTCACCGCGCTCGAGGACGTACGAGACCAGGGCCACGTTGTCGAGGGCCGGCTCGGTGTTGGGCATCGCCACGACCGCGCTGTAGCCGCCGCACGCCGCGGCGCGCGCGCCGCTCTCGACGGTCTCGGCCTCCTCGCGGCCCGGCTCGCGCAGGTGCGTGTGCAGGTCCACCAGGCCCGGGCCGACCCAGCACCCCTCGGCGTCGATGACCCTCGCCCCGGCCGGGGCGTCGAGGCGTTCGTCGACCTCCGCGATGACGCCGTCGCGCACCAGGACGTCGGCGACGCGACTCGCCTCCGGGCCCACCACCAACCCGCCGCGTATCAGGATCGCCACGTCGTCACCTCTCTCCCGCCCCGGCGACCGTCAGGTACAACACCGCCATGCGAACGGGCACGCCGTTGGCCACCTGCCGGGTGATGACCGATCGGGGCTCATCGGCGACCGCCGAGTCGATCTCGACGCCGCGGTTCATCGGACCGGGGTGCATCACGATCGCGTCGGGGCGAAGGCCTGCCGCGCGCTCCTGGGTCAGGCCGTGCGTGTGAGTGAACTCTCGCAGCGTGGGGACGAACGACCCCGTGCCACGCTCGCGCTGCAGTCGCAGCAGGACGACCACGTCGGCCCACCCCAGCGCGTCGTCGACGTCCTCGACCACCCCGACCCCCCAGGCGTCGAGCCCCGGCGGGCGCAGGGTACCTGGCGCCGCCACGCGGACGTCGGCGCCGAGGGTCACGTAGACGTCGACGTCGCTGCGCGCCACACGGCTGTGGGCGACGTCGCCGACAATGAGCACCCGGAGACCGTCGAAGAGTCGCGAGCCGGACTCGGGGCCCGTCACCGCGGCCCGCTCGGCGAGGACCTGGCGCACGGTGAAGGCGTCGAGGAGTCCCTGGGTGGGGTGCTGGTGCAGCCCGTCACCCGCGTTGATCACGCGCACGTGGGGCACGAAGCGGCTGACCTGCTCGGCGGCGCCGCTGGAGGAGTGGCGCATCACCACCGCGTCGATGCCCAGTGCGTCGATGGTGGCGATCGTGTCGCGGAGGGACTCGCCCTTCTTGACGCTGCTCGACGCGACGGCCAGCGACAGGACGTCCGCGCCCAGGCGCTTGGCCGCGGTCTCGAAGCTCAGCCTCGTGCGCGTGGACTCCTCGTAGAAGAGCGACGCGACGACGCGCCCCTTGAGGGCGGGGACCTTCTTGATCGCCCGCCGGTTGACCTCGACGAAGGTCTCCGCGGTGTCGAGGACCTCGACCACCGCGTCACGCGAGAGCCCGTCGAGGGTGAGCAGGTTCTGTCCGCGCAGGGTCTCGGTCATGGCTCGGACCGATCGCCGATCCACACGCCCTCGGGCGTCGCCACGATCGCCTCGTCACGCGACGTGGGGAGGTTCTTGCCCACATAGTCGGGACGGATCGGCAGTTCGCGATGTCCCCGGTCGACCAGGACGGCGAGCTGGACCGCCCGCGGGCGGCCCCAGTCGCTCAGGGCGTTGAGGGCGGCGCGCACGGTGCGCCCGGTGAACAGCACGTCGTCAACCACGATCACCACCCGATCGGTCAGGTCAACGGGGATATCGGTCACCGAGCTCGTGGGTAGGGGCCGCCGGTCCAGGTCGTCGCGGTAGAACGCGACATCCAGCGCCCCCAGGTCGAAGGGGTGTCCCGCGATCGCGGCCAGGTCGTCGGCGAGCACCCGGCTGACGGGCACGCCGCCGGTCTGGAGCCCCACGACGACCACGCGCTCGGGCTCCTCGACGCGCTCGATGACCTCGTGGGCCATTCGACGCACGGCGCGCGCGACCAGGTCGGCGGACAGGAGCTGGCGCCGGGGAACGAACGGACCGTCGCGACGCGCGGGCGCGTCCGACTCGTGCTCTACCACTGGCATCCTCCAGCCGTACGAGCCTCTCGGGACCCGCTTGACGGCTTCGCCAACCCTACCAGGGGGCTACGAGGGTGTCGCGCTCGGCGTGCCCGCGCAGCACGCGGTCGAGCACGCCGCCGAAGGATCCTTCGGCGTCGATCGCGCGTCGGATGACGATCACCAGCGCCGGGTACGCCCAGAAGTCCCCGCAGATCCACAGGATGCCCGCGCCGATCTGCTGGTCGGCGAAGGGCGACAGGCTGACCCCGGCGACGTGCGCGTAGGTCGGGTACCAGCTCACGGCGGTCATGAAACTCATGGAGATGGCCAGGACCGTCATGACGATGTTGGTGCCGAGGATCGCCCCGGCCTGCCAGACGGGACCGCGCGCCGGCTTCATCGGGTGCGACGGGAAGATCTGGAGCCAGAAGAGCAACCCCGTCACCATGAAGCTCGCGTGCATCAGCCAGATGTGCGCCAACTGGTTCTGCTCAGCGAAGGTGAACGCCACGGGAAGGTGCCACAGCACCATCGCTGCATTGAACGACACGAGGGCGACGGTCGGACGACGAACGAACCGGCCGATCGAGCGCAACCAGCCGGCGCGCGGGTCGAGGTAGAGGAATCGTCCGAGAGCGCGCCGGGGCCGCACCGACAGGCAGAAGAGCAACGGCACCCAGGGCGCGCCGACCACGACCAGGACGGGGAACGCGAACGCGAGCAAGATGTGCTCGATCATGTGAACGTAGAAGTAGTCCGACGACCAGTAGTCGATCGGCGAGCAGATGGCGATAACCAACACGAGGAGTCCGGCGTAAAACACGAGGGACCGTCGTCGACGCCACCGCGTGCGGTCGTGGCGCGACCGCGACGACAGTCGATGCAGGCCAACCTCGTGGGCCACCACCGTGAGCCCGATGATGACCAGCATCGGGTCGAACGACCAATGTGTCGTGAGCAAGTGCACCGGGCCGCCTCAATCCTCGCCGGACACCGCCGCGTCGCCGCGTTCGTGCTCGAGGCGGCGCTGGCTCTCTTCCCAGGCGCTGCGCATGCGGTCAAACTCGGGAGCGACGGGAACCCTCACGCGGCGCTGGCGGGTCGAGGGGTGTAGGACGCGCCACCACATGTAGACCCCAAACACGCCCAGCAGGGGCCACTCGAACACGTAGGCCCAGCTGAGCTCGTTTCCCCCCAGGGCCCGACGCAGCTCGAACCAGAACGCCGCCGCGCACAGCGCCAGGCCAGCCGCCAGAGTCAAGTGGGTCCGCCACGTCCCCGACCCGGCCGTCACACTCGGAGCGGTGTCGTCAGGCGTCGCCTCGCCAGCGTGCTCCACCGGCTCATCCTACCGAGGCGCGACGCGCTCGGAGATTGACGCGCTCGGCCGTGACGCGAAACGTGCGCCGCGGCGCGGGTAAGGTGTCGCGAACCCATGGCCGAACAGACTCCTCCGGGCGAGCTCACCGAAGAGCAGCGGCGCGAGGTGTTCCGTGAGGAGCTCCGCGCCACCGCCCGGCACGGGCGTCGCGCTCTGCGACCCGTCATCCCACCGAAGTTCGTGTGGGGTGTCGCTGCGACCTTCATCGTCCTGGGATTAGGTGGCGTGGTGTTCGAACACTTCTATGGCTACATTGGTCAGCCGTCGAAGTCCACCACCGCCGTCGCCTCGACCCTCACGACCACGACGTTTACGTTGACGACGCAGCCTCAGACCACCGCCGCCTTTATGGGACTGCGCGAGATCGCTTCCGCCGCCGCGCCAAACTTCACGCTCGAAGACCAGTCCGGCCGGGCGTGGACCCTCTCGGACCAGCGTGGCCACGAGGTGCTGGTGACCTTCTATGACGCCAACTGTTCTGACATCTGCCCCGTACTTGGAGCCGAGCTCCGCCAGGCGCTCTCCTTGCTGTCGGCGCGAGGGATCAGCGTGGACGTCGCCATCGTCAACTCCGACCCCCGGGACCTCGCCTACGACCCGGCTCCGGCGTCCCTGACCGTGCCGGGGCTGTCGGGACGGTCCAATGTTCGATTCCTCACCGGAACACTGCGCCAACTGAACGCGGTGTGGACTCACTACGGCGTCAGCGTGAACGTCAACGCCTCAAACGACGTCGTGCACAACGACGTTCTCTACTTCGTCGACCCCGGCGGGCACCTGCGAGCCCTGGCCACGCCTTTTGCCAACGAGAGTCCGTCGGCAACCTTCACCCTGTCGACGTCGGACGTCAGCCGCTTCGCTCAGGGCATCGCAGCCGAGGCCGGTAGTCTGGCTCGATGACCGGCCCCGTGAACCAGCCCGAGGGCCAGGAATTCGACCCCGGCTCCATGGCGTCATCGTCCTTCGGCCTGGTCAAGGCGGTGTGGTACCGGCGCCCGTGGGTCCTGGTCACGGCGGTTGTGGTCCTGGTCGTGGCGGTGTCGGTCATAACCGACCTCCCACACCCAATCTCGGGCTCGCAGGACGTCGGTGACCAGAACTCGGCGATCCGCGAGATCAACAGCGATCTTCAGACGTGCTCTTTCTCGATCAAGGAGGCGTTCAGCTTCTACCGCAAGGAGGTCGCCCACCAGATCGATTCGTCGAATTTCAACCTGGCGCTGAAGACCCTCCTGCCGGAGGACGCTCAGAGCTGCTCATTCGTGTCGAGCGCAATGACCGACATGACGGGGAACCTGCAGATCGTCGACACGACCGCGGGCAAGCAGATCGAGAAGATGCGCCTGGCGATCGTGCGCTGGATCAACCACGACGCGCGCTACGCGATCAATGACATCATCGTCCTGTTCACCCACCCGGGCAATACCAAGACCCTGGCGAACCTCGCGCTGCAAGAGAACTATCTCGCCGAAGACCACCAGAGCGCCCTCAATTACCTGGCCGCCGCCGACGCCGCCCTCGGCGTCACCCTGGTCAATCTGAAGCTCCCCACCCTGGACCGACTGCCCGGTACGTAATCAGCGGGACCGGTAGCCAAAGAAGCCCCGGTTCTTCTCCTCACGGACCAGTTGGTAGAGCTCGCTGTCCGGGTCCTCCTCGGACTGGAGCCAGTGGATCAGATTCCAGTAGATGATCGGGATGAACACGACGGCCGTCATGAACCACACCACGGCCGCACTCAACTGCTGGTCCGCGGGGACGGACAGACTGCGACCGGCGACGTGTCGAAACGCGCGATACCACGACGTCTGGGACATGGCTTCGAGATAGGAGAACACCCACGCGGACCACATCACGGTCGCGGCGACGCCGATCCGGTAGGGCCGCGCGATCCCCGGGCGAAGCGGGGGCGACTCGATGAGGTCGCACATTAACGCGACGCCGGCGACGCTGAGGCTCAGCGCCTCGACGACCACGACCCACTCGTGGCCCACGATTGCATTGACCACCGGGGCCAAACGCCAAAAGACGGACAACGCCACGAAGAACGCGGCGAGGGCGAGGGCCCGACTTTGGTGAACCTTGCGTCGCGCGCCGAAGACACCGCCGACCACGCCACCCGAGGCGTCCACCCGCACCAGACCCACCCGCAACCATGGCGCGCCCGTGGCCACCAGCGCCGGAACCCAGAAGCCGACCGCGACGTACTGGATGGATTCCACGAACTCGTACCGATGCGCCCACGTGGTCATCGGCGGCACCACGCACACCAACCACAGCACCACACCAGTGAGCGTCAACCACCGGCGAAGCCCCGGGACCCACGCCCTTCGAGGGGCGCTAGGAACTTCTGGGGTCACTCCGAGGGGTGACGCTGGAAGAAGCCCCACAGCAAGACCGCGAACAGGACACCGAGCAGGACAACGGTCGTTTGAACCTCGGGCCCGATGTACATATCGATTGCTTGCACTTCCACCTCCTCACCCTCGAACCGGCGACTCGCAACGCCCGGACCAAGACTAACGTCTGGGCTCCCGAGTACCGCCTACATCAAGTAGAACATCGTGAACAGCAGAGCAACGACGATCACCAAGAAACCCTGGAAGTAGGTCATCGACGCCACGTCCGCCCGCAGGGCGCGCGCCAGGGGCGTGTCGGACAACTCGGGGTGGATGCCACCTTGCTTGGTTCGAAGGTGCAACGACTTCGCCAGCGTGGTCTCAAGCCAGTAAGTGGCGCCGATGATCGTGATGATGTTGAGCACGACGTAACCGATGAACGTTGACGCGTACCCACTTGAGCCAGGGAAGAAACCCAACCGCGTCAACTGCCAGCACTGGAGGAACAGCGCGAGCAGCCCGGTGGCGACTCCGGTCCAGCCCGCGACCTGCCAGTCGCTCACCGCACCGCGCCGCAGCCGCGATTGCCCGAAGATCGCCAGGAAGGATGTCACCAGCATGCAGACGGCGATCGCCCACCCGTACGCCAGGGGCGCCGTGACGTGGTGCGGCCGCCAGAGCTGCCCGTTGTTGCTCGACCGCAGGTAGAAGTACGAGAACACGAGAGACGCGATCAAGAAGGTGTACATGCCGATGAACAGTCGTCCGCCGGACCAATACGCGCCGATGTGCGCGCGCAGTTCGAACTCGCGCTCCTCCGAGGTCGGTTCGTGTCGATAGGTGTCGGTCATTGTCTGGTCTCCCGTCAGGTCTGACTCGTAGTGCTCACCGACCCACCGGCGGCGTCGGCGAACGCCGGAGCGGCCGCCTCCCCGTACCGGTACGGGTCAGTCATGATCACGGGTATGCGATCGAAGTTGTGCGAGGGCACCGGTGTGGCCGTCTGCCACTCCAATCCCAGCGAATCCCAGGGATTCGCTGGCGCCTTCTCCGGCTTGATGAACATGGACCACATCAGGTTCGCGAAGAACAGCAGGAACGACAAACCCAGCAGGAAGGCGCTAATGGACGAGAAGTCATTCAGTCCCTGAAGGTTTCGCGCATAGGTGAACACGCGCCGCGGCTGGCCGAGCAGCCCGATGATGAACATCGGGAAGAAGGTCAGGTTGAAGAAGATGAACATCGTCCAGAAGTGCCACAGCCCTAGCTTCTTGTTCATCATCCTGCCGGTCATCTTGGGTAGCCAGTAGTACAGACCCGCCATGAACGCGAAGAGCAGCCCACCCATGATCGTGTAGTGGAAGTGCGACAGCACGAAGAACCCGCCGTGAACGGTGACGTTGACGGGCACGTCGGACAGGAACACACCCGTCACGCCGCCGATCAGGAAGTTGAAGAACACCGCCATGCAGAAGAGCATCGGCACTTCAAATCTGATCTTCGCTCGATAGAGCGTTCCCATTCCCACCAGGAAGATGAATCCGGTCGGAACGGAGATCAACTCGGTCGTGAGCATGAACAGCGGGCGCATGTCGGGGTTGATGCCACTCTGGAAGAGGTGGTGCTGCCAGACGAAGAACGACAGCAACGCCACGCCGATCATTCCGGCCGCTGCCACCTTGTAGGCGAACAGGGGTTTACGAGTGAAGACCGGCAAGAGCTCGCCGACGATCCCGAAGCCCGGCAACGCCATGATGTACACCTCGGGATGCCCGAAGAACCAGAACAGGTTCTCCCACAGGTACGAGCTGCCACCGTGCTCGGTGACGTAGAACGCGGTCTGGGCCGTCCGGTCCAGGATGCCGAAGAGTCCCGCCGAAAACAGCACCGGCGTGGCCAGCGTCAGCAGGGCCGCGGTCGCCAGGATCGACCACACGAAGATCGGCAGACGGCTCCAGCTCATCCCAGGTGCGCGGAAGTTGATGATGGTGATGGCGATGTTGAAGCCCGCCGCCATCATTCCCACACCGATGACCGCGAAACCGAACAGGTAACCGATCATCCCGGGTCCGGCCTGAGTCTGCAGCGGCGCGTAGCCGGTCCAACCGGTCGGGAAGCCGCCGAGGGGCAGGGCGGCGAAGATCACGAAATAGCCCGCGATGAAGACCCAGAAGCTGAACGCCTCGATGCGCGGGAATGCCGTGCGTCGCGCCCCGATCATCAAGGGGACGAGGTAGTTGCCCAACGGGCCGACGATGATCGACGTCGCCATCATCATCATGACCGTGCCGTGCTCGCTCACGATCTTGATGTAGGTGTCCGGAGAGAACAGGTGCGTGGTGGGCGAGAGCAACTCCGAGCGGATCGCCATCGCCAGGAGCCCGCCGGTGAACATGAACAGCAGCACCCCGACGATGTACTGGATCCCCACGACCTTGTGGTCGAGCGTGTAACGGAAGTACTTCGACCACCCGTCAACGTTCTGGTGCTCTCCCTCGGGCTGGCGCCCGATGATCTTGGCCAATGGGTAGTTCAAGACGCCGATGCCACCGAGAAACCCGATCACCATGAAGAGCAAGCCGAAGAAATCGGCCACGGTGTTCTGACCGTTGTTGGCGATGTAGATGTACTGGCTGGCCACGGCGTTGCCCAGCCAGTGCCCGAAGATGTAGCCCAAGAACCCCACCACGAGGGCGGTCCCGAGGTGCTGGGAGAACCATCCGGGCCGCTGGGTCCACGGCGTGCGGTGCACGGGGGCGTTAGGGGTCCCCACCACCTCGCTTGTCGACCTTTCTGCGCTAATCGTCATCGCGGAGTCTCCGTTTCCTGTCCGATCGTCTCAAGTGTCCAAGTCATCGCGGCAATCCCCCTCACGACGCCGGCTGCTTCGCGCCGTAGATTTCCACCGGTGAGTACGGGGTCACCTTCCCGTCGATGTAGTACCCGCCCGCGGCGCCATTGGCGTCCGGCACGTACGTCCACGCGAAGGCCGGTAGGTCCTTGGTGTTGGCAGCGTTCGCCGACTCGGTCGCCTGCGCCCAACTGTTGAACGCGGACTGGGAGACGACCTGTCCGTTGTTCCACATGGCCCCGTGCCAGATCCCGCACAACTCCGAACACCTCACGACGAACGAGCCCGGGTTCTTCGTCTCGGTGAAGGCGACGTTGTTCACCTGGGGGTTGGCGTCCGCCTTCACTCCGAGCTGGTACGCCCAGAAGCTGTGGATCACGTCGAGCGACGTGACGTTAAAGGCGACCGTCGTGTCCGCCGGCAAGATCAGCTTGGCGGACTCGAAGCCGCCAAAGGTCGGGTACCGGTACGTGAACTTCCACTGCTGGGCGATCACCTGGACTGGCAGGACCTTGTTGGAGCCGGGTGACCACGTGGCGGTCCCCGCCAACGCGGCCGTCTCGGCCTGGGTCGCGCCCGCGGGCGACCACACCGGGTTGGGACCCTCGCCGCCGCCGGAGCCGTGGTCGTGGACCAGTTCAAACGTGCCGATAGCGGCGAGGATCACCACGACGACGGTCGTAATCGTGATCCACGCCACCGACGCGCTCGTGTTGTTGCGCGCGAACTCCCCGCTCATCGCCGCGTCGGGGTTCCGCTTGTCGCTCCAGAACCGGATGGCGTACGACATGTAGACCCACACCGCGAAGAGCACCGGCAACGCGACGTACATCAGAAGGTTGAAGGTCGACTGGGACGACGCCGCGGTCTCGGTCATCGTGCCCGGCGGGACGTGCTTGGACACGAGGGCCCAGTAGAGGATGTCGCCCACCACGGATGCGACCACCCAGGTGATCGTCATCCTGCGCAGGGGACTCCCGCTGTTCGATGAGTTCTCCGCCATGGTTACCGCACCTCCAAGAATCCGCCCATGTACCCCTGGGTCGACATGCCTCCGCCGTTTCCGTACAGGTACCCCAGCCCGCAAGGCACGAAGCACTGCCAGTTGTAGCTACCGGCGGCTGGTGTCTTGAAGCTGAAGGTGATGGTGTTGTGCGGATAGGACTGACACGGGGTGGCCCCACAGATGTTGTTGCCCCCCACGCCGATCAGCGGGACGCTCAGGCCGATCGCCGGCACCGCGAAAGTGTGGCCCACGCCGTTGCCCGTGTAGGAATTGAACTGGCTGTAGGTCTTGCCGTTCAAGGTGGCCACGCCCCCGATGGTCCCCTGTACCTGGCCCCACTCCTGGTTGCGAAGCGGGCTACCGCTGTCGAACTGGTAGATGGTCACGTTGATGCGCGTGTGGGCGGGCAGCTGCCACGCCGTCTCGTGCACCCACTTGCCCGTCGCCGGGTCCTTCGTCAGATAGGACACCCACGTCGGATGCGGGCCGTGGCCGATCGAGCCCACCGTCTCCAGCGTCAGATTGACGGGGGTCCCTTCGGTGTGGCCCGCGGTGAAATTGACCACCCCTCCCGGCGTCCCCGGATGCAGGTAGGCGAGCAGCGCCCAGATGATGAGTACGACTGCTACCAGGAACAGCCCGACCACTGTCCCGAGTCTTTGTGACACGGACATACAGATCTCCTTCGCCACCACGAATTCGCAACGTCTGCAGAGAACAGTATCTGGGGCCACTCGTAGGATGTGGCCTTGTGAATCGCCAAACTGAGAAGACTCTTCGGGTTCTCCTCGCGCTAGTCGTCGCAGAGGCGCTGTGCGTGAGCGCCTTCGTCATTGAGCTCAACCGGGCTCGCTCGGGCAACACCCTCTCGTGGGCGTACGTCTTTGAGTGGCCCATCCTCGGGGTGTACGCCATCTACATGTGGCGCAAGCTCTCTCGCCCCGACGACGGCGAGGCGACGAGCCCGTCACCAACATCTCCCGCCGACGACGACGCCCTCACTCGATACAATCGGTACCTCTCCGAGGTTCACCGCGGTGTCGACGACACTCCTACTGACGAGTAACGTTACTGAGCGGTAACTCCCAGCGGACTCAGGTCACGCCCATGCCCGCGAGCAGAGAATGAATCTGGCTGACGGCCGACGCCGTGCCGTACGGGGTGTTGATCGGGTCGTCGGGGATGATCCACTTGAGTCGGCCGGCTGAACTCACGATGAACATGAAGTCTGAATGCACGCTCATCTTGTCGGTGCGCCTCATCGAGACGCCAATGCCGTACTTGTTCCAGACGCTGCGCATCGTCGAGAGCGGTCCCGTGACGTAATAGAAGTTCCGCAGGTGGCTCAGCTGGTGCAGGGCGATGAAGGAGCGCACGTCGCTCAGCTTCTCGTGATAGGGATTGATCGCCACCGCGACGATGTCGATCTTGGCGTCCGCGGACAGCTCGGATCGCAGGTGCTTGAGCTGGGCCGCGATCAGGGGGCAATCGGTCCAGCACTTGGGGTCCAGGAAGCTCACGATGGTGACGCGACCGGGGTGCTCGCCGAGGCGATACGCCTGTCCGTACTGGTCGGTGAGGTGAAAGACGGGCGCCTTGACGCTCGCCGACGACACGGGACCGTTCTCCGCGATGAACATCGTGGACTCGGTGGTCGACGCCGTGGCGATCCCCATCGACACCACGGAGAAGATCACCATCGCCGCGGCGAAGGTGGCCACGACGGCGCCGATCCCACCGGCGATCTCGCGCGGCAGGGTCGTCGGCCTCGGGCTCCTCTCGGCGAGTCGCGCCGACGCGCACCAGCCGATCACCGCCATAGGCACCAGGGAGTTGACGTCCGTCGCCACTCCCCCGAAGATGGCCGTGTCCTGGGCGACGACCCAGAAGAATAGACACCCCGCGACGAGCGACCATACCGGCCACCGCCAGCGCCACAGCGGCATCAGCCAGAGGCCGACGCCGGTTGCCACCATCCACAGCACGATCACCACGTTGAACCCCCCGCCCATGCGCGCGGCCAGGGACCCCACGTGGCGCACGATTGAGGCGAGCCAGTGGGGCTGGGCCACCCCGGTCATGGTCGTCGTCATCTGCGTCAGGGCGTTGGCCGAACCGCCGTGCCAGAAGCCAGCGGCCGGCAGGCACTGAAAGACGGTCGCCACCAAGAGGATCACGGCGAGCACCCGAGGCACGACCCGCGCGAACCACCGCGAGAAGCTGGCGGTCGAGAGGGCCAGTGCGATGCCCGCCATCGCGTAGAAGAAGGTGGCGCCGGGCCAGCCGAACAAGAGGGTGGCTCCTCGCACGTACATCCCGCCCGCGCCGTTGCCCACCAGCCAGATCATCGCGGCCCACCCCGCGCTGACGGCACCGGCTACGCGGCCCGTCGTGCCCCTGGAGGCGAGCAGCGCCAGGCCGAGGCCGACCTGGATCCACGCGACCCCCACGGCCAAGGAGATCGGGTGGCTGTACCACAGGGTCAGACCGTGGGTCATCAACGAGTGCAGCCACGACGGGGTCCCCGATGTCGCCGGCGAGACGACCGCGCTGCCGAGCCCGAGCGGCATCGAGGGCTGGAACTGCAAGAGCCCGTCGAACAGCCAGATCGCGCCAAAACCCCATCGAAGGTACGTGCGGGCGCGCGGCTCGGCCTGGCCCGCGCCCGAGGCATTGAAGGTGAGGATCCGCTTGGAGATGACCTCGATGACGATCAGCACCGTCGCGATCGCGCTCAGCCAGAGCAGTCCCGTCACGAACAACGCGTGGTGGAAGATCTGGACGACGAAGGGATTAACGAGACTCACCGGGTGTGAGCTCATACCGGGCATCGGGGACTCCTGGCTGGGCTTCGCTCAGTGTAGGTGCGTCACGCAGGCGGCTAGGACGCCGTTGACGAACCCGCCCGACGCGTCGGTGGAATACTCCTTGGCCAGACCTACGGCCTCGTCGAGCACGACGGCCACCGGCGGGGCGTCGGGCATCATGAGCTCGCCCAGGGCCAGGGTCATCACCAGCCGGTCGATCAGCGCGAGGCGCTCGACCGACCAGTCGTGAGCGTTCTCGCCGATGAGCCGGAGCGACTCGTCCTCGTGGTCCTCGGCGCTGCGCAGGAGTCGCAGCGTGTACTCGTCGGGCGATGTGGCGAGGCCGCCGACGACGTCGTCGACGCGCCGCTCCTTGATGTGGGCCTCGTAGTAGAGCTGCAGGGCACGCTCGCGCGCGAGGTGACGCGAGTGCGAGAGGTCGCTCATCTAGGCCCGGGTGATGTATTCACCGGTCCGCGTGTCCACCTTGATGACCTCTCCGGGCCCGATGAACAGCGGCACCTGAACGACCAGGCCGGTCTCGAGGGTCGCGGCCTTGCGCGCACCCGATACGCGGTCTCCCTGGACCCCGGGCTCGGTCTCGGTGATCGTCAACTCCACCGACGCCGGCAGCTCGACGCCGATGATCTCATCGTCGTAGGAGATGAGCATGGCCTTGCCGGTCTCCTTCAAGTACTGAGCCGTCTCGCCGAGGCTCTTGGAGGACACCGGGACCTGGTCGAACGACACCGAGTCCATGAAGACGTAGTCGTCGCCGTCCCGGTACAGGTACTGCGTGTCGCGCTTGTCGATGATCGCCTGCTCGAGTCGCTCGTCGGCCCGGTACGTGCGCTCGATGACCGCCCCGGTGCGCGCGTTGCGCAGTTTGGTGCGCACGAAGGCGCCGCCCTTGCCGGGCTTGACGTGCTGGAACTCGATGATCGTGAACAGGCCGTCGTCGACCTTGATCGTGATGCCGTTCTTGATGTCGGAGGTGGTGATCGCGGCCATGCGCCGAGCAACCTTTCGAGGTGGGGACCTGGACCAGTCTAGGCAGCGACCGCCTCGGCCCCTAGTCGCCGAGGCGAGCCACGGCCTCGACGGCGAGGTCGTAGCTGAGGGCGCCGAAGCCGGCGATCGTTCCGTTGACGACCCCGGCCAGCGTGCTCGTGTGGCGGAAGGGCTCGCGCGCGGCGGGATTCGACAGGTGGACCTCGACCTTGGCCCCGTCGAAGGTCGCCAGGGCGTCGCCCAACGCCCACGACGTGTGCGACAGCGCACCCGCGTTCACGACGATCGCGTCGCAGTCGCCGCGCGCGGCGTGGACCGCTTCAATCAGGTCTCCCTCGAAGTTGGACTGCACGTGACGGACCTCGAAGCCCGCCCGGTCCGCGGCTACGGTGAACCTCTCGACGTACTGGGCCAGGGTCATCGTCCCGTAGACCTCCGGGCTGCGTTCCCCCAGGAGACTCAGGTTGGGACCGGACAGCAACAAGATCCGCTTGGTCATTTCGCTCCTCGCATGCTCTCTAGGACGGACGCGACCGTCGACGGCGCGACGCCCGCGACGACCTCAAAACCCAAGGGCCCATCGAGCACGAAGGTGAGGTCGTGGTGGGCCTTCTTGTCGTGCGCCATCAGATCGACGATCGGCGTGACGTCGGTCCCGGCGGGCCAGCCGCGCTCGAGGCCCAGGACGTCGAGCACGGCGTCATGGCCCTCGACGACGTCGGCGTCCACGCGTCCCAGCGCGCGGGCCAGTCGTGCCGCGAACGCGATCCCGACGGCGACCGCCTCGCCGTGTCGGATCCGATCCGGGTCGCGAGGGAGCCAGTACGCCTCGAGGGCGTGCGCCAGCGTGTGCCCGTAGTTGAGCAGCGCGCGCCGGCCGCCTTCGAACTCGTCGTCGCCGACGATGCCGGCCTTCAAGAAGATCGCGAGACCGATCATCTCCTCCTCGCTCGCCGCGGCGAGCTCGTGCGCGTCGCGCCCGTTCAGGAGCCAGCACTTGGCGACCTCGCCCATTCCTGACCGGCGCTCGCGGTCGGGCAGCGTCGCGAGTGTCTCGGTGTCGCACAGGACGCCCAGGGGCTGGTGGAACGCACCCATCAGGTTCTTGCCCGCGGAGAGGTTCACGCCGGTCTTGCCCCCGATCGCGGCGTCGACCTGGGCGACGAGGGTCGTGGGGACGTGGACCACCCCCACCCCGCGCAGGTAGACCGCGGCGGCGAACCCCGCGACGTCGGTCACCGCGCCGCCGCCCACGGCGACCACCACGTCGTCGCGCGACATCTCGCACGCCGCCAGACGCTCGACCAGGTCGCTCAGCGTGGCCGGCGTCTTGGCGGACTCCCCTTCGGCCAGCTCCAAGACGTGCTGATCGATTCCGCTCGTGAGGTCGAACCACGGGCGCGCCGCGATCGACGGCGGGGCCACAATCGCCGCCGCCCGGGCGCGCGGGGCCCTCGCTCTGATGAGGCTCGCCAGCTCGTGACGCACGCCCGCACCGACCGTGACGTCGTAGGAACGCTCGCCGAGCTCGACCCGGAACCTCACGACGACACCTTCGACACGACCTCGATCACGGCGGCGGCGACTTCGTCGGGCGTGCCCGACGCGTCGACGCGGGCTCGCGCCACGTCCCCATACCAGACGCTTCGCTCGCGACGCAGGCTCGCCAGCGCCGCCGGGGCGTCCGCCCCGAGCAGAGGGCGCTCGACGTCATCAAGGCGCGAGATGATGACCTCGTCGGCGGCGTCCAGCCATATCGTGACCGCGGAGCGCAACTCGCCGCGACCCTCAGGGGTGGTGACGACCCCGCCGCCCGTGGCGACCACGGCGTCGATTCCCAGCGCCTCGCGCACGGCGTCGAGCTCGCGACGCCGGAACTCGGCCTCCCCCGCCTCGCGCAGGTAGGCGCCGGCGGCGCGCCCGACGGCCGCGGCGACGAGGTCATCGGTGTCCACGAACCGGCACGCCCAGCGCTCGGCCACCGCGCGCGCCGCCGTGGACTTGCCCACCCCGGGCAGCCCGACGAGGACGAGGCGAGCCACGACTAGCCCGGAACGGAGCGCGACGCGGTCGATCCGAGGTTCTCGAGGTACGTCCGGTGGTTGCGCGAGAACTCCTCGAGCGAGTCCCCGCCGAACTTGCGCAGTGCCTCTCCGGCGAGCGTCAGGGCGACCATCGCCTCGGCGACCACGCCCATCGCCGGCACTGCGGTGACGTCGGTTCGCTCCTTGAACGACACGGTGGACTCTCGGGTCTCGACGTCCACGGTCTCGAGGACCGGTCGGTTGAGCGTGGCGAGCGGCTTCATCGCGACGCGCGCGACGATCGGCGCCCCCGAGGAGACCCCGCCCTCGAGGCCGCCCGCGTGATCGGAACGTCGGATGAACCCGCCGCCCGCGGCGTGCTCGGCGTCGATCGCGATCGCGTCGTGGGCTTCACTGCCTCGCTGGGCCGCCTGGGCGAAGCCGTCGCCGATCTCGACGGCCTTGACCGCCGGGATGCTCATGAGCGCCCCGGCGAGGAGCCCGTCGAGCTTGCGGTCCCACTGGACGTAGCTGCCCAGACCGACCGGCACGCCGTAGGCGATCACCTCGGCGACGCCGCCGAGGGAGTCACCGACCTTGGCCGCGGCCTTGATCTCGGCGATCATGAGGGACTCGGCGCGCGCGTCAAAGCACCGCACCTCGCTCGCGTCGACCGCGTCGATGTCGTCGGGCCCGGGTCGGGTCGCGTCCGCCACCGCCGTGCCGATCCGCACGACGTGGCTCACGATCGCCACGCCGAGGGCCGCCAGCAGCTGTCGCGCCAGGGTCCCGGCGACCACGCGCGCCGCGGTCTCGCGCGCGCTCGCGCGCTCGAGGACGTCGCGCGCGTCGTCGAACGCGTACTTCTGCATGCCGACCAGGTCGGCGTGTCCGGGTCGCGGCGCCGTGAGCCGGCGCTCGGGCGTGCCGGGTGCGGCCGACATCTCGCTCTCCCACTTGGGCCACTCGGAGTTCAAGATCTCCACCGCCACGGGAGACCCGAGGGTCCGTCCGTGGCGCACGCCGCCGATCAGGCGCAGCTCGTCGCGCTCGAAGCGCATGCGAGGTCCACGTCCGAAGCCGAGTCGGCGTCGCGCCAGCTGGTCAGCGAGCTGGGCCTCGGTGATCGCCAGGCCCGACGGGAGGCCCTCGACGATCACGCTCAGGGACGGACCGTGGCTCTCGCCGGCGGTCAGGAAGCGCAGCATCGCCCAATCCTAGGTGGGCCCTATGCCTCGTTCGTGTAGAAGGGGTTGACGCCGGACGCGTGATCCGTCACGTCGATGACCGCCGTGAGCTCCTCGAGCGCGTCGCGCAGCGAGGTCTCGATTCCCTGCGACAAGGTCATCCGGCTCATCGCGCAGCCCTGGCAACCACCGGAGAGCTTGATGTAGGCGATCTTCTTGTCCTCGTCGAGCGCGACGAGGTCCGCGCGCCCGCCGTGGCTGGCGATCGCGGGGTTGACCATCTCGTCGAGCACGCGCACGGCGCTCTGGCCGAGCGGGCCATCGACGCCCAGGGCCAGGATCTCATCGGGCACGCCCGGGTTGAGCTCCTCGGGCGTTGGCAGGTTGGGGTTGACCAGGACGAGCCCACCGCCGTTGTCCTCGGAGAACTCCAGTCGACTCCCCCGCAGGCGCGACACGCTGGGTGAGGGAACGACGACGTCGATCCCGCCGTCACGTCCGATCGCCGCGCCCTCGGGCGCGGAGGCGACGTCGGAGAAGTAGAGGTCGTAGGAGTATCCAGCGCCGCGCGTGCCGGTCACCTCGACGTACAACGCCAGGACGTCGCCGGACGCCTCCTGATCGAGCGCGTCACGCACGACGCGGCGCGCCTCGTCGCTCATGGTCAGGACGTCAAAGACATCGATCGTGGTCATGGGACGAGTCTACGGGCGAGGACCGCCGGCAGGGCCGCGCTAAGTTTTGCGTGTGACACCGGTCCCGCGCGACGCCCACGAGTGGTTCAGCTTCGACGACACGAAGCGCCAGCGGACCTGGATGTTCGACGTGACGTTCCTCGAGAGCAACTGGCACTGCATATTCGGCAACGGCTGCCAGGGCGTCCTCACCGGGCCCACGCCGGAGCTGGCCCAGGGGTGCTGCAGCTACGGCGCGCACCTGGGGAGCGAGAAGGAGCGCCGGCGCGTCGAGCGCGCCGCCAAGCGACTGACCGCCGACCAGTGGCAGTTCAAGTCCAAGGGCTCGCGCGGGACGACGCGCGTCAAGCGCAACGGTGAGATCATGACGCGACTGACCCAGGACGCGTGCATCTTTCTTAACCGGCCCGACTTCCACCGCGGACCCGGCTGCGCCCTGCACGTGCTGGCGATGGACAACGCCGAGAGCTACATCCCGCTCAAGCCCGACGTCTGCTGGCAGCTCCCGCTGCACCGCGACGACCACGTGACCGACAGCGGCCACGTGATCACCCGCATCTCGCAGTGGGAGCGCCGCGACTGGGGCGGGGGCGGCGAGGAGTTCCACTGGTGGTGCACCGAAGCGCCCGAGGCGTTCACGTCCAAGACGCGCGTCATCGACTCGATGGCCGAGGAACTGATCGCGATGGTGGGCCAGGGCGTCTACGACAAGGTCCTCGCCTACGTCGACGGCCGCGCGGCGCAGCCCACGTCCACGCGCCTGCCGCACCCGATGGTGCGGCGCCGCTAGCTCTCCGCGGTGAGGGGGTCCTCTTCGGTGAAGGACGTGCGCGGCAGCGACCCGAGGATCTCCTCGTAGCGGTCCTCTTCGGCCATGCACCAGTCGGCGTGGACGTCTTCGGGGGCCGCGCCGCATTCCGCGCAGGTGGTCGCGCGCGGCCCGGTGGAGCGCTTGAGTTCACGGGCTTCGACAAAGCGGCGGTGGCGGCCCTTTTTCACGTCAACTCCTCACTGGCCGCGGGCCTCGAGGGGCGGCGGCCACGGCGCGGCAGCACCACGTCGAGAGTCCATGATACCAACTCACCCCCTCTTTCGAACCCTTAACATCAGGCCGTGAGCGAAGCATTCGACCCTAACGACATGATCCTGCGCTTTCGCGAGCGCGCCGACGCCGTCAAGCGTCGCGGGCTCCCGCCGGTGGAGGGACCCGACCGCCAGCGGTTCTTGGACGCGGCGCGACTGGACTTCCAGGACTACGCCATGATCGGTGACGCGGTGGCGACACTCGAGGGCGGCGTCTTGCGCCTCGAGATCGACCTGCGGCCGCCCACGACCTAGGACGCGGCCGCGATCCGAGCGCTCGCCTCAGCCAGCGTCGACGCGGCCTTCTGGAGCTCCGCACCGGCTCGTGCACGACGGGCGACACTTGATCCCGCGCTCCAGCACAACGACGCGCCGCTGCCGAACTGCCCGTAGGCCCGCCCCAAGAGGTTGGTCGCCTGGTCGTCCGGCGTGGGCAGCGACGAGTTGGCCTGTTCAGCGGCGTCGTGCAGTATCTCGCACACGGTGTGTAGCTCGTTGGCGGTGGAAGAAGCGTCTTCCAGCGCGGTCAGTGCGTGACGCGCGTCCGCGCGCATCGTGGACACCGCTGAGGAATAGTCGCTCTGCGTCACCCACGCGTGTAGCGCTTGCCCCGGTGTCTGCGTTCCGCATGCCGCCAACACGACGCCGCACACGAGGAGCGCCACCAGGCGCCGTGTCACGCGATAACCACGAGGCGCAGCTGGTGCCGTCCGCGGCGCACGACGACGTAGCGGTCGTGCAGCGCGACTGAGAGGTCCAGCGCGTCGTTGGCCCCGACGCGCCGGTTGTTGACGTAGACCCCGCCCTGGTCGACGAAGCGACGCGCTTCCCCCTTGGAGGCGGCCAGCCCGACGCGCACCAACACGTCGACCGGGTCAAGCCCGGCGCGCAGCTCTTCTCGGCTCACGTGGGAGGTCGGGGCGTCGCCGACGACCTCGAGGAACGTGGCCTCGTCGAGTTCGGCGATCGCCTCGTTGAAGAGCGCCTCGCTGGCGCGCTCGGCCTTTCGCGCGGCGTCAGCCCCGTGGACCGTCGTGACGACCTCGAGGGCCACGGCGCGCTGCGCGCGTCGCTCCTGGGGCGCCGTCGCGACCGACTCGTCGAGGGCGGTGATCTCGTCGTGGTCCAGGAACGTGAACCAGCGAAGGAGCTGGGGCGTGATCTCGTCGTCGCTGTTGAGCAGGAACTGGTACATCGCGAAGGGCGTCGTCATCGCGGGGTCCAGCCACACGTTGTCATTTCCTGCTTCGGTCTTGCCGAACTTGCGGCCGTCGGACCTCAGCAGCAAGGGCGAGGTCAAGGCGTCGGCGGGTCCGCGAGTCACGCGCCGCACGTACTCGACGCCGGCCGAGATGTTCCCCCATTGGTCCGACCCACCCAGCTGCAGCGTGCAGCCGTAGTCGCGGTTCAGGTGCAAGTAGTCGAACGCTTGCAGGAGCGGGTAGGAGAACTCGGTGAAGGACAGTCCGACCTCCTCGCGCTCCAGTCGGCTGCGCACGGTCTCCTTGGCCACCATCTGGTTGACCGCGAAGTGCTTCCCGACGTCGCGCAGGAAGTCGGTCAGGGGCACCCTCGTCAGCCAATCGGCGTTGTTGAGCAGCAGCGCCCGGGCCGCTCCGGCGGACTCGGAGAAGTCGAGCAGGCCCTCGAGCTGACCGGCGATGCGCCCGACGTTGTAGGCGATCTCCTCGGCGGTGAGCAAGGGGCGTTCGGTGTCCTTGAAGCTCGGGTCCCCGATCAGCCCGGTGCCCCCTCCGGCCAGGGCGATCGGCCGGTTCCCGGCGCGCTGGAGACGGCGAAGGTTGCTCAGCTGCAGCAGGTGACCCAGGTGCAGCGACGCCGCCGTGGGGTCGAAGCCGATGTAGGCCGTGATTCCGCCCAGGGAGAGCCGATCGAGGAGGTCCGGGTCGCTGGTTTGATAGACCAGGCCCCGAAAGAGCCAGTCCTCGCGCAGATTCATCGACTCAGTCTACGAGACCCCCGGATCAGAGAATGGGGGACCCCGCCGGCACGTGCACCTGGAGCCAGAGGACGAACGCGTGCCACGCCCCGGAGACCTCCGCCACGCCGATGGCGATGAGTAGCACGCCCCCGACGCGACCGATGGCGCGCGAGTGACTTCGCAGCCACGTCGTGGCGACCGCCATCCACTCGGTCGCCAGCGCCGCGACGAAGAACGGCACGCCCAGGCCGAGGCAGTAGACGAAGGCGAGGACGGACCCGCGCACCGCCGTCGCGCCGGCCGTGGAAGATTCGAGGCCGAGGATCGCCCCGAGCGTCGGACCGATGCACGGAGTCCAGCCGAGCCCGAAGGTGAAGCCGAGCGCGGCCGCGCCCAAGACCGTCGCCCGGGGCAGGAAGTGGACCCGGCGCTCGCGCGAGAGCCACGCCGAGGGCCACCAGCCCGCGAAGAAGAACCCCAGGGCGATCGTCACGACGCCGAAGCCGACCTCGAGCGGTCGCTGGTCGCGCGAGAGCGCTTGGCCGAACCCGCCGAAGAGCGCCCCGGCGCTGACGAACACCACGGCGAATCCCAGGATGAACGCGAGCGAGCCGATCACCGCGCGGCCTCGGTTGCTCGCCCCCGGGACCCGCCCGGTCGCCCCGCCCAGGAACGCGAGGTAGCCCGGCAGGAGGGGCAGCACGCACGGCGAGACGAAGGACACGAGCCCCGCCGCGAAGGCCAGCGGCATCGCGGCGATGAGCGAGCTGGGCAGCGCCGCGATCACGTGACGTCGCGCCAGGCGGACCGCACGCCGGCCACGAGAGCGTCGTGACGAGCCACGTTCTCGTCGCGGTCCGGGACGTCGGCGACGACGACCGTGACCCCGGTCGCCGCGAGGCCCTTCTCGACAGCGTCACGGAGCTCGTCGCGCGTCGCCACGCGCTGGGCCGCGTGACCCAGGCCGCGCGCGAGCGCCACGATGTCGTGGCCCCGGGGGGTGGCGAAGAGCGCCTCGAACTCCTGCGCGGGCAGCTCGCGCGCCTGGGGAAGGAACGAAAAGATGCCTCCCCCCGGTTGTCGATGACGACCAGGACGCAGCAACCCGCGTCGCCGCCCAGTGCGTCGACGAGCCCGGACGTGTCGTGCAGCAACGTGAGGTCCCCGACGAGGCCCAAGACCGCGCCGCCGCACGCGACGCCCAGGGTCGTCGAGACGACCCCGTCGATGCCGTTGGCTCCCCGGTTGGCGTAGGTAGGCGCGACGCGCGCGGGCGCCCACCATTCGACGTCCCGCACGGGCATCGACGAGCCCACCACCAGGGGCACGTCGCGCGCCGAACTGATCGACACGACCTCGCGCGCCACGGTGGGCTCGTCGAGCGGCCCCTCGGCCGCGTCGGCGTCGGCGAGCCAGCGGTCCACGCGCGCGACGGCGTCGCGCCACCGACCCGCGTAGCCCGCGTCGCCGCGCAGGAGCGGGGCGCCCGCGACGGGCACGCCGTCGCGGCTCTCGGACACGACGCCGTCGGGGTCCGCGACCGGACCCGCGCCGCGAAGGGCGACGACCTCCGCACCCCACGACCGCAGGCGATCGGCCACGACGCGCGACGCCGGAATCCCGCCGAGGCGCACGACGAGGTCGGGGCGCATCTGCGAGGCGAACTCGTCGTCGCGCAGCAGCGGGTCGGCGTACGCCAGGGACCCGCGCGCCGTCGCGTCGCCCACGACGGCCCAGTCCAACGCGTCGCACGCGGCGACGACGGCCGGCGGGGTCCCCGCTCCGACGACGGCGAGGACGCGGCGTCCTCGCACCGCGAGGTCCGCGGGGCGCGGCGGCGACGGCTCGACGCGGTTCCAGGGGGCCCCGTTCGCGCGCGGCGCGGGCACCTCGCCGGGCGCGGCGATCAGCGGTTCGACGAAGGCGAGGTTCAGGTGAACCGGCCCGGCGGGTCCGGTGGCGCCGGCGGCGCAGTTCCACAGCCGCGAGGCGAGCGGGCGCCACGTCGCGCTGGCCTCGGCGCGCGCGACCCCGGGCTCTTCGAACCGACGCGCCATCGCCCCGTAGAGGTGACGCTGGTCTATCGTCTGCGCCGCGCCGACGCCGTGAAGTTCAGGTGGCCGGTCGGCGGTGACGACGACGAGCGGCACGCGCGCGAGATCGGCCTCGGCGACCGCGGCGTGCAATTCGGCGGCCGCCGTGCCGCTCGTGACGACGATCACGACGGGTCGCGCGGTGGCCAGGGCGCGACCGAGCGCGAAGAACCCGGCGCTGCGCTCGTCCAGGCGCACGTGCACCGCCACGCCCGGCGCTCGCGCCGCGGCCAGGCTGAGCGGCGTCGAGCGCGAGCCCGGGCAGAGGACGACGTCGGTGAGCCCCGCGCGGACCCACTCGTCAAAGAGCGTGGCCGCCATCGTCGACTGCGCGACGCTCGGGCTCGGTACGCTCTCTTGCAATGTCACTCCTCAGCGTCACGCGCCACGGCGCGGGTCGCCCGTTCGTGTGGCTTCACGGATTCACCCACACCCGTGACTCGGCCCATCGCTTCCGGTCCATTCTGGCAGAGTCGCTCGAGGTCCGGACATTGGACCTGCCCGGCCACGGCAGCGCCGCGGCCGTTTCGGCGTCCCTGGAGGAGGCCGCGGACCTCGTGGCGTCGAGCGTCGGCGACGAGCCGGTCGCCCTCGGCGGCTACTCCCTCGGGGGGCGTGTCGCGCTCCACGTCGCGTTGCGACACCCGACGTGCGTCGAGCGCCTCGTGGTGCTGGGCGCCACGCGGGGGATCCGCGACGAGGCGGACCGCGCGGCTCGCCGTGAGCGCGACGAGGCGCTCGCCGCTCACCTGATCGCGGCGGGGGTGGAGTCGTTCCTCGACGAATGGCTCGCCCAGCCCATGTTCGCCGCTCTGCCGGCCGATCCCCTCGAGCTCGCGGCTCGCAGCACGGACGCCGAGGGCCTCGCGTCGTCGCTGCGCCGGGCCGGCACCGGCACCCAGGCGTGGCTCGGGGACGAACTCGCAGCACTGCGCATTTCCACCCTCGCGCTCGCCGGAGGGCTCGACGCGAAGTTCGCGCCCGAGGCGGCGGCGATCGCCGACGCGACCTCCGGTCGCTGCCTCCTCGTCGCCGGCGCCGGCCACGCCGCGCACCTCGAACGGCCCGAGTCGACGGCCGAGGCGGTCCTGGGCTTCCTCGCCTAGCGCGTCGCGAAGAACACGACCACGAGCAACGCGCCGACCGCCAGCTGGACGCGGGCCGACACGACGAGCAGCGGGATCAGGTCTCGCCCCGCGCGTGCAGAGAACGCCAGTCGCAGCGCGGGCACGTAGAGCACGAGCACGCAGAGGCCCACCAGGGCCTCGCCGCCGAGCGCGACGCCCGCCGCCGCGCCCGCGACGCACGCCACGTAGAGCCACGACCCGCGCTCTCGCCCGAGGCGCGCGGCCAGGGTGCGCTTGCCCGCGGCCCGGTCGCCCTGGACGTCACGCAGGTTGTTCGCCTCCAAGAGCGCGCACGCCATCGAACCGGTCGCCACGCCCAGCCACCACGCCGACGCGGGGACGTGCAGGTGCTGGACGTAGGCGGTCCCGACGGTGGCGACCAGGCCGAAGTACACCATGACGAAGAGCTCGCCGTAGCCGAAGTAGCCGTAGGGACGGGGTCCGCCGGTGTAGAACCAGCCGGCGAGGACCGCGGTCACCCCCAAGGGGACCAGCCACCATGACGTGCGCGCGGCCAGCACCAGGCCCGCCACCCCCGCGAGGGCGAAACAGCCCCAGGCGGCGTCGCGCACGCGGTGCGCCGCCACGAGTCGCGACGCCGTCAGGCGGAACGGGCCGACGCGAACCTCGTCGGTCCCCCGGACGCCGTCGGCGTAGTCGTTGGCGTAATTGGTCCCGACCTGGAGGAAGACCGCGACCGCCGCGCACAGGGCGGTGGACCCCCAGGCCAGCGTCGCGGGGCGCACCAGGGCCGCTCCCACGGCGACCGGCACGAGCGACGCGGGCAGCGTGCGCGGACGCGCCGCGACCAGCCACCGGCGCACCGGGCCCGGCGCGGGGCTCATGGACGCTTGGGGAACTTCGAGAAATCCGGGGCGCGGCGCTCGACGTAGGCGTTGCGTCCCTCCTGGCCCTCTTCGGACATGTAGAAGAGCATCGTCGCGTCACCGGCGAGCTGCTGGACCCCCGCGAGGCCGTCGTCGGCGGCGTTGAAGCCGGCCTTGAGCATGCGCAGCGCGATCGGCGAGAGCGTGAGCATCTGGCGGCACCAGGCGACCGTCTCGCGCTCGAGGTCGGCCAGCGGCACGACGGCGTTGACCAGTCCCCACTCCAGCGCGGTCGCCGCGTCGTACTGGCGACACAGGAACCACACCTCCTTGGCGCGCTTGAGCCCGATCGTGCGCGCGAGGAGGGACGAACCGTAGCCGCCGTCAAAGGACCCCACCCGCGGGCCGGTCTGACCGAAGCGCGCGTTGTCCGCCGCGAGGGACAGGTCGCACACCAGGTGCAGTATGTGGCCCCCGCCGATGGCGTACCCGGCGATGGAAGCCACTACGGGCTTGGGGAGTCGCCGGATCTGGACCTGGAGGTCCAGGACGTTGAGCCGGCCCACGCCGGCCGCGGCCACCGAGTCGTCGCCCATGTAGCCGTCGTCGCCGCGGATCGACTGGTCGCCCCCGGAGCAGAAGGCGTCGGGTCCCATGCCGGTGAGGATGATCGCGCCCACGGCGACGTCGTCACGGGCGCGCTCAAAGGCTCCGGCGAGCTCGAAGAGGGTCTGGGGGCGGAACGCGTTGCGCTTCTCGGGGCGGTTGATCGTTATGCGCGCGATCCCCTCGGCGACCTCGTAGACGACGTCGCGGTACTCCCCGGACTGCTCCCACGAGGGCAGGGGCATGTGGCGGTAGGGCTCGACCGGGTCGAACGGCGGGCCACTTATCACGGTCTCGGGCACGTCGACCACGCTATCGCCGTCACACCGGGGCCACGAGAGCGCCGGGCACGGCCCGCTCCCCCGGCCGCTCGGCGTGGTGCACGAGTCTCTCGTGCAGCTCGGCGCGATCGTCGGTGCACGCGGGGTCCTCGAAGCGGTTGACCCGTTGCAGCGGGTCGTCGCCCAGGACGTAGAGCTCCCCCTCGCTCCCCTCGTGCTGGGTCCCCGCGCCGTACTCGGTGAGGAGGTGGTCGCTGGTCACCACGGTGCGAACGTGGACCTGGACGCCGAAGAGCGAGGAGTCCCATTCGGTCACCGTCGAGTCAAACCCGCGGGCGCGCGCGTCTACGTCGTCGACGGGCAGCGACGCCCCCTCGACCCACGTCGGCGGCGGCTGTCCGGCGATCTCACAGAACGTCGCCGCGAGCGACACCAGGCTCACGGGCGCGGCGACGACCGACGGCGTGACGCCGCGCGACGGAGCCGGGCGCCACACCAGCGGCAGGCGCAGCAGCGCGTCGACGTGGTAGGGGCCCTTGAACAGCAGTCCGAAGTCGCCCTGGAGCTCGCCGTGGTCGCTGGTGAAGACGACGTCGACGTCGTCGTCCCACCCGCGGCTCGCGACGTAGGCCATCACGCGCGCGACGGCCTCGTCGATGAGCTCGACCTCGACGGCGTTGAGGGCGTTGACCTCGCGGACCTGGTCGGCGGTCAGCGTCGCGGGGACCCAGTTCTTGGGCGCCTCGTAGTTGCTGACCAGTCGCCCGTCGTACCACGCGCGCCAGTGCCGCGCCTTGGCGTCGAGCAGGCCCTCGCGCTCGTCGGCGGTCGTCGGGTAGTTCTCGGGCAGGTCCACGTCGCGCCACGGCACGCGCGCGACCTGCGAGCGCGGTGGGTCCCAGGGGTGGTGCGGGTCCGGGAAGCTCATCCAGCAGAACCAGTCCGCGTCGTCGGCACGCTGGGCGAGCCACCCGATCGTGCGTTCGGCGACCCAGTCGGTGTGGTACCAATCGCGCTCGACCGGGTTGTCCCACGCCTGGGGCGCGCCGGTGTCGCCGCCGCCGGCGTCGTTCACGTTGAGCTCGGCGTCGACGACCGGGTAGAAGCCCGCCAGGGCCCCGGGGTGGTTCTCGCGCATCCACCTCGCGTAGTGCAGCGAGCCCATGACGCCGTGCGTCGCGAACTCGAGGTGATCGAAGCCGCGGTGCACCCCGCGCCGCCCGTCGTACCAGGGCTGGTCCACCGTCGGCACCCCCAGGCTCGCCAGGGCGTTCTCGACGAAGCGGCCGAAGGGGTCCATGAAGGGCTCGAAGTGGGCCTTGCCGATGAGCGCGGTGGCGTAGCCCGCGTCGTGCAGGACCTCGGCGACCGACGGCGCGTCCACCGGCAGCGCCACGCCGTTCATCCACGCCCCGTGCGTCGACGGGTACTGGCCGGTCAGCATCGACGCGCGCGAGGGCATGCACACGACCGACGTCGGCTGGCAGCGGGTGTAGCGCACGCCCTGGGCGGCGAGTCGGTCCACGGCCGGGGTGCGCGCGTAGCGCCCGCCGTTGACGCCGAGGGTGTCGTAGCGCTGCTGGTCCGTCGTGATGAACAGGATCCGCCGACCCACTCAGCCCTCCCCCGCCTCGGCGCGTCGCGCGATCTCCTCCAGCGCGCCCGCGGTGCCGCCACCGATGAGCAGGGCCATCGTGTCGGGCTCGCACGTCGTCGAGTACACGCACAACGTGTCTCTCTCGCCGAGCTCGATGACGTCGATGACCCCCAGGTGGTTGCGGACCAACTCGGAGTCGACGCGGTAGGCGAATCGGCGCGCCACGTCGTCGATCGTGATGATGTCCTCGACCATCTCGAGCCCGACGGCGGTGACGATCGTGCGGCGCCGGCCTTTGACCGAGCAGCGCACGATCCCCGGGAACCAGTCCGGGATCGACTCGGGGCGTCGAACGACTCCCCAGACCACGTCGGCCGGCGCGGCGATGCGCCGCTCGTAGCGCAATGACGCCATGGAGCCTCCCGCAGCCAAACTACCCGGGCCGCCTAACCTCGCCTCGTGCCTCGGTTGTACGCGCTGGACCTGGACCTCGCCCCCTCGCTCGAGGCGGCTCTGCGTGACTGCGTCGAGCGCTCGCGCGCCTTCTGCGTCCTGGACCGGCGCGTGTCGCAGCGGCGCCGTGCCGAGCAGCTCGAACGCCTGGGCGCCACCGACCTCCTCGACGCCGACGGCGCGCACGCGATCCCGGGCGGCTGCGAGGTCGACGCCGACGTCGGGGCCGTCGTGCTCACGTCGGGGTCGAGCGGCGCGCCCAAGGCCGTCGAGCTGACCTGGGGCGCCCTGCGCGCGAGCGCCGCGATGACCCAGTCGGCGCTCGGCGGCGCCGGGGCCGCCTGGTACCCGTGCCTGCCCGCGTGCCACGTGGGGGGCCTGGCGGTGCTATTGCGCGCGGTGCTCGCCGACGCCGCCCTGGTGTGGGGACCGCCCGGCGACCTCGAGGACGGAGCGCGACGCGGTGCGGCGAACGTCGCGGTCGTTCGTCCCCAGCTGCTACGCCACGACCTCTCGGGCTATCGACGCGTCCTGCTGGGCGGCGGCCGGGCCCCCGGCGAGCTACCCGCCAACGTCGTGACGACCTGGGGCATGACCGAGACCGGCTCGGGCGTCGTGTACTCGGGGGCCCCGCTGGACGGCGTGGAGGTGTCCAGCGTCGCGGGCGAGCTCCTGGTGCGCTCGCCGACGCTGTTTCGCGGCTATCGCGGCGCCCCGCGGCCGACCGCCACGGGACCCGACGGGCGCGACGACTGGTTCCCGACGGGCGACGCCGGGGAGGTCGTCGACCAGCGCGTCACGGTGTTCGGACGGATCGCCTCGGCGATCACGACGGGAGGAGAGAAGGTCTGGCCCGAGGACCTCGAGGCCGCCCTCGCCACGGTGCCCGGCGTGCGTGACGTGGCCGTCACGGGAGTGCCCGACGACGAGTGGGGTGAGCGAGTCGTGTGCCTCGTCGTCAGCGAGGACGACTCACTCGACAACGCGCTGCGATCGACGGCGGCCGAGCGGATCGGCCCCTGGGCCAAGCCCAAGGAGATCCGCTACGTGTCGGCGATCCCCCGGACGACGAGCGGCAAGCTCGTGCGCGGCGGCCTGGAGCACCTGCGCTAAGTCCCCCGCCGTCGCGGGACCGACGGACTAGCTACTGGAGGCGGCGCTGCGGCGAGCGATCGAGTCCACGACGACCGCGGCGAGCAGGACGAGGGCGGTGACCATGTACAGTCCGGCGGCGCTCACGTTGATCAGCGCCATCCCGTTGTCGATGGTGGCGATGATCAATCCGCCGATCACCGCGTGGATCATCTTGCCGCGGCCGCCGAACAGGCTCGTCCCGCCGATGACCGCCGCGGCCACCGCGTAGAGGACGTATTGGCCGCCCTCGATCCCGTTGGAGATCCCGTTGAGGCGCGAGACGTACAGCAGTCCCGCCACGCCCGCGGTCGTCCCCGAGAACGCGAAGGCGAGGACGCGGAACCGATTGACGGAGATGCCCGCGCGGCGCGCGGCCTCGACGTTGCCGCCGATCGCGTAGATGTAGCGGCCGGCCCGAGTCTTGGTCAGTATGAAGGTCCCGATCGCGAGCACTCCCAGGTCGATCGGGATCGCGAAGGGCATCCCCTCGAGCTTGGTGAAGGAGGAGCGGTTCGTGTTGAAGACCAAGACCAGCCAGACGCCGGCGGCGAGCAGGACGCCGACCTTGAGGAGCGTGACCCACACCGGCTTTCCGCCGAGGCCCGCCGAACGACGGCGTTGCTCGCCGCGGACTATGAGCAGGGACAGGACCACCACGGACGCCAGGATCACGATCCACGTCGCGAACGGCGTCAGGTTCGCGTTGACCAGGTCGTAGAGGACCTTCTCCTGCACCGGCAGGGAGCCACCGGTGCCGCCCTGGCTGTCGATCAGGTACAACAGCACGCCCAGCAGCCCGATCTGGCCCGCCAGGGTGACGATGAACGACGGGAGCCGCAGGTAGACGCAGATCACGCCCCACAGCGTGCTGATCAGGGTGCACGCGAGTATGGACAAGGGCAGGGCGAGGAAGATGGACCAGTGGTGGACCGTGTTGGTCAAGATGACCGCGAGGCAGCCGCCGATGCCCGCGGAGTATCCGATTGAGAGGTCGATGTCACCCATCAAGAGCAGCCAGATCTCGGCCATGCCGAGCAGGATGAAGATGGTCGCCTGGATGAACAGGTTGGTGATGTTGCCCGCCGACAGGAACACCGACGAGCGAATTGTGAAATAGACGAGGAGCGCCGCGAGCCCGACGAGGATCGGGGCGAGGCCGGTCTCGCTCTGCCAGAGTCGGCGAATCTGGGTCATCACCTGGGGGCCCTCGCCGGGCGTGGCGTCCTCGATCGGCGTCAGCTCGTCGGGCGAAGTTGTCGACACGTGGGCTCCTTGGCCTAGACGCGCGCCGGAGACGGCGTCGGTGCCCGGCTGGACTCACCGGTCGTGATCAGGTCGACCGCGCTCATGGTGTCGTAGTCGCTGATGGGACCCTCACTGACGAGAGTACCCAGGTGCATCACCGCGAGGCGGTCGGCGACCCCGAAGACGTCGTTGAGGTTGTGCGAGATCAAGATGACGGCGATCCCCCGCGACGCGAGGGTCCGCACGAGCTCGAGCACCTGGGCGGTCTGGGACACGCCGAGGGCCGCCGTCGGCTCGTCCATGATCACGAGCTGCGAGTCGCGCATCACCGCTCGGGCCACGGCGATCGCCTGGCGCTGGCCACCCGAGAGCGATCCGACCAGCTGGCGCACCGACTTGACGGTCGACACGGCCAGGTCCTTCAGGAGCTCCTTGGTGGCCAACTCCATCTTGATCTCGTCGAGGACGATGGCGCGAGTCTCTTCGCGGCCGAGGTACATGTTCTGGACGATGTCCAGGTTGTCGCAGAGCGAGAGGTCCTGGTAGACGGTCGCGATGCCCAGCTCGCTCGCCGCGCGCGGCGAGTGCGAGTGGACCTCGCGACCCTTCCAGAAGACCTGTCCCGCCGACGGAGGGTAGATGCCCGAGATCGTCTTGATGAGCACGGACTTGCCGGCTCCGTTATCACCGATGAGCGCGGTGACCTGGCCGGCCGGCACGTCGAGGTCGACGCGCTTGAGGGCCTCGACCGGGCCGAAGCTCTTGGCGATCCCGCGCAGGCGCAGCAGGGAGTCGCCGACGGTCTCGGCCCCCGGGTCCCTGGCCAACGCCGGACCGTCACCGGTCACGGCGCCACCTGAGGACTCGGGGGCCGAACTCATCTACTAGTTGCTACTGGTTGTTAGTGAATGCCGTACGTGGTGCAGTCTGCGGCGTACGTGGGCTGCGGCGAGCCGGCCACCGTGGGTGACGTGCTCGTGCACAGCTGAGCAGCGCTGACCTGACCGTCGTGGACAACCGTGGCCTCGACCGTGGATGGGGTCACCCACAGCGGGGTCAGCAGAGCCGACGGGACGTTGATCGAACGCAGCGTGTCCTTGGTCGTACCGTTCACGATGCCCGCGGGCGGCTTGAGGCCGGCGCGCAGGTAGACCGCCAACGACGCGGCCGCCTGGGTCTCCAGCCAGAACGGCTTGTAGACCGTGCCGCACTGGTAGCCCGAGATGACGTTCTGAATGCCCGTCACCTGTGCGTCCTGACCCGTGAAGGGGATCGTCTTGGGCTTGAGGCCCTTGCTCTGCAGGTACGAGATGATGTACGAGGCGTTGTTGTCATTCGGCGTCAGGACCGCGTTGATCGACGGGTGCGACGTGTAGGCGCCCTGGAAGTCGGTCAATGCCGTCGGGCCGTCCCACGTGCCAGCGCTCTCGAGAACCGACTGCTTGTTGCCCGTCGTGGTCGTCGCGGTGGTGTTGAAGCCGGCCGCCTGGAGGACTGAGTTGTAGCCCTGGGCGAACAGCGTCGCGTTGTTGTCCGTCGGGGAACCGTACGAGATGTACAGCACCGTCGGGGACGGGACGTTCCAAGAGGTCAGGCACGACAACTCGCCCTGGCCGATCGTCTTGCCGACCTGCACGTTGTCGAAGCTCACGTAGTAGCTACGCGCTCCACCCAACGTCAGGCGGTCGTAGTCGATCGTCTTCACCCCGTGGTCCTTGGCGTACTGCTCAATGAGCGCGCCGGTCGTCGAGTCGAGCGGGTCGACCAGGAGGACCTTGGCACCCTTGGCGATGTCCGCCTGGGCCATGTTGAACTGCGTGGCGTCACTGCCCTGCGCGTTCTGGATGATGGTCTTGCTCTTGGGCATCCCGGCGAGCTTGAACGCCTTCGCCAGGAGCGGGGCGTCGAACTCGGTGTACCGGGCCGACGACTTCGTGTCCGGCAGGATGACCGCGATCGAACCCTTGCCCTTGGCCACGACGCTCTTGAGGTACTTCATCGTCGTGAAGTTCGCGTTGAACGTCTTGTCCGAGACGGTAGGTGTGCTCGCAGAACTGATCGCCGGGAGCACCGAAACGGCTAGCCCCCCGACCAGAGCCACGGACGCCAGCGTCCTTGCTTTCTTAAACTTCATTATCCCCAACCCTTCTGTGATGCCGTGCGGCACCTTTGGTGTTTCTCTTGCATGAACACACCGTGAACGACGTGTCCCAGTTGTGAAACTAGCATGGGCGACCCCGCGGCTACCGCCAGGGCACGGCGACAAAGGTCCTTTGTCCTCCCCGCGAGGGCCTCGCGCATCGACGAACGGTGTTATCCGCTTCCGCGACGCCGTCGACGCGCCGGAGGATCGTGCGCAGGTCCATCGGGCGGCTCGCCGGGTTGAAACTGGACACGCCCACAAAGTGACGAAGGTCCCATCGGCGAGCGCTCGACGGGGTCATCCGAGCGCCAGCACCCGCTCCATCGTGTCCATGATCTCGATCGTCTCGTCCAGGGGCATCGCGGGGCTCTCGAGGAGGCCCTCGCGCAGGCAGCGCGCCACCTCGTCGACCTGGTAGTGCAGGCCTCGACCCTGCGTGTCGAATCGATACTGGCGCGACGTCCCGTCACGCTGAACGACCGAGAAGCTCGTCGGCGCATAGAAGGAGCCCTCGATCTCGATCCGGGCGGCCGTGCCCACGACGCTCGCGCGCGTCGCCGTGCGCGCCAGCGACGTGCAGTTCAGCACGGATTGGGCCCCGCTCGCGTAGGAGAACACCATCGACACCTGGCCGTCCACCCCGGTGAAGCTCGGCTCGACGAGGGCGGTGACGCGCTCGGGGCGACCCAGCACCATCGACGCGAACGACACCGGGTAGACGCCTAGGTCCAGCATCGCGCCGCCGCCGAGCTCGGGCGCGAAGAGCCGAAACGAGGCGTCGGAGGCGAACCACTGGCCGTGGTCGGCCCACAGCGACACGACCTCACCCAGCGCGCCGCTCGCGATGACCTCGCGCACCGCCTTGATGTGCGGCAGGTGACGCGTCCACATCGCCTCCATCAGGAAGAGGCCCTTGGCCCGCGCCAGCCCGACGAGGTCGCGCGCCTCGTCGCCGGTCATCGTGAAGGCCTTCTCGACGAGCACGGCCTTGCCGTTCTCGAGCGCGAGCCGGGCGTTGGCGTGGTGCAAGGGATGTGGCGTCGCGACGTAGACGACGTCGACCCGCGCGTCGGCGGCCAACTCCTCGTAGGAACCGTAGGTGCGCTCTACGCCGAACTCGGCGCCGAATGCCGCGGCTGATTCGCGCGTGCGTGAGCCCACCGCGACGAGCTCGGCGTCGTGGGCGAACGCCAGGTCGCGTGCGAACGTGTGGGCGATGCCGCCCGTGCCGAGGATCCCCCACCGCACCGGCGTCGCCATCATGCCCCTCGTCTCGCTCGACGTCCAGCGTAACCAGATGACCCCCCGCCCCCGGCGCCCCGCGGCCACCGGTCCTACACTCGGCCCATGGAACCTCCCGCCCCCACCGTGTGGCCCACCCTTCGTTCGCACGACGCGCGCGCGCTGATCCGATTCCTCGTCGACGCCTTCGGGTTCTCCGAGGCGTTCGTGGTGTCCGAGGGCGACGCGGTCGTGCACGCCGAGCTGCACTGGCCGCTGGGCGGCGGGGTCATGATCGGGTCGTCGACCGACGACAAGGACGACCCGTGGAGGATCTCGCCCGGCACGACGGGCTGCTACGTGGTGTGCGACGACGTCGACGGCCTGCACCGGCGCGCGGTCGACGCCGGGGCCCCCACCCTTCTCGCTCCGCGCGACACCGACTACGGGTCGCGCGAGGTCGTGCTGGGCGACCTGGACGGCAATCGCTGGTCCTTCGGGACCTACCGGGGCACCCCCGCGTCGTGACGCCGGAGGGACCACTCGTCCTCTAAGACGGCGTAGACCACCTCGTCGGTCCATTCGCCCTTGACGTACTCGTTCTCGCGCAGGTGGGCCTCGCGTCGCATCCCGAGCCTCTCCATCACCCTCGCCGAGGCGTCGTTGCGCGCGTCCATGCGTCCGACCACGCGGTGCGCGCCGAGGCCCGCGAAGGAGAAGTCGACCATCGCCGCACTGGCCTCGGTCGCGTAGCCGTGCCCCCGCCAGCGCGGGTCGAACACGTAGCCGATCTCGCACTGGCGGTGCGCCCGGCTCGCCAGCGTCACCCCGACCTCACCAATGAAGCGTCCGTCGCGCTCGACCGCCAGGTTGCGCCACTCACCCTCCCCCGGCGGCCCGAAGCGCAGCCGCCGCGAGAGGTGGGCCTCGGCGGCGTTGAGGTCCAGCGGGGCGTCGTAGAGGTAGCGCACGACCTCGGGGTCGGAGAAGAGCCGGTGGTGGTCCGCCAGGTCGGCGGCCACCAGGACGCGCAGGACCAGCCGCGCGGTTCGCTCGGGCAGGGACGGCTCCACGGCGACCATTATCACCGAGGAAGCGCGCGACGCCGCGCGCGGTGGCCCCTACGATGCGCCCGTGGACGTCACGGCGCAGGGACCAGCCCGCGGCCCCGCGGCGCGCTGACGTGCCGCGACTGAGGGACCTCGACGAGGTCACGTCGGCGTACCTGGCCCAGCACGTGGACAACCCGGTGGAGTGGTGGACCTGGGGCGAGGACGCGTTCGAGCGCGCCCGCGAACTCGACCTCCCGGTGTTCCTGTCGGTGGGCTACGCCGCGTGCCACTGGTGCCACGTGATGGCCCACGAGTGCTTCGAGGACCCCGCGATCGCCGAGCAGCTCAACGCCGGCTTCGTCGCCGTCAAGGTCGACCGCGAGGAGCGGCCCGACGTGGACGCCGCGTTCATGGCCGCGACCCAGCTCATGACCGGGCACGGCGGGTGGCCGATGTCGGTGTTCCTCACGGGCGACGGCGACGCGTTCTTCACGGGCACCTACTACCCGCCCGAGGACCGCGCGGGCCAGGTCGGATTCCCCCGCCTCCTCGCGGCGATGTCCGACGCGTGGGCCACCCGACGCGCCGACGTGCTCGCCCAGGCGGCCCAGGTGCGCGCCGCGGTGGCCGGCGACATCGCCGTGATCGACCACCTCGCGCCGCCGACGGACGGCCTCGACCTCGCGCTCGCGCGCCGGGCGCTGCGCGACGAGCTCGTCGCGCGCGCCCAGGCGAACGGGGGGTTCGGAGGGGCACCCAAGTTCCCGCGCGCCGACTTCGTCACCGCCCTCCTCGGGTTCGACGACGCCGCGCAAGCGGCGGTGACCCGGACGCTGGACGCGATGGCGCGCGGCGGTCTCTACGACCACCTCGGCGGCGGCTTCGCGCGCTACAGCGTCGACGGCGACTGGCACGTGCCGCACTTCGAGAAGATGCTCTACGACCAGGCGCTGCTGGCGCGCGCCTACCTGACCGCGAGCCGCTCGCGCGCCGACCGCACCGACTGGCGCGACGTGGCGATGGGCACGCTGGACTTCGTGCGCGGCGCCCTTCGCGTTGACGCGGGCTTCGCGTCCTCGCTCGACGCTGACGCCGGCGGCGTCGAGGGCTCCCACGTGACCTGGACCCCCGCCGAAGTCGCCCGCGCGCTACGCGACGCGGGCGAGGAGCGACAAGTCGAGGCGGCGCTGGCCCGGTGGCGGCTCGACGAGCCCGGCGCGCTCGAGGGACGCGTCGTGCCGCGACTGGCCCCCGGTGAGCCGTTCGCGACCCCGTCCGCGCTGGCGGGCGCCGCAGCCGCACTGCGCGCCGCGCGCTCGCGGCGCCCGTCTCCGGGGCGTGACGCCAAGGTCGTCCTGGAGTGGAACGCGATGCTCGCCGGCGCGCTGCTCGCCACGCGCGACGCGACCTACGAGGACGAGGGACTCGAGCTGCTCGACTCGCTCGGCGAGACGCACCGCGCGCCCCAGGGGTGGTGGCGCACCGAGCGACCCGGCGCGCGCGCGACGGCCGCGGACCTCGCGTGGTTCATCGACGCGCTGGTCGACGCCTTCGAGGTGACGGGCGACGACGCCTGGACCGAGCGCGCGCGCGGCGTCGCGCTCGACCTCGTGGCCGGTCACTGGGACGGCGAGGCGCCCACGCGCGCCGCACCGCACGTGGGCGCGGGCCTGTTCAGCTCGAGCGCGCTGGTCACCGACCTCAGCCTGCGGGTCAAGGAGGTCTTCGACGGGGCGACGCCTTCGGCGCACTCGGTCGCGACGCGGGCCCTCGCGCGCCTCGGCCTCGTGACCGGCGACGACGACGTCCTGGTGATCGCCCGGCGCCTCGTCGAGCTCGCCGCGGGCCTCATCGCGACGCACCCCGTGTCGGTCCCGGTGCTGGTCGACGCCGCGGGCTTCGCGCTCGAGGGCGTCGAGGTCGTGGTGCCCGGCGACGAGGGGACGTTGAGCCACCACGTACGATCGAAGGCGATGCCACGCACCGTCTTCGTCCGCGGCGCCGGGTCGTCGCCGCTGCTGGTCGGGCGCTTCCCCGGACGGGCCTACCTGTGCCGCGGCGGGGTCTGCTCCCTGCCGGTGGCCACCGCGGCCGACTTCGACGCCCTGGCGTCGAGCCTGGCCTGATGGCGCCGGTCTTTCGCGACCCGGCCGCGCGCGCCATCAAGCGCCTAGTCGAGCGGACCCCGCCGCGGCCCACGGTGGACCTGACCCCCGGGTCCGCGATGGTCGGCCTCGTCCTGGGGTCCACGCGCGAGTCCACGACCGTGGTCGACCTGGCGTCCCAGACCATCGTGCGCTGGCGGGTCCCCTGGCCCGAGCACCTCGAGACCGACCTCGCGGCCTTCGACGTCGTCGAGGCGCAGCTGGCCGAGGACCTCGAGCGCAACGACCTCGCCCAGCCCGAGGCCGTGACCCTGACCGACCTGCCCCGGCGTCTCGGGACCTATCGCGGCAAGCGCGTGCGTGGCTGGCTCGAGCGCATCTCCACGCCCCCCGACGGCCCCCTCTTCGGGTTCCGCGGACCGAGCGCGCCCTACTGGGAGTTCCGCGGCGAGCGGCCCAGCGTCGCGCTCATCGCGGCCGACCGCGGGCCCCAGCTGCTGCGGCGCCTCGACGACGGGTCCACCTGGGTGCGCTTCGGCTGGTTCGGCGACGACGTCTGGCTGGTGTGCGAGGACGCCTACGCGGTGCGCACGATGGAGGCGACGCGGCGGACCTCGCTGGCCGGCAAGGACCTGGCGACGGCGCTGGGGTTCCGGCCGACCTACGTGCTCACGACGCTGTCGGCGCCCATCGACGGGCACTGCTACAAGAGCTGCACGGGGCTGCTGCCCCGCAACTGACTAGCGCGGCAGCTTGCCCGAGGCCAGGGACTCGGCCATGGCCCAGCCGAAGACGACCAGGCGCTCGCCCTTCTCACAGCGCACCTCGGCGAAGAGCTCGGCGGCCCCCTCGGGCAGCGCGGCCTTGGCGGCGACGTAGTCCAGGCCGCCCACCGGGCCGGGCGACACCGTCATCACGAAGGTCTTGTCGTCGATGGCCTTCTCGGACCCGAAGCGCTTGGCGAGGCGGCGTCCCCAGGCGCGGTCCTCGCCCGTGGGCTTGTAGCCGCGCCGCGGCACGACGTCCTCGAGGCCGACGAAGGCCCGGAACCCGTCGGGCGTGCACAGGCGCGCGCCGAGCAGGACGTCCTCGTCGGGGAAGGCGAGCAGCGCGCGGCGGAACTGGTCGTGCAGGATCGCGCGCAGGGTCTGGTCGGATTTGGTGTTGCGGTCCACCAGCAGCAGGCCCACCAGCAGTGACGGTGTGCCGCCGATGCGCTCCAGGGTGCCGAAGGAGTACCCGCGCAGCTTGTTGCCCTCGCGCGCGTAGGTGACGAGCACCCATTCCTCGCGCTGCTTGGACAGGAAGCCGATGTCGAAGTTGGGTTCGCGGTCGACGCACAGGTCGGCCATCTCCGCGAGTTCGGCGTCGCTGAGGGCGGTGGTGTCCTTCGTGGTGACGGTCATGGCCATAGGGAGCCATTCTACGAGAGTTCGGTGACCTCGGTTTCGGGGGCTAGGCCTTGATGACGTTGCGGCCGAATTCCGAGCGCAAATCGCCCACCACGCCTGCGATGTTGACGTTGAAGGCCGGTCCAAGCTTGTACGTCTTTCCCTCCGCCGCCTCGACGATCACCGGCGACGCGCCGGGGTAGCGCGCGAGGATCTCGCGCAGGACCGCGATCGAGCTCTGGGTCAGGTCCTCGGGTCGCAGCGTCAGGCGCAGCTCCTCGACGCCCCCCTCGGCGCGCAGCAGCGACACGTCCAGGGCGCTGAAGCGGATCTCCTCGTCGCGGTGGTCGAGGCGGCCCTTGACCAGGACGACGTTGTCCTTGGCCAGGAACCCGCTGCACTGGGCGAACGTTCGCGCCGAGAAGATGATCTCGGTGGACCCGCCGAGGTCCTCGAGCACGACGCGCGCGTAGGACTGACCCGCCTTGGTCGTGCGGACCTGGACCTCGGTGAGGATGCCCCCCAGGGTCACCGCGCGGCCCGAGCCCACGAGCTCCTCGGCGCGCTCCATGACCTCGCCGATCGTCCCGTCGGTGCGCGCGCGCAGCGCCGACTCGACCTTGTAGAGGGGGTGGTCCGAGATGTAGGTGCCGAGCATCTCGCGCTCGAACTCGAGCTTGACCGCCGGCTCGAACTCGACGTCGCCCAGGGGGACCTCGGTGCCCTCCCAGTCGTCGTGTCCCGATCCGTCGCCCATCGCGGCGAAGAGCGTCGAGATGCCCAGGGACAGGTCCTTGCGCCGGCTGAGCGTCAGGTCGACGATCTCCTCGAACGTGAGCAGCAGCGCCAGGCGCGCCACGCCGAGCGAGTCGAAGGCGCCGGCCTTGATGAGCGACTCCATCGAGCGACGGTTGAGCACGATCGGATCGACGCGGCGCACGAAGTCGTAGACCGAGGCGAAGGGCCCGCGCGCGTCGCGCTCGTCGACGATGCGCTCGACGAGCGACTCGCCGACGTTGCGCACCGCGGCCATCCCGAAGAGGATCGTGGAGTCGGCGCGCGCGCTCGGCGCGTAGTCGGAAAAGGACTCGTTGACGTCGGGCACGGCGACGGTGATGCCCATCTGGCGCGCCTCGTTGAGGTAGAGCGCGGACTTGTCCTTGTCCTCGCGGAACGAGGTCAGCAGCGCCGCCATGTACTCGACCGGGTAGTTGGCCTTGAGCCACGCGTTCTGGTACCCGAGGAACGCGTAGCCGTAGGCGTGACTGCGGTTGAACGCGTAGTCGGCGAAGGGCTCGATCTTGTTGAAGAGCAACTCGCCCAGGGCGCGCCCGTAGCCCTGGCGCTCGGCCCCCGCGACGAACTTCTCGCGCTGGGCCTGGATCATCTCGCGGATCTTCTTAGAGCAGGCCTTGCGCAGGTCGTCGGCCTCGGTCATGGAGAACCCGGCCACCTTCGTGGCCACGCGCATGATGTCCTCCTGGTAGATCATCAGCCCGTAGGTGTCCCCCAGCACCTCTTCGAGGTCGGGGTGGTCGTAGGTCACGGCCTGGCGCAGGTTCTTGCGGTCGGCGTAGTCGTTGTGGACGCCCTCGCTCAGGGGCCCGGGACGGTACAGCGCGTTCAGCGCGGCGATGTCGTCGAAGGACGTCGGCGCCAGCCGGCGCATGAGCTGGCGCATCTTGTCGCCCTCGAGCTGGAAGATCCCGACCGAGTTGCCCTGACGCAGCATCTCGAAGACCTTGGGGTCGTCCAGGGCGACGTGGTCGATGTCGACCTCGACGCCGTGGCGCCGCCGGATGTGCTCGAGGGTGCGCTCGATGATCGCCAGGTTGCGCAGGCCCAGGAAGTCCATCTTGAGCAGGCCGAGCTTCTCGATCGCCGTGGCCTCGTACTGGGTGACGATGGGCGCGTCCTCGGCCGCGGCGTTCGGCGAGGACTTGCGCTGGACGGGCACGTACGCGAGCACGGGCTCCTTGGTGATCACGACGGCGGCGGCGTGGATCCCGTCCTGGCGGCGCTTGTCGACGAAGCCCTTGGCGACGTCCACGACGTGCTGGACCTCGGGGTCGCCCGCGTAGAGCGCGCGCAGCTCGGCCGCCTCGGCGTAACGGGCCTCGAAGCCGGGCAGGCGCGTGAAACAGGCCTTGAGCGGCAGGTCCTGGCCCATCACGAGCGGCGGCATGGCCTTGGCGATCTTGTCGCCCAGGCCGGGCGGGTAGCCGAGCACACGCGCGGCGTCGCGCACCGCGGCGCGGGCCTTGATCGTCGAGAAGGTCACGATCTGGGCCACGTGGTCCGCGCCGTAGCGCTCGGCGGCGTAGCGGATGACGTCGCCGCGGTAGCGCTCGTCGAAGTCCATGTCGATGTCGGGCATCTGGCGGCGCCCGGGGTTGAGGAAGCGCTCGAAGATCAGCCCGTAGCGCATCGGGTCGAGTTCGACGATGCGCAGGCAGTAGGCGACGCAGCAGCCCGCCGCCGACCCGCGGCCCGGACCCACCCGGATGCCCTGCTCGCGCGCGTGGCGGATCAGGTCCCACACGACGAGGAAGTAGTCCGAGAAGCCCATGTCGGCGATGACGCCCAGCTCGTAGTCCAGGCGCGCGCGCACCTCGGCGGTGACGTCGCCGTAGCGCTCGGCGGCGCCGGCGTACGCCAGGTCGCGCAGGTACGCGTTGGCGCCCTCCTCGTGCGGCCCCGCGGCGTAGGACCCGGCCAGGGGGAACTCGGGCAGCGCGTCGTTGTCGAACTCGATGGTCACCTGGGCGCGCTCGGCGATGGCCAGGGTGTTGTCGCACGCCTCGGGCACCTCACGGAACAGGTGTCGCATCTCGGCCGCGGACTTCAGGTAGTGCTGGTCGCTGTGGAAGCGGAACCGGTCCGGGTCGGCCACCAGCGACCCGGTGCCCACGCACAGCAGGGCGTCGTGCATCTCGGCGTCGCCGTGGTGCACGTAGTGCAGGTCGTTGGTCGCGAGTAGCGGCGCGCCCAGGTCCTTGGCCAGCGCGATGAGCATGGGATTGGTGCGCGCCTGCTCGACCATGCCGTGGTCCTGGAGCTCGACGTAAAAGTTCTCCGCGCCGAAGATGCCCTGGAGGCGCCCGGCGAGCTCGCGCGCCTGAGCGACGTCGTCGCGCAGCAGGGCCTGCAGGACGACCCCGCCGAGGCAGCCCGACGTCGCGATGAGGCCGGGCGCGTAGCGCTCGAGCAGCTCCCAGTCCACGCGCGGCTTGTAGTAGTAGCCCTCCAGGAAGGCCATCGAGGAGATCTCGCGCAGGTGCCGGTACCCCAGGTCCGACACCGCGAGGAGCGTGAGGTGGTGGTAGAGCTTGTTGCCCCCCTCGGTCTCGCCGCCGGTGTCGTCGATCTTGCCGCGCCGAGGGGGCCGGTCGAAGCGCGACGTCGCCGACATGTAGGCCTCGAGGCCCAGGATCGGCGTCACCCCGTGCGTGCGGCAGGTGTCGTAGAAGTCGATGACCCCGTAGAGGTTGCCGTGGTCGGTGATGCCCAGCGCGCGCTGGCCGTCGAGCTTGGCCGCCAGCACCAGTTCCTCGACCCGCGCCGCCCCGTCGAGCATCGAGTACTCGGTGTGGTTGTGGAGGTGGACGAACTCCTCACCCATGTCGACGCGGCCTTTCCCGTGCGCGCGAACCCGCGCGCCGAGCAGAGACTAGAGCCCGCCCGTCACGCCTCCGCGCCACGACCTAGAGGTACGTCCCCGAGCGCGGCTCGGCCGCGCCCGGGTTGAGCGAGCGGTCGCGCATCTTCTCGAGCTGGGCGGCGGCGGCGGCCTGCTGGGCGAATATCGACGCCTGGATCCCGTGGAAGAGACCCTCGAGCCACCCCACGAGCTGGGCCTGGGCCACGCGCAGCTCGGACTCGGAGGGCACGTCGCTGGAGAAGGGCAGGACCATTCGCGACAGCTCGCCGCCCAGGTCGGGTGACAGCGCCCCGGAGAGCTCGTTGATCGACGTCTGGTAGATCTCGCGCAGCCGCAGCCGCCCCGCCTCGTCCAGCGGCGCCGAACGCGCCTCGTCGAGCAGGGTCTTGACCATCGAGCCGATGCGCATCACCTTGGCCGGCTGGGAGATGAAGTCGCTCGACTCGTCGGCGGCGGGTTCCTGGCCCTGGCCCGGGGCGAGGACCTCGTCGGGGTCGACCTCGACGTTCTCGGAGGGTTGATCTGTCACCGCTTCAGTGTGCCAGGTCCGCGCGGCACGTCGAGCACGTCTGGCGTGCGGGCGCGTACGTAGACTGAACTCGTGAGAGTCTCGACGCGCGGTGACTACGCCAGCCGAGCCCTCCTCAGCCTGGCGCTGCGCGCGGACCTGGGCACGCCGGTGTCGGTGCGCGACCTGGCCGAGCGCACCGGCCTTCCCCAGCCGTACCTCGAGCAGATCCTGCTCAGCCTCAAGGGCGTGGGTCTGGTGCGGTCCAAGCGCGGCGTCGGCGGCGGCTACGTGCTGGCGCGCTCGCCCGAGGCCATCACCCTGGCCGAGGTCGTGGCGGCGGTGGACGGGCCCATCGTCGCGGGCGACTTCGGCCAGCCCCACCAGGACGGGGCCTGCGACCACGAGGGCCAGTGCGTCCTGCTGGGCGTGTGGGCCGACGTGGGAAACCACATGCGCGAGCATCTCTCGAGCTACACCCTGGCCGACATGGTGGTCCAGGCGCGCGGAGGGGCCCCGGTCAAGCGCACCCACAGCGCCTAGCCACCCAAACCCTTGCGTCGGCAACTAAGTAGTGGTAAATTAGTGAGGCGCCGGTAGGAGAAATTCAGGGCCTCCCGGGGCGACGACACTGTTCGTGACGAGGAGAGATAGATGAGCACCGCCCCCCGCCGTTCATCGGTTAACACCAATGACATGCTCGGATTGCTGATGCGGGACCTTGACCGGTACCCCATGCCCAATTACGACGAGCAGGTCGAACTCGCCAAACGCGTCACCGCCGGCGACGAAGAGGCCAAGAAGCAGATGGTCGCGGCCAACCTTCGCCTCGTGCTGCACTGGGCGCGCCGCTACCAGGACCGCGGCGTCGAGATGGTCGACCTGGTCCAGGAGGGCACGTTCGGGCTCCTGCGCGCCGTGGAGAAGTTCGACTGGGAGCGCGGCTTCAAGTTCTCGACCTACGCGACCTGGTGGATCCGCCAGTCGCTCCAGCGCGCCGTCCAGCAGCACGGTCGCACCATCCGCATCCCCCTCGAGGTCGGCGAGCAGCTCCAGCGTCTCGAGGCGACGGCGGGCGAACTGACCTCGCTGTTCGGCCGGGCCCCGACCGACGACGAGCTCACCGAGGCCACCGGCATGTCCAAGGAGGTTCGCGACTCGCTGCGCGGCCTCGCGGGCGTCACGGCGAGCCTCGACCAGCCCGCGTCCTCGGACTCCGCGACGACCCTGGGCGACCTGGTCGCCCCGAGCGACCGTGACTGGGTCGGCGAGGTCGAGCAGTCGATGATGGACGAGCAGCTGCACGGCGCGCTCAACCAGCTGAGCGGGCTCCAGCGCGAGGTCCTGGTGCACCGATTCGGGCTCGACGGGACCACTCCCCTGTCGCTCCAGGCGACCGCCACGAAGATGGACATCGGCGTGCGCCGCGTGCGCCGCGCCGAGGAAGAGGCCCTCGCCGTCCTACGCGACGACGTCGCGGTGCTCGCCGCCCACCAGACCGTCTAGAGCACCCCCGCCGGCACCAGCGCCGCCAGGTCGTCGGGCAGCGCCGAGGTCACCTCGACGCGCTCGCGCGTGCGCGGGTGGTCGAACGCCAGTGCCGACGCGTGCAGGAACGGCCGGTCCTCGCCCAGACGGTGGTCGCGACGGTGGCCGTAGCGCGCGTCGTTGACCACCGGGTGCCCGATCGCCGCGAGGTGGACCCGGATCTGGTGCGTGCGACCGGTCTCCAGGCCGAGGCGCACGAGGGTCGTCGCGGGCGGGCCGTCCACGCGCGCCACGACGTCGTAGCGCGTGCGCGCCGGGCGCCCGTCGGAGCGCACCGCCATCATCGTCGGGGTCGAGGTCGAACGGCCGATCGGCGCGTCGACGACCCCTCGGTCGTCGTCGAGGTGGCCCTCGACGAGGGCGAGGTAGGTGCGCGACACCGAGCGTGCCGCCATCTGGCCGCTCAGCGACGCCAGTCCTTCGCGAGAGCGCGCCACGACGAGCAGGCCCGACGTCCCCTTGTCCAGCCGGTGGACGATCCCCGGCCGCCAGGGCTCGCCGAGGCCGTCGGCGCCCAGGGCGGCCACCTCGGGGTAGCGCGCGAGCACGCCCGCGACGAGGGTCCCGTGGCGCTGGCCGGCCCCGGGGTGCACGACCACGCCGGGCTCCTTGTCGATGACCAGGAAGTCCGCGTCCTCGAGGACCACCTTCAGCGCGACGGCGGGCTCGGCCACGACCGCCAGGTCCGGCGGCGCCGGGACCACGGCGAGGAGGCGCTGACCCTCGTCGAGCGCGTGCGAGGACTTGGTGACCGTGCGCCCGTCCAGGCTCAGCGCCCCGGAGGCCACGACGTCGCGGGCCTGGGTGCGGCTGAGGCCGGTGAGCATCGACAGCGCCCGGTCGACGCGCACGCCGGCCAGAGCGGACGGGACCTGCACGTCGAGCACCTCGCCGTCGAAGGGCTCGGTCGTCTCGCTCATCGCGCGGTGAGCGCCTCACCGCGCAGCGCGCTCACCAGCAGCACGATGAAGCCGGCGGTGATGCACGCGTCGGCGAGGTTGAAGACCGGGAAGCTCCCGAGCGCGACGAAGTCGGTGACCTGGTGCGGGTTCGCGGCGAGCCGGTCGATCACGTTGGCCAGCCCGCCGCCGATCAGCAGCCCGAAGCCCGCCGTCGGCGCGCCCCGGCTCGCGCGAAGTCCCACGACCACCACCGCGACGGCGACCAGCGCGGTCACCACGCTGGTCGCGAAGTGCCCGGCGGGGTTCAGCGAGAACGAGACGCCGGCGTTGTAGCGCAGGCGCAGCCAGACGAGGCCGCCGACGTGGATCGCGTGGTCCGACAGCGCGTGTCGCGCCCACGCCTTGGTGAGGGCGTCGAGCGCCGTGACCACGAGGGCCACCACGATGACGAGCGGATTGACGCGAGGCGTTAGACGGCGGCCCGGCACGACACGCACGTGAACACCGGCAGCTGCGCGCGCAGCCGGGCGACCGTGATGGGCTCGAAGCACTCGTCGCAGCGTCCGTAGCTGCCGTCGTCGATGCGCGACAGGGCGACGTCGATCTCGTCGATCTTGAGCCGCAGCGCCGCGGTGAAGTCCTTCAGCTGGTCGCGCTGGATGTCCGACGCGACGCTCGAGCCGTCCTCGTCGTCGTACTCGAGGCGCTCGCGGTCCACCAGCATCTCGCTCGCCTCGGTCTCGCTGATCGCGATCTGATCGGCGGTCGCGGCGCGCGTCTCGAGCAGGCGCTCGCGCAGCTCGCCCAGGAGCGCGGTGTCCTCGCCGTAGGGCTTGGAGTGCATCTTGCGCTCCAGCGCCTCGCGCCGCTTGAGCTCCTCGGCCTCGCGCTTCTGCTGGCGCTTGAGCTCATCCTGGTGGCGACGCTCGATCTCGCGCAGCTTGCGCTGCTTCTCGGCCTCGACGGCCTTGCGCTTGGCGTCGATCTCGCGCTGCTTCTTGGCTTCGGCGGCGGCCTTCTCGCGGGCCTTTCGCTGGACCTCGCGCTCCTTGGCGGCGGCCTTGGCCTTGGCCTCGCGCTCCTTCTTGGCCTTGGCGGCGGCCTGGGAGCGCGCGCGCTCTGCGGCGGCCCTGGCCTTGGCCGTGGCCCGGGCCTTGGCCTCGCGCTCCTTGGCGGCGCGGGCGGCGGCCTGGGAGCGCGCGCGCTCCGCGGCCGCCTTGGCCTTGGCGGCGGCGGCCTTCTTCGCGGTGGCGGCTCGCTGTGCGGGGGTCGGCGCGGCCGCCTTCGTCGGCTTCTTCGCCGGGGGGCGACGCGCGGCGGGGGCCTTCTTGGCCGGCGCCTTCTTGGCCGAGGTCTTCTTGGCCGGGGTCTTCTTGGCCGGCGCCTTGTGGGCCACGGCCCTACTGGGCGCGGCCTTCTTCGAGGGGTTCTTCGTCGACGGAGCCTTCTTCGTCGGGGCCTTCTTCGAGGCACTGGGGGGCATTCACGACTCCTTGGGGTGACGGGTGCGCGCCGACCCTAGCAGTCGGGGGCCCGCCTACGAACGCTCGTCGCTGGGCGCCTCGAAGCGCAGGACCTGGCCGATCGTCGGCTGGTCGCTCTCGGGCGCCGGCGGCGGCGCCACCGGACGAGGCGGCGGGGGCGGCGCGGCGGAAGGGGCCGACGAGGACGCGGCGCGGCCGCCGACCTGGAGCGTGGCGTCCACCCAGCGCGCGAACTCGGCGAGCGCGCTACCCAGGCGGGTGCGCTCGGTCTCGAGCTGGCGCGCCAGCTTCTCGACGTCCTCGCCGAGGCGCTGCTTGAGCCCGTTGAGGCGATTGACCTCGTCCTCGGCGCGGCTGCGCGCCTCGGTGACGATCTCGCGGGCCCGCTCCTGGGCGGCGACGGTGAGCTCGCGGGCCTTGGCCTCGGCCTCCTGCTGGGCGTGCTCGATGAACTGCTGGGCCATCGCGATCATCGACGTGACGCGCTCGGCGGTCGCGCCGGGTGCGGGCCGCGCGGCGGGCGCCGGCTCGGGCGCGGGGGCCGCGGCGACCGGCGCGGGCGCCGGGGCGGGGACCCGCCCGCCCTCGAGCTGGTCGATGCGACCCGCCGCCTGGCGCAGCTGCTGGCGCTGCTGGGCGAGCTGGTCCTTGAGCTGGCGGGCCTCGGCCGAGAGCCGCTCGAGGAACTCGTCGACCTCGTCGACGTTGTACCCCTTGAGGCCGACCTTGAAGGCCACCGTGTCGATGGCGTCGAGGGCCGAGAACGCGTTGTCGGTGCTGTCCATGGGGCCACTCTACCGCCGGTCGTGCGCGCGACGCGGGCTCAGATCACGCGATTGACGATCGTCAGCAGGATGATCGCGACGATCACCGACAGGTCGACGCCGACGTTGCCCACGCGCGGGCGCGGCAGGATCTGGCGCAGCGGTCGAAGGACCGGCTCGGTGACCTTGTAGAGGACGCGCTGGACGGTGGCCAGTCCGCCGTCGGGCCGCGCCGGGAACCAGCTGAGGATCGCGACGAAGAACAGCAGGAAGATGTACAGCGTGATGAGGTCATGGACCAGGGTCATGCCGGGCCGAACGAGCGGTACTCGGCCGCCCGCAGGCGCAACCTCGTGTCGTGACTCACCGGGGTGTCACTGAACGAGATGAGGTAGACCCCCGCCGCGAGGGGCTCGATCTTGGCGCGCAGCGCGTAGATCGTCCCGGCGGTGAAGTCCACGACGCGTCGCGCGACCTCCGCGTCCAGCGCCGTCACGTTGAGCAGCACCGGACGGTGCACGCGCAGCAGGTCGGTCACGCGCTGGGACTCGTTGTAGCTCAGCGGCGCGACGACCGCCAGGTCGTCCTCGGAGGGAGCGGCCAGGGTGCGGATGCGGTTGCTCGGCACCGGGCGCAGGCGCGGGGCGCTCGCGTCGGGGCCGGCGACCGGGGCGGGGCGCGCCGCGGGGACCGGGCGCGCCGGGGCCGCGCCGGCCGAGCTGACGGGGAAGGGCCGCGGGGTGCTCGGCGCCGGAGCCCACTCGGGCTCGTCCTCGTAGCCCGGTTCGGTGAAGGGCCGCGCGGGCGTCGTCGTGCCGTACTCGCCGTACTCGTCCTCGATCAGGCCCAGGAAGCCGAGGGCCTTGCGCATGCGTTCCTTCATCACGTTCTCCTCAAGGTCCCGCCCGACGCAGTTTACGCCAGGGGCGCGCCCGCGCCCCGGGGGCCGAAGAGCGCGCGTCCCACGCGGATCTCGGTCGACCCGCAGGACAGGGCCAGCTCCAGGTCCTCGGTCATGCCCATGGAGCGCTCGCGCAGGCCGTAGCGGTCGGCCAGTGACGCCGTGGCCAGGAACGCGGCGCGCGCGCTGAGCGGGTCGCGCGGCGCCACCGTCATGATCCCCGCGACGTCCAGGCCCAGGTCGCGCCCGTGGGCGACGAGCTCGCCGACGTCGCCCGGCGCGGCGCCGGCGCGTCCGGGTTCGCCGGTGAAGTCGACCTCGACGTAGAGGCGCGCGCCCGGGCGGGCCGCGGCCAGCCGGTCAAGCTCGCGTGCGCGCGACACCGCGCACACGACGTCGGCCGCGCGCGCGACGCGCGCGATCTTGTTGGTCTGCAGCGCGCCGAGGAAGTGCCAGGTGAGGGGCAGGTCGCGGGTCGCCTCGCGCTTGGCGACGAGCTCGGACGCGTAGTTCTCCCCCAGCACATCGAGCCCCGCGGCGTAGGCCGCGCGCACGTACTCGACGGGGAAGGTCTTGGTGACCGCCACGACGCGCACCGCGTCGGCGTCGCGGCCGGCGCCCGTGACGCGACGCTCGAGGTCGGCGCGGCGCCCGGCGATCGCCGCGACGAGGTCGGGGTCAGCGAAGGAAGCTGGGGAGGTCGTCGTCGCCCCCCACGTCGAACAGGTCGTCGCCGGTGGGCGACGCGAAGATGTCGGCGCGCGGGCCCTCGGTCATGACGGGCTCGGAGGTCGTGGTCGCGGCCTTGGGCTTGTGGTCGGCGGAGAAGCCCGCGGCGATGACCGTCACGCGCACGGCGTCACCGATGCTGTCGTCGATCACCGAGCCGAAGATGATGTTCGCGTCGGGGTGCGCGACCGAGTGGATGATGCTCGCGGCGTCGGTCACTTCGGTCAGGGTCACCCCCGGGCCGCCGACGATGTTCATCAGGATCCCGCGGGCGCCGTCGATGGAGGTCTCCAGCAGCGGCGACGTGATAGCGGCGCGCGCCGCGTTGACGGCCCGGCCCTCGCCGGTGGACTGGCCCACGCCCATGATCGCGGTGCCCGCGTTGCGCATGATCGTGTTGACGTCGGCGAAGTCGGTGTTGATCAATCCCGGCACCGTGATGAGGTCGGTGACCCCGCGCACCGCCGAGAGCAGCACGTCGTCGGCGATCTTGAACGCCTCGAGCATGGAGGTATCGGCGGCGGTCACGCTGAGCAGTCGGTCGTTGGGGATCACGATGAGCGTGTCGACCTTGCCGCGGAGCCCCTCGATGCCCTTGTCGGCCTGGGTCGCGCGGCGCTTGCCCTCGAAGGAGAACGGTCGGGTCACGACGCCGATCGTCAAGATCCCCATCGAACGCGCGACGTCGGCGACCACCGGGGCGCCCCCGGTGCCGGTGCCGCCGCCTTCGCCGGCGGTGATGAACACCATGTCGGCGTCCTTCAGGGCCTCTTCGATCTCGGCGCGGTGGTCCTCGGCCGCCTGGCGACCGATCTCGGGGTCGCTGCCGGCGCCCAGGCCCCGGGTGAGCTGGCGTCCGATGTCGAGCTTGAGGTCGGCCTCGCTGAGCAGGAGGGCTTGCGCGTCGGTGTTCGCGGCGATGAACTCGATGTTGCGCAGGCCCGAGGTGATCATGCGGTTCACGGCGTTGACGCCGCCACCTCCCACGCCGATCACCTTGATCACGGCGTGGTAGTTGCTCTGGCTCAGACTCATGGACTCCCCTTGGTCGACCTAATCATTGTGTCCCACCGCCCCGGGGGTCACGCACTTGCCGCACGAAATGTCTTTGAAGGCTAGTCAGGCCCCCAGAATGGGTCAAATGGCCCGTCACGAGGGGGGCGGCCCGGAGACGGTCAATTCGGTCGGCACGCTCACGTCCACCACGTCGCCGGGTCGCAGCGTCTCGTGCGCGATCACCGAGGCGATCGCCACGAACTTCGCGCGCAGCTGCGTGATCTGACCCAGGACGAAGGTCACCGGCGTCGTCATGACCAGGCTGACCGCGCCGAAGTGGTTGACCACCACCAGGCGCACCTGCGCGGCGAAGGCGGTGGGCAGGCGCGCGGCGACCACGGCCGCGTCGAGTCCGGCGCGCTCGAAGGGCCACGCCGCGCTGGTGGGGTGCTGGTACTGGAGGGTCGGCAGGTTGGCGGCCAGGGGCGCCGGCCCGAGGTCGTGACCGGCGTCGTCGACGTAGCGCAGCCGGTGCCGCGCGTCGAAGGCCACGGCGACCGCGACGCGCTCGCGCACCGCCACGTCCAGGGTGTCGGGCCAGTGCTTGGTGATCGCGACGCGGCCGATCCAGGCGAAGGACGCGAGTCGCGCCGCTAGCTCCGTCGCCGAGACGTCGATCATCGGCGGATGCGCCGACAGACCCGACGCGACAAGGACCTGGGCCGAGGTCTCGTGCACGAGGCCGGTGATGAGGACGTGGTGGACGCGGAAGTACGACTGGCGGATCAGCCACTCGCCGCCCGCGACCAGCGTCGCGGCGATGAGGGCGACGACCAGCAGGACGCGCAGGACCCGCGGGCCGCGGCGTCGCGGCGCTCGTTCGCGCGCGGCCGGCGCCGGGGCGGGTCGCCTCACGAGCGCGACTCGAAGCCCACGAGGCGGTTCTCGCTGACCAGCTCGACGCCGAAGACCTCGACGACGCGCGCCGCGATCAGGTCCATGAGGGCCGCGACGTCGTCGGCGCGCCCGCCGGCGTCGACGATGACGAAGTTGGCGTGCTTGGTCGACACCGCGGCGCTGCCCACGCGCGCGCCCTTGAGGCCCGCGGCCTCGATGAGGCGCCCCGCGCTGTCCCCGGGCGGGTTGCGAAAGACGCTGCCCGCGTTCGCTCCCCCGGGTTGGTGCGCGCGGCGCCACCGCACGACCTCGCGCAGCTGATCGGCCGACGCGGCGGCGTCGCCGCGCGCCAGGCGCAGCGTCACCGACGTCACGACCTCTTCGGGGGGCAGCGCGCTCGTGCGGTATCCGAATCCAAGGTCGGCGGCGCTCCACACCCGCGGGCCCGCGCCCCAGGTGTGCGCGCGCACCACGCTCGCCGCCATGTTCGAGCCGTGGCCCCCCGCGTTCATGGCGACGGCCCCGCCGAAGGTCCCCGGGACGCCGACCGCCCATTCGAAGCCCACGACGCCCGCGCCCGACAGGCGCCGCGCCGCCACCGGCAGGTCGAGGGCCGCGCCGGCCTCGACGATGACCCCGTCGCCTTCGTCGCGCCAGGCCAGCTCGGTGAAGTCCCCCGCCAGTCGCAGCGCCACGAGGTCGTGCTCGCCGTCGGCCACCAGCAGGTTCGACCCGTTGCCCAGCGGCACGACGCTCAGCCCGGTGGCCCGGATCAGGGGGACGAGCTCGGCGAGGTCGGCCAGAGAGCCCGCCGTGACCAGGAGTCGCGCGCTCCCCCCGACCCGGTACGTCGTCAGCGCGCCGAGCGGCGCGTGCTCCACCACCCGCGCGCCCCCGAGCCCGACGAGGTCGTCGATGGCGCTCACGTCACGCCCCCTGGGAGCAGGGAGATGACGCGGGCCACGTCGCCCGCGCCCAGCACCACCACGGCGTCGCTGTCGGGCGCCCAGCGCTCGAGCGCGGCGACGACGTCCTCGGGCCGCGGCGCGTAGGTCACGGCCGCGCCGCGGCGCGCGCGCAGCGGGCCCGCCACGGCCTCACCCGTGACGCCGTCCGGGTTGGCCTCGCCGGCGCCGTACACGTCGGTGACCACGACGTGCTCGGCGTGGTCGAAGGCCGGCGCGAACTGCGCGGCCAGCGCCAGCGTGCGCGTCACGCGGTGGGGCTGGAAGACCGCGGTGACCCGCCGGTAGCCGACGTCACGCAGGGCGGCCAGCGTCACGTCGATCTCGCCGGGCAGGTGCGCGTAGTCCTCGTAAACGTCGGCGCCGCGCCACCGGCCGCGCAGCTCGAAGCGCCGCGGCGAGCCGCTGAAGTTGGCGAGCCCGGTGGCGACCTCGGACGCGCCGACCCCGTCGAGGAGGGCCAGCGCCGCGACGACCGCGGCGTCGACGACCCGGTGGCGTCCGGCGACACCCAGGTGCAGTCCCAGCGCGCCCGCCGGCCCGCGCAGCGTGAAGTCCGACCCGCCGCGCGTGACGGTGACGTCGGTGACGCGCCACGCCGCCGACGCGCCGGTGCCCACGGCGTCGACGCCGCGACGCGCGCGCCCGGCCACGCGCCGAGCCCCGTCGTCGTCGACCCACACCGCGACCGGCCCCGCCGTGCGCTCGACCAGCGCCACGAAGGCGTCCTCGAGCGCGTCGATCGTGCCGTAGTGGTCGAGGTGGTCGGGTTCCACGTTGAGCAGCCCCAGGGCGGCCGGCTCGAGCCGCGCGAAGGTCCCGTAGCTCTCGTCGACCTCCAGGATCATCCCGTCGGGTCCGTCGTGGCCCGACGCGCCCACCCCCGGCACCGCCGCGCCGACCAGGCGCGCCGCGTCACGGCCGGCGGCGGCCATGACGTGGACCATCATCGAGGTCGCCGTCGTCTTGCCGTGGGTGCCGGCGAGCCCGATGACCCGGTAGGCGCGTCCGAGCTCGCCGATGAGCTCCGCGCGACCCACCAGTCGTGCGCCGCGCCGGCGCGCCGCGGCGAGCTCGACGTTGTCATCGGCCACCGCCGGCGACCACAGGACGACCTGGGCGTCGGCGCCGTGGTGCTCGTCGTGGCCGACGTCGACGACCACCCCCGCGGCGCGCAGCGCGTCCACGTCGGGACCGGCGGCCGCGTCCGAGCCCGACACCGCGTCGCCCGACTCGACGAGGAGTCGGGCGACGGCGCCCATCCCGGCCCCAGCGACGCCCACGATGTGCACCCGCGAGCCGGGAGCCAGCCAGCTCACGCGCGCCCCGCGACCTCGAGGACCTTCGCCGCGATGAGCCCGGCCGCGTCGAGGTGTCCGAGTGAGCGCGCCGCGGCGCCGACCTCGGCGGCGCGGTCAGCCTCGATCAGCCCGTCCAGCGCGGCCGCCAGGGTCTCGCCCGTGCAGTCCGCGTCGCGCACCACGACCGCGGCGTGCGCCGCGACCAGCGCCCCGGCGTTCAGGGACTGGTGGTCGCCGGGGGCGCCGGGCAGGGGGACGAGGACCGAGGCGATGCCCAGCGTCGTGATCTCGGCGACCGTCGTCGCGCCCGCCCGGCAGACCGCGACGTCACAGACCCCCCACGCCCGGGCCATGTCGGCGAACGCCTCGACGCGGTAGTCGAGTCCCTCGGTCGACGGACGCGCGCCGCTCACCCACGTGAAGTCCCGCCGGCCGGTGACGTGCAGGATCGCCCGGTCGCGGCGCGTCGACCACCGACGCGCGAGATCGAGCACCGCGGCGTTCACGCTGCGAGAGCCGAGGGACCCGGTCATGACCACGACCACCGAGCGCGCGTCGTCCAGCGGCGGGTCGAGCTCGCGCCTCCGACGCGCCATCGCCTCCGGGGACCGGTCCAGCGACGCGATCGCCGCGCGGACCGGTGCACCGGTGACCTCGGCGCCCGAACCGTCGTCGAAGGCGACGCAGCGCGCGCGGGCCCGTGACGCCAGGACCCGCTGCGCCGACCCGGGGGCGGCGTCGAGCTCGACGAGCACGAGGGGGCGTCGCAGCACGACGGCGGCGAAGGACGCCGGGAACGACGCGTACCCGCCGACCGAGACGACCGCGCTCGGGCGCCACCGGGCCACCAGCCAGAACGCGCGCGCCATCGCCCCGGCGAGGCCGGCGGCCGCCGCCAGGTTGGCCGACAGCGCCGCCGGGGCCCACGACCGGCGCAGCCCGCGACCGCCGAGCAGCGTCAGGGCGACGGGTCCGCCGCCGAGCAGCGCGCCGTCCTGGCCGCGCCGACTGCCCACGAAGCGAAGGTCACTGGCGTCGGCGCCGCGCGCGACGAGCGCGTCGGCGATCGCCTGCATCGCAAAGACGTGGCCTCCGGTGCCCCCGCCGGTGATCACGACCGGGGAGGGCACTAGCGCCCCCGGGGAGCCGACGTTGTCGTGCGCGAGTGGGCGTGGCGCGACGCGCGCTCGCGCGAGGGCGCGGGGGCGCGACGCGCGACCTCGTGCGAGGGCTCGGGCGCGCGCGCCTCGTGGGCGACGTTGTAGAGCAGTCCGACGGCGGCGAGCTCGGTGATCAGCGCGGTCCCGCCGTAGGAGAAGAAGGGCAACGGGATTCCCGTCACGGCCCAGCCCCCGACGACCGACGCGATGTTGATCGCCGCCTCCAGGCAGATCCACGTCGTAATGCCCACCGCCACCAGACGGTAGGCCTCGTTCGTGCAGCGCTGGGCGATGCGCGTCGCGCACATCAAGAACGCGACGAACAGCACCAGGACGGCCATCGCCCCGATGAACCCGAGCTCCTCGCCGACGATCGTGAAGATGAAGTCGGTGTGCGGGTTGGGCAGCAGGCCCCACTTCTCGCGGCTGTGGCCCAGGCCCAGGCCCGTGAGCCCACCGGCGCCCAGGCCGATCTTGGACTGCAGCAGCTGGTAGCCGCTGCCGAGGAGGTTCTGGTTGGGGTGCAGGAACGCCAAGAAGCGCTTCGCCGAGTAGGGCCGGTAGAGCACGTACGCGCCCAGGCCCAGCGCCCCGAGCAGCACCACGCGCACGAGCGTCGTGCGCGACAGCCCCGCGACGCCCAGCATCACCAGCGCGATGGCGATGACGACCGAGGACGTCCCGATGTCGGGCTCGATCAAGATGAGACCCGCGCCCAGGGTCACCGGGGCCGTCCACAGCGCTAGGCGCCGCCAGTCATTCATCTCCTCACCGTGGTGCGCGACCAGCCACGCGATGAACAGCACGGTCGCGAGCTTGAACAGCTCCGAGGGCTGCAGGTAGATGACGTGGAGGTTGATCCAGCGTTTGCCGCCGTTGGCCGAGACGCCGATCGCCTTGACCGCGAGCAGCAGGCCCAGCCCCCCGATGATCCACACCGGCGCGCGGCGCACCAGCAGGTCGAGGCGTACGCGGGCCACGAGGTAGAGCGCGGCGAGGCCGAGCCCGAGGTAGATCAGGTCCCGGATCGCGATCGACCACGACGCGGCGCCGTTGGCCGTGGACTGGCCCTCGCTCGCCGACGCGACGGCGACGGTGCCGAAGGTCACCAGGAGACCGGTCACGACGAGGAGGGCGCGGCCGGCGGCGTCGCCGCGAGGGAACGGCGCGAGTACCCGTCGCGGCGTGCGGGCGCGCGACACCTAGACCACCTTCGCGATCTTGAGGAAGTCCCCGTAGAAGATGCCCAGGCCGAGCGCGGCCAGGAGACCGGCGAGGATCCACAGGCGAACAATGATCGTCGTCTCGGGCCATCCGCGCAGCTCGAAGTGATGGTGGAACGGCGCCATGCGAAAGATCCGGCGCCCGAAGGCCTTGAAGAACACGACCTGGAGGATCACCGACGCGGTCTCGGCGACGAACAGCCCCCCGAGCACGACGAGCAGGAGGTCGAGGTTCATGAGCAGCGCGAGCGCGCCCAGACCCGTGCCGATGGCCAGCGCGCCGGTGTCGCCCATGATGATGCGCGCCGGCGCCGCGTTCCACCACAGGAACCCCAGGTTCGACCCGACGAGGGCGACCGCGACCAGGCCGAGGTCCAGCGCCGAGTGCAGGTGGTAGATCGAGAAGTGCCGGAACTGCCAGTAGCCGATGATGGAGAGCACGCCGAAGCAGAAGGTGGACGAGCCCGCCGCGAGGCCGTCCAGTCCGTCGGTCAGGTTGACCGCGTTGGCGGTGGCCACGATGACCAGCACCGCCAGCACGGCCCAGCCCCCGTCGGTGAGGTTCCAGCCCGGCAGCGAGGCGCGCGTGAAGGACAGGTCGGTCGACGTGTGCACCCAGGTCACCGCGAGGACGGCGAACGCCGCGGCGATCGCCAGCTGGCCGATCAGCTTGCCGCGCGTGCTGAGGCCGAGGTTGCGCGAGTTGCGGATCGCCACGTAGTCGTCGACGAGGCCCAGCGCCCCCGAGGCGACGACGACCGCGATCACGAGGATGCCGCCGCGCGTGAAGTCGATCGCCGTGCCCACGTGGCCCATGGCGTAGCCCAGCACCGCGGCCACGACGATGACCAGCCCGCCCATGGTGGGGGTCCCGGCCTTGACGTGATGGGTCGAGGGGCCCTCCTCTCGGATCTGCTGGCCCAGCGAGCGCTCGCGCTGGAATCGGATCCATAGTGGCGTGAAGAGCAGGGCGAACAGGAAGCTGACCGACCCGGACTCCATGAGGCTCAGCATCGAGACCCCAGGAGCTCGCTCGCCACGGCGCGGTCGTCGAAGGCGATGACCTCGTCGCCGATCGTCTGGGTCGTCTCGTGGCCCTTGCCCGCGATGACCACGACGTCGCCGGGACGGGCGGCCTCGAGCGCGACGCCGATGGCCTCGCGGCGGTCGACCACGCGCTGCACGTCGGCACCGGGTACGAACCCGGACGCCACCTCGTCGATGATGGCCGCGGGCGACTCGCCGCGAGGGTTGTCCGACGTCACGACCGTGAGGTCGGACAGGCGCGTCGCCACCGCCCCCATCTGCGGCCGCTTGTCGCGGTCGCGGTCGCCACCGCAGCCAAAGACCGTCAGGACCCGACCCTGGGTCGTGAGCTCGCGCACGTCACCCAGCAGGCGCTCGAGCCCCTCGGGCGTGTGCGCGTAGTCGACCACGATGACGACGTCGCCGCGGGTGACGACTTCGAAGCGCCCGGGGACCGTGTCCACGCCGGCCATCGCCGCGACCACGTCGTCCTCGCTCGCGCCGAGCGCCACGGTCACCGCCATCGCCACCAGCGCGTCGTCGACGTTGAAGCCGCCGATGAGGGGCGTCACGACCGTGCGGCCCCGCCACGAGAACGCGCTGCCGCGCCACGACGACACGACTTCGCCGGCGTCGCCGCGTCGCACGGCCGCCGCGGGCAGCGTGGTCGAGCCGGCCAGGCGCTCCCCGTAGGGGTCGTCGACCCACACGACCGCGCGGCGCGACCGCTCGGGGCTGAACAGCTGCGCCTTCGCCGCGAAGTACTGCTCCATCGTCCCGTGGTAGTCGAGGTGGTCGTGGCCGAGGTTGGTGAACGCCGCCACGGCGAAGCACAGCCCGTCGACGCGGCCCTGGTCGAGCGCGTGGCTCGAGACCTCCAGGGCGATTACCGAGCGCGACCGCTCGGGCGAGAAGCCCGCGACCAGGCGCGCGAGCGTCCGGAAGAGCTCCGGGGGGGCGGGCGTCGTGCGCTCGCTCGTGAGGGTGCCGACGCTCGCCGCGTTCCAGCCGACGCGCCGCGCGAGCGCCGCGACCAGGGTCGCCACGGTCGTCTTGCCGTTGGTGCCGGTGACCCCCACGAGGTCGACGCCGACCTCGGGGTGGCCCACGATGGCCGCGCTGGCCTCGGCGAGGAGCGCGCGCAGCTGCGACGGCGGGACCACCACGGTGGGGACCCCGGCGGTGAGCGGATCGGCGGCGACGACCGCGACGGCGCCGCGCGACACGGCGTCGGCGACGTGAGCGACGCCGTGGGACTGGCGCCCCGGCATGGCGAAGAAGAGTGAGCCCGCCGTGCACGACCGCGAGTCGACCTGGACGTCGGTCACCTCGAGGCGGCCGGTCTCCGCGTCCAGCGTGAGGTCGTCGAGCAGGTCGCCGAGGTGCATCAGGTGACGTCCGAGCTGATGGACGCCGCGGCGCCCTTGAGGGGGTGCACGACGGTGCCGTTGGACGGGATGCCGTAGTGGTGCAACGCGTAGGACATGACCTGCTGGAAGACCGGGGCCGCGACCTCGCCGCCGAAGATCGTGGTCAGGGGACGCTCGACCACCACAATCATCGACAGTACCGGAGCGTTGGCGGGCGCGAATCCGACGAAGCTGGCGTTGTAGTCGCCGGTGAGCAAAAGGTCCTTGCCCGGGTAGGGCATCGTCGCCGTGCCGGTCTTTCCGGCGACCGAGTAGCCCGGGATGATGGCCGCGGTGCCCGTGCCCGCGAGGACGACCTGCTCGAGCATCTTGACCATCGTCGCGTCCACGCTCGGCGAGATGGCCACGCGGCTCTGGCTGGGCGGCGTCGCGCTCACCGCGCCGTTGGCGTGGACGTACCCGCGCACGAGCTTGGGCGCCACCCAGACCCCGCCGTTGGCGATGGCGTTGTACGCGTCGAGGACCTGGATCGGGGGCACGGCGTCGACCTGGCCGATCGGCAGGGCGACCCGGTCGCTGGCGTACCAGTTGGCGGCGTTGACGAGCAGCCCCGCGGTCTCTCCCGGGAAGTCGACCGGGGTCACCTGCCCGAAGCCGAGTCGCTCGACCTGGGCCAGCAGACCGGACTCGCCGACCCGGCTCGCCACCTCGTAGGTCCCGATGTTCGACGAGTACGCGAGGATCTGGGTGGCGGTCAGGTGCTCGAGGCCGTGGGACTCCGCGTCGTGGAAGTACCGACCACCGACGTTGACGGCGTTGGGAACGGCGAAGACCGACGTGGGCTTGATAAGTCCGTCCTGGAGCGCCGCCGAGAACGTGACGACCTTGAACACCGAGCCGGGCTCGTAGGCCTGGCTGAACGCCAGGTTGTTGATCGTCTGCTGGACGCCGGCGACGCCCACCGAGCGTCCCCACCCCGGCACCGGGCCGAGGACCCCCGGGTGGGCACGCGTGTTGACCAGCGACGCGTCCGCGAGGATCTGCCCGGTCTTGACGTCCATGACGATCGCGGTCCCGTCGACCGCGTCGGTCTGGGCCAGCTGGCGCGCCAGGGCGCGCTCGGTGACGAACTGCAGGGACGTGTCCAGGGTCAACTCGAGACCCACTCCGGGCTCGGCCTTCTTGATCACGGTCGACGCGGAGCTCGGAAGGTCCACGCCAGAGCTCGACACGTAAGACCGCGTGATGCCCGTCTGTCCGGCGAGCAGGGACTGGTACTTGTACTCCAGGCCCGCCGATCCCGAGCCCTGGGCGTTGACGCCGCCGATCAGCGACGTCGCGATGGTGCCGTTGGGGTACGTGCGCACCGAGGACCCTTGGACCACGATGCCCGGGAAGACCATGGAGGAGACCTTGCGCCCCGCGGCGAGGTCGAGGTCGTTGGTGATGATCACGTAGCCGTTGTGCTTCTGGGAGAGCATGGCCGTCAGCTTGGCGACCGGGACCCCGACGAGCGGCGACATCGCCGCCGCCTCGGTCGCCGGGTGCGAGATCTGCATGTCGTCGGCGATGACCTTGGACGTCGGGCGTGAGACGGCGAGGATCTGCCCGTTGCGGTCGTAGATCCCGGCGCGCAGCGCCGTCGTGGTGAGGTCTTCGCGGACCTGACCGACCGAGAGCGCCGCGTAGTGCGCGTGGTCGTGAACCTGGATGTAGAACAGCCGCACGGCCAACGCCACGAAGACCAGGATGAAGCCCGCGCGCAGGAGCTTGAGACGCCGCGACGAGAGCGCGACGGGACGGCGGTTGACGACCGGTAGCGGTCTTACGCGATGGTGGGTCGGCGTGTAGTGCGCGCTCACCGTTGCGTCCTTGATGTGACCGGTGCTGAACCAAGGAACTTGGGAAGCGGCAGGGGCGCATCAAGTGACGTGGACGGGACTTGCGTCACCGAGACGGGGTCGACCAGGTGGAGGGCTCCCGCCTGTTGGGCGATCTGGCCGGGCGCGGCCATGTTGGTGAGGCTGCCGACCTGCTGGGCGTAGTCGGACTGGACCTGGAGGAGCTGGCTCGAGAGCTGGTGGATCTCGACCTGGCGGTTGGCGACCACCATGCTGCCCGCCAGGGACAGCGCGAGCGCGACGCCGACGACGGCCGCTGATCGGCGCGCCGGAGTGGTGCGGCTCCAGCGACGACGCACGGCGGCCCGGCGCGGCGCGGCCGAGCGGTGCGTCGGCGCCGAGACCGTGCGAGGGCCGGTGACGTCGACCCGGCGAGGCAGGGTGACGACGCTCACGGCGAGACCTTGCGGGCGACGCGCAGGCGGGCCGAGCGTGAGCGAGGGTTGCGGCCGATCTCCTCGGCGCTGGCCAGGATCGCACTGGTGCGCGTCAGGCTCACCCGGGGCACCGCGCCGCAGACGCAGCCGAGTTCGACCGGGCAGTGGCACCCGCCGGTCGCCGCGTCGGCGAAGAAGGCCTTGACCGCGCGGTCCTCGCCCGAGTGGTACGAGATCACGGCCAGCACGCCGCCGACCACCAGCGCGTCGAGGGCCGCGGCGAGTCCGCGCGCCAGCTGGTCCTCCTCGTCGTTGACCTCGACGCGGACGGCCTGGAAGACGCGGGTCGCCACGTGGCCCCGACGCCGCGCCGCGGCGGGAACGGCGCGTTCGACCGCGGCGGCGAGCTCGCCCGTCGTGACCGGGGCCGCCGTCAGGATGGACCGGGCGATCGCCCCGGCGAAGCGCTGCTCGCCGTGCTGGCGCAGGACCCGCACGAGTTCGTGGACGTCCACGCGAGCCAGGTACTGTGCGGCGGTCTCGCCGCTCGTCGGGTCCATGCGCATGTCCAGCGGGGCGTCGGCGCGGAAGGAGAAGCCCCGCGAGGCGTCGTCGAGTTGGTGTGAGGAGACGCCGAGGTCCATCACGACGCCCACGACACCGTCGGAGCCGAGGAACGCCCGCTCCTCGTGCAGAACGACCGCGAGGTCGGCGAAGGCGGCGTCGACGACGCGGACCCGGTCCGAGTAGGCGGCCAGGCGGCGCAACGCCGCGGCGCGTGCGTCCGGGTCGCGATCGATACCCAGGAGACGCAGCCCCGGGTGCGCCGCGAGTAACGCGACGGCGTGCCCGGCGCCACCCAGCGTGGCGTCGACGACGACGCCGGTCGGCTGACCGGCCAGCAGGTCAACGATCTCTCGCTCGAAGACCGGGGTGTGAAAGGTGTCCTGGGCCATCTGCAGCCCCTCAATCGTCAAGACGGGCGAGAGGGCGGAGGAGGTTTCCCGACCCGTCTTGACGATTGAAAGGCTGCGCATGGTCCGCGGCCGGTACTGCAGCGTCGCTCCCGTCACTCGGTACTGCCCTTTTTGAAGATCTCCTCGGCGGGGTTCACCTGCTGGGCGTAGACGCGCGGGTTCCACAGCTCGACGTGGTCCAGCACGCCCACCACGAGGACGTCGCCCTCGAGCTGGCCGTAGTCGCGGATCGCCGGGGGTAGCGCGAATCGCCCCTGCTTGTCGAACTCGACGTCCGAGGAGTTGGCCGCCCAAAAGCGGGCGCGCTGGCGACCCTCCTGTCCGCCGGTGCGGCTCTGGGCGAGGCGCTCGTCGGACTGACGCGCGAACTCCCCGGGCGTCCACAGGGCGACGCAGCCTTCGGTGTTCGGGCTGAGGTGACCGCCGCGCTCGAACTCCGGTCGGAAGCGCGCGGGCAGGATGAGTCGACCCTTCGCATCCAGCGTGTGCTGGAACTGTCCTACGAAGCCGAGCATCCCACGTCCCTCCGCAAGGGCCACCACTCCCCCCCACTTCGCACCACCATACACCACTGTCCCCCACCCAACGCCATTTTCCGGCGTCGGGAGGAGCGAATATGGGCGCAGGTTGTGAGCGACGGCGGGGCGAGCCCGCGTGCCTAGGGAGTGAGTCGAAGGACGTCGACGGCCCAGGGGCCCGAGGCCTCGGCCAGTCGACGCACGAGGTGGGCCACGTCCTCGAGACCGAGGGTCTCTCGGGTGTGGTGGTCCAGGGCCGTCGCCAATCCTGGCGGGACCTGCGCGAGCAGGTCCACGAGGGCCAGCGAGGGGTGTGCGGGAAGGATCGTCGAGACGAGCGCTCCCTCGCGGACGCGCCACTGGGTCATCCCGACCGCCTTGCGTCCGTCGACGAAGACCTCTCCCGGTCCGCGACCCGCGAAGCACACGACACGGTGGGCGTCGGCACCATCGAGCGGGCCCTCGTGGACCCGCACCGAACCCGTCAGCACCGGAGCCAGCGCGTCGGCCCACCAGTGACCCGCGACGACCGCGGCACGACGCACGTCGGGTCGCCACCGGGCGTCGTCGGCGGGAATCCACCAGTCGACCCACACGTCACCCGGCTGGGTGAGCACGACCCCTCCCCCGCCGCGGCGGCGCCGCACCGCGCCCGCGCGGGCCTCCGGACGCAGGTCCTGAAGGGACTGACGACTGCCGAGCACGACGAGGGACGCGTCCGCCTGCACCACGGTCATGGTCGGGTCTCGCCGACGCCGCAGCGCCGCGTAGTCGTAGAGCTCGGCGGCGCCGCTGGTCACGAGGCGCGCGGCAGGAACGGCGCCCACAACGGGTGCGGGTCCGGCACGTGGCGCCATCGCCACCAGGGCCCGTCGGGCACCTTCGGCTCGAAGTGGAGCCGCCAACCAAGCTCTTCGATCAGGCGGTCGCCCTTTTGCATGTTGTGGCTCTTGCACGCCGCCACGACGTTCGTCCAGTCGTGCAGCCCGCCGCGCGAGCGCGGCACGACGTGGTCGATCGTGTCGGCGTGCTCGAGGCAGTACGCGCAGCGGTAGCTGTCGCGCAGCAGAAGCGAGCGCCGCGTCAGGGGGGGTGTTCGAACCCGCGCCGGCAACTTGACCATCTCGTGCAGGCGGACGATCGCCGGGATCTCCACGACCATCGTGGCGCTGCGGCAGACCTTGGGCTCGTCGGGGACGGCGATGGGCTCGGCCCGCCCCGCCAGCATGAGGACGACGGCGCGGCGCTCGCTCACCAGCTGGAGCGGCTCGAAGGTCGCGTTGAGCAGGAGGACACGGCTCACGGCCGGACCTCCCCCGGGAGTCCCAACGCCCATCGCGCGGCGTCGACGAGATCGCGCGGCGTCGGGGCCCCGGTCGTGCCGAAGGCGGTCGCGGTCCGGAACTCCCAGTAGTCCCTGTCGGGCAAGGGGAGGAAGGGCGAGCGGTGCCACCAGCCGCGACGACGCAGGCGCCAGCCCGCTCGGGCCAGGACGACGACGCTGGCCGGCCGCGACAGGCCGTAGCGGACGAGACCCGGGGTGCGCAGCGGGTTCACGCCGCCCCTCGCCACGCCACCAACGCCGCCCCGAGGAGGCCCCCGTCGGGCCCGAGACTCGTCGGGTGGATCTCCAGGTCGCGCGCGTACCCCAGGCACGCGACCTCGCGGGCGGCGGCGTTGGCGTCGTGGAAGAACTCGTCACCGAACCCGAGCGCGACCGACCCTCCGATGTAGCAGCGCGTGAAGTCGAACACGGCCGCGAGGGTGCCGACCGCCCGCCCAACCAGACGTGCCGTGCGCCTCCGGGTCTCGTGGTCCGCCTGGTCCGGCGCGCGGCCGGTCATGGCTCGAATCGCGAACCCCGACGCCTCGGCCTCGAGGCACCCCCGACTTCCGCAGGCGCAGTCGCGTCCCTCGGGCACGACCGTCAGGTGCCCCACGTGGCCGGCGTTGCCCGACGCGCCGTCGAGGAGGCGACCGTCGAGCACGACGCCGCCGCCCACGCCGCTCGAGACGACCATCGACAGGTACGAGCTCACACCACGCGCCGCGCCGTAGCGACCCTCCGCCAGCGCCAAGGCCCGCGCGTCGCCGTCGACGTGGACCTCGACCCCGAGGCGCTCGGCGAGTTCGGCGCGCAGGGCGACGTCACGCCACGCCGGGATGTTGAGCGGCGAGACGAGCTCGCCGTGGTCTCTCATCGGACCGGCGCAGGCCACCCCGAGGAGCGAGGCGCCGCGGTCCGCGGCGACCCCCTTGACCATCGTGCTGATGCGTTCGACCAGGTCGTGGGCGTCACCAATCGCCAGCTGGTCTCGAACGAGGACCGATCCGCTCGGGTCAACCAGGCCCGCCGCGACCTTGGTCGCGCCGATGTCGAGGGCCAGGCACGGGGCGGCGTCGAGCGCCGCCCCGCCGGGGGTCATTCGCTTTTGCGGCGCTGACGCGACAACCAGTCGCGAAGCGAGCGGGTCCGGGGACCGACGCTCGCGGGGGTGTCGTCGCCGTGGCCGGACCGGGTGAGGTCCTGCCAGGACGCGCGGCCCAACAGCCGGGCGTTGCGCTCGATGACGACGGCGGAGACGAACATGAGGGCGACGCCCACCAGACCGATGGCGACGCTCGACGAGAAGGTCAGCACGAGGATGGCGAGCCCGGCGACGAATCCCAGGACGCCCCAGCGCACGCGCCGGCCGCCGTGCGCGTAGACGTTCGTCTCTCGCACGCTCTTGGCGAACCGCGGGTCCTGCTTAGAGAGCGAATCTTCCAGCTCGGCCAGAATCCGCTGTTCGTGTTCCGAAAGCGGCATCGCGTCTCCTTCCTCCTGCTATCGCGTTATCGTACCGTCTCGGCAACTCCGGCCGCACGTCAGAACCCCGGGACAAAAGGAACGATTTCACGTGGAACCGACCGACGAACCGCCCGCGATCACCCGGGTCGCGGCCGTGTGCACCGGCAACATCTGTCGCTCCCCGATGGCCGAGGTGGTCCTGTGCGACCTGGTCGAACGAGATGGACGACTGCACGGGCGAGTCCGGGTCTCGAGCGCCGGCACCGCCAACTGGCACGTCGGCGACGCGATGGACCCGAGGGCCCGGCGTGCCCTCGACCGCGCCGGGCTGGCTGGGGCCGGCTCGCCCGCGGCCTACGCCGACGCCGCCTACCTCAACGCCCAAGACGTCGTCATCGTCATGACCCGCGAGCACCGCGCGGACGTCCTCGCGCGACTGACCCGTCGCGACGTCCAGGTCTTACTGCTGCGCGACCTGCTGGGTGAGCCCGGGCTCGACCTCGCCGACCCGTACTACGGCGACGACGACGCCTTCGACGACTGCCTGTCGGTGATCCAATCGGCGGGCACGAGCTTCGTCGACGGACTCCATAAGGACCCCAGGGTCAGAGGAGCGGGGTGACCGGCGCGGCGAGGGTCGCGCTATGCCGTCATCAGCAGCGCGGCGAGGAAGCACACGTATCCCGCGATCACGACGAGTCCCGCCCGACGGCTCAATCCTCGCCGGGCGAAGGCGACCACCAGAACGAGCAGCGTCAGGATGGCGTAACTTCCCACGGTCACATTCCCCGCGGCTGAGGGTGACGCGATGCCGACGAACGCGCCGGGAATGAGGAGACCGACGACGACGTTGAGGTTGTTGCTGTTGAGTGCGGTGCTCAACGCGGCCGCCCCACGCCCTCGAGCCGCGAGGTAGACCGCCGAGACCGCGTTGGGAAGACTCGTCACGGCCGCGAGGACCACCCCGCCGACGATGGCGTCGGCGACGTGAAGACGCTGCCCGAGGCTCGACGCCGCGCGTTCCATCGCCACACTGGCGATCACCACGACGACGAGAGCTCCCCCGGCGACGAGGACGTCGACCGGTCGACCCCGCGACGGGCGGATCGCCACCAACAGCTCAGCCTCCTCCTCCTCGACGGCGGCCGCGACCCACTTCGAACCTCGGCCCGGCAGCATCCGGCCCAGGATCGCCGGCCGGGCGGACAGGACCAGCAGGTACGCGACGAGGGTGAGTGACGACAAGGCGAGCGCGGCGTCGAGCGGCATCAACGCGGTGGACGTCAACACGCACACCAGCGCGATCACCAGCGCGACGACGCCGCCCAGGACGACGACGCGTCGGTGAAGTGCGATGAAACCCGAGACGACCGCCCCAAGACCCAGCAGCGCGGCGAGGTTGAAGACATTGGACCCCACTACGACCCCGGCACCGATCTCGCGTTGGTGATGGGTCATCGCCGATATCGCCGAGGTGACCTCGGGCGCGTCGGCGGCCAACGCCGCGACCATCCCTAGAAGTGCCTCGGAGAGGCCAAGGCGTTCTCCAACGCGCTCGAGCCGTGTCACCAGGACCCAACTCGTCGCGAGGCTGGCCGACGCCCCGACGAAGAACACGATGAACGCGAGAGCCACTGCTGATCCCCTCTGCGATAGACGCTGCGCCGACCAGGCTTCCCGGCTCTCCGGGACAAACGCTAACCCAACGGCGACTCGGTAAGTTGTCCGTGGAGGTCGACATGAAGACACGACTCACCCAATTGCTCGGGGTCGAACACCCCGTGATGCTCGCCGGCATGGGGGGCGTCTCCTACTCAGGACTCACCGCCGCGGTCTCCGAGGCCGGGGGCTACGGGTGCCTGGGGGCGTCGACGATGTCGAGCACCCTGCTCGCCGAGGAGATCGCCGCGGTGAAGCGCCAGACGTCGCGGCCCTTCGGGGTCGACCTGCTCACGGCCTTCCCCGACGACCTCGAGCGCAACGTCGACCTGCTCATCGAGGGCGGCGCGAGCGCCTTCGTCGCCGGCCTCGGCGTACCGGCCCAAGTCGTGGACACGTGCCACCGCCATCGCGTGCTGGTCCTTTCGATGTGCGGCAAGGTCGAGCACGCGCGCCGCGCGCGCGACGCCGGCTGCGACGTGGTGATCGCCCAGGGCACCGAGGCCGGCGGGCACACCGGGGCGGTGGCGACCTTCCCGCTCGTGCCGCTGATCGTCGACGCGATGGACGGCGCGATCCCGGTGGTCGCGGCGGGCGGCGTCTTTGACGGGCGGGGCCTCGCCGCCGCGCTCTGCCTGGGCGCCGACGGCGTGTGGGTGGGGACGCGCTTCATCGCCACTCCCGAGGCGCGCGCCGTCACCGGGTTCAAGGAGGGCATCATGGCGAGCGCCGAGGACGGCACCGTCATCTCGCGCGCCTACACGGGAAAGACCATGCGCGTGCTGCGCAACGAGACGACCCAGCGCTACGAGGCCGAGCCCGCGCTGCTCAAGCGGTTCCCCGACCAGCTAGCGGTCGCGCTGGCCGAAGGGACGTTCCACCTGGGTGGCGACTCCGCCACCCTCGGCGTGGACCCTCGCCGCGAGGGCTACCCCGCCGGCCAGGCCGTCGGGGGCATCTCCTCGCTCATCCCCGCGGGAGAGATCGTGCACGCGATGGTCCACGACGCCGAGCGCATCCTCGCGGGCCTCGCGCCGTCGAGCGCGCGGTCCGCCGACTAGCGCGTCGGACGGCTGGCCCGCTGCCCCGGACGTAGTGTCGAAACGTGGCCGGGACCCAGACCAGCCTCGAGGGCATCCTCTCGCAGGTGCGAGGCGCCGCCCGACGAGTCACCGTCGCCAAGCGACGCGTCGCCGAGGTCCTCTTGGAGGCGGGCGAAGACCTGACGGCCGACGAGATCACCCGTCGCGTCCAGGGTCGGTCGCCGGACGTGAGCCCTTCGACCATCTACCGGATCCTCGAGGAATTCGAGGCCCTGGGCATCATCGTCCACGCCCACCTCGGGCGCGCCGCCGCGGTCTACCACCTCGCCGGCCCGGTCCACGGGCACCTGGTCTGCGAGCACTGCGGGGCCACCGTGGAGATCCCCGCGCGCGACTTTGACACGCTGAGCCGCAGCCTGGCCTCCTCCTACGGCTTCTTGCTGGACCGCCACCACGTCGCGCTGTCGGGCACGTGCGCGGCGTGCCGGGCCGCGCCCGCTCCCTAGCCGCCGGCGGCCGCTAGGGCGGACCGAAGAGTGAGTCGGTGTCCTGGCCCAGCGCACGCGGCCCGCTGCGAATCACCGGGCGCCGCCCGTCGATGACGAGCGGCGTGCGCATCGCGCGGGTCGTGCCGTCCGGTGTCGACATCTCGCCGAGGAAGTCGCCGTCGCTCACCTGGGGCTGGGCGAACGCCTGGGCCACGTCGAATATCGGCCCGTGCGGCACGCCCGAGTCGGCCAGGATCCTGAGCCACTCGTCGGTCGGTCGGGCGCGGAACACCCGGGCGAGCTCGGCGCGCAGCCCGGCGAGCCCCGCGACGCGACGGTCGTTGGTCGCCCACTCGGCGTGCGCGCGCAGGCCCGGGTCGTCGAGGACCCCGACGAGCCGCGCGTACTGCGCGTCGGTGCCCACCGCGACGAGCAGAAACCCGTCGGCGGTCGGCACCGGGCCGTAGGGGGCGATGCTCGGGTGGTCGTTGCCCAGCCGTCGGGGGTTCTCGCCCGTGGAGAGGTACCCCTGGGCCTGGTTGACCAGCGCGCTCATCGTCGACTCGAGGAGCGGGACCTCGAAGCGGCGCCCGGGCCGTCCGTTCGCGCGCGCCACCAGCCCCGTGAGCGCCGCGATCGCCGCGTAGAGGCCGGTCACGACGTCGGCGACCGGTGAGCCCACCTTGACCGGGCCCCCCTGGTCGTCCCCCGTGACGCCCATCAGACCCGAGCGCGCCTGGGCGAGCAGGTCGAAGGACGGCTGGTCGGCCACCGGTCCCCCGGTGGTCGCCGGCGTCACCGATACCCACACGCAGTCCGGGTTGGCCGCGCGCAGGCGCTCGACGTCGAGCGAGCGCGCCTGGCTCGGCAGGAAGTTCTCGATGACGACGTCCGCGTCGCGCACCAGCGACTCGACGCGCGCGAAGTCCCCGGCGTCGCGAAGGTCCGCCACCACGTCACGCCGGTGCCGGTTGACCGCGAGGTAGTAGGTCGCGTCGCGTCCGAGGCGCGGGGGCGCGAGGCCGCGCACGGGGTCCCCGCCGGGCCCCTCGACCTTGACGACGTCGGCGCCCATGTCGCCCAGCACCATCGCGCACAGCGGCCCGGCCAGCACGCGGCTCAGGTCCAGCACGCGCACCCCCTCGAGCGGCAGGTCGGTCGCGACGTTGACCGGGTCGAGCGGCCAAGCCATCACAGCACCTTGGACAGAAAGCCCTTGAGGCGCTCCGAGGTCGGCGAGGCGAGCACCGCGCGCGGGTCGCCGGATTCTTCGATCATGCCCTGGTCGAGGAAGTACAAGGTGTCGGCGACCTCGCGCGCGAAGCCCATCTCGTGGGTCACCACGATCATCGTCATCCCGCTCTGGGCGAGGTCCTTCATCACGTCGAGGACCTCCCCGACGAGCTCGGGGTCGAGCGCGGAGGTCGGCTCGTCGAAGAGCATCAGCTTGGGGTCCATCGCCAGGGCGCGCGCGATCGCGACCCGCTGCTGCTGACCACCGGAGAGCTGGCTGGGGTAGTGGTCCTCCTTGTCCACCAGCCCGACGCGCGCGAGCAGCTCGCGGGCCCGCGCCGTGGCCGCGTCCGGGTCCACGCCCTTGACCTTGACCTGGCCGATGGTCACGTTGTCGAGGGCGGTGAGGTGCTGGAAGAGGTTGAAGCGCTGGAAGACCATCCCGATCTGCGCCCGCTCCGCGCAGATCTGGCGGTCGTTGAGCTCATAGAGCCGCCCGTCGCGCAGCCGGTAGCCCACGAGGTGCCCGTCGACGCGCAGCTCGCCCGAGTCGTGCTTCTCCAGGTGGTTGATGCAGCGCAGCAGGGTGCTCTTTCCCGAGCCCGACGGCCCGATGAGGCACGTCACCTCGCCGCGCGTCACGACGAAGTCGACGCCCTTTAAGACCTGGACGCCGGCGAAGGACTTGTGGACGCCCTTCGCCTCCACCATCGGCGTGTCGACGGTCGCGCTCACGGACTCACCGGGGCGGGTCTGGCGTGAGAGATCCGGGCCTTGGACGCGATGCCGCGGATGTCCGCGCGCAGGCGCTGGACGGGGGTGGGCGGCGGGGTTCGCAGGGCGCCCTTGGCGAAGTGGCGTTCCAGGTAGAACTGGCCGACCGAGAGCACGGTCGTCACCATCAGGTACCAGATGCTGGCCATGATCAGCAGCTGCATCGTCTTGAAGTTCGCCGCCGAAATGTTCGTCGCCGCACCCAGCAGCTCGGTCACCCCGACGCTGCTCGCGAGCGACGTCGTCTTGAGCATCGAGATGACCTCGTTGCCCGTCGGCGGGATGATCACGCGCATCGCCTGGGGCAGGATGACCAGGCGAAGGCTCTGGCCGCGGGTCATGCCCAGGGACGACGCGGCCTCGATCTGGCCCTCGTCGACCGCGAGGAGACCGGCGCGCGCGATCTCGGACATGTACGCCGCCTCGTTGAGCCCCAACGCGATCATCGCCGAACGCAGCGGCGTGAAGAAGTTCACGACGGAGAAGGTCGCGAACGTGACGTGGGTGAACGGGATCCCGATGGTCAGGACGTTGTAAAGGGCCGAGATGTTGAACCAGAACAGCAGCTGGACGTACACGGGGGTCCCGCGGAAGAACCAGGTGTAGGTCCACGCCGTCGAGGACATCAGCCGGTTGGGCGAGCGGCGCATCACGGCGAGGCAGACCCCGAGCACGATGCCGATCAGCATCGACAGCACGGTGAGCTCCAGCGTCAGGCGCAGGCCGTGCAGGACCTCTGAGGTCGTGAAGTACCGGTGCACGACCGTCCAGCCGAAACGCCACACCTTGGGCTCGTGGCAGGACCGGACGCCCGCGACCGTGCGACAGGTCCGCAGCCCGGTGGGGACCTTGGACACCAGCGTGTGGACGATCATCGCGACGACGACGAGCGCGGCGAGCGACGACACCCACCTCCCGTAGTGACGAACGGGGACGACCCTTACCGAGTCGTCCCCCTCCGTCGCCATGGTGTTAGTTCGAGTCCGCGTCTAGGACAGCGCTCCGTCGATCACGACCTTGCTCGAGGGCAGCGCCCCCGCGCTGACCCCGTACTTCGCGAGGATCTTGCCGTAGGTCCCGTTGCCGATGAGCACGACGATGGCCGCCTTGATGGCCTTGGCCAGGGAGTGGCCCACGTTGGTCTTGGGCGTCGCGATCCCGTAGGGCGCGACGTTCACGGCGCTGCCCACGAGCTTGAAGAGGCCGCTGGAGCTCGACACGATATAGCCCGCGATCTGGCTGTCAACGAAACCGAACGTCGCGTGACCCGACGACACCGCCAGGTTGGCCTCGGTCTGCGTCGGGAACGGGATCACGTTCACCTTCTTGCCCGACGGGCAGCTCTTGGAGGCCGTGGTGGCGTCGGTCTGCTCGACCGTCCCGGTCTCGACCGCGACCGACATGCCACAGAAGCTCTTGAACCCGGTGAACTTCGCCGTTGACGACGCCTTGGCGTAGACGCCTTCGCCGGCCTGGAAGTAGTCCACGAAGTACACGCTCTTCTCGCGGGCCTTGGTGTCGGTGAACGACGAGTTTCCGATCGTGTACTTGCCCGAGTCGATGCCGGCGATGATGTTGTCGAACGTCACGTTGTTCTCGTTCACGTGAAGTCCGAGCGTCGTCGCGACGGCCTTGATCAGGTCGATGTCGAAGCCGACCATCGTCGAGCCCTTCATCGACTCGTCCGGCGCGTACGTCGCGTCCGTGGCGACCTGGAGGGTGGCGCCCTTGAGCGACGCCGGCACGAGGCTCGCCGCGCTCGAGTTGTAGGTCCCCTTGAGCGACGTCCCCGACGCGCCCGCCACGACGCTCGACGCGCTCAGGAGGGCCACGACGGCCCCCGTGACCACAGCGAGACGCGCTCGTGAATTCTGCTGCATAACACTCCCCGTCTTTCCGCGCCGCGGTGGGCGTCGGCCTCCATTGATACCAGATGTCACGCCGTGGTGACGTTCGCGGGCGCGGGGGCCTCGACGACGTCGGCCGGGGCTCGGCGCCGGGCCGGCATCGCGACCAGGACCGCCCCGCCGGCGCCGACGGCGACGACCGCGGCGACGAGGCAGCCGCGGTGCAAACCGCTGATGAAGGCGCTCGTCACCTGCGACGACGCCGACGCGCGCAGTGGCGCCGGGAGGTGTGCGACGGTGGCCCGGGCCAACTGCATCGACCGCTGGCCGTTCGCCAGCGAAGCGCCCCTCACGCCGGCCTGAAGGAACACCCGGCGCACGGCGGGGCCGAAGTAGGAGGAGAAGACCGAACCGATGACCGCGACGCCCATCGTCCCGCCGAGCTCGCGCGTCGTCTCGTTGGCCGCCGCGCCGGCGCCCAGCTGCTCGGGCGACAGGCTCGACATGATGGCCGCGGTCGACGGCGCGTTGATCAACGAGAAGCCGAGCGCCATCGCCATCATCGCGCCGATCACCGGTCCGAAGAACGGGGCGCTGGCGCCGATGCGGCTGACCCAGAGCATCGCGACACCCATAATGCCGAGCCCGGACGCGACGACGACCCGGGTCCCGACGCGCACGGCGAGCCGCGCGCCGAGGGGCGTGGCCACCATGGCGACCGCCGCAAACGGCAGCGTGTGCACGCCGGCCGACAGCGCCGAGTAGCCCCGCACGAGCTGGAAGTACTGGGTGATCAGGAAGATGAAGCCGAAGAGGCAGAAGTAGGACGCCGCGATCGCCCCCGCGCCCGAGGAGAAGGCGCCCCGGCGAAAGACGCGCACGTCCAGCAGCGGCCCCTCACGTCGAGACTCGTAGAGGACGAAGCCCGCGATCAGCGCCACCGCGAGCGCGAAGAGGCCCGCCGTGGTCGGCGCGAGCCACCCCCACGACGGTCCCTCGATGATCGCCAGGACCAGCGCGGTGACGCCGCCCGTGCCCAAAAGGAGGCCGAGAACGTCCACTCGATGCCGGTCTGGGCTCGTGGACTCGGGAACCACCGCGGCGATCAGCGCCACCGCGGCCGCGACGATCGGCAGGTTGATCAAGAAGATCGAGCCGACCCAGTAGTGCACGATCAGGACACCGCCGAGCACGGGGCCCACCGCGATGGCCCCACCGGCGACGGCGCCCCAGACGCCGAAGGCCGTCGCGCGCTCATCCGCGTCGCGAAACGTCACGGTCAGCAGCGACAGCGTCGCGGGGAAGATGAACGCCGCGGCCGCGCCCATCAGCGCCCTCGACGCCAGCAACGTCGTCACGTTCGTCGCGTGGGCCGCGACGAAGGAGAAGACGCCGAAGGCGACGAGCCCGACCTGCATCACACGGCGGCGCCCCAGGCGGTCCGAGAGTCCTCCCCCGGCCAGGAGCAGACCCGCGAAGGGCAGCGAGTAGCCGTCGACGATCCACTGCAGGGCGGAGTTCGACGCCCTCATGTCGCGCGCCAGCGTCGGCAACCCGACGTTGACGACAGTGTTGTCCACGACGACGACGAACACCGCGATCGACAGGACCGCGAGGATCTGCCAGCGCCGGTCGTGTGTGTCCCCCATGGTCCCCCCTAATAGCACGGTGTTCTAATGTTATAGCACAACGTACTATAATGGTGGTATGAGCGAGCGACCCCTCCGTACGCCGTCAGCGCGCATCGGCACCGAGGTCCTCGACGCGGCCCTGGGCCTGCTCGGCGAGTCGGGGCCCGACCACTTCACGGTCCGGGGGATCGCGGCGCGCGCGGGCGTCGCGCCGATGGCGCTCTACAACCACTTCGACGGCAAGAACGGCGTGCTCGAGGCCATCTGGGTCGACGGATTCGAGCAGCTGCGTGACTGCATCAGCCTGCACCGGGGTCGAGCGCTGGACGACCTGCTCGACGTCGGCGTCGCGTACCGGACGTTCGCCCTCTCGCACCAGGCGCACTACACGGTGATGTTCATGCACCGGTTCTCGGGCTACGAGCCGTCGTTCGAGGCGAGCCACGCCGCGGCGCGCGCGTTCGAGGCCCTGGTCAACCAGGTCGAGCGCGCCCAGGTCGACGGGCACTTCGCCGGGGCGCGGCCGGGCGACGTCGCCCAGATGCTGTGGTCGACCTGCCACGGCTACGTGTCCCTGGAGATCCTCGACGAGAACTTCGCCCACCGCCCCGACGACACCTACACCCGGCTCATCACCGGGCTACTGCGCGGACTGCAGTAGTTCCTCGCGCGAGCGTCGTTGGGGCCAGCGGCCCGGCCGGCTCGGGCGCAGCAGCATATCGGTGAGCTCGCGGCGAAGGTGTGTCTGACGCCAGGTGAGCTGCTCCTGGGCCGCCGCGAGCACCCGCTCGACGTCGGTGCACTCGGTGCGCCACGTCGGGTCCGCCGCGACGTCAAAGCACAGGAACGACCCATCGCCGAACTGGACGTAGGCCGCGTCCTCCCCGACGCTGACCGCGAGGTTCGACGAGCTCAGCCCCCAGTCCACGGCGCGCCGCGCTCCCTGGCCCCGCACCAGCGCTCCGCGGTAGTCCCACTCGTAGTGGGCCGCCGCCCGCCAGGGGTCGCCGCCGTCAAAGAGGGTCTCGAGCGATCGTCCGTCGCACTGGGCGGGCGCGTCCACTCCCAGCGCCGCGGCCAGCGTGGCCAGCAGGTCCACGTTCTCGGTGAAGGACGTGACGCTCGTTCCCGCGTCGACGCGCCGCGGGTCACGCCACAGTCCGAGAATGTGGTAGCTCTGCGGGAAGAATCCCATCTTCTCGAGCAGACCGTGGTCGCCCAGCTGCTCGCCGTGGTCCGACGTGATGACGACGAGTGTCTCGCCCCACTCGCCGCGGGCCTCGATCGCCGCCACGGCGCGGCCGAGCTGGGAATCGACCTCGCTGACCATGCCCAGGTACTGCGCCGCCAGGCGGCGCATCTCGTCGGCGTCGGTGGGCGCGCTCACCTGGGGCATGCCCAGGAACACCTCGTGCAGCGGGTGACGGCGCCCGGCGTCGACCGGCGCGATGGGCGCCGCGACGTCGGCGGGGTCGTAGAGGCGCGAGTACTCCCCCGCCGCGGCGTAGGGCGGGTGGGGCCGCAGGTAGCTCAGGTGCGCGAACCATCCGCTGTCCTGGCGATCGAGCCACTCGACGAAGCGGGTCGTGAGAAAGCCGCTCAGGGAGTCCTCGGCCGGGCGGTCGGGCTCTCCGCGCAGGGACTCCTTCCACCCGCTCGGAACATCGAAGCCCTTGGCGCGCAGGTACTGGATCCAGCCCGCCTGGCTCTCGGGCAGGTAGAGGCCGACCGAGAAGCCGGGCAGGACCCCGTCGTAGTAATCGAGGCGCGGGTCGTCGTCGTCCTCGACCCGACGGGGGTCCACCCCCTGGTCCGTGTAGCCGAAGAGGGTCGGGTCGAAGCCCGCGCGTCGCGCGACGAGGGCCAGGTTGTCCACCTCGCCCGGCAGCGGCGTGCCGTTGGTGACCACCCGGTTGTTCATCTGGTACATCCCGGTGTAGATCGCGGCACGGCCCGGCGCGCAGGGCGCAGCCTGGGAGTAGTGGCGCGCGAGGCGCACCCCCTCGGCGGCGATGCGATCCAGCGTGGGCGTCGCGACCAGGGGGTGGCCCGCGGCGGCGTAGCTGTCGCCCCGGAACTGGTCGAGCGTGACGAACAGGACGTTCACGGCGCCGCGTCCATGAGTCGCTCGAGGCGCGCGGCGAGGTCGTCGACGACCTCGAGCGCCGGGGGGACCAGCCCGCCCATGCGAAGGAAGCCGTGGGGCATTCCCTTGGCCTCGAGGAGCTGGACCGGCACGTCGAAGTGCTCCAGCAGGCCCGCGTAGGCGACGCCTTCGTCGCGCAACGGGTCGCACTCGGCGACGACGACGATGGCCGGCGGGGACCCCGACAGGTCCTCGGACATCAACGGCGAGACGCGCGGGTCGGTCTGGTCGGCGAAGCCGTCCAGGTACTGGCCGTAGTCGTAGCGCAGGTGGTCCACGTCAAGGAAGAAGCCCTGGGCGTAGGTGTGCGACGAGTCGGTCAAAACCGCGGGACCCAGCGTCGGGTAGATGAGCACCTGGGCCGCGACGCCGAGGTCCTCGGCGCGCGTCGCCGTGGCGGCCACGGTCATCAGCGTCGCGCCCGCCGAGTCGCCCATCAGGATCAGCGCCGAGTCGTCGCTCGCGTAGTCGGCGCGGTGGGTGGCGACGTGACGCACGACGTCCACCGCGTCGTCCACGGCCGCCGGGAAGGGGTGCTCGGGCGCGAGCCGGTACGCGACGGCGAGGAAGCGCACTCGGGTGTCGGCCGCCAGTCGACGGCAGAGCCCGTCGTGCGTGTCCAGGTCACCTTCGACGAAGGAGCCCCCGTGAAAGAAGATCACGAGCGCCCGGCCGCGCTCGTCGAGCGGCACGTAGAGTCGCGCCGGGAGGCTCCGACCCTCCAGGGCCAGGGTCAGGTCGGTGGCCGACGCCACCTCCTGGGGCGTTCCGCGCAGCGATTCGGCTCGGGCCCGGTACGCCTCGCGTCGTTCGGTCGTCGAGATCGTGGACGGGTGGGCTCGCGGGTTCTGCTGAGCCTCCTTCACGTACGGCTCCAGCGCGGGGTGAATCATGGCGACCTCCGCCGTTCAGACTACGCACCGGCCCGCGCGCGGTGGGGTCCGAGCCCGACGCGCGCACGACGCCAAACGGGTACCCTCGGGATTGAGAGAGTGACGGAGGTGGCCCATGGGACTCATGGACAAGGTCAAGGAACAGGCGGCCGCGGCGGCCAAGTCGGCCAAGGAGGCCGCGGCCAAGGGCCAGGACAAGGTCGCCGAGATGCAGGCCAAGAAGGCGGCCGATGGCGTCTTGCGCCAGTTGGGACTGGCGGTCTACCTCCAGAAGACCAATCGCGCCACGGCATCGGCGGACAGCGACATCGCCGGCTACGTCGACAGTCTCAAGACCTACGAGTCCGAGCACGGGACGCTAGGCGCGGACGAGGCGTAGGAGCGTTCAATCTCGTCGTTCTAAGTCCTTAGAGCAAGAAGCCCCGGCCGGTCGAACCGGTCCGGGGCTTCTCGCTGGAGCGGACGACCGGGCTCGAACCGGCGACCTCGACCTTGGCAAGGTCGCGCTCTACCAACTGAGCTACGTCCGCGTCGCACACACTCTAGCCGAGGGCCCCCCGGGCAGCACGCGGGCTATCGGCCCGTGCTGCCGAATCCGCCGGCACCGCGACCCGCGGGTGGAAGGTCCGCGACCACGCGGAACACCGCCGACTCGACGGGCGCGACGACCAGCTGCGCCACCCGGTCGCCCGCGTGCACGACGTACTCGTGCTCCGGGTCGAGGTTGACGAGCGCGACGATGACCTCGCCGCGGTATCCCGGGTCGATGAGCCCGGGGGCGTTCGCGCACGTGACACCGTGGCGCGACGCGAGGCCGCTGCGCGGCAGGACGAAGCCCCCGAAGCCCTCCGGTATGGCCACGCTGAGCCCCGTGGGCACCATCGCGCGACCACCGCCCGGGGCCAGCGTGCGCGACTCGACCGCCACCAGGTCGCAGCCGGCGTCACCCTCGTGGGCGTAGGTCGGGGCCACCGCGTCGGGGTGAAGGACCTGGACCGCGATCTCCATGGCCGCAGGCTACAGCCGGTCGCACGAGAGTTTCACTAGTCTCGCCTTGTGCTCGCCTGGATGGACCTCGAGATGACCGGCCTGGAGCCCGCGCGACACGTCATCATCGAGATCGCCACCGTCGTCACCGACGACAACCTCAACATCGTCGCCGAAGGACCCGACCTCGTCGTGCACGCGACACCCGAGCAGCTGGCCGAGATGGGTGACGTCGTCACCGAGATGCACACGAAGTCCGGCCTGCTCGACGCCGTGAAGTCCTCGAGGGTCACCCTGCTTGAGGCGCAGACCGCCACATTGGAGTTCCTCAAGACGCACATCGACGAGGCGCGGTCCGTTCCCCTGTGCGGCAACTCGATCGGGACGGATCGGCGCTTCCTCCAGGAGTACATGCCCGAGCTCGAGGAGTTCTTCCACTACCGCAACGTCGACGTGTCGACGATCAAGGAGCTGGCTCGGCGCTGGCACCCCGCCGTGCTCGACGCGATGCCCGATAAGGAGACGGCGCACCGGGCACTGGACGACATCAAGGAGTCGATCGCCGAGCTCGTGCACTACCGCGACACCCTCTTCCCCCCGAGCCCCCCGGCGCCGTAGCCCACCACGTGAGCGCACCGCTGTCGATCGCCGACGCCACGGCGCAGATGACCGCGCCCGGGCAGATCTTCGAGATGGACGAAGCCCTGATCGGCGGCGTGGCCACGAGGGTCTGGAAGCACGCGCCGCCCACGCTGCGCTCGGTGCTGGACCTCTCGCTGTCGCACGCCGAGCGCGACTTCCTGGTCTACGAGGGGCGGCGCTACACCTTCGACGAGCACTACCGCCACGCGGCCACGTTTGCCCGGCGCCTCGTCGACCTCGGCGTGGGACGCGGCGACCGCGTCGCGATCGCCGCGCGGAACCTACCCGAGTGGGTCATGACCTTCTGGGGAACGATCGTCATCGGCGCCGTCGTCGTTCCGCTCAACGCGTGGTGGACCGGCGAGGAGCTCGCGTACGGGCTCTCGGACTCCGGCGCCACCGTGGCCGTCGTCGACGACGAGCGCCTCGCGCGCCTGACGCCCCACTTCGACGAGCTGAGCTACCTCTCGCACGTCCTGGTGGTCGCCGACGACCCCGGCCACGTCCCCGTCGCCGTCCACGACCGCGTCGAGGTCCGTGGCTTTGGCGAGTTCCTCGGCGACGTGGCCAGCGACACGGTGCCGCCGGACGCCGATATCGCCCCCGACGACGACGCGACGATGTTCTATACCTCGGGCACCACCGGTCACCCCAAGGGCGCGGTCGGCTCGCACCGCAACGCGGTCACGAACCTGATGAACATGTTCTTCATCGCCCAGCGCGCCACGCTGCGATTCGGCACCGGCAACGTCGACGAGAGTGGCGCCAGCATCCCCAACGCCTTCTTGCTCAACGTGCCGCTGTTCCACGCCACCGGGTGTCTCGCGGTGATGGTGGTCAACACGGCCGCGGGCGGCAAGCTGGTCATGACGCACCACTTCGACGCCGCCCAGGCGCTCGACCTGATCGCGCGCGAGAGGATCACGGCCTTCGGCGGTGTGCCCACGATCGTCATGCAGGTCCTGGACCATCCGGACTTCGCCTCCTACGACACGTCGTCGGTGCGCTCGGTGTCCTACGGCGGCGCCCCGGCACCACCGGAGCTCGTGCGACGGATCCGCGCGGCGTTCCCGGCGGCCCAGGCCGGCAACGGCTACGGACTCACTGAGACGACCGCGAGCGTGTCGCTCAACAACGGACCCGACTACGTCGAGCGGCCGACCAGCTGCGGCACGCCGGTCCCGGTGTGCGAGGTCGCGATCGTGCCCGAGGATTTCGACGGCGACGAGCCGCCCGCGGATCGGCCGACCGGTCCCGACGTCCTGGGCGAGCTCTGGGTCAAGGGGCCCAATGTCGTGCGCGGCTACTGGCACAAGCCGGAAGCCACCGCGCAGTCATTCACGCGGGGCTGGCTGCGCACGGGCGACATCGCGCGCGTGGACGACGAGGGGTTCATCTTCATCGTCGACCGCGCCAAGGACGTCATCATCCGAGGCGGCGAGAACGTCTACTCGGTGATGGTCGAAGCCGCGATCTTCGAGCACCCCGACGTGGCGGACTGCGCCGTGGTCGGGCTGCCGCACCCCACGCTCGGAGAGGAGGTCGCCGCGGTGGTGGTGCTGCGCACCGGCCACTCCATCGAGGCCGAGGAGATCACGCGCCACGTGGCCGAGCGACTCGGCCGATTCGAGGTCCCGACGCGGCTCTTCTTCCGCACCGAGCCCCTGCCGAGGAACCCGCAGGGCAAGGTCCTCAAGCGCGAGTTGCGCTCGGCGCTCCTCGAGGACGCACAGCGGTGACGTGACCGCGCGGCCGCCCGAAGGCGGCCGCGCGGCGACGTCAGATCAGCGGTTGGGCTGGGGCGTAACGCGCAGGTACGGCTTGAGGCTCTTGAATCCCTTGGGGAACTTCGTCTTGGCCTCTTCGTCGCTCACGGCGGTCACGATGATCACGTCCTGGCCGTCGGTCCAGTTGACCGGCGTGGCCACCTGGTAGCCCGCGGTGAGCTGCAGCGAGTCCAGGACGCGGATGATCTCGTCGATGTTGCGCCCGGTCGACGCCGGGTAGGTCAGGGTGAGCTTGACCTTCTTGTCGGGACCGATGATGAACACGCTGCGCACCGTCAGGGTGTCGTTGGCGTTCGGGTGGATCATGTCGTAGAGGTCCGCCACCTTGCGGTCCTCGTCACCGATGAGCGGGAAGTTGAGCGCGGTCCCCTGCGTCTCGGCGATGTCGCCCTTCCACTTCTCGTGGCTGGCGACGTCGTCGACGGACAGGCCGATGATCTTGGTGTTGCGCTGGTCGAACTCGGCCTTGCGCGCGGCGAAGCCGCCCAGTTCGGTGGTGCACACGGGCGTGAAGTCCTTGGGGTGCGAGAAGAGGATCCCCCATCCGTCGCCCAGCCACTCGTGGAACGAGATCGGTCCTTCCGTGGTGTTGGCGGTGAAGTCGGGGGCCACGTCTCCGAGGCGTACTGCCATGTCCTTACTCCTTGCTGGCTCGTCAGCCGGTCGACTGACCCACACACTCTAACGGTCGCTCTCGGATTGTCGTAAATTTCGATAGGAGTTCTAGGAATAGTCACGACCCGCTCACGCATCCTGAGAAACTGTCGAGGTGAACCCTGTCGTCGCCGCCTTCGATCTCGACGGGACGCTGACCCGCGGCGGCAGCGTGTTCAAGTGGCTGCGGACGGTGGCGGGCGACGAGGCGGCGTACCGAGCGGCGGCGCGCCTCGCCGGCCCCCTCCTCGCCGGCGCGCTGGTGAGCGGGTCGACCGCGGACGCCGCCAAGGAGCGGCTCTTTAGAGCCCTGCTCGCCGGGCGCGGCCTCGAAGAGCTGACGGCGGTGTCGCGGTTCTACGCCCTCGCGCACCTGGCGCACCACCGGCGCGACGAGGTCGTCGCGCGTCTCAACTGGCACCGGTCCCGGGGTGACGACGTCGTGATCGTGTCGGCGTCTCCCCAGGTCTACGTCGACGTGATCGCCGAGCAGTTGGGCGCGGACGGAGCGGTGGCCACGCGCCTCGCCGTGGGGCCCGACGCGCGCCTGACCGGCGGGTACGAGGGGCGCAACTGCCGCGGCGAGGAGAAGCTGCGCCGGGTGAACGAGTGGATAGCGGCGCGCGGCTACCCCGGCGAGCCCGTGGTCTACGCCTACGGCAACTCGAGGGGCGACCGGCGACTGCTCTCTCGCGCCGACCACCCCTTCGACGTGGGCCGCCTGGGGCCCTTCGGCGCCCTGCGCGGCTACCCGCGGTTCACCCTCAGCGACGACTGATCAGGCCTGGCGGATCGCCGCGCCGAGCTCGACGATGCCGCCCTCGCGTCCGTCGTAGAGGACCTGGATCGCCGCGGCCTGCTCGCGCCACGCGTAGACGGTGTTGCCCATCGGGTCCACCACGCCGACGTTGACGTCGTAGACGCCGTCGAGCAGTGGCACCCCGGGCAGGTCGACGCCGACGCGATTGTGACCCGGCCGTAGGTTCACCGGCGCACCCTTGGCGTCGCTACGCGAGACGAGCTGGCCGCCGCGGGTGAAGACCTCCATCACGAAGTTGCCGCTCACCGCTCGCTCGGCGGTGATCTCCACGTCGAAGTGCATCGCCGCGCCGCTGCGCACGTCGAAGGATCCCGTCGGCGAGGTGACCGCGTCGATCGTGAGGCCCGGCTCGGCCCCGCCCGAGTCGCCCTCGGCGACGTCCCCGAGCAGGTGCTCGCGGAAGATCCGCAGGGAGTCCGGTACGGACCCATTGGCGATCATGTGGCCCGCCTCCAGGACGACCGCACGGTCGCAGATCGCGCGCGCGGTGTCGGCCTGGTGGGTCACGAGCAGGATCGTGCGCCCCTCCTTCTGGAAGTTGCTAATGCGGTCCATGCACTTGGCCTGGAACCGCTCGTCGCCCACGGCGAGGACCTCGTCGACCACCAGGATGTCGGGGTCCACGTTCACCGCCACCGCGAAGGCGAGGCGCACGTACATGCCGCTCGAAAAGAACTTCACCTGCGTATCGATGAACTGCTCGAGCTCGCTGAACGCGACGATGTCGTCGAAGATCGCGTCGATGCTGCGCCGCGAGAAGCCGAGGATCGAGCCGTAGAGGTAGACGTTGTCGCGTCCGGAGAGCTCGTGCTGGAAGCCCGCGCCGAGCTCGAGCAGCGCGGCGAGGTTGCCGCGCAGCCGGATCTCGCCCGAGGTCGGCTGCAGCACGCCGCAGATGCACTTGAGCAGGGTCGACTTGCCCGAGCCGTTATGGCCCAGGATCGCCACGGTCTCGCCGTCCTCCACCGTGAACGTGACGTCGTTGAGCGCGCTGAAGACCTCGGTCGAGCCCGCGCGCGGGTGCAGGAGCCGCTCTTTCAAGGACTGGTGGCGCTCGTGGTGGATCTTGAACTGCTTGGAGACGCCCTGGACGTCGATGACGGTGGTCACTACAGCTCCGACTCGAAGTTGCCCTCGAGACGGCCGAAGATGGTCTCGGCGATCAAGAACATGACGCCGGTGATCGCGATCAGGCCGACGTTCAGGTAGAAGTACGTCGACATTGGCCAGGTCGGCAGGATGTGCAGGATCTGGTCCGCCTGCACCGTCGACGTCGTCGACCGCGACGCGCCCGTCGACATCACCGTAACGTTGACGTAGAAGATCCGCTGGAACGTGAGCACGATCACGGTGATCGGGTTCATGAAGTAGATCCAGGCGATCCCGTGGCGGTGCAGCGGCGCCGAGATCGAGTGCTCGTAGGAGTACACGACGGGGGTCAGCCAGAACCACAGCTGGAGCAGGACGTCCATCAGGTGCCGCACGTCGCGCAGGTACACGGTCACCGCGGACATCACGATCGCCACCGACGCGGTGAGCAGGTAGAGCGCGACGAAGGACAGAGGGAGGATCCACAGGAACCCCCACGCCGGCGCGTGACCGAAGACCGCGAGCAGCAGCGCCAAAACCACCAGCTGGATGGCGAAGTAAATGACGGCGGCGCCCACGTTGGACAACGCCAGGATCTCGCGAGGGAAGGAGACCTTCTTGACCAGCCCCGCCCGGTCCACGATCACGCCGGTGGCGCCGCTGACCGCGTTCATGAAGAGGTTCCACACGATCAAGCCCGAGAACAGGTAGATGACGAAGTTGGGGATGCCGTTCTTCAGCACGACGGAGAAAACGAGGTAGTAGATCCCCAACGTGAACGCGGGCGCCAGCATCGACCAGAAGAGCCCGAGCACCGAACCCTTGTACTTGATCTTGATGTCGGACTTGACCAGGCCCGCCAGCAGCTCGCGCCGTGACGTGAGGTTGCGGAGCCGCGTGGGCAGGTTCGCCCGCGCGCTCATCACCCTCACGGGCGCGCGTTCGAGCGAGCGTCGCTCAACCCGCGCCGGGGTCGTATCGGTCACTAGGCCCCGAGGCGGACTGCCGAGCGGTCGATGACGGCGTCGATGAAGCCGTACTCCACGGCCTCCTGCGCGGTGAACCAGCGGTCACGGTCCGAGTCGGCGTCGATGCGCTCGACGCTCTGGCCCGTGTGGAACGCGATGCGCTCGGCGATGATCTTCTTCGTGTACATGATCTGCTCGGCTTGGATCGCGATGTCCGACGCCTGGCCCTGCATCCCGCCCATCGCCGGCTGGTGCATCAGGATCCGACTGTGGGGCAGCGAGAAGCGCTTGCCCGGCGCCCCCGCGCACAGCAGGAACTGGCCCATCGACGCGGCCATGCCCAGGCAGATCGTGCGGATGTCGCAGTTCACGTACTGCATGGTGTCGTAGATCGCGAGGCCGTCGGTGACCGACCCGCCCGGCGAGTTGATGTAAAGGCTGATGTCCTTGTCGCGGTCCTCGGCCTCGAGGAGCAGCAGCTCGGCGCAGATCCGGTTGGCGGCTTCGGACTCGACCACCGAGCCCAGGAAGATAATGCGCTCACGCAAGAGACGCTGGTTGAGGTCAGGGGTGCCGAGTCCTTCGGCCATCACGGTGGTGTTCATGCGCCCAATCTACCGTGCACTCCCCGGCGTCCCGTCTCTCGGCGCGTAGACTGCGGGGTCCGGCGGGCGTGGCGGAATTGGTAGACGCGCTGGTTTTAGGTACCAGTTCTTCGGAGTGTGGGTTCGAATCCCGCCGCCCGCACGTTGCGGTCGCTCGACGCGCGGCGCGCTTCTGCTAGCGTGGAGTCTGCTGTTTCGTCGCGACCAGCGACGGAGACCGATTCGAGCGTCACGCTCCGGGTTGGGCTCAGCTCAACTCGTAGGAGTCATAGTGTCCGTCCCCTTTGCCGACCTCGGCGTGCCCGCACGCCTCGTCGACCGCCTCGCCGCCCGCGGCATCCACGAGGCGTTCCCCATCCAGGAGGCGGCCCTGCCCGACGCCCTGGCCGGCCGCGACGTCGTGGGCAAGGCGGCCACCGGCTCGGGCAAGACCCTGGCCTTCGGCCTCCCCCTCCTGGCTCGCCTCCAGCCCGCCCGGCCCCGCAAGCCCCACGCCCTCGTCCTGGTCCCCACCCGTGAGCTCGCCGCCCAGGTCCAAAAGGAACTCGCCCAGCTGACGAGCGACCGGGGCCGGCGCGTCATCTGCATCTACGGCGGCACGTCGTACTCGGTCGCGCGCAAGGCGCTCAACCACGGCGTCGACGTCGTCGTGGCGTGCCCCGGTCGCCTCGAGGACATGCTCGAGCAGGGCGCCCTCGACCTCGCCAGCGTCTCGACCGTCGTCGTCGACGAGGCGGACCGCATGGCCGACATGGGATTCCTGCCCGCGGTGCGTCGGATCCTCGGCGCCACGAGTCGCGACCGTCACGTCATGCTGTTCTCGGCGACCATGGGGCCCGACGTCGCGGCCCTCGTTCGCGAGTTCACGAACGACGCCGCCATCCACGACGTGGTCGGCGAGGAGTCGCCCAGCGAGGTCGACCACTTCTTCTGGCGCGTCGCGAGAGACCAGCGGCCCCAGGTCGTGGCCGACGTGGTCACCGAGCACGGACGCGCCCTGGTCTTCTCTCGCACCAAGCACGGCGCCGACCGACTCGCGCGCCAGCTCCACGACCGCGGCCTGAGCGCGGTCGCCCTGCACGGGGACCGCTCCCAGGCACAGCGCGAGCGCGCCCTCAACTCGGTCAAGGACGGACGCACGCAGGTCCTCGTGGCGACGGACGTCGCCGCGCGGGGCATCCACGTCGAGGGCCTGCCCGTCGTGATCCACTACGACCCGCCGGCGCAGGCGACCGACTACCTGCACCGCTCGGGCCGCACGGGTCGCGCCGGCGCGTCGGGCGTCGTCATCTCGCTCGTGACCGACGAGACGCTGTCGGCGGTCAGGCGCCTGCAGCGCACGCTGGGACTGGCCATGACCGTCGAGTCGCGCGACGCCGCGCCGGCGATGCGCCTCGGCGCGGTCGACGACGCGCAGGCCGCTGAGCTGCTGACGCCCGCCGCGCCGCGGCGCGGCGCCGCCACGTCCAGCCGTCCGACGCGCGAGCACCGCGCGCCGCGTCCCTTCGAGGCTCCGCGCGCCACGCGCGGCGACGCCGAGCGCACGCGCCCGGCGCCTCGTCGCCACGGCGCCGCCGGACAGGTTCGCGGCCCGTCGGCGGGCACCGGACGCCCCGGTCAGGCCGTCGTCAGCTTCTTCAACGACGCCAAGGGGTACGGATTCGCGGTCGACGATCGCGGCGACGACCTCTTCATCCATTTCTCGAGCATCCAGGGCGACGGCTTCAAGTCGCTCAGCCAGGGACAGACCATCGCCTTCGAGGAGGCCACCGGCCCCAAGGGGCGCGAGGCTCGCAACGTCCGCGTCGTGTCGGGTTCTCGCCGGCGCTAGGGTGAGCGGCCGTGACTGACAAGCCCCTCGTCGAACCCCACGTCGGTCCGGCGCCCGAGGAGCTCCTCATCGAGGAGATCGTCATCGGCGACGGCGAGGCCGCCGCCGCGGGTCGCACCGCGATCGTGCACTACGTCGGCGTCTCGGCGTCCACCGGCGAGCAGTTCGACGCGTCCTGGGACCGCGGTGAGACCTTCTCGTTCCCCCTCGGGCGCGGACAGGTGATCGCCGGGTGGGACCAGGGTGTGGCGGGCATGCGCGTGGGAGGTCGACGCCGTCTGGTCATCCCCGCGCACCTCGGCTACGGCGATCGCGGCGCCGGCGGGGTCATCGCGCCCGGCGAGACGCTGATCTTCGTGGTCGACCTCATCGCCCTGGGTTGAACGCCGCGGCGTCGGTAACCTCCGCGCGTATCAACCTGGGCCCAACGTCCGGCCTAGCGGCCGAAGTATCTCCAGTCGCCCTCAGAGACGACGTCCACGTCGCCGTCGATGAAGCGGATCGCGGTCTGGTCGTCGATCGCGTACGCGGGCACCGAGAGCTTGGCCGCCCACTCCTCCGCGTCCGCCGAGGTGTTGCCGGGCAGGTCGGGGTGGTCCAGGTGCGGGAAGATCGCGAAGTCCACGACTCCGAGAGCCCTGTCGCCGCCCTCGGGAGGCCTCCACTGCACGAAGTCCTCACCGATCTGAGGCGTCATCACCATGCTGCCTCCGCTCACGCCGACCCAGACCTTGTCACCGAGGGACGACAGGACGTCCACGAGTCCGGACTGTCGCATCCAGTGGGCGAGGTAGAGCGAGTCGCCTCCGCCCACGAGCAGGGCGTCGGTCTCTCGCACCAGGGGGACCCACAGCTCGTCATCGATGCTGGGTAGCGCGGTGAGCTCCAGGACCCCCAACGACTTCCATCCGAGTTCGCACAGTGGAGTCTGGGACTTGCCGGCGATGAACCGCCACGCCGCACCGGGTCCTCCGTGGGGGTGACCGTAGGACGCGGTGGGGATGCACAACGCGTCACACTCGGCGATCGGCTTGCCCAGGAGCTCGACGAGCGCGTCGTGGATACTGGCGTTCTTCACTCCGGCGGAGCTCAGCAGAAGTTTCATTGCGCCCAGGATAAGACGTCGATCGGCGCGCGGTCAGAAGCTGGCCAGCGCCGACGGGTCGATCAGCTCATCGCGAGCAGTCGCTGGTAGTCGCCGTAGCGCTCGCAGCAGATCTCGGCGACCAGTCGCAGCCGCTCGTTCGTGCGCGACAGGCTGAGCACGGTGAATTGGTCGAAGACCGGCATCGGCGTCATCGAGCACAGCTGCCAGGACCGCACCGCCGGATCGGCGTCCATCTCGCAGTTGGACCGCAGGCACTCGTCGGCCACCACCTCGCTCTGGAGCGCGCGCAGCGCGCGTACCGCCGACTCGGTGGACCTGAGCAGCTGGGCGTCCACCGCGTCGGCCTCCGAGGCCGACGCGCGCACGCGCGCCCTCGGGTAGGGCGCGTCATCGAGCCACTCGCTGACCTCGACGCGGTCCACGCCTTCGACCATCATCAGGGTCTTGCCGTCGTCGAGCCGCTGGGAGGCGACGACCCGCAGGACCGTCGCCACACCGGTGCGCACGTCCCCGCCGCCCACCTCCGAGCCCCGCTCGATCAGGCAGGTACCGAAGACCGGGTCGGACTCGATGTCGCGCAGCATCTGCTGGTAGCGCGACTCGAAGACGCACAGACCGACGACCTGGTGGGGAAAGACGACCATGCCCAAGGGGAACATCGGTATCTCACGGACTCCCACGTCCCCACCCTAAAGGTGAACGTCACGTGAACAACTATCTCTCGGCCACGATTTTCGCCAGGGCGGCGAGTGCTCGGCCGCGGTGCGAGAGGCGGTTCTTCTCCTCCGGGTCGAGCTCGGCCAGGGTGCGTCCCGGTGTCTCGTCGGCTTCGAACACCGGGTCGTAGCCGAAACCGTTGTCGCCTCGCGGCGCGAGCACAATCTGTCCCTCGAGGTCGCCTTCGGCGCTCAGCGCGCGCCCGTCCGGGTAGACCAGGCAAATCACCGTGCGAAACCTCGCCCGGCGCGGCGTGGCGACCGCTGCTAGTTCACCCAGGAGCCGTGCGACGTTGTCCGCGTAGGAGGCCCCGGGTCCGGCGTAGCGCGCGCTGAAGACCCCCGGCCGGCCGTCGAGGGCCTCGACGAAGAGGCCGGTGTCATCGGCGACCGCCGCCTCGCGGGTCGCGCGCACCAGGGCGCGGGCCTTGAGCAGGGCGTTGCCCTCCAGGGTGTCGGCGGTCTCGTCCACGTCGGCGACTCCCTCAGGACGGGCCACGACGTCGAATCCGGCGGCGGCCAGTACCGTGGTCATCTCGACGGCCTTGTGGGGGTTGGCCGTCGCCAGGACGACCCGGGTCACCTCGGCGCGGGCGGGGTCGCCAGCACCTCGCGCTGGGCGCGGTGGATCTCGCGGAGCCCGCCCGCGGCGAGATCGAGGAGGGCGTCGAGCTCGGCCCGCGAGAACGCCTGGCGCTCGGCGGTGCCCTGGACTTCGACGAAATCTCCGTCACCGGTCATGACGACGTTCATGTCGGTGTCCGCGCGCACGTCCTCCTCGTAGGGAAGGTCCAGCAAGGCCCGACCGTCCACGACGCCCACCGACACGCCGGCGACCACGTCGCTGAGCGCATGCTCGTGGATAGTCCCCGCGGCGACCAGGCGGCTTACCGCGTCGTGCAACGCCAGGTAGCCGCCGCAGATTGACGCCGTGCGCGTGCCCCCGTCGGCCTGCAGCACGTCACAGTCCACGGTGATCTGGACGTCGGCGATCATCTCCAGTCGCGTCACCGCGCGCAGGGAGCGACCGATCAGCCGCTGGATCTCCTGGGTGCGACCCGACTGGCGCCCGCGCGCGGCCTCGCGGCCGACGCGTTCGGGCGAGGATCCCGGCAGCATCGAGTACTCGGCCGTCACCCACCCCTTGCCCGTCCCGCGCAGCCACCGCGGGACGTCGCGCTCGACCGACGCGGTGCACAGCACGCGGGTGCGGCCCACGCTCACCAGCACCGATCCGTCCGCCATCTCGGTGAAGTCCCGGTGGAAGGAGAGGGGCCGGGCCTCGTCGGGCCGGCGTCCGTCCGCGCGCGCTGGGGTCATCGTTCCTCCTCGGTTCGACCACGGTAGCGGCTGGGGGCCGCCTCTAGAAGTAGATGGTCGACTTGGCCCGCTCGATGACCTCGTCGAGGTCGTCGGTCCACGCTCCCGTCGAGAGGTACTTCCACCCCTCGTCGGCGGCCACCGTCACGATCGTCGCGCGCTCGCCCTCGCTCATCGAGTTCGCGCACTTGACCGCGCCGGCCATCGCCGCGCCCGACGACAGGCCGACGAAGAGTCCGACCTCCATCATCCGCCGGGTCCACTCGATGGACTCCCTTTGCCGCACGACGATCTTGCGGTCCAATAGTTCGGCCCCGTGGTTGCTCGCAAAGATCGGCGGGACGTAACCGTCCTCAAGGCTGCGCAGGCCGTCGACGACCTCGCCGGCCGGCGGTTCGACGGCCCAGACCTGCAGGCCGGCGACGTGCTCCTTGAGGAACCGCCCGGCGCCGAGCAGGGTCCCCGACGTGCCCAGTCCGGCGACCAGGTGCGTGACCTCCGGGACATCGGCGAGGATCTCGGGGCCGGTCGTGCGGTAGTGCGCCAGCGGGTTGGCCTCGTTGGCGTACTGGTAGAGGAAGACCCAGTCGGGGTTCTCGTCGGCGAGGCGCCGCCCGAGGCGCACGGCGCCGTTGGACCCCTCGGAACCCGGCGAGTCGATGATCTCGGCTCCCCAGGAGAGGAGCAGCTGGCGGCGCTCGGGCGAGACGCTCGTGGGCAACACGACCTTCAGGTGGTACCCGCGCAGCCGGCACACCATCGCCAAGGCGATGCCCGTGTTGCCCGACGACGGCTCGAGCAGCGTCTGACCCGGCGCGCCCGGGACCAGGAGTCCCTGCGCCTCGGCGTCCTCGACCATGGCGAGCGCGACGCGGTCCTTGACCGAACCGGCGGGGTTGCGCCCCTCGAGCTTGACCAGGATCGATACGCCGTCGCGCGGTGACAGGGCGCTCACGTCGACCACGGGGGTGCGCCCGATCAACTCGAGCACGGACGAGACGCGTGTCACACCGCTCCCCCGGCGACCGCCGGCAGCAGGGTGACCTCGTCGCCGTCGACGACGGACGCGTCCAGTCCCCCGACGTAGCGAACGTCGTCGTCGTTGAGGTAGACGTTGAGAAAACGGTGCAGTTCGCCGCCGTCATCCAGTAGCTGACCGGCCAGGGACGGATAGGACTTGGTCAGAGAGACCAGGACCTCTCGGATCGTGGCGCCCTCGGCGTCCACCGTCGTCTGGCCCCCCATGGCCGGTCGCAAGACGGCGGGGACGCGGACCTCTACCGACATGAACACCTCTCCAAGTCACGGGTCAATTCCTGACCAACTTAGTCAAATTTAGCGCGAGGCCCGCCGCGTCGTGCCGGGGGCCGCTCGGCGGTCGGCGCGTCAGGCGACGTCGACCGCCTCCTCGCTCACGTCACCGTCGACGATCGTGAAACTGCGCACGACACTCGTTCGCTCGCGCAGCGAGACCAGGACGTAGTGCCACGACGGGTCGGGGGCCTGCGCGACGTCCGTCGCGCTGGGGTACGCCTCGGAGTGGGTGTGGGAGTGAAAGACGCCGATGACCTCGCACCCTTCGTCGTCCGCGCGACGAAACGTCGCCAGCAGCACCTTGGGGTCGACCTCGTAGACGCGCGCCGAATCCGCGACGTTCGCGCTGGCCACGACGTCGACCACGCGGCCGTCCGCGTCGCCGAGCAAGAGTCCGCACCCCTCGTTGGGTAGAGCCCGCACGCACGTCGCCACGAGTGAGTCGCGCAGGGCCGCGCTGATCGTCAACACGGCGCCACCCTACCGAGCACCGGGACCCGCGCGACCCCGTCACTACGCTGGTCGTCGTGGCTCGCGCCAAGAAGATGAAGGAACGTCGCGCGCTCAAGCGCGAAGGCGAGACCGGCGACCGGGTGGTCGCCACCAATCGGCGCGCCCGCCACGACTACGAGATCCTCGACTCCCTCGAATGCGGCCTGGTGCTGACCGGGTCGGAGGTCAAGTCCCTGCGCGAGGGGACGGCCCAGATCGCCGACGGGTTCGTGCGCGTCGACGGCGACGAGCTATGGCTGTTCGGCGCCCACATCCCGCCGTGGTCCTACGCCGTGGGCTTCGGCAGCCACGACCCGGATCGCAAGCGCAAACTCCTCGCCCACCGCCAACAGATCGATCGACTCCGCGGTCAGATCGCGACCCAGCCCCTGACGCTGGTCCCGCTCAAGCTCTACTTCAAGGAGGGCCGGGCCAAGGTCGAGGTGGCCCTCGCCCGAGGTCGCAAGCAGCAGGACCGGCGCCAGGCCCTGGCCAAGCACGACGCGGACCGCGAGATGGCCCGCGCGGCGCGCGAGCGCGAGAAGTACGCCTAGCGGCCAACATTTGCCCCGCCGTCACGCAGTTGGTGCGGTGGAGTAAGTGCCGTCACCTCGCCGCGACGCACACTGGACGACATCGGCCCAATCGAGAGGACGCCATGCTTCGCTGGCACCACATCACCAAGGAGGAGACGGCCCCGAGCTCCTACGACCACGAATGGTCCTCGCTGCGGGCGCGCGGCCTTCGTCGCCGCCACTTGAACTTCGAGCAGCAGCACGAGCCCCACGTCGGGTCGACGAGACCGACGTCCTAGCCGTTCCCGGTACACTGATGTCGCGGTCAGTTCGACCGAGTGGTGACGAGGGGGTGAATGGTTTCGACAGTGGTTGTCGAGGTGAAAGAAGCGAGCCGTGGTCTCCGGAGCCACGTAAAAGAGCCGGAAACAAAAATAAACGCCAAGCCTCAGCTTGCGCTTGCTGCTTAGGTAGCAACGTCCTCCTGGACCCGGTCCCGCGGTTCAGATATAGGGCGTCATAATGCGGGACTTACCGGCCTGATCCGTTAGCGGTCTGGACGGGACAACTTAGCTAGCTAAGGGCCGCCACAGGAGCTGACACCAGTGACGACCTCGAAAACCTCCTGTCAGCTGCGCTCGGAGAATGTTCACTGAGGGATCGCTGGACCTGGGTTCGAGCCCCAGCACCTCCAAGGATGCTCGAGGTTCGCTTCGAACATCGCTGGAGGTGGATTTACCCTCTCGGCAACATCGCCGCGCTGCGCCTCGCCCGTATGCTGCGCGCGGTGGAACTCGACCTGGCCGACGCTCGACGTCGATACGGATGGGCGCTCACGCCCGAGGACCAGGAGCGCCTCCCCTTCTACGCGGGGTTGATGCGCTCGTTCCAAGGCAGCGACACGGCGCTTCGACTCCTCGCCGGCGTGCGCGTCGAGCAGCGCAACCCGATGCTCGTCTTCGCGGTGCTCCATCTGCTCGCCCTTGAGGGGCACCCGCTGCTCGCCCCCCTCTACGACGACGTTCGCCACGGACGCGTCGGGGACCTCGACGCCATGGTCGCCGCCGTCACCGACGTGGTCGAGGGGGAACCGGAGCTGGTCCGCGCCCAGCTGCATCGCTCCACGCAGACCAATGAACCGGGCCGCTCTGCGGTGCTGCGCGCCGTGGTGCCCTTCGCCGCGGCCGGGGCGACGAGCGTCAACCTGGTCGACGTCGGGACGTCGGCGGGCGTCAACCTCTTCCTCGACCACTACCCCGTCTCGTCCACCGACGACGCGAACCCCCTGACGCTCGTGTGCGAGGACACGGGCCCGGTGGACCGCGGCGTCGCCCTGCCCAAAATCGTGGCGCGCACGGGCGTCGACCTCCACCCGCTCGACCTAACCGACCCGGACGACCAGCGGTGGCTCGAGGCGTGCGTCTGGCCCGAGGAGCGACGACGATTCGAGCGGATGGACGCGATCATCCACGCCCGGCCGTCGTGGCCACCGATGACCATCCTCCAGGGTGACGCCCTGGCGCGCCTGGACGACGCGATCGCCCAGGGTCTGCCTGGCGTCAGGACCGTCGTGATGAACACCTGGTTCGCGGCCTACCTGTCCCACGACGCGCAGGCCCGCTACTACGGGCGCCTCACCGACCTGTGCGCCACCGGCGACGTCGCCTGGATCTCGATCGAGCTGCCCGTCCTCGTCACGTGGCCCGAGGCGCGCGGGACGACTGCCCCGCCCCAGGAGGGCGCGACGCAGGTCGTCGTCACCCGACCCGGCGGCGCTCCCACCCACTACGGATGGTGCCACCACCACGGCCGGTGGCTGCTCCGCGACGGCGCGGAGCCGTCGGCCTGAGTCCGGTCGATAGAGTCGGCCCGTGACGAGCGACGCGTGGACCGGGGACGCCTGTTCGTTGGTGGACGCGATGCGCGCCGGGTCGATCACCCCCCGCGAGGCCCTCGAAGCGTCGCTGGACGCCATATCTCGCTCCGAGCTCAACGCCTTCAGTCACCTCGACGCCGACGCCGCGCGCGCCGCGGCCGACGTCGCGGACGTGACGCTGCCCTTTGGCGGCGCGCCGGTCGCGATAAAGGAGCTCGACGCGGTCGCGGGGTGGCCCGCGACGTTCGCGTCGCTCGTCTACAAGGACCGCGTGTCGCCCGTCGACGCCACCGCCGTCGCGCGGCTGCGCGGCGCCGGGGCCGTCCTCGTCGGACAGACCACGGCGTCGGAGTTCGGGTTCATCAACTGCACGAACACCAAGCTCCACGGCACCACTCGCAATCCCTGGAACCTCGAGCGGACCCCGGGCGGCTCGTCCGGGGGCTCGGCGGCGGCCGTCGCCGCGGGGCTCGTCCCGATCGCGTCGGGCGGTGACGGCGGGGGGTCCCTGCGCATCCCCGCCGGGTTCACCGGGCTCTTCGCCCTCAAGTCGACGTTCGGAAGGATCCCTAAGGGCCCCCACGCCGTCCAGACGCCTCTCACCGTCGTGTCGGGCTGCCTCAGCCGCTCGGTGCGCGACACCGCCCGCTGGTTCGACGTCTGCAACGGGTTCGATTCGCGCGACACGCTCAGCCTGCCGCGCGTCGACGGGTGGGAGACCGCACTGGACTCCTTCGACCTGCGCGGTAAGCGCGCGGTGATCGCGATCGACCTGGGCGACGCCATCGTCGACCCCCACCACGTGGAGCGCCTGAGCGAGCGCGCCGAGGCCCTCGCCGCCGCGGCCGGGTTGCGGATCGTCGACGTCGTCATCGACTTCCCGGTCGGGGGCATCGAGTGGGCCCTGGCGAACCTGAGCGTCCTGTCGGGCTTTCTCGGCCACCTCTACCCCGCCTGCCACGACGACCTGACCGTCGAGGTCCAGATGGCCATGGAGTTCGTCACCAAGAACTTCAGCCTGCAGACCGCCGGCGCGGCGGAGATCTTCCGGATCGAGTTCAACGAGAAGATGGCGGACATCTTCGACCAGACCGACTTCGTCTTCGCGGCGACCAACCCCGACGTGGCGTTCAACGCCGCGGGCCCGATGGCCACCACGGTCGGCGGCGTCGACCTCGTCGCCACCTACGGTCTGAACCGCGCGCTGTCCAACAACGGCGCGCTGACCTTCCCGGCCAACCTGGCGGGTAACCCGGCCGTGAGCATCCCCTCGGGCGACGTCGACGGTCTACCCATCGGGCTCCAGGTCATCGGTCGCCACCATGAGGACCAGCTGCTGCTGGACCTCGCGCGCGTCGCCGAGCGCGAGTTCCCCTGGCCCCTGACCGTCCCCTCGTCGAGGTGAGCGCGGGCTCCGCGGGTGAGGCCGTGCGCCGCGGCCTCGTCGAGGCGGCCCTGGGCTCGGGTGACCGGCGGGCCGTTCCCACGCCGGCGCTCGTGCTCGACGTCGACGCGCTCGACGCCAACGTCGAGCTCATGGCCCGACGGGCCCGCGACGCCGGACTGGACCTGCGCCCGCACGCCAAGTCCCACAAGTCGGCGTTCGTCGCACGCCGCCAGCTCGAGGCGGGGGCCGTCGGGCTGTCGTGCGCGAAGCTCGCGGAGGCCGAGGCCCTGGTGTCGGCGGTCGCCGCCGACGGCTATGACCGGCGGCTCGCGATCCTGCTGACCTCGCCCCTCGCGAACGACGCCGCGGCGCGCCGCGCCGCGCGCCTGGCGGGGCGCTGTGACCTCTCGGTCGTGGTCGACCACCCCGACGGCGTCGACGAGTTGGCCCGGGCGCTCGCGGCCGGCGGGGTCCGGGCGCGCGTGCTGTGCGACGTCGACGTGGGACTCGCGCGCACCGGGGTCGTCGACTCGCGCCACGCCCTGGCGGTGGCCGAGCGCGCCGCCGACCACGGCTCCACCGACTTCGTCGGGGTCCAGGGCTACGGCGGGCACCTCCAGCACATCGCGGGACGCGACGAGCGCCGTGCGGCGACCGCGGCCGCGAGCCAGCGCCTGGCCCTCGTCGTCGGTGACCTGGTTGACGCGGGGTACGGCGTCGGGGTCGTCACGGGAGGCGGCACCGGCACGGCCGGGCTCGACGCCGAGCTCGGGCTGCTCACCGAGCTCCAGGCCGGCAGCTACGTGTTCATGGACCGCGAGTACGCCGACGCGCTGGGCGCGGACCCCGAGGGCGAGTTCGCCCAGAGCCTGACCATCGAGACGACCGTTGTCTCGGCGAACCACGACGGGCACGTCACCGTGGACGCGGGGCTCAAGTCGATGGCGACCGACGCCGGGCCGCCGAGGGTGCTGTGGCCGCGCGGCACCGGCGACTACCACTTCTTCGGAGACGAGCACGGCATGATCGTCACGGACCCGTCGCTCCCGCTGCGCCGGGGCGACCGCGTGGCCCTCGTGCCCCCGCACTGTGACCCGACGGTCGACCGCTACGACCTGCTCTGGCTGGTGCGCGCCGACGAGCTCGTCGGCGTCGCCGAGGTGAGCGCGCGCGGCTGCTCGCAGTAGGCGCCGGGCTCCGGCCGACCGCGTCAAGGCTGCGTCGAACGCCCACGGGCGCGCCCCCCACCACCTCGCGTCCACCGTTGGGTGTCACCGCGCCTCGTGCCTCACCTGCGACGCCAGACGCCGCCCGCGGATCTGGCCCGGCCAGGTGATCGTCACCCCGGACGGGGCCCCGGGCTAGGCGCCGGTCACGCCGCGCGCAGCGCCTCGGGGGTCAGCCCGAGCGAACGCAGGAACCCGCGGACCTTGACGACCTGCTCCTCGGTGAGGTCGCGGGTGCGCGACGAGCCGAACGAGACCGTCTCATCCCCCGTCGAGACCGCCCAGTTTCCACGGTGGGTCTCATGGACCTCGCCGAACCTCGCGAGTAGCGAGCACACGTCGTGCCACTGGATGTTGTGGTTGAGCGGGTGACCGAAGATCTTCTGCACGGTCAGACGGTGACGATGGTCCAACTTGGTCGGCATTGCCCACCCCCTCGAGGGTCGTCGACTACGCCCTCGACTTCACTTTCCCCCCGCTACTGGACCGTGTCAAGGAGCGCGACCAACTCCACGTGCTCAGTCATCGGGAAAAGGTCGAATACTCGCAGGTCACTGAGGGTGTAGCCGCCGGATAAGAAGATCTTAAGGTCGCGAGAAAAGGTCGCGGCGTCACACGACACGTAGACGAGGCGCCGTGGGTGGCGACGGATCAGCGCCGGCGCGACGCCGCGCGACAGCCCGTGTCGCGGCGGGTCCATCACGACGACGTCGCCCGGGCCCACGGTGTCGTTGACCGAGCGCGCGCTGACGGACCACTCCCGAACCGTCACGTTCGTCAGACCTCCCGCGTTGTCGCGCGCGTCCTCGGCGGCCTGCGCCGAGGACTCCACCGCGGTGACGTGTCCGCCCGGGCCGACCGCGCCGGCGAGCGGGACCGCGAAGAGTCCCACCCCGCTGAAGAGGTCCACCACCGTGTCGCCGCTGCGCACTTGGGCGAGCGACGCGACCGCGTCCACCAGGGTCGCCGGGGCCGCGCGGTGCGACTGCCAGAACGACAGGGGCGCGACGGCGTAGTCGACGCCGGCCACCGACACGCGTGAGCGCGCCATCGACGCGAGGGGCTGGCCGTCCAGGCCGCGCGTCTCGGCGGCCACCCCTTCGGGGCCCTCGCGACGCACGACCGCGAAGGGTTCGCCGTCGCCGATGGCGCGCAGCTCGACCTCGGCGCCGTCGGGCCAGCTGCCGGCGAACGCGGGCTCGAGTCGCTCGTCGGCGATCCAGCACGCGTCGACCGCGACCAGCTCGTGCGAGCGCGACGCGCGAAGGGCCAGGCGCCCGTCCTCGACCGCGCAGCGAAGTCGCGTCCGCGAACCGCGCGCGTCGACGCCGACGTCGGACACGACGACGTCGCGCTCGACCCCCGCGATGCGCCGCAGGTGTTCGCTGACCACGGCCGCCTTCCACGAGAGCTGGGCCGCCAGGGACGCGTGCTGCAGGTCACACCCCCCGCAGCCGCCGGGATGGGCGTAGGCGCACGGGGCCGCGACGCGCTCGGGGCTGGCCTCGAGGACCTCGACGGCGTCGGCGCGCGCGAAACTCCGGGACCGGTCCGTGATCTTGATCCGGACGAGCTCGCCGGGCAGGGCGTGGCGCACGAACACGACCCGCCCGTCGTCGAGTCGGCCCACGGCGCCCCGGGTCGCGGGGCGCTTGACCCGCACGGTCAGCTCCGGCTGCTCTACTTCGCTCACCGCCGAAGCCTAGAGGCCACCCCCTCGCCGGGCCCCGACCGGCCACGGACGAGCGCCGCACGACGCGCCTCGGGTGGCGGGCGGCTACCGCGACGACGCGCGCGCGCCGGTGCGCTCGAGCACGAGGTCGACGAGGCTAACGACGCGCTCGCGGGCGGCGGGCGTCTCGACGGCGGTACGCGCGAGGAGCTCGCGCGGGTCGAGCCCGAGCTCGCGCGCGTCATCGTCTCCCCCCGCCGACAGCCAGTCGGCCAGCTGCGCCTCGTCGATCTCGGGGTGGAACTGCACCCCCACGTGTCGGCCAATCGCGAACGCCTGGACCGCGCTCGGGCTCGTCGCCCACACCTCGGCGCCCTCGGGCAGCGTGCACGCGTCGAAGTGGTACTCGAACCACGGGCCCGGGTCGAGGCCGGACCCCTCGACGACGTCGAGGGTGAACCAACCGACCTCGGGGTGCGCGGACCGCGACACGACGCCACCGAAGAACCGGCACAGCGCCTGGGCGCCGAAGCAGATGCCGAAGACCGGCACGCCGCGCCGGTCCGCGTCGGCCACCACGTCGAGCTCCCGGCCGAACCACGCCTCTTCGATCACCGGGTCGTAGACGGCGTGCTTGGAGCCCAGGATGATCAACAGGTCGTACCCGTCGACCGAGGGCGTCGGCGCCGACGCGTCCATCATGACCACGTCGGTCGCGAACCCGCGCGCCGCGAGCGCGTCACCGACCAGGCCGGGGCTGTCCTCGAGGTGGTGGCGCAACACGAGGACGCGGCCCGACGGGTTCGAATGCTCGCTCGTTGTGCTCGTCGTCGACATCGCCCGTCAGCCTAAGCCGGTCGCCGCTCAGCCCTCGGGCAGCGACCAACCGAGCGACGCGGCGATCTCCTTGCAGGTCGGGCAGATCGGGTATCGCTGGGGGTCGCGGCCGGGAACCCAGACCTTGCCGCACAGGGCACGCACCGGCGTCGAGTTGATCATCCCGTCGACGACGGAGTTCTCGACCGGCACGAACTCGCCGTCGGGCGGCGTGTATCCCTCGAGCACGATGTGGGTGAAGCGGTCGTGATCCCCTTCGTCGGTGAGCGTCAGCGTCGCCGTGTCGACGATGACCTTCGTCGCGGGCTGGAGGGTCACGCTGCGCACGATAGTCACCGGTAGGGTCGTAGCGCTATGAAACGTCGCCGACGAGCCACCCCGTCGACTCAGCCCCTCGGGCGCCTCGCGACCCACCTCACTCGCGAGGGCAGCCCCAAGACGGCGTACCGCACGCGCGCCGAGGCGGCCAGCGCGGCCCAGCTCGCGTGGACGCTCAACAAGGTGGACCTCGAGACGTACCGCTGCGACTACTGCCACCAGTGGCATATCGGGCGCCGCTTCCGCGACGAGTAGCGCCCGGACACCCCAGCGGGCACAATGGGGGGACCTCAAAAGAAAGGCATCGCCGTGGCGGTCCAGGCCTACATCCTGATTCAGTCCGAGATCGGCTCCAGCGAGAGCGTGGTCCTCGCCACGCGGGCGGTGGCCGGCGTGCTCGAGTCCTACGAGGTGACCGGGCCCTACGACGTGATCGTGCGCTGCACCGCCGAGAGCGTCGACGACCTCGGCAAGTTCATCGTCGGGGCGATCCAGAAGGTGCCGGGGATCACGCGGACGCTGACCTGCCCCGTGGTCAACATTTAGCCGAAGGCGCCCGCCTCACGCAGCTTCGCGACGCGCGCCGCGTCGACGCCCCATCGCCCGAGGCCCTCGCGGGTCCCGGAGCCGGCGGCGCGCGGGGGCTGGCCGATCTCCCCGGGGGTCGCCGAGAAGCGCGGCGCGGGACGCGGCTGGGTGGCTCCGTCGAGGGAGAAGACGTCACGCGCCGTGTTGAACGGATGCGTCGCGGCCTCCTTGGGGCTGAGCACCGGGGTCACGCACGCGTCCAGGGCGTCGAAGACCCCCTGCCACTCGTCGCGGGTCCTGGTCGCGAATATCCGAGCGAATCGCTCCTTGACCGCGGGCCAGCTCTGGCGGTCCATCTGCGCGGGCAGGTCGTCGACCACGAGGCCGAGTCCTTCGAGCAACGCCGCGTAGAACTTGGCCTCGATGGCCCCGACCGCGACGAATCGGCCGTCGGACGTCTCGTAGACCTCGTAGAACGGCGCGCCGGTGTCGAGGATGTTGACACCGCGCGACTCCTTCCAAAAGCCGACGTTCAAGAACGCGTGCGTCTGGGTCAGCAGCGACGCCGACCCGTCGACCATCGCCGCGTCGACGACCTGGCCCGCGCCGCCGAGGCTGACCGCGCGCAGCGCCGCGAGCACGCCCACGACGAGGTACAGCGCCCCGCCGCCGAAGTCCCCGACGAGGTTGAGCGGGGGCACCGGCCGCTCCCCGGCGCGCCCGATCGGCCACAGCGCCCCCGAGACCGCGAGGTAGTTGATGTCGTGACCGGCCCGCGACGACAGGGGACCCTCCTGCCCGTAGCCGGTCATGCGGGCGTAGACGAGGCGCGGGTTGCGCGCCCAGCACTGCTCGGGGCCGACGCCGAGCCGCTCGGTGACCCCCGGCCGGAACCCCTCGACGAGGACGTCGGCGCCCTCGACCAGGTCGAGCACGAGGTCCCGGCCCGCGGGGTTCTTGAGGTCGACGGCCACCGAGTCGCGCGACCGGTTGAGCAGGTCCCAGGATTCGACGGGTTCCGCGTCGGGGTCCCCGCGCTCCAGGCGCAGCACGTCGGCGCCCAGGTCGGCCAGCATCATGCACGCGAAGGGGCTGGCCCCGAGGCCCGCCAGCTCCAACGCCTTCAGCCCTTCGAGGGGTCCGGCCACGGGCTCAGTGTAGGTGGGCGCGCCGAGGCGACCGGGTCAGTCCCACCACAGGTCGTGGGCCAGCACGCCGCGAGCGATGAGCCCGAGCTGGACCTGACTCGTGCCTTCGACGATCGTGAGCTGGCGCGCGTCGCGGTAGTACTGCTCGGTCGGGTGCTCTTCCATGTAGCCCGCCGCGCCGAGCAGCTGGACGGCGAGTCCCGAGGCGCGCACGGCGACCTCGGAGGCGTAGTACTTGCACATCGAGAGCATGGGCACCCACTCCTTGGTGTAGCGGCCCTGGTCGGCCAGGCTCGCGCCACGGTACGTGAGGAGCCTCGCCGCCTCGATCTCCACCGCGCACTTGGCGATCTCCCACTGGATTCCCTGGAAGTCCGCGACCGTATGGCCGAACGCCGGACGGTTCTTGACGTACTCGGTGGCGTACATCAGCGCGCCCTCGGCCAGGCCGATGCCGCGCGCCGCGACGATCGGGCGCATGGCGTTGAGCGACTGCATGATCAGCGAGAACCCCCCGCCGATCACCTGGTCGGGCGCCACGCGCACGTCGGAGAAGACGATCTCGGCGGTGTCGATGCCCTTGACGCCCATCTTGCGGTCCACGCGCGGCCGCGTCACGCCCGGCGTCGCTGTCTCGACCAGGAAGCAGCCGATATCCGAATGCCGTCGCGACGCCGGGTCGCCGGTCTTGGCGAAGACGGTGAGCCAGTCGGCCTGCATGCCCCCCGAGATCCAGCACTTGGTCCCGTTGAGCACGTAGCCGCCCTCGACGTCCGGGTCGGGCGTGGCGCGCGTGGTCATCCCCGCGACGTCCGAGCCGGCGCCCGGCTCGGACAGGCAGAACGCCGCGCGCTGGGTCCCGCGCGCGATGCCCGGGAGGTAGCGACGCTTCTGCTCCTCGGTGCCGGCGATCATCACCGGACCCGTCGGCAGTCGCGTGAGCAGGAGCATCAGGCCCAGTACGTTGGAGTACTTGGTGACCTCCTCGATCGCCAGGGCCAGGCCGAGGATCCCCGCGCCCGACCCGCCGTACTCCTCCGGGATGCACAGCCCCAGGAGGTCCGCGCGTCGGAACTCCTCGAAGAGGTCCTCGGGGTACTCCCCGGAGCGGTCGATCTCCCTCGCGCGGGGCCGGACCTTGTCCTGGGCGAGGTGGCGGACCATCTCTTGAAGTGAGCGGTGTTCGTCGGAGAGTTCGAAGTCCATACCCGAAAAGGTAGTTCCGCGGCTATGCCACTATGGTCGGATGTCCACCTTCCGCCGCGACGACGCCCTCACGCGCATGGCCACCTCGACCTACGACGTCGTGGTCATCGGGGCCGGGATGACCGGCGCGGGCGTCGCGCTCGACGCGGCGTCGCGCGGGCTGCGCGTCGCGCTCATCGACGCCGGCGACATCGCCTCGGGCACGAGCTCCAAGTCCTCCAAGATGGTCCACGGGGGCCTGCGCTACCTCCAGCAGAAGGAGTTCGCGCTCGTGCGCGAGAACCTCCGCGAGCGCCAGCGCCTCCTCCAGAACGCCCCGTTCCTCGTGCGGCCGCTGCCCTTCTTGATCCCGCTCTTCGGACGCGACGGCGTCGTGGCCAAGACCCTGGCACGCGGATACTCGGTCGCCCTGCGCCTCTACGACCTTTCGGGAGGCTGGCGGATCGGGCACCGGTACCGCCGCATCCGCCGCAGCGAGGCGCTCGCGCACCTTCCGACCCTCGACACCCAGCGCCTCGTCGCGGGGTTCTTGTACTACGACGCGCGCGGCGACGACGCACGCGTCGCGCTCGTCCTGGCGCGCACCGCCGCGCTCGACTTCGACGCCGACGTCGCCAACTACGCGCGCGCCGTGGGCGTGACGCGCGACGGCGACGGACGCGCGACGGGCGTCGTGGTCGAGGACTCGTTGACCGGACGCACCATCACCGTGGCGACGCGCAGCGTCGTCAACGCCACGGGTGTGTGGACCGACCAGGTCGTGGGCCTCACCCGCAGCGCCGCGTCGCACATGGTGACACCGGCCAAGGGCGTGCACGTCACCGTTCCGGCGAGCCGGTTGCCCGCCGACATCGCCGCGGTCCTCAGCGTGCCGGGTGACCGCCGGTCCGTCTTCGTCGTGCCCTTCGAGGATGCCCCGTTCACCTTCATCGGCACCACCGACACCGCCTACGACGGTCCGCTCGACGACGCGACGTGCACTCGCGAGGACCTCGAGTACCTGCTCGGCGCGGTGAACGCCTGGACCACGTCGCAGCTGAGCGCCGCCGACGTGACGGGGGTCTGGGCGGGACTACGGCCGCTGCTCGCGCCGCGCGACGGCGAGCGACTCTCGGAGAGGACCGCCGACCTGTCGCGGCGCCACCGCGTCACCGACGACCACGACGGCGTCGTCCACGTCACCGGGGGGAAGTGGACGACCTACCGCCAGATGGCCCAGGACACGGTCGACGCGCTGCGCCCCTACTTCCACGACCTGCGCGCGACGCCGACGCGGCGCCTCGCGCTGCACGGCACCGGCGAGTGGCGTCCCACCACGCAGCTCGAGACCCACCTGTACCGACGCTTCGGCCAGGATGCGCTGAGCGTGCTCGCGCTCATCGCGGAGCACCCGCGCCTCGGCGAGCCGGTAATCGACGGGCTGCCCTACGTGGGCGCCGAGTTCGTCTACTGCGTGCGCCACGAGATGGCCACGTCCCTGGTCGACCTGCTGACGCGGCGCACGCGCGCGCACCTCCAAGACGCGAGGGCCACGCTGCGCGCGGCGCCCTCCGTCGCGGACCTCGTCGCGGACGAGCTGTGGTGGACGCGACAGGAGTGCGCGCGCCAGGTCGACCTCTACCGTGACCTGGTCGAGCACGAGTTCTCCGCCGCGGGCCTGAGCGTGTGAGCGTGACGCGTCCGGTGATGCCCAACGAGTACCCGCCGGGAACGCCCTCGTCCGCACCCGCGGCGCACGAGGCGCTGGCCGAGGACCTGCGCCACGCGGGCGTCGAGGTCGACACCTCCGATCAGGCGCGGGCCGACCACGGGCGTGACTGGTGGCCCCTCACGATCCGCGACGTCGCGGCGGGCCGGGTGCCGCACTGGCCGGGCCTGGTGGCGCGGCCCGCGACGAGCGAACAGGTGGCCCGGGTGCTCTCGCTGGCGGCGAAGCACGGCGTCGCCGTCACCGCCCAGGGCGGCCGATCCGGCGTGGTCGGCGGTGCGGTCGCGCCCGACGGCGCGGTGGCCCTCGACATGACCGCGATGAACCGGATCCTGGACATCGACGAGACCTCGGGGCTCGTGAGCGTGGAGGCGGGGTGCTTCGGCCCGGACCTGGAGGCCGCGACCCGCGCGCGGGGCCTGACGGTCGGGCACCTCCCCCAGTCCTTCGACCTCTCCACCGTCGGCGGCTGGATCGCCTGTCGCGGCGCCGGCCAGTACTCGAACCGCTACGGAAAGGTCGAAGACCTCGTGCGCGCGCTCACCGTCGTGACGGCGGACGGCGGCGTGCTCCACCTCGGCGGGCGCGCGCCTCGGCGGGCCGTCGGGCCGGACCTGGTCGGCCTCTTCGTCGGATCCGAGGGTGCCCTGGGCGTGATCACCGAGGCCACGTTGGTCGCGCGCCGCGTCGCCACCCGCGAGGCGCGCGCGGCCTACGGATTCGACTCCTTCGACGCCGGGCTGGAGGCCTGTCGACGCGTGCTGCAGCGCGACGCGCGTCCCGCGGTGCTGCGCCTGTACGACGAGGTCGAGTCGCGGCGGAACTTCGACGTCGACGCGTGCGTCCTGATCGTGCTCGACGAGGGCGACGACGCGTTCGTCGAGGCCACGACGCGCGTCGTCGCTGAGGAGTGCGCGGCGGCGGCGACCCTCGACGACGCGCTCGTCGCCAGCTGGCTCGAGCGCCGCAACGACGTGGGGGCGCTGGCGCCGTTGTGGGAGGGCGGGATCTGCGTGGACACGATCGAGGTCGCCGGCGCCTGGTCCGACCTCGCCGAGATGAACGAGGCCGTCCTGACCGCGCTGCGCTCGCTGAGCGAGACCCTCGTCGCGTCGGTGCACCAGTCCCACGCGTACCTCGACGGGGCGTGCCTGTACTTCAGCTTCGCGGGACGCCCCGAGGGCGACCCCACCGCCTACTACCGCACGGCGTGGGACGCGGCGACCCGAGAGGTCCTGCGCTGTGGCGGCGCCCTCAGCCACCACCACGGCGTGGGCCGCAACCGCGCGCGCTTCGTCGCCGCCGCGCTGGGTGACGCCTACGGCCTGTTGGCCTCCCTCAAGGGGCTGCTCGACCCTGGGGTCGTGCTGAACCCGGGCGTCCTGTCGCTGGGGGCGTCGCCGTGGTGAGCGCCCTGGCGATCGACGTGGGCACGACGTCGGTTCGCACGGCGCTGGTCGATGGAGACGGCAACGTCACCCACGCCCACCAGCGGCGCCTGAGCGTCGCCACGCCCCTGCCGGGCGAGGTCGAGCTCGACGCGAACGAGATCACCACCGTGGTGCTGGACCTCGCGCACCGCAGCCTCGCCGGGGGGTCCGCCGAGGTCGTGGGCGTCACCAGCCAGCGCGCGACCACGATCCTCTTTGACGCGACGACCGGCGACCCGGTCGGACCCGCCCTGGGCTGGCAGGACCTGCGCACGGTGATCGACTGCCTCGTCCTGCAGGGCGAGGGGCTGCGGCTCGCGCCGAACCAGTCGGCCACCAAGCTGCGCTGGCTCCTCGAGCGCGCGGACGCTCCGGTCGCGCACCTGCGCATGGCCACCGTCGAGACCTGGGTGGCGCGTGTCCTCACCCAGGGCGCGGTCCACATCACCGACCACTCCAACGCCGCGGTCACCGGCCTCGTCGAACGCGACGCGCGCCACTGGGACTCCAACACGCTGGCGCACCTGGGGATCGCCCCGTCGCTCCTCGCCGACATCGTGGACACGATGGGCGAGCACGGACGCGCCACGGCGCTAACGGGCGCCCCGCGGATCACGGCGCTGGTCGGCGACCAGCCCGCGTCGCTCTTCGGCCAGTCGTGCGTGCGAGAGGGCGTCAAGATCACCTTCGGCACGGGAGCCATGCTCGACCTCGTGCGCGGACCGGCGGGCCCCAGCGACATGAACCGGTTCTCCTCGGGGTGCTTCCCGGTGGTGGTGGCGAGCCGCGACGGGCAGCTCACCTGGGGCGTCGAGGGCATCGTGCTCTCGGCGGGCGCCTGCGTGGAGTGGCTGCGCGATGACCTGGGACTCGTCGGCCACGCCTCAGAGTGCGACGCGCTGGCGAGGTCGGTCAACGCCGACGGCGTCACCTTCGTCCCCGCGCTGTCGGGGCTCGGGACCCCGTGGTGGGACTTCGGCGCGCGCGGCGGGTTCTTCGGAATCACCCGCGGCACGACCCGCGCCCACCTCGTGCGCGCCGTCCTCGCCGGCGTCGCCGAGCGCGGCGCCGACCTCGTGGACGCCGCTCGCGTCGAGACCGGGCTCGCCCTCGATGAGCTGCGCGTGGACGGCGGGATGACCGCCAGCCCGTTCCTGCTGCAGTCCTTGGCCGACGCGACGGGAAGCGACGTCGCGGTCTCGTCCGAGCGCGAGGCCACGACCCGTGGCGCCGGTCTCATGGCCCTCGTCGGCGCCGGCTACCTCACCCTCGAGGACGTCGAGGGACTCTGGCGGCCCGCCGAGGTCTATCGCCCCGGGGTGGACGTCGCCGAACGCGCCGCGCGGCGCGACCAATGGCGCGCGACCGTCGAACGGGTCCGCGCGACGATCCCCGAGCTGAGCTCGATCGCCTTCTAGGTCGCCCAGGGCGCGAGCTCGCGCGCGCGCTGGAGCGTCGTGGGCTCTTCGAGCAGGACCCGCGAGAGCATCAAGGCCCTCGGCTGACTGAGCGAGACGACCCCGGTGACGAGCCCGTCGCGGCTGTAGAGGGCGGTGAAGTGCTTCGACGACTCGTCGACCAGGACGCGCGTCACGTCGTCGTCGCGGTGGGGGTGCCCGAGCATCTGGATCTTCTTGCCGTACTGGTCGGACCAGAAGTAGGGCACCGCGAGCGACGTCGGTGCCTCGCCGCCCACCCACGCGCGCGCCAGCGCCTGGGCGTGGTCGTTCGCGTTCTGCCAGTGCTCGATGCGCACGACCTCGGTGCCCGACACGCTGGGCCAGGCGAATCGCGCGACGTCGCCGATCGCGGCGACCCCGGGGGCCGCGGTGAACCCCTGGTCGACCACGACGCCGTCGTCGAGCGAGAGCCCGGAGTCCTCGAGCCACTCCGCGTTGGGCGCCGACCCCGCCGCGACGACGACCACCGGACTGGTCACGGCGCCGTCGGCGAGCTCGACCCGCGAACCCCCGGCGGCCGCCACGACGTCCACGACGCGCTGGTCGCACCTCAGGTCGACCCCGAAGTCGGCGGCGAGGTGCTCGAGCCAGCCCGAGACCTCCTCGCCCAGGACGCCCACCAGCGGGCGCACGAGCGCCTCGAGCACGACCGGGGCGAGTCCGCGCGTGCGCAATGACGTCGCGACCTCGGCCCCGACGAAACCGCCGCCCACGACGACCACGGCGTCGCCCGCGTCCACGGACCCGAGGGCGTCGAGCAGGCGCTCGGCGTGGGCGCGCGTGCGCAGCACGTGGGGGTGCGCGTCGGCGGCGACCGGCAGCTGCCGGGCGCGTGACCCCGTGGCCACGACCACCCGCGAGCCGGCGATGACGCGCCCGTCGCCCAGGTGCACCGCGCGGCCCTCGACGTCCAGTGACGCCGCGTGCGCGCCCAGCAGGACCCGCACGCGCGCCGCGGCGAGCTTCTCGCCCGTCGCCAGGGTCGTCTGGTCCAGCGACCACTTTCCGGCGAGCACCTGCTTGGAGAGCGGGGGGCGGTCGTAGGGGGGGTCCGGCTCGTCGCCGATCAGGGTCAGGGCGCCCTCGAAGCCCTCGCGGCGCAGCGCCTCGCACAGCCGCCAGCCGGCCAGGCCGGCGCCCACCACGACGACGTGGTCGTCGGGGTCGAGGGTCCTCATCCGAAGATCGCCAACCACCGCTCGAGGGGAATCGGGGCGAGGACCGTGTTGGTCGCACGCACGTCGCCCAGACGCGCCGACGCCACCGACGAGTAGAGGTGGCCCGGCCACAGCTCGACGTCGTCGCCCACCGCGGCGAGGCGTTCGTGCAGCGAGTGGTACATCTCGACGGGGTCCGAGCCGGGAAGGTCGATGCGCCCGCAGCCCTCGATGAAGAGGGTGTCGCCGCTCATCAGTCGGTCGTCGACGAGCAGGCACTGGCTCCCCGGGGTGTGCCCGGGCGTGTGAATCAGCGTGACGCGCAGCGACCCGACCTCGATCACGTCACCCGGGTCGTGGGCGGTGAAGGCCTCGGGCGCGAGGCCCGTGACGTGGCTCACCCAGGGGACCTCGTCGCGCTGGACGTGCACGGCGACGTCGTGGACCGCGAGCAGCTCGGCCAGCCCGTCGACGTGGCTCCCCCCCAGGTCGCCGCCGACGTGGTCGGGGTGGAAGTGCGTCGCGATCACGCCGACCACCTCGAGGCCGTCCGATCGCACCAGGTCGACGAGCTCCAGCGGGGCGTGGGCGGGGTCCACGAGGACCGCCACCCCGGCCTCGACGTCACCGAACGCGTAGGAGAGGTTGCGCATCGAGCGCGCGACGCCGTCGCCCGCGGCGTACTCGCGCCCCGACAGCCGTGACCGGAAGTACGTCGCGGTCACTGGTCGTCGACGGCGGCCAGGCGGGGCGCGAGCTCCTCGACTCGGGCTCGCGTCGCCGTGAGGCGCGCCTCGAGCGACTCGATGATCGCCGTCGCGCGCTCGAGCTTGGCGAAGAGGTCGTCGACGGACACCTCCCCCTCGTCAAAGGACGCCACGATGGCGTCGAGCTCCCCGGCGGCGTCGTTCCATTCCCCGATCGTGCTCACGATCCTCCCTTCGTCGTCGCCACGACGGCGTCAAACGACCCGTCGCTCACCCGCACCGACACGTCCTGGCCGACGGTGACGTCCTCGAGCGCTCGCACCACCCGCCCGCCACTCGTGACGATCGACCACCCCTGGGCGAGTCGACGCTGGGGGTCGTAGGCCCCGAGCAGGCGCCGGCGCCCGGCCAGGAACGCCCCGGCGTCGGTGACGACGTGGCGCGCGTGCAGGCCGAGGCGCTCGCGGGTCGCCGTGAGGTGGCGCTGCTCGGCGCGCAGTCGGTCGCGCACCGCGAAGATCATCGTGCGTCGGCGCTCGCCGACGTAGCTCGTGGCCTCGTCCATCACGGCCTGCGCGGACTCGATCAGGCGCCGCGCGGCCGCGGCGACGTGGCGCTCGCGCCACTGGGCGACCAGGGCGACCAGTTGCTCGCCGAGCTTGGTCGGCGTGATCGCCGCGGTGTGGGCGACGAGGTCGGCGATCGACTCGTCCCCCGTGTGGCCGATTCCGGTCATCACCGGCGTCGCGCTCGAGGCGATCGCGCGCGCGACGCGCTCGTCGTCGAAGCAGGCGAGGTCGCCCTTGGAACCCCCGCCGCGGACCACACAGATGACGTCCAGGCTCGCCGCGTCAAGCGCGGCGATCGCGCTGACGATCTGAGCGGGCGCCGCGTCGCCCTGGACCGTCGTGGGGACCAGCGAGATGACGAAGCCGAGCCCCGACCCGAGCAGCTGCCCGGTGAAGTCCTGGTACCCCTCGGTCTGGGGGCTCGCGACCAGGCCCACGCGCAGCGGCACCGGCGACAGCGGCCGCGCCCGGTTGGTCGCCAGGAGCCCTTCGGCGTCCAGGCGCGCGATGAGCTCGGCGCGCCGCCGCGCGACGTCGCCCATCAGGCCCGCGACGTCGATCTCGGTGACGGTGAAGCCGATGCGGCCCTGGGGGGCGTAGAGGTCCACGTAGCCGAAGAGGTTGACGACGACCCCGGGCGTCAGGGCCACCCCCTCTCCGGCCAGGCGCCGCTTGAGCGGCACCCACTGGGACGCCCAGCAGTGCGCGTTGAGCACGGGGCGGCGCGTGTCGGAGGCCGACGAGCCGGCGTCGACCAGGTCCACGTACAGGTGGGTCTTCTCGTAGACCTTGGAGACCTCGCCGCGCACCCAGCGCGGATAGCGCCGGCCGTAGGAGGACTCGAGGTGCGCGGTGAGCAGCTCGTAGAAGGCGCCGACGTCCAACACGTCGCCTTCGCGCGCCGCGACCGCCTCGTCCACGGAGCGAGGCTAGCCCTCGATCGTTACCTGCTTGTCATTGTCGGCGCGGACCTCGTGTGTCAGACTGGTCGGCGGATGGTGAGCCGACTGGGTGGCCGCGCCGACCGGCAACGGGCGGTGAGGAAAGTCGGGGCTCCACAGGGCAGGGTGCTCGCGAAGCGAGTCGCGGTGACGTGCAGGACAGTGCCACAGAGAACAGACCGCCGATGGCCCGGGCAACCGGGATCAGGTGAGGGTGAAACGGTGCGGTAAGAGCGCACCAGCGCCGCGGGCGACCGTGGCGGCTAGGTAAACCCCACCCGGAGCAAGATCGAACAGGGGAGACGCGGCCCGCGAGTCCGGAAACGGACACTCCCCAGGTGGATCGCTGAGATGGATGGCCGCCCATCCCTCATTACGAGGGTGGACAGAACCCCGCTTACAGGTCGGCTCACCGTCCGCCGACGCCGAAAGACCAGACGTGTTGCACCTTCCTTATCGAGAACTGCCCGCCGAGGACCCCGGCGCGCCCGACCAGCGCTCGCCGATGCGCTACCTCGCGTGGCTGGCGAGGCGCCAGAAGGGCCTGCTCGCGCTCAACGCCATCTTCGGGATCGGCTGGATGGTCGCCCAGGCGTTGCTGTGGGCGGCGGTGGGCGGCGCCATCGACCACGGCGTCGAGGGCCACAGCGCCCCCGAGCTCGCCAAGTGGGTGGGCGTCGTCGTCGCGCTCGGACTGATTCAGGCGGTCTGCGGGGCGCTGCGCCACCAGCTCGCGGTGACCAACTGGATGAACGCGGCCTACCGCACGGTCCAACTGGTCGGACGCCACCTGACCACAGCGGGCACCGCGGTCACCGATGAGGTCCCGGCGGGCGACGTGGTCAACACGGTCGCCGCCGACGCCATGCGCGTGGGCGGGGCGTTCGACTCCTTCGCGCGCTTCATGGGGGCGATCCTCGCGTGGATCGTCGTGTCGTTCATACTGCTGTCGACCTCGGTCCAGCTGGGGCTGATCGTGCTCATCGGCGTGCCGGTCCTGGCGTCGCTGACCACGCCGCTCATGGCCCCGCTGCACCAGACCCAGGCGGCCCAGCGCGAGGCGGCGGGCCGGCTCGCCGCCCTGGGCTCGGACACCGTGGCCGGACTGCGGATCCTGCGCGGCATCGGGGGGGAAGAAGTCTTCTTGGACAACTACCGCCACCAGAGCGCGCGGGTGCGCGAGGCCGGCTTTCGCATCGCCAGCCCGCAGGCCGGGCTCGAGTCCGGGCAGATCCTGCTCCCCGCGCTGCTCACCGGCGTGGTCACCTGGCTCGGGACGCGCGACGTCATGAACGGAACCCTCCAGGTCGGCCAGCTCGTCGCCTTCTTCGGCTACTCGACCTTCCTCACCACACCCCTGCGCACCGCGATCGAGTACGTCATCACCTCGACGCGCGCCTACGTCGGCGCCGGGCGCGTGCTGCGGATCCTCACGATCCCACCCCTGGTCACCGAGCCCGAATCGCCCGTGGAGTGGCCCGAGCGGGTCGACACCTTCGACGACGCGCGCAGCGGCGTCGCGCTCTCGCGCGGACAGCTCAGCGCGGTCGTCACCGAGACGCCCGCCGAGGCGACGCTGCTGACGAACCGACTGGGGCGCTTCGTGCCCGACGTCGAGGACGTCACGGTCAACGGCACCGCCCTCAGCTCGTTCTCGGTCGCCGCGACGCGCGCGCACGTCGTGGTGAGCGAGATCGAGCCCCGGCTCTTCTCGGGCGTGCTGCGCGACGAGCTCGTGCCCCACCGCCAGATCGGCGACCCGGCCATCTTCGACGCCCTCGAGTCGGTGAGCGCGCTCGACGTCGTCGACGCGCTCGACGAGGGCCTGGACTCGTGGGTCGAGGAACGGGGCCGGTCGTTTTCCGGGGGCGAGCGCCAGCGCCTCAGCCTGGCGCGGGCGTTGCTGACCGGCGCGGAGGTGCTGATCCTCGTCGAGCCGACGTCGGCCGTCGACACGCACACCGAGGGCCGCATAGCGGGGCGGCTGCGCACCGCGCGCGGCCACGGCCTCACGCTGGTGGCCACGACCAGCCCCCTGCTCTTGGAGCAGGTCGACCTCGTGTACCTGGTGATCGACGGTCGCGTCGTCGACCAGGGCCGTCACCACGACCTGGTCGATCGCTCCGCCGCGTACCGCCAGATCGTGCTGCGTGAGGAGGCGCCGTGAGCCAGCTGCCCGTCGCCGACCGGGCCGAGGTCCGGGCGTACGCGCGCGACGCCGCCGGGCGTCACCGCCCCGAGCTCACGCGCATGCTGATCCTCTACGCGCTCGCCGCGGTGACCGCGCTGGTGCCGGCGTGGATCATCGGGCACATCATCAACGTCGCCACGGCGCATGACCTGACGTCGGCGTCGATCACGCTCAATGTGTCGGTGCTCTTCGGGTCCTCGCTCGCGTGCGCGGGGCTGTCGTTTCTCGCGCGCCGGCGCAGCTACGTTCTCGGTGAGCGGGTCTTCGCCGAATTGCGCGAGGGCTTCCTCGCCAGCGTGCTGTCGCTCCCCCTGGCCGAGGTCGAGCGCGCGGGCACCGGCGACCTGCTCAGCCGCACCACCAACGACATGGAGGCGCTGTCGCGCACGGTGCGCTTCGCCGTGCCCGAGTGGCTCGTCGCCATGGTCCAGTCCGTCCTGACGCTCGTGGCGATGATCGTGGTGTGCCCGCCGGCCGCGGTCGCCGCGCTCGTGTCGGTTCCCATCCTCTTCGTGTCCACCCGCCGCTACCTGCGCCTGGCCCGGCCCGGCTACATGCGCGAGCGCGTCAGCTACGCGACGTTGTCGGGCACCGTCGCCGAGACCGCCGAGGGCGCCCGCACCGTTGACGCCCACCGACTCGGCAAGCGCCAGAAGGACCGCGTCGACGCCAACCTCCGCGAGTCCTTCTACTCCGAGATGTACACGCTGCTCCTTCGCCTCGTGTGGTTCCCCACGGTGGAGAGCGCGTTCGCGCTGGCCGTGGCCGCCATGCTCGGCTGGAGCGGCTGGCTGGCCCTGCACGGGGTCATCAGCGTGGGGGCGGCGACGACCGTGACCCTCTACGTGGTGCAGATCAACGACCCGATCGACCGCATCATCTCGTGGCTCGACGAGCTCCAGATCGGGCAGTCGTCGCTCGCGCGCCTCGTGGGCGTCTCGGCGGTGCGCGACGAGCGTCCCACGCGCGGGCCCGAGCCCGCCGATGAGACGATCGTCGTCGACCACGTCACGTACGCGTACCGCAGCGGCCACGACGTCCTGTCGGGGGTCTCGCTCACGATTGAGCCGGGCGAGCGGCTCGCGATCGTCGGGCCGACGGGCGCCGGCAAGTCGACGCTGGGCCGGCTGCTCGCGGGCATCGACGCGCCGCGCACGGGCTCGCTGACCGTGGGCGGCGTCGCCCTGTCCGAGATGCCCCTGGCGACCCTGCGCCGTCACGTGGCGCTGGTGACCCAGGAGCACCACGTGTTCATCGGCTCGGTTCGCGACAACCTGGCCCTGGCCAAGACCGACGCGTCCGACGACGAGCTGTTCCACGCCCTCGACGCGGTCGACGCGCTCGAGTGGGTGCGCGACCTGCCCGACGGCCTCGCGACCGAGATGGGCACGACGGGCCACCCGGTCAGCCCGGCCCAGGCCCAGCAGCTCGCCCTAGCGCGCCTGGTCCTGGCCGACCCGCACACCCTCGTGCTCGACGAGGCGACGGCGCTGCTCGACCCGCGCGCCGCTCGTCACCTGGAACGCTCCCTGGCCGCCGTGCTGCGCGGGCGCACGGTGATCGCCATCGCGCACCGCCTCCACACCGCCCACGACGCCGACCGCGTGTGCGTCATGGGCGACGGGCGCATCGTCGAGCTCGGGACGCACGACGAGCTCATCGCCCTCGGCGGGGAGTACGCGTCGCTGTGGAGCAGCTGGCGAAGCGAGCGCCGCGAGGTCTCGTAGGCTCGGGCCGTGGCACGACCCCTCCGCGGTGACGAGGTCCTCGCGTGCGTGCACCGCGTGGCCCTGAGCCGCGGCTCCCCGGTGGAGGTCCAGCCCGCGGAGCCGACCGCCGAGTCCGAGCGCCGTCGCCGCGACGCGCGCGAGCACCGGCGTTCGACACTCGCCGAGCTGCGCGAGCTGCACCCGGGCGCCCCCGAACCGGCGAGCGTCGCCGAGACCACCGACCTGCTGCGAGGCGGCGCCGAGCTCGTCCTGAGCCCGCGCCTCGAAGTGGACCGCGCCGGCGCGCGCGTCGCGGTCGCCCAGGCGCTCGTGCGCGTGGGCCGCGCCGACTCCGCGTTCACGTACGCGCCGGTGATCGTCAAGAACTGCGAGGTCGTCGAGTCCGCGCCGACGCGACGCACGCTGGCGGGCACCATGGCGCGACTCGGCCCGGGCGACGCGACCTTCCGCGAGGGGGTGGGGGTGCGCTCCTCGCTGACCGTCGTGCGCGGGGGCATCCTGCTCGCCCACGTGACGCGCGTCCTGGGCGCGATGGGGGTCGCGGACCCCGCGGCGCGCGGCGCGCTGATCGACCGCTCGCACCACGTGTGGTGGGTGGCACTGGCCGGGACGGACTACCCGCGCTTCAACCTGGCCACCTACGACGACCAGTACCGCCAGCGGCTCGCCGTGCTGAGCGCCCACGACCGGTGGCGCCTCGACGAGGGCGAGTTCCCCACCGCGCCGTACTGGCACCGCGACTGTCCCGAGTGCCCGTACGCGCAACCGTGCGAGGAGTCGTTGCAGAGTCGTGACGACGTCTCGCTCACGCGCTTTACGACCTTCGACCAACAGCTGCTGCTGCGCGAGCACGGGGTGTCGACGCGCGCGGACCTGGCTCGCCTCGACCCGGTGACGGCGCGGCGGGCGCGCCACCGCGTCGTGTCGCCGCTGGCCGACCTCACACGAGAAGAGCACCTGGGTCGCGCCATTGACAAGCTCGAGGACCTGATCTACCGGGCCCGGGTCCACGAGCGCGGCACCGTCCTTCGAACGCTCGACGCCGCGAGGATGGGCTGTCCGACCGCCGACGTCGAGGTCGACGTCGACATGGAGAGCTACGACGACGTGACCTACCTCTGGGGCGCCTGCGTCAGCGTCGGCGACCCGCGCTTCGCCGACGACGCCGGCTACCACGCCTTCGTCAACTGGGACGCCATCGACGCGCCCGGCGAGGCGCGGGTCTTCACCGACTTCTGGACGTGGTTCGACGGACTGCGCCGGCGCGTCGAGGGGGCCGGACTCACGTTCCGCGCGTACTGCTTCTGGGCCCAGGCCGAAGACGGCGCGATGAACCGAGCCGCGGGCGCGGGCGTCGCCGGCTCGCCGCGGCGCGAGGACCTCGACGCCTTCCGCGACCCGACGGCCGGGCGATGGGTCGACCTGCACGAGCAGGCCAAGCGCCAGGTCCAGACCGAGGGACCGCTCGGGCTCAAGCTCCTGGCGCAGGCCGCGGGATTCGCGTGGCGCGACGTCAACCCCAGCGGCGAGGCCTCGATGCTCTGGTACGAGGTGGCCGTCGGCGACGGACCCGACGCGACGACGTCACGCCAGCGGATCTTGGACTACAACGAGGACGACTGCCGCGCCACCAAGGCCCTGCGCGACTGGCTGAACGGCCCGGCGGCGGCACTCGCCCACCGCGACGACCCCCTCTAGACGCGGTGCTCCCTAGCATTGCCCGGTGGTCCCCCGCGTGCGCGTAGATCCCTCGACGGCGACGCGGCGCTCGACCGCGCTGGCGGTGGGCGCCGTCCAGAGCGCCGCGAACCTGGGACTGGCGGTGGCGACCGCGGTAGGTCTGGCGCGCCTGTCGCACCGCGACGTCGGCGGCGGGCTCGCCCTGCTGGCCGCGGCGCTCGTCGCGCGCTGGCTCGTGGGCGTCGCGGTGGACGAGTGGGGCGACGCGGGCGCTCGACGGGTCCGTGACGGCTGGCGGGCGCGCATCACCTCGCACCTTCAGCGTCCGCGGCGCGAAGGCGAGCGCAGTCGCGCCGACCTGGCGCTCGCCATCGAGCACGCCTCCGGCGAACCGGCCCTCGAGGTGATGCGCGCCACCGCCGCGGTGTCGCTCCTGGGCGTCGTCGTCGTCTTCGTGGCCGCGGGCGCTCTCAGCGCCGCCGTCGTCGTGGCGCTGCTGGGAGTCGCCGCGCCGCTCTATCAACGCGCGGGACGGCGCAGCGCGGCGCTCGAGGCCGACTACCAGGCGCGACGGGCCCACCTCGAGGCACGACAGCTCGAGGTCCTCGCCCGGTCCACCGAGCTGCGCGCACTGGGCGCCGTCTCCTACGGGGCCGACACCATCTCCGCGCTCAGCGACTCCGAGCACGCGCTAGCCATCCGCGCGATCCGTGTCGCGCTCGGGTCCAGCCTCGTCACCGAGTTCCTCAGCGGGGTGAGCGTCGGCCTCGTGGCGATGGTCGTGGGCTTCGCGCTGCTCGGCGGACGCCTCAGCCTCGAGCACGGACTGATCGCCGTGCTGGTCACGGCCGAGCTCTTCACGGCGGTGCGCCGGTACGGCTCGGAGTTCCACCGACGCGAGCGTACGGCCCAGGGCCGCGACCTCCTCGGCTCGCCGTCGGTGGTCTCGGCCGCGCACGGCCCGGACGTCCTCGCGGCCCACGGCCTGGTCACCGACGCGGGCGGCGACCCCCTCGACCTGCGGGTCACCACCGGCTCGCGCACGCTCGTCACCGGGCCGTCGGGGTCGGGCAAGACGACCCTGCTGCAGACCCTCGTCGGGTGGCGGTCGCCCCGCCAGGGTTCCCTGGAGTTGAGCGACGCGTCCGTCGGCTTCGTCAGCGCCGAGTCCGCGCTGCTCTCGGGGTCGCTGTGGGAGAACCTCACGCTGGGCGCGCCGATCGACCGACGCGACGTCGCGGACCTCCTCGGCCGTCTGGGCCTAACGGGTCCACGGTTCGAGGACCTGTCCTCACCCGTGCTGGCCGACGGCCGGGGGCTCAGCGGTGGTGAGGTCGTGCGCCTCGTGCTGGCCCGCGCCATCCTGGCGCGGGCCTCGCTCCTCGTGATCGACGACGTGGCCGGGGTCCTCGACGAGACGTCGCGGTCACGGGTGAGCGAAGTGCTCGACTCCCTCGGTGACGTCGCCATCGTCGAAGCCACCGTCGAGACGCCCTTGGTGACGGGCGCCGCGTCGCGGGTGCGGGTCGGCGCGTGAACCCCGCGTGGGGTCGGCTGCGCCGCTGGGCCCTGCGGGCCCGACCCGCACGCGGCGGCGTCAGCCGGGCACTCGCCGCGGGCCTGCTGGCGTCGGCGAGTGGCGTCGCGCTCTTCGTCGGCGCCGTCGCCCTCCTCGTGGTCGCGGCGCAGCGACCGGGCCTGCGTGCCGTCGCCGGCGTGCTCATCGTCCTCGAGCTTTTCGCGTTCCTGCGCTCGCCGATCCGGTTCGTCGAGCGCCTCAGTGGCCACCGCCTGGGGCTCGCAGCGGTGACCCAGTGGCGGCGCTGGGTCGTGGTCGCCGTGGGGGGATGGTCCTACTCGCGCTGGCGCCGCTACGCGTCCGGCGACCTGCTCACCCGCGCGCTCACCGACACCGACGAACTCCAGGACCTGTGGGTGCGCGGACTGCTCCCCCTGGTCACGGTGATCGCGACGCTGGCCCTGGGCGACGTGGTGGTCGGGGTCCTTCCCCCTACGGGCGCGTTCGCGCTCGACGCCGTGGCGTTCGCCGCCGCCCAGGCCGTGGGCGTCGCCGTGCTGCTGGGCGGCCTCCCGGGCCTGGTGGCCGCGGACGCCGAGGTGCGCCGGGCCCGCGCCGCGTACCAGTCGATGCTGGTCGAGCTCAGCGCGGCCGCGCCCGAGTTACTCCTGCTCGGCGCCGAGGACCTCGTCACCTCGCGCAGTCGCGAGCCGATCGGCGCGCTGCGCAGCGCCGAACGCAGATGGAGGCGACGCCACTCGTGGTCCCTCCTCGTGCCCCTCGCCGTGACCCTCGCCTCGCTCGGCGTGCTGGGGTGGCGCCACCCGGCGACCTCGGCGGTCTGGACCGTCGTGGTCGCGCTCCTCGCGCTGGGTGCGTACGAACTGCTCGGCGTGGCGCGCCACGCGGTCGACACGTTCGTCGCGGTGAGCGCCGCCGCCGAGCGCCTCGAGGACCTCGACGCCGGCGAGCGCGAAGCGCGTGCCCCCTGGCCCGAAGACTCGACGCTGCGCGCGCTGGGCCTGAGCCTCAGCGAGGACGGTCGCGTCCTGGCGACCGACGTCGACCTCACGGTCGCCCCCGGCCAGCGCGTGGCGGTGACCGGCGCGTCGGGAGCGGGCAAGTCGACCCTGCTGCGCGCGCTCGCGGCGCTCGACGACGCGCGCGACGGGTCGGTCGGCGTCGGCGGCTGCGAGATCGGCGAGATCGGCGAAGTCGAGCTGCGACGTCACCTGGCCTACGTCGCGAGCGAGCCCGGCCTCCTCAACGGGCTGGTCCTCGACGTCGTGTCGATGGGCCGGGCCCCGACACGCGACGTCCTCGCCGACCTGGCGCGGGTCGGCCTGCGCGTGGAGGCCACGACGCGGTGGGAGGACCTCTCACGCGGCGAGCGCCAGCGCGTCGCGGTCGTCCGGTCCCTCGCGTGTTCGCCGGCGGTGGTCGTGCTCGACGAGCCCACCAGCGGGCTGGGCCGCGACGAGACCGCCGCCGTGCTCGATCTTCTCGGCGCCGCCGGGCCGAGCGTCCTCGTGGCCACCCACGACGAGCAGGTGGTGGCGTGGTGCGACGTGGTCGTCGAGCTGCGCGACGGGCGCCTGACGCCGGTCAGGCGTTGAGGTTGCGCATCGCGGCGGGCGGGTAGCGGTCGCCGGCGACGGCGTCGCGCGGCACCGCGGCGTCCAGCGCGCCGAGATCGTCGTCGCTGAGGGCGATGTCGCCCGCCGCGATGTTCTCGCGCAGCCACTTGCGCCTCTTGGTGCCCGGGATCGCCACGACGTCATCGCCGCGTGACAGGACCCACGCCAGGGCCAGCTGCGCCACGCTCACGCCCTTGGCCGCGGCGACGGCCTCGAGCGCGGTGACGAGCCGGAGGTTCTGCTCGTAGGCGTCGCCGCTGAAGCGCGGGTGGTTGCGCCGGTAGTCGCGCGCACCGGTCCCCTCGCGGTTGGCGGCCTCCCCGGTCAGGAATCCCCGGCCGAGGGGGCTGTAGGCGACGAAGCCCACCCCGAGGCGCCGGCACGTCGCGAGGACCCCGTCCTCGGGGTCGCGCGTCCACAGCGAGTACTCGCTCTGCAGCGCGGTCACCGGGTGGACGGCGTGGGCGCGCTCGAGCGTCGCCGACGACGCCTCGGAGATCCCCAGGTGGCGCACCTTGCCCGCGGCGACCAGCTCGGCCATGGCGCCCCACGTCTCCTCGACGGGCGTCGAACGGTCGACGCGGTGCTGGTAGTACAGGTCGATCGTGTCCACCCCGAGTCGCCGCAGCGAGTCCTCGCACGCGCGCCGCACGTAGTCCGGAGCGCCGTTGATCCCCACGAAGCGCCCGTCGGCGTCGCGCTGGTTGCCGAACTTCGTGGCCAGGACGACCTCGTCGCGACGCCCGGCGATCGCGCGTCCCACGAGCTCCTCGTTGGTGAAGGGCCCGTACATGTCGGCCGTGTCGAGGAGCGTGACGCCCGAGTCGAGCGCCTCGCGGATCGTCGCGACCGACTCGTCGTCGTCGCCCTCGCCGTAGAACTCGCTCATGCCCATGCAGCCCAGACCCTGGGCCGACACGACGAGTCCTTGGCCCAAGCGGCGCTGCTCCACGGGAGTCCCTTCATGTGAATTTGCTCACAACCCCGTCGTTTCGGGGTCTTTCGGCCACTGTAGCGGCGAGTCGAGCGCTATCTTCTTCTGCATTGGCTGGGGGGGCCAAACTTCGAGAGCCCGCCCGCACCGTTGGGTGCGGGCGGGCTTCGATGTTCTCGGGACCGAAGCCCCACCGCTGCGCTCGTATGGTGTTGCCGTGGTCGAGGCCCCCGCCACCAACACCAAACCTCTGTTGCGCGGGTGGCCGCACCTCGTGGGCTCACTGGCGCTCTTCGCGTGCACACCGATCCTCTTCGTGCGCGCGCACGACGCCGCGCAGGTGGGCTGGGTGCTCTGCTACGTGGTGGGCGTCGGCGCGATGATGGTCACGAGCGCCTGCTTCCACCGCGTCGCCTGGTCGGAGCGGGCCTGGCAGGCCTGGCGCCGCGCCGATTTCACGGCGATCTTCCTCGCGATCGCCGGCACCGGTGTGGCGATCGCGGGGTTGACCCTGCACGGACGCACCCGGTTCGCCCTGGTGGGAGCGGTCGCCCTGGGCGGCCTGCTGGCCCTGGGGGTCCACCGCGCCGCGCGCCACCTGCCGCGCTGGTCCAACGCCCTGGCCTACCTGGTCGCGAGCTGGCCGGCGGCGCTGTTCGTGCCCCAGATCGCGCGGGGCGCGGGGGCCGCCTGCGCCCTCCTGGTCATCGCCGGTGGCGTCGCCTACTCCCTGGGCGCGGTCGTCTACGCGTCACGGCGTCCGCGCCTCGCGCCGAACGTCTTCGGGTTCCACGAGCTCTTCCACGTGTGCACCCTGGTGGGCGCCGGGCTGCACTTCGCCGCCCTCGCCCTCGCGCTGCGCTAGGCGCCCAGGCGCGGCACGACGTTGAAACGCACGAGCGCGGGGGTCCCGCGACGCGTGCCGATCGTCGTGAGCGACCCGTTGTCGAGGCGCGCGCGCCACGCGACCGAGCCCGGGACGCCGAGCGCCCACGCGAGCGCCGACTTGATCGGCGAGACGTGGCTCACGATCACCAGGTGACGCAGGTCGTCGTGCAGGAGGCTCGCCGGGTCGCCCAGGAGGCCGTCGAGCTCGGCGTGCACGCGAAGGTCCACCGACGCGAGAGACTCTCCCCCGCCGATGGCCGTCGTGTGGTCGGTCTCGAATTTGTACCACTGCTCGAGGCTGACCGAGCTCAGGGGCTCTCCGTCGAGGCTCCCGTAGTCGACCTCGATGAAGGCGTGGTTCACCCGCGCCTCCAGGTGGGGCAGCGCGAGGGACGCCGTTATGCGCGCGCGGCGCAGCGGCGACGTCCACACCTCGGCGGTCCCCTCGAGCATCGTCGCCAGCGCCCGGGACTGCAGCTCGCCCAGCTCGGTGAGCCCGGGGTCGCTTCGTCCGACCAGCAGCCGCAGCGCGTTCGTCGTCGTCTGACCGTGGCGGACCAGGATGATCACGGCAGCAGCAGTCGCCCGCACGACGGGCACGCCGTGAAGGACCCGGCGCCGGCCTTCCAGCGGTCCAGGTCCAGGGGCGACAGCCGAAGCCGACAGCCGTCGCAGCGTCCTTCGACGACCTGGGCCGCGCCGGAGGTCCCCGCGCGCACGAGGGCGTCGTCGTAGCGCGCGCGCAGTGACGCCTCAACGGCGTCGGCGACGCCGACACGCGCCAGGCGCAGCGACTCGACCTCGTCGTCGAGTCCCGCTTGGAGCGCGACGATCTGCGCGCGCAACGCCTCGCGCCGCTCGGCGCTGGGCTGGGCGCGACGGCGCAGCTCGGCCACCGTCGCCTCGAGCGGCTCGACCGCCAGTAGCAGCTCGAGCTCGCGGTCCTCGGCCGCACCCAGCAGCTCGCGCAGGTGGCTCACCTCGTTCTGCAGCGCCGTCAGTTCGCGGGCGCCCCCCGTCGATGACGCCAGGGCCCGCGAGACCTCGGACTCGCGCAGACGGAGCCGCTCGGACTCGCGGGCCGCGTCGTCGTAGGCCGCGCGCACCGGCCCCTGCTGCGCGCGCGCCTCGGCGAGCGCGGACGCGAGGCCCCGCAGCTCGTCCTCGACGGTGGCGAGCTCGGCAATCTCGGGGAGGCGCTCACGCTGGGCGCGCACGCGCTCGATCCAGCGATCGGCCTCCATCAGGGACCGCAGCGCGTCGGCGTCGCTCACGGCTCAGTCTCGCACGCCCAGGTCGGGCGCCTCACGCGCGAGACGCGCGAGCACCGGCGCCAGGCCCGGCTCGGCCCGTTCGATAGCGGCGTCGAAGTCGAACCAGAAGACGTCGGTCGCCTCGCCGGGGGCCGGGGTCGGGTCGTCGGGCGGGGCCACCAGCAGGTAGCGCAGGTCGTAGTGGGTATGGCCGCGCGGGCCCGGGTGCACGTCGACGTGGTACGGCCGCGCCGCGTCGACGTGGCGCGTGCTCAACCCGGTCTCCTCGGCGGTCTCACGCACCGCGGCGTCGGCCGGCGACTCGCCCGCGTCCACGTGCCCGCCCGGCTGGACCCAGATGTCGAGCGACTTGTGCCGGTGCAGGATCACCCCGCGCGCCGACAGGACGAAGGCCGACGCCGTCACGTGGTGGTCGTTCTCGTCCTCGGCGAAGGGGTCCCCCGGCCACGCCAGTCGCTCGAGCGTGGCCGCGATCGACGCCGCTTCACGCTCGTCGACGGGGGTGAGACTCGCTATCGCCGTGGCCAGGTCCGGCGTCCGTCTCACGACCAGTCCTCCAGGAGTCGTCGCACCGACGCGGGCACGTCCAGTGCGCCGCCGGCCATCGCGCCGTCCGTCGACGCGACGGGCGCCGAGAAGGCGACGCGCGCCGGCACGCACCCGGACCAGACCGCGAGCGCCTGGTCCTCGTCGTTGTCCTCGGTCGGCCCCTCGGACACCTTGGCCGAGGCCTCGTCGATCTCGACGCGCACCACCTGGGTCAGTCGCACCTCGGCGTCGGTCATCGCGCGCACCTCGGCCGCGCGACCCGGCAGCACCGCGTCCACCAGCAGGTCCAGGACCCGGCGACGCTCGTCCTCGTCGCTCACCGGCGTCGCGCGCCCGAACAGCACCACGGAGCGGTAGGCCACCGACGACTCGAATCCGCTGCGCGCCAGGCGCAGCCCGTCGTAGAGCGTTACGGTCACGCACGCCTCGCCCGCGGCGACCACCGCACGCAGGACCTCGTTCGCCGGGCTCCCGTGCAGGTAGAGCGCCCGACCCTCGCGCGCGTGCAGGGTCGGCATGGCGACCGCCCGTCCCCTCACCACCGTCGCGACGTGGCACAGGCGCGCCTCGTCGAGGATCGCGTAGATCGTCGCCTCGTCGTAGCGGGCCTTCTGGGGCAGGCGCCGCACGCGGGTGCGCGGGCCGGGGCCGAGGGCGTTGCTCATGCGCGAAGGTCACCACCGAAGAAGGTCCGCGCGGCGCCGGCGACCTCGACGTTGTGCTCGAAGAGGCGCGCGAACATGAGGCCCCCGCGCGCCGACGCCTGGAAGACCGACACGGTGGGCGAGCCCACCTTCTCGACCCACCACGGGGCGATGGCGCACATGGCGCTGCCCGTCACGTGGTCCTCGGCCAGTCCGAGGCGCGGGGCGAACACTCGGATCGACACGTCCACGCCGGGTCCGCCGTAGCACGCGGCGATGACGAGCTCACCCGGCACCAGGAACAGGCTCATTGGGTCGATGGCCAGCCCGCAGAGCGCGTCGTAGTCCTTCACCACCGCGAGCACGCTCTGGGGGCCGGCGCGGTAGGCCTCGCCCACGGGTCCCAGGGTGTCTCCCAGCACCGACGGGTCCAGGGGCTCGAGGACGCAGCGGGGAAGGTCGACCCCGAGGAGGCCGTCACGCAGGCGCCGGCCCGACAGGGCGCCCGCGCGCGTCTCGAAGACGAGCTCGCCGCCCGGGACCCCCAGCTCGGTGAGCAGCACGTGCAGCGCGGCCAGGGTGGCGTGGCCGCCCAGGTCGACCTCGACGGTGGGGGTGAACCACCGCAGGCTCCAGCCGTCGCCGACCCGACGCACGAAGACGGTCTCGGTGACGCCGAGCTCGAAGGCGATGCGTTGAAGCTCGTCGTCGCCGAGAGGACGCTCCAGCAAGACGACGACCGCCGGGCTGCCCCGCTCGGTGTCGCCGATGAACGCGTCGACCCACCAGATGCGGTGCCCGAAGCTCACGTTGACGAACTCCACCGTTAGAGACTGCCACAGCCCTCTGGTCCCGGCGTAGGGTTTGACGGTGCGTGTCGCGACGTTCAACCTCCACGCCGGCGTCGACGGCTGGGGGCGCCGCACCGACGCCACCAAGGTCGCGGCTTCCTTGAACGCCGACGTGTTGATCACGCCCGAGACCTGGCGCGGCGACGACGGCGAGGACGTGTACGCCGAGCTGGCGGCGTCGGGGACCATGACCGGCGCGTACGCGCCGCTCGCGCGCGCCGAGCGCGTCACGACCGGCACCGGCCCGAGGTCCTGGCAACCCGCTCTCGCCCACTTCACTGGCGAACACGGCCTCTACTTCAGGGAACACCGGGACCTGACCGCCAGCCAGCACGAGCGCCGGCGACACGGCGCGCTCGAGTCGGGCGACTGGGGCCTGAGCCTCCTGACGCGACTCCCCGTGGAGGAGATTCGCGTCGAGCCCATCGAGCGCCTGGAGAAGGAGAAGGTCCGACGGGCGGTCATCATCGCGACCCTGCGGCTCAACGACCAGCGCTTCCACGTCCTGGCGGTCCACGGGGCGCACCTCAGCCACGGCTCCTACCGCCAGTACGGGCGGGTGCGCGAGCTCGTCGCCGGGCTCGACGCCGCGACCCCCGTGATCTTCGGGGGCGACTTCAACTGCTGGCGCCCGCTGCTGCGGGTGTTCCTGCCCGGCTGGAAGACGCTGGCGCGTGCGCGCACGTGGCCCGCGCGGCACCCGCATTCCCAGATCGACCACCTGCTCGCGCGCGGCGCCTGGCGCGTCACCGGCGCCGGTTCGCGCGATGGCGGCAGCGACCACCGCGCCCTCTACGCCGACGTCGAGCTGACGCGCGGGTCCTAGCCCCCCGCCGCGACCGGGCCGCCGAGGGTGATCCCGGGGTCGACGACGACCAGGGTCTTGCCGACGTTGGCGCCGGAGAAGAGCCCCTTGAGCGCACTCGGGGCGTTCTCGAGACCCTCGACGAGGAACTCGTCGTGGACGAGCTCGCCGCGGCGCGCCATCGCCGCGAGCTGCTCGCGCGCCTCGGCGTAGCGCTCGGCGAAGTCGAACACGATGAAGCCCTGTATCGACCCGCGCCGCGGGATCAGCACCGACGTGTTGAAGACGCCGTGGGAGCGCGTCGCGTCGTTGTAGGTCGAGATCGAGCCGCACGCGACGACCCGGCCGCGCATCGCGAGGTTCGCGAGGGCGGCGTCGAGGACGGCGCCACCGACGTTGTCGAAGTAGAGGTCCACGCCCCCGGGGCACGCGTCGTGCAGCCGTCGCGCCAGATGCTCCTCGCGGTAGTCGAGGCACTCGTCGAAGCCGAGGCGCTCGGTCACGTACGAGCACTTCTCGGCGCCACCGGCGATTCCGACGACTTTGGCGGCCCCGCGCGCCCGGGCGATCTGCCCGACCACCGACCCGGTGGCTCCCGCGGCGCCGGAGACCACGACAACGTCGCCGCTCGAGAATCGCCCCACGTCGAGCAGGCCGAAGTAGGCCGTCATGCCCGTCGCCCCCAGAATGTTCATGTACGCGGCCAGGTCCAGCCCCAGGTTCTGCGGCACCGCGACGAAGCGGTTCGCGTCGTCGGCGAGGACCCATTCCTGCCACCCGGTGAGGCCGAAGACGACCTCGCCCACGCGGTAGTGCGTGGACATCGACTCGACGACGACCCCCGATCCGGCCGAACGCATCACCTCGCCGATCCCGACGGGCGGAAGGTAGCTCGGCACGTCGTTCATCCAGCCGCGCATCGCCGGGTCCACCGAGAGCATCGCGACCTTGATGAGGGCCTGGCCGGGCCCGCATTCGGGCCGGGGCGACTCCACGAGCGACGTCGTCGACTCGTCGATCTCCCCGACCGGGCGGTTCTTGAGTACGACTTGGCGATTGATCATGTCCACTCCTTCGTCGAGGACAACATAGGGCGTGGCGGCGCGGGGTTTGCTAGAACCGGTTCAACACAGGGGGAGGCGAGGTGAGCACACGGACTCTGAGGTCGGCGATGTACCGAGAGGCGCGCATGCTCGGCAACGTCCAGGCGGCCGCGCGCGGACCGCTCCCCTTCGCCAAGCGCTACGCGCGGCGCAAGGTCTACGCCAAGAGCAACATGCTCACGCGGCGCATGTTGCGCGACCTGGGTCTCAGCCGCTGAGCCAGGGTGAACGCCGCGTGGCGACGCTGGTCCGAAGTGTCACGCGCCGAGCCAAAGATTCACGGTCGATTCACCGGCGCCCGGGCTAGACCGGTTCCGCCGTCGCAACCGGACAAGGAGAAGAGACATGGCGAAGTACTTGGTGGTGTATCGCGGAGGGAATCCCGACGCGGAGATGGATGGTGACGTCACGGCCGCGTGGATGGACTGGTTCGCGTCGCTCGACGGCTCGGTGCTCGACATGGGAAACCCGTTCTCGGCGTCGGCGTCGCTGGACTCGGACGGGACGCGCTCGACGCAGACCGCGGGATTGTCGGGATACTCGCTCATCGAGGCCGAGAGCCTCGACGCCGCGGCCGACGCGCTCGCCGACTGCCCCCAGCTGGCGGCGGGTGGATCGGTGGAGGTCTACGAAGCCGTCGCGATCTAGCCGGTCGCGCCGTCGGGGTGCGCGAGCGAAACCCGTGGCGTTCCGCTGAGCGCGACCTCGCGCGCCACCGGCACCCGCCTCGTGGGCGTGCGCACGCACGCCGGGTCGTCGCCCAGGACCCGGCCGCGCCGCGCGTAGGCGCGGGCGCGGGACCCCCCGCAGAGCCGGGAGAAGTCGCACGCGCCGCAGGCGCCTTCGAGGGCGCCCGCGCGCAGCGACATCAGCAGCGGATTGTTGGCGTAGACCTCGGCGAGGCCGTCGCGGGTCACGTTGCCCAGGCCCAGCGGCAAGAAGCCCGACGCGTGCACCTCGCCGTCGTGACCCACGAAGACGACGCCGCGACCGTCGCCCGTCGCGAGCGTGGCGCTCGTCGCCGCGGTAGGCACGGTGTCCTCCAGGTCGAGGCCGGATCGCAGGTGCGTGTAGAGCGCGCCGAGGTCGAAGGCGTCGCGGGGGTCCTCGTCGGCGCGCGCCGCGCGCTCGGCCTGCACGCGACGGAAGAAGGGGCCCTCGACGGTGCGCACCGTGACCCCGAGCTTCGTCACGTCCACGAGGAAGTGACAGACGTCCTCGGCGTCGCGGGCGCTGACCTCGCGCACGCCCGCGCCGCGACCCACCCCGACCAGGAAGAACACCTCCCAGATGGCGACGCGGACGCGACGCAGGAGCGAGACGATCTCTGCGAGCTCGCGGGCGTTGCCCTCCATGACCGTCGTGTTGACCTGAAGGCGAAAGCCCATCTCGCGCGCCGTCTCGAGCGCCGACACGGTCTGGTCGAAGTGGCCCGCTATACCTCGAAGGCCGTCATGGGACGCGGGTCCTGCGCCGTCCAGGCTGATGGACAGCGCGCGCACGCCCAGGGCGAACAGGCGCTCGAGGTTGGCACGGTTGAGTCGCTCGGTCACCGACGGGGCGACCGCGACGCGCAGTCCGAGGTCCCGGGCGTGGCCAATCAGTTCGAAGATGTCCTCGCGCGCCAGGCAGTCGCCCCCCGTGAAGACGACGATGGGGCGCGGCGCGGCGAACGACGCGACCTGCTCGAGCAGATCCACGCCCTGCTCGGTCGACAACTCACCCGGCGACGCTCCGGGCTGGGCCGACGCCCGGCAGTGGCGGCACGCAAGCGAGCACGCCTTGGTGGTCTCCCAGAAGACGAGGTGCGGAGCCAATGCGTAGCGCCGCAGCGCGCGCGTCAGGGTTTCGTCCCTCATGGCCCTCCTCACGCTCACCCCGGGCGTTATTGGCGCCCGGGGTCCCCTGAGCGTTAGGCCCATCTAACCAACGCGCCGGCGCTCGCCCGTAGGGACCAAAGTCCGTTTCGCGTCTAGGGGGCCGGCTCAACGACGACGGCGGTGCCGTAGGCGAGGATCTCCTGGAAGGTATTGGCGAGCTCGTTGGAGTCATAACGCATCGCGATCACCGCATTGGCGCCTACGGCCGTCGCGGCCTCGGAGAGTCGTTCGAGGGCCTCGGCGCGCGACTCCTGGAGCTGGCGGGTGAGGCCCTTGAGCTCGCCGCCGGCGAGCGCCTTGAACCCGGCGCCGATCTGCGCGCCGACGTTGCGGGTCCGCACGGTCAGCCCGTTCACCTCCCCGAAGACCTTGGTGATGCGATACCCGGGCACGTCGTTCATCGTCACGATCAACACGGCTCTCCTCTCGTCACGGCCGACCTTAGGGCGCTCACGCACTCAGCCCCCGTGCGCCGCCGGGTGCGCGGCCAGCAACTCGGTCACCTGCGAATCGGACGTCTGATCGAAGTCGTCGTAGTACTCCCCGACGGCGAACGCCCCTCGCGCCTCGACGAGGACCACGACGTCGTCGGCCTCATGGCGTAGCTCGCGCACCGCCGACGACGCGGCGACCGGGGCTGCGACGATGACCCGCGACGCACCCGCGGCGCGTGCGGCGCGGCACGCCGCGCGCGCGCTCGCCCCCGTGGCGATCCCGTCGTCCACGATGATCGCGGTCGCGCCGGCGAGCGACTCGATCGGCCGCCCGCCGCGGTAGATCGCGATCCGCCGCGAGAGCTCTCGATGTTCGCGCCGCATGACCTCGGTGAACGCCTCGGAGGAGACGCCCGCCGACCGGATGGTCGCCTCGTCGGCGACGACGACGCCCTCCTCGGCCAGGGCGCCCATCGCCACCTCTTCGTGACCGGGCAGCCCGAGCTTGCGCACGACGAGGACCTCGCAGGTCACGCCGAGACGCGCGGCGACCTCCGCGGCGACCACGACCCCGCCGCGCGCGACGCCGAGCACGACGACACGACCGTCGCCGCGGTCCACGAGGCGCTCGGCCAACTCGCGGCCGGCGTCTGCCCGATCACCGAAACGGCGCACAATCACTCTCTAGCGCCCCGCCGGGTCCACCACTGCGTCGGCGATGGGGTCCGAAGTCCCGGGCGCACGCAGGTCCTCGCAAGGACCGGTACCGGCAAGACTGGCCGGGTGACCTCCAGCGCGCTCGAGTCGGCGGGTGAGCTCACGGCAGGCTCGGCGAGCGGTCTCGACGGTGCGCAGGTCCTGTCACGGCTGGGGTCCCGGCCCGACGGTCTGACCTCGGCCGAGGTGGCCACGCGACTCGCCCGCTACGGGGCGAACCAGCTGGCCGAGCACCGGGTGCGCGCGGGCGCCGTGCTGGGACGCCAGTTGCGCAACCCGCTTCTCATCCTGCTGCTCAGCGCCGCGGTCATCTCGGCGTTCACCGGCGGGGCGACCAACTCCATCATCATCACGGTCATCGTCGCGCTGAGCGTCGGCCTGGGCTTCTTCAACGAGTACTCCGCCGAGGTCGCGATGTCGGCCCTTCGCGAGCGGATCAGCCACGCCACGACCGTGCGCCGCGACGGCCAGCTGGTCGACGTCGAGGTCGCGGACCTGGTCCCGGGCGACGTGGTCGCGTTGCGCCTCGGCGCCCTCGTGCCCGCCGACTTGCGACTGCTCGAAGTGGACGAACTCGAGTGCGACGAGGGCGTCCTCACCGGCGAGTCCCTTCCCGTCGAGAAGGTCACGACGGTGATGAGCGGCCCCGGCGAGACGACCAACCTGGCCCTCATGGGCACCGTCGTGCACCAGGGCTCCGGCGTGGGAGTGGTCGTGGCGACCGGGACACGCACGCAATTCGGCCAGATCGCGACGGGACTCACCGAGCGCACCGGCCAGTCGGCCTTCGAGAGCGGGCTCGCCCGGTTCTCGCGATTCCTGTTCTTCGTGGCCGCGGTGCTCACCGTGGCGATCTTCGCCATCAACGTAGCCCTGTCGCGTCCGCTGCTCGACGCCCTGCTCTTCTCGCTCGCCATCGCCGTGGGCATCGCCCCGGAGATGATGCCCGCGATCGTCACGGTCAGCCTGTCCACGGGCTCGAAGGAATTGGCCAAGAAGAAGGTGCTGGTCAAGCGCCTGGTCGCGATCGAGGACCTCGGCAACATCGAGATCCTCTTCACGGACAAGACCGGGACGCTCACCGAAGGGACGATCACCTTCCAGGGCTCGGTCGACGGCGCCGGGAACGACGACCCGGGCGTGCTGACCCTGGGTCTGGTCTGCAACGAGTCGACCCCCTCGCCCGCCGGCCCGGTGGGCGGCAACTCACTGGACCAGGCCCTCTGGGTCGCGGCCGCGGGCGACGACGACCTCGCCGCGTCCGTCGCGACCCGCCAGCGACGCGCCGTCGTGCCCTTCGACCACGAGCGCCAGCTCGTCTCGGTGCTCGTCGCCGCCCCCGACGGCACCCTCGAGGTCATCACCAAGGGCGCCCCCGAGGCGGTCCTGGCGCGGTGCGCGTCGAGCGACCCGGCGGCGGGTGCGGCCCTCGACGCCCTCTTCGCACGGGGCAGCCGCGTGGTCGCGATCGCCCGGCGCGGAGCTCCCGAGGGAACCACCGCGCTCTCGCCGGCCGACGAGACGGGACTCGCCCTGGCGGGGTTCCTCACCTTTGAGGACCGGCCCAAGGCCGACGCGGCCAAGTCGCTGGCGGCGCTCGAGCGCCTGGGTGTCGAGGTCAAGGTCATCACCGGCGACAACGGCGTCGTCGCGTCGACGGTGTGCGCGACGATCGGGCTGGCCAATCGTGGCGTGCTCACGGGCGCGCAGGTGAGCGCCTTGAGCGACGACGACCTGGCGGCGGCGATCACCACGACCACCGTTTTCGCGCGCATCGGGCCGGACCAGAAGTCGCGGATCATCAAGGTGGCCCGACGCACCGGGCGCGACATCGCCTACCTCGGCGACGGGGTCAACGACGCCGTCGCGCTGCATCACGCCGACGTCGGCATCTCGGTCGACTCGGGCACCGACGTCGCCAAGGACGCCGCGGACGTGGTCCTGCTCGACAAGGACCTCGGCGTCCTGGCCGAGGGCGTCATGGAGGGTCGGCGCATCTTCACCAACACCATGAAGTACGTCTTCATGTCGACGTCGTCGAACTTCGGCAACATGTTCAGCGCGGCGGGGGCCTCGGCGATCCTCTCGTTCCTGCCGATGCTGCCCAGCCAGATCCTGCTCAACAACCTGCTCTACGACGCGGGTCAGATGGTGATCCCCACCGACCGCGTCGACCCCGAGGCGCTGCGGCGCCCCGCGGCGTGGGACATGCACTTCATCCGGCGCTTCATGAGCATCTTCGGCCCGATCTCGTCGATCTTCGACTTCGCGACGTTCTGGGTCATGCTGGTGCCCCTGTCGGCCGGGCACGTCGCGTTCCGCACGGGGTGGTTCGTCGAGTCCCTGGCGACCCAGACGCTGGTCATCTTCATCATCCGCACGCGGCGCGTCCCCTTCTTTCGAAGTCGGCCAAGCAAGGCTCTGGCGATCGTGCCCACGGCCATGGCCGCACTCGGCGCGGCCCTGCCGTTCACGCCGCTGGCGCACCTGCTCGGGTTCGCCCCGCTGCCGGGTGCGTTCTTCGCCTGGCTCGTCGCGATGGTCGTGGTCTACCTAGGCCTCGCCGAGGCCGCCAAGGTCTGGTTCTACCGCGAGGCTCGTCGCCCCGCCGTGGCGCCGCCGCGCACCCCCGAGGAGCACCGCGAACGCCACCTGCGACGGCGCGCCGCGAGGTTCATCGGCCACGGCGGGCGCGGGGTCACTCCCCCGCCGGCTCCCGGACCGGCGAGCCCGACACGCGCAGCTCGCGGATGAACGCGTGCACGGTGGCGGCCGCGGGGATCGCCAGGATCACGCCGATGAAGCCGCCGAAGAGCCCCCCGACCCAGTCGCCCACCTCGGCGCCGACCAGCACGGCGACGAAGACCCACAGCGGGTTGAGCCGCACGGTGCGGCTCATCACGAGCGGGTTCAGGACGTGGTTCTCGAGCTGGGTGTAGGCGAGGAAGACGACCAGGGTCACGATCCCCGCGGTCAGCGAATGCCCGAAGGCGAAGAGCACCGTGGGCACGCCCGCGAGGGCGCCGCCGATCGTCGGCAGGAAGTCGACCAGGGCGACCCACAGGGCCCACAGGAACGCGAAGGGCACGCCGAGTATGAGCAGGGTGACCAGGACCACGAGCCCCGCCATGATCGACGTGAGCAGGTTTCCCAGTGCGTAGCCCGACGCCGACTTGCTCACCTCGCGCCCGACCCTCGTCGCGCGCGCGGCGCGCTCGGGCGAGAGCGACGCGATGAGCCACACCCTCGCGCGCGGGGCCTCTATCAGCAGCAGGATGACGAACGTGAAGACGGTCAGCAGCGCCAGCAGCACCGACACCGCGCCGCGCCCCAGCGCGAGGGCCGGCCGGCTGAGGCCGCGCGCCAGTGAGATGAGCTTCGTGGAGTTCTTCTGGATCCAGTTCTCGACGTGGTACCGGCGAAGCAGGTGCCCGATCCATCCCTTGCCGCTCTCGGCCTTGTGGACGTAGGAGGGCAGGGAGTTCGACAGGTGGGTCAGGCCGTTGACCAGCGGGTACCCGAAGGCGGCGGCCAGCCCGACGAAGACGAGCAGCGCCACGAACGTCACGACGCCCACCGCCCCGCCGCGGCGCAGGCCCCAGCGCTCGAGGCGGTTGACCGCCGGGTTCAAGATCAGCGCGACGAACGCGCCGACCAGCATCAGCAGGGCCAGGACGCGCAGGCGGTAGAGGATGAGGCCCGCGAGGTAGACCCCGGCGACCGTGAAGACCGTGACAAGTATCGTGCGCAGCGGCACGTTCTTGTCGTCGGCGTGGCGAAACACGCGCGCGCCGTGCGAGTCGGTCGAACGGCGCTGCGGGATGTCCGACGACAACGAGCCCCCCTTGTGGCGATCGCCCCGAGGCTACTCGTCGAACCCGCGGCTTTCGCGGTGCGCCGCCGCCGCGCGCGGGCTACGTCTCGTTGCGCAGGGGGCCGAAGTGACGACGGAAGGCCAGGTACGACGTCGCCCCCGCCAGCAGCGGCAGCCAGTACGAGCCGAGGCGGTACGCCAGGGTCGCAACGATGGCCCGGGAGCTCGGCACGCCGGCGAGCACGAGTAGCCCGCCCAGGCTCGCCTCGACGATGCCCAGCCCTCCGGGGGTCAGCGGCACGAGGGCGATGACCGCGGTCGCGGCGTAGGCCACGAGCACGATCGAGGGGTTGGGCCGCGCCCCCGTCGCGCGCAGCGCCGCGAGCAGGCTCGCGAAGTCAAAGCCCACGCGGCCCGCGATGGACGCGACCGCCTGCCACCAGTGCTGGCCCAAGTCCTCGCGAAGGACGTCGCGCTGGGCGAGGAGCCGCTCGGAGAGGTCCCCGCGGCCCTGGTGGCGTGGGCGCAGCCGACGGATGAAGGAGCCGATGACCCGCCCCAGCCAGCGCAGCGGCGCGTCCGACGACAGCGCCACCGCCCCGAGGCCCAGGATCAGCGCGCACCCCACCAGGCCCAGCTCCGCGGCGTGCGCGAGGTTGGGGTTCACCGCGCCCCCGGCGAGCGCCGGCAGCGCGAAGATCGGCAGCGCCAGCAGCCCCGCGACGTTGAGGATCGAGGACGCGGCGAGGCCGCCGGCGACCTGGTCGCGGCGCACGCCGGCGGCCGCCAGGATCCGAAAGGTCACGCCGGCACCGATGGCGTCGCCGCCGGGCACCGTGTTGGTCACGGCGTTGCCGATCAGCAGCGCGGAGGCCGAGGCGAACCATCCCGCGCCGCGCGTCACCAGGCGCAGCAACGCGATCGCGCAGACGAAACTCGCGGCCTCGGCGACGACCACGAGGACCAGCCACCAGGGCTGGAGCGCCCCGAGGCGCGGCCACGACGACCAGGTGCGCGTGAACGCGGGGAGGGCCACGTAGAGCGCCAGGCCCGCGACGACGACCGCCGCGCCCCGGCGCAGGGCCGGGGACGTCCGACGCCGTTCGCTCACCCGGGCAGCGTAACCGTCGACTCAACTGTTACGTGGCGCCGCGGCGGCCCCGGGGGGACCGGTCGACCCATTGGACCCGAGGGGAGGATCGGACCGGGTCGGCCGCCGCGACACCAACGTTCTTATGCGCGCTGGACCTCGATCCGGTGCGCGCGCTCGCTGGCCACTTCGGTGGGCATCGCCATCCGAACCTCCAGCACGCCGTCCTTGTAGGTCGCCGAGATCGACGACTCGCTGACGCCCTTGGGCAGCGCGACGCTGCGCGTGAGCGCGCCGTAGCGGAACTCGCTGCGGTGGAAGTGGTCCTCGTCACGCTCGACCTTCTCAACCCGGTCGGCTGAGATCACCAGTGCTCCTTCGACGACCTCGACCTGGATGTCCTTGGCGGGGTCGACGCCCGGGAGCTCGGCGCGAACAACCAGCGTGTCGCCCTCGCGGCATTCCTCGACCTTGATCATCTGGTGGCCGAAGCCCTCTCGCAGGAAGCTGTCGCGGAAGAACTCATCGAGCCACCGCCGCGACGGCCAAGAGCCCCACGACGGCCAGGAGAGACCTCCGAAACCCAACGTCGCGTCGCCACGACGCTCCATTGTCTTGTTCTCTGACATACACCCTCCGCTTCGCGGAAGGGTCACCGCCCCGCCCTGGGGCGGTGGCTCTCCATATCGAAGGTACGCCTAGGGTCGCTGGTCCGCCACGGGGTCACTAGGGACGTTGGTCACATCAGAGAGCCGCGTCGCCTACTCCTGGATGATGTCGAAGGCGCGCAGCGCCCGGATGCGCTCGTGGCGCCGCGCGCGGAGCTTCTTCTCCGACAGCGGCGCCAGCTCCACGTAGGCGCGCAGTATCGAGCGGTGCACGCGCTCGACCGTGAGGAACGGGCTCGGGTCCTCGGGGATGACCTCGTCGATGAGGCCCAGGTCGAGCTGGTCCTTGGCCGTCGAGCGCATCGTGGCGAGGGTCGTGCGGATCTGGTCCCGCGTGGGATTGGGGGTCTTGTAGAGGATCGACGCCGCGGAGCGGGGCTCGGCGACGTAGGCCATTGCCTTGTCCATCATCATGACGTGGTCGGCCATCGGGGTGGTCGCCAGCCCTCCCCCGCTGCCCAGGGCCCCGGCGACGAGCGAGATCACCGGCTTGGGGTAGTCGATGCCCGTCAGCAGGGCGCTCGCGATGGCCCGCGACTGGCCGCGCCGCTCGCTCTCGAGGGTCGGCTTGGCCCCCAGGGTGTCGGTGACGAAGAGCGCGGGCATGCCGAGACGCCCGCCCACCTTGAGCAGGCGCTCCATGAACGCGAAGTCCTCGGGCCCGGGGTTGGCGGGGCGCTTGATCGCGGTCTCGCCGACGCGGTGGTACGAGGGCTGGGTCCCCACGACGACGAAGGGCTGGGCCCCGATCTTGGCGAACGCGCCCACGATCGCCGGGTACCGCTTGACGTCGCTCTCCTGGACGTAGTTGTAGACCGCGACGGCGTCGGTGAACCCGAAGCGCACGATGAACTCCAGGTCGACGCGGTTCGCGTCGCTGATGAGGTCCTGGTACTGCTCGACCAGGGCGTCGGGCTCGTCGCCCTCGTGGGCCTCGCGCGGCGCCGCGGCGAGGACCGCCGTCGACCCCGGCGCGTCCTCCAAGCGCGGGCCCTGGATGCCCACCGGCCCGAAGGTCACGACGCGGCGCTGGTCGGCGACGCTGACGTTGCGGATCATCGCCGGGGTCTCGCTGGTGAGCACGTGCTGGCGGTCCGGCGGGGTCGTCGCGCCGTACACCGCGCTCAGGTACCACACGACCTCCTTGACGTCGGCCAGGACGACGTCGATGTTGCGGTCCAGCAGATTCGCCTCGGCGCTCTGGGAGTCGACGGGCACCGACGCCCCCTCGAAGGCCTCGATGACGTTGGGTCCCGCGAAGCCGAAGTTGGTCCCCGAGGTCGCCACGATGAGGTCGGCGTTGGGCACCGCGCTGGCCGAGACGCCACCCCAGACGTTGCCCAGCAGCACCGCGACGTGGGGCAGGGCGACCTTCTCCTTGTAGAAGCGGATCGCCTCGACCATCCGGGTCATCTGGGTCAGGCCGGCGAAGTTCTCGTGCTGGCGCACGCCACTCGACGCGTACACGCTGACCAGGGGCAGGTGCTTGGAGATCGCCAGGTCGGCGGCGGCCTGGAACGCCTCGCCCGACACGACGCCCAGCGAGCCCGCGAAGAAATCCCAGTTCATCGCGTAGAGGACGACGGGCCGGTCCTCGAAGGTCGCGGTGCCGTACGTGGAGGACTCGGACTTGCCGCGTTTGGTCTCTCGGCGCAGCTTGTCCGAGTAGGACTCGTCGCTCTCGCCGCCGTGGCCGCGCCGGATCAGCCCGACGAGGTCCTTGGCGATGCGCCACCTTCCGTGGCTGGGCTTGAAGTGGACGAGCTCTTGGAGCTCGAGGAGCTGGGACGGGCTGTTGACCTTGCGCCGGTTGCGCAGGTGAGGGCTGACCGGGGTCGTGAACGTGGGGAGTCCCATCGGGTGGCCCTCACCCAGGAACCTCGAGTCGAGGTCGTCGAGTGAATGGGCGTCGTCCTGTTCGGGGGAATCCGCCATGAGGGGCCATTATGCCATGGGGCCCGCGAGGCCCTCCCGGGCGACCCCGTACTCACCGGTAAGGGCTGTGCGCCGTCGAGGGCCCGCGACGTCTCCTGGGTGTCGCGCAAACCGGACCGCACGAACTCGGTGAGACGCGGCCCCTCGCTCAGTGCAAGTGACGCCACCGCAGGTGGTGAAGGTGCCGCGCGCCCCTCTCGTGGGCGCTGCGACGCTCGACGCCGTCGGCGAAGGCGGCCTTGTCGATGCGGTGCATCGCCGGCAGCCCCGGCAGAACGGCCAGGGTCACCACCGTGCCGATGAGCGCGAGGCCGTCGCGCAGCCCGGTCGCGTGGATCAGGAGCGTCATCGCCACCGAACCGAGCGCCATCCCCCCGACCTCGCCGGCCTCGAGGGCGCCGAGCACGCGCCCGAGCTTCTCATTGGGCACGATGTGCTGGAGCACGGTGATGGCGTTCACGTCGACCACGGAGTTGGCCACGCCGATGAGCCACATCGCGACGAGCGCCGACGCCAGGTCGGGCACGACCGCGATGAAGATCAGCGGCACCGCCCACACCATCACGCCGAGCCCGAAGTGCGTGGCGAGTCGGGCGCGCTCCATGAGCATCAGCGCCAGGAATCCGCCGACGAGTCCGCCGATGCCCAGCAGTGACTCCATCAGGCCGAGACCGGACGTTCCGATGTGCAAGAGCTTGAGCGCGATCGCCACGGTGAACACCGCCGAGGCCCCCGCGACCACGCACTGGAGCATGTAGAGCACGACGAGCACCAGGATGTCGTGGTCGCCCAGGATCGCGCGGAACCCCTGCTCGGCGCGGACCAGGAAGCTCTGGGCCTTGATCTCCTCGGCGGCGGATCCCCCCGAGGCGCCCGCGACGAGGTCGGCCGAACGCTCCTCGGGCCTCGGCGCGCGCACGGAGTAGACGAACATCGCGGACCACGCGAACGTCGCGGCGTCGAAGGCGAACGCGATGGGGATGTTGGCGAAGGCCAGGAGGAAGCCGGCGAGGGCCGGGCCGGCGAAGAATCCGACGCTCTCGATCGTGCTCGACACGACGTTGGCCCCGGCGATCTCGTCGCGCTCGCGCGCGAGCAGGGGGAGGATCGACGCCTGGGCCGGGCGAAACGCCGTCCCGGCAAGACCGACCACCACGACGAGGAGGTAGACCAGCCACCTCGAGGAGTGGACGCCGACCAGGACCGCGGCCACGCTGACCAGGACCAGGCGCGCCAGGTCGGCGCCGACCATGACGCGGCGCCGGTCGTACTGGTCCGCCAGCGTGGAGGCGAAGGGGGCGACCAGGGCGATGGCGAGGTAGCGCACGAAGGCGAGGCCACCGACCGCGGTGGCTCCGCCGGTGCGGTACGCGTAGACGACCGCGCTCAGCGCGAAGACGCCGTCGCCGATGAGCGAGCCACCGAACGCGAAGAAGATCTTGCGCAGGGCGGGGTTGGCGAAGACGTCGGACATCGCCTTCTTCGATGACCGCAGCTCGTCACGTACCAGACTCACGTGAAGCCTCCCCGGTGCGTCAGTCGCTCACGAAGATAGACGATTGGCCACCCGAGGCGTGACTTTCGGGGCCTCTCGTCGCGACGACACCGGTCGCTCCCCTCCCGGCTCGCTCTTCAACACGAGACCCAGGAGGGCGCGATCCACCGACACGCCGCCGGAGAGTTGCTCTTCCGGCGCGCGTGGCGCGGATCGGCGTACTAGCGGCTGACGAGAGACTCGAAGTGCTCGTAGAGGCGCGGCTCGCCGCTGTCCTGGCGCGCGTGACGCGCGTGGGCCTCGACGAGGCGCCACATGCCGTCGAACCAGTAGAGGTCCGAGATCAGGTCCCAGTCCAGGACGTTGTGCTTGACCAGCGTCCCCACGGCCTCGCCGAAGGTCAAGACCTTGCGCACCGACTCGCTGGACGACGACCCGTCCGCGGCGTTGAACCCCGGGGAGAAGATGTCCTTCATCGCCACGTCCAGGCCCATCTCGGTGCTCCATCTCGTCAGTTGCAACAGAACCATTGCGTCTTCATGCGTGGCAGCCACACCCGCCCCCTTCTCTCTGTGAATGTCGTCACGACTCTTGGTACAAGTCGCGGTCAGACTAACGGAATTCCACCCCGCGCGCCAGCGGTCCCGCGGAACTAGATTCCGGAGTTGTTGAGGGAGGCACGATGCCGGGCTTTGTTCAGATCATGGAGATCACGACGTCGCGGATTGACGACGTGCGCGCGCTCACCGAGCGCATGAGCGAGGAGCGCGGCACGTCGCTCCTGGCCCGACGAGTCACCCTGGCCGCGGATCGCGACAACCCGGGCCACTACTCCTACGTCGTCGAGTTCGACTCGTACGAGGAGGCGATGCGCAACTCCAGCGACCCGGAGACCTCGCGCTTCGCGGAGGAGATGATGGCCCTGTTGGACTCCCCGCCCACGTTCCGCAACCTCGACGTTGTCGACGTGTTGAGCCTGCGCTCCTAGTTTCGACCCGAGCCACGGGCCCGTGGCGCCGTTCTCGGGGGGCGAGGACACCTCGCGCAGTCCCGCCGGTAGGGTGGCCGTACGAGTCCCGCGACACGCGGACCGCGCGACCGCGAGTTCCGGGTGGTCGTCAGGTGTGGAGGTGGCACGACGGCGCTGACACCAGACAGAAACCTCGACGAGGAACGGGCGCGCGCGGGCGCGCGGGCGGTTCGATCGGCGTCCTTCACCCGGCTCGGAGAGTCGGACCTGAGAGAGCCGCCCAATCAGATCGCCCTCGACTCGATCTTCCCGCCCATCGCGGACTACGCGTTCCTCTCGGACTGTGAGAACAGCTGCCTGGTCGCGCCGACGGGGGCCGTCGAGTGGCTGTGCCTGCCCCGGCCCCACGACCCCAGCGTCTTCGGGACGCTCCTGGACCGCGCCGCCGGGTCCTTCCGCCTCGCCCCCGTCGACAGCGCCGTTCCCGCGCACCGCCAGTACATCCCCGGAACCATGGTGCTGGCGACGACGTGGCAGACGCGCGGGGGCTGGCTCGTGGTCGCCGACTTCCTCGCGGTGGCCCCGTGGTACCGCAACGAGGAGCGCTCCGATCTGCACCGGCGCACGCCCGGTGACTACGACGCGCGCCACGTCCTCGTTCGCACCGCCACGTGCCTGCACGGCAACGTGGACGTCGTGCTCAACTGCGAGCCGTCCTTCGACTACGGCCGCGAGGACGCCGAGTGGACCTACACCGGGCCCACCTACGACTCGGTCGCGACGATGAACCCCGCCTACCCCCAACTCACCCTGACCGGCGACATGCGCTTTGGCATCGAGGGGCGCGCGGTGCGCGCCCGCCACCGCCTCTCCGAAGGCGAGATGACCTTCGCGGTGCTCTCCTGGGGCGAAGCGGCGCCCACGACGCTCGAGCAGGTGGAGTCGTGGCGCGCTGAGACGAGCCGGTACTGGCGCGACTGGATCGACGGCGGCCGTTTCCCGGACCACCCGTGGCGAGAGCTCCTCCAGCGCAGCGCGCTGACCCTCAAGGGCCTCACCTACGCGCCGACCGGCGCGCTGCTGGCCGCGCCGACGACCTCGCTGCCCGAGAACCCCGGCGGGAGCCGCAACTGGGACTACCGCTTCACGTGGATCCGTGACGCCGCCTTCACGCTGCGGGCCCTTCACGCCCTGGGATTCGACACCGAGGCCGACGACTTCCTCGCCTTCCTGGGCGACGTCTTGGAGCCCGCGACCAGCCTCGGGCCCCGCGACGCGCGTGCGCGCGGCAACCTCCAGGTGCTCTACCCCGTCGACGGCGAGCCGATGCAGCCCGAGACCACGTTGGAACACCTGACCGGGTACGTCGGCAGCCGCCCGGTGCGCACGGGCAACGCCGCCTACAACCAGCAGCAGTCCGACATCCTGGGCGCCATCGTCAACTGCGTGTTCGAGCACACGCGCTCTCGCGACACGCTCAGCGAGCGTTCCTGGCGCATCGTGGTCCAGGCGGTCGAGACCGCCCTCAAGTGCTGGCGGGAGCCCGACCGCGGCATCTGGGAGATCCGCGGCGAGCCCCAGCACTTCACGTTCTCCAAGGTGATGTGCTGGGTCGCGGCAGACCGCGGCGCGCGCCTCGCGGCGCTGCGCGGCGAGCGCGAGCGCACCGACGCCTGGTGGAACGCGGCCCAGGAGATGCGCGAGGACATCTGCGCGAACGCGGTCAGCGACCAGGGCCTCTTCACGCAGGTCTACGGGTCCGACGAGCTCGACGCCTCCCTGCTCGTGCTGCCCCTCGTGGGCTTCTTGCCCGCGACCGACGAGCGAATCCGCAAGACGGTCCTCACGATCGCCGACGAGCTCAACGAGGGCGCCTTCGTCTACCGGTACTGGACCGACACCACCGACGACGGGCTGGGCGGCGAGCCGGAGGGGTGCTTCAACGTCTGCTCCTTCTGGCTGGTGTCGGCGCTGGTGGAGATCGGCGAGGTCGAGCGCGCCCGCGCGCACTGCGAGAAGCTCATCGGCGCCGCCTCCAGCCTCGGCCTCTACGGCGAGGAGCTGGACCCGACCACGGCCCGGCACCTGGGGAACTTCCCCCAGGCGCTGACGCACCTGTCGCTCATCAACGCCGTCCTGCACGTCATCGAGGCCGAGCAGCACGGCGGCGAGCGCCTGATCGGGCCGGCGGGCACCGACAGCTGGTGGAACGCGGTCGGACGAGACGAGCGGCCGACGATCACCACGTGACGCGCGTCACAAGCGTGGCGGTTCACAGGCAATTCTCAGTCTCCCCATGGCCCGCTCTTATCCGCGTCGCGCAGGCTGGACCCAGCGGCACCAAGACGAAGCCCGCGACGGCGACGGCCCCAACCCGTCGCCGCGCGGTGCTCGCAACTCGGAGGAGGGTGCGATGGTCCAGGTCATCGACAACGCCAGCGACGTCAGCTTCGAGGAGCTCATGACGTCCGGGGCCCCCGCACCCCTCGCGGACTTCTGCGTCGTCGCCAACCGGCTCCCGGTGCGCCCGGCGGCGGCGCGCCACGAGGAGGGCTGGAGCCCGAGCCCGGGCGGTCTCGTGACCGCGCTCATGTCGGTGCTCCACAAGCACAACGGACTGTGGATCGGGTGGCCGGGCACGTCCGAGGACGTCGACGTGCCCGCGGAATTCGACGGCATCCGCCTCCAGCCCGTCGCGGTGAGCGCCGACGAGTACGAGACCTTCTACCTGGGCTTCTCCAACGCCACGCTGTGGCCCCTCTACCACGACGCGATCCGCCCCCCGACCTTCCACCGCGCGTGGTGGCAGGCCTACCGCACCGTCAACCAACGCTTCGCCGACGCCATCGCGGGGGCCGTGGCGCCCAGCGCCACGGTGTGGATCCACGACTACCAGCTCCAGCTCGTCCCCCAGATGCTGCGCGAGCAGCGACCGGACGTGCGCATCGGGTTCTTCCTGCACATCCCGTTCCCCCCCTCCGAGCTCTTCTCCCAGCTGCCGTGGCGTCGAGAGATCCTCAACGGGCTGCTGGGGGCGGACCTCGTGGGGTTCCAGGTCCCCCAGGCCGCGGCGAACTTCTCGCGCACGGCGCGCCGGGCGCTGGGCGCCGCGGGCACGGACTCGTGGCTGGACGTGGACGGCCGGCGCGTGCGCGTCGGCGCGTTCCCGATCTCGGTGGACTGCGAGCAGATCTCCACGCTCAGCGCCGACCAGCGGGTCCGATTCCGGGCCAAGGAGATACGCCGGGACCTCGGCGACCCCGAGGTCGTCCTGCTCGGCGTCGACCGCCTGGACTACACCAAGGGCATCCAGCAGCGTCTCAAGGCCGTGACCGAGCTCTACGACGACGGCTCGCTCCAGGCCGGGCGCCACGTCATGGTCCAGGTCGCCGTGCCCAGCCGCGAGACCGACGCCCACTACGAGCGCGAGCGCCACGACCTCGAGCAGATCATCGGTGAGATGAACGGCGAGCACGCGGGCTTGGGCACTCCGGTGATCCACTACCTCCACCAGAACCTGCCCTTCGAGGAGCTCCTCGCGCTCTACGTGGCCGCCGACGTCATGCTGGTGACCCCGTTCCGCGACGGGATGAACCTCGTCGCCAAGGAGTACGTGATGAGTCGCACGGACCTGACGGGGCGCCTGGTCCTGAGCGAGTTCGCCGGCGCCGCGACGCAGCTGCGCGGCGCGTACATCGTGAACCCGCACGACCTCGAAGGTCTCAAGGACGCCATCCGCACCGCCGTGCGCGCCAACCCCAAGGACGAGCGGGCACGCATGGCGCGGATGCGCCGCAAGATCCTTCGGCGCACCGTGTTCGACTGGGCCGAGTCGTTCCTCGCCTCGATCCCCACCGTCGACGCTGGCCCCTAGTTCGAGGTCCGTGGCTACTCGACGAGCCTGACGAGGTCCGCGACGGAATCGACCACGAGCGTCGGCCGATAGGAGTACGAGTCGACGTCCTCGCGCGTCGTGACCCCCGACAGCACGAGGATCGTCGCCAGCCCCGCCTCGATGCCCGAGATCACGTCGGTGTCCATCCGGTCCCCGACGAGGACCGTGCTGTGGGCGTGGGCGCCCAGGCGCCCGAGCGCCTCGCGGATCATCAGGGGGTTGGGCTTGCCCACGAAGTACGGCGCGACCCCCGAAGCCCGCTCGATCAGGGCGGTCATCGCGCCGCAGCCGGGCAGCGGGCCCTGGGCGGAGGGTCCGGTGGGCTCGGGGTTGGTCGCCACGAAGCGGGCGCCCGACACGATGAGCCGCACCGCCGTGGCGAAATCCTCGAAGGTGTACTCCTGGGTCTCGCCGACGACGACGTAGTCGGCGGCGGCGGCGTCCTCACGAATCCCCACCTCCGCCAGCGCGTCGTGCATGCTGTCCTCGCCCATGACGAACGCCGCCCCACCAGGACACTGGGAGGCGACGAACTGGGCCGTCGCGAGCGCCGAGGTCCACAGCCGCTCGACCGGGACCTCTAGTCCCAGACCCGACAGGCGCCGGGACAGGTCCGTGGGTGACTGAAGGGAGTTGTTCGTCAGGACGAGGTAGCCGCGCCGCGTCCCGTCGAGCCGCGCGAGAAAGCGGTCGGCCCCCGCGATCATCCTCTCGTCGCCGATCAGCACGCCGTCCATGTCGCACAGCCAGTTCTTTGCGTCGGACCACAGGCTCACGTGTCCATTATGGGCGGCCCCACCCCTTCATCGGCCCGTCCATACGACGGCCCGTCACCCGCGCTGTGGGCCGACACCATGAAGGGTGCGCCGAGTGATCACCCGTGCGTACGATCTCCGTCGGGAGGCGGAACGCCGACCGGGTCGGCGTTCCGCCGCGTCGGAGGGCGAAGAGAGAACATGGCCGAGGAAAGTGAAATGCGGGGCGCCGACGAGATGTTGCGCGACTACCTTCGCGGGCAACGCGAGGTTGTCTTAGCGATCGTGGAAGGACTGAGCGAGGAGGACTGGCACCGATCGGTCGTGCCGACCGGTTGGACCCCCGCGGGGATCCTCGAGCACCTCGGCGGGGCCGAGTGGCACTGGTTTCAAGGCGTGGTGGCGGGCCGCGAACCCGAAATGGTGGGTGACGTCGACCCCGATCAGCCGCCGTGGGACCCGATGACGGTCGTCTTCGCGACCGACGCCCCGTCCGCGGAGGTCATCGACTTCTACCGAGACCAGTGCGCCCAATCCGAGGCGGTGCTCGCGGTGACTCCCCTCTCGGCGGTGCCCCGGGGTACTCACGGACCGCACGGGTTCGTGCCACCCGACGTGCGCTGGGTTGTCCTGCACATGATCGAAGAGACCACGCGGCACGCGGGTCACCTCGATATCGCCAGGGAGCTCCTCGACGGCGTGACGCGCCTCGGTCGACGCTGACGCGAACCCCGTCAGTTGGATTTGGCGGCCAGCATCGTATCCAGCTTGGCGAACGCCTCACCCCACCCCGCCTCCGTCGGGGACGCGTACCCCTCGGGCAGCCATTGACGGATCTCGAGGCGCGTCCGACCTTCGGGTTCGTCGTAGAACTCGACGCGCATCCGCGTCTCGAACGGCTTGAAGCCCCCCGGAAGTTCGCCGTCGATGCGCATGACGCCGTCGAGAAGTTCGCCGTCGACGACGTCGGTGAGGTCGATGCGACCGTGGGTCCACGACCCCGGCGCGTCGGGGAACAGCTCGGTCCATCGCTGAAAGCCGCCCGAGCGCACGTCGAACTCGACCTCGTCGAGCGGCAGGTGGTTGCCAAATGGCCCCCACCACGCCGCGAACTGCTCGGGCTCGGTGAACGCCATGTAGACGCGATCCCGGGGCGCGTCGACAATTCTCGTCAGCGCGAGATCGTGGTCGGTCGTGGTCATGCTCTACCTCTCTTCGTTTCGACGTGATTGTTCGGCGTTAGACGGCGGCGACTCCGCCGTCACGGCGGCGAGGTGATCGCCCAGCCGGTCGAGTCTCTCGGACCAGAGCCGCTCGTGCAGGCGCAGCCAGTCCGCGGCGACATCGAGCGATGACGGGGAGAGTTGCGCGCTTCGCCAACGGCCGTGGTGGCTCCGAGTGATGATCGACGCGCGCTCGAGAACCTTGAGGTGCCGCGAGATCGCCGGGAGGCTGATCGTGAAGGGAGCGGCGAGTTCGGTGACCGTGGCTTCGCCAGAAGCCAGGCGTTCAACGATCCTCCGACGGGTCGCGTCCGCGAGCGCGCCGAACAGCAGGTCGAGCTCTTCGTCCGTTCGCTCCACGACTATATTTAACATATTTGTTAAGTATAGCGGGTCCGACGCCCGCCCGACGCGAATTGCACTCCCACCCCGTTGCGAATCACTCGTGCACGGTCGCACCCCGGCGCGAGGCAAACTCGACGCGGTGACGAACTCGAAGTACACCACCGGTCGGCTCGAGGCCGCGACCTGGGACGACTTCGCCGATCTCGTCGAGCGCAACAACGGGATCTACGGAGGCTGCTGGTGCGCCCCGCATCACGTCGAGTACGAGCGCGGCGTCAGCGACACCCGGACACTCAAGGAGCGGCTGGTCCGCAGCGGCCGAGCGCGCGCCGCGCTGGTCTTCGACGAGGAGGGAGACGCGCAAGGCTGGTGCCAGTACGGCGTCGCGGACTCCCTGGATCTCAAACACGGCCGCGAGTACCGCAAGGACCCTCCGCCGGCGGCGAAGTGGCGAATCGCGTGCGTCTTCGTGGACAAACGCCATCGCGGGCGAGGAATCGCCCGGATGGCGCTCGAGGGAGCCATCGGGCAGATCGCCGACGCGGGTGGCGGACGCGTCGAGGCGATCTCCGAGACCACCCGGGGCCGCGAGGCACAGGGTCGCTTCCTCTTCAGCGCGACGGTCGAGCTGTTCGAGGACCTCGGGTTCACGCGCGTCCGCCAAGTCGGCAAGCACGCATGGATCGTGAGTCGCACGGTTGACTCAACTGCGACGTCGAACCGCCACTAGCAAGCGAAGCGTCGGGGACGCTGGCTCGAAACGACAACGCCATCGAGCTCCACCCAATGACTTAGGAATGCGCCGGGCGCGGCTGTGACCCGCTGCGTCGGCGCGCTTACGTGAACTTTGGAGAGGATCAACGACCTGGTCGCACTACCAGAGACCCAGAACTCGTTCTCCGACACCGTCACGTCGACGCTCGACGCGCCTCTTCCTCCACGCGATCGTGGTACGCCTGCCACCAGGCGCCGTCGTGCTCCGGGACGTTGCTGTCGTCCGCCGCAAAACCGATGGAACCGTCGATGAGCTCTCGGGCAAGATCGGCGTGGCCGGAGTGCCGACAGGTCTCGGCGATGACGTGCACGAGAATGTGCGAGAGGGTGACGGGATGATCACCCCACCACGGCACCGCACCCGCGGCGTCAAGGTCCAGCGCCTCAATCGTCGCGTCCGACGTCTCGCACGCCCTGCGGTAGTTCCCGACGACGTCACCCATCGACTCGTCCGCTCGCGCAAAGAGGTCCGCGTTGTCCTCAGCGCCTTCCTCGAACCACGGGTTGGGCTGGCCCATGGGTCGACCAAAGACGGGCCCGAAGTAGCCGAGCTCGACGCACGTCAGATGCTTGACGATTCCCAGGAGGTTGGTCCCGCTCCGAACAAGGGGACGACGCAGGTCGTACTCCGAGAGGCCGTCCAGCTTCCAGAGGACGGCGTCACGAGCGGTCTGGAGGTAGCGATGCATGATCTGCTTCATGCTGGTTCACCATATGCGGACGGTGTAGGGAATCCAAGGTTGGTCCGCAGAACCCCAGTTGGAGACGTGTACGTTCCGACTCGACGTCATGTTCCTCGCGACATGGGCGGAAGTAACGCGACTTTGTTCGAACCCCTCTTTATCGCCGTTGACCAGATGAAACGTCGTGGGCTCACGACCGCTTCATTTTGCTCGAGAGTCGCAACGAGCATTCGCCGGGCCCACCCGAGCTGTTGCCACCAGACACCAAGGGCTGAACTCGGGGCGGAGCCAATATCGCGATGACAAGAATGAGACGGCTCGCCGGAGATGGTTCGCCCCGAATCGTAGCACTCCGTAGCCCACTGTGCTACACTCGTCGCATGGTCAAAACTATTGCCCAACGAGAGCTTCGAAATGAGAACGCTCGAGTGATTGACGAGGTGGAATCCGGAGTGACGTTTGTCGTCACCCGAAATGGTGTCCCCGTCGCCGAACTCCGACCAATTCAAAAGCCGCGTCGAAGTCTTGTCAGCAAGAGTGATGTCTTGACTCTTGCGGCAAATGGGCCAAAGATCGATCGGACGCAGTTCATGGCCGACCTCGACCGCTACGTCGATCAGGAGTTGTAGATGTCAGTCGGATTATTGGATACGTCCGTCGTCATCGAATGGGATGACCCAAGCGTCGCCGCAGCGCTCCCCGACGAGGTCGCGGTCAGTGCTGTGACGCTAGCCGAATTGGCCGCTGGTCCTCATCTTGCCTCGTCGAGCTCCGAGCGTGCTCGTCGCCAGACCCGACTCCAACACGTCGAGTCCGCATTTGAACCGCTTCCATTCGATGCAGCAGCGGCTCGCAGTTACGGTCAAGTGATCGCCGCGGTCACTGAATCTGGTCGCTCTCATCGGCGACGTCTCGCCGACCTATTGATCGCCGCCACGGCCCACGCCAATGGATTAACCCTCTATACGCGCAACCTTGATGACTTCAAAGGTCTCACGGATCTCATCGACGTTGTGGGTGTCTGAAGTCAGGCTGGGCCAGGGCCACCGAGTACGAATGGGCTAAATCCAGATTCCTTCACGACACAGTGTTGTGAATCTGACAACGAAGTGGAGGTAACGCGACCATGTTCGAACCCCCTCGCATCCGTGTTCATCAGGTGAGACGCAGAGCCGCTCTCAGCACATTTCGAGACTTTGACCGTCCGCCACGACGAGTTCGCGTCATTCGCGAACCCCATCGGGCCCACCAACGAATCCGCACGATGGTCGCCCCCACCCAAACCTCACACGAGAATCAGTCCAACGTCGCATATGTGCTACACTTGTAGCATGACTGAAATTGCGTCTCGTGAACTGCGAAACAATACTCGCGGACTTCTGCAAAGGGTTGCGCGCGGAGAGGACCTTGTAATTACCGTGGACGGCCTCCCTGTCGCGGCGTTGCGGCCTTTGAACCATCGCCCGCGCTGGATCAATGGGGTCGACTTTGCTCGACGCATGGCTCGGCGCCAGGCCGATCCAGGTCTTCGCAATGAGTTGCAAGCCTTGTCGCCGGACACGACCGATGACCTCCCATTGTGACGCGAGGCCTCGCCGACACGAGTGTATTCATCGCACGCGAATCGGGTCGTCCGCTTCAAGAATCGCTCTTCCCCGACGAACTGGCGGTTTCGATCATCACGATTGGCGAACTGCGAGCGGGCGTGCTCGCCGCGAGCGACGTTAAGATTCGCGACCGGCGTTTGGCGACCTTGACCGTGGTCATGTCACTCGATCCCGTTGCCGTTGACGACGACGTCGCCGCCGAGTGGGCGCGGCTACGGGTATTGCTACGGGACTCAGGTCAACGTATGCCGGTCAATGACTCGTGGATCGCGGCAACCGCAATGGCATTGGCTGTGCCGATCATTACTCAAGACGACGACTACATCAATCTTGCTGAGCTGCCCGTGATTCGAGTGTGAGCGAACGGAGTTAGGGACACGACAAGCGCTCGAGATCTCAGAGCGACCGAAAAGATTGTCACAGCCTGAAGACGGGCGACGTTTCAAATTCCACAACAACGAGTGGGCGCTGAGGGACTCGAACCCCCGGCCTGCTGAGTGTAAGTCAGCTGCTCTGACCAACTGAGCTAAGCGCCCGCGTTCTCCGAGCCTACGTGACTCTCTGATTGGCGCCGACCGTTCGTGGCGACGTCGAAGGGTAATAGATTCACAATTGGTTGCTTGGGGGCCTATGAATCTCGTCGCCGGCTCGAGGTCGGGTACGTCGCTGCACGACGCCCAGAGCAAACCTGGGCCCGGCGCCCCACCGCGCCTCCGACGCGTCGGTCGCTCAACAGCGCCGACGCGAGGTGGATGAGCCATGGCCCGACCATCCATCAGTGACGCCGAGCCGTCCGCGGGAGACGTCGTTCGCGACTTCCTGGGTCGCGCGGTGGGAAACCTCCTTCACTACGACCCCGTGGTCCGGCGCCACCGCGACACCGAGGGCATCCACCAGATGCGTGTCAACGTGCGCCACCTGCGCGCCGAGATGCGCGTCGCCGCGCCGGTGCTGCGGGCCAAGGACCACCGGGCGCTCGACGGCGAGCTCAAGTGGCTCGGCGCCACGCTGGGGCGACTGCGCGACCTGGACGTGCTGACCGACCTCTTCACCCATGGCGAGTCGGCGGGCGTCGCGGCCCCGGTCGCGGTGACGACGCGGCTGAACCTGCAGCGCGCCGCCGAGTCGCGCCGCGTCGCGCGAACCCTGCGCACCCCGCGGTACCGCCATCTCATGGAGCGGCTCTCCCAGGCGGTGGTGGCCCCTCCCCTGCGCAAGGGGTCGTCGGCGCCGGCGTCGACGGTCCTCGGACCCGAGCTGCGCGAGGTCGTCACCGACCTCATCACGGTCTTCGACGGACTGGACGCGGACACGCCCGCCGACCAACTGCACCGCGTGCGCATCAAGGTCAAGAGAAGCCGCTACACCTGCGAGCTCGCCGAGTCCTTCCTGGCGCCGGCCGCGGCGGCGGCCACGGCGCTCGAACGCGTGCAGTCGGTCCTAGGCGACCTGCACGACCACGTCGTCGCCCGCGACTTCCTCGTCGAGGTCAGCCGACCCCGCGAGATGTTCGGCGAGGCTCACGACGACGCCACGGTCGCGTGCGCGACCTGGCTCGAGGGCGAGATCGCCCGGCTGCTTCGAGAGTGGCCCGCGCCGGTCGCGGCCGCGCGCGGCGCCCTGACAACGGTCGCCAACGCCCTCTACATCAGGTCGTCGGACGCCCCCGAGGTGCCGGTGAAGTAGGCGACGATCGCCGAGAGCACCAGCAAAGCGGACGCCGTCTCCAGCGCCAGGTTGAGCCCGTGCGTGAACGCCGAGTACGCCGCCGAGACGACCTTGTTGATGATCGCCTGGACGGCCTTGGAGGTGGGACCGAGCGCCTTGAGCTTCGAGCTGACCGAGCCGGTCGTCACGGCGGTGATCACCTCGGCGCGGTAGGCCTCGGGGATGCCGAGCTGGACCAGTCGCTGGGTCAGGTGCACGGTCAGCTGGCCGTTGACGACCGAGCCCAGGATCGCGACACCAGCGACCGCGCCGAACTCGCGGCTCGTGTTGGTCATCGACGCCGCCATGCTCGAGTGCTGGGACGGCACACTGGTCAGGGCGGTCGAGGTGACGGGGACCGCGATGATCCCGAAGCCGACGCCGGCGATCCCCATGGTCCAGCCCACCGTGCCGAGCCCGGCGTGGGGCCCGACCACGACGTCGGTGAGGAAGACGCCCAACGCCGCGACCGCGCAGCCCGTCATCATCGGCACCCGCGAACCCACCGCGCCCACCCATCGGCCGCTGAAGAGCGACGCGACGAACATCCCGCCGAGCAGAGGCAGGTAGTCCTGGGCCAGCTGGTAGGCGCCGGCGGACGTGACGATCTCGAGGTAGAGCGCGACGAAGAAGAAGATCGACAGCACCGAGAAGTAACTCGTCATGGCGACGAAGTTCGCGCCGGTGAACGCGGGCCGCGCGAAGATCGCCACGCGCAGCATCGGGTGGCTAGAGCGCGCCTCGACCAAGAAGAAGGTGATCACCGAGACGACCGAGACCGCGTAGAGCGTGAGGATGCCACTCGACATGTACCCCGAGGTCTCCCCGGCGATCGTCGCGAAGGTGGCCGACCCCAGCGCGAAGGCGCCGAGGAAGAAGCCCACGTAGTCCGGACGCGTGCGCGCCGGGTCGTGGCTCTCGGGCAGGGCGGCGCGCGCGATGACGAAGGCCACCCCCCCGAAGACGACGTTGAACCAGAAGATGGCGCGCCACGACCAGATCCCGGTCAGCGTTCCCCCGAGCACCGGACCGAGCGCCAGGGCCAGTCCGCTCACCGCCGCCCACGCGCCCAGGGAGCGTGCGCGAAGGCGCGCGTCGGGGTAGATCTGACGGATCATCGACAGGGTGCCGGGCTCGGAGGCCGCCGCGCCCGCGCCCATCACGACGCGACCCGCGATCAGCACGGCCGACGTCGGCGCGAGCGCGCAGATGATGGAACCGGCGCAGAAGACGGCGACGCCGACGACCATGACGCGCCGGCGCCCGTAGGCGTCTCCCAAGGCGCCGCACATGAGCATCAGGCTTGCGAACGCGAGGGCGTAGCCGCCGACCACCCACTGCAGCTGGGTCACACCCGAGTGGAGCTCGGACTGCACGTTGGCCAGCACCGCGCTGATCACCGTGTTGTCGAGGAACGTGAGGAAGAGGATGGACAGCAGGGCCGTCATCCCGAGGTTGGCCCGCCAGCGTCGGATGACGATCGGGCGGGCCGAGTCCACTTCGCCCGCGACCCCCGTCTCTTCGATCATCTCGTCACCCGTCACCGGGACCACGCCGGGCCCGGTCCTCACCACGTCCATCCCGCGGGCCCGCCACGCCGGGCGTCCCCGTGTGACGGCCGGACTACCCCTTTGACTTCGCGAACACGATGCGCACGGTGGCCGAATCTCCGCCCGCCGCGTTTCCGACACTGACCTCACAGTTGTTGAGGTTCGACTTCGTCGTCCCGCACTTGCCGTTCCCGATCGTCCCGGTCACGACCTTGAACTTCGTCGTGGGGAAGGTCCCCGTCGCCGACACCGTCACCGGCGTCGCGGACGCGATGCTGCATCCCGCAGACCCCTTGGCCTTCCAGACGCACTGGACGATGTAGAGCGTGTCCTTGGGCGAGAAGCCGCGGCCCGACACCTTGACGGTCGAACCGCTCTTGAGCCCCTTCGTCGGCGTGACGACCAAGTGCGGCGACGCGGTCGCGCCCGCGACCGAGGTCCCCAGATACCCTGCCGCCAGCAGCGCCACGGCGACGAGGACCGGCGACAGCGCGGCGCGAGTCCTCCGTGATCCAGTCATGCACCCTCCCGATAGAACGACAACGTGTCCGACACGCGCCGGCCCGGGGCCGGCGCTGACTTCACTGTAGTCAGGCGAGATGTTTTTCGTTTCCCGTTCACAGCGCGCCAGCGGCCGCCACGGCGGCGAGCAGCTCGTCGGTCGCGGCGACGGCCGGACGCCGCGGCACCGATTCGACCGTCACCAGCTCCTCACCTCGGTAGTCCATGACCCCCGCGCCGCTCTCGCGCGCGATGGCCAGTCCCGCGAGGTAGTCCCACGGGTGCAGCGTCGAGCCCTGCGCGACGGCGTACACGTCGAGGGACCCGTCGGCGACGAGGCATATCTCCAGGCTCGCGGCGCCGAGTGCGCGCATCTGGGACCAGCCGATCCGCCGCACGGGGTAGCCCGAGAAGCTCATCAGCGCGCCCTCGAGCCTGGTGCGCCCGCTCGTGGAGATCGGCACCCCGTCGCGGGTCGCGCCCGACCCGAGCTCGGCCCGGTACGTCGTCCCCGTTGCCAGGTTGACCACGAGGCCGCCGACCAGCTCGCCGGCGCGCACGAGCGCCAGGCTGGTCGCGTAGAAGGGGATGCCCCGGTCACAGTTGGTGGAGCCGTCGACGGGATCGACCACGACCGTGTACTCCCCCGAACCGGACATCCCGGACTCCTCGCTCATCACGCGATACCCCGCGCCGCCCAGCACGCGCCGGGCGACCTCGTCCGCCGCGATGTCGAGGTGGTACTGGGACTCGCGCAGGCCCGAGTAACCGCGTCCCTGGTGCGACGTCACGACCTCGCCGATCTCACGCGCGCAGTCTTCGAGCGGGCCAAGGGGGTCGTCGCGCACGTAGCCACGGTACTGGGGAGGGGGGCTAACCTGAGGATTAATGGCCGCCATCGACGTCGCGGGATTCGTCGCGGACCTCAAGGACCACGCGGTCACCCACGGCTTTCACGTGCACGACGAGCGTCACTTCGTGGAGACCTACTCGCTGCGCCAGGCCTGGGAGGTCGACCTGCACCCCGAAGACGGGTGCGGCGGACCGATCGACCTTCACGTCGAGCTCGACGTCGACCCGCGCACGCTGCTCGCCTTTGAAGACGCCGTCCTGGGCCTGCCCGACGAGGTCGACCCGCCCGACGAGTTCCACTTCCCGCTCGTGCTGACCTGGAGCCTTCCTCCGTTGCCCCACGGCCCGGACCTGCTGCGCCTCGCGATCGACCTGGCGCCCGTCGGGGGCGTCGAGATGCCCCTGGAGGTCACCGCCACCGACGTCTTCGAGTCGCCCACCGAGAGCAGCGAGCGACGAATCTCAATCGTCGCGCGCCGCGCGGTCTCCCTCGCCCAGGTGGCCAAGGGTGAGGACCCGCTGTGCGACATCTTCGAGCGAGGGCGCAGCGTGAGCGACTTCCTGCTGCAAGCCGCCGACTCGTGGCTCGGCTGAGTCGACCCCTCGTCGTCGTCGCACTGTTCACCTCGGCCCTGTTGCTGAGTTCGTGCGGCACGGGTGGCGCGGTCGCCGACGCGCGCGCGGCGTGCCGCAGCGTGCACCGGGCCCTGGCCACGCAACGTCGCTCTCAGGCCGCGGGCATCTCGGGCGCACGCCGTGACGACCTCGAGAACCTGGCCCTGGCCCAGCTCCTCCGCGCGACGCCCGCCGCCGCGGCGGCGACGTCGATCGACGGAAGCTGGAACGCGCTGATGACGACGATCAACGAATCCGAGCGCGTCCCCCTCGACAACCTCGTCCCCGCGCTGACGAGGCTCTGCCGAGTGGCCGACTCGTCGACCCCGTACCTCTAGCCCCGCCTAGTCCTCGGGCTGGCTCGGCCCGCCCTGGGGGAAGCGCCGGTAGAGCCAGGCGAGGGAGTTCTCCTCGAGCATCGCGTCCTCCCAGCCCTGGAGCGCGTCTTCGACCGCCGTGAGCGAGCCGAGGCGACCGATGATCACGACGCTCAACTCTTCGACCGGCTCGTCGGAGACCCAGAAGTCGCCGAAGCCGTCTTCGCCCACCGCGGCGTCCGGCTCGATCATCAGGTAGAGCTCGCCGGTCGCCTCGACCCACGACAGCTCGTAGTTGTTGTCCGACGCGTCAGTCCACTCGTCGCCGAACTCGATCTCGGCGCTCTCGCGCCGCGCTTCGTTGAGCTCATAGAAGGTCTCGATGTCCATGGACGGAGCCTACGCCGCGACTATGTGCGCGGCACTGTGCGCGGCGCGCGCCACCCTCAGGGTCATGAGAAGCGGTGTCGCGAGGACCACCAGATGCGGCGCGGCGCGGTGCGCGGGCGGAACTGTACTTCCCGCCATGACTACCTCACCTGACCTGTTGGACCAGCTGCGTCGCGAATGGCACCGCACGGGCCGCGCGCCCGACGCGGCGCACGGCTTCGCCCGGTTCGCCCAGCGCCACCCCGACCTGGCCCTCGACGGCCTGGTGGACCTGGGAGACGTCGTGGGCGCCCTCGAGACCCGGGGCGGGCGCAGCGTCCTGGAGCGCGCGCGTATCGTCAGCGCGCTGCTCGAGGACGCCGCCGACCCCCTGGTGCGCCGCTGCCTGCTCCAGACGCTCCTGCCGGGCGTGGTGAGCGTCTGTCGCCAGCTGCGCTTCGGACGCGGGATCATCGTCGACCCCAGCGAGACGCTGGGCGTCGCCGTCGCGCTGGCCAGCGAGCTGTTGTGCGACTGGGCCGGCCAGTCGCGCGCCTACGCCGCGCCCGACCTGCTGTCAGCGCTGCGCGGGCGACTGCGGCGATGGCTGTTGAAGGAGAAGGAGGCCCGGCGCGTCGTGGATTACTACCCGAGGCCCGAGGAGCCGGCGCCCGCGGCCTCGCCGCTGGCGGCCCGCCTGGACGTGCTGCGCGGCGGCGCCTACGACCGACTCGCGCGCCTGACCTATTCGCGCGTCTTCGAGGGCCGCTCGCTGCGCGACCTCGCCCGCGAGGACCACAGCGCCCCCTCGACGCTCCAGGCCGAGCTGCGCAGCTTTGCGCAGCGTCACCTCATCTAGGACGGGTCGTGCTCGTTTGGACAGCGTCTCGTGACACCAGTACGGTCTGAATCGTATGGCGAGGAGTCCCCACTCCCTCTCCGGCGCCCACGTCCTGGCGTGGTCCAGCCCGCTCTTGCTGCTCGTGCTTCTCTTCACGGTGACGGCCCACCCGACCCCGTCGGTGCCACCCGCGACGACCCCGCCTACGACGACGACGAGCACATCAGCGACGACGACGACGTCCCTCATCACGACGAGCTCTGTGCCCCCGAAGTCGACGACGACGACCGCGCCGAGCGCGAGGCCATCCGTCGCAGAGACCGCCTTGAGCGCGAGGTCGCCCGCGCGCGCTCGCGCCGGGAGCGCCGCGAGCGGCGCGCTGGCCGGGACCCTGTCACCCGGATTCGCCGTCGCCGTCGTCCCGCTGCGCGGGCCCGGGGCGTGGAGCCTGACCGGGTCCGCGTCGATCAGCGCGGTCTTGTACTGCCCGAGCGTGTCGGGCCCCGTGGTCGGCGAGGTCGTCATCACCTCGGCCGAGGGCTGCCAGCTCCAGGTCACCTCCACCAACGCCCAAGGGTTGCCCCAGTGGCAACTGACGCCGGTCCACTAAGGCGCCGCCTGAACGGCCCCGTCCACGGGGTCGCCCTCGCCCTCTATTTCGCCCTCCTTCCCTACGTCGTGGTGACCAAGTGGGCGGGCGCACGCCACGAGACCCAGGGCACCCTCGTGCGCGTCCTGCTGGTCGCGCTCGCCGTGATCTGGCTCGTCTACCTCGTCCAGCTCATCCGCAACGTGCGCCGGCTCCGACGGGGCCGGCGCCTCGGGCCCGGTGGCAACGCCTGGCTGGCGACGCTGATCGTCGCGACCCTGCCCTACCTGCTCGCCGCCCACCACGCGACGAGCGACGTGCCCGCGCCGGTCAGCGCGCGATCCGCCGACGCGGCGCGCGATCCTTCGTCGCGGGTTCGCGCCATGGGCGCCAGCGCCCTGCCCCTCGCGCTCATGGCGCGGCGCCGACGTGACGAGCTGCGCCGCGGCGCCGCGGTCCCCGACGACGCCCGGGTCGACGACACGATCGAGCTCCTGCGGGGACTGGACCCGGGGTTGGTCGACTCGCTGGAGCGACTCATGGGACCGCGCGCCGACGGCGTCGTGCGCGTGGGCGAGACACCCGCGAGGCCGACGGATCCGCCGCGCGCGGACCCGGTCGTCGTGTGCGTCGTGCGCGACGAGCCGGGCGAGGTCCTCGTCTCCTTCGCGCGCGAGGGGGGCGTCCTGCGCGTGCCGGTGCAGTGGAGCGGCCAGGACGTCATCGACGCCGCGGTCGCGCTGCACGACGGGGGCCGACTCGCCTTCACCCGGACCGAGTCCGAGCTCGTGCGCGCGTTGGCCACGCGGTCCCTTCGGCGCACCCTGGTCGTGCACCTGGGCGTCGCGGGCGCGCTCGACGCTGACCTGCGCGCGTGCGCGGTCACCCTGTCACCCGTGCTGTTCGACGAACGCGTGGCGGTCGGGCGCGTCGCGCGCCGCCGCGACACCCCCGCTGAGGACGTCGCGACCGCCGACGACGTGCGTGTGGAGCTGCTGCGCGCCGAGCCGCGCGTGACCGGGCTCGTCGAGCCCTTCACGCCGACTCTGCGCCGTCGCTGCGTCGAGATGGTCGCCTACCTGGCGCTGCACCGCCACGAGCCGGTCACCGGGGAACGGCTGCGCGCGCGGGTCCTGGCCACCGCCGACGTGGACGCGTCCACGCGCACGCTCGCCAACACCGCTAGCTCGGTCCGGCGCAGCCTGGGCGTCGACGCTCGCGGCCCCCGCCTGCACCCGGTGACGTCGTCGGGCCTCTACGTGACCCACGGCGTGACCAGCGACGTCGAGCTCTTCGACGCCCTGGTCTCGCGAGCCCGCGCGCTGGGCCTCGTGGAGGCGGCGCCGTTGCTCGAGCGGGCCCTCGGCCTGGTGCACGGCGAGGTCCTGGCGAGCGCGCTGCGGGGGTTCGAGTGGTTCCTGGCCGAGGGCCACGCGGCGCGCCTCCAGCGCGACGCCGAGTGGGCCGCTCTCGCCCTGAGCCGCGTGGCCCTGCAGTCCGAGGACTTCGAGACCGCGTTCTGGGCGCTGGGCCAGGGCCGACTCGTGGACCCCTACAGCGACGCGTTGGACGACGCCCTGCGGCGCGTGCCGCGGCTACGCGAGTTTGGCGGCGATGGCCCCGGCCGTGCGCAGCACCTCGCCGTCGGCGCCGGCGGCGCTGAAGAGACGGGTGGGTCGCTCGCGCGCCTCGTCGATGAGACCGTCCAGTAGGTCGAGGAAGGCCACCGGCGGGTCGACGAAGAGGTGCTTGGACAGCGACCCGGGGATCGTGTTGACCTCATTGACGTAGACCTCGGTCTCGCCGACCAGGAAGTCGACGCGCGCGACGCCGCGCACGCCGGCCACGCGCGCGACCACCGTCGCGGCGGCGGCGACCGCCTCGGCCTGGCCGGGCCCGAGCACCGCGGGCAGCTCGCGCGGGGCCGCAGACATCCCTTCGCCGCCGACGTACTTGTCGCGGTAGTTGAGGATCTCGGCGCCGGCGGTGCGCCGCAGCGGCCGTTCGATCGCCGACAGCGTGAGGCTCGGGTACGCCCTCAGGGCGATCTGGACGTCCGAGAGGTCCTCGCGGAACGGCTCAAGGACACAGCCGCGCGCCAGGTGGACGTTGGAGCTCAGTCGCGCGCGCGCCGTCGCGAGGTCCGCCACGACGTCGATGCCGATCGAGGAGCCGCCAAATCGCGGCTTCAAGATGTACGGGCCGGCGAAGGGCACCGCCTCGGTCGACTCGTCCAGGAGCACCCGAGGCAGCGTGGCCAGTCCCGCGGCGGCGACCACGGCGCCGAAGGCCCACTTGTCCATCCCCAGCGCCGCGCCGGCCACGCTCGGCCCGGTGTAGGAGATCCCGGCCAGGTCCAGCGCGGCCTGCAGCGTCCCGTCCTCGCCGGGCCCCCCGTGGGTGGCCACGACGACGATCTCCAGCGCCAGCGGCCGGGGCTTGGAGAGTCGCCCCGCCGCGGCCACGAACCCCCCGCCGTCGCCCAGGCGCAGGATCAGCGGGGCCGACGACCTGGGCACCCCGTCGAGGAAGTCCACCGCCTCCACGGCGCCCTCGACCTCGACGAAGTCGCCCGTCTTGGTCCAGTAGATGCCCGTGGCGTCGCGCCCGGCGCGGCGCAGCTCGCGCAGCGCCTGCAGGCCGGTCAGGATCGAGATGTCGTGCTCGGGCGAGGGACCACCGAACAGCACACCAATGGTCACGACCTACCTCGTCCCGCGCGGCTCAAGAACTCAAGGGTACTGGTCGGGCAGGTCGTTGAGGTACAGCACGGCGTCGCCGGCCCCGAGCGTCGAGCGCACCCACGCGACCGCGTCCTCGCGACGCGCGAAGCGCAAAGCCGACGCGCCGAACCCCTCGACGAGGTCGCGCGCGTTGGTGCGCCCCACGACTCCCAGCGTGGCGCCGGCGGCCGCGACGCGTCGGGCGAGCTCGCGGTTCTCGACCCGGGCGCGCGTTCCTAGCTCGACGAGCCCCGGGGTCACGACGACGCGCATGCCGACCACGTCGAGCCCCGCGAGGAGGTCGACCGCGGCGGCGGCGCCGGCCGGGTTGGCGTTGAAGGTGTCGTCGACGACCACGACGCCCGACGCCGCGGTCGCGACGGTGGCGCGGTGCTCGACCGCGCGCAGCGCGCTCAGGCGTGGCGCCACGTCGTCGGCGGCGACGCCGAACTCGAGGGCCGCGGCGACCGCGCACGCGGCGTTCGTCGCGTGCGCCCCGACCGGGCGGGCGATCGTCGCGCGCTCTATCGAGTCGATCACGAGCCGCCACGCGCCGTCGGCCTCGACGACGCGCACGTCGGCGGCGGCGAGGGACCCCGCGGTGCGCACCTTCTTGCCCGCGGCGACAAGGCCGTCGACCCACCGCGCGAGCCGCTCGTCGTCGACGTTCAGAACGACGACGCGCGCGGCCTCGGTCACCTCGTGCTTGGCGGCGTCGATGACCTCGATCGAGCCCATGCGCTCCAGGTGCACCGGGCCGATCGCCGTGACGACGGCGATCTCGGGGGGACACCACGCGCACAGCGCGCGAATCTCGCCGGGGCCGTAGGTCCCCATCTCGGCGACGAAGACACGGGTGTCGTCGCCCACCTGCTCGTTGATCGCCCGCGACAGGCCCGCACGGTTGTTGAAGCTGCGCGGGGACGCGACGACCCCCGCGTCCGCGCCGAGCAGGTCGACGAGGTGCGACTTGGTCGAGGTCTTGCCGTACGAGCCGGTCACCGCGACCACCCTCGGGCGGACCCGGGCCAGGCGCGCCACCGCCTGGTCGACGAAGCCCTTCGCCCGGCGCTCCTCGAACGGTGCCAGGACGAGCGCGGCCAGCGCGACGAGAAGCGGGACCAGCCAGACCACGACGAGCGCCACGAGGAATGGACGCGACGTCGCGCCCGCGACGCCCGCGACGCCGACGAGCACGACACTCAGGGCCGCCACGGTGGTGAGTCGCCGGGTCCATACGAGCGGCCCGCTGCGGCCGCGCGGCGACAGGCCCCACGGGCACGCGAGCCCGTAGAGGATTGTTACGAGGGCGGCCCATCGATCGAGGCCGGCAGACGCGAGGGCGACCACCGCGACGAGCGCGGCGATGCTCGGGTTCACGAAGCGTCGGGCCGCCGATGTCGCGGTCCCCAGCGGCGTCAGGCTCCAGCGCACGAGGAAACGCCCGGGCGCGCTGGGGTCGTAGTGCTCACGCTGCAGGACCCTCAGCCAGCGCGCGAGCTGGGCGGTGAGCGCCGCCGCGAGGCCCACGCTCAGCGCGGCGTCCCAGGCGACGTTCACGCGAGCGCCTCGCGGACGTCGGCGGCGAGCTCGTCGGGCGCCTCGGTCGGCACCCAGTGCGCGACGCCTTCAAGGACGCGCAGCGTCGCACCCGCCGCGAAGAGGTCCCGCGCCCGCTCGGCGTCGGCGACGGGGACCTCGGTGTCGTCGGCCCCCCACAGCAGGCGCGCCGGCGCCCGCACGCGTGACATCTCGTCTTCGTAGCTCTCGTTGACCGTCGCCACGAGCACGTCGCGCATCACCCCGCGCGCCGCGCGGTAGTCCGCCGAGCCGTAGCGCTGGCGCGCGGCCTCCATGCGCGCCTCGGACAGCACGCCGCGCGCGTGCAACGCGCGCTGGAGGCGAAACGCCCAGGGCGCACTCCCCCGGCGGGCCCCGCGGATGAGCGGCGCGCCGGTGAGCACGAGCGAGCGAACGAGCCGCGGTTCCTGGGCTGCCACCACCGTGGCCACGCTCCCGCCGAAGGAGTGCCCGACCAGAACCACCGGGGCCGATCCCAGTGACGCCAGCACCGGCGCGACCTCGCCGGCGTAGAACCGAGCCCCGCCGGGGGCCGCCGGAGGCGGCGACGCCCCGAACCCCGGCAGGTCCAGGGCGACCGAGGCCACGCCCGAGTCCGCCAGGTCGGCGGCGACGCGCGCGAAGTCGGCACCGCGCCGGCCCCACCCGTGGAGCCACACGACCTCGACCGGCCCGTCCCCGTAGACCTCGCCGAAGATCTTCCCGTCCACGAAGGCCTTCAGCACGGTCCTCAGGTTACCGAGGGGTCATCGCCCGGCGGCGACGTCACGACCGGCCGGTAGCGTCAGGGTCACGATGTCCGACGCGACCGCGTTCAGCGAGGACCTCCTGGTGGGCCTGACCCCCGAGCAGCGTGAAGCGGTGATGTCACCGGCGCGGCGGCTGCTGGTGCGCGCGACCGCGGGCTCGGGCAAGACCCACGTCCTCACCCTGCGCATCCAGAGGCGCGTGGCCGACGGCGAGGTCGCGCCCGACCAGGTCCTGGCCATGACCTTCACCCGCAAGGCCGGCGAGGAGTTGCGTCGTCGGCTCGCGCGCGCCGGGGTGCGCGACCTGCGCGCGGGGACGTTCCACCGCGCCGCGCTCAACCTGGTCACGCGCTACCGCGAGGACCACCAGCTCAAGCCCCTCACCCTCGAGACGAACCGCCGTCGCCTGGTGGGCGCCCTGGTCGACCAGCTGCGCAAGGGCGGCGCGGTCAAGCTCGAGGACTGGCAGCTGCCACGGATCGAGCAGGAGATCGGGTGGGCGCTCAGCCAGGGCTTCGACGGCGCGTCCTACGCGAAGGGCGCGCGACGCCTCCACCGGGCCGCGCCGCTGGCGCCGGCGCAGTTCGCCGATCTGCTCGACCGCTACGTCGGGTTCTGCGCGAGCCGCGGCGTGCTCGACTTCGACCTCCTGCTCGGCGAGGCCGCGCGGCTCCTGCGCGACGACGCCGACCTGCGCGCCGCGTTCCGCCACCAGACGCGCGCGATCTTCGTCGACGAGACCCAGGACATGAACCCCCTGCAGTTCCTGCTGCTGTGCGAGATGGCGGGCGACGACCCCGACCTGTTCTGCGTGGGCGACCCCAACCAGTCGATCTACGGGTTCAACGGCGCGAGCCCGCTCGTGATGCTCGACATCGTGCGCACGTGGCCCGACACGGTGGTCCTGGACCTGACGCGAAACCACCGCTCCACCGCCCACATCGTCGCGGTCGCCGACACCCTGCTCGAGAGCGGCGCCGCCGGGCTGACCCCGGCGCGCCCCGACGGCGAGGTGCCGCTCGTGCGCGGATACGACACCGACGAGGAGGAGGCCGAGCACGTCGCGACCTGGCTCGCGGCCAAGCACCGGCCGGGCAGTCCCTGGCGCTCCATGGCCGTGCTGGCGCGCACCAACGCCCAGCTCGAGGTCGTCGCCGGTTACCTGGACGCCGCGGGCATCCCCAACGAACGGCGCGGACCCGAGCACTCGCCGGCGTCGGACCTGCACCTCGGGGCGGACACCCCGCGGCGGTTCGAGGAGGAGTCCGGTGACGCCGTCGCGCTCTCGACGATCCATCGGTCCAAGGGGCTCGAGTTCGCCCACGTCGCGGCGATCGGCTGGGCCGAGGGGCTGCTCCCCCACTACAACGCGACCAGCGCGGAGGAGCTCGCCGAGGAGCAGCGCCTGGCCTACGTGGCGCTCAGCCGCGCCGAGGAGTCGCTCTTCATCACCTGGAGCCGGGGGCGCAACGACCCGAGGTACCCCGACCGCGCGCCGTCGAGGTTCCTCGCCGGCGTCGAGCGTGCCGTCGCCGAGATCGAGGCCCGCGACGCGCCGCTCACGGGCGAGGCCCGGCGCGCGCGGCTGGCGGCGATCCGCCGCGACCTCGAGGGCGCCACAGTAGCGTTGCCCCAGGATGAGCACGACCGGGCTTCGCGATGAGCTGATCGGCGTCGTCGGGGCCGGCGCCGTGACCTTCGCGCCCAACCACCTGCCCGACGACCTGCACGACGAGTCGCTGCACCCGCGCGACGTCGAGCCCTTCGCGGTCCTGCGCCCCGAGAACACCGCCCAGGTGGCCGAGATCGTGCGCGTGGCCGCGCGCGAGGGCCTCGCGATCACGGCGCGGGGCTCGGGCACCGGGCTCTCGGGCGGCGCGACGCCGGTGAGCGGCGGCCTCGTCGTGAGCTTCGAGCGCATGAACCGGATGCTCCACCTCGACGCGGCCGACCACGTCGCGGTCGTCCAGCCGGGGCTGACGCTGCGCGAGCTCAACGAGCGCCTGGCGGGCACCGGGCTGCGCTACCCGGTCTACCCGGGCGAGCTGTCGGGCTCGCTCGGCGGCAACGTGAACACCAACGCCGGGGGCATGCGCGCCGTGCGCCACGGCGTGACGCGCCACCACGTCGTGGGCCTCGAGCTCGTGCTCGCCGACGCGAGCGTCGTTCGAACCGGGGGTCCGGTCGTCAAGACGTCGTCGGGCTACGACCTCACCCAGCTGGTCATCGGCTCGGAGGGAACCCTGGCCCTCGTGACCGAGGTGACGCTGCGCCTGTCGCCCTCGATGGAGCACAGCGCGACGGTGCTCGTGCCCTTCGCCGACCTGACCGAGGTCACCCGCGTGGTGCCGAGGGTCGTCGCCTCCGGCCTGGAGCCGGCGATGCTCGAGTACCTCGACGTCGTGACCATGGCGTCGATCACCCGCGCGGCCGACCTGGAGCTCGGCGTGGACCCCGCCGTGGCGAACAAGGCGTCGGCGTACCTGGTGATCGTGCTCGAGACGCGCACCGCCGAGCAGCTCGAGCTCGACCTGGCCCACGTCGCCGGCCTCGTCGAGGACGCCGGCGCCATCGAGGTCTACGTCCTGCCCGCGAGCGCCGCGAGCCGCCTGATCGAGGCGCGCGAGCGGGCGTTCTGGGTGGCCAAGGCCGCCGGGGCCAACGAGATCCTCGACGTCGTGGTCCCGCGGTCCAAGGTGCCCGAGTTCCTCGCCGCGGCCCAGGCCAGCGCCGAGCGCCACGAGTCGCTCATCACCGGGTGCGGCCACGTGGGGGACGGCAACGTCCACCTGAGCGTCTTCCAGCCCGACGACGAGCGCCGCCGCGACCTGCTCGACGAGATCTTCCGCACCGGACTCGCCCTCGGCGGCCAGATCTCGGGCGAGCACGGGATCGGGATGGACAAGCAGGCGCCGTTCCTCGCGTTGAGCGACCCGGCGTGGCTCGCGTTGCAACGACGCGTCAAGGACGCCTTCGACCCGGGCCACGTCTTCAACCCCTACCGACACCTCGACGACCGGCCGCGGCCGTGAACGGGGCGCACGCGCTGCTCGCGACGATGCTCGCCAACGACGTCGACGTGTGCTTCGCCAACCCCGGGACCTCCGAGATGCACTTCGTCGCGGGGCTCGAGGACTTCGCGCGGATGCGCTCGATCCTGTGCCTGTTCGAGGGCGTCGCCACCGGCGCCGCGGACGGCTACGCGCGGGTCGCGGGCCGGCCCGCGTCGACTCTGCTGCACCTCGGGCCCGGACTGGCCAACGGGTGGGCCAACCTGCACAACGCCCGTCGGGCGCGCACGCCCGTCCTCAACGTCGTGGGCGACCACGCGACCTACCACGGCGTCTACGACGCGCCGCTGCAGAGCGACATCGCGTCGATCGCGTCGGCCCTCAACGGTTGGCAGTGCCGCAGCGAGACGCCCGACGCGGTCGCCGGCGACGCCGCGCGCGCGATCGGCGCGGCGTGGGGTCCACCGGGGCGCGTCGCGACCCTGGTGCTCCCCTCGGACGTGTCGTGGGGCGAGGTCGTCAGCCCACCCGCGTCGTGGCCGACCGCGGCGCGCACCTCCCCTTCGACACCGGCCGAGTCCGACGTCGCGCGGGCGATCGAGCTGCTGCGCACCCGGCGCTGCGCGCTCTTCCTCGGCGGATCGGCCATGCGCACCGAGCCGCTCGCCCTGGCCCAACGCGTCGCGCGGGCCACCGGCTGTCGCGTCATCTCCGAGACGTTCCCGGCGATCGCCGAGCGCGGCGCGGGCGTCGCCAATCCCGAGCGCCTCTACTACCTCAGCGAATTCGCGATCCACCAGCTAGCCGACGTCGAGGCCCTCATCCTCGTCGGGTCGGTCGAGCCCGTAGGATTCTTCGCCTACCCGAACGTGGCGAGTCGCCTCGTCGCCACCGACTGCGAAGTCGTCTCCCTCGCCCCGCCGGGCACCGACGCCTTCGCCGCGCTTTGCGCGGTCGTCGACGGGGTCGGTCACGACGTGGCCGACGAGGCCGAAACCGGTGAGGCGCCGGCGGCTCCCACGGGCGAGCTCACCGCGCACAGCCTCGCCGACGCGATCGGCGCGACGCTGCCGGAGAACGTCGTCATCGCCGACGAGGGCAACACCGCGGGCCTCTACCTGCACGGCGCGACGCGCTTCTGCGCGCCGCACCGCTGGATGACCCTCACGGGCGGGTCCATCGGACTTGGGCTTCCCTTGGCGGTCGGCGCGGCCGTCGCGAGCAGCGGCCGGGTGCTGGCAGTGGAGGCCGACGGATCGATGATGTACACGCCCCAGTCGCTGTGGACGATGGCCCGCGAGGGCCTCGACGTCACGGTCGTGGCCCTGGCGAACCGCAGCTACGCCGTCCTCGAGCTCGAGCGCCAGCGCGTCGGGGCGCCGGGCGGCGATGGCGGGGCCGCGAGCAGCCGCATGCTCGAGATCGACGACCCGACCCTGGACCTGGCCGGGGTGGCCCGGTCCCTGGGCGTGCCCGGCGTGCGCGTCGACACCGCCGACGACCTCGTGCGCGCCCTGGAGCGCTCCTACGCGACGCCCGGCCCGTCCTTCATCGAAGCGGTCCTGCCCAAGGGCCTGGGTTAGGGGTCCGCGCGGCGGCATCGGCCTTGCTTTCGCCCACGCGCCTGGCTAGTTTTTCGACGAGACGGAGCCCGGGACTGTCCCATCGGTTCTTCGCTCGACATCGACTACCCGTTGTCAACTGAAGGAGCGTCGCAATGCGCAGAATCGTCCTGTCCCTGGTGCTCGTGGGCGCCACCCTGATCACGATCGGCTCCGTGGCCCCGGTGGCGGGCGCCAACCAGTCGAACTCGTCGGCGCAGCTGACCTACAGCGCCTCGAACGAGTCGCTGCAGAACCTCGGAACGGTGAACCTCGCGGCGGCCGGCGCCGCCGCGTCGTCGTCGGTCGCGCCGGCGCTGACCCTGGGGACGCCTCCCCAGATGCCCGACGTGGAGGGGCTCCCCACCCGCTCGGGGTCCGCCACCGGCACCCCGGTGGCCACCGGCGCAACCCTCAACGTCCAGTCGGGTCACATCAACGGCTCCGTGGGCTTCGAGGGGATCACCGGCGCGCAGCAGGCGGCCGTCAACCCCTACGTCGGTGACCTCGAGCCGCCGGACCAGGGCACCTGCGTGGGACCGGACCGTCACGGCCAGACCCTCGTGATGGAGATCGTCAACAACGCGGTCGCGGCCTACACCGCCTCGGGCACCGAGGTGCTGCCCGTCACGCCGACCTTCGCGCTGTTCAACCAGCCCAACACGGCGTCGCCGTCGGACCCGCGCTGCTACTACGACTCGAGCACCCAGCGCTGGTTCTTCACCGAGTTCGTCGTGGGCAGCCCCGCGCCGAGCACCCAGTTCATCGCCGTGAGCAAGACCTCCGACCCGCTGGGCAACTACCAGGTCTTCGGGATCGACACGACCGACGCGACGAACCCGGTCGGTGACTGCCCGTGCTTCGGCGACTTCGACCAGGTGGGCGCCGACGCCAACGGCTTCTACATCACGACCAACGAGTTCTCCAACACCGGCGCGGCGCCGGGCTTCAACGGCACGGTGATGTACGCGATCTCCAAGCAGCGCCTCGAGCTCGCGGCGGACGGGTTCCCGATGCCCTCGGTGGCGCGCTACGCGATCACCGGCGACGCGTTCGGGTCGAGCGGCGGGAGCCAGCCGTACCACGTGTCGCCCGCGTCGACGCCGCCGGGCGGCAGCTACGCGCCCAACACCGAGTACTTCGTGGAGTCCAACTCCAACGCGGCGTCGGACAACCACCTGATCGTCTACGCGCTCACCAACACCCAGAGCCTTTTCTTCGGCGGCACGCCGTCGCTGGGCGCGACGCAGGTCACGTCGGAGGCCTACTCCTTCCCGCCCGACGCGACCCAGGAGGCCGGCCCGCTGCCGCTGGGCAGCATCATCGGGGCCCTGGGGCCGCCGTTCTTCTCCACGACCTCGCCCCAGGGGATCCAGACGGACTTCAACGCGGTCCAGCAGGTGACCTACACCGACGGCAGCCTCTACGGGGAGCTCGACACCGCGTCGGGCACCGTCGCGGCGCCCTCGAACGCCGCGGCGTGGTTCATCCTGTCGGCCTCGGCCGACAACCACGGGGTCAACGCGCGCGTACAGCGACAGGGCTACGTCGCCACGAGCGAGAACGTCATGTACCCCGACATCGTCGTCAACGGTGAGGGCAACGGCTACATGACCTTCTCCCTCAGCGGCGCCACGATGTACCCGAGCTCGGCCGACGTGGCCTTCAACGGCAACTTCGGTCCCTACGGACCGGTGCAGGTCGCCGCGAGCGGCGCGGCGCCCGAGGACGGCTTCACGTGCTACATCTCGGGCTACGGCGGCTGCCGGTGGGGCGACTACTCGGGCGGCGCGGTCTGGAACGGGCAGGCCTACCTCATGACCGAGTACATCCCGCCGGCGGGTCGCGACACGTACACCAACTGGAGCACGTTCGCCTGGAGCCTGCCGACCCACTAGCGCGCCACCGGGCTCGGGGCGACCCGAGCCCGGTGCCGGGCACTTCTAGAGGTCGAAGTCCGCGACCACCGGCGCGTGGTCCGACGGCTTGACGCCCTTGCGCGCGTCGCGGTCGACGAAGCTGGCCGACGCGCGCGCCGCCATCGGCGCGTTGGCCAGGAGAAGGTCGATGCGCAGCCCCCACCCGCGGTGGAAGGACCCGTTGCGGTAGTCCCACCAGCTGTAGATCACCTCGTCGGGGTGCAGCGCGCGGGTGAGGTCCACGAGGCCCGCGGCGCCGAGGCGCTCGAGGGCGGCGCGCTCGGGGCCGCTCACGTGCGTCGCGCCGACGAACGCCGCGGGGTCGTAGCAGTCCAGGTCGCTCGGTGCGACGTTGAAGTCGCCGCCGACCACCAGCGGCTCGTCGCGGTCGCGGCCCTCGACGAGGTCGCCCAGGCGGCCGAGCCACTCCAGCTTGTACTGGTAGTGCGGGTCGTCCAGGGCCCGGCCGTTGGGCACGTAGCACGAGTACACGCGAACGCCCGCGCACGTCGCGCCGATGAGGCGCGCCTCGGGGTCATCGTCGCCGAAGCCGCGCGTCACGTCCGTGATCCCCACTCGCGAGAGGACCGCGACGCCGTTCCACTGCCCCTGGCCGTAGTGCGCCGCGTCATAGCCCAGCGCGGCGAGCTCGTCGAAGGGGAACTTGGCGTCGGTCTGCTTGGTCTCTTGGATCAACAGGACGTCGGGCTCGCGCGCGCCGACCCACTCGGCCACGCGCGGCCAGCGCGCGGTCAGCGAGTTGACGTTCCAGGTGGCGACCCTCACGTCGCGTCGGCGAGGACGAAGAGGATGTCCGCCTCCACCGCGACCTGGGAGTCGACGGTCGCGACGCCGTGCCCCTTGCCCGCGCGCGCCGAGAGCCGCGTCAGCTCGCACTCGAGAGTGACCACGTCGCCGGGCAGGACCTGCCGGCGAAAGCGCGCCCTCTCCACTCCCCCGAAGAGCGGCAGCCGGCCCACGAAGCGCTCGTCGGCGAGCACCGCCACCGCCCCGCACTGCGCGATCGACTCGAGGAGCAGGACGCCGGGCGTGGTGGGACGGCCCGGGAAGTGACCGGGGAAGAACCACTCGTCGCCGCGCAGCGTCCAGCGCGCGCGGGCGCGCACGCCGGGCTCGACCTCGAGGACCTCGTCGATCAGCAGGAAGGGCTCACGGTGCGGCAGCCACTGGCGCGGGTCCCCCGACGGGGTCACGGCAGGGCCAGTTCCGCGATGCGACGCTCGGCGTCGACCGTCACGAGCTTGAACGTGCGGCGGTCCCCGCGCGCGAGCAGGTCACGCGCGCGCGCCGGCGGCGGCGTGCCGAGCAGGGCCGTCGGCGCGTAGCACTCCACGTGGCGGTCCCCGCGAAGCGCGACGCGGATCACCGCTCCGTGGGACGTGAACGTCGTCACCTCGCCCTCGACGCGCGCCCCGACCCGGTAGGTCGAACGGAACAGGTCGAAGTCCGACTCGGGGTTCACGGGCTGGCGCCCGCGGCGCAGCGCGACCGCTGGCGCGTGGGGCGCCGCCGCCGCCGCCTTCTTGGCCGGGGCCTTGACGGCCGCCTTCTTCGCCGGGGCCTTGACGGTCGCCTTCTTCGCCGGCGCCTTGGCGGGGGCCTTCTTGGCCGGCGCCTTGGTCTCCTTGACCGCCTTCTCCGTCGCCTTCTTGGCCGCCGCGCGCTTGACGGGCTCCTTCTCGGGCGGCTTCTTGGCCGCTCGCTTCACCGGCGTGAGGGTCGTGCCGATGGTCGGCTTCTTGCCCCCCGGCAGGTCCACGGCCAGCTTCTTGACCGCGCGCGCGCTCTTGGCGCCGCGCACGGGCAGGCGCGCGGTGAAGATCCAGCCCACGCCGGGCACGGGCTTGCCCCCGATGAGCCGGCCCTCGTCGAAGAGCCACGGGTACTCACCGTGGAACTCCTGGAACGAGTCGTTGCTCAGCACGACCCCGTCGATGCGGTCCGCGATCTTCAAGATGAAGGCGTCGCCGCGTCCCACCGCGCCCGCCGGCGGGGTCACGATCTCGCCGGCCAACTCGGACTCGGCGAAGCGCTTGCGCTCCGCGGGCGTGACCCGGTGCGCGAACGTTGCGTCGGCCACGACGATGATCTCCACCCCCGGGTTCTCCTCCATGAAGGCGCGCACGGCCTCGTCGAGCTGGGTCAGGTTGGGATCGGTGCGGCCCTCGGTGGCCAGGTTGGACCCGTCGACGACGACCCAGCGCCGACCGGCGCGCGCCGCGCTCACCCGACCGCCCGGCGCAGTAGGTCGGACTGCTCGGCGGCGTGCACCAGCGAGCTGCCGGTCGCCGGGCTGGCGGACTCGGCGCGCGCGACGTGGCTGACCGCGAGGTCGCGCAGGTTGCGGTGCACCTGGTGGTGCACGAAGGGCCACGCCCCCATGTTCTCGGGCTCCTCCTGGAGCCACACGACCTCGCGCGCGTTCGGGTAGGAGGCGATCAGGGCGTCGAGCTCGTCGTGGGGCCAGGGGTAGATCTGCTCCACGCGCACGACCGCGACCGACGAGGCGGCGATCTCGTCGCGGTGCGCCAGGGCCTCGTGCGCGACCTTGCCGGTGGCGAACACGAGACGCGTCACCGCCGCGTGGTCGGCGCCCGCGTCGTCCAGCACGCGCTGGAAGGACCCCGACTCGAAGTCGGCCAGCGGCGAGCGGGTCGACGTCGCGCGCAGGAGGGACTTGGGGGTGAAGACGATGAGGGGCGACACGCGCGGGCGCATGACCTGGGCGCGCAGCAGGTGGAAGTACTGGGCCGCGGTGGACGGCTGGGCCACGCGCAGGTTGTTGCGCGCGCTCAGCGACAAGAACCGCTCGATGCGTCCGCTGGAGTGCTCGGGTCCTTGTCCCTCGTAGCCGTGAGGCAGCAGCATGACCAGCGAGGACAGCTGGCCCCACTTGTCCTCGGCGGCGACGAGGAAGTTGTCGATGATGATCTCGGCTCCGTTGACGAAGTCGCCGAACTGCGCCTCCCAGGCGACCAGGGTGTGGGACGAATCCACCGAGTACCCGTACTCGAAACCCAGCGCCGCGTACTCGCTCAGGGACGTGTCGCGGACGGTGAAGAAGCCCGACCCCTCACCGAGGTTGCACAGCGGCACGTACTGCTCGCCGTTGACGTAGTCGATCAGCGCGGCGTGACGGTGCGAGAACGTACCGCGGCGCGTGTCCTGGCCGACCAGGCGGACGTTGGCCCCGGACGCCAGGAGCGTCCCAAGGGCCAGGGCCTCGCCGAGGGCCCAGTCGACCTCGCCGGCGTCCAAGAGGGCGGCGCGCTGGGCGAACTGGCGGATCAGCTTGGGGTGGACCGTGAAGCCGTCGGGGACGCTCGTCGTGGCCGCGGCGACGCGGCGCAGCGTGGCCGCGTCGACCCCCGTCGGCGGCGCCGGATCGTCCGCCGGGGCCTCGGACGTCGGAACGTCGTGCAGCTCGGGGACCGGGACGGTGCGCACCTCGTCGAGCACGCGCTGGAGCCGGTCGTTGAAGTCGTCGAGCGCGCGCTCGGCGTCGTCGATCGAGAGGTCGCCGCGGCGCACGAGGGACTCGGTGTACACCTTGCGGACCGAGCGCATCTGGTCGATGATCTGGTACATCTGGGGCTGCGTGTAGCTCGGGTCGTCACCCTCGTTGTGGCCGTGGCGCCGGTAGCACACGATATCGAGCACGACGTCGCGACGGAACGTCGCGCGGTAGTCGTAGGCGAGCCGCGCCGCCCGCGCGCACGCTTCGGGGTCGTCGCCGTTGACGTGGAACACGGGCGCCTGGATCATCTTGGCCACGTCGGTCGGGTAGAAGCTCGAGCGCGCCGACTCCGGCGCGGTGGTGAACCCGACCTGGTTGTTGATGACGATGTGCACGGTCCCGCCGACGTGGTAGCCCGAGAGCTGCGAGAGGTTGAGCGTCTCGGCCACGACCCCCTGGCCGGAGAACGCGGCGTCGCCGTGCACCAAGACCGCGAGGAACGGGTACGACGCCTGCGTCGGCGCGCTCGAGGTGCCGTCACTCGGGCGCACCACGACGTCCTGCTTGGCGCGCACGATTCCCTCGACGACGGGGCTCACCGCCTCGAGGTGCGAGGGGTTCGACGCCATCGACACGTCGATGGTCACCCCGCGGGGGCTCTTGTAGGTACCGCGCGCGCCCTTGTGGTACTTCACGTCGCCGCTTCCCTGGACGCTCTCGGGATCGAGGTTGCCCTCGAACTCGCTGAAGATGTCGCTGTAGGACTTGCCCACGACGTTGGCGAGCACGTTGAGCCGGCCGCGGTGCGCCATGCCGATCACGGCCTCTCGCGTCGCGTCGTCGGCCGCGGCGTCCAGGATCGTCTTGAGCGCCACGATCGTCGACTCGCCGCCCTCGAGGCCGAAGCGCTTCTGTCCGACGTAGCGCGAGTGCAGGAACCGCTCGAACACCTCGGCCTCAGTCAGCGAGTCGAGGATCTGGCGCTGCTCGTCGAGCGTCGTCGCGGTGCTGACGCCCTCGACGCGCTGCTGGATCCAGCGCTTCTGCTCGGGGTCCATGATGTGCCCGTACTCGATGCCGATCGTGCGGCAATACGCGTCGCGCAGGATCGCCAGGATCTCGGCCAGCGTGGCCTCGCGTCGCCCGGCGAGTCCGTCGACGACGAAGGTCCTCGGCAGGTCCCAGATCGTCAGGTCGTACGCGTCGAGCTCGAGCTCGGCGTGCACCGGGGGCGGCGAGGAGTGCAGCGGGTCCAGGTGGGCGTAGAGGTGTCCGCGCACGCGGTACATGTTGATGAGCTCTTGGACCCGGATCTGCTTGAGGATCCTCTCGGCGTCGCCCTCGCCCGCGAGCGAGTGCTCGTCGAGGTCCCAGCGCGCGGGGTCGAAGGGGACCCCGAGCGACGCGAAGACGTCGTCGAAGAAGCCGTGGTCCCCGGTGAGGCACTCGGCGACGTAGCGCAGGAGCAGCCCGGACTCCGCTCCTTGGATGATGCGGTGGTCGTAGGTCGACGTCAGGGTCACGACCTTGCCCACGCCGAGGTCGGCCAGCGCCCTCGGGTCGGTGGCCTCGAAGCCGGCGGGCCACCCGAGCGCGCCGACGCCGACGATGACGCCCTGTCCGGGCATGAGGCGTGGAACCGACTGGACCGTGCCCAGCGTGCCGGGGTTCGTCAGGGAGACCGTCGCGCCGACGAAGTCATCGGCGCTCGGGGCGCCCGAGTGGACCTTGCGCACGAGGTCCTCGTAGGCGAGGAGGAACCCGCGGAAGTCGAGGGTGTCGGCGTCGCGGATCACGGGCACGAGCAGGTTGCGCGTCCCGTCGCCGCGCTCCACGTCGACGGCCAGGCCCAGGCCCACGTGCTCGTGGCGCCGGACCCCGGGCGTGCCGCGTTCGTCGACCGCGTCGACGAACGACGCGTTGAGCGCGGGCACCGCGGTCAGCGCGCGCACCACCGCGAAGGCAATGAGGTGCGTGAAGGAGACCTTCGCGCCGCTCGCGCGCGAGAGGGCTTCGTTGAGCGCCGCGCGGTTGATCTCGAGCAGGCGAGCCGGCACGGTGCGCACGCTCGTCGCCGTGGGTATCGCCAGGCTGGCGCTCATGTTGGAGACGATGCGCGCGGCCGCGCCGCGAAGCGGCGTCGCCTCCGCGTCCACCGCGGCGGGCGCCGCGGCCACGCGGGCCGGCGCCGCCGGCGTGGTCACGGGGGGCACGGTCGAGCGCTGGTAGTCCACGAAGAACTCGCGCCAGCTCGCCGAGACCGACTCGGGATCGGCGAGGTACCGATCGAACATGTCGTCGACGAGCCAGGCGTTAGGCCCGAATGACCCCTTGACGGGGGTCGACGCTCTCTCCGAGGGGGTGTTCACCCCACCAGCCTAGGGGTGGACCGTGGAGAAACCCGGGGGCCGGGGTCCGCGGCGACCGCTAGATTCCCTGCGTGCACCCCCCGACTCCGGCGACGCTGGGCCTCGTCGCGGGAGACTCGCCCGTCACCGGCCTGAGCCTGCTCGAGCACCGCGTCGCGAACCCGCGGGCGGTCGTGGTCTGCGTACACGGGGGCCTGGACCGGGGCGGGTCCTTCGCGAGGCTGGCCCGCCGCGCGGAGACCTTCGACGTCGTCGCCTACGACCGGCGCGGATACCAGAGGTCGCGTGGCGTCGGGCCGCTCGGCTTCGCGGGCCACGTCGACGACCTGGTCGACGTGGCGCGGGCCCAGGAGTCGATCGCCCCGGTCGTCCTCTTCGGCCACAGCTTCGGCGGCCTCGTGGCACTCGGCGCCGCGGCCCGCGAGCCGCTCCTCGCCGAGATGGTGATCGTCTTTGAGACCCCGCTGCCGTGGATCCTCGAACGCGCGAGCGGCCGGCCGGCGCCCACCGACGACCCGGCCCACGAGGCCGAGGTCTTCTTCCGCCGGGTCGTCTCGGACGCGGCATGGGAGCGCCTGAGTGAAGCCGAACGCGACTCGCGCCGACGCGACGGGGCCGCGCTGCTGTCGGACCTGGCCGTCGTTCGCGGTCCGGCGCCCTTCGACCTGGCCACGATGACCACGCCGGTCGTCCTGGTCCACGGTGACGGTCACCTCGGCCCCTACTACCGGTCGCTGTCGGCGCGCCTGGGCGAGGTGAACCCCCAGATACGCACGATCGAGATGGCCCACACGGGTCACGGAGCCCACCTGTCGCGCCCCGCGCCGCTCGCCGCGCTGATCGCTGGTCTGATTGAGGAACGGTGCGCGTCGCGGTAGCGGGGGCCGGCGGGTTCCTCGGGCGACACCTCACCACCACGCTGCGAGACCGCGGCGACGAGGTCGTCGCGTTCGTGCGGCCCGGCGGCGCCGCCCCCGACGGCCCCCGGGTGCGCTGGGATCCGTCACGCCACGTCCTCGACGACGGCGACCTCGACCGCGCCGGCCCGCTCGACGCGGTCGTCAACCTCGCCGGGGTCGGCATCGCCGAACACCGCTGGACGCCGGCACGACGCGCGCAGGTGCTCTCCTCGCGCGTGAACGCGACGCGACTGCTCGTAGAGGCGACCGGCTCGGCGGGGCCCGACGCCCCGTTCCTCGCGAGCGCGTCGGCCATCGGCTACTACGGGCCCCGCGGCGACGACGTCGTGGACGAGTCGTCCTCGCGCGGGACGGGTTTCCTCGCCGACGTGTGCGCGCAGTGGGAGACCGCCGCCACGAAGGACCCCCGCCGCTCGGTGGCCGTGCTGCGAACAGGAATCGTGCTGGGCGCCGACGGTGGCGCGCTCGCGCGCCAGCTGCCCCTCTTCCGCTGGGGCCTCGGCGGAATGCTGGGCGACGGGCGCCAGTGGATGAGCCCGATCTCGCTGGTCGACGTGATCGGGTCGATCCTGTGGGTGATCGACCGGCGCGTGACGGGCGCGGTCAACCTGACGATGCCCACGCCCGTGACCAATCGCGACTTCACCCGGTCCCTGGCCCGCGCCGTGGGGCGCCCGGCCGTCCTCCGCGTTCCCCGGGCCGCCCTGGCGGCGGTCCTCGGCGGCGACCTCGCGCGCGAGGTCGTTTTGGCTAGTCAGCGGGTCATTCCGGGCGTCCTGAGCGATTCGGGGTACCCATTTCGCCACCTCGACGTGGACAGCGCGCTCGCCGCGGCACTGGCCGCCCGCCGTTAGGCAATTCTGCACCTTTTCTTATGTTTCGGCCCCCGACGGGCGGGCGAGACGTTACAAAGTCGTGATATTCCACGACTTTTTGGCTCGGGTGAACTTGTCCACCTTCTTATCTACGATTACCATTGCCCCTAATCCATCGGTGATGGGCAAGCAAATTGATTGTGACCACATAGTTGTGGCACTGGGAGGCAATTAGACCATGCAACTGAGACGCAAACTAGGGCTTGCGATGACACTGGGAGCGGTTGCCGCCACCATGTCATTGGGGCTCGTTGCTCCAACCGTGAGTGGCGCGAGCGCTTCCGGAACCATCACTTTCGCGGAAGGTCCGGGCGCCAACCCGAACTACATCTTCCCGTACATGGGCTGTCAGTACTTCTCGGTCGACAACATCAACCAGTTCCAGCTGCTGATGTTCCGCCCGATGTACATCTTCGGCCTGGGTGGCTCGCCGGCGGTCCAGTACAAGATCTCGCCCGCCAACGCCCCCAAGATGAGCAACGGGGACAAGACGGCGACCATCACGATGAAGGGCTGGAAGTTTGCCGACGGCCAGACCGTCAACGCCGAGTCGATCATGTTCTTCCTGAACATGCTCGCGGCCGACCCCACTTCCTACTGCGGTGACAACGGGCCGTTCTCCATCCCGGCGCTGATCAAGAACGCGTCGGGCAAGGGGAACACGGTGACGATCAACTTCACCCGTTCGATCAACCCACTGTGGCTGGTCTACAACAACCTCTCGTTCATCACGCCCCTGCCCAACTCGTGGGACCGCACCTCCGCCACGCAGAAGTCCAACTGCGCGACCGGCAAGTACAACGCGAGTTCGACCAACGTGGCCTGCAAGAACGTCGAGGCCTACCTTGACGCGCAGTCGGGCAACTCGAGCACCTACACCGACGCCATGTGGCAGTCCGGCGTGGACGGCCCGTGGCGCCTGTCGTCGTTCGACAACCTGGGCAACGCGACGTTCGTCCCGAACAAGCACTACTCGGGTCCGCAGAAGGCTCAGGTCGCCGTGGTGAAGGAAGTCGCCTACACCTCGACCCAGGCCGAGGAGAACGACCTGCAGGCCGGCAAGATCGACCTCGGATTCGTCGACCCGGGTGTTCTGACCGGTAACGCGATCTCGCCGACCAAGGCGGGACCCAACTGGGGCCAGTTGTCCAGCCGTTACAACATGTCGGTCGGTTCGGCGTGGAACTTCAACTACGCGCCGTTCAACTTCTCCAGCGCCGACCCGAAGTCCGCGGCGATCGCCCAGCTCTACATCCGCCAGGCGCTCCAGGAAGCGGTCGACCAGACCGGCATCATCAACAACGTGGACAAGGGCTACGGAATCCCGATCTTCAGCCCGCTGCCGCCGACGACTCCCTCGTCGCTCAGCGCGAAGATCTCCAATCCCTACCCCTTCAACCTGGCCAACGCCAAGGCGCTGCTGACCAACCACGGTTGGACCGTCCAGAACGGCGTCCAGACCTGCACCGACCCGGGCACCGGTTCGAACCAGTGTGGCGCCGGCATCACCCAGGGCTACACGTTGAACTTCAACATCGTCTGGGCTAGCGGCTCACCCGCCTTGGACCAGACATTCAACGCGGAGATCGCCGACTGGGCGACCATCGGCATCCAGTTCCAGCACACGGAGGCGACGTTCAACAACGTCATCGCCGACTGCAGTGGTGGCTCCGGATTCGAGATCTGCTCGTGGGGTGGTGGCTGGACCTACGCGCCGGACTTCGAGCCGACCGGTGAGTCGCTCTTCGCGCCCACTGGTGGGTTCAACGTCGGTGGCTACAACGACGCGACGATGACCGCGGACATCACGGCGACCGACTTCGGCACCGCCAAGCTGACCGACTACGGCAACTACGCAGCCACGCAGCTGCCGGTGCTGTACCAGCCCCAGGCGTTCGCCCCGGGTGAGGTCATCAAGACCCTGAAGTCCAGCATCGGCTTCACGCCGAACCCGCTGGGCAACTTCATGCCGGAGTACCTGCACTTCTAATCCGGCACCACGTGGTCTAACCACACAGCAAACGGCCCCCCGAAAGGGGGGCCGTTTGCTGTGCACCGGGAGCCGCAATTGACGACCGGGCCGCGGCTCGACACGCTGATAAACTTCCCCCGTGCTGGCGTACGTGATTCGACGCATCGTTCAGTCCTTCATCGTGCTGATCGTCGTGATGCTGATCACGTTCACCCTCCCCTACTTCCAGGCCCACGGCATCATGGCGCCGGCGTACAACGTTCTGGGCACGCACGCGACGCCGACGAACCTGGCGATCTGGGCCCGACAGAACGGCATGGACCATCCGTACCTCGTGCGATTCTGGACGTACTTCACCCAGGTCCTGTTCCACTTCAACCTCGGGCACTCCTACAAGATGAACCTGTCGGTGTGGGGAATCATCAAGCTCTACGTGCCGCGCACGATCTGGCTCGCATTGGCGTCGCTGATCCTGACGATCCTCATCGCCATCCCCCTGGGGATCTTCCAGGCGTCCAAGCGCAACACCGTCTTCGACTACGCGGCGACCGGGTCGGCGTTCGTGCTCTACGCGATGCCGTCGTTCCTGCTGTGCATGCTGGTCCTGGACGCCTTCAGCTTCCACTGGCCGCACCTGCCGAGCGCGCCGCCGTCGGGGGTGGCGCCCTGGGCGATGTTCACGGACCCGGCGGGGTTCCTCCTGCCGGTGGCGTGCCTGACCATGCTCTCGGTGGCCGGCCTGAGCCGGTTCATGCGCGGCACCGTCCTGGAGGTCCTGGTCCAGGACTACGTGCGCACGGCCAAGGCCAAGGGCTGCAGCGGGGCGCGGACGCTGTTCCGCCACGCGTTCCGCAACGCGCTGGGACCGATCATCACGATCCTGGGCCTGTCGATCCCGGGACTGCTCGGCGGCGCCCTGATCATCGAGAGCGTCTTCAACTACGGCGGCCTGGGGATCCAGACGGTCAACGCCGCGTCCAACGTCGACACCCCCACGATTCTGGGCATCACGCTGCTGGTCTCGATCCTGACCCTGGCCGGCAACCTCCTCGCCGACGTCTCGCTCGGTCTGGTGAACCCGCGCGTGCGCATCGAAGGGACGAGGTAGATGGCCACTCACGTCGATGTTCCCACGCCCGCGCCGACGGACGACCTCGTTCCCACCGAGGCCCTCGCGGCCGACACCGCCGCCAACCTCGGCGACGAGATCGTCCCGATGTGGAAGCAGCGCCTGCGCATCTTCACCCACAACAAGCTCGCCATCGCCTCGGTGGTGTACCTGGTCCTCATCACCGGCGCCTCCTTCCTGGTGCCCTGGCTGCACCCCACCAACCAGACGAACCAGGCCCTCACGTTCAACACCCACTGGAACGCCGCGCCGTCGCTGGCCCACCCGCTGGGTACCGATAGCTCGGGATATGACGAGCTGGGGCGGATCTTCTACGGCGGCGAGTACTCGCTGACCCTGGGATTCCTGGCCGGCTTCATCACGATCGTCATCGGGACGCTCTACGGGATGATCTCGGGCTTCGTGGGCGGCGTGACCGACACCGTGATGATGCGCCTCCTGGACGCCTTCCTGTCGATCCCCTACATCTTCTTGCTGCTGACCCTGATCACGATCTTCGGGCGCACGACGGTGTTCCTCATCTGCGTCATCGGGTTCACGCTGTGGTGGGGCAACGCGCGCATCATCCGCGGTGACGCCTTGCTCATACGACAACTCGAGTACTCCCAGGCCGCCACGGCGATGGGCGGCGGCAAGATGCACATCATCCGGCGCCACGTGTTCCCGAACTCGATCAGCAACATCGTGACCGTCGCAACGTTCTCGGTCGCCGACGCGATCCTCTTCCTCTCGGCGCTGGGCTTCCTGGGCCTGGGGATCCAGGCCCCCCAGACCGACTGGGGCACCATGCTCCAAGCGGGTACGTCGCAGATCCAGAACGGCTTCTGGTGGGAGATCTTCCCGCTGGCGACGGTCTTCATCCTCGTGGTCGTGTCGATCAACTACATCGGCGACGCCCTACGTGACGCCTTCGAGGTCCGCCTCATCGAGCGCTAGGTGGTCGGCGCTAAGCGCCGGCGCCGCGAGCTAGGACGTAGGAGACTGCCCGGCGGCGCCGCGCGCGCCCAGGGACACCGGGGTGCGCAGCGGGAAGTGGCAGGCCGCCTGGTGTGTCGGACCGAAGTCCGTGAACGGCGGCTCCTCGTTGGCGCAGATGTCCTGGACCCGCGGGCACCGGGTGCGGAATCGGCATCCTGACGGGGGGTTGACCGGCGAGGGCAGCTCGCCCTTGACCTGGTGGCCGCGTTGGGCGCGTGCCAGCACCGGGTCCGGGATCGGCACCGCGTCCAGGAGGCCCTGGGTGTAAGGGTGCGCCGGCGTGCGAAACACCGACTCCGCGTCGCCGATCTCGACGATCTTGCCCAGGTACATGACCCCGATCGTGTCGGCCATGTAGTACACGACCGCGAGGTCGTGGCTGACCATGACGTAGGAGAGGTTGTGGACGGCCTGGAGGTCCTTCATCAGGTTGAGGATCTGGGCCTGGATCGACACGTCGAGCGCCGACACGGGCTCGTCGGCGACGATCAGGCGCGGGTTCAGGGCCAGGGCGCGCGCCAGGCCGATGCGCTGGCGTTGGCCCCCGGAGAACTCGTGCGGATACCGGTCGGCCACGACGGGCTCGAGACCTACCGACATGAGCAGCTCGCTGACGCGCTGGGCCTGGGCGGTGCGGTTTCCGACGTGCTGGATCATCAGCGGCTCGGCGAGGATCTGGCCGACCTTCATGCGCGGGTCCAGGCTCGAGTACGGGTCCTGGAACATCATTTGGCGGTCCCGGCGATCCGCGCGCGACGGCTTGTGGTTGCGCGCGGACACCAGCCGGTCGTCGAAGAAGACCTTGCCGCCGGTGGGCGACTCCAGGCCGACGACCATCCGCCCGATCGTCGTCTTGCCGCAGCCCGACTCGCCGACCAGACCGAAGGTCTCGCCCTCGTTGATCGAGAACGTGACATTGGACACCGCGTGGATCGCGCCGACCTTGTGGCGGATGAGCCCGGCCTTGATCGGGAACTCCTTCTCGAGGCCCTCGACGCGCAGCAGCTCCTTGGCGCCCGAGCGCGCCACGGCCACCCGCTCGTCGACGCGGATGCTCACCGCCTTGGGGCCCTCCACCGGGTGGTAGCACGCGAACTGGTGGTTGGCCTGGAAGGTCAGCGCGGGCTCCTCGGCACGACACTGGTCGGTGGCGTAGGAGCAGCGTGGGGCGAAGCGGCAGCCCACGATCTCCTTGGAGAGGTCCGGCGGGAGCCCCGCGATCGAGCTGAGCTCGTGCTTGGACGTGTTCTCCAGGTTGGGCATCGACGCCAGCAGCGCCTGGGAGTAGGGGTGGCGCATGTCGTGGAACAGCTCGTTGGTCTCGGCCTCCTCGGCCTTGCGGCCGGCGTACATCACCACGACCCGGTCGGCCCGGCCGGCGATGACCCCCAGGTCGTGGGTGATGAGAAGGACGCTCATGTTGAGCTGGTCGCGCAGGTTGTCGATGATGTCGAGGATCTGGGCCTGGATCGTCACGTCCAGCGCGGTCGTGGGCTCGTCAGCGATCAGCAGCTTGGGCCGGCACACCAGGCCCATCGCGATGATCACGCGCTGGCGAAGGCCGCCCGAGAGCTCGAAGGGGTACTGGTCGAGGCGCTCGGCCGGCCGGGGCATCTCGACCATCTCGAGGACCTCGAGGGCGCGCTTGTTCGCCTCCTCGTCGGTCGCCCCCTCGTGGATCCGCAGTCCCTCGCCGATCTGGCGGCCGATCTTCATGGTCGGGTTGAGCGAGCTCATCGGGTCCTGGGGGATCAGCGCGACCGAGCGGCCGCGCTGCTTCTGCATCTCCTTTTCCGAGAGGCTGGCCAGGTCCACGCCGTCCAGGACGACCGACCCGGCGACCACGCGCCCGTTGTTGGGCAAAAGGCGCATCACCGCGAGGCCCGTCGTGGTCTTGCCGCAGCCCGACTCGCCCACCAAGCCGACGCACTCGCCCGACTCGATGCTGAGCGAAAAGTCGTCGACGGCGGTCACGTGGGACTTGCGAGTGGAGAATTGAACCTTCAGGTCATTGACCGAGAGCAGCGGAGACATAGCCGCCCAATCCTACTCTTTGACCCCAAAAGGTCAGGGTTCGCTGGGGCCCTCGCCGGGTCCCTCCTCGAGCCCCGGCAGGCGCCAGCTGCGTCGGTGCTCGGCGCTGGGGCCCAGGCGCCGCAGCGCCGCCAGGTGCTCGGGCGCGCCGTAGCCCTTGTTGCGCCGCCAGCCGTAGTCCGGGTACCGGGCGTCGAGCTCGACCATGAGCCGATCGCGCGCGACCTTGGCCAGCACCGACGCCGCCGCGATCGTCGCGCAGGTCGCGTCCCCGCGTACCACCGGCCGGCACTCGAGGTCCGCGAAGGCCAGCGGGGGTGGCGCCGGGGCGTCCAGCGGGCACTGCAGGGATGAGCGCAGGAGGTTCACCGGTCCGTCCACGAGGCACAGGTCAGGCCGGGTGCCGAGGCCCTCCAGGGCCCGAGACGCCGCGACGGCCAGCGCCGTTCGCAGCCCCCACCAGTCGATCTCCTGCGCGCTGGCCCACCCCAGGGCCCACGCGGTGGCCCAGCCGTCGAGCGGGGCCTCCAGGGCCTCGCGCTCGCGCTCGGTGAGGGCCTTGGAGTCATCGAGGCCCTCGGGGGCGCTGCGCGGGCGCGTCACCACGACCGCGCCGACGGCCAGGGGGCCCGCCAGCGCGCCGCGCCCCACCTCGTCGACCCCCACGACGACGCGACCGTCGCGCAGGGCGGCGCGTTCCGCGGCCATCAGGTCGGCGCCGCGCGTCACCCCCCCACGGTACCGACGGGCCGTCCCCGTAGCATTCATCCGTGATCCCCGACGCCTTCTTGGTCCCGCTCAAGGCGTTCGACCGAGCCAAGGAGCGCCTTCGAGCCGACCCCGACCTCGACGTGCCCGCGCTCGCCGCGGCCCTCGCCGCCGGGGTGATCTCGGCGTGCGCGCCCGTCCCCGTGGTCGTGGTCACCGAGAGCGCGTCGGTGGCCGACTTCGCCCGTGACCGGGGGGCTCAGGTGTGGGTCAGCGACGCCCGGGACCTCAACGGGGCGCTCCGGGGGGCCTACGAGGGCCTCTCGGCGCGCTTCGCGCGGCTCTGCGTCGCGCACGGCGACCTGCTCCGCCCCGAGGGCCTCGGGGCCTTCGACCCCGACGACGGCGTGACGCTCGTGACGGACCACCACGGCACCGGGACCAACGTGCTCGCGCTGCCGGGCGGGCTGGACTTCCGCTTCGCGTTCGGAGCCGACTCCGCGCGGGCCCACGAGGCCGAGGCGCGCCGGCTGGGGCTGCGCGTTACGGTGATCACCCACGGGGCCTGGTGCCTCGACGTCGACCGCCCCCAGGACCTCGACGTGGGCCCAGACGGCGTTTGAGGGGGCCCGAAGGCCCCCTCAAACATCACTCGAAGAGAGTGGTTACCGCTTGGCTGCCTTCTTGGCGGGCCGCTTGGCTGCCTTCTTGGCAGGCCGCTTGGCGGCCTTCTTCGCCGGAGCCTTCTTGGCCGGAGCCTTCTTCTTCGCGGCGGGCCGCTTGGCGGCCTTCTTCGCCGGAGCCTTGCGGGCAACCTTCTTGGCCGGCGCCTTCTTGGCGGGGGCCTTCTTCTTCGCTGCCTTCTTAGCCGGGGCCTTCTTGGCCGGGGCCTTCTTCTTCGCGGCTGGTGCCACTTTCCCTCCTTGGGACTCATCGTTGAATCAATCGGGAACCTCGAGGCACCACCGTGGTGACCCGACTTCCGGAACCGTATTGACACATCGTGTACTCGCCCGTACTGCGCCCAACTTCACAGCTGTGCGCAACCGATCGCAGTGCACGGTCCAAACGCGAAGGAGCGTCCCGCACCGGCGCCGAGTGGCGCCGACGTGAAACGTTGACCTCCTCCGCAGAAGGACATCTAAAAGTTCACTCGTTGCGCAAGCACAAGTCAAGCATTTCGGAGTTTTTTTACGACCATTGATTGACGATGACAACACGACGTGGTATCTACCTCGGCCGCGATGAACTCGGCGACATCACGAGCGGCGCGGAGCGATCGACGCTCGTGCTCGGTCCGACGCGCAGCGGCAAGACGTCGTCGTTCATCATTCCGAATCTCTTGATGACGACGGCGCCCAGCGTCATCACGTCCACGAAGACCGACGTCGTCGAGCAGATGGCGCGGTCGCGACGCGATGCGGCGACGCTGCTGTTCGATCCCTCGGGCACCGTGCGAGCGCCACGCGGCGTCCTGCGCGTGGGCTACTCGCCGCTGCGCCAGTCGCTCACGTGGGACGGCGCGGTGCTCGCCACGCGCACGCTCGTCGACGTCGCGCGCCGCGGTCGCCTGGACCGGGCCGATGACCACTGGACCGAGCGCGCCGGCGCCCTCGTGGCGCCGCTGCTGCACGCGTCGGCGCTGCGCGGCGAGTCCCTGTCGCGCCTCGCCTCTCGCGTCGACGAGCGCCGCGCCGACGACGCGCTGGCCGAGCTCGAGGCGCACCACGGCGAGTCCCACCCCTCGGTCGGTCTGCTGCGCGGGGTGCTGTCGACCGAGGACCGCGAGCGCTCCGGCATCTGGTCGACCGCGTCGGGCCTCTTCGCCGGCGTGCGCACCGAGGCGGCACGGGCGTCCGCGCGCGAGGCGCCGCTGGACGTCTCCGAGTTCCTCGCGGGGCCTCACCAGCTGCACGTCGTGTCGCCCAGCCGCCATCAGGTCGTTTCGACCCCCCTGGTGGTCGGGCTCATCGACGAAGTCGTCCACGCGACCTACGACCGCCACCTCGACGGCGCGCGCCTGCTGCTGGCCCTCGACGAGCTGGCGAACGTGGCGCCGCTGCCCCGGCTGGCCAGCGTGGTGTCCGAGGGCGGGGGCCAGGGCGTCCTGACCCTGGCCTGCCTCCAGGACCTGAGCCAGGCCCGTGGGCGGTGGGGCGCCTCGGCGGAGGGGTTCCTCTCGCTCTTCCCCACCACGGTGGTGCTGCCCGGCATCGCCGATCGCGCCACCCTGGAGCTCCTCGGCCACCTCGCCGGTCGCACGCGCGAGCCCGTGACCTCCTACCAGCGCGGACCACGGGGACGGCGCACCGGGTCCTCGACCAGCTGGGTCGAGCGCGAGCGAGCGAGCGTCGCCGAGCTGGCCCACGGCCGCCCGGGTTACGCGCTGGGGCTGACCGCGGACAAGTCGATGCGCTGGGTCCGCCTCACCCCCGCCCACCGTGACGCGCGGTTCCGCCCCTACCTGGAGCGCTCCAGCGAGACCTCTCGCTCGCGCGAGCGGTGAAGCCAGGCGCCCAGCTCGTCGCGCGCGAGGGGCCGCGGCCCGCGCTCGCGCACGCAAGCGGTCATGCGCGCCTCGGGCCGGCCGAGCGAGGCGTCGCGCAGCCCGCGCGCGTCGCGCAGCCGCGGGTAGAGCGCGTCGAGCGACGAGCTCAGGTCCTCGGCCCGCGTCCCGAACGTCGCCGCGTTCGCCCAGGCGGCGACGAGGTGGCGACGCTTCGGCGCGTCGTTGCCCTCGAGCGCCCCGGCGAAGGCGTGCTCGTCGAGTGAGCGGCGCTCCCGGGGCGCCGCGACGGCGCCCGCGGGCGCGAAGCGCGCCAAGTCGTCGCCCCAGCGTTCGACCGCGTCCTCGCGCGTCCAGTAGAGCTTCTCGCCCCGATCGGCGTGGTGGCCCCCCCACAGCGCGCGGTACCCCTCGTCGAGCCCCGCGACCATCTCGACGCCGCGAAAGGAGCGCCACGGCCGCCACGGGGTCCTCTGGGCGACCTCGTAGCGCAGCGACGACCGGTAGAGCGCGTCGGCGGCGGGCGCGTGGGCGTAGAGCGAGCGCGCGTCGAGCACCCTGCCCTCGCCCGCGGGCCGCGCGCCGACGAGCACGTGGTCGTGCAGGTGCGGCTCGCCGTGGCGGTTGAGCCCGTGGGTGAACCCCGCGACGCGCGAGAATCGCGCGGGCACCTCGAGGTCGTCGCCGCCCAGGCGCTCGCGCACGACCACGGCGCGCTCGTCGAGGTAGCTGATCGCCGCGGCCACCGACGCGCGGTGCGCGGCGACGACGCCGCCCGCGCTCTCCGGGTCCAGGGCGAGCAGGATCGAGATGGGCCGCGGCGCCGCGACGATGAGGTCGTAGCCGACGACGCCGGACCGGGGCGTGGAGGTGAACACGTCCCCGACATTCTCGGCGGGAGCGCCGCGGACCCACCACTGCGCGTCACCGTCGCGCACGCCGTCGAGCTCGCGGGCGGGGTCGTCCGCCAGGTAGGACGCGTCACGCGAGCGTCGCACGAAGACCCGAAGCACTCCTCCCCCTTCGGGGACGCAACGGTCGCCCTAGAGCCGGTCGGCGATGCGCTGGGCCAGGGCGTGCCCGGCGCGCGAGTACGCCGGCGTCGCCACCACGGCACCGGCGCCGGCCTGGAGCATGAGGTGGTCGAGGAAACCGTCGTCGGACAGGCGGAACCGCACGGCGTGGCGCCCGTCGTCCAGCACCGCCCAGCGCGCGCTGGGCAGGGGCTCGAAGAGCCAGCGACGATAGGGCTCGACGACCACGACGACCTCGACGCCCTCCTCGCCCACCTGGGTCAGCCAGTTCGCGACCGGGTCCGGCGGGCGGGCCTCGGCGACCGGGGACTTCGCCAGGACGCGCACGATGCGGTCGACGCGGAACGTGCGCCAGTCCTTGCGCGTCGTGCAGTAGGCGCGCACCAGCGCGTGGCCGTTGAGGACCCGGATCTCGCGCGGCTCGATGCAGCGCTCGTGCGCCTCGCCGTCCAGGCCGGAGGCGTACTCGATCTTGAGCTGCTCGCGGGCGTCGAGCGCCGCGCGGACCTCGGCGAGGAACGGCTCGTCGGTGACCGAGTCGACGTGCACGTACTGGGCCACGGCGGACTCGATCTTCTCGATCGCCGAGAAGATCGACGGGTCGGTGTACGCGCGCGACGCCTCGCGCAGGGCGACGTTGAGCTCGACCAGGTCGCGCAGGAGGAAGGGCGAGGGCTCGGGGTCCCCGCGCGGCGTGTCCGAGAAGTCCGCGCGGTAGGTCGAGTCGTCGTGGGCCTCGTCGTCCCAGTCGTCGCACTCCTTGATGACGTGGGCCAGGTAGCCCGTCTGGTTACCCAAGGGCTGCAGGGCCACCAGGCGGTCCATGATCAGGCGCACCAGAGCCGGGTCCAGGGAGAACCGCGAGGCCAGCTCGCTCACGCGTAGGCCGTCTTCGGAGAGGTACACGGCGTGCAGGAGCTGGAGCGTCTGGCCGAGGACGTCGGCGCCCCCGGATGAGGGAAAGACGATCGACGCCGGGTCCGGGGCGTCGCCGCGGTTGACCGTCGTGAGCCACTCGGCCAGCATCTCGCGCAGCGCCTTGGGGCTCTTGAGCGTGACGCGGTCGGCGGCCTCGAGCAGGAACCGCATCGCGGCCCACTGGCTGTCGAAGGTCAGGCCCACCTCGACGCGTCCGTCGCGCTTGCTGGCCGCGACCGCGTCCGGGACGTGGCTGAGCAGCAGGTCGCGGTAGGTCTCGTTGGTCTCGACGACCACGTCCACGGGCGTCGGCGCCTTGGTGAACTCCGGGCGCCACGAGCGCGCCGTCGCCAGCGTCTCCTCGTCGACCGAGAACGTGTCGGCGAGCACGACCGGCGTGGACGTCATGCGCGAGAAGCGGTAGCCCTTGACCTCGTCGGTCCCCGCCACGCGCGCCACCAGGTAGGGGGTCCCGCGGAAGACCTCCAAGACCAGGGGCTCGACCACCCGCGTCTTGTGCGCCGACGAGTGGTACGCGAAGCTCAGCCGGCGCCGGGCCCTGAGGGCGTGCAGGACGGGCGTGTAGTAGTTGGAGAACTCCAGGCCGCCGTCACCCCCCGGGGCGTCGGCGAAGACGCTGAAGGCGCCCTTGGACCCGAACCCGTAGAGGCGCAGCGCCAGGGCCACGACGCGCGACTCCTCGTCCGTGAAGTGCAGGGGCGGCGCGTACGCGCCCCGGGGGTCGATCCAGTAGCCGACGGTGCCGTCGTCGAGGGTGACGGTCTCGATCTGCAGGCCCATCTCGCGGATGTCGGCCTTGTCGCGCTCGAACTTCTGGCGCACCGCGACGGCGCTGCCGTCGTACGCGCGCACCTTGCGCGGGACCTTGGTCGTCACTGGGTACTCGTCGACCTTGAGGTTGGCCACGATCGTCTCCTGGGTCAGCGGCGAGGTGCGCGTCGCGCCCTGGAGCAGCAGCACCAGGGCGATCAGGCGCTCGCGTCGACCTTCGACCTCACCGCGGATGGTGGCCACTGCCCTCCCTTGACCCCCTGAGGGTACCGGGCCCCGCGACCCCCCGCTACGAGCCCGGAGTGGCGTCCGCGTCGAGCACCGGCGCCAAAGTGTCACCGCGCCGCCAGGTCCCCGAGCGCCCGCCGGACTTCTCCCAGAGCGCGACGGCCTCGATGGTCATCGTCCGGTCGGTCGACTTGCACATGTCGTAGACCGTCAGCGCCGCGACGGTGACGGCCGTGAGCGCCTCCATCTCCACCCCGGTGCGGTCCACGGTGTCGACGCTCGCCTCCACGTCGATGTGGTGGTCGGCGATCGTGAAGTTGACGTGGACGTTGCCCACGAGCACCGGGTGCGCCATGGGCAGCAGCATGGCCGCGTGCTTGGCCGCCTGGATGCCCGCGACGCGCGCGGTGGCCAGGACGTCACCCTTATTCATCGCGTTGGCCGCGACCAGGGCCGTCGTCGAGGCGTCCATGTTGATCCGGCAGCGCGCCAGGGCGCGGCGCGCGGTCGCCTCGGACGGCCCCAGCTCGCGCGGGAACGCCGAGTCGCGCGTGCCGCGCCGCAGTTGGTGGAAGTCGTCCACCGGCCCATGCTACCGAGGCCGACCGGCCGGGTTCTGACGACCGGTACGCTGGACGGGCTGCGTCGACGTCGAGGAGTGTGCGTGCCGACCTACGAATACGAGTGCCAGGCGTGCCACCGGCGCGTCGAGGCCGTCCAGAGTTTCTCGGACCCGGCGCTGACGACCTGCGAGCACTGCGGGGGCGACCTGCGCAAGGTCTTCTCGGCCGTGGGGATCGTCTTCAAGGGCAGCGGGTTCTACAAGAACGACAACCGCGCGAAGCCGTCGTCGACGCCGGCGACCGCATCGTCCAAGCCCGCCGAGGCCACCAAGACCGCCGAGACCGCCAGCCCCGCCGCGACGACCTCGAAGAGCACCTCGGGCGCGTCGACGTCGGACTAGGAGCCCGAGACCGCGATCCCCGCGACGGCGACGGACTGACCCGCCGCGCTCCCCGGGAGCCACTCGACGTCGTTCCCCACCGCCACGACGTCGAGCAGCATGCGCTGCAGCGTCGAGGCCACGGTGATCTCGCGCAGGGGCTCGCCCAGACGTCCGTCGCGGATCCTCAGGCCGGTCACCCCCACCGAGAAGTCACCCGAAATCGGGTTGACCCCCGAATGGACGCCGACGACCGAGGTCACGTACACACCGTCGCCGACGAGGCCGAACAGCTCTTCGGGCGTGTGCGCGCCGGGCAGCAGCTGGAGCGCCCGGCAACCCGCCGACGGCGAGCCGGCGATGCCCCCGCGCACGGCGCTGCCCGTCGAGGAGGTCCCCGCGCGCCGCGCCGAGACGGTGTCGTAGACGAAGCCCTGCAGCACGCCGGCGTCGATCAGGACGTTGCGCCGGCAAGCCAGGCCCTCGCCGTCGTAGGCGCTGGCGGCGAAGTGCCGCGCGTCCGTCGGGTCGTCGATGAGCGTGAAGAGGCTCGAGGCGACCAGGTCGCCGACGCGCTCGGCGAAGAACGAGCGCCCGCGCACGACGGCCTCCCCGCTGAGCGCGGACCCCACGACCGACAGCAGCGTGGCCGCGGTCCTCGGGTCGAAGACGACCGCGCAGTTCATTGACGCGGGCTTGACCGCGCCGAGCATGCGGGTGGCTCGCTCGACGGCGTCGCGCGACGCCTTGGCCACGTCGAGGTCCCCGGGGGCGCGACCCGCCGAGAGCCCCCAGCCCGTCTGATCGTCGTCGCCGTCGTTGGCGATGGCCTCGACCGAGATGAAGGCGCCCGACCTCGCGTACACGGCCGAGACGCCGGTCGACGAGACGATCGCCGCCTCGGACACGTAGTCCGAGTAGTCCGCGGCCTCGACCTGGCGAACCCGGGGGTCGGCGGCGCGTACCCGTCGCTCGAGCTCGAGGGCGAACTCGATCTTCTCCTCGAGCGGCGTCGACGCGACGCCGTCGTCGACCAGCTCGAGCGCGGCCGCGGGGACCCCGTCGGGTCGCGCGAACGCCACGAACTCGTCTTCGGTGGCGAAGCGTGCGTTGTCGCGCGCGTCGCCGAGCGCCTCGGCCACGGCCACCGGGTCCAGCGAGCCGACCCAGGCGGTGCCGACGCGCGCGCCGCCTGGCCCGTCGGTAAGCACCCGCAGTCCGACGCCGTCGCCCGAAGCCCGCGCGAGCTGCTCGATCTCACCCTGGTAGACCCGGACCTCGGTGTCCACACCCCGCGAGACGAAGACTTCGACGAGCTCGGACCCGCGGGCGTCGTCGAGGATCCGCTCAGCGAGCGCCAGGACCTCGCTCACGACGCGGTCCCGCCGACGGTGACGCCCGACAGGCGCATCGTCGCCTGTCCGGTGCCCACCGGGACCTGCTGGCCATCCTTGCCGCACGTGCCAGGGCTCATCGAGAACGTCACGTCGTTGGCCACCGCGTCCACGCGGTGCAGGATCTCGGGCCCGTTGCCGATGAGGTTGCAGTCGCGCAGGGGCGCGGTGATGCGACCGTTCTCGATCAGGAACGCCGACGTCATCCCGAAGACGAAGTCTCCCGTCGCGGTGTTGACCTGGCCACCGCCGAGCTGGGCCAGGTAGACGCCCCGCGGCGTCGAGGCCACTATCTCGTCGGCGTCAGCGTCACCGGCCGCGAGGTAGGTGTTGGTCATGCGCACCATGGGCAGGTGCTGGTAGCTCTGGCGCCGGCCGTTGCCCGACGACGCTCGTCCCTCCTTTCGCGCGCGCAGGAGGTCCCACATGTAGTCGGTCAGGACGCCCCGGTCGATCAAGACGTTGCGGGTGCCGGGGCGCCCCTCGTCGTCCACCGACACGTAGCCCCACTCGCCCGCCATGGAGCCGTCGTCGATCAGGGTGACGAGGGGGCTCGCGACGCGTTGGCCAACCTTGCCCGCGAAGGCGGAGGCCTGCTTCATGATGGCGTCGGCCTCAAGGCCGTGGCCGCACGCCTCGTGGAACAGCATCCCGCCGGATCCACCTCCGAGGACGACCGGCAGCTCGCCCGACGGCGCCGGACGAGCCTCGAGTTTGGTGATCGCCTGGCGCGCGGCGCCACGCGCGGCCTCGTCGACCGCGTCGTCTCCCAGGATCTCGAAACCGAGCGTCGCCGCGATCGGCCGGTAGCCCGTCTGCATCCCCGTATCGCCGGACGCGACGCAGATCACGCTGAAGCGGGTGCGGACCTGGTGGTCCGACGCCAGCACGCCGTCGGTGTTGGCCACCACGAAGCGCCGCGACGAGTGTCCGAGCCCCACCTGGACCTGGGTGATGCCGGCGCCCTCGGATCGAGCGACGTCGTCAGCGCGCAACAGGATCTCGATCTTCTTGGCCTTGTCGACCTCGTCGGGCATCACCTGGGCGCGAGAGACGTGGTCGTCGCGGGGACCGAGCGCCACCGTGCGGACTCCCCCGCCCCCCGCGCGCGCCACGGCCGAGGCCGCGACGACGGCCTCGGCCAGGGAGCGCTCGGAGAGGTCCGCCGTGTGCGCGAACCCAGTCGTGTCGCCAACCACGACGCGCACGCCCGCCCCGCGGTCACGACCCGACGAGAGCTCCTCGACGCGTCGCTGGTCCAGCGACGCCGAGGACACGCGCCGGTCCTCGGCGAAGACCTCGGCAAACTCGGCACCCCGGGCGAGAGCCCCGTCCAGCACGCGGGCCAGGACATCGTCGTCGATCAGGGCGTTGGGCATGCGAGTCAGCGTAACGGAGGGGCGCCGCGGGAACGCTCGCGCTCGTACTGTGGTCCCGTGAGTGATCCACACGCTTCCACGGCCGACACGGGATACCTCGGCGCCAGCGAGCTCATCAAACGCCTGGCCCGCGGACAGACCACGTCGGGCCAGTTGGTCGATGCCCTCATCGAACGCGTGGCGGCGATCGACGACGCCGCCTCGGCGACGAGCCTTCGATCGGTGGCCGCGCTGAGTGCGGACGCGCGCGAGGTCGCCGCCCAACGCGACGCCGAGCGCGCCTCGGGACACTCGCGCGGCGTGCTGCACGGCGTGCCGGTTCTGATCAAGGACAACATCGAGGGCGCCGGACTGCCGGGGGCCGCGGGTTCCACGGCCCTCGCGTCGCGACCCGCTCGCGACGCGCCCCTGGTGGGGCGCTTGCGTGACGCCGGGGCGATCGTCCTGGGGAGCACCAACCTGAGCCAGTGGGCCAACTTCCGCTCGACCAGGTCATCGGGCGGCTGGTCGGCCCTGGGCGGCCTCGTCGCCAACCCGTGGGCCCTGGACCGCTCGGCCGGCGGCTCGTCGTCGGGGTCGGGCGCCGCGCTCGCCGCGGGCCTCGCGCCGCTCGCCGTGGGAACCGAGACCGACGGGTCCATCGTCTGCCCGTCGTCGGTCAACGGCGTCGTCGGGCTCAAGCCCACGGTCGGCCAGGTCCCGACGAAGCACGTCGTTCCGGTCAGTGTGAGCCAGGACAGCCCCGGGCCGATGGCGCGCGGCGTCGACGACGTCGCCCTGCTCTACTCGGTTCTGTCCGGGCGCGAGCCCGCCGGCTCGGTCGCGCCGCCGACCGTCGCCTACGCCGTCAACTGGCGCACGGGCCACGGTCCCACCGACGCCCACGTCGACGCGGTCGTGGCGTGGCTCGAGGACGCCGGCGTGCGCGTCGTGCGCCGCGAGCTGGCCGAGCCCGGCGACGAGCAGCACAAGGACGAGTTCACCGTGATGCTCGCGGAGTTCCGCGACGACTTCAGCGCCTACCTGGCGGACCGGCCGGGCGTCGGCGTGCGCTCGCTGGCCGACGTCATCGCCTACGAGGACGAGCACGCCGACGTCGAGCAGACCTTCTTCGACCACGACATCTTCAACATGGCGGCCGCGAGCGGCGGACGGGCCGGGGCCGACTACGACGACGCGCGCCGGCGCAACCTGGCCTGGGCCGTCGAGACCTGCCTGACGCCGGGGCTCGAGGGCGTCGACGCGGTCGTCGCACCCGCCTTCGCCCCGACGTGGAAGACCGACCTGATCGTCGGCGGCCACCCGGGCCAGGCCAGCGTCGCCACGACCGCACCGGCGATCGCCGGGTGGCCGATCCTCAGCGTCCCGGTCGGGCTGATCCACGACCTGCCGGTGGGACTGGCCGTGCTCGGTCGACCGAACAGCGAGGACGTCCTGCTCGAAGTCGCGCGCCGGGTCGAGGGGGTCGTCGCCGCGGCCTCGCCCCTGGGGCGGCCCGGCTTCATCGCGGCGCGCCGGGGTTAGGCGACCCGGGAGCGGACGGGGGTCGCCGGTAGGCTGACGAGGTGATTCTCCCCTCCATCGAGTCGCCCGCGGACCTTCGCGCGCTCTCCTACGGCGAACTCGACCAGCTGAGCGAGGAGATCCGCGAGTTCATCATCGAGACGGTCACGACCACCGGCGGCCACCTCGGGAGCAACCTGGGCGTGGTCGAGCTGACCATCGCGCTGCACCGCGTGTTCGATTCGCCGCGCGACATCCTGCTCTGGGACACGGGGCACCAGGCCTACGTCCACAAGCTCCTGACCGGGCGGCGCTACGGCTTCGCCCGGCTGCGCCAGCGCGGCGGGCTGTCGGGATACCCGAGCCGCTCCGAGAGCCAGCACGACTGGATCGAGTCCTCGCACGCCTCGACCGCCCTGTCCTACGCCCACGGCCTCTCGGTGGCGCTTCAACAGCGCGGCCAGCTCGTGGGCCACGGCGGCCAGCGCCACGTCGTGGCCGTCGTGGGCGACGGCTCGCTCACGGGGGGCCTGGCCTACGAGGCCCTCAACAACCTGGGCCACTCCGACCAGCGCGTCGTCATCGTGCTCAACGACAACGGGCGCAGCTACGCGCCGACCGTGTCGCGACTGTCCGAGTCGCTCACGGCGATCCGCCTGAACCGGACCTACCTGTCGATGCGCGAACGCCTGCGCGACCTGGTGCCGCACCTGCCCAGCGTCGGCAAGGTCGCCTACAAGGGCATCGACTCGGTGACGTCGGTCGTGCGCGAGATGGTCACGCCCCACACGTTCTTCGAGAACCTCGGCGTGCGCTACGTGGGCCCCATCGACGGCCACGACATCGCCTCGATGGAGTCCACGCTGCGCAGCGCGGCCGCCTGGGACGGCCCCATCGTCGTGCACGTGCTGACCGAGAAAGGTCGCGGCTACGCACCCGCGGTCAGCGACGACCTCAAGATGCACGACTACAAGCTGCCGCCGCGCACCGACGAGGACGAGGTGACGCCCCAGTCCTACACCGAGGCGTTCGCCAACGCGCTGCTGACGATGGCCGGGGTGGACGAGCGCATCGTCGCGATCACCGCGGCGATGGCCGGGCCCACCGGGCTGCTCGGCTTCCAGGAGCGCTTCCCGGACCGGTTCTTCGACGTCGGCATCGCCGAGCAGCACGCCGTGACCGCGGCAGCGGGCATGGCGATGGGCGGCCTCAAGCCGGTGGTCGCGATGTACTCGACCTTCTTCTCGCGGGCCTTCGACCAGGCCCACCTGGACGTCGGGCTGCTCGGCCTGCCCGTCGTCTTCGCCTTCGACCGCGCCGGCATCACCGGCGACGACGGCCCGAGCCACCACGGCCTGCTGGACATGGCCCTGTGCCTGGCGATCCCCAACATGACGGTCTTCGCGCCCTCGAGCGCCGAGGAGGTGGCGGGCATGCTGGCGACCGCGCTGTCGTTGTCCTCGCCCAGCGCCCTACGGTTCCCCAAGACGCTGCCCGCGCCCTTCGACGGCAAAGTCGGCGAGGGGCTGCGCGCCCGCGAGGTGGTGCGCGGCGACGGGTCGCTGTGCGTGCTGGCGGTGGGCAAGATGGCGCCCAACGCGTACCACGCCCTCGAGCTGCTCGGCGAGGACCGCGGGCGCGTCACGCTCTATGACGTGCGCGTCCTTCCCCCCGACCCCGACATGATCGCCGACGCCCTGAGCCACGAGCGCGTCCTGACCGTCGAGGACGGCACCCGCCACGGCGGGGCCGGGACCCTCATGGTCTCGGCCGTGCGCAACCGCGCCCAGGAGGTGGCCAAGCCCTTCCCCACCACGCGCATCCTCGGGGTGCCGCGCTCGTTCCTCGAGCACCACCGCCCCGACGCGCTGCTCGCCGAGCTGGGCCTCGACGCCGAGGGGCTGGCCGCGGCCTTCGCGCGACTCCTGGCCGACCAGCCCGAGTTCCCGCGCACCGCACCCGAGTCGCCGCGCGGCCACTACCTCTGACGCGCCAGGCGCCTCGCTACGCTGACCCCGTGACCTACGAGGTGGACAAGACCGACGAGGAGTGGCGCGCCCAGCTCGCCCCCGACCGCTACTCGGTCCTGCGACGAGCGGCCACCGAAGCGCCCTTCACCGGGTCGCTGCTGGACGTGGACGACGACGGGACGTTCACGTGCGGCGGCTGCGGCCAGCGCCTCTTCACGACCGCCCAGAAGTTCGACTCGGGGTGCGGGTGGCCGAGCTTCGACGCCTGCGAGCCCGGGACGGTCATCGAGCGCCCCGACCACTCGCTGGGACGCACGCGCATCGAGATCCTGTGCTCGCGCTGCGGCGGGCACCTCGGCCACGTCTTTGACGACGGGCCGACGCCCACGGGGCTGCGCTACTGCGTGAACTCCCTGGCCATCGACTTCACGGCCCGGGCCTAGACGTCGAGGAACCGGCGGATCGCGATCGCCGAGCCGACCGACCCGATCACCACGCCCACGACCAGCACGACCGCGTTCGTGCCCCAGAGAGAGCGCGTGTCCAGCGCGAACTCGTTGTGCAGCGGGTACCAGGTGTGCAGCGCGGTGACGGCCAGCATGGCCACCGCGGAGCCGATCAGGCCCTGGATGAAGCCCTCGGTGATGAAGGGGATCCGGATGAACCAGTTGGTCGCCCCCACGAGCTTCATCACCGAGACCTCGCGGCGGCGCGCGAAGATCGCCATGCGGATCGTGTTGAGGATCAACACGCCCGCCGACAGCAGCAGCACCGCCGCCAGGGCCAGGAACACGATCTGCAGAATGCGGATGGCCCGGTTCATTTGGCGGATCTGCTGCTCGGGCGCGGTGACCTGGTAGACGCCGGGCTGGTTCTTGAACTGGGTGATGACCGTGAAGGCGTCGGCGGGCACCGTGGGCACGCACCGGAACGACGTGGGCATGATCTTGACCGACAGGACCTGCCACTCGTTGTAGGGCAGCTCCTTCTTGGCCTCGGCGTAGTCCTGGGCCTGGGTGTAGAACACGCAGGACTTGACGATGGGCAGGTTGGCGAGCTCGGTCTTGACGTTGTTGAGCTCGGTCGGCGACGCCGACGCCTGCATCCAGATGGTCACCCGGGTGCCCTGCTGCCACTGGGCCGACGCCTGGGCCGCGCTCTGCTTGAGGAGCAACGCCGAGCCCACGAGCGACAGCGACACGGCGACCGTGAGCACCGCCGCGATGGTCATCATCCGGTTGCGCCAGAGGTTCGACAGGGTCTCCTTGACCGCGTAGCGCAGGTAGACGCGCATCAGAGGGCCCCGGCGGGCTCGTCGACGCCGTAGACGCCGCGCAGCTGGTCGCGGATCATCTCACCGCGGTCCAGCTCGACCACGCGGCGGCGCATCCGGTCCACCAGCGCCTTGTCGTGGGTCGCCATGACGACCGTGGTGCCGGTGCGGTTGATGCGCTCGAGCAGGGCCATGATCGACTCGGAGTTGGCCGGGTCCAGGTTGCCCGTCGGCTCGTCGGCGAGCAGGATGAGCGGACGGTTGACGAAGGCGCGCGCGACGGCGACGCGCTGCTGCTCACCGCCGGAGAGCTCGTGGGGCAGGTTGTCGCTCTTGTCGGCCAGGCCGACCAGCTCGAGGATCTGGGGCACCTGGGACTCGACCGTCGAGCGCGGGCGACCGATCACCTCCAGGGCGAAGGCGACGTTCTCGAAGACCGTCTTGTTGGGCAGGAGGCGGAAGTCCTGGAAGACGCACCCGATGTTGCGCCGCAGGTAGGGGACGCGCCACTTGGGCAGGTCGCCGATGTCGCGTCCGGCCTCCAGGATCCGGCCGTGGTCGGGCAGCTCCTCGCGCAGCAGCAGGCGAAGGAAGGTCGTCTTGCCCGACCCCGAGGACCCCACCAGGAACACGAACTCGCCCTTCTCGATGTCCAGGCTGATGTCCTTGAGGGCGGTCGTCCCGTTCTTGTACGTCTTGGAGACGTTCTCGAAACGAATCACGCGATCATCCCCTCCGGGCTAGCGGGTTAAAAAAGCGCGACACGACGCTCACTCTGGTCAAGTCTACTTTGCGCCTCGAGGGGTTCTAGGACACCAAAGCGGCGCGAAATCCACGAAACGCGGATTCTTATCCTCGCGCGCGTTGGCGACGCAGTTCGGCCTCCATGAACGCGTCGAGGTCACCGTCGAGCACGGCGTCGACGTTGCCGGTCTCGTGGTCGGTGCGGTGGTCCTTGACCATCTGATACGGCGCCTGGACGTAGCTGCGGATCTGCGATCCCCACGCGTTGTCGGCGCGCTCGCCGCTGAGCGCGTCCATCTGCGCCTGGCGCTGCGCGCGCTGGCGCTCGGCCAGCTTGGCCTCGAGCATCTGCAGCGCGCGGGCGCGGTTCTGGTGCTGGCTGCGCTCGTTCTGGCAGCTGACCACGATGCCCGTGGGCAGGTGGGTGATCCGGATCGCCGAGTCCGTCTTGTTGACGTGCTGGCCGCCGGCGCCCGAGGACCGGAAGGTGTCCACGCGCAGGTCCTTCTCGTCGATCTCCACCTCGGACGCGTCGTCGGAGAGCAGCGGCGTCACGTCGAGGCTCGCGAAGCTCGTCTGGCGCCGCGCCTGGGAGTCGAACGGGCTCATGCGCACGAGGCGGTGCACGCCGCGCTCCGCCGAGAGCCACCCGTAGGCGAATCGGCCCTTGACGATGAACGTCGCCGACAGCAGCCCCGCCTCCTGGCCCTCGGTGGCCTCGTCGACCTCGACCGCGAAGCCGCGCCGCTCGGCCCAGCGCTGGTACATGCGCAGCAGCATCTCGGTCCAGTCCTGGGCGTCGGTGCCCCCGGCGCCCGCGTGCAGCTCGACGAGGGCGTCGTTCTCGTCGTAGGGCCCGTTGAGCAGGCTGCGCGTCTCGAGCTCGCCCAGGGCCGACGCGACCTCGGCGACGCTGGTATCGAGCTCGCCGACGAGCGCCAGGTCGCCGTGGGGCGACGCCAGCGCGTCGCGCGCGAACTCCACGAGCACCCCGCAGTCGTCGAGGCGCCGGCGCAGGGCGTCGAAGTCGGCCAGGTCCGAGTCGAGGCGCCCCAGCTCGGTCGTCACCGCGCGCGCCCGGTCGGGGTCGTCCCAGAGGTTGAGGTCCGCGGCCAGCACCGAGAGCTCGGCGAGGCGCGCGCGCCGGTCGTCCACCTTCAGGTAGTCGCGCGCCGCGTCCCAGCGGGCCTCGAGCTCCTCGAGCGTCGCTACCGCGTCGCGAAAGGAGTTCTCGGCCCTATGGTCGGCCATGGCACTGCTTGAACTTGCGACCCGACCCGCACCAGCAGGGCTCGTTGCGGCCGATCTTGTCACCCTGCTTGGGCGCCGGCTTGGCCGGCGCGGGGCGCTGTGCGTGCGCCGGCAGCGCGGTGCCCCCCGGGGCGACCTCGGCGGCGTTGGTGAGCGCTCCCTCGAGGCCCTCGTCCTCGGCCTCGGCGGGCTCGATGACCGCCTCGACGTGGGTGATGTAGCGCACGAAGTCGTGGTTCACCGCGTCGAGCATGTGCTCGAACATCATGTAGCCCTCGCGCTGCCACGCGGTGAGCGGGTCCTGCTGGGCGACCTGGCGCAGGTGGATGCCGTCGCGCAGGTAGTCCATGTCCGAGAGGTGGTCGCGCCAGCGCTGGTCCAGGATCTGGAGCATGACGTCGCGCTCGATCTCCTTGGCGGTGTCCAGGCCCCCGACGTAGGCCTCGCACTTCTCCTGGTAGAGGCCCACGGCGTCCTCGACCACCAGCGCCACGACCTCCTCGTGGTCCTCGTAGGCCGAGAGCGTCTCGAGCGTGAGCCGCGTCGGGTAGTAGGTCATCAGGTCGACCAGCAGCGCGTTGAGGTCCCACTCCTCGGCGAAGGACGTCCCCAGGCGCTCGTTGACCACCGAGGTCATGATCTCCTCGATCATCTCGAGGGTCGCGTCGTGGATGTCCTCGCCGTCGATGACCTGCTGGCGCCGCGCGTAGACGACCTTGCGCTGCTCGTTCATCACCTCGTCGTACTTGAGGACGTCCTTGCGGATCTCGGCGTTGCGTCCCTCGACGGTGTTCTGGGCGCGCTCGATCGCCTTGGAGACCATCTTGGCCTCGATGGGCATGTCCTCGGGCATCGCGCGGTCCATGACCCACGACACCGCGCCCGTCGCGAACACCCGCAGGAGGTCGTCCTCGAGGGAGAGGTAGAAGCGGCTCTCGCCGGGGTCACCCTGGCGGCCGGAGCGCCCGCGCAGCTGGTTGTCGATGCGGCGCGACTCGTGGCGCTCGGTGCCGAGCACGTAGAGCCCGCCGAGCTCGATCACCCTCGCCGCCTCCGCCGTGCAGGTCGCGTTCAGCCCGGCCAGGGCTTCGGCGAAGGCCGCGTCGTAGCCGTCGGATCCGGGCTCGAAGCCGCGCGCCACCGCGTCGCGTCGCGCGAGGCCCTCGGCGTTGCCGCCCAGGATGATGTCGACGCCGCGCCCGGCCATGTTGGTCGCGACGGTGACCGCGTGCAGGCGCCCGGCCTGGGCGACGATCTCGGCCTCGCGGAAGTGCTGCTTGGCGTTGAGGACCTCGTGGGTCACGCCGGCCTTGGACAGCTCGCGGCTGAGCAGCTCGGACTTCTCGACCGACGCCGTGCCCAGCAGGATCGGCTGTCCGCGGTCGCTGCGCTCGCGCACGTCCTCGACGATGCTGGCGAACTTCGCGGCCTCGGTCTTGTAGATGAGGTCGCCCTCGTCCGTGCGCCGCGACGGCAGGTTGGTCGGGATCGGCACGACGGAGAGCTTGTAGGTGTTGCCGAACTCCGCGGCCTCGGTCTCGGCGGTGCCGGTCATGCCGGCGAGCTTCTCGTAGAGGCGGAAGTAGTTCTGCAGGGTCACCGTCGCCCAGGTGTGGTTCTCCTCCTGGATGCGCACGCGCTCCTTGGCCTCGACCGCCTGGTGCAGGCCGTCGGACCAGCGCCGCCCGTCCAGGGTGCGGCCGGTGAACTCGTCGACGATCTTCACCTCGCCCGCGTCGACGAGGTAGTCCTTGTCGCGGTGGAAGAGCTCCTTGGCGCGCAGGGCCTGGCCCAGCTGGTGGACGTAGTTGGTCGCCACGGCGTCGTAGAGGTTGGCCACCCCGAGCTGGCGCTCGACCTTCTCGATCCCGGCCTCGGTGGGCACGACGGTCTTCTTCTCCTCGTCGACCTCGTAGTCGGCGTCGCGCGTCAGCGTGCGCGCGATCGAGGCGAACTGGTAGTAGAGCTTGGTCACGTCCGACGCCGGGCCCGAGATGATCAGCGGCGTGCGCGCCTCGTCGATCAGGATCGAGTCGACCTCGTCGACGATGGCGAAGTGGTGGCCCCGCTGGACCATGTGCTCGCTGCGCCGCGCCATGTTGTCGCGCAGGTAGTCGAAGCCGAACTCGGTGTTCGTCCCGTAGGTGACGTCGCACGCGTAGGCCGCGCGCTTGTCGTCGAATTCGGACAGGTCCGGACCCACGCGCCCCACGCTGACTCCGAGGAAGCGGTGCACGGCGCCCATCCAGTTCGAGTCACGGGTGGCCAGGTAGTCGTTCACGGTCACGACGTGCACGCCCTGGCCGGCGAGGGCGTTGAGGTAGACCGGCAGGGTCGAGACCAGCGTCTTGCCTTCGCCGGTCTTCATCTCGGCGATCCACCCGAAGTGCAGGGCCATCCCGCCCATGAGCTGGACGTCGTAGTGGCGCTGGCCGAGCACCCGGGTCGCGGCCTCGCGGACCACCGCGAAGGCCTCGAAGAGGATGTCGTCGAGGGTCTCACCCTCGGCGAGGCGCTCCTTGAAGACGTCGGTCTTGGCGCGCAGCTCGGCGTCGGTGAGGGCGGCCATCTCCCCGGCGAGCTCGTTGATCGGCCCCACGAGCTCGGCGAGCTGGCGGACGCGTTTTCCCTCGCCCGCCTTGAGAATCCTGTTGAACACACTCATGTCGTGACTCACCCTACCGGTCGCGTTGCTGACATCTCGGGGCTGCGGCTGTCTGACCTGGTCTTTGACCCCACACTCGCCTGCGGCGGTCTTGGAGGCCCCCGGGCGAGAACTCGCCGCGGCGACCGTGCCGTCGACCGACTCCGGGGACGGCCAACCTGACCGCCCCGGCGCAGGACTTACTCCTAAACCGCGCCATGCTCAGCATCTTGTGGACGCCTTACGTGGGTCGTTTCGCCCGCGGCTGGCATCGACTTTCAACCACAGAACCAGCCACAGCCCCGTGCCAGTCTAGGCGTCGGTCCCGCCGCGGGGTCGTAGCGCCAGGACCAGCACAAGGCGCACGCCGAGCACCAGCGACGCCAGGGGCGCGAGCACCCTGCGGGGGCCCCGGGCGGTCTGCCACTCGAAGCGCAGCGCGCTGCGGTGGTGCGCGAGGATCATCGCGCGCGACGCGCGCTGGCGCGACAGGCCCTCGACGTGGGTGACGACCGCGGACGGCACCGCGGCCACGGCGTATCCGTGCTCGCGCACCTGCCAGCACAGCGCCATGTCCTCGGCGAACATGAAGTAGCGCTCGTCGAACCCGCCCACGAGCTCGAAGACGTCGCGTCGAACCAGGAAGAACGCCCCCGAGACCCAGTCGACGGTGCCGTCGGGGCGCGCCGAGCGATAGGCGCGGGTCGCGGGGTTGCCGGGCCACACCGGCGCGAGCAGCGCGTGCAGCCCCGCGAGCCAGACGTTGGGGAAGACGCGCTGGGACGGGTAGACCGAGCCGTCGGGCCGCTCGATCCGCGGACCGGCCACGGCGACGCGGGGGTTGGCGTCCAGGAAGTCCGCCAGCGCGGCCACGGAGCCGGGGTGGGCGTCGACGTCGGGGTTCGACACCAGCAGGTACGTGCTCGGCGGCGCCATGGCCGCGCCGCGGTTGACCCCGCGCCCGTATCCGAGGTTGAGGCCGGGCTCGACGAGTACCACGTCGCGGCCGACCAGCGCCGGCGGCGAGGATCCCGCCTCGCCGTTCTCCACCACGACGACCGTCGACACGTCGTTGGCGTGCAGCGAGTCCACGCAGGCGCCCAGCGCGTCCTCGGCGTGGTAGTCGACGACGATCGCCACGACGCGCTCGCTCACGGCGCCGCCTTGAGCGCGCCGAGGAGCCGGGCGACACCCTCGCGCCAGTCGGGCGGGGCCGCCCAGCCGTGCTCGCGCCACTTCGTCGTGGCCAGGTCGCTGCGCCGCGGTCGTCGCGCCGCGGGCGCCGGGGAGAGCTCGTCGGTGAGGATCGGCTCGGCGAATCCCTCGGGACGCCCGAGCGTCGCGCCGACGAAGGCCGCGACGTCGAACCACGTGGTCGCGGGCCCGTTGGACACGTGCCACAGACCGCCCGGTCGCTCGCGCGCGAGCGTCGCCAGGCAGCGCGCGAGGTCGGCGGCCAGGGTGACCGTGCCCGCCTGGTCGGTCACGAAGCGGACCGCCTGGCCCGCTCGCGCGCGTTCGGCGATGACCTTCACGACGGTCTTGCCCCGAACGCCCATCACCCACGACGTGCGCACGATCGTGTCCTCGGGCCGGCACGCCAGCTCGGCGGCGTACTTCGACGCCCCGTAGACGTTGAGAGGGTTGGCCGCGTCGGACTCGACGTAGGCCGCGCCCTTCTCCCCGTCGAAGACGTAGTCCGTGGACACCGTGATCAGGTGGGCGCCGAACTCGCGCGCGGCCTCCGACATCGCCGCGGTGCCGCCGGCGTTGACCCTGAAGCACTCGTCGGTCTCGGCCTCGGCGCGGTCCACCGCGGTGTAGGCGGCCAGGTGCACGATCACGTCGGGCTGCGTGACCGCGACGGCCCGCCGGACCGCGACCGGGTCACCGACGTCGAGGTCGTGGCGCGTCAGCCCGAGGACCTCGAACTCGTCGACGCCGACGCGGCGACCGTCGGGCTCGTAGGCGTCGTCGCCCCCGGGCGGCGTGGCGCCCGCGAGGACGTCGAGGAGATCCACGCCGACCTGGCCCGCGGCGCCCGTCACGAGGACCCGCAGGGCCGCGCTCACGTGGCCGCCTCGCTAGGCGCGCGGACGTGCACGACGTCGCCGGCGGCAAAGACGCGCCGGGTCCCGTCGACCTCGACGAGGAGGCGGCCCGACTCGTCGACGCCCCGGACGTCGCCGACGTGGACCCCGGCGGTGGTCTCGACGCTCACGCGGCGTCCGAGCGTCACCAGGGCCCGCTCGTACTCGGCGCGCAGCGACGCTCGACCCTCGGCGTCGTCGAGCCGGGCGCGGCGCGGCTCGACCTCCTCTAGAAGGATGTCGAGCAGCGCGGGGGGCGTGACCGTCACGCCGGCCTCGCGCGACACGCTGGTCGCGCCCTCGGGGTGGTGCGTCAGATTGACGCCGACTCCCACCACGAGCGCCACGCCGCCGTCGGTCGCCACGACCTCGGCCAGGACTCCCGCGACCTTGGCCTCGCCCACCAGCAGGTCGTTGGGCCACTTGAGGTCCGGCCGCACCCCGCACAGGCGCACCAGCGCGGCGCGCAGCGCCAGGGACACCCCCGCGACGCCCAGCTGCAGGTCGTCCAGGTCGATGCGCGGGCGCAGCAGCAGCGAGCACAGCAGCGAGCTCCCGGGTCGCGCCTCCCAGGTGCGCCCGAGGCGACCGCGCCCGTGCGTCTGGTGCTCGGCGACCGCGACGAGGCCCTCGGGAGCGCCCTCGAGGGCCTGGGACGCCACCCACGTGTTCGTCGAGTCGATCTCCTCGAAATGGCGAACTCGCCAGATGAGCGCAGGCACCTCCAAACATTAGGGTTTCAGGGGCGAGTGGTAGAAAAGTGCAGTCCATCCCGGAGGTCCGCGTGCTACAGAAGGTGCTCATCGCCAACCGGGGCGAGATCGCCGTGCGCGTCATGCGGACCTGTCGTGAGATGGGCATCGCCACGGTCGCCGTCTACTCCGAGCTGGACCGCGACGCGATGCACGTGCGCATGGCCGACGAGGCCTACGCCCTGGGCGGCTCGACCGCGGCCGAGAGCTACCTCAACACCGAGGCGATCCTGGGGGTCCTGGAGCGCTGCGGCGCCGACGCCGTGCACCCGGGCTACGGCTTCTTCTCCGAGAACACCCACTTCGCTCGCGCCATCACCGCGCGCGGCGTGACGTTCGTCGGGCCGCCGCCCGAGGCGATCGAGGTCATGGGCGACAAGATCTCGTCACGCGTCGCGGCCGAGGCCGCCGGCGTCCAAGGCGTGCCGGGGCGCAACGAGACGCTGCGCGACGCCCGCGAGGTGATCGCCTTCGCCGACCTCGTCGGCTGGCCCGTGGCCATCAAGGCGGCCCACGGCGGCGGCGGCCGCGGGATGAAGGTCGTGCGCGAGCCCGGTGAGGCCGCCGCGGCCCTCGAGAGCGCCCAGCGAGAGTCCCAGAGCTACTTCGGGCGGCCCGAGTGCTACCTCGAGCGCTACCTCACGTGGCCCCGTCACGTCGAGATGCAGGTGATCGCCGACAGCCACGGATCGACGCTCTGGCTCGGGGAGCGCGACTGCTCGGCGCAGCGCCGCCACCAGAAGCTCATCGAGGAGTCGCCCGCGCCGAACTTCCCCGACGACGTGCGTCGCGCGATGGGCGACGCCGCGGTCAAGGTGTCGCGCGCCTGCGGCTACGTGAACGCCGGGACGGTGGAGTTCCTCTACCAGGACAACGAGTTCTTCTTCCTCGAGATGAACACGCGCCTCCAGGTCGAGCACCCCGTGACCGAGATGGTCACGGGACTGGACCTCGTCGAGTGGCAGCTGCGCGTCGCGGCGGGCGAGCCCCTGGGCTTCTCCCAGGACGACGTCGTGCCCACCGGACACGCCATCGAGATCCGCCTCAACGCCGAGGACCCCACGGGCGGACGCTTCACGCCGTCGCCGGGCGCCATCTCGCGATTCGACCTCCCGGCGGGTCCCGGGGTGCGCGTCGACGCCGGCTACGCCGCGGGCGACACGGTCTCGCAGTACTACGACAACCTCATCGCCAAGCTCGTCGTGTGGGCTCCCGACCGCGACCGCGCCCGTCGCCGCGCGCTGCGCGCCCTCGAAGAGACGCGGATCGAGGGCGTCGCGACCACCATCCCCGCCGACGTCGCCATCCTGTCCAGCGAGGCGTTCGCCAACGGGACCCACTCCACGAAGTGGGTGGAGGAGTCCCTCGACCTCTCGCGCCTGTCCGCGGGTTCGCCCTCCGTCGTGTCGGTCGGCGAGGGCCGCGTGCGCAAGGACGTCACCGCCGAGGTCAACGGCCGGCGCGTGACGGTCGCGCTGTGGATGCCCGACCCCGGCGAGGAGGGCCTCGGGCGTCCCCTGAGCACCGCAGCCAAGCCGCGGCGCCAGCACCACGCCGGCGTCGTGGGCAGCGGCTCGGGCAAGGTCACGGTGCCCATGCAGGGCACGATCGTCAAGGTGGTCGCCTCGGTGGGCCAGAAGGTCGAGGCCGGCGAGACGATCGCCATCCTCGAGGCGATGAAGATGGAGAACATGGTGAACGCCGAGCGCAGCGGCGTGGTCGTGAGCGTCAACGTCAACGAGGGCGACTCGGTGAGCGCGGGCGACGTCGTCGCGGTCGTGGAATGAGCCCGGGCGAGGTCGCGGCCCGGGCCGTGCGCGACGCCGGCCCCGACCTCGTCGAGCTCAGCCACTTCGTACACGCCCACCCCGAGCTGGGCTACGAGGAGTTCGAGAGCGCCGAGGCGGTCGCCGCCGCCGCCCAGGCCGCGGGCTTTGACGTGGAGCGCGGCGTCGCCGGCCTGCCCACCGCGTTTCGGGCCCGGCGCGGTTCCGGATCGCTGCACCTGGTTCTGTGCGCGGAGTACGACGCGCTGCCCGACGTGGGCCACGCGTGCGGCCATAACATCATCGCCGCGTCCTCGCTGGGTGCCGCAATCGGGCTGGGCGCCGTCGCGGACGAGCTCGACCTGACCGTGACGCTGCTCGGCACGCCCTCCGAGGAGGGCGGCGGCGGCAAGATCGACCTGATCGACGCCGGCTTCTTCGCCGACGAGCACGCCGCGATGATGATCCACCCGTGGCCCGAGGACCACCTGAGCGCCCGGTGCCTGGCGGTGGACCACTTCGACGTCGTCTTCACCGGTCGTGAGGCCCACGCCTCGGCCGCGCCGTGGGAGGGCGTCAACGCGCTCGACGCGATGACCGTCTCCCAGGTGGCCATCGGCCTGCTACGCCAGCAGCTGCGCCGTCACGACCAGGTCCACGGCGTCGTCATCGACGGAGGCGTGGCGGCGAACATCATCCCCTCGCACGTCGTGGGCAGATTCATGTGCCGCTCCACGACCGCCGAGCAGCTCGAGGAGCTGCGCGCGCGCGTCGACGCCTGCTTTCGCGCCGGCGCCCTGGCGACGGGGGCCGCGCTCGAGGTCCTCGAGCTCGGCCACCCGTTCTCGCACATGGTGAGCGACCCGGACCTGACCGCCCACTACCGCGCGGCGGCCGAGGGGCTCGGTCGGCGCTTCGACGCCGACGACGAAGCCGCTTCGGCGCCCACGATCTCCACCGACATGGCCAACGTCTCGCTGGTCGTGCCGACCATCCATCCACTCCTGGGCATCCCCACCGGCGGCGCGGTCAACCACCAGCCGGCGTTCGCGGCGGCGTGCGTCACGCCCGACGCGGACCGCGCGGTCGTCGACGGGGCGCTCGCCCTGGCCGACACCGGCGTGCGTGTAGCCCAGGACGCGACGCTGCGCGCGCGCCTCCGCGGCATCTCGTGATCGTCGAGCACGCCCTCCTGCCCGTCACGCCGGGTACCGAGGACGCCTTCGAGGCCTCGATGACCGCGGCGCTGCCCCTCATCGAGGCCGCGCCCGGCTGCGGCGGCGCCCGCGTGCGCCGCCAGGTCGAGGACCCCTCGACGTATCTGTTACTGGTTTGCTGGGAGTCGCTCGAGGCGCACCAGGCCTTTCGCGACTCGCCGCTCTTTGACGCGTGGCGCGAACTGACGCACCCCTTCTACATGCAGCGCCCGTCGGTCACGCACTTCGCCGAGCCCCTGGGACGCCCGGAGCCGTACGACGAGTAGTCGAAGGCTCGTATTCAGTTCGGGTGGTACTCGCCGAACTCGGCGCGCAGCGTGTCGGCGACCTCGCCCAGGGTCGCGCCGGCCGCCAGCGCCGCCTTCATGGGGTAGAGCAGGTTGGCCGTGCCCCGCGCCGCGGACCCGACGTCGCCGAGCGCGGCCGCGACCGCGGCCGCGTCACGGGCGGCCTTGAAAGCGCGCACGCGCTCGACCTGGTGGCGCTGCTGGGCCTCGTCGGTGGGAAAGACGTCGGTCGGCGTCGCGGCGTCCTCGACGAACCGGTTCACCCCCACGACCGTCGCGTCCCCGCGCTCGATCGCCCGCGCGGCGTCGTAGGCGGCGGCCTCGATCTCGCCCTGGGGGTAGCCCTCCTCGATCGCGGTGACCGCTCCCCCGCGCAGCTCGATCTGCTCGAGGTAGCCGCGCGCGCGGCGCTCGACCTCGTTGGTCAGGCTCTCGACGAAGTACGAGCCGGCGAGCGGGTCCACGGTGTCGGTGACCCCCGACTCGTACCCGATCACCTGCTGGGTGCGCAGCGCGAGGCGCGCGGCGCGCTCGGTCGGCAGCCCGAGGGCCTCGTCGAACCCGTTGGTGTGCAGCGACTGGGTGCCCCCCAGCACGGCGGCGAGCGCCTGGAGGGTCGTGCGCACGACGTTGTTCTCGGGCTGCTGGGCCGTCAGGGTCGACCCGCCGGTCTGGGTGTGGAAGCGCATCATCATCGAGCGCGGGTCCTTCGCCGAGAAGCGCTCGACCATGATCGAGGCCCAGAGGCGGCGCGCCGCGCGGTACTTGGCGACCTCCTCGAAGAGGTTGTTGTGGGCGTTGAAGAAGAAGCTCAGGCGCGGCGCGACCTCGTCGACGCTCTGGCCCGCGGCGAGGGCGGCCTCCACGTAGGCGATGGCGTTGGCGAGGGTGAAGGCGACCTCCTGGACTGCGGTCGATCCCGCCTCGCGGATGTGATACCCCGACACCGAGATCGTGTTCCACTGGGGCATCTCCTTCGCGCAGTAGGCGAAGGTGTCCACGGTCAACCGCATCGAGGGCCGCGGGGGGTAGATGTAGGTGCCGCGTGCGACGTACTCCTTCAAGATGTCGTTCTGGATCGTGCCGCGCAGCGCCGCACCGGCCACACCCTGCTCCTCGGCGACCAGCTGGTAGAGCAACAGCAGCGTCGCGGCCGTCGCGTTGATGGTCATCGACGTCGTGACCTGGTCGAGCGGCAGGCCCGAGAGGAGCTCGCGCATGTCCGCCATCGACGAGATCGCCACGCCCACGCGGCCGACCTCGCCCGCGGCGCGCGGGTGGTCGGCGTCCAGGCCCATCTGCGTGGGCAGGTCGAAGGCGCACGACAGGCCGGTCTGGCCGGCGTCGAGCAGGAATTTGAAGCGCTGGTTCGTCGCCGCGGCGGTGCCGAACCCCGCGTACTGGCGCATCGTCCACAGCCGGCCGCGGTACATGGTGGCCTGCACGCCGCGGGTGAACGGGTACTCGCCGGGGCGGCCCAGCTCGCGCGCGGGGTCGAACCCGCTCAGGTCGTCCGGACCGTAGACGGCGCGAACCTCGATGCCCGACCCGGTGGCGCGCTCGTCGCTCGTCACGTCACCAGACTACGACGGGCCCCGCGGCCCCGGTCGCGACGGCGTCAGCGGGCGTGACGACGCCGTGACTTCATCACGAGGCGCAACGCGACGATCACCACGAGGAAGACGAGGTTCGCGTTGACCGCGGGCACCCACTTCACCCGTTCGTCGTCGACCACGTACACGCCGACCGGGACGACCACGCCGCCGAACCCGCCACCCGAGCCCGACGACGTCTCGGTGCGCTCGTCCTCGTCCGGGTCCTCGGGGGCCTCACCGGCGCCGGAGGTGCCCTCGCCGCCTCCCCCACCGCCGGCGACCCAGGCGACCGGGATGACCATCGTGCCGTCGCGCTCGTAGGCCTCGCCGAAGGAACGCGACACGCTCAGGTGACGGCGCATCCGCGAGAAGATGTCGTCGAGGGACATCTCAGTGACCCATCTTGTTCCACCAGCGCCGGCGCGCGACCGCGCCGATCGCCGGGGCCATGACCAGCCACAGCCCGATGGTCACGACCATCGAGGTGACGTAGCCGAACGGACGGATCCCCACGTCGACGTGGACGATTCCCGCGAAGATCATCAGCAGCCACGCGCTCACGAAGAACGCGGGTCCCGCGCTGAGCAATCGGAACATGTTTCCCATCAGCCACCTCCCTGCGCATCGTACCGAGACCCGCGCGCCCGGGGCCAAAGCCACCTTCGGGGCGGGACCTGGACCAGAATGGTCCCGTGTACTGCCCTTCCTGCGGGACCCAGATCGACGGCCTGCCCTGCCCCGTGTGCGGCGCGGTCGCCGCGGCCCCGGGCCGGGCCGCCGTGGCGACCTCGATGTACGCGGGGTGGTGGCTGCGCGCGGCCGCGACGGTGCTCGACAACCTGATCCTCATCATCCCGTCGCTGGGCGCGTTCCTGCTCGGCGACGACCTGGGCGGCACCGCGCTGGGGACCCTCCTGTCGATCCTGGTCCAGGCGGCGTACCTGATCGTCCTGCTGGCGCGCCCGAGCGGCCAGACCATCGGCAACTTCCTGGTCGGCACGCGCGTGCGCGACGCCGCGACGGGCCAGGCGATCACGACCCAGCAGGCGGTGCGCCGCTGGATCCTCTTCGCGATCTACAACGCCGTCGAGTACGCCGGCGCCGGCAACTCCGCGGCCACCCTCATCCTCGCCGCGGTCGTCTTCGCGGACTTCCTCTACCCGCTCATGAACGAGCAGAAGCAGACCTGGCACGACCGCTTCGCGGGCACCATCGTGCTGCGACGCGCCTAGACGCCCACCGGGTGGGGCATGCACAGGTCGTCGTACTCGGCGATCTGGATCGGCCCGGCGCCCTCGCCGCAGGCCAGGCACGCCGGGTCCCGCCGGACCTTGAAGGTCCTGAAGCTCTCCTCGAGCGCGTCGTAGGTCAGGAGGCGACCGGTCAGGGTCTCGCCGAGGCCCAGCAGCAGCTTGATGGCCTCGACCGCCTGGATCGACCCGATGATGCCGGGCAGGACGCCGAGAACGCCGGCCTCCGCGCAGCTCGGCGCGAGCTCGGCGGGCGGCGGCTCGGGGATCATGCACCGGTAGCACGGCCCGACGTAGGGGTTGAACACCGTGACCTGACCCTCGAAGCGGAAGATCGACCCGTGGACGACGGGGATGCGCTTGAGCAACGCGGCGTCGTTGACCAGGTAGCGCGTCGGGAAGTTGTCCGTTCCGTCGACGATGACGTCGTACCCGTCGAAAATGTCCAGGATGTTGTCGGCGCCCAGCCGCGTGTCGTAGGTCTTCACCGTGACGTCGGGGTTGATCGACTCCAGGGTCTTGCGCGCGCTGTCGACCTTGCGCATGCCGATGCGCTCGACGTTGTGCAGCACCTGGCGCTGCAGGTTCGACGCGTCCACCACGTCCATGTCGATGACGCCGATCGTGCCCACGCCCGCCGCGGCCAGGTAGAGGCCGGCGGGCGACCCCAGTCCCCCCGCGCCGAGCAGGAGGACCTTGGCGTCGAGCAGCCTCTGCTGGCCCGCCTCGCCGACCTCGGGCAGGAGCAGGTGTCGGTGGTAGCGGTTGCGCTGCTCGGAGGTGAGCGAGCGCGGCGTCGTCCAGGCCAGCCCCTCGTCCTTCCACTTGTTGAAGCCGCCCGCCACCGACACCACGTCGCGGTAGCCGAGGTCCTGGAGGGTCTTGGCCGCGAAGGCCGAGCGCGTGCCGCCGGCGCAGTACACCGCGACCGGGGCGTCCTTGTCGGGCAGGCGGCCCTCGATCGAGAACTCCAGCTGGCCGCGCGGGACGTGCACCGCGCCGGGCACCGCGCCCTGCTCGTACTCGTCGGGCTCGCGCACGTCGAGCAGCCGGTAGCGGTCGAGGTGTTCGGCGACCTCGCGAGGGTCGACCTCGCGGATCTCGGCCTTGGCGGCGTTCAACAGTTCTCGCGGTGAGGGCACGGGCGCTCCTTGGCTCGCCAGAAATCTTACCGGCCGGGTCAACAATCACGCCCGAAGGCTGCTAGACCCGTCGCGTGGAACTGCGCGACCTCCTGGCGCGTCGCCGGATGGTCCGGTCCTTTGACGCCACGCCGGTGGACGTCGCGTGGCTCGAGGCGCTGTGCGCGGACGCCCTGCGCGCGCCCACCGCGGGCAACAGCGCCGGCGTACGCATGCGCGTGGTGGGCGCCGAGCGACTCGCCGAGTACTTCGACGCCGCGACCGACGCGCAGTGGCGCGAGCGCTCGCGACGATTCGAGGGCCTGGCGCGCGCGGGCGCGGCGGTGCTGGTGAGCGCGCGCGTCGACGACTACCTGGAGCGCTACGCCGAGGCCGACAAGGCGCATTCGGGGTTGAGCGACCGCGACGCCTGGCCCGTCCCCTACTGGTACGCCGACGCCGCGATGGCGACGATGGCGCTGCTGCTGCTCGTGGAGGAGGCCCGGTGGCAGGCGGCGATCTGGGGGAACTTCCGGCACTCCGCGCGCGTCATGGCCTGGGCGGGCGCGAGCGACGAGGAGCTCGTCGCGACGGTCCTCGTAGGCCGCGGCGACGGGCGCGACGAGCCGTCGTCGTCGCTGGGTCGCCACGTGACCCCGCGCGCCGAGCGCGTTACGCGGATCGACTAACCGGCGCGGCGTCGGCGGCAACCGCGCTCAGCAGCGCGACGATCGCGCGCAGCCCGAAAGCGGTGCCGCCCTTGGTCGTGTAGCCGCGGTCGCTCTCGGCTCGAGACGGTCCGGCGATGTCCAGGTGCACCCACGGCCGCCCGTCGGTGAAGCGCCGCAGGATCAGCGCCGCGGTCACCGAGCTGGCCTTGAGGGCACGTCCGATGTTCTTGACGTCGGCGACCTGGGATTCCAGATAGGTCTCGTAGCCCGAGTGCAGCGGCATGCGCCACAGCGGCTCGCCGGACGCGCGGCTGGCGGCCTCGACGTACGCGGCGAGCTCGTCGGTGGTGGCGAAGTACGCGCCGATCTCGTCGCCGAACGCCACGGTCTGGGCGCCGGTCAGCGTGGCGACGTCGATGATCGCGTCGGGGTTGGCCTCGACCGCCAGGCAGAGTCCGTCGGCCAGCACGAGGCGGCCCTCGGCGTCGGTGTTCAGGACCTCGATGGTCGTGCCGTTGCGCGCCGTCAGCACGTCGCCGGGCTTGGTGGCGTCAGGGCCCGGCAGGTTCTCGGTCATCGGGGCGATCGCGGTGACCTTCACGCGCAGCCCCAGGCGGCTCGCGATCGACAGCGCGGCCAGCACCTCGGCGGCGCCCGTCATGTCGGTCTTCATCGTCTGCATGGCTTCGGGCGTCTTGAGCGAGAGGCCCCCCGAGTCAAAGGTGATCCCCTTGCCCACGAGGGCAACGTGGGGCAGGGCCACGCCGGGGTCCGGGTCGTAGGTCGCCCACACCAGGCGCGGTGGCTGGACGGACCCGCGGCTCACCCCGCGCAGCCCGCCCAGGCGCTCCTCGGCGATGCGCGACCTGGTCCAGACCTCGATCGCCACGTGGGGGTCCCCCTCGAGCCGGTCGCGAGCCGCGTTGGCGAGGCGCTTGGGCGACATGTCGCCGGCCGGCGTGTCCACGAGCCTCTTGGCCCAGTTGACCCCCCGCGCGATCACCGTCGCGCGGCGCACGCCTTCGCTCACGGCGTCGTGGACCGCGACGCTCGGCAGCGGGTCGCCGAGGGGCACGACGTCAAAGGACGCGTCGCCGGTCCCGGGCTTGAACCGGTACGAGGAGAGGAGGGCCCCCTCGACCAGCGCCTGGGCCACCGCGCAGGGGTCGTCGAGGCCGTCGGTGGGCATCAGGAAGGCGACGTCGCCGTCGCCCGCGCAGCGCACCGCCGAGGCCCCGGCGAGGCGATAGTGCTCGAGGTCGTTGAGCGTCGCGCCGACATTGACCAGGGCGACGTTGAGCCCGGCGAAGGACCGCACGACGGTCGAGCTCCCGGGTCGCTCGGTCAGTCCCTGCTGGGCGCACCACGCCGCGGAGAACGACCGCGGGAGCGAGTGTCCCCCGATCACCTCGGGGATCGACCGCGCGACCATCGCCTCGCCCTCGTCGAAGATCACCGGCACCACGACGGTGGACCTGGTCGCCCCCTCGGTAGGGGTCGTGACGCGCGCGCTCAGCGGCATGATGTCCTTTCTCAGTCGACGCGGGCGGTCACGTGGTGGGGTCCCTCGGCCCACCGGGCCATGGTCCACACGAGGTCGCTCAGTCGGTTCAGGTACGACGTGACGCACGAGTCGGGCAGCGGGTAGCGCACCGCGACGCGCTCGGCCCGGCGCACGACGGTGCGCGCGACGTCCAGGGCGGCGGCCTGGGGGCTCTCACCCGGGACCAGAAACTCGCGCGGGACGTCGATCTCGGCCGACATCGCGTCGATCTGGTCCTCGAGGCGCGTGACCATCTCGGTGGTGACGCGGCTGCGGCCGTCGACGAGCTTGTGGCGGTTCGCCGGCAGCGTCGCGACCTCGGCCATGAGGACCCACAGGTCCCTCTCGACCGAGACGAGCATCTCGTCGAGGCGCCCGCCGCGCTCGCCGAGCGAGCGGGCCCACCCCAGCGCCGCCTGGGCCTCGTCGACCGCTCCGTTGACCTCGATCGGGTGGTCGCTCTTGGCGACGCGACCACCGAAGTACAGACCGGTCGTCCCGTCGTCACCCTCGCGGGTGTAGATCTTCACGGCCCAAGCGTAGTGAGAACAATGGGCCGGTAGCCTGGCCGCTAATGGAGTCGACCGCGCGCGCGCCCTTCAGCCGTCCGGGCGCCGACGACGCCTACCTACGCGCGCTCGCCGAGCGGGTCCTCATCTACGACGGGGCCACCGGAACCAACTTCCAGCTGATGGACCTGCACGCCGACGACTTCGGCGGCGCCGCCCTCGAAGGGTGCAACGAGGCGCTGACGCTGCACCGGCCCGACCTCGTCGAGCGCCTGCACCGGTCCTTCCTGGACGTGGGCGTCGACGTCGTCGAGACCAACACGTTCGGCGGGTTCTCGGTCGTCCTGGCCGAGTACGACCTCGCGGGGCGGGCCCGCGAGATGGCCGAGTCCGCGGCGTCGCTCGCGCGCCGCGTCGCCGACGAGTACGCGTCGCCCGGTTCGCCGCGCTTCGTCGCCGGCTCGATGGGCCCGGGCACCAAGTTCCCGACCCTGGGGCAGATCTCTTACGACGACCTGTCGGCGAGCTACGAGGAGATGGCCCGCGGCCTGCTCGACGGCGGGGCCGACCTGCTCCTGGTCGAGACGGTCTACGACCTTCTGTCGGGCAAGGCGGCCGTCGCGGCGTGCCACCGGGCGATGGTCGCCGCCGGACGCGTGGTGCCAATCCAGGTGCAGGTGACGATCGAACTGACGGGACGGATGCTGCCGGGGACCGAGATCGGCGCCGCGATCACCGCGCTCGCCCCCCTGGGCGTGGACGTCCTGGGGCTCAACTGCGCGACCGGACCGGTCGAGATGTACGAGCCGCTGCGCCAGCTCAGCGAGTCCGCGCCGATGCCGCTGGCGTGCCTGCCCAACGCGGGCCTGCCCAGCGTGGTGGACGGCAAGATGCATTACGACCTGAGCCCGGACGCCCTCGCCGAGCACCTGGGCCGCTTCGTGGCCGAGTACGGGGTGCGCGCCGTGGGGGGCTGCTGCGGGACGACGCCGGCCCACCTCGCCGAGGTCGTGACGCGCGTGCGCGCGATGACGCCCGCGACGCGCGCGCCCGTGCTCGAACCCGCCGTCGCGTCCATCTACTCCTCCACCCCGTACCGCCAGGACACGTCGGTCCTGCTGGTCGGTGAGCGAACCAACGCCAACGGATCCAAGAAGTTCCGCGGGGCCATGCTCGACGGGGACTGGGACACCTGCGTGGGCATCGGGCGCGACCAGATCAAGGAGGGCGCCCACCTCCTCGACGTGTGCGTCGACTACACCGGCGCCGACGGCGTCGCGGACATGAACGAGGTGATGAGCCGCCTGGCCACCCAGTCCTCGGTGCCGATCATGGTCGACACCACCGAGACCCCCGTCGCGCGCACCGCGCTCACGTGGCTCGGCGGCAAGGCCATCCTCAACTCGGTCAACCTCGAAGAGGGCGAGGGACCCGGCACGCGCCTCGACGGGTTCCTGGGCCTGGCCGCCGAGTTCGGCGCGGCGGTCGTGGCCACCTGCATCGACGAGGACGGCCAGGCGCGCACCGCGGACTGGAAGGCGCGCGTCGCCGCGCGCATCACCGAGCTGGCCGTCGCGCGCTACGGGCTGTCGGCCGAGGACGTGTTCATCGACGCGCTGGCGCTGCCGCTGTCGACGGGCATGGTCGAGTCGCGGCGCGACGGCATCGAGACGATCGAGGCGATCCGGCGCATCAAGCGCGACCTGCCCGGCGTGCGCACGATCCTCGGGCTGTCCAACGTCTCCTTCGGGCTCAACCCCGCGGCGCGCCAGGTCCTCAACAGTGTCTTTCTCCACGAGTGCGCCGCGGCCGGTCTCGACGCGGCCATCGTGCACGCCGCCAAGCTCCTGCCACTGGCGCGCGTGGACGAGCAGGCCCGTCGGGTCTGCCTGGACCTCATCTACGACCGGCGCACCGAGGACTACGACCCGCTCACCGAGCTGCTCCAGCTCTTCGAGGGCGCGACCCTGGCTTCCTCGGGCGTGGGCGACCTGGAGGGGCTCGAGCTCAACGATCGGCTGCGCCGGCGCATCGTCGACGGGGTCCGCCCCGGGCTCGAAGGGGACCTGGAAGAGGCGATGGACGCGGGCGCCGCACCCCTGGACATCGTTAACGACGTCCTGCTCGACGGGATGCGCGAGGTGGGCGACCTCTTCGCGAGCGGCGAGATGCAGCTCCCCTTCGTCCTGCAGAGCGCCGAGACCATGAAGGCGGCCGTGTCCTACCTCGAGCCGCGCATGGAGAAGAGCGACCAGGGAGGACGGGGCCGCGTCGTGCTCGCCACGGTCAAGGGCGACGTTCACGACATCGGCAAGAACCTGGTGGACATCATCTTGACCAACAACGGCTACGAGGTCGTGAACCTCGGCATCAAGGTCGGAATCAACGAGATGCTCAGCGCGGTCGACGAGCACCACGCCGACGCCCTGGGCATGAGCGGCCTGCTCGTCAAGTCCACCCTGATCATGCGCGAGAACTTAGAGCTGATGAACGAGCTCGAGATGTCCCACGTCGACGTCCTGCTGGGCGGCGCCGCGCTGACGCGCACCTACGTTGAGCGCGACCTGCGAACGATCTACAAGGGCCGGCTCTTCTACGGCAAGGACGCATTCGAGGGCCTGCGGGTCCTGGACCGCCTCGGCGAGCTGCGCCGCGGCGAGGACGACCCGAGCTTCGGCCGCGAGGTCTCGACCAAGAACGTTCCGCGTCGGTTCCGCGACGAGGAGCCCGCGCCCGCCGGGCTGCCCGAGCGCAGCGCCGAGGTCGAGACCGACAACCCCCTCTTCGTCCCGCCCTTCCTGGGCAGCCGGGTCGCCAAGTCCATCCCGGTGGACGAGATCAGCGACTACCTGAACCTGACCGCGCTGTTTCGCAACCAGTGGGGCTACCGGCCCGAGGACGGCGAGGACGACCCCGCGTTCAAGGAGCGCGTCAGCGCGGTGCTGCGCGAGCAGATGGGGCTGGCCAAGGAGGAGGGACTGCTGATCCCCCAGGTCGTGTGGGGCCACTTCCCCGCCGCGGCCGACGGCAACGACCTCGTGATCTTCACCGACGACGAGCGCACCACCGAGGCCACGCGCTTCGCCTTCCCGCGCCAGCGCGTGGCCCCGCACCTGTGCATCGCCGACTTCTTCCGCGACGCGACGAGCCCGGACAAGGACTACGCGAGCTTCATGCTGGTGACCATGGGGCCGCGCGTCTCGGAGCGCTGCGCCGAGCTCTTCGCCGCCAACCGCTACGGCGACTACCTACTGCTCCACGGACTGGGCGTCGAGATGGCCGAGGCCCTCGCCGAGCTCTGGCACCACCGCATCCGCTCCGAGCTCGGCTACGCCGAAGAGGACGGCCCCACCCTGACCGGCCTCTTCCGCCAGCAGTACCGCGGCGGGCGCTACTCGTGGGGCTACCCGGCCTGCCCGGACCTCACCGACAACGCGAAGGTCGCCGACCTGCTCGGCGCCGGGCGCATCGGGGTGAGCGTCTCGGAGGGCTTCCAGCTGCACCCCGAGCAGACGACCGACGCCATCATCTGCCACCACCCCAGCGCGAAGTACTTCGTCGCCTAGCGACGAATGTCGTGACGGCCGGGTCGGGCTAGTAGAGACTCACCGCGCAGGACTCGACGTCCTTGGCGAAGGCCTTCCATCCGTTGGCCCACTGGACCTCGTGCGCGGCCGCGTAGGCGCCCAGGGAGCTCAGGTTCTTGGAGGTCGCGTAGTACTTGAGGATCGTGACGAGCTCGTTGAGCACCTGCTTGGACCCGCTCGATGGCGCCTCGGAGGCGAGCTTCTCCCAGAAGGGCAGGTAGGTCTTGGCCCAGGTCTGGTAGTTCTTGTACGAGGTGCCGGTGGGCTCCTTGGCGTGGAAGCCGAGCAGGGTCTTGCAGAACGCGCTCTCGCTCGCCGAGAGCTGCCGGGTCGCGCCGGCGGGCACGACGGCCAGGCCCATCGACAGGAACGACGCCGCGACGAGTGACGCGACGAGGGCGCGGCTGCGAACGATGTGGCGGTGTCCGAGTGATCTCACGACGCCTCTTTCCTAGGGGAGCAGCGCTCCGTTCAGACCTGCCGCGCCGGGTTGGCTCGACGCCACGTGTCTATCAGACGTCGTGGCCGCGCGCACGGCTATCGCCTCGTCGGCGCCGACACCGGCGTCGCGTCGGCCAGCGCCTCGCGGGCGTGGTAGCTCGATCGCGTGAGCGGCGACGCCTGGACGTGCAGGCCGAGGCGGCTCCCGCGCTCGGCCAGGTCGACGAACTCGGCGGGCTCCCACCAGCGCGCCACGGGCAGGTGCGCCGCGGTCGGGCGCAGGTACTGTCCGATGGTCACGATCTTGACGCCCACGGCGGCCAGGTCGGCCAACGCCTCTTCGACCTCGTCGGCGTCCTCGCCCAGACCGACCATCATCCCGGACTTGGTGGTGAGGCCCGCCGCGCGCGCGCGCGCCAGCACGGTCAGGCTGCGCAGGTAACCGGCGCTCGGTCGCACCGCGCGCTGGAGGCGCGCGACGGTCTCGACGTTGTGGTTGAGCACGTCGGGCGCCGCGGCCAACAGGGTCTCGAGGGACGCGACGTCGCCCTTGAGGTCGCTGGTGAGGACCTCGACCGCGGTGGAGGGCGAGCGCTCGCGGATCGCGCGCACGGTCGCGGCGATGGCCCCGGCCCCGCCGTCGGCCAGATCGTCGCGGGCCACGCAGGTGATCACCGCGTGCGCCAGGCCCAGGCGCACCACCGCCTCGGCGACGCGGTCGGGCTCGGTGGGGTCCAGAGCCAGTGGCTTGCGCGTGTCGACGAGGCAGAAGCCGCAGGCGCGCGTGCACCGCTCGCCGTTGACCATGAAGGTCGCGGTTCCCGACGCCCAGCACTCGAAGATGTTGGGGCAGCCCGCCTCCTCGCACACGGTCACCAGCCGGAGGTCCTCGGTCAAGGTGCGCAGGCTCTGGTACTCGCTGCCCATGTGGGCCTCGATGCGCAGCCACTCGGGCTTGCGCGCGTGCAGGTCGACGCCGGCGTCGGGGTCGACGCCCGCGCGCCGAAGGCGACGCAGAAGAGGCCGCTCAGCGCCCGGCGACGCCGGCGCCCGGTCGACGCCGGCCACCCCCGCGCCGCCGCCGAAGCGATCCTCGAGCTCGCGGCCGAGCCGATCGTCGACCTCACGGCTGGTCACGCCGAGCCCCAGCGAGGCCATCGACGCGACCGGCTTGTCGGGAATCCCGCACGGGACGATCGCTTCGAACGCGGACATGTCCACGTCGACGTTGAGCGCGACGCCGTGCAGCGTGCGGCGCCGGCCGGACGCGTCTCGCTCGGTGCGCACGCCGACCGCGGCGATCTTGCTCGGGCGTCGATCGACGTCGGCCCAGACGCCCGGGTATCCCTCGAGGCGGCCCACCCGGCCGAGCAGTCCCTCGGCGTCGAAGGAGCGCACCGTCGCGATCACCGCGTCCTCCAGGCGCTGGACGTGCAGGCGTCCCGCCGACGGGTCGTCGGGCACGGTCACGACGGCCCACGCGACGACCTGGCCGGGGCCGTGATACGTCACGTCACCGCCGCGGTCCGCGGGCACCACGGCGGCGTCCAGTGTGGCCGGGTCGACCAGGAAGTGCTCGGGCTGGGTCCGCACCCCCATCGTGTAGGTCGCCGGGTGCTCCATGATGAGCAGGTAGTCGTCGGCGGCGTCGACCAGTGAGCGCTGGAGGTCGTTCGCCTCGACGAAGGTGACCCGGCCCAGGTGCCGACGGCGCAGCACCTAGCGCTCGCTCTCGATGTCGAGGCCCGCGAGGAGCTCACCCACCCGCTCGAGGTACGCGGCGGCGGACGCCGGCTCACAGACCCGGTGATCGAAGGCGAGACCCAGCACGACGCGTCGCCCGACCTCGATCACGTGCGCGCCGTCGCGTTCGACGACAACCGCCTCGCGGCGCACCGCGCCTACCGAGAGGACGGCGACCTCGGGCTGGATGATGATGGGCGCCACCGTGATCGTGTGGGCGCTGGGCGCTCCGACGATGGTGAAGGTCCCTCCCATCAGGTCGTCGGTCGTCAGGTGGCGCGACGCCAGTCGCTCGCTCACCTCCGCGACGCGGCGCGCGAGTGATCGCAGGGTGAGTCCGGCCGCGGCGTGCACGACCGGCACCAGCATCCCCTCGCCGTCGATGGCGCGCTGGAATCCCAGGTTTACGGTGCGGTGCACAACGAGCTCGTCGCCGGCGAAGGTCGCGTTCAGGTACTCGTACTCGCCGAGCGCGCGCACCGCGGCGAGGCCCACGACGACCTCGTCGCTCACGGGCACGCCGTCACGCGTCACCCGACCCGCCGCGTCCAGCCGGTCGAACACCGCCGCGTCGACATCGACCGCGACGAAGCCGTGCGGCGTCGACTGCGACGACGCGGTCATGTGCTGACCCATCCGCAGGCGACCGTGCGAGAGGGCGAGGACGACGTCGTCGGTCGGCCCGTTCGCCACGGCTCGTTCCGCGTCACGCCGCGTGATCGATCCCCCGGGTCCCGAGCCGCGCACCGCGCCGGGGTCGACGCCGGCGTCGGCGAGGATCCTGCGAACCACGGGCGACACCACGACCCCGCCGACCTCACTCGCCGTGGGGAAGGGAGTCGGCGACGCGCTGGGACGAGGGGGCGCGCTCGGCGTCGGTGACGCGCCGGCCTCGGCGCCCGGTGGGCTCGCGACGGCCGTCGCACCCTCCTCGATCACCGCGACGCGCGCGCCGGTCTCCACCGTGTCGCCCTCGGCGGCGAGGATCTGGGTGAGCACGCCCGCCGCGGGTGAGGGCATCTCCGAGTCGACCTTGTCGGTCGAGACTTCGAAGAGGGGTTCGTCTCGACTGACCTGATCCCCCACCTTCTTAAACCATCGGGTAATGATCCCTTCGGTGACGGACTCACCGAGTGAGGGAAGGGTGACGTCAGTCATTGTCGCAATTCTACCGGCGCGACCATTTCGCGATTCTGCGAGTCAGTCGGACCCCACGACCCGAGCCCCACGGAACTAGTCGATCACCAAGTACTGCGTCCCGTCGATCAGCTCTCGAGCGATGTCCAGGTGGCCGGCGTGGCACGCGGTCTCGCTGACAACGTGCAGGACCATCTCGTAGAGATTCGCGAGCCGCCATGACCCGAGTTCATCGGGCCACGCCACCGGCACGTCGGCTGGCGAGTGGGCGCCGATCACCTGGTCGGCGAGCGCGCACTCTTGTCGGTACCGCTCGATCGCGGCGAGGCCGGCGCCGGGAGCAACGTCCCAGGCGCGGTCGGGATCGCCGGCTCGGGCGGCGGACTGGCCGGTCAGGACGGTGCGGAAGAAGAAGCCCTCGCTCTCGAGGGCCAGGTGCTGGATCACTCCCGCCGGGGTCCAGCCGCTCGGCACGACCGAGGTTGTCAGCGCCGCGTCGTCGAGGCCATCGACGGACGCCAGGACGTGGGCGCGCTCGTGAGCCAGCTGGCGCATCAGGGTCTCGAAATCTTCCACGCGACATCGTGACACGCGACGGCGCTCGGCCGCCGTCGACTACATAAACGACAGTGCGCCCGGGAGCGACGTCCGCTGGACGCGAGTCCCCTAACTTGGCAGAGCGCGAGTCGTCAGCCGACGTGAAGGCCCCGACCAGCCAACGCGAGCAGCGTCTCGCCGAACGTCTCGGACAGCGAGGGGTGCGGCTGGATGAGGGCGGCGGCCTCCTCGGCGGTGGCCTCCCAGTTCACGGCGAAGTATCCGGCGCCGAGCTGCTCGGTCACCCAGGGTCCGGCCATGTGGACCCCGAGGATCTGGCCCGCGCTGCCGTCGGGCCGCTTCTCGGCGATGACCTTGACGACGCCCTCGGTCTCACCGATGATCTGCGCCCGGGAATTGCCCCCGAACGGGTCCTTCTTGACGACGACCTCGTAGCCCTTCTCCTTGGCCCCGGCCTCGGTGAGCCCGCAGAAGGCGACCTCGGGGTTGGAGTAGATCGCCCAGGGGACGCGGTCGTAGTCGACCGGCACCGCCGGCTCGCCCAGGATGGTCTTGATCGCGACGATGGCCTCGGCGAAGCCGACGTGGGCGAGCTGGGGCGTGTTGGCGACGACGTCGCCGACGGCGAAGACCTTGGGGTTGGCGGTGCGCTGGTAGCCGTCGGCCACGACGAACCCGCGCTCGTCGATGACGACGCCGGTGCCCTCTCCCAGCATGCCCTCGGTGCGCGGGCGACGACCGACCGACATGACCACCATGTCCACGTCCAGGTCCTCGGCGCCCTCGATGGAGATGGCCGTGCCCTTCTTCTTGGGGCTGTGGCCCGTGACCGTGACCCCCGCGCGCACGTCGATTCCGCGCTTCTTGAAGGCGCGCGAGACGACGCTCACGACCTCGGCGTCGCAACCGGCGAGGATCGTGGGCAGGAACTCGAGAACCGTGACCTGCGTGCCCATGTCGGCGAGCATCGACGCGAACTCACAGCCGATGGCGCCCCCGCCGATCACCGCGGCGCGCGCGGGCAGCGCACTGATGTCGAGGAACTCGTCGGAGGTCACCACGAGATTGGCGTCCACGTCGAATCCGGGCAGTGTGCGCGGCACCGAGCCCGCGGCGAGGATGACGAAGCGACCCGTGGCGACGGCCCCGGCGTCCTCGCCGTCGACCACCGTGACCGACTCGCCGGCGTCGAGGCGTCCGGTGCCCGAGAAGATGGTGACCTTGCGACCCTTGAGCAGCCCCGACAGGCCCTTGTAGAGGCGCTCGACGATCTCGTTCTTGCGTGCCTGGCTGACCGCGAAGTCCACGGTCACGCCCGTGGCGGTGATGCCGAACTCCGAGGAGTGCTCGAGGGTGCGCCGCACGTGGGCGGTCTCGAGGAACTCCTTGGCGGGCACGCATCCGCGGTGCAGGCAGGTCCCGCCGACCTTGTCGCGCTCGACGATCGCGACGCTCAGCCCCGCGGCCGCCCCGTAGAGGGCGGCGGCGTAGCCGCCGGGACCACCCCCGAGTACGACGACATCGAACTGCTGGGGCTCTGGGGCCACGGTCTATCCCTCCACTCGATTCTCGAAAGAAAGCAAGGGAATCCTAATGTTCCCGCGACGAGGTCGCGGCGGGCCTAGGAGTGCTCGCCGACCTGACGGTCGGCCGCGCGCGTCGCCAACAGGTCGACGAAGTCGTTCATCGGGTCCCCGGAGTGACCCTTCACCCACGAGAACGTGACGTCGCGCGCGGCGTCCACGGTCAGCTCGAAGAGCGCCTCCCAGAGCTCGCGGTTGGCGACCGGCTTTCCCTGGGAGTTGCGCCAGTTGCGCCGGCGCCACCCCTCGTACCAGCGCTCGTGGAAGCACTTGACGACGTAGGACGAGTCGCTCACGATCTCGACCGGACCCTCGTCGTACTCGCGCAGGGCTTCGACCACCGCGCGGATCTCCATGCGCTGGTTGGTCGTGTGCTCCTCGGGGCCGCTGGCGTAGAGGTCGCGGCCCAGCGCCCACGCCCACCCGCCCGGACCCGGATTGCCGCGGCACGCGCCGTCGGTGTGGATCCTGGTCATATCCTCCTCGTGACCCAGGCGTCGGGGTCCCTCGTGAAGCGCGTGACCGACTCGGGGAGCTCGCCGCGCAGGACCTGGCCCAGGGTGACGTGCTCGAGCACCTCGCGCAGCGCCCCGCGCACGGCGATCCAGACTTCTTGGAGGTGGGCGGCCTCGCCCTCGTAGTGCAGCGTCTCGGGTCGCAGCCCGCGGACCCCGGCCATGGGCCCGCTGACCACGCGCAGCACGTCGGCGATCATGATCGTGTCCGGGTCCCTCGCCAGCCGGAAGCCGCCCTCGGGGCCGCGCTGGGACGACACCAGGCCCCCGCGGCGCAGGTCCGACAGGATCGCGCCGAGGAACTTGGCGGGCAGGTCCTGGACCTGAGCCAGGTGCTCGGCGCTGGCCGAGCGGTCGCTCGCCGCCAGCGTCAGCAACGCGCGAATGGCGTATTCGGCCTTGGCGGGAATCTGCACGGAACCCATTCTGCCGTAGTCCACGGCCCCCGGGAGGCCGACGCGGGCGCTTCTATGGTGGTCGGGTGCCCGACCTCTCCGCCCGCCGCCTCTACCTGTGCGTCGGGGTGCGCGAGGACCTGGCCGCGTTCTTGCGCGACGTGCTCGAGGGCGGCGTCGACGTCGTCCAGCTGCGCGAGAAGGTACGCCACGTCGACGTCGCGCGCGCCGCGGCGCTGATGGGCCCGATCTGCCGCGACTACGGCGTCCCCTTCATCCTCAACGACTCACCGCGCCTCGCGCTCGACCTGGGCGCCGACGGGGTGCACGTCGGCCAGGACGACGCGACGGTGGATGACTGCCGCGACCTGCTCGGACCCGACGCGATCGTGGGGCTGTCCACCCACGCCGACGACGAGTTCGACGCGGCGCTCGCCACGTCGGCGACCTACTTCAGCGCCGGCCCCGTCCAGGCCACCCCGACCAAGCCGGGCCGGGCCGGCACCGGCGTGGACTACGCGGCGCGTTGCCAGTCGCGCAGCGATCGTCCCGTCTTCGTCACCGGGGGCGTCACCAAGGACAACGTCGCCGCGCTCGCGGCCGCCGGGGTGCGCCACTTCGTCGTAGTGCGCGCGCTCACCGAAGCCGCCGACCCACGGGCCGCGGCGCGCGGCCTGCGACGCGCCATCGACGAGGCGACCGGTTAGCGGTGCCGGTCGAGCCACCCGAGCAGGGTGGCGACCATGCGCGGGTCCGCGCGCAGCTGGTGTCCCGCGCCCTGGATGAGGCGCATCTCGGCACGGCCGTCGGCGGCCGCGACGAGGTCGCGCGCGTCGCTCACGGGAATCTCCGGGTCCTCGGTGCCGTGCCCGATGAGCAGGCGCCGCGGGGGCACGTGCGCGACCGCCTCGAGCGGGTCGATCGCCACGACGTCGCTTCGCAGCTCCTCGGCCGCGAGCAGGTCACCCTCGTCGCCCACCACGCCGGCGACCAGCACCGAGTGGCGGAACTCCTCGGCCGGCCCGCACCAGGGCTCGAGGTGCGCCGGGGCGGCGAAGGTGGCCACCCCCCTGACGCGCTCGTCGGCCGCGGCGACGGCCAGGGCCAGGGCGCCGCCGAATCCGAAGCCCGCGAGCGACAGGGGCCGGTCGGCCTCGCTGACCCGGTCCAGGATCGTGGTCAGGTCCGCGCGCCACTGGGACGCCGAGAAGGTCCCCGTGCTGCCGCCGACGCCCGACAGCGTGCCGGTGACCACGACCCAGCCCGACTCGTGGGCGAGGTGCGTCGCGAGCTCGGGCAGGAGACCGGCCGCCTGACGGCCCATGCCCATCGCGCGCGGCAGTCCGTGGACCAGGACCAGGACGTGGCTCGCCGTCGGGCGCGCGGCCGGGGTCGCCACGCGCAGGTCCAGCAGTGACGGCCCGCTTTCGAGCTGCTCGTGCGCGAGCACGCGTCTAGATGCCCAGTCGCCGTGCGAGGAGTTCGCGGTGGTACGCCGGGTCGCCCAGGAACAGTTCGGAGCTCTTGGCCCGCTTGAAGTAGAGGTGCGCGTGGTGCTCCCAGGTGAAGCCGATGCCGCCGTGGATCTGGATGTTCTCCGCGGCGCAGTGGAAGTAGGCCTCCGAGCAGAACGACTTGGCCAGGCTCGCCGCCACGGGCAGGTCCTCGTTGCGCTCCTGGGCGGCCCAGGTCGCGTAGTAGGCGGCCGACTTGGCGGACTCCACGTCGAGCAGCATGTCGGCGCACTTGTGCTTGATGGCCTGGAAGGAGCCGATCGGGCGACCGAACTGCACGCGGCTCTTCGCGTACTCGACCGAATTGTCGAGCACGCGCTGGGCGCCGCCGACCTGCTCGGCGGCCAGCGCGGCCGCCGCCATCCACAGCGTGACCTGCAGACCCTCGAGCGCCGCGCCGTCGGCGCCCACCAGCGCGGCCGGCGCCGCGTCCAGGGTCAGGCGGCTCTGCTTGCGCGTCTGGTCCATGGTCGGCAGGTTCTCGCGCGTCACGCCGCTCGCGTCGCGCGTCACGGCGAAGAGCGACAGGCCGGCGTCGCTCATCGCGGGCACCAGCACGAGGTCGGCGACCGACCCGTCGGTCACGTAGTTGCGAACGCCGCTCACCGTCCAGGCGTCGCCCGAGCGCGCCGCCGTGGTCGAGGTCGTGGCCAGGTCCCATCCCCCGGCGTCGTCGGTCAGCGCCAGCGTCGCGATGGTCTCGCCGGCGGCGATCCCGGGCAACCAGCGGGCCTGGTCCTCCTCGGTCCCGACGTTCATCAGGGCGTTGGCGGCGAGGGCGACCGTCGAGAAGTACGGGGCGCACAGCAGCGCGGCGCCCATCTCTTCAAAGACCACGTAGAGCTCGACCGGGCCGAAGCCCTGACCGCCGAAGCGCTCCGGAATCCCCAAGCCCTGCAGGGCGAGCTCCTGGGCCATCTGGCGCCACACCGCGGGGTCGTAGCCCTCCTCGGTGGCCATGAGGCGACGGACCTCGCTCTCGGGCGACTTCTCGTCCAGGAAGCGCCGCACCATCTTGCGGAGTTCCTCTTGCTCCTCACTGAAGCCGAAGTTCATACCAGCCCCTTCCTACCGGCGAGTACGCCCGCGCCACAGCGAGACTAGCCAATCCGCGACGGGGCCCCGCGTGCCATTGTCTAGGCGTGGAGAACGTCGAAGAGGTCTGGTCCAACGCGGACGTCGAGGTGCACCGGCTGGTCGTGGGCCCGATGGCCAACAACGTCTACGTCGTGCGCTGCCGCCACCACGGCGTGGCGGTCCTCATCGACGCGGCCAACGAGCCCGAGCGCCTGGTCGAGGCGGCGCGCGCCCTGGGCGTCACGTCGGTGCTGACGACCCACGGGCACTGGGACCACATCCAGGCCGTGGCCGCCGTGCGCGACGCCGGGATGCCGGTGTGGGTGCGTGAGGAGGACGCCGGCGAGCTCTCGGGCTACGACCACCTCCTGGTCGACGACGACGTGCTCGCCGTGGGTGACGTGGCCGTGCGCGTGCTGCACACGCCGGGCCACACGCCGGGCTCCGCCTCCTTCCTCGTCGAGGCAACGCCCCTGCTGTTCACCGGCGACACCCTCTTTCCGGGCGGACCCGGCGCCACGCACTTCGACAACGGCGACTTCGCGACGATCATCCACTCGATCGAGAACCGCTTCTTCGCGGTGCTGGACGACGACACGATCATCTGGCCCGGGCACGGGGACCCGTCGACTATCGGGGCGGAGCGACCCCACCTCGACGAATGGGTGGCGCGGGGCTGGTAGGTCCGCCGCCGCGGGCCCACCGGTAGGCTCCTACCCGTGCCAACGCCCGTCCTAGAGCTGCGCAACCTGCACGTCGTGGCCGACGACGTGGCCATCCTGCGCGGGGTCGACCTCACCGTCAACGAGGGCGAGGTCACGGCCCTGATGGGCCCCAACGGCGCCGGCAAGTCCACCCTGACCGGCATCGTCATGGGGCATCCGGGCTACCGGGTCGTGGACGGCGAGATCCGCCTGCACGGCGTGGACATCACCCGCTGGCCGGCCGACGAGCGCGCGCGCGCCGGGGTCTTCCTCGCCTTCCAGTACCCCGAGGCGATCGGCGGCGTCTCGGTGGTCCAGTTCCTGCGCCAGGCGATCGCGGCGCGCAAGGGCCTCGACGAGCTGAGCGTCCTCGAGGTCCGCCTGGACCTGGCCGAATGGATGGAGCGCCTGGGCATGGACCCGGCGTTCGCCGAGCGCCACCTCAACGAGGGGTTCTCCGGCGGTGAGCGCAAGCGCAACGAGATCCTCCAGATGGCCCTGCTCGACCCGGTCATCGCGCTGCTCGACGAGACCGACTCGGGCCTGGACATCGACGCGCTGCGCGTCGTGGCGCGCGGGGTGCGAACGGTGCGCGACCAGCGCCCCGACATGGGCGTGCTCATCGTGACCCACTACGTCAAGCTCCTAGAAGAGATCGTCCCGGACCACGTCCACGTCCTCGTCGACGGCCAGGTCGTGGCGTCGGGCGGCGCCGAGCTGGCCGAGCGCATCGAGCACGAGGGCTACGACGCCTGGCGCAAGGTCCCGACGTGACCAGCTTCGACGCCCGGCGGGTCCGCGGCGACACCCCGGGGCTGCGCCGGGTCATCTACGGCCGGCCCATCACCTACCTCGACTCGGCCGCGACCTCCCTGCCGACGCGCTCGGTCATCGAGGCGATGAGCCGCTACTACGAGCTGCACCACGCGAACGTGCACCGCTCGGTGTTCCAGACCGCGAGCGAGGCGACTGCGACCTACGAGGGCGCTCGCGAGATGGTGGCCGACTTCATCAACGCCCCCGGCGGCGCCCCCGAGGTCGTCTTCACCCGCAACACGACCGAGTCGTTCAACCTCCTGGCCCGGTCCTGGGGCGCGGCCAACCTGGGCGCGGGCGACGCCGTGCTGCTCACCGAGATGGAGCACCACGCCAACATCGTTCCCTGGTTCCAGCTGCGCGACGCCACGGGCGTCGAGGTGCGCTTCATACCGGTGGGCGACGACTACCGGCTCGACCTGAGCGGGCTGGACCGGCTGCTCGAGGGCGTGCGCCTGGTGTCGATCTCGGCGATGTCCAACGTCCTGGGGACGGTCAACCCCGTGCGCCAGCTCACCGCCGCGGCGCACGAGCACGGCGCGCTGGTCGCCGTGGACGCCGCCCAGCTCGTGGCGCACGCACCGCTCGACGCGGTCGAACTCGACGTCGACTTCCTGTGCTTCTCGGCCCACAAGATGCTCGGGCCGACCGGGATCGGCGTCTTCTGGACCCGCGCGGAGATCCTCGAGGCGATGCCGCCCTTCCTGGGCGGCGGCGGCATGATCGCCGACGTGCGCCTCGACGGGTTCACGCCGGCGAGCGGCCCCACGCGATTCGAGGCCGGGACGCCGGCGATCGCCGAGTCGGCGGGCGTAGGCGCCGCCGTGCGCTACCTCGAGGGCTTGGGCATGGACAACGTCGCGCTCCACGACCACGAGATGACGGCGCTGGCCCTGGCGACGCTGTCGGCGACCTTCGGCGACCAGGTGCGCGTCATCGGACCCGATGACCCCACCGACCGCGGCGGGGTCATCTCGATGGACGTCGCGGGCGTGCACCCCCACGACGTCGCCCAGGTGCTCGACCAGATCGGCGTGTGCGTGCGCCCCGGGCACCACTGCGCCAAGCCCCTGATGCGCCGCTTCGGCCTCGCCGCGACCGTGCGCGCGTCCTTCGGCCCGTACTCGATCGCCGCGGACGTCGACGCGCTCGTCGAGGGCCTCACCAACGCGATCAAGATGTTCACCTAGCCGTGCCCGACCTCGACGAGCTCTACCGCGAGATCATCCTCGACCACTACCGCTCGCCGCGCAACCGCGGCGAGCTCGACAGCCCGCCGGCGATCCGCGTCGAGGGATTCAACCCGCTGTGCGGCGATGAGGTCGTTCTCTACCTCGACGTGCGCGACGGCACGCTGGCGAACATCAAGATCACCGGGCGGGGCTGCTCGATCTCACAGTCCTCGTCGTCGCTCATGAGCGCCGCGGTCAAGGGCAAGACGCTCGCGGAGGTGCGCGAGGTCATCGCGAAGTTCAAGGAGATGATGAACGCGCACCAGTCGACGCTGGACCACCACGCCGATCCCGCCGACGTCGACCTGAGGAAGATCGGCGAGCTCGCCGCGCTCCAGGGCGTGGTCAAGTTCCCCGTGCGCATCAAGTGCGCGACCCTGGCGTGGAACGCCCTGGCCCAGGGCCTCGACGAGGCGGGTTAGCTCGGGCTGCAGGGCACCGGATCGAAGGACGGCACGGCCAGCGTCGGGTTGGTCGTCGTGGTGGTCGGGCGCGCCTTGTGGCCCTTGACCGTGGTCGTCGCGTGCGGCGGCGTCGTCGTGGTGGTCGTGATCACCGGCGGCATCGGGGTCTGGAGCGCGGAGTTGGGCGGCGGGTTGGTCGGCGTGAGCAGCGACGACCCGAAGACGCTCACGAGGAGCTGCTGGGCCGCGGGCTGCTGGACGAAGAGGACGTCGGCCGCGCCGAGCATGCCGCCCGTCGTGGGCAGGGTGTAGGTCTTGATCGTCGCGGGGTTGATCGAGTGGAACTTGAGCGCCAGGCCGATCAGCTCATTCAGCGTCCAGGTGCTGTCGATGGTGATCCCCTGGGGGAGGTTCTCCAAGAAGCCGTTGAGGGCGACCGGGTTGTCCAGGTCGCCCTTGACCCGCGCGAGCATCGCGCGCAGGAACGCGTTCTGGCGGTCGATGCGTCCGTAGTCGCTGGTGCCGTCGTAGTCCCAGCCCGGGGGGTTGTAGCCCTGGGCGACCAGCTGGTTGCCGTCCTTGGGCCACGGCACGTTCGTCGGCGAGTAGTAGAAGTGGCGGCTGCGGGCCACGGCCAGGGCCTGGAACCCGCTGACCAGCTGGCACCCGGGGTGGCGGATGTTGAGGCCCGACTCGGGGTCGCGCGAGCGGTACGGGAAGTCCAGGTAGACGCCGTGGATCGCGTCGGCGGCGTTGATGAGCCCGGCGAAGCCGACCTGGATCACGTGGTTGATCGGGATGCCGAAGTTGGCCGTGATCGTCTGGGTGAGCAGGGACGGCCCGTTTCCGTAGTTGACGTTGATGCGGTTGAACTTGCCGTAGAGGCTCTGGTTCGCCAGCAGCGTCACCGTCGTGTCGCGCGGTATCGACAGGATCGTCACCTGGCCCGTCGCGGGCACGACGTGGATGATCTTGACGACGTCGCTGCGCTGGCCCGAGACCGAGCCCGACGACGCGCCGGTCTGCTTGGCGACCTGACCGGTCAGCCCGGCGCGCGAGTCCGACCCGATCGCCAGGATGTTGAAGGGCTGGTTCGGTTCCGGGTAGGTGATGCCCACGACGTTCTGCTTGGGGATCTGGTCGAAGCGCCACTGCGCGTAGAGGTATCCCCCTCCGACCAGCACGGCGACGAGGCCGACGACGACCACGCCGGTGATGATCCAGGCGCGCCGGTGGCTGCGGCGCACGATGTGGCCCTTCTGGCGCCGCTCGACGCCCGAGTGCTTGTCGACCGCCTCGCCCAGGGCCTTCAGGCGCTGTTCGTTGGCGAGCGCACGCTGACGGGCCTCGTCGGACCTGTCCGAGGGGCCGCGCGAAGCACTGTGGCGACCTTCGGGCATCGAACTACATTACCGCCGCCCACCTGGGCGACTCGTTCACGCGGTCGCGACGCGAAAGGGTTCGTAGCCGTCGCGCTCAAGGGTCTCGGCGAGTTCGGGCCCACCGGTCGCCACGACGCGTCCGCCGCTCAACACGTGGATGCGATCGGGGGTCAGCTCCTGGAGCAGCCGGCGGAAGTGCGTGATCGCGAGCACGCCGCAGCCCCACTCCGTTGTCGACGCGGACAGCCGGCGCGCGACCGCGCCGAGGGCGTCGACGTCGAGCCCCGAGTCGATCTCGTCGAGCAGCGCGAACGTCGGGCGCAGGACCCCGAACTGGACCATCTCGGCGCGCTTGCGCTCACCGCCGGAGAGGTCCACGTTGACGAAGCGCTCGAGGACCTCGGGTCGCAGGCCCACGCGCAGCGCCTCGTCACGGATCCTCTCGGCGAGGCCCTCCGGGTCCGCGCCGGCCGAGACCAGCAGGTCGTAGGGCCGCACCCCGGGGACCTCGAGGGGGTGCTGGAGCGCGAGCAGGAGACCGTGGCGCGCGCGCTGGGTCGGCGAGAGGCTCAACAGGTCGACCCCGTCGAGGGTGACCGTGCCCGCGACGACGCGGTACCCCGGGTGCCCGGCCAGCGCGTGGGCCAGCGTCGACTTGCCCGAGCCGTTGGGCCCCATGATCACGTGGACCTGTCCGGACTCCATGGTCAGGTCCACCCCGCGCAGCACGAGCGTGCCGGCGACCTCGACCTCGAGACCGGAGATGGCGAGCGTGGACGTCACGAGACCTCCACCAGCACCCGCCCGTCGGCGACGCGCGCGTCGTAGCGCGCCACCGGTCGCGTCGCGGGCAGCGACATCGCCGCGCCGTCGCTGAGGCGGAACATCGCGCCGTGGTGCGCGCACTCGATCTCGCGGCTCGCGACGTCGACCTCGCCCTCCGAGAGGCTGTACTCCTCGTGGCTGCAGCAGTCGTCCAGGACGTAGACGTCGTCGCCGATGCGCACCAGCACCAGCACCCGGTCCCCCGCGCGCACCTGGTGGGGGGCGCCGACCGAGAAGTCGCCGAGGGCGCCCACGTCGATCTCGCTCACGACGCCCTCACGCCGGCCAGGACGCCCGAGACGTCGTCTTCGACCAGTCGGGCCAGGCCCGCGGGCAGCTCGGTCAGCATCTCGGTGAAGAAGCCCTGGATCATCAGGCGCTCGGCCTCGTCGGGCTCGACGCCACGCGACTCGAGGTACCAGAGCTGGAGCTCGTCGAGGGGCCCGACGCTCGACGCGTGGGCGCACACGACGTCGTTCTCGCGGATGTCCAGGTTGGGCACGCTGTCGGCGTGCGCGGCCGGTGACAGCAGCAGGTTGTGGTTCGTCTGGCGCGCGTCGGTGCGCTTGGCGCCCTTCTCGATCTCGATGAGTCCGGTGTAGACGGACCGCGACGAGCCGGCGACGGCGCCCTTGGACAGCAGCGTCGAGCGGCTGCGCTGGCCCACGTGGAACTGGCGAGTGCGAAAGTCATGCACCTGCGTGCCGGTGCCCAGGTACGTCGTGCCGAGCTCGTTCTCACTACCGGCGCCGTTCATCTCGGCGTCGTTGCGCGAACGGTCGTAGTGGCTGCCCATGCCGATGACGGCCTGGCGCATCCTCGCGTCCTTCTCCAGGAACGCGGTGGAGCGCCCGACGTGCCACGCGCTCGCGTCCAGGCGCTGATAGGTGACGAGGCGCAGCGCGGCGTCCTGCTCGACCTGGAACTCGCTCAGGGGCACGACCAGGGCGTCGACCCCGCCCTCGTAGTACTCCACGACCGTCGCGCTCGCCCCGCGACCGAGGCGCACGACCGTGCGCGGGAACGCCGCCGAGGAGCCCACGGCGTGGCGGATGATGAGGGGCGACTCGACGTTGACCCCGGCGCCGACGCGCACGACGGTCGCGGCGGGGCTGAGCGCGGCGTTGAGCAGCGCGAAGGCGTCTCCGCGGTACCGCTCGGCCAGCGGCTCGCCCGAAACCGACTCGGGCGACGTCGAGGACTCGACCGTGACGCCGGGGGGCGCCGCCCCGGCGTCGACGAGGAAGCCGTCGACCACGCGCACGACGAGCCCGGCGCTGGCTCCCAGGGCCCTCGCGAACGCCGACTCGTCGACGTCCGAGGCGCCGACGGGCGCCGCGAAGCGGTCCAGGTGGAGCTCACCCAGCGGGGCGTAGCGCCAAACCTCGTCGCTCGCCGTGGGCAGACCCTGCTCGACGAAGGCCTCCCACGCCGCGTGACGGGCGGCGGCGTCGGGTCGTGACGCGATGAGGGAAGCGGCGGAGTCGGCGAAGGACGGCATAGGTGCGAGTGGCTATGGAAGTGTAACGGGACGCCGGGGCGGGTTCACCGCGAGACCTAGGCTGTGCGCGGCGTAAAGGGGGCCATTAGTGTTCACGTCCGACGTACTCACCCTGGAGGTCGACGACCACGTCGCGACGCTGTGGCTGGACCGGCCCGAGGCGCGCAACGCGATGGGCCGGGCCTTCTGGCGCGACCTTGGCGTGGCGGCCGCCGAGGTCGCCCGACGCGACGACGTGCGCGCCCTCGTCGTCGCCGCGCGCGGGCCTCACTTCAGCGTCGGGCTCGACCTCAAGGAGTTCGCGACGCTGGCGCCGCGCGAGAGCGCCTCGCCCGCCGCGTCCAACGCCGCGCGCTACGACGGGATCCGCGACTGGCAGGCGTCGGTGAGCGCGATCGCCAACCTCGCCGTCCCGGTGATCGCCGCGGTGCACGGCTACTGCATCGGCGGCGCCGTGGACCTCATCACCGCGTGCGACGTCCGGCTGTGCTCTTCCGACGCGGTGTTCTCCGTACGCGAGGCCAAGATCGCGATCGTCGCGGACATGGGGACCCTCCAGCGGCTGCCGGGGATCATCGGGTCGGGCCACGTCGCCGAGCTCGCCTACACGGGCAAGGACATCGACGCGTCACGCGCCGCCCAGATCGGGCTCGTGAACGACGTCTGCGGCGGCGACGCCATGTCGGTCTACGAGGCGGCCACCGCGCTGGCGCGCGAGATCGCCGCCAACTCGCCGCTCGCGGTCCGCGGCACCAAGGCGGTCCTCGCCGCCAACGAGCGCATGACCGTCGAGGAGGGCCTCGACTTCGTCGCGACGTGGAACACGCTGTATCTCAACAGCAACGACCTGCGCGAGGCGCTCACCGCGTTCATCGAGCGCCGCCCGCCCGACTTCACCGGGTCCTAGCGGCGCCAGAACCGCCAGCCGCGCCCGTCGCGGCGCGCCTGCTCGTCGAGCTCACGGCGCCGCTCCTCGATCAGGTCGGGGGCGACGGCGTCGACGATGTCGCGCGCCTGGTCGAGCAGCTCACGCCGGTCCTCGATGGGCACCGACGTCTGGGGCGGGCGTTCGACCGGCTTCTGGACGAGGGTGCCGTGGACCCAGCCGACGTCGGCGAGGCGACGCTCGTAGGTCATGCAGTTCTCCGGACACGACCACGGTTGATCAGGTGCGTTGCCGAGCACGCAGAATCGGGCCACCTCACCCGAGGAGTACGTCCGACTTTGAAAGTGCTTGCACTCCTCGCGCATGGCCATGCACCATTCTGGCACGCGACCTCACGATTCTGACCGCGAAGGGCCTGCCCCATTGGACCAAGCCTCACAGGGGGATTTCGAAGTAGTCGTCCGTGGCGCTTTGCGTGAATCCCAGGGACGTGTAGAGGCTGAGCGCTCGATCGTTCTCGACCTCGACTTCGAGATGAATCCGGGCCACCCCAGCCTGTTCGGCTCGGTGACACACTCGGCGCAGGACATCGCGGCCGATGCCCCGGCCCTGGAGCACGGGCGCGACGGCGAATCCGTATATACCCCACTCCTCATTCGAAAGGTGCACTCGCAGCGTCGCGACGACGACCCCCTCACGTTCGGCCACCAGCGTTGAGTGTTCCGCACTGTCAAGGGGCAACGGGACCGAGGATTCGCCAAACGCCGCCGCGAGGATCTCAGTGACGTCAGCCACGTCGTCGCGCGTCGCCGGTCGTAGATGGAGGGTCGAATCGGTCGGTCCCTGCGTCGTGGATCCAATCAGGTCCAGCGAATACTCGGAGTGCCCCAGGGACCCGTGACGCCCCCGCGCCAAGAACCGTGCTCCCGGCGAGCTTCTCGGTGCGACGAGCAGAAGCTTGTCGAAGCCGCGGTCACGGCACAATCTCATCGCTTCGTCCAGCAAGCGCGACCCGATTCCCCGGCGCCGACAATCTGGGTGAACCATGCCGGCGACCTCGACGGGTGACGATCCGAACGCGTAGATGCCCGCGAACCCGACCAGACGCCCCTCCTGCCACCAAAGGACATCGTCCACCGCGTCGCCGGTGCGGGAGCGAAGGACGCTCCACTCCAGCTTCAGCCGCCCGCCGTCGACTGACACGGAGTCAACTTCCAGCGCGACAATTTTCGCAAGTGTCTCCGGGGACAGTCCGCGGGCCAGCTCCAGCACGTCAAACGCTATCGCGCGGTACCGGGCGTCGTTGCCTAAGACGGCGCCCAGTGCTGCCGGTCATGGTTGTCACGCCCACGGGAACATGGCGACGGTGACAACAGAACATCTTGTCGCCGCTAGGTTGCGTAGTCCACCAGGACGGCCGCTCCGTTCACACGGTCGTGGGCCAGGTCTTCGAGTGCCTGGTCGGCGCGATCGAACGTGTACGGCTGGACCGTCGCTCGCACCCCGACGCGCGCCGCGGCCTCCAAGAACTCGCGCCCATCGCCGCGGGTGTTGGCAGTCACGCTGCGCAGAACGCGCTCTTGGAAGAGGTGGCGCGCGTAGTCGAGCGGCGGAATCTCGCTCAGGTAGATCCCGGCCACCGCCAGCGTGCCACCGCGGTCCAGCGCCGACAGCGCGACGGGTACGAGGTCGCCCACCGGGGCGAAGAGGATCGCCGCGTCGAGGGGCTCGGGCGGCGCGTCGGCCGCGGCGCCCGCGCTCGCGCACCCCAGGGACAACGCGAGCTCGCGGGCCGCGCTCGAGCGCGTGAGCACGTGCACCGTCGCACCCTCGAAGATCGCGATCTGTGCGGTGAGGTGGGCCGAGCCGCCGAAGCCGTAGACGCCCAGGCGACCGCCGGGGGGCAGGCCGCTGAGGCGAAGCGCGCGGAACCCGATGATCCCCGCGCACAGCAGCGGCGCCGCGTGCAGGTCGTCGACGGCGTCGGGGATGTCGTAGAGGTACTCCTCGCGCGCGACCATCCACGGCGCGTACCCGCCGTCGACGTCCCAACCCGTGAAGGTCGGCGACACGCAGAGGTTCTCGCGCCCCGCGACGCAGTACCGGCAGTCCCCGCAGGTGCTCGCCAGCCACGCCGCGCCCACCCGGTCCCCGACGCGGAACCGCGAGGAGCCCGGCCCGAGGCTCTCGACCTCGCCGACGACCTCGTGGCCCGGGGTCACCCGGGGCCGACGCGGCGCGAGGTCGCCCTCGGCCAGGTGCAGGTCGGTGCGACACACCCCGCAGGCGCGCACCTTGAGGCGCACCTCGCCGGGGCCCGGCTCGGGAACGTCGCGCGTGGCGAGCACCAGGGGGTGGGTGGCGACGGGGCCGGGGGCATCAACGACCCAGGCCCTCATCGCAGAACTCACGGCGCCATCTTGGCGTGCGAGTCGCCGCGACGCCAGGTCAGCCGATGGCGCCTTCCATCTGGAGCTCGATCAGGCGGCTCCACTCGACGGCGTACTCCATCGGCAGGGTCCGGGTCACCGGCTCGATGAACCCGTTGACGATCATCCCCATCGCCTGGCTCTCGGTGAGGCCCCGGCTCATGAGGTAGAAGAGCTGGTCGTCGCCGATCTTGGACACCGTCGCCTCGTGTCCGATCGAGGCGTCCTGCTCTCCGACCTCCATGTAGGGCCGCGTCTCGGACACCGACTGCTCGTCGAGGATCAGCGCGTCACAGCGCACGAAGCTCTTGGCGCCGGTGGCGCCCTCCTCGACCTTGACCAGGCCGCGGTACGCGGTGGTGCCGCCGTCCTTGGAGATGGACTTGGAGATGATCGTCGACGTGGTCTCGGGCGCGCAGTGGATCATCTTGGCGCCGGCGTCTTGGACCTGGCCGGGTCCGGCGTAGGCGACCGACAGGACCTCGCCCGACGCCTTAGGCCCCATGAGGTAGACCGACGGGTACTTCATCGTCAGGCGCGAGCCGATGTTGCCGTCGATCCACTCGACGTGGGCCTCGGCCTCGGCGCGCGCGCGCTTGGTCACGAGGTTGTAGACGTTGTTCGACCAGTTCTGGATCGTCGTGTAGGTGATGCGCGCGCCGGGCAGCGCGACGAGCTCGACGACCGCCGAGTGCAGGGAGTCCGTCGAGTAGACCGGCGCGGAGCAGCCCTCCACGTAGTGGACCTGGCTGCCCTCGTCGGCGATGATCAGGGTGCGCTCGAACTGGCCCATGTTCTCGGTGTTGATCCGGAAGTAGGCCTGCAGGGGCTGGTCCACGTTGACGCCGGGCGGCACGTAGATGAACGACCCCCCGCTCCACACCGCCGAGTTGAGCGCGGCGAACTTGTTGTCGTTGGGCGGGATGATCGTGCCGAAGTACTTGCGCACGAGGTCCGGGTACTCGCGCACCGCGGTGTCCATGTCACAAAACAGCACGCCCAGGCGTTCGAGGTCCTCGCGGTTGCGGTGAAAGACGACCTCGGATTCGTACTGGGCGGTCACGCCGGCCAGGTACTTGCGCTCGGCCTCGGGGATCCCCAAGCGCTCGTAGGTGTTCTTGATCGCGTCGGGAAGGTCCTCCCACCGGTCGACCTGGTTCTCGGTGGGCTTGATGTAGTAGTAGATGTCGTTGAAGTCCAGGTCGGGCATACGCTCGGCGAACCAGGGCATCATCGGCTTCTTCTCGAAGCGCTTGAGCGCGCTGAGGCGGAAGTCGCGCATCCAGGGCTCTTCGTTCTTCATCGCGGACATTTCGCGGACGATCTCTTCGTTCAGGCCCTTCTTGGGCTTGAAGACCGGGAGCTGGTCGTCGGACCAGCCCAACTGATACCGGCTGAAATCCAGATTGTCGATCGACACGGCTCTCCCTCGTGGATTAACCCTACGCCCATAGTACTAACCCACGCCGTGGGGCCGTGCGTGGCGCCTGGCAGAGTGGTGCGGTGCCCCAGGCCCCCCGCGCCCCCCGGCGTCCGACCACCCTCACCCAGCACGGCGACGTCCGCGTGGACCCCTATTACTGGCTGCGCGAGCGCGACGACGAAGGGGTCCTGGCCCACCTGCGCGCCGAGAACGACTACCAGCGCGAGCAGATGGCGCCCCTGACCGACCTCGAAGAGACCCTCTACCAGGAGATCAAGTCGCGCATCGAAGAGACCGACATCTCCGTGCCGGTGCGCCGGGGCGCGTGGTGGTACTTCGAGCGCACCCGCGAGGGACTGAGCTACGCGATCCACTGCCGGGTGCCGGCCGTGGGGACCGACCCCACTCCCCCGCCGGTGGAACCGAACTCGACCCGCGAAGGCGAGCAGGTCCTGCTCGACGAGAACGCCGAGTCCGACGGCCACGACTTCTTCTCCCTGGGAATCTTCGACGTCAGTCTCGACGACCGCTGGGTCGCACTGGGTACCGACCTCGACGGCGCGGAGCGCTTCACCGTCACCGTGCGGCCCCTCGCCGGACAGGCCCCGGTCGACGACCTGCTCGAGGACGTGTACTACGGCTTCACCTGGGCCAACGACAGCCGGCACTTCTTTTACACGCGCGTCGACGACGCGATGCGCCCGTGGCAGGTGTGGCGCCACGAGCTGGGCACGAGCGTCGACGCCGACGCGCTGGTCTACCAAGAGGACGACGAGAAGTACTCGCTGGGCGTCGGACGTTCGCGCGACGACGCGGTCATCGTCGTGGCGTCAGGGTCCTCGATGACCACCGAGCTGCATTACCTGCCCGCCGACGACCCGACCGCGGCGCTGGCAGTGGTCGAGCCGCGCCGCCTGGGCGTCGAGTACTCGCTGGAGCACTACAGCGACGCGCGCGGTGACGGCTGGTGGCTCATGATCACCAACGAGGGCGCCACCGACTTCCGCCTGCTCGCGCGCCGCGTGACCGGGGGCGACTGGAAGCAGATCCTCGCCGAGCGACGCGGCGAGCGACTCGACGGCGTCGACGCGTTCGCGGGGTTCCTCGCGATCAGCGAGCGTCACGACGCGAGCACCGCCCTGCGCCTGGTCGACCTGCTCGACGGCGACGACCCCTTCGGCGATGACCTGTTCGAGCGCTCGCGCCTGGTCGACGCCGGGGAGCGCCCGGCGACGATGGGGCTGTCGACCAACCTCGACTTCGTCACGACTCACCTGCGCATCGCGATGACCTCCATGGTCACCCCGCCGCTCGTCGCCGACGTCGTCGTCGCGACCGGAGAATGGATCGTTCGCAAGCGCCGCACGGTCCACAACTACGACGCGTCGCTCTACGCAACCGGACGCCTGTGGGTCAGCGCCAGCGACGGCGAGCGCATCCCGGTGTCGGTGGTGGCCCGCCGCGACCTGGTCGCGATCGACGACGCCGGCGAACTGAGCCCGATCGGCCCGACCCCGATGCTCCTGGGCGGCTACGGCAGCTACGAGATCTCCACCGAACCGGTCTTCTCCGCGGCGCGCCTGTCGCTTCTCGACCGCGGGATCGTGGTCGCGCTCGCGCACGTGCGCGGCGGCGGCGAGATGGGCCGCACCTGGTACGAGATGGGCCGCCTGGCCCAGAAGCCGACCACATTCAGCGACTTCGTCGCCGTCGCGCGCGGGCTCGTCGCGCGGGGCTGGACGACCCCCGAGCACCTGGCCGCGCGCGGCGGGTCGGCCGGCGGGCTGCTCATGGGAGCGGTGATCAACCTGGCCCCCGATCTCTTTCGCTGCGTCGTCGCCGAGGTCCCCTTCGTCGACGTCGTGACCACGATGTCGGACCCGTCACTGCCGTTGACCGCGGCGGAGTGGGAGGAGTGGGGAGACCCCATCACCTCTGCGACGGCGTACCGCACGATGAAGTCCTACAGCCCCTACGACAACGTGTCGTCCACGAACGCGGACGGTTCACCTCGCCGCTACCCCGACCTCTACGTCGAGGGCGGGCTCAACGACTCACGCGTCGGGTTCTGGGAGCCGGCCAAGTGGGTCCAGGCCCTGCGGGAGGCGAACCCCGAGAACGTCGTCTACCTCAGGACCGACCTCGGAGTGGGCCACGCGGGGCCGTCGGGGCGCTATGACGCCTGGCGCGACGAGGCGCGCGTTCTGTCCTTCGTCGTGAGCGAGATCATCCCGACGTAGGGCTGAAGACCAGCGTCAGCGGAGAGGTGAGCGGCGTGGGCAGGGTGACCGGGCTGCCCCCAACGGTGACCGTGGCGTTGTGCGGCGAGCCGAGCGTCAGGCGCGACACGCCCGTCATCTCGAGCGTCTCGGTGTGGCCCTGGGAAACGGTGCCCTGGAACTCGAGCGTGTCGGCCGCCCCCATCCGGTAGACGGCCCATTCGGCGCCGGCCGCGCCGGTGACCGCGACGCGGTAGCGCGCCGCCGGCACCGAATAGTACGCGGACTTGGCCGCAGCGTCGGTGGCGTACGCGACGAAGCCGGCTGGCCAGGTGGTCGAGGTGGTCGGCGCGGTCGTGGTGGTCGCCAGGGTCGTGGTCGTCGTCGACCCGCCGCCGCGGTGGCGTAGCTCGTAGCCGGCGACGCTGGCGGCGGCCGCGAGGACCACCAGCGTGAGCAGCAGCCGGGCGCCGGCGGGCGACCCGGCGCGATGCTGGGACCGCGCCAGGGCCCACTCGGAGTCGTGGCGGTTCGACAGCGCGGGGCGCTCCTCGCCCCCGGGCCCGGAGAGCTCGCTGAACACGTAGTCGTGGCTGGGCTCCAGTCGCGGACGCTGCGGGGTCGGGCGCATCTCGTCGGGGTCGTCGCCGTCGAGCAGGCGGAACCCCTGGCTGGGCCGGTAGGGCGAGGGCGGCGGCGACACGAGGCGCCGGTCGAGCGGGCGGGCCATGAGCCGGCGATCGTCGCGGCGCAGCTTGCGCACGCGCAGCGCCACCACGGCCAGGCCCAGGGCCGCGACGACCCCCACCGCGATCAGCAGGTCCTGCTTCACGGCAGTGCCCCCTGCCCGGCGCGCGCAGCGCTGTTCACCTGTGAAAGCGTAGTGAGCGCCGCCTCACGCGAGGGTCGCGAAGCCGCCGCGGTAGTAGAGCAGCGGGCGGCCCGGGTAGGACCGGGCGAAGTCGACGGTCGCCACGACCTGGTCGTGGTCGCCGTGGGTCGTCACCCCCAGGACGCGCCCCTCGAAGTGGGCGAGGGCCCCGTCGAGCAGCGGCGTGCCGGTGGGCCCGGGCGTCCACGCGGTGCCGGCGAACTTGTCGGCGCCACTGGTGGCGAAGAGGCGCGCCAGGTCCTCCTGGCCCTCGGCGAGCACGCTCACCCCGATCACCCCGACGTCGCGCACGCGGGGCCAGGAGTGCCCCGCGCCGTGGGCCGAGAACGTGATGAGCATGGGCGCCAGCGACAGCGACCCGAACGTCTGGCAGGTGAACCCCGCCGGACCCGACGCCGTCAGCGCGCTCACCACCGCGACGCCGGTGGCGAAGTGCCCGACGACCCCCCGGTACTCGGCCTCCTCGAGGTTCTCCACGGCGCCGACCCTACCGGTCGGTGCCCTCGCGCGGAGAGGACTCGAAGGCGTCCGCCGTGTCGTACAGGTCGGGTCGTCGAAGCCCCAGGACGTCGATCTGGGCGCGCCGCGCCGCGACGTCGTCGAGGTCGATGGTCGCCACGACGACGTCGGGCCCCTCGACGCGGCTCTCGGCGAGGACCTCGCCCCACGGGTCCACGATCATCGAGTGGCCCCAGGTCGCGGGCGCGTCGTCCACGCTGGTGGACTGCGCCGCGGCGACGACCACCGCGTGGTTCTCGATGGCCCGCGCGCGCAGCAGGACCTCCCAGTGCACCCTCCCGGTCGCTGCGGCGAAGGCCGAGGGCACCGCCAGCACGGTCGCGCCCTCACCGGCCAGGCGCCGGTAGAGCTCGGGGAAGCGCAGGTCGAAGCACACGCTCAGGCCGAGGTCGAACGCGCCGAGGCGCGCGACGACCACCTCGTCGCCGGCGACGATGAGGTCCGACTCGCGATACGACACCTCCCCGGGCACCTCGACGTCGAACAGGTGCGCCTTGCGGTACGACGCGAGCACCTCGCCGTCGGGTCCGAGCACGACCGAGGTGTTGAAGTAGCGTCCGGCCACGCCGCTGCGCTCGAGCATGCTCCCGACGTGCACCCACACCTGGTGGCGGCGCGCGGCCTCGGCGAAGCGCCGTGTCGCGGGCCCCGGGACGGTCTCGGCGGCCCCCTCGTAGCCCCTCGTCGACCCGTAGTAGGTCACGTACTCGGGGAGCTGGACGTAGAGCGCCCCGCGCTCGGCCGCCTCGTCCACCAGGCCCAGCGCCGCCTCGACGTTGGCGCCGACGTCGACGCCCGACGCGGTCTGGACCGCGGCGACCGTCACGCGACCCCCGTTCACGCGGTCACCGCGTCGGCTCGACCGCCGCGCGCCGGGCGCCGATCACGGGGCGGGCGGGGGCGACTCGGGGTCATGTCCCTTCGACGGTACACCGCGATTCGCGTGGCGAACCGCTGACGGTCAGCGGTCGGCCAACGCGACCGCGCCGCGCGAGCGTCGCACCAGGCCGTCGTCCACCAGTCCGTCGATCACCCGGTCGAGACGGTCCGCCTCCACCCCCGACACGAGCTCGCGCAGGCGCGACACGCGACACGACGATCGGCGCAGGTGGCCCAGCACCCAGCCGCGAACCTGGCGGTCCGAACCCGCGAAGCGCTCCTGGGGACGCGAGACGCCGGCGCTGCGCGGCGCGGGGTCGTCGCCCCCCTCGCGGCGCCACCGACACGCCCTTCGCACCGGGCAGTCCTCACACCTAGGCGTCGATCGGCAGTACGTCGCGCCCAGGTCGATCATCGCCTGGTTGAACTCGCGCGACCCCGAGGCCGGGAGGACGCGCTCGGCCAGGGAGCGCGCGTCCGAAGGGGCCAGGGTCTCGCCCGCCACCGCCCGCGCCAACACGCGCCCGACGTTGGTGTCGAGCACGGCGACGCGCCGGGCGAAGGCGAAGGAGGCCACCGCCGCCGCGGTGTAGGGCCCGACCCCGGGCAGGCGCAACAGCGCGTCGACGTCGCCGGGCACGAGTCCGCCGTGCTCGTCGCACACCACGCGCGCCGCCCGGTGCAGGTCGCGCGCGCGGCGCGGATAGCCCAGCGAGCCCCACGCGCGCACGACGCCGGCCAGCGTCGCGTCGGCGCACGAGCGCGGCGTCGGGAAGGCCGCCAGGAAGCTGGTCCAGGGTCCGACGACGCGCTGGGTCGTGGTCTGTTGGAGCATCACCTCGCTGACGAGGACCGCCCACGGGTCCTCGAGGCCGACCCAGGGCAGGGGGCGGGCCAGTCCCGGCGCCGCGGCGACGAGCGCGCGCCGGAAGGCCGCCTCGTGCCTAGCCCCAGGCGTCGTCACCGTAGGGCCGGCGTCGCGGCGGCGCGGCGTCGCGGCGCCACACCATCACCCGGCGCCGGAAGTAGCACACCTCCAGGCCGTCCTGGTTGAAGCCCTTGGACTCGACGGTCACGACCCCCCGGTCCGGCTTGGAGCTCGAGGGCGTCACGTCGAGGACGCGCGTCTCGGCGTAGATGGTGTCGCCGTGGAAGGTCGGGTTGCGGTGCACCAGCGTCTCGACCTCGAGGTTGGCGATCGCCGAGCCCGACACGTCGGGGACCGACATGCCCAGGACGAGCGAGTAGACGAGGTTGCCCACGACGACGTTGCGCCCGTGGACGGTCTCGTGCTCGGCGAACCACGCGTTGGTGTGCAGCGGGTGGTGGTTCATCGTGATCATGCAGAAGAGGTGGTCGTCCGCCTCGGTGATCGTCTTGCCGGGCCAGTGCCGGTAGACGTCGCCGACGACGAAGTCGTCGAGGTAGCGCCCGAAGGGACGGTCGTAGGTCGTCACCCGAACAGTCTGCCCTAGGCGCGCGTCGGCCGGGTCACTCGGCGACCACGGCGAGCGGGCGCGTCGTGAACGACGCGGTCGCGCCCGGCAGCGTGTCGCCGTCGATGACGAAGCGCCAGGTGAAGCGCGCGCCGGGTCCCAGCGGTATCGGTCCGAAGTTGACCGCGATCGGCACGTCGACCGGCGTGCCCACCGGCACGCCCGGCGGGGCGCTCGCCGAGAAGTCCCCGCGCACCTCGATGGTCTGGGCGCCCTCGGGCGTGTCGAAGGTGACGAGCGCGCCGTCGGCGTCCTCTAAGAACAGCTCCCAGTGGTGCGACGAGTTGAACTCGTGCCAGTCCACGCCGACCTTGATCGCCACCGCCGAGGGGGTCGGGTCGGGCCCGGTGATCGACCACCCGCCGCCGAGGATGTAGAGCTTGCCGTCGGACACCTGCGCGGCGTCGGCCAAGAGCATCGTCACGTCCACCGGACCAGCCTACGGCGGCCCCGCTCCCCCAGCCGATAGGTTCTCTGCGTGCCCGCGAGCGACGACGTGACCACGGCGCGCGACCTCGTGGGTCGCGCCGACGACGTGGTGCGTGGCGCGCTCGCCTCGCTGGCGAACCGCGGCGGTCCCGACGCGCACGAGGCCTTCGCCTACGACCTGGCCCACGCCGCGAGCGCGCTCGCCACGGCGCGCGCCGCGCTGGACTACGCGCGCCACGGCGACGTCGAGGCCGCGCTGGCCACCGCCTTCACCGGCCTGGCCCTGGGCGACCTGGCCGGCAAGGTCCTCGGCCGCGAGGAGCTCTGGGCGCTCGACGCCGACTGGTACGCGCCGTTCGCCGCCTTCGTCGCGGCCCAGCGCGACCCCGCGGTTCTCGCCGCCCTGGCCGAGACGCCCGGTGACCGCCACCTCGACGAGGAGTACGCCATGGTGGCCTCCACCTTCCACCGCTTCGCCGCCGAGCGCGTGCGACCCCACGCCGAGCACGTGCACCGCGCGAACGCCGACATCCCCGAGGAGATCGTCGCGGGCCTGAGCGAGCTCGGCGGCTTCGGCCTCTCGGTCCCCGCCGACTACGGCGGCTTCGCCGCCGGGGGCGAGTCGGAGTACCTGGCGATGGTCGTCGCGACCGAGGAGCTGTCCTGGGGGGCGTTGGGCATCGGAGGGTCGCTCATCACGCGACCCGAGATCCTCACGCGCGCCCTGGTGGCCGGCGGCACCGAGGAGCAGAAGCGACGGTGGCTGCCGGCGCTGGCGAGCGCCGAGGCCCTGGCGGCCATCGCGGTGACCGAGCCGGACTTCGGCAGCGACGTCGCCCAGGTGACCACGAGCGCGACACGCACGCCGGGGGGCTGGCTGCTCAACGGCACCAAGACCTGGTGCACCTACGCCGCGCGCGCCGACGTCCTCGTGGTCCTCGCGCGCAGCGACCCGGACCGTGCGCTCGCGCACCGCGGGCTCTCGCTCTTCCTCGTAGAGAAGCCCCGCGGTGACAGCGAGGGGTTCCGCTTCTCCCAGGAACCGGGCCGCGCCGGCGCGCCCGGGCGCCTCGAGGGGCGCCCGATCGACACGCTGGGCTATCGCGGGATGCACTCCTACGAGCTGAGCTTCGAGAACTGGTTCGTCGCCGACGACCACGTGGTCGGCGGCGAGGAGGGCCTCGGCCGGGGCTTCTACTTCCAGATGGCCGGGTTCGAGAACGGCCGCCTCCAGACCGCCGCGCGCGCCATCGGCGTCATGCAGGCCGCCTACGAGGAGGCCCTCGAGTACGCACGCCACCGCGTCGTCTTCGGCCGGCCGATCCTGGACTACGAGCTGACTCGGGTCAAGCTCGGCGCCATGGCCGCGATCATCCAGTCGTCGCGCCAGTTCGCCCTGGCGGTCGCGCGCCTGATGGGACGCGGCGAGGGCGCTCTGGAGGCCTCGATGGCCAAGGCCTACGTGTGCCGCGCCGCCGAGTGGGTCACCCGCGAGGCCATGCAGATCCACGGCGGGATGGGCTACGCCGAGGAGTACCCGGTGAGCCGCTACTTCGTCGACGCGAGGGTCCTGTCGATCTTCGAGGGCGCCGACGAGACCCTGTGCCTCAAGGTCATCGCCCGACGCCTGGTGGAGCGGCTCTCCTAGCTACGCCCCGTCGGCCGCGGCGGCGATGCGCGGCGCGACCAGGACATCGCGGGTCACCACTTTGACGTCCACGCGCGTCGCCAGCGCGAGGTCCTCGACGAGGTCGCTTCGCACGTCCACGCGCACCGGCACCTCGCCCACCTGGACGACCAGGCGGGTCGTCGCGCCGAAGAAGCTCTTGTGGGTGACGAACCCCTTGCCCGCCGGGTCGACGGTGACCGCGAGCTCCTCGGGGCGCAGCAGGGCGTCGAGGGGCACGCCCACCGAGTGCGCGTCGGCGCCGCGCGCCGCCACCGACTGGCCGAACACGTCGGCGTTCCCGCCGGTCAGCACCACCGGGACGCGGCTGGACACCCCGACGAACTGGGCGACGAACGCCGTCGCCGGACGCGCGTAGAGCTCAGCCGGGGTGGCGGTCTGCTCGATCTGGCCCTGGGACATGACGCAGACCCGGTCGGCCATGGAGAGCGCCTCCTCCTGGTCGTGGGTCACGAAGACCGTCGTGATGGCCAGGCGCACCTGGAGCTGGCGGATCTGGTCGCGCAGCTCGGCGCGCACCTTGGCGTCCAGGGCGCTCAGCGGTTCGTCGAGCAGGAGCACCCGCGGCTCGATGGCCAGCGCGCGGGCGAGGGCGACGCGCTGCTGCTGGCCGCCGGACATCTGGTGCGGGTACTTGGCGGCCTGGTCCGACAGGCCGACCAGCTCGAGGACCTCCCGGGCCTTGGCGTTGCGCACCTTGGCGCTCTGGTGGCGCATGCGCAGCCCGAAGGCCACGTTGTGCAGCGCGTTCATGTTCGGGAACAGCGAGTAGCTCTGAAAGACCATCCCCATGTCGCGCTTCTGGGCGCTCACGTGCGAGAAGTCCTGGCCGTCGACCACGACGCGGCCCGCGTCGGGCTGCTCGAAGCCCGCGAGGACGCGCAGCGCCGTCGTCTTGCCGCACCCCGACGGGCCCAGCAAGGCGATGAACTCGCCGGGCTCGATGGACAGGGTGAAGCCGTTGAGGGCCCGCACGTGCCCGTAGGAGCGCACGAGGCCGACGAGGTCAACGCGCGCGCCGGACGGATTCGATGGCACAACCGAGGTGGTCACGGGGCTCTCTTTCATCTGGGTCATGGGTTCGCCAGTCGCGCCTTTCGCCGACGCGAGTCGGTGCGGTCGATCGAGACGATCACGGTCAACAGGACCCAGGTGACGACCAGGCCCAGCATGGACGCGGCGACCTGGATGTGCCCGTTGGCATTCGAGCTGGTGTCGACGATCCACACCGGCACCGTCTCCCACAGGTCGAGGCTGGCCATCGTGAATTCGCCGAGCACGAGGGCCAGCGACAGCACCAGCGCCGACAGCAGCGCGGGCCGGATGTTGGGCAGCACCACGCGCCAGATGGTCTTGACCCAGTTGCCGCCCAGCGAGCGCGACGCCTCGACGAGGGTGCGCAGGTCGATCGCCGACAGGCCCGCGTCGAGCGAGCGGTAGATGAAGGGAAGCGACAGGATCACGTACTCGAGGCTCAGCAGGTACGGCGAGGACTTCAGCCACAGCGGCGCCGCGGGCAGCAGCCCGAGGATGATCACGATCGGCGGGATCACGATCGGCAGGATGGTGACGAACTCCATCAGGCGCCGCAGCCGCGGCAGGCGCAGGTGCACGTAGATGACCGTCGGCACGATCAGCAGCGCCTCGACGATCAGGGTCGCCGCGGCCAGGCGCATCGAGAGCGAGAACGCCGCGGCGAAGCCCTGCTGGCTGGGCAGGCTGCCGATCGTGGAGAAGGAGAAACCCCCCTGGGCGTTCTCGAGGGTGAACTTGAGCCCCGCGTAGATGGGCGCCAGGAAGTAGAAGCCGGCCAGGATGAAGACGACGACGCGCCACACCTTGGGCCGGCGCCGTCCCCGGCGACGGCCGGGTCCGGCCGCGGTGGCCTCCTCGATGGCCAGCTCGGCGCCGATGCCCCCGGCTACCGCAGCCATTTCGACGCCCTTCGGCGCACCAGCGCGTAGAGGACCATGGTGATGGTCAGGATGATCAGCATGCCGAAGCCGATCGCGTAGCCGACGTTGACCTCGTTGGAGATGACGTTGCCGTCGAGCAGGTTGCCGATCTCGATCGGCGCGAGCGGGACGATGCCGGTGGTGAGGGACTCGGCCGTCGCGTAGGCCGAGAACGCGCTGCCGAAGAGGAGCAGGACGCCCCCGAGGAACGAGGGCATCAGGACCGGGATGCCGACGTGGCGCCAGTAGCGCCAGCTGGACGCGCCCATGTTCTGGGCCGCCTCGCGCCACGACGCGCGTAGCCCGCCCAGGGCGGGCGTGATGACGAGCACCATCAAGGGGATCTGGAAGTAGAGGTAGACGACGGCGATGCCGTAGAAGGAGAAGAGGTTGAACCCGTAGTGCCACGGGTTGAGGTGGAACACGTTGAGGAACTCCGTGGTCACGCCGGTCTCACCCACCGCGGCGATGAACATGAAGGTCAGGTTGACGCCGCCGAAGTTGGCCAGCACCCCCGCCGCGGTGGTGGTGAGGCGCTTGAGCCACACGCTCTCGGAGGTGTGGATGGCGTAGGCGATGAAGACGCCGAGGATCCCCGGGATCACCGCGGTGATGAGCGAGAGCTTGATCGAGTTGTAGAAGCCGAGCCGGTAGATGCCCGTGGTCAGCAGCCGTATGTTGGCCGTGGTCAGCTTGCCGGTCTCGGAGTGGAACGCCTTGTAGATCACCGATATGACCGGGATGCCCAGCCCGAGGAACGCGTAGATCGTGAACGGCGCCATCACGAGCATCGGGACGCCGACGCGGCGGAGCCGGCGCCCCAGCCGGGCGCCCGCGGGCACCGTGCCCGCCGGCCCGGCCACTTGCGTGGCCGGGCCGGCGGGGGGTGCGTCAGGATGCGACGCGGTGTCAGTCACACGAAGGCGATCAGCCCGCGCCGACTTCCGTGGCCCAGTCGTTTCCGACGACCGTGGCCGCCGCGGAGATCTCCGCGGTGGTCGGGTACTGCGGCGTGGTGCCCGAGGGCAGCGCGGGCAGCTTGGCCAGCCACTTCTTGTTCGCCGTGCCGTGCGCCTGCATGTACGCGAGCTCGGCCGGACGGGCCTCGCCCTGGAGCCACAGGTTCTGGCCGGTCACCGAGTACAGGTACTCCTCCCACAGGCGGGCCGCGGCGGGGTTCGGCGCGGTGTTGGAGATGGCCTGGGAGTAGTACTCGCCGAGCGCGGCGTCACTGGGCACGAAGACCTTCCAGCTGCCGAGGTCCGGCGTGATGCCGGTCGCCTGGAGGTAGTCCCACCAGATCACGATGTTGGTCGTGCCGTTCTCCACCGTCGTCGCGTTGGCGATCGTCGGGACGAACGTGCCGTTCTTGGCCAGCTGGGCGAAGAAGTCCACACCGGGCTTGACGTTGTCCAGCGAACCGCCGTTGGCCAGCGCCGCTGCCTGCACGCCCGCGAGGGCCGAGTTGGACTGGAGCGGGCTGTTGTTGAGCCCGATCTTGTAGCCCGACGCCGACGTCGCGGTGTACATCTGCTGGAAGGAGGTCGGGCACGTCACGGCCGCGGAGTTGCAGCCGATGGCCACGAAGCCGCCGTAGTCGTCGTACCAGTGTCCGCCGGCGTCCTTGAGCGCCGCGGGGATCTCATTCCAGGTCTGCACCTTGTAGGGCGCCAGCAGGCCCTGCTGCTGGGCGGTCAAGGCGTAGCTCGTGCCCACGTCGATGACGTCGGGCGCGGTCGAGCGGCCCTTGTCGGCCACGATCGCCGAGACCTCTTGGGCGCTGGAGCCGTCGGGGTTCTCCGAGTTGATCTTGATCCCGTACTTCTTGGAGAAGTCCTTGATGATCGCCCCGTAGTTCGCCCAGTTGTTGGGCAACGCGATGACGTTCAGCTTGCCTTCCTTCTTGGCGGCCTTGACCAGAGCCGACATCGACGTCGGTCCGCTCTTGGTCAGGTGCGTCACCTTCGCCCAGTTGACACCGGACGCGCCGGCCGTCGACGAGATGGACACGACGGCGAGGCTCGCCATTGTGGTCCCGGCGATCAGCAGGGTGCCTAGCTTCCTTTTCACATCCACCTTCGAATACCTCCGGTTGGGTTGTCGAACCACCGTTTGGAGGTTCGTCGAGAAGACTATCCATACCGCAGGCCCCGCGTTTGGGCATTGGAGGGGCCCCGGTGGCCGGGAGCCGAACGTTGGGCGACACCGGAATGAAACTTGCGTGACGGCCCCGCAGGGCCGGCCTCAGTCCTCGTCGATCGTGAACGCAGCGTGCACCGCGCCCAGCGTCAGGCCCGCCGAGTGGGGGTCGGGGCGCTCGCCGCGCTGGAGCTGGGCGCGCAGCGCGGCGCGCTCCCAGCGCTCTTCCACGCGGCCGAAACGCCAGTAGAGGAGGGCCCCCGCCCACACCGCCACGAAGATCCCCACGATGGTGAACCCGGCCCGGTTGATGTTGAAGCCGCTCGCGTAGCTCCAGAAGCCGCCGCGCAGGTGGAGCTGGTCGGCCAGGACCTGAGAGAGCTCGAGGGTGCCGATGTAGAAGGCGACGAAGACGCTGAGCCCGGTGATGGCGATGTTGTAGTACACCTTGCGCACCGGCTTGGAGAACGCCCAGCCGTAGGCGAAGTTCATGAACGATCCGTCGAGCGTGTCGAGCAGGCTCATGCCGGCGGCGAAGAGCAGCGGCAGGCTGAGGATCGCCCAGAACGGCAGGCCGGCGGCGACCGAGGTCCCCGCGAGCACCAGGAACGCGACCTCGGTGGCGGTGTCGAACCCCAGTCCGAAGAGGAACCCGAGCGGGTACATCTTCCACGGCGCGTCGATCGAGCGGGCCAGCGGGCCGAAGAACCGCATCATGAACCCGCGCGCGTTGAGGTGCTTCTCGAGCTCGGAGTCGTCGAAGCGGCCCTGGCGCATCTGGACGAACAGGCGCACGATCCCGACGAGGATGATCAGGTTCAGGGTCGCGATGAGGTAGAGGAAGCTGCCCGAGACGATCGTGCCGACCAGTCCGCCGTAGTGGTGCAGCGGCGAGTTCGTGTTGCGCACCTGTCCGCCCAGGGCCCGTGCGCCCAGTCCCAGCAGGACGGTCAGGCCGAAGACGACCGAGGAGTGCCCGAGCGAGAACCAGAACCCCGTGGACATGGGGCGCTGGCCCTCGGACATGAACTTGCGCGTCGTGTTGTCGATGGCCGCGATGTGGTCGGCGTCGAACGCGTGGCGCATGCCCAGGGTGTAGGCGAGGACGCCGGTGCCCACGCCGAGGACCTTGGTCGAACCCAGCCCGTAGTGCCCGCGCGAGGCGATGATGAGCAGGGTCCAGCCGACGACGTGCAGCAGCGCGATGAACGCGAGCATCGATCCCAGGGTCCGACGCTCGGTGCGCGTGAGCGCCCGGGCGCGACCCTCGGTGACGCTGGTCGGGCGCGTCGCCGTGGCCATGGGGCCACCTTACTGGGAGGCTCCCCTAGTTAGGACGCGCTACGACGAGCGGGCCAGCCCGGCGCGCTCGCCGCGCGTCACGAACTTGACCGCCATCTTGCGGCTGGCCTCGTCGATCATCTCGTCGCCGAACATCACCGCTCCCGCGGCGTTCTCCTCGGTGGCCACGCGGTAGGCCTCGAGGATGTCCCAGGCGCGGTCGAACTGCTCCTGGGTCGGCGAGTAGACCTCGTTGAGCACGACCGCCTGGTCGGGGGTGAGCGCCCACTTGCCGTCGTATCCCAGGTAGCGCGTGCGCAGGGCGAATTCGCGCAGCGCGTCAAGCTCGCGGACCTTGAGGAAGGGCCCGTCGATCACCTGGAGCCCGTTGGCGCGCCCCGCCATGAGGATCTTGGAGAACACGTAGTGGAAGTGGTCGCCCGGGTACTCGGGGATGGCGACGCCGCCGGTCAGGACCGGCATCTCGATCGACGCGGCGAAGTCGGCGGGGCCGAAGATGATCGTCTCGAGGCGCGGCGACGCCGCGCAGATCTCCTCGACGTTGATCAACCCCCTCGCGGTCTCGATCTGGGCCTCGATACCCACGTGGCCCGCCGGGAGGCCGCAGTTCCTCTCGACCTGGGTCAGCAGCAGGTCGAGGGCCACGACCTCGGCGGCGCTCTGGACCTTGGGCAGCATGACCTCGTCGAGGCGCGTCCCCGCGCCGGCGACCACCTCGATCACGTCCTGGTACGTCCACGGCGTGTCCCAGGCGTTGACCCGCACGCACAGCACGCGCTCGTCCCACGACTGGTCGCGGATCGCGGCGACGACCTTGGCGCGCGCCGCGACCTTCTCGCTCGGCGCGACGGAGTCCTCCAAGTCGAGGAAGGTCATGTCGGCGGTCGCGCCGGGGGCCTTGGCGAGGAACCGGTCCGACGAGCCCGGCGTGGACAGGCAGGATCGACGAGGCAGGCTGCGGGATCGCTCGGACATGCCGGCGAGCCTACGCTCGGCGAAAGTCGACGCCGTGCGATGCCGCGGTGAGCGCGGCGCCCGCCTCGGACCACCACACTGACCAGGGAGAACGGGACTTCTTACGAACTCGGCCCCGAGCCGCGGGACCGAATAAAGGTAACCTGGCCCCCGTGACTGACGTCGAGCGCCGCGGGCGCTATCTGACGCCCGCGCCCCGACGCCAGCTCGCCTGGCACCGGTGGGGCCTCTCATTCTTGGGCGCCGTGACCGTCGCGTCGCTGTCGACGGCGGCGCTCGGGACCGGCGCGGGCGCGTCGCCGATCTCGAGTGACCAGGCCAAGGCCAAGCAGCTCTACGGCCAGATCCAGACGATGAACAACCGGGTCGACCTCCTCGGACAGAGGTACGACCTGGCCCAGATCAAGCTGCACCGCATCTCCAACGAGATCAAGGACACGCGCGTGATCGTCGCCAACATCGAGCGCCACGTCTCCAAGGGCGACGCCCAGCTTCGCCAGGACGCGGTGTTCGCCTACGTCACCAACGGCGCCGCGGCGGCCAACAACCCCCTCTTCGCCACCCACGCGTCGAACTTCGGGGCGACCAACGTCTACAGCCAGCTGGCCCAGGGCAACATCACCTCGACTCTGGCGGGGCTCAAGAGCTCCAAGATCCGCCTGACCCAGGAGCGCTCGCTGCTCAACGCCGAGGACCGCGCCGCGGCCGCAGCGGCCGCGACCGCGGCCAAGGCGTACCACGAGGCCCAGGGAATCCAGGCGGCGCTCAACCGCGCGCTCGCCCAGGTCAAGGGGGCTATCGCGAGCTACATAGCGGCCCAGGAGGCCGCGGCGGCGCGGCGCGCCGCGGGACGGCTCCACGCGTCGCACCCCGGGCACGGGGTCACGGCGCCGCCGCCGGATTCGCGAGCGAACATCGCCATCGACGCCGCGCTCACCTACATTGGCGTTCCGTACGTGTGGGGCGGGGCGTCGCGGCGCGGCGTGGACTGCTCGGGGTTGGTCATGCTCGCCTACGCCGCGGCCGGGATCTTCTTCCCGCACTACTCGGGCGCCATGTACGCCGACACCGTGCGCGTGCCCCTGTGGGACTTGCGCCCCGGTGACCTCCTCTTCTACGGCTACGACGGCGACCAGCACGTCGCGATGTATTTGGGGCACCACGAGATGATCGAAGCCGAAGAGACGGGGACCCGCGTTCACATCACCCCCCTGCGCCTCGGCTACGGCTTCGCCGGGGCCGGTCGGCCCCGCGCCTAGGTGTCGGGGGTCCCCACCAGCGTCCACCTCGGGCCGCTGACGTTCCACCTCTACGGCCTGGGCCTCGCGGTCGCGACCTACGTCGCCTACCTCTACGCCCGCCGGCGCCTCGGGCGCCACGGCGTCGACCTCTCCCCCTTCTTCTCCTACGTCGTGGTGGTCCTCCTCGGCGGACTCGTCGGCGCGCGCGCCGCGCACGTCGCGACCAACTGGTCCCTCTACTCGGGCCACCCCGGTCGCTGGCTGGCGCTGTGGCAGGGCGGACTGGCCAGCTTCGGCGGGCTCGCGGTCGCCATCCCCCTGGGCCTGTACTTAGAGAGGCGCTGGTGGCCCGACGTGAGCCTGCTGGCGTTCTGTGACGCGCTGGTGCCCGCGGTGGTGGCCGGCTGGGCCCTCGGGCGCGTGCTCGGCCCCCAGTTCATGGTCGCCGGCGGTGGGCACCTGACGCACCAGTGGTTCGGGCTGCACTACGCCGGCCAGGTCGGCCGTCGCGTGCCCGTGCCCCTGATCCAGGGCGCCGAGGACGCGATGCTCTGGGGGCTGCTCGTCGCCGGCGAGCGACACGGCCTCGCCGCGCGGGTCGGGCGCCTCACCGGGACGGCGATGCTCGTGTGGGGCCTCGTGCGCACGCTCGACGAGCGCCTTCTGCTCGGACAGCAGTCCCACAGCGGCTCGCTCGGCGTCCAGGGCGCCGGGCTGGCGCTCGGCGTCGCGGGTGCCGCGGTCCTGGTCGTCGTCGGGTTACGGGGCCGGCGAGGTGCCGGCCAGGCCACGGCGGGGGGCGCGGTGGCGACCGCGGTGACCGACCACGGCCGCGACGACGACCGCCAGGGTGGACAGGAGTAGGGCGTTGCGCGCGACGAACGCGTAGGTCGACGCCCACCAGTCGTTGTTAAGCGGCGTGCGGAAGAGGAACCACGGGATGATGGACAGGAACGTCGCGGCCAGCGCGGTGCGCCCGAGCACGGTGTGCCAGCCCGCCTCGTAGGCGACGAGGACCAGCAGCGGCGCGAAGGCGAAGTAGTGGTCCCAGGCGACCGGCGAGCCGATCGCCCCGGCGATGATGATCATCATCGTCGAGCTGAACCGCTGGCCGCGGGTCCACAGTCGGTGGGCGGCGTAGATCGCCAGCGCCATGACCGCGGCGCACAGCGCGAGGTTCTCGCGCTCGGAGAACAGCCCGTAGTGGAAGGGCGATCGCATGAAGAACGCGATGATGCTGCTGCTCTTGTCGGCGTTGACGAGGCTGGAGAGCTTCGTGTACTCCCGGCCCCCGAACAGGATGCTGTGAAAGAAAGTCCACGCGCTGGTGGGCCACAACGCGCACGCGGCCCCGGTCATCACCGCGGTCGTGGCCAGCGCGGTCAGAGCCGCACGCCACTCGCGGCGCAACAGCCAGGCGATGATGAAGAGCCCGGGGTAGATCTTGACCGCGGTCGCCACGCCCACCAGCACTCCCTTGGCGGGCCCGCGAATCACCAGCACGTCCAGAAGCACGAGGAGCAGGAGGGCGGTCGCGGTCTGACCCCACGTGAGGCACTCGGCGACCTCGGGGAACACGATCGACGCGACCACCGCCGCCCACAGCGACACGCCCGCGATGAACGTGCGTGACAGGGAGGTCAGGAAGTCCAGGGAGACGTAGAACACCGCGGCCAGGGCGGCCAGCGACGCGAACGTCCACACCAGCGTGAGGTGCTGGGCGGGCACCCACAGGATCGGCCAGAAGATGAAGATGGCGCCCGGCGGATAGGTGAACGCCTCGTCGCCGAAGGGAACGTAGATGTCGCCCGTCCGGCGAAGGGTCTCGAGGTTGGTCAGGCGGCCCTCGAGGTCGCCGAAGTAGTAGTTGTAGTGCATCGTGAACATGAACGAGTCACCGTGGTTGACCAGCCACGACAGCAGCGCGACGAGCGCGACGCCGGACACGATCAGCGCGACCTTGAATCCCCGCGAGCGCTGGAGGGCGCCCGCGCGCGCTGCGAATGTCCTCAAGAACGCCCCTTCAGAGCCACGCACGAACAAAACCCTCGAGAGTCTACCGAGGCGACTTCGGGCGAGGACCGCCCCGCGACGGGGCTAGCCGACCGTCGCCAGCGTCGAGGGCACCGCGCGGTGGTCGCGCTGGCGCAGGTGCAGGGCGATCGCGCCGCTCACGAGCGCCGCGTAGAAGCACCACAGCGACGTGAACCCGCTCGCGCACAGCAGCGCCAGCGCGAGGACCGCGACCAGGTTGGCGACCCCGAACCACACCAGGACGCGTCGCCCCGAGGCGAGCAGCGGGCCGCACGTCGCCACGATGTAGAGGCCGATGTAGGCGACCCCGTGGCGTAGCCCGATGGAGTAGACGAGGTGGTACGCGCCGAGGTGCGCGGTCGGGTGACCCACGAGCATCGACTCGAGCAGGACCGCCGACACGTACGCGCCGAGGGCCGCGAAGGGGACGTAGCGCCAGCGCCGCCAACGCGAGTGCTCGAAGACCGCCAACAGCGCCGGCACCAGCACCGGCAGGACGACCAGCGCGAAGACCAGGTAGATCCACATGGCGACGCGGCCCACCTGTGCCGAGACGTGGCCCTGGAGCCCCCACCAGGCGAATGCCTCGTCGACCTGGTGCAGACCCAGCAACAGGGGAAAACCCGCGATCGCCAGGTTCTCCGGGCGTCCCTTGAGGTGGCGACACGCGTCGATCCCGATCGCCGTCACCACCACGCCGCCGGCGAGGTCGCCCACTGGAGAGAAGCACATCGCGGAGCCTCGGCGCCCAGTCTCTTGGCCCGGGTCGGCTCCGGGATCCTTGACCCCCTCGAAGCGACGTAGGGAGACGTGGCCACCCTAAGCCCTCGGCCGCGCCGCGAGCCTGTCGCCCTAGTCCTGCTCCCGGCAGAGGCAGAACGGATGGCCCGCGGGATCGAAGAGCACGCGCACGTTCGCCTGCGGCTGGTGGTCCGCGACACTCGCGCCGAGGGCGACCGCCTCGGCGACCGCCGAGTCCAGGTCGCCCACCTGAAAGTCGAAGTGCATCATCGGACGCTGCTGGTCGCTTCGGGTGGGCCACACCGGTCTCTGGTACTGCGCCGCCTCCTGGAACACGAAGTAGACGGGTCCCTCGGGGGCCGTGAGGATCACGGTGCCGGGCTCCTCGTGGCCGATGGGCCAGCCCAGCAGTTCGGAGTAGAAGCGCGCCAGGGCGCTCGGATCGGGTGCCTCAATCGCCGTCCCCCACCACATTCCCGCGACCCGAGACTGCATCGGGTCAGTCTGTCACGACGCGCACGAGGTCCGCGCGCTGGCGACACGCCGGATCGCGGCCCGTCGGGCGCTTCGCCTCGACCGCGGCGCTACGACGCGTTCGACGAGCCCGACGCGACCACCGTCACGTGCCACGCCGGCGAGCGGTACGACCGGCCGTAGCCGGTGTAGGTCGCGTACACCACCTCAGACCCCGGAATCGGATTCGCCACGGTGATCAGGCACTCGCCGAAGGGACTGGGCAGGCAGGACTCCACCAGGGCGCCGAAGTGCAGCGTGACGTGGCTCGAGGGGTAGATGCCCAGCCCGTTGGCGAGGACGCCGGTGACCTGGACGACCACCGGCGCCGACGCCGAGGTCACGTGACGCGCGGTCACCGCGTCAAAGCTCCACGAGTCGACCGGGATCGCGTATTCGGGGTCGCTCGGCACCGACCAGCCGAAGCGGTTATGCGACTGGGTGGTCACCGAGTACACGGCGCGATTCCTCAAGCCGCGGATGATGCAGTTGGGCTCGTAGTAGACCGGCGCGCTGCACTGCTTCGTCACCGACCCGTCGGTGATCGTGACCCGGTACCCGTCGATCGGAGCACCCACGTTCCTAGCCGGTGGGTGCATGTAGGTCCAGACCTCGCCGCTGTGGATGTTGCCCGAGACCTGCTGGGGCGACATCGGCAGCTTCGGCGAGCAGTTTGCGCCCGTGCGCATCGACGCGATGTCACCGGCGTTGTCGACCACCACGAACTCGCCCGCGCCGTAGGCGACGGACGTCCAGTCCACCGCCGACCCGGTCGGCACCGCCGACACCGCCGGTGTCGCGGTCCCCGCCCACTGCGCGCCGGTCGGCGAGGAGAAGAAGTCGTCGGCCGACGCCGCGGGCTGGCCGTCGGCGACGAACGCGCCGCAGCCGAACGCCGCGCCCTCGATGAACTGGGCCGGCGAGAACTGGTGAGCGGTCCACACGTAGCCGAGCACCGACGTCGCGGCGGCGCCGAGGCCCGAGTCGTCGAGCGCCACGAAGTTGCCGTTGCCGAACGCGACGGCGCCCCAGCGGGCCCCGGCCACCGGCGACGGGTAGTAGCTCCACCCGGTGCCGTTGGGTGAGACGACGGTCGCGCCGAGCGCGCCGTCAACGGCGACGTAGCGTCCGTTGCCGTAGGCGACGGAGGTGAACTGGGCCTTGGAGTGGGAGAACTCCACGGTCCAGTTCGCCGCGTTGGTCGACGTCACGATCTGGCCCAACGTTCCCACCGCGACGAATCGGCCGCCGCCGTAGGTGAGGCCCGTCCACTCGCCCGTCGGCCCGCTCGTCGTGGTCCAGTTGACTCCGTTGGTCGACGTCATCTCCTCGAGGCCGGTCGTGGTCGACGAGAGCGCGACGAAGCGACCGTCGCCGTAGGTGACGGGCTGCCAGGAACCCGCGGGGGCGGGGTACTCGCTCCAGGTCGAGCCGTCGAGCGAGACGGCGACGTCGGGGCTGTTGCCCACGGCGACCCATCGACCGTCGCCGTACGCGACGCCGTACCAGCTGCCCAGCGGCGTGGGCGCCGTCGCCGCGGTCCACGCGGTCATCGGTGCGCCGGTGGCACCGCCGACGGGCAGGACCGCGAGGCCGATCACCACGACCGCGACAGTGACCGCGACGTGTCTGAAGTGGCTTAGGGCCGTGTTGAGCCGCACTCGTCCGCCTTCCGCTGGCTCAACAACAATCGCAGGGTCACCACACGCGCCCCTCCACAGTCGCTCAACAATCGTTCAACTTCACGCGTGCCGACGCCTATCTCGTGTACCCGCCGTCGGTCCACTCAGGGTCAGCCCGATGAGCCGCGCAGGCTCCCGCCAGCTACTTGTCCAGCTCTGCGAGGACTTCGCCGATGATCTTGGTCATCTTGTGGGCCGGCAGGGGCTCTCCGCCTTCGGCCTGCGCCACTTCGTTGCTGAAGGCCTCGACCGAGTGCACACCCCCGACCAACACGTAGCGCAGGGCCTCGCCGCTCGCCTCGCGGTCTTTCACGACCCGCAGCGCGCCGGCGATGTCGTGCTTTGGCGACTCAGCGAGGGTGTGGACGACCCGCATCGCCTCCTCACGCCCACTCGCGGTGGACACGACGGGGGCCCGATCGGGGTTCTGTTGGAGGTCCCACTCGGCGAGGGCCTCGCTGTAGCCGCCCTCACCGGGGTGCAGCAGCCGAGTCGTCGCCTCGGCGACGGCTTCCGCGCCGTCGCCCGTCGCGGCCTCGACCTCCTCGTCACCTTCGTGATGTCGTCCCTCGGGGATGGGTACTTCCAGGCTCCCGTCGGGGTGTCGGATGATCTCCACGACCCGCCTCCTCGCAAACCCGATGTCTCATCTGCCACGGCCAACCTACGGGTAGTCCATCGCGAGGCACTCGTCGGGCGAAACCCCAAGTGGTGGATGGCGCCAGACGACGTGGTCGGGCTGCGGCGTCTCTCTTCAGCGGGCCGTGCGGCACCGCGCCGGCTACCTCCAGCCGCGAATCGCCTGGCCGAGGGTCGCGCTCACGTCGCTGGTGAGCACCTGAGCCAGCGCCAGCCGCGAGGTCGGGCCGACGTCGGGCCTGTCGCCCGGTGCGAATCGATCCCACAGTCGGGTCAGGGCGCCCTCACCGTCGGAGTTGAACACGTCAGCGGCGATGCGCTGCCAGCGATACTGGTACCAGACGTAGTTGAGCGGGCCCATGGGGTCGTCGCCACCCGTGTAGTGGGTCTCGAGGTCCTCCAGCGTGCTGTACCCCTCGGCCCGGACCCGGGCGTCGAGGCCCGGGCTGTGGGCGCCCACGAGGGAGAGAACCTCGAGCGTGTCCAGACTCTCGGGTGTCTTCGTGGCGACGAACGCGTGCAACGCCAGGTTGGCGAAGATCTCGCTCAGCCAGAACGTCGGCAGACGCAGTCCCCCCAAGACCTCGAAGGCGTGACCGAGCTCGTGGATCGTGACGAGATCGAAGAACGGTTGGAGGTCCAGGCCGCCGGCACCGTCGGGGTACGCCGCGAGCAGTCTGGCGTAGCCGTCGGGCGAGACTTCGCGGATCTCCTCTCCCATCGCGACCCAGAAGTCTCCCGGTCCCGCGGACATCACCACGACGCCGGGTCGGATCTGGCCGTCGTCGTCGTCAAAGAACGGGAGTCCGTATGGCTGGCGACTCTCCCAATCGCCCCTGTCCGCGACGACGACGGCGATGTCGGGCGTGACACCCGAGAAAAGGCGACCCAGGTAGCCGTAGCCGTCCGCGGCGACGTCGGCCGACGCTCGAGCACGCTCCGCATACCCCTCGCTGTAGCGCACCTCAAACGGGTAGCCGTCCAAGCGGGCAAGCCCAGACCCTATTGACATCTGACTGCGCGCCTCCGTTGAGACGGGACCGGTTTCGCCAGGTCCATCGCGGCACCATCCCTTCTGCTGGCGGCACGAGTGAGCTCCGTCTTGTTCCCCGGGTCTCGGCTCATTGCATCGACGTCGGCCACCACTCGGACGCCCACGAGCTCCAGCTCGGGTGACCAGCCGGCGGCTCATCGAGCTGCGCCCCCGACAGCTCACCGACGTCGGGAGGTTCGAACTGGCGTCGGTACTGGTCGAGGTCCTCATCGGTGATGAAGAAAGTCGTTTCGGGCGCTTCAGAGACGCGGCGGTCGCGCCACCGGCGCTGTTGTCCTTCGTCGACCTCCAGATAGACGAGTTCGCACGCCGCGCCCGCCTCTCCGGCGAGGGCTCGAAGTGCGGTGCGCTCCACCCTGCTCCAGACCCCAAAGTCCAAGACGACGTCGACGCCGTGGCGCAACGCGCGCAGCGCCAGCCATATGAAGCGGCCCTCGAGGACGTTGCGCTTTCCGTCGGCGTCGTTGTCGTTGAACAGAGGAATCATCCACTCGTCAGGATTCAGCCGCAGCGCCCCCCGCTCGTCTTCTATCTGCTTGGCCCGCGTGCTCTTGCCGGACGCCGGTAGACCGACCATGACGAACATTGTCGGTGGCACGCTGCTCACGTTACTAATCAGGTTTGCGACGCTCAGGGTAGGAAGCTCCCGCCGCGGTGATTCGAAGGGACCTTGCGTGGTCGAACCCTCGGCGGACGCGACTCGATCGAGCGCCAATGTCACCCGGGTTCAAGGGCGGTCGGTTCGAAGCGACGCCCACCAGTCCACGGGACGCGGAACACTCATTGCCGACAGATTTCCCAAAAACCGGCCCCAGATGTCACGCAGCCGGATCTGTGATAAAGGTTTCCCTGGTCCACTGCACCCGACCGGCTCCGGGTTCCATAACTACTGATGTTGAACTGAGCCGACCGGCAACACGACAGCCCCTCCGGCGCTTGGCGGAAGATGGCTCTTGTCGCGAACGAGGAGAGAGAACTGCTGACACGGCGGCATTCAGTTTTCGGTGTCACCGAGTGCGTTCTTGTGGTCGTGACGTTCCTCGTCGCCACGCCGAACCCATCGATCGCCGACACCGCGCCGTCAACCCTGTGCGACGGCTACGTGGCGTGCAGCACGGGCTCGTTCACCACGCACGGCTACCCGGCCCACGCCGGGAGCTCGTATTGGAGGATGTACGCCGGCAACAACTGCACCAACTACGTCGCGTACGTCGAATCGACGGCCTTCGGCGCCGCGACGCCCCCCAACCTGCTCGGCGACGCGGATCAGTGGCCCACGAACGCCCTCCGGGACGGGGCGCTGGTGAATCACACGCCGACGGTCGGCTCGGTCGCCGAATGGAACCCGGGCAGCCCGGGGATACCCTCCCCCGGTCACGTCGCGGTCGTCGAGCGGGTGGGTCCTGACCAGAGCTACATCGTGATATCCGAGCAGAACATCCTCGACGCCAACGACTACGCCTGGGTCAAGATCAACGCGGATAGCTCCTTGAACCAATGGCAGCAGTGGCCGAGCAACTTCATCCACTTCCCGACTGGCGAGCAAGCGACCCCTCCAACGACCAGCCCGAGAGTCGTCGAGGTCGTGGTTCGAGTTGCGACCGATGGACCGAGAAACGCGGGGTTCGAGTTCCTCGATGGTCGTGATCAGATCGTCACGCCTGACCTCACGACCGACCTCACTTTGGAGGGCCATTCCGACGGGTACGACATCGCCCCTCGCGACGTATCCCTACGGCACCACTACGCGCTTCACGTCAGCGTGAAGGGACCAGACGTTCGAGTGGTGCGCCAGGGAGGACCCGACGCGTCCTCCACGCCACGGATTCGGTTCACGGCCGTGGGCAAGGGCCATGCACCCGTCGTCGTGACCATTTCGCTTCACCTTGACGTACCTCACAACGCGATCGCGTCGGTCGTCTCGGCCTCGACCACGACCGCCCCCTACAGGATGGGCGCAAATCCCGCCCTCTCCCGGATGCAGCGACCGACCAACTTGTCGTCTTCGATCAAGCGGCGCCTCTCGCGGTGGTCGAAGTGACGGTCTCGGGTTGCCTTTCGGCCGAGCGGACTGTGTCACCAGGTCGGCCGGGGCTGGATCTACTTGAGTAAACGTGACATCCGACGATCCGCCAGGACGCGCCCACCCGTCTGGCACGTCGGGCAATACGTCATCTCGTAGGACTCGAACGACACCATCCGCAACGCGTCGCCGCACGGGGTCGGACACGGCTCGCCGGCGCGACCGTGAACCGCGAATCGCCCTCCCAACTTCGCCTCGGACAACCCTCCCTTTCGTCGACGCTCCAGCTCGAGCGCCTCAGCCAGAACGTCGGTGACGGCCGCCAACAGATCGCCGCGCTGAGCCGCGCCCAGCGAACCCAGAGAAGCGAAAGGCGATAGCCGGGCCCGGTGCAGGATGTCGTCTCCCCAGCCGCGGCCGATCCCAGCGACGAAGTGCTGATCGCGGAGGTCGGTCGTGAGCCGGCGGCGGGAGGCGCTCGAACGGATCCGCTCGGCGAACGCCTCGCTTCCCGGCTCGGGTCCGAGGCCAGCCAGCGGACCCTCGTCCCCGGCGGACAAGACCCACCACGAGGCCTTCCGATGGGTTCCGTGCTCGCGCACCAGCACCCCCACCCGCCCCGGCTCGAATCCGTCGCCTTCCCCGCCGAACACGAAGCGCGCCGCCGAGCCCCGCGGCCTCGTGGCCTTCGGCGGCTGCTCGACGTCGAGCCGCCCCGCCTGCGAAAGGGGCAGCACGATGCGGGTCCCGTTGTCGAACTCCCACACCAGGTACTTGGCCCTCCGGCGCACCGACACGAGCCGGCGGCCCAGGAGCGAGTCAGGGCTGGGCGCGTAGGTCTTCAGCGACGAGAAGCCGAGAAGCTGGGCGCTGTGCAGCGCGAGCCCTGACAGCACCGAGTCGAGTCGCTCCGACAGGGCCTGCATCTCGGGCATTTCCGGCATTCACCAATGTATCGACTGGACTTCGAGGCGGTGGTTTCGCAGGGGTGCGACGGAACCACCGCGACGAGCCGTCGGCGGGCCAGCGCGGGATCGCATCCGGGAGGTATCGGCGGGCCGACGCCCGTGATTGGGGCGGGTGAACGACGGTATCGTCAACGCCAGGGGTGCGAAGTGATCGGACCGAGGGCCACCGTCGTGCTCTACGTGCTCGCGCTCGTGGCCGTCGTGGTCGGCGTGGACGTCAACTTCTTCCGGCACCACTTCGTCGAGCGGCTCATTGCGAACATTGGCATTGTCCTGGTGTTCGCGGCGTTCGGCTGGACGTACCTGAGACGAACGTGAGCTGAGCTCGGACGCCACGACGCGCCGGACGAGCGCGACCGGACCGAGGGCGGATGACGGGGCGCGCCGGCGCCCGCTGGTACCATCGACCCGACGAATGTCGGGGGATAACGACCCCGATGGCGCGACCTGACTGGAGAGCGAGATGATGAACGCCGCACTGTCACGACCTCGGCGCTGGCGTATTCGCGCCGCGGCGACGCGGGGCCTCGTCAGCGTCGCGCTCGGACTCGGCCTGGTCGCCACGATCGCCGTCACGCCGTCCGGCGCGTCCCCGGCGCCCGTGACCGCGCCGGGGGTCACCGCGAGCGTGTTCGCGTCGGGACTGAACTTTCCGACCGGCGTCACCACGGACGCGTCGGGCAACCTCTACGTAGCCAACTGGTGCCCGGGTTTCGATTTTACGTCCTACTGCCCCGGTGAGATCCTCAAGTTCGCGCCCAACGGCTCGTCCAGCGTCTACGCGACCCTCGCGACGAGCGACGTCGAATCCTTTCCCACCCCCATGGCGCTCGCGTTCGGCTCGAACGGCGACCTCTACGCGGTCGACCTCTACACCGGTTCGCTCCTCCAGATCACCCCAGGAGGCGTGGTCACGGCCATCGTCACGTACTTCGTCGCGCCGACGACCGGCGTGACCTTCGACTCGTCCGGGAACCTGTACATCTCAAACCTCGATGGTGACGTCTTCGAATTCCCCGCGGACCCGCTGTCGCCCACCGGGTTCGATTCGCCGTTCCCCTTCGCCAGCATCCCCGACTACGCCGGCGGAATCCGCTTCGACAGCGCCGGGAACCTCTACGTGACGGGGCTGGGCTATGACACCACGGCCCGGGTCTACGAGTTCGGGCCCACGGGCGGCTCGAGCCCGACGACGTTCGCGTCCGGCGCGCCGTCGTACTCCGGGGTGCGCTTCGACAGCGTCGGCGACCTCTTCACTGGCTCGGATTGCTTCTTCGGCGGGTCCTCCCCGGACTGCGGGGCGATCACCGAGTACGGGCCGGGCGGTGGTCCCACGACCACGGTCCTGTCCGGTGTCGCGAGCATCTTCGGACTGGCGTTCAACACGACCGGCAACCTCTTCGCCACTGACCCCGAGGATGGAGTCGTCTTCGAGCTCACGCTGTCGCCGGGAACTCCGGGAAGCCTCCAGGTTCAGGAGAAGGACGGGAGCGCCACGGCGACGTGGAGTGGGGTCCCGGGAGCCATCAGCTACACCTGCACGTTGATGTACGGGTACGCCAACCCCTCCAACTTCACCGAGATCGTCACCGTGCCCACGTGCACGTTCTCAGGCCTCGACGCCTTCGAGAGCTACGGGGTCAAGGTCGTGGCCAACAGTGGCGGGGGCTCATCGACGCCCGTGATCGGCTTCCAGCAGGGCCCGATCATGAACACGATCACGACCATCACCTGCGTCAAGGCAAAGCACGTGAAGCACGTGTCGGGCTACAAGCCCGTGTGCCCCTCGGGCTGGCACCTGCGCGCGTAGCGCCGCACGCCGAGGAGCGGCGGCAGATCAGTTTCAAGTTGGGGCGGGACAGTCGCACTACGCCTGGGGCGCGGCTCGCCCTTCAACGGGGGTTACTTCGACCCTGCGGGGCGTCTGGCAGAAGTCAATCGGCCTGAGGACGAACTCGTAGGAAAACAAGGACGACATTCGCGCGGGCAGACGGAAGTCGATCAACGTTGCGATGCACCTCGCCGGCTTACTGGGTGGTGAGACGTTCTCATTGGCGTAACTGATACCGAAGGACGCGACCCCACCAGGGCGAAGCACGACGCGCTGAGCCTTGGGCTGGGCGTAGAGCACGTTGCGCTCATGGGAGATCGAAACCTTCACGGGCGCGCCGGTCGTGGTGGAGAAGATGACTTCATAGGGGTAGCCCCGCAACTCGCAGGATTTGGTGCCGACATTGACGATGAGGAAGGTATAGCCAAGGGGGATGTAGGTGTAGCCCCCGCCTCCACGTTGTTCCATGGCGCCCTGCAGTTGGGCCTGCAGGCACTCTGCGACGTTCGAATTTGACGTAGACGCCCCAGCCGCGGAGGTGACCGACCAGGTCACCAGCGAAGAACGAAGCCGCGACAACGACCAATACGAGTGCCGTTAAGCCGTGGCGCCTCCCGCTATCATGATTGCAACCCTAGGCACACTTCCCACTGAGCGTCCTTTTGGACTCGGACTCGTTGCTGGTTGTCGTGACCTCAATGCTCCATTCCAGCAATCAGCTACCCGCAGCCGGTGTCTGGCTCGTAGGTCGGGCTTCGAGTCGGAGGGCCGACATGTAAAGTCCCCGACTGCGGGCCGGACCTGCGGGCACCTCGCTTCGCACTCATGCAAAGGAGCAAGCGCACGGCCACAATCAGCTCAGAAGACGCCTCGAGCCATCACGGACGCTCCTCAGCTGAGGCAGAAGGATACGGTTTTGAATCTAGGTTGTTGCGCTGCACCGCGATACTCAATGGGAAGAAACTGAATACCACCAAACTGAAGCTGACACGCGGCAGACGAGCCATGATATTCGTGACCGGTCCTGCCGCCTTGTGGATGTTTATCTTCTTCTACGGCTATCACGTGTCCACCTGGGATAGCGCAGATCAATCAGTGGCTTACTCCAAGGTTCCGACATGGCAACCGGAAACGTTCTTCTTGCACATTGGTACACGGGCGCTAACAGTTATTGGACATTCGACGACGTCGCGTTTGCAATGGGTGTGCTACTCGTAGGTATGAAAGTCGTTCTCCTTCATGTGGTTTCAGCTTTCACTTGGACAGCATTGATCGTCACGGGCGCATTCGCGGCTTCATTGGATACTCGCAATCGTGGGAGAGCTACTGCCTTTCTGACCGTGCTGGCACTTCTCGGAGTCCCCTCACTGTTCGTTGCTGGAGACCTGTCCCAGTCGAGCGTCCACGCCGGCACCATACTTCTGGCCCTACTTGCTTTTGTCGGACTGCGTAATGGTCGATTCGGATGGAGCTGGTTCATTTCCGTGGTGATCCTCGCACTTGGAACCTTGGGCGACCCACTGTTGGTCGCCTTCGGCTTGATTCCACTCTTGATCGTTGGAGCTCTGGACAGCATTCGACTGCGCAAGTGGGACTACGGTCTTCCGACGTCAACTGCGGCCCTTCTGGCCATGGTCCTCGCCGGCTTATTGCGACTAGCTGCCGTTCACGTAGGTACGTATCACATCGTGGCATCGAGATTCGCCGCACCGGCTCAGATACTCTCGAACCTCCGAAATGTGATTCCGAGTGGACTATCTCTTCTTGGCCCTGGAACGGGGATCGGCACGATTGCAAAGCCCGTGGAACTTGAGCCCCTCCGTTTAGCCAGCGCGGTTGTCGTCTGCACCGGAATCTTGGTTGGAGTGGGCAATCTCCTGCTTGGTCTACGCAAGAGGGAGTCTCGTCCGTGCTTGCCGGGACTCGGAATATGGACTGACGCGGGCCACCGATTGGACGATCTACTGATCTTTGGCACAGTCGGTAGCGCCGCCACATTTGTCGTCCTGCACTATAAGACAGGCAGCCTTGAATACTTGACGCCGGGCGTAGTCTTTGGCTCGATCATCTCGGCGGCGCTACTCGGCCGAATGGCCCGTCGGTATAACACCGGAGGAGGCGCACGCGCCGCAGCGGTGTTGGGACTGGCCCTAATTGTAAGTTACGCAGCCATCGCCGGGGCCACCTTGTCGCAAACAACCCCAACTTCATCCTTTATCCAGCTGGTGTCGTTTCTCCGATCGCACGACCTCCATCGAGGAGTCGGCGACTACTGGAGCAGTGCTCCAACGACGGTGTACTCCGAAGGATCAGTGGTAGTTCGGCAAGTGGCGCTTTCGAGCAACGGTGGAATTGAGCCACTCCTCTGCATTGCCAAGGACAGCTGGTACACCGGCAGCGCACACTTCCTATTGCTCGATGTTGCTCGTAACTCTGGACGGTTGATTCGACACGGATCCAAGTATCCGTTCGCCGCTGTAGCGAATATATACAAAGTTGGGGAGTTTCGCATAGTCGTTTGGAAGAGACCTGTACCACTCTTGAGGCTGGCTAGGAATGGGTCGCAGACATGCTTCTGGCAACGGTTGCATTCGGCACCGTAAGTGCACTTAGTAGAGCCACGATTGGGCATGTGAGAGAAACTGATGTGTGGCAGCCATCGAATAAGAAGATGGACGACAGACCAACACCAATGTTTTGCAATGAGTCCATCGTCCGCGCTTGATCACACTCCGCGTTGGACATTTGAAGGGACCAGTCAAGGATTCCATCCCGCCGACTGACAACTAGAAGTCGTGGTGTGAAGCTGGGCCGCGCTCCGAAGTCAGCGGTTGAACTTCGTGTCTAAGTCCCGGCGAGGGGGGCCGCTTCTTGCCAATGGAAACTCAGTCACTTCGTACCCGTTCGTGACGGCGGCACAACTTGAGCAATCTCCAACCAAACACTGGCGGCTGGGTTAACAGCCGGACTTAAAACAGCGGGCGTCGTCAAAGATGTCCGATTGGCGCGGTTGACAGTCAGGAAATGTATAGAGCGGAGAGCCTTTTTCCAATCCTCCTGGTCAGTGAGGAACCTTCGTCTACTGCACGTGATCGCAGGCGGGCAGGCTTCCCAAGGACGGTATCTGATCAGTCTGAGAGATCAACAGGCCAACCAGGAATTCTAGAGTTTGCATTTCAGAACCGTTTGTAACTTCTAATTTAGAGTTTAAAGATGCTCGCCGCTGAAGAGACATCGACAAGCAGCGGACCGTTTTCGATTGCGGTGATTCTCGTCAGTCTTGTGTCTGGCGGCTGCGACGCCGCATTCTCAAGTGTCCCGGCGGTGTCCGTTGATGAGGCGTTCACCGCACTCGCTTCAAAGCTCGGTCTGCATGACTTCTGGAACCTCGTACTGGTGCAGAAGGACGGTGTCAACGCCACATATGACCTGCTGATGCGTCCGTGGATTTTTACGGCTGGTCACAGCGTCCTAGCGCTGCGAGCTCCCAGCGCACTCTTCATGGCGCTTGCGTGCGGCGGCATTATGACCATTTCTCGATTCCTAGTCGGTTCGCGGGTCGCCGTCTTCGTTGGGGTCGTCTTCGCTGTCTTGCCCATCGCCACAGGCTTCGGATCTGACGCGCGTGCCTACGCGATGTCAGCCGCCCTCGCAACCTGGTCGACGTGGTTCTTTCTTTGCCTCGTATACGATCGCCGGCACGTGCGCCGTTGGTCGTGGTGCTACGGCGTGTCACTTGTCGTAACCGGCTATGTCTTCCTTTACGCGCTGCTGATCATTGTGGTTCACCTTCTCGTGGCCGCGAGTGACGCAAAGACGCGATTGCGGCTCCGGTGGGTGCTACTCATCCAAGGGAGCGCGGCTATTGCGGTCCTTCCTCTCATGGTGCTGGCCTGGAGGGAACGTCGGCAAATCTCTTGGATTCCTTCGGGCTTCAAGACGATGATCTCAAACGGAGTTGGCGTTTTTGTCAGGCCTTTTTCGACGGGGATATCAAAGACGGGACCTCCCTCCGTGATATTGGCTCTTCTGGTGTGGGGTGTGATTGTATGGGGGTCACTTCAGCTGGCTAGAGAAGTGAATCGAAGCGACAGAGCCCTGGTTGCTCTTCGCCTTGGCTTCGTTTGGGCGGTACTACCCGGAATTCTCTTGTCCTTGAGCTCAGCTACCGGGCCGTACTTCGCGTTGCGGTACATCGTGTTCTGCGCGCCGGCGGCCGCATTGCTGCTGGGTGTCGCAATCAGTCAAGTTGACCGTATCGCTGTACGTGGTGGGATCATCTCCGTCATGGCTCTGCTCGTTATCATGGCTGACGCGCCCTTGGTCTCCAGTTCCGGCAGGAACGGATGGGGAACCACTGTGAAAGTGCTTGGGTTGCGCGGCGCGCCGGGAGAGTTCGTGTTGCCGGCTAATCAAACCATTGCGAACGAGGCCCGAGTCTCTGGGTTGCCCCATGGGATGACTCTGATAGATGGTGGTGGCGACTTTGGATGGACGTCAGGAATATCGGTGCGACATTGGATCTCCGCGGGGCCGCCGCCGACGCACGTGATCTGGCTTGTGTCAACCTTCGACGTTCTCAAGTGTTCCGAGCTCACAACGCTGAAAGGTTGGGGCTTCGCACTTCGAGCGATTGACGGCACCGCCATGAATCCCACGTACGAGTTCGTGTCGCTTGGCCATGGAACGCCGATTCCGCTCACTGCCCCCTGTAAGCGTTAAGTGCCCGACTAACTTGCCAGCGACTCAGAACTAACCGTTAGTGAGATAACAGACGGCCAATGACTTGAGTCGACAGATAGCGCCTGGCTACGAATCAGTTGTGACGATGAGATACTCAATCTCGCGATGGGTTGGCGCCAAGACGCCGGCACGACGTCAGCAATTCGATGAGGCGAATCGGTAGTCTGCCCAAGCTGTGCCGGTTCGTGTCGGGGGGCCAACGGTCACAATCTCCGACTGTCGGCTCGCTCGCTGGGTGACTCAGTGTTGGCGGGTCAGCCCCGTTTAGCGACTGGACCTACGTCTGAGATCGGGACTGACAACTCAGCATTGAAAGAGGGATCGTCAGGGCTTTTACGGCTCTCCCGCGGACCGTTGGGATGGGCGTAAAGAAGGCCACCACCAACCGTGTCTCGCTGGACTGAATGGCAGCAACAGGGTGACCTCTCGTCGCGGTAGGCAGTTTCGCCGTGGTTGCGCACCACGCGTTGGATCCCGGCTGCAGGACCTCGAGGTGCTCGGCCGTTGCGAGCGGAGAGCCCGCCACCACGACGAGCGCCCCGCTCGCCGTGAGCGTCATGAGCTGCCCCAAATAGGTGGATCTGCCTCCCACCGGCGCCCCGTCGATCCTGGGGAGAGACACCGTGGTCCAGTGGATGCCGTCATGGGTGTACCGGAGAGCGCTCGCTCGGCTGCGATCGATGAGGAACTCGTCTCCGGACGTCGTGGTGACGAGTTGCTGGCTGCCGCATTGGCTGACCGTGGACGCTGAACCGGCCGGGCGCCAGATGTCTGCTCCATTGAGTTCCTCAAGTCGGCCGACGAGTACCGACTGCTGCCACTCCGACATCCCACACGCCCCCTGGGGCGCCTGCGGGCCGAAGATCACGCAGGGCGCGCCGGCTGGGCACTCCAGGCGAACGTCCGTCCACGACTCTCCACCGGTTGACGACGTTGCCGCAACGAAGGTGGCCCAATGGCCCGGCTTCAACGGAAAGAAGTAGTTGCGCGAGAAGAGCATTTCCACGCCTCCCGGGCGCTCGATGAATCCGGCAAACTCCGTCAGCGAGTAACCGCGCGGAGGAGGCACAAACCGCCAGCTCCTGCCCATGTTCGTAGTCACGAGTGCCACGTTGTACACGGGTGGGATAGATCCGCCTTGGCTCGCTTCAAAGCCGGCGTAAACGGTCGCCGGATGGCTCGGATCCAGCGCGACGTCGTCGCATGTGGGGACCACTCTTGAGTTCCCTGGCAAACCCGAAAGCGCCAGGTGAGAGTCCTTGAGCATTTCTCCCACGGGGCTGTCCGAGACGAGAATTGCCGGTCCGCTACCCGAGGTGACCTCCACGCCCTTCGGCGAGCACCACCCATAGGCTTCGCCACTGGGCTCAGCCGCGACTGGACTTCCCCATCCGGAAGGCTGCACGAGCAGGGGCCGGACGACTCCCAGGGTTGACCACGACTCGGCGGTGCCGGGAGTCGCGGCGACTGATGGTGCCACGAGAGCGGCACCGATCCCGACCGTGACGATTGCAGCAAGGACTCGGCGGCCTGTGTCCACGTCCCATGTTGGCACTACTCCGTGGCAACGACCACCAGGACTGCACGCTCGTCGCGAATCGAAGCGCCTCATCCTCCGTGATTCGTATGGGCGGACCGACGTCACAGTTCAGTTTCCTGCACAGAAGGGTTTGAGCCTTGTTCGCCGCTCCTATCCCTATATGGGCGGTCACACCCTGATTCTGCGAATGACTACGACACTCGCTCCAAAGAGGAGCGCGGCCGTAACGAGGTACAGCCCGCCTTCTCTGAGTTGCAGTTGCCAGAATTCGTGATCTGACACGTAGACCTGAACGTCTCGCAAGCCCAAACGCCGTAGGCAGAGGTTCATCGCTGTGCCACTGTTCGTCGCGCTCGCGTTCTCGCAGTGGTTCACGCGGTCGTCAAATCGGACCTCATTGGCCCATGACCTTGGAATGCTGTTCGAGTCAATCGGAATGAAGCCGGAGAAGACGATCCACGAGTTGGCCGGCGCGCCACCCTCGGGTAACGACGTCGAGAAATCTCCCTTGGTCACGGTCTGAAAGGTGGTGGTGGCGACGTGCACCGGTACGAGGTGTGAACGAACTTCCACCGACATCAGCGTGAGTGTGGCGATGAAGACCGGCACGGCCACGGCAACCGTCCATCCAGAGCGTCGAATCAGCACGGCGAACAAGATGGTCAGAAGGTAAAGGAAGACGGGGTAGACACCGAGCATCCATCCCGCCAATGGGTAGGCCGTCGACTGAATCCGAGGGCCGATCCGCGAGGCGCCGACCCACCACGAGAACGTCACGCACATGGGAACAGCCAGCACCACGATGAGCCCCAGGCCCACCGACGTCTTCGTGACCAACCAGCGCGTTCGCGTCAGTGACTGGGTCCACGCGAGGCGTGCGGTCTTTTGCTCGAGCTCGCTGGCGATCGCCCTGACGCCCAGCACGACGCCCAACACCAGACCAAGAATTTGCGCGAAGTCAGAGACCAGGTAGTTGTGCGATTGCGTGCCTCGGACTTGGGAACCCAAGGTTCTGCAGAAATTTCCATACTTGGCCAGGAAGCCACTTCCGTTGTGACACGGCGCACCTTGGTACTGGTGCCACAATGACTGCTCGTGCAGGCCACTCGTCACGGCCCACCCGATAATGAGGGCCGCCGCGATGGCGAAAAGCCAGAACACCACCCGCTGTTGGCGCCAGGCAACCCAAATCATTTGACTCCACCATTGCTTCCGGGACCAGGCGCGGGCTGAGAAAGGTCTGTCCGATCGGCACCGTCGCGTAGATACGCCAGGACAATCTCCTCCAGGGTGGGTTCAGTGATCTGCCATCCGTTTCCGGGGAACGGTGACTCCATCCGCACGAGATACGACACTCCTCGACTGCTCTTGCGAGTCTCAACAACAGTCGGACCCGAGGGCTCATCAAAGTTCTCTGGCGTCGCGGACGTCAGTATTCTGTGGCTGTTCAAGACGAAGTCGAGGTCGTCGCACAGCACCACACGAGCGCGCGACAGGATAATGATGTACTCACACACCGACTCAATGTCGCTGATCGCGTGCGTGGACAGCACCACGCTCGAACCGCTTTGCTCCACCTGCTGCATGAGAAGCCGCAACAGGTCCTCGCGAGCCAAGGGGTCGAGTGCGGCCGCGGGCTCGTCAAGAATCAGAAGCTCGGGCTGCTTGGCGAGACAGAGCGTCAGGGCCACCTGAGCCTTCTGCCCGCTCGACAGGCTGCTCACGCGAGCGTCCAAATCGATGCCGAGCTGCGTGACGTAAGAACGCGCCATCCGCTCGTCCCAGTTGTCGTTCGTGGCCGCGCCGAAGCGAATCATCTCGTCGACGCGAAAACTCGAATACAGGAGGCGCTCCTGATCGAGGTAGCCAACGCTCTTCAAGAGATTGGCGTTCTCGCGACCGGGGACCTCTCCGAGAACGGTCAGCGATCCGGCGCTGGGTCGGCACAGGCCCGCCGCCAATCGCAAGAGTGTCGACTTTCCGGCTCCGTTCGGACCCACCAACGCAGCTACCTTGCCCGCCGGGACGCTCAACGTGCATTCGCGCAGTGCCCACTTACGTCCGAAGCGCCTGCCGACCCCCGTCGCCTCCAACACATTTTCGGTGGCGCTCACGACAAGGCACGCTGATCAAGGTTGAGGAATCGCCGAAACAGATCCAACATTTCGTCATCATCGAATCCGGCTGCTCGCGCGCTATTCGTCCAGTCTCGAAGTGAGTCGACCACGACTTCGCGATCCGCAGCGCCGGCGACGAACTCCGCGCGCGGAGTGATGAATGTTCCCAAACCCGGTCGTCCTTCGGCGAGTCCCTCGTGCTCCAGTTCGCGATAGGCGCGATGGACGGTGTTGGGATTGATGGTGACTTGGCTCACGACGTCGCGCACGGACGGCAGTTGATCTCCGCCGCGAAGGTGGCCCGACGCCACCGCGCGCCGCACCTGTTCGACGAGCTGGCGATAGGGGGCAACACCGCTACGCGGGTCCAGGCGAAACTGGATGGAAGGAGGCCGCTCGCTCATGTACTAGTACATTAGTACACCGCGTAAGCCCGTTAGATCTCTTGGCTGTCACCGATGGTCACCGCATTGGGAGGCCAAATTCTTGGCGCCCCGGCGTCAGCCTCTCATGGATCTGGGTGCTGACCCGGCCTCATCCACAGTGTCCAAGAAGTCAATGAATGTCTGGTCTTTCGTCCATCGCGTCCACCCAATACCGAGCGGTTCCTCTCAAAACTAGGGATGAAATGTGGGACGTTCTGACTAGGGATGCAACTCGGGATGCTCCAATGAAACGAAACATAGATGCGGAGGGCTGGCACTCCGTCGCGAAGAGTGATCGTCCCGAGCGTCGGCGTGACCGAACTTACCGCTGGCAAGCGGCATGGAGCCGAGCACGGACTCTCCGATTAGCCCGTGGTGAACTGGCGGGCCGGGCGTCCCCGCAGCTGTTAGTCGGTCTCAGCGCTCGGACTTTGCCGACGATGAGGTAACGAAATGTCCTCCTCGCCCAGTGCCTCTTCTTCATCGGTTGAGATTGCGACAGATGGCTGGAAGAACTGCTGGGCGATCAAAGTTGGTATGAAAGCCGACAGGATGACGACGGTAACGAGCTCGGTGTACTGATTCTCGTTAATCAAGTTGTGCGTGAGGCCATACAGGGCCGAGATTGATCCGAATGTGAGGCCTGTGGCCATGAGCAACGTGGTGTAGGTCCGCTCTTGCTTCGGCAGTCTGAACGCGGTCGCGGTTGGCCAGACCCCAAGGAACTTGGTGACCATCTTCACCAGAAACAATGTGCCTATGATCCCGGCCCCCTTGATGAGGGCGGAGTCAGAGATCAGGGTGCCCGCGCGGAGGAAGAAGAACGGCGTGAGAACGGCGAACGCGATCGTGCGAATGCGGTCGAGAACGACTCTGTCGTTCATAAAGACTCCGGCTACGACAAGTCCCGCGACATACGCGGGCAACACTGCTTCGCTTCCTGCCGTCGTTGCCAGTCCACCGAGGGCTAGCAAGACCACGAAGATGATCTTCACCTCGGGTTCGCTCACCCTGTGGCCGACGTTGGCCACCACCCAGCGAATGGTTCGGGGAAGGAAGAACAGAACAATCGCTGTCACTACGACAAAGACAAGCAGAAGCCATCCGTACGTGGCGAATAGTCCGCCCAGGGCGAGGACCGTCCCCAGGTCGCAAACGAAGCACGCGGCGAGGATGAGCTTGCCGACGTCATGGCGATTGAGTCCCGTTTCGACCATCACCGCGTACACCACGGCGACCGAGGTCGTGCTCAGAGCGATCCCAGCGATTTCGGAGGCGTGAAAGTTCCAATCGAAGACGAACCTCGCGAAGCAGAACGCTCCGATGAGAGGAAGGATGAAGGCGACGAAGCCCAAGGAGAGACTGGCCTTCCAGTGCTTCTTCAACGACACCGGATCGATCTCGGCGCCAGCCAAGAACGTGAGGAGCACAGAACCAATGCCCGCCAGAAGGGTCGTGTAGTCGGTCTGTTGGACGTGTTCCCTGATGCCGGGGATGTTGCCGAAGATCGCGCCGACGAGGATCTCGATGAGGGCCACCGATACGCCCACTCGAATGCTGAAGAATGAGGCGAGCAGGGCCATGCCAATCCAGATCGCCATTACGTAGTAAACGTTCACCGTTACCTCCTGTCACGGCAGGGGTACGGCGCACCGGCCCTACCAGCTTCCTACTGCTGCTGGTAGAAGCCATCAGCCGGAGTCAACCGGCGTTTTTTCGGGCGGGCCTCATCGCTCAGACGACATGGTATCAAACGATCCGCGAACGATCTGACATTCGCGGTTCGTGCGTGCGCTCGACTCGGTAGGTCTTCAACTTGCCACCGGCGACTAGGCATCTCGACGGACTCGAGCACGGTGCGGGGCCATCGCGATCGCCCTAGATTCGGACATCGCGCACGTGCGAACCATTGCGACTGCAACTCGACCCCTCGGTGCACCTGGCCCTCCTGGTCTACGTACCCAAACGGATACTTCGCGGTATTTGTCCGCTGGGTCAAGTTGGTGTCGACGACGGTTGAAAACTGGACACTTTCGACGGTGAAAAGTGAACACCTGAATATGGAGGGTGATCACTTTGGAAGACTGGGCACTGATTCGACGACTGGCGGCTGAGGGAATCCCCAAAGCCCGCATAGCGGACCGTTTGGGGATCTCGCGAACGACGGTCATCAAGGCCGTCGGGTCCACGGACCCGCCACGCTATGAACGCACCGCGACAACGACCTCGTTCGTCACGGTCGAGCCGCGCGTTCGTGAGCTCCTGAGCGAGTTCCCCGACATGCCCGCGAGCGTGCTCGCCGAGCGGGTCGCCTGGGCGGGCTCGGAGTCGTGGTTCCGCGAGAACGTGCGACGGCTTCGTCCGAGCTTCTGCCGGATCGATCCGGCGGACCGGCTCAGTTGGGCTCCCGGGGACGCGGGCCAGTGTGACCTGTGGTTTCCGCCGTGCCGGGTCCCGCTCGAGGACGGCTCGACGCGACTGCTGCCGGTGCTCGTGATGACGCTCGCACACTCGCGGTTCATGCTCGGGCGCATGATCCCGACGCGCTCCACGCCCGACCTGCTGTGTGGGACCTGGGAGCTGCTCGGCGAGCTCGGTCACGTTCCTCGCCGGCTCATCTGGGACAACGAGGGGGGCATCGGGCGACGAGGTCGTCTCGCCGAGGGCGTGGCGTCCTTCATGGGCACCCTGGCCACGACGCTCGTGCAGCTGCCACCACGCGATCCCGAGTCCAAGGGCATCGTCGAGCGGCGCAACGGCTTCTTCGAGACGTCTTTCCTGCCGGGACGGACCTTCAGCTCACCGGGTGACTTCAACGCCCAGTTCGCGTCATGGCTGGAGATCGCCAACGCACGAACCGTCCGCACGCTGCGGGCCGCACCCACCGCGCTGCTCGAGGCCGACACCGCCTCGATGCTCGCGCTGCCGCCCACGCCACTGCACCTCGGGTTCCACTCCCGGGTGAAGCTGGCGCGCGACTACTACGTGCGCGTGGACACGAACGACTACTCGGTCGATCCCCGGGTGATTGGTCGCCTGGTCGATGTGTCGGCCGACCTGGAACGGGTGCGCGTTCGCGTGGCGGGGCGTCTGGTCGCCGATCACGCTCGGCGCTGGGTTCACGCCACGGTGGTGAGCGACCCGGCCCACGTGGAGATGGCCGCGGTGCTGCGCCGCGCGTTCCAGGCCCCCACGCGCCCACCCAGCGGCGACGATCTCACGCGCGACCTCGCCGACTACGACCGGGCCTTCGGACTGGTGGGTGAGCCGTGAGGCGCCCCGAGAACAACGAGGTGACCAAGCACCTCGCCTACCTCGCGACCGCCCTCAGGGCCCCGCGCATCGCCGAGTGCGCCAGTCGCTTGGGCGCCCAGGCCCGCGAGGCGAACTGGACCCACGAGGACTACCTGGCCGCCGTGCTCGAACGCGAGGTGAACGCTCGCAGCGCCTCGGGGGCCGCGTTGCGCATCCGCGCCGCCGGGCTACCGGCGCCCAAGTCACTCGACGAGTTCGACTTCGATCTGCAGAGCACCCTGCGCGCCCCCCTGGCGAACCTCGCCGCCGGTGGCTATCTCACCCAGGGCCACAACGTCGTGCTGCTCGGCCCCCCGGGCACCGGCAAGACGCACCTGGCGACCGCTCTGGCGATCGCCGCGGCCCATCAGGGACACCGCGTGCTGTTCGCCTCGGCGAGCGAGTGGGTCGCGCGACTCGCCGAGGCTCACCAGCGAGGACAGCTCGCCCAGGAGCTCGCCCGGCTGGCCCGCTACTCACTGCTCGTGGTCGACGAGGTGGGTTACCTGCCCTTCGAGCAGGACGCCGCCAACCTGTTCTTCCAGCTGGTCTCTTCGCGCTACGAGCACGCGTCGCTCATCCTCACGAGCAACCTGGCGTTCTCCAGCTGGGGAGCCGTCTTTGGTGACCAGGTGGTCGCCGCCGCGATGATTGACCGCATCGTGCACCACGCCGAGGTGTTGAGCCTCAAAGGCTCCAGTTACCGACTCCGAGGACGAGAACGCGACACGCTGCCGAGCGTCACGCTCACCGCAGAGCACGCTGACGGATAGTGTGACCGAAACTGTTCACTTTTCGAGCGTCGGAAGTGTTCAGAATTCGAGCGTCATCGACAGTTGGTTCTCCACAGATCTGGGTGATCTATGACAGCCAACCTTGAGCATCAACAAACGTGAGCCAGCGTGAGGGTTCACCTTGGGCCCCCATTCGGGGCGCATCAGGATGGCAAGTCAGCAGTTCCCCAGGGCCAATTGAATTTGGCTTACGAAATACGTCGAAGACGTACTTCCGACTGCGCCGGCTCGCTTCACCATGACAAACGTGTAGAAGGCGTTGGCGGTGTATGAGGACCCGCCGTCACCCCGAAGTCGCGGATCCAAGGACACGAGTTTCGCGGCACTGTCGCCGACCGTCGCCCCATATTCCGTTGTGACAATCGGCGTGAGTGCGACTCCAACTGGGGGCAATGGAGGATAGGGGCGCTGTGACACTGGCCATCCCAAATAGTTGTACACGAGCATGGCGAATCTGCCCTTCTGGAAGACGACGGAGAGGTCGTCCCATTTGGCCACCGTGACTGGGAGCTTGAACGAACAGATTGTCGACGAGACGACGGTTGCTGGTCCCATCTTCGACTCAAGGGCGGGGAGTAGGCGAGACCGAGGTGTCCCTAAGTGGCGTGAGGCAATTCCGCTCATCAACAAGACCCCGTCGAGACGGTTGCTGCTTGTGTTAAGAACAACTGACTTCGCCTTGCCCGTCGCTGCCCCGGCATGGCCTTGCGTCATTAACGGGGGAAGTACGGTAGTGAGGCTCAGTGCAGTGACAGAAACGAACCTGAATCTGTTCCCATGGCCTCCAACTCCCATGGTCTTCCCCCTCCGTTGAATTGATCTGCCAATGCCATTTGACCGCACTTCCAACGACCATACATCAGCTTGATTTTCGTGCCTAAGGGGTCGACACGAACGTGCCACCAGCCCTAGGTGGTCACGCAAGAGGTTTCTGTGACTACCCTTCAACTTGCATTGCAACAAGCTTGACGGTCACCGCAACTGGAATCTTTCTTTGCATAGTCGCTGATGGCCGAGCCTTAACCGGAACGGTCGGTGGAACCAAAAGTGGGTGACTCGGAGGACCTCTGAGCTTGTGGTAGCCAGGCTTAGAGCTAACAGTTCTCAGCCAATCAGTGCGCCTCGGCCCCCATCCACTTTCTGAACCCCCAGTCGGAGATTGTTGCCGTCGTCCCTCCCAAACCAAAGGTCCCCGGATGCGCACGACCGCTGGTGTCACTGTCTACTCACTTCGTAAACTGAATGTTCGTCATCGTGACGACGTTGGCCGCTGTGTCCGTATCGATCTTGATTTGCGCACGAAGATGGACCTTGTGGAATAAGAAGTCGGAGGTTGCGATTGCTCGACTCCGCGCCAATCGCGCATTGTCTTGACCGTTTCCCGTGATCGTCATATAGAGCAACATGCCTGGAACGTACGCGGCCAAGAATTTTGTCAGGACTGAACGCGCACCAGTTCGCAGGACGCTGCTGTTGGGGGAGAACGTGATACCCATTGAATCGGCAGACAATTTAAAGTTTCGGTGGACCGCTGACGCAAAGGATGGAACTGTCACATTCCAAGATTGTGGCGCGTACTCTAAGGACGTACCTGCGTCGCATGTCGGCGACGCCCATATCTCGACAGGGTACTTGCCGACAGGCAATCCGGTGAAGGAGTAACTCCCGCTGCTTGCGGTAGTCGTCTCGTAGTAGCCCGGGTTGTACTCATTGTCTGGAAGAAGGTCTAGACACCAGAGACCCACTCCAGCGTTCGTCGCAGCGCTCGTAACAGTTCCGGACATCGTGGCGCCGACAACCAATTCCAAATTCGCATTGACGATTTGTGTTCCATTGGAAACCGTGTACGGCGTTGGATCAAACTGACCTATATAGATCGACTGTTGCCTTCCATCACAGGTGGTATCAGCGCTAAAATTGTAACTTCCAGCAGGCAAGTTTTCAAAATCAAACGTTCCGTCAGACAGCGTCACCATTTCACCCCCGCTATTTTGCGACGGGTCGACTGCGGCGACGCACACACCGCCGATCCCCAGCCCCGTGGCCTTGCTGGTGATGACTCCAGAAATTGATGCTGACCCCGTTGCTGCACTGACCGACTCAACATTGAGCGCGATCAGGGACAGCGCGCACACAACAGTTACCGCTCGACGCGCAAACCTCTTACGAGAAACCACCATTGCTCACCTCCAGGTTGCAAGGGCGACTGAAACAGTCAGAAAACAATGCCTACCACAGACTCAAATTTGCATACTCGCAAGCGCCACCAACGAGCGCATTTCAGCTCATATCTCCAGTGACCGGTTCATGTGTTTCACGTGAAAGGACCCACAGACTCGGAGTTAGGCCTGCTCCTCTGCTAAGTCGGCCATTCCGGTTCACGGTGCGTGTTAGGTTCGGTCGGAAGAGGCATCTCCCATTAGCGATAGGTCGTTTCGTTGGCTTTATGTCGATTACGAATCCGCCAAATGGCGGTACTGGCCTTCGCCATCCTTCTCGCACTGCCGCTCGTAGCAGAATCCGCACTAGCGACAAACGGTGGCATTGCGCCGCTCACGACCTCACTGCCTGGCGCGCGATCCGGTCAAACGTACTTCGTGGCCCTGAAGGCGAAGGGCGGTGTAAGACCCTATCGATGCAATCATTTGAACCTCCACGTGGGAACGCTGGCTCTTAACGCCATGTGCCAGATAACCGGAAGAGCGCCCGTGGTGACATCCCGCGTGGTTACTGGACCATTCATATTCACGCTTCGCGACAGCGGCAAACCACCGAAGACAATTCAGTTCTCGCCCATGAAACTCACTGTGCGGGCCAACTCCATACCACCGACAACTACAACGACATCTACCACCACAACGACGACGCCGACGCCGGCGCCCACCTCGGGGTACTACCTCAGCCTTGGCGACTCATACGCCGCAGGGTTTTTGGGTACCGGTGGCAACAACGGCGGATACGCCACCAAGATCGTCACTGACGTGGCCCCGAATCACGAGTTGACTTTGAAGAACTTCGCGTGCAGTGGGGCCTCGACGACCTCGATGATTACAGTGAACGGATGTCCGGCGGGAAGCGAAGCGCCTGGAGGGGTGGCTTATCCGAATACGACCCAGCTGGCGGCCGCGATCGACTTCATCGAAGCCCATCCAGGTCAGATTGCGCTCATCACGATTACGATCGGCGGAAACGACCTCCTGCAAGGCGCGGCGTGGACGGCAATAGCAGCGAACATCGCCAACATCGCCTTTCAGCTCCGCACGGCGGCGGGGAGTTCAGTTCCCATGATCGGGCTCAACTATCCCGACACCGTCCTCGCTGACTGGCTGAGCGGCCCCAGCGGCGAAACGTTGGCCGAGGAGTCGGTGACCCACTTCCAGCAGACCATCAATCCAGCATGGAAAGCGGCCTACGCGGCGTCGAATGGGGCGTTCGTGGATATTGACGCTGCGTCCGGTGGGTACACGCCCCTGACTCAGCTGGTCAATGACCCGCCGTACGGTGAGATTCCTTACGCGGTGGCCCAGGTTTGCATTCTCACCGCGATGTGCAGTGCAAGCAACGTCCACCCGACCGACGCCGGTTACACACTGATCGCCCAGCAGACAGTACTGGCCTACCTCAGCTATCTCTCCTGACCCCCCGGCTTCAATCAACGGGAGATCCGTTCATTGCGTCAACCTTCCGCAGTTGGAGCAACGCGGGTCCTCGACGTCTTGCCAACTCCGTGAGGGTCGAGTCGCCGATGGCTGGTAGCAGACCTGTTACGTCGGGCCTCCGACACTAGATTGAAATCCCGCCGGTTTAGGGTGTATCCAATGCGGCTAACAACTTCGGGTTTGCCCCCAACTGATGGACGGACCCTGCGTGCGGATTTCAAATGCGTTGCAAACTCGGAATAGATTCGGACCCCGCATCGCGTCGCAAGACGTCCCTGATGGGAGGTTGTCGCAAAGAAGTGAGCCCAAGTACGCCGTGACAGATAGACCAATTGTTCATCAACCAGAAGGTCGTATGGTGACGCGGACGATGCTGGCTGTGGTCGCTCTCGTTACGGGCTCATTCCTCTTGGGCGGGTGTGGTCGGAGTGTTGCGATCCCCACGTGCACGTTCAAGGAAATGATGGCGGTTGCTGGAAAGGGGTTTCTCCAACTCCCGCCGTCACGCGATAATGATGCCGGCAGAGGGCGAATACCCGACTCGCACCCCGACGCAGACTTGGACGCGAACCAACGAGCCGCGCTGTGCAAGATCTACGACAGTGAAACGCATCTGCCCGGGTGACGACGATTTACTGCTCGTCACGGTGGGATTCCGCGACTCGCAGCAAGTCTTCACCTGACTCGCTCCTGTGCGCCTCGAGGGATGGTTCGTCAAAGGGAGGTGTGAATTCGGGAGATCGGACCTCCGAGACGAACCAACATGGTCGAGCCGAGCCTCCAGTGGTTGGTAGTAGACGTGTTACGTTGGGCCCCCGATACTCAGCTGGTCAACCGCGCCTGAATTGCTGGGAAGAGCGGGCAATCCTCTCCTGACGGTCTGGCTGAGGAGCAGCGTTCTTCCGACAGCACGTCTTGTACTTCAGCGGCCGATTCAAACGTTTAGGGGCGATCATTGGCTCTCCCTGGAGCCAAGATTCCACTATGGGCCGAGCCCACGGCTGCGGAACCGTGTGATATCTCAATCCATCTTGAACGCCAACGGCGAACTCCCGAAGGAGGTCAACATCTCTGTCGATCCAACCTCGCCGCGTTGCCCAGCCACAGAGGGAATCGGCATCCCAAGCAATTCCAAAGTGCATCAGGTGCTTGAACATCGCGATACATGCCGTACGCCCCGCCCCCTCGGGTCCGTCGAGATGGAAGTGCGTCGTGAGCTGCCGGGGACGCAGGAAACTTGAAACATGTGAGTCATAGACCCAGCACGTCAGGTCGCCCATCGCCGCCTCGAGAACCGGAGTTAGACCCGCGCTTACCGATTCGGACGACGTTCCGGACATACTTCGAATGTATTTAACTGATCGCCCAAGGGACACCTCGAGGATTCGCAATGTCCGTCGGACTAATTCGCCAGCGGCTGCTAGCAGACTTGTTTCGTCGGGCCCCCGACACCAAAAATCCCCGGTACCGTAGGCCCCATTTCACCGCAGAGATCATTCAGCGGTGGCGCGCCCTTGACTGTGAGCTCACCGTGATCGGGAAAGACGGGCACCGAATTGACGAGCTCCTCGACCAGAACGCGGGAGTCTGCCCCCAGACCGTGTTCGTGAGTGCGAAGAAGGCGCCGCGGCTTTCCACTCGTCATCTCACGCCAAGTGGAACATTGCATGTTACATTTCCCTAACCGAAATCTCTGTCGGGGGAAACCGCCAATAGTAGGAGAGTAGTAGCCGATGTCTGACACGGCCAAGGCCGAAGGAGCCCCGGGCGTCGAGCACGACTTGCGCCACGGCGTGCTGGGTCTCTTCGACTCAGTCATTATGGGGGTCGCGGGTTCCGCCCCTGCCTACTCGATCGCGGGAACCACGACGGTCCTGTTCGTCACCGTCCTCTACGGTGGCGCGGCCGCTCTTCTCTACTGTGGCATCTTCATGTTCGGAATTGTCTTCGCGTTCAGCTACCTGAGTCGCGACGACTCGCACGCGGGGGCCGCCTATTCATGGGTGCGACGAGCGCTGCACCCGATCCTCGGCTACCTCTCGGGATGGGCGTTGGTGGTATCGGCACTCTTGTTCATGGTCATCGCCACGTTCCCGGCCGGCGGCAGCGTGATCAGCATCTTCACCTCGGCTACTCCGGGCAAGACCCTCACCACGCTCATCGGTGCGGTCTTCTTCCTGTTGATGGTTGGTGCAGTGGCGGCCGGTGTGACCGTGACGGTCAAGGTCCAGATCATCATGTCGACCATCGAGATCGCGCTTCTCGTCCTCTTCGCCGCTCTGGCCCTGTTTCACGCGCACCACGTGACCAGTTTTTCGTGGCACTGGTTCTCGCCGTCGGTCTTTCACGACAAGGGTTCGGGAACCTTCGCGGCCGGCGCCCTGACCGCGGCCTTCTTCTACTGGGGATGGGACGTGACCGCCAACCTCAATGAGGAGACCAAGGCGCCGCCGACCACGTCCGGAATGGGCGGTGTTATCGGCGTAGTGATCGTCTTCTTGTTGTTCGAAGTCTTCACGGTGGCGACCAACCTCGTCCTCACGCCGGCCCAACTGCATAACCCGAACAACTCGTCAAACATTCTCGCGGTGCTCGGACAGGCGGTGTGGCACGGCTGGGGCGGGAAGCTTCTGATTCTGTCGGTACTGCTTTCGACGGTGGCGACATTGGAAACGACGCTCATCCAAGTGACCCGAACGCTCTTCACCATGGGACGTGACAACACGCTGCCAAAGGGGCTCGGCCACATCCACTCAGTCCGGAAGACTCCCGTGGTGTCGACGGTCACGGCGGCGATGCTCTCGCTGCTTCTGTTCGTCGGAAGTTCCTATGTCGGTTCGGTGTACACGATCCTCAGCGATGGCGTCACCGCTATCGGACTCCAGATCTGCATCTACTACGGGCTCGCCGGCCTATCGGTCGTCATCTTGTATCGACGCCAACTCTTCAGGTCCGTCGGGAATTTCATTTTCATGGGTCTGTGGCCGCTGGTCGGGGCCATCTTCATGGGGTACGTGCTGGAGAACCAGGTGAACGCCCTGCGTACCTCGAACCCCAAAGCTCTCTACATTGGCCTCGGCACGATGGCGCTCGGCCTTATCCCCATGGGCTACTACATGTTCAAGAAGAACCCTTACTTCAAGATGCCCAGCAGTCTCGACCGCCACGCTCAGGACCTCGAACTCGTGGAGATGCAGCAGAACCTGTAGTGACCTGGCGTCTCCGAACTCCCGCGCCCGATTCGAATCTCCAGTCGGGCGTTGTTGACGTCAGCTCCACGTCCGCAACCAATACGGTCTGGCCTGGTCGCCAATGGCCTATAGAAGAGCGGTGAGGTCGGGCCACCGATGCCCAAACAATATCGAGGTCAAATCGCTTCAATCGCAACTGCGAAGCGGTCTTGCGAAAGTACGGTAACGGCATGTCGCAACTCCCACTTCACGACGCCCGTGGCGTGAGCCTCTTGTCGTTCGTTCGACTCGCGGGTGACGAGCACACGAGTCCGAAGGCAGCGGAGGCGACAGCGTGCTCGCTGGTCATAGTGGAGTGGGATAACCAAGTTCTCCTTGGCTTTAACGTCAGTCGAAACCAGTGGGAGCTACCCGGAGGTTCAGTGGAGTCGGGTGAGTCGTCGCGAGACGCGGCGCTTCGGGAGCTGGAGGAAGAAACGGGTATACGGGCCGAACGAATAACGCGTGTCGCGCAGGCTGATCTTCTTTCTTCAGGTGAGGCGACCACTTATCGGGCCGACGTGTTTGTCGTCGTTCTTTACAATGCCCCCATCTTGCTCGTTAGTGACGAGCTGAACGACTTTCGCTGGTGGGACCCAACCCTCGAACTTTGGAACGGGTTGAACATCCTCGATGCCGAGGTCATTCGTCGAACTCACAAGTGAGACATCGGCATGAGTCGCCAGTGCCAGGTTGCAGACCCATCACGCCGGGCCGGCGACCCGAAGACATTGCAGCACTCGTGCAATCGAACCTCTGCCTGGCTACGAGGATCGGGTACGCGCCGATGATCGTAACGAGGTGAATCTCGGTTTCGGCGGTCATCGCATGGCAACTGCGGCGTCGCTGGGCATCGCTGGGGTCGCGACGCACTTCCCGCTTCCGACCTCCGACCCCATCGACTCGATGTTGCGTCCACACGCTTCCGAGCTTTCGCTCGTGACCATCGGCGGACAGCTCGGTTTCTGAACCCATGGTTGAGGTAGTCTGACCTGGTGACCGATCAAAAACGGGGCGCTCCGCCCGGCGTTGCGTTGATCGTCAGCTCACTGCTCATTGCAGTGTCCCTCGTCATTGGATTGATCGCCGTCGGTCACGGAGTGTCGGTGCGAGGCAGCCAGACGGGCATCACCGTAACCGGCGAGGCGTCGGTTGCCGTCTCCTCCAACCAAGTGGTGTGGACGCTGACGGCCCAGGAGATCGCCCCCACCGCCCGAGCGGCCGTTTCGATGGTGTCCACCGATGTGAAGTCGCTCGGCGCATACCTAGAAAGCGGCGGGATTGACGTCTCGAAGCTGGTGCTGAGTGGCGTCTCGACGTCGAACAACGAGCAGTACATCAACGGCAATCCGACCGGCAAGATCCTGAACTATCAGGCGAGCCGTAACATCACGGTGAAGTCGGACAACGTCTACCTCATTCAGAAGCTCAGCCAGGGCATTGGCCAAGTTCTGGAGACAGGTGCAAACATCTCCTCCCCGGGACCGCAGTACTACGTGGGCACTCTTAAGAAACTCAGACCTCGGCTCATCGCTGTGGCGATGCGCGACGCGAAGTCGAGGGCCATCGCGCTGACTTCCGCCACGGGCGGGTCGGTCGGGTCGGTTCTGAGTGCCCGGAGCGGACCGTTCCAGGTCAATGCCGCAGGCTCCGTCGAGGTGTCGAGCGGTGGCGTCTACGACACGACGACGATTCGCAAGACCGTCTCGACCACGGTGACGGTGGTCTTCGCATTGGGTTGACCGGGGGTGTCGGTTCGTCTTCGTTCCGCAATTCCCCGAGTTGATTCCTGGCCCTCAATCCGTGGCGCGTACCGCCGGTGGAAGGCTGCGCTCCCGATGTGTCGGGCCTCCGACACCAAGATTGTGGAGAACAAGATGACGCTCATTGGTTGATAGTGCTCCGCTAAGTCTTGCTCGGCGCTTGGCGCGGCTGTGCAAATGAGACTGCCCGACTTCGGCGTTGGGACGTTCGGGACATGACCAACCGCGCCGTCCTCGACGGCTTTACTGGTCGCGCCACACGCCCGGGTCGCCTCGACGTGCAGCCAGCGGAGCGCCTAGTCGTCCTTTGACTTCCGTGAGTCTCGAGCGTTTGTCCAGCGACAGTTGGCGTATTCACATACCATCTTCAAATCGACACCCTTTCCTTCCTTTTCACCGATATAGAGGGGTCTACGGCGCTTCTGCGTCGCGTGGGAGACGATGCCTACTCACAAATTCTTGCGGATCACCATGAAATCATTCGTCGAAAACTCGCCGAAAGCGACGGCAAAGAACAAGGCACCATGGGCGATGCCTTCTTCGCCACGTTCCCTTCCCCGCAGGCATCCGTGGCGGCGGCGCTGGCGATTCAAAGGGAAATCGCGCAGCACCACTGGATCCGAGAGGAGCACCCTCACGTGCGAATGGGAATCCATACCGGTGAGGCGGCTAACTCCTCCACCGGGCTCGTTGGATATGAGGTTCACCGCGCCGCTCGAATCGCCGCCGTCGGTCACGGGGGTCAGATTCTCCTCTCATCAGCGTCGGCCGGACTCGTCGAGGACCTTCTGGAACAGAACGTCACATTGCGGAGTTTGGGCTCTCATCACCTGAAGGACCTGGGACGTCCAGAATTGCTCTTCCAACTCGAAGCGCCTGGGATCAAGTCGGAGTTCCCCCCTTTGCGATCGCTCGCGAACCCTGAGTTGTCGAACAACTTGCCCACGTCGCTGAGTCCCTTCATCGGACGGGTCGCAGAAGTCGCGGAAGTCAAGGAACTCATTCGAGAGTGCCGGCTCGTTACCCTCGCCGGGGCGGGGGGATCAGGAAAGACCCGCCTGGCCCTCCAGGCGGCGGCCGAGTTGTTGGACGGAAGTGGCGAAGGAGTCTGGTTCGTCGATCTCGCGCCGATCAGTAACCCGGAAATGATTGCAACGGCCATCACCGAGGCGATGCAACTTCGGCCGAGCGTCGACCTTTCCTCAGCTGATTCGCTTGTTCGGCTCTTGCGCGACCAGAACACACTGCTGATCCTCGACAACTGCGAACACCTGGTGGCGGCCGTCGCCGACCTCGTGGATCGGATCGGCGACCACTGCAAGATGGTCCACGTGGTCGCGACATCGCGGGAAGCCCTCGGCCTGCGAGGCGAGCAGGTGTACCGTGTCCCAAGCCTCTCACTGCCGTTGGGCGTCGTGGAAGATGTCGGCGACTTGGGGGGAGCGGACGCGGTCGACCTGTTCGTCGCGCGAGCCCAATCACTCAACCGCACCTTTGAATTGGTGGACGCGAATGCAGGAGTCGTGGCCGCGGTCTGTCGACGACTGGATGGCATACCTCTCGCTATCGAGCTCGCCGCAGCCAGGCTTTCATCTATGTCGCTGGCTGATCTCCACGACCGCCTAGACCAGAGATTTCGACTCCTCACGGGAGGAAGTCGCGATGCCTTGCCGCGCCAGCAGACCTTGGGGGCCACGGTCGCCTGGTCCTACGACCTGCTCAGTGAGTCCGAGCGCGTCGTCCTACGCCAGGTGTCAGTGTTCGTGAGTGGCTTTGATCTTGAGGCCGCCCAGGCCGTCTGTGAAACCGATACAGCTGACGCTATTGACCTAGCCGACCATGTCCAATCGCTGGTCCACAAGAGCCTGGTGATCGCCGAACACACCAATACAGCGCTGCGCTACCGGCTCCTCGAGACGATTCGTCAGTATGCGGCTGACCGGCTTCTCCACATCGATGACGAGGATGAGGCGGAGTCCTTGCGATCTCGCCATGCCCAGTACTATCTGCAGCTCTGCGAAGAGGCGGGCCCTTCGATCCGCGCTGGCCCTCGTCAAGTAGAGCGAGCCCGGCAGCTCACCGTGGAGTGGGACAACGTGATGGCCGCTGTCGTCCACTTTGGCTCGATCGAGGGTGGCGCGACGAGCGTGATGAGACTGTGCGCCGCAGTATCCGAGTTGCTCATGCTCAACGGTTATCGAGATCCGCTTCCGTATCTTGAAGCAGCGATGGCCGCTGCGCCCGACGCATCGTTGAGTCTGCGGGCCGGGTCACTTTTCGCACTAGCTGTCATGGATCACTTCGATTCAGTCGACGCCTACAGGGTCCGCGATTCGTTGCTTGGTTCTCTCAGAATGTTCACGGAGGTCAGAGCACTGGCGGAGCAAGCGGGCGATGAAGCGCGGGCAATCTCGGCGCTCGTTTGGATGGCCGTGCGGAACGCAGACCTCGGTGACATCGCGGAGTCAGACCAGTGCGCACGAGAGGCGCTCGAACGCTCAACCGTTCTGGGCAACCCAAATTCCATGGGATGGTCACAGTTTGTCGTGGCGGTGAGTCTGCCCACGGATAAGAGAATGGCCATGCTGTTGGCGGCGAGTCGGTCGTTTCGAACCGCACAGAATCTTCGTGGCGTCGGCGCAGTGTTGGAATACATGGCCTACGCGTCGGCGTCATCCGGGGCCACCTACGCCGAGGCACGACGCCTGCTGGAGGAGTCCGTCACCAACGCCGAGGCGCTGGAGGTTAGTGTCCTCCGCCGACGTCTTTCGAGTCTTTCGCTCTACGCGATCTACGACGGCGACGTCAGTGAAGCCAAACGACTGGCCCGCCGGGCGCTGGTGCTGTGGCGTCGTGAGCAGCGGAGCAACCACGAAGCGACGACGGTTCTTTACGTCCTCAGCCTGTGCGCCATCTTCGAAGGTGACTTCCACAGGGCTGCACAACTGTGGGCCGTGTGGACCGACGCAATCGCTGATCTGACGGTCGACTACTGGAGTTGGTCTGCGAAAGATGCAGCGTTTCGAGACGAGGCCCATGCGCTTCTGTTCGAAGCGCTAGGCCCCTCCGAGATGGCGTTTCGGAGGGCAATCGGCCAGCAGTTGAGTTTTGCTAAGGCTGTCGACCTCGCCTTAGGGCGACAAGATCCACAGGCGCACCTACCCATCGCAGAGTCCAAGTGATTGTCGATAACTTCGAAGTCTGTCGCGACCGACCTCTCATTCTCAGATAAGGGGTGTCACGTAATGTGCGTCCGGCTACCCATCTAAGTCCCGTCGGACCAGCGACGTCGCGGGAGCCCGGTGTCCGACCCGGTACGTCGGTTGTACGAATCTGACGAGTGAGATTCATGCAGTCCCCGATTGGGAGGTGGCAGGTCCGTGAGATGGGCCCCCCGACATCGATCAAGGTCGACATCGTTAGGTTGCCTGAATACACTTCGCGTGATGGCCACGGCGACTCCGAACCTCAATCGCGGGAGTCTCGGGCGGTCCGTAAACGTGGTCAGGGCGCGACTCCATAGGTTCCGCACCTCGCCCCGCGAATGGTTGCGCGTTAGCACTGCGATTTGGTTTGCCGCTACCGCAGTGCTCATAGACGGACTCCTTCAAGGTGCGGCCTTCTTCTTAGGTGGAGTGATTGCATTAGCGCTCATCTCCATCGGGGCAAAATGGATCCACTCCCGGCGCCGGATTCAATAGGTCACAGTTTCGTAGGCGGCCAGCGCTTCGTGTTAGAACGATGGCGTCGGTCCTCCGGCACGTGATGAGGATCCTCGGTCAGTGCTTTCGGGGGCGTGCGGCTCCCACTGAGCTCTCAGACGGCGATGTTGATAGAGATCCACCTGTCGGGTGGAATGAAATCTCGTTCCGAATCCTGACGACCCTCCTGCTTCCCAGCACCCGGAGTCACGACGAACGCCACACGTCTCGGAAACCCTGTGGCGACGGGGTTCGCCTCTTGGAACGCAATCTCCCAGCGCCCGAGATACTGCCCCAGGATCCTCGCGGCGGCCTCCTTGCCGATTCCTGACACGCGCACATCGGATGACGAAGAACTCCTCGATCTTTCGCGTGTTGCCGGAGGTTCCAAGAACGATAGCGAGTGACAGCCCCAGGATGAAGAGCCGCGCGCCCCACAATGTCATCAGCGACAAACTCTAGCGACGGGGAAACCGGCAGAACTCTCCCGAGCAGGTCAACAGCAATCGGCCCTGGCACCCGGCGCGTGCGGAGTCGATCCGCCAGCGGTTCCGGGTCGGGGTGCGTTCGAGCCACGGAGCCGGTGTCCGGACCGCCTACGCGTGTTCAAACCGACAGAAACGGCGTGCGCGCGACGAATGCTCCCGTTTCCTTGGACACCGAAAAGATCCCGAGGCCCGCATCGAGTCGCTCTTGAAACCTGATCGTCAGCTCTTCGACCTGGGCATCTGTCGCGCGCTCCCGTGCGGGGGTCGACAACACGTACGCGACGAGGTCGTCAACACTGGTGCACTCCAGCGAATCCTCGTAGCCGTTCCACTCGACGTCCTCGAACCGTGACTCCAGAACTGCCCAGCCGGACTGGGAGTCGAAGGGGGACGTCGCCGTGTCCTCGCCATTCGAACCGAAGACGGCGACCGCGACGTCGCGGACCTCCCGGAAATTGTCGGGCCCGTTGGTCGCCGCCAGCAGGCATCCCTCCGCACGCACAACCCGCGAGATCTCCGCGACGGCGGCGCCGGGGCTTGACGCGTGGTACAGCATGTGATTGGCGACCACGACGTCGAAGGTCCCGTCGTCGAACGGCAGCGCCTGGACGTCGGCCGTCAAGGACTCCACGCGGGCGAACTGCCCCGCGGCACTGACCCGGGCACTCGCCTCCTCGCTCATCGACACCGACAGGTCCACCAGCGTGAGTCGCATCGAGTCGGGGAACGACGCGCCAGAGTGAGCCCAGAACCAACCGGGTCCGCACCCGACGTCCAGGATGCGACCGTTCTCAGGCCAGTCGACCTGGGCCGCCAGCCACGGAAACCAACCCTGCCGCGAGGTCGCGTACTTTCGATGGATGTTCGCCCGCGCGACCAGGTTGGTGGCGTCGCGGTACTGCACCGTGCGCAGGTACTCCGGGTCGCTCCACTGCTTCGATGGCATCGAGCCTCCTAACGCCTCTTCGAGGGGAGTCGAGCGACGAGGTCTACGCGAGCAGGTGCTTGGCGACGACGACCCGCTGGACCTGGTTGGTCCCCTCGTAGATCTGGGTAATCTTCGCGTCGCGCATGTAGCGCTCGACGGGGAACTCCTTGGTGAAGCCGTAGCCGCCGAGGAGCTGGACGGCGTCGGTGGCGACGCTCATCGCGGTGTCGGACGCGAAGGACTTGGCGGCGGCCCCGAGGTAGCTAAGCGTGCCGTCGGGGTCGCCCCCGTCGATCGTGGCGCACGCGCGGTAGACGAGGGCGCGCGCGGCCTCGGTGCGGATCGCCATGTCCGCCAGCATGAAGCGCAGGCCCTGGAGCTCGGAGATGGGCGCGCCGAAGGCGCGACGGCCCTTCATGTACTCGCCGGCGTAGTCGATCGACCCCTGGGCGATGCCCACGGCTTGGGCGCCGATGGTCGGTCGCGAGCGGTCCAGCGTGTGCATCGCGATCTTGAAGCCCTCCCCCTCCTCGCCGATGCGGTGGCTCGCGGGGACGCGGACCTCGTTCAGGACGACCTCGCCGGTGGGCGACGCGCGCAGCCCCATCTTGTCCTCGTGCTTGGGGAACTCGACGCCCCAGCCCTTCTCGACCAGGAAGCAGGTGATCCCCCGGCCCCTCGCGGACGGGTCCGTGCTGGCGAAGACCGTGTAGGTGTCCGAGACCCCGGAGTTGGTGATCCAGTACTTGGACCCGGTCAACACGATAGTCGTCGCCGTCGCGCACCGCCCGACAGCGCATCGCCGCCACGTCCGAGCCGGCGTCGGCCTCCGAGAGGCAGTAGCTGGCCTGGATCTCTCCGGTGGCGATCCGCGGCAGATACTCGCGCTTGATCTCCTCGGAGGCGAAATTGAGGATCGGCAGCATCCCGAGCTTGGAGATCAGCATCGTCACCGAGGTCGAGGCACACACCCGGGCGAGCTCCTCGGCCATGATCGCCTGGGTCACCATGTCGGCGCCGGCGCCGCCGTAGGCCTCGGGGACCCACAGCGCGGGCAGCTCCATCTCCACGCACGCGTCGAAGCTCTCCTGGGGGAACGCCTGCTCGCGGTCGTAGCGCTCGGCGTTCGGAGCCACGCGCGCCTCGGCGAAGGGGCGCAGGACGTCGCGGAAGGCCCGCTGCTCGTCGGTGAGGTCGAACGCCACGGCGTCTAGATCCTTTCGGCGGCGCCGCTCAGCGCCGCGGGGTCGACGGAGTCGACGAGCGCGCGCTGCGCGACGTAGCTGTGCGCCAGGCCGCGAAACGGCGCCGCCAGCGTCTCGGTGACGACATCGGCGTCGCGCAGGCCGAAGTGGTCCATCGCGACGCGGACGTCGCCGAGGGTCGGTCCGCGCCCGATGAGGCTCGCGCGCTTGGCGGCCACCAGCGCGACGCCGAGCTCGACGTCATGGCGGTCGTGCTCGTGGGCGAAGGCCAGGCGATCGACCTCGCGCTGCGCGACGCCCAGCGCGTAGCCGGCGTCCGGCGCGGGGCTGCCCTGGCCCTGGCCGGCGGGCAGGCGCGACGGGCGAAGAAGGCCCTTCTTGGGCGCTCGCCCGACCTCGGGCGCCGGCGTGGTCATCGTGGGTCGGACCTGGCCGGTAGCGGTCACGGGGGCGAATGTCGGTTGGGTCACTAGTCGAGCCTACCGGCGCCCGGGCTCACACCCTGGTGAGCCAGCTCTCGTACTGGGGCAGCTCGCCGCGCACGGCGCGGAAGTACGTCGACTGGATCTGCTTGGTCACCGGGCCGGGGCTGCCGTCGCCCACGACGCGGTCGTCGACCGACGCGATGGGCACGACCTCGGCCGCGGTTCCGGTGAGGAACGCCTCGTCGGCCACGTAGAGGTCGTCGCGGCGCAATGCCTCGAAGCTCACGGGGATGCCCTGGTCGCGCGCGATGTGCACGACGCTGGCCAGGGTGACCCCGCTCAGCGCACCGGCCTCGGACGTGGGCGGGGTGACGATAGTGCCGTCGCGCACGATGAAGAGGTTCTCCCCCGTGCACTCGCTCACCCTCCCGTCGGCGCCGAGCATGATCGCCTCGTCGTAGCCGGCCTTGATGGCCTCGACCTTGGCCAGGCTCGAGTTCACGTACCCGCCGTTGGTCTTGGAGCTCGTGGGCATGGCGTCGGGGCTGTGGCGCACCCACGAGGAGACCTTCATGCGAACGCCCGAGTCCAGGCTCCCCTCGCCCAGGTAGGCGCCCCACTTCCAGGCGGCCATCGCGACGTTGACCGGCGCGAGGAGCGGGTTGACGCCCATCTCGCCGTAGCCCAGGTACACGATCGGGCGCAGGTAGCAGCCGTCGTTGAGCTCGTTGACGCGTACGAGTTCCACCGCGACCTCGCAGAGCTCCTCGACGCCGTACTTGAGGTCCATCATCAGGATCTTGGTCGAGCGCTGGAGGCGCACCATGTGCTCACGAAGGCGGAAGATCGCCGGCCCCGTGCTCGTCTTGTAGGCGCGGATCCCTTCGAACGCGCCCGTGCCGTAGTGCAGCGTGTGGCTCAGGACGTGGACGCGGGCCTCGTCCCAGTCGACCATGTCGCCGTCCATCCAGATCTTCTTCGACGGTGTCAATGACATCTACAACCTCTCAATGAGTCGCGCCGTGACCCCGGCGGTGCCGAGGGTCGCCACGTCTCCCCTAAAGTCTGCCACCGCGCGCTCGACCCTCCGTGCGGCCGCGTCCTCGCCGAGGAATTCCAGCATCAGGGCCGCCGAGGAGATCGCGGCCAGGGGGTTCGCCCGCCCCGTCCCGGCGATGTCGTGGGCGGCGCCGTGGACCGGCTCGAAGAGCGAGGGCCCGGTGCGCGCCGGGTTCAGGTTCGCGCTCGCGGCGAACCCGATGCCCCCCGTGACCGCGCCGGCCAGGTCCGAGAGGATGTCGCCGAACAGGTTGTCCGTGACGATCACGCCGTAGCGCGCAGGGTCCTCCACCAGGTAGATGCACGCGGCGTCCACGTGGTGGTAGTCGACGGCGACGCCCGAGAACGACCCGGACACCTCGGCCACGACGCGCGCCCACAGGTCGCCCGCGTAGGTCAGCACGTTGGTCTTGTGCACCAGAGTGAGGCGCGGGCGCGCCAGGCCCGCGGCGCGTTCGAAGGCGTAGCGCACGCAGCGCTCGACGCCGAATCGGGTGTTGACCGACCCCTGGGTGGCCACCTCCTGGGGCGTGCCGCGACGCAGCACGCCGCCCTCGCCGGCGTAGGGGCCCTCGGTGTTCTCGCGCACGATGGCCAAGTCGCACCCGGCCGCGAGCGATCCCTCGACCCCGTGGAAGGGCCGGTAGTTGATGTAGAGGTCGAGACCGAAGCGCATCGCGAGCAGTAACCCGCGCTCGAGCACGCCGCTGGGCACGCGCGCGTCGCCCAACGCGGGTCCCACCGCCCCGAGCATGATCGCGTCGAAGCCGCGCAGCTCGGCGAGCGTGTCGTCGTCCAAGACGAACCCGTCGCGCACGAAGCGCGCCGCGCCGAGGTCGAAGGTCGTCGTCTCGAGCGCCACGCCGGCCGCGTCGACCACCGCCAGAGCCGCGGCCGTCACCTCGGGGCCGATGCCGTCGCCGCCGATCACCGCGACGCGATGGGGTCTCTGGTCACTCATGGGGCGGCTCTCCTTTTCCCACAGTCTGCTCGGCGCGGTGCGTGGTCGGCAAACCCCGCGAGGCCATCGGGGGGTCCTCGGTAGAATCGCTTCCTGTCCCCTACCAGAGGAAGCGCCATGGCCGGCGAGATCCACCGCATCACCCAAGAGACCCTCGACAAGCTCAAGGACGAGTACCAGCACCTGACCACCGTCGGGCGCACCGAGATCGCCCGGGTCATCGAGTCGGCGCGACTCCTCGGGGACCTGTCAGAGAACGGCGACTACCACGCCGCCAAGGACGCCCAGGGCAAGATGGAGTCGCGGATCCGCCAGATTGACAACATCATCCGCCACCACGAGATCGTCGAGCGCGACGAGAACGCCCTGACCGTCGCTCACGCCACGATCGTCGAGGTCGTCTACGAGGGCGACGCCGACGACGACGTCCAGGCCTTCTTCATCGGGTCCATCGAGGAGAAGCCCGACGGCGTCATGGTGGCCTCGCCCACGTCGCCGCTGGGCGCCGCGCTGCTCGATCACACGGTGGGCGACGTCGTGGAGTACGACGCGCCGTCCGGGACGCTGCGCGTGAAGATCGTCGGGCTGCGCTGAGGTGGCCGGGCGCACCCTCTACGACAAGATCTGGGACGACCACGTCGTCGCGGCGCCCGAGGGCGAGCCGACCCTGATGTACGTGGACCTGCACCTCGTGCACGAGGTGACGAGCCCGCAGGCATTCGACGGCCTGCGGATGAGCCACCGCCCCGTGCGCCGCCCGGACCTGACGCTGGCCACGGCGGACCACAACGTGCCCACCGAGCCGCTGTCGACCCCCGTGAGCGACCCGGTGTCGCGCCGCCAACTCGAGGCGCTCGACGAGAACTGCCGCGAGTTCGGCATCACCCTGTTCCCGCGCGGGCACGAGAACCAGGGAATCGTCCACGTCATCGGCCCCGAGCTCGGGGTGACCCAGCCGGGCATGACGATCGTCTGCGGCGACTCGCACACGTCCACCCACGGCGCGTTCGGCGCGCTCGCCTTCGGCATCGGCACGAGTGAGGTCGAGCACGTCCTGGCCACCCAGACGCTGCCCCAGGGCCGGGCCAAGACCATGGCGGTCACCGTCGACGGTCCGGCCCCCGTCGGGGTGACGGCCAAGGACATCGCGCTGGCGATCGTCGCGCGTCTGGGCACCGGCGGCGGCGCGGGCCACGTGCTCGAGTACCGCGGGGCCGCGATCAGCGACCTCTCGATGGAGGGGCGCATGACCGTGTGCAACATGAGCATCGAGGCGGGAGCGCGCGCGGGGCTCGTGGGCGTGGACGACACGACGATCGAGTACCTGACGTCGCACCCCGGGGCGCCGGTCGGCCAGGAGCGCGACGCGGTCGTCGCGCGGTGGCGGACGTTCGCCAGCGACGACGACGCCGTCTTTGACGCCGAAGTCGTCCTGCACGCGCGCGACCTCGTGCCTTCGGTGACCTGGGGCACCAACCCGGCCCAGGTGGTCGCGCTGAACGGCGTGGTCCCGTCGCCCTCGGACTTCGCCGACCCCGACGTGCGCCAGTCGGCCGAGCGGGCCCTCGCCTACATGGACCTGACCCCCGGGACCGCGCTGCGCGACGTCGCCGTGGACGTGGTGTTCATCGGGTCATGCACGAATTCGCGCATCGAGGACCTGCGCGCCGCGGCGGGCGTGGCGAGGGGCCGGCGCGTGGCGCCCGGCGTGCGCGCGCTCGTCGTGCCCGGGTCGCACCGGGTCAAGGCCCAGGCCGAGTCCGAGGGGCTCGACCGGGTCTTCCTCGACGCCGGCTTCGAGTGGCGCGAGCCCGGGTGCTCGATGTGCCTGGGCATGAACCCCGACCAGCTGCGCCCCGGCCAGCGGTGCGCGTCGACTTCCAACCGGAACTTCGAGGGGCGCCAGGGCCGCGGCGGACGCACCCACCTCGTCTCGCCGGCCACCGCCGCCGCCACCGCCGTCACGGGACGCTTCGCCGCCCCCAGCGAGGTGGCGCCGTGAACCCGGTGCGCGTCGTCGAGGGCCGGGCCGTCCCCCTGGGTCGCTCGGACGTCGACACCGACCAGATCATCCCCTCGGAGTGGCTCAAGCGCGTCGAGCGCACCGGCTTCGGACGGGGGCTCTTCAGCGAGTGGCGCGACGACCCCGGCTTCGTCCTGAACCGACCCGAGTACCTCGGCGCCACGATCCTCGTCGCCGGCCCGCGCTTTGGCACGGGCTCCTCGCGCGAGCACGCGGTCTGGGCGCTCATGGACTACGGGTTCCGCGCGGTCGTCGCGGTGTCCTTCGGCGACATCTTCGCCAACAACTCCTCCAAGCAGGGCCTGGTGACCGTGGCGCTGGCGCCCGGTGACGTCGAGGAGCTGGAGCGACTCATCAGCGATGACCCCCAGGTCCACGTCACGATCGACGTCGAGGGCCTCACCGTCGAGGTGCCGAGCGTCGGGTGGCGCCGGGCGTTCGCGCTGGACGAACTCACGCGCGCCCGGCTCCTCAACGGGTGGGACGACGTGGGCCTCACGCTGCGCCACGCCGAGGAGATCTCCCGGTTCGAGGCGACGCATTCGCCGCCGTCGGTCGCGGACCGCTTCGACGCCGCGGGCCACCTGGCGCGCTAGCGGGGCTTTACAGGACCCCTCGCCCGACGGCCTACGCTCGGTCCATCGTGACCAGGAGGTGCCGTGAGCGGATTCCCGTACGCCGATGAGTTCGAGGTCCACCGGGCGCTGCCCGAGGAGGGCACCGACCGCGCCGAGATCATCGCGATGATGCGCGACCTCTCGGCGCGCGAGGATCGGACCTGGGAGGCCGGGCAGTGCTCGGGCACGATGTACTGCGGCGACCACGACCACTACCGGTTCCTCAACGAGGCCTTCGCCTGCTTCAGCCACGTCAACACCCTCCAGCGCGACATGTGCCCCAGCGCCACCAAGTTCGAGGCCGAGGTCGTCGCGATGACCCTGGACATGCTCGGCGCGGGCGAGGTCCGTGACACCACCCCCGCCGGGCTCGTGACCTCGGGCGGCTCGGGGTCGATCGCCCACGCCGTCCTCGCCTACCGCGAGGCCAACGCCCAGCGCACCAGCCGGCCCAACATGATCAGGCCCGAGACCGCGCACCCGGCCTTCGCCAAGGCCGGCCACCTCTTCGGCGTTCGAGATGCGCGTCGCCCCGGTCGACCCGGTGACCACCCAGGTCGACCTCGACTGGGTCGCCGACCACGTCGACGCCGACACCGTCGCCCTCGTGGGGTCGGCGACCAACTACGGCTACGGGACGATCGACCCGATCGCCGCGCTGGGCGCGCTGGCGCTCGAGCGCGGCGTCGGGCTGCACGTCGACGGCTGCCTGGGGGGCTTCATCCTGCCCTTCGGCCGCGAGCTGGGCTATCCCGATCGAGGCCTTCGACCTCTCGGTCCCCGGGGTCACGACGATGTCGGCCGACACGCACAAGTACGGCTACGCCCTCAAGGGCACCAGCGTCCTGTGCTTCGCCGACAAGGCGCTGCGCAACGCCCAGTACTTCTTCGACACGGACTGGTCGGGGGGCAAGTACTGCTCGCCGGGCGTGGACGGGTCGCGCTCCGGCGGCCTGCTCGCCGCGACGTGGGCGGCCATGGTGAGCCTGGGGCGCGCCGGCTACCGCGGCTACGCGAAGCGGATCTTCGAGGCGTCCGCCGCGATGCAAGACGCCGTGGCCGAGCACGCCGAGCTGCGCATCCTCGGACGGCCGACCTTCCTCTTCTCCTTCACCTCCGAGGACTTCGACGTCTACCTGGTGAACGACTTCCTGCGCACGCGCGGCTGGCGCCTCAACGGCCAGCAATACCCCAACGCGCTGCACATGGCGGTCACGCGGCCCCAGACCCAGCCCGGGGTCGTCGAGCGCTGGCGCGCCGACCTCGCCGACGCCGTCGCCTACGCGAACGAGCACCGCGGCGAGCCCGCGAAGTCCGGCGCCATCTACGGCGGCGTCGCCGGCGGGATGACCGCCGAGGCCGACGAGTTCATCCGCGCGGTGATGGCCGACATGATGGATGCCCAGGCCGCCGTCCCGGGGCCGTGAGCGACGAGCTGGTCCTCTCGATCGACCTGGGCACCGGCGGGCCCAAGGTCGGGCTGGTCAGCGTCGCCGGCGAGGTCGTGGCCGTCGAGCACCGCGCGGTGGCGACCAACTTCGGCGACGACGGGGCGGCGACCCAGGACGCCGCGCAATGGTGGTCGCTCATCGGTGACGCCACGAGGCGGCTGCTCGCCTCGCCGGGCGTCACCGCAGACGCCGTGCGCGCGGTCGCGGTCACCGGCCAGTGGGCCTCGACGGTGCCGGTGGACGCCAACGGCGCCCCCGACCGGGCCCTGCCTGACCTGGCTCGACACGCGCGGCGGCCCGCTCGTGCGCGACGCCATCGGCGGGCCGGTCTCGGGATACGGCCCGCGGGCCATCGCGCGCTTCGTGCGGCTCTCGGGCGGCGGACCCTCCACCTCGGGCGCCGACCCGGTCGGTCAGATGCTCTACCTCACCCACCGCGAGCCCGAGCTCGTGGAGCGCACGCGGTGGTTCATGGAGCCGGTGGACTACCTGACGATGTGCTTCACCGGCGTCGCGTCCGCGACGCACGCGTCGCGCACCGCGGCCTGGCTGACCGACAACCGCCACCTCGAGCGCCTCGAGTACGACGCCGGTCTGTGCGAACTCGTGGGCATCGACCCGTCACGCCTGCCCCCGCTGTCGCGATTCGGGTCGGTCGTGGGTCCCGTGCGCGGACAGCGTCGCCGAGCGACCTGGGGCTCCGCGCGGGGGCGCTCGTGATCACCGGCATGCCCGACCTGCACGCCGGCGCGCTCGGGTCGGGCGCGACGCGGCCCTACGAGTCGCACCTCGCCCTGTCGACGACGTCGTGGATCAGCTGCCCGGTCGGCGCCAAGAAGACCGACGCACTCCACTCCATCGCCACCGCCCCGGGTCTCACCAACGACTCCTACCTGGTGGTCAACAACCAGGAGACGGGCGCCAAGGCACTGGAGTGGTTCCGCGGCGTCCTGGCCGCGTCGGGCCCGACGCTGTCCTACGACGACCTGACGGCGCTCGCGGCTACGTCCCCTCCGGGGGCCAACGGAGTGGTCTTCGCGCCCTGGCTGGCCGGGGAGCGCTCGCCCGTCGAGGACAAGCGCGTGCGCGCGACGTTCTCCTCGCTGTCGGTCACCACCACCACCGCGGACATGGCCCGCGCCGTGCTCGAGGGCGTCGCGGCCAACAGCGCGTGGCTGCTCGGGCACGTCGAGCGCTTCACCGGCCGGCGCAGCGAGCCCATTCGCCTGGTGGGCGGCGGGGCCGAGTCGCGCTCTGTGGTGCCAGATCTACGCCGACACCCTGGGCCGCGAGGTCGAGCGGGTCCCGAACCCGATGTTCGCCCAGCTGCGCGGCGCGGCGCTGATGACCGAGGTCGCCCGCGGCGCCCTTTCCCTGGACGACGTGGGCACCCGCGTGCCGCGCGGCGAGCTCTTCGCCCCGACGCCAGGTCCGCCGAGGTCGCCGCGGCGCGCCGCGAGGACCTCAAAGCCTGTTCCGCCGCGAGCGCCAGTGGGCCCGGCGCTAGCTCGTCCGCATGAGGAGACTCCACGGTCCCCACCGGCCCACCGCATGGAAGTCCCGGGCGACGACACGGTTCGCGGCCCTTGAGCCGTAGTGTCGCGAGGCGTTCGGCTCGTCCCATCCGTTGTAGCGGTCGGTCAGGACCAGTAGCTGATCGCCCGCGATGTCCGACGCCAGCCTCGATGTCGCCGAGTTCGCGACCCCGGGGTCCATCTCGAGGTAGAAGCTCCCCGGGTTGAGTTCGGGCAGGAGGAAGTAGAGAAACGTGTCGTTGTAGTTGGTTCGTCGCAGATCGCTGGGTCCCACGAAGACCCGCTCGCCCGGTGCTGTGCGCTCGTCGACCGCGCGCAACAGCCCCACAAGGTCGCGCTGGTCGCTCCTCGACGCGACGATGAAGGATCGGCCGTCGTTCGATACGACGAATCGCGGGTCGGATCGGGCCCCGACTGAGGGCAGCACGGCGCTCGTGAAGTTTCCAGGACCGCAGAGCGAAATCAACGCGACTCCCGCTGCGAGCAGAAGCTGGCGTGGCACGGGGAGCAGGAGCACAGAGCCGAGGATGAAGCCGCTCACGTACGTCATATGAGTGGGGTCCATCCGCTGAAACGACTGGGGCAGCAGCCCCAGGTCGAAGAGACCGACTGCGAACATCAGGTACGAGTCCCACGAATCGTGCCGACGCCGCTGGGCCATCCACCCCGCGACCGTCAGCGCGATGGCGCCGGCGACGTCGATGGCGACAACGGCGAGCACGGCCGCCGACACGGTGTCGAGCGGCAAGAACCTGCCCGGTGCCGTGACGAAGACGGGCTGGACGACTTCTCCCCTCCACACCGCGGACACCCCCGCCTGCACGAGGTTGACGAGGAGCGCCATCACGCCGATGAGGGCTCCCATGGCGAGCCAGCGCGCGAGGCGGAGTCGCTCGATTATCAGCGGGGCGACCAGGAGTCCCAGGGGCACCAAGAAGTCGATCCGATAGGAGACCGCCCAGCCGAAGCAACAGCCCGCGAGGGTCGTCAACGCGACGCCGACCCGGTCGGGCGCGAGGTCGCGGCGGCGTGCCGCGTCATAGAGCGCGATGCCCAGCGCCGTGCTGGCCAACGCTCCCATCCAGGCGTAAGCCGCCAGCCCATTGTTCACCTCGAGCATCGCTGGGAATACTCCCGCCAGGCAGCCGACGACGACGCCACGGCGCCGACCGACCAGGACCGCCACTGCGCCAACCAGGACCAGCTCGTAGAGCAGGCCCACGGTTCGCTCCGCCGTCTGCGAGTCCCCGGCGACCGAGAACGCCGCGTCGATGGCCAGGTACGTCGCCGGACCATAAACGGATTGAAAGGAGCGGTTGGCGACACCCCCGCCCTGGATGTCAGCGGAGTACACCAGGAGGAGCCCCTCGTCCTGCGTGAGACCGGGGGCGCGCATCTCGTAGCGCACGGGCAGCGCGACGACCAACACCAGCAGGGTCACTGCCGCGACCTGGGACACGCGCCTCGCCCGCGGTGGGGCCACCAAACCCGAGTGGGTGGCGATGATGAGTTGTCGGGCTCCCCGAGATCCCCTTCGCGACAACGAGAACGGAGCTTCCAACTGTCAGGCTCTCCTCGCCGGGAACTTCACCTGATACTAGGACGCGGTTCCGGGACGGCGGCGCGCTGTTCGAAGTGCGATGGTCCGGTCTCGCCTTCGTTTCGAAGACAGTCAGCGCGGAAGCGACCGGCCGGGGTGGCCCGGCCGGGGCGACTTATCCTTACGGGCAATGTCGAAACGCCCAAGCGGCAACCAGTCACGGAAGATCCCAGGCGGACGCCTCGACCGCGTGGCGCTGGCGACCGCCGTCACGCTGCTCGCGTTCGCCTGGGGCGCGGCGTCCGGCGCGGCGTCTCGTGGCGCCGCACACGGCCTGGGGCGAACGGCCCCACGAGCGTCGTCGGTCAGCGCGGACGAGGGTACCAATCGCGGCGGTCTGTCTCGCGACGGGTGGTACCCGGAGGCGTCGGAGTTGACCCCGGCGAACGTCACCCACGACGGCTTCGGCCCGCTGTTCTCCCTGCCGGTCACGGGACAGGTGTACGCCCAACCCGTCGTCGACGGCACAAAGTGATCGTGGCGACCAAGAGATTGGGTCTACGGCTTCGACGGGGCCACGGGCGCTCGCACGTGGCCGTCCAGCTCGGCTCGAACATCGGCGCGCAGCCCTTCAACGACGTCCAGCCCACCGTCTCGACGTTGGCTTCGTGGAACTGCCAGGACCTCGAGCCGTACATCGGCGTGACCTCAACGCCCGTCGTCGACCCCACGACGGAGATCATCTACGTCGTCGCCCTCGAACAGCTCACCACGGGGGGACTGAGTTACCAGGTCCACGCGCTCGACCCGCGCAACGGCCAAGAGGAGCCAAACTTCCCCGTGACCGTGAGCGGGGCGGCCCAGAACGACCCGCAGGCCGTCTTCACTGCCTACGACGAGCTCCAACGGGTCGCGCTCACCCTACCGCGGGCACGATCTACTTCGGCTTCAGCAGCCACTGCGACACCGACCCCTATCAGGGTTACGTCGCTGGGGTCTCAAGTCCGGACACCTCACCGCGCTCTGGACGGACGTACTAGCGGGACGCTCGGCGCCGGAATCTGGCGGCGGGCGGCGGATTCTCCTCCGACGTACCGGGACAGCTGCTCGTGGCTTCGGCAACGGCGTCCCCGGCACCTCACCGCGGTTCAGTCAGCGGAGAAACCCCCGGTGACGGCGCCTGCGAGTCTCGTGCGCCTGGAGACGCAAAAGAGCGGGCGCTCAGCGCCACGGACTTCTTCACCCCCTACACGCCGGAACGCTCGACACCGATACCTCGACCTCGGCTCGGTGCGCCGGTCCTCTTGCCATCGCAGTTCGGCACCCCGGCGGTCCCACACCTCGTCGTGCAAACGCAAGGAGGGTTACGTCTACCTGCTCAACGCCCAGGACCTCGGTCGCGTTTCGACGGGCAACGCCGGCGCCCTGCGGTGCATGGTCCCGTGGGTGGAGCCTGGGCGACGCCGGGGGTGTGGCCGGGCAACGGCGCATATATCTACATCCCGACCGCGGGCGGAGGCTCCAAGTCGCTGGGCACGCGTCCCAGCGACTTCAACGTCTTCAACGTAAGCGGCCGTCGGAGGCGTCGGGCAGTTCCAGCTGGTTCTCGCCGCGAAGGGCCCCAGCGGTGGGTCACGAACGACCTCACCCATCGTGACGTCCAACGTCCTGACGCCCGGCTCAGCCGTCGTGTGGATCGTCCAGCTACCCGGTTCCGCCGGTGCGACGCGGACCTGCGGCGTACGACGCGGTGCCGAGCTCCGGTGGGTCCACGGGACCGCGGACCCTCGCCCTCTTGGCGAGTGCCCGTCGCCAACGCCACCAAGTTCGTCTCGCCGGGACTCGCGACAACCGACTCTTCGTCCCCACTACCAACGGCCGCGTCTCGGTCTTCGGGCTCCACGCGTCGGCGATCGTTCGGGCCGGTCACGGCGTTCTCGCCGACGACCGTCGGCCACTCCGCCACGACGACGCTGCATTTCACGCTGCACCGCTCGGTGAGCATCACGCGCACCGCCGGGTCTGGGTGTGTGCACGCGGACGTCCCGTTCGCCGTCACCGCGACGTCACCCGCCTTCGTCAATGCCGTAAGTCTCCGGGCTGGGCAGGTGCTCAGTGTACGCGCGATTCCACCAACCGCGGTGCCGGAACCGTAGCGACGTCCTGCGCCTGGTGACCTCCGCGGCGAGACCGACTCTCGCTTTTCGGGACGGCGCGTGCGTCGACTCCCTGGTCACTCCTCGACTCGCGGGCTCACCCTGCCCGCGTACATCGTCCGTGTGACCAGCCGGCGCGGTCGTCGTTCACGTTCACAAACTTTGGCCGCGCCCGCCACCATCCTCGTTATGGCGCCGCGATCGCGCCGTTCGTCCTTCGGGTGCCCCCAAGCCGGTCGTCGACTCGCACCCGGCGTCGTCACGATCCACGTGACCTTGCGCACGAGTACTCCGGGCTCCTATCACCGGGCTCTTCTGATGAGACCGACTCGCCATCGTCGACCAATCACCCTTAACCAGCAACGCCGCGACGTCGCGACGTCCCTCCGGCCGACTGCGCTCAGCGTTAACCTCCTCGCCCCCGTCGCTGCCGTGCGACCGGCGACCAGGCGGTCACTCATCACTCCCGCGGCTCGACGCTCGGACCGGCCTCGCTACCCACGAGCCCGTCGCCCTCGCACCCGGTGCCCCAGGTCTACCTCCTCCCCTCCGGCGATCCATGACGCTCGACGTCCTCCTTCCTAATCCGACGGTCACCTGCCCTTCGTTTGTCCTCGCCGCGACCGGCCTCGACCCGCTCTGGTGCCCCGGCGACCTCGACACGCTCTCTCCCCCCTCTTTCGCGACTACGCGTCTCTGTCCTCAACGCTCAGCCTACGCGCTCTTGAAGTGGGATCCGCCCCCGTACCGCACAGCGGACGTCACGCTTTCTCGTACCGCCGCAGACGGCGCCTGCGTGGACAGCCCCGTCCTGTGCCGACGTGCCCACGGGACCACCGACCGCGTCGCTGGCTGGGCCTGAGCGCTCCCGGGGCGGCATCGAGAACTTCGCGTATCACGGCGACTACCACCCCGTGGACGTCCGTCGATGGTCACAGCCGACGCCAGTCCGCCACCGGACCCTTGGCCTTCGTGTGGACCAACGCCCCCGACGGCCTCATGATGGCCCGTCGAACGTACTTACGCTGCGCTCTTTCACTTCGACTTCCCTCCTCGTCAACCCGTCGCCGCACCATCGTCCTTCTCCTCGATTCGCCGCCGCGACATACACCAACCTCCCCTGATCGACTCCATCCTTCACCGTGATCACCACGCCGCGTATGCACTGACCTCTCCCCTTCTCGGTTACGACGCCACGTCGCCACTTCTCTAACCGCGCGAGACGCGCGGCGGACACGCCGTTCGCGAAGGCGTCGGGCGCGGCCGTCCCCCGAGGTCCTCGTCGTCGATAGGCTCCGGCTCGTGACCGATCTCGTCGTCAGCGTGCCCGACCGGGCCCTGGCCGAGGCCCTGGGTGTGCCGCCGGTCGGGGTGGACCTCATCGTGTGGGACATGACCAAGGCCGCGCCTCGCGAGAGCATCGACCTCGTCGTGCCGCCCTACATGGGCGCCCACCAGGTGCTAGGCCGCCTCGCCGGCGTGCGCACGCGCCTGGTCCAGAGCCAGTCCATCGGCTACGACGGCGTCGCGGCGGTGCTGCCCCCCGGCGTCGTCTACGCCAACGCCGCCTCGGTGCACGAGGCGTCCACCAGCGAGCTCGCCGTCGCCCTGATCCTGGCGTCGCTGCGCGGACTGCCCGAGTTCGTGCGCGCGGGCGCCGCGGGTCGATGGGCCCACGAGCAAAAGACCAGCCTGGCCGACCGCACGGTCGTCATCCTCGGCTACGGCGGCGTCGGCCGCGCCCTCGAGGAACGCCTGCTCCCCTTCGAGACGACGGTGGTCCGCGTCGCCCGCCACGCGCGCCACGACGAGCGCGGCGAGGTGCACGACCTCTCCGCGCTGCCCGAGCTGCTCGAGTCCGCCGACGTCGTCGTCGTGTGCCTGCCGCTCAACGATTCGACGCGCCACATGGTCGACGACACCTTCCTGTCGCGGATGCCCCGCGGATCGCTACTGGTCAACGTCGCCCGCGGCGCCATCGTGGACACCGACGCCCTGGTGACGCACGCGCGCCGCGGGCTGATCCGCGTGGCCCTGGATGTGACGGACCCCGAGCCGCTCCCGGCCGGCCACCCGCTGTGGACGATGCCCAACGTCTTGATCACCCCGCACGTCGGCGGAGCGACGACGGCGATGAAGCCGCGCATCGCGCGGCTCGTCAACGAGCAGATCGCCCGACTGCGCGCGGGCGAAGAGCCGCTCAACGTGGTGCTGCGGTCCTAGGCCCGCTCGGACCTCGGGTCCGAGCACGACGACGTAGAGGTCGCACAGGTTCCAACCGGTGCGACCCCCTTGCACCAGCTGGCCCACCGCCGCGAGCGCGCCGTTCGCGTCGTGGTGTTCCAGTGTCGATCGAACGTCGACCCCGAGTGCTGAGAGTCGCTCCGGCGTCGACTCGTCGCTCCACGCGCCGCCCACGCCCTCGACGAAGTCACGACCGTCGGTGGCCAGGGCGACGCACGCGCCGGGACGGTCGAGACCCGCCAGGACCTCGCCCATCCGCAGCGCGAACTCCTGGCAACGACCCCCCGACCCGCCACCGTCCACGCGCACGGTCACCTCGCCGACTCCCGCGAGGCAGAACTCCCCCGGTGGCGCCCCGGCCAGGGCCCGCGCGAAGTCCGACACGACGTTTTCGACGTCGTCACTGATCGTTCCCAGGGAGCGCGTCGCCAGGCCCCGCCGCTGCGCCGTCTCGAGCAGTTTGTCGAGCGCCGCGACGGGCTCGACGACGACCCGGTTCTCGTGGTCCGTGGCGACCGGCTCCGCCATCAGCTCGTCGCGACGCGACAGGCCGGCGACGAGGCGGCGCTCGACGCCCTCGGGCAACGGCCCGAGCTCGGTCACGATCTCGCCGCGCTCGGTCGCGCTCGGGGGAAGTCGTACGTGAGCCCCGACGCGACCCACGCGGCGCCCCCGCCGACGTTGTCGACCATGACGAGGGAGCGTGATCTCGCGGTACGAACCTGACGAAGGACCGCGCCGCCGCTGATCAGCGACGTCGCGGCGCGCACCCGGTTCAGCCGCGTGATGTCCCACCCCTTCTCGATGGCCCTGTCCCAGATCACCGCGAGGTCATCGAGGCCGAGCGGCGGCGCGGGCGCGACGCACAGGCTCGACGCGCCGCCCGAGACGCAGAACAGCGTGACCTCGGCGTCGCTGGGTGCGGCGAGGAACTCCAGGAGTCGCCGACCGGCGATCTCGCTGCCCGCTCCGGGTACCGGGTGCTCACCGGCGAGCGAGACGTCGTCGGGTCCCTCGGCGACGGAGATCTCCGACACGACGAATCGACGGCGCACGGTTCCCAGGACCGACGAGACGGCGTCGGCCATCTCGGGGGCCGCCTTGCCCAGGGCGACGACGTCGACCGGGGTGGAAGTGCCGTCGAGGTCGCCCAGCTGAGCGCGAGTCAGGTCGATGAGGCTGAGGGACTCACGGCACGACGTGGCGAGGAACATGGCCTCGGAGAGAGGCTCGTCCTCGACGCTCACACGAACTCGGCGCGCTGAGCCGCGGGTGGGCGAGAGAGATCGCTCATGCGTGGACGGAGAAGACCTCGTCGGCGATCATCGACTGGCGGGCTTGGGTGTGTCGCCAGGTCGCCATCATCGCGATGCACAGGCTGGCAATCCCCGCGGCCGCGGTCGAGATCAGCGGGGCCCACAGGTGCACGCCGGTGTAGTACATGACCCAGCAGAACGAACCGGCGACGCCCAGGAACCACGAGCCCGCCGACACCCCCGTCGCGTCGGACTCGCGGATGAGCTCGATGAACTGCGGCAACCGGTTGACCGTCATCGCCACCCCCGTGCCGTAGACGCCACCGGCCCAGCCGAACGCGACCGTGGGCACGACGCATAAGACGACGAAGATCACCGAGGCCTGGGCCACGGCCCGCCACTGCTCCCACGCGCGCAGCCGAAAGATGATCGCGGCCTGGATGGGAAGGCACAGCACGCTGCCCATGACGACCTCGACGGAGTGGGCGGAGAAGCCGTAGCTGATCCAGAAACAGCCCATCAGGGCGAAGAGCAGCCAGGTCGTGCGCGAGACCCCGGCGATGCCGTTGACCGCGACGCGGCGCAGCTGGGCGTACATCCCGATCACGCCGATGAAGACCGCCATCCACCCCAGCGAGACGCTAAAGGTGGCATACGACATACCACCAGAGTACCGGTGAAAAAAGTTATCTCCGGCGATTGGCCGCCGACACGACCGCCTCGAGGGACGCGTCGAGGATCGACGAGCTCATCCCCACGCCCCACCACGTCGCGCCGTCGGGACCTTCGGCCTCGACGTAGGCGACCGCGGACGCCGACGACCCCGCGGTCAGCGCGTGCTCGTGGTAGTCGCGCACCGTGAAGTTCACCCCGAGCTCGTTGCGCAGCCCGGTCATCAGCGCGTCGATCGGACCGTTGCCCTCGCCCTTGACCGTGACGTGCTGGGAGTTGACGACCAGCTGGGCGAAGATCCGCGTCTGGTGCTGGTCGGCGGTGACCTCGCTCGAGAGCAGCTGGATCGTGGGGTTCTCGGGCTGGTAGGTCGTCGTGAAGACCTCCCAGATCTCGGCGGGCGAGATCTCGGTGCCCGACGCCTCGGTGATCTCCTGGACCCGCTTGGAGAACTCGACCTGCATGCCGCGCGGCAGGTCGAGGCCGTGCTCCTCGGCCAGCACGTAGGCGACGCCGCCCTTGCCCGACTGGGAGTTGACCCGGATGATCGCCTCGTAGGTGCGCCCGGTGTGCTTGGGGTCGATCGGCAGGTACGGGACGTCCCAGACGTCGTAGGAGTCGCCGATCGCCGTCATGCCCTTCTTGATCGCGTCCTGGTGGGAGCCGGAGAACGCCGTGTAGACGAGCTCGCCGACGTAGGGGTGGCGCGGGTGGATCGGCAGCCGGTTGGCGTACTCGGCGACGTGGCGGACCTTGTCGATGTCGCGAAGGTCGAGCTCGGGGTCGACGCCCTGGGAGAACAGGTTGAGCGCGAGGGTGATCGACGTCGACGTTGCCGGTGCGCTCGCCGTTGCCGAAGAGCGTCCCCTCGACGCGGTCGGCCCCGGCCATGCACGCCCAGCTCGGCCGCGGCGACCGCGGTCCCGCGGTCGTTGTGGGGGTGCAGCGAGACGACCACCGAGTCGCGGCGCGCGACCGAGCGCTGAGAACCACTCGATCGCGTCGGCGTAGAGGTTCGGCGAGTACATCTCGACCGTCGCCGGCAGGTTCAAGATCATCGGGCGCTGCGGCGTCGGGTCGATGACCTCGACCACCGCGTCGCAGATCTCCAGGGCGTAGTCGAGCTCGGTGCCCGTGAAGCTCTCCGGGGAGTACTCGTAGAGGAACTCGGTCGTGGCGAGGTCGCCTCGAGCGACCGGCACAGGCGCGCCGCGCCCAGGGCGATCTCCGTGATGCCGTCCTTGTCGAGGCCGAAGACGACGCGGCGCTGCAGGACCGAGGTCGAGTTGTAGAAGTGGACGATCGCGCGCCGCGCCCCGTCCAGCGACTCGTAGGTGCGCTCGATCAGCTCGTCGCGGCACTGGGTGAGCACCTGGATCGTCACGTCGTCGGGGACGAGGTCCTCCTCGATCAGGCGCCGCACGAAGTCGAAGTCGGGCTGCGAGGCCGACGGGAAGCCGACCTCGATCTCCTTGAACCCCATCTCGACCAGCTGGACGAACATCGCGTACTTGCGCTCCGAGTCCATCGGGTCGATCAGGGCCTGGTTGCCGTCGCGCAGGTCGACGCTGCACCAGCGCGGGGCGTGGTCCAGGCGCCGGTTGGGCCAGGTGCGGTCGGGCAGGTCCACCGGAACCGTCGCCCGATACTTGTCGTAGGCCATCGGGCTGGGCTGTTGGGGGTACCGCGCCACCTTGACTCCTTCCGGTTATGAGGCGAGAAACAAAAAACCCCCGCGGACGCGGGGGCGTGGGGCGAGCAAATGCCCGCCCTACGTCAGCAGTAGCTCGTTCGTCGAGTGCGTTGCCACGACGTCATCCTACCGTTGGCCCCCGCCGGTGTCCAGGTCGCAGACCGCTATCCTCGATTTTCGTGGGCGTGCTCAAGTCGCTGTTGAAGTTGACCATCCTCCTCGTCGCTCTCGCGGCGATCGCCGGCGTCGTCGCGCTGGTGCGACGCTCGTCGGACTCGGACCCCGTCTCCTTCGACGAGTGGCCCGACGTGCCCCGCAACCCCGCCAGCTAAAGCGTCGCCCGACGCAGCAAAGGAGCCGCCATGGCCAAGATGGAGTACCGCCGACTGGGACGCGCCGGACTCAAGGTCAGCGCCCTGTCACTGGGTAGCTGGGTCACTTTCGGAACGAAGAACCAGATCGAGACGGCGGCCGGCAGCCGCCGAGTGCATGGCCGCAGCCAAGGCCGCCGGGGTGAACTTCTTCGACAACGCCGAGGCCTACGCCGGCGGAGAGTCCGAGCGGGTCATGGGCGGCGCGATTCGCGAGCTCGGCTGGAAGCGCCACGAGTACGTCGTGTCGACCAAGCTCTTCTGGGGGCTGCACAACCAGGTCAACATGCGCTACACCCTGAACCGCAAGTACCTTCTCCAGGGCATCGAGGGATCTCTCGAGCGCTTCGGCCTGGACTTCGTGGACCTCGTGTACTGCCACCGCGCCGACCCCAACACGCCCATCGAAGAGACGGTCTGGGCGATGAGCGACATGATCAACCGCGGCCAGGCCCTCTACTGGGGGACCTCGGAGTGGAGCGCCGCGGAGATCCGCGCCGCCTACGACATCGCGGACCGCCACCACCTTCACAAGCCGGTGATGGAGCAGCCCGAGTACAGCATCCTGCGCCGCCAGAAGGTGGAGGTCGAGTACGCCCGCCTCTACGAGGACATCGGCCTAGGCACGACGATCTGGTCGCCGCTCGCCCAGGGCCTGCTCACCGGGAAGTACCTCGACGGCGTGCCCGAAGGATCGCGCGCGTCCTTCCCCGAGGGCGACGAGCTGCGCGCGCAACTCGAGGACCCCGAGAACCGCCGTAAGGTAGCCGCCCTCAAGGAGATCGCCGACGGCCTCGGCGTCAGCCTGGCCCAGTTCTCCCTCGCCTGGTGCGTGAAGAACCCCCGGGTCTCGACGGTGATCACCGGCGCTACCTCAGTCCCAGGTCGAGCAGAACATGGCGTCGCTCGACGTCGTGCCCCTCTTGACCGATGACGTCATGGCGCGCGTGGACGAGATCAACCCGCTGGTCATCGACTCGGACGTCTAGACCGGCGCCACCCAGTCCGACTCGCGTCGCGTCACGCGCCCGATCCACCCGCCGTCCAGGGCGAGCGCCGCCGCGTAGCCGGGATCGACCTCGAGGTCGGTCACTGCGAGCCCGGCGCGAAGGTCTCGACCGATAGCGTCGCCCATACGCGCGCCCCGGCACTCCACCGTGGCCTTGATGCGAACCCATGCTGAAAGAACGTCCGGTTCCGCTCATCTCCTTCATCGCCTGGAGCTCATCGGCGAGGCCGACCCGAGAACCGTCGAGCGACGCCGACCACCCGCAGACCACCCCGAATTGCCTTGAGGTCGACCCCGATGTCGTTGTTCCACGACACCCCCATCAGAGCGAGAGACCCGGAGTGAGTCAAGTTAAAGCGCAACTCGGGGTGCCCATCCAACGCCAACTTGCCCGTGGCGCCTCGCGTCAAGCTCAGCCGCTCGGCGTCCTCGTCCACGTACCGGGCGAGGATCTCGCGAAGCGCGCCGTGGGCGACCACCCAGCGCCGGGCGCCGTCCGGCGACTGCAATCGGTTGGCCCGCTGACGTTCGTCAGCCGAAAGCCTCCCCGCAGTCGTGAGAGCACCGCGGCTGTCGCGGGTTCCGTCTCAATTCGCCACAGGTCCACATCGCCCAACGGTGGGGCCTGCTCGTAGTCGTGTGTCACGGTCCCATACGGCACGTCCGGCCGAGGACGCGCGCGGGTGCTAACACGCCCCCGACCTGGTCTTGACGACGGCGACGTTCATCGCCGTCAGCCCGTGAACAAGTCAGGGACCGTTTCCCTCTTCGCGAAGCTTGTTGAGTGCGATGTTGAACTGGCGCCGGAACGCGCTGGGGAACCTCTTGTAGATCCACCAAGTCACGGCGACAACCGCGAAGAGGACACGGTTCGGCGAGGCTGCCACGGCGGGCGATTCGGCTTCGGACCGCGCGCGGTCCAATTTCGCGAACAGCTCGTCCTCGACGTCGATGAGGTCACTGGACGCCTCCTCGATCAGGCGACGCGCCGTGGCGACCACCTCCTCCTGGGCCGTCTACAGGTTCTCCTTGAGCTGCTTTTGATCCACCAGGAGTGCCGTGACCGCCTCATCCATGTCGATGAGCCATGGCCCGGCGCAACTGTCGCTCCGCGTCGTCCAGGTCCGGCTCCGCCCACCGCGCGAAAGGTCGTAGGTCTCTCCCCCTTCGCTCTCACCCACGCGCACCAGCGAGTAGGAGACCGGGAAGAATCGATCCTCGAGGAAGTCGTCACGCCGCCGTAGTTCGTGTACACGACCGGTCGGCCGCACATCCCGGCCTCTATCGGCGTCAGTCCCATCCCTTCGGACCGGTGCAGCGAGACGAAGACGTCGCAGTGCGTCAGGAGTGCCGCGTACTCGCTATCGTCCAGGTGCTCGTCGATCAGCCGTGTCCGCGGCGACTCATCCAGGCGGTCCAGCAGAGTCGACGAGGCCAGGTCGCGCAGGTCGGTGCTCTTGAACACGAGCCAGTGTTCGGGATGGTCTGCGTCGACCCGCCGCCACAGCTTGAGGACCCCTTCCGGGTTCTTGCGCGCAAGGCTGCTCTTGGCGTCGAACGTGGTCAGCACGTAACGCGATGGGGCCCGCGCGCCGTGGCCAGTTACGGTATCTCCCGCGGCCCGACGAGACGTCGATGTTGTAGGGCGCGAAGCGCTGGACCGGCACCGGGAGGGCCTTGGCCATCGCCCGAGCGCTCCAGCGCGAAAGCGCGTGGACCCTCGACCTCACCGGCGCCGCGACGTCGAACATCTGCGAGGGGATCTCCTCGAGCTCCCAGGCCCACACCGCCTCGACGTGCTGGGTCGCAGGATTGATCCGGCGCGCGTCGCGCACGTGGTAGCGCCACTGGTCGGCGTTCACCACACACAGCACCGAAGCCTTCATTGACGCGAGCGGGTTGGCGCGGCGCAACAGCGCCGAGAGATATCTGTCGTCGTCTTCGGGCGCGTAGACACGATCGATCGCGGGGTGGATGTCGGCGGCTTCCAACGTGCGCAGCGCCGCTCGTGCGATTTGGCCCGTCCCGGCTCGATAGGTCAGGTAGCCCACGACGACCAGGTCAGCAGCGTGGCGCATGGCGTCGCCGCCGACGTCAGGATCTCCACTGACACTCGTCGAGGCCTTGCAATGTGTTGACGAGGTGGTCCGCTGCCCAGGCCAATTGCTCGCGGGGCCGGGCGCGGAACTCGAAGTTGCCCGCGCGGAAGAACGCTGCGATGCCGTTGGGAACACCCGCGAACGACGGGTGGCTCGTCCAGCCATCGAGGAGGCCCCGCACGCGCGTGCCGAAGTTCTCGTGCTCGATCCCACACTGAGCGCACCGCGCCCACTTTGCCGGATCCCGGGGAGCGTAGATCTCGTCGCGGATCCGACGAAGCGACCAGCCGGCGCGCGCGTGGACCTCCGCGTCCTCGTGGAAGCAACGTCGCCAGTCCGGGGGCAGGACTCGCCTAGCGTCGCCCCGCCCACACTGAACACGTAGGGGTACTCGGTGTCCTCCTCGTCGTCGTGAAGCCGTCGCTCGTACTGCCGAACGAACTCGCGGGGCACGGACGTCCCAACCACATGGCGGCTCGAGTGCACCGAAAGCGCACGCCGTGGTCAGCCGGAATCCGCTGAAGTGGAAGAAGTACAGCGGGCTTTCGACGTCCCCGACCCGTACGCTCCACTCGTCCGCGCCGCCGACGATCGCGTTCGTGCAGGTTCCAGTACGCGACGTTGAGCCCCGGGTCGGTAACGAGCTGGACATGCGCCATGACGGAGGCCATGTCGATGATCTTCTGGTCGGTGAAGTACCCGCGAAGATGGTCGTTGAGGCACTCGAACTGCAGGCGCGCTGCCCACCAATCGAGGAAGGGACGCGCGCTGGGACGAACCGAGCAAAATCCGAGGTTGAAGAAGCCCGCCATGAGGACGTCGTTCGTCGTCGGGCGATGACCGTCTCGTGGGATGTCGGACAGAAAATGCGGTGTCAGCGACACGTCCGTGATGTCGTCGAGGAGGGGTGTGAAGTCGGTGAAGACTTGAACGTCCGGGTCGAGGTAGGTGACGCGAGCCCATCCCTCGTCGAGGAGGTCGCGCAGCAGCGCGGGCTTGACCGACGTCGCGAACTCGAGGATTCCGTAGAAGATGGCGGCCGCCTCGACGTCGAACTCACGCCACGCGCACTCGTCAATGGTCATCGCGCGATGGTCGGCGGACTGCCCAGTCGCGCGAGGTAGTCTGTCGATGGCCGTCTGGATCGGCGCCACGTCGCCGCAGTCCTGGAGGACGAGAACGCGCAGGTCGGCCTCGGGCATCTCCGTCGCCACGGACTCGCCCAGCATCAGGAATTGGCCCAGGTAGTTCGGGCGCGATGACCGTGCAGACGAGATGGCGCATCGTCGACTCCTCCGGTTGCATCAACGCGCCCTCTCGAAAAAAGTCTGTCCGCCAACGCTTCGCAAGTAAGCCGACTCTACATTTTTGTCCAAAATCGCAGCCCGTGCGAGCGTCAATCAGAATACCTCAACCTTAGAATCTGCTGCGAATCAAGGCGTTAGTTCGCCTTGGACTCAGCGCAGCGAGATGGAGTGGATGTCCTTGATCCCGCTCGGCGCCGCGGAGTTCGGTCGATCACCCTCGGGCGTCGGTGCCGCCGTCGACAGACACCATCAGCGCGGTCTTGGACTGCGCGTCCGGGCCCACGGCCATCGAGGAGATCGAGACGCCCGCGGCGCCGAGCGCCGAGCCCAACAGCCCGATCATCCCCGGACGGTCGTCGTTGCGCACGACGAGCATCGACGACGCCGGGCGGAATCTCCACGCTGTGGTCGTCGACGGTCACGATCCGGGTCTCGACGCGCGTGCCGATCATCATGAGCGTGCCCGACACCGAGTGGTGGCCCGAGCGCACCGTGATCAGGTTCACGTACTCGGGTGACTCGACGGTGGACACCTCGCCCCACGTCAACTGGTGCTCGACGGCCATCTGGGGGGCGTTGACGAAGGAGGCGCCGTCGTGGCCGGTGGCGACCAGCAGACCCTTGAGCGCGCACAGGGTCAGGATCTTCGTGCCCGCGCCGGCGAGCTCGCCCTGGTAGAGGACCTCGAGGTCGGCGGGGCGGCCGTCGAGGAGTCCGCCGATGAATCGCCCGAGCAGCTCGGCCAGGCCCATGAACGGACGCACCACGTTGGAGACTTCGCCGGCCGAAACGTTGACGGCGAAGGGCACGAAGTCACCCGCCAGGGCGAGGGCGACCTGCTCGGCGATCGTCGCGCCGGCTCGATCCTGCGCTTCGGCGGTCGACGCGCCTAGGTGGGGCACGACGACGACCGACGCGAGATCGAAGAGGGGCGACGACGTCGTGGGCTCCTTCTCGAAGACGTCCAGCGCCGCACCCTGGACGTGTCCGTCGCGGATGGCCGCGGCCAGGTCATCCTCGTTGACGATGCCGCCGCGCGCCACGTTGATGATGCGCACGCCGGGCTTGGCCAGCGCCAGGGCCTTGGCGTCGATCAGGTTCGTCGTGTCCTTGGTCTTGGGGAGGTGGATCGTGATGAAGTCGCTTCGCCCGAGCAGCGTCTCGAGGTCGACCAACTCGACGCCCATGTGGCGGGCGCGCTCTTCGGAGATGAAGGGGTCGTAGGCGATGAGGTGCATCCCGAAGGCCAGCGCGCGCTGGGCGACGAGGGCGCCGATCTTTCCCAGACCGACCACGCCGAGCGTCTTGGCGTGCAGCTCGACGCCCTCCCACTTGCTGCGCTCCCACTTGCCGTCCTTCAAGGCGGCGTGGGCCTGGGGGACGTTGCGCGCCTGGGCCAGCAGCAGTGCCATCGTCTGCTCGGCCGCCGACAGGATGTTCGACTGGGGGGCGTTGACGACCATCACGCCGAGCTCGGTCGCGCGCTCGACGTCCACGTTGTCCAGTCCGATGCCGGCGCGACCGACCACGACGAGAACGTCGGCGGCCTCCAGGGCCGCGGCGTCGACCTTGGTCGCCGATCGGATGATGAGCGCGTGCGCTCCCACGATGGCCGTGCGCAGTTCCTCCGGGGACAGCCCCAGGCGGACGTCGACGTCGTGGCCCGCGTGGCGCAGCTGCTGGAGTCCCGCGTCGGCGATCTCCTCGGTTACCAGTACTCGCGCCACCTCACACCCTTCTCTCGGACCTCAGGCTAAAGGCGCGGTGCGCCCGCTCAACCCGCGGCGACCAAGGCCGCGACCCGCTCGAGGCCCTCCACCACGTCATCGTCGCTGAGGGCGTAACTGAGCCGAAAGAACCCCGGGGCTCCGAAAGCCTCGCCCGGCACGACCGCGACCTTGACCACGTCGAGCAGCGTCTCGGCGAGTTCGGCCGACGTGGTCGCGACCCGGCCCTTGAGCGGTCGCCCGAGAAGTCCGGTCACGTTGGGGAAGCAGTAGAAGGCGCCCTCGGGCTCGGCGCAGCTGACCCCGTCGATCGCGTTGAGCATCGAGGTCATTGTGCGCCGGCGCCGGTCGAACGCCACGCGCATCTCGGCCACCGCCGCCAGGTCGCCGGTGAGCGCGGCGACCGCCGCGCGCTGGGAGATGTTCGAGATGTTCGACGTCGTCTGGCTCTGGTAGTTCACGGCGGCCTCGGTGACGTCACGCGGGGCGATCATCCAGCCGACGCGCCAGCCCGTCATCGCGTAGGTCTTGGCCACCCCGTTGAGGACCACCCACCGGTCGGCCACCTCGGGCGCGACGACGGGCAGCGACACGTGTCGCAGGCCGCCGTAGACGAGGTGCTCGTAGATCTCGTCGCACAGGACCCACACGCCGTTCTCCGCCGCCCATCGGCCGATCGCCGCGACCTCGTCGGGGTGGACGACGGCGCCCGTGGGGTTGCACGGAGAGACGAAGAACATGGCCTTGGTGCGCGGCGTGCGGGCGGCCTCGAGCGCGTCGACGGTCAGTCGGAAGCCGTCCGCCTCCTGGGTCGCGACCGGCGCGGTCGAGCCACCGGCGAGGTAGATCGACTCGGGATAGGTCGTCCAGTAGGGCGCGGGCAGCAGGACCTCGTCGCCCGGGTCCAGGAGCGCCGCCAGGGCGGTCGCGACGGCGTGCTTGCCGCCGTTGGTCACCAGCACCTGGGAGGCCGAGACCTCCAGTCCCGAGTCCCTCAACGTCTTGGCGGCGATGGCCTCTCGCAGTTCGGGCAGGCCGGCGGTGGGCGTGTACTTGTGGTTGACCGGGTCAAAACAGGCCCTGGACGCGGCCTCGACGATGTGCGCGGGGGTCGGAAAGTCGGGTTCGCCCGCTCCGTACCCGATCACCGGCTCGCCCGCGGCCTTGAGCGACTTGGCCTTGGCGTCCACGGCCAGGGTTGCGCTGGGGGCTAGACCGCTCAGGCGATCGCTCACTCTGGCACCCATGATTTGCTCCACGCTCGGTCCCGTAAGAATGTAAGTCTATGAGTTCCCCCGACCACCTCACGATCCCCGCCAACCTCTTGCCGCGCGACGGACGCTTCGGCTCCGGACCCTCCAAGGTCCGCGCCGCCCAGGTCGACGCGCTCGCCGCGGACGCCGCGACGTTCCTCGGCACGTCGCATCGCCAGTCGACCGTGCGCAACAAGGTCGGCGAGATACGTGACGGGCTGCGCGACCTCTTCTTGCTGCCCGACGGCTACGAGGTCCTGCTCGGCAACGGCGGCACCACCTGCTTCTGGGACGCCGCGACGTTCCACCTGATCTCCGAGCAGAGTCAGCACCTGAGCTTCGGGGAGTTCTCCTCGAAGTTCGCGGCGTGCGCTACGGCGGCCCCGCACCTCAAGGCGCCCTCAGATCATCGCCAGCGAGCCGGGCACGCACCCGCTACGCCGTCGCCGACGACTCGGTGGACCTCTACGCGCTGACCCACAACGAGACGTCCACCGGCGTGATGATGCCGATCACGCGCCCGGCCGGCGCGACCGGGCTGGTCGCGGTGGACGCCACGTCGGGCGCCGGGCGGCCTGCGCGTGGACCCGACGCAGTTCGACTGCTACTACTTCGCGCCCCAGAAGTCCTTCGCCTCCGACGGCGGCCTGTGGATCGCCCTGTGCTCGCCCGCGGCGATCGAGCGGATCGAGTCGCTGGCGGCCTCGGAGCGCTGGACCCCGGCGTTCCTGGACCTCAAGATCGCGCTGGACAACTCGCGGCTCAACCAGACCTACAACACCCCCGCGCTGGCCACCCTGCACCTGCTCGAGTCCCAGATCCGATGGATGAACGACAACGGCGGGCTGGAGTTCACGACCGGGCGCACGCGCGCGTCGGCCGAGATCATCTACTCGTGGGCCGAGGCGTCGGACTTCGCGCGACCCTTCGTCGAGAACGCCGCCCAGCGCAGCCACGTCGTGGCCACGATCGACTTCGCCGACGACGTCGACGCCACGAAGATCGCCGCGACCCTGCGCGCGAACGGGGTCCTCGACACCGAGCCGTACCGGAAGCTGGGGCGAAACCAGTTGCGCGTCGCGCTCTTTCCGAGCATCGACCCCGAGGACGTCGCGTCGCTGTGCGCGAGCGTCAACTACGTGGTCGGTCACCTTTGAGCCGCACGCGGCGCTGGAGGTGGCGCCGTCGCTGGATGGGGCCTAAGCACGGCCCGGCCATCGGCGTCGCCGTCTTCGGGTCCCCGGGATTCGCGGGTGGCGACTGGGACGGCCCGCCTGCGAATAGCCGACTTCGCGACGTCGCCGCCCAGTTCGGGATCGAACTCGACGACAGCGAGGCCAGCCTCTCGGTCATCGACGAGCACTGGGGCGAATTCTCGAGCGACCCCGAGGTCCGCGCGGGCCTCGGCAACGACGCCGGCATGCACTTGGGGCGCGTAATCGTGGCGACCGTGCCCGGCGCTCGGTGGTTCGTATGGCCCAACGGCCACCCCGTCGTGCGCACGGCGTCAGGTCGCAACCTAGACGTCGTGGCGCTGGCGTCACGGCGGGTCACGGAGGGTTCGCCCACGCTCAGCGCCATCTTGGACGAGGCGCGCTCATCCGCGACCTGAGTCAGTCGGTGTCGCCGCCCGAGGCCTCGCTGACCTTCTGCTTGCCGGCGCCGACGAAGGGCATGAGGTCGCGCAGCTTCTTGCCGATCTCCTCGATGGGGTGCTTCTTGCCGGCGTCGCGCAGCTCGCGGTAGCGCGGGCGCCCGATCTCGTTCTCCTGGATCCACTCGGCGGCGAAGGAGCCGTCCTGGATCTCGGTGAGCACCTTCTTCATCTCGGCCTTGACCTGGTCGTTGATGATGCGCGAACCGCGCGTCAGGTCCCCGTACTCCGCGGTGTCCGACACCGAGAAGCGCATGCCGGTGATGCCCTCTTCGTACATCAGGTCCACGATGAGCTTGAGCTCGTGGAGACACTCGAAGTACGCGCTCTCGGGCTGGTAGCCCGCCTCGACGAGGGTCTCGTATCCCGCGCGCACCAGCGCCGTGACCCCGCCGCAGAGCACCGCCTGCTCGCCGAAGAGGTCGGTCTCGGTCTCTTCGGTGAAGGTCGTCTCGAGCACGCCGGCGCGCGTCGCGCCGATGCCGTGGGCGTAGGCCAGCGCGAGCTCGTGGGCGTGGCCGGTGGCGTCCTGGTGGACCGCGATCAGCGACGGCACTCCCCCGCCCTCGACGTAGGTGCGGCGCACGAGGTGGCCCGGGCCCTTGGGCGCCACCATGGCGACGTCGACGTCGGCCGGCGGGGTGATCAGGTTGAACCGGATGTTGAATCCGTGCGCGAAGAGCAGGCACTTGCCCGCCGAAAGGTGCGGGGCGATCTCCAGGTCGTAGATGCGCTTCTGCTCGGTGTCGGGCAGCAGGATCATGATCACGTCGGCCTCGGCCGCGGCGTCGGCGATGCCGAGCACGCGCAGGCCGGCGTCCTCGGCCTTGTGGACCGACGAGGACTCGGGGCGCAGGCCGACGCGCACGTCGAACCCGCTGTCGTGCAGGTTGAGGGCGTGGGCGTGGCCCTGGGACCCGTAGCCCAGGACCGCGATCTTCTTGGCCTTGAGGACCTCGGGGTGGGCGTCCTTCTCGTAGTACAGGGTCGTCATGGGGGTCTTCCTCTTTCGTCGCCGCTCAGTGCGGCGCGGCCTCGCCAAGTCTAGGGAGCGCCACGCGACCGGTCCGGTGGAGCTCCGAGACGGTGTACTCCTCGATGGTCCCCTCGAACTCGTCGCACGCGCTCGGCGTGCCCGCGAGCATCACCGTGACCGCCCCGGCGTCCACGTCGACGATCGCCGCGCCGGCCGCGCCGAGGATGTCCAGCAACGGCGTGCGGTCCGACACGTTCGTCTTGATCGTCGCGAGCAGCAGCTCGCGCTCCACGGCGTCGTGGGGGGCGATGTCACTGATGGCCACGACGTTCACCAGCTTGTCGAGCTGGCCCATGACCTGCTCGAGCGGCGCGGACTCGGCGTCGACGACGATGGTCACGCGCGAGAACCTCGCGTGGCTCTCGGCCGGCGCCACCGCCAGGGAGTAGATGTTGAAGCCGCGCCGCGCGAAGAGGCCGGCGACGCGCGCGAGCACCCCGGGCTTGTTCTCCACGAGCACCGACAGGATGTGGTGGCGGACCGGCGTGTGCGGCGCGTCGCCCAGGAAGGGTTCCGGGCTCACCGCGGCCTCCCCTGCTGGCTCGGGTGCACGATGATGTCGTCGTTGCTGGCCCCGGCGGCGACCATCGGGAACACCTTCTCGGAGGAGTCCGTGCGGAAGTCGATCACGACCGGCACGTCGTTGATCGCGTTGGCCTCCTCGATGACGGCCTCCATCTCCTCGAGGTTGCTCGCGCGCAGGCCGGCGCAGCCCATGGCCTCGGCCCACTTGACGTAGTCGGGCAGGTCCGACGACAGGTAGACCTCGCTGTAGCGCTCGTCGTAGAACATCTCCTGCCACTGGCGCACCATGCCCAGGTACGCGTTGTTGAGGATGGCCACCTTGATCGGGATCCCCTCGGCGCGCGCGGTCACCAGCTCCTGGGCGGTCATCTGGAAGCAACCGTCGCCGTCGATGCACCACACCGTGCGGTCCGGCCGCCCGGCCTTGGCGCCGATGGCGGCGGGCACGCCGAACCCCATCGTGCCCGCGCCACCCGAGTTGATCCAGGTGCCCGGCTCCTCGAAGTCCCAGAACTGGGCCGCCCACATCTGGTGCTGGCCGACGCCCGCGGTGACGATCGTGCCCGGCTCGGCGCGCCGCGCGATCGAGGAGATGACGTGCTGGGGGCGCAGCGGCCCCTCGGCGCTCGGCTCGTCGTAGACGAGCGGGTAGGTCGCCTGCCAGTCGCGCAGGTCGGCCCACCACGCGTCCAGGCGTTGGGGCATCGCGCCCGCCGCGTCGAGGGCGCCCAGTGCGGTCGCGACGTCGCTCTGGATGGTGACGTCGGCCTGGCGGACCTTGTTGAACTCCGCGCGGTCGATGTCGACGTGGATGACCGCCGCCCCCGGGGCGAAGGCCGCGACCCGGCCCGTCACGCGGTCGTCGAAGCGCGCGCCCAGGCTGATCAGCAGGTCGCAGCGCTGGATGGCGGTGACGGCGGTGTACATGCCGTGCATGCCCGGCATGCCCAGGTGCTGGTCGTGGCTGTCCGGGAACGCCCCGCGCGCCATCAGCGTGGTCACGACCGGCATCCCGGTGCGCTCGGCGAAGAGCATCAGCTCCTTCTCCGCGCGCGACTTGAGGGTCCCGCCGCCCACGTAGAGCACCGGGCGAGAGGACCGGGCGATCAGCGCCGCGGCGCGCGCGACGGCGTCCTCGTCGAGGGCCACCACCGGCCGGTACCCCGGCAGGTCGTAGTCGTCGACCGACGCCGGGGTCCACCACTCCATCATCGACTGGGTCACGTCCTTGGGCACGTCGACCAGGACCGGGCCCGGGCGTCCGGTCGTCGCGACGTGGAACGCCGCGGCGATGACCCGGGGGATCTCGTGGGCCGACATCACGAGGAAGTTGTGCTTGGTGATCCCCATCGTGATCCCGGTGATGTCGCACTCCTGGAAGGCGTCGGTGCCGATGGCGGCCGTCGCCACCTGTCCGGTCACGACGACCAGGGGCGTCGAATCCATGTGGGCGTTGGAGATGGGCGTGACGATGTTGGTCGCGCCGGGACCGCTCGTGACCATCGCCACGCCGGCGCGCCCGGTCGCCAGCGCGTAGCCCTCGGCCATGTGACCGGCCCCCTGCTCGTGGCGCACCAGGATGTGGCGGATCGACGAGTCGATGAGCGGGTCGTAGACCGGCAGGATCGCGCCGCCGGGCAGGCCGAACACCGTGTCGACCCCCTGGTGCTCCAGGCTCTTGATGAGTGCTTGGGCTCCGGTCAGTTGCACGATCCCTCGGTTCTCCGATACGAAAAAAGGCCTCCCTTCGGGAGGCCTCCGGCGGTCTGATGACGTGTGACTACCGGCGCCGGGCGCCTACCACCGTCACTAGGTCACGACTCGTCACGCCCCCATTGTGACACACGCGGCGACGGGCACACAAGGGAGCTCGGGCGCCCGTCGCCGAGGGGGTAGAACTGTCTGGTCCGCCGCGACGCGCCGCGACGCGCCGGGACACAAGGAGCCGGACGTGGACGACGTGACCTGCACGAGGTGCCAGAGCCCGACCGAGTCGCTCGGGACGATCGACGTCGTGACCGGGGGCTCGTCGGGCGCGGCGAAGCTCTTCTTCGGCCAGCTGGCCGAGATGGGCGAGAAGAACTGGGCGCTCGGCGCGTTTCGCTGCACGAAGTGCCGCCACGTGGAGTTCTTCGACGCCACGGCCTAGCGCGCCGACCATCCGGCCGGGACGGACCGCGGCTATCGTGTCGTGACCGCGCCGGTCTCGGCCCCGCGCACGAGCCGCGCGTACTTCTCGAGCACGCCGGTCGTGTAGCGCGGGCTGAAGTCGCCCGCGACGCGCGAGGCGAGCTCGGCGTCGTCGACCAGGAGGTCGATGGAGTTCGTCTCGACGTCGATGCGGATCGTGTCGCCGTCGCGCACGAGGGCGATCGGCCCGCCGTCTAAGGCCTCGGGCGCGACGTGGCCGACGCAGAACCCGTGGGTCCCCCCGCTGAAGCGACCGTCGGTCACGAGGGCGCAGTCCGCGCCACGCCCCACGCCCTTCATCGCCCCGGTCACCGCGAGCATCTCGCGCATGCCCGGTCCCGAGCGCGGGCCCTCGTAGCGGATCACGACCACCGTCGCGGGGGCGATCTCGCCGGCCATGATCGCCTCCATCGCGGCGGCCTCGCCGTCGAAGACCCGAGCCGTGCCGGTGAAGCTGAGCGAGTCGATGCCCGCGACCTTGACGACACCGCCCTGGGGGGCGAGGCTGCCCGTCAGCACGGCGATGCCGCCGCGGTCGTGGATGGCGCTGCCCAGCGGGTGCACGACCGCCCCGTCGGGGGCCGGGGCGTGGTAGGCGGCGAGGCTCTCGGCCATCGTCATCCCGCTCACCGTCATGACGTCGCCGTTGAGCAGGTCGTTCTCGAGCAGGTGCTGGAGGATCACCGGGACCCCGCCCACCGCGTCCAGGTCGCTCATGTGGTACTTGCCGTGGGGCCGGGTGTCGGCCAGGTGCGGCACGCGCGCCGCGATGCGGTTGAAGTCGTCGAGCCCCAGGGGCACGCGCGCCTCGTGGGCGATCGCCAGCAGGTGCAGCACGGCGTTGGTCGAGCCGCCGAGCGCCATGGTCACCGCGATCGCGTTCTCGAACGCCGCCTTGGTCATGACCTGGCGCGCGGTGATGGAGCGGTCGAGCAGGTTGAGCACCGCGCGACCCGACTCCTCGGCGTAGCGGTCGCGGCGCGGGTCCACCGAGGGGACCGCCGCGCTGCCCAGCAGCGACATCCCCAGCGCCTCGCCGACGCTGGCCATGGTGTTGGCCGTGAACATCCCCGCGCAGCTGCCCTCGCCGGGGCACGCCGCGCACTCGATCGCGTAGAGCTCGGCGTCGCTGATGGCCCCCACGGCGTTGGCCCCCACGGCCTCGAAGACCGAGACCACGTCGAGGGCCTCGCCGTTGAGGTGCCCGGGCAGGATCGTCCCGCCGTAGAGGAAGACGCTCGGCACGTCGAGGCGCGCCGCGGCCATGAGCATCCCCGGCAGCGACTTGTCGCACCCGGCCAGGGTGACCATCGCGTCGAAGCGCTCGGCGTGCATGACGAGCTCGACCGAGTCGGCGATGACCTCGCGCGACACCAGGGAGGACCGCATGCCCTCGTGGCCCATCGAGATGCCGTCGGAGACCGCGATCGTGACGAACTCGAAGGGCACCCCGCCGGCCTCGCGCACCGCGGCCTTGGCGCGCTGGGCCAGCCGGTCGAGGGGCAGGTTGCACGGCGTGACCTCGTTCCAGCTCGACGCGACGCCGATCTGTGGCTTGGTCATGTCCTCGTCGGTGAGGCCCATCGCGCGCAGCATGGCGCGCGCCGGGGCCCGTTCCTTGCCGAGGGTGACGTCGGTGCTGCGCGGCGTGGGGTGCGTGGTCATGGGCGAAGTCTACGAAGCCGCCGGCCCGCCCCCGCTCGGGCGCGTCCCTACACTTGGCCGATGAGTCAACGGGCGCCCGCCCTGGTCGCCGCGGGCCAGGTCTGCCTCGTGGTCTTCCTCGGCGTGTGCGTCGCGCTGCACCCGGGGCTCGTGGTCAAGCGCGACGAGGGCGGCGTGTCCAACTACGGCGTCCACGTCGTGACGTTCGTGCCCTACAGCCTCGCCTTCGCGCTCGACGCGGTCCTGATCGCGCGCGGCGCGCGCCTCGTCGCCGACGCGCGCCTGCGCCGCTACCTCGAGCTGGTCGCCGCGCTACTGGGCGCGACCCTGGTGACGACCTACGCCTACACGCGCTCGCTCGCCCTCAAGGACCTGCACTTCGTCGTCGGGGCCGCGCTCGTGCTCGCCGAGTGCGCCGCCGCGCCGTGGCTGGCGCGCGCGTGGGCCCGCGCGGCGCCCGCGGCTATCTGCGTCGCGCTGACCGGCGCCGGCCTGGCCGCGTGCGCGCTGGCCACCTCGGGCGCCTGGCACGTCTTGTTCGCCGGCCAGGTCCTGGTCGTCGCGGGTTTCACGCCGCTGGTGGTGGCGGCGACGCGCTCGCGGGCCTAGCGCCGCGCCTGCAGGTCGGCGATGACCGCCTTGCCGTCGGCCTGGCCGCGCGTCGCCTTCATCACCAGGCCGACGAAGAACTGGGCGAGCTTCTCCTCGCCGTCGCGGTAGCGGCCCCACTCCCCGGGGTGCTCGTCGATGAGGTCGCTCACGGCGTCGTGCAGGACGCCGGCGTCGAGGCGCTCGAACCCGCGGGCCGCGGCGATCTCACGCGGGTCCCCGCCGGTCGCGAGCAGGTCCGCCAGCACCTCCTTGGCCTGGGTCGCGGACAGCTCGCCGCTGGCCTCGAGGCGCAGGACCTCGACGAACGCGTCGCTCGTCAGCCGGTGGCGCCCGTCGAGGTCCGCCATGACCTCGTTGGCCGCGCGCGTGAGCGCCAGCGCGGCGTCCACGCCGGCGTCGGCCGCGGCGTTCACGTAGTCGTCGAGGGACACCTCGACCACCGTCGCGACCGCGTCGAGCTGGGAGGGGGTCGCGTCGGCGAGGCGCGCGACGAGGCGCGCGCGCCGCTCGGCGGGCATCGCGCCCAGCGAGAGCCGCACGCGCTCGCGCCACTCCTCGTCCGGCGCCAGGTCGACCAGGTCGGGCTCGCGGAAGTAGCGGTAGTCCTCGGCCTCCTCCTTGGAGCGCAGTGTCGAGGTGGCCTCCTCGTTCTCGTCCCAGTGGCGCGTCTCTTGGCGCACGCGTCCCCCGCCCTCGAGCAGGTCCACCTGGCGGGCCGCCTCGAAGTCGATCGCGCGCACCAGGCTGCGCAGCGAGTTGAGGTTCTTGATCTCACAGCGCGTCCCCAGTGGCTCGCCCGCGCGGCGCACCGACACGTTGGCGTCGATGCGCATCGAGCCCTCCTCCATGCGCCCGTCGGACGCCCCGGTGCCGATGAGGATGCCGCGCAGCTCGCTGGCGTAGGCGCGCGCCTGGGCCGAGCTCGTCATGTCCGGACCCGAGACGATCTCCACCAGCGGGACCCCGGAGCGGTTGTAGTCCACCAGGGACCGGTCCGCGCCGTGGATGCGCCCGGTGCCGCCCAGGTGCGTGGACTTGCCGGTGTCCTCTTCCATGTGGGCGCGCTCGATGCGCACGCGGCTGTCGTCGGGCAGGTCCAGGTAGCCGCCCACGTTGATCGGCAGGTCGTACTGGCTGATCTGGTAGTCCTTGGGCATGTCGGGGTAGAAGTAGTTCTTGCGGTGGAAGGTCGAGGGCGACACCGTGCAGTGCAGCGCGAAGCCGATCGCCATTGCCAGCTCGACGGCGTACTCGTTCAGCACGGGCAGCGACCCGGGCAGGCCCAGGCACGTCGGGCACACCAGGGTGTTGGGCTCGGCGCCGAAGCGGTTGGCGCACCCGCAGAAGAGCTTGGTGGCCGTGCGCAGCTCGGTGTGGACCTCGAGGCCCACGACCATCTCCCAGGGCTCGGGCAGGCTCACGCGCGGCCCTCGGCGATCTCGAGCACGCGCGCCGCGGCGAGCAGGCGCGCCTCGCTGCGCCCGGGCCCGAGCAGCTGGACGCCCACCGGCAGGCCGGCCTCGCCGGTGCCGAAGGGCACCGAGACCGCCGCGTCGCCCGAGAGGTTGGTGGGGATCGTGAACACGTCGTTCAGGTACATCGCCATCGGGTCGGCGGTCTTGGTCCCGAAGGGGAAGGCCACCGACGGCGTCGTCGCGCCCAGGAGCAGGTCGGCCGACTCATAGGCGGCGCGGAACGCCTCGATCATGCGCGTGCGCACCTTGAGCGCCTGGCCGTAGTAGGCGTCGTAGTAGCCCGCCGACAGCGCGTAGGTGCCCAGCATGATGCGGCGCTTGACCTCGGCGCCGAAGCCGGCGGTGCGCGTCGCCTCGTTCATCGCCGCGACGTCCTCGGCGTCCACGCGCAGGCCGTAGCGCACGCCGTCGTAGCGCGCGAGGTTGCTCGACGCCTCGGCCGGGGCGATGAGGTAGTACGCGCTCAGGCCCAGCTTGAGCTCGGGGATGGACAGCTCGACCACGCGGGCGCCGGCGTCGCGCAGGACCTGGGCGGCGCGCTCCACCGAGTCGACGACCTCGGGGTCCGACCCGTCGACGAGCTCGCGCACCAGGGCCACGCGCCGCCCGGCGACGCCGTCGGCGAGGTGGGCCACCAACGAGGGCGCGGGCTCGGGCAGCGACGTCGAGTCCAGCGGGTCGTGACCCGAGATCACCTCGAGCACGATCGCGGCGTCGGCGACGTTGGTCGCGAACGGCCCGATCTGGTCGAGCGAGCTCGCGAAGGCGATCAGCCCGTAGCGCGAGACGAGGCCGTAGGTCGGCTTGACGCCCACCAGGCCGCACAGCGCGGCGGGCTGGCGGATGGACCCGCCCGTGTCGCTGCCCAGCGCGACCGGCGTCATCGCCGCGGCGACCGCCGCGGCCGAGCCGCCCGAGGACCCCCCGGGCACGCGCGTCGGGTCGAGGGGGTTGCGCGTGGGGCCGAAGGCGGAGTTCTCCGTCGAAGAGCCCATGGCGAACTCGTCCAGGTTGGTCTTGCCCACCGCGACGGCCCCGGCGGCCAGGAGCCGCTCGACCACCGTCGCGGTGTAGGGCGGTCGCCAGCCCTCGAGGATCTTGGACGAGGCCGTCGTGGGGACCCCGCGCTGGCACAGGTTGTCCTTGAGCGCGACGGGCACCCCGGCGAGGGGCCCCGGGTCCTCGCCGCGCGCGACCGCGGCGTCGACCGCGGCGGCCGCGGCGTCCGCGCCCTCCTCGTCGAGGTGCAAGAAGACGTGCAGCTCGTCGTTGCGCGCGGCGATCGCCTCACGCGCGATTCCCAGCTCGGCCGCGGCGCTCGAGACGCCGGTGCGCACGTCGGCGGCGATCGCCGCGGCGCTCCTCACGGGGCCTCGCCGACGATGCGCGGGACGGCGAAGCGGTCCTCGCGCGCGTCGGGCGCGCCGGCCAGCACCTCGTCGCGGTCCAGGCTGGGCGTCACCTCGTCGGCGCGCACGACGTTGACGAGGCCGAAGGGGTGCGCGGTGGGCGCGACGCCCTCGAGGTCGAGCTCGGCCATGTCGCCCGCGTGGGCCAGCACCTGGGCGAGCTGACCGGTGAACAGGTCGAGCTCGGCGTCGCTCAGGGTGAGCCGGGCCAGCCGGGCCACCTTGGCCACGTCCTCGCGGCTGAGGTCGCTCACGCGGCCAGGACCCGGCCGACGAAGGACAGGGCGGTCGACTCGACCAGCTCCTGGTCGTTGTCGATCGTGGCCACGTGGTCGGAGTTCTCGAGCCAGAGGTGCTCGACGGGCCCGGGCAGCGCGGCGACGAGCTCCAGGCTGTTCTCGCTGGGGACGGTGTGGTCCTCGCGGCTCGAGAGCACCAGGCTCGGCGCGCTGATGTCGCCGAGGGCCGCGTAGACCGACGGCAGGTTGTCCATGAGGCTCTTGAGCGCCGGCAGCGGCCAGACGCTGTAGGCGTTCTCCTCGACGGTCTCCTTCTTGACCGCCGGGTCGTCGCCCTTGTCAAAGACGGTCATCCCCCCGGCCACCGCGTCGTCGATCAGGGCGAGGACCTCGGGCGGCTGGGGCTTGAGCAGCGGGTTGATGAACACGCACGCGGCGACGTCGGCGCGCTGCTGGGCGACGAAGGCGGTCAGCGCGCCGCCCATGGAGAGCCCGACCACGGCGACGCGCTCACAGCGCGCGGCGAGGTCGTCGTAGGTCGCCAGCGCGGCGCCCGACCAGTCCGACCAGCGCGTCGTCACGGCGTCCTCGACCACGGTGCCGTGCCCGGGCAGCCGTGGCAGCTCGACCGCGTACCCGGCGTCCGCGAAGCGCTGGGCCAGGGGCCGCATCGACGAGGGGTTGCCGGTGAACCCGTGCAGGACCAGGACCCCGAAGGGCCCGCCGGGGGCGCAAAAGGGCTCACAACCGGGCGCGACGTCGTAGGCCATAGGCGCCCACACTACCGGTCCGCGCGTTGGGCCTCTCGAGTCGGACGCGGCACCGAGCGCAGGAAGAACGACGCGCAGAGCCCCGCCGCGGCGACGACGGCGCCGATCTCGAAGGGCAGGTGGAACGTCGCGAGCAGCGACGCCCCGGGACGCGCGCCCCCCAGGTGCCGGCGGTGCACGAGCGCCTGGCGCACGGTCTCGAGGACCTGGATCCCGGCGACCTCGCCCACCTGCATCGCGAGCAGCTGGGCGGCCAGCATCACGCCGAACTCGCTGACGCGCACCTCGTTGGCCATCACCGAGCTCGTCGAGGGCATCGCCACGCCCATCCCGAGCCCCGACAGCGCCAGGGCCACGATGACCAGCCAGGCCCCGCTCGAGGGGCCCAGCAGGGCGAACAGCGCCATCGACCCGGTCAGGAACGACGCCCCGGCGACCGCGCTGACGCGCTCGCCGATGCGCATGGCGACGTAGCCGGCGACCGGCGAGCACAGCGCGAAGGTGATCGGGCGCGCGATGGCGATGGCGCCCACGCGCGGGATCGAGTAGCCGTATCCCTGCTCCATGAGCAGCGGGAACAGGAAGAACGCCCCGAAGTAGGCGAAGTTCGCGCACGCGCGCAGCACCATGGGCATCACGAAGTTGCGCCGCGCGAAGTAGTGCGCCGGGATGAACGGGAACCGCGCGTGGCGCACGCGAAAGACGAAGACGCCCACCAGCACCCCCGACGCCGCGAACGTCGCGACCGTCGCTGGACTCGTCCAGCCCACCGACGGGCCCACCGAGAGCCCGAGCATCAGCGCGGTGACCGCGAGCGACAGCGACCAGCTGCCGATCCAGTCCATGCGGCGGAACTCCTCGCGGGCGCGCCGCTTCTCGGCGGCGGGCTCTGCGTCGAACCCGCGCGACTTGGGCACGAGCAGGAAGACCACGCCGAGGGCCACCCCTACCAGGCACAGCTGGAACCAGAACAGCGCGCGCCACCCGAAGGCCGCGATGATCGGCGAGCCCAGCGAGATCCCGATCACCGGGCCCCCCGCGCCCACCAGGGACCACCACCCCATCGCCTTGACCCGTTCTTCGGGCGCGAAGGCCATGTTGATGAGCGCCCCCGACGCGGTGCCGGTGGCCGCGCCCTGGACCCCGTCGAGCGCGCGCGCGAACAGCAGCATCCCGACGTTGGCGGCCAGCGCGGTGAGCAGCGCGGCGACCATGGCGCCCGCCAGCCCGATCAGGTAGAGGCGGCGGTGGCCGAAGACGTCGCCCGCCTTGCCCAGGACCGGGGCGGCCAGCCCGTAGGCGAGCAGGGGGCCGACCATCGTCCAGGTGAGGACGGTGACGGTCGTGTGGAACTGGCCGGCGACGCGCGGCAGCGCGACGATGAAGACCGTGAAGGTGAAGTTGAGCGCGAACAGCCCGGCGAGCAGGCTCCAGAGCATCCACCACGAGTACCGCGGTGACCCCGCGGCGCGGCGCTGCACCCGGTGGTGCAGCATCATGAACCAGTTCAGGTCGCTGCCCGCCTCGGCCCCCAGGGTGCCGAAGGCGACGCCGCCCGGGTCGGTGCGCGGGTCGAGCAGTCCCTCGGGGTCGTCGCGCCGGACGTGCGTCCGGCGGTCGACGCTCACGTCAACGTGGGCAGCCGGGCCGCGAGCTCCTCGACCGTCCAGCGGTCGTCCTTCTCCAGCGATGACGTCATCGTCCAGTTGCGGAACAGCCGCACGGTGCCGCCCAGGATGAAGTAGACCTGGCCGGTCAGCGGGCACGACTCGGTCGCCAGCGCCGCGACCAGCGGCGAGATGTTGGCGGGGTCCCACTGGTCGAAGACCGCCGCGTCGCTGGGCGCCGCCACGTGGTCGCTCAGCCCCGGCGTGGACTCGGTCATGCGCGTGCGCGCGTTGGGGGCGATCGCGTTGACGCGCACGCCGTAGCGCGACAGCTCCTCGGCGATGATCACCGTGAAGGCGGCGATGCCCGCCTTGGCCGCGCCGTAGTTGGACTGGCCGACGTTGCCCAGGAGGCCCGACGTCGAGGAGGTGTTGATGACCGACGCCTTGACCTCGTGGCCGGCCTTGGCGCGCTCGCGCCAGTACGCCGCGGCGTGGCGCGTGGGCACGAAGTGGCCCTTCAGGTGGACGTTGATGACGGCGTCCCAGTCGAGCTCGCTCAGGTTGATCAGCACGCGGTCGCGCAGGATCCCCGCGTTGTTGACGAGCACGTGCAGGTCCCCGAAGGCCTCGAGGGTGGACGCGACGAGGCGCTCGCCGCCCTCCCAGGTCGCGACGTTGTCGTGGTTCGCGACGGCCACCCCGCCGAAGGACTCGATCTCGGCGACGACCTCCTCGGCGGCGGACGCCGCCTGGGTCGAGCCGTCGAGCCCGGCGCCGATGTCGTTCACCACGACCTTGGCCCCCTCGGCGGCGAAGAGCAGCGCGTGCTCGCGGCCGATGCCGCGTCCCGCACCCGTGATGATGGCGATGCGACCGTCCAGCGCGCCCATGGCGACCCCTATCCCTTGCTCGTGCCTCGATTGTAACGATGCGCGCGCACTAGCCCAGGCTCCAGACGAAGGGTCGACGCGCGTGCGCGTGGTAGTGGTCCGGGATGTTGCGCATCACGTCGTCGACCCGCCAGGCGCCCACGCCGAGCCGGGCGTCGGCGACGGCCGCGAGACGCTCCAGGAGGCGGGCGCGCACGTCCTCGGGGGGCGCCGCGTCGTGCACGCGCCACACCACCATCGGCACGCGGCAGACCTCGCAGTCGGCGATCCAGCACGCGTCGTCGTCGTAGTAGCGCGTCGTGAGGACCGCGGCCTCGCACAGCTCGCAGCCGCTGGTCACTTCACGTAGAGAATGACGTTCGAAAACTGCTTGACGGGGGTACCCGCCGTGGGCGAGCTCCCGGTGACCGTCGTCCACTTGTCGCCGCCCGAGTTCGGACCCTGGGTGGAGAAGTAGAGCTTGGCGGCCTTCATCGCGGCGTAGGCCTGGGCGTAGGTGTCGCCGACCACGTGGGGCATCGGCTCGCTCACGCCCGTCGCGACGGTCGTCGTGGTGGTCGCGGTGACCGTGGTGGTCGTGGTCGTGGTGCTCGTGCCGCTGCCGCGCGACAGGATCAGCTTGACCGTGGCGCCCACGGGCACGTGCACCGGGTTCACGTACTTGCCGTAGCGCACGCGGATGACGTGTCCGGCGGCGACGGTCGAACTCGGGATCGCCAGCGTCGACGGGCACGACGCGGAGACCTTGACCCGCAGCAGCTGGGCCGTGGCCGTCGCGCAGTCCTCGCCGATGATCGTCGTGGGCATCGTGACGAGCTGCGCGCCGTCGGACACGACGACGTCGATCACCTGGCCGGACTTCTCGGACGTGCCCGCGACCGGGGACTGGGAGATGATGTGGTTCGCCGCGACGCTCGAGGACCGCTCGTGGCTCGTCACGCTCAGCGTGAATCCGTCGTTGTCGGTGCGCAGGACCTGACCCGCCTGGGCGACGGTGAGGTTGGTCAGTGACGGCACGGAATGGTGCGACGTGAGCAGGCCGAACTTCCACACCGCCCCCGCGGCGAGGGCCGCGACGACCAGCAGGACGGCGGCGACCCCCAGGACCAGGCGGCGCCCCCGCGGCGGGCGCGGCGGCGGCCCGCGGCGGGCGCGGCGGTCGTCGAAGCCCTCGAAGGGGGGCCGCGCGCCCGTGGTGCGCGGGGCGGAGGGGAAGGCGTGGCGCGCCGCGGGCGCGGCGGCGATCTGGTCGGGCGAGGGCGGGCGGAACCCGATCGAGCTCCGCGGCTCGCTCGGCGTGTACTGGGCCAGCAGCGGCGCCGGCTCGCCGGTTCGGCGCAGGGTGAGCGGCGACGAGTCGGCGGCCGACGCCCCGAGGCGGCTCGCGAACTGCTCGGCGTCGAGTCGCAGGCGAGGGTCCGGGACCGCGGCCTGGGCCAGGACCATGTCGAGGGAACCCAGCTCGGGACGCACCGGCAGCGGCGTGTTGACCCGCGTGCGCAGCATCGCCTCGGGGGTCATCGCCTCGAAGGGCGACACGCCCGTGGCCGCCTCGAAGAGGATGAGCGCGAGCGCGTAGACGTCGCTGCGCTCGCCCGCGGGCTCGCCGAGGGCCTGCTCGGGACTGAGATAGCGGACCTCGTCGTAGGTCAGCGCCTCGCCGTGCATCCCGGCCAGCCCCGACAGCGCCACGTCGGTGACGCGCACGCGCCCCTCGGCGTCAAAGAGCAGGGTGTTGGGCGAGAGCGCCCCGTGGACGAAGCCGTTGTCGTTGAGGTATGCCAGGGCGCCGGCCACGTCGCGGCCGAGGCGCGCGGTGTCATCCAGGCTGAGGCGCTGGCCCGACGCCAGGACCTCTTCTAAGGACCCGCCCTCGAGGTACTCGGTGATCGTGAAGATGTGCCCGGACTCCTGGCCGCCGTCGAAGACGCGCTCGAGGTGGGGGTGGCTGAGGGTGGCCGAGCGCACGATCCGGTCCCGAAAGGCCCGCCGCACGTCCTCGTAGGCGGCGAGGTGCCCGAGCAGGACCTTGACGACGATCTCGCGGCGCAGCGACAGGTCGTCGGCCAGGTAGGCCTCCGCGACGTGACCGATGCCCAGCAGCCGGGTGATGCGGTAGCGACCGACGAGGTCGTGACCCGGGGCGAAGGTGGGCGTCGGCACGTCCCTAACCTAGTCAGGGGCCCCTTCGAGGGTCGAGGTCCAGCCTCCCGTGGCGAGCAGGTGCGCGAAGCCCGCCGCGGCCACGAGGGGCACGCCCAGTTCCCGGGCCCGGGTCAGCTTGGACTGGCCCGGCGCGTCGCCGACGACGACGCAGTAGGTCTTCTTGGACACCGTGCCCGGCGACGTCCCGCCGCGCTCGACGATCGCCGCCTCGGCGCCCTCGCGCGTGTAGCCCTCGACGGCCCCGGTGACCACCACCGCGCGCCCGGCGAGGGTCGCGGCGACCCCGGCGCGGGTGTCGGGTTCGGCGAGCGCCAGCCCGGCCGCGGCCAGGCGCGCCATGCGCTCGCGGTTCTCCTCCTCGCGGCAGTAGGCGTAGACCGACTCGGCGATGACCGGCCCGACGCCGTCGAGGGCCTCGAGGGCCTCTAAGGGGGCGCCGGCCAGGGCGTCGTAGGTGCGGAACGCCGCCGCGAGCTCGCGCGCCGCGACCGGGCCGACGTGGCGGATGCCCAGGCCGACGAGGAGGCGGCTCAGCGGCTGGTCGCGCGAGGCCTGGATCGCCGCGACCAGGGACGTCGCCGAGAGCTCCGCGAAGCCCTCGAGGACCAAGAGCTGGTCGACGCGCAGGCCGTAGAGGTCGGCGACGTCGCTGACGAGGCCCTCGTCGAGGAGCTGGGCGACGCGCTGCTCGCCCAGTCCCTCGATGTCCATCGCGCCGCGCGACGCGAAGTGGACGACCTGCTCGAGCAGCTGGGCCGGGCACGAGCGGTTGACGCAGTACGTATCGCTCTGGTCGCCGACGCGGCGCAGCTCAGCGCCGCACACCGGGCACGCCGCGGGGAACCTCCACGCGGGCTTGCGGCGCCGGCCCGCCTCGCGCACCGCCGCGACGACCTCGGGTATCACGTCGCCGGCCTTGCGCACGATGACCAGGTCGCCGGGGCGCACGTCCTTGAGTCGCACCTGGTCCTCGTTGTGCAGCGTCGCCATCGACACCGTCGAGCCCGCGACGACGACCGGCTCGAGCACGGCGTAGGGGGTGGCGCGACCGGTGCGCCCGATCGAGACCTCGATCGCGCGCAGGCGCGTCGTGCGCTCCTCGGGCGGGAACTTGCGCGCGATCGCCCAGCGCGGCGCGCGCGAGGTGAACCCCAGGGCCTCGCGCTCGGCGAGGTCGTCGACCTTGATCACCACGCCGTCGATGTCGTAGGAGAGGTCGTGGCGGTGGGCCAAGAACCAGTCGGAGCGCTCGGCGACCGCGGCGGCGCCGCGCACGACCTGGACCTCGGGGGCGACGAACAGCCCCCAGGCGCGCAGCGCCGCGAGGCTCTGCGTGTGCGTCGCGTAGGCCAGGGGGCCTTCGACGACCTCGAGCTGGTAGGCGAGGAACGACAGCGGTCGCCGGGCCGTGACCGACGGGTCCTTCTGGCGCAGGCTGCCCGCGGCGGCGTTGCGCGGGTTGGCGAACTCCTTCTCGTGGGCCTCGCGCTGGCGCTCGTTCATCGCGGCGAAGTCGTCGCGGGCCAGGAACACCTCTCCGCGGACCTCCACGCGTCCGGGGGCCGACCCGCGGAGGCGCTGGGGCACGTTGGCGATCGTGCGCACGTTGGCCGTGACGTCCTCTCCCACCCGGCCGTCCCCGCGCGTCGCCGCCTGCGCCAGGTCGCCGTCGACGTAGGTGATCGACAGCGCCAGGCCGTCGATCTTGGGTTCGACGACGAACGTGATGTCGCCTTGCGTCGCCAGTCCGCGCGCGACGCGCCGTCCCCAGTCCGCGAGCTCGTCGGAGGTGAAGACGTTGTCGAGGCTGAGCATCGGGGTCGCGTGGCGCACCGGTGAGAACGTGGTCGACGCCGGAGCGCCCACCGTGTTGCTCACCGACGAGGTCATCGCGAGCTCGGGGTGGTCGCGCTCGAGCTCGCGCAGCTCGCGCACCAGGGCGTCGTAGTCGGCGTCGGGGACCTCGGGGGCGTCGTGGACGAAGTAGGCCTCGTTGTGGCGCGCGACCTCGGCGCGCAGCCACCGCGCCCTCTGCGCGGGGGTCGTCACGTCCGCGCGACGATCGCCGCGCCCTCGACGATCGCCGGCTCGTCGCGCCGGTACAGGACGACGGTCTGACCCGGGGCGACCGGTCGCGCCGGCCGCTCCAGGCACAGGCGCGGCGTCGGGCTGCGCTCCAGCCGGGCGGCCGCGGCCGCCCCGTGGGCGCTCCACTGCGCGTACACCTCGGCGCCGTTCGCCACCGGCTCGCGCGCGAAGGTCAGCGACGCCTCGTCCAGGGCGATGACGTCGATCGTCACGTCCTCGCGCCGGCCGACCTCGACGCGGCGCGCGTCCAGGTCGACGCGACGCACGTAACGGGCCTCGCCGTCACGCCCCGGGGCGATCCCGCGGCGCTGGCCGACGGTGACCAGCTCGGCGGCGCCGACCTCGCCGAGCTCGTCGCCCGTGCCCGAGTCCACGACCGTCGCGCGCGTGAAGTCCAGCCGCGTCGACAAGAACCCCTCTCGTCCCCTTCGCGACTCGATGAAGCAGACGTCCTGGCTGTCGGGCTTGTCCCAGGTGCGCAGGCCGAGGCGCGCGGCCTCGGAGCGCACCTCGTCCTTGGTCAGCTCGCCGATGGGCAGCACCAGGTTCGTCAACTGGGCGTCGCTCAGGAATCCCAGCACGTAGCTCTGGTCCTTGCGCTGGTCGACGCCGCGCGCGAGCAACCGTCGGCCGTCGCGGGTGAGCACGCGGGCGTGGTGGCCGGTGGCCACGGCCTGAAAGCCGAGGCGCCGGGCGCGCTCGATCAGCAGGTCGAACTTGACGTGGCGGTTGCACTCGATGCAGGGGTTCGGCGTCAGGCCGCGGGCGTGGCCGTCCACGAACGGGCTCACGACGTGGCGCTCGAACTCCTCGGCGAAGTTGAAGACGTGGTGATCGACGCCGAGCACCTGGGCGACCCGGCGGGCGTCGTCGACGTCGGCGACCGAGCAGCACCCCGCGTCGGACTCGCCGCCCCAGAGCTTGAGCGTCGCGCCGACGACGTGGTGGCCATCCTCGACGAGGCGGCCCGCGGCCACCGAGGAGTCCACCCCCCCGCTCATCGCGACCAGGACGTCCATGCGCTCAGTCTGCCAGTCGGGTGTCGGGCTAGCCCCCGTCGCGCAGCCGGTAGACCACGCTCGAGAGAGTCGCGATGACCGCGTCGACGTCGTCGGGCGTCGTCTCGGCGCCCATCGAGAGGCGCAGCGCCCCGCGGGCGCGCTCGGGCGCGACGCCCATGGCGGCCAGGACGTGGCTGGCCTGGGCCGCGCCGCTCGAGCAGCTCGCCGCGGCCGACGCGCACACGCCCTCCTGGTCGAGCAGGAACAGCAGCTCGTCGCTGGCCAGGCCGTCGAAGGTCACGTGCACCGTGCCGGGCACCCGCAGCGCCCCGATCGCCGTGACGCGCGCGCCGGGCAGGAAGGCCAGCGCGGTCGCCAGGCGCGTCTGCAGGTCCGTGACGCGATCGTGGACCTCGGTGAGCTCGAGCGCGGTCGCGCGCAGCGCGGCGGCCAGGCCCACCGCGGCGGCGACGTCGACGGTCCCGCCGCGCCGTCCGCGCTCCTGGCCCCCCCCGGGGACCAGCGCGTCGATCTCGACCCCCTCGCGCACGATCAGCGCGCCGGCGTTGACGGGTCCCCCGACCTTGTGGGCGCAGATCGACACCAGCGCCGCGGTCGCGGTCACCGTGGGCAGGTGCAGCCACGGCGCCGCGGCGACCGCGTCCGTGTGCAGCGGCGCGCCGCCCGGGACGTGGGCGTTGACCGTCGAGCTGACGGCGTCCATGGGCTGGCACACCCCGGTCTCGTTGTTCACGGTCATGACGCTGACGACCGCGGTCTCGGGGCCGAGCAGGTCGCTGAGCTGGTCGAGGTCCACGACGCCGTCGGCGTCGACGCCGACGTGGTGCACCACCACGTCGGGGAAGTCGCGCGAGAGCGTCGCGGCGGCGTCGAGGACCGCGTGGTGCTCGACGGCCGACACGATCACCGAGGTCGACGCGTGGTGGCGGCGGTGGTGGAGCGCGACGCCGACCAGGCCGAGCTGGCACGACTCGGTGCCGCCGCCGGTGAAGATCACCTCCCGCGGTCGCGCGCCGACGAACGCGGCGACCTCGTCGCGGGCCTCCTCGACGGCGCGTCGCGCCTCACGCGCGGCGCCGTGGCTCCCCGAGGGGTTGCCGACGACGCCGTGCGACCAGCGGTCCATGGCCTCGACGACCTCGTCGCGGCGCGGCGCGGACGCGGCGTGGTCGAAGTACAGGCGCGGCGTCACGCCACGAAGAACGTCTTGGTGTTGGTGAACTCTCGCATGCCGTACACCGACAGCTCGCGCCCGAAGCCCGACTCCTTGATGCCGCCGAAGGGCAGCTCGGGCATCGAGGCCACGATCGCGTTGGCGAAGAGCATCCCCGCCTCGACGCCCGCGATGGCGGCGTCGATCTCTGCGGGGTCGTTCGACCAGATCGACCCGCCCAGTCCCCACGGCGTGGCGTTGGCCGCGCGGATCGCGGCGTCGAGGTCCTTGACCACCGAGACGACCGCCACCGGACCGAAGAGCTCCTCGCACCCCGCCGGCGAGTCCGCGGGCACGTCGGTCAGTACGGTGGCCGGGTAGTAGAACCCCGGCCCTTCGGGCGCCTCTCCCCCGGCCAGCACCGTCGCGCCCGCGGCGACCGACTTGGCGACCTGGTCGGCGATCTGGTCGCGCTGGGAGCGGCTCGCCAGCGGGCCGAGCGCCGTCGCGGGGTCCATCGGGTCACCCATCTTCACCGCGGCCATCGCCTCGACGAAGCGCGGGACGAACTGGTCGGCGATCGACTCGAGGACGATGAAGCGCTTGGCCGCGATGCACGACTGGCCGTTGTTCTGGATGCGCGCGGTCACCGCCATCGGCACGGTGCGCTCGAGGTCGGCGCCCGCGCCCACGATGAAGGCGTCCGAGCCCCCGAGCTCGAGCACGCAGGGCTTGAGCGCGCGTCCCGCGGCGGCCCCCACGGAGCGGCCGGCGCCCTCAGAACCGGTGAGCGTGACGCCGGCGACGCGCCGGTCCGCGATGATCTTCTCGGCCGCGTCGTGGCCCACGTACAGGTTGGTGAACACGCCGCGCGGGAACCCGGCGCGGGTGAAGACGCCCTCGAGGTAGGCCGCGGACCCCGGGACGCTCGAGGCGTGCTTGAGGATGGCGACGTTGCCGGCCATCAGGCCCGGCGCGGCGAAGCGCACGACCTGCCACAGCGGGTAGTTCCACGGCATCACGGCGAAGATCGCGCCCAGGGGCTCGAATCGCACGCCGCTGCGCGAGCCCGAGGTCGCGATCATCTCGGGCGCGAGGATCTCCTCGGCGTGCTCGGCGTAGTAGCGCATCGTCATCGCGCACTTGGCGGCCTCGCCCTTGGCCGCGGCGAAGGTCTTGCCCATCTCGCTCGTGAGCAGCTCGCCCACCACGGGCAGCTCGCCCTCGATGAGTTCGGCCGCGGCCACCATGAGCCGCGCGCGCTCGGGGATCGGCGTGGCGCTCCAGGACTCGAACGTGGCCGCGGCGAGGGCCAGGGCGGCCTCGACCTGCTCGGGCGTGTGGGCCGGGTACTCGGCGATGACCTCTTCGGTGGCGGGGTTGACGGCGGTGAATGTCATGGCCCTAGTCTGCCAGCAATCCCGACGGCGTCGGCGGGGTGACGGCCAGCTCGCCCCACACGCGCGAGCGCAGCGCGCTCACCGACGCCAGCACGACGAGCAGGGCGCCCGCGCCGACCTCGGTCACGGTGCGCACGCCGTAGACGCGCGCGAAGCTGGCCTGGACCAGCGCGCCGAGCGGGTACGCCAGGGACAGCGACAGGGTGTAGAGCGAGAGGATCCGGGCGCGCTCGCTCACCGGCGCGTGCAGCTGCACCGAGGTGTTGAGGCCGGTGAGGACCCCGACGTACGCGCCGCCCACGACCGTCAGGGCCGCGAGGGCCAGGCCCAGGTCCGGCGCCAGGCCGTAGAGCGCCTCGGCGGCGACCGCGGTGAACAGCGAGGAACGCAGCACGAAGAGCCGCGTGGTGCGCCGCGCCAGCGCCGGCAGCGTCAGCGCGGCGACCACCGCGCCCACCCCCTGGGCCGTGACCAGCCAGGTCGCGCCGACCTTCCCCGAGTGCAGGACCTCGATCGCCATCGCCGGCACCAGGGCGATGAACGGCGACAGGGTCAGGGCGACCGCGGCGATGCCCAGGATCGGGTACCGGCACCCCTTCACCCGCCAGGCCTGGCGCGCGCCGACCATGAGGTCGCCCCAGGGTCGCACCGGCGCGGCGATCGCGGGCCGCGGCGCGGAGCGCACGAAGGAGAAGGTGACGACGACGAAGACGAAGGACGCCGCGTTGACCGCGAAGCACACGCCGTAGGAGCCCAGGGTCAGGGCCACGCTGGCGAAGAGCGGCCCGATGATGCGCCCGAGGTTGAACTGGGCCGAGGAGAGCGAGACCGCCGCCAGTACCTCGTCGCGCTCGACCAGGTCGGGCAGCAGCGACTGCCACGCGGACCACGACGACGAGCTGGCCAGCCCCTCGACGACGGCCAGGACCACGATCAGGTGCGGGTCGAGGTGGTGGGTCAGCGCCAGGACGGCCAGGGTCGACGCCGTGGACGCCATGACGAGGTTGTTGGCCTGGATCCAGTGCTGGCGGTTCCAGCGGTCGCCCACGACACCGCCCAACGGCGAGCCGATGATGCTCGGCGTCCAGGCGGCGACGGTCAGCAGGCCCAGCCACAGGGGGTCGTGGGTCGTCTCGGTGAGGTAGATGCCCAGCGCGACGGTCTGCATCCAGGTCCCGATGGACGAGACGAACGATGAGGTCAGCGCGAGGGTGAAGCTCCGGTGTCGCAGCGGGGCGAACGACGCGGAGGCCACGACCTCACGCTAACGGCGACGGCCTCAGCCCTCGCGACGGCGGCGGCGCGGACGCAGGGCGAACCACCAGACCGAGAACATGGTGGCCAGGGCGCCGGCGAGGCCCAGGGTGGAGACCACTCCGCGACCTCGGCCGTCCTCGCTCACGCGCCCATCGTAACGACAGCGGCGCCGGGGGCTTTCGCCCCCGGCGCCGCGTCTCGCGACATCTTTGTTAGGCGTTCGCGCCCACGGGCAGCTGCGCCGCCACTTCGACGGCGAGCTCGAGGACGATCTTGTGACCGACGACGAGGCTGCCGTTCTCCAGGGAGCCCTCGAAGTTGATGTTGAAGTCGCGCCGGTCGACCTCGCCGGTCAGCTCGAAGCCGGCGACGTTGACTCCGGGGGCCAGACCGGGGCCGGACCCGAGGAACTCCAGGTCGAAGGCGACCGGCTTGGTCACGCCCTTGATCGTCACGTCGGCGACGAGCTCGTAGCGGTCGCCGCCCTTGGGCGTGACCTTGGTCGAGCGCAGGCTCAGCGTGGGGTAGGTCTCGGACTCGAGGAAGTCAGCGGTGCGAAGGTGACCGTCGCGCATCTCGTTGTCGGTCGTGATGCTGGCCGACTGGGCGACGGCCTCGACCGAGGAGGTCTCGGGCGTGTCACCGATGGTGACCGTGCCGGTGAACTCGGTGAAGCGACCGCGGACCTTGGACGCGACGAGGTGCCGCGCGACGAAGCCGATGGTGGAGTGGGTAGCGTCGACGCTGTAGGCGCCGGGGGCAGGCAGGTTGCTCATGGGATTCTCCTTCAGGGGGGCACTTTCTGTGCTGCCTAGATTATAGTTGCATCTACAACTACTTGTCAAGCAGTAGTTTAAAAAACCAGTAAATCTGATACACTGACCCCGTGAGCCTGTCCACCTCCGCCTGCCCGTCCGGGGACGAAAAGGTCGTCCTCTTCGGCCTCCTGGTCGAGACCAACGCGCGCCTGGCGCGTCGACTGGGCTACGAGCTCGAGGCCACCTGCGACCTGCCCCTGTCCTCCTACGAGGTCCTGCTGCGCCTGCACCGCTCCCCCGAAGGACGCCTCAAGATGACCCAGGTGGCCGACGCCATCGTCCACTCCACCGGCGGCACGACCCGACTGATCGACCGCCTGGAAGAGGCGGGCCTGGTCGCGCGGCGCTCGTGCCCCTCGGACCGGCGCGCCATCTTCGTCGAGATCACGGCCGAGGGTGAGGCCCGCCTGGACGCCGCGCTCGCGGTGCACCTGGGATACCTCGACCACGCGCTGGCCGGACGCCTCGACGGGGCCGAGCGTCAGACGCTGACGACCCTGCTGGCCAAACTCAACGCGGCGGACTAGGCCTTCGCAACCCAGGCGCGCGCGTCGCGCCCGTCGTCGAACTCGAGCACCGCGCCCTCGCCGTGGCCCGCGCCGATGATGACCGCCGTGGCGAGGACCTCCGCGGCCACCTCGTCGAACCACTCGGCCAGGTCGTCGACACCCGTCACGTGCAGCACGATCCGATCCGCGACGTCGAAGCCCGAGTTCTTCCTCAGGTCCTGGACCTGACGCACCAGGTCGCGCAGGTACCCGCGGCGCAGGAGGTCATCGGTCAGGGTGAGGTCCAGCGCGACGACCTCTCCACCGCTGCGCGAGACCGCGAACCCCTCCTGGCCCCGAACGCGAAGCTCGATGTCGTCGGGTCCCAACGAGAAGGTCCCCGTGGAGAGGGTGACCTCGACCGGCGCGCCCGACTCGAGCGCGGCGGCCACGTCGATCGGGTCCAAGGAGGCCAGCGCCTCGCGCAGCTCCTTGACCGCCTCGCCGAGGCGCGGCCCCACGGCCCGGAAGTTGGGAACGATCTCGAAGGACAGGACCTCGGCGAGCTCCGTCCCGTACTCGACGAGGTCCACGTTGAGCTCGTCCTCGACGACGCCGGCGGGCGGGGCGGGGGCGTCGGGCGCCATGAACACCATCGCGCGCGCCAGCGGCTGGCGGACCTTGACGCCGGCCTCGGCGCGCGCCGCGCGACCGAGTGACGTGAGGCGCCGCGCGACGTCCATGGATGCCTCGAGTCCCTCGTCTCGGCGCGACGGGTCCGGCGACGGCCAGTCCGCCAGGTGCACCGACGCGTCCTCGCCGAGCCCGAAGAGCTCGCGGTAGAGCCGATCGGCGACGAAGGGGCAGAACGGCGCGAGGAGCAGCGTGACGCGCTGGAGCACCTCGAGCAGCGTGGCCTGGGCGGCCAGCGAGTCCGAGGCGGGCGCGAGGGGGTCGGTGCGCCAGAAGCGGCGCCGGCTGCGGCGCACGTACCAGTTGGACAGGTCGTCGATGAGCGCGCCGAGCGCGTCGGTCCCCCCCAGGGGCTCGTAGCCGTCCAGGGCGTCCGTGACGGTCTGGGTCACGGCCTCGAGGCGAGAGAGGATCCAGCGGTCGAGCTCCGGGCGCGACGCGGGTTCCGGTATCCGACCGTCGGCCGGGTCGAACCCGTTGAGCGACGCGTAGGTCGTGAAGAAGCTGAAGGTGTTCCAGAGCTTGGCCAGGGTCTCGCGCAGCGACGCGTCGATGGCCCCGAGGCTGGCGCGCGTCGAGGTCCACGGCGATCCCTGGGAGAACATCCACCAGCGCAGGGGGTCGGCCCCGCGCGTGTTCAGCACGGTCCACGGGTCGATGACGTTGCCCACCGACTTGCTCATCTTGCGGCCGAACTCGTCGACGATATGGCCCAGGCAGAGCACGTGCTCGTAGGGCGCCGCGCCGAAGACCAGGGTGTTGACCGCGAGCAGCGAGTAGAACCAGCCGCGGGTCTGGTCGATCGCCTCGGCGACGAGCTGGGCCGGGAACTGCATGGCCTCGGCGGACCCCTCGACCCACGGGTAACCGACCTGGGCGGCGGGCATCGCGCCCGAGTCGAACCAGGCGTCGATCACCGGCGCCACGCGACGGGCCTCGCGCCCGCACTCGCGGCACGACAGGACGACCTCGTCGATCGCGGGGCGGTGCGGGTCGATCTCGCTGAGGTCGCGCCCGGCCAGCACGGACAGCTCGGCGCGCGAGCCCACGCACGTCAGGTGGCCCTCGTCGCAGCGCCACACCGGCAGCGGTGTGCCCCAGAAGCGGTCGCGCGACAGGGCCCAGTCGACGTTGTTGGCCAGCCACTCGCCGAAGCGACCGTCACGGATGTGCGCCGGGTGCCAGTCGACGGTCTTGTTCTCGGCGATCAGCTGGTCCTTGAGCCGGCTGGTGGCGACGTACCAGCTGGGCTTTCCCCAGTAGATGAGGACGGTGCCGCAGCGCCAGCAGTGCGGCAGCGAGTGCACGTAGTCCATCCGACGCACCAGGAACCCGCGGCGCTCGAGCTCGTCGTTGATCGCGCCGTTGGCCGAGCGCACGCCCTGGCCGGCGAGCCAGGCGACCTCGTCGGTGAACGCGCCGTCGGGGCCGACGGGGTTGACCGTGGGCAGACCGTGCTCGCGCGCGATCTGACGGTCGACCTCGCCGAACGCCGGCGCCTGGTGGACGAGCCCGGTGCCGTCCTCGACCGTCACGTACTCGCCGGCGACCACGTAGCAGGCGTCCACGCCCTCGGGCAGGGCGACGTCGTCAAAGGGGCGCCGGTAGTGCACGCCCAGCAGCGCCGTGCCGGGCAGCGTCGCGCTGACCCTCGCCTCGTCGCCGAAAACCGACTCGACCAGGGATTCGGCCACGACGTGGCCGTCCACGACGGCGTAGGTGACCTCGGGGTTGGCCGCGACGGCGACGTTGCTCAGCAGCGTCCAGGGGGTCGTCGTCCACACGACGAGGTGCGTGGCGCCCGACAGGCCGCCGTGGGCCAGCGCGTCCGTGATCTCCAGGCGCGCGTAGCAGCTCTCGTCGGGCTCGTCGCCGTAAACGTCGGGCTGGCCCAGCTCGTGACTGGACAGCGCGGTGCCGCAGCGCGGGCAGTAGGGCACGACCTTGAGGTCCTCGTAGAGCAGGCCGCGGTCGAAGAGCTGCTGGAGGTGCCACCAGACCGACTCGACGTAGGACGGGTGGAACGTGTAGTACGCGCGCTCCATGTCGAGCCAGTAGCCGATGCGCTCGGTGAGCCTCTCGAACTCCTCCACGTGGGTGAGGACCGACTCGCGACAGAGCCTCGTGAACTCGGCGATGCCGATCTCGTCCTCGATCTGGCGCTTGTCCGACACGCCCAGCTGACGCTCGACCTGGACCTCGACGGGCAGGCCGTGGGTGTCCCAGCCGGCGCGGCGGTCCACGAAGCGCCCGCGCATCGTCTGGTAGCGGCAGAAGAGGTCCTTGTAGACCCGGGCCCAGACGTGGTGCAGGCCCGGCAGGCCGTTGGCGGTGGGCGGGCCCTCGTAGAAGACCCACGCCGGGGCCCCGGCGCGCTGGGCCGTGGACCTCGCGAAGACGTCGTGGGTCTTCCAGCGGGCGAGTTCGGCCTCCTCGACGGCTACGAAGTCAAGGTCGGCGCTGACGGGGCGGAACACGGGTCTCCTCTTATGAGTCCCACAATGCTAGTGAACGCCTCCGCGAGGACCCGAGTGTCGGGGTCAGCCGGCCGCGGCGACGCCGAATCGCGCGTCCAGCCAGTCGGTCGAGAGCTGCTCGAGCGACTCTAAGACGAGGTCGGCCAGCGCGAACGCCGCGAGGCCGCGGTCCTCGGGGGTCGGCACCGCGACGACCGTCATGCGACCGGCCTTCGCGGCCAGGACGCCCGCGGCGGAGTCCTCGACGACCAGGCAGTCCGGCGCGGCCACGCCCAGCGCGTTGGCCGCGGTCAGGAAGACGGCGGGGTGCGGCTTGCCGAACACCTCGAACTGGGCCGAGTTGATCGACGCGAAGCGGTCACGGAGCCCGAAGTGGTCCAGGCAGCGAAAGATGAGCGACAGCGGCGTGGAGCTGGCGAGGGCGACCGGGCCGCGTTCCTGCGCCAGGTCGAGCGCGCGCAACGCCCCGGGCAGCAGCCGACCCTTGGACTCGACGAGCTCGCCCACGCGCGCGAGCAGCCGCTCGACGACGGCGTCATCGTCGGGCTGGGCCCAGGGGTGGAGCGCGCGCCAGAAGGCGACGACCTCATTGACGAACATCCCCTTGGTCGAGCGGTCCTCGGCCTCGCTGATCGGCACCCCCAGCGAGCCGAACACCTCGACCTCGGCCTCGTGCCAGAGGACCTCAGAATCGATGAGCAACCCGTCCATGTCAAAGAGCGTCGCGCGCAGGGTCACCGGGCAACTCTCCCACACGCCCTCGTGACTACCGTGGCCTCGTGCCCATCACTCGACGCATGACCGGCGAGGACATTCACGCCGTGGCCGAGCTCGTCGAGCGGCGCCTCGCGAGCGACTCGGCGCTGCACCACCTCGTGAACGCGAGCGTGGACACCGGCGCGCTGGTCAGCACCCTGGCCGCCATCGCCGACCACGTGTGGGTGGCCGAGGACGACGGGCGACTCGTGGGGCACCTGTACGGCACGCTGCTGGCCAGCGACACGTACGGCAGCGGCGCCTGGGTCGGGCCGGACGCGGTCTCCTTCGACGTCACCGACACCCTGGCCGACCTCTACGCGCGCGCCGGCCGGGCGTGGATCGACACCGGGGCGCGCGAGCACTACGCCTGGGTGCTCGACCGCGTCGAGCGCACGGTCCCCTGGATGGAACTGGGCTTCGCGCGGATGCACCAGCGCGGGGCGCTGGCGCTCGGCGAGCGGAGCGTACGAGCGCTCCCCGAGGGATACCGCGTGCGCCTCGGCACGATCTCTGACCTGGAGTGGGCGCTGGACCTAGGCGCCGAGATCGACCGGGCGCAGGCCGAAGGACCCAGCTTCTCCCTCGACGTCGGCGGCGACGAGCGCGCCGAGCTCACCGAGACCCTCGAGGATCCCGAGGTGCGCTACTTCCTCGTCGAGCACGGCGGGCGACCGGTGGCCCAGTGCATCACGTTCCCGCTGCCCTCGCGTCGCGGCTCCTTTGACGCGACGCTGCACCTCAGCGCGGCCGCGGTGCGCCAGGCGCACCGCGGCCGCGGCGTGGGCACCGCCCTCGTCGACGCCGCGCTGGAGCGCGCACGGCAATACGGGTTTGACTACGCGGAGACCAACTGGCGCGTGACGAACCGTGCGGCCGCGCGATTCTGGACCGACTACGGCTTCGAGCCGACCTACGTGCGGCTGCACCGCAGCGTCGGCGAGTACTAGCTGAGCGCCGCCTCGATCGCGGCGACCAGCACCGGGTCCTCGGGGGTCACCTGGGGCGCGAAGCGCTGGACGGCCCCGTCGGGGGTCACGAGGAACTTCTCGAAGTTCCAGCGGACGTCGCCCGAGTGGCCGTCGTCGCCGTCGGTCGCGGTGAGGATCTCGTAGACCGGGTGGCGGTCCTCGCCGTTGACGTCGACCTTCTCGAACATCGGGAAGGTGACGCCGTAGGTCGTCGAGCAGAACTCGGCGATGTCCTCGTGGCTCCCCGGCTCCTGGCCCAGGAACTGGTTGCAGGGGAACCCGAGAACGGAGAAGCCGCGGTCCGCGTAGGTCCTGTGCAGCGCCTCGAGGCCCTCGTACTGGGGGGTGAGGCCGCAGCGAGAGGCGACGTTGACTATGAGGACCGTCTGGCCGCGGTGGGCGTCCAGGGACGTGGGCTCGCCGCCGAGCGAGGTGAGGGGGATGTCGTAAATGGTCACGGCGAGACCCTAACGGGCCGCGCGTGCACCCGGGACCTCGCCCGTATGTTGACACCGTGACCGAGATCGCGCGACCCGACCCGTCGCGCTGCGACCCCTCCCGGGAGGACTACGGCGCCATCGTGGCCGCCCACGAGGCCGCGGTGCGCGCGGGCGAGTCCACCTACCGCGACCCGCTGACCGGCCTGGCGGTGCTGACAGGCCCGGCGCTGGCCGAGCGCGGCGTCTGCTGTGACAGCGGCTGTCGCCACTGCCCCTTCATCTAGACGGTCTCGACCGCGACCTCGGCGGCCACCTGGTCGTGCTGTCCCAGGTGGTGCCGGTCGATGTTCACGAGGGCGTAGAACGCGACCGCCGCCACGAGCAACGTCAGCGTCCCGAAGCGGAACGCCACGTCGAATCCGTGGACCCAGGACACGTCATGGGTGTACTGGGCGATGGACAGATGGCCGGTGTAACTGTGCTGCAGGCGGCGCATCGCCGCTGACGCGGCGAAGCTCGTGGCCGTCGAGACGAAGATCGTGTTCTGGATCGCCGTGCCGAATGAGCCGCCGATCTGCTGGGCCGTCGTCAGCACCGCCGACGCGGCACCGGTGTCGTTGGGCGCGACGTTGAACAGCGCGGTCGAGGCCAGTGACACGAACGCGAGGCCGAGACCGAGGCTCATGACGACCATGGGGGGCAGGAGGCTCGTGACGTAGCTCGACGACGGCGTGATGAACGACAGGTAGAACATCCCCGCCGCGGACATCAGGCAGCCCAGCGTCGCCAGCGGCCGCGGGCCGACCTTGGGCAGCAGCTGACTCGTGATCGCGGCCGAGATGATCACGCCGATCGAGAAGGGCAGGAACAGCAGACCGGACTTGACGGCCGAGTACCGCTCGATGTTCTGGAAGTAGAAGGTCATGAACAGGAACATGCCGAAGATGCCGAGGGCCACCAGGACGTTGGTCAGGTACGAACCTCCGCGCACGCGGTCGGCCAGGAGGCGCAGCGGCAGCAGCGGCTGCTTCTTGCGTGACTCGATGACGAAAAAGACCACGAGCAAGACTGCGCCGAGGACGATGTACGGCCACGCGCTCTTGGACCCCCACCCGTGCGTGGACGCCTGCGAGACGCCGAAGACGACGCTGACCATGCCCGCGGTGGCGCTCATCGCGCCGGGCACGTCGTAGTGGGGATGTCCCTCGACCTTGGACTCGCGCAGCTCGGGTATCGCGAGCGACAGCGCGATGATCGCCATCGGCGTGTTGACGAACAGACACCAGCGCCACGACAGGTACTGGGTCAACAGTCCGCCGGCGATAAGTCCGATCGCGGCGCCGACCCCTGACAGCGCGCCGTAGACGCCGAAGGCGCGGGCGCGCTCCTTGGAGTCCGTGAACGTCACCGAGATGAGCGACAACGCGGCCGGTGCCAGCAGCGCGCCGAAGATTCCCTGTAAGGCCCGCGCGCCGAAGAGCATCTGCTCGTTCTGGGAGAACCCGCCGAGCAGCGACGACCCGGCAAAACCGGCCAGTCCGATGAGGAAGACCTTCTTGCGTCCCACGTAGTCACCGATGCGCCCGCCGAGCAGCAGGAAGCCACCGAACGTGAGGGTGTAGGCGGTGACCGCCCACTGGTAGTTCTGCTTGGAGATGGCCAGGCCGCCGAGCGCCTTGGGCAGCGCCGCGTGCGGCAGGGCGATGTTCACGATGGAAGCGTCCAGCACGACCATGAGCTGGGCGATGGCGATTACGACCAATGCGAACCAACGACGCGGGTCCGGGACTTCGGCGTGGACCACGTTGTTGACACTGACGTCAGTCATCTATCGGTCCTTCGCGCCGTCGTGCCCTCGACATAAAGCCCGCGGACGACGCCCCCCGTAGACCAGTCACCGAAAAAGAAATCTTCTACACCCTAAATCAGCGAGCCAATCGGAACGTGCACCATCGCGTGTGCGTCAGCGACGGGGCCGTAGGTGACGGCGCCGTCGACGACGTTAACGCCCTCGGCCAGGGCCGGGTCCGCGCGCACCGCGTCGCGCCAGCCCTTCTCGGCGAGCTCGATCGTGTACGGGAGTGTCGCGTTGGCCAGCGCGGCGGTCGACGTGTTAGGTACCGCGCCGGGCATGTTGGCCACGCAGTAGAAGATCGAGCCGTTGACCTCAAAGACCGGGTCCGAATGCGTCGTCGGGCGCGTCGCCTCGAAGCATCCTCCCTGGTCGACAGAGATGTCCACGAGCACCGAACCCGGTCGCATCCGTGCGACGAGGTCGTTGCTCACGAGCTTGGGGGCCTTCGCCCCGACCACCAGCACGGCACCGATGACGATGTCGGCGTCCAGGCACGCCTCCTCGAGGGCGTGCTGTGACGACGCGATCGTCTGGAGCCGCCCGTCGAAGTGATGATCCACCTGGCGCAGGCGGTCCAGGTTCCGGTCCAGCACCTTCACGTTGGCGTGCAGCCCGACCGCCAGCGTGGCCGCGGCCAGCCCCGCCACGCCCGCGCCGATCACCACGACGTTGGCCGTCGTGACCCCCGGGACCCCGCTGATCAGGGTTCCCCTGCCCCCGCCGGGACGCATCAGGTGGTGCGCGCCCATCAGAGGCGCCATGCGACCCGCCACCTCGCTCATCGGCGTGAGCAGTGGCAACGAGTTGTCGGCCAGGCGCACCGTCTCGTAGGCGATCGCCACGTTTCCGGCGCTGATCAGGGCATCCGTGCACTCGCGGGACGCGGCCAGGTGAAGGTACGTGAACAGCACCTGTCCCGGGCGCGCACCCAGTCGCGCGTACTCCTGGGCGATGGGCTCCTTGACCTTTAGGACCAGGTCGCTCGAGGCCCACACCTCGTCGGGCGTGGCGACCATCTGCGCGCCGGTGGCCACGAAGTCGTCGTCGCTGATCGAGGAGCCGACACCGGCCGCGCGCTCGACGATCACGCGGTGGCCGTGACTGGTGAGCTCACGGACGCCCGCGGGCGTGAGAGCCACCCGGTGCTCGTCGACTTTGACTTCCTTGGGGACGCCGATGATCATCGTTGATCATCCTTTCCGTGTGTGGCGGGTGAATGAGGCAATTGGTGCGCTAGACGGTGTGGGCCACGAGCGGCCGTAGGGGGATATGACTCTTCCTACTCGTCGCAAACCACGTGATGAACGTCAACGGTATACCCGGCCCCAGCACTGAGGCTACGCCTCGATGTTGTGCATCACGTGCTTGACCCGCGTGTAATCCTCGAATCCGTACATCGAGAGGTCCTTGCCGTAGCCGGACCGCTTGAAGCCGCCGTGAGGCATCTCCGCGACCAGCGGTATGTGGGTGTTGACCCACACGCAGCCGAAGTCCAGGTCGCGGGTGAAGCGCATCGCCCGGCCGTGGTCGCTCGTCCACACCGAGGACGCCAGTCCGTAGTCCACGCCGTTGGCCCACGCGAGGGCCTCGGCGTCGTCGCTGAACTTCTGGACGGTGATCACGGGGCCGAAGATCTCGTTCTGGATCATCTCGTCGTCCTGGTGCAGGTCGGCGACGACGGTCGGCGCGATGAAGTAGCCGCGGTCACCCACCTGGACCCCCCCGGCGGCGACCGACGCGTGCTTGGGTGCGCGGCCCACGAAGCCGGTGACGCGCTCGAACTGATTGACGTTGTTGACGGGCCCGAACAACGCGTCTTCGCTGTCGGGCGGGCCAATCACGGTGTTCTTGGCCTGATCGACGATGGCGTCGACGAAGTCGCCGTACGCCTTGCCCGCGACGAGCACTCGAGTCGCCGCGGTGCAGTCCTGGCCGGCGTTGAAGTACCCGGCGATGGCGATCGCCTCGGAAGCGGCCGCCACGTCGAAGTCGTCAAAGACGATGACCGGCGCCTTGCCTCCCAGCTCGAGGTGCACCCTCTTGAGCGTCTTGGACGCCGAGCCGGCGACCTCCATGCCGGCGCGCACCGAGCCGGTGACCGAGACCATGGCCGGACCGGGGTGCTCGACCAGCGCGCGGCCGGTGTCGCGGTCGCCGCACACGACGTTGAAGACACCCGCGGGCAGGACCTCGGCCATGAGCTCGGCCATGCGGACCGTCGACGCCGGCGTCGAGTCACCAGGCTTGAGGACCATGGTGTTGCCGGCCGCCAGCGCCGGCGCCCACTTCCACACGGCCATCATCATCGGGTAGTTCCACGGGGTGACCGCGCCGCACACGCCGATGGGCTCGCGACGCACGTAACTGGTCATGCCGGCCATGTACTCACCGGCGCCGCGGCCCTCGAGCAAGCGCGCGGCGCCCGCGAAGAACCGGATCTGGTCCAGCATCGGCGGGACCTCCTCGGACATCGTGACGCCGATGATCTTGCCGGTGTTCTCCGCCTCGATCGCCACGATCTCCTCGGCGTGCGCTTCGAGCAGGTCCGCGATCTTGAGCAGAGCGCCGCTGCGCTCTGAGGGGGTCGTGCGGCGCCACGACGCGAACGCGCCCGCGGCGGCGGTGACGGCGGCGTCGATGTCCTGCGCGTCAGAGACGGGCATCTCGGCGAAGGCGTCACCGGTCGCGGGATTGATCAACTCGACGTACCGGCCGCCGCGTGGGGCGACCGCCTCCCCACCGATGAAGTTCGTAAGACGACGCATCTCTTGCCTCCTGGCGTGGCGGCCGGGCCGGCCGCGACCCTGCCACTCTGCCAGACCTCTACAGCCCGTGCAACTGAAGGGCTTACGAATACGGCACGAAATGGCAAAACAACGACTCAATCCGTCGTCGAACGTGCCTATACTGTCTCTATCCGCAGCGAGCGGCGTCTTGCGTCACTCGCCCGGGAGCGACCAATGCCAGCAGCGAAACCAAAGCGACAGATCGCCAAGAGCGCCGAGCGGACGAACCTGGAAATCCTCTCGACGCCCAACGCGCTGGACCGGGTCGACCGCGAGATCATCAGCCTGCTGCAGCGAGACGGCCGCCGGGCCTACGGCGCCATCGCCGAGGACGTCGGTCTCTCCGAGGCGGCGGTGCGCCGCCGGGTCCAGCGCCTGCGTGACTCCGGAGTCATGCAGATCGTCGCCATCACCGATCCCCTTCAGTTGGGCTTCGGGCGCGAGGCGCTGGTGGGTATCCGGGTCCACGGGGACGTTCGACTCGTCGCCGACAAGATCGCCGCGATTGAGGAGGCCAACTACGTCGTCATGACCGCCGGCAGCTTCGACATCATCGCCGAGCTCATCGCGGTGGATGACGACGCGCTGGTGCATTTGCTCAACGACTCGATCCGGTCGATTCCGGGGGTGACCGAGGTCGAGACATTCCTGTATCTCAAACTTTCAAAGCAGACCTATGCATGGGGGACAAAGTGACGTTGAACGAAATCATCTCCGACGGGATCACCGTGTCGGACGTCGAACACGCGAGTAGCAACTACTCGGAGCGAGCGCGACGCAACCTGTGGTTGCACATGTCGCGAATGGGCGCGTACTCCGAAGCCAACGAGGTGCCCATCATGGTGCGCGGCGAGGGCGTGCACGTGTACGACGCCAACGGCACGAAGTACTTCGACGGGCTCTCGGGGCTGTTCACCAACATGCTCGGGCACGGACGCGCCGACATCGGCGCCGCCGCCGCCGAGCAGATCAGCCAGCTCGCCTTCTTCCCCCTGTGGACCTACGCGCACCCGAAAGCCATCGAGCTCGCCGAGCGGCTGGCCGGACTCGCCCCGGGTGACCTCAACCGGGTGTTCTTCACCACCGGCGGCAGCGAGGCCGTCGAGAGCGCGTGGAAGCTGGCGCGCCAGTACCACAAGATGCGCGGCGACCTCGACCGCTACAAGGTCATCAGCCGCGACATCGCCTACCACGGCACGACGATGGGCGCGCTCACCATCACGTCCCTCGATGCGTATCGCAAGCCCTTCGAGCCCCTGGTACCCGGGGCGATCAAGGTGCCGACGACCAACTTCTATCGCGCGACCCAGCACGCCGACGACATCGAGGCGTTCGGCCTGTGGTCGGCCCAGCAGATCGAAGAGGCGATCCTGCGCGAAGGCCCCGACACGGTCGCCGCGGTCTTCCTCGAGCCGGTGCAGAACGCCGGCGGCTGCTTCACGCCGCCCCCGGGTTACTGGCAGCGCGTCCGCGAGATCTGCGACCGCTACGGGGTGATCCTGGTGTCGGACGAGGTCATCTGCGCGTTCGGGCGCATCGGCACCTGGTTCGGCGGCCAGAAGTACGACTACGTGCCCGACATCATCACCTGCGCCAAGGGGATCACCGCGGGCTACGCGCCCCTCGGCGCGATGATCGTCTCGGACCGGCTGGCCGAGCCGTTCCAGCACGACGACAACTCCTTCACCCACGGCTTCACCTGGGCCGGGCACCCGGTGTCGTGCGCCATCGCGCTCAAGACACTCGACATCATGCGCGACGAGCACGTGCTCGAGAACGTCCGGGCCAACGAGGACTACTTCCACGCGGGCCTCGAGAGCCTCCGCGACATCCCGGTAGTCGGCGACGTCCGCGGCGCGGGCTACTTCTGGGGCGTCGAGCTGGTCAAGGACCAGGACACCCGTGAGACCTGGTCGGGCGACCACGCCGAGCGGCTCCTGCGCGGCTACGTGTCGCCCGAGATGTTCCGTCGGGGCCTCATCTGCCGGTCCGACGACCGCGGCGACCCGGTGGTCCAGCTCGCCCCGCCGCTGATCTCCACGCGCGATGACATCGACTTCATGGTCTCGGTCCTGCGCGACGTGTTCACCGGAGCGTCCAAGCTCCGCTTCTAGTGCGCCCACCGCAATCGCTGTGGTGGTCCACCCTGGACGAGCCCGTGGTGGCCCGCGCCCCGCTACGCGGGCACCGCGACGTCGACGTCGCCATCGTCGGCGGCGGCTACAGCGGCCTGTGGACCGCCCGTGAGCTCCTGCGCCGCGACCCGTCGCTCAGCGTCGCGGTGCTCGAGCAGTCCGTCTGCGGCTTCGGGGCGTCGGGGCGAAACGGCGGCTGGGCGTCGGCGCTGTTCCCCCTCGCCGACGAGACCGTCGTGGCGCGCTGGGGCCGCGACGCCTGGACGCACCTGCGCGCGGTGCTCCAGGAATCGGTCGCGAACCTCGGCGCGTCGGCCGCGGGCGACGGCGTCGACGCCCACTTCCACCGAGGGGGTAGCCTGCACTTCGCGCGCAGCGAGGTTCAGGCGGGCCGGCTGCGCGCCGAGGTCGAGAACGCCCGTGCGATGGGCGTCCCCGACGGCGACCTGACGTGGCTCGACGCGGACGCGGCGCGCGAGCGCGGCGCGCCGAGCGACCTGCACGGCGCCTCCTACACGCCCCACTGCGCGCGCATCCATCCGGCGCGCCTCGTGCGCGGCCTCGCCGACGTCGTCGAGAGACTCGGTGCGGTCATCTACGAGGACACCGCCGTCACGCGGGTGATCTCGCGCGCGGGTCGCCGGCCCGAGGTGGTGACCGTCGCGGGGTCCCTGCACGCGAACTTCGTGGTGCGGGCGACGGAGGGATTCACCCCGACCCTGCCCGGTCTGCGCCGCTCCGTCGCCCCCCTCTACTCGCTCATGATCGCCACCGAGCCGCTGACGCCCTCGTTCTGGGACGAGGCCGGACTGGGCGACTACGAGACCTTCAACGACGAGCGCCACCTGATCATCTACGGGCAGCGGACCCGCGACGACCGGATCGCCTTCGGGGGACGCGGGTCGCCCTATCACTTCGGGTCCACCGTCGAGCCGCGCTTCGACGCCAACGCGCGGGTCTTCGCCATGCTCGAAGAGACGCTGCACGAATTGTTCCCGAGCCTCCGCGCCGAGGTCACCCACCGCTGGGGCGGGCCCCTGGCCATGCCGCGCGACATGACCCCCAGCGTCCAGGTGGACCACGAGTCGGGACTGGCGAGCGCGGGCGGCTACACCGGCGACGGCGTGGTGCTCAGCTACGTGTGCGCCAACGCCCTGGCCGACCTCATCGTCGACCCCGACGCCGAGACGGCCTTCACCCGACTCGCCTTCGTCCACCACCGCTCGCGACCCTGGCCCGTCGAGCCCCTTCGCTGGGTGGGCATCAACGCGGGGCTGCGAATCGCGACGTGGGCCGACCACCACGAGCGGCGCCGCGGGACCGAGAGCCGCGCCGGGCGTTTCCTGGGTCGCCTGCTCGGCTGATTCAGCGCAGGATGTTGACGGCGCGCGCCGCGACGACGGCGATCGTGACGAGCGAGACGATCGACTCGCCCAGGAACAGCGACTTCATCACGACCGTCAGGGGCATCGCGTCGGCGGGCGCGAAGCTCGTCCCGTTCGCGAAGGACGTGTAGAGGTAGTCGGTGAACGCCGGTCGCCACCCCTCGGGGGCGAGCCGGGGGTTCTCCATCTGGGGGAACTGCAGGTCGGGCAGTCGCTCGGAGGCGGCACCGCGCCGGTGGGGTCCGCCGCGGTCGATCTCCCAGAACCACAGGGCGAACACGATCACGTTGGTCAGCCACACCGCGACCGCCGAGTAGATCAACGCGCGGCCCTGGACGACGTTCGTGACCAGGAGGTGATGGACGAGCAGCCCCATGGACACGACGTTGGCCACCGTCACGAGTCCGATCAGCGTGAGCGTCAGGCGCCGGACCTGACGCGACTCGTCGGGGTGGCGGTGGCGCACCGACGACAGCGGGATCAGCGGAAGGATGATCAGCACGGGCAGCAGCCACTTGGGTCCGACCACCAAGCGGCTCGGCAGGACCAGGTAGAGGCCCGCGCAGGCCGCCAGGGCGACCGACGCCGGCCAGCGCGGCTCGGCCCTCGCGACGCTCACCGCACGGCCTAGCTGAGGCTGATCTGGCCCAGGGAGGTGATGGCCTTGGGGTTGAACAGGTTTCCCAGCGACGACGACCCGAAGAGGCTCCCGATCTGGCCGGCGTTGACCGGGGTCACGTCGCGCGCCGGCGGCGCGACGATATGGGCCGCCTTGTTGTACGACAGGACCGTCACCTTCACCCACGCGGTCGAGCGCGCCGAAGTGACCTTGAAGCTCGTCGCGGTCAGCTCCTTCTGACGACCCAGCGTGATCGAGAAGTCGATGGCGGCGTGCGTGGGCGTGACGATGGGCAGGCCGGAGGGTGCGGTGATGGCGACGTTGTCACGGTGGTACGCGTACGTCGTGTAGTTCCCGTTGTGGGTGACCGTCTCCTCGGGGAAGCCCGAGATCAGCGAGATGTCGGGTCGGGTCATCTCGAGCGAGAGCCCGTAGAGCGACGCCGAGGTCGACGCGGTGCTCAGCCACTTCGAACCCAGGAGCGCCCCGAGGCTGGGCGAGGACGCGTAGAGGTGTCCCCCCACCAGGCGCAGGTCGGCGCGGGCCGCCGAGAACCCCAGCGGGATGTGCAGCTGCGCCGACACGGCGTTGGTCACGAAGTTCACGTTCACGTCGGCCGTCACGTCGTAGGCCTGGCCCGTGGACACGACGACGTGCAGCTGGGCGGAGCGCGGCGGATACCCGTTGAGCGCGAGCAGGTCGCTCTGGGTGCCCCCGGGGTTCGGGTCAGTCGCCGCGAGGACGACGCCCGTCGCGGTGAGGCCCAGGGCGACGACGGCCAGCGCCGCCGCCGCGAACTTCTTGGACACCGCCATGGGACCACCCTACCGGGCGGCCTAAGAACTCCCTGATGGCGCCGCGGCCAGGATCTCTCCGAGCAGGTCGACCGCGATGTTGCGCCCACTGGCGATGAATCCGATGCGCGCGGTGTGCTCGACGAGGCCGGTGGCGATCGCCGCGTAGGGCGTCGCCGCCGAGCCCTCGAGCACGAGTCCGTTCGACCCGGCGGCCTCGCGGACCGCGAGCCGGATCTCGGCCTCGGGCACTAGGACGAGATCGACGCCGTGGTGGGCGATGATGTCGTTGGTCACCGCCCCGTCGTCTCCCCCGCCGGCCAGCCCGTCGGCGATCGTCGGGCGGTGCACGACGTCACCCGGGGCCTTGCCGTGGAGCACGTCGAACATCGCGTGGCTGCGTTCGGGCTGGACGCCGGTGACCCGCACGTCGCCTCGGCCGTGCTCGTCGCGAGCGATCAGCACCCCCGAGATCAGCCCGCCGCCGCCGACCGGGACCACGACGTGGTCGAGGTCGGGACACTGCAGGATCATCTCATCGAACACCGTGGACTGCCCCGCGATCACATCCGCGTCGTTGAATGCCGAGATGTAGCGGATCGAGCGCTGCGCGGCGATCTCCTTGGCGTGGGCCTGGGCGTCGTCGTAGGAGGACCCGAACTGGATGAGCTCGATGTCGTAGTGGCCGAGCTTGTTCACCTTCGCCTTGGACGCGTTGGCCGGCACGACGACCGTCGCGGGCACGCCGAGCAGGGTGGCCGCGTGGGCGATCCCCAGGCCGTGATTGCCCGCCGACGCGGTGATCACTGCTCCGGTGGCGTCGGCGCGGCGCGCGGCGTCCACCGCGGCCAGGCCTCCGCGGATCTTGAACGAGCCGGTGACCTGGAGCCCCTCGAGCTTGGCGCTGACCGGCCGCTCGCGGATGAGCAGCGTGACCGTGGGCGTCGCCGACAGGTGATCAGAGACCACCCGGCGCGCCGCGTCCAGCTGCTCTGACGTGGGCGGTAGCACCTGTCGGATCATCGACTCCTCCGCGCCCACAATAACCGTGAGCCCTCGTGGGCCTCCTACCGACCGGTAGTGTCGCGGCGTGCACGGGGTCCTCAACGTGGTCGTCGTCTCGTCGCTCGCGTTTCTCGGCACGATGTTTGACAACTACTTCGCCTTCGCCGCCCAGCTCGTCGTCACCGACCGTTCGAGGTTCCGCCGCGTCGGCTGGGCCCAGGCACTCGGCGTGGCGTCCCTGCTCGTGATCGCCGCGGGCGTGGGCACCCTGCTCGACCCGGTGCCGGTGCGGTGGGTGGGCGTGCTGTGCGTGGCGCCGTGGGCGCTCGCGCTGCACGCGTGGCGCCACCGCGGCGACGAGCGCCACGAGCAGTACCGGCGCGGGGCGCTGACGACCTTCATCGTCACGATGGCGCTGGGCGGCGACAACCTGGCGGTGTGGATCCCGCTGCTGCGCAGTGCGGGCGTGGGCGCGGGTCTCGGCGCGGCCGCGGTATTCGCCGCGTGGGAGGCGGTCTTTGTCGTGAGCGCCGTGGCCGTAGCCAGGCACCCGAGGGTCGTCGCCGCGGGCACCCGTTGGGGGCCCACGCTCGTGCCGTGGATCTACCTCGGCCTCGGCGTGCTCATCCTCGTGGAGTGCCACACGCTCTCCTGAGGCGACGCGTCGCTAGCGTTCACCAGGTGCCCCGGTCCACTCCACGCCAGACTCTGCGCCGCCTGACGGTCATCGTGGCGATCCAGTGGATGGGCGCCGCCCTTGGCCTGCCCCTGCTGCCGCTGTTCCTCGAGCACCGCGGGGGAACGCCGACGGTGATCGGGTTCATCATCGCGTCGTTCTTCATGGCCGGTGTCGCGACCCAGTTCGCCCTCGGGCACCTGGCCGACCGCTTCGGCCGGCGCCCGATCCTGCTCGGGGGACTCGTCGTCTACGGAGTGGCCAGCATGACGTTTCTCTTGCCGGTCACGGCGCCGTGGTTCACGCTGACCCGTGCGGTCCAGGGCGCCGCCGCGGGCGCCATCGAGGTGGCGTCCCTGTCTGCGGTCGCGTCGCTCTTCGACCAGTCCGAGCGCGGCCGGGCCGTGTCGCGCATCTTCGCCGCCCAGCTGCTCGGCCTGGCCATCGGACCGGTCGTCGGCGCCGTCGTCAGCGTGCGCGACCTCGGCGTCGCGTTCGCCGCCACGGGGGTCCTGAGCCTGGTCGCCGCCGTCGTGGCGGCGCGGACGTACCTCGGTGGCGTCGTGGACACGACCGAGGCCCTGCCGCGGCTGCGCTGGTCCCCCCAGCTGGTCGGCGCGCTCGTCGCCGGGGCCTCGGTGGGCCTCGTCATCGGCGTCTACGAGGCCTGCTGGAGCCTGCTGATGCACAACCACCGCGCCTCCTCACTGCAGATCCGCCTGAGTTGGACGATGTTCTGCATCCCCTTCGTCGCGCTCAGCGGCGTCGGCGGTTGGCTGGCCGACCATTCGAATCGTCGCGCCATCGTCCTGTTCGGACTGATGAACGCCGCGTTCTTCCTCGCCCTCTACCCGCACATCCACAACAACGTGGTGCTGCTGTGTCTCGGATCCGTCGAGTCCCTGGGCGCGGCGCTCACGGCGCCCGCCGCCGCGTCCCTGCTCACCCAGGGGGCCGAGGACCGCGAGCTCAGCCGCCGCCAGGGCCTCTACGCGACCGCCAACACGGGCTCGCTCGCGGCGGCCGCGGCGGTGTCGGGTCTGATGTTCGCGCGCGGACCAGCGATCCCCTTCAGCGTCGTGGCCGCGGTGGCGGCCCTGATGGGCCTGACGACCCTGTGGTGGTGGCGCGACGTCGAGGGTCGCGTCGCCCCGTCGGCGCCCAGGTCTACCTGAGGACCGCCCTAGGAGATCCAGATCTGGTCCCAGCGCGCGGAGCCGTCCGGGTCCAGGCAGCGCGTGCGGCCGTCGCCGGCGGTCGCGTAGGCCCAGTTCTGGACGTTGTTGTGCGCGGCCCAGCAGGTCACCAGCTCGGTCAGCATCAGGTAGGGCAGGTCCTTGACGAACTGGTTGTTCACCGCGGCCCAGCCGTTCTTGTACGCCGCCGACCCCGGCTTGGCCGCCATCGCCGCGAGCATCGACTGCTCGACGACGGGGTCGGCCTGGTGGGCGAAGTTGACGGCCCCCGAGATGAACGTCCCCGCCGGCAGGGCGGCCATGCCCAGGCCGTTGGGCGGCGGGGTCGTCGCGGGCTGGGAGTTGAACCAGACGTAGTTCTCCGAGGGGTCCGCGCCGCCGAACTGGTTCCAGGTCGCGCAGTCGTACTCACCGTAGATGACGTTCTGGATCAGCGTGCTCTGGGTGAGCGGGCGCGGGGTCACGTTGATGCCGATGGCGCCGAACTGCTGCTTGAAGAAGGCGAAGGCCTTCTGCTCGGCCGAGCTCCCCGACACGATGTCGATGACGAAGCCCACGCTGGACACGCTGTTCTTGGACATGTAGGCCTGCACGAGGGACTTGGCCTTGGAGGGGTTGTAGGCCGGGTACGTGCCCTTGCGGTAGTACGGCGAGTTCGCGGGGTAGATGCTGCTCGCGACCGCGCCGACGCCGCCCGCGACGACCTTTTGGTAGGTCGAGCGGTTGATCGCCATGGCGCAGGCCAGTCGGATGGACGGGTCGTTGAGGACGGGCTTGAGTGACGTGTCCCACTGGAGCGAGCTGGGGTTGACCGCACCCAGCGTGCCCTCGTACACCGCGAACTGGACGGGGGTCGGGACCGGCTCGCCCTTCTCGATGTAGGGCAGGGCCCCGGGCACGCCGATGCCCGCGAAATAGCCCGCCCACGCGAAGTACTGGTTCAGCGTCCCCGTGGTGTTCACGATCAGGCAGTTGAGCGACGGAGCGCTCGGGGAGTTCTGGTCCGTGATGTGCGCGATGCCCTTCATCTTCTGGATCGCCGCGATGGCGGGGCCGTCCTGGGACAGGATCATGTTGACCGAACCCGACTGCAGCGCCTCGTTGCGGGCGTTGTCGTCCACGATGGTCTTGAAGATGATGCCGTCCAGATACGGCAGCTGGCGGTTGGCGGCGTCGGCGCGCCAGTAGTTCTTGTTGCGCGTGAAGACCGACTGGACCCCGACCTGCCAGCTCGAGATCTTGAACGGCCCGGTGCCCACCGGCGTTCCCGAGAAGGTCGGCGAGAACGAGGACGGGTGCGCCATGAAGCACGTCTGCTGCTCGGACAGGATGCTGTAGGGGAAGGTCGAGTACGGGATCACCAGGTTGAACTGGACCGTGTAGGAGTCGACCTTGGTCACGTTCGCCAGGATCGGCGCCAGGGCCAGGCCGACCGTCTGGTCGGCCGCGGCCGCCTGGAAGTTCGCCACCACGATGTCGGCGTCGAAGGTGTCGCCGTTGGAGAAGGTGACGCCCTGGCGGAGCTTGACCGTCCAGACCGTGTAGGTCGAGTTGGGGCTGGCCGACAGGGCCAGCATCGGCAGCCAGGTCTTGCCGTTTGCCGACGCCACGAACAGCGCGTCGTAGAGGGCCTTGGCGACGCAGAACCCCGAGATGTCCATCTTTCCCTGAGCGCCGTTAAAGATGTGATAGTTGGGCACGTCCGACAGCAGCCCCACCTTGAGCGTGCCGCCCGGCTTGGGCTTGCCCTTGTTGACCCCGACCGCGGCCCCCGCCGCGGTGGCGAGCAGGTCGTCGACCACCGTTCCAGCCATCGCGATGCCGCCGACGGTGGCGGCCGAGTGAGTAAGGAACGTTCGACGATCGAGCGTTGACGACATCAGGCCCTGCTTTCCCCCGGTGGGCCAACCCGGCGCCGGCCCACGTCTGGGGGAAACTTAGCAAGGTTCAGGATTCACAAGCGTGCGGGAAGCACCGAAAGTTTCGTTACATTTCGGGGCCCGGGCGCCAAGACAGCGCCCGGGCCCCGCCTGCGGAGAGGGCCTGGCGGACTGGGGACTACCGCCAGTGGCCCCCGTGGTGATTGTCGTGGCTCGAGAATCCGCCGCCCATCGATAGCCCGGAGCCGCCGTGGCCCGAGCCAAAGAATTTGGCGCCCAGGCCATGGGACATCTGCGAATCCTTGCCGCCCGCGCCGATCGACACGCTGGTGGCGTCGAGCGCGTTGGCCGTGGTGTCGACCGTGCCCGCCGCCCGCACGAAGACGCCCGCCGTCACGTCGGCCAGGGTGCCCGCGGCGCCGTCATTCGTGTAGGTCGTGACCGCGCTGACGACGACCGAGAGGGTCAGGCCGTTGCGAAGGGCGACGGAGATGTCGTTACCGCTCACCGCGGCGACCTTGCCGAAGACCCACGCCTGGTCGACGTGGGGCGCGGCGATCCGTACGCTTTGCGCGTCGAGGGCGTTGGCCGAGGTATCCACCAGGCCCGTCGCGCAGATCTTGGTCCCGGCGACCACGTCGGTCAGTGACGCGCTGGCGCCGCCCTTGGAGTAGGTCGTGGAGGAGCCGACGACGACGCTCTCGGTGAGCCCGTTACTCACGGTCACCGTGATGTCGTTGCCAGCCACGGACTTGACGACGCCCGAGACGCGCACGGGGCAGATCTTGATGCTCGCCGCCAGACCAGAGGTCGTGGCCGACGGGACGATCACGACGTGCTCACCGGTGGCCAGGGCCGTCGAGGATGACGCGGCCGAGCCTACGGTGACCGTGGTCGTCGAGTCGATGGTGAACGTGGCCGAGGTGCCCGAGCGCTCCGTGATGGTGATCGACGAGGTGCTGGCCGAGGTGACCTTGCCGGCCACGGCCGTCGACGCCGAGCTGTCGTGGGACCACGAGGAGTGGTGGTGCTGGTCCGCGCCGGCGACGCCGACTCCGGTCGCCAGGACGCCCAGCGTCAGCGCGAGGGCAACGGTTGCCCGTGCGCCAAGACCTCGAGTGGATGAGTGCGGCATGCGACGCCTGCCTTTCCTAGGGGGTCGATACGAGGCCCATCGTCGTGGACGAACCTGTGAGGCACCTGTGGTGGGTCTGAAAACACCGTGAATTATCGACATTTCACAACGGCGGTGGTTCCCACTTCGACGCCCCGCGTAGGGCAGACTGTCCGCGTACAAACAAGGCCTCTCTTGGTCGGACGAGGGCTGAGGCGACCAAGGGAGAATGGGCGTGTCATCAACACTTCACCACGACGGATCGGTTGAGGACGAGCCGTTCCATATCGAACAGCACGGGATCGACTTCATTCCCGAAACCGAGCGCTGGGCCACCGCCCGCAACATCGGCGCGCTGTGGGCCGGCACCTCGATCAATGTCGAGTACTTCATTTACGGGGCACTGCTCATGGGCTTCGGCTTCAGCTTCTGGTCCGCGTTCAGCATCATCGTCATCGGCAACCTCTCCTACCTGCTGCTGGGCGTGGCGTCCCTACAGGGCCCCGAGACCGGGACGACCGCCTTCATGGTGTCGCGCGCGCCATTCGGCACGCGCGGGTCACGGGTCCTGAGCTTCTTCAACTGGGTCACGCAGCTGGGCTTTGAGACCGAGGGGCTGATCCTCATCGTCGGCTGCGTGACCGTCCTGGTCGACCTGGCCGGCGGGCACGTGAACTCCCCCACCAAGGTGGTTCTGGTCATCCTGGCCGCCGCCATCCAGGCGGTGATGCCCTACCTCGGCCACGCGACCATGGTCAAGGTCCTGCGCGCCCTGATCATCCCGTTCGTCGCCATCTTCGCCCTGTTGAGCTACTACGCCATCCAGCACGGGACGGCCGTCGCGGCCCAGTCCTACGGCCACGGCTGGCAGATCTACACCGCCGGGATCGCCTTCACCGTGGCGCTGTCGGGATTGGGCTGGACCGAGTGTGGCAATGACTACACCCGCTACCTGCCGCGCGACGCCAAGAAGGGGGCCATCGTCGGCTGGCTCTTCCTGGCCACCGCGGTGCCCGAGATCATCGTGATGACCCTCGGCGCGTTGGTCTTCTCCTTCTTGCCCAAGTTCGGGTCGGGGTCCAACCCCTTCGCGGCCCTCCAGGGTCAGCACCTCATCCCCGAGTGGGTCGTGGTGGTCTTCCTCGTCTTCGCGGTCGTCCAGCTCTTCGGGATCAACTCCCTCGACCTCTACTCGTCGGGCGTGTCGCTCCAGTCGCTCGGCGTGCGCCTCAAGCGCTACCAGGCGGTCGTTTTGGACTCGGTGATCGCCGGGCTCCTGACGCTGTGGGCGGTCTTCCAGTCGACCTTCGCCCTGTACATGGGCGAGTTCGTCGCGGTGATCATCGTGTGGATCGCGCCGTGGTTCGGCATCCTCACCGTGGACTGGATTATGCGCAAATTCAAGTACAACCCCGCCGAGCTCCAGCGCTCCGACGCGGCGGGCCTGTACTTCATCGGCCGGTCGGGCACCAACTGGGCCGGACTGGGCGCATTCGTCATCGGGTTGTGCGCGTCGATGACCTGCTTCTCCAAGGCGCCGAGCTACAACTTCCCGCTGCACTGGATGACCCCGATCTCCAACCACTACTCCGGCGCGGACTTCTCGGTGCCGGTGGGCATTCTCGTCGGGGGCCTCCTGTACTGGGCGTTCAGCGCGGCGAGCGGGGTCGTGGCGCGCCAGGTGGCGCGCCAGCGAGAGCTCGAGCCGACCGGCTAGGTCAGCCGACCCAGTCCTCCACCAGGCCACCGGCGCCGTCGGGCCGGAACACGGGGATCGAGCCCAGCGCGCGGACCATCGCGGCGTCCTCACCCAGCGCCGAGCGCCACAGTGACGCCTCGGTCACCAGGGTGCCGATCACGACGATCTCGGCGCCGACGCCGCGAAGGAGCCGCAGCGCCGCGCCGGTGGAGGCGCCCGTGGATATCACGTCGTCGACGATGGCCACCCGACGGCCCTCGACGTCGGGGACCCGGGCGCGGTCGAACAGGAGGCGCTGGACCGCGTCGGTCGTGATCGAGCGAACCGGCTCGCTGACCGCGTCGGCCAGGTGAATCTTGGGGGTCTTGTGGAGGATCACGTACTGGTCGAGGCCGAGGTGTCGCGTGACGTCCACGCACAAGGGAATGCCCATCGTGGCGACGGTGGCGACGATGTCGACCTCGTAGGGCGCGATGACCTCGGCGAGCTCGAGGCCCGCGCGGTCCATGAAGGCCACGCCCATGTCGACCGTGATCAGCAGCGCCAGGGACAGCTCGTCGCTGAGCGCCACCACCGGCAACTCGACGTGCTGGGTACCGATGTCGACCGGGTAGCGCCGGGGGGCCACGGACGTGGAGCATACTGAGTTCGTGGACCGACCCTGGAGCGCACTGGACCCCGCGAGCGCGCGAGAGATGCTCGCGACGGCGTACGACGAGGCCGTCACGGGACTTGGCGAAGGCGGCATCCCGATCGGCGCCGCCCTGTTCCTGCGCGACGGGACGCTGCTGGGCAGCGGCCACAACCGCCGGGTCCAGGAGGACGACGCGTCGGTGCACGCCGAGACCGACGCGTTTCGCAAGGCCGGACGCCGGCGCGACTACCCGAACTGCGTCATGGTCACGACGCTCTCACCCTGCTGGTACTGCTCGGGGCTGGTGCGTCAGTTCAACATCGGCGCCGTCGTCATCGGCGAGGCCGACAACTTCCACGGCGGGCACGACTGGCTCGGCGAGCTCGGCACCGAGATCGTGCTGGTGAACGACGCCGACTGCAAGGACCTGCTCGCGGGGTTCATCAGGGACCACCCCGAGCTGTGGAACGAGGACATCGGCCTCTGATCAGCGCACCGGCGGCCCGAAGAGGCGGTCACCGGCGTCGCCCAGACCCGGCGTGATGTAGCCGACGTCGTTGAGCTCCTCGTCGAGGGCCGCCGCCACGATCGACACCCGCGGGTGCTTAGACGTCACCAGGTCGACCCCGGGGCGCGCCACGATGAGGCACAGGACGGTCACGTCCTCGGCGCCGCGCGCCTCGAGCATCGCCAGCACGCAGTCGAGCGAGCCGCCCGTGGCGAGCATCGGGTCGCACACGACCACGTGGGCGCCCTCGAGCCGGTCGGGCAGGCCGTCGAGGTACACGTCGGGCAGCAGCGTCGTCTCGTTGCGCCGTAGTCCGACGAGGCACACGCGGTGGTGGGGCAGGACCTCCTGGACCGACGGGCTCATCCCCAGACCGGCGCGTAGCACCGGCACGATCACGTACTCGGTGTCCACGCGCACCGCCGGGGCGCCCCTGGTGACCGGGGTGTCCACCGTCGTGGCCACGACCGGCGTCGTGCGGAACGCCTCGTAGGCGACGAAGCGCGAGATCTCGCGCGCGAGGCGCAAGAAGTCCGCGTTGCTCGTCGACGCGTCGCGCAGCTGGCGGACCTTGTCGGCGACGAGGGGGTGCTGGACGACGGTCAGGCTGGTCACGAGGTCACACTACGTCGCACGCGCCCCGTGACGGGAGTGTGAAATCGCGCCATTACGATTGTCCGGTGGCTCGTCTTCTTTCCTCCGTCCCCGTGACGGAGGGAGAGAAGAGTTCTAACCCCCTGGGCGGGATTCGCTCGACCTACCCGGGGCCGCGCGCGCGCATCTCGCGCGACCGCAACCTGGCGTGGTGGCGCAGGGTCCTTCCGGTGGCCCTGTCGCACCGGGTCGCGTTCGGGACCGCCATCGGGCTGTCCTTCCTGAGCCTGATCTTCCAGACCCTGATCCCCAACATGCTCAATGGCGCGATCAACCACGCCCTGGTCCACCACACGTCGCCGCTGCACACCTACGTCATCGAGATCGTCATCGTGGGCGTCCTGGCCGGGGTGACCGGGGCGATCTCGCGACAGAACCTCTTCAAGACCGCCTACAACCTCGAGGCCGACCTTCGCTCGCTGATCTACGAACACCTGACCTGGCTGTCGTTCAGCTTCTATGACCGGGTCCAGTCCGGACAACTGATCAGCCGGGCGAACAGCGACATCCGCAGCGTGCAGATGTACTCGGTCTTCGCCCCCCTGATCATCGTCCAGGCGTGCATCGGCGTCGTCGCCTTCGCCTTCATGCTGAGCATCGACGTCGAGCTCGCGCTCATCGCGATGGTCGTGATGCCGATCCTCTACGTGGTCGGGCTCAAGATGCGCCGGGTCATGTTCCCGATCTCGTGGATCACCCAGGCCCGCCTCGCCGAGGTCGCCACCGTGGTCGACGAGAACGTGAACGGCGTGCGCGTGGTCAAGGCGTTCGCCCAGGAGCAGGCCGAGGTCAATCGCCTGGCCGACGCCGCCGAGGGCGTCGCGTGGGCCTACGTCAAGGACGCGGAGATCCGCGGCGTGTGGTCGCCCTGGGTCCAGAACCTCCCCCAGCTGGGCCTGGCCCTGGTGCTGTTCTTCGGCGGGTGGATGGTGCTCCAGGGCCACCTCGGGGTCGGGGCGATCCTGGCGTTCAACGCCTACCTGCTGATGATGCAGGCGCCGTTCATGATGCTCGGCCAGCTCGTCATGATGGGCCAGCGCGCCAAGGCGAGCGCCGAACGAATCTTCGAGATCCTCGACGAGAGCCCGGAGGTCACCGAGCGGCCCGGGGCCGTCGACCTGATCGACGCGCGCGGCGACGTCGACTTCTCCCACGTGGGATTCACCTACGCCAACGGGGCGCGCATCCTCGAGGACTTCGACGTGCACCTCGCCGCCGGCGAGACCGTCGCCATCGTCGGGCGCACCGGCTCGGGCAAGTCCACGGTCGCGCGCCTGCTCACGCGCTTCTACGACGTCACCGACGGCTCGGTCGAGGTCGACGGCCACGACGTGCGCGACCTGTCCCTGTCGTCGCTGCGCGCCAACGTCGGGGTGGTCACCGACGAGCCCTTCCTCTTCTCGGTGTCGATCCGCGACAACATCGCCTACGGGCTGCCCGACGCCACCGACGTGCAGGTCGAGGCCGCGGCGCGCGCGGCGCGCGCCCACGACTTCATACTCGAGCTCCCCGAGGGCTACGACACGGTCATCGGCGAGCGGGGCTACACCCTGTCGGGGGGCCAGCGCCAGCGCGTCGCCATCGCGCGCACCCTGCTGGTCAACCCGCCGGTGCTGATCCTCGACGACGCGACCAGCGCGGTCGACGTGCACGTCGAGGCCGAGATCTACGCGGCCCTTCGCGAGCTGCTGCGCGACCGCACGACCATCGTCATCGCCCACCGCGTCTCGACGATCGCCCTGGCCGAGCGCATCATCCTGCTCGACGAGGGCCGGGTCGCGGCGACCGGGACCCACGCCCAGCTCCTCGCCACCTCGCCCCTCTACTCGACCGTCCTGGCCCAGACCACGAGAGGGGCCGACTGATGGCGTGGGGCGGCGGCTGGGGCGGCGGCGGGACCTGGGCCGGCGGGCACTCGGCGTCCACGGCCAACGGCCTGCCCTTCGGCGGGATCCCGAGCGAGCTCATGGACGAGGCCACCAAGATCCTGGCCACCGAGCCCGCGCGCGAGCCCTCCGACCTGACGTTCCGCCAGCTCCCCACCGCCAAGGAGAGCCGCCGGCTCACGCTGGGTCGCCTCGTCGGGGCCTACCCGGGCAAGCTCGTCGGCGGCTCGGTCATCGTCGCGGCCACCAGCCTCGTCCTGCAGGCGGGGCCCAAGCTGACCCAGTACGCGATCGACAACGGCATGACCGTCGGGCACCGCTCGCTCACCGTGATCGCGGTGTGCGGCGCCCTCTACCTCGTCCTGGCGCTGCTGAGCGTCGCCCTGCAGCGCGCCGGGGTCAACGTGACCGGCACCCTCGCGGCGCGGGTGATGCACGACCTGCGCATCCGGGTCTTCACCCACTACCAGCGCCTCAGCCTCGACTTCTTCACCGACGAGAAGGCCGGCGTCCTGATGAGCCGCATGACCAGTGACATCGAGAACCTCCAGCAGCTCGTCCAGGACGGCATCAGCCAGTTCGCGCTCCAGGGGCTCACGATGATCGTGATCACGGTGATCCTCTTCGCGACCAACGTCGCGCTCGCGACCTGGACGGTCCTGCTGGTCGTGCCCCTGCTCTTCGGCTTCTCGATCTGGTTCCACCAGGCCTCCGAGCGCGGCTACCTGCTCAGCCGCGACCGGATCGCCACGGTGCTGGCCGACCTGAGCGAGTCGCTCTACGGCATCCGCGTCGTGACCGCCAACAACCGCCAGCGGCGCAACATCGTCAACCACCGCCACGTCGTGGGCGCCTACCGCGACGCCAACATCTACACCGGGCGCGTCAATTCCATCTACGGCCCGGCGACCGTGCTGATTGGCATCCTGGGCCAGGGCCTGCTGCTGGGCATCGGCGGCGACGAGGTCCTGCACCACCAGCTCACCCTCGGCGCGCTGGTCGCCTTCTTCTTGTACCTCAACCGCTTCTTCGCGCCGATCCAGCTGCTCGTCCAGCAGTACAACTCGCTCCAGCAGGGCCGCTCGTCGATCACCCGGCTGCGCGAGCTGCTCGAGACGCCGCCGAGCGTCGACGAGTCGCCCGACGCGGTGACGCTGCCGGCGCTCGAGGGCCGCATCACGTTCGAGCACGTGGGATTCTCCTACGGCGACGGGCCGCCGGTCCTCACCAACGTCAACCTCGAGATCGCCCCGGGCGAGTCGGTGGCCTTCGTCGGGCCCACCGGCGCGGGCAAGTCGACGATGGCCAAGCTGGCCAACCGCTTCTACGACCCGACCGAGGGCCGCGTGCTGCTCGACGGCGTGGACGTGCGAACGGTGACGCTGCACTCGCTGCGCAGCCAGCTGGGCGTCGTGCCCCAGGAGCCCTTCCTCTTCGCGGGGTCGGTGCGCACCAACCTGCGCTTCGGCCGTCCCGACGCGACCGACGCCGAGGTCGACGAGGCCATCGACGTGGTCGGCCTGCGCGACCTGGTCGAGCGGCTCCCCCAGGGCCTCGACACGCCCGTGCACGAGCGCGGCCAGACCCTGTCGGCCGGCGAGCGCCAGCTCCTGGCGCTGGCGCGCGCCTTCCTGGCCCGCCCGCGCGTGCTCATCCTCGACGAGGCGACGTCGTCGCTGGACCTCCAGAGCGAGACCGTCGTCGAGCGGGCCCTTGACGCGATCCTCGAGGGCCGCTCGGCGATCCTCATCGCGCACCGCCTCACGACCGCCCAGCGCGCGGACCGCATCGTCGTGATCGACCGCGGCCGGGTGGTCGAGGTCGGCACGCCCGCCGAGCTGGTCGCGCGCGACGGCGCCTACGCGCAGATGCACGCGGCGTGGCTCGAGTCCGGTGGCCGCGACGCGACGCGCGCCGCCGGACCGGACGCCTAGACCAGGCCGCGCACCGTCTCGATGAGCGAGGCGTTGGTCTGGCCCTCGAGCGGGATCGGGTGGACCTGGAGGTGGGTGACGCCCGCGGCGGCGAAGGCCGCGATGCGCTCGGCGACGTAGGACGGGGGTCCGCACAGCGTGGTGAGCTCGAGGAACTCGGCGGGCACCGCGGCCTCGGCCTCCTTCTTCTTGCCGGCGAGGTAGAGGTCCTGGCACTCGGCGGCCTCGCGCTCGTAGCCGTAGCGCACGGCGAGCTCGTTGTAGAAGTTCTTGCCCTTCGCGCCCATCCCCCCCACGTACAGGGCGACCATGGACCGCTGCAGCTCGCGCAGGGCGACGACCTCCTCGCCCTCGCCGATCGCCAGCAGCCCTCCGGCGGTGATCATCATCTCGCCGAGCGCGGGGTCGCGCTTGGCGCGCCCCGCGGCCAGGGCGCCGCCCCAGACCTCGCCCGCCCGCTCGGGGATGAACAGGATCGGGATCCAGCCGTTGGCCACCTCGGCGGTCAGCTCGACGTTCTTCTCGCCCAGCGAGGCGACCCAGATCGGGATCTCGCTGCGCACGGGGTGCGCGATGATCTTGAGCGGCTTGCCCAGCCCGGTGCCCTGGTCCGCGGGCAGCGGCAGGGTGTAGTAGCGCCCGTCGTGGACCAGGGGCGCCTCGCGGCGCCAGACGTCGCGGCAGATCTCGATGATCTCGCGGGTGCGCCCCAGGGGGCTGGTGTAGGCGACGCCGTGGAATCCCTCGATCACCTGGGGCCCCGAGGCCCCCAGGCCCAGGTGGAACCGACCGTCCGAGAGCGCGTCGATCCCCGCGGCGGTCATCGCGATGAGCGTCGGGGTGCGCGTGTAGATGGGCAGGATGGCCGCGCCGATCTCCACCGTCTCGGTGCGCGCGGCCAGGAAGCCCATCAGCGACGGGCTGTCGAACCCGTAGGCCTCGGCGACCCACACGAGGTCGAGCCCGGCGTTCTCCATGTCGGCGACGTCGCGCGCGGCCTGCTGGAAGCCCCCGGCGTAGCTGAGCATGGTCGAGATCTTCACGTCGCCTCCTCGGTCGCCTCACAGTAATCCACGGCCCAACTCGTGACACAATCCCCTAGCCGCCCTGTCCTACGCTGGTGGGAAGCATCGAGCCCCTAGACAGAAACTGGTGACAACGTGGTCACACGACCCAACGAGGCACCCCAGCACGAGTTCAACCCGTGGCTGCACGTGTCCTCGCTCATCGAGAAGGCCGGTCGACTCCTCGAGCTCGACGAGGGACTCATCAAGCGCATCATCGCGCCCGAACGCGTCCTGGAGGTCTCGATCCCGGTGCGCCTGGACTCCGACGAGATCGAGATCTTCACCGGCTGGCGCATCCTGCACGACACGTCGCGCGGGCCGGGCAAGGGTGGCATCCGCTTCCACCCGAGCGTCAACGCCGACGAGATCGCCGCGCTGAGCGCGGACATGTCGATCAAGTGCGCCGTGGTGAACATCCCCTACGGCGGCGCCAAGGGCGGCGTCGCGGTGGACCCGTCGCGCCTCAGCCGCGGCGAGCTCGAGCGCCTGACGCGCCGCTACGCGTTCTCCATCGCCCCGATGATCGGGCCCGACCGCGACATCCCCGCGCCCGACATCAACACCGACCCCCAGATCATGAGCTGGATCATGGACACCGTCACGATGCTCCACGGCCACAGCGCGCCGGGCGTCGTGACCGGCAAGCCCCTCGCCATCGGCGGGACGGTCGGCCACGCCGGGGCGACCTCGATCGGTGTCACGATCTGCACGACCGCGATCCTCCAGCGCCTCGGGCGCCTCGCCAACGAGCAGCGCGTCGTCATCCAGGGCTACGGCAAGGTCGGCGCGCCGCTGGTCAAGCTCCTCAGCGACCGGGGCATGAAGGTCGTGGGCGTCGCCGACATCAAGGGCGCCATCTACGTCCCCACCGGGGTCAACCACCTGCGCCTCGCCGAGCACGTCGAAGAGTCCGGGACGGTCGTCGGCCTGCCGGGGTCCGAGGACATCGCCCCCGACGAGCTCTGGACCATCCCCAGCGACATCGCGATCCCCGCGGCGCTCGGCGGCGCGATCACCGAGGAGGTGGCCCAGACGATGGCCGCCTCCATCGTGGTCGAGGCCGCGAACGGGCCCACCACGGGCGAGGCCGCGAAGCTCCTGCACGAGCGCGGCGTGCGTTCGGTGCCCGACGTCCTGGCCAACGCCGGCGGCGTGGTCGCCTCCTACTTCGAGTGGGCCCAGGACCTCCAGGGCTACATGTGGGAACGCGAGCTCTTCCAGCAGCGCCTGGAGAAGACGATGCACGAGGCCTTCAACTACGTGTGGACCCGCCACAAGGAGCTCAACGTCTCGCTGCGCGAGACCGCCCTCGCCGTGGGCGTCGAGCGCATCGCCGAGGCCACCCAGACCCGCGGCCTGTTCCCGTGACCGGCGCGGCCCCCGCGCCGCGCCGTGCGACGATGTACTCGTGGACGACGACGAACTGAGCCGCGAGGAGTTGCTCGCCCTGGTGGCGTCGCTGCGACTCGAGGTCGCGCGCCTCAACGCCGAGCTACGCCGCGCGCGCCGCGACGACCACGAGGTGCCGCCCCACTACCTCTAGGGCGCCGTCGTGGTCGTGGACGCGCTCGCGCACAGGTCGTGGCGGACCGAGATGACCTGGGCGGCGGCCGCGACCAGCGCCGTGCGTGCCAGACGGCCGTGCACCACCGCCGCGACGATGGACGCGCGCACCTGCAGCGCGAGCGACATCGGGGTCGCCGGGGCGCTGGGCATCCCGAAGAGGATCTCGTCGGCGCCCGCGCGCAGGGCGTCGACCGCGGCCGACGGCACCGAGAGGTGCCGCGCGCTGATCGCCCCGGCGCTGAGGGAGTCCGTCACGATGAGCCCCGAGAACCCCAGCGTCACGCGCAGCGCGTGGACCGCGGCCGGCGAGATCGACGCGGGCAGCGTGGTGAGGCCGGGGATCGACGCGTTCGAGAGCATCACCGCCGGTGTCCCCGCGGCGATCGCGCGCCGGAACGGGACGAGCCCGGTGGTCTGCAGGACCGACCAGGGCCGGGTGGCCGCCGGGGCGACGTCGGTGTTGACGTTGGTGCCCCCCAGCCCGGGAAAGTGCTTGACCACCGCGGTCTCGCCCGAGTTGGTCAGGCCCTCGAGGAACGCGGTCGCGTCGGCGGCCACGACGCTCGCGGTCCCGCCGAAGGACCGGAAGCCGTCGGGGTCGCCGGGCCCGGGCTCGACCGCGCGTCCGTCGACGTCGAGCACCGGGGCGAGGTCCACGCTGACCCCGAGGTGGACCAGGTCGGCGCCGACCCGGCCCGCGTCGGCTGAGATCTGGTCCGGGGTGAGGGTGCGGCCCATCGTCTGGGGCCACGGGATACCCGGCACCAGGTTGGCCAGGCGCCACACCCCCCCGCCCTCCTCGTCGGTCATCACGAGCAGGGGGTATCCGTTGGCCGACGCCGCCTGGACGCGAGCGAGCTGGGCGGCGAAGTTGGCCTTCGCGTCCTCGCCGAAGAGGATGATCCCGCCGAAGCCGTCGCGCGCGGCGGGGGTCATCGTCGAGATCGCGGTCGCCTCGACCGGCACGACCAGGGTCTCGGCCGCCAGCGCGGGCAGCTTCCACTTGGTGAGGACGGCCTCGGCGCAGGCCAGCTCGGCCGGCGTCGCCGTGGTCGACCCGGCCGCCGGCGCCAGAGCCATCGCGACCAGGAGCAACGCGGTGACGACCCCGCCGCGGGCGACTCTTCTCACGACTCGAGGCTAGGCCGCGGCCCGTGAGAAGTGTCGTCGCCCGCGAGCCGCGCCGGCGACTAGCGGCGCCGTGCCGCGCGCGTCGCGCGCAGCACCGACGCGGTGAGCGCCGACACGGCGAGCACCGGCAGCAGGACGACCGCCACGGTGTTGGCGTGCCCGGCGACGCTGACGAGCGAGATGACACCGATCGTCACGACTGCCGCGACGAAGATCTCGGGGGTGTCGCCGACCAGGAAGTCCCACCAGAACCGGGCGAAGCCCACGACCAGGCGCACGACCAGGCGACGGCGCGTCGTCACGCCGCGACCTCGCTCGCCGCCGGCGCGACCCGGCGCGCCAGCGCGATCAGGAGCCAGGCGCACACGAGGTAGGTGGCGACGAAGACCAGGATCATGGCGTCGTTGCCGGGCCACCTCACGCGCAGTCCCTCGCCCGTCCAGAACGTCCCGAAGCTGACGAGCATCACGCCCACGCCCATCTTCATCGCGTTCTCCGGGACGCGCGAGAGCTGGCGCGCGACCAACACCCCGGCGAGCCCGACCGACACGACCGCGACACCGGCGACGACGACCGCCAGACCCAGGCGGTGCGCCGAGGTGCCGAGGGTCAGCACGGCGATGACCACCTCGAGGCCCTCGAGGAAGACGCCCTTGAAGGCCATCACGAAGGCCACGCGGTCCCGGTCGGGGTGGGTGGCGCTCGCCTCGAGGCGCGCGACCGCCTCCCGGTACGCCTCATCCTCGTCGTGGCGGGCCTTGAGGCCGCTCGCGCGCAGCACCGCCTTACGCAGCCACTGCAAGCCGAAGACGAGCAGCACGCCGCCGACCACCAGTCGCAGGGCGTTGATGGGCACCGACACCAGGGCGGGACCGAACGCCGCGACGAGCGCCCCGAGCACCACGAGCGCCACGCCGGTGCCCTCGAAGGCCGATCGCCACCCGCGCGTGTGCCCGACCGCGAGCACGATCGTGAGCGCCTCGACCATCTCGACCGCGCACGCCAGGTAGACCGCGCCGATCAAGACCACCGTGCTGGTGGAGACGGTCGTTGCGATCACCTGTGCTCAACCCCCTGGACGAGGAGTCGCCACGCGACGAGCCCTCACGACCACTCAAGGCTAGGCGGCCCCGGGTGAGCGGCGACCGCTCAGCGCTCGCGGCGGCGCAGTTCGTCCTCGAGCGCCGCCGGGTCCAGCCCGCGGCTGCGCAGGATGAGCAGCACGTGGAACCACAGGTCGGCGGCCTCGCTGACCACCCGCTCGTCGGTCTCGCTCAGCGCGGCGACCACGAGCTCGACCGCCTCCTCGCCGACCTTGCGCGCGAGCCCCGCGGTCCCGCCCGAGAGCGACGCGGCGACGTAGGAGTCGTCGGCGGCCTCGGCCTCGCGGCGAAGGATCTTGCGCCACAGCCACGGCGTGAAGCACGACGTCGACCCCTCGTGGCAGGTCGGACCGTCGGGCCGCGCCCTCACCAGCACCGCGTCGTCGTCGCAGTCGGGCACGACCTCGACGACGCGCAGCGTGTTGCCCGAGGTCTCGCCCTTGCGCCACAGGCGCTGGCGCGAGCGCGAGTAGAAGTGCACGAATCCCGTCTGCCTCGTCAGGCGCAGCGCCTCGTCGTCCATCCAGCCCAGCATCAGGATGCGCCCCGTGTCGTCGTCCTGGACGATCGCGGCGCGTAGCTGGTCGCTCATGGCGCCACCTCGCGCAGCTTCACGCCGCAGGCCTCGACGTCGCGGCGCAGTCCGGGCAGTCCGCCGGGGTTCTCGTGGACGATTGACGCCACGAGTGCCGCGTCGGCCACGCGCAGCGCGTCGGCGACGTGTCGCGCCGAACCCGCGCCGCCCGAGGCGATCACCGGCACCCCCACCGCGTCGCGCACGGCCTTCGTGAGCTCGAGGTCGAACCCGGTGCGCCTTCCGTCCTGGCGGATCGAGGTCAAGAGGATCTCCCCGGCGCCGCGCCGTGCGGCCTCGACGGCCCAGGGAACGGTGGGCGTCGTCGTGGCGACGCGGCCCCCGTGGGTGTGGACGACGCCCTCTCCCGCGTCGATCGCCACGACCACGGCCTGGCAGCCGTAGCGCTCCGCGATGGCGCTGATCAGCGAGGGGTCGGCCAGCGCGGCCGAGTTGATCGACACGCGGTCGGCGCCGGACTCGATGATGCGCGCGGCGTCGTCCACGCTGCGCACGCCGCCGCCCACGGTGAAGGGGATGTCCACGACGTCGGCGACCCGGGTGACCACCGAGGTCATCGTGGCCGCGTCCTCGGGCGTCGCCGCGATGTCGAGCAGCACGAGCTCGTCGGCGCCGCCCGCGGCGTAGAGCTCCGCGAGCTCGACCGGGTCGCCCACGTCACGCAGCCCGACGAAGCTGACGCCTTTGACCACGCGGCCGTGGGCCACGTCCAGGCAGGGGATCAGGCGCGCGAGCGGCATGACTCGAGGAACGCCAGGCCGGCGCTCCCGCTCTTCTCGGGGTGGAACTGGACGCCGAGGAAGGACCCTCGGCTGACGGCGGCGGTGACCCCGTCGGACGTGGCCACCACGTCGGGGGACTCCACGGCGTAGGAGTGGGCGAAGAAGTACGTCTCGCCCCACGGCTCGACGCGGGCCCAGCCGATCCTCGGGACCCGTCCGGCGTCGATGCGTCGCACCCGGCCCTCCAGCAGGCCGAGCCCGTCGACGCCGCCGTCCTCGTCGCTCGAACCCACGGCGAGCTGGAGTCCCAGGCAGATCCCCAGGATCTGGCCCCCGTCGGCGAAGCGACGCCGCAGGGCGTCGTCGGCGCCAGCGCGCGCGAGGTTGCCCATCGCGCTGCGCGCCGAGCCCACCCCGGGCAAGACGACCAGGTCCGCGCCCGCGAGCGTGGCCGCGTCGCTCGTCACCGTGCTGGAAAGACCGAGCCGCGCCAGCGCCGCGCGCACCGAGCGGGTGTTGCCGGCCCCGTAGTCGACGACGGCGACCTCGCTCACAGCGAGCCCTTGGTCGAGCGCACGAGGGAACCCTGGCGCGCGAGGGCCTGGGCCATGGCCCGGCCGACGGCCTTGAACGCGGCCTCGGCGACGTGATGGGCGTTTCGACCCGTGGCGGTCACGTGCAGCGTGATCCGCGCGGTCTGGACCAGCGACTCGAGCGCGTGCGCGGCCATGCCCGGGTCGGGGTTGATGTCGAGCTCGGCCGTCGCGCGGCCCGAGAGATCGACCACGGCGTGGGCCAACGCCTCGTCCATGGGCACGCGCGCCTCGCCGTAGCGGGCCAGCCCGCGGCGGTCGCCGAGGGCCTCGTCGAGCGCGGTCCCGAAGGCCCGCATCATGTCCTCGACCGTGTGGTGGTCGCCGGTCTCGGGGTCGCCGACGCCCTCGAGGCGAAGGTCCATCCCCGCGTGGAAGCACAGCTGGGTGAGCATGTGGTCGTAGAAGCCCTCACCGGTGTGCACGTAGACCCGGCCCTCGCCCGGGACGCGCAGGCGCACGTTGAGCAGGGTCTCGGCGGTGGCGCGGCGCAGGCGCCGGTAGGCCACGGGCGGGTCCTCGCCGAGCAGCTCGGCGCGCAGCGCGCCGATCAGGACGTCGTTGTCGAGTTCGTCGCGCACGCTCACGCGCAGACCGCCCTCGTAGGCGCGCAGCACCACGCCGTAGGGCAAGAGCCGCTCGACGTACTGCGCCGCGTTCGCCATCGGGATGTAGAGGAAGTTGGTGTAGGAGGGCAGCGGCGCGAGCCCGAGCTCGCCCAGGGCGGTCGACAGCCGCTCGCGCTCGGAGATCTGGGCGGAGACGTCGGGCTCGGCCCCCAGCGCGGCGAGCGCGAGCGCGGCGGAGACCGACGAGACCGACAGCGGCGCCTGGCGCGACGAGATGACCTCGATCATGTCGGGGCGCGCGAGCGCGTACCCAACGCGGGCGCCGGCGAGGCCGTAGGCCTTGGAGAACGTGCGCAGCACGACGGCGCCCGCGTCGATGCGGTCCAGGGCGTCGACCCCCGCGTACTGCGCGTAGGCCTCGTCGATCACCAGCTGTCCAGGGACGTCGGGGACGTCGGGCAGCTCGCCGGTCGGATTGTTGGGCCGGCACACGAAGACGAGGTCCGCCGACGCGGGGTCCTCGACGAGGGTGGCCCCGGCCATGATCGCGGCGTAGCGGTACATCGAATAGGAGACCGAGGGCACGGTCGCCACGGTGCCGCCTGCGGCGAAGATCCGCGCGAACAGGACGATGAACTCGTCGCTGCCCGCGCCGAGGGCCACCTGATCGAGTCCTAGACCGTGCAGGTCGGCGATCGCGCGGCGCAGCTCCTCGTAGCGCCCTCGGTCGTACTCGTTGACGTCCGCCAGCGCCCTCGCGAGCGCGGCCGGGCGCGCGCTGGGCGGCGGCGCCGGGGCGACGTTGCCGTCGAAGCGGATCACGTCGCGCGGATCGAGCCCGACGCGCTCGGCCAGCTCGGCCGAGGAAGGCGGCCAGCGATAGGCGTCGAGTGCGACGGGCGCGGTCATCGACGCGCCGTGGCGCCGTGGGCCGCCAAACCTTCGAACCCGGCCAGCGCTTCGATGGTCGGCGCGATGCGTTCGAGACCCTCGCGGGTCAGTCGCTGGACGGTCACGGGCTTCATGAAGGCCTCGAGGCCGAGTCCACCGCTCGTGCGCGACCATCCGCCGGTGGGCAGCACGTGGTTGCCCCCGGTCGCGTAGTCCCCCGCCGGGACCGGGCTGTAACGGCCCACGAAGACGGCGCCGGCGTTGCGGATGCGCCCCGCCAGGCTCTCGGCGCGCGCACCGAGCAGCGCGACGTGCTCGGCCGCGTAGGCCTCTACTTCGTCGAGCGCGGCGTCCAGGTCGTCGCCGACGCGCACGACGAAGGCGCGCGAGTCCGGGCCGTGCTCCATCTGGGCGGCGACCTCCTGTGCGACGACGGCCTCGTCGAACCCCTCATCGACCACCACGACGACCTCGCTGGGTCCCGCGGGCAGGTCGATCGCGACGTCGCGACTCACCAGGAGCTTGGCCGCGTTGACCGCGCCGCCGCCGGGGCCGATGATCTTGTCGACCGGCGCGATGCTCTTCGTGCCGTAGGCCATCGCCGCAATCGACTGCGCGCCACCCACGGCCCACACCTCCTCGACACCGAGCAGCGCCGCCGTTGACGCGACCGCTTCGGCGCCGCGCGGCGGCGTGCACACGACGATGCGCTCGACGCCGGCCACCTGGGCCGGCACCGCGCCCATCACCAGCGAGGAGATCAGACCGCGCGGGACGTAGACGCCCACCGAGCGCAGCGGCGTCCAGCGCCGCTGCAGGGTCACGCCCGGGGAGACCTCGAGCTCGATGTCGCGCGGGCGCTGCGCCGCGTGCCACGCGCGCACCGCCTCGGCCGCGGCCAGGACCGCGGACGTCGGGATCTCGGCGTCGGGCGCCGCGCGCGGCGGCGTCGACCACGTCGTCTCGTCGAACAGCGCCGACCACTCGGCGAGCGCGGCGTCGCCGCGCTCTCGCACGTCACTGACGATCTGCTCGATGGAGACGTCGCGATCGACGACGGTGGGCCGGCTCACGGCACCATCCTCTCGACGGGCAGGGTGATGATCGACGAGGCGCCGCACTCGGCCAGGGCGGGCAGCAGCGACCAGATGGACGCCGCCGGCACGAGGGCGTGCACCGCCACGAGGCCGCCCGTCGCCAGGTCCATGACCGTGGGCGACCCCCGAGTGGGCAGCATCGCCGTCACCGCGTCCAGGCGGTCCTGGCTGATGTTGAAGAGCAGGTAGCGGTTCGCGCGCGCGTTGATCACCGACGCCAGCAGCGTGGTGAGCGTGCTACGAGCCTCGACGTCGTTCGAGCCGGTGCGCCCGACGAGCACCGCCTCGGACTCGAAGAGGACGCCGAGCGAACGCAGACCGTTCGTGCGTAGCGTGCTCCCCGTCGAGACCAGGTCGACGATGGCGTCGGCCAGCCCGAGGCGCGGCGAGATCTCGACCGAGCCCGCGACGGCGACGATCTCGGCCTTGACGCCGCGCTCGGTGAGCAGTCGCTCGGTCAGGCGCGGGTGCGACGTGGCGATTCGCCGGTTCTCCAGGTCCGCGAGCTCGCGCGCGGCGTCCTCGCTCGGCACGGCGGCCTGGAGCGAGCAGCGCCCGTAGCCGAGGCGCAGCAGGACCTCCACGTCGAAGTCACGCTCCTGGACGAGGTCCAGGCCCGTGATGCCGCAGTCGACGATGCCGTCCTGTACGTACTCGGGGACGTCGTCGGCCCTCACGAAGAGCAGGTCCATCTCGGCGTTGCGGCAGTGCACCTGCAACACCCGCTCGCCCGGCTCCTGCGGGTCGACCCCGGTGGCCTCGACGAGACTCCACGACGGCTCGCGCAGTCGTCCCTTGGACGGCAGCGCCAGCGTGAGGCGGCGGCTCACTTCGCGCCCCGCGACAGGACCTCGCGGTAGCCGCCCTCGCCGTAGTGCAGCCAGTGCGCCACGCGCGTGACCGTCGTCGTCGACGCACCGGTGCGCCGCGAGATCTCCTGATAGGCGACGCCTTCGTCGACCAGCCGCGCGACCTGGAGCCGCTGGCCCATCGCGTCGAGCTCATTCGTCGTGCACAGGTCCTTGAGGAAGGCCGCCATCGTGCGGGCGTCGTCGATCGACACCAGCGCCGCGACCAGGTCCTGGAAGCGGTTCGTGGTCTCGGGGTGTTGGTCAGCGGGAATGACCCGTCCGGTCGTCATGATATCATGTTATCATGCTAGAACGCTGATATGCAACTGATCCCCGCCGTCGACCTCCTGGGTGAAGACGCTGTGCGCCTCGAGCGGGGCGACTACGACCGCGTCCTCTTCCGACACCCCGTCGAGGACTTCCTGGCGCGCGTCGTGGCCACCAGCCCGTCGATGATCCACCTGGTCGACCTGGACGGCGCGCGCCACGGCGCGCCGCGCGTCGACCTCGTGCGGCGCTGCGTGGGGTGGGCCGGGTCGGTCCCCCTCCAGGTCTCGGGCGGCCTGCGTCGCGTCGAGGACGCCCGTGACGTCCTGGGGGCCGGGGCGACCCGCGTGATCGTGGGCACGGCCGCGTGGAGCTCGCCGGCGGCGCTCGCCGGCTTCGTCGACGCGTTTCGCGAGCGACTCGTGGTCGCCCTGGACGTGCGCGACGGCCAGGTCGCGGTCAGCGGGTGGAGCGAGACGACGGGGATCAGCGTGGACGAGGCCCTGACGCGCTGCGTCGACGCGGGTGTCCCTCGGCTGCACGTGACCGCGATCAGCCGCGACGGAACGCTCGCCGGACCCGACCTCGACCTCTACGCCCTCGCGTGCGCCGCCGGCATCCCGGTCGTCGCCGCGGGCGGCGTGCGCGACGAGGACCTCGACGCGCTCGAGTCGCTGGGCTGCGAGGCCGCGATCATGGGTCTCGCGTACATCGAGCGCCTCGGCATCTCCCTCGGATAGGGACCATGGTCCCACGAGCCGAACGTGGGTCGACCTTGTGACCAAGTCCCCTACAAGCCCCACGGGACGCGCTGGAAGACTGATGAAAACCGCAAACGAAAGGACCCTCTAATGCGGCGCAGGACCTTTGACTATTTCGTTTCATGGACGGGGGCTCTGCTCTCCGCGGTGTTCATCGTGGCCGGCATCGGTATGTTCATTGGCTACAACTTCACCAACTCCCAGGTGCGCAACCAGCTGGTAGAGCAGAAGGTGTTCTTCCCCACGAAGACCCAGGCTGACTACCGCGACCTGGTCGCGGCCCACGAGACCCAGTACGCGGGCAAGGAGGTCCTCACCGGTTCGGCCGCGGAGATCTTCGCCGACAAGATCATCGGCGTCGACACGACGGCGATCGCCGGAGGCAAGACCTACTCCCAGCTGAGCGCCGCGTCGCTGGCCGACCCGTCGAACAAGGCCCTGGCCAACCAGGTCGAGCTCGTGTTCCGTGGCGACACCCTTCGCGGGCTGCTGCTCAACGCCTACGCGTTCGGCTTCATGGGTCTGATCGCCCTCTACGGCGCCATCGGCATGCTGATCGCCGCGCTCATCATGATCGTGCTGACCATGCTGGGCTTCCGTCACTATCTGAAGGCTGACCCCACCGACGTCATGAACATCTAGCGCCTTCTCCCCTTCGTGCCCCCGGGACCCCCCTCTCGGGGGCACGATTACGTGGGTGCGGCGCTCGGCGGCGCGCCCTAGGGTGTCGGCGATGACGGACGCCACGACCACCGTCGAGATCGGCGAGAGCCACCCCGCCAGCGTCGGGCGCCTCAGCGTGCGTCGCGCGCTGCCCCGGCACGGGAGGCGCACCGTCGGCGCGTGGTGCTTCGCCGACCACATGGGTCCCGCGTCGGTCACCGCGACCAGCGGCCTGGACATCGGCCCGCACCCGCACTGCGGCCTGCAGACGGTCACCTGGCTGACCCAGGGCGAGGCGCTGCACCGCGACAGCCTCGGCACCGAGCAGCTCATCCGCCCGGGCCAGCTCAACCTCATGACCGCGGGACGCGGCGTGGCCCACGCCGAGGAGGCGACCGGCCAGTATGAAGGGCGCCTCGAGGGGATCCAGCTGTGGATCGCACAACCCGACGCCACCCGCGGGTCCGCCCCCGCGTTCGAGCACCACGGCGAACTGCCGGCGGTGGACCTCGGCGCGGGCGTCGCGACCGTGCTCGTGGGCGACCTCGCCGGGGCCGTGAGCCCCGCGCGCCACGACACGCCCCTCGTCGGGGCCGACGTCGAACTTCGCGGCGACGTGGAGTTGCCGGTTGACCCGGGCTTCGAGCACGCGATCATCATGATGTCCGGCGCGCTGAGCCTCGAGGGCACGCCCGTCGTGGAGGGCCAGATCGCCTACGTCGCGCCCGGGCGCGACGCGCTGCGCCTCGCGGCCCCCGAGGCGTCGCGCGCGGTGCTCCTAGGCGGCGAGCCGTTCGGGGCCGCGCCGCTCATGTGGTGGAACTTCGTCGCGCGCACCCGCGACGAGATCGACGCCGCCTACGCCTCGTGGTCACGTCCCGACGGGCGATTCGGCGAGGTCGCGAGCTTGCTGGCGCGCGTCGACACCGGCCCGCCTTACTGGCACCCGGCGTCGACCTGACCGCGCCGCCGTGCGGCGCGGCCGACGGCCGTGCCCGGCCTAGATCTGCTCGGGGACGAGGTCGATGGCCCCGCACGGGCACTCGTTGACGCACACGCCACAGCCCTTGCAGAAGTCGTAGTTGAACTCGTAGCGCTGTCCCGGCCCCAGCTTGATCACCGCGTTGTCCGGGCACACGCCGAAGCAGTTGTCGCACTCGAAGCAGTTGCCGCACGACAGGCACCGGCGCGCCTCGAACAGTGCGTTCTCCTCGGTGAGGCCGCCCACGACCTCTTCGAAGTTGGTCTGGCGGCGCACCCGCTCGAGCTCGGGCCGCTCGGTGCGCGGCGCGTCGGCGTAGTACCAGGTGTTGAGCCGGTCGAAGGAGGCGAGCTCGTGCTTGACCGCGTGCTCGGCGCTCACGCCGCGCACGAAGGCGTCGATGCCGCGGGCGGCGCGCTTGCCGTGGCCCACCGCGACGGTCGCGGTGCGATCCGCGGGGGTGACGTCGCCGCCGGCGAAGACGCCGGGGTCGCCCGTCATCATGGAGGACTCGACCTCGACGGCGCCGTCGCGCACGACGACGTCGGCGTCAGCGGTGACGAGCGACAGGTCGGTGTCCTGGCCCAGCGCCAGCACCAGGGAGTCGGCGCCAAGCTCCTCGAACTCGCCGGTCGGCTCGGGGAAGCCCTCGGCGTTGAGGCGCATCTTCTCGATGACCAGGTGGTCGCCTTCGAAGCGGTCCACGGTCGAGAGCCAGTGCATCGTGACGCCCTCGATCAGGGCCTGCTCGAGCTCCTCGCCGTGCGCGGGCATGCGCTCTTGGGTGCGTCGGTAGACGATCATCGAGTCAGTGGCGCCGAGGCGCCGTGCGGTGCGCGCGGCGTCCAGGGCGGTGTCGCCGCCGCCGTAGACCACGACGCGCCGACCGAGCAGCGGCGCGTCGCCCTCGGCGACGCGGTGCAGGAAGGAGACGGCGTCGATGACCTTGCCCGAGTCACCCGCCGGGATGTCCACGCGCTTGCCGAGCTGGGCGCCCACGGCCAGGAAGACCGCGTCGTAGCCGCCGGCGAGGCGCTCCTTGGCGACGTCGGTAACGACGTGGTCGGTGATGACCTCGACGCCCATCGCCAGGATGCGCTCGATCTCGGCGTCGAGCACGTCGCGCGGCAGCCGGTAGGCCGGGATGCCGTAGCGCATCATGCCCCCGAGCGCGGAGGCCGAGTCCACCAGGGTGACGCGGTGGCCGAGGCGGCGCAGGTGATAGGTCGCCGACAGCCCCGCGGGGCCCGAGCCGACGACCAGGACGTGGCGCCCGGTGTCGGGACCGGGCGCCGGCAACGACCAGCCGTGCTCGATCGCCTGGTCGCCCAGGAACCGCTCGACCGGGTTGATCCCCACGGCGTCGTCGACCTGGGCGCGGTTGCACGAGGTCTCGCACGGGTGGAAGCAGATGCGGCCCATGACCGCGGGCAGCGGGTTGTCCTCGACCAGGACGCGCCAGGCGCCCTCGTAGTCGCCCGACTCGGCCGCGTAGAGCCAGGCCTGGATGTTCTCGCCGGCGGGGCAGGCGTTGTTGCACGGCGGGAGGCGGTCGACGTAGACCGGGCGCTCGACGCGCCAGGACCCGGTGTGATTGGCCCGGCTGGTGCCGACGTCCAGCGTGATCGCGAAGGGGATCTTCATGTCGTGGCCTCCAGGGCGAGCTCGAGTTCACGGGTCTCGTCGTCGACCAGGCCGTAGCGCTCGATGTTGTCGTCGGCCATGCGCTGGAGGCGCGCGACGACGTCGGGCCGCCCGTGAGGTCCAAAGAGGTGCGCGTAGCGCTTCTGGAGCTTGAGGTACTCCTCGACCGGCGTGCGCCGGCGGATCGTCGACACGTTGGTGACCGCGCCGTGCGCGGCCTCGAACACGGGGAAGATCCCGGTCTCCTTGGCCAGGCGGGCGAGGTGGACGGTTTCGCGTGACTCCGAGCCCCAGCCCAGCGGGCAGGGCACCAGGACGTGGATGTAGCGCGCGCCGTGAAGGGTCATCGCGTGCTCGACCTTGCGCTCGAGGTCGTGCAGGTCCGCGACCGTGGCGGTGGCGACGTAGGGGATGTCGTGGGCGACCGCGATGCGCGGCAGGTCCTTGCCCTGGCCGAAGACGTTGCCCGGCTCGGGGCCGAGTGCCTGGGTCGTCGCGGTGCGCGCGGCGGGCGGCGTGGCGGCCGAGCGCTGCACGCCGGTGTTCATGTAGCCCTCGTTGTCGTAACAGATGAACAGGACGTCGTCGTTTCGCTCGAACATCCCCGACAGGCATCCGAAGCCGATGTCGACCGTGCCGCCGTCGCCCGCCTGGGCGACCACGCGCACGTCGCTGCGGCCCTTGACGCGCATCGCGGCGGCGACGCCGGTGGCCACCGCGGGCGCGTTGCCGAAGAGCGAGTGGAGCCAGGCCACGCGCCAGGAGGTCTCGGGGTACGGGGTCGAGAAGACCTCGAGGCATCCGGTGGCGTTCACCGTGACCATCCGGCCCTCGGTGGCGCGCATCGCCGCGTCGAGCGCGTAGCGCGCGCCGAGCGCCTCGCCGCACCCCTGGCAGGCGCGGTGGCCCGAGTCGATGGAGTTCGTACGGTTCGCGCTGGACTGGACCGTGCGGTCCTCCACGCGCAGCAGCCGATTGCCGACGGCGAAGCTGCCGACTTGATAGAAGCGCACGGGCTGGCTCACGTCGCTACCTCCTCGGCGCGCGCGCCGGCGCGGTCGGCGTGCAGGGGGGCGGGGCGGCGCGCGCCGGCCATGCGGGCGCGTTCGGCGTCCACGACGGCGTGGTCCAGGTCCAAGAAGGTGAGGTCCTCGCGGTCCCCTCGCGCGACCGCGTCAAAGAGCGCGCCCAGGGACTTTCGCGTGATTGGGCGACCCCCCAGACCCGCGACCACGCTGACGACCTCGGCGGACTCGCCGATCATCGCCATCTCCACGTCGGTCGCGAGGACCCCGCGCCCGCCCGCGTTGAAGGCCTTCTCGATGACGACCACGGTGCTCGCGCCCGAGAGCGCCGCACGCAGCGCCGCGACCGGGAAGGGCCGGAACGTGGTCACGCCCAGGGCGCCGATCCGCTCTCCCGCCTCGCGGCGGGTGTCGATGACGTCCTTGATCGTGCCCAGGACCGAGCCCATGGCGACGACGACCGTGTCGGCGTCGTCGATGCGGTAGCCGCGGACGAGTCCCCCGCTGGCGCGACGGGCCATCTCTTCGAACTGCGCGGCGATGACGGGAATGCGCTCGAGGGCGTCGAGGTGGCGCAGGTGCGCGAGGTAGCGAACCTCCTCGAAGGCCTCGGGGCCGACCATCGCGCCGATCGAGACCGGGTCGTCGGGGTCGAGGACCTGACGGGGGGTGTAGGGGGGCAAGAAGCGGTCCACGTCGGCCTGGTCGAGCAGGTCGACGCCCTCGACCGCGTGGGTGAGGATGAAGCCGTCCATGCACACCATCACCGGGACCGAGAGCTCCTCGGCGAGGCGGAATGCCTGGACGTGCAGGTCCGCGGCCTCCTGGTTGGTCTCGGCGAAGAGCAGGATCCACCCGGCGTCGCGCAGCGCCATCGCGTCGCTGTGGTCGTTCCAGATGTTGATCGGCGCGCCGATGGCGCGATTCGCCAGCGTCATCACGATCGGCAGGCCCAGGCCGGCCGCGCTGTAGACCGCCTCGGTCATGAAGAGGAGGCCCTGACTGGACGTGGCCGTGTAGGCCCTCGCACCCGCGGCGGATGCGCCGATGGACACCGACATCGCGGCGAACTCGGACTCAACGTTGATGAACTCGCACGAGGTCAACTCACCGGACTTCACCTTGGCCCCGACGGCCTCGATGATGTGCGTCTGGGGTGAGATCGGGTAGGCACACACGACCTCGGGCCGACAGAGCGCGACCGTCTCGGCGACCGCCTGTGATCCCTCAATTTGACGCAGCACTGATCAGCCTTTCGCACTCGCGGGTGACGTAGTCGAAGGCCGCGGCCGCGGCGGCGGCGTTGCCGTCGGCGACCTTGCCGGAGAAGCGCTCGCGGATCGCGAGCTGGATGGCTTCGAGCGGGACCTGGCCGGTGAGGGCGGCGAAGCCCCCCAGCAGCGCGGCGTTGGGAAGGGGTCGCCCGAGGTGCTCCATCGCGAGCTCGGTGGCCGGGCAGGTGAGCAGGCGCTCGTGGCGCAGGAGCGCGACGCCCCCGCCGAGGTCGAGCTCGCCGAAGGCCCGCGAGGTATTCACCAGGACGTAGCCGTCCGGGTCGAGGCCCGCGAGCAGATCGACCTGGTGGATCAGCGTGGCGTCTTGGATCACGACCGCGTCGGGTGTCATGACCGGCTCGCGCGAGCGGATCTCCTGGTCGGAGAATCGGCAGTACGACACGACGGGCGCGCCGGTGCGCTCTGAGCCGAAGGACGGGAACGCCTGGGCGTGGCGACCCCCGTCGAAGGCCGCCACGGAGAGGAGCTCGGCGGCGGTGACGACCCCCTGGCCGCCCCTCCCGTGTATCCGGACTTCAAAGACGGTCGCGTCGCTCACGGGGTCCCCACATTCGGTGACGGGTCGCCAAGAAAGCCAGATATGGTCACGTTTCGACCGTAACCCGCCTTCGGTCGCGACGACCAAGGCCATAGGTCCCCAATAGGGGTCGCGGCTAGGTCGCGGCGTCGGGGGACGCGTCGCCGACCCCCGCGGGGGGCGCGGCGTCGGGCACGGGTTCGTGAGACGGCGCCCCGGCGTGGTGCTCGCCCTCGGCCAGCCGGCTGGGGTGGCGATGGAAGTAGGCGATGGCCACGAGGGACAGGACGGCGAAGGTCCCGAAGGCGATCAACAGCGGAATGAGGGCGACGTGGTGCAGCTCGCTCGACGATCCGCTGCCCGGCGCGAGTAGCACGGCGAGGAAGCCCACCAGTCCGACGAAGCTGATGACGAGCCACGCCGGGTAGTTCCAGCGCTTGACGTGATAGCCGGGCAGGAAGGGCAGCGGGAACATCCCGAAGGCGAGGCTCGCGAACCCGCCCAGGAAGACGACGTTGAGCGCCGGGACGAGGATGAGCGCGAAGGGCGACGGGTTCGCCGACGTCGCGGCGTGGTACACGGGGATCGTCAGGAAGAACGCCGCGCTGGCCGCGATGAAGACGGTCAGCGACGCCAGCGCGTGCAGCTTGCCCCACTCCTCCTCGCGCACGTGGGGCTTGAGGACGAACGCCGCGATGAGCCCGTAGCAGTAGCCCGGAGACAGTCCCACCGCGCGCGACGCCGCGACGCACACGATCGCGATGACCATCCCGCCCAGCAGCACCTGGAGGTGGATCTCGCGGTGCTCGCGCATGCCGCCGATGGCCACAGGCAGCTGCGAGGCGAGCGTCACGATGCCCACGCCGATCGCCTGGCCCAGGAAGAGCCACAGCGTCGTGCGGTTGAGCCCGAAGCCGGGGTCGAGAACCGCGTTGATGGCGCCGGCGGCCAGGATGAACGTCAGGAAGATCGCCAGGCCCTTCGGGAACCGCCGGGCGTTGGACCGCGCGACCTTGTCGCGCGAGAAAAGTCCGGGGAAGCGGCGTCGGAACCGAGCGGTGAGGCGGTGGCGGTTCGCCTCGTAGGTCGAGTCCAGCCACTCGCTGGGGAACCCGGCCGAGATGATCCGGCTGATGAGGAGCATCCCCAGGCTGATGCCGCCGGAGGCGGCGAGGTGGCCTTTGAGCTCGCCAAAGGTCGGCATGGCCACCGAGAACTCCGAGAGGTGGTTGGTCGCCGAGATGACCTGGAAGTTCGCGCTCACGAACCGCGCCCCGGTCAGGGTGCAGCCCAGCTCGAGGTGGTGGCGGCCCACCGTGGCGTTGCCCGGGATCACGAGACCCTTGTCGTCGACGACGTGGGCGCGCGGCGGCGACTGCGAGACGTACTTGCCGTCGAAGAAGACGTAGACCGGCGTGCAGGACGTCGTCAGCGTGGAGTCGCGGAGCTCGACGCGCTGACCGGGCGGTCCCGACGCCGGAATCGTCTGCAGCGCGCCCGAGACCTTCACGGACGCAGTCGTCGCCGCGCCGGGGCTGCCGTGATTGCTCATGGTCTGGCCGGTGTAAGTCGTCGCGGTGGACGTGCCCAGCCGGCTCGTCACGGTGACTCGGGCCTCGAAGCGGCCGCCCGACAGGTAGGTGTGCGTGGTCGTCGGCGTCGTGGTCACCGCGCTCGACCCGTCACCGAAGCTCCACGAGTACCGGGTGATCCCCCCGTCGGGCGAGGTCGATCCGGACGCGTCGAACGTCGAGGGCCGGCCGGCGCGCGCGGCGATGACGACGAGGTGGGCGACGGGCGCCTGGTCGGGGGCCACGGCGATGCCGAAGGTCGCGGACCCGACGTTGAACGGGGCCTCGGGGGTCGCCGGCGACGTCCGCAGGTTGACCGGCGTCACCGTGTTGCTCGCGTTGGCGGCGTAGGCCGTCGAACCGTTGGGGCTGATCGCGATGCCGTCGGGCTGGCTGAGCGTGCCCACCGGCACCGAGCGTCCCGGGCGCGGCGGGTTCGTCGACAGGTCGATCGGGGTCATGGTGTTGTTGTTGTTCGCCGTGTACGCGCGCTTGCCGTTGGGCGTGACCGCGACGCCGACCGGTCCCCCACCGACCGCGATGAGTGCCCCGGCGTGGACGTGGCCCGCCCCCAGGTCGATCGGCACGACGCCGGCGTCCACCGCGACGAAGGCGGTGGCGCCGTTGGGAGAGACCGCCACGGCCTGGGGCCGACTGCTCAGTGAGATGGTGGTCACCGCCCGCGACGGGAGCCGCACGACGCTGACCGCGTCGCCCTCGGAGTCCGCGACCACGAGGACCTGGCCGTTCGGGCTGAGCGCGAGGCTCCACGGGCCCGAGCCCACCTTGATGGAGCGACCCGGCGTCGGAGGCGTGGTCGACAGGTCGAGGGGCGTCACCGTGTTCGCGTTGAAGTCCGACACGTAGGCGACGGAGCCGTCGGTCGCGATGGCCACGGCGGCGGGACCGCTGCCGACCTTTATCGGCGCGCCGAGTGACGCGTGACCCGCGGCGAAGTGGATGGGCGTGACGGTGTTACCCAGGGAGTTGGTCACCAGCGCCGTGTGCCCGTTGGGCGTGAGCGCGATGCCGAGCGGGCCGTTGAAGCCCCGGATGACCTGCACCGCGTGCGTCAGCGGGTTGATCGCGGTGACCGTGTTCTGGTTCAGGTTCGTGACGAAGACGTCCCCGGGGGTCGCGTAGGACGGCACCGCGGCGTGCGCCGGCGTGCCCACACCGAACAGCGCGAGTCCGACGGCCAGAAAGGTGAAGGTGGCGTCAACAATCGCCCGGCGACGAGACCCGCGTCGCCCCCTGTGCACCCCGACCGCGCCCACGGCTGCTTAGGTCGCTTTGAGGGTCGCGACGACGCGCCGGTTGGCCGCGCGTCCCTTCGCCGTGGCGTTCTGGGACACGAGGACCACGGAGAAACCCGTGACGATCGTGATCGACACCCCGTTGTCCCCGATCGCCTTGAGGTCCTGGCTCAGCTGGACCGAGACCGCGCCGGCGCGGTTCTGGTTCAGCAGGGCGTTGAACGCCGGGGTGAACACGTTGTCGGTGAACGCCTGGAGTGTGACGCTGTGGTAGTTGCCGCGCTTGACCTCCGACGCCAAGGTCTTGATCTGTGACTTGAGCTTCTTGCCCAGCGCGAAGGAGCCCTCCGCGAACGGCTTGATCGTGAAGGTGCGCGGCGGCGGCGGGGCCTTGGGGGCGTTGACCGGGACGATGACGATGGGCTGTGGCGTGACGACGAGGGTCCCCGCGACGTAGTCGTACGGGGCCGGGTAGGCGCCCTGGTGCGAGCTCGGCGTCACCGTCACGGTCGCGTCCGAGGGGGTCACCGAGTAGGCGCCCGCGACGAGCGGCGGCGCGCTCGTCGGGCCGTAGGTCGTCGACCCCACGCCCGCGTAGGTGTAGGTGACTGCGCTGACCGTCGCGGTGTCACCGTTCTGAAGACCCCCGAGGGACGCCGTGGGGTGGAAGGCCGTTCCGGCCACGACGCTGCCGCCCGACGCGGTCACGGTGAGCTGAAGGCTCTTGATCGTCAGGGTGCCGGGGTTGTACTGGATGATCGGCGAGTACAACGCGGTATCCGCGGTCGGGGTGATCGTGACGGTGGCATTGCTCGGCGTGACGCGGTAGGTCCCCGGGTCGCTCGGCGCGGTGCCGGACGGACCGTAGTTCGTCCCCCCGGTGCCCGAGTAGGAATAGTTCACGCCCGACAGGTGGCCGGTGTCACCGCTGATGACCCCGGACAGGGTGCTGGTCTCGGTGAACGCGGCGCCGGCGTTGATCGTTTCGCTGGACGCGGTGACCACGAGGGTCCCGCGCGGCGGACGGTTCTTGAACGTCATCGCAGACGGCGCCGACGTCGCGGTGTCGTACGTCGAGTCCGCGGCGATCGTGGCCGTGACGTTGCAGGTCCCCGACCCGCTCGAGGTCAGGTGCCCGGACGTATCGACGGCGCAACCCGGGGCCGTGCCCCCCGAGACGACGGCGAAGGTGATCGCGCCGGTGCCCGAGGAGCCGGTGGACGTCAGGGTGATCGTCGAGCCGACCACGACGGTCTGGGTCGGCACCGAGATCGACTGGCTCAGCTTGTTAAAGGTCATCTTCGCGGGCGCCGAGGTGGCCGTCGCGTAGTTCGCGTCCGCGGCGATCGTCGCGGTGACCATGCACGTGCCCGCGCCCGTCGAGGCGACCTGGTTGGAGTTCTTGATCGCGCATCCCGGGGCCGTGCCCCCCGAGACCACGGCGAAGGTGATCGCGCCGGTACCCGAGTACCCGGTCGCCACCAGGTTCAGGGGGGTCCCGACCGGTCCGATCGCCGGCGTGACTGATATCGACTGGGATCCTGTCTTTACGGTGAGCGTCAACGTACCCGTCGCGGTATCGCTGTCACTGTCGTTGTCGAGGTTCCCGCTCACCGAACCGGAGATCACGCACGTGCCCGCCCTGGTGTAGGAGAAGCCGGTCCCGTCCGGCGCGACGGAACACCCCGCGGAGTTGGCGCCGGTGATGCTGAACGTCGGCGACACGGCCTGGCCGTCGACGGTCACGGCGGGGATCGAGTAGGTCGCCGGCGTCGTGACGCTGTCGGTGTAGGCGCCGTGTGACCCCGTCGCCGGCGCTCCGAAGGCCAGCTGGAACGACTCGCCCTCGGCCGCCGAGACCGTCGTGGACACCGCGACGAGGGGTGCCACGCTGACCAGAACGGCCACGAACGAACTCAGGGCGAAGCGGACCCTCGCGCGCGCCCGCGGGCTGCGTCGCGCGCGGCGTTCCGCCGTTCGCTCGGCCTCCGCCGAATTCACGTGCTTGCGCACCGTGATCCCCCTTTTCGGACGGCCGGCACCAGAGGGCCCGCCTATATCAACAATTCAACAACTGGGAGCAGACTAACAACCTTTCTTCCCTAAATCATCGGCGAATTTCCCGTGGGCGTCCCGGTTCGCGACGACGCCTCACGTCGTGGGCCACCGGACCAGGGCCCGTCGACGTTACGCACCGGTAACTTGGCCCAGCGCCGCGCCACCCGACGCCGAAGTCTCAGGTGCTAGAGGACCCGGGGCGCGTGAGGCGCCGGGCGATCAGCGCGTCGAGGCTTAACCGGCCGGCGCCAAAGACCACGACGACGAGCGCGAGCACGGCCAGCGCGACGTTGAACTCGTAGCCCGGCGGGATCGTCTCGGAGTTGATGCCGCGCGCCCAGGTCACGGTGACCATCGCCATGACCATGTCGCCGAAGAGGGCCAGGCCCGCCAGGCGAGCCCCCAGTCCGAGGGCGAGGGCGACGGCGCCGCCCAGCTCGATCACGCCGCCCACCGCGGCGAAGAGGCCGCCGGGATGCAGGTGCGCCGTGTCGTCAAAGAAGAGGGCCGTCTCGTGGAAACCGGGGCCGTGGAAGGTCCCGAACAGCTTGCCCGCCCCGTAGTAGGTGAAGATCCACACCAGCGCGACGCGAGTGGCGATGAGGACGCCGTCGCTGGAGGGCGTCGGCGGCGACGGGGCGAAGAGGGCCCCCACCAACGAGCGCCGGGTCCGCGCTCGCAAATCGGGTGACCCTGTCACCGCGCGATCCCCGCGTCCGCTTCTCGGGTGGCGGATGTCACCCGCACGGGGGCGATCGGCGTCGCGGGCTCGGTTGGTGTTGGGCGCCGCACCGAGGGCAGGGACGAGCGGTCGGGCATGGGACGGAAGGGGGCGACGAGCTGGGCGAGGAACACCCTGACGTGGCGCGGACGGCTCGACGCCTGCTCGACCAGGAGCGGACGTCCTCGCAGTCCCGTGTCCATGCGGATGGTCTCGGGTGTCGGGAAGATCGCCCGGTGGGTCAGCTGGTCCCAGATCGTCAGCGCGAAGCCGAGGTTGACGTCCTGAGGTCCGTCCATCTTGTGGTGGATCCGGTGGTAGTTCGGGCTGACGAAGACGCGCCCGAAGGGGCCGAAGCCGAGGTTGGTGTTGGAGTGCGCGAACGCGACCACGGCGGCGTAGACCGCGAGCAGCGTCGTCGACAGTGTGCCGTTCGCCACGAGCACGATGCCCGGGAGGAGGGCGATGAGGTACGACACGTGGATCAGCGGATGCGTGCGGAACACGGTCAGCACGCTCATGTCCTCCTGTGAGTGATGAAGCTCATGGAAGCGCCACAGCATCCGGACGCGATGGTTCGACAGGTGCGCGAACCAGTTGAGCCCGTCCATCGCCACGAAGATCAGCGCGATCGCGCCCCACCTCGGGAACGCCGGGAGGCTCGACAGGACGAGCCACGGCAGCGACCGGTGAAGCACCTCGGAGAACGACAGGGTCAGCGCGACGACGAGCGGAGCGACCAGCGTTGCGTTGAGCACGGTGTAGATCAGGTCCTGGCGGTAGCCGCGGGCGAAGAGGGGGCGGCGCTGCGCGGGCCGAAGTCGCTCGACGACGAGGAAGACGCCGATGAGCATCAGCGTCAGTGGACCGACCAGGACGACCCGCAGGCTCGTCATCGAGGCCGCGAAGCTCCCTCCGCCCCAGTCGCTGGACCACCCGATCGCCACCAGCGCCGCCGCCACCGCGACGATCGAGCACGCCGGGAGGTACACGCGCGAGGACACCGCGCGGCGCCACTGGGAGAGGGTCCGTCCCACCCGCCGCGCGGGCCGGTACGCCGCGGGCCGGCTGGGCGCGAGCTTTACGAACGACATGATGGCCTCCTCGCCGTGCCGGGCGCTAGAACGCGGTTCCGCCCGTGCCGGGGTTGCCCGTCGTAGTCGTCGTTCCGCTACCCGGGGGCTTGACCGTGACGACCACGGACCACTTGCCCCACTTGTCCGTGGCGTTGCCCTTGACCTGTCCGGGCGCCTTGTCCTTGTAGAACCAGTAGAGCGCCTTGCCGTTGTAGGTGACTTGACGCAGCCCGCCCGGACGCGCCACCGATCCCAGCGACGCGGCCTTGACGCCCTGTCCCGCCACCGCCCTGCTCACCCCTTTGGCCAGCAGCACTTCGGGCCACACCTTGAGGCAGGCCGCCGTGCACGCCACGGAGCTCGGTCGAAGGGTGTAGACGGTGTTGCCGCTCACGAGGATCGTGCCGTAGGTCGCATTCTTGGACGTCGAGATGACGACGCTCTTCGCGGCACGAGACGCCAGCGCCCCGGACGAGTCGACCGCGACGCACGAGGCGCCAACCAGGGCGAGCGCCACGACGCCGAGACGCGCGGTGGCGCCGATCCTTCGAGGAAGGTTGATCTCTTCAGACATGGGTTCGGCCTCCTTGAGCACCGACGGTCGAGCGACGGCCCCGCGCCCGCGCGTGGGACGACCCCGCCGCAACTCGTCGTCGCCCGGTACTACGGGGGCGAGGCGCGCTGGGATTGCCGAGCCGCGGGCGAACCGCCACCGGATCACTCGCACTCGCATCGGCTCGGTGGGCCCCCGGACCCCGATCGGCCACTCGGAGCAGCCGACGCGGGAGCCGACACCGCCGGACGCCACAGCCCCTAACGTGCGAGGTCAGGCCCGCCGCGAGGAGGATTCGTGAGCCCGACAAGCCACCACGGCACCCAGGTGCGTTTTCTCGTGTTCTCCGCGTCGCTGCGCGCCGACTCCCTCAACACCCGTCTCGCGGCCCTTGCCGCCGACGTCCTCGAGTCCCGCGGGGGCCACGTGCACCGCGCCTCGATGAGCGACTTCGACGCTCCCTCCTTCAACGCCGACGAACAATCGAACACGGGATTCCCCGAGGGGGCCCTCGAGTTCCGACGTCAGCTCGAGAGCTGCGACGCGTTCGTGATCGCCTCGCCGGAGTACAACGCGTCGTTACCCGGAGTGCTCAAGAACGCCGTCGATTGGGTGTCGCGGTTCTCGCCGCAGCCGCTCAACGAGCGCCATGGTCTCTTGATGTCGGCTTCCCCGTCGATGAGCGGGGGCAACCGCGGCCTGTGGACCCTCCGGGTCCCCTTCGAGCACCTCGGCGCGCGGATCTTCCCCGACATGTTCTCCTTGGCCCAGGCCGACCGCGCCTTCGACGAGCAGGGTCGCCTGGCCAACGACGTGCTGCGCCAGCGTTTCGACGACAACATCGGCTCCTTCATGGACCTCGTCGAGGCGTCCGTGCACTACCCGTGCGCGAAGAAGGTCTGGGTCGAGTTCCTCGGTGAGGAGCCGGCGCTGGCCACCGACCGCGCGGAGTAGATGACCGCGGACCGCGCATCCGGGTCGGTCCGCTCTGACTACTCATACCATGACCTCGTGGCCTTCGACGAGGAGCTCGCCAACCGGATCCGAGAGATCATCGGCGCCGACCGGGCCGTCACCGAGAAGCGGATGTTCGGCGGGCTCGCGTTCCTCGTGAACGGCCACATGTCCATCACGGTGAGCGGCCGCGGCGGCGCCCTGGTCCGGTGTGACCCGCGCGAGTGCCGACGGCGCATCGCCGCGGGTTCCGCCGAGGCCGCGGTCATGCGGGGCCGCCCGATGGACGGCTGGATGCGGGTCGGCGACGAGAACCTTCGAACCCGGCGTCAGCTCGAGGCACTCGTCCATCGGTCGACGGCTTTCGCCCGGACGCTGACCTGATCCGTGGCCCTCGACAGCCGGCGCGACTCCCTTTGGGCCCTCGCCCGATCGGCGGCGCCGTCGCTCACGGTTCTGTGCGTCCTGCTCCTGACCCTCGGGGTGGTGGCGGCGCTGATCGGGTCGCACCCGACGACCGGGAACGTCAACGCACAGAGGTACGCGGCGGCCGACGTCGAGAACGTCGTCGCCTACGCCGTCGACGCCGCGGTCACCAACGGCCACTCGGTGGTGCTGACCCGCCAGGGGCTCACCTCCGCCATCGCCGAGGACCGGCTCAGCGCCACCGGCGCCTCCACCCACGTCGTCATCGTCTCGATCCGTCGGGGTCGGGCCGTCCTCTCCCTCGACACCCCCTGGCAACGAGACCTCTGCGTGTGGGTTCCCCTCAGGTTTCCCGGGCCGGCGAGCGACTGGCCCGTGAACTTCTGCAGGGCCGATTGACGGGGACCGCGAGGACCCGTCGTCCCCCGCCTCCCGCGCGCCGCCGGCGATGGAACGTCGACCCGACGACGCCGGGGGCTCTAGGAGGTCGTCACCTCATCTACCGCGCCCGTGACGAGCAACCAGGCTGCCGTGATCATGTAACACGTGTTGGTGACGATGGCGACCGCGGCGATGTAGAGGCCGATCGTGTGACCGAGTAGGAACATCGCCGCACCGATCATCTCCGCCAGGTGCACCAGGCTCCCCCCCACGATCCTCGAGAGCCTCAGGCCGTTGCCAAAAGTGAGCGCCTTGGCGTAGCCCCTGACGAAGACGGCCCAGGAGAGTCCGCAGACGATGAGGAGTTCCGCGCCGATAGCCCGGTGGCCCTGCGCGCCCATGAGGACCAGCGCACAGCGCATGAAGACGAGCGCCAGGCCCGACAATGTGTTGATGGCGCGGTTGCGGTGCGTCGCGTCGTGGGCGATCACCTTGAGGTTGAGCGACATCGCCACGAAGACGAGTCCGGTCAGTGTGACCGCGCCCGTCCCGACCAGGAAAAAGAAATCCGACCACTGCCCCGGCCGAAAGACGAGCGCGGCGATCATGACCCGATCGTAACTTCCGCGCTTCGTCTCGGGCAGGGCCGGCGAACCCGCCCGAGCGACGCGCGTCGTCGGGCATACCGATCCCGTTGGGGTCCGCTCGGGGACCGGGCCCTCGCCCGGACGCAAGAAAAGCTGCGACCGGGCGGGAATTGATCCACACCCGGTCGCAGCTTCTTCGTGGGGTATGCACGTAAGTCGAGAGGGCAAGGGACGACTGGGACCTGGGCGGCCCGGACACCGACTTCTAATAGAAAGTCGGCGGTTTGCTAACTCGGATCGCGGCTAAAACCCGACTGTTTTCCGCTTTTGGGGCCGCGCGATGCGGAAAGATGGGTGCATGGATGCGGGACCCCGGACGAGAGCGCGATGGCTGGTCGATCTCAAAGCCGTCAAAGACGCAAGCCCGGACAAGATCATCCAGGTCAGTTACGGCCACGGTTTGAGGAACATCCGTGTCAGTTGGTGGCCGCCGGGGGTCGTCTATGTGAAGCCGCCTCGATCACTGCACGGGCAGTACTGAGAACCCGCGGAGCTTGCTCGGCCGACCAATAGGACGCATTCCAGTACTTGTTTCGCCATGGGCCTACGCAGGAGAGTTCCGCGAAGGCCGCGGCAAAGGCCTCGGCGGGACTACGGGAGTACACACCGCCGTGCCACTCCTCGGGCGCCAGGCCGACCACCTCTCTGAATGCAGTGCGCTGGGTGTCATCGAGAAAGCGGGCGTCGAACAGGTGCCCGGCCTCATGAGCGAAGTTGTGGGCGGTGTCAAAGGGCGGCAGGTCAGACGTAAGGCGTATTGTGCCCGAATCGAAGAACGCAGTGGAAAGTCCGCTCCAGAATTCGAGGTGGTATTGACCAATGTCAGCGATGAGTGTAACGAGTTGCAAAGGATTTGCTACTGCAGCAAGACGGTGCTTCGCTGCACGACGGTCGCCGACGACATAACGAAATGTGCCCTTGTGGTAGCGGTGGGGGTGGTGCACCTTCGTGACTGTGCCCAATCACCAGTAGCGACCAGAAGGTCCTCGTAAATGAACGAACCCTCCACCAGCTGTTGAGCCAGAGGCTCAGGCCGGTGGAGGGCGATCTTGTGCGAGGCGGCTACGCGGGTCCGTCGTTACCCATGATCAGCCTCCTCTCGACTTACGTGCACAACTGGGCCGCACATACGTGCATTGCCCTGGGTGGGGTATGCACATATGTCCAGAGGGCAAGGGGCGACTGGGGTCTGCGCGGCGTGGGCGGCGACATCTAATAGAAAGTCGGGCGTTTCCTAACACGCTGGAGAGGGAAAGTGTCTGAATTTCGTGTCTTTCGGGGGCGAGAGGCACAGTCGTCTTCGTGGACGAATCCGTGCCCCACCTCACCGGCAAGTACGTGGATTTCTGTGTGCTCAATGACGTGTGGCTTCGCGCTTACGCTCGTGTTGGTGGGCGGCTTACAGTGCGAGGCGGACCAGAAGGCAGGTTGCCATGACCGACTCTGCTGAGCAGGTTCGCCGGCCGTGGCCGATGTACTTCGCGTGGCTGTTGGTTGCGCTCCTCTGGGCGGCCACTTTGCTCGGCATGGCTAGCATCGGAATCTTCATCCTCCCTGTGGCCGGCTTGGCCACTTGGCTGGTGGCTCGGCAACCCGGATCCAGTCGCGGGTGGCCAGGCCTGTTGAGCGTTGCGGGACTACCCCTCCTCGTCCTTTCGATTACGCACCGCACTGCCCAGGACGGCATACTGAGCTCCAACGGCTCGACGGTGACCGGGTACGCGCAAATCAACCCTTGGCCGTGGCTCGCCCTGAGCGTGGCGTGCGCACTCGCCAGCGTTATCGTGTTCCTCTTGACGACGCGCCGCCGCGCCTAGCAGCCGCGCCTAGCACCTAGCACCTAGCACTGAGCACCTAGCACTTGGACAACGACCCAGGAGGCACGAATCCCGGCTCAGGGACTCTGAACCGGGACTTACGTGCACAACTGGGCGGCACTTACGTGCATAGCCCTTCGTGGCGGGGGCAGGATTTGAACCTGCGACCTTCGGGTTATGAGCCCGACGAGCTACCAAACTGCTCCACCCCGCGATGGAGACACCACTCTAGCCCCCTCCGCCTCACGACGCCACGTCGTCACAACGCGCGCGATCCCCGCGATACCTCGCGATGCCCACGCAGTGGCGATCACGGTGGCGCTGACGGAGAAGTTATGACGTTCGACCCGTGAACACCGGCGAAAGCCGGTCGTAACGTTTACGTACGAGGAGGGGTTGGGTGCCGGTGACGGTGACGACGGTCCTGGCCGTCGCCCTCGGGGTGTCGCTGTGGCTTGCCAACGGCTCGACACCCCCCGCGACGACGACCACGACCGTCGCTCCTCACAACTTCACCGTGGACGCCGTATGGCCCACGGCGGGCTCGTCGACGCGTTTCGCGAGCGCCGTGGCGGCCGCGCGAGGATTCGCGCACGAGTTCCTCTCGACGCCGACGCCGGTCATCGGCGCGCCACGAGTCCCGCCCGACGCCGACGTCGTCGTTCGCGTGCGCGCGAGCGCGGGCGGCCCGGTGACGTACGTGGACGTCCGCGAGTCGACCCCGCGCGCCACGTGGTGGGCGATGTCGGCCACGACGCCCAACATCGCGATCTCCACGCCGGCGCCCTTGAGCGTCGTGGCCTCACCGGTGCGGCTCCGCGGCCGGGGCGTCGCCTTCGAGGGCGTGATCAACGTCTCGCTGCGCGGCGACCGGTCCCGCGCGCCGCTGGCGTCGACGACCGTCACGGGCGGCGGCGACCGCCTCGCCCCGTTTGACGCGTCGATCCCGTTCTCGCCAGGTCGGTCGCGCTACGGCGACCTCGTCCTCTTCGAGCGGTCCGCCAAGGACGGAGCGGTGACCTGCGCGAGCGTGGAGCGGGTGCGCTTCTAGTTCAGCCCGCCTTGAGGGCGGTCTGGGCGTCCTTGAGGTCCTTGTTCATCGCGTCGACGTCGCTCTGGTAGTTGCCGAGGTTGCCTGACTTGAGGGCCTGCTGGGCGGCGGTGTACTCGGCCGCGGCCTGGTCCAGGTAGTAGGTCGCGGTGTGCGTGGCGCCGGTCGAGCCACCGCTGGGCGGCGGCGTCGTGCCACCAGAGATGTTGGCGCCGAGAACGCTCGACAGCGCCGCGGCGACCGTCGGCTCGATGGCCACGTCCTGGTTGAAGACCGCGATCACGTAGCGCAGCTGGGGCATCGGGTTCGACGAGCTGGTCACGTAGAGCGGTCGGATGTAGAGGATGGACTGGTCGAGGGGCACCATGAGGTTGTTGCCCAATAGGACGCTCGAACCGTGCTGGTCGAGCAGCGTGATCGTCGAGCTCACGTTCGCGTTCTGCTGGATCTCCGAGTCGGCCTGGACCGGGCCGTTGAGCTGGGAACCGCGCGGCGTCTCGTAGACGTTCAGCTGGCCGTAGTCGTTGGGGTCACTGGTCGCCATGATGAACGCCGTGAGGTTCTGGACGGTGGCCGAGGTCCCCGCGGGCACGTAGGCGAGCTCTTCGAGCAGCTGCTGGTGGTCGGCCAGCGGCAGCGACCCGACCTGGTAGATCGGGCTCATCGGCGCGAGCGACGTCGAGATGACGTTGCCCGCCGCGTCGGTCACGGTCGTCTGGGCCAGCGACTGGCTCGGCGTGCCCGCCCCGGTCGACGGAGAGATCCGCCAGCTGTCCGACGCGGTGTAGAAGGCCGCCGCGGACGTGATGTGGTAGCGACCGAGGGTCGCCGACTGGACCGCGAAGAGGTCCGACGGGTAGCGCAGGTGGTCTTGAATCGCGGTGGGCATCGAGCTCATCGGCAGGAACATCGAGGGGAACGCCGCCCGGTAGGCCTCGATGATGGGGTCGGACGGGTCGATCACGTAGAACTTCATCGCCCCGGTGTAGGCGTTGATGACGACCTTGACGGAGTTGCGCGCGTAGTTGAAGCTCCCCGGCAGGCCCCCGGCGTTCACGTTGAGCCCGTCGGCGTTCTGGGCGTACGGGTATTGGTCGGTCGTGGTGTAGCCGTCCAGGACGTAGTTGACCGAGCCGTTGGCGACGACCGCGTAGGGCTGGGAGTCAAAGGACAGGAACGGCGCGGCCTTCTTCGCCATGGCCATGACGTCGCGCACGAACAGGACCCGGCTCTGCGAGTCGATCTGGTTCGAGATGAGGAAGTTGAAGTCGCCCAGGCGCAGCGCCAGCGCGATGCGGCTGAAGAAGCCGCCGACGGGCACGCCGCCCTTGGCCGAGTAGTGGGTCTCGACGGGCTGGCCGGCCTTGGAGCCGGCGTTGACCTGGTAGTCGAGCTCGGGCTGCTTGGTGTTGGCCACGACCCAGCCCGGGTCGTTGAGGCCGAAGTAGATGTCGGGCTGGGTCAGCACCGGCATCCCGCTCGAGGACTCCGGCGGGATGTTGGACACCACGAAGACCGGGTTCCCGGTCGAGGGGTCCACGGTGTTGGCCGCGACCACCGCCACGCCGATGCCGTGGGTGTACTGCAGGTGCGTGTTGACCCAGCTGGGTGACGGCAGGCTCCCCTGGTTGATCTGGCGGGTGCCGATCAGGACCGGGGTCAGCTTGCCGTTGATGAAGTAGCGGTCCACCGACACGTTGGCGAACGTGTAGTACGAGCGGATGGACTGGCGCCGGATCACCGTCTCGAGGGCGATGTTGCTCGAGGGGTCCCACAGCCGGATGTTGGCCAGGGTGGGCTCGTCGGCCTTGGCCTGGGCCGAGGTGATCGACTGGAGGCCCGCGAAGCTGTGATAGTCGACCTTGTCCAGGTTGAAGGCGGCGCGCGTCGCGACGATGTTGCGCTCGATGTAGGGCCGCTCGAGGGTCGCCTGGGCCGGCGTCACCTTGAGCGCCTGGAGGATCGTCGGGTAGAGCACGCCGATGACCAGGGCCACGAAGAGCCAGAGCCCGACCGCGACGGCCGGCAGGGACCAGCCGCGCGAGCGCACGTTGGCGAGCAGGATCACCGCCGCGGCCAGCGAGAGCCAGAACAATATGGTCTGGGCCGGCATGCGCGCGTGGACGTCGGTGTAGCCCGCACCCTGGACGAAGCCGTTCGTCGAGTTGACCAGCTCCCACTTGGCGATCAGGTAGCCGGCCGCCTTCATGAGCGCGATGCCCGCGCCGATCACCGACAGGTGGGCCTTGACCCGGGGTGAGACGCGCGGGCGCGCCTTGGTCGCGCGGATACCGCCGTTGAGGTAGTGGAAGACCGTCGTGACGAGGAGCACGATGAACAAGGTGACCAGCAGCCAGGTCACGACGAAGTCGACGAACGGCAGCGTGAAGACGTAGAAGCCGACGTCCTTGCCGAACAAGGGGTCCTTCGCGTGGAAGGACTGGCTGTGGGCGAAGAGCAGGTACTTCTGCCACTCGCCGGTGGCGTTGAGGCCCGCGACGAGCCCGAAGAGGAAGGCGATGACCGCGTAGATGCGCCCGGCGTAGGGCCGCACGACGTTCTGGAACCGCCGCACGATCTCGTCTTCGGGTTCAAAGGACAGGTCGCGGGCGCCGAACCGGTCGGTCAGCAGCAGGTTGAACCACAGCAGGAGGAAGAAGATCGCGCCGAACGTGAGGCCGAGACCCACCTTGACCAGGAAGAGCGTCGTGAAGACGCTGCCGTAGCCGGCCGACGAGAACCACATCTGGTCGGTCCACAGCACGGCGAGGCTGCGCAGGGACAGGAAGCCGATGAGCACGACGACGACGATCAGGCCGATCCAGAACCGCCGCGACAGGCGGCCCAGCCGGGCCGGGCGACGCGGAACGTCGGCGGGGCTACGCACGGGCCGAGCCTAGGGGGTTTCTCAAGCGGGAAGGACCGCGCACGCGCATCCGGCGTGCAGGGGCGGCTGGGCCGACCCGCTGGGGAAACTCGCACCCGCCGGGCGCGACCCGGACCGGGCGTCGAGCGCGCACGCGTCGCACGGGGCGTCGGTGGGGGCCACGACGAAGCGGACCTCTCGGCCCTGGGCGGCGGAGAGGACGCCGAGGTGGAAGGCCCGGCGCGCGGCGTCGGTGCACAGGCGCTCGACCCTCGCCCCGCGCCATTCCTTGTAGGCGGTGTTGGCGCGCTCGACCGCGGACCCGGCGCCGTCGGCCAGGATCCGCTTGCGCAGCGCCAGCACGATCGTCACGGCGAGGTCCGCGGCGCAGTCGTTCAACGCCGCGTTGGGGGCGGCGGGTCCGGTGACCCCGGCCTCGTCGAACGCGAAGCGCCCCCCGGCCGCCGCCGCGTCGGCGAGGGCGTCGTGGGTGGCCTCGGCGTAGCGCGCCCGCTGGTCGAGCTCGTCCTCGAGCTCGGTCGTGATCATCCCCTTGACGTCGCGCAGTCGCTCGAGGGTGTCGTTCTGGTCGTCCTGCAGGACGCGCTTGACCCTACGGGTCAGCACCGCGAGTGACTCCTCGAGGGCGGCGTCACGGCGGGCGAAGAGCTCGCCCACCGGCGTCTCGTGCTTGGTCGGCGCCTTCTTGGGTGCCGCGGGGGTCGCGCCGCGCTCCTCGAGCGTCGCCTTGCGCAGCCTCGCGAAGATCTCGTTGACGACGTCGGTGCCCGAGCCGTCGTCCTCGTGGACGGGGGCGGGGGCCTCGACCTTGGGTGCCTTGCGCGCCCGGGTCTTGACCGCCTCAGGCTCGGCCGGCACCACCGGGACGACCTCGGGCACCTCGCGCAGCGGCGTACCGGCGAGGAGCTCCTCTTCGGTCGGTTCGGGAACGGGCGGGTGCAGGCGCAATGCCTCGAGGGCGGCGGCCCGCGCGGCCTCGTCGGACGTCGCCAGTCCGACGATCACCGACTCGACCTGGTCGCGCACTGAGGCGACGAACGCCGAGAGCGAGTCACGCGCCGCGCGCAGCTGCTCGATCTGCAGGTGCAGGGCCTTGCGCCGCACGGCCAGGTCGTTCAAGACGGTCTTGCGGGCCTCGTTGGCCTGCTCGACGATGGCGCGTCCCTGCTCTCGACCCCGCTCCACGAGGGCCTCGCCGTTGACCTTCGCCGAGTCGATGAGGCGCTCGGCGGCGAGTCGCGCGTCGTGTTCGACCTGGTTGGCGGAGTTCTCCGATTCGGCGATGATCGCCGCGGCGCGCTCCTGGGCCTCGATCAGCTGGGCCGCGGCGCGCTGCTGGCTCTCGGTGAAGAGTCCCGCGCTGCGCTCCTGGGCCTCGGCGGTGACCCGGCCGGCCTCCTCGTGCGCGGAGCGCAGGATGGCCGCGCTCTGGGTCCCCAGCGCGCTGGCCAGGGTGGCCTCGTCGAGCACCGGATTGGCGGCGCGCTGGAGGGCCTCGGCCAGCTGGGCCTGCATCTCGCGGATCCGAGCCTCGAGGTGGGCCATCTCGCGGGCGACGGATTCGAGGTGGAGTCGGACCTCCTGGGGGTCGTAGCCGCCCTTACGCACCGTCGTGAAGGTCAGGCGGGCCACCTCTGGCGACGTCGGACGCGTCGAGGAGCCAATTCGCCGTTCGTCCATCCCCCCAGACTACGGCGTGGCCCCGCGCCGACCCGGCTTAGTGCGGCGTGGTCAGGGGTACCGGAGCCGCACCCCCCAGCGAGCGCAGGGCGCGCAGCGCCCCCTTGAGCGACGTCACGCCGATGACGCGCAGCCCCGGCGACGCCGCCGCGCGCGCGGTCGCCACCTCGACCTGGGGCACGATGAAGACCTTGGCCCCGGCGTTCTCCACGGCGATCGTCTTCTCGGCGACCCCCCCGACGTCGCCGACGGCGCCGTCGGGCGCGATGGTCCCGGTGGCCGCGACGACGGCGTGTCCGGTCAGGGACCCGGCGCTCAGCTCGTCGATGAGGGTGAGCGTCATCGCCAGTCCCGCCGACGGACCACCGATGTCGGTGGTCTTGATCGAGATGTCCCCCGGCAGGACGAAGGAGACCCCGTCCTCGAGCGAGACGCCCAGCCACGAGTGGTCCCGACCCTTGACCCCGGGGCAGTACGAGGAACCGATCGACGCGGGTGTGGCGGCCGAGGTCACGACGACCGTTCGCGGCGCGGACCACGTGATGACGCCCGCGCCCGAGATCCTCGCGTCCTCGACGCGCAGGCGGATCCGCGTGCCCGGGGCGATCGTGTGGACCGCGGCGACCAGTGCGCACGACGTGGCGACGGGCGCGCCGTCGACCTCGACGATGCGGTCGGCGACGCTGAGGCCCGCGGTCCGCGCCGGAGAGGGCGCGCCGACCCCGGTGACGACGGCGCCTTCCGGGCTGGCGCGCACGCTCCAGCCGAGGGCGCGCAGCGCCGCGACCTCGGCCGCCTGCTTGGAGTCGCTCATCTCCAAGAACCCCTGCGCGTTGAGCTCGTCGGAGGGTATTCCCGGCTCGACGAGCTGGTTGGCCGTGACGAACTGGACGTGCGACTCGAAGTGGTCGACGATCCACTGCCACTCGGTGAGCGACGACAGGTAGACGTCGGTCAGCATGATCCGGTCCGGGTGCGGGTTCGTCGCGAGGCCCGTGATCTTCACGAGCGGTGCCACCGGCGTCGCGTCGCCCGGGGTCAATGAGTAGTACTGGGTGCCCACGTGGTCCAGGACGGTCACGGCCACGATGAGCGCCAGGACCAGCGCGAGGTACCACCGCAGCCAACGCCGGGGTCGGCGAACTGGTGGAATGGGGTCGTGCTCGGAGATGAATCAACGCTACCGGAGCCGCTGCGCGAGGCCCTCGTGCGCGCGGGCTTCTCCGACGACGACGAGTCGCTCGAGCTGGTCGACGCCGCGCTCACGTCGGCGAACGAACGAGCGCGGGTCCTGGCCCTTCGCGCCGCCGCGAGGCGCCACCGCCTGGACGCGTCGGCCTGGCTGCGCGCGCTGCGCGACGGCTCGCCGGAGGTGCGCCGCGAGGCGCTGACCCTCCTCGCCCACGACGAGCTGGGTCACGAGGAGGTCATCGGCGCCGTCACCTCGGCGTTGGGCGACCCCGACGACCTCGTGGTCGACGCGGCGGCGTTCGCGATCGGCGAGCACCACCTGCTCGGCGCGCTCGACGCACTGGTCGACGTCGCCGGGGGCCACCGTGACGCGCGGTGCCGCGAGGCAGCGGTCGCCGCGCTCGGCGCGTTGGGTGACGACCGCGGCCGCGGCGCGATCCTCGCGGCGCTCGACGACAAGGCGCCGGTGCGCCGGCGCGCGGTCGTGGCGCTGGCCAACTTCGAAGGACCCGAGGTGGACGCCGCCCTGGAGCGCGCCCGCGAGGACCGGGACTGGCAGGTGCGAGCGGCCGCCGATCAGCTCGGCGACGACGAGGACTAGAGGTCCGCGTCGCGAAAGAGCGGGTGCAACGAGGACATCTCCTCGAGGCACAGCTGCAGCCCGCGGATCACGACCAGGTCGGGCTCATCGGCGACGCGGATCTCCACGCCGGTGTTGATCGAGAGGAGTTCGGCGAGGTCACTGAGCCGTGACAGTCCGCCCACCAACGTGAGCCCGCGGGCGCTGACGTCCTGGGAGAGGTCCGGCGGCGCGTCGGCGAGCGAGTCCTGGACCATCTTGACCACCGACGCCACGACGTCGTGCAACGCGAGGTTGACCAGGTCCGCCCCGACGACCACGCGCACCGGCTCGCCGCGAGAGACCGTGCGCGCGAGAACCTCCTGACTGAGACCGCGCGTGAGCCCCTGGGCTGATCCGAGGTTCACCTTGAGCTCCTCGGCGACCGCCGGGGAGATCACGACGCCGTGGCGCTGACGCAATAGCGACGCGATCGCCGCGTCGAGGTCCGCGCCCCCGTGGCGACGGGTCGCGGAGGTCACGATCCCGCCCAGTGAGAGCAGCGCCGCCTCGCACGCGCCCGCACCCAGCAACGTCACCGCCGAGCCCAGCGGGTCCTGGACCGGCAGCCCCAGGCCGATCGCCGCGGCGAGGGGCGCCTCGATCAGGCTCACCTCGCGCGCGCCGGCCTGCACGGCCGCCTGGCGCAGCGCGCGGCGCTCGATGGGCGTGGCCAGCGAGGGGACGCTCATCACCGCGCGGACCCGGGAGATCTTGGAGATCCCGGCCCGGTCGAAGAGCCCCGACAGGAGCCGCGCGGTGACGTCGAAGTCGACGGTGGCGCCCTGGGAGAGCGGCCGGAAGGCCACGACGTGACGCGACGTGCGCGCCACCAGGTCCAGGGCACCGTGCCCGAGCTCGACGACCTCGCCCGAGCGCGTGTCGATGGCGACGAGGGTGGGCTCGTTGAACAGGAGCCCCTCGTCCGCGGTGGCCAGTCGTGTCCAGCCCGTGCCCACGTCGAGTGCAACGTCGGTGGCCATTGGTCGATGTTAGAGCGACCAGTTTGGGCTTCTCGCCGCTAACTAGCCTGGAAGTCCATGAGTTGGGTCGCCCGGACGTCTGCGTGGTTGCCGTGGCGTCGCCACGGGGTGCCTCCGCCGCCCGCCGAGCGGTCCTGGATGCACCCCAGCGAGCTGCCCAGCTTCGACTCCCTCGCGGCCACCCGAAAGCGGCTCCGCTCGCGCGTGGCCGCGGTCCTGGCGACGCTGATGGTGATCGCGCTGGTCGTGGGGGGCGCCGGCCTGGCCAAGGAGCGCGGCGTGAATCCGGTCGACACCGACATGCTCAGCCACGACGCCGTCGCCTGGGCGCGCCTTCCCAAGGTCGCCCAGAGCGCCGCCGCGCGCACCGTCGACCTGACGATCGCGATCCCCGGACACGTCAGCACGGTGGCCGCGATGGTGCTGGGGGACAACCTCGCCGTCACCACCACGCCGATCCCGCGCGGCGCGCTGCTCACGGCGTCGACGTCCAAGCTCTCACACGTCAAGGTGACCTGGGTCGGACGCGACTCCACGATGGGGTTCTCCATCGTCCGGCTCGCCGTGGCGGTCCCCCCGTTGCGCTTCGGACCCCTGCCCGCGGCGACGTCGGTGACCGCGGTCGCGCCGATCGTGACGTCGGTGCGCGCGCCGCTGCGCTTCGTGTGGGCCACCACGACGCTGGGCGACCCGTCGCTCACCGCCAACGGCGTCGTGAGCTACCTGGCCACGCGTCCGCACTGGAACCTCGACGGGCTCACCGACGCCATCGCCGTCGACGCCAAGGGGACGGTCGTCGCCGTGCTGTCGGGCAACCACCTGTGGTACTCGGCCGAGTTCGTCGAGCGCGTCGCCAAGATCGTCGCGACCGGCGACGGCTGTCACTCGAGCCTGGGCGTCAGGGGCGCGAGCGCTCAGGGCGGCGGCGTGATGGTGACCAAGGTCGACCGGCGCGGGTCGGCGGCGCGCCGCCTGCTGACGGGCGACATCATCACCGGCCTCGCCGGGCGCCACATCGAGAACTGGGACGACCTGCTCACGGCGCTGTACCTGACGCCCGCGGGGAAGGTGGCGAACGTGACCTACCTGCGCGGCACGGTGACCCGTCACACCGAAGTCATCCTCGCGTGCGCCCTCTAGGTTGGTGCCGTGAGCGACAACCCGTTCGGTTTCTTCGGGGACATCTTCAACCTGCTCGGCCAGCAGGGCCCCAACGCGTGGTTCGACACCGCCACCCAGTTGGCCTTGTCGATCGCCCGCGGCGAGGACGGCGACCCGAACCCCGAGCCGGTCGAGCGCCAGCGCGTCGAGGAGTGGGCCCCGCTCGTGGGGCGCCACGTCGACGCCCTGCTGTCAGTGGCGCGCGCGCCGCGCGTGACCGCGGTCAACCGCTCGTCGCTGGCCGTGGCCGCGCTGGCGCAGTGGCGCCCCCTGATCGAGCCGATGGTGACGCGCACCCTGACCCTGCCCGACAACCTCGACGACGACCAGGGCCCGGCGCTCGCCCAGATGGTCGCGGCCTTAGGGCCGCTCTTCACGGGGTTCCAGATGGGTTCGGTCGCGGGACACTTCACCGAGCGCGCGTGGTCCCTGGCGGCGCTGGCCCTGCCACGCGAGAACGACGAACGTCTGCTCGTGGTGAACAACCTGGCGTCCTTCGCCGAGGCGTGGTCGCTGGAGCGTGACGAGGTCTACGTGTTCGCGGTCGCCCGCGAGTTCGTCGCGTCGGTGGTCCTCTCCCAGCCCGGGACCGGCGACGCGCTGCGCGCGCTGCTCCTCGACGGCGTGCGCGAGGCCGCGGCGGCCCAGGGGGACCTGCTCGACCGGCTGTCGACGATGGTCAACCCCGACGACCTCTCGTCGCTGATGTCCAACCCCGAATCGCTGCTCGAGGGCATCACCGCGCCGGAGGACTCGGCGGCCACCAGGGCCCTGAACGCGGCGACCAGCGTGCTGCTCGCGTTCTTCGACGCCGCGGCCCACGAGATCACCACGACCCTGCTCGGACCGCGACCCGCGCTGGTCGAGGCCTACCGGCGCCACCGGCGCAGCGACGCGCGCGGCGAGGACGCCGCCGCGGCGCTCTTCGGGATCTCGACCCAGGGGGCGCACCACGACGCCGCCCACCACTTCGTCGCGACGCTGGGCGAGGAGCACAGCCTCGGGGTCTTTGACGCCCTGCTGCGCGTGGACGGGCTACCCAGCGCCGAGGAGCTCGACGACCCGCACCGGTGGTACCGGCGGGTCACGACCTCACCGCTCGCCTAGGACTCCTCGTCGTAGCCGAGGTTCCACTCGACCAGCAGGTTCTCGCGCTCCGCGTCGCGGTTCACGCGCTCGCGGTTGCGCCGGAACTGGGGGTCGTGGGGGGGCAGGAAGCGAAGGCGGGCGTCGATGCGGTCGACGAACGCCTGGATCTGCTCCTCGTCGCCGAAGACCATCCGGCACTCCCAGTGGGGGGCCACCGGGCCGAGGTAGACCACCTGGACGTGCCCGACCGGGTCGACGACCTCGGTCGATTCACTGGTTGGGACCTGGCTCACGGCACTCCTTCGATGGCGCGGACCATTCTACCCTGGCCGCGTCGCGACCCTCGCGGGCGACGCGGGTCCCCGGACGCGTCGTGCTAGCGATGGGGACGGTGCGGCGGGTCGACGTGATCTTCGGAGCGCACGTGGCCCTGAACTGCGAGGTCGCCGCGCTCGAGGCGCGGCGTGGCCTGCTCTCAAGTGTCCGAGCAGGGCTGGGGTCGGCTCACCTATCTGACCCTGCCCGGGGGCGGACGCGTCGGACTGTATCAGCCCGCCCACGCGTTGGTCCTGGTGCGAGGGGGGCTCAATGAACCCCGCGACGAGGGTCACGAATCGTAACGGAACCGCAAACTCCCTCACATCGCATTGACAGGACCCCTGGCTACGCTGACGATATGAGCACCGTGAGGTTGCCGTGAACACCGAGTGGATGGCCGACGGCAAGTGCCGCGAGTACCCGGCGGGAGTGTTCTTCCCGCGCGACGGGATCGGGGTGATCAAGGCCCAGCGGATCTGCGCGACCTGCCCGGTGGCCGACCAGTGCCTCGAGTACGCGATCGTCAACCACGTCGACCACGGCGTGTGGGGCGGCAAGAGCGAGCGCGAGCGCCGGCGCATCGCCCGGCTGCGGCGCCGCAGCCCCCTCGCGACCGACTTCGGCTAAAGCCGTAATCCTCCCGCTGCGTCCGGTAACCTCGCCGCGTGTTCGAGTGTGTCGTCAACGTCTCTGAGGGCCGCGACGTCGCCACCCTCGAGCTCCTCAGCCGCGCCGCCGGGGCCAGCCTTCGCGACCGGCATCGCGACCGCCACCACCACCGCTCGGTCTTCACCCTCATCAACGACCCCGACCCGCTGCTCGAGGACCTGCACTCCCTCGTCGGCGCCGCCTACAAGAACGTCGACCTGCGCCGCCACCAGGGGGTGCACCCGCGCTTCGGGGTCGTCGACGTCGTGCCCTTCGTGGCCCTCGAGCCCGAGGACCCCGCGCGCGCCTGCGAGCTGCGCGACGAGACAGCCGCCTGGTTCGCCGACACCCAGTCGGTGCCGGTCTTCCTCTACGGCCCGCTCGCCGACGGCACCACGCGGACCCTGCCCGAGGTGCGCCGCGGGGCGTTCGAGACCCTCGCGCCCGACGCCGGGCCCGGCGACGCCTCGGCGACGCGCGGCGCCGTCGCCGTGGGGTGTCGCCCGATCCTGGTCGCCTGGAACCTGTGGCTGCACGGGGTGGGCCTGGCGACGGCCAAGGAACTCGCCGCCTCCGTGCGCTCTCCGAGCGTTCGCTCCCTGGCCTTCGAGGTCGGAGACGACGTCCAGGTCAGCTGCAACCTGGTCGACGTGACGGCGACGCGCCCCTCGGAGGTCTATGACGCGGTCGCGGCCCAGCTGAGCGACGGGGGCGTGATCGAGCGGGCCGAACTGGTGGGGCTGGCCCCGCGCAGCCTCCTGGAGGCCGAGGACCCGGCGCGTTGGGTTGAACTCGGGCTCAGTGCCGACACCACCATCGAGGCCCGGTTGAGCCAGTAGCCACCGCGGGGCGCATCAGACTCCTTGGTGGCGGCCCTCGGCTCCTAGAACTTCAACGTGAACGCCAGTGTGGCGGCCCCCGACGAATTCGTCGCGGTGAAAGTCAGGTTGTAGGCGCCCGATGTTCCTTTCACCGGAGTCCCCGCCAGGACGCCGGTCGCCGCGTCGAAGGTCAGGCCGGCGGGCAATCTGCCCTGCTCGCTCAGCGTGGGCTCAGGGGTCCCGGTGGCGGTCACCTGGAAGGTGAAGGAGCGACCGGCAGTCCCGGTAGCCGAGTTCCCGCAGGTGAAGGAGGGCCGAGACTTGACCGCGATTGTCAGGGTCTTGGTCGTCGTCGAACCTTGGGCGTCCGTGAGGCGCACGGTGAAGGACTCGGAGGTGGCTGTCGCGCCGATGGACCCACTGATTAACCCGGTCGAGGTGTTGAGACTCAGCCCCGCCGGCAGGTTTCCTGAGGCAATCGACCATTTGTACGGGGGTTTGCCGCCCGTGCCCGCCAACGCCTGTGCGTAGCCGGACTGGCCTCGCGTGGCGTCGGCCAGCGACGACGTTGTGATTGCCAGCGGCGCGACGTTGATGACCTGGACCACCGAGGCGCTCGACCCGAGGAAGTTCGCGTCACCGGCATACGTCGCGGCCACGGTGACGCTGCCGCCAGCCGTGAAGGTGAGCGTGCAGGTGGCCGCACCTCCCCCGATCGCCAGGCCCTGACAACCGGCGACCGCCGCGCCGCCCTCGACAAAGGAGACCTTGCCACTCAACTGCCCGGATCCCGACGTCACCGTGACCGCCGCGCTGTATGTCACCTTCGAGCCGACCTCCACTGGCGACGACGGGGTGAGTTTCATTGACGTGGTTCCCGGATTCACGACCTGGACGCTCGAATCGGACGAGCCAGGGAATGTCCGATCACCGGAGTAGGTGGCGGTGACCGTGAAGGAGCCGGCGCTCGTGAATTTGACAACGCAGGCGGCGCTGTCGGCAGTGAGCCCCTGGTTCGTGCAGCCCGTCACCGCGACGCCGTTGACGTAGAACGTGACGGTCCCCGACAACGACCCTGAACCCGAGAGCTCTTGCACCGTGGCCACGTACTTCGCGCTCGTGCCCACCACGACCGGCCACGGATACTTGGGGGAGAGGTAGACCTCGGACTTGCATTTCACAACAGCATTCACAACGAAACTCTGCGTGGCCTGCGGGGCGGCCAAGTAGCTGCTATTCCCGGCTTGGTTGGCGTCCACCGTGCAGGTGCCCGCTCCGACGAACGTCACCGTCGAGCCCGCCACGGTGCAGACCTTGAGCGTCGCCGAGGTGAAGGTGACGGGGTTGCCCGAGGCCCCGCCGGAGGCCGCGACCGAGTACGTCGGGCCGCCGACCGTGGCGCCCGACGGCGCCGTCGAGGTGAAGGTGATGCTCTGCGCGGCCTTCGTGACCGTGAATCCCTGGGACGTGGACGACGTGAGGAAATTCGGATCACCGTTGTAAGTGGCCGAGATCGCGTACGCACCGGCGACGTCGGTCAGGTCGCAGCTCCCGCTGGCCCCCGCAAGGGTGACAGAACACGTGTTCGTGCCGTCTGAGATGGTCACCGAACCCGTGGGCGTTCCCAGCCCCGGCGACACCGGCGCCACCGACACGGTGACCGCGAAGGGCTGGCCGGTGACCGCCGGTGAGATCGCCGTGATGCTGGTCGAGGTCAGCGACTTGCCAATTGAGAAACCCTGCGACGTGGTCGACGTGAGGAAGTTCGAGTCACCGTTGTAGGTGGCTGAGACCGTATAGGCGCCGGCACTGTCAGCCAGGTGACAGCTCCCAGCGCCGCCCGAAAGAGTCACGGTGCACGAGTGCGACCCGTCGGAGACCGTCACCGTCCCGGTCGGAGTTCCCGCGCCGGGCGAGATGGGTGCCACGGACACTGAGACCAGGAAGCTCTGACCGGCGACCGCGGGTGAGATCGAGGTGATGGTTGCGTTCGTCGGCGCCCGCGCGACGGTGACCGAATCGGTCCCGGAGCTGCTGTTGGCGTACTCCCCGTCCGAGTCGGTGAAGACCGCGCTGGCTGAGTAGACGCCCGCGACGGTCTTTGTGATGGTGCACGAGACTTCGCCATTTGACAGCGTTGTGGTCGAACACGTCACCGGTTCTCCCATGGGGTTCGTCACGTTCCACGCGATGGTCCCCTCGGGGATGCCCGATCCCGGATTCATCGCGCTCACGCGAACCGTGAAGGCGAAGGATGAGCCTGTTTGAGGGTCGGCGGCGTTGTCGCTGATGACCGTGTGCGAGCCCGCCTTCGCCACCACGACCGGTAGGGCGCTGCCGGATGACGAAGTGAAGTTCGTGTCCCCGCTGTAGTTTCCGGCGAACGTGTAGACGCCCGGAGTCGCCTCTACCACGCTGCAGCTGCCGGTGCCCGACGCCAGGGTGATCAGGCAGGTGCCCGCCGGTGTTCCACCGTCGGACACGGTCACGGTTCCCGTCGGGGTGCCACTCCCTGGTGCCACCGGAGTGACGGTCGCGGAAATGAGGATTGTCTGCCCCACGACATAGCTCGTGAGGTCGGTCGACATTCCCGTTGCGCTAGTGGCCGCGGGGCCCACGACCTGGGTGAGCGTGCTCGAGGTCGAGGCGCTGTAGTTGCCGTCGCCCAGGTATTGGGCCGAAATGGTGTGCGAGCCGGTCGCCGGGTAGCTGAGCGTGCAGGCCGCCGACGTGGTGCCGGCGAGCGAGACCCCCGACGCCCCGCCGCAGGCCTCGATCGGGGTGGCGCCGTCGAGGAACTCGACGTAGCCGGTCGGGGTCCCCGAGCCCGGGTCGTTGACCGAGACCGTGGCGCCGTAGGTGACGCCCTGGCCGGTGACCGAGGGGTTCACCGAGGAATTCAGCGCGGTGGAGGTGGCCGCGGGGCCCACGACCTGGGTGAGCGTGCTCGAGGTCGAGGCGCTGTAGTTGCCGTCGCCCAGGTATTGGGCCGAAATGGTGTGCGAGCCGGTCGCCGGGTAGCTGAGCGTGCAGGCCGCCGACGTGGTGCCGGCGAGCGAGACCCCCGACGCCCCGCCGCAGGCCTCGATCGGGGTGGCGCCGTCGAGGAACTCGACGTAGCCGGTCGGGGTCCCCGAGCCCGGGTCGTTGACCGAGACCGTGGCGCCGTAGGTGACGCCCTGGCCGGTGACCGAGGGGTTCACCGAGGAATTCAGCGCGGTGGAGGTGGCCGCGGGGCCCACGACCTGGGTGAGCGTGCTCGAGGTCGAGGCGCTGTAGTTGCCGTCGCCCAGGTATTGGGCCGAAATGGTGTGCGAGCCGGTCGCCGGGTAGCTGAGCGTGCAGGCCGCCGACGTGGTGCCGGCGAGCGAGACCCCCGACGCCCCGCCGCAGGCCTCGATCGGGGTGGCGCCGTCGAGGAACTCGACGTAGCCGGTCGGGGTCCCCGAGCCCGGGTCGTTGACCGAGACCGTGGCGCCGTAGGTGACGCCCTGGCCGGTGACCGAGGGGTTCACCGAGGAATTCAGCGCGGTGGAGGTGGCCGCGGGGCCCACGACCTGGGTGAGCGTGCTCGAGGTCGAGGCGCTGTAGTTGCCGTCGCCCAGGTATTGGGCCGAAATGGTGTGCGAGCCGGTCGCCGGGTAGCTGAGCGTGCAGGCCGCCGACGTGGTGCCGGCGAGCGAGACCCCCGACGCCCCGCCGCAGGCCTCGATCGGGGTGGCGCCGTCGAGGAACTCGACGTAGCCGGTCGGGGTCCCCGAGCCCGGGTCGTTGACCGAGACCGTGGCGCCGTAGGTGACGCCCTGGCCGGTGACCGAGGGGTTCACCGAGGAATTCAGCGCGGTGGAGGTGGCCGCGGGGCCCACGACCTGGGTGAGCGTGCTCGAGGTCGAGGCGCTGTAGTTGCCGTCGCCCAGGTATTGGGCCGAAATGGTGTGCGAGCCGGTCGCCGGGTAGCTGAGCGTGCAGGCCGCCGACGTGGTGCCGGCGAGCGAGACCCCCGACGCCCCGCCGCAGGCCTCGATCGGGGTGGCGCCGTCGAGGAACTCGACGTAGCCGGTCGGGGTCCCCGAGCCCGGGTCGTTGACCGAGACCGTGGCGCCGTAGGTGACGCCCTGGCCGGTGACCGAGGGGTTCACCGAGGAATTCAGCGCGGTGGAGGTGGCCGCGGGGCCCACGACCTGGGTGAGCGTGCTCGAGGTCGAGGCGCTGTAGTTGCCGTCGCCCAGGTATTGGGCCGAAATGGTGTGCGAGCCGGTCGCCGGGTAGCTGAGCGTGCAGGCCGCCGACGTGGTGCCGGCGAGCGAGACCCCCGACGCCCCGCCGCAGGCCTCGATCGGGGTGGCGCCGTCGAGGAACTCGACGTAGCCGGTCGGGGTCCCCGAGCCCGGGTCGTTGACCGAGACCGTGGCGCCGTAGGTGACGCCCTGGCCGGTGACCGAGGGGTTCACCGAGGAATTCAGCGCGGTGGAGGTGGCCGCGGGGCCCACGACCTGAACGGCCTTGGCTGTCTTGCCGTCGTAGGTCGCTGTCACAGTCTGGTTCCCGAGCGTGTCCGACGTGCAGGAACTCACGGCGTCATCACACCCTCCGTTTGTGACCGCCAAGTTCGCGGTGCCGGTGACGTTGATTGATCCGCCGAAGGTATCGTGCGCAGTAACGACGTAGTCCACCGGTTGCCCGGCGAGCACGGAGGTCAAGGTTGGATCAATCGAGATGTGGTCAAGGCTCGCGAAACTGACAGTCGCTGAGCCACTCCCGACGCCCTGGCTGGAGAAATAGGCCCAGGCGACGGCCCCAAGCCCGACCGAGCCGACTGTCGCGAGAAGGATGGCCGCGAACCTAGACCGCGTCAAGGTGGACGCCTTTGACCGCCCGCGAACATCCCGGCTCATGGTGACGCCTCGGCATTGTCCAATCCCTGCACGCAGCTTGGCGCCCGGAAATCGACCGCGACCCTCACGGGCTCACCACTTGCACGAGTTCTTCTGACGATGAGCCAGAGAAGTTGCCATCCGAGTCCACGTATGCGGCCGAGATGGCGTGCGAGGAAGGAAGGGCGTACGGAGGAGGTGTGCACGAAGCCGTCGAGTCCGTGCCAGAAGCGGCAGTCACGGGAACGGCCGAGCAGATGTCGGCAACCCCGTCCATGAATGTCACGGTCCCGGTCGGGCCACTGGGAACCGGGTCCTGCCCTACGGCGGCACTCGCCGTGACGTCGACGGTGTACGTCACAACGCCGCCGACGGGGACCGGGTTCGCCGAGCTCGCAAGCGCGGACTCCGTGCTGTAGACCTCACCGTACGTAGCGGAACCCGCAACCGTAAAAGCAAAGTTGGCGTTCTCACAGCCGTTCTGATTCTCGGCGGCATTGTTGAGAGAGATCGGTACCGCGACCGAGTTGGTGCCATCTGCGGGAACCGCTAGGTCGCCAGAGAACGCGGTGCTGCCGTAATCCAGGTTGGTGCTCGGGCAACCGGCGGGAGCCGTAACTCCAGAGACGCTCAAGGAGAGGACAGTGATCGTGGCGTTCTGCGGATTGGACACCGTGTACCACAGGTACCGCTGGACCCCGGGATAGAGGAGTGACGCCTTCTGGATGTTGGGGGAACTACTGATCGTGCTGGAGATAGTGAATTCCGGAGTCGAGTCAGTCAGAACGGACGTACCTCCGGTGCCCGTCGCGGCGCGTGCCACGGCGAAGACGATCAATCCCGTAAGGAGTGCCGTCGCTCCCGCGCGCCGAACCGCCTTGGTCTGCCCAAACACCCTCAACTTCAACCTCTCACCGACGCCCTTCAGAGCCGCACAACGAGTCCGAATAGAGCCGGTCGCTGAGCCGGGCCGCGGGAAATGACGCCCCGCGACCCGGCCGAGCGCTCGGCTGGATCGAGCGAAGCCCTTAGCTTCGCCCTTCGATTGGCTGTATCAATTGGAGGTGAAGACGAGGGCCAATGTTGCACCCTCGCACGCATCCTGGTTCGTTGGAGTTACTGGGTCCAACATCTGGATCGACAGTTCATCGCCCGCGACCGTCTGCTGCATTGCGGTACCGAAGACAGTCGTGCTGTTCTGAGCAACTGAGTAATTCAATGACTGAGGACTGTTGTTGATCTGGAACCAGTAGTAGTAGCACCCCGATACATCGGTGCCAGTGTTTCCGGCAACGGCCTCGACCTCGTTGTTGCTGGAGTCGTACGCCACCGCCGCTGACACTGAGTTCACCTGCTGGGCTGCACCGGTGTTGACAATCGCGTAGCCGAGGTTCTGAGCCGGGTCACCCGGGTACAGAGAGGGCACACTTCCACCAACAACGTTGAACTCCACCGCGGGAATGTCGTTGCCTTCACCGCCCGGGCTTCCGTAAGCCAACGGGTTGTTCGAGTTGTAGCCACACCAGATGTACTCGGGAGACAGGGTGCCGATCGTTGTGTTTCCTCCGCAAGCGTTGGCGTCGTTGGAGGTGGACAGCGGGTTGTCAACGCCACTGTTGACCCACACGTACCCGGAGTTGGGGTCTGTCCCTACAGCCAGATCCGTCGCCGAACTGGAGAGCGCAACGTTGAGGTTGCCCAGATTGCCGTCCGATGTGTAGCTAATGCCGAACACAACGGTGGACGGCAGAGTGACTGCGTGTTTCCCGGTGGGGAAGTTGAAGGTGATGTCGGTCACTGACGGCACCGACGTGGGTGACCACGAGTCTCCGACGTCCACGGTAGCCACCGGAATGCTGAAGTTCTGGGTCACCGTGTGAATTGGGGTTGACAGGTTCGACGGGTCGTAGATGTTGAGCGTGATGGGCGCAACAGGTATGGCGTCGCCCCAGTTCCTCATTGCCACCACCACATCGCTCAATTCACCGGTTGTCGCGAGGTGAATCTCGTTACCGAACTCCGTGAGAGGTCCGGCACAACTGAGACACTGGTCCTGAACGTACTGATTGCTCGTGATGAGGCTGTCGTACGCCGCTCCGACCTGCGTGATGCTCAGATCGGACACTGAGCCCACTTTGGCCGAGCCCGCGCCGGCACCTCCTGCAGAGAAGTACGCGTACGCCACACCTCCGGTTACGACAGCGACGACGAGAGCGAGTCCCGCCACCGCTGCCTTCTTGTGTGCTGATAGAAACTTCATATTGGTTTGTCTCCTGCCATCATTTGGTTTGGATAACTGCGTGATGCAGGCGGTGGATTCGCCATTCGCTCCCCACGGGCCCGGCGACCAGATTTGGCCCGTGGTTCAACGCGTCACCTTTTGCTGCCGACGAGCTCCACACGGAAGCTCCCCCTTTGATGCGGATCGGACGGGGCGGGATGCTGTGCCCCGCCCGTAAGAACCGCAACACCTTGTGAGCCGGACGTGCTCCGGCGTAAAGAGCCGGAGCGTGGCCCGCTCTCGACTTGTGTAATACGGACGCCATTCGCATCGGGGCGACCACCGCGCCGGCGAGGTGGCTCGAAGGTCCGAGATTGAGCCTGGAGACCTTCGGCGTCAGTCGCGTCGTCGCGACCGCGCACGGCCACCCTTCGAGCGTCGATCTCGAGGGAGGCAAGAAGCGCGCTCGGCAAAACCATCTCGCCTTCAGTGCTTGCGAACAGGGCCATCGCACGTTGCGCGAACCGCCCGCTGATCTCCGAACACGTCAACCGTTCCGCTGGGTGGAACGTGGCGACATTCTCCGCGTGTCGACCTTTCAGCACTTTGAGCGGCGCCGCCGCGAACTTCGTCCAGTTCGTTGAGATTCGACACCCCTCCGCGCTTCTTCATGCACTCGAGGCGTCGGGTTCGCCAGTCGCTCCCCCCGGGTCAGGCGGCCATTCGTAGCCCGAGGATCGTCGCGTCGCCTACTGGTGCGGAGCGTCCCGACAATGCGACCCGCGGGTCAGGCCTAACACACGCGGCACTCGCGACGGCGGGCCAAAAGTCCCATCGACCCTTAATCCACTTATGTAATTCGCCGGGAAAGTGTCCCTGACGCGGCCGACCGCGTCGCCGTCGTGACAGCTCTACGACGTCCTCGTGAAGCTCGATCGCGCGGCCTGACGCCTGGCGAGAGGTTCACGCGTGTCGGCATCCGGTGCCGTCCGCGATCCGGGACTCAGCTGGCCTGGGCCCGGCGCTCGATCGCGCGGGCCCGGCGCAGGCGGCGGCGCTCGCGCTCGCTCATTCCGCCCCAGATGCCAAACTTCTCGCCGTTGTCGAGGGCGAACTCGAGGCAGTCCTCGCGCACCACGCAGCCCCGGCAGACCTCCTTGGCCTCGCGGGTCGACGCGCCGCGCTCGGGAAAGAAGAGGTCCGGGTCCACGCCCATGCAGTTGGAACGGGCCTGCCAGCCCCGATCCTCCATGCCGCTCAACAGCTCGATGATGTCCATCAGGTCGTCCTCCCCAGAAGCGGCCCCCGCCACCGTTGTAATTACAACCGTGTCATTGTGGCTGTTTCTGGGCGAAATTGCAAATAGAAAACCTGAAATACCCCACTATCAGGGGTATTTCACCCGGCGCTGCGGTGGCGCACGAAGTCGTCCAGGGCGTAGCGGCCGAGCTCGTCGACCTCCGTGTAGAACGTCCGACCCCCGTTGACCTTGGCGATCTGCTCGACGAAGGGGAACTGGCTGCGTTCGATATCCAGGGCGAAGGTGTTGATCTGGATGCCCGCCTTGGTGCAGCGCAGGACCTCGGCCATGGTGCGCTCGAGGGTCTCGCGCACCGGCGGCCACGAGAAGAAGGGCTCGCCCGAGTCGGTCAGGTGCGCCGTGGGCTCGCCGTCGGTGACGACCACGATCTGGCGCTCCCCGGTCTCGTGGCGCATCAGGTGGCGCGACAACGCCAGGGCGTGCTGGAGGTTGGTGCCGTAGTTGTAGTCGATCGTCAGGGCGGGCACGTCCTCGATCCGCAGCTCACGGGCGGTCTCGCCGAATCCCACGACGGCGACGAAGTCGCGCGGGAACTTCGCGCGGATCAGCTGGGTCAGCGCCAGGACCATCTTCTTGGCCGGCACGAGGTTCGAGCGCATGGCCATCGACAGGGAGAGGTCGATCGCGAAGACGGTCGCCGCGCGCCGGGTGGCCTCGTACTCCTCGACCTCGAAGTCCTCGGGCAGCAGCCTGACCGGCGTCCCGGGGCCCTGTCGCAGGACGGCGTTTCGCAACGTGCGCGCCAGGTGCAGGCTGACCGGCTCGCCGGGGGTCCAGGGCCGCGACGTCTCCTCGCGGTCGCCGCCGCGCGCCAGGCTCGCCTCGCGGTGCGCGCCGAGCGTCGGCGAGTTGCGCAGCTGGGCGAACAGGTCGCGCAGCGCGCTGAGCCCGATCTGGCGCACGCCCTTGGGGCTCAGCGTGAGGCGATTGCCCGTGCGGTCCACGAACCCCTGGTCGCGCAGCCCGCGCACCGCGCGCTGGAGGCGCTCGACGTGGCGCGCGGCGTCGTCGCCCAGGTTTCGCCGCACGGCCTCCACGTCGACCTCGGGCAGCTGCTGGGCGGCGCGCGAGGAGCTCAGGAACTCCTCGAGTCCGCGCAGCTCGCCGAGCTCCTCGGCCACCGACGTGGCCTCGGAGAACGACGACGGCGAGCGCCCGCGCATGCGGTGCGCGCGGCCCCAGTCCAGGTCCGGCGTCGCCTGGCGCAGGTTCGACACCAGGCGCGACAGCGACAGGTCCAGCGACATGTCGCCCATCAACTGGTCGAACAGCCCGCGCAGCTCGTTCTGCTGGTCGCTCGAGAGCGAGTTGAACATCGCCTCGGCGGCCGCGGCGCGCTCGGCCATCATGCGCACGACGTCCTCGAGGCTCTCGGCCCCCGGGAAGTAGTCGCCGAAGCGCTCCATGAAGGAGGCGAAGCTCGGGTCCAGGTCCTCGCCACGACGGTCCTGCTCGATCATCGTCGACAGAGCGTCCATCATCTCGCGCAGCCGGGCCAGCTCCTCGGGGTCGGGGCTGCCGAGGAACTCCTTGGACTGCTCGAAGTAGGTGTTGAGCGCGTCGCGGCGCAGCTCGTCCATCATCTCGTCGAACTGCTCTCGGGCCTCGGAGGACACGAACTCGTAGTCCTGGTAGTCGCGCAGGCGCTCGGCCAGCCGGTCGCTCATGAGCTCGCGCTCGACGCGCTTGTGGTCCACGACGTCGCGCGTGACCTCGACGCGCCGCTCGTCGCCCGACGCCTCCGCGTCGGCCATCAGCTGGTCGATCTCGGCGGACTCCGTCGCCTCGATCTCCTCGAGGCGTTCGCGGTAGCGCGAGAGCTCGCCGTCGGGGTCGGCCTGGGACTCGAGCTCTCGCCGGCGCCGCCGCGCGCGCTCGAGCAGCTCGCGCAGGCCCTCGACGCGCTGGCCATCGCGCGTGGTGTAGCCCTCGCGCAGGAGTCGGTCCATCGCCTCGTCCAGGTCGCCGCTCTCCATGTAGTCGTCGGCGAGCATGCTCAGCAGCTCGTCGACGTCGATGTCCTCGAAGTCGTCCCCCTCGCCGAAGCGGCGGAAGCCGTAGCGGACGGGCACTACCGGGTGCGGGCGCGGTACAGGGCGCGCGCGCCCGACGCATCCTTGGCGAGGCGCTTGGTCAGGTACAGGCCCTCGAGGACGAACTCGGTGGCCGCGGCGAGCTCACCGCTCGTCGCGTCGGGGCCCGCGACGCGCGCGACCGCGGGCGCGAGCGCGGGCAGGGCCTCGAGGACCGCCAGGTAATCGGCGTCGGGAAGGTCGTCGCCGGTGTGCACCAGGACCTCGCCCTGAAAGGACTCGACGATCTGGGCGGCCTCGTCCAGGACGACGTGCTCGGCGAAGCACTGTCGCAGCGCCAGGGCCACCAGCGCGGAGATGACCTGGTCGAGGTCGTCCTCTTCCATCGTGTCGAGCTCGATCTTGCCCTGGGTCGACTGGACGATCGCGGCCAGGTCGCTCACGCGCGGCACGACCGCGTGGTCGCCGGTGCGCAGCGTGCGCCGCAGCGCGCTGGCGACCACCGTCTCGTAGTTCGCGATCGACAGGCGCACGGACACGCCCGAGCGCTGCGAGATCACGTGGCTGCGCCGCGCCACCTGGCTCACGCGCGCGACGACGTCGTCGACGAACCACGGCACGACGACCGGCACCGACGACTCGGGCAGTCGCGCCTCCTGGTGGACGATGGCGATCTCGGTGGCGACGTCGTCGGGGTAGTGCGTGCGGATCTGGGACCCGAAGCGGTCCTTCAGCGGGGTGATCAGGCGGCCGCGGTTGGTGTAGTCCTCCGGGTTCGCCGTGGCCACCACGACGAGGTCCAGCTCGAGGCGCACCAGGTGGCCGCGGATCTGCACGTCGCGCTCCTCGAGCACGTTGAGCAGGCCCACCTGGATGCGCTCGGCCAGGTCGGGCAGCTCGTTCATCGAGAACAGGCCGCGGTTGGACTTGGGCACGAGGCCGTAAGACAGGGCGCGCGGGTCGTCCAGGTAGAGGCCTCCGGCGACCTTGATCGGGTCCACCTCGCCGATGAGGTCGGCCATTGACGTGTCGGGCGACGCGAGCTTCTCGGCGAAGCGCTGGCTGCGGTGCACCCAGGCCACGGGGGTGTCGTCGCCGCGCTCGGCCACCAGGTCGATCGCGTACGCCGAGATCGGGTGGTAGGGGTCGTCGCGGACCTCGGAACCCTCGACGATGGGCAGCCACTCGTCGAGCAGGTCGACCAGCGAGCGGATGAGGCGGGTCTTGGCCTGGCCGCGCTCGCCCAGCAGGATCACGTCGTGACCGGCCAGCAGGGCGGTCTCGAGCTGGGGCAGCACGGTGTCGTCGTAGCCGAGCACGCCGGTCACCAGCGGCCGACCCTCGACGAGGCGGGCCTCGAGGTTGGCGCGCATCTCCTGGCGCACGGGGACCGACCGGTAGCCGCTCGCGCGCAGCGCCCCCAGGGTCACGGGCAGGTCGGCGGGAACTCGGGGGGTCGTCATACCCGTACTTTACGGGTCGGTCGTGAACCCCAGGTCTCGGGCGTGCCCGGAGTGCGAACGCCGAGCCCGCGCGACGCTCGCGACCAGCGGCGATCCCGGGCGATACGCGAGGAACGCCGCGCGCGGCGCGTCGAGCACCACCACGTCGGCGCGCGCGCCCGGCGAAAGGCGCCCGACGTCATCGCGGCGCAGGGCGCGCGCTCCTCCGAGCGTCGCCGCCCAGAGGGCCTCGTCGGCGCTCATGCCCATCTCACACACGGCCAGGGCGATGACGAAGGCCATCGAGGTCACGTAGGAGGTCCCGGGGTTGCAGTCCGTCGCCAGCGCCACCGTCACCCCGGCGCCGAGCAGACGGCGCGCGTCGGGGTACGCCGACCCGGTGCAGAACTCCGCCGTGGGAAGGAGAGTCGCCACCGTGGTCGTCGCCGCGAGCGCCTCGACGTCACCGTCACTCAAGTGCGTGCAGTGGTCCACGCTGGCGGCCCCCAGCTCAACGGCGAGCGCCACGCCCCCCGACTCGCCCAACTGGTTTGCGTGCACGCGCAGCGACAGACCCGCGCCGCGCGCGGCCGTGAGCACGTGGCGCGACTCGTCGACGCTGAACGCCCCGCGCTCACAGAAGACGTCGGCCCAGTCCACCAGCGGGGCGCACGCGTCGAGCATCTCGCCGGCGACGAGCTCGACGTAGCCGTCGCGGTCACCCGTGAACTCCTCGGGCACGACGTGGGCGCCGAGGAACGTCGCCTCGTCGCCCAGCTCGCGCGCGATCCAGCACAGCCGCTCCTCCCCGGCGACCGTGAGGTCGTACCCGGACTTGACCTCCACCGTCGTCGTGCCCAGCGCGCGCATCTCGTAGAGGCGCCGCGTGGACTCGCGGGCGAGCTCGTCGATGGACGCGGCGCGCGTCGCGGCGACCGTGCGCGCGATGCCCCCGCCGTCGTAGCGCTCGCCGGCCATGCGGGCCTCGAACTCATCGCTGCGCTCGCCGGCGAAGACGAGGTGGGTGTGGCTGTCGACGAACCCGGGGATCACCGCCGCGCCCGCGACGTCGTGACGCTCGTCGGCGGCGGGGGCGTCGCGGCTCGCGCCCACCCAGAGCACGACCTCGCCGTCGGTCACCAGCGCCGCGTCGTGCAGGCGTCCCATCGGCGACCCGTCGCCGAGCGTCGCGTCGTTGGTCGTCAGCTCGCCGATGTTGGTAAAGACGTGGGTCGTCACGTCAGCCTTCGCGCATGGGCACGCGCACGCCGCGGGTCTCGGCGGTCAGCTCGGCGAGCTCGTAACCCGCGTCGACGTGACGGATCACGCCCATGCCCGGGTCGTTGGTGAGCACCCGGCGCAGCTTCTCCTCGGCCAGCGCGGTGCCGTCGGCGACGCAGACCTGACCGGCGTGGATCGAGCGGCCGATGCCGACCCCGCCGCCGTGGTGGATCGACACCCACGTCGCGCCCGACGCGGTGTTGATCAACGCGTTGAGCAGGGGCCAGTCGGCGATCGCGTCCGAGCCGTCGAGCATCGACTCGGTCTCGCGGTACGGCGAGGCGACCGACCCGCTGTCGAGGTGGTCGCGGCCGATCACGATGGGCGCGGCGACCGTCCCGCGCGCCACCAGGTCGTTGAACGCCACGCCGGCGAGGTCGCGCTCGCCGTAGCCGAGCCAGCAGATCCGCGCGGGCAGGCCCTGGAACGCAACGCGCTCCTGGGCCTTGGTGATCCAGCGCGCCAGCGCGTCGTCCTCGGGGAAGAGCTTGAGGACCGCGGCGTCGGTGGCCGCGATGTCGGCGGGGTCGCCCGAGAGCGCGGCCCACCGGAAGGGCCCCTTGCCCGCACAGAACAGCGGCCGGATGTAGGCGGGCACGAAGCCGGGGAACGCGAAGGCCCGCTCGTAGCCGCCGAGGGCCGCCTCGCCGCGTATCGAGTTGCCGTAGTCGAAGACCTCGGCGCCCGCGTCGAGGAACCCGACCATCGCCTCGACCTGGCGGGCCATGGAGAGTCGCGCGCGGTCCGTGAACTCCTCGGGCTTCTTCTCGGCGTAGTCGGACCAGTCCGCGAGGTCGATCCCCTCGGGCAGGTAGCTGAGCGGGTCGTGCGCGCTCGTCTGGTCGGTGACGATGTCGACCTCCACGCCGCGCGCCAGGATCTCGGCGAAGGCCGTGGCGGCGTTCGCGCACAGCCCCACGCTCAGCGCGCGCCGCGCGGCCTTGGCGGCCGCCACGCGCGCCAGCGCGTCGTCCAGGTCGCCGGTCCACTCGTCGAGGTAGCGCTGGTCCACGCGGCGCTGGAGCCGGCTCGGGTCGACGTCGACGACGAGGCACACCCCGTCGTTCATCGTCACGGCCAGGGGCTGGGCGCCGCCCATCCCGCCGGCGCCGCCGGTCAGGGTGAGGGTGCCCGCGAGGGAGCCGGCGAATCGCTGGCGCGCGACGGCGGCGAAGGTCTCGTAGGTGCCCTGGAGGATCCCCTGGGTCCCGATGTAGATCCACGACCCCGCCGTCATCTGGCCGTACATGGTGAGGCCCAGGGCCTCGAGGCGCCGGAACTCGGGCCACGTGGCCCAGTCCCCCACCAGGTTGGAGTTGGCGATCAGGACCCGCGGCGCCCACTCGTGGGTCGTGAAGACCCCCACCGGCCGCCCCGACTGCACCAGCATCGTCTCGTCGGGACCCAGCGTCGTCAAGGTGCGCACGAGGGCGTCGAAGCTGGCCCAGTCGCGCGCCGCGCGCCCGGTGCCGCCGTAGACGACGAGGTCGTCGGGGCGCTCGGCGACCTCGGGGTCCAGGTTGTTGCAGAGCATGCGCAGCGCGGCCTCCTGGGGCCAGCCGCGCGCGCTGATCGTGGTCCCGCGCGCCGCGCGCACCGGTCTCGCTCCCTGCATGATCCCTCCTAGGCCAGCGTGACGAAGCGGCGCGCCACGTCGGCCAGCGCGCCCGAGCGCACGAGCTCGCCCACCGCCGCGATCTCCGGCGCCAGCCAGCGGTCGTGGCCGGGTCCCCCCGACACGCCGTTGATCAGCGCGGCCAGCGCGACGGTGACCGGCGAGCCCTCGAGCGGCGCGCGCAGCGCCAGGGCCCGCGCGCCCGCGAGCAGCTCGATGGCCAGCACGTCGGCGAACGCGTCCACGCTGCGGCGCAGCTTTCGCGCGGCGTGCCAGCCCATCGACACGTGGTCCTCTTGCATGCCCGACGAGGGGATCGAGTCGACGCTGGCGGGCGAGGCCCAGCGCTTCATCTCGGCGACCAGACCCGCCTGGGAGTACTGGGCGATCATCAGGCCCGAGTCCACACCGGGGTCGGCGGCGAGGAAGGCGTTGAGGCCGTAGCTGCGGTCGGCGTCGAGCAACCGGTCGGTGCGCCGCTCGGACATCGAGGCGACGTCGGCGACGGCGATGGCCAGGAAGTCGAGGACGTAGCCCACCGGCGCGCCGTGGAAGTTCCCGTTCGAGACCAGGCTGCCGTCGCCCAGCACCGAGGGGTTGTCGATGGCCGAGGCGAGCTCGACGTCGCAGACGCGCGTCGCGTGCTCGAGCGTGTCGCGCGCCGCGCCGTGGACCTGGGGGGCGCAGCGCAGGGAGTACGCGTCTTGGACCTGGGTCGGGTCGTCGAGGTGCGAGCTCACGATGGGCGAGTGCGCGAGCAGCCGCGCCAGGTTGGCCGCGCTGCGGGCCTGGCCCGGGTGCGGGCGCAGCGCGTGGACCTCGGCGGCGAAGACGCGGTCCGTGCCGCGCAGCGCCTGGATCGACAACGCCGCGGCCACGTCGGCCACGCTCAGGAGTCCCTCGAGGTCGTCGATCGCCAGCACGAGCTGGCCCAGCATGCCGTCGGTGCCGTTGATGAGGGCCAGGCCCTCCTTCTCGGCCAGGGTCACCGGCGCCAATCCCGCCTCCGCCAGGGCCTGGGCGGCGGGCAGGCGCCGGCCCCCCGCGTCGCGCGCGTCGCCCTCGCCCATCAGGACCAGCGCCACGTGGGCGAGCGGCGCCAAGTCCCCCGAGCAGCCCAGCGAGCCGAACTCGTGCACCACCGGGGTGACGTGGGCGTTGATGAGCGCGGCGTACGCCTGGGCGGTCGACGCGCGGACCCCCGACACGCCCGAGCACAGGTTGCCCAGGCGCGACACCATCATCGCGCGCACGACCTCGACCTCGACCTCGGCGCCCACCCCCGCCGCGTGGCTGCGGATCAGCGAGCGCTGCAGGTCGCGGCGCTGCTCGGGCGAGATGAAGGTCGTCGCCAACGCCCCGAAGCCGGTCGACAACCCGTAGACCGGCGTGCCGCGGTCGAGCATCGCGTCGATGGCGGCGCGCTGGCGCTCGAGGCGCTCGAGCGCGCCCGGGCCCACCTCGACGGCCTCGCCGCGGCGCGCGACCGCCACGAGGTCGGCGCGCGACGGCGCGAACAGGTCCACGACGACGGTCACGTCGCGCGCCCCGCCACGCCCACCAGGGCCTCGAGCACGCACAGCGCGGCCAGGCGCACCGTGCGGTGGTCCTCGCTGTCGCGGCCCACGTCGACCTCGGTCACGTCGATCGCGCGCACCCGCGGGTCGCCGCACAGCGCGCGCACGAAGCGGCGCACGTCGTCGGCACTCAGGCCGCCGGGGATCGCCGACGGGCAACCGGGGACCTCGGCGCGGTCCGCGACGTCCAGGTCGACGTCGACGTAGACCGCCCGCCCGCCCGCTCCCGCCACCCTGAGCGCCGCGGCGGCGACCTCCTCGACCTCGCGGTGGCGCAGCTCGGATCGGGCGATCACCGTGATGCCCGCGTCCTTCGCCGCTTTCGCGTAGTGGGCGGAGTTCGCGAAGTCGGCGATGCCGACCTGGACGACCTGGGTCCCGGGCAGCCCGGCGGCGAGCAGCTGGCGCACCGGCGACCCGTTGGAGACCCCCTCGCGCAGGTCGTGGTGCGCGTCGAGGGTCACCAGGCCGAAGGAGCCCGCGTCCTGGCCGACCAGGCCGGTGAAGGCGTGATAGGTCGCCGCGTTGTCGCCTCCGAGCACGATCATCAGCTCGAGGCCCTCGTCGCGCGCGGCCAGGTGCGCGGCGACGCGCTGCGTGCCGCTGTCGCCGTCGGGGTCGAAGACGTCACCGTAGTCGACCAGCCCGACGTGCTCGGCCAGGTCCACCCCGGCGTCGAGGGACCAGGTGGAATAGCGCGCCAGCGCCTCGCGCACGGCCTCCGGGGTCGACTTCCACGATCGGTCGGTCACCGACGTGAGGTACGTCGAGACGCCGACGAGGCCCACGTTTCGCCGCCCCGGCCAGGGCGAGGGGCCGACGAGGCTGGCGGCCGAGGGCCAGTTCGGGTCGCTCGGGGTCGTCACGTCGCCCATGCTACGCACGGGCCCGCCCGCGGCTAGCCGCGTTGAGAGGCCGTCGAGGGCGTGGTCGTGGTGGGCGGGGTCCTCGCCGGGGTGACCCCGGAGCAGTCGCCGACGGGGCGCAGCGGCTGGGGCCGAGGGGCACCGAGCGCACCCAGCCCGGCGCTGGCCCAGTTGCACGTCCACGTCGAGGGCTCGGCCATCGCGACGAAGAAGTCGCGGATCCACCCGGTGTTGTAGACGGCGGCGTCGTGGTGGCTCCCCGCCAGCTGGAGCGGGTATCCCGCGTGGGCCCCGTGCACCGGCGCGCGCGTGACGCCGAGGATCGGCCAGTAGGGGTTGATGTCGAGCTGCATCGCGCTCACCGCGCCGGCCTTGACCAGCGCCCGGGCGAGCTGGATCGGCAGGACGGGGTCCATGGTGGCCACGTAGAGGAGGTTGCCGCGGGCGTCCTCACCCAGACCCGTTCGCGCGACGGCCGGCGAGGGCCCCAGGACCGACCCCCACGCGCCCACCGGCCCGGACGCCGCGGGGGTCGGGGCGCCGTCGAGCACCAGCGGCACGAGGTTCTGTCGGTAGCTGACCGGCTCGAAGCCCTTCGGCGGGAAGTCCGGCGCACCCCACACGCCCATCGCCCAGTGCCCGGCCGCGTCGACGGCGATCGTCATGCGCCCGGCGATCGGGGGTTCGAGCACCCGGCCGTCGGCCATCGCGCCCCCCGCGCCGGCCGACTGCTTGAATCCCCCGTTGAACACCGCGACCACCCCGGGCGGGCCCTCGACCGGCCAGTCGATCGACGGCCCCGCGTCGGGGGGGACCTGCATCCACCCCGGGGGGTCGCCGAGGCCGACGTGCCAGCGCAGGAGCGTCGTCCTCGCGCGCAGCCGCGCCACGCGGAAGGCCGCGGTGCCCACGGACACCGTGGTGACGTCCACGAGGACCCCCCGCCCGGACGTGGACGCGACGGCCCAGCCCTTCTGGGCCGCCTCGCGCGCGATGGTCGTCGTGGTGGTCGACGTCGTGGTCGTGGTCGTGACGCCTCGGCCCACCCAGGCGGCCGAGGCGGCCAGGGCGCTCGCGACCACGGTGAGGACGACGACCAGCGCGGCGCGGCGCGGGCCCGGGGCCGACACCCTGGCTAGCGGTCGACCGTGCGCACGCCCGACTCGGTGGCCTCCGGGGGGCGCGCGCTGATGAAGTCGGGCACCGGGGTCGGCTCGAGCTTGTCGTGGCGGTCGTCAGGGTAGACCGGCGACGGCGTCGCCTGGTACTCGCCGTGCTCGGTGCGCGTGACGATGTTCGCCGTCTTGCGGCGCCCGGCCCCGTGCACCGCCTGAAGCTCCTTGCAGATCTTGTAGGTGATCGCGTAGCCGACGAACGGCGACGCGATGACCAGCACGCGCATCGCGATCAGGACCGTGTTGAGCGACACGTGGAAGAAGTTGGCCAGCACGTCGGTGGAGCTGGCGATGAACAGCATGCACAGGAACGAGAGCAGCGCGACGCCCGCGGCGGTGCGCTTGGGCCGGTTGCTCGGGCGGTCCAGCAGGTTGTGGAACTCGTTGTCCTTCGTGAACTTGCGTTCGATGATGGGCCACGCGAAGGCGAGGTTGAAGATGATGCCGGGCAGGACCACGGCGGGGATCGTGACCTCGAGCGGGATGGTATGGCCGAAGCTGTGGAACGACCACGAGGGCCAGATGCGCAGGGCGCCGTCCAGGAACCCCATGTACCAGTCCGGCTGGACCGCGTAGGAGATGCGCGCCGCCTCGTAGGGGCCGAACTGCCAGATCGGGTTGACCTGGGCGAAGGCGCCCAGCAGCGCGATGACCCCCGTGATGATCAGCAGGTACCCGGTCGTCTTGGCCATGAAGACCGGGAAGAACGGCTTGCCCACGACGTTCTTCTCCGTGCGTCCCCCGCCGTCGAACTGCGTGTGCTTCTGGCGGAACATCAAGAACATGTGCGCGCTGACCAGCCCGATCATGATGAGCGGCACCAGCAGGACGTGGGCGATGTAGAAGCGCTCCAGGACGCCGTTGCCCGGGTAGTTCCCGCCGAAGATCCAGAAGGCCAGGTAGGTCCCCACCACGGGTATCGACTCGATGATCGAGTAGGCGATGCGGATGCCGGTCCCCGAGACGAGGTCGTCGGGCAGCGAGTAGCCCAGGAAGCCGTTGACGATCGCCAGGATCAGCAGCGTGAGCCCGATGGTCCAGTTGAGCTCGCGCGGCTTGCGGAAGGCGCCGGTGAAGAACACGCGCGCCATGTGCACGACGATCGAGCCCACGAAGATGTCGCACGCCCAGTGGTGCATCTGGCGCATCAGCAATCCGGCGCGCACGGCGAAGGACAGGTTCACGCTCGACGCGTACGCCTGGGTGACGTGCTGGCCGTCCAGGGGCAGGTAGCTGCCGTGGTAGGTGACCAGGGTCTGGCTCGGGATGTAATAGAAGGTCAGGAAGACGCCCGTGGCCAGCAGCACGATGAACGAGTACAGGGCGATCTCGCCGAGGAGGAACGACCAGTGGTCCGGGTAGACCTTGTCGAGGAAGCTGCGCCCGCCGCGGGCGATGCCCAGGCGGTCGTCGAGCTCGTTGATCGAATGGCCGATCTTGCCGTTGGGGCCGAGGGCCCGGCGCTGGGAGCGCTTGGTGACCGCGACGTCGCTCACGAGCGCTCCCAGAACCCGGGGCCGATCGGCTGGTCGTAGTCGCCCTGGCTGCGCAGCAGGCCCGACGCGTCGACGTAGAGGGGCAGCTGGGGCAGCGGCCGCGGGGCCGGGCCGAACTGGGGCACCGCGCCGTTGGTCACGTTGAACATCGACTGGTGGCACGGGCACACCAGCAGCTGGAGCTGCTGCTCGTAGAGGCCCACCGGGCAGCCCAGGTGCGTGCAGATCTTCGAGTAGGCCACGTAGCCCTTCGGCGCCCAGGACTCACGGCCCTTCTGCGTCGTGAAGTTCTCGTTCGATACCCGGATCAGCACCGTGGCGTCGACGGCCTGGCCCCGGTCCGAGTCCTGGGTCCCCTCGGGGAACACGGTCACGATCGAGCCCACCGCGAGGTCGCCGACGCCCACGCGGCGCCCGGTCTGGTCCACGACGAAGGAGCCCTTGCGCCAGTCGGTGTGAAAGAGCGTCCCCTTGGGCATCGGCCCGAGGCTGCGCAGGAGCGGGAAGATCGCGACCACCGAGAAGACGCCCAGTCCCCCGCCGAGCAGGCCGCCGAGGAGCCGGCGGCGCTGGAGCATGCTCCCGCCGCGCTGGACGATCGCTCCGGCGAAGGCGTCGCGCTCGTCCTCAGTGTTGGCCAGGGAGTGGCGGTCCTCCACGAAGGGGCCGCGGGGCATGAGGTACTTGCCCCAGGCGACGATCCCGATGCCCAGGAACGTGAGGCCCCCGCCGAGGGTCGCGCCCAGGGTCCACGGCTGGGCGTTGACCCAGTAGCACGCCCCGAACCCGGCGACGCCGAGCAGGCCCAGGAGCAGCACGACGGCGATGACGCGCTCGGCGCGCTGGGGGTTCTTCGAGGCGGGCTGGAGGTGCGGGTCGTCCTCGGACAGGCCGCTCAGGTGCACGGGGGTGCGCTGCTCGTCGCTCACTGACGCTCCCCCACCCAGAAGCCCACGAGGGCGAGCACGCCCACCCCGAGGGCGAGTCCGACGAAGCCCTCGGCCACCGGGCCGAGGCCGCCGAGGCCGAACCCGCCGGGGTTGCGCGGGTGCTGGATCTCGGTGGTGACGAACTTGACGATGTCGCGCACCTGGTAGTCGCTCAGGTTGCCGGTGAAGCGCGGCATGTTGCCGGGGCCGGTGCGGATGGCCTCGGCGACCTGGGTCACGGGGATGTGGCGCAGCGACGGCGCGAACGTGCCGAACGCCAGCGCGTCACCGATCCCCTCGATCGTGTGGCAGGCCGCGCAGTTGAGCGCGAAGAGCGCCGCGCCGTCGGCGACGTTGGCGTCCTTGAGGTGCACGGTGGGGATCGCCGGGTACCCCGGCGAGAGCGAGTTGATCCACGCGGCGATCGCCAGCGCCTGGTCGTGGTCCAGGCGCGGCTGACGACGCGTCGCCTCGATCGAGCGCGGGTTGGTCGCGGGCATGCGTCCCGACTCGACCCAGAAGTCGATGGTGGCCGTGCCCAGCCCCACGAGGTCCGGGAAGGCCCCCACGGTGCCCGACGCCGGGACGCCGTTGGCCTGCGTGCCGTGGCAGGTCGCGCAGTTCTCCATGAACAGCGCGCGGCCGAGCTGGGCGAGCGCCGGCGAGGGGTTCGCGTACGTGATCGCCGAGTTGCCGTAGCTCACGACGGCGCCCGCGGCGTTCTTGATCACGACGCTGGAGTTGGGCGTGCCGGCGTTCTTTCGCGCCGTCTGGTACGCCGGCGTGGACGACGCGTGCGCGCTCGTGGCGATCGCCAGGACCGGGCCGACGGCCAGGAAGCCGACGAACGCAGTGGCCCCCAGGCGCGAAAGGACGGAGCGGGTCATCGTTACTTGAGCAGGAAGAGGGACGAGTACAGCCCGATCCACACGACGTCGACGAAGTGCCAGTAGTAGCTCACGCCCTGGAACGTCGAGAGCTCACCGGGGTCGCCCTCGCTGCCGCGCATGCGAAACAGCAGGAACGACATGGCGACCAGGCCCAGGAACACGTGCAGGCCGTGCAGGCCGGTCGTGATGAAGAAGACCGAGCCGTAGGAGTTGGTGTACCAGCGCGTGGTGATGTGCGTCCACTCGTAGGCCTGGTTGCCGATGAACAGCGCGCCCAGCACGATCGTGATGATCACCCAGCGACGGGCCTCGGCGCGGCGCCGGTGCTCGATGAGCCACACGGCCCACTGCATCGTGAAGGACGACGACACGAGGATGAGAGTGAAGATCCCGGCCTGGAGGACGTCGAGCTTGGTGCCCGCGGGCGGCCACGCCGCGAGGTGCGCGCGGATCGTAAACAAGGCGGCGAAGAGCCCCGAGAAGAACATCAGCTCGCTGCCGAGCCAGATCATCACGCCGATGGCGAGCATCGGCGGACGATCGTGGACGATCTTCTCCGGCTTCGCCAGGCTATTGAGGGGAATCGCCTGACTCACTCCTACATTTCTAGTAGATGCCACACGGCCCTCGCTATGACCGTGGGCCCGTCGCGGCGAGGATCGACGCCGGCAGTGCCTCGGCGGACAGGATCGCGAGACGTCGCGTGGGCCGGGTCATCGCGACGTAGAGGGTGCGCAGTCCGCGCGCGGTGGGCCCGCCGTCGAGGGACTCGCGCCGGGCGATCTGGGCGGGGTCGACCACCACCACCGCGTCGAACTCGAGCCCGTTGGCACCCTCCGCGGCCAGGACGACGAGGTCCGCGCTGAGTCCGCGCGACTCGTGGACCAGGGGGTCCACGGCGTCCACTCCCTCGCGCCGCAGCAGCCCGACCAACTCGGGGACCCTGTCCTCGGCGACGATGACCGCGACGCGCCCGGGGTCGACCGCGGAGCACTCGCGGCGCACCGCCTCGACCAGGCGCGCGGCGAAGTCCTCGGGGTCCACTACCTCGACCACCGGGTCGTGGCCGGTGCGCCGCACGGGCCGCGGCGGGGTCAGCCCGGTCGCGGCGGCGGCCAGTGTCGGCGCGGCGAAGTCCAGGACCTCCTCGGGCGTGCGGTAGCTCACCGTCAGGTCGACGCGCGTCGGCGCGCGTCGCGGCGAGATCACCTCGAGCACGGTGTCCCACGACGCCGCGGAGGACGCCGTCGTCGCCTGGCCCATGTCGCCGACCACCGTCATCGACCCGTTGAGGTCGCGCCGGCGCAGGACGCGCAGCTCCATCGGCGAGAGGTCCTGGGACTCGTCGACCACGATGTGCCCGTAGGTCACGAACTCCGCCTCGTCGAGCTCCATCACCGTCGCGGTGACCTGGCGGGCGGCCTCGCGCAGCGCCGCGGCGCGCACGTCGCCCTGGTAGGCGTCCAGGTCGAGACCCTCGAGGACGTCGCTCGGCCGGCCGACCGGGCGCGGTCGGCGGCGCGGCCCGAGCAGCACGCGCGCCTCGTCGACGAGCGCGGCGTCGGCCTTGGTCCAGGCGATGTCCTCGAGCGCCTCGGACCGGGGTCGGTAGAGGAGGCCCTGCTCCTCCTCGCTCAAGAGCCCCTCGCCCGCGGCCCGGATCAACGCCTTGGCCCCGAAGAGGTCGTGCAGGAGCTCCGGGCCCGAGAGACGGGGCCAGATCCGCTGTAGCGCGCCGCTGAACTCCGCCGACGTGCGGATCGCGTCGGCGAGCTCGCTCAGCGCGTCGTCGACGTCGCCGTTGTCGTGGGCGAACCGGCTGCGGTACTGGACCGCCAGGCGCTGGGCGAGCTCGCGTCCGACCGCCGAGCGCCGCTGGTTGTGGTTACCCGGTCGGCGCCGCGCGCGATCGACGACCTCCTTGGTGTCGCGCGCGCGAAGCACCACGATGGCGCGCCCCACCGGGATCTCGACGTCCTCGCGCAGGGCCCGCTGGCGAGTGGCGAGGGCGCGCGCGAGGAACTTGACCATCCTCAGGTCGCCCTTGAGCCGGTCGACGACGTCGACGTCGCGGCCGCGCACGTCGACGTTGGTCACCAGCCCCGAGATGGTCGACAGCGTCACGCCCGACTCGCCCAGTGACGGCAGGACGTTCTCGATGTAGTCCAAGAAGAGCGGGTTCGGGCCGACGACCAGGACGCCCTGGCGCTCGAGAGTCGCGCGGTGCGTGTAGAGCAGGTACGCCGCGCGGTGCAGCGCGACCGCGGTCTTGCCGGTCCCCGGGCCGCCCTGCACGAGCAGCACGCCGGCCAGGGGCGTGCGGATGATCCGGTCCTGCTCACCCTGGATCGTCGCGATGATGTCGCCCATGCGCCCGGTGCGCGCTCGGCCCAGCGCCGCGAGCAACGCGCCCGGGCCGCCGAGGGCCATGCCTCCGTCGACGAGGCCCTCGGGCGTCGCGTCGCGGACCTCCTCCTCGGGCAGGGCGAGCTCGCCCGACGCGTCGGCGAAGTACTCGTCCTCGACGCCGACGACCTCGTGTCCGCGCACGGCCACGTGCCGGCGACGCGCGAGCCCCAGGGGCTCGACGCCCGTCGCGCGGTAGAAGGGTTCGGCGACCGGCGCGCGCCAGTCGACGACCAGGGGGTTCTGGTGCTCGTCGGTCACGGCGAGTCGGCCGACCCGGAAGCGGTCGGCCCGGCCGCGCTCGTCGGGCACGTAGTCGAGCCGCCCGAAGAACAGGGGCTGGTCGCCGATCGCGAGCTGGTCCAGGCGGTGCAGCGCGGTGCCCATCACGACGTCGCGTTCGACGAGGTCGCCGGCGCCGCGCATCGTGGCGACCGCGGCGCCGTCGCGCATCGAGCGGGCCTCGTCGCGCATGTGGTCCAGCGCGCTGAGGGCGACGTCGAGGAACTTCTGTTCCTCGGCGATCTCTCGCTCGTGCGCCACGTCGACCTCTCTTTGCGACCGCGATTGGGGTCTGTCAAGTCTAGAGGACGCCGACGAGGCCCCCGGAGGGCCCCGCCGACCCCTCTAGATTGGGGTCGGTCGAAGGAGCACGGTGGAGTCGGATTTCTTGCGCGCCTGCCGGGGCGAGCGCGTCGAGCGCGTCCCGGTGTGGTTCATGCGCCAGGCCGGGCGCTCGCTGCCCGAGTACCGGGCGCTGCGCGGGACCGGCTCGATACTCGACGCCATCGGCGACCCCGAGCTGGCCTGCGAGATCACGCTGCAGCCGGTGCGTCGCTACGGCGTCGACGCCGCCATCCTCTTCTCCGACATCGTCGTGCCGTATCACGCGCTGGGCTTCGGCGTCGACGTCGTGGCCGGTCGGGGGCCGGTCGTGGAGCGGCCCTTTCGCACCGCGGCGGACCTCGGGCGCCTCGGCGACCTCGACGAGGGCCACGTCGCCCACGTCACGCGCACCGTGGACCTCGTGGTCGAGCGGCTCGCGGCGTCGTCGACGCCCCTGATCGGCTTCGCCGGCGCGCCCTTCACCGTGGCCAGCTACCTCGTCGAGGGCGCCCCCACCCGCGAGTTCGCCGTGATCAAGACCCTCATGCACGCGGACCCCGCGCTGTTCGACCGACTGATGGACCGCCTGGTGTCGATCACGATCGCCTTCCTGCGTCTCCAGGTCGCCCACGGGGCGCGCGCGCTGCAGCTCTTCGACTCGTGGGCCGGGGCGCTGACGCGCCAGGAGTACCAGCGCTTCGCGCTGCCGGCGACCGCGCGAGTCTTGGACGGCGTCGCCGACCTGGGCGTTCCGACCATTCTCTTCGGCGTGGGGACCGGCGAGCTCCTGGGCCTGATGGCCACCAGCGGCGCGCACGTCGTGGGCATCGACTGGCGCGTCGACCTCGACGACGGGCGCCGGCGCGTCGGGGGACGGCCCGTGATGGGCAACCTGGACCCCGCGCGCTGCCTCGGGGGCGTGGAGCTCGGCGTGGCGGCGGCCCGCGAGGTCCTGGCCCGGGCCGGCACCGAGCCGGGCTACGTCTTTAATCTCGGTCACGGCGTCCTGCCCGCGACCGACCCGGCGGTTCTCGAGGCGGTCGTGCGCGTCGTCCACGACGAGGGAAGGGCGGGTGTGTCATGACGGTCGGGGTCCTGGTGATGGCGTACGGCACGCCGACGACCCGCGACGACGTCGAGGCTTACTACACGAGGATCCGCCACGGGCGACCCCCGAGCGACGAGCAGCTGGCCGACCTCGTGCGCCGCTACGACGCCATCGGGGGCATCTCGCCGCTGGCCCAGCGCACGCGCGACCAGGTGGAGGCGCTGGCGCGCGCGCTCGACGCGAGCGACCCCGGCCGCTACCACGTGCGATTCGGGTCCAAGTACGAGCCGCCCTTCATCGAGGACGCCGCGGCGCTCTTCGTGGACGGGGGCTACACCCGCGTCGTCGGGCTGGCCCTGGCGCCGCACTCCTCGACCATGTCAACGGACCAGTACATGGACCGAGCACGCCGCGCGCTGGGCGACCGGGTCGAGCTGCGCGCCGTCGGCGCGTGGTGGGACGCCCCCGGGTTCCTCGAGCTCATCGCCGGGCGCGTCGCCGACGCCCTCGCGCTGGTGCCCGCGGAGCGCCGCGACACCACCGAGGTGGTCTTCTCGGCGCACTCGCTCCCCGAGGGGATCCTGAGCGTCGGCGACACGTACCCCGAGCAGCTGGCGGCGAGCGCGGCGGGCGCGGCGCGCCTGGCCGGGGTCACGCGCCACAGCGTCGCGTGGCAGTCCGCCGGGCGCACGGGCGACACGTGGCTGGGGCCCGACATCCTGGAGGTCCTGCGCGCGTTGGCGATCGTCGGCGTGACCGACGTCGTCTCGTGCCCGATCGGCTTCGTCTCGGATCACCTCGAGGTCCTCTTCGACATCGACGTCGACGCGCAGCGCGTCGCGCGCGAGTCCGGCATCTCCCTGGTGCGCACGGCGTCACTCAACGACGACCCCGCTTTCATCGACGTGCTCGCCGGCGTCGTCCGCGAATCGGCCTAGATGCCGCGCCCCTCCGTCGTGGTCGTCGGTGGCGGGATCGCCGGACTGGCGGCGGCGTGGGAGCTGAGCGGCGGGGAGGGGGGCCCGCGCGTCGAGGTCATCGAGTCGCGGGGGCGCGTCGGCGGCGCGCTCGCCACCACGCAATTCGCCGACCGGGTGGTCGACCTGGGCGCGGACGGCTTCCTCGCGCGTCGACCCGAGGCGACGGCCCTGGTCACCGAGCTCGGGCTCGCCGCGCGCCTCGAGCCGATCGACGCGAGCGGGGCGTCGATATGGCTGCGCGGCGCCCTCCACGAGATCCCCGCGGGCCTGGCGCTCGGCGTGCCCACGAGCGTCGACGCCGTGCGCGCCGTGGGGGGCCTGGGCCGCGGCGCACGGTGGGCGGCGTGGCGCGACGAGCACTTCCCGCGCGCCCTGGACGTCGGCGAGGACGCGTCGATCGGCCTGATCGTACGCACCAAGCTGGGCGACGAGCTCGCCTACCGCTTCATCGAGCCGATGGTCGGGGGCATCCAGGCGGGGCGCATCGACGGGCTCTCGGCCAAGTCGGTCTTCCCCGCGCTCTACGACGCCGCACGCCGAGGCGGGTCGCTGATGAAGGCGCTGCGCGCCGCGGGACCCGTGTCGCCGGGACCCGCGACGCCGAGCGCCAGCCCGGGCCCGATGTTCTACTCCCTGCTCGACGGCGTCGGCTCGCTGCCGGCCGCGCTCGCGGCGCGCCTCGCCGAGCGCGGTGTCGTCATACGCACCGGCGTGGGCGTGACGGCGCTGCGGCGCAGCGGGAGCGGCGACTACCCGTGGGAGGTCGACACGGCGGACACCACGACGCCGGCCGACGCCATCGTCCTGGCGGCTCCCGCCCAGGTCGCCGGGGCACTGCTCGGTGACCTCGACCCGGCTCTCGCGGCACTGCGGGGGGTCGACAGCGCCGGCGCGGCGATGGTGACGCTCAGCTTCGCCCGAAGCGACGTCACGCTCCCCGCACACGGCACCGGCGTGCTCGTGCCGCTCAACACGCCGTGGAGCGGCGAGGGCTCCCTCATCGTGACCGCGGTGACGTTCCTTGACCGCAAGTGGCCGCGGCTGCGCCGCGACGAGGACGTGGTGCTGCGCGCCCACGTGGGCCGCATCGACGACGACCGCTGGGCGGCGATGGATGACGACGAGCTGACGAAGAGGGTGTGCGACGAGCTCGCGGTCCTGCTCGCGCGCGCGGCCACGCCGCGGGCGTCACTCGTTCAGCGCTGGCCCTCCGGTCTGCCCCAGTACCGCGTGGGTCACGAACGCCTGGTCGACGCCGCGCGCGGCGCGGCGCGCCCCTGGGGCGTGCTGCTGGCGGGCAACGCCTACGACGGGGTCGGGGTGCCCGCGTCCATCGGGTCGGGCCGTCGCGCGGGGCGCGACGCCCTCGAGGTCCTGGGGGAGCCGCCCACGGCCTAGAGGTAGTAGCCCGAGTGGATGTAGATGCACGGCACGCCCTCGGAGATGTACATGGCGTGGTTCTTGGGGTCGTCGTCGAGCGCCAAGCGCAGGTCGAACCCCTGGAACGTCAGGTCGCGCACCGCGCCGCGCTTGAACTGGTCGACCCCGGCGTAGTCGCCGTGCTCGCGCATGATCAACAGGTCCCAGCGCAGCCCGTAGCGCTCCAGCCAGGCCAGGGTGTGGGGCTGGACCCGGCGCGGTCGCCCGGTCAGCAGGACGATCGTGAGCGACGCGTCGAGCAGCTCGAGGAGCCGCTCGATCTCCTCGATCACGGGGTCGTCGCCGCAGGCCTCGAAGAAGCGCTTCCAGTCCCCCCAGTCGAGGTAGTGCTGGCGCCCGGCCGCGTCGGCCAGCACGCCGTCGATGTCAAAGACCACCGCCGGGCCCGGCGCGCGCGCCGCCGCCCGCCACTGCCAGTTCTCTCGCCGGTAGTCCTCGTCCATGGGTCCTGCGCCCCGGAACCTGCCGCGGGCGACTCTGCGAGACTAGACGCGTGGGAGCTAACGAGCGGTTGACGTTGCCCGTCCCCTACGGGCGCCACGTCTACGTCCTGAGCGACCTGGGACTCTCGAGCGCCAGCGACGCGTCGGGCCGGGCGCTGCGCGAGGTCGTCGACCTCCTGGGCGACCTGGACGACCCCGCCGTCGTCATCGTCGCCGGGAACCTGCTCGCGCCCTTCGGCGGCGACGCCGGCGCCGCCCTGCGCTCGACGTTCGACGCCCTGCCGGGGTTCGCGCGCGCCCTCGCGGACTTCACCGCCCACCCCGAGCACCGCCTGGTCGTCCTGCCGGGCCGCGACGACGCGGCACTGGCGGACGAGGACGCCGTGGCGCTGCTCGGCGACCTGGGGGTGACCGTGGCGAGCGACGTGATGCTCCAGGTGGCCACGGCCGACGGCGTGCGCGACCTGGCGGTCGCCGTCGGCCGGTCCGACCTCGACGCGGCCCAGGCCGACGCGGCTGACCGCGACGACGCCGCGCGCCTCGAGGACCCGACCGCGCTGAGCCGCTTCGTCGCGTCGCGCGTGCTCTACCGGCGCCTCGGCCCGTGGGTCTGGCTGCCGGTGATCGCCATGGCCGCATTCGACCTGCTCAACACGGCCTTCGAGGTCGCCGGGCACTTCACGCACCACGAGATCACGGTGCACGCCCCGCACACCTCGAGCTTCTGGGGCAACGTGGCCGCCAACCTGCTCGTCATCCTGTTCGTCGAGGCGCTGGTGGTCACCGCGGCCGGTCTCATGGTGCGCCGCCGCTTCGCGCGTGGGGTGAGCCCGACGCCCGTCGGCACGGCCGAGCCCCTGGCGCTGTGCCAGGTCGACGGCGTGGACGCGGTCGAATACGCCCGGCGCGTCGCCGAGCGCGGCGGCGCCGGCGCGATCGTGGGCGGCGCCGCGCGGCCCGCACTGGCATTCCTGGACCGCGGGATGTGCGCCGCGCCCGGCCCCTCGGGGCGGGTGGTGGTCGAGCGCCACGGCCACCTCGGCCTCCCGCCGGTCTTCACCGTCGTCGAACGCCTCAGCGTCGTCGAGGTCGAGGCGGCCTCCACGATCCAGGTGCGCCTCTACGCGGGCCAGAGTCTGCGGCGCGCTCGACTCCTCGAGCGACTCGTCGCGGGGGCGCCGCGACAGCCCGGACCAGGGGCGACGACCCTGACGCTGGGATCGTGGCCCAACGGGAACCCCTTCCCGCTCTCGCACGACCGCCTCGGCGCCCAGCGTCGGCAACGCTCGGTGCGGCGCTGGGCGAGCGGGCTGATCTTCCTCGACGGACTGCTCAACGTCGCCGTCACCGTCTCGCCGCCGCTGCGCAGCCGGCTCCACACGGTGCTGTCGGTGCTGCCCCTGAGCGTCGCCCAGTCGGCCGCGGCGCTGACCGCGGTGGCGGGCGTGGGCATGATCATGATGGCGCGCGGCATCCGACGCGGTCAGCGCCGCGCGTGGTTCCTCACGAGCGCGGCCCTCGCCGTGACCATCGTCGCGCACCTGGCGCGCGGCGGCAGCGTCGCGGGGTCCCTCGTGTCGCTCACCCTGCTGGCCCTGCTGGTGATCGAGCGCGAGCACTTCCAGGGGACGACGGACCGCACCAGCCTGACCGGGGCCCTGCCCCGCTTGGGCCTCGTCGCCGCGGTCGCCGTGCTGGCGGGCTCGCTCGGCGTCGAGGCCTCCGGCGTTCACCGACACCTGCCCTCCTTCGGCGTCGTGCTGGTCGCCTGCGTCGAGCGCCTGGTGGGGGTGACCGCGATCGGGCTTCCCACCCTTCCGGACCGCGTGGGCGACCTCCTCAACCCCTCACTCTTCGCCGTGGGCATGTCGCTGGTCGCCGCGGCGCTCTACCTGGTGACGCGTCCGGTCGTCGACCGCCGCCTCTCCGGGCAGGCGACGAGCGCCGAGCGACGCCTGGCTGAGCTGCGCGCGCGCGACATCGTGCGCCGACACGGTCGCGGGACGCTGGACTACTTCGCGCTGCGCGACGACAAGCAGTTCTTCTTCTTCCGCGACTCCCTGGTCGCGTACGCCGTCTTCGGCGGCGTGGCGTTGATCTCACCGGACCCGGTCGGGCCCGAGGCCGAGCGCGCCGAGGCCTTCAGCGCGTTCCGCTCCTTCGCCGAGGCCCGGGGCTGGACGATCGGGGTGATGGGCGCGGGCGCCGACTGGCTGCCCATCTACCACGCGGCGGGGCTGCACTCGATCTACCTGGGCGACGAGGCGATCGTGGACTGCGCAACCTTCTCTCTCGCGGGTGGGAAGATGAAGGGCCTACGCCAGGCGTGCACCCGCCTGGCGCGACACGGCTACACCGTTGAGTTCCTCGACCCGGCCTCGATCGAAACCTCCAAGGTGCCCGAGATCGTCGAGCTCATCTCGATGCTGCGCCGCGGCGAGGGCGAGCGGGGGTTCTCGATGATGCTCGGACGGCTCTTCAACCCCAAGGACAAGGGCCTCCTGCTGGCCGTCGTCAACGGACCCGACGGGTGCCCGGCGGCGGTGTGCCAGTTCGTCCCCTCCCCCGCGATCAGGGGTTATTCACTGGACTTGATGCGTCGGGACCCGGGCGCGCACCCCAACGGCCTGATCGACTTCGCGCTGTGCTCGACGATCGAGCACCTGCGCGGCCTGGGCGCGCGCGGGCTGAGCCTCAACTTCGCGGCGTTCCGCTCGGTCATCGAGGGCGAGGGCGAAGGCACCTTCACGCGCGTCGAGCGGTGGGCGATCAAGCGACTGTCGGGGATCTTGCCGATCGAGTCGCTCTGGGCGTTCAACGCCAAGTACGAGCCGGCGTGGCTGCCGCGCTACGTGGTCTACCCCGCCGCCGAGAGCTTCGTGCCCGTGGTCGCCGCGATCCTGCGCGCCGAGTCGATAACCGAACTGCCCGTACTCGGACGCTTCTTGACCAACGACCCGGCCAACCGGCCCGGCACGGTCATCCCCGACGAGGTCCTCGACGCGGCGCGCGACTCCCTGACGAGGACCCGCACGCCCTAACAGCGTGTGTCCTATTTGGACCCACCGGTTCGCCTTGACCAGCTGAACCAAATTTGCTCAGCAGTGCTTGCTCACCGTCCGACGTCCCAGACGATGCTTCGTCGGAGTGCTCGGTTCCGACCCAGGGCCCTCATCACGTGGTCGTGATGGTTGTGCGGGTGACGATCGGCTCTTCCCGCGCGCTTCGCGGTGCAGATCCCAGTGGGATCAGGCTGTGGAGAGAAGCGGAACGCGCGTGGGGTCCAAAACTGTCACTGCGGTCGGTTCGCTGGGTTCCCAGCGGGCGAGGTTGATGGCCGCGTTGAGGTCGCGCTCGATGACCAGTCCACAGACGTCACATGAGTAGGTCCGTGACGATAGGTCGAGGGTGTTCTTGACCTCACCACAACCGGAGCACGTCTTGGAGCTGGCAAAGAACCTGTCGGCCACTCGAACCTCGACGCCGTGCCATTTGGCTTTGTAGAGGAGCTGGCGGGAAAGCTCTCCCATGGCGGCGTCGGAGATCGATCTCGCTAAGTGGTGGTTCCTCACCATTCCCGCGACGTTCAGATCCTCGATCACGAGTACCTGGCAACGATCAACCAGAGCCTTGGAGGCTTGGTGGACCAAGTGCCGTCGGGTGTTGGCGATTTTACGATGTCGCTTGGCGAGTCGGGCCCTCGCTCGTTGGCGGCCTTTCGTCCCCGGTGTGGTTCTGGCCAGGGCCTGGTTGGCCGCCTTGAGCGACGCGTGTGCGTGCTTCAATGTTTTCACCCCCTCGAAGCTCTCGATGGGAACTCCGTTCGCGTCGGCAGAGACGCAGAGGGAGATGATGCCCCGGTCGACACCGACAGGAATGGCATGACGAATCGTTCGACTGCGCTCGGCCGGGTGAAACTCGGCCGCTACTCCGGCCAGTGACACGATCCAGCGTCCGGCGCGTTGAGTCAACGTCGCCGAGTAGACGTGGAAGCGACCGGCGTCGATCATCCGGCGGACCTTGCGAGTGGGACCGCAGAGTTTCACCGTTCCGATCTTCGGAAGTCGCAGGTGGGCGGGATCGGTGAAGCGAATGGGCTGGCTCGAAGACACCTGCGCTGATGTTGCGCGGTTGCGCACTCGAAAGCTCGGCGTCACTTTCCCCTTGGCCTGGAATCGGGGGAACCCGACGGAGGGTCCACTTCGCTGGCCACGTCGCGACGCGGAGAAGTTCTCCAACGAGCGCGCCGCGTCCACGCTGGCGCACTCGAAAACGTCGTTGGGCAGTTCGTGGCGCCAGGCGAGACCCCGAGTCCCGACTTCGTTGACCAGGGAATCATCAGACTGTCCGTTCTTCCAGGCGTTGAATTCGTTGATGAAGGAGAACGCTGTCCAGGAGAGAGAAGGCGTCGTTGGTTCGCACGGATCTCCACACTCTGACAGGATTTCTCGCTCGGTCGATCTGCTGTCCAGATTCGATTTCACCCTCGCGAGATGGTGATTCACGGTGTAGCGCCGAGCCCCCGCGCACTTGGCGAAGAGGATTCTTTGTTCCAGGTTCGGGTCGAGGGCGAACTGGAACGTGACGGCTCGCGAGAGCACCTGACCGGTGTGCGAGATCGGTGCTGTCGTTGGTGGAGGCGCCACGCCTTGATCTTTGACGCGACGTGTGACATGTCGTGGGGCGATACTGATGTCGTGGACGACCCGATGCCGGCACCCATACTGACGGACGATGTCGTGATGCTCAGACCACTGGCCACAAATGACGCTCCGGCGTGGCTCGCCGGGGAGGATGAAGAGCAACGCAGATGGTTCGAAGCGCCGCGGCCTTCGCAACTCGACGATGTTCAAAGGTTCATTGCCGAGTGTCAAACGTCGTGGCGAACAATGGGGAGTCTTCGGCATTGGGGAATTTGGAGCCTTGATCCACACGTTTTGGTGGGCGGCGTCGAACTGAGGGCACTGGAGAATCACGAGGTGAATCTCTCATACCTGGTGTTCCCTGGGCAGCGGCGACGCGGCTTCGCCTTCCGAGCAGCACGACTCGCATTGGAATACGCCCGCACATCACTGGGCGCCCAGGCCGTCGTCATCAAGATGTTGAAGGGGAACGATTCTTCGCGCAACGTCGCTCTCGCCCTTGGAGCTCATTACGTCGGCGACGAACTGTCTGACAGCGGCGCCACGTTCAACGTCTTTAGGTTGAGGCTTCACGACACACCGAGGGAGGAGTGAGATACCTGTCGGAAATCGGACTCAGCAGAGCGCCCGAAGGACCTCGGCAATTGAGGCGACGTGCAGCCACCCGGTGGCTGAGGTCACGGTGTTCTCAAAGCAGCGCGCCAAGCGTCGCCGACGCACGAGATGGCCGTGGGCCACCTCGACGCGCCAGGCGTGACGGATGGGGTGAAAGACCTTGCCCCCGTGCTCGTTGCGCGGGGGCTCGTCCCATCCCACTCGGCGAACTTCGTAGTTGAATTTGTTCGAGAGTTCCGTGGCCGCTGACCGCGCAGTGCCCCGGTCAACGAGCACGAGCTCCAGTCGTTCGTCCGCGCCCGAGCGGGCGAGGTCGTCGAGTATCTGTTCGACGGCACTGGCCTCGGACGTCGAGGCGGGGACGACTCGCACGCAGAGTGGCAGGCCCGTAACGTCGACGCAGACGATGCGTTTGGCGCCGTTGGTCCGACCGTAAGGGCCGCCCTGGTTGTGAAAGGTCACACCTCCGTTCGAAGCCCCGCGTGCGAGGTGCGTATCAATGACCACCATCGAAGGACGGGGGTCCTTGCGACCAAGAGCCGTGCGCGATGACGCGTGCAGTGCGGCGAGTACCTGGGTCCAAGTGCCATTTCTCGACCATCGTCGAAATTGCGACCACACTCGCGTCCAGGGGCCGAACTCATCAGGCAGGTAGCGCCATTGGCACCCGGTGTGGGAGATGTACAGCATCCCTTCGACGACCTTGCGCAGGTCGTTTCCATGTTTTGGTCCTCGTTTGGAGGGAACGAGCAGTAGGGGTTCGAGGAACTTCCACTGGGCGTCGGTCAAGTCACTTGAATAGGCCACGACTTGACGGTGTCGATCATGGCTTCCGGTGCACTCGCCAATTGGGACACACGCTCTAAGCGCCGCTGCGCTACGCGACCCGGTGCCAGCCGGCCGGGCAGGTGGGGTGCACCGCCGTCACCGTCTTCAGCGCCGTGGAACGGTTCTTCTTGCACACGATCGTGTGCTTGGCCGGTGGTGCCTTCACCACCGCCGGGACGGCCGTGCCGAAGGCCACGGCGGACGCCCCGTAGCTGTTGGTCGCGGCGACCTCGATCCCGTAGGCCATCGTGGTGTCGAGACCCTCGAACGTGCAGCTCGGCGTGGTCACCGTCGTCGTCACGCTGGAGGGGTCGTTGTATCCGTACATCAGGGTGCAGGTGTAGCTCGAGCCCGACGGGCCGTACCACGACCCGGTGATCACTCCCTGAGTCTCGCTGACCACAAGGTTGCGCGGCGCCGGGGCCGAGTCCACGCCGGAGATCCGCCAGATCTGTTGGGAAGTTTGAGCGAACGCGAACAGGTCACCGGCGGAGTCGAAGGCCAGGGCCCGGAGGCCGGCGTCCTGGGAACCCAGCTGACTGGCCGACACCGCCACCGTGAACGCGCCGTTGGGCGTCACGCGGTAGATGTTGCCGGTCACCGCGTCGGCGGCGTACACGTCCCCCGACGGACCGACCACCACGTCGGTAATCACGGCGCCGGGAATCGTCACGAACGTGGAGACGTACCCGCCCGGGGCGATCTCGTCGATCACCGGTCCGCCGGTCCCCGAAAACAGGCTGCCCTGGGCGTTGGCCGCCAGCCCGGCGGCGCCCGCGCCCGACGTCTCGAACGTCACCGTGCCGTTGGGGGCCACCTGGTACAGGTCGCCGTAGTAATTGAGCACGTAGAGGACGCCGCCGGGACCGAAGGTCATTCCGTAGGCGTATTCCAGGTCAGTGCTGGACGCGTAGACGGACACGGAGCCGCTGGGGGTGACCTCGTCGATGACCCCAGTGACGAACAGGTCGACGTAGATGTTGCCCTGGGCGTCGCTCGTCACCGACCACGGCTCGCCCACAGAGTTGCCGGGGAAGTTCGCGAAGTCGGTCACGGTGCCGTCCGGGGTGACCTGGTAGAGCACGCCGGATACCCAGTTGGGCACGTACACGTCGCCGTTGGCGCCCGTCGCGAGGTAGCCGTTGCCCACCACGGCGAGCGGGGTGATGACGGGCGCGGCTCCCGCGACCGTTGACGGTACCCCGAGGCTCAGCGCCCCGAGGGCCATCCCGGCCGCGAGCGTCACGCGCCACGACCCCCAGTGGCCCTTCACCAATCGAGAATCTGACACGTCGCCTCCTGCTCGTGCGCCGCCGGGCCCCCGGAACGCACGAGGCGCGACCGTTCGCCTGGCGTGATGCTAGTGGACACCGGCGTGACGATCACTCATGGGACGCCGCGTCACCGCCTGCACAATGGGGCGACACCCACCGCGGTGAGCGAAACGTGCGCCGTGGGCTACGCGACCCGGTGCCAGCCAGCCGGGCAGGTCGGGTGCACCGCCGTCACCGTCTTTAACGTCGTCTTGTGGTTCTTCTCACAGACGATGGTGTGCTTGACGGGCGGCGGGTTCGACGGCAGTGGGGGAGGCGAAGCGAAGCCGACGGAGGGAGCTGACGCGCCGCCGGAGTAGTTGGCCACCACCTGGATGCCGTACTCCGTCGTCGGGCTGAGCCCCGTGTAGGTGCACGTCCTTGACGGTGTCGTCACGGTGAACGTCGAGGGCGCGCCAAAGCCGTACATCAGGGTGCAGGTGTAGCTGAGGGCGCCGGGGACGCCGAGCCACGTGGCCGTGATCGACTGGCTGAGCGGTGACGGCACCGACTCGTCGGCGGTGACGACGGCCACGATCGGCGGGCGCACCGCGGCTGCGGCGAGGAAGCCGAAGCCCTCAGGATTGAAACCGGGATCGGCGTAGGGATTCGAGCTGGTCGAGTAGACCGAGGCGGCGGTCATCGCGGAGTTGAACTCGCACACGTAACCGGGCAGCCACGATGAGAAGTACAGGCCCCCCGACCAGTAGGTGATGTTCTCGATGCCGCTGTTGGTGCAGCTCTGCGGCAACAGCGTGGAGTCTTGGCTGACCGCGGAGATCTCGTACACGTTGTGGTAGTCGGACACGTAGAGATTCCCGCTCGGGTCGGCCGCCAGGCCCGCGGTGACGGTTCCCGGGGAGTTCGTCACGTAGGTCTGCAGGGCGATGGGGTCCGTCGGCGTACCCGGGGCCGGGTCAGCGAAGGTGTAGATCGTGGAGTCCGCCGACCCCGCCTCGATGTAGATGGTGCCGTTGGCCACGGCCACGGGGGCGTCGGCCTCTTCGCCGAAGGCGCCGCCCGTCGTGCCGTAGATCACGGGCGTCTGCGTCGCCGCCGGGATCTCGGCGATCAGCGAGCCCTCGCCGGTGGCCCACACGTTCCCGGCCGCGTCGGCCGCTACGTACCCGGCACTGTAAAAGCCATCAAAATCAGGAGCAATCACTTCCGTGCTGAGTCCGGTGAGGACCGACGTGCTGTAGATTCCCCCACATTCAGAGTCAGACCAGTAGACGTTGTCGCCCACTAGCGTCGCGCCCCACGCGTAGCACCCGGGCAGGTCGGCGACCGCGACCGGGGTTCCGCCGCCCGGGGGAATCGCCCACAACGTGTGGCTCTCGCCATCGACGGCGTAGGCCGCGCCGGGTACGGCCACGGGGACCGAAGGCGTAGCGCCCGCGACCGAGGCCATCGCCGTCGTCATCGAGATCGCAGAGACCGACAACAGCGCGGCAAAAATCTTCTTCTTCATGACTCGTCCTTTGAGATTCGCAATCGCCAACCCTCGACCGAAGTTACCACTTGAACCCAGTTGGCGGTGAGACGTCGACAAGCCACTGGATTGGTTGCGGTGCGGTGACGGGCGTCAGAGGCCCTCGTGCTTATGCCCCGAGCCGAGATGAAGACCGCGCTGCCCGAGGTGTCCCAACGATGGTCAGCATGACGCGAGGGGTTTCGGTCAGGGAAGAGCGGTGCGTTACGCGACGCGGTGCCAACCGGCCGGGCAGGTGGGGTGGAGCCCCGTCACCGTTCGAAGCGCCGTCTTGTGGTTCTTCTTGCAGACGATCGTGTGCTTCGTCGGCGGCGTCGGAGCGGGCGCCGGGGCCGGACTCGCGAAGGCCACCGCCGGGGCCGACATCTGCCCACCGACTGAGCTCGCGGTCACCCTCACGCCATAGCCCGTCGACGGGTCCAGGCCCACGAACGAGCAACTGGGGGTCGACGAGGTCTCCGACACCGACGACGGGTCGTTGAACCCGTACATCAGCGTGCACGTGTAGCTCGTGTCGGTCGAGGTCCCGTACCACGAGGCCGTCACGGTCCCGGCTGCCGACTCCGAGACGGCGAGCTGCGTGGGCGCCGACACGACACCAATCATCCACACTTCATAGGTGTCCCAGTCAACGGCGAAGAGCGTTCCGTAGGAGTTGAAGGCGACCGAGCCCAGGTCCGTGCTTCCAGCACTGAAGAGTTCGCTCGACGACACGGCGATGGAGACGCCACCCGCGGGCGTGACGCTCGCGATGGAGTCCGACGTGCCCGCCTGCGCGACGTAGAGGTCCCCGTCAGGACCGAAGGCCACCCCAAAGGGCTCGTAGAGTCCGACGGCGAACGTCGTGACCACGGCACCGGGCGTGACTCGATAGATATCGCCGTTGGTTTCGTCGCTCGAGTACAGATTGCCGGCCGCGTCGAACGCCAGCCCGTCCCCCCCGGCGCCGGTGACCCAGAGAGACACGGAGCCGTTGGACGCCACCCGGTAGATGTCACCGCCGTTGGAGACGTAGAGGTAGCCGTCCGCCGTGTTGAACGCCATCCCGTAGATGCCGGATTCGTCCAAGTTGGACGAATACAGCGAGACCGTACCGGTGGGGCTGATCTCGTAGATTTCGTCGTAGTAGTAGAGGTCCGCGAACAGGTCGCCCTGGCCGTCACTCGTGATGGCCCACGGGCCGCCGGTGCCGAGATTGGCGAAATTCGTGACGGCCCCGGTCGGTCCGACCTGGAGAATCTCGCCGCTGTAGTAGTTGACCACGTAGACGTTTCCGGTGTTGACCCCGGTGCCCATCGTGGCGTAGCCGTACCCGACGTTGCCCAGCGGCGTCGCGGACGACGCCGCGCCGGCCTGGACCGCGCCGGTCGCGAGCGCTATCCCGACCAGCAACGCCGTCGCCAGAGCCGCGCGACCGATGGCACGACCCATACCCACTGCCATTGACCCAGACATAGCGTCTCCCTTGCGCGAGGTCACGCCGTCTCACGGCGCCCCCACAACTGGGGAAATACTAGCGAACCTGGCTCGCGAGGTCCCGGACACGCCCGACCAGTCGCCAATGACGCGGATGCCACTCCACGCCTCGGCGCCGCCGAACTTGAGGTCGCCAGCGTCCTGATTCGGCCTTGAAATGCGCCGACCATGACGGTCCTCACCGACCCCGTGCGTTCGGAAGTTACGCGACCCGGTGCCATCCCGCAGGACAGGTGGGGTGGAGCCCGGTCACCGTGCGCAGGGCCGTCGTGCGGTTCTTCTTGCAAACAATCGTGTGCTTGGCCGGCGGCGGCGTCTGCGGTGCGGGCGCTGGCGGCGAGAACGCTTCGGCCGGGGTCGAGACCGCGCCCGCGTTGTTCGCCACCACTTCGACGCCGTAGCCCACCGCAGGGTTCAGGCCCACGAAGTTGCAGCTGGGCGTCGACGAGGTCTCGGTGACCGAGGACGGGTTGTTGAAGCCGTACAGCAGGGTGCACGTGTAGGTCGTGTCCGTCGATGATCCGTACCACGACGCGCTCACCGTGCCAGACGAGGACTCCGAGACGGTGAGCGAGATCGGCGGCGCCGGGGCGTCGACACCGGTGACCTCATCGACCTGATAATTGTCCCAGTCCTGGACGAAGAGGGTTCCCGTTGTGCTGAAGACCACGCGGCCCGCGAGGCTCAAGCCCGGAAGCTCAGCGGACGTGACGGCGGTCGTGACGATCCCGGCGGGGGTCACGCGCAGGACGTCGTTGCCGTTGTAGTTGGCCACGTAGAGGTCACCCGAGGGCCCGAAGGCGACGTCCGTCGGCCCGCCGACCCCGGAGACGAAGGTGCTCATCGTTGCGTCGGGGGCGTACTCATTGATCGACCCGGTGTCGTATTGCGCGGTGTACAGGTTGCCTTCGGCGTCCAGCGCCAACCCCCACGAATCCGGGGCGGCGGCGAAGTAGCTGACCGTCCCGTTCGTGGCGACCTGGTAGATGGAGTTCTCCGCGTAGTCCACGTAGAGCGTTCCCGTCGCCGAGTTGAACGCCATTCCCGTGACGTCGGCGAGGTCGGGGCTGGTCGAGTACACCGAGACGGACCCGGTCGGCGAGATCTTGTACAGCACCCCGGTCGAGATGTTGTCGGCGAAGAGGTCGCCATGGCCGTCGCTCGCGACGGAGAAGATCGAGTTGGTGCCGAAAGAGCCGAAAGCGCTCGACGATCCGTTGGGAGCGATCTGAAGGATGCTGCCGGTGTGGTAGTTGGGCACGAAGACGGAGCCGGCGTTGGCTCCGGATCCCTGGGCCATCCAGCCGTAGCCAATGGGGCCGAGTTGCGTGGTCACGGGCGCCGCACCCGTCGGCGAGCTCGTGAGCGGCAGCGCCAGCGCGACCAGGGCCGCCACGGTCGCCAGCGCACCCACCAGCCGACCGCCGCCACGCCGTACGGCCGCGCTCATCTGAGTCAATTTCCGTCTCCAGTGAAGTGGTGATTCCGACGCGATCGTACCATCGGAGGCGGTTCGATCCATTGACGCGGCGGGCGACCACTCATTCTTCAGTACTGGCCGGCGTCCCACGGCGAGACCGCGCACGCTCACCAACTGGTGGGTGCTACGCGACTCGGTGCCAACCAGCCGGGCACGTGGGGTGGACCCCGGTCACCGTCTTCAATGCCGTCTTGCGGTTCTTCCTACACACAATCGTGTGCTTGACCGGCGGCGGCGTCACGGGTGCCGGCGCCGGCGTGGCGAAGGCGACCGCGGGAGCCGACGCGGCGCCTCCGTTGTTGGCGACCACCTCGACGCCGTAGCCGACCGTGGGGTTGAGGCCCGCAAAGGTGCAGCTCGGCGTCGTGGTGACCTCGGTCACCGACGAGGGGTTGTCGAACCCGTACATCAGGGTGCAGGTGTAGCTGACCACCCCGGAGGGCCCGTACCACGACGCGCTGACCGTGCCCGACGACGACTCGTTGACCACCAGGTTGACGGGCGTCTGGCCGTAGTCGACGCCCCTAACCAGGTAGACCTCCCTGTTGCCCCAGTCGGTCACGTACAGGTTGCCCTGCGCGTCGAAGGCCTCTTCCCAGAGCTCGGCGGCGGTCGGCACGAAGTCGGTCGGCGACAGGATGACCGAGAACTGTCCGTTGGGCGTGAGGCGCACGACCTGGCCGTGCTGGTCGTCGATGAGGTACAGGTCGCCCGACGGTCCCACCGCCACCCCGGAGAACGCCGCCGGGCTGGGATCGATCGCGTAGGTGCTGACCGCGCCATTGGGCGTGATCCTTTGAACGGTGCCCGACAAGTCGACGGAGTACAGATTGCCCGCGGCGTCTTGGGCGAGGCTGTAGTTACCACCATCCGAGGAGAACAGCGTCGTCGTCCCGTTGGAGGCGATCTGGTACACGTTGGCGCTGACCGAGCCATCGTAGAGAATGCCGTTCGCCGAATCGAAGACCAGGCTATAGGTCTGGGCGGGGGCGGAACTCGTGTACAGGGTCACGACGTCGGATGGAGAGATCTTGTAGATGTCACTCGTTTCCCAGATCCCGACGTAGAGGTTGCCCTGACTGTCGTCGGTGAGGCCCCACGCGGTATCCACTCCGAAGGAGGCGAGCACCGTCTCGGTGCCATTCGGGGAGACCTGATAGACGTCTCCGTTCAGGTAGTCGTTGATGTAGATGTTGCCGGCGTCGGGCCCCGTGCCCGCGACCACCTGTCCGTATGAATTGGGGCCAACCGCCGTGACGATCGGGCTCGCGCCCGCCGCGGTGTCGACCAACGGCAGCGCCAGGCTGAGCACGCTCAACGCACCCGCGACTCCAGCGAACGTGCGCAGCGCGGCGCGGCCGCGATCACCCAGGACTCGACCCATGACGTGCCTCCTCAACCACAAACACCTGTGGCGCGCCTGGATTCTACACCGTCGTTCGGAGTTCTTGGCCCCTCGACGAGGGAAAACGCGCCGCCGGACCGGTCACGACGCGGCGCCGCCGGAGACCCGGCGCCGGACGGCTCGAGCGAGCGCCGCAGCCGCCGGCGGGAAATGCGACAGGAAGAGAGACGGCTCGACCAGCTCGAGCTCCATGACCCGCCACCGTTCCTCGTCGCGAACCAGGTCCACGCGCGCGTACACCAGGTCGGCGAAGCGCTCCCCCAGGACCTCACGGGCCAGGTCCAGCGCGTCATCCTCGGCGGCCGCGATCGTCATCTGTTCGTAACGAAACAGCGCCGTGCGGTCGTACTGGTCGACGTTGAGCATCGCGGCCTTGGTCATGGCGTGGCTGAAGGCCCCGTCGATGAAGATCAGCGCCCGCTCCCCGAGGGTGTCGACCGATTCGACGTAGGGCTGGACGATGACGTCGCGCCCGGCCGCGTGCAGGCGCGCGACGTGCCCGCGGGCCCCGTCGAGCTCGTCGGCGCGGTAGCGCGCGGCGTCCATCGAGCCCGCGCCGACGCGCGGCTTGACCACGACGTCGCCGTCGGGGAAGGACGGCTCGTCGCCCACGTCGACGAAGGCCGTCGCCACGACCGGGATTCCCCGAGCGGCCAGGTCAGCCAGGTACGCCTTGTCCGCGGAGAACTCCACCACCGGGTACGGGTTGGCGAGGCGCCGCACCGACCGGGCCCAGGCGAGGAACTCGGCGAGCCGCGAGGTGTAGTCCCACGTCGAGCGCAGCACCACCAGGTCGTCGTCGAAGGGGTCGTCGGCGTCCCAGGGGACCGCGCGCGCCTCGAGCCCCTCGGCACCCAGCGCGTCGAGCAGCAGGTCCTGGTCCGGGTCGTGCGCGCCGACGGCCGTGGCCAGGGCCACGCGCGTCACGGCGTGAACAGCACCGTCGCGTGCTGGCCGAGCGCGGCCAGCGGCCCGGGCCACAGTCCGAACACGACGGTGAGCACGACGCCCAGGGCGATGACCACTCCCGTCGCGAGCGGCACGCGCACGCGGGTGGCCTCGTGGTTCTCCTCGGCGTAGAGCGCGAGCACCCAGCGCAGGTAGAAGTAGGCGGCGATCGCCGCGCCGAGCAGCGCGACCAGGGCCAGGGCCCCGCCGCCGGCGTCCACCGCCGCGGCGAGCACCGCGTACTTGGCGTAGAAGCCGGTGGTGAGCGGTGCCCCCAGCTGGCTCAGCAGCAGCAGCGCCAGCGCGCCGCCCAGCCAGGGCTGGCGCCGCGCGAGGCCGCGGTAGTTGTCGATCGAGTGCGCCTCGTCGCCCTCGCCGCCCACCAGGGTGACCACGGCGAAGGTGGCCACGACGATCGGCGCGTAGGTCATCAAGTAGAAGAGCGTCGCGGCGCTGCCGCGCGCGTCGCTGGCGTAGAGGCCCAGCAGGATGAAGCCGGCGTGGTTGATCGACGAGTAGGCGAGCATGCGCTTGACGTTTCGCTGGACGACGGCCAGGCCCGCGCCCACCAGTGTCGTCAGCACCACCAGCACGAAGAGCATCGGGCGCCAGGTGGCCAGCTGGGTGCCCAGCGCCGAGACCAGCACGCGCAGGAACGCGGCGAACGCGCCGACCTTGACGATCGAGGCCATGAAGCCGGTGACCGGCGTGGGCGCTCCCTCGTAGACGTCCGGGCTCCACAGGTGGAAGGGCACCGCGGCGACCTTGAACGCGAAGCCCACGGTGAGCAGGCCCAGCCCCGCGTAGAGCAGGCCCGGGCGCAGCAGCGTGCTCGTGCCCAAGAAGTACGACAGCGAGGTGAGGTTCGTGCTGCCCGTCGCGCCGTAGACCAGCGCGGCGCCGTAGATGAAGATGGCCGACGCGAACCCGCCCAGCAGGAAGTACTTGAGCGCGGCCTCGGAGGACTTGGCGCGGTGCCGGTCGAAGGCGACGAGCACGTAGAGCCCGATCGAGAGGATCTCCAGGCCCAGGAAGATCACGACCAGGTCATTGGCCTGGCACATCAGGATCGCCCCGGCGGCCGCGGCCAGGCTGAGCACGTAGTACTCGGCGCCGACGACGCGTTCGCGCGCCGACCAGTCGTGGCCCACCAGCGTCGCCATCGCGAGGGCGAGCGCCACCGTCGTGGACGTAACCACCGAGAAGCCGTCGAGCACGATCGCGTGCGCGATCGTCGTCGTTGCGCCGTGGTCGGCCACGTAGGACCACTGGAACCACCCCGCGACGGCGGCGGCCAGCGACGCCGCCACGGTGGCCGAGGTCGCCACGACCCGGGTGAGGCCGCCGCGCAGAAGGGCCGACGCGGCGAGCAGCGCGAGCGCGGCGCCGAAGAGGATCGTCACCGGCAGTATCGCCAGGTAGTGGATGGAGGGCACGACCAGGCCGGTCACTTGGACTCCCCCGCCGGCGCGACGTGCTCGATCAGCTGCTGGACGCTCGGCGAGATCCGGTCCAGCACCGGCTTGGGGAAGACGCCCAGGACGACCACCAGCACCACGATGGGCACCATGACCCAGCGCTCGGAGGTCGTCGCGTCGGCGACGGCGGCGTTCTCGTCGGCCGCCCGGCCGTGGAACACCCGCTGGTAGGCCCACAGCAGGTAGAGCGCGGCGAGCACCACGCCGAGGGTGGCCGCGACCGCCCACCAGGCGTGGGTCGCGAAGGACCCGATGAGGATCAGGTACTCAGAGACGAAGCCCGACAGGCCGGGCAGCCCGATCGAGGCGAGCATCACGACGGTGAACAGCCCGGCCAGCACCGGCGCGGGGCCCTGCAATCCGGTGAGGTCGGCGATGGTCGCGGTGCCGCGGCGCCGCTCGACGAAGCCGATCAGCAGGAAGAACCCCGCCGTGATGACGCCGTGGTTGAACATCAGCAGCACCGCGCCGACCATCGCGATCTTCGACCCGGTCATCACGCCCAGGGTGATGAAGCCCATCTGGGCCAGCGAGGAGTACGCGACGAGGCGCTTCAGGTCCGGCGTCACGCACGCCAGCGCCGACCCGTAGAGGATCCCGGCGACCGCCAGGGTGAGCAGGATCGGGCGCATCGTGGGCAGCGCGAGCGGCAGCAGCCCCACGGCGAAGCGCAGCAGCCCGTACGAGCCGAGCTTGGCCAGCAGCGCGGAGAGCTCGATGGACCCCGCCGTGGGGGCCTCGGCGTAGGTGAGCGGCGACCACGTGTGCAGCGGGAAGATCGGGGACTTGACCGCGAAGGCCACCGCGAACGCGAGGAAGATCCACACCGCGGTCGAGTGGCTCATCGACGTGGCCGACAGCGCCGAGTAGGCGAAGGTCAGCGCCCCGCCCGCCTCGTGCTGGTGGGCGAAGGCCAGGTAGAGGGCGCCGACGAAGAGGAACGCCGACCCGGTGAAGGTGTAGATGAAGAACTTCAGCGCGGCGCGGCTGCGCTCGCGCCCGCCCCACTGGGCGATGATGAAGTAGCTCGGCACCAGGGTGAGCTCGAAGAAGATGAAGAACTCGAGCAGGTCGTGGGCGACGAAGCTGCCCATCGTGAAGCTGGTCAGCATCAGCAGCCAGGCGACGAAGGAGGGCTCGCGGCGCCGGTCGCGCGCGCCGAGGAGCGCGACGAGCAGCACCAGCGCGGTCAGCACGACCATCAGCAGCGAGATCCCGTCGATCGCGACGTCCCAGGCCAGGCCGAAGGGTGCCGACAGGACGTGGCGCGTCGCGAAGTCGAAGGTGGCCGCGCCGCCCACGTGGGGGTTGTAGAGCCCGGCCACCACGAGGCTGAGGACGAGCTCGACGCCCGCGGCGCCGACCGCGACCAGCCAGGCGACGCCCTCGCGGCGCCGCAGGGACCCGGCGACGACCGACGCGACCAGGGGCAGCGCGACCAGCACGTCGATCCACAAAGAGGAGTGCACGCTAGCCCGCCCGCGCCACGAGGTAGACGACGATCACGGCGAGGCCGAGCACCGTGGCCAGGGCGTAGTGGCGCACGAAGCCCGACTGGACCTTGCGCAGGCCCTCGGCGCTGCGGCGCACCCCCCCGGCGACGGCGCCGACGGCGCCGTCGATCACGCGCGGCTCGACGACGTCGTCGCCGAAGCGCGCCGCGAGCGTGAGCGGGCGCCCGATGGCCGCGTCGTAGGCGTCGTCCCAGCGCCAGACGTGCTCGAGGAAGCTCGGTTCGTAGCGCGGTGAGGACACCCGGTCGCGCCAGATCGCGAACGCCGCGGCCAGACCGATGAGGGCCACCACGACGTCGACGCCGGCGAGCACCCACTGGGCCGTGCTCGAGGCCCCGGCGGGGCTCGCGACGCCGAAGGACGGCAGGAACGTGGCGAGCGAGTGGCCGTGCGCCCAGGGCAGGTCGAGCACGCCGCCGAGCACCGACAGCCCCGCGAGCACGACGAGGGGCACGGTCATGACCCAGGGCGACTCGTGCGGGTCGTGCCCGCTCGTGACCTCGCGGAAGCGCTCGGTGCCCCGGAACGTGAGCACGAAGAGCCGGCTCATGTAGTAGCCCGTCAGCATCGCGGTCACGACGCCCAGCACCCACAGGGGCTTGGAGAACAGGTAGACGTGGGTGAGGATCTCGCCCTTGGACCAGAACCCCGCGAAGGGCGGGATGCCCGAGATCGTCAGCCAGCCCACGAGGAACGTCGGGAAGGTGAGCGGCAGGTACCGCGCGAGGCCGCCCATCTTGCGCATGTCCTGCTCGCCGCCGAGCGAGTGGATCACCGAGCCCGAGCCGAGGAACAGCAGCGCCTTGAAGAACGCGTGGCTGATCATCAGGAAGATCGCGGCCGAGTAGGCGCCCGCGCCCACGGCCATCACCATGTAGCCGATCTGGCTCACGGTCGAGAACGCCAGGACCTTCTTGATGTCGCGCTGGGACGTGGCGATCGTCGCGGCGACGAAGGCGGTCACGGCGCCGACGACGGCGATGGTCATCCTCCCCGAGGAGGACAGCGCGAGGACCGGCGACATGCGCACGAGCAGGTAGACCCCCGCGGTCACCATGGTGGCCGCGTGGATCAGCGCCGACACCGGGGTCGGGCCCTCCATCGCGTCGGGCAGCCAGTTAAAGAGCGGGATCTGCGCGGACTTGCCCGTGGCGCCGAGCAGCAGCGCGAGCACGACGAGGGTCGCGACCGTCGGGTCCAGGACCCCGGCGTTGTGGAAGATCGTCGCGTAGGTCAGCGTGTGCAGCCGCGAGAAGATCAGGAACATCGCGACCAGAAGCCCGACGTCGCCGACGCGGTTGTAGATGAAGGCCTTCTTGCCGGCGCTCGCCGCGCTGTCGCGGTCGAAGTAGTAGCTCACGAGCCAGTACGAGCACACGCCGACGCCCTCCCAGCCCACGAAGGTGAGCACGAGGTTGTTGGCCATCACGAGCAGGAGCATCGAGAAGACGAAGAGGTTGAGGTAGAGGAAGAACTTGCGGTAGTCGCGCTCGCCGGCCATGTAGCCCATGGAGTACAGGTGGATCAGCGCCGAGATCCCCGTGACGAAGAGGCACATCGTCACCGACAGCGGGTCCACCAGCAGCGCCGCGGGCACGTGGAGGGTCCCCACCGTGATCCACGAGAACAGCTGGACCGTGACCTCGCGGTTCACGTCGTGGGTGAGCAGCACGAAGGCGACGACCGACAGGACGAAGGACGCGGCCACGACGCCGGTGGCCACGACGCCGGTCACCCGCTCGGAGAACCCCCTGGCGTTGATCAGCACGGCCAGGAACCCGGCGAGGGGCAGCAGGAGGATCAGCGTGGCGACGAAGGCCATCTCAGCCCTTCATCTCGGAGAGCTCGTCGACGCTCGTCGAGGCCCGGCGCCGGAACACCGCCACCACGATGCCCAGGCCGACGGTCACCTCGGCGGCCGCGACGACCATGACGAAGAAGACCGTCGCCTGGCCGCCGATGTCGCCCAGGGTGCGCGAGAAGGTGACGAACGTCAGGGTGACCGCGTTGAGCATCAGCTCGACGCACATGAACATGATGAGCGCGCTGCGCCGCGTGAGCAGCCCGAACGCGCCGATCCCGAACAGCACGGCGGCGAGCACCAGGTACCACGCGGCGGGGACGCTCACGACGCCTCCTCGTCGGCGCGGCGCTCGCGCCGCGCGAGCAGCACCGCGCCCACGACGGCGATCACGAGCAGCGCCGCGGTGGCCTCGAACGCGAACAGGTACGTGGTGAACACCGCGGTCCCCAGCTCCTTCACGTCGCCCGCGCCGTTGGTCGTGGGGACCCCGTTGGTCGACACCGCGGTCGCGCCGGTCACCCAGTGCGATCGCGCCATCAGCACGATGAGCCCCGCGACGGTGATGACGACGCCGACGGCGGCGAAGACCCGTTGTCCCACGAGGGGCTCGACGCCCACGGGGTCGTGGCGGTCCACGCCGAGGAACATGATCACGAACAGGAAGAGCACGACGATCGCCCCGGCGTAGACGATCACCTGGACCGCGGCCAGGAAGTCGGCCGACTGGGCCACGAAGGCGATCGCGACGCCGAAGAGGGTCATGATGAGGAACAGCGCCGAGTGCACGGGGCTGCGCGCGAAGAGCACGCCGAACGCGCCCACCACGATTAGGACCGCCGCCGTGGCGAAGACCGCCACGCCGGCGCTCGAGTACGCGAGGGCGATCACGACGCGCCCTTCTTGCGGCGCTGGGCGAGGGCGGCGCGCAGGCGATGGATCGCCGCGGCCGGGCCCTTCAGGTCGAGGGGGACGTCCTCGGGCGCGAGGTGGCGCGAGAACTCGCGGCGGATCGACTTGATGCCGGTGGCCTCGTCGTCGCGCTCGCCGGACTGGCCGCCCTCGGGCGCGCGCACGCCGAACCCCAGGTCACCGGACCACTGCACGACGCCCTCGAAGTCGGCCGCGCCCGACGGCGACGTCGCGCGCATCCAGCCCCCGGTCATCTCGGCTTCGCCGGCGCGCCAGTCCTCCCAGGGCAGTCGCTGGGGCTGCCCGTCGTCGCCGACCAGCAGCTCGGCCTTGGTGTAGATCGCGTCGGCGCGGTTGGTGAAGGAGAACTCGAAGAGCTTGGACTCGGTGATCGCCTGGGTCGGGCAGGCCTCCACGCACAGGTCGCAGTGGATGCAGCGCAGGTAGTTGATCTCGTAGACGTAGCCGTAGCGCTCGCCCGGGCTGACCGGGTGGTCCGGCGGGTTGTCCAGGCCGCGCACGTAGATGCAGTCCACCGGGCACACCCCGGCGCACAGCTCGCAGCCGATGCACTTCTCCATCCCGTCCTCGTAGCGGTTCAGCACGTGGCGACCGTGCTGGCGCGGCTGCTTGGGCCGCTTGGCCTGCGGGTAGCTGGTCGTGACGGTCGGACGACCCAGGTGGCGCAGGGTCAGCTTGAAGCCGCCGAAGAAGTCGAGCGCGCGCGCCACTAGCGGTCCTCCTCGTCGGTCATGCGGCGTAGGACCTCACCGGGCAGCGGGCGCTCGCCCACCGTGGGCAGCACCGCGTCCACGCCGCGCTCGCGGCCCTGGCCCATCTCGAAGGCCCGGGTCAGCACGACCGACGCGAACAGCACGACCGCGGCCATCGCGAACCCCCAGACGCGGTTGATCAGGAAGCCGGCGACGACCAGCATCCAGCCCAAGGACAACGGGATGAGCCGCTTCCAGCCCAGGTCCATCAGCTGGTCGTAGCGCAGGCGCGGCAGCGACGCCCGGAACCAGATGTACGTGAACGCGAAGGCCACGGTCTTGACCAGGAACCAGAGGATCGGGAACACCCACTTGAGGTGCGACACCGGCGGGACCCAGCCCGCGGGGCCGCCGAAGAACAGCGTGACGATGATCGCCGACATCGTGATCGTGTTCATGTACTCGGCCAGGAAGAAGATCGCGAAGCGGAACGAGGAGTATTCCGTGTGGAATCCCCCGACGAGCTCGCTCTCGGCCTCCACGACGTCAAAGGGCGGGCGGTTGAGCTCGGCGGTGATGGCGATGATGAAGACGGCGAAGGGGACCAGGCCGAGGCGCAGCACGTTCCAGTGCCACACGCCGTGGGACTGGACCGAGACGATGTCGTGGGTCGACAGTGAACCGGTGGCCAGGACGATCGTCACGATGGTCAGGCCCAGGGCCGCCTCGTAGCTGATCATCTGCGCGCTCGCGCGCACCGAGGAGAGCAGCGGGTACTTGGACCCCGAGGACCACCCCGCGAGCATCACGCCGTAGACGGAGATCCCCGACATCGCGAGCATGATCAGGATCCCCATCGGCGGGTTCGCGGCCTGGAGCTCGACGACGTGGCCGGCGATGTCCATCGTCCCGCCGAGGGGCACGATGGCGAAGGTGATGAACGCCGGGATGACGACGAGGAAGGGCGCCAGCTTGAAGACGGCCACGTCGGCCTCGGCCGGCACGAGGTCCTCCTTGAAGATCAGCTTGATGCCGTCGGCGATCGTCTGGAGCAGCCCGAAGGGACCCCAGCGCTGGGGCCCGATGCGGCTCTGCATGTCCGAGATGGCCTTTCGCTCGAACCAGATCATCAGGATCACCGCGTTGAGCAGCACGGCGAAGGCGACGACCAGGCGCACGAGCAGGATCACCCACACGGCCAGGTTGAGTCCGTGGGTGTAGAGCGGGTCGACCGTGGCGAGGCTCATCGCACTTCCAGGCCGATCTCGGCGGCCAGGTCGCCGGCGCGCAGCCACGAGCGCACGACGTCGCTGCCGTCGGGGGCGAGCGACGAGAAGGCGACCTCGACCACCCCGCGCGCCACGGCGTCGTCGCGCGTCACGCTGAGGCGGGCCTCGCCGCGCGGGCCCACGGCCACGACCTCGTCGCCGTCGGCGACGCCGAGGCGGTCCAGGTCGAGCTGGTGCAGTCCCAGCACGGTCGGCGCCACGAGTGCCGCGAGCGCCGGCGACCCCTGCATCGCGACGCCGCGGTCGTAGAGGCGCCGGCTCGCGTAGACGCGCCACGCGTAGGCGTCGGGGTGCGCGACGTCCACGCCGCGGCCCGCGCTCACCTGGTCCCAGGCGACGCCGGGGGGCGAGTGCCGGGGCGCGCCGACCTCGCGCGTGGTGGCTGAGGCGCGCTCGGCGAGCCCGGAGGTCTCGATCGAGCGGATGCCCGGGAAGGCGATGGGGTCCAGGGCGCGTCGCGGCGCGCTCGTCGCGGCGCGCCCGATCACGACCTCGTCGCTCGAGCCCTCGAGCACCGACAGCGCGGGGTAGCCGGTCGTCTCTTCGATCGCGCGCGCCGCGTCCACGACCGAGGAGAGCCCCAGGGACTGGCCGAACTCCTCGGCCAGCTCGGCGGCGATCGCGACGTCGGGCCACGACGACCCCGGGGCGACCAGCTTGGCGTTGAGCGCGCTGACGCGGCCCTCGAGGTTCGTGACGGTGCCCACGCGCTCCTGGGCGACCGACGCGGGCAGCACCACGTCGGCGTACGCGAGCGTGGCCCCCCCGTGGCCGGTCACCGCGACGACCCCGGCGCGCGACAGCGCGGCGTGGGCGAGCTCGACGTCGGCGACGTTGCCCACGACGCAACCGCCCAGCAGCAGGACCGCCGACTGCTCGCCCGCCGCCAGGGCGGCGAGCTGGGCCAGGGTGTCGCGCCCGGTCGCCGGGTGCACCGCGCGCCCGGGCGCGAGCCCCGGGGCGAGCCCCATGTCGATCGCGCCGCGCACGTTGGCGCGCCGCAGGGCGGTCAGGAACGTCGCGTCGGGGAACCGCTCGGCCAGGGTGCGCGCCGCGCACTCGATCACCGCGGCGCCCTCGGCCTGGTTGGGCCGGCCGACGACGACCACGACGCCCTCGCCGGTCTCGCCGATCAGGTCGCGCGCCCGGGCGAGGGCGTCATCGCCCACGCCCAGGTCGTGCACCGGCGCGCTCGACGCGAGGGCCTGGGCGACGCGGTGGGCCTCGCCGGGGCGCGTCGTGAGCGCGACGTCGGCCATCGAACGCAGCGCGCTCGCGCCGAAGGAGAACTCCACGAGGCGCGAGCGACCCTTGACCAGAGCCTCGCGCAGGCGCAGGAACAGCACCGGCAGCTCCTCGCGCAGGTCACCGGTCAGCGTGACGATGACGCGCGCGTGGGCGGCCTCGTCGATCGTGGCGACCGGCAGCGCCTGGACCAGCGACGCGTCCAGGCCGTCGCCGTACTGGGCGTCGAGGTGCTCGCTGCCCAGGACCCCGCGCACGAATCGCTGCCAGGCGAACGCGCCCTCGTTGGTCAGGGCCGACCCGCCGATCGCGCCCGCGGTACCCGGGCCGGCGGCGCGCAGGACCTCGGCCGCCGCGGCCAGGGCTTCGCCCCAGCTCGTCACGACGAGCTGCCCGTCGCGGCGCACCATCGGCTCGGTGACGCGCGTGGCGGCGTCTAGGGGATCGTGGCGGTCCGGGTTGCCGTCGGTCGAGTCCAGCGCGAAGCGCCCCTTGTCGCACAGCCACCCGTGGTTCACGGGCTCTGAGTCGATGCCGAGCACGCGCGTGAGACGGTTCGAGGAGGACTGGACCGCGACACGGCAGTGCACCGAGCACGTCGTGCACGTGCTCTCGACCTGCTCGAGGTCCCAGGGCCGGGCGCTGAAGCGGTAGGGCGTCGCGGTGAGCGCCCCCACCGGGCAGATCTGGACGGTGTTGCCCGAGAACACCGAGTCGAAGGGCACCACCGGCGACGCGGCGACCTCGAGGGCGTCGCCGCGGCCGGCGAAGTCGATCTGCGCGTCGCCGGCGACCTCCGCGGCGAAGCGCGTGCAGCGCGCGCACTGGATGCAGCGCTCACGGTCGAGCAGCACGAGCTCGCCGATCGCGACGGGCTTGACGAAGTGTCGCTTCTCCTCGACGAAACGGGTCTCGCCCGACCCGTGGGCCAGGGTCTGGTCCTGGAGGGGGCACTCGCCGCCCTTGTCGCACACCGGGCAGTCGAGGGGGTGGTTGGCCAGGAGGAACTCGAGCACGCCGTCCTGGGCCTTCTTCACCTTCTCCGAGTCGGTGACCACGCTCATGTTGTCGCTCACACGCAGGTAGCAGGCGGGCTGGAGCGTGGCGCCGCGCGGCCCCTCGACCTCCACCAGGCACATGCGACAGACCCCCACCGGCTCCATGCGCGGGTGGTAGCAGAAGCGCGGGATGAACGTGCCCGCGCGCTCGGCCGCCTCGATCAGCAGCTCGCCGGGCCGCGCCGCCACGGTGCGGCCGTCGACGGTGATCGTCACCTCGGTGCGAACGACGTCAGTCATAGGTGCACCCGTCGTGGGCGACGTGGCGGGCGAAGTCGTCGCGGAACATCTGGATCGCCGAGTGGATCGACGACGGGATCGACGGGCCGAGCACGCAGATGGTCGTCTGCTGGGGCGGCCAGGTCAGCCCCGGGGCGATGTTGTCGCTCAGGTCGAGCAGCAGGTCGACGTCCTCGGCGCGGCCGCCGCCGTGCTCGAGGCGCCACAGCACGCGCTCGAGCCAGCCGGAGCCCTCGCGGCACGGCGTGCACTGCCCGCACGACTCGCGCGCGAAGAACCGCGTGATGCGCCAGGCCGCGCGCACCGGGCAGGTCGTGTCGTCCATCACCACGATCGAGCCGGACCCCAGCATCGACCCCTTCTCGGCCACCTCGTCCTGACCGAGCGCCAGGTCGAGCAGGTCGGGCGAGAACCACGGCGCGGACACGCCGCCGGGGATGAACGCGGTGACGGGCCGGTCGTCGATCGTCCCGGCGCCCAGGCGCGGGTCGAAGATGAGGTCGCGGAAGGTGTTCTTGACCATCTCGACCTCGAAGACGCCGGGGTTGCGCACCCGCCCGGCCAGGGCGAAGAGGCGGGTCCCGGTCGAGCGCCCGGCGCCCAGGGCGGCGAAGGCCGCGCCACCATTGAGCACGATCCAGGGAAGGTTCGACATCGTCTCGACGTTGTTGACCACCGTGGGCTCGCCGTAGAGCCCGGCGGCCGCGGGGAAGAAGGGCGGCTTGATGCGCGGGAAGCCCCGCTTTCCCTCGAGCGCCTCGATCAGCGCCGTCTCCTCGCCGCAGATGTACGCGCCGGCACCCGGGTGCACGACGACGTCCACCGAGAAGTCCGAGCCGAGGACCTCGCGCCCGATGGCCCCGTACTCGTACGCCTCGTTGACCGCCTGCTGGACACGCTCGAGGCCGAGGGCGAACTCGCCGCGCACGAAGATGAAGACCTGGCTCACCTGCAGCGCGTAGGCCGCGATCATCACGCCCTCGACGAGCTGGTGGGGGTCGCGCTCGACCAGGTAGTGGTCCTTGAAGGTCGCCGGCTCTGACTCGTCGCCGTTCACCACCAGGTACGACACGGGGGCCTTGCGCAGCATCGACCACTTGCGCCCGGCGGGGAACCCCGCTCCCCCGCGCCCGAGCAGCGACGCCGCGTCGACCTCGGCGGCCACGGCCTCGGGGTGCATGCCGAGCGCCTTGCGCAGGCCGTCGTACCCCCCGGTCGCCAGGTACCGGGTGAGCGTGTAGGAGTCGTCATAGTCGCGCCGGGAGGTCACGATGCGCGGGGCGTCGAGCACGGCCATCACGCACCCGCCTCGCGCGCGGCGCGCGCGCCTCGCGCGGCCTCGCGCTCCTTGGCCACGAGCTCGGGGTCCACCAGCGCGCCGGCGCCGCGGCGCACGCGCACCAGGGTCCCGTGCGCGGGAATCTCGGTCTCGCGCCCGCCGGCGCGCAGCTCGGCCACCAGGGCGTCGAACGCCGCGGGCGTGGTCGTGCGCACGTAGCGGTGGTTCACCTGGACGCACGGCGCTCGGTCGCAGTCGGCCAGGCACTCGGTCTCCTCGAGCGTGAAGAGGCCGTCGGGCGACGTCGAGCCCACGGCGCAGCCGAGCGTCTCGCCGGCGTGGGCGAGCATCTCCTCGCCACCCGCGAGCAGGCACGCGATGTTCGTGCACACGCCCACCACGTAGCGCCCGACGGGCTCGAGGTGGAACATGTCGTAGAAGGACGCGGTGCCGCGCACCTCGGCGGGCGTGGTGCCGGTCAGCTCGGCGACCTCGGCCATCCCGTCGTCGCTCAGGTAGCCGTCCTGCTCCTGGACCAGGTGCAGCAGCGGCAGCATCGCCGAGCGCGCGCGCGGGTACAGCGCGACGGTCTCCTCGGCGCGCTGGCGCAGGTCGGCGCGCAGGTGGGTCACCGGTCGACCTCGCCCATGATCGGGTCGACCGTCGAGATCACCGTGATCGCATCGGACACCGACCCGCCGCGCAGCAGCAGCGGCACGGCCTGGAGGTTGACGAAGCTCGGCGCGCGCGTGTGCATCCGGTACGGCTTGGGCCCGCCGTCGCTGACCAGGTAGCACCCCAGCTCGCCGCGCGGGGACTCGACCGCGGTGTAGACCTCGCCGGGCGGGACGTGGAAGCCCTCGGTGAAGAGCTTGAAGTGGTGGATGAGGGCCTCCATCGACTCGCCGATGCGCGCGCGCGGCGGCGGGGTGACCTTGGGGTCCTGGCTGCGGTAGTCCCCGGCGGGCATGCGCTCGAGGCACTGGCGCACGATGCGCAGCGACTCGCGGATCTCGTTGAGGCGGATCGCGTAGCGGTCGAAGTTGTCGCCGTAGGTCCCGACGATGACGTCGAACTCGACCTGGTCGTAGGCGAGGTAGGGCATCGCGCGGCGCAGGTCCCACGCCACGCCCGTCGAGCGCAGCAGCGGGCCGGTGACTCCCAGGGCCAGGGCCTCCTCGGCGGTGATCGGCGCGACGCCGACCATGCGCTGGCGGAAGATCGGCTGGCCGGTGAGCAGCTCGTCGTACTCGAAGGTCCGCTCGTAGATGGTGTCGCAGATGACCTCGACGTCGTCCTCCCACCCGTCGGGCAGGTCCGCGGCGACCCCGCCGGGGCGCACGTAGTTGAGGTTCATGCGCAGGCCGGCGGTCTTCTCGAAGAACGCCAGGATCATCTCGCGTTCGCGCAGGCCGTAGATCATCATCGACGACGCGCCGAGGTCCATCCCGTTGGTCGCCATCCACACGAGGTGCGAGCTCACGCGGTTGAGCTCGCTCATCATCATGCGGATCCACACGGCGCGCTCGGGCACCTCGACGCCCAGCAGGGCCTCGACGGCCATCGAGTAGCACAGCTCGTTGATCACCGGGCTGAGGTAGTCCATGCGCGTCACGTTCGTCGCGCCCTGCACGTAGCTCAGCTCCTCGCCGGTCTTTTCCATGCCCGTGTGCAGGTAGCCGATCACCGGCTTGGTGCGCAGGACGAACTCGCCGTCGAGCTCGAGCATCAGGCGCAGCACCCCGTGGGTCGAGGGGTGCGACGGCCCCATGTTGATGATCATCGTCTCGTCGTCGCGCCGCTCGTAGTCCACCGAGTTCGGGTCGAAGGCCATCCCGTCGAGGCGCAGGACGGCGCCGACCTCGCGCCCGAGCTCGCCGCCCGGCGTCCGCGTGCGGCGCTGGAGCTCCTGGGCGCCCTCGGACGTCTCGGCGGTCAGCAGGTCCACGCGCTCGGCGGTGCGGATCGTCGGATCGCTCATCGCGGGCCCGGCGCTTCCTTGAACTGGACCGGCACGCGCCCCGCGGCGTAGTCCTTGCGCAGGGGGTGGCCCTCCCACTCCTCGGGCATCAAGATGCGCGTCATGTCGGGGTGGCCGGTGAAGAGGACGCCGAACATGTCGAACGCCTCGCGCTCGAGGGCCTCGGTGCCCGGGTAGAGGTCGAAGAGGGTGTCGACCTCGGGGTCGGCGTCGCCGGCCTGGACGCGCACGCGCACGCGCTGGACCCGGCTGAGGCTGAGCAGGTTGACCACGACCTCGAAGCGCGTGGGCGTCACGCCCTCGGGCAGCGCGCGATCGGCGAAATCCAGGTAGTCCACCGCGCAGACGTCCGCGCAGAGCTCGAAGCCGGCGTCCTTGAAGCCGGCGACGGTCTCGACGTAGCGCTCGCGCGAGGGGAAGCACACGAGGTCGGTCGACAGACCGCTCGCGGTCACGACGCCGGGGGGGGCCACGGGAGCGGGGTGGGTCACTTGGGAGTTCCCACCCTCACCGCCACGGGCACCTGGGGCGTCCACGGGCTGTTCGACGCGGGCGCCTCGGTGGCGACCGCGGCGGGCCGGCGCAGCAGCTCACCGGTGCGGATCTTCTCGTGCAGCGTGAGGATCGAGTGCATCAGCGTCTCGGGGCTGGGCGGGCACCCCGGCGCGTACACGTCCACCGGGACGATCTGGTCGACCCCCTGGACGATGGCGTAGTTGTTGAACAGCCCGCCGGTCGACGCGCACACGCCCATCGAGATCACCCACTTGGGCTCCATCATCTGGTCGTAGACCTGGCGCAGTACCGGGGCCATCTTCTGGGACACGCGCCCGGCGACGATCATCAGGTCGGCCTGGCGCGGGGAGTTGCGGAAGACCTCCATGCCGTAGCGCGCGAGGTCGAAGTCCGCGCCGCCGGTGGCCATCATCTCGATCGCGCAGCACGCGAGGCCGAAGGACGCGGGCCACACCGACGCGCGCCGCGCCCAGCGCACGAGGTCCTCGAGGCGTCCGGTCAGGAAGTTGTGGGGGAGGTCCTCGAGCGCCACGTCACGCCGCCTGATCCGGGCCGGTGCCGATGCGCACGATCGTCGACGAGCTCGTGCGCGCCGGCACGCCGCGCGTGAGGTGCTTGACCGGGCCCCACGACAGCGCGCCCTCGCTCACCAGGAACAGCAAAGCCACGAAGACCGTGAGGGAGAAGGCCAGGACCTCGACGAGGCCGAACGCGCCCAGCTGGCGGAAGACCACCGCGAAGGGGTACATGAAGACGATCTCGATGTCGAAGATCACGAAGATCATGGCGACGAGGTAGAAGCGGACCGGGAACCGCTGCGGCGGCTCTACTTCGGGGACGATCCCGCACTCGTAGGGCGCCAGCTTCGCGTCGGTCGGCCGCTTGCGCGGTGCGAGGAGCGCCGACGCGACGAGCGATCCCGAGGCGAACAGCACTCCGAGAACCAGGAGTCCCAGTATTGGCAGGTACTGGTCCACGTCCATCAGTTCTACCAGACCCCGACCGCTCTCTCGGTGGGCCGAGGGGTCTCTCGTAGGCTGGTCACCGTGCCCGGACCCGCTTTCCTCGACGCCGCGACGACGTCCTTCGACGTCGTGATCGTCGGCGCGGGCCCGAGCGGCTCGTCCTGCGCCCTGTGGCTGGCGAGCGCCGGATGGTCGGTCGCGCTCGTGGAGAAGAAGACGTTCCCGCGCGTGAAGACCTGCGGCGACGGGCTGACCCCGCGCTCGGTGCACCAGCTGGCGGCGATGGGCCTGGAGGACACGGTGGCCGCCCACGGCCACCGCTACGGCGGCCTGCGGGCCTTCGGATTCGGGGCGAGCCTGGAGATGGCCTGGCCCGAGCACCCGGTGTTCCCCAACTACGGCTACACGATCACGCGCTTCGACCTCGACGGCCTCGTCGCCGACGAGGCCGCTCGTCGCGGCGCGGTCGTGCTCACGGGCGTCGAGGCGCTGTCGCTGCTGGACCCCGTCGCCTCGCCCACCGGCTCGCTCGCCGGCGCGTCGGGCGTCGTGGTCGCCGACAAGGCGACCGGGGCCCGCGGCGAGGTCCGCGGGCGCTTCGTCGTGGTCGCCGACGGCCAGAACTCGCGGCTGGGCCGCGAGCTGGGCACCGCGCGCAACCGCGCGTGGCCCATGGGCATGGCGCTACGCGGCTACTACCGCTCCGAGCGCCACGCCGAGCCCTGGATCGACTCGCACCTGGACATCCGCGACCCCGAGGGCAAGGTCGTGCCCGGCTACGGGTGGATCTTCCCGCTGGGCGACGGCCGCGTCAACGTCGGGGTGGGGCTGCTCTCGACCGACGGCGCGTGGCGCGGGGTCAACACGACCAAGCTCCAGGAGTACTTCGTTCGCCAGGTGGGCGACGCCTGGGGGCTGAGCGAGGCGACGAGCGAGGGGCCCCCCACCGGCGGACGCCTGCCGATGGGCCTGTCGATCGGCCCGCGGGTGGGGCCCAACACCGTGGTGATCGGCGACGCCGCCGGGGCCGTCAACCCCTTCAACGGCGAGGGGATCGCCTACGGCTACGAGACCGGCCGGCTGGCCGCGGCCGCCCTCGGCGAGGCCCTGGCCGGCGACGACGCCGCCGCGCTCGGCCTCTACGAGGAGCGGCTCGAGGCGGCCTACGGCGAGTACTACAAGGTGGCGCGCGCGTTCGTACGGGTGATCTCCGAGCCGCGCATCCTCGCGGCGTGCGTCGGGGTGGGCCTGCGCGTTGCCCCGCTCATGCGCGAGCTGTTAAAGATCATGGCCAACCTGATGTCCAACGACCACGCGGGTCCCGGCGAGGTCGGCTTCCGGGCCCTCGAGCGCCTCGCCGAGGTCGTGCCCGAACGGGCCTTCACGATGCTGCTCGGCCGCGACGCCGACGACGCGCGGCCCTAGGCCGCGGTCGCGCTCGACGAGCTCACGCGCGACACCAGGGTGTTGACCATCGAGGTGAGGAAGGACTGGCTCGCGGGCCACTGGGCCACCAGCGCGCACAGCGTGACCTCGAAGTGGCCCGCGGCGATCACCGCGACCACGAGGTGCAGCGGCTCGGTCATCCCCTGGATCTGGACCAGGGTCTCGCCGCCGCGCGCCCAGCCCTTGACGAACGTGACCGGGGTCCAGGTCGAGCCCGGGGCGACGTGGGGCACCGTGCCGTTGACGTAGGCGTGGATCATCGCGGCGTTCACCGCCACGAAGCAGGAACCGAAGCGCGGCTCGGACATCTCGGCGACGTCGCGGCGCACCATCGTGGTCGTCGCGTAGTACTGGGCGGTCGAGGCGAGGTCGATGCCGCCGAAGGAGTCACCGCGGAATAGCGGCGACGTGACCTGGTACTGGGGCTGCTGGCCCGCCGCGCCGAAGACCCGGTCGCGTCGGTTGGACACGCCCAGGCACCCCTGGAACAGCGCGCTGATCTCACCCCACTTCGACGTCGGCGAGGGCTGGGTGGTCGGCGTGGTCGACGTGGTGAAGACCTTGCCCGGCTGGGGCACGACGGCCAGCAGGTACGAGCCGGACGTCGTCGTCCACCCCGCGGGCAGGTCGTCGAGGCGCAGGTTGACCGCCTTGACCGCCGCGACCTCCGAGGGGTGCGTGCCGGTGTTGGAGAAGTACGCGACGATGCCGCCGGCGAGCGACGCCGCCAGCACGACCGCGACGACCGCGACGACGCCCAGGCGGCGCTGGCGCCGCGCGACGGCCCCGCCGTGGGCGAGGACCATCTCACGCCAGGCGTCGTAGTCGGCGAGGTCCGGGTGGCGCCAGCAGTAGCGCACGCCCGCGGCGGTGGCGAAGATCGCCATGCCGCGCCGGAAGCGCACGAGGCTGACGTTGCCCAGCTCGCTCCACGGCGTCTGCCAGGCGACCTCGGGGTCGCCGGTGAGCTGGGTGAGCCCCTGGTCGTCCGCGAGCAGGGTGACCGGCGTCGTCGCCCCGTAGGGCACGAACGTCGGTCGCACCGTCCACCCGACGCTGCGCAGTATCACCGGACCTCCCGGGCCGCGTCGCCCGCGGCGTTCACCGCGCGCTCGAGGTCGCCGTCGTCGTGGGCCATCGACACGAACAGGATCTCGTAGGCCCCCGGCGCGAGGGCCACCCCGCGCGCGAGCATCGCGTGAAAGAAGCGGGCGTAGAGGCCGTTGTCGCCCAGCACCCGCGACTGGAGGAAGTCACCCGGGGCGGCGAAGGGGACCGGGCTGAGGTAGAGCCCCAGGAGCGGGCCGGCGGTGGGGGCCTGGGCGAAGAGGCCCGCCGCGTGCACCGCGTCGCGCAGCGCGAGCGCGAAGGAGCCGACGCGTGCGCTCAGGGCGTCGAGCGCGTCGCGCGTCACCAGGTCCAGCACCGTCGCGCCCGCCGCCGTCGCCAGCGGGTTGCCCGACAGCGTCCCGGCCTGGTAGACGGGTCCGCCCGGCGCGAGGGCGCCCATCAGCTCGCGCGACCCCCCGAAGGCGCCCACGGGCAGCCCCCCGCCGATCACCTTGCCGAAGCACCACAGGTCCGGGGTCACCGAGTAGAACTCCTCGGCGCCCCCCACGGCGAGGCGAAAGCCCGTGATGACCTCGTCGAAGATGAGCAGGGCGCCCGCGGCGTCGCACGCCGCGCGCAGCCCCTCCAAGAACCCCGGGCGCGGGGCCACCAGGTTCATGTTGGCCGCCACCGGCTCGACGATCACGGCGGCCACCGAGTCGTCGACCTCGGGCACGACGTTGTATTGCGCGACGACCGTGTCGGCCACCGACCCCGCGGTGACGCCCGCGGAGCCCGGCAGCCCGAGCTGGGCGACGCCGCTGCCGGCGGCGGCGAGCAGCGCGTCGCTGTGGCCGTGGTAGCAGCCGTCGAACTTGATGATCCTGTCGCGCCCGGTGGCCCCGCGCGCCAGGCGCACCGCGCTCATCGCGGCCTCGGTGCCCGAGGAGACGAGGCGAACCTGCTCGAGACCCGCGACGCGCTCGCACATCATCTCGGCCAGGCGCACCTCGCCGGGCGTGGGCGCGGCGAAGGTCGTGCCCCGGCCGGCCGCGTCGCGCAGCGCCCCCACGACCGCGGGGTGCGCGTGGCCCAGGATCGACGCGCCGTAGGACTGGACGAAGTCCAGGTAGCGCGTCCCTTCGACGTCGTAGACGTAGGCGCCCTCGCCCCGGGCCACCGTGTAGGGCGTGCCGCCCACCGCGGCGAAGGACCGCACGGGAGAGTCGACGCCGCCGGGGATCACGCGCGACGCCGCCTCGAACCACTCGACGTTGGTCAAGTCGCCAGCACCTCGGCGACCTCGCGGGCGAAGTACGTGAGCACGAAGTCAGCGCCGGCGCGGCGCACCGCGGTCAGCTGCTCGAGGGCCACCGCCGGGGCGTCGATCCAGCCGTTGGCTCCCGCGGCCTTGACCATCGCGTACTCGCCGCTGACGTGATAGGCGGCCAGCGGGACGTCGAGCTCGGCGCGCAGGTCGCCGAGCACGTCGAGGTAGGTCATCGCGGGCTTGACCATGATCACGTCGGCGCCCTCGTCGACGTCCAGGCGCGCCTCGCGCAGGGCCTCGCGACGGTTGCGGTAGTCCTGCTGGTAGCCGCGCCGGTCGCCGCCGTCACGGATCTCGACCTGGACCGCGTCGCGGAACGGACCGTAGAGCCCGCTCGCGTACTTGACCGCGTAGGCGAGGATCACGGTGTCGAGGTGACCGGCGTCGTCCAGCGCGGCGCGGATCGCGCCGACCTGGCCGTCCATCATCCCGCTGGGCGCGACGACCTGCGCCCCGGCGTCGGCCTGGACGACGGCGGTGCGCGCGTAGAGCTCGAGGGTGGCGTCGTTGTCGACGGACCCGTCGTCGCGCAGCACCCCGCAGTGGCCGTGGTCGGTGTACTCGTCCAGGCACAGGTCGGCCATGACGACCAGGTCGTCGCCGACCTCGTCGCGCACCCTCGACAGGGCGACCTGGGCGACGCCCCGCGGGTCGTAGGCCCCGGTGCCGAGGTCGTCCTTGCTCAGCGGGACGCCGAAGAGGATGACGCCGCCGACGCCCAGCGACGCCAGGGCGCGCACCTCGGCCACCAGCGACTCGACCGAGTGCTGGTACTGGCCCGGCAACGAGGCGATCTCGCGGGGCTCGTCGGCGCCCTCGGCGACGAAGAGCGGCGCGACCAGGTCATCGGGGGCCAGGGACGTCTCGGCGACCAGGCGTCGCAGGGCCGCCGTGCGGCGCAGTCGACGGGGACGTTCGCTCGGGAACACCCCGTCAGCCTATTGCGCGACGTCTGGCGCTCAGCCCGCGTCCAGGGCCGCCAGCACGCCGCCGAGCTCGGCGCCCCACGCCTCGATGACCCTCGCGTGGTCGCGTCGCACGGCCCGCGCGGTCGTCGCCCCCGGGACGACCACCCACGCCGTCGACGCGACGTACGTGCGCGCGATCGACCACGCCGACGGCGCGCCGATCACGACGACGTCCGCGCGCGCGAGGAGCCACGCCAGGTCGTCGTCGACCTCGCGCGCCACGGTCTCGTACGCGACGACCGTCACGACCGCGACGCCGCGCGCGGTGAGCTCCGCGACGAGCTCGGCGCGCGCCTCGCGCGCCGCGACGAAGAGGACCGGGCCCTCGCCCACCGACCCCGCCAGGTCGAGCGCGCCGGACGTCGGACTCGACGTCCACGTGCACGCCCTCGTCGCCCAGCATCTGGCTCGTGCGACGGCCGACGCTAGCGACGCGCGCCCCCGGGGCCAGCGCCGCCACCGCGACGCCCACGTAGGGCCGCGCCCGCACGCTCGTGACGACGAGCGTGGCGAAGCTCCCGTCGAGCCCCGACGCCGTCGATGTCCTTCGCGACGTCGGCGACGTCGCGGTATGCCGTCGTGGTCAGGGGCGCCTCGACGACCTCGCCGGCGTCGCCCACCCACCGGATCAACTCGTCGTTGAAGCCCGCCTCGCGGGTGAGCACGACCAGCACGTCACGTCCTCCAGCCCGGCAGTGCGCCCCCGCCGAGCTCGTCGCGCAGCCGTCGCGCCACGCCGCGACCGAGTTCCTCGGGGTCGCGGCCGCTCGCCACGTCGCGCACGCTCGAGCTCCCGTCGAGGGCGAGCATCACCGCGCGCAGGGTCACCACGCCGTCGACGACCTCGGCGTGCGCCCCGGCCGGGATCGAGCACCCCGTGCCCAGCTCGCGCAGGAACGACCGCTCGGCGAGAACCGCGCTCGTGGCCGCGGCTCGAGGATCGACTCCGAGCGCCGCGAGCGTCGCCGCGTCGTCCTCGCGCGCCTCCAGCGCGATCGCGCCCTGGCCGACCTGGGGGACGAACCAGTCCGGGTCCAGCCGCTCGCTCACCCGGTCGAGCCAACCGAGTCGCCCGAGGGCGGCCGCGGCCGCGACGACCGCGTCCACGCCGTCGCGTCCGGCGCTGTCGAGCCGGCGCGCCATGTTGCCGCGAAGTCCGACGACGCGTAGGTCCGGCCGCCGCTCCAGCAGCAGCGCCCGGCGCCGTGGCGAGCCCGTCGCGACGGTCGCGCCCGGTCCCAGTCCGGCGAGCGACCGGCCGACGAGGACGTCGGCGGGGTCGGCGCGCTCGCTCACCCCGACGAGCACGAGGCCCTGGGGCGTCACGCTGGGCAGGTCCTTCGCGCTGTGCACCGCGACGTCCGCGTCGCCCCGGGTCGAGAGCGAGCTGGACCTCGACCGCGAAGACCCCTTCCCCACCGATCACCGTGAGCGCGACGTCCTGGCTGCGGTCCCCGCGCGTCTCGACCTCGACCAGGCGCGCGGCGACGCCGTAGGCGAGGAGCCGCGCACGCACCCCCTCGGCCTGGGCCAGCGCGAGCGGCGAGCGGCGCGTCGCGAGACGCAGCTCGCTCATAGGTCGAACAGCGTGCGGGTGGCCTCGGTCAGGCGCGCGCCGCGATCGGTGCCCGCGGCGTCCTTGAGCGCGATGGTCGGCCGGTGCGCGATCTTGGCGACCACCGCGCGCACCACGGCCTCCACGCGCTCGCGCTCGGACGCGGAGAGGTCGGCGTCGTGGCGCGACAGCTCGGCGGCCGCGGTCTCGTCGAAGAACGCCCTCAGGTCCGACACGATCCCCGCGGCGCCCCGGGCGCGCTGGTCGGCCAGGAACCTCTCGACGTCGTCACCGACGAGCTCGCGGGCTCGCTCGACCGCCTCGTGCCGGTCGCCGAGGGCGCGCTCCACCCGTTCCCGCAGGTCAGCGATGTCAACGCGGCGAACCCGGGGCGCGTCGCCGACCGAGGCCGCGACGGCGCGCGGCATCGCCAGGTCGATCACCAGCAGGTCCGACCCGCGTCCCGCGACGTCCCCGGCGACGAGCACCGGCGCCGGGGTCTCGATCGCCGTGACGACGAGTCGCGCCGACGCCAATCGCGTCGCGCAGCCCGTGAGCGCGCCGGCGACGACGCGGTCGTCGCCCAGCGCGGTCGACGAGCTCTTCGGCGCGAGCGGGCGTGCGGTTGAGCACGGTGACGCGCGACACGCGCGCCGGCGACTCGAGGACCCCGCGCACGACGCCCGCGGCGAGCTGGCCCGCGCCCACCACGACGACACCGGCACCGGCCAACGCGTCGCCCAGCTCCTCGTTCGCCCACGAGATCGCCGCCTGGGCGAAGCTCGTCGTCCCGCGGGCGATCGGGGTCTCGGCGCGCACGCGCCGCCCGCTGGCCAGGGCGCGGTGGAACAGCTCGTCGAGCGCGCGGCCGGCGGCGTGCTCTTCGAGCGCGACGTCGAGGGCGCGGCGCAGCTGGCCCAGGACCTCGAACTCGCCCGGCACCACCGACTTGAGGCCCGCGGCGACGCCAAAGAGGTGCGTGACGACCCCGCGGTCGAAGTGCACGGTGAGTCGGTCGGCGAACTCGCCGGGATCCACCGACGTGGCCCCGGCGAGCGTCGCCGTGACCTCCTCGAGTGCGCCGTGGAACAGGTCGACCACGGCGACGACCTCGGTGCGCAGGCACGTCGAGACGAACACCGCCTCTTGCACGTTGGGCTGGGCGACCAGGGTCCTGAGCACCTTGGCCCACTCGTGCTCGGGGACGGTCGTGCGTTCCAAGAAGTCCAGGCTGGCGTGCTCGTGGTCGACGCCGACCGAGATCAGCGCCACGACGCGACCCTCACGACCCGTACCGACCGGGGTTGGTGCCGAGCCCGATCGAGTGCAGCACACCGCCGAGCGGGCCGGTGCCGTTGTTGAGGTGGTACATCAGGATCTGCAGCTCGATGGAGAAGTCCACGTAGTGCACGGCGGTGCCGATGGGCACGGTGATCACCTGGGGCGCGAAGTTGAGCACCGCGTGGATGTCGGCGGCGACGAGGAGCTCGGCGACGTGCTGGGCCGCGACGTCGGGCACGCAGATGACCCCGACGGTCGCGCCCTGGATGCCGTCGTCGACGTGACGCACGACGTGGCCGGCGACCTCGGTTCCCACGACGCGCGGGTCGACGTCGTAGAGGGCGGCGAGGCGCGCGCCGCGGATCAAGAAGCTCGTCGAGTTGACCAGCGCGCGACCCAGGTTGCCGATCCCCACGACCACCACGTCGTACTGGCGGTCGTGGCCCAGGGCCTCGCCGATCCGCTCGACCAGGACCGACACGTCGTATCCCGCCCCCCGGGTGCCCAGGGTGCCCAGCCCCGCCAGGTCCCGGCGCACCGTGGTGGCCGTGACGCCGGCCAGCTGGCCGATCTGGCGCGAGTCGATGCGGATCTCGCCGCGCGCGCGCCACCCCTCCACGATGCGCTGGTAGACGGGAAGTCGAGCGATCGTGGGCTCCGAGAGTCGTCGAGGTCGGCGCGGCGTCGCCACGGGACCAACCTAGTAGAGGGCCCTAGCGGCCCAACTGGCGACCACGCTCGGCCGCCGCGGCGACCGCGTCGAGGAACGCCGCGCGCACCGCGCGGCCCTCGAGCACGCGCAACCCGGCCGCCGTCACCCCGCCCGGCGAGGTCACCTGGGCGCGCAGCTCCTCGGGGCTGAGCCCCGTCGCCACCAGCAGCGCGGCCGAGCCCTCGAAGCTGCGAACCACCAGCTCGCGCGAGACCTCGCGCGACAGCCCCTGGTGCACGCCGGCCTCGATGAGCGACTCGACCACGAGGAAGAGGTAGGCGGGCATCGGGCCGGACAGACCGGTCACCGCCTCGAGCTGGCGTTCGGTGACGCGCACCACGACCCCCACGGACCCGAGGATCGACTCGGCCCACTCCAGGTCCGCCTTGGTCACGTGCGCGCCGCCCGCGATGGCGCTCACCCCCTTTCGCACCAGCACCGGGGTGTTGGGCATGGAGCGAACGACCGCGACGGGGCCGTCAAAGACCGCCTCAAGGCGCGCGGTCGACAGCCCGGCGACGACCGACAGCACGCGGGTGACGCCCAGGCGCCCCAGGCCCCGGGCCACCGCTTCGGCGTAGTCGGGCTTGACGCACAGCACGACGCCGGTGTCGGCGTCGACGTCACGATCCTCGAGGACGGCGACGACCGCGACGCCGGCGAAGCGCTCCTCGAGCGCGGTGCGCGCCGCCGGCGTGTGCTGGACGAGGACGAGGTCGCCGGGCTCGTAGCCGGCGGCGAGCAGGCCCTCGGCCAGGGACGAGCCGAGGCGCCCCGCCCCCACGATCGCCAGTCGGAACGCCACGCCCGTACGCTACTCAGCCGGTTCGCGGGCGCCGACGGTAGAGCGACGGCAGACCCATCGACATCGCCGTGGGATAGACCTCGTCGACGTAGGTGAGCGTCGCGCCGACGAGCTCGTCGAGCCGCGCCAGGTCGAGCTCGCCCACCGGCACCGCGGCCATCAGGTAGATGCCGGCCTCGGGACCGATCGCCAGGTGCACCTCGCGCAGGTCGGCGTTGCGCGTGAGCAGGTAGCGGTAGAGCTCCTCGCGGTTCTCCTCGGGCGCGGCCATCACCTCGGTCTCGACGTGCACCGTGCGCTGGCGCAGCGACAGCCAGATCGTGACGTAGGGCTTCTCCTCGGCCCGCACGCGCACGAGCCAGTGGTAGTGGCCGCGGTCGTCGCTCTGGGCCTGGTGCTCGACCTCGCCCACCTGGCCCGCGGCGCGCCACGACTCGACCCACTCGCGGATCACCGCGTCGAGGTGCGCGGGGGCCGCCTCGTCGCGCAGCGGCGCCCGCTCGCTCAACAGCGCACCAGGCTCGACGCGCAGAGCTCCTCGACCAGTTCGGCGAGTGACGCACCGGCCGCGCGCCACGTGTAGGACTTGGCCAGCAGCACGCCGCCGGTCGACAGGCCCGTCGAGTGTCGCGGGTCCGTCACCCACTCCACGGCGTCGGCCCAGGTGCGCGCGTCGCGCTCGGCGAGCAGAACCCCATTCACCCCCGGCTCGACCAGCGTCGACAGCCCCCCGACGTCGCTCGCCACGACCGGGGTGCCGCACGCCGAGGACTCCAGCGCCACCAGGCCGAAGCTCTCCGAGCGCGACGGCACGAGCGTCACGTCGGCCGCGCGCATCCAGGTCGACAGCAGCTGGTGGGCCTGAGGGGCGACGAAGCTGACGCGGTCGATCACGCCGGCCGCCGCCACGCGTCGGTGCAGCTCGTCGAGGGTGTCGCGTCCGTCGGGGCCCGACGGACCGCCGACGATCGCCAGGCGCGCGCCGTGGCCGCGCCGGCACAGTTCGATCAGCGTCTCCAGCGCCAGGTCGACTCCCTTGAGGACCTGGAGTCGCCCGACGTAGAGCAGCAGCGTTGACGACGGGTGAATCCCTAGCGCGCGCCGCGCCTGCGGGCGATGGCCCGGGGCGAAGAAGGCGTGCTCGACGCCCAGGGGCACGACGTGGACCCGCGCGGGGTCCGCGTGATAGAGCCGCACGAACTGCTCGGCTTCGACGTCACAGCTCGCCAGGACCGCGTCGGCGCACGCGAGGATCGCGGCCTCCTGGTGCGCACGGTCGTCCGGAGACGACCCCAGCGCCTCGGCCTTGACCCGCTCGAGGGTGTGGAAGGTCACG
>CAWDUM010000004.1:0-9136 GCA_963805595.1 uncultured Actinomycetota bacterium | reverse complement strand
GGGCCCCCGGTACGATGGCCGGGTGAGCACCCTCGAGGACCGCGTCGACCAGTGGTACGAGCACATCTCCGAGCTCACCCCCGAGAGCGTCGAGGCCCGCCGTGACGTCGAGCTCGTGATCACCAAGCTCGACGACGGGCAGCTGCGCGTCGCCGAGGTGGGTCCCGACGGGGCGGTCGTGGTCCATGAGTGGGTGCGCAAAGCGATCCTGCTCCTGTTCCGCCTCCGGGGCCTCGAGCGCACCGAGGTCGGCCCCTTCGAGTACCTGGACCGACTCGAGCTCAAGCGTGACTACGAGCGGCGCGGCGTGCGTGTCGTTCCCGGCGCCTCCGCGCGCCGGGGCAGCTTCCTCAGCCCCGGCGTGATCCTGATGCCCAGCTACGTCAACATCGGCGCGTGGGTCGGACCGGGCACGCTGGTCGACACCTGGGCCACGGTGGGCAGCTGCGCCCAGGTGGGGGCCAACGTCCACCTGTCGGGCGGCGTCGGCCTGGGCGGCGTGCTGGAACCGCCGAACGCGGCCCCGGTCGTCATCGAGGATGACGCCTTCATCGGGAGCCGTTGCATGGTCGTGGAGGGCGCGCGCGTGGGACGAGGGGCGGTGCTCGGGCCCGGGACGATCCTGACCGCGTCGATCCCGGTGATCGACGCGCAGACCGGCGACGAGGTCTCGCGCGGCCGGGTGCCCGACTACTGCGTCGCGGTCTCGGCGAACCGCCGCCGCGAGTTCCCTGGCGGGGAGTTCTTCCTGCCGTGCGCGCTCATCCTTCGCTATCTCGAAGAGGGCGAGCGTCACGACAAGGTGAAGCTCAACGCCATATTGCGAGAGCACGGCGTCTCCTCGTGAGTCGACTCGACGACGTCCTGGCGTTGGTCGCCATCGCGTCAGAGAGCAGGAACGAAGCGGCGATCGCCAGCCACGTCGAAGGCGTCCTTCGCGCCAACCCCGCCCTGGAGGTCGAGCGGGTCGGCGACAACGTCGTCGCCCGCACGACCGGGATGCACGCGACGCGCGTGCTCGTCGCCGGTCACCTCGACACCGTGCCGGGCGACCCTGCGCGCGCCGTCATCGACGGCGACCGCGTCGTGGGCCTGGGGGCGTGCGACATGAAGGGCTCCGTCGCCGTGATGCTCGAGCTGGCCCTCGACGCGACCCCGAGATCGGTGGAGGTGACCTGGGTCTTCTACGCCCGCGAGGAGATCGGACGCTCCGAGTCGGGGCTGCTCGAGGTGGCCGAGCTGCGCCCGGACCTCGTCCAGGCCGACGCCGCGGTCCTGGCCGAGCCCACGGGCGGCGCGGTCGAGGCGGGTTGCCAGGGGTCGCTGCGCGCCGAGGTCATCTTGCGAGGATCGCGCGCGCACACCGCGCGGCCCTACACGGGGCGCAACGCCATCCACCGGCTCGCCGCGGTCCTGGAGCGGGTGAGCTCCTACCAGCCCCGCGAGGTCGCCATCGACGGGGTCACCTACACCGAGCAGCTCCAGGCGGTGCTCGTCGAGGGCGGGGTGGCGGCCAACGTCGTTCCCGACGTGGTCGTGTGCACGCTGAACCACCGCGTGGCGCCCGACCGCTCGCTCGAGTCGGCGTCCGCGTGGCTGCGCTCCTACCTGGGCGACGCGCTGGAGGTCGGCGACGGCTTCGAGGTCGTCGACTGGGCCCCGCCGGCGCCGCCGGCGATGTGGAACGAGCGCCTCGCCGACCTGGCGCGTCGCTCCGCGGTCCCGGTGAGGGCCAAGGTGGGCTGGACCGACGTCGCCACCTTCGCCGCGCTGGGCGTGCCGGCGACCAACTTCGGCGCCGGGGACCCGTTGCTGGCGCACCGCAGCGACGAGTACGTCACGCGCGACGAGCTCGACGACTTCGCTCGCGTGCTGGGGGAGTGGCTGGCCTAGTAGCGGCGCATCACCGACACGACGCGTCCGAGGACCGTCACGTCGCGGTGGTCGAACTCGAGCGGCTCCATCGACGAGTTCTCGGGCTTGAGCACGACGCGCGAGCCCTGGGGGAAGAACCGCTTGATCGTGGCCTCGTCGCCGGGGATCTCGGCCAGGACTATCTCGCCGGTGCGCGCGACCTTCTGGCGCTCGATGACGACGTAGTCGCCCGAGAGTATTCCCGCGTCGACCATCGAGTCGCCGCGCACCTTCAGCACGAAGCAGTCCCCGCGCCCACTGAAGAGCTCGGGGATCGACATGAGCTCGTGGGTGCTCTCCTCGGCCAGGACGCCGGTGCCCGCGGCGACGTCGCCGACGAAGGGCACGACGCGGATGTGCTGGTCGGGGCTCGCCGCCTCGTTGTCCAGGCGCACGGTCAGCGTGCGCGGCTGCTGGGGGTTCTTCTCGATGTAGCCGGCGGCCTTCAGGACCTCGATGTGATTGGCCACGGTCGCGGGTGACTTGAGACCGACGAAGTCGCCGATCTCGCGGATCGTCGGGGGGAAGTTGCGCTCTCGCTGGCAGCTCATGATGAACTCCAGGATCTGGCGGCGCATGGGGGTGAGCACTTCGGCCATGGGTCCTTCTCTCGGTCGAACAACTGTTCGTAGCCTAACCCCGGCGCCGGCTCGAATCAAACACCTGTTCGCTTGACGGACATGTTACGACGGTGTTTCTGTTGATTTGCTGAATATAAGAGCCGCATAAGGACTGCTACTCTTTCGCGATGGTCATATCGGCCAAGTAAAGATCGCTTTCGGGTCTCTCACGTGACGGGTTCGTGACGGGGTGGTTCTGGAGCGTCAAAGTCAACACAGTTGAGGAGGACGAGCTGATGAAGCTTCGTTTGAACAAGACGGTGGCTGCGGTGGCGTCAAGTGCCCTGCTGTTGATGGCGGTGCCGGCAATCGGCCTCGCGTCAGCGTCGGGTGCTGCGGCGAAGCCCACCTACGTCATCGGGTATGAAGGACCACTGTCCGGTGGTAACCAGCAGTTGGGTCTGAACATGGTGTTCGCCGTGCAGCTGGCGATCAATCAGGCCAACGCCGGCAAGACGTTCGGTAAGTTGCCCTTCAAGCTCGCGCTGAAGTCCTACGACGACCAGGGCGACCCGACCGTATCGCCGACCCAGGCGCAGGCCGCCGTTGCGAACAAGAAGCTCGTCGCCATCGTTGGCCCGGCGTTCTCTGGCGCGACTGCTGCGGCTGAGCCGTACTACGCGGCCGCGAAGATTGCCACGGTGAGCCCGTCCGCGACGCGCGTGACGCTTGCCTCGAGCGGCTGGAACAACTTCTTCCGCGTCGTTGCGGACGACGGTGTCCAGGGTCCGGCTGACGCCGACTACCTCGTCAAGACCAAGAGCTTCAAGACGATCTACGTGGTCAATGACGGCACCGCCTACGGCGCGGGCCTCGCCAGCGCGGTCGCCACTCAGGCGACCTCCGACGGCGCGTCCGTGACCACGGCGACCGTCCCGGGCACCTCGCAGTGCCAGAACGGCTCGGCGTCGGCCACGGAGTACTCGGCCGCGGCGACCCAGGCTGTCGCCAGTAAGGCCGCCGCGCTGTTCTACGGCGGGTACTACTGCGACCTCGGCCTGTTCCTCGGCGCGCTCAGCTCGGCCGGATACTCCGGCACGGTCATGTCGGGTGACGGTTCGCTGTCGCCGGCGCTGATCCAGGGCACCACGCCCGCCTCGGCGGCCAACAACGTGCTGCTGACCTGCGCGTGCGCGAGCTCGACGAACAAGTCGTTCAACTCCCAGTACCAGGCGCTCTCGCACTTCAGTGCCGCGAACGCCACGTACGCCCCGGAGAGCTACGACGCGACCAACGTCATCATCGACGCGATGAAGGTTCTGTCGAAGGCGAAGGGCCACAAGATCACTCGTGCGCTCATCGTCTCTGAGCTGCACAAGATCAGCTACAAGGGCATGACCAAGCAGGTCAAGTTCCAGTCCGATGGCAACATCGCTGGCTCGGCCATCTTCGTCAACCAGGTCCAGAACGGCAAGATCGTTCAGTTGGGTCTTGAGTAACTAACCGCATCATTCAGGCGAGGCCGCCGGGGGCGTTACGCCCCCGGCGGCCTCGCTTTGATTACACTCGTGCGTTAGCACTGAGGGGGTGTAGTGGGCGCATTCGGGCATTACCTGACGAGCCACTTCGACACCCTCCGTCTGGAATTCTGGGCCCTCTTCGTCGGCGGGCTCGCAAATGGCTTCCTCTACGGGATGATCGCCGTGGGCTACACGATGGTCTACGGCGTGCTGCGCCTGATCAACTTCGCGCACTCGGAGATCTTCATGTCGGGCGGGTTCGCCGGGTACTTCGTCTTGAAGGCCCTCATCGGCAACACGGTCCCGGCCGGCTTCGGCACCGTCGTGCTGATCGTGCTGGGCACGCTGGTCGGGGGCACCGTGGGAGCGCTGGTCGCCACCGCGCTCGAGCGGGTGGCCTACCGGCCCCTGCGACGGCGTAACGCGCCTAAGCTCGCCTACCTGATCAGCGCGATCGGCGCGTCGTACTTCATGTTCAACCTCGCGGGCAAGGAGTTCGGCCGCTATTCGATCGCGATGCCCCAGCCCTACATCAACCACCCGGTCTTCACGGTCTTTGGCGCGCCCGTCCAGCTGTACTACATCGTGATCTTTGTCGCGGGCGTCGTGATGCTCTTCGCACTGGACCGGGTCGTCGTGACGACCAAGCTCGGCCGCTCGATCCGCGCGGTCGCCCAGGACGCCGAGACCGCGTCGCTGATGGGCGTGAACATCGACCGCACGATTGCGCTGACCTTCCTGGTGGGCGGCGCCCTGGGCGGCGCGGCGGGCTTCCTCTTCGGCCTGGGCACCGGCGTCGTGTACACCATGGGCTTCACGCCCGCGCTCAAGGCGTTCACCGCGGCCGTGCTGGGCGGCATCGGCAACCTGCGCGGCGCGATGCTCGGCGGGCTGCTGCTGGGCATCGTCGAGAGCCTGTCGGTCGTCTTCGTCCAGGCCGCCTACATCGACGTCGTGGCGTTCGGCATCCTGGTGCTGGTCCTGCTGTTCCGGCCCACCGGCATACTCGGCGAGCGACTGGGGCGGGCCGCGTGATGCGCGAGTTCTTCGAGCGCCCGATCGTGCGCCGCCTGATGATCTGCCTGGCCGGGCTGGCGGTGCTCGAGGTGATGACCGGGCCGTCGGGCAGCTCGACCGCGCCGACCCAGGGCATCACCAACTCCTTCACCGAGCCGTCGCCGTTCTTCGGGCTCTTCGGCACGCTGCGCTGGGTCGTCTTCCTGTTCCTCGCGCTCGTGGTCTTCGGCGTCTGGACGCTGTGGAAGTCGCGCGGCGCGCTGATCCGCGGCGGCGTCACCAAGGCCCTGGCGGTGCCGCGCAGGCTCGTCGAGCCGCGCCCGGTGCGCCGCGGCCTGCTGCTGGTGCTGCTGGTCTTCGCGATCCTGCTGCCGCACATCGAGACCGACGCCTTCTGGCAGGCGGCGATGGTCGAGCAGATCGCCGTCTACGTGCTCCTCGCGATGGGGCTCAACGTCGTCGTGGGGTTCGCGGGCCTGCTGGACCTCGGGTACGTCGCCTTCTACGCGATCGGGGCGTACACGACCGCCTGGGTCACCGGGGCCCTGCCGCCCCCGCCGCCGTTCCACATCCACTTCGACCCGTTCTGGGCGATACCCGTGGCGATCGGCTTCGCGATGCTCTCGGGCGTGCTGCTGGGCTTGCCGACCCTGCGCCTGCGCGGGGACTACCTGGCCATCGTGACCCTGGGCTTCGGCGAGATCATCACGATCTTCGCCAACAACCTCTACGGCATCACCGGGGGCTCGCTCGGCTCGAACCCGATCCCGCACCCCGTGCTGCACGTCGGGCCGATCCACTACACGTGGGGACTCGCGCCGGTGCCGTACTACTACCTGATCCTCACCTTCATCGTGCTGTTCCTCATCGGGTACTCGCTGCTGGAGCACTCGCGCGTGGGCCGCGCCTGGACCGCGATCCGCGAGGACGAGGTCGCCGCCGAGTCGGTGGGGATCAACCCGCTCAAGTACAAGGTCATGGCCTTCGCCATCGGCGCCGCCACGGCGGGCTTCGCCGGCGTGGTGACCGCGAGCCAGTCCAACGTGATCTTCCCGGTGAGCTTCACCTTGTTCCTGTCGATCAACATCCTGGTGCTGGTGATCTTCGGCGGCATGGGCTCGATCGCGGGCGTCGTCGTGGGCGCGATCGTCATCCAGACGGTCGGCCAGTACCTGAACCACACCCCGCCCTCGGGCTACCAGCAGCAGGACCTCTACATCTACCTGGGCGCGCTGCTGGTGATCATGATGATCTTCCGTCCGGTGGGCCTCATCCCGAGCAAGCGACGACGGCGAGAGATCAGCCTGTCCGAGGCCGGTGAGGGCCACATGGACGAGGTCCTGACGGGGGACACGCCGTGAGCGACCAGGACCTCATCTTCGACGTCGAGCACGTGACCCTGCGCTTCGGCGGGGTGGTCAGCCTCAACGACGTCACCCTCGAGATGCGCCGCGGCGAGATCCTGGCGATCATCGGGCCCAACGGCGCCGGCAAGACGTCGCTGTTCAACTCGCTCACCGGCGTCTACCAGCCCCAGGAGGGCGTCATCACCTTCACCGGTCGCAACGGCCGGGCGATGGACATCATCGGCAAGAAGCCCTTCCGCGTCTCGGCGGCCGGCGTGGCGCGCACCTTCCAGGCGTCGCGCATGTTCGCCGCGCTCACGACGTTCGAGAACGTCAAGATCGGCGCGGAGTCCCACCGCGGCCTGGGCGCCGTGGGCGCGATGCTGCGCGGCCCGCGCACGCGCCGCGACGAGCGCGAGTCCGACGCCCAGACGACCTCGCTGCTCAGGTTCGTGGGGCTGCTCGAGCAGGCCAACGTCCTGTCCTCGTCGCTCTCCTACGGCGACCGGCGCCGCCTCGAGATCGCCCGGGGCCTGGCGACCGACCCCCAGGTGCTGCTGCTCGACGAGCCCGCGGCCGGGACCAACCCCGCCGAGAAGATCCAGCTCGCCGACCTCATCCGCAAGGTGCGCGACGAGATGGGCGTGTCGATCCTGCTGATCGAGCACGACATGAAGCTCGTCATGAGCCTGGCCGAGCGGATCTACGTGCTCAACTTCGGCGGCCTCATCGCCGAAGGCACGCCGTCCGAGATCCGCGCCAACCCCGTCGTCGTCGAGGCCTACCTGGGCAGCACCGACGAGGAGAGGGCGACCGGCTGATGCTCGAGGTCAACGACGCCGTCGTGCGCTATGGCGCGATCACCGCGCTTCACGGGATCACCTTCAGCGTCGACCAGGGCGAGATCGTGACGCTGCTGGGCGCCAACGGCGCGGGCAAGACGACGACGCTGCGCATGCTCTCGGGGCTGCACGCCCCCTTCAGCGGGATCGATCATGTTCGAGGGCCACGACGTGACCAAGACCAAGGCCCACGAGTTCACGTCGCTGGGCATCAGCCACGTCCCCGAAGGCCGGCGCATCTTCCCCCAGATGACCGTCGAGGAGAACCTCGAGATGGGCGCGTTCGGCCGCAAGGGCTCGTTCTCCGAGGACATGGAGAAGAACTACGAGACCTTCCCGATCCTCAAGGACCGGCGCAAGCAGCTCGGCGCGAACCTGTCGGGCGGCGAGCAGCAGATGCTCGCGATCGCGAGGGCCCTCATGGCCCGGCCCCGCCTGCTGCTGCTCGACGAGCCGTCCATGGGCCTCGCGCCGATGATCGTCGACACGATCTTTCGCATCATCGGCGAGATCCGCGCCGAGGGCACGACCGTCTTCCTCGTCGAGCAGAACGCCGCCCAGGCGCTGCGCCTGGCCGACCGCGGCTACGTGATGGAGAACGGCCGGATCGTCTTCACCGACACCGCACAGAATCTCCTGCACGATCAAAGGGTTCGCGAGGTCTACCTGGGTGAGGCGGCCTCGGGCGCCTAGGGCGACGCCGCGCGTACCGGGTGCGGTGCAAAACTGGGGCGGTGAGTCGGCGTCTTCTCCTGGCGGCGGTCCTGGCCGTCGCGTCGTGCCTGGCGGCACCCATCGCGGTGTCGGGGGTGGCCGGTAGCTCGACCAACCCGGCCACGGCCTGTGGCGTGGCGTCGGGGTCCAGGTGGCGGATCACCTCGACGGTGGCGCCGTGCCAGGTCGTGGTCGTCGTGGGGGCCAGCGTGCCGATTCATCTGTCGACCTCCTTCAAGTGGTCCGCGCCGAGGTCCACGACCGGCGCGGTGCGCGTCACCTCGACGCGCCCCGCCGCCGGCGGGTTGACCGGAACGCTGCACGCGCGCCGCGTGGGCAGCGCCAGCGTCACCGCGGCCGGGGTCATGGTCTGTGCGCCGGGCGAGGTCTGCCCGGACCTCGCCCTGCTGTGGCGGCTCAAGGTGACCGTCGTGGCCCGGCTCTCGAGCGACGTGACGGTCACCGTGACCCAGGCCGACGCCAGCTCGACCGTCGCGCTGCGCGTCGGCGACCAGCTCGACGTCAGCCTCGCCGCGAGCGCCCCCGAGCAGTGGAGCGAGCCGGAGGCGACGGACGCGGCGGTCCTCGTGCGCGACAGCGCGTCCGCGGGCCAGGCGACGTTCACCGCCGTCGCCCCCGGCACCACGACGGTGACGGCCGTGTCGACCTCGACGTGCTCAGTTCCCGGGTGCTTCCCGCCCAGCCGCCTGATCCAGATCCAGGTGTCGGTCAGCCCTTAGCCGCGACGGCCTAGAACGCGCTCTGGCAGGCCTTGAGCCCCTCGACGCTGCCCGCGGCCCCGGGCGAGGGCAGCATCGAGGCGACGAGGGAGTCCAGGGCGCACGAGCGGTCGTTGAGCGCGACGCGGCCGTGGGAGGTCGTGACGAGCAGGACACCCGGGCACTCGTCGGCCGTGGCCGACCAGATGACCCGCCCAGTGGCGGAGGTCACCGAGAGCTTGTAGAGCAGCGAGTCCTCCATGCACATGCCGCCGGGCGCGCTGCGCAGCGCGGCGATGTCCGAGCGCAGCCGCGCGACCTGCGCCGGCGTCGGCGTGACCGTCACCGGCCCGCTCGAGGGGTTCATGAGAGAGATCGTGCGGTAGCCGGTGAGGGTCACGGTGCCCGCGGGCAGCTCGACGACGTGCACCGCCTTCCACACGACGACGACGTCGACGCGCAGCTCCTGGCGTGACCCGGAGAGCTGCTCGAAGCTGTAGGTCA
>CAWDUM010000003.1:0-270331 GCA_963805595.1 uncultured Actinomycetota bacterium | reverse complement strand
ACCAGGGGCACGTCGAGCTCGTGCTTGAGCTGGTGGCCGGCCAGTCCGCTCAGCCAGTAGTTGGCGTGGATCGCGTCGACGCGGTGGACGCGCAGGTAGGACCCGACGGCCTCGGTGAAGGCGGGCACGAATCGCTCGAACTCCTCGCGGTCCAGGGTCGTCGCCGGTCCGGCGTCGACGTGGTGGACACGAAACCCCGGTTCCACGGTGACGACGTCACCCAGGTGCGCGGCGTCGCGGCGGGTGAACACGTCGACCTCGTGACCCTGGCGGGCCAGGGCGCTGGAGAGTTCGCGGACGTAGACGTTCATTCCCCCGCCGTCGCCAGTGCCTGGCTGGGCCAGGGGCGACGTGTGATACGAGAGGACGCAGAGGCGAGCCACGGGCGAAAGCCTACCTGTGCGGTCATATTTCGCGCCCGTGACCCCCACGAACGCCGAGGGCTGTCACGAAGCTCCGCGGGGCGACACGTAACAAGAAGGTGGCAGGTTCCGTGAACCTTTCCGCCCGTGCGGGCGTCTCTATAGGGGTAGTACGGGAACCAGCGACCAGGAAGTTCGACACCATGAAGGACTCCAGCGATGAGCATGGGCTCGAGGAGTGGATGCGCGCGTCCTACCCCGAGTCCCTGCGCACGGCCTACCTGATCCTGGGGAACCGCTCCGACGCCGAGGACGCGGTCCAGGACGCGTACCTGCGCGCGTGGCGCTTCCGCGACGCGCTCCACTCCACCGCGAGCGTGCGGCCCTGGCTCTACCGGGTGGTCGTCAACTCGTGCTACTCGCGCCTGCGCGACGAGATTCCCCGGCGCGACCTGCGCGCGCACGCAGACGAGCTGGCGAGCCTGCGCGACGGGCGCGACCTGACGGCGCGCGTCGGCGACGCGTTCGACGTGACCGCGGCGCTGCGTGACCTCACCCCCCACCTGCGCATCGTCGTCGTCCTGCGCTACTACGCCGACCTGAACGAGCGCGAGATCGCGACGGCCATCGGGCGCCCTACGGGCACCGTCAAGTCGCGCCTCCACGAGGCGCGCCGCCGCCTCGCCCAACACGCCGCACTTCGACCAGATCCGTCGGGCGCACCCGACGACGCCCAGGAGGACCACGCATGACCATGATCGACGAGGAGTTCCTGGCCGGTGCGCTCGAGAACGCCGCCAGCGCGATCGACGTGAGCGACCACGACGTCGAGCGGGCGATGACCGCGGCCCGCGCCCCCCTGACCGCCCACGACGCGCCGCGCGTCGTCGCCGCGCTGCGCGAGCACCCGCGCCGTCGGCGCGTCCTCGCCGGTGCCGCGGTACTCGTCGCGGTGGCGGCCATCGCCATCCCGCTCACGCGCTCCGAGCCGGGTGCTCCCGCGACCGCCGCGCTGGGCGCCCGGAGCGGCACCCCGAAGACGATTTCGGGGTCGGGCTACCACAGCCTGGGCGCCGCCGGGCAAAGCGCCAACACCCCGTACGCGCCGACGTTCACCAACGGCTCCGTCAAGCTCGGCGTCGTCACGTCGACGTCCGCGCAGGCGACGTCGAGAACCACGACGTCGTCGACCAAGATCGAGTCGACGGGTCGGGTCAACCTGTCGGTCGCCAAGGGCGGGATCGGCGCCGCCCTGGCGCGACTGTCGCGCCTCGTGTCGCTCGAGGGAGGGTCGGTCGTCAGCTCCCAGGAGCAGTCGGCCAACGCCGCCGACGGGAACTTCGCCTACGCCACCGTCGTGCTCCAGGTGCCCCAGGCGAACTTCCCGTCGCTGGTCAGTGGCGCGCGGCGCGTCGGGCGGGTGGGCCAGGTCACGACCTCGTCGGTCAACGTGACGGGCCAGTACGTGGACCTGAAGGCGCGCATCGCGGCGCTCGGCGTGGCGCGCCGCCAGTACCTCGCGATCATGACGCGCGCGACGACGATCAGCGACGTCCTGGCGGTCCAGGCCCGGGTCAACTCGCTCCAGAGCCAGATCGAGCAGCTCCAGGGTCAGCTGAACCTCTTGAGCCACGAGACGACGTACGCGAACCTGACCGTCAACGTCACCGAACGCGGCCACCACGCCGCCACCCGCCACTCGTCCAACGGGGTCACTCGCGCGTTCCACGAGGCGGTCCACGGCTTCGTCTCGGGCGTCGAGTGGCTCGTCCGATCCTCGGGCCCGGCGCTCTTCGCGCTGCTGTGCCTGGGCGTGCTGTGGCTCCTCGGACGCGTCGCGTGGCGCGCCGCCCGGCGCCGGAGCCTCTAGGGCGCGGGCCGACGGCCCCCAAACACGAGCCACGTCACCTCGCGTTCGGGCACGGGACCGAACTCCCTCGAGTCCGTGGAGCCCTCGGGGTTGTCCCCGCGCAGCTCCAGGCCGGCGCCCGAGCGGCCCACGCACCTCTTGACCAGCCATCGCGAGGCGACCCGCGGGTCTCGCACCACGACGACGTCGCCCACGCGCACCCGGCGCCACCGGCGCGCCGCCGTCAGACGATCGCCGGGCCGATAGGTCGGCGCCATGGAGTCCCCCTCCACGACCAGGCGACGGAACACCAGTTCGAACGGGTGGCGCACGGGGCGAACGCTACCTTTCGTCGCTAACCTGCGTGAGGAACAACCGTGACCCACGAAACCATCGAAAGGTGAGGACATGACACTTCTCTCCCGCATCAACGCCGTGCTCGACACCCGGACGACGCCGCTGGTCGTCTCTGCGCACTGTGACCTGCCCTGCGGCGTCTACGACCCGGCGCAGGCCCGGATCGAGGCCCAGTCCGTCAAGGCGTGCATGGAGAAGTACGCCGCATCCAACGACGCGGACTTCAAGGTTCGCGCGACCTTCATCAAAGAGGAGCGCGCCGACCTGGTCAAGCACCACCTCTGGGTGCTGTGGACCGACTACTTCAAGGTCGATCACCTGAAGGACTTCCCCAACCTGCACGACCTCTTCTGGATGGCCACGAAGTCGGCCGGCGACGCCAAGAAGACGAACGACGTCACGGTCGCGGACCGCCTGCTGAGCGAGATCGACGCGATCGCCGAGATCTTCTGGGCGACGAAGAAGTAGTCGCTCAGCCCAGTTCAGGGTGCGCCGGGCAGTTGGCCAGGGTAGGCCGGTTCACCAGCTCTGCCTCGTCGATCGGCGCCCCGCACACCTGGCAGTTGCGGTAGGTGCCCTGGCGCAGTCGCTCGAGCGCGTGGTCCACGGCGTTGAGTTGCGCCTCGATCGCCCCCACGCTCTCGTTGTCGACGTCCGCCACGCCAGCGACATTACCGGCCGTCATCATCGCGACACCGCCGGTGCCACGCCGGCGCGCCTGGCGTAGCCTCTCGATGGGCCGCTAGCTCATCGGGAAGAGCAGGGGACTTTTAATCCCAAGGTGCCGGGATCGAGACCCGGGCGGCCCACTGAGAGGCTCACTGAGAGAAAGTGAACGTGCACGCTCGTGATCCCCAACGGTCGCCTCAATCATGCTCGATCATCCATGAACTCCGAAACTCTCGTCCAGGCTGCGACGGTTCCGAGGTCCGTCGCGTTCGGTGGCACGGGCCTCATTTTGGGCCTCGCCTTTCACCCCGTCGCGAACATGTTTGCGTTCACCCCTGGAAACCGCCTACCAAGAGTCTGACCAGTCCCGTAATCCAGTCGGCCGAAATGACGTCCTTTCGTCGATCGCCGCGAGGCACAGCTCAAAGACGTCCCCGACGTCCATGCTGCGCGAATGCGGGTGGCTCTCGTAAACCACGTACTTCTCGCGCTAGCCGGGGCCACGCCAATCGGTAACTTCGGGCGGCGGCACCAGCCGGCGACTCGCGAGCGCAACGATCGCTTCTACAGATCGAACTCGGGTCCGAAGGGCGGCTCTAGCGCAGGGCTGCTGGTGTCCGCTGCGCTGAGGAACTGAGCTGACGGCGGTCGCGAGTCAGCTTCGGCCTCGATCTCCATGAGCTCGGGAAGGGCGTCGAGATCCTTTGCGCGGTGCGCAAAGGTCTTGGCGGCGATCACGTCGATGACGGCGGCGACGCGTACGTGGTAATCGTCGACGTCCACCACCGAACTACGAGTGACCAGCACCTCGTAGGGAACGGGTCTACCAGTCTCATTCTTCAAGTCACTGAGTACGTCAAATTGGCCGGCGTCCGTCGTCCACGTCGAATTGCCCATCAGCTGGAGGGAATGAACGTCTATCTGGACATTCAGGGCGCGTGCTTCATCGTCGGACATCCCCGCGACACGTAGGCGCGCGTCGAGTTCTCGAAGAGCCGCCGCGACCCGCCCAAGATTCGCGAGTTCGCGACTGATCACGCAGTCCACGTCTTGAGTGAGGCGCTCAGCGCCCAACATGGCCGCCGCGGCTCCACCTACGAGCACGTAGTCAACGCCGTGCCGATCGAGGACTGTGACGGTGAAGTCAAGGTGCCGGCACATCTCGACGCCTTGATCCCAAGTGATCGAACGGGCGAGCTCCTTCGGAAGAGTCCGGACGGCCTTGCGCATAGCTTTTTCGACGTCGATGCCCGTTCGTCCGTTCGGAAGATGCAAAAGCAAGGTCAGCCGCGTGGTGCGCTCGACGAGAGTGCCAACGGCGCTGCGACCACCGGCGCCGAGGATGAGATCGCCCTCCCAGTGCCCGGGAACGGCTCGGTCAGCCACCTCCGCGGGCCGATCACTGATCATCACCATGTCGGTGACGCGACCGCCGCGGGGTCCCGTCTGGCCTTTTCGATGCGTGCGTCCTGAGCGCAAGCAGCGAGCCAGCTCGCGACGCAGTTCTCCTCGCCCCTGGACGTAAAGGGACTGGTAGATGGTCTCGTGGCTCACGTGCATCTCGGGGTTGTCGGGATAAATCAAACGTAAGCGCTGGGAGATCTCCTTGGGCGACCAGAGTTGACCCAGGCGCTTGATCGTTTATGAGCCTGCGAAAGTCAAGGGAGGGACCTTCGCTGTCAGGGGCTACCGTGGCGCCTCGGCCTGACGGGTGAGGGCGTCCTCGGCCAACCAGGCCTCGACCGCCTCGCGGGAGTCGAGGCGGCGGCCGTCGACAAGGGTGGTCACTTCGTCATTCGTCGCACGCGGAGCCCTCTCCAAACGAGCGATCCGCTCTTCGATCGTAGTGGCGCGATGCGTCATACCCTCATTGTACGGCCCGCATGGGCGAAGCGTCACCCGCTCCCTGCCCGAGCGGCAGGGCAGAATTTGGGAGTTTCAACGAGCATCGCGGGGATTGGAAAACCAGCTAACACGGTGAGAGTGAGCCAGACGCCACTGCCTTGGCGTTTACCGAGATGGCCTCGAGTAAAGCGACGCACCGAACAGGCCTCGAAACAGGCCTCATATTTGCGCAACACCACGAGACGAGACCGACACAGGACAACACGATTCCTTGAAAACAAACGACATGCGCGACGAGAACGACGCCACACAACAGATCGAAGGTTCCTTTTAATCCCAAGGTGCCGGGATCGAGACCCGGGCGGCCCACCAAATCCACCAAATCCATGCCCACCAAATCCACGACGAAGAATTAGACGTTCACGTTCATGGACCCCAACGGTCGCCACGCTCTAACTTCAGACGCTAAGACTTCGCCGAAGGATTGCTAGGCCCGAAACTAATGACAAACGGTTCTGCAGGCCCCATTCTGGGCCTCCGTTATTGCTGCCCCGCGAATCGAGCTCGACTCGCGGCAGCGCCGATCCGAGGTGGGCCCTCTAACAGAGGGATGGGACCAAGCCTTTGGGGGCATCACCTATCCATGTTCTTCGGGCTCGAGCTCACTCATCAAAAAGCGTTCGACGAGCATCTTTCAAGAGAAGGACCAGATGGAGTTCGTCAGTGGGACTCTGCTCCAATTCAGGAATGAGGTGAAGGTAGAAGCCGCGGGCATCTGTACTTTCGGCGTGGATCAAGAGTCCCCGACAGCCAATGTCATCGCTGAGCGTTAGCAGACGGGTCACGGCGTCCTTCAAGAGAGCAGCACCCAGCCCCTTTCTTTGATACCCGGAGTCAACGCCAAGCCGAGCAAGAAGCGCCACTGGTTGCGGATAGCGCCCGGCCCCTTTCTTCAGGCGGTCGGGCGCCGCAGCAAGGTCCAACTGGGCCATGCACCACGCGTAGTAGGCAACCACCGCCGAGTCGTCTTGCTTTGTTACGACAAACACTCGAGTCGTGCCCGATGACGCCGACTGCTTAGCGTGTCGACGAAGCCACTGGGTCTGTTCAGTTGAGGTGCAGCTGAACTCCTCGACGTTGTCGGTCGCCGTGATTAGGCGAGGTGGCCGGAATGAGGAGGTCACTCGCCGAATGGCGATGGTCGATTCATCAGACGACGCAGACCGTCGAGCTCCCGAGCGGGTAGTTCATTCATCTTGTCCCACTGCGTTGCCACTTCGCTCGAGAGAACGAACTGGTCACGATCAGCCAAGACTCGGCGCGAGGCGTCTACCAGGTTCGCGACAACAAATGAAGTGAGGTCGGTCCCAACGGCGTCGACTGCACGATTAATGAGATTGCGCTCTTCGGCCGTTGTCCTCACCTCGAGTCGCTCATTCCTCGCTCGAATTGAAGTCGTCATTGGTCCTTCTCTCGCCTCTCCTGTACGGCCATTGTACGGCCACTTTGACGCCTTGTCAAGGACAATCCCCGAGGAACTTGAGCCTGTCTGTCCCCCAAAACCCACCGAAAGCGCGTGCAGCGCGGAATCCGCCAGATCCAACTTGGTGGCAGTAATCAGCGTTCGGACATCGAGGCCGGTGGCAGCCGCAGCGTCGGCCAGATAGTCGGTGAGGTCCAGGTAGTGGACGCTCACTTCGCGAGACGTTCGAGCAGCTCGCGATCCGCTTCGATGATCTTCTTTAGCCGAGTCTTAAACTCTGGATTTCGCCTGCGTCGCTCGATGGCCGCAACCAGCGACTGCTTGATCGTCTCGTTAAGGCTCACGCCATCCACACGTGCAATCGCTTGGGGCTGCCCCCTTCCTTCAAGACAAACGACGGGCGCGACGATTTCACAGTGAATGGCACGCCGCGCTCACGGCACGGGCGCCACCGCGATCATGCCGGGAACCGAGGGAATCGACGAAGGCAGCGAACTACAATGGCCGGGCCCCCCAACGGAAGTGACCACGTGTCCTTTGCAGTCCGCAGCGAAGCGCTGACGAAGCGCTACGGCACCGTGCTCGCGGTGGACGACCTCACCTTCAGTATTGAGGCGGGAACCATCACCGGCTTCCTGGGTCCCAATGGCGCCGGCAAGTCGACGACGCTTCGGATGTTGCTCGGGCTGGCCCGACCCACGCACGGCCGCGCCACGATCTTCGGGAGCCCCTACGAGCAGCTCGAGACACCCGCCCTGCGGGTCGGCGCCGTCCTCGAGGCCACCGACTTTCACCCCGGTCGGTCGGGGCGCGACCATCTCCTGAGCCTCAGTCGAGCCGTCGGCCTCCCCGACGCCCGGGTCGACGAGGTCCTCTCGATCGTGGAGCTCCAGGACGCCGCCAAGCGCCGGGTCAAGGGTTACTCGCTGGGCATGCGCCAACGTCTGGGTTTGGCGACGGCGCTCCTCGGCAATCCCGAGCTACTCGTCCTGGACGAACCGGCCAACGGACTGGACCCCGAAGGGGTGCGGTGGTTGCGCGACTTCCTACGGGACTTCGCCTCGCGGGGTCGCACGGTGCTGGTGTCGAGCCACGTCCTCGCCGAGATCGCCCAGACGGTGGACCAGGTGCTCATCATCAACCGCGGACGTCTGGTCGCGGAGTCGACGCTCGATGAGTTGACCGCGCGCGTCGGCGGCCTGGTGAGGGTGCGCAGTCCCCAGCTCGACCAGTTGGCCGAGGCACTCGGGCGCCACGGGATTATCACGACGCCCAGCAATGACCACGCCCTGTTGGCCCAGGGAACGACGAGGGAGCGCGTCGGCGACATCGCGCTCGCCGAGGGCATCGCCATCTACGAGCTCGTTACCGAGGGATCGTCCCTCGAGGAGGTCTTCCTCGAATTGACCTCAGAGACGGCGCCGTCATGAACCAGCTACGTGCCGAACTGCTCAAGATTCGTTCGACGCGCACGACGATTGGTCTGCTGCTCGGACTCATCGCGCTCGCGCTGCTGTTCACCATCCTGACGTGCACCCTGACACCGGCGTCCCAGGTTCTCACCGAGAATGATCAGCTCGGTCTGCTGAGCTTCGGGAGCATCGCGGGTGTCTTCGCGGCGCTCGCGGGCATCATGCTCTTCACGAGCGAGTATCGCTTCGGGACCATTCGACCGACGTTCCTGTTCAACCCGAGTCGAGAGCGCCTGTTCGCGACGAAGATCGCCGCGGGCGCCATCTCGGGCCTCGCCTTCGGGGTCATCGGCGAAGGACTGGTCTTCGCCATCGGCATCATGATCCTGAAGCTGCGCAGCGTGCCCATCGCCCTCAACGGCTCGAACATGACCCAGCTGATCGTCGGCGCGATCGCCGGGACCGTCCTGTGGGGCGCCATCGGGGTCGGCGTGGGCGCCATCGCCTCCAACCAGGTGGGCGCCGTCATCTCCCTGCTCGCGTGGGGCTTCGTCGTCGAGAACCTGGTCTTCGGCTTCCTGCCCAGGATCGGCCGGTTTCTCCCGGTTCACGCCTCCGACGCCATGATGGGCACCGTCCAGGACAAGCTGCTGCCCGGCAACGTGGGTGCGCTCGTTGTCGTCGCGTGGGCCGTGGCACTCGGCGGCGCGGGTATCGCCATGCTGAAACGACGCGACGTCAACTAGCTCGACTCATCGGGAAGCATCCCCGCGAACCTCTCGTCGACGGACCTGCGAGGCCGGGGTGACCTCTGTTCGTGGACTGCCGATGGGAGCTTCTCGTCCTCGTGGACGCGCGATCCGCCCCTGCTAGGCGCCGAAGTCCTCCGGAACCTCCAGGACGATCGCGTCACCCTCGACGGTCACCTCATCGGCGACCGCGACGCGCGACGACACGGTCACCTTGCGTCCCTCGACGGACACGATGCGCCCGCGGACTTCGAGCCGCGGGCCGAGCACTGTCGGACGCAGGAAGCGGACGGTGAGGGTCCCGGTCACGCAGCGGTGGGCCACGCCGTCATCGGTGAAGTCTCGTCCCTCGGCGCGGTAGAGCGCCGCGGCGCCCGACGCGGTGCTGTGACAGTCCACGAGGCAGGCCAGGAGGCCGCCGTAGACGACGCCGGGCACGGCGGTGTGATACGGCGCCGGCGTGAAGAGGGTCACGGTCTCGTCGCCGTCCCAGCGGGTGCGCAGCCGGTAGCCGAACTCGTTCAGGCGGCCGCATCCAAAGCACTGGGCGAGGTGGTCGGGGTAGAAGTCCTGGACCGCGGGGCCCGAGTCGTCGGTCACGGTCAGTTCGCGGGGCTGACCGAGCTCATGTTGAAGTCGGCCACGCGCAGCGCCGGCATCGCGACACGGTTGAAGTACTGGCCGAACTCCCGGCCGACCGTGCGCACGGACGCGCCGGCCTGCGTCGAGCGCCCCAGGACGTCGACCGGGCTCTCGTTGAAGCGGAAGTTGTTGACCGCGCCTACCACCCGCCCGTCCTGGACCAGGTACACGCCGTCGCGCGTCAGCCCGGTCAGCAGCAGGGTCGCCGGGTCGACCTCGCGGATGTACCAGAGGGACGTCACGAGCAGCCCGTGCTCGGTCGCCGCCACGAGGTCCTCGGTCGAGCCCTCTGACCCGGGCAGCTCCAGGACGAGGTTGTCCACGGGCGCCGCGAACGCCGTGCCCTCACGCTCGGCGTCGGCGCGTGGCTCCAACAGGTGCGCGAGGACGCCGCCGTCGATCCAGTCCACCCGACCCAGCGGCACGGCGTTGTCGAAGACCGACGCCACGCCGCTCGACGCGCTCGCCGCGACGAACGGCTCGCACTCGAGTCCCGGCGCCATCGGGTCCGAGAACAGCGCGAAGGCCAGGTCGCTGAGACGGCTGCCGACCTTGGTGGACCCGCCCGGCGCGGAAAAGACGGTGCGTCCGTCACGCGCGTCGCGCGCCGACATCGTCCAATACATGTACGACATGAGGTCGGCCACCGCGATCGGCGGCAGGATCGTCTCGTAGCGCCCCGCCGCCAGCTCGTGGGCCGTGCGCGCCCATTCGAGGCGCTGGTGGACCTCCGAGACGCGGGCGTCGATATCGAGGGCGGCCAGTGATGGCCCGGCGGCGCTGGACCACGCCGAGCGGCGCCCCCCGTCGGCGCGACCGTTCAGCTGGAGCTCACCGGTGCGCTGGACGAAGCGTCGGCGCGGGCCGGAAGACGAGCCGAGGTAGGTGGTCGTGACCGTGTGCTCGGCGTAGCCGGCCAGGTTCACGCCGAGCCGCTCGGCGTCGGGGAACGCGCGAGCGAGGCCCCCGACGACCCCGGCGAGCTCGTCGTGGTTCGTCTCGGGCGGGCCGGCCCCGAAGTCGGAGTCAGCACCCCCGTTGATCAGTGGCGCCGCGTCGGGCGACGGGGGCGACGAGCGCGCGAGGGCCTCGGCCTCGGCGACCATCGCCACGACGTCGACGGCGCCCGAACGGGCGACCGACGCCGCCGCGACGCCCTGGAGGCCGTTCACGATGCTCACGACGGTGACCTCGCGCGAACGGGTCCGCCCGTTGGACGTCGCGGAATTGACCGCGAAGCGCGCGTTGACGCTCGAGGCCTCGCGCACGATGACCACGCACCCGTCGGCGTGGCTCGCGGCCAGGGCGCGTTCGACGACCTCGGGCGCCGACTCGAAGACCGCCTCGGGGCTCATCGTCCCGACTCCGCTCGAGCGTTGAGGACGTTGACGGAGCGAAAGAGGGCCGACGGCGTGCCGTGGCTCACCGCGGCCACCTGTCCGGGCTGGGCCTTGCCGCAGTTGAACGCGCCGCACAGGAGGAAGGTGTCCGGGCCGCCGACCGCCTCCATCGAGCCCCAGAAGTCGGTCGTCGTCGCCTGGTACGCGGCGTCGCGAACCTGGCCGGTGACCCGGCCGTCCTCGATCAGCCAGAACCGCTGGCCGGTGAATTGGAAGTTGTAGCGCTGCATGTCGATCGACCAGCTGTTGTCGCCCTCGACGTAGAGGCCCCGGCGCACGCCGCTGATGAGCTCCTCGGTCGAGGGCCCACCGACCGCGCTCTGGAGGGACACGTTGGACATGCGCTGGATCGGCACGTGCAACGGCGAGTCGGCGAACGCGCAGCCGTTGGACCGGCTCGAGCCGGCGATCGCCGCGACCGAACGGTCGAGCTGGAATCCGACGAGCACGCCGTCGCGGATGAGGTCGAACCTCTGGGCCTCCACTCCCTCGTCGTCGATGGCGATCGTGGCCAGTCCGTGCTCGACGGTGCGGTCACCGGTGACGTTCATCACCCCCGACCCGTACTGGAGCGACCCGAGGCGGTCGGGCGTCGCGAACGACGTGCCGGCGTAGGCGGCCTCGTAGCCCAACGCGCGGTCGAGCTCGGTGGCGTGACCAATGGACTCGTGGATGGTGAGCCACAGGTTGGTGGGGTCGATCACCAGGTCGTAGCGACCGGGATCGACCGACGGGCTGGCGAGCTTCTGGGCCAGACGCTCGGGCAGCGCGGCGAGCTCGGTCTCCCAGTCCCAGCCGTCCCCCTCGAGGTACTCCCACCCCCGCCCGACCGGCGGGGCCAGGGTGCGCATGGTCTCGAAGTCTCCGTCGTCGGCGACCCCGACGACCTCGAAGACCGGACGCATCCGGACCCGGTGCTGGCGCGCGACGGTTCCCGACGAGTCGGCGTAGTGCTTGAACTCACTCACCGCGAGCACCTGCGCGGTGACGTGGGCGACGCCCGGTGCCGACGAGAGCCGCCGGCTCCAGTCTTCGAGCAGCGCGACCTTGTCGGCCAGGGCCACGTCGGTCGGGTCCCTCTGGAACACCGAGGTGTACTCGACCTCGCCGTGTCCCGGCTCGCCGACCATCTCGAAGCGCGAGTGGCGCATCGGGGCCACCACGCGCGCGCCCTCGACCGCCTGGCGTGCGACCAGCGCGGCGGCGTCCGCACCGAGCTCGACCGACGCGGCGAACCCGGTCGAACCTTCGGCGACCACGCGGACGCCGAAGCCGGACTCGACCTGGTCGAGCGATGTTTCGACGACTCCGTCGCGCAGGACCAGGGTCTGGGACCGGATCTCCTCGACGCGGACGCTCGCTTCGCGCGCCCCCAGCGCCGACGCCGCGGCCAGGCCCGCGTCGCTCAGCGAGGCGATGAGGTCGGGCTGATTCGCCAAGGCGCCGTCCACTCAGGCGACCCTAGCCACTGGCGCGCGCCGCGCGCTGCCTCCGGCCCTGGTGACCGCTCACGCGACGGTCCGTCGTGCGCGTCGCGAGACCTTGTGAGCAACGGGGCTCGGTCGCGTCGACCGCGCGGTCATCGCGCGATCGCTGGCGGTGCGCTGGACGTGACACGAACTCGGGGTACACGGCACCAGATTCCCGATAGGTTTCAGCCAACGTCACGGGAGGCACTATGAAGGCTCGCGCGATCCTCGGAGCGCTGTGCGTCATCGCGGGGGCCATATGGATCGCCCAAGGCTCGGGCGCGCTCCACGGCTCGAGCATGACCGGCGAAGGGGTGTGGACGATCATCGGAATCGTCTTCGTCGTCGTGGGTGCCGCACTCGTGATCTCGTCGCGGCGGGCACGCCCGCACAACAACTGAGCCGCGGGGGCGCGACGAGGCTCCTCAGGCCGTCGGAGAAACCTGGCGGCCCCAGTCGCCGGACTTGCCGCCGGACTTGCGCTCGAGCACGATCTCGTCGACGTGGGCCGACGGGTCGCGGGCGAGCAAGGACGTAACCAGACTCAAGCCGGCGAACGCGCAGGCGGTGAGCGCCTCCATCTCGACCCCCGTCCGATTTACCGTGACCACGCTGGAGTTCACCACGAACCCGTCCTCGACCGGGTCGACCTCGACCGAGACCTGATTGAGGTTCAGCGGGTGGCACAGCGGGATCAACGTGGCGGTCTGCTTGGCCGCTTGGATGCCCGCCAGTCGCGCCGCGTGCATCGGGTCGACACCGTCGGCGCCCGCGACGAGGGTCAACGGGTCGACGTCGGTGCGCACCACGCAACTCGCCGAGGCGTTCCTCAGCGTCGGCCGCTTCTTGGACACGTCGACCATGTGCATCTTGCCGCGACCGTCGACGTGGGAGAACCGCTTCTGGTCCATCGGATCACCCCCTCGCACGCCAGTGTTCGCGAAGCCACGTCACTCATCGTGAGTCGCCGAGAAGCCTACCGGCGGGTCCCCACAGCCGCCCGCCGAGCGTCCGGCGTGTCACTCGCGTGAACGCCCGAGACGGTCCAAATTAGGCTGCGAGGATGGCGGTGAGCGCGACCGAATGGATTGAGATCTGCGACGGGGAGATCTCCGCCGGCGAGCTGACGGCCTGGGCCACGCGGTCCGACTGCGGCGCGGTCGTCACCTTCTGCGGAACGGTGCGCAACACCTCCGACGACCGGACGGACGTCGAGGCGCTGGAGTACGAGACCAACGTGGCGTACGCCGAGTCGCGCATCCTCGACATCGTCAAGGTCGCGCGCGGACGCTGGCCGAGCATCGGGGCCGTCGCCGTGCACCACCGCGTGGGCCGGGTCGAACTCGGCGGCAGCGCGGTCGTCGTCGTCGTCTCGGCGCCCCACCGCGGCGACGCGTTCGCCGCGGCGCAGTTCTGCATCGACAGTCTCAAGGAGTCCGTGCCGATCTACAAGCGCGACGTGTGGCCGGGCGGCACGGCGTGGAGCCGCGACGCGCACAGCATCGTCGACGTGCCGCCGCGGTCGAGTTAGTCGGGTGGGTGCGGCGCCGGTGAAGCGATGATCCCCATCGCTGACGCACGAGCCTTCGTGCTCGACGGACTGGAGCCGCTAGAGGCCGTGACCGTCGACCTGGGCGACGCGGTCGGCTGCGTCGCGGCGACCCAGGTCAGCGCGAGCGAGCCGGTGCCGAGCTTCGTCAACTCCTCGATGGACGGCTACGCGCTGCGCGCGGCGGACGCCGCGTCGGGCGAGACCTCCCTGAACGTCGTCGGGGCCATCCTGGCCGGTGACGCTCCGACACGGGTGCTGGGCGAGGGCGAGGCGATGCGCATCATGACCGGCGCGCCGCTGCCCCCGGGCGCCGACGCCGTCTGCCCGATCGAGGTCGTCACCGTGGAGGGCGGCGTCGTGCGCGTGACGGGGCCCGTCGCCGCGGGCGCGTACGTGCGATACCCGGGCGACGACACGAAGGTCGGCGACGTCCTCGTCCGAGCGGGCGACGTGCTCGGACCCGCGCGTCTCGGGGTGCTGGCCGGTCAGGGTCTCTCGAGCGCGCTCGTGCACCCGCGCCCGCGCGTGGGGGTGATCTCCACGGGTGACGAGCTCTCCGACGATCCCGGCCCCCTGGCGCCGGGGCGCATACGCGACGCCAACCGACCCGCGCTGCTCGCCTCGCTGCGTCAGGCCGGATGTGACCCCGTGGACCTCGGGCGGTCCAGCGACGACGAGCACGAGATCGCGCGCAGGCTGCGCGAGGCCGCGGCGTCGTGCGACGCCGTGATCTCCACGGGCGGCGTGAGCGTCGGCGACGTCGACTTCGTCAAGACCGTCCTGTCCACGATCTGCGGCGACCGCGCACGGTGGATGCAGGTCGCGGTGCGGCCGGGCAAGCCCTTCGCGTTCGGGCGCGCGGGCGAGTCGGGGACGCCGATCTTCGGTCTCCCCGGAAACCCCGTGTCGACCCTCGTGAGCTTCGAGCTCTTCGTGCGCCCCGCGCTTCGCCGCCTGGCCGGGCACCGCGAGCTCGGGCGCCCCTCGATGCTGGCGGTGCTCGACTGTGACCTGGCGCGACGACCGGACGGGCGCGACTACATGGTCCACGTCACGGTCGTCTCCGGTGAGGACGGGCGCGTTCACGTCACGTCGGCGACGCGCCAGGGGTCGCACCTGCTCGCCGCGGTCGCGGGCGCCAACGCGCTCGCCCACCTGCCCGACGGCGACGGCCTCAGCGCGGGCGATGACGTGCGCGTGATGATCTTGGACCCTGACCGCCTCGCCGCCGTCGCGATGACGCCGTGAGGCGCGCGAGCGCTCCTTCTCGCGCGCGCGGGCGCTGAAGTGGCGCGGCTGCTCCTCTTCGGACCGGCGCGTGAGGCGGCCGGTCGCAGCGACGACGTCGTCGAGGGTCACAGCGTCGCGGCCGTCCTCGACGCGGCGACCGCGCGCTACGGGCCGGCGTTCGCCGACGTCCTCGCCGTCAGCCGCGTCTGGGTCAACGGGGACTCGGCCGAAGTTGACGACCCGGTGGGCACCTACGACGAGGTGGCCGTCGTGCCGCCCGTGTCGGGCGGGTGAGGGCTCGCCTCACCGCCGAGCAGCTCCAGCGCGTGCCCGAGCACGTCCAGGACGGCGTCGAGGCTCTCGAGGGCGCCCTTGGGCGAGCCGGGGGTGTTGACCACGACGCATCGTCCCAGGGTGCCGGCGCGACCGCGTGACAGGCGCCCGAGCGGGTTCACCGCCCGCATGGCCTCGGCGAGTCCCGGCGCCTCTCGATCCAGCACGGCGACGGTCCCCTCGGGGGTGAGGTCGCGCGGCGAGAACCCGGTGCCGCCGGTCGTGATGATCAACCCGGCGAAACCCGACGCCATCTCGCGCAGCGCCGCGGACACCGATTCGGATCCGTCCGGCACGACCCGGCGGTCGACGACGTCGTAGCCCGCGTCGGCGAGCCGCGCCGCGAGCGACGGACCCGCCGCGTCGACGCGCTGTCCCGCGTGAACCCCGTCGGAGACCGTCAGGATCTTTGCGGCGGGCGGCACACCGCAAGAGTACGTGTCGGGGCTGCGGCGCGCTCGAGGCGGGCGGGCTCAGCCGCCGATCATCGACATCGAACGCACCGGTCGCAGGAAGCCCGGGTCGTTGATGCCGTGGCCGGGGAGCTTGCCCCAGACGGCCCGTCGAAAGAGGAGGGCGACGTCGTCGTCGGTGCCGCCCGCTCGCATCACGTCGCGCACCGACAGCTCGTCGTCGGAGAACAAGCAGTTGCGGATGGCGCCGTCGGCGGTCAGGCGAAGCCGGTTGCACGTCCCGCAGAACGGCCGCGTCACGCTCGCCACGACGCCGATCTCCCCCCCGCCGTCGGCGAAGCGGTAGCGCTCCGCCGGCGCCGAGTCGATCCCGGCGGGCGCGACGGCCTGGATCGACCACTTCTCGTTGATCCTCTCCAGCAGGGATTCGGCTGACACCACCTGGGTCCGGTCCCAGTGGCCGTCACCGTCGAGGGGCATGAACTCGATGAATCGCACCAGTCGCCCGGTGCGGCGCGCGAACGCGCAGAAGTCGAGGACCTCGTCGTCGTTGACGCCCGCCATGACGACCACGTTGACCTTGAGCGGAGTCAACCCCGCGGCCTCCGCGGCGTCCATCGCCCCCAGGACGACGGCGAGGTCCCCGCGTCGGCGAATCGCCGCGAACCGCTCGGGGCGCAGGGAGTCGCAGCTCACGTTCACGCGCCGGAGCCCGGCGCTCGCGAGGTCGACCGCGACCTTGGCGAAGCCGGTCCCGTTCGTGGTCATCGCCAGGTCGTCGAACCCGACGGCGGAGAGTTGCGCGACGAGCTTGACCGCGTCGCGTCGCACGAGCGGCTCTCCCCCGGTGATTCGCAGCGACGTCACGCCCAGCGAATGGGCGACGCCGGCGACCCGCGTGATCTCCTCGAAGGTCAGGATCTGGTCGCGCGGCAGGAACGTCATGCCCTCTTCGGGCATGCAGTACACGCAGCGCAGGTTGCATCGGTCGGTCACCGAGATCCGCAGGTCGTCGTGGACGCGGCCGAACGTGTCGACGAGGGGACCCTCTCGGGGCATCGTCCGCGCGACCGCCTTCGACGGATCGGGCGCGGGAGAACGGGGGCGCAGGGCGACCGGGACGTTCGAGGTCATGAAAGGACGCACCGGCCGCGGTGCGGGACGAACGCGGTCACGCAATCGAGGCTAGGGGTGCGGCGCACCGCACCCGCCGCACGCGTCCGCGACGGCGTCCCCGAGGGATTCGTCCGGCTCATCCGCCCGCCATCGCGCCGATCACGAAGAACGGCTCCGCGCCACGCGCCACCGCGTCGGGCAGCTGCGCGTCCGGGTCCTCGTGCGAGAGGTCCTCCTTGCACGCGAAGAACCGCACGAAGGGGCGCCGCTGTTGGGTCACCGGGTCGCGGATCGTCCCGACCAGCATCGGGTACCTCGCCTCCAGCGCGCCGAGCACGGTCCGCTGGGTCGCCGGGCCCTCGACGTCCAGCTCGATCTCGCGCTGGGTCCGGGCGAGGACCTTCAGGTGCGCCGGAAGGACCACGCGAATCATGCCAATGTCTGGACTTCCACCGAGAGCACCGCCGGCAGGTCGTGGACGATCGCCTGCCAGGTGTCGCCGGCGTCCGCCGACGCGTAGACCTGGCCGCCGGTCGTGCCGAAGTAGACCCCGCACGAGTCCAGCGAGTCGACGGCCATGGCGTCGCGAAGGACATCGACGTAGCAGTTCTCCTGCGGCAGGCCCTTGGAGAGGGGCTCCCACTCGTTGCCGCCGGTTCGGCTGCGATAGACGCGCAGCTTGCCCTCGGGCGGGAAGTGCTCGGAGTCGCTCGTGATCGGCACGACGTAGACGGTCTCGGGCTCGTGGGCGTGCACGTCGATGCAGAAGCCGAAGTCGGTCGGCAGGTTCCCGCTCACCTCGGTCCACAGGTCGCCGCCGTTGTCGCTGCGCATGACGTCCCAGTGCTTCTGCATGAACAGCGTGTCCGGGCGTGACGGGTGCAGGGCGATGCGGTGCACGCAGTGGCCCTCGAAGGCGTCGGGGTCGGGGATCTCCCCCGAGACCAGCCCCTTGTTCTTGGGCGCCCAGGTCGCGCCGCCGTCGTCGGAGCGGAACACCCCGGCCGCCGAGATCGCGACGTGGATGCGCTGGGGGTCCTGGGGGTTCACGACGATCGTGTGCAGGCACATCCCGCCCGCGCCCGGCTGCCAGAACGGCCCGGTCCCGTTCTCGCGCAAGCCCGGCATCTCGGCCCAGCTCTCGCCGCCGTCGGTGGAGCGAAACAGCGCCGCGTCCTCGACGCCGGCGAGGACCGTGTCGGGGTCGCTCAGGGAGGGCTCGAGGTGCCAGACCCGGGCGAACTCCCACGGGTGCGGCGTGCCGTCGTACCACTGGTGGGTCCCGGGCACGCCGTCGTAGGCGAACTGGTTGCCGACCGGGTTCCAGGTGGCGCCGCCGTCGTCGGAGCGCTGGATCAGCTGGCCGAACCAGCCCGTGGACTGGGAGGCGTAGATCCGGTTCGGGTCAACGGCCGATCCCTTGACGTGGTACATCTCCCATCCGCCGAAGAACGGGCCCTTGACGTCCCACTTGTCGCGCTTGCCGTCCGCCGTCAAGATGAACGCGCCCTTGCGCGTCCCCACCAGCACTCGTACGCCGCTCATCTCGAACCCCCCCTAGGTCATCACCACTCGACAATGGGCCACAGTATCGGCGCCGGCGCTCGCGGTCGAGGTTGCGAGGACGTCATTGCATCTACCGCCTCGATACGCATATAAACCTTGCGTCTGCTAGCGCTACCCACGGGCCACGGCGCGGAAGGCGACGACGCGGTCCGACGACGGCACCAGCAGGAGGCCATCACCGACGCCGGGGGTGGGAAAGTGATTGGCCGGCGCGCCGACGCTCGCGCTCTGGAGCGTCGAGCCCGTGGACGCGTCCAGCCCGTAGAGGGTTCCGTCCGGGCCGATCGTCCACACGCGCCCGGCGACGACGACGGGCGGCCCTCCCCCGACCGACGAGCGCCAGACCACGGCGACGCGCGGCGGTGACGTCGCGACGCGCAGCGCCACCGGTCCGCTCGTGCACGGCGCGTAGACCGTCTCGCCCACGACGGCGGACCCGCCGTCGACGTCGTCGCCACAGATCGACGACAGGCTCGCCACCTGGCCGCCGATCCCGCCGAGGTGGCTCGCGTCGAGCAGGTAGGCCACGCGGCTCTTGCCCGAGATGAGGAGCCGCCCTCGCGGAAGGATCACCGGCCCCATCGAGAAGTCGGCGTCGCTGGCGTTGTCCTGGGGCCAGGTCGTGGGCGCAAAGTACTGCATTAGGTGCATCGACGGCGACAGCTCGAGCACCGAGTCGCTGTGGTCGTAGGGGCCCTGGCTCGAGGTCACCGAGCCGTTGCCCACGCTCACCAGCACGTCGCCCTCAGCGTTGACGACCGGAGCCGCGCCGCCCATCCACACCGCGCCCTCGCGTTCGCCGCCGCGCGCGTCGACGGTGAAGTCCTCGGGTCGTCCCCCGCCCTCGGGCACGGCCACGACGCGCCCGCGGTACGGCCCGCAGTCGCCGTAGTTACCCCCGAAGCCGAAGACCACGCGACCGTCGTCGAGGGTCAGTCCGGTGCGCTGGAGCAGCGCGGCGTGATCGGACCCCGGAGGGTCGACCGATTCGCTGAGCATCGTGGCCCCCGTCTGCGCGTCGAGTCCGACCAGTCGGTGCTCGATTCGGCGCCCTACGAGCTCGTCGGCGACGACGAAGACCTCGTCGCGCGACACGTCGATGACCGGCGTCCCGGTGATGCCCACGTCGGGGCTGATGTTCCCGCACGGCAGGTCCGACGACGGGACCGGGTCCGCCAGGCGACGTGACCATCTCACGGCGCCGGTGCCCGCCGAGAGCGCGTACACGACGTCACGCTGCGTCGCGACGATCACGTCGCCGCCGACGACGAGCGGCTCGCCGTAGAGCTCGCCGTCGAGCTCGCGTGACACCCACGCCCGTGACGAGGTGATGACGCGCGAGTACCCCGCGGCCACGCCCGTGCCCGCCGCGTCGCCGTGGTACGTCGACCACGACGCGCCGGCCGCGCCCGCGGGCGTGCCCGCGCCCAGCGTGAATGACGTGCACAGCGCCACTGACGCCATCGTGGCGACCCGGGGCCGATGGCTCCGATGAACTCGGGTGCGTGGTCGCGAGCCCATTACCTCGGTCTACCCGGAGCCGTCCGGTGGCGCCGTGGCGCGATGCGCCGGACCCCGGGCGACCCTGAGGATTCTCTGGGAATCTCCCCGACGGACCGCTTGCGACCGACGGGCACGGGAGGGAAGTGTTTAGTGTGTACCAAAGACCCGGGGGCCCGTCAGCCGCTCGTCTTTGAGCATTGAGCCTGATCGTTGAACTACTGGAAGGTGGATCCTGATGCACAAGTCGATTCGTAGCCGGTTCGTCCGCTCGGCCCGAGGACCGGCCGCGCTCGCCGCGGCGCTAGCCCTCTCCCTCGCCGGTCTGGCGCTCGGTGCGGCGCCCGCCGCGGAGGCGTCCTCCATCGCCCACGTCACCTCGACCGCTCCGTGCAACGTGACCGTCACCGCGGGATCCGGGGCCGTCGTCGGCTCGTTCATCGTCGGCGTCACCGCCGGCTCCACCCAGCTCAGCTTCGACTGCAACGCGGCCTCGAGCGCGGGCGTCGCGGCGGAGGCGTCCCTGCTCGCGGGCATCGGCACCACGGCGGTGACGCAGTCGTCCGAGGCGGACATCAGCGCGATCGCGCAGTTCACGGCCTCGGCGACGGACACCGGATGCCCCGCCGGCGCGGCGGGGGCGTGCACCCAGGCGACGTTCCCGGTCCCGGCGAACTTCTCCGCGGGTGACGCCAACGCGACCTGCCCGGCCACCGCGGCCCAGGTCAACGCCGGCCTCTACGGCTGCGCCATCGCCATCGCCACGACGTCGCTGCAGCCGCTGGCCGGGGGCGAGTACCTCCTGGTCTACGCGAGCCAGACCACGCCGCCCGCCGCGCCGACGATCGCCGCGACGGTGGCCGACGGTCCTCCCGGGAGCACCGTCACGGTGAGTGACGCCGCGGCCACCTCGAGTTACTGGTGGGCCAACGCGATCTCCCAGAGCCAGACCAGCGCCCTCGGACTGCCCCCCGTCGCCCCGCCGGCCTCGTGCGGCGCCAGCGCCGGGTACGGCAACGTTCCCTCGCCGTTCCTGGCGGTGAACTGGTTCGCGGCCGGGTCGTCGACGGCCATCGCGGGCAGCGCCGCCGGGATCTCCATCTCCGACGCCTGCTACGACGGCACGACGCTCTACGCCCCGGCGCTGTCGGGGACGATCCCCGTCCCCTCGACCCTCACCAACGGAACGGTGTACACCGCGTACGTCTGTGAGGCCGACATCACGTCGTTCCCGAGCAACGACCCGAACGCCGCCACCGACTGCGGCACGCCGCTTCCGGGCACGAGCGGCTGGATCGACGCGTCCTTCTCCTTCACCGCCGCGGCCGGCACACCTCAGGCGGCCCTGAGCGTGACCAGCGCCACGGGCACGGTCGGCACGTCGATCACCCTCGCGACCACCGGCGGATCGGGCACCGGCGCGGTCACCTTCGCCGCCGTCGGCGGCACCGCGTCGGGTTGCGCGGTCACCGGCGGCGCGCTGAGCGCGACGAGCGCGGGCACCTGCGTCGTCACCGCGACGAAGGCGTCGGACAGCACCTACCTCGCCGTCAACTCGACGCCGACGACCATCACCTTCGCGGCGCCGCCGCCGCCGACCGTGACGCTGTCCACGACCAAGGTCACCCTGACCGGCAAGTCCAAGACCCTGGGCGTGCGGATCTCGTGCGCGGGCTCCGCGTGCAGCGGGAACCTGACCGCCAAGGTGTCGCTCACGACCCGCAAGGCCGGCAAGGACCACCCGATCACGGTGACCTACACCTTCGGGCCGGTCGCCTACAACGTCAGCGCCGGCTCGAGCGCGACCGTGACGACGCACCTGTCCAAGGCCTTCATGAGCTACCTCAAGATCAACCCCAAGCACAAGACGCTCTACGCGACGATCCTCGTGACCGACAACCTGGGCAAGAAGCACACCCTGGGTCGCGTGTCGCTGTTGAAGTAGGACCCAGCCCCCCGCGGCCGTCTCGGCCGCGGGGGGCTCAGGCCGGCGCGACGGGGAAGTTCGCGGTCGCCTCGGCGTACCAGCGCGCGGAGGGCTTGGGCGTGCGCTCGAAGGTCGTGCGGTCCACGGAGGCAATGCCGAACTTGGGCCCGTAGCCGAGCGCCCACTCGAAGTTGTCCATCAGCGACCACTGGAAGTAGCCGCGCACGTCCACGCCGTCGGCCAGCAGGCGGCGCACCCCCTCGAGGGCGCCGGTGAGGTAGCGCACGCGCTGGGCGTCGTCCTCGGTGCCGATCCCGTTCTCGGTGACGATCACCGGCAATCCCGTCGCGGCGGCCGCCCGGCGCGCGGTGTACTCCACGCACTGGGGCCAGAAGAGGTACCCCATCTGGGTGGTCTCGCCCTCGGGGTCGTTGACCAGCCCCTCGGGGCCGAACTGGAGCTTGGTGTAGCACTGGACGCCCACGTAGTCGTCGCCGGCGGTCGCGGCGAGGTACTTGTCCTCCATCTCCTCGACCACCATCGCCACCATTGCCTCGCCGCCGGGCAGCGCCTCGTACTCGTGCATCGACAGCGGCATCCCGATCGGGAACTCCCCCGGGCCGGCGCGCAGCACGTCGCGCATCGCGGCGTGGCACTCGCGCAGCGTCGCGTTCACCGCGACGTAGCGGTCCCAGTCGGCCGCGCCGGGCGGGAACATCCCGAGCAGGTAGCCCATGACCGCGACGATGTTGGGCTCGTTGATCGTGCAGGCCACCGCGATGAGATCGCCCAGGGCGTCGACGACCACGCGCGCGTAGTGCGCGAGCCATCCGACGATCTCGGGGTTCTCGAAGCCCCCGGCGTCGGCGACCCACAGCGGCAGCGTGAAGTGGTGCAGGGTCACGACCGGCACGATCCCCCGGGCGCGGCACGCGACGAGCACGTCGCGGTAGTGCTCGAGCGCCGCGGAGGACACGCGGCCGCGCTCGGGCTCGACGCGGGCCCACTCCAGGGAGAACCGGTAGCAGCGAATGCCCAGCGAGGCCAGCAGGTCCAGGTCCTGCTCGTAGCGGTTCCACGAGTCGCACGCGTCGCCGCAGACCTCGACGACGCCCGAGCCCTCGGCGCGCTCGAAGCGCCACCAGTCGGTGTTCTCGGTCCCGCCCTCGATCTGGTAGGCGGAGGTCGAGGTCCCCCACAGGAATCCGGCGGGCCAGGAGGCGTTGGTCATCCCACGAACCTACGCGCCGGGCGGAGCCCTAGACCGCGGTGGCCTCGCGCAGCGTGACCCCCGCCACCTCGAAGCGCCGCGTCGGGGCCACGGCGTCCACGTCGCGGTGCGAGATGACCACGAGGCACGCGCCGCGGTAGCGAACCCGCAGCGCGCCCAGGAGCTCGTCGGCGGTGGCCGGGTCGAGCCCTTCGGTGGGCTCGTCGAGCACGACGATCGGCCGGTCGAGAAGGAGCTCGCGCGCGACGCCCAGGCGGCGGCGCTCCCCGCCCGACAGGCCGACCGCCGCGCCGCCGATCGGCGTGTCGAGGCCCTCGGGCATCGAGTCCAGCAGCGGCGTCAGCCCCACGACGGCCAGGACCGCGCGCAGCTCGTCGTCGCCGGCGTCGGGCCTCGCGACGCGCAGGTTGGCGCCCAGGGACGTCGCGAACACGTACGGCGTGTCGTCGACGTAGCCGACGTGCGAACGCACCTGGGTCGAGGTGAGGGACCTAAAGTCCGCGTCGCCCAGGCTGAGGCGCCCCGACGTCGGGTCGACGAAGCGCGCGATGACGCGCGCCACGGTGGTCTTGCCGCACCCGCTCGGCCCGGAGACGACCACGACGTCGCCGGGGCCCAGGTCCAGCGAGACGTCCGCGACGACCTCGTGGCCGTCGTAGGCGAGCCCGACGGCGCGCATCGAGATCGGCGCCGAGGGCTCAGGGTCGTCGCGCGCGGCCTCCGGCTCCGCGACCGGCGCGGCCAGGTGCGCGAGCGACTCGATGCGCCCCAGCGCCGCCACGTCGCCGCGCCACCCCGCCACCGCGGGCGACACGCCCCCGACGAGCTCGAGCACCGCGACGCAGAGCAGCGCGGGGACCGCGATCAGCGCGGCCGAGACGTGACCGGCGGCCAGTGCGGCGCTGGTCAGGACGACGGCCGCCGCCGCGGCGGAGCCGGACACCGCCACGCCCAGCGCGGTCGCCGCGCCCACGATCAGCGTGTGCCGGGCCCGCGCGTGGTCCAGGCGCCGCTCGAGGTCGCCCAGACGCCCGGCGAGCTCGTCGGACGCGCCGCTCATCACGTACTCCTCGCCGCTGCGCGCCGCCTCGTCGAACAGCGCCACCATCTGCGCTCGCGCGGCGTCGATCCCCGCCGCGCTGGCCTCGCCCCACTGCGCCGCGAGCACCGGCAGCGCGACCGCCGAGAGGCCGAGCGCCACGAGCAGCACCGGCGCGGTCCACGCCACCACGAGCCCGCAGACCGACGCGGTCACGAGCCCCGCCGCGACGCTCGTGGCCAGCGGGCCGGCCACCGCGGTGAGGAGGTCCTGGACCCGGTCCACGTCGCCCAGGACCAGGTCGACGACCTCCGCGCTGCGCGGGCCCAGCCCCGCGGGCACCAGCGGCTCCAGCAGGGCGGCGACCGTCGCTCGGGCGTGGCCCATCACCCCCAGGGCGGCGCGATGGGTCTGGGTGCGCTCCACGTAGCGGCCCGCGGCCTTGGCGAGGGCGAAGAGCTGCACGAGGCCCATCGGGACCGTCAGCGAGAGCACGGAGGGGCGCTGGGCGGCGCGCACGATGAGCCACGCCGACGTCCCGGCCAGGCCGACGCTCGAGAGCGTCACGAGCAGGCCCGCCGCCAGCGCGCGGGCGATCGCGCGCTTCTCGCGGGCCAGGGCGGCGCGCACCAGGGGGCTCCGGTCAAGTAGCACGGTCACCCACCAGTGACCCCAGGTCGACGCGCACGTCGGACGGGAAGGGCCGGTGCGTGGCCACGACGCGCGTCGCCGCGCGTCGAGCGATGGCCTCGGTGACGAGCCGGGCGCTCTCCTCGTCCAGGTGGGCGGTGGGCTCGTCGAGCAGCATGACCAGCGGCCGGCGCAGCAGGCACCGAACGAGCGCGAGCCGGCGCAGCTGTCCCGCCGAGAGCTCGGCCGAACCCTCGCCGAGGGGGCGGTCCAGGTCCAGGTCCAGCCCGACCTCGGCCATCGCCTCGCGGATCTCGTCGTCGGAGAGTGACGCGTGGCCCAGGCGGGCCGCGTCGCGCACGGTGTCGCCCGGCAGCGTCGGGTCCTGGGGCAGCCACGCGACGCCCGCGCGCCAGCCGCCCGGGTCCAGGTCGGCCAGGTCGACGCCGTCGACGAGCACGGTCCCCGCGCTCGGGTCGCGAAGACCGCCCAGGATCCGCAGGAGCGTCGACTTGCCCGACCCCGACGGCCCGACGATCGTCGCGAGGGCGCCCGCGGGCACGACCGCGTCCACGCGGCGGGTCGAGCCCTCGCGGGTCTCGTGCCCGACGCCCAGCGCGACGAGCTCGATCACCGGTGGCGACGTCGGCGCGGCGCGAGACCCCGAGTCGCGCGAGCCCTCCAGGAACGCCAGGACGCTCGTCGCGGCGGCGACGCCGTCGGCCGACGCGTGGAAGCGCGCCGCCGCGCGGCGCAGCGGCAGGAACACCTCGGGGGCGAGGAGCAGGACGACGAGGCCCGTCGTCAGGCTGATCGACCCGTTCAGGAGCCGGATGCCCAGGACCAGCGCGACGAGGGCCGTGGCGAGCGAGGACAGCAGCTCCAGGGCGAAGCTCGAGAGGAACGCCACGCGCAGCGTCGACATCGTGGTGGCGCGCAGCGCGGCGCCCACGTCGTCGAGGTTGTCGACGGCGGCCCGCGAGCGGTTGAGGGACTTGAGGACGGTCATCCCGCGCACCACGTCGCCGAAGTACCCGGCGAGGCGCTGCTGCTCACCCCAGCGACGCTCCATCTTCTCCTTGGCCTCCAGTCCCATCAGGACCATGAAGACGGGCAGCAGCGCGAGGCTGACCGCGACGATCAGCCCGCTCAGCGGGTCGCGCAGCGCGAGCCAGGCCAGCACGACCACCGGCGCGAGCGTCGCCAAGACGAGGGAGGGCACGTAGGTCGCGACGTAGGACTCGAGCGCGTCGATCCCGCGCGTGCACAGCTGCACGGTGGCGTCGACGCTGGCCTCGGGGCCGGCGCGAAGGACACGGCTCAGCGCCCGACGTCGAAGGTCGCGGCGCGCCGGGGAGGCGATGCGCGCGGTCACCGGCTCGCTGGCCCCGGCCGCGAGGGCCCGCAGCGCCGTCGCGCCCAGGAAGAGGCCGACGCCGTCGGCGACCCCGGCGTGGGGGTGGCTAAACAGCGTGCCCAGCAGCGTCGCGAGCGCCACCGCCTGGACGATGACGGCGACCGTGGCGACGAGCCCGAGCGCCACCGCGGCGGCCAGCGATCGGCGCACCGGGGGCGACGCGCGCATCAGCCGTCGCAGCAGGGCCGACGGAGCCTCGGCCCTGCTCACGGCTCACACGGTCGAACTGGTGCGCGGCGCGTCGCGGGGCGCGTCGGGGCGAGCGACCCGCTTGCGGAAGATCCAGTAGGTCCAGCTCTGATACAGCAGGACCAAGGGCGTGAAGATGAGGGCGACCCAACTCATGACCTCGAGCGTGTAGCGGTGCGACGCGCTCGCGACGATGGTCAGGTTGTCCGCCGGGTGGATCGCCGAGACCAGGACGTTGGGGTAGAGGTTCAACAGGAGCGTCGTGAAGAAGGCGACGATGACGATCGCGGTGCCCACGAAGGCCCAGCCCTCCTGGCGCTCGCGCACCAGCCAGCCGACCGCCGCCAGGACCGCCACGCCCAGGAGCGGCAGCACCGGCGGCACGAGGCCCACGTGGTGCATCGAGTGGGCGCTCAGGTAGGTCCAGCCCAGGAACGCCGTGACGATGACGAAGGTGACCGGGGCCAGGCGCTGGGCGACGCGCTGGGCGCGCTCGCGCACGTCGCCCTCGCTCTTGAGGCCCAGGTACGTCGCGCCGTGCAGGGTGAACAGCGAGAGGGTGGAGAGGCCCCCCACCAGGGCGTAGGGCTTGACCAGCTCGAAGAAGTTCCCGGTCCACACGCCCCCGGCGGTGATGGGCACGCCGTGCACGAAGTCCGCGAACGCGACCCCCCACAGCAGCGCCGGCAGCGCGGAGCCCCAGAAGATCGCCCGGTCCCACCAGCGCGCCCACGCGGCGTCCTCGCGCCGGTGGCGCAGCTCGAAGGCCATGCCGCGAAAGATCAGGGCCGCCAGCACGAGGAACAGCGCCAGGTAGAAGCCGCTGAAGACCGTCGCGTACCACAGCGGGAACGCCGCGAAGGTGGCGCCGCCCGCGGTGAGCAGCCACACCTCGTTGCCGTCCCACACCGGGCCGATCGTGTTGATCACGACGCGCCGGTCCAGGTCGTCCTTGCTCACGAAGGGCAGCAGGACGCCGACGCCGAAGTCGAAGCCCTCGAGGAAGAAGTAGCCCACCCAGAGCACGCCGATGAGGGTGAACCAGAGCTGGTCGAGCCCGCTGGGTGATGCCGTCAGAAGTGCAAGCACGATCGTCTCCTAGTAGATGAGCTCGGGCACGCGCTCGGCCTCGGCCGGGGTGAGCGTGACGGGGGGGACCTTGCCGATGCGGATCATGAGGCCGATCTCGACGATGGCGAGGAAGGTGTAGATCGCGGTGAAGCCGATCAGGCTGGTCGCGACGTACCCCGGCGCGATGACCGACACCGCGGTCGAGGTCTTGAGCAGCCCGTAGACGACCCACGGCTGGCGTCCGACCTCGGTGAAGATCCACCCGGTCGTGTTGGCCAGGAACGGCGCGAGGATCATCCAGGTCGCGAAGCGCAGGAACCGCGGCGACCTCTCCAGGCGCCGCTTGCGCATCAGCCACAGGCCCGCCCCGCCGAGCAGGAGAAGGAGGATCCCCAGGCCGACCATGATGCGGAACGACCAGTACAGGACCCAGATCACCGGGACGTAGCTGCCCTTGCCGTACTTGGCCGCGGCCTGCTTCTGGAGCTGGTTGATGCCCTGGACCTTGCCGTCCCAGGTGTTGGTGGCCAGCACGCTCAAGATGTGCGGCACGCGGATCTGGAAGACCGGGTTGCCCGACAGGTCGCCGATGGTGAGCAGCGAGAAGCTCGCGCCGCTCTGGGTGTTGTAGAGCGCCTCGGCGGCGGCCATCTTCATCGGCTGCTGGGTCTCCATCTGCTTGGCCTGGTTGTCGCCCAGCAGGATCGTGCCCACCGCGGTGATGAGGGTGACGACGACGGCGACGCGGGCCGCCTTGGAGAACGCCTCGTGGTCGTGTCCCTTGCGCAGGTGCCACGCGGCGACGCCGAGGGCGAACACCGCGCCGGTCAGGAAGGCGCTGGCCAGCACGTGGCCGTAGGCCGCGATGAACGTGGAGTTGGTCACGACCGCCCAGAAGTTGGTCATCACCGCCTGGTGGGTCACCGGGTCGATGACGAAGCCCACGGGGTGCTGCATCCACGAGTTCGCCGCGACGATGAACGCGGCCGAGATGATCGTGCCGATGCTGGCGAGCCAGATCGACGCCAGGTGGACCCGCGGACTCACCCGGCCGCGGCCGAAGATCCAGATGCCCAGGAACGTCGACTCCATGAAGAACGCCAGCAGGGCCTCGATGGCGAGCGGGGCGCCGAAGATGTTGCCGACGAAGACCGAGTACCGCGACCAGTCCATGCCGAACTGGAACTCCTGGACGATGCCCGTCACCACGCCGATGGCGAAGTTGACCAGGAACAGCTTGCCGAAGAACCTCGTCGCGCGCTCCCACGACTCGTCGCGCGTGCGGTACGACGCGGTCTGCAGGATCGCCACGAGCAGGCCCAGGCCGATCGTCAGGGGCACGAAGAGGTAGTGGAAGACGGTCGTGATGGCGAACTGCCAGCGGGCCAACGACAACGTGGAGATTGCTGCCAGGGAGGTGTTCATGGACCAAACATTAAGTTTGCGATTTCGCGGAACTCCCGAAATCGACGGGTCGTAGGTCACATCTCAGCGGGAGAATCCCGACGAGATGGGTCACATCTACGTTCGCGATGTCACGTCCCACCAGATCGTCGACAGATCGCGCGCGCGCTGCGGAGGTGACGACGCGATGAAGTCGGCGACCTCTCCTTCGCGCGACTCGGGCAGGCACAGGCGAATCCGCAGGAAGCGGGCCGCCGCCGCCGGGTCGGGCGACGGGCGCACACCCCCGCGCCACTGCTCGCGGCGCGCCGCGACGCCCATCTCGGCCAGGACGTCGATCAGGTCGGCGGGCGTCGGGACGTCGGGGCGCGCCAAACCCCAGAAGTGGCGCCACGCCTCGTCCATCGACGAGAGCGGATGGCGATCGGGCAGTTCGAGCACGACACGCCGACGGGCGTGGTCGTCCAGGGCACGAAGGAAGGGCACGATGTCACCGACGTTGTAGACGACGTGGTGGCCCGTCACGACGTCGGCGTGCGGCGTGTCGGCCGCCACCTCGGGCCAGGAACCCTCGATCGTCTGACAGGTCACTGCGCGCGCGGCCGCGCCCGCGCGGAACATCTCGAGCATCCGTGGCTGCTGGTCCACGCCGATGACGCGAGCGGCCGGGGGGGTCAGCGCGAACGCGGCGACGCCGCCGCCGCAGCCGACGTCGAGCACCGTGCCGTTCCCCGGCACGGCCTCGCGGGCGCGTTCGTGCGACGGTGAGTCCTCGATCACCTCGGGGACGCCGAAGAGCTCCGGCGGATGAATCCACGGGCTTTCGGGCGCGTTCGCCAGTATCTCCTCGGGGATCGCCCACCGAGTGAGCGAGAGGCGCCAGCGGTCGGCGGCGCTGGTCACGCCTTAGCGACCCCGGCGCCGCGAGAAGAACCCGCCGGAGGATGCGCCCGAGGACGGCGCGTCGGTCGCGCAGGTGCACCGCTGGTTCCTGGGGACCCCGGCGAGCGCCTGCTCGATGTGGTTGCCGCACCCTCGCCACGTCGCCTTCTGGCACTTCCTACAGGTTGTCTGATGACACATCGTGACTGCCCTTTCCTTTCATTGTTGATCCGCTGAGGTGGTTTCTAGGCGACCAGTTGGGTCGCCACCGCGGCCGGCGACGCGCGCCAGGTGCGGTAGCCGCCGTCGAGGTTGCGCGCCGCGACCCCGCGCTCAGTGAGCAGGAGGGTCGCCGTGTGGGCGCGCTGGCCCGAGTAGCAGTAGACGATCACGTCGCCGCCCGTGACCTCGTCGAAGCGCTCGCGCAGCTCGTCCACCGGGATGTTGAGCGCCCCGGGCAGGTGTCCGTCCTCGAACTCCTCGCGCGTGCGCACGTCGAGGAACCGCGCGCCGGCGGCCCGCTGGTCTTCGACCTCGCTCCACTGGATGGTGTCGACCAGGCCGCTCAGCAGGTTTTCGGCGACGTAGCCCAGCATGTTGACGGGGTCCTTGGCCGACGAGTACGGCGGCGCGTAGGCGAGCTCGAGGTCGGCCAGCTCCGGCGCGGTGAGGCCGGCGCGGATCGCGGTGGCCACGACGTCGATGCGCTTGTCGACCCCCTCGGTGCCCACGCCCTGGGCGCCCAGGATGGCCCGGGTGGTCGGGTCGACCAGGAGCTTGAGCGACATCGTGCGCGCCCCCGGGTAGTAGCCGGCGTGCGAGGACGGGTGCGTGTGGATGGCCCGGTACGCGCGGCCCTCGGCGAGGAGGCGCTTCTCGTTCCAGCCCGTGGCCGCCACGGTGAGGTCGAAGACCTTGACGATCACCGTGCCCACGGTCGTGCGCGGGCGCACGGCCCGTCCGGTGATGTGGTCGGCCACGACACGCCCGTGCCGGTTGGCCAGGTTGGCCAGGGGCACCAGCGTCGGGTTCCCGTCGAGTGCGTCGAGCTTCTCGGCCGCGTCGCCGACCGCGTAGATGAGCGGGTCGCTCGTGCGGTTGAACCGGTCGACCTTGATCCCGCCACGCGCGCCGACCTCGAGGCCGGCCGCGCGCGCCAGCGACGTGTCGGGCCGCATGCCGATCGCGGCGATCACCAGGTCCGCCGCCAGGACCTCACCGTTGTCCAGGCGCACGTCGCGCGCCGTGATCGAGTCCACCGACTCGCCCAGGCGCACCGCGACGCCGTGGCGGCGCAGCTCCTGGGCGACGGGGCCGGCCATCTCCGGGTCCAGCGGCGCCAGGACCTGGGACGTCGCCTCGACGATGGTCGTCGTGATCCCGCGGTGCGTCAGGTTCTCGGCGATCTCGACGCCGATGAAGCCGCCGCCGATCACGACCGCGTGCCGGGGCGAACGCTCCACCGCGCTGACGATCCGCTCGACGTCTTCGACCGTCCGCAGCGCCAGCGCGCGCTCGACGCCGGGGATGGGCGGGATCACCGGGGACGCCCCGGGGCTGAGGATCAGGACGTCGTAGCTCAGCTCGTAGCGGTCATCTCTGGCCAGGTTCGTCACCGACACGGTGCGCGCCGCGCGGTCGATGGCCGTCGCCTCGGTGTTGACGCGCACGTCAAGGTCGAACCGGTCGTGCAACGAGGCCGGGGTCTGCAACAGGAGCGACTCCTCGTCGCTGATCACACCGCTGATGAAGTAGGGCAGGCCGCAGTTGGCGTAGGACACGTGGCCGCTGCGCTCCAGGACGACGATCTCGGCGGCCGCGTCGAGGCGGCGAAGCCTCGTGGCGGCGGACATGCCCCCCGCGACCCCTCCGATGATGACGACACGCATAGGACTCCTCACGCCAGGCTCAGGAAGAGCTTCTGGAGCTTCGCGGTCATCTGAGCGCTGTCGACCACGGGGTCGGCGATGCACTCCTTGAGACTCGAGGAGATCAGGGTGAACGCCGCGGTGTTGATGGCCTTGCTGACCGCGGCCATCTGCGTGATCACGTCCTCGCAGGAACGACCCTCTTCCATCATCCGCACGACCGCTCCGATCTGGCCGTGCGCGCGCTTGAGGCGCTTGATGATGGCGTCGATCTCGCGCCCGTCGCGCAGCGTGTGCGACGCGTCCGCGCCCGCGACCGACACCCCGCCGTTCTCGTTCTCACGCCCAGCCACCTTGTTCACGTCCTCTCGGGTCCCGCGGCGGATCCGGGGAACCGGCGCCGTCCGACCACCGCTATACTATACCCCCAGGGGTATGAGAGCAACCCACCCGGGTTGGGGACCAGGAGGTCGACGATGGCAACGGTCGCGGTCAGCGCACAGGACTTCGAGGACGTCGTCACGTCGAAGGACCTCGTGCTCGTCGACTTCTGGGCGTCGTGGTGCGGGCCGTGTAGGTCCTTCGCCCCGGTATTCGAGGTCGTGTCCGAGCGGTTCCCCGAGGCCGTGTTCGCCAAGGTGGACACCGAGGCTGAGTCGGACCTCGCCGCGGCGTTCTCGATCATGTCGATACCCACGCTCATGGTCATCCGCGAGCAGGTCGTCGTCTTTCGCCAGGCGGGTGCGCTGAGCGAGGCCTCGCTCGTGGACCTGATCGGCCAGGTCAAAGAGTTGGACATGGCTGAGGTCCACCGCCAGGTGGCGACCCCGCAGGAGAGCCAACCGTGACATTGAGGTCGTCGCCGTAGGATTCGGTCCCCGCCCGTCGGCGTCCCCGAGGCGACTGCCACCGGGGTCGGCAAGGGTCGGCCGCGATGGTTCACCCGTGGGACCGCGCAGCCACGACGCGCCGCGGGCGAGGACGCCGGGAGCCACCGCAGCACCTCCTCGTCGCCCTGGAGCTCGAGGCGACGGCGAAGGACCGGATTGTCATTCGCCTGACTCGCGTGGCGCGAGATGGCCCGGCGCTGGCGCTCGCGGTCCAGGCGCACGACGAGGTCCACCTCGCTGCGCGCACGGCCCAGAAAGTCCGCGCCGAACTCGCGGCGCAGGGCGTCGGCCACCCGGCGCGACAGCGCCCACGCCAGCACCGCGATGCCCATCTCCTCGGCCGCGACAAGGGCGGCCGCGGTGGCGTGCTGGTGGTCGGGGTGCCCCGTGATGCCACCCTCGTCAAATACCAAGAGCACGTCGGCGCGGGTCTCCTCGGCGCGTTCACGCACTCGCGCCGCGAGTCCCTCCAGCGGCTCGGCCGCTAGGGCCCCGTCGGGGTAGTCGAGCAGCTCGACGCCGGACACTCCCAACTCGCGGGCGGCGTCGGCCAGCTCGACCCCGCGCACCCGGCCGAGTTCGAAGGCGTCACCGAGGGTCGACGCCTCTCCGTGCGTGTAGCACAGGACGCTGGCCGCCGCCCCGGCGTCGACGAAGCCCGCGAGCACCGCGCCGAGTCCGAAGCTCTCGTCGTCGGGGTGCGCGCACACGGCCAACACCGAGGTCGCGCTCGGCAGCGTCTGGGTGACCCGGGTCGTCGGACTGCTCGTCATGGATTCTCCCGACGGCGACCTAGTGGTCGCCCTTCATGATCATCGTGACGAAGCGCGCGTTGAGAGCGACGAAGCGCCACAGCTGGTACACCAGGCTCTGGCGGCGTCGCAGCGTCTGGGCGGTGGGCAGAGGGGCGCCGTCGATCCGGGCGCGGGCGTCATCCATGGTGTCTCCTCGCCGCGCGCGACATCGCTACTCGGGAATCAGGTGCCACAGCGGTCGCGCCTTGGCCTTGTAGATGAACAGGACGTGGAGCATGAACTTGATCCAGTGGCCGGCCAGGCCGATCTCGCCGAAGGTGTCCTTGGCGCTGCGCCCGGTCGCCGGGAAGCGTCCGTAGTCCGGGACGATCGGGTACATGGTCATCGACGCCGCGGTCCCCCGGCGCAGCCCGATGCCCGAGGACGCCACGCACGCCGCCCCCATCGAGGCCATCGACGCGCGATGGGCCGCGGCGCCACTGCCCCTGGTGATGCGGTCGCGCACCGTCAGCGCGACGGTCTTGCCCATCACGCCCGACGGCATCCCGGTGCGCGGCGGCGACGGCGTGATCACCGTGCCGTTGGCGCTGGCGCGCGGCCGCGAGATCTGGTGCGGCGGGGCGAAGGCGATGCCCACCGCGAAGACGTTGGGACACCGGGGGCTCTCGTAGGTGTGGGGCCAATCCTCGGCGCTCCACTCCTCGTAGGGCTTGGCGCGGTAGTCGCCGTCGACCTTCATGAACCCCGACGGGGCGAAGACCTCGGCGGTGATGTCGGCGCCGGACGCGTCGAAGGCCGCCAGGTCGGCCCCGCGGAACGGCGGCAGCAGCATGGCGAAGTCGAACTCCAGCGTGCTCCTGGACCCGTCGAGCTGCTCGTAGAAGATGACGCCGGGCTCGACCTTCTCGACGTGCGCCTGGACGACCGCGGCGACGCCGCGCTCGCGGAAGAGCGACTCGGTCCACAGCTCGCTCGTCGTCTCGAAGCCGTTCTGGGTGAAGGTCATCCCGCCGACGCCGAAGTCCCCCAGCTCGTTCTCGTTGGTCAGGTACGTCACGTCGGCGAGTTCGCGCACGCCGGCCAGGCGCAGCTCGTGCTCGACGTTGAAGCAGTACTCGAACGCCGCCCCTTCACAGGTGCACGTGCCGTGCCCGACGCCCACGACCAGACGCTGGCGCTCGCCGGTGCGGAGGCGCTCGATGACCTCGGCGAAGCGCTGGGACGCCTGGACCGCGTGCGCCGGCGTGCACACCGACACCGTGTTGAGATCCGGGCCCAGGCCCGGGGTCGCGGCGAAGTTCAGCTTGGGACCCGTGGCGTTGATCAGGTAGTCGTAGGTGAGCGTCGCCGCCTCTCCGCTGCGGGCCGGTTCGGTGTAGCGAAGGGTCACGAAGGGCGTGGGGTCCTCATCCGTGCCCTCGGGGTGCAGCTCGGTCGCGAGGGCCTGGTGGAACACGATCCCCTTGCGCCGGTAGATGGGCGCGAGCGCGAAGGTCACCTGCTCGGCGGTCATCTTGCCCACGCCGACCCAGATGTTCGACGGGATCCAGTTCCACTTCGAGTTCGGCGAGACGACCACGACCTCGTGGCCGCGCCCCAGCATGCGGCGCAGGTGCAGCGCCGCCGTGTGCCCGGAGATGCCGGCGCCTAAGACCACGACTCGGGCCACGGTGCCCTCCTTTGCGTCCCGCTCACGTCGCGCGGGCGAGCCGGCGCGTGTGCTTATACCCCCCAGGGTATCACCAGTTCGCCGTCACGGCCAGGCTACGGCGGCGCCGGAGCACGTAGCCAGGGTCCGAGGACCCGGCGTTCGCGACGCGAAATCCCCCGACCTGGTGACGCCGGGTTGTGCTATCCCTACTGGCGAGAGAACGGGGTCTGCGTGAAGCGAGGGGGCGAGGGCGACCACTCCACCGTGCGTCGGGCCGTTTCACCAGAACCGTGTGGGATTGACCGCGACCGGGCGTCGGCGCGGCGCGGGCCACGCCCGGCCGCCGAGTCGCAACCGAGCGGCCCGGGGTCGGGCAAACTCCCAAGGAGGGCCTCGTGATCCGCCTCGGACGATCGGCGTTGCGGGGCCTAGGTTCGGCGACGCCGCACGTCGCCGACGTGCGTTCGGCCCTCCAGCAGGCGGTGGAACTCGAGCACTCGACGATCCCGCCCTACCTCTACGCCCTCTACTCGCTCGTTCCCGGGCGCAACGACGAGGTCGCGAAGATCCTGCGCTCGGTCGTGGTCGAAGAGATGCTGCACATGGTGCTCGCCGCCAACGTCCTCAACGCCCTGGGCGGGCGACCGGCGATATCCAAGGCTTCCTTCATCCCGAGCTACCCCGGCCCGCTGCCGGGGGGCGTCGAGGGCCAGCTCGAGGTCCACCTGCGACCCTTCGGCTCCGAGCAGCTGGCGGCGTTCATCGAGATCGAGGAGCCGCGCCAGCCCCTCGACGACGCGCCCCTCGCCGGAGAGGTCGGCGACTGCACCATCGGTGAGTTCTACACGGCCATCACCTCGGCGATCGAGAGGTTGGGCGACGGGATGTTCACCGCGTCGACGCGACACCAGGTGGGCCCCGACCTCGTGTGGGGCTCGGTCGCGGTGAACGACGTGAACAGCGCGCGGGTCGCGCTGGACACCATCATCGAGCAGGGCGAAGGCACCGGCACGTCGCCCGTCGAGATCGACGGGCCGGGCGGGAGCAACGACTTCGCCCACTACTACCGGTTCATGGAGATCTGGGAGGGCCGTCGCCTCGTCGCGGACGACTCGTCGCCCCACGGCTTCTCGTACACCGGTGACTCGGTCGCCTTCGACCCCGACGGCGTGATCGCGCTGCCGGCCGACCCGCGCTCGGAGCACTACCCCGCGGGCTCTGAGCACGCGCGCCTGAACGACGCGTTCAACGACACCTACACCCGGCTGTTGGCCAACCTGCACCACCTGACCAACGGCGGCGCGGACGGATCGACGTTCGGAGCGTCATTGGGGCTCATGCGCCAGCTCGGGGTCCAGGCCCGCATAATGACCGACCACGTCGTGGCTACCGGCGAGCCGCTCGGGCCGACGTTCGAGTACCGCGCCGCGGCCACCGTCTCGTAGCGGCGGCTCCGCGTCAGCGCACTCCTTCGTGGTGGGCTCCGATCAGGACGACCGCGACGACCGCGGGCACGTCGCCTTGGTTGGACCAGCGGTGCCGGGTGCCGTTCTGCACGTAGGTGTCGCCGGTGCGCAGCGTGACCTTGACCCCGTCGTCGAGCTCGAGCGTCGCGGTGCCCGCGACCACCACGCCGAAGTCGATCGTCGCCGTCGTGTGCATTCCCGGGTGCTCGGGCTCGAGGTGCTCGCCGAGCCCCGGCAGCTTCGCCTGGAACTCCAGCAACGCCGCGTCGAAGTCGATGTCCTCGGGCAGGACGGCCTCGGCGTCCGGCGGGACCGTGAAGAAGGCGAATCGGCATCCTTCGAGGGGTGGGAAGTACAGCGGAGCCTCGGGCCGACTTCCGTCGTCGGGGAAGGACGCGGTGGTGTCGACCCCCCACACGCGGTGAAAAGCCCACCCCGGCGACAGCTCGACCGACACCGGCGACGCCACCTCATCGCTCGCGACGACCGCCCGTCCCTGTTCGTCGTGGCCCGTGACCACCCGTCGGATGTCCATGACTCCCCCTTCTCGGAACTCGACGCGGCCCACAGCGACCGCCGACACAAACTATGACGTCGCGGCGGTCGCCGGAATCACCGGCTCAGTTGAGACGCGACGATGTCGCGCGCACCCACGATCCGGGCAACGCCCATCAGGGATGTCGCCACGGCGAACGCCATTAGACCCATGGTGACGACCAGGTTCGGCGTGACGATCGATGGGGAACCGCCCGCAGAACCGGTGAGGAAGGCCGGAGCGTCGCGGGCCATCGTGACCCACCACACGCTCGCCGAGGCCGCGATTCCGACGATCGCGGCTCCCACGCCGACCGCCAGGACCGACTCGAGGCGTAGCGTCCGGTCGCTGAGCACCAGGCGCCGACCCGTCGCAACCGCCACCGCGGTCCACTGGCCCAGCGTCACCGCGGCCAGGATCGCGAGCAGCGCGAACGCGGCCGAGTACGCACCGTCGCCGCCGTTGCGCTGATAACCCGTGAGGCGGTGCGCCCACGTCGCGAGAAACACGACGCCCGCCCCAGCCAGAATGCTCAACGCGACGGCGCGCACGACGTGAGCGCGCAGCGACTCCCAGCCGCCGGTGGCCAGGAACCGGCGCAGGCTCGGCAGGGCCGCGAGCGCGCCGGCCGCGACCAGGGCCACACCGGCTACGCCGAATCCGACAACGAGGTCGTAGGCCACCTGCGCGCCCGTGCGTGCGGTCGGTGCCAAGGCCTGGGCGGAGTGCTCCGAGACCTTCTCGTAGCTGGCGCCGGCGAGAACCATAACCCCCCACGACACCAGGACGACGAGCGAGCCCACCCGGCGACGCTCCGCCGGGGCGACGGTTCGTCCGACCAGACCCACGTCCAATGCACGCTCACGCAGCCCCGCCGTCGCGACCCGGCGCCGGTAACTCCAGGTGGGCCGTCGACCCTCCAGGTCATCGTTCATGAAGGCGACGAACTCGTCGCCGTAACGTTCTCGCCACGCCGCGGGATACCACCGGAGGAGGCGCGCCAGCGGGTCGCGCTCCGCACTCACGTCCACGCCCCGAGTGTCAGACCCAATCGCGCCGCGCCGACGTCCGCCACGCGGCGCATCTCGCTCACGTGACCGGCCAGCTCCACCGCACCGCTCGCCGTCAGGCGATAGGGACGGCGCCGATCGCTCGACTCCAGCGGCTCGATGAGACCGCGCTCCTCGAGGCGGGTGATCGCCCCGTAGAGAGTCCCGGGACCGAGTCGGACGCCCGCGAAGGATTCGATGTCCTTGGCGAGGGCGTGGCCGTGCTTTGCTCCCGACGCGAGGCTCGTCAGAATGAGGGTCGTCGGGTCGCCTCGCCTCGTGCCGTCACCGCTTCGTGGGCTCACGCCCCGACACTACTACGTAATACGTAGTAGTCAAGTCCCTAGCAGCGTGCTCACGAGAACCTGTCCGGTCTTGTTCGCGGGTCCCCCATTTCGAGCACGCGCCGCGTTACCGTACCTCTTGGTGAGGAGAGTCTCGCTAGTTCTGGGAATTCTGGCCGTTGGCGTCGGCGCCTGGTCGTTGCGCCATGTCCGCACCTCCTCCCTCGTCTGCACGCCCCACACGGGAGGGACCGGCGGATACGGGCTCTCCAATGGCTGTCTGAACCAGGTCTGGCTCGAGTACTCAGCGTTTGCCCTGATCCTCCTGGGGCGATCGTCGCGTCGATTGCGCTACTGCTCATGCGCCGCGGCCGCGACGCGAAGCGGCAGGCGCCCAACACGGGGCTTCGACTCCTGGGCACACCTGGGGAGGACCCCGCACAGCGCCAGCAGCTCGCCGCCGGACTCACCCGATTGCCTGTCACCGAAGCCGAACCGGACACTCCCGGGGTACCACGTCTGCCCCGCCCGGAGCGCCGCGATACCCGCGAAGTGTCCTAGAGCCCCCGACACGACCTGCGCGGGAGAACACCTCGGGGTGCCCACGACAGGGCCCTTCCCCAGGTGTCGAGAGCACCAAAATCCAATTGAACTAGGCACGACGTGGCTGGCGAGGCACTTCCTCATATGGGGGCCGCTTCCCGAACGGTACTGTGACCACCATGCGACGGATCGCAATGGCCCTGGGAATCATCGCCGTGGCGGTGGGCGGGTGGACACTGCGTCACGTCAGGGTCGAGCAGGCGTCATGTGTTCCCCACTCCTCCGGCAGCGCCGGATTCGGAGTCAGCACGACTGCCTCAATCAGGTGGGTGCGGAGTACCTTCCTTTGGCGTGATCCTGGGTGGGGTGTTCGTGTTCATGGGGGCATTGTTGTTGCTGAATCGCGAGCGCATGACCCGTAGGGCTGCTGCGGATCCCGAACATCGCCTCGTCGGCACACCCGGACAAAGTCCGGAGACGGGCGCGCGGTTCGCCAAGTACGACGGGCGAGGTGCGACCCCTGGCGCCGAGCCACCGCGAGGCGACGACTCTGCACTAAGGGGATACGCCCAGGAAGAGCCCAGCGGGAAAAGCACCCCTGACGGAACAGCGGAGCCGTCCGATAATCGCGATTGAGGATTGGAACTCGCTCCCACCTGCGATCCGCGCGAATCGCCGGGTTCATGTCTCCGTGCATGTCATCGCCCGGCACACCGCTGGAGTGACCGGGGGGCAAGATACCGAGGTTATCTACAGCCACCCACCCTGGCATTCGACCACGTGACAGGTCTCGACCTTCGTGATCACAATTGATACAACCGTGAATGGCCCCCTCCCTCGCCAGGTGAGATTCATATATATCTTCTCCGGCCCCTTGACGTCGAAATCATACGAATGGACCGATCTCGTTGCGTCGATGGAGCGGGATCCGAGCCATCCCTCACTCTCGCGCCCAAGAACCAACCGCATGCGCTTCCGAAGGTCGCTTCGTGAGAAGTACGGTCCATCAACCTGTAGTCAATCGATACGCGATAGCGACCGGGAAGAATAGGAATCAGTCGCTCGATAGCAGTACGCCTTGATGTCCCGGGCCGTCGACGGTCAAGGCGCGGCTGGGAACGGGTAGTGGCAAGGGTCAGAGGTCCGATCCGCGCAAACATCTATGGCGTCGAAGTAGGAATGGGGACCCGAGCGCCATAGCCCAACAAGAGATGAAGATCACCTCCAGTGAGGTGAGGACCCACGTGTGTCGTCGGACGCTAGTGGCAAACCGGTTCGATAGAGGGTCGCCGCCAGGGCGACCGCAAGACCGCCCCCAATCCCCAGAGATTCCTCGCGTTGGACCACTCACCATTGAAGTAATTGAGTATCGGCGACGGGTCGAGTCGGCCCCACCAGCCAACGTACGCCGCCGGATCCCACCCATTGGCCATGAAGGACGTTGCATCGGGGCGCGACGCGATCAGCGCCCATGCCTCGAGAACCGCGAGAGCAGAGAAGACGCCGACCAACCACCGAACGACTCGTCGACGCGATTGAACGATCTCTACGAGAAACAGCCCACCGAGGCGAGCGCCAATGGAATGACTCCCACTCGTCTCGCCCGACGAAGCTCCCACCAGCCATCCCCCCCAGCAGGCTCGCGTTCGCGACAAGCACAACGGCTACCGCCACAATTCCTGCGGTGACACTCCAGGGGGCCCGACGCCACCATCTCACGACCCCGGCGACCCCCAGCAGGACCGCTGGATCCTGTTCCAGCAAACTGTGACCTCTGACAAAGATCAGGGCCACCATCTTCGTCATGCCTTCCGCGGAGAATGGGGCCAGGTCTTGAGTCGGACCGAGTGGATGTCCGTAGGCGTATATGTCGAAGCAGACGACCCCGACGACGCCGACCAGCGTCATCGCGGCAAGCAGTACGACCCCAAGACTTGGCGCCCCCTTGCGCCGCGATAGCAACACCGCAAGCAGGCCGAGAAGCACCCCGATTGCGATGTTCTCGTCGTCGAGCCATACGAATGCGAAGACATGCTCCGGTGATCGCTATGAGACGGTTCTGGGCCAGTCGCCGATCTCGACGACCATCATCCGCCGGACGGCAGCGAGACCGACCACTCAGGAGACCGGGGTAGATCTGCGTCGTTTCTAGCCGATATCCGGCTGCGCGGAAACGTACCACGGGCAGGAAGCACCAAACCGCAGAGACCAGCTGCCTTCGGTGCCTCCACTCCCACCACCTGCGCGATCATCCGTCCTCGACGTGCCCGCGCTCAACGACGCAGGATTGTGAGCATCTTGCCGGGCAATCAGTACCCGACACCGTGATAGGGACGTGTGCCGTGGGCAGTCACACCCTCCGAAGCGCCGTCATCGTTCCGAGCATATGCCGTAGTCCGATCGAAGCTAAGGCCGGGCCGATGTTCCACGTATGCAGGCGCCCCAAGGCGTAAGCGGTTCCGACGTACGCCGGTTCGTCGCCGGAGATCGTCACGCCCCGATGATGCACGAACCACAGCGCAAGAGGCAGCCCCCGATCACGCGTAGAATCCTCCGCCGGCAACGAGCCATCGTAGCTCGCCGCGGCGCGTCCGCGAGGGATGTTGAATCGCCGACGTTTCTCACCAGTCAGTTCCTGAAAGCGACGGAAAGGGCCCGAGTTGACCGCCGCACCTCCCCTGGCGGGTGCGCCAGCGCCGCACTCGAGTCCGCCCCGCCGTCGCGTACCGTCGTCACCTGCAGGCTCACCGTAGCCCGCGGCACCCTCCACCACCGTGGTCCTCCCCTCCCCACCCCCCCACCACACCACCCCCCTCCCCGTCACGCCCGTGGTCGGGCGACTCCTTCGACCGCGGCGGCCACGGCGGCGACCACCCCGGGGTTGAACACCGTGGGCACGATGTAGTCCGCGGAGAGCTCCGTGTCCTTGACGATGCTGGCGATGGCCCGGCCCGCCGCGATCTCGACGTCCTCGGTGATCTTGGTGGCGCCCACGTCCAGCAGCCCACGGAAGATGCCCGGGAACGCGAGCACGTTGTTGATCTGGTTGGGCTCGTCGCTGCGTCCCGTTGCGACGATCGCCGCGTGACGACGCGCCACGGCGGGGTCGACCTCCGGGTCCGGGTTGGCCAGTGCGAACACGATCGACCGGGGCGCCATCGACTTGAGGTGCTCCTCGCTCACGAGGTTGGGCCCCGACACCCCGATGAGGACGTCGGCGCCGCGCATGGCGTCGGCCAGCGACCCCTTCCGCCCGGATTTGTTGGTGTGGCTCGCGAGCCAGCGTCGGGCTCCGTCCAGGCGCTCGTCGTCCGAGTCGATGATCCCGTTGCGGTTGCAGCCGATGACGTCGCCGACTCCCTCCGCGAGCAGGAGCTTGCTGATGGCGACCCCGGCCGCGCCCACGCCGAGGACGACGACGTTCACGTCGCTCATCTCCTTGCCGACGACGCGCAGCGCGTTGATCAGCGCGGCGAAGACGACCGTCGCGGTGCCGTGCTGATCGTCGTGGAAGACCGGGATGTCGAGCAGGTCGCGAAGCCTCTCTTCGACCTCGAAGCACCGCGGCGCCGCGATGTCCTCCAGGTTGATTCCCCCGTAGACCGGGGCCAGGCACTCGACGATCCGCACGATCTCGTCGACGTTCTGAGTCGCGAGGCACACGGGCCAGGCGTCGATGCCGGCAAAGCGCTTGAAGAGGAGCGCCTTGCCTTCCATCACGGGAAGGGCGGCCTCGGGACCGATGTTGCCCAGGCCGAGGACGGCGGAGCCGTCGGTCACGACCGCCACGGTGTTGCGTTTGATCGTGAGCCGGCGAACGGCCGACGGGTCCTTGGCGATGGCCATCGAGATTCGCGCCACGCCGGGCGTGTAGGCCATCGACAGGTCGTCTCGGGTCTTCAGGGCCACCTTGGGCTCGACGGCGATCATCCCCCCGAGGTGGAGCAGGAAGGTCCGGTCGCTCATGGCCAGGACCTTCGCTCCCTGGAGCTCGTCGACGGCCCGGCGCAGCGCGTCGGCGTGTCCGTCGTCGATGGCGTTACAGGTCAGGTCGACGACCATCCGTCCTTCTGAGGGCTCACCGATGTCCAGCGCCGTCACCAGCCCGCCGACGTTGGCGACCGCGGTGGAGGCGGAGGCGATGTCCGAAGCGTTCTCGAGCACGACTCGCATGGTCACCGAATACGAAGCACTAGGCATACTCATGATGGAAGGGCTCTCCTTTGCGTCGCCGATTTGACTCACGGGCACGCGAGCCTCAAGATGATTCGTTCGAGGGTGACGTACCGCCCGAATCCGACTTTCGGACGACCACGCCCTCCCCAGTCCAAAGTCCCAGACCGGCCCCTCAGGACGCGCACGCGGCGATCTCGACACGTGCGCGGCCCCCGCCAGTCTCGACGTCGCCCGGGGCCACGTGGGCGGGTCTTCCCACGACAAGGCCCCGTCCGCACTTCCACGCAGTCGGTTGGCCCGGGACGACCCTCTACGTCGTCGAACCAGTGGTGACCGCTTCTCGTCTCATCTCCGCCGCGCAGGGCCCGACGCGAGGACCAACGACCACGGGACCAGAATCACCTGCCAGAGCCAGTGCGGGAGGGTCCTGCGCGATCGACGTCGACGAAGAAGATCTGAGAGTGAAAGACGACCAGGACCAGGACCAGGAGCCCTGCGAGTTGCCAGGAAACGCGACCGCGCGTGGCACCCACCGCCACCGCGACGGCGAGGCTGGCCGCGAAGGCGACGGCCATGAAGGGGATCGCGTGACCGCCCCACGGCTCATACCGGGACGCGAATCCCACTGGGAATCGGGTTGAACGCCAGCGTGACCAAACAATCCAAGCCGAAGGACCTCGCCGCGAATGCGACCGGTGACGGCGCTCAGGACGACGAGTGCGACCGCCGTCGCCATGAAGTAGTAGCCGAAGAGATTCTCCTCGAACACGAGTCGCAGCGAGAAAGCGATGGCGACCACCGCCGCTAGGCGAATCGGATCGGAGGTGAGTGAACCCACTCGGCGTGCCGTCCACCAGGCGACGGCGAGCGCGGCGGCGATGGGCAATGCCCTCGCCACGCCGAACAGCGCCGCGCCACTCAGGTGGAGCTCCCAGAGCACCGTCCCCCCGGTGGCCCGCACGGACCCCGACGCCGTCGGCGTGACCCGGCTAGAGCCAAACAGCGCGACGGCGACGGCCCTACCTGACGTCGCCAGCGCCAGGGGACCGACGACCGCCACGACCGCCACCACCAGGCCCACCAGCCACCTCCATCGAAGACGTCGCGCCGCCTCGACGAGCAGGATGGCGGCGACCAGGACGGCGAACTGCTGGGTGATCACCGCGAGGCCCGCGAGTGCCCCCGACCACATCCACCGCTCCCTCCGCGCGGCCGAGACGGCGCACAGGGCCAGGCCGGCCGCCATCAGGTACTCGGGGTGAAAGACGAAGCCGATGCACATGAAGACCGGAGGGAGCAACGCCACGGCGAGGAGGACCGCTGGCTCGGATCCACGACGGCCCTTGCCCGAGGATCGCAGTACGGCGATCACGCCCGCCATCAAGAAGAACCAGGAGACGTAGGCCAGCCGCATGGTGGGCCAGCGCGCACTCGACAGGGCAATCCAGTGGCTCGTGGCGACGAGCGCCCGCACGCAGTGACTCGAGGAGCCCGCCGCCGCCGGGAAGGGCACCGTGTGCCCGAGGCGCAACAGCGCAGAGAGCCCCCCCGTCACCAGTGGGTAGAGCGGAGCCAAGACCGACGAATCGGGGGCGACCGAGACCGGGAGGTGAGTACCCACGCTGGGAAAGAGGCAAGCGAAGTGCCCGTGCGCGATCAGCTGTGTCGCGTACAGCGACTCGTAGAGGTCCGGGTACGAGGTGCCGCCGAGGAACTCCGCGAACCCGAGGAAGGCCAGGGTTGCGATGATCCACCCGACCACGCACTGCCACCCCGTGAGTGGGAGGTTCCAGAGGTCGCGCCACGAGGTCTCTCGATGGAGCCAATCGGCCCCGGCTACCCCACGACCCGGCTGCTCGTCCTCGCCGCCCATCAGTGGCGCGCGGTCCGCGGGCGTAGCACGATTCCCAGCCTATTTCGGGGTCGCGCCGACTCCCGTGACACGGCGGGCCGACACGGGCACGCCCTTGGCGGCGACGGGCCTAGTGGCGACCCTCGAGAGTCGACAAGAACCGGTTCAGCGAGTCCAACGTCGCCTTGACCGCGGAGACCATGTCGTCATCGGACCTCGCGATTCCGAAGCGATCGGCGTCATTCGACAGCGACCTCAGGGTTACGACGACGGGCCAGTCCTTGCCGTTCGTCACGCTGGTCACGGTCATCAGTGAGAAGGGGATCTCGTAACCGAGGTCGCGCAACGCGGCCAGCGTGGCCTCCGCGCCGCCGATCAATGGTCCGCTGCCGGCTCGTCCGACGCCCATGCGGCCGTTGTAGGCGAGCTGGACCTCGCAGGCCCCTTCGGACGTGTCGTAGTCGGCGCGCACGAGGGCGATCCGGGTGTTGTCCCGATACGACGACGCGGAGTCCCCCACCGCCCTCTCGACGGTCACGACCGCCTCGGGGTAGTACAGGCTCGCGATCTGGATCGCGACCGTCCTCGTCGCCGTCGCGTCTTGGCCGGTCACCATCAAGAGGACCTGCGCGACGTCGCCGTCCTCGCCGCGCGTGAGCCCCACGTTGACCACCCCGGGCAGGGACCGCAGTTCGAGCTCGAAGTCCTCGTCCGTGCGCGACATGATCATCGCCGGCCACCTTTCCGGTCCAGGAGGCGTGAGTCGGCGAGGCGCAAGAGCTCGCCCGCGTCGGTCGAGTCCCGAGGCGACGACGCTATGCCCGTCGAGAAATCGACGTAGTTGCCCGACGCGACCAGGTTGGCCCGTAGCCTCTCGGTGAAGCCGATCGACTCCTGGCCCTCCGCGTTGTTCAAGATGACGGCGAACTCGTCGCCACCGAAGCGCGCGGCCGTGTCACCCTGGCGCACCGACTGGCGCAACGCGAATCCGAACTGGCGCAGGAGGTTGTCGCCGAAGGGGTGCCCGGAGACGTCGTTCACCGTTTTGAAGTCGTCCAGGTCAATGAGGACAAGCGTGAAGGCCCACCCGTAGCGGGCGCTCTGGGCGGCCGCCACCGAGAGGGCCGCGTCGAAGCTGCGCCGATTGTCGATCTTGGTCAGCGAGTCGTGCCCGGCGCTGTAGCGGGCCAGGTGCAGGGCGAGGGCGAGCTGGCAGGCGGTGCGGACCGCGTCGCACTCGACGGCCGGCACCACGTCGGGCTCGCAGTAGACGCCCGGCGAGCCGCTCAGGCGGCTGACCTGATCGGCCGAGAGCGAGAGCCCGCCCCGTCGGAACATCTGGGTCCCGAAGGACTCGTGCGCCAGCACGACGACGACGTCGTCCAGGTCGTGGCGCTCGGCCAGGAGGTCCAGGAGCGCGTAGACGAAGCCCACGCCCAACTCGTTGGCCGAGAGGTGACTGAGCATCGTCTGGAACAGCCACGGCTCGTAGAACTGGTTCGCGAAGTCGGGACCCGACGGCGTCGAAGAGACGTCGGCCACGCCGCCGTCGGGAGACGGCACCACTTCCGCCGGTGTGGCGTTGTCGCGATCCGTCGAGTCCGTCGTAACCCCGTTCGTAGAGCTCACAACTGCAGGTCCGCCAGATCCCAGAGTTCGTTCTCCTCCGCGCGCAGGATCGAGACAGGGATGGAGCCGGAACTGAGCATTGGGGCCAACTCTATCGGCGCCACCGGCCTCGAGATCAGGTAACCCTGGCCCCGGTCACAGCCCAGTTCGAGCAGCTTGGAGACGATGGACCTCGACTCGATCCCTTCGGCGATGACCCCCAGGTTCAGGGCCCGCCCCAAGCGGATGATGGACTCGACGATCGCCTGGTCGTACACGTCGTCCGTGATCCCGCGGACGAAGCTCATGTCGAGTTTCAGGAGGTTGACGGGCAGGTTCTTCAGCTCGGTCATCGAGGCGAATCCCGTGCCGAAGTCGTCCAGCGCGATCTCCACGCCCAGCGCCTGGAACCGCTTGAGCAGCTTCTCGACCTTCTCGGGCTCGTCCATCATGGCGTACTCGGTGATCTCGATGCAGAGACGGTTTCCGGGGACGCCGTTGTCCTGGAGGCACTGCTTGACGAAGTCGACGAGGTCCCCCATCTTGAAGTCGGCCGGGGACATGTTGACTCGGACCACGAAGTCGAGCTTGGGGTATTCGGCCTGCCACACGCCGAGCTGGCGGCAGGCCTCGGCGAACACCCAGCGTCCGATGTCGGTGACCATCCCGGTCTCCTCGGCGACCCGGATGAACTCCGTCGCCGCCAGGATCCCGCGCTGGGGGTGATCCCAGCGCACGAGTGCCTCGACCGCCAGGAGGCGGCCGTCGCGGATGTCGACCTCGGGCTGGAAGTGAAGGCGAAGTCCGTCGCCGTCGATGGCTTCGCGCAGCATCAACTCGGTGCGCGAGCGCTCGTTGACGGCTTCGCGCAGCTCTCGGTCAAAGACGACGGCCTGGTTGCGGCCCCTCGCCTTCGCGGAGTACATCGCGACGTCGGCCCAGCCGAGCAGGTCGAGGCCGCTGACGGCGTCGGTCTCGGAGATCGCGATGCCGATGCTCGCCGTGTGACTCACCTCTTGGCCCGAGATGTCCACCGGCTGGGCGATGATGTCCAGGATGCGATAGGCCGTGGCGAGCACCTCCATCTCGCTCTTGACCTTGTCGACGATGAAGACGAACTCGTCGCCACCGAGACGGGCGGCGAAGTCATTGGCACGGATGCTCGTGCGGATCCGGTCGGCGATGGTGACCAGGAGCCGGTCACCCATGCCGTGCCCGAGGTAGTCGTTCATGACCTTGAAGCGGTCCAGGTCGATGACCATGACGGCGGTCTTGCGGTTCGCGTCCAGACGGGTCTTGAGTTCGTGGACCAGGGCCCTCCGGTTCGGCAGACCGGTCAGCTCGTCGTGGTTGGCGTTGTAGCGCGTGCGCTCCTCGGCGTCGATCCGCGCCTGGAGCTGGACCAGCATCGACGCCACGGCCTGGAGGGCGTTGATCTCCGCCGGCACCCACGCGTGGAGGTTGAAGTGGAGGAAGCCCAGGTTGCCCCACGTGGTCTCGCCCAGCAGCAGCGGAACCGCGGCGCCGGCGGCGGGCGTCACGCCGGCGGCCTCTCGGGCCCGGTCGCGATACTCGTCGGTGATGTCAGCGAGCCCGGTCAGGTAGGGCGTCTTCATGTCGCGTAGTGCCATGAAGACCGGGTCGGCGTCAAAGGACACCTCGCCCAGCGGGTCCGGGTCGAGCTTGTCCTCGCGGATCGGCCACTCCGCTTCCAGGATGGTCAAGCCCCGCGTCAGGTCGTTGCGGCGGATGAATGCCACGTCCGCGTTCAAGAATTCGGCGAGCACCTGGGTGACCCAGTCCAGGGTCTCCTGGCGATTGGTGGCCGACGCTGACATGAGGCGCTCGGCCACCTGCGCGACCAACTCGTCGAGGCGTCGCTGGTGGAGCAGGCGGCCCTCGCGCGTGGCCAGCGTCGCCACATGGCTCAAGAGACTCGAGAAGGCTTTGGCGAGTTGGCGCTCGCGCGCCGACCACGAGCGTCCGTGCCGAGCGACGACCAGGGCGCCGACGACGTCACCGCCCTCGACGACGAGGGGTTCGACAAGAACGCCCCATTCGACGCCGTGCACGACACACGAGAAGTGGGTCTGATCGGTATCTCCGCGGAGTTGGCCGCGCACCCGGTCCCCGATCCGTTGGAACGCGACTTCGGAACCTTCGCTCACCATGGGCTCGAGCTCGAAACCGGGCACTGCCTCTTCGAGGTTCGTGACCACGGCAACTATCTGGGTCCCGGGGACGACCTCGAGAAGCGTCTCGACGACGAGACGGGTCTCTTCGCCCGATGGTTCGAAATTCGAGTGTGTGAGGCTCGTCATGAATTTTCTACCCTTGCCGACAAAAGGGACCCCATCTGGATCTCGAAGTAAACTTCGTTTCCCAACTGGACTGAGTCTCCGGTATCCAAGTATTGCACAGGGTTTAACGGGTGTAAACCCCTGATTTCTCAGCCATTCTGCGCAGAAATCGGTGTGATTGTGGTCGGCGCATGGGGCTCGCGGCTGAGCACGTCGGCCAAGGGCAAACGCACGGAGTGCACCGTCGGCGGAGGGGCGTGGAACACGCGCATCAGCATGACGGGGGTCTCCCCGTCGCCCAGGCCCCAGAAGTCATTGAAACGCTGCGACAGGGCGTGGGCCTCGTCCAGGTACCTCTCGCCGGTCAGGTTCTGCATGTCGACCTCGTCGACCGCGTAGATGAACACCGGAGCGGCGGGCTGCACGGCCAGCCCCTCCATCTCCGCGCCGAGCCAGAACCGCTCCATGGCGGCGCCGCCGCGGACGTACCAGGTCGGGTCGGCGCGCGGAACGGTAATCACCGCGAGGGCCGAGCTGGTCTGGACCGCCACCTTCGTGCGCATCCCGAGGACTCCCCCGGCCCGCCAGTCGGCGAGGTGGGCGATGACGTCGGAGCGCCCCACCAATTCCATCGCGGCGTACCCGCTCGAATCCATCTCGAGCGTCCGGACGTCCAGTCCTTCTTCCAGCGAGTCCCGTCCGGGCCACTTGAGCTCCGACAGCATTTGATCATGGACCTCGGGAATCAAGAAGCGGAGGCGGTCGGAGGCGGCCAGCATGTCCGAGCACTCGCCAATACCTCCTCGATCCGTCACGATACGAAGGCGGGCCCCTTCGCGCTCGACGCCACGCGAGAGCGCCTGCAGCACCTCGGGATCGATGACGGTGGGCGATCCCATGCGGCGGTTCGCCGAGCGTGAGTGGAGGTAGGCGGACATGGGCGAGATCGTGGCGTCCGAAGTGGTTCCCAACATCATCGTGGCGACGTGGTGCGACGCGTGACCCTCCGGGAACAACTTGATGGGGCCGAGTCGCTGCAGCGAAGATGCCACCACCCGGGCGTTGAACAGGGCGGCGCCCAGCCCGACGTAGGTGCCGCGATGCGCCACGTCCATCGCCGACGTCCGGTGGGCGAGCATGAAGAACCGGACCTCCTCATCATCGGCTTCGAACCGCCACGGCTGGACGTTGCCGCCCGACGGCGCCCGTCGAGCTCCGTCGACGATGAGCTCGATGGGGTCGTCGCTGATGATGGGTGGGTCAGTAGGCGGAGGCGTGAAGAGGTCGACTTCGGACTCCAGATCAACCTCGACGGGGCCGAGCCCCGAGAGGATCTCCTCGACGTCGAAGCGCACTCGACCTGAGGGGAGCTCGGACGCGAGCCCGAGGCGCCGCACCGCCGCGGCGACCGTCGCCGCTCCCAGGGTGATCTCGCTGCCCAGCTGTGGCCACCCGGTGATCGTCTGGCCCACCTCGAGCAACGACGCCGCGCCCCTCGCGGATGCGTCGCGTGCTCCGATGAGTCGAATGACGAACGGTGCCTTCTCCGCCAGGCTCAGGCCCGCGAGCCGTTCCGAGTCCATGTCTCCGAGGAGTCCGTGGAAGATCGGCCGGTCCGGGTCCACGTCGAAGCGCTCGACGTCCAGGACGCCACGATCGCTCGTCTCCATGATCACCGGTATTCGGCGCTCTCGAGCGGCCTCACGAACCATGAACTTCATGTCCAGCGAGTCGCACTCCTCGACGACCACGTCGAGCCCTTCGAGGAAAGAATCCAGGTTCTCGCGATTGACACCCTCGGGAACGACCACGACGCGAAGATAGGGATCAATCTCGGCGATCCGGCGTGCGGCGACGACCGCCTTGTTGACGCCGAGGTCCAAGACACTGGCCGGCACCCGATTGAGGTTGGAGAGTTCGAGGGTGTCAAAGTCGGCCAGCCGAATCTCGCCGACCAGACCCTCCATGGCCAGGACGTGTGCGATCGTGTGACCCGCGCTCAGGCCGATGACCCCCACGCGGAGCGTTCGCAGGCGCGACTGCTCAGCGGTGGTGAGCTTGTTCCTGTTCCGGTCCAGTCGCAGCGCGGTGAACGGCCGACCGGCCAACAGGCGAACGACCGCCCGACGCCACGGGTAGTAGACCCAGCGCGAGCCCTCCTCCAAGAGTGAGGGCTTCGGCGCGGGAATCGTTTGCAGGAGCTGTTCGCGTTGTTCGTCCAAGCGATCGACGAGCTGGAGGGCGGAGTCTTCACGCAGGACCCTGCAGGACCTCTCGCTGAGCTCGAACCGCCACGTCGAGCACGAGTGGACGAAACGACTTCGTGCGCGTCGACGCGGGTTCGATGGGACCCGCGCCGAGTCGAAATGGTCCCCGCGAGAGCTGCTCGGCCTCGTGGCGCAGCGCCTGCTGGTGGGACGGCGACGACAGCTCCGCCGAGCGCGCCCGTCTCCACGTCACCGCGATCGTCCGGTACCGATCATCGGGGAACGGCACCCACTCGGTCCCGATCTGGCGCGCCCCCGTCGTAATTCCGATGGGCATCAGGACGTCGGAGATTGCGGCGATCGCGAACTCGGCGCCCAGCCAGGTCATCGCGTGCGTGGCCGACCGCGAAAGTGCCGCTACGAGGCGGATGCCCGGAGATGCGGCGCCCTTGGACCAAGCACCCTTGACTTCTAGGGCCCCGAGACGCACCTCTTGGTCGATGATCCTGGCAATCTCATCGATGTCGGGCGACGCCGCCATCTCCTCAATCAGGGCCGCCTGATAGCTGCCCTCCAGGGGTCCGTGGAATCGGACACCCGCCACCGGGTCGCCGTCGGTGTTGAACCCGAGGAAGAAGAGCGAGACGCTGTGCCCGTCTTCGAGTTCCTGTCGGCGTAGAGTGCTCTCGAACCCGCGACTGCGGTACTTGCCTTCGGCTTCGTTGAGGTACAGCTCCCAGAGATCCGGCCTCTCCAGTGGGTGGTGACCCTCGAACCGGACGCCGGACTTCTCATCGACGAAACTGCGCCTATCGCGCCGTATCGATATCTTCGGCCCACTGAACCACCCACGATCCACTCTCTCTGAACTAAGTTGCGAACTCGGCGAATGGCCGAAAACACCGCCTTTTCACTGAAAACTATAACGAGGGGATTCCACGAGATGGTGGAGTCTCCCGTGTCGGCGCGGCCCACAAGAGCCGCGCGAGTCGCAAACCAAGCGTCTAGCGACGAGACCGGGTCCTCTCGTTGCGCGAGGAATCCGGGATCAAACAGACGTTGAGCCGAGCTGGCCCATAAATTGATGGATACGTGTGTCCATTCTTCCGATGAACGTTCAGAACGGAGTACGAGGTGAACGTGAGTTCGCAACGAGCGGCTTAGGACGGATCGCCTTCCGCGGGTCGACCAAACGCCCACTCTTTCGGCAGTGAACGGAACAAACGCTACGAAAGGCGCGTTGTGCTCGCCCTTTTGATCAGCGCCTGTGGCGTTCTGGGCCTGGCCGTAGGGTCATTCCTTAACGTCGTTGTCTATCGGGTGCCACGACACGAGTCAGTGGTTTCCCCCCCGTCACACTGCCCGTCGTGCCATGCGCCAATTCTTGCGCGCGACAACGTCCCCTCTTCTCTTGGCTGATGCTGCGCGGCAAATGTAGGAGTTGTGACGCCCCCATTTCGGCTCGGTACCCCTTGATCGAAGCCCTCTGTGCCTCGCTCTTCGCCGGTCTCGCCGGCCGGCTCGGCTTCAGCGCTGACCTGCCGGCGATGCTGGCGCTCATGGGGGGCTTGTTGGCATTGTCCATCATCGACTACGAGCATTTGAGTCTTGCCCAAGTCCGTCGTCTTCGTCACGATCGCCATGGTGTCGCTCCTTCTCATTAGCGACGCGGGCGCGACGGCACAGTGGCACCGACTGATCGTCGCGGCGCTGTGCGCGATGGGCTGGTTCCTCGCGTTCCTCGCAATCAACCTCTTCAATTCGCGTTACTTGGGCTTTTGGTGACGTCCGGCTGGCTCCCGTCCTAGGGCTCGGGTTGGGTTGGCTGGGCATCCGATACGTAGTCCTCGGATTCTTCGCCGCGAACCTCATCGGTGCGACTTTTCGGCGGGTTCTTGATATTGACCAAGAGGATCCAGCGTGACCAGCCGATTCCCTACGGCGTCTTCCTCGCACTCGGGGTTGCTGTCGCTATATACGCAGGACCAGAGTGCTCGTTCCGTTTCGCACGCTGGGATGACCGAACGCATGAAGCGACCAAAGGTGGAGTTGAGTTGGTGACGCGAATGAGATTGGCGTCGGGCGCGTGGTTCTCGTCGTGGAATCAACGGCCAATGTCGCAGCGCCAATGTGTCATCGGATGGCTCGCGGCAACCTCCGTCTTCTTCGTTCTGGTGTCCTTCCTCGGAGGCCCGGCCTATGACGACGCGCAGTTGACTGCCATATCAAGTTGGGCCATCGCTCACGGCGATCTGGTCTGCGCGTACCCACACGCGAACGCCCAGCTGCCAGCGCTGGCGACGCCTCTCTACCCACTCCTCGCCGGTGTCATCGAGGCTGTTCTCCAGGTCGGTCGATCGGTGCCGTTCCCGCCAGTGAGCAATTTCGGCGTGCACTGCTCTGGAGCTTGGAGAGATTTCCCTTTGGTCCATTGGCTCTGGGGCGCCTTGCTACGCAGCGAATCGCATATTGTCATGGCTTGCGCTCCTCGCGGCGTGATTTCGTTCGTCCGGACCTCCGGCCGTGGAAGCTGTGGATGGAAGTCACATCGGTGCTTTGCATCGCCTGCACCGCTCCCGTCCTCATGTGTATTGCGGATTTGCTTCACCCTCAGGATTTGTTGGCTATGGGACTTGCCCTAGGCGGACTGTCCGCATTCCAACGCGCATCTTCGGCGTGGAGTGACATCCTCCTTGGCTTGGCATTTACGTCACAACCGTTCGCGATCTTGATTTCCGCCCCACTCTTCCTCTTTTTCCTCCGGCACGACGCTTTAGATATGGCGCCGCATGTTGATGGCCGTGACCGCCATCGCCGCACCGTTCATCATCGCCTCTTCCCGGCGAGACCTCGCTCAGTCGCACTCGGTTCGAACAGGGTTCGCATTTCCAGATCATTCCACTGGCGGCCCGATTCTTTGGAGACAGTTTCCGCCTTGCCGCATTCGTGATGTTAAAAAGAATCCCCCTCGTCTTAACGATGGCTCCGGCTTCGTACGTAGCGCAACTTGACAGTCGTGCTTCGGCCTGTGCCACTGACGTCTTTGCTGTCGCTCGCAATGGTTCTGCGGCTCGTCTTCGAGTCGATCTATCGCTCTCTTCATGGCCACCGCTGTGGCCCTGATCTATTGGGTGTCGCTGCAGGAAAACTGAGTCGCCAGTTTCTGGTGTGGCTCGGATTAGTCACCCTTGTCTGCATCCTGAACTGGACCGTCCAAGCGACAACCACTGAGTGGAATTCTCTTTTACGAATCGCTTCCAGTCGCAGTGTTGCTTGATATCCTTTGTCGCATCGTCCAACTGGCAATTCGACGCAGGTGTCACTGGTATCTCGTTGCAGTTTCGCTCCTCACAGCGGTGGCCGTTCACGGGGCGGTTGGGTGCGGTCCCCTACGGACACCGTTCCCGTTATGGCTATGGCAAGTCCTCCTCGTTTCCCCCGCGCTCTACTTGGCCGTGCAGCCCTACATCGCCCGTCATCTCAATCTGGATTACGGGCCCGCTGTCCCGGGTGTGGTGACCCGCAACGACGCCTAGGAACGCTTCAATCAAGGGTCCCTTCTTGCGTGGTGGCCTCTCGTCGCTGAAAGGGATATCGTGCCGCGCTCGGCGCGCATCCCTCCTTCAGGGATGTCACCGCTCCTGCACTTGTACGGGGCGTGAGCGATAGAAGGACTTTCGGAGTTCACGCCTGGTAGCGTCTAGTGCCACAGATGCATCGATCTCTTTCAGTTGATTTGAATCGAAGACTTGTCTCTCCGCCATGGGTGACATGACTCACGCCCACAACGAGAACGTGCCGCAGTTCTCAACTAGGTGGCGAAGGTGGTTGAATCAGCCCCTTTCCGAATTCTCTTGCCTCATCGGCTGGCTTCTTTCCACAGTTGCGTTCTTAGTGCTCAACGTCGCGTTGGGTGGGCCCACCGAGGGTGATGCCGCCGAATCGGTGTACTCAACCTGGGCGATAGCGCACGGACAATTGGCGTGCTCCTACCCGCCTCCGAGCAACTTTCGGTTTCCCGGCATCGCCGATCCATTTGCGTTTATCTCACCGCTGTATCCGTTGCTCACGGGCGCCCTTACTGCGATACTGAGAATTGGTCACCACGTGGGTTTCCCCCAGTCGGACCGCACTGGGAAGCCACTGCTCGAACGCTTTCGTCGCGATGTTCCGTTGGTCGGCGGCGGCCACCCAGATTGTTCCAACCATCAATCTGTCCTATCTTGTGTGGCCGGTCCTGCTCACGGGAACCGTGATCGTTCTTCGGTCGGGCGGGCGAGGCCGAAGGGGCTGGGAGCCAGTCACGCTCTTAATCTTGGCGGTCTCACCGCCAACCGTGATGTGTCTGGTCGATTTCTTCCACCCCCAAGACGTGCTGGCTCTCGGGCTCGCCCTGATAGCGCTGGGCCTCACGTTGCGGGGCCGCTGGGAGCAGTCAGGGGTCTTGGTGGGTCTTGCTTTCGCCGCTCAGCCGTTCGCACTACTCATCGCAGCTCCCCTGCTCGTTCTTGCACCGACGAGAAAGAGAGTGGCGTACCTTGCTTACGCCACGGCGACTGTCGCGCTCATCGACCTACCGCTGATTATTCTTACGTCCGGGCGCGCGCTCAAGCCATCGCTCTTCGGCTCAAACCTGGTCGCTGTCGGGGGTCCAGCAAATTTCCGATCCCACGGCGGGACGGTCTTGTGGGAGACCGACGTTCGCGGCTTTCCGTTGCTCGTCTTGTCGAGGCTGATGCCAATACTCCTCGCGATGGCGTTGGCGTGGTGGGCGAGTCGGCGACTATCTCATCGCGCGCTGGAGCCAGCGAATCTTGTGGCCATCGTGGCAACGTCCCTTTCACTTCGACTTGTCTTCGAAGAGAATCTCTTCGGCTACTACTTCATGGCCGTGACCACTTCACTGATCATTCTCGACGTTTTTTCAGGAAGAATTAGAGGGTCCGTGATTGCTTGGATATCTCTCGTTACCCTCGCCTTCAACCCCGTTCACTGGGGTCTGTTCTCCAATTGGACACCATGGGGCCGCCAGCTCTTTGAGGGTCTTCCTATTGCCGCAATGGCTATCGGCTGCAGCGCTCGATCCTCTATGCTACGCGCTGCATAAGAAAATCAAGATTTTACAGAGGTCGCGTGGCTTACTTGCAGTTGCCCTTGCCTGCGAACCACAGTTTTGGGGGCCATCCGTCGGTCAACAGGTCTTGCCGTCGTGGTGCTTGGCAGATAGCCCTCGTCCCAATCGCCGATGGCACTATGTGTTTGGCCTCTCCTCATATCATTCGTAAGGCTGCATCAACGGTGGGTCGTTGAGTCAGCGTTCGTTCCCGGTCTTTAGTTTCCGCGGCTTGCTCTTAATTCCGTCGAAACGTGAGCATCTCTTTCGGGAACCGGACGTCGCTTTTTTTGCTGAGTATGGAACGCTTTGATTCTCGCGAGTGATCTTGAGTTCCGCCACTGACAACTGTGGCGATGTGTCTCGAAGTTTGCAGCGCTTATGTGGATGGTCACCTTGCTTCTAAGCGTCTAGCGAACTGGCCCACGTCTCGCGCTTCTCATCACTGGCGCGAGTCGAAAGTAATGCATCAGTCTCTTGCCTTACATGACGTACTCCATGCGAAGGCCTTCGCTATCCCACTCGGGCTCCGTAGGAAGTCTTTTTGCCGTTCGTGTGCGTAACCCGCCGGCGGTCCACAGCAAGGCGGCCGCATCGAAGATGTGCTTTCGCTGGAACGCCGGCAGTTCCGCGTCCAGCACTTCTTCGATTCCGGGAACCTAAGCTCGAGGATCTCGCGACGTTCGTCTCGACCCATCTTCGATCTTCTTCGAAAGACGTAACGGATTGTCCGCGTTGATCTGATAGAAGCTCAATTCGGGGTGACCCTGGTAGACGGACCGTTGACGAAAGGCCGAAATCTCTGCCGCGACCTCTCGGTAACTCGGCCATAGGGTCGCCGTGACGGCATCGAGCTGACTCTCGCTCCATGGCACGCTTGCCTCGATGTCTGCTCTGCGACGGGGCGTTGTGAACCGCCATGGAGCTCTCGTGCCGAGCATCCTCTTGCCTCTCGGTCGCACCCCCGGACTCCTGAGTCCGGCGCGTCGAGGTAGCCGATTGGCGCATTGACGACCACGATCGTTGAGCGAAGGACTTCTCGCTCAGAACTTCGCGGAATGACGGGTAGAGGTCTGGGAGTCTCCGGCGCGAATGTCCCGCCGTGCAATCTTCGCGCTCACGACTAGCCAGTTGAGCCAGTGGGAGTCACTCCTGCGACGAGCGGAATACGGCAGTTGCGGACCGCGACGGGGACTCACGACGTGTCTAGACCTCGGCGGGAACCTTTTCCATCTGCTCCAGAGTTCGGATCAGCTCCTTCGGGTGCGCCGACATCGCCATCGCATCCTCGTAGGTGATCGATCCCGTCGACGATCAGCTGGGACAGGCTGCCTCTCGAGCGTCTGCATGCCTTCCTTGGCGTTCGTGAACATGACGTTCTTCAGCTGGTTGGATCGGCCTTCGCGAATGAGGTTTCGCATCGGGTTCGTCGCGATCAGCACCTCGAACGCCGCAACCATTCCACCGCCGATCTTGGGGACGAGTCGCTGCGCAATGATGGCGCTCAGCGACGCCGCGAGCTGGACCCTCGTCTGCTCCTGGCGCCACGCGGGGAAGACGTCGATGATGCGGTCGACGGCCTGGGGCGCGTCGTTGGTGTGCAGGGTCGCGAAGACGAGGTGGCCGGTCTCGGCCATGGTGAACGCAATCTGGATCGAGTCGATGTCGCGCATCTCACCGATGAGCAAGACGTCGGGGTCCTCTCGCAGGGCGGATCGAAGCGCTCGATCGAACGACGGGCTGTCGAGTCCGACTTCGCGCTGAGAGACCGCCGCGACCTTGTGGTGGTGGACGTACTCGACCGGATCCTCGATTGTGAGGATGTGGCACGCACGACTCTCGTTGATCCGGTCGACGATGGAGGCCAGCGTCGTCGACTTGCCCGAACCGGTCGGACCGGTGACCAGCACGAAGCCGCGCGGCTGTTCGGACACCCACTCAGCGGCGTATGGCAGCCCCAGTTCTTCGAACGCTGGGGATCCTCGTCGGGAATGATTCGAAGCGCCAGCGATATCTGGCCTCGCTGGGTGAACGCGCTGCCCCGAATTCGGGCTTTGGTCCTGCCACGAGAACGCAAAGTCGACATCCATGCGCTCATCGAAGATCATCAGCTGCCCGCTGGTTAGCAGCGGCCGGGCAATATCATCGATCTGCTCGCCCGTGAGCGTCGGCGCGCCATCGATGGGCATCAGTTTGCCCTCGACACGGATACGGGGGCCGAGTCCACTGGATAGGAGGAGGTCGCTGCCCCCCTGATCCCACAGCTTCTGAAGCCACGGCTCATCGCGGAATTCTGGGTGCTGGTCATGGGGCCTCCTGTACAAGGGTAGCAAAGGCGAAGTGCCCGGCACTCGGGCCGGGCACTTCCGTTTTGACTCTTACGACTTTTTTGGGTTACTAGCCCAGACCAATCGTCGCCGCACGTCTTCGGGCCCGTGTAGGCAATCGCGGTCCCGCTGTCTTGCCGCGGCACTGATCGGAGCGACCTGAGGTTGCCAGCGGCGAGCGTGAATGCGTAACTCGTGGCATTCGGCCACGACTGGATGTACGGACCCTGACCCCATTGTGGGTGGTCGACGTCTTGTAAAGTCAGCCTCCGTGACGTTCGACAGCGTGACCGTCGGGTTCTGCGCGTGGAACGCGGCGAACGCCGTCGACACCGTGGCCCCGTCGGCCTGACAGGCTGCCAGCTGGCTCTTGCCGGTGATACCGCCAAGGGCGAAGATGACGACCGCAGCCAGGATGCCGAGAACGACGATGACGATCAAGAGTTCGATCAAGGTGAAACCACTGATCTCACCCGCGTCCCTCTGCCGCTTCAGTCTTTGGTAAGTCGAAATCATGCAGTTACTCCCCTATGTTAATATTGGGCGCGCCGACACTCGGAACTGCCCCAATTTTTTAATCGCCGAGGCCCTTGCACGCGGCTACGTGAACTATAGACGACCTCACTTGAGTTTGACGAAACTTGGAGAAAACGGATTGTGAACGCTGTCTGTTGTATACGCAACGAATTAGTGGGTATGGCAATATCTTGCAGTAATCTCCGCTTCCGAGCCCAAGAATACATCCTGATAGGCGCCGGTTTTTGGCGCCCTGGCGACCAAACTCTCGTTTGTTAAGAGCTCACCCCGATTTGGGTCAGGATCTGGCGGGTCTCTGGGTCCGCCTCGATCGCCCGGGGCTGCCATGGAGCAGTTGAGTAAAGACGTCAGAGCCACACATCTCCCCTCCAGGGCGCAACGAACTATCGCTGCTCCGCGTTGCGACATCGTAGTGACTGACGCGCCCCTCAGACTCCACAATCACGACGGAGCAGGGCTCTCACGTCTATCTCTCCCACCATGTTCTATCTACGGGACTATCTCCACACCGATTGTTCCCCAGTCGGCGCTGCCGGACAGTGCGCCCGTGGCGCTCGAAGTGACGGGTCCGATGTAGAGCGCGTCACTGAACGTGCTGGCTCCCTGTGTCATCACCTTGGTCGGGCCGAGCGTGAAGCCGAACGGGCTCGTGCTCAACCACGTCGGTGGCGACGAGCCGTTGTTAGTGAGGTCTCCGAAGATCACCTCATCACTCTCGCTGCCGAGCGTTCCACTCGATGTACGTCAGCGGCGCACTGTTGGCCCCAATGGCCTGGTTCGTTCCGCTGACGCCGATCGTCTGCTGGGGGTAGCCCGACACTTCGACGACTTGAATCGACGCGTAGTTGACGGTTCCACTGAAGCCGACGGTCACGGATCCCGGCTCCGGTACTGGCGATGGTGGCCGTGTACTCGCACATGCCGAAGTAGTTACTGCCCGTCGAGTAGTAGCTGTTGTTCGCGACCAGTGAGTACGAGCTGAACGCAGATCCCGACGCGGAAGTGCAAGTCTGGACGGTATTGTCCTCGTAAGCCACTGCTATCACGTACTGCGGCCCGACGGCGGCGTTCAGTCCGGTGTCGGTGATGGACGTGGCATTAGTCGTCGTTGCCGGCGTCGCCGACAGCGTGAGGCTCAGCGCCGCCACCGTGATCGTTTGCTGCACCTGGGTCGCTGCCGTGTAGTAGTAGCTGTTGCCGGGTTGGTTGGCATCGATGATGCAGGTGCCGACTCCGGTGAAGCTGACGACCCCGCCCGAGGTGGCTCACCCGGTGCTCGCCGCGTCCAGGGTGATGGTGACCGCAAGGTTGGAGGTCGCCGCCGCAATGGGCTTGTACGTGCCTCCTCCGACGGTAGCCACCTGTGGGGCCTTGCTGACGAACGTGATGGAGTTGATGCCGACGCCAGGCGCCCAGTTCCACGCATTGAGGACGGCGCCGTCGCCGCATGTCGTAGTGCACTGCTTCGTAAGGAGTGGGCCACCCCCGCCGGATAGTCGTCAAAGGTGACCTCGGCCTGGAGGAAGGGGTCCTTGCCGCACGCCGTTGCGGCCTGTGAGGGCGTGAGGCTCGCTTGGTATGGGCACGTTGAGAAGGTCACGACCCTGGTCTGGGGACTCGCCAGGTTCTGCACCGTGCTGCACCACACGCTCATCGCTATGTTGTCCGTTGTCAGGGCCGACGTCGGGCTGGCACCCCAGCAGTACGTCGGTGGGACAGCGTTGACGGTCGCGGCAATAGGCCCGGTCCGCATGCTGTTGATGGCGAGCTGTGTCGCGCTACTGGCGGCGTAGTCGGTGGTGCGGGCGGACGAGAACTGCGTGGTGTTGTTCAGTCCATCGAGGGCCCAGGTCGACAATGCGACGACGATGCCCCCGATGACGATGAGATAGACCAGGGCCGGTCTCGTTTATCGCGCCGGACTCACCACCCCGCCGGTTCTGTGGGCCAGCACCCCCACTCGGCCGACCTTATTCAAGAGTCGTCTCTCGGTTGCGCGTCTTCTGGTCCTCCCCCGCAACACCCCGTCGTCGCCCGGCTTCGGTTCCGCACCGTTAAGCCCCGACCAACCTCCCTTACTAGAAGGTCTTCGACGAGCCAACCGACAGGCAACGTTGGAATGGGGACAGGATGGCTTCGCGCGCAGTTCATCACGCGGCGTCACTCGCACGTCGGCTGGGCCCCCCACAGTGACTCCGCGCCGCCGTCGCCGTCCACAGTTTGTCGTGCCGTTGCGCGGAATCCCCCGTGACCCCAAAGTAGACGGTCGCGGTCCCCCGTTCCCTGGGGGGGTCGGGGTCGGCCGTGAAGGGGTTGGGTCTCGGTACCACCAGTGCCCGGACGAGAACCCACCAACAGTACCCGGTGGCCGTCAGCACAATGGAGATGCCGCCGCCGTCGGCGCCACGACGTTATGTTGCCGTACTGGTCCTGGAGCTGCAATGTGAGAGCTGTGGTTCGTCTACGGCTTCTCGACGTCCGACCCAGCCGGGTTCGGGGAAATGGACACCGTAGCCGCGAGCCCCCACCAGAGGGGTTCGTCGCCGCGAACGTCACGGTGTTGGTACCCGTGGCGCTCGCACCGATCGCGTAGGAGCCCGAGGTGTGCCCGGCGGTGAGTGTGCCCGACGTCGCCTGTCCGTTGATCCCCGTGACCGCCGTGTTGCCTCCTGTGATCGATGCGGACGCGCCAGTGGCGGGAGGAGTAAAGGTGACAGTGGCACCGGAAACTGGGTTGCCAAAGGAGTCCGTGACGGTGGCAACCAAAGGATTGGTGAAGGCCGTGCCGACAGTGGCGCTCTGACCCGACCCCGAGGTGACCGTGATGGTCGTTGCCAGGCCCGCCGTCATCGTCACGTTGGTGGTTCCCCATGTGTTGGTGCCGTTCTTGCCCGTGACCGTCGGCGTGTCCGCCGTCTCATCACCGTAGTACGTGGTGCCCGCCCCGGAGCCGTTGGCGGCGATCACGACGTTGATGGTCCCGCCGAGCGTCCCGCTGCCGCCGCTGGCCGCATTGAAGAAGCCCTTCGTTGAACTCGTCGTGAGCGCGATCGTCGTCGCCGAGCCACTGGTGGTGGGGTTGCCGTACTGGTCCCTCAACTGGACGGTGAGGGCCACGTCGAGTAGTCGTGCCCACCGAGGCAGACGCGGGAACGGGCGTAATTGAGGGTGCGGTTGCCGTGCCGGCGTTGTAGGTCACGGTCGTCGTGCCCCAGGTGACGCCGCCGTTCTTGCCCGTGATGGTGGGCGAACCCGAGGTCTGCGCATCGCCGTAGTACGTCGTGGCCGAACCGGTGCCATTGGCCGCGATGACCACGTTGATGGTCCCACCGAGCGACCCGGTGCCACCGCTGTTGGCGTTGAAGAAGCCTCCCGCCGAACTGGTCGAGAGCGCGATCGTAGTCGCCGACGCGCTGGTCGTGTTGTTGCCGTATTGGTCCTGGAGCTGGACGGTAAGGGTCACGTTCGTGGTGCCACTGACCGTGGCCGAGGCGGGTGCCGCGGTGATCGCGACCTTGGTGGCGGCCCCCACCGTGTTGGTCTCGGAGAAGTTGACCGAGTTCGTGCCCGGGGCGCTCGCGCCGACGTTGTACGTGCCGGGGGTGTGACTGGCGGTCAGCGTGCCCGACGTCGCCTGGCCGTTCGCGGCAGTCACCGCAGTGTTGCCACCGGCAATGCTCAGCGTCGCACCCGAACCGGGCGGCGCGAAGGTGACCGTCACACCCGACACCGGGTTGTTGTACTGGTCGGTGACAGTGGCCACGAGCTTGTTGGTGAACGCCGCGCCGACCGTGGCGCTCTGGCCCGAACCCGAGGTCACCGCGATCGTGGTGGCGGCTCCGGCGGTGGTCGTCACCGTCGTCGTGCCCCACGTGTTGCTGCCGTTCTTACCCGTGATCGTCGGCGTGCCCGCCGTCTCGTCGCCGTAGTACGTCGTCCCCGCCCCGGTGCCGTTGGCGGCGATCACGACGTTGATGGTCCCGCCGAGCGTCCCGGTGCCGCCGCTGGCCGCATTGAAGAAGCCTTTTGTCGAGCTCGTGGTGAGGGCGATCGTCGTGGTCGACGCGCTGGTCGTGGGGTTGCCGTACTGGTCCTGAAGCTGGACCGTCAGGGCCACGTTGGTCGTGCCGCTCACCGATACGGTCGACGGACTCGGCGTGATCGACACCTTGGTGGCCGTACCCGGGGTATTGGTCTCAGAGAAGCTGGCCGTGTTGGTGCCGGTCGCCCGACGCCGACGACGTTGTAGGACACACCGGCCACGGTGTTGGCCGTGTACGTCGACGAGGTGGCCTGGCCGTTGGTGCCGGTCACCGCGTCGAGATGCGGTTCGAGGTGCTCGCGAAAAGGTGCCCGATGCGCCCGAGGCCGGCGGCGTAAGGTGACCGTCACGCCCGAGACGGGGTTGCCGTACTGGTCGGTGACGGTGGCCACCAGCGGGTTGGCGAAGGCCGGCTGACGACGGCGCTCTGGCCCGTGCCCGAGGTGGCGGTGACCGTGTGGGCCGCACCGGCGGTGTTGGTCAGGGCGAAGTCGACCGTGGTGGCGCCGGGGCCGAGGCCGACGACGTTGTAGCCGGCGCCGGCGACCGTGTTGGCCGTAGGTGTTCGAGGTGGCCTGGCCGTTGGTCCCGGTCACCGCGGTGGCCGCTGGGAAGGTGCCCGAGGCGCCGGTGGTCGGGGGAGTGAAGGTCACCGTGACGCCCGAGACGGGGTTGCCGTACTGGTCGTGACGCTTGGACCACCAGCTTGTCCCTGAAGGCGGTGCCACCGTCGCGGTCTGCCCGTCCCGATGACGCGACGGTGTCACCGGCGGCTTGGCGGTGTTGGTCATGGCGAAGTTCGCCGGGCTGGCACCCGTGGCCGAGGCCGCGACGTTGTAGGCCCCCGCGGTCGTGTTGGCCGTGTAGGTGTTCGACGTGGCCTGGCCGTTGGTCCCGGTCACCGCGGTGGCCGAGGTGGTGAAGGTGCCCGAGGCGCCGGTGGTCGGGGGAGTGAAGGTCACCGTGACCCCGAGACCGGGTTGCCGTACTGGTCGGTGACGGTGGCCACCAGCGGGTTGGCGAGGCCGCGCCCACCGTCGCGCTCTGGCCGCCGCCCGAGGTCACCGCGAGGGTGGCCGCCGACCGCGGTGTTGGTCTGGAGAAGTTGACCGTGCCCGAGCCGGCGGCCCTGGAGGCCGAGACGTTGTAGGCCCCCGTGGTCGAGGCGGTGGTGTTGGCCGTGAACGTCGAGGACGAGGCCTGGCCCCGTCGGTGCCGGTCACCCCGCTGTCCTCCAGACGCGGTTCGAGGTGCTTTCGAGAAGGTGCCCGAGGTGCCCGAGCCCGGCTTCGTGTAGGTCACCGTGGCGCCGATGACCGGGTTGCCGTACTGGTCGACGTCTTGGACCACCAGGCGGAGCCCCGAAGGCGGCGGCCACGGTCGCGTCCTGCGGGCTGCCCGAGACGATGGTGAGCGAGCGGTCACCGGTGGTCTTGGCCGTGTTGGTCAGGGCGAAGTTGACCGTCCCGGTCCCCGTGGCGGAGGCCGAGACGTTGTAGGCCGTGGGGGAGGCGGTCGTGTTGGCTGTGAAGGTCGACGACGTGGCCTGGCCGTTGGCGCCCGTGACCGCGGTCGAGATGCTGGTTCGAGGTGCTCGAGAAGGTACCCGAGGTTCCGCTGGCCGGGGCGGTGAAGGTCACCGTGGCCCCCGCTGACCGGGTTGCCGTACTGGTCGGTCACGGTGGCCACCAGCGGGTTGGCGAAGGCCGTCGCGACCGTGGCGCTCTGCGGGCTCCCGCCCGCGTCACCACGATCCGGTCTGGGCGGACCCGGCCACGTTGGTCTCGGGGAACGTCGACGGGGCCGCGACACCGGCGGCGCTGGTGGTCACGCTGTAGGTGCCCGCGGTGTGGCCCGCCGTCATGACCGACGTCGTGGCGTCACCGGCGGCGTTCGTCGTGGCCACGCAGCTGTAGGTCCGTGGGTTCGAGGTGCAGTTGCCGCCGCTGGCGAAGGCCTCGCTCGCGCCAGACGCGGGACCCGAGAAGGTGACCGCGACGCCCGAGACCGGGTTGCCGTACTGGTCAACGATCTGGACCTCGGGCGCAATCGGGAAGCCGATGCCCACCACCGCGCTCTGGTTGCTTCCCTGGACGATCGACATCGTGTCGTTCGTCGTCTTGGCGGTGTTGGTCTCCGTGAAGTTGACCGTATTGGTACCGGTCGCGCTGGCCGAAACAAGGTATCCCGCGCCCGCGATGGTGTTGGCCGTCAGCGTGCCCGACGTCGCCTGACCGTTGGCGCCGGTGACCGCGGTGTTGCCACCAGCGATCGTGGCCGACGCGCCCGTTCCCGGCGGCGTGAAGGTCACGGTCACGCCAGATACCGGATTGCCAAACTGGTCGGTGACCGTGGCAACGAGCTTGTTGGTGAAGTTCGCCCCCACCGTGGCGCTCTGGCCCGCGCCGGAAGTGACCGCGATCGTGGTCGCGGGTCCTGCAGTCAAGGTGACCGTCGTCGTGCCCCACGTGGTTGCGCCGTTCTTGCCCGTGATGGTCGGCGTGCCCGAACCCTCGTCGCCGTAGTAAGCGGTGGCCGTTCCCGTCCCGCCGGCGGGAATCGTCAGGGCCACCGTCCCGCCGAGCGTCCCGGCCGTTCCGTTATTGAGGCTGAAGAAGCCCTTGGCCGAGCTGGAGCTCAGTGTGATCGTCACCGGGTTCGTGCTCGAAGTCGGGTTCCCGTACTGGTCCTCAAGCTGGACGTTCAGCGAGAAGTTCGTCGTGCCGCTCACCGCGTTGGTGCTCGGGGTCGGCGTGATAGCGACCTCGGCGGGCTGGCCGACGGTGTTGGTCTCAGAGAAGGTCACCGGGCTCGCGACGCCCGAGGCGCTCGTGCTGACCGAGTACCCGCCGACCGCGTGGCCGGCGCTCATGGTCGACGTCGTGGCGTATCCGCCGGAGTTGGTGCTCACCACGCAGATGTAGGCGTGCGGGTTCGACGTGCAGTTGCTGCCACTGGCGAAGGTCGCGCTGGCGCCGGACGCTGGGGCCGAGAAGGTGACGGCCATGCCCGAAACGGCGTTGTCGTACTGGTCTACGATCTGCACCTCGGGCGCGTTGGTGAACGCCGAGCCGACCGTCGCCGATTGGCCGTTGCCTTGAATGATGGTCATTGTGTCGTTGGTGGTCTGGGCCAGGTTGGTCTCAGTGAAGTTGACCGTGTTGGTCCCCGTCGAGGATGCGGCGATGAAGTAGCCGGCGCCAGCCACGGTGTTGGACGTCAGGGTGCCCGACGTCGCTTGGCCGTTCGCGCCCGTCACGGCAGTGTCACCGCCGCTAATTGTCACCGTGGCCCCAGAGACGGGCGGTGTGAAGGTGACGGTCGTGTTCGGAACCAGGTTCCCACCGGTATCCTTGGCCGCCACCACCAGCGGGCTCGCGAACGCCGCCGGCACGGTGGCGGACTGGCCCGAACCTGAGATGGCCACCAGCACGGCGGCGGGTCCCGGGCCGGTCGGCGAGAAGTTCCCGCTAGTCGCGCTCGTCAAGCCATCGGACTGGGCGAGCAGTTGGTAGTTGGTTCCGATCAGGCCCGCAAACGAGCATCCGGTTACGTTTACCACCCCCGACACGGCCGACAGGTTGTTGCAGTTCGCGAGGAGTCCGGCCGCCGACGCCCCTTCCTCGGACGCCAAAGAAATGGTCGCCGATGACGTCGTGACCACGTTGCCACCCGCGTCTTCGACCTTCACGACCGGCTGGACGGCAAAGGCCGAGCCCGACAGGCCGGCCGTCGGCGACGTGGTGAACACGACTTGGGTCGCCACGCCGAAGGTCGTCGGCGAGAAGGGGGCACTCGTCGCCGGGGTCAGCGTGGCGGGATTGCTGCTGTCTGCAGCCGTCAGCGTGTAGTTCGTGCCGACGAGGCCGGAGAAGTCGCAACTGGCCACGTCGATGTAGCCGTTGTCCGGCGTCAAGTTCGAGCAGTTCGAGAGGATCCCGCCCGAGGAAGTCAGGGTGATCGCCTCCTGCCAGGACGTCACCACGTTGCTACTGGCGTCCTCCACTTCGACAATGGGCTCCGTCGTGAACGGCAGTCCCTAACCCCCCGCGAGCGGTTGCGTGGTGAACACCAGCTTCGTCGCGGCACCGGTGATGCTGAAGGCATCACTCGTAGCCGGTGTCAGGCTTCCACTGGTTGCCGTCATTGTAATGCCCGTGAGGTACGCGGTACCCTGGCAGCCCTTGAAGGCGGCGGTGCCCAACGTCACCTTGAGGGAGGTGCCACCCGTACAGGTCAGTGTCTCACCCGCGCTGATGGCGAGGCTGATGCTCGTCGAATTGTCGGTGTAGACAATGTTGCCGAAGGAGTCCTCTTCTGTTACCTGGGGCTGCTGGGTGAACGCCGTCGCCGGATTTGAGCTCGCGACCCCCGTTGGCTGGACGGAGAACTGCAACTGTGTTGGTGTCCCCGGACCGGTCACAGAAAGGACGCTGACGGCGCTCAGCGAGTCCGACGTCGACGCGGTCATCGCGTAGGTCGCCGCCAGGCCATTGCCCGACTGCTGGTTGTAGATATAGCTTCCCGCGAAGGTGCAGCCCGTGAACGTGACGACACCAGAGTTGTTTACCTGCGAGCAGTTGGCCAGAGTGCCGCCCAACGCCGACAACATGATGGTGCCCGACCACCCAGACACCGCCACGTTCAAGGAATTCTCGACGGTGACGACCGGCTGGGCGCCCAACGACATCCGACTTGCCGCCCGCGGGCGGCGTGGTGAAGACCAAGTGGTAGGTCGCCGGCGTCACCGTGAACGTGGTGCTCTGCCCGTCATTGACGGTCGAGATCCCGTCCGTCGCGTCCAGATAGATCGGGTCCGAGCTCTGTGTCACCACGGTGCACCCGGTGAAGGTGACGACGCCTTGATTGACGACCCCGAGACAGCCCGTCATGGTAATCGGATTGCCGTCCTGATACGCGACGAGGGTGATGGGTGAGAAGTCCGTCGACACGGGGATCTGGTTGTTGTCCTCGATCGCCACGGTGAAGGCTGGGAGGGCCGCGCCCGACGACCCGTTCACCGGCTCTTGGAGGAAGACCAACTGGATGGGCGTGCCCGTGCTCGTCACCGAACCAGAGCCTCCCAGGGGCGAGTCGACAACGAAGGTATTGGTGAAGGCCACGCCACCAGCGCTGGGAACGACGCTCACGGTGATCTGCAACGGCCCGTTGGTAACGCACGGGTTGGCGGCGGCGAAGTTCGTGCCATTCCAGTACCAGACCTGGGACACCGTGGCCGTGTAGTCGCTCTGGTATTGGGACGGGACCAAGTCGGTGGACGTGGGGAGGCCAAGGTGTTCGGGCACGATAAGTAACCCGACTGTCCCTGGAACTGTGAACTGGCCTCCTGCGACACGCTGTCCAGGACGATGTTCGAGGTCGTGAGTTGGCGATGCCGGGCCGAGGCGGAGATGGTAGTGGAAAAGGCGATGATCAGCGCCACCGACGCCAGGGCCAGAATCAGCAGGGCGAGCAGGACCTCAACCAGGGTGTCACCGGCGCACCTCCGCGTTCGTGCTTGGGTGTAGTCGTCCGGGCGGTCTCCTCAATCACTCGGCCGAGGCGCCCGCTCACGTCAGCACCCACCCTGGCGACGAGGTTGAGAGACCTGAGCGGTGTGTATCTGGCGCGCCAACCTACAGCACGCCAGGTGGTCATCAGAGAACGGCACACCCGTGCCGCCCATGAAGGTGCATGCGAGGACACTCATGATACGAGCAATCCAATGGCCACGGCCTCGAGGCCCGTGCCGGTCATCTGGATGGTAAAGGAACCCGGCGTGACCGCGTAGACCATCTCGGCGCCGGTCTTGCCACCGCCCACCGTCTGATTGCCTCCCGAGCACTCGGCCACTTTGGAATTGCTCGGGTTCACCTGGAAGAATCCACCCGCGTTGTTCCACGTCTGGTTGTCGTAGTTACAGGCGTCGCCGACCGGGTTGATCGAATTGGAGATGATATTGATCGAGGTCGCGGGTGCTCCCGCCGTCCAGACGATGGACTCGCCCTGGTCGGTCCTCTCCGCGTCCGCGTGACCAATTCCCAATTCGTCGCCGGGACGTTGAGGGGCGTCACCACCTTTATTCCCGTGAGGGTCAAAGTCGTGACCCCACTGCCGCCTCCGCCTCCACACGCGTACACATTCGTTCCTGGAATCAACGTCTTGGAGACGCTTACGCCCTCACACGCCTGGTAGAGCGCGGGATCGCCGGGGATGTTGTAGTAGTTCGGCGTGATATCCGTCGCCGTCACATGGCCGGTATTCGGATCGGTGTAGATTCCCGAGTTTCCTAGAAATGCATCCTCATACGTGGGCATCGAGGTGGCATAGACCGGGTCACCCGCGATGCCGAGGCAGAAGTACATGATGAATCCGCCGGGCAGTGTCACCGACATCTGCAGGCAGCCCTCCTCCGCGGCCAAGAGGTTGTTTCCGTACAGCGGGCTGAAGTCGATGAAGCACAGCGATGAGGCAAGGGGGCCCGAGCCTGCCGCGGCGAAGCCGCAGCTCGTCGTCGTGCTCGGCGACAATGGCGCCCCCTGGTCCGCGACCGATGCGCTCTGCGCGGGCACCGCGTCCAGGGTGTACTGGAACGTGCTGCTTCCCTGCGGCTCGACGACGGGGAACTCCACCTGGGTGACCGACTGCGTCGAGATCCAGCCCGACGCCGCCTCGGCGTTGATGCTCAGGTCCGACGACGAGAGCGTGGGGACACCCTGGCCCCCCTGCAGGTTCTGCGTGATGGTCGTGCTGTCGGGGTCCGCCATGTCTCCCGACGTGCAGTACAAGCGCACCAGCGAGTTGGTCGAACCGTTGGCGACCTCGACGTAGGAGACAACGGTCTCGTAGCTACCGCTCTGGGCACCGGACTGGACAAGGTTCCACTCCAGACCCAGAAGCTGCGTCCCAGTCCCCGATCCGCACTGGGGGCTGCTCGTGCTCTCGGTCGTGATCTGCGTGGCGCTTTGAACGTCGCCGCGGAAGACCGCGGCAACGGTCTGGGCGTCCTGCGAGTCGGCCAGTCGGTTCGCCACCCCGGTCTGCAACGAGAACACCGACAGCAGCCCCACCGCGAGTCCGCCGATGATGAGCGGCACGACGACCAGGACCACGACCAGTTCGATCAAGGTGAATCCCTCGTCGCGGCACTCATGACAGCGGTTCCAGCCCGTCGGGCGGTGTCCACCGCTTCGACTCCTGCGCTCCAGCGAACCCGCGCCCGAGAGGAAGCGACTGCTCATCCAACCTTGACCTGGTTATAGATCCCGTACATCGCCGAGATCAGCGCGACCGCGACGAAGCCGACGACCACGCCCATGAATATGATGATCGCGGGCTCGAAGAGCGCCGTTGCGCGCTCCAGCTTCGTCTCCAACTCGCGGTTGTAGTACGCCGCGGCAACCTCGAGCTGCTGGTCGAGCGTTCCGGTCTCCTCGCCAACACGGAACATCTGGCGGGCCGCGGCCGGGAAGAGTCCGCTCAGTGCGATCGGGTCAGCGAGTCCCTGGCCCTCCATCATCGCCTCGCGGATGCCCTCGAGTGCCTTGCGGTAGACGGCGTTGTTGGCCGAATCGGCGGTCACCGCCATCGAGCGGGGAAGGTCGACGCCCGCTCGCAGCATCGAGGCCAGGACGCGACAGACCCTCTCGATGATGGCGGTCTCGGTGAGGTCGCCGATCACCGGCAGCTTGAGGCGGAGCTGGTCCAGGCGAGCCCGACCCTTGTCCGAGCGCTGCATCGCGATGAACCCGCCGACAAGGAGGATGATCAGCGCGATCTCTATGTACCACCACTTCGAGACGAAGGAGGATGAGTTCAGCAGCATGCGTGTCACCAGCGGCAACTTCGCGTGCAGCGAATTGAAGAAGGTGACGAATCGCGGCAGCACGAAAACCGCCAGCACGATGACGACGACGACCGACATCGCGGCGACCACCGCGGGGTAGATGAGGGCCGCCGTCACCTTCGCGCGCGCCTTCTGGTCACGCTCGATGTAGTCGGCCAACTGGTTCAGCACGACGTCTAGGTTTCCGGTGAGCTCGGCCGACTCGAGGATTCCCACGTAAAAATTCGGGAATGCCTCGGGGTGCGCCGCTGCGGCGGCGGCAAAGGTGTCGCCGGCTCGCAGGTCGTCCACCATGGTGGCGAGGACGGTCTTGAGCATCTTGTTCTGCGTCTCTTCGATGATGACCTCGAGGGCCTCCATGATGGGGACACCCGCCTTCATGAACACCGCCAGCTGACGGGTGAAGTTCATGATGTCCTGGCGGGGAACCCTCTTCTTGGTGATCTCGAAGCTCAGAATGCTGTGGCGCTCCTCCACTTCGAGGGGCTGAAGGCCGCGCTCGATCAGGGCGGCGTGGACGGCACCGGTCGTGGCGGCTGTCTCGTAGCCCGACACGCGGTGTCCCGTCTCGTCGAGCGCGGTGTAGTGGAACTTGTTCGGTGCTTTTTCGCGGCTCATAGCGTGTACATGCTCCTAATCACCTCGGCGATAGACGTCACGTCCTGTACCACGAGATTGATGGCCTCCTGGCGCAGGGTCCTCATCCCCTGCTTCACCGCCATGTTGCGCAATTCTTCCTGTGTCGCCCAACCCACGACGAGCCGACGCAACTCGGGCGTCATCACGAGAAGCTCGTAGACGCCGATCCGGTCCTTGTACCCGGTGTTGCTGCAGAAGTTGCATCCGGCGCCGTGGAAGAAGGACTCCTTCGGCGATCCGCCGCTCTCCTCGTAGAAGACCAGCTCCTCTTCGGTCGGCGTGTAGGCGGTCTTGCACGAAGGGCAGATCCGTCGCAGGAGTCGCTGGCCGACGACGGCGAGCACCGAGGAGGCGATGAGGAATGACTCGATCCCCATGTCGAGGAATCGGTGCAAGCGCGGACACGGAGTCCGTCGCGTGCAGCGACGAGACCACGAAGTGCCCGGTCAGCGCCGACTGGACCGCCACGCGCGTCGTCTCGACGTCTCGAATCTCACCCACCAGGATGACGTCGGGGTCCTGGCGCAGGATTGACTTCAAGCCCGTGGCGAACGTCAGACCGGCTTGGTCGTTCGTCTGAATCTGATTAATCGTCGGGAACACGTACTCGACGGGGTCCTCGATGGTCATGACGTTCAATGTGGGGTTGTTGACCTCGCTCAGCGTGGCGTAGAGCGTCGTCGTCTTGCCGCTGCCCGTGGGTCCAGCGCACAGGACCATCCCGAACGGCGCGCGCACGATCTTCGAGTACGCGGCGTGTGTGTCGACCGGCATGCCGAGGTCGTTGAGTCGAAGGACCGATCGCGTCTTGTCGAGAAGACGCATCACGCAACTCTCGCCCATGATGGTGGACACCGTCGCCACGCGCACATCGACGTCCTTGCCGTCGATGTCGATCGTGAGCTGCCCGTCTTGGGGACGACGTCGCTCGACGATGTTCATGTTGGCCATGATCTTGATACGGCTCACCAGTCCCGGTCCGATCGCCGCCGGAAGCTGCAAGATCTCCTTGAGCGCCCCGTCGATGCGGAAGCGCACCCGAACGATCTCGTCGGATGGCTCGATGTGCACGTCCGACGCACGATCGCGCATCGCCTGGGTGAGGATGCGGTCGACGACCTGCACGACCGGCGCGTCGTCGGCGACCAACTCTTGGGTTGCGGAATCGATGGTCTTGCGCCGCGTCCCTTCGACCGACTCAAAGAGGTGGACCAACTTCTCGACGCTGCCGATCGCTCGGTAGTTGCTGTCGATCGCCCACTGGACGTCACTGAGAGGCGCGATGAGGAGGCGGACGGCGTGCCCGGACTTCTCACTGAGGATGCGCTGAAGGTCGTCGCTGGGTTCGGCGACCGCGATGAAGAGCGCCTCGTTGGTCAAGCGGACGGGAAAGGACGAGTACTCTCGCGCCACATCCTCAGACAGGAGCGACGTCACGGCGGGGTCGATGTTCTCTCGTCGTAGGTTCGCCACCTCGAAACCGAAGAAGGCGGCTAGGGCGTGCGCGAGAGCCTGATCGCTGAGGGCGCCGATGCTCACGAGGACCTCGCCAAGTCGCCCGCCCGAGTCGCGCTGCATGTCGAGCGCCTGTTGAAGTTGCGCGTCCGTAATTAGGTTGCTGCCGATGAGCTGTTCGCCCAGGCGGACGCCCCGCTCGTTCGTCGACGCGGAGGTGGCTGAGTCGCCGACCTCGGTCCGGTCATGGTCGGCCGTCGCCGTTGCCTTTGGGGCGTCGACCGTCGCGACCCCTCCCGCACGGCCAGAATCCTGTCCGGCGGTGCCGTCGTCGCGACTTTTCCTCTTGAACGCCACTGCCACCCCGTTTGTATCGCGGAATGAAGTTCCCGGACCTGCAATCTACCCCAAAAATCCAGTTATTCTCCTTATACCCTTGAGTACGACGTCGCGGCGGCTAATGACAACGAATCGCCGAGCAATTGGGGACCCAAACAAAACTTGGCGTTTTCGCGCATCGGGTGGACCGTGCACGAAGTTATCGCCGAGCCCACTTGATGGTATTGCTTTTCGAAAGTCCCGTTCGCCGCTGCGCCCGGCAAAAAACAAAAGTGGAACAAGCACGCGTTTACCGATTGAAGCTCGCCGGCAGATGATCCCTGCACGACTACGCCACGAACGAATCCCCCGCGTGCACCGAGTTGCCCTCCCTCAAAAAGGCTCGACGGTCTTAACTTCCTCCGCCGGGAGGATGCATAAACCTTCACGTGAATCTTGAAATGCCGCCGTCGCAAGCTTCAAGCACCGCGCCATTCAAGCCCCTGTTCCCCAGTCCCTTGAGCTGAGGGACGCCCCTCGCGTAATCTCATCACGGACGGAGGAGGGGGTGCCGCGTGGACGTCGCGTCGCTGGTCGTGTCGCTCTTCGACGGCCGGCCGCCCTTCCGAGTCGAGGCGTACGACGGGAGTGCCGTCGACGCGCCCCAATCCTCCTCGGCCAGCCAGGTGACGCTCAAGATCTTGCGCCGTGACGCGCTGGCGCGCGTGTTGTCCCACCCGGGCGAGCTGGGAGTGGCCCGCGCGTTCATCGCCGGCGACATCGACGTCGACGGAGACCTCGACGCCCTCTTCGGGCTCGAGGTGCCGCCGATGACGAGGCTCCTGCGACCTTCCGCGGTGCGAGCCCTCCTCGCCGAGGTCGGCGTGTCGGTCCTGCGTCCACCGTCCCCGCCGTCGATCGAGGCGCGGCCGCGCGGCGCGCTGCACTCGCGCGCGCGTGACCGCGCCGCGGTGACCCACCACTACGACGTCTCGAACCGCTTCTACGAGTTGATCCTGGGACCATCGATGACGTACTCGTGCGCGGTCTTCGAGTCACCCGACGACACGCTCGAGACGGCGCAGACGAGAAAGGTCGACCTCATCGCGAAGAAGCTCGGGCTGAACGGCGGCGAGCGACTCCTGGACATCGGCTGCGGGTGGGGCACGATGGCCATCCACGCCGCGCGAACGTACGGCGCGCGCGTGGTCGGCGTCACTCTCTCGGAGCCACAGGCTCAGTACGCGTCCGAGCGAGCCCGACGCGAGGGAGTGGCCGACCTCGTCGAGTTCCGGGTCCAGGACTACCGCGACGTGCGCGACGGCCCCTACGACGCCGTGTCCTCGATCGGTATGTCCGAGCACGTCGGGCGCCGCTCGCTGGCGACGTACACGCAGCGGATCTTCGACCTGCTGCGACCGGGTGGTCGCTTCCTCAACCACGCCATCGGACGGCCGGTGAGCTTCGCCGAGGACCCCGATCCCTCGCGCGCCGCCGAAACCTGGCGCCAGGTTCAGGTCGCGCTGGGCGTGCGCGGTCCGTCGCGGATCCACAGTCCCTTCATCGAGCGCTACGTCTTTCCCGACGGCGAGCTGCACGAGGTCGGCACGATGGTGTCGTTCTTCCAGGGCCACGGCTTCGAGGTTCGTCACGTCGAGAGCCTTCGCGAGCACTACGCCCTGACGCTGCGCCAGTGGATCGCGAACCTCCTCAAGCGCTACGACGAGGCCGTAGAAGAGGTCGGCGAGCAGAGGGCGCGGGTCTGGCGCCTCTACATGTCCGGCTCGGCCGTGGGCTTCGAGCGCCACCACCTCGAGATCCATCAGATCCTGTCGGTGCGCGCGGACCACGGCCACAGCGGGATGGAGCTTCGACCGCGCTTCGAACCCCGCGTCTAGGCAACGTCACGACGCCGCGCGGGCTCCCTCGTTCTGGGGATATTCCGACGTCAATCTTGAGGTCCTCTTATTTTGCGTGGTTACCGTTGCCCGGTGGCCCCCCGCTCGACGCAGCGGCCGGTGAAACCGGCCTGGACAAGGAACGCTCCTAGCCGGCGCCGCCCCGGGCACGCGCCCATGCCCTGGGTCGCCAACCTGCTCGGGATCGCCGGGGTCGCGGGATTCGTCGTGAGCGTGGGCTGGGCGCTGCTCGGCGAGTCGGCCGCCTCGCTGGCGGCGCCGGGAGGCAAGCTGCTGGCGGCCGCGCGGCTGTTGGCCTTCACGGGCAGCTACCTCATGCTGGTCATGGTCGTGCTGATCGCCCGGATCCCCTGGCTCGAGCGCACCGTGGGCCAGGACCGGCTCGTGCGCTGGCACCGCACGATCGGCGGCTGGCCCATCGTCCTGATCGCCCTGCACATCGTCCTGGTGACCTTCGGCTACGCCGCGATGACCAAATCCGGCTTCCTGCACCAGTTCTGGACCTTCCTGGTCCACTACCCGGACATGCTCGCCGCCCTGGTGGCCTTCGGCCTGCTGGTGATGGCCGGGGTCTCCTCGTACCGGCTGGCGCGCCAGAACATGAAGTACGAGACCTGGTGGGTCGTTCACCTCTATATATACGTCGCCCTGGCCCTGGCCTTCGCCCACCAGATCCGCACCGGCGTCATGTTCCTGGCGCACCCGCTCCTGGGCCACCTCTGGACGGGCGTGTGGATCGCCGCGGCGGCGCTGATCGTGCTCAGCCGGATCCTCTGGCCCGTCGCCACCAACCTTCGGTGGCGCCTGCGGGTGGCCGACGTGGTCGCCGAGGCCCCCGGCGTCTACTCGCTCACCGTGACGGGTCGGGGCCTGTCGCGCCTGGCGGTCTCGGGCGGTCAGTTCTTCCAGTGGCGGTTCCTCACCCGGGACCTGTGGTGGCACAGCCACCCATATTCACTGTCGGCGCTGCCGCGCCCGCCCTTCCTGCGCGTCACGGTCAAGGGTCTCGGGGACCAGTCCAGCGCGGTGGCGCGCCTCACCCCGGGGACGCGCGTCTTCGTCGAGGGACCCTACGGCACCTTCACGCGGCACGCCCGGGCGACCGACCGCGTGGTCCTGGCGGGCGCCGGCGTGGGCATCACGCCGCTGCGCGCCCTCCTAGAGGACCTGCCGCCCCAGGTCGCCGTCACGGTGCTGGTGCGGGCGTCGAGTCCCGAGGACCTCGTGCACCGCGACGAGGTGGCGACGCTGGTCGCGCGGCGACACGGGGAGTTCCACGAGCTGATCGGCTCGCGCGACGAGGTCAGGGTCGACCCCACGACGCTGAGCTCCCTGGCGCCGGCGTTGACCTCGAGCGACCTGTACGTGTGCGGCCCGAGGGGCTTCACCGACCAGGTCGTGCGCGCCGCCATCGCCCTGGGCGTCCCGCACGCCCGTATCCACCACGAAGAGTTCTCGTTCTAGGTCTGATGCGACGCGCCCCCATGGTCATCACCGGCACGGTCGTCGGGCTCGCCGGCGTCCTGGCGTTCCGCTCGACGCCGGCGCCCCTGAGCCTGGGCGGGGCGACCGCGGTGACCACCACGACGTCGCCCGCCAACGCGACCACGACGACATCGGCGTCCCACTCGACCACCACGACGGTCCCGCCGACGCCGACCACGACGGCGCGCACCTCGACGACGGCGGCCGCGACGCCGACCACCGTGCACGTGAGCGTGACGACCCGCCCCACGACAACCGTGGCCCCGACGACCACGGTCGCCGCGACCGTGCGGTCCGCGACGGGCCCCGTCGTGGACTACAACTTCGGCACGCTCAGCGTCAAGGTCACCGCGTCGGGGACCAAGATCACGGCGGTGACGATCGCCTCGCTCAACGACGGCGGCAACCCCCGCAGCCAGTACATCGACCAGCAGGCCCTGCCGATCCTGATCCGCGAGGTCATGTCGGCCCAGGGTTCGAACATCCAGAGTGTCTCAGGGGCGTCGTATACCTCTGAGGGCTTCTACACGTCGCTCCTCGGAGCGTTCAAGCAACTGGGGATCTAATGAGAGCTGAGAGCCACCCGTCCACCATCAGCCACCACGAGATCGTGATGGGCACCGTCGTCACCATCGACCTCTACCGCGAGGCCGGCGTCTCGCCGTCCGGCGTCCTGCCCTTCCTGGCGGCCGCGGTGCGCGTCCTGCACGACGCCGACAAGACGTTCTCGACCTACAAGCCGGCGAGTCCCCTGAGCCGGCTGCGCCGCGGCGAGATCACCCTGGGCGAGGCCCCGCTCGAGGTCACCGAGGTCCTCGAGGCCTGCCGCGGCGCCCGCGAGGTCTCGCGCGGCTGGTTCGACCCGTGGTGCCTGCCCGGCGGGGTCGACCCGACCGGCTACGTCAAGGGCTGGGCGGCCCAGCGGGCCCTGGACGAGCTGCGCTACGCGGGCCTCGACGGCGCCCTGGTCAACGCCGCCGGCGACATCGCCACCTTTGGCGCGCCCTCGCCCCACGGGGTGTTCCGCGTCGGGGTGACGCGCCCCGACGCGCCCCTAGAGCTCGCCTGCGTCGTCGAGGTCCACGGGGCGCTCGCCACGTCGGGCACGTACGAGCGCGGCGAGCACCTGGTCAACCCGCGGCACGACCGGCGCGGCGCCGCGGTCGCGTCCGCCAGCGTCACCGGCGCGGACCTCGGCCTGTGCGACGCGCTGGCGACGGCGCTGTGCGTCGGTGGCGAGGAGGCGATGGGCGTCCTCGACGCCATAGAGGGCTACGAGGGATTCATCATCGGGCACGACGGCGCGCACCACGCGACGCGCCACTTCCCCTTCGCCCACCGGGTCCGATCCGACGCCTAGCCCGGCGCCGACGGCCGGTAGGCGTCGAGGGGCTGTCCCGCGACGCCCACCTCGGCGAAGAACAGGCGTCCCGCGTCGGGCTGGCGCGCCAGGGAATCCTCCGACAGGTCCTCGCGCGCCGTCGTGACGTAGAGCGTCGTGGCGTTCGCCCCCCCGAGCGCGCAGCTCGAGGGCTCGGCCGTGGGAAGTCGGACCCGTGCCAGGAGGTCGCCGGTGGGCGCGTACCGGCGGACCTCGTAGCCGCCCCACATCGCCACCCACACCGCGCCCTCGGCGTCGACGATGAGCCCGTCGGGGACGCCATACTCGGGGTCGAAGGCCAGGAAGGTCCGGCGACCACTCACCTCACCGGCGGCGTCGACGTCGAAGAGGTCGACCGTCGCGGGCCCGCTGTCGACGTAGTAGAGGAGGCGTCGGTCCGGGCTCCATCCCAGGCCGTTGCTGATCGTCGCGCGCTCGGCGACCCGCTCGACCCCGGTCGCGCCGTGGAAGCGAAAGAGCGTCCCGCGGCCCTCCTCGGTGCCAAAGCCCATGGAGCCGACCCAGAACCGGCCCCAGGGGTCCGCGGTGCCGTCGTTCATGCGCACCTCGTCGCCGTGGCCGGCCTCGGGCTCGCAGAGCATCGTGAGCTCCCCCGTCTCGGCGAGGCTAAAGAGGCCCTGGTCCTTGGCCACGACCCACCCGTCGCGTCGGTCGGCCATCGGCGAGACCGCCGTGACGAACCCCCCGAGGTCGTATCGGCGCACGACGGTGACCTTCGGGCCGTCGACGCGGGCGCGAAAGAACCGCCCGTCGTGGATGCTCACCCAGTAGAGCTCGGCGCGAACCTCGTCCCACCGGCACGACTCGCCGAGGAAGTAGGAGTCGGTCGAACAAACCCGCGCCGAGAACTCCTCGACCTCTCGGGCCATCGTCAGTCCTGGTAGCGCATCGGCGGGCCCGCGGGCAGGGTGGCCCGCAACCCCCCGTCGACCCGGTAGAGGGACCCGGTCACGAAGCCCGCGAGCGGAGAGGCGAGGAACAGGACCACCGGAGCCACGTCCTCGGGCTGGCCGATGCGGCCCAGCGGCTGGGCGGCGGCCATCGTCGCCATCGACGCCTCGGGGTCGGAGGCGGCCGCGGCCTCGCGACGCACCAGCGGCGTGTCGATCGTGCCGGGCACGACCGCGTTGACGCGCACGCCGAACGGCGCGCCCTCGAGCGCCATCGCGCCCACCAGCGCGTGCACCCCGCCCTTGGACGCGGCGTAGGCGCTGGCGTCGGGCACGGTCGACTCGGCGTGCGGCGACCCGGTCACCACGATCACCCCCGACCGGCGCGCGCACATTGACGCCAACGCGGCGCGCGCGACGAGGAAGACCCCGGTGAGGTTGACGTCCAGGACGCGGCGCCACTCGGCCAGGGTCGTGTCGCGCACGTCCTTGGTCCATTCCACGCCGGCGTTCGCGAAGACGACGTCGGGGGCGCCCAGGGTCGACGCGACGTCGCTGAAGAGCGCCTCGACGTCGGACTCCAGACTGACGTCGCAGTGGCGAAAGTGACCCTCGGCGCCCTCGGCCGTCGTCGCCGCGGCCCAGGCCACGCCGGGCCCGTCGGCGACGTCCGCGACCACGGTGCGCGCGCCCGCGCGCGCGAAGGCGCTCGCCGTGGCCGCGCCGATGCCCGTCGAGCCGCCCGTGACGAGGACGACCTTTCCCTCGAAGTGCTCACGCCACACGCCGACGCACCTTCTGCGGTCGACCCGCCGCCGCCGAGCGCGGTGACGTTCGCGCCGGCGACCACTCGCGCGCGTGAATCCAACGTAGCCAAGTGTCTCGGGGGCCGCAACGCCGCGGCCTTCGCCACGTTCTAATTGGTGGAACGTGCTCCCTCGCGCCGTCCTCGCCTCCGACGACCACGCATTAGCGTGACCAGTGTCCGCTCGCGTCGTGAGGCTCATATGAAGGCACTCGTGTTCACCGACCTCGGCATCGTCGAGGTGCTGGAGGTGCCCGAGCCCGTCGCCGGCGACGGCGAGGTCATCGTCGAGGTCGAGCGCGCGGGGATCTGCGGCAGCGAGCTGCACGGAATCTCCTCGCCCGGTTTCCGCGTCCCGCCGCTGATCATGGGCCACGAGTTCGTCGGGCGCACCGCCGACGGCCGCCGCGTGGCGGTCAATCCCCTGGTGTCGTGCGGGCACTGCGACCGCTGCGCGGCCGGCCAGCCCCAGGTCTGTCGCACCCGCGCCCTCGTCGGCGTGCACCGCGCCGGGGGGTTCGCCCAGCGCGTCGCGGTCCCCGCCGGCGCCCTGCACGACATCCCTGAGGGCCTCGACTGGGACCGCGCCGCCCTCGTCGAGCCGCTCGCCAACGGCGTGCACGCGTGGCACCTCGCCGGGGCGCCCGCCGGAGGGCGCGTGGGCGTCATCGGCTGCGGCCCGATTGGCCTGGCGTGCCTGGAGGTGGCCCGCCACTTCGGGGCCGGCGCCGTCCACTGCGCCGACCTGGCGCCCGAGCGCCGCGAGGCCGCGACCTCGCTCGGCGCCGACGCCGTCGCCCAGAGCCTGGAGGGCGAGTTCGACGTCGTCTTTGACGCGGTGGGGTCGGCGGCGACGCGCGTCGGCTCGATCGAGCACCTGGCACCGGCCGGCTGCGCCGTGTGGCTGGGACTGGCCTCGCCCGACCCGGGATTCGACGCCGCGCACCTGGTCCGCTTCGAGAAGCAGGTCCGCGGGTCCTTCGCCTACCGCGACGATGAGTTCGCCGCCGCGCTGGCCCTAGCGCGCGGCCTGGACCTCTCGTGGTCCACGACCTATCCGCTCTCGGACGGCGCGGCGATCTTCACGGCCCTGATGAAGGGCCAGGCGACGCCGGTCAAGGCGCTGCTGGCGCCCTAGGGCTAGACCCGGCTGTAGCCGCCGTCGATCGCGATGTTGGCGCCGGTCAGGAACGGCGTCTCGCCCGAGCACAGGAACACCGCGCTCTGCGCCACCTCCTCGACGGTGCCGAAGCGGCCGACCGGGTGGCGCGACTCCAGGACCCTCTCGAAGGCGCGCCCGTCGTCCATCCCCTCCATGACCGCCTCGTGCAGCGGCGTGCGCACGACCCCGGGCATGAGGGTGTTGCTCACGATGCCGCGCGAGCCGTACTCGACCGCGATGTGGTCCGAGAGCATGTTGAGGGCCGCCTTGGAGACGTCGTAGGCGCAGTCGCCGGCCCACACCGTCACCGCGCACACCGAGCTGATGTGCAGGATCGACCCGCCCCCGGCGGCCAGCAGGTGCGGGATCGCGAACTTCGACACCAGGAACGGGCCGCGCAGGTTGACCGCCATGATGCGGTCGAACTCCTCGACCGGCCAGTCGGCGACGTCGTGCCACTCGTTGGCGTCGACGCCGGCGTTGTTGACCACGACCTCGAGGCCGCCGAAGGTGTCCGGGGCCACCTCGACGACGCGGCGCGCGTCGGCCTCATCGGACACGTCACCCAGCGCGGCCACCGCGCGGCCCCCGGAGCGCTCGATCTCGGCGACGACCGCGCGCACGCGGGCCTCGTCGCGTCCGCCCACGGCGACCGCCGCCCCGTGGGCGGCGAAGGCGAGCGCGATGGCCCGCCCGATGCCGCTCGAGGCGCCCGTCACCAGGGCGCGCTTGGCGTTGAGTGCGTTCATCGGTCCTCCTTGTCCGTCACGGCCTACGCCGGCGCCATCACGCTGCGCTGGGACCCCAGCGCGTCGACGGAGAGCTCCACGACGTCGCCGGGGGCCAGGAACGCCACGTCGTCGTGGCCGAGCGAGACGCCCGCGGGGGTCCCGGTGTTGATGAGGTCGCCGGGCTCGAGCACCATGAACTGGCTGATGTACCACACGAGGTAGTCCACGCCAAAGACCATGTCCGCGGTCGTGCCGTCCTGGCGCGTGACGCCGTTGACCGAGAGGCGCAGGCGCAGCGCCTGGGCGTCGCCGACCTCGTCGGGGGTGACCAGCCACGGCCCCAGCGGGTTGAACGTCTCGCAGCTCTTGCCCTTGACCCACTGGCCGCCGCGCTCGAGCTGGAACTCGCGCTCGGACACGTCGTTGCTCGAGCAGTAGCCCCCGATGACGCCCGCGGCGTCGCGCGGCGAGTCCAGGTACCTCGCGCGCGACGAGACGACCACGCCGAGCTCGACCTCCCAGTCGGTCTTGGTCGAGCCGCGCGGGATCAGGACGTCGTCGTAGGGCCCGACGACGCAGTTCGGGGCCTTCATGAACAGGATCGGCTCGGCGGGGATCGCCGCGCCCGTCTCGTTCGCGTGGTCACGGTAGTTGAGCCCCACGCACACGACCTTGCCCGGGCGCGCGATCGGCGCACCCACGCGCGCGCCCGCCGGCGCCGCGGGCAGGCCCCCGGCCGCGAGCAGGCGCGCGGCCTCGGCGACGCCGCCGCCGGTCCAGAAGCCCTCGTCGACGTCGCCGAAGGAGTCGGGCAGCAGGCGCGCCGCGCCATCGCCGTCGATCACGGCGGCGCGCTCCTGGCCCGCCGGGCCTACACGGGCGATCTTCATTGCTCCACCTTTCTGGGCGACCCCGCCGGCGCTCCGGCGGCGTCGCGTTTCATCCCTCGATTGCCAGTTCGCTCGTCGGGTCGAAGAAGTGCATCCGCTCGGGGTAGACCGCGAACGTCGCGACCTCGCCGGCCTGAACCCGCGCGCGCGGCTCGACGCGCGCGACGCCCTCGCCGACGATGTCGATCTCGGCCATGGTGAGGTCCGCGTCCTCGGCGTCGCGGCCCTCGCCGCTCACGCGCGTCGCGTCGAGGGAGAAGTGCACGAGCAGCTCGCTGCCCAGCGCCTCGACGGTCTCGACCTTGGCCTTGAGCTGCACGCCCGTGCCGGGGCCGTCCAGGATGGGCAGGTCCTCGGCGCGCAGGCCCACCACGACGGGCCGGCCGCGGTAGGCGCGCAGTCCCGGGCGCCGCTCGTAGAGGGCGTCGGACAGCGCCAGGCTCTGGCTGCCCAGGCGCAGCGTGGCGCCGTCGTCGCCCACGGTCGCCTCGAAGAGGTTCATCGCCGGCGAGCCGATGAACGCCGCGACGAACAGGTTGGCCGGGTTCGCGTAGAGCACCTGGGGGTGGTCGCACTGCTGGAGCTGGCCCGAGCGCATGACCGCGACACGGTCACCCATGGTCATGGCCTCGGTCTGGTCGTGGGTCACGTAGAGGGTGGCCACCCCGATGCGACGCTGGATCCGGTGGACCTCGGTGCGCATCTGCACGCGCAGCTTGGCGTCCAGGTTGCTCAGGGGCTCGTCCATCAGGAAGACCGCCGGGTCGCGCACGATCGCCCGGCCCATCGCCACGCGCTGGCGCTGGCCCCCCGAGAGCAGGCCGGGCTTGTGGCTGAGCAGCTCACCCAGTCCGAGGATCTCGGCGGCGGCGGCGACCTTGACGCGGATCTGGTCCTTGGGGATCTTGCGCAGGCTCAGGCCGAAGGCGATGTTCTCGGCCACCGACATGTGCGGGTAGAGCGCGTAGTTCTGGAAGACCATCGCGACGTCGCGCTCCTTGCTCGTCAGGTGGTTCGCGACGCGGTCGCCGATGCGCAGGGTCCCCGCGGTGATCTCCTCGAGCCCGGCGACCATGCGCAGCGCGGTCGTCTTGCCGCACCCCGACGGGCCGACCATCACCATGAACTCGCCCTCGTCCACGGCCAGGTCGAGCCCCTTGACCGCGTTGAAGCCGTTCGGGTAGGTCTTGGAGACCCCCTCGAGCGAGATCGACGACATTCAGGCGCCCACCCTTGAGGCCACCACGGTGCGGCGCGCGAGCTCGTCCCCGTCCAGCGTGATCCCCAGGCCCGCGCCGTCGGGGAGCGACAGCTCGCCGCCCGCGGGGACGAAGGGGCGCTCGAGCAGGGTGCCGAGGCGCTTGGCCGCGGTCACCGGGTACTCGATCAGGCGCTCGCCGGGCAGCGTCGAGACGAACTGCAGCGTCGCGGCGAGCAGGACGTCGGTCGAGAAGCAGTGCGGGATCACCACCGCGCTGGCGCCCGCGTCGCGGGTGGCCGCGGCGATGTCGCGCCCGATGGTGAGCCCCCCGCAGCGCCCGAGGTCGGGCTGGAGGATCGCGACGCCGGCGTCGACGAGACGCCGGAAGGGCGCGGCCGTCGAGTGGGCCTCGCCGCAGGCGACGCGTACGGACACCTCGCGCGTCAGGCGCTCGTAGCTGAGCAGGTCGTCGGCCTCGAAGGGCTCTTCGAACCAGAAGAGCCCGAGCGGCTCGGCGCGCGCGCAGAACTCGCGCGCGCTGGCCAGGGTGTAGGCCATGCCGCCGTCGATCATCAGCCTGCGCGACGGGCCCAGGACGTCGCGCGCGGCCGTCGCCAGCTCGACGTCGCGCCCGACGTCGCGACCCAGCGGCCCCCAGCCCAGCTTGAGGGCGGTGAAGCCCTCGGCGACGACGCGCGCGGCGAGCTCGACGACGTCCTCGGGGGTCTCGGGCATGACCTCGCTGGCGTAGATCTCGACCGAGGTCGCGACCTCGCCGCCCAGGAGCCGCGCCACCGACAGGCCCGACACCTGGCCCAGGATGTCCCACAGCGCCATGTCGATCGCGCTCATCGCGTGCAGCCCCGCGCCGTCGCGGCCGTAGTGGTACGCGCCGCGGAACATCGTGTCCCACAGCGGGCGGATCCGCCGGGGGTCCTGGCCGAGCAGCAGCTCGCCCAGGCCTCGCGAGATGGCGTGGGACGAGGGCATCGTGACGATCTCGCGCGCGACGTAGGGCGACGTGTCACCCTCGCCGACGCCGGTGACGCCCTCGTCGGTGTGCACGCGCACGATGAACGCGTCCTGGGTCCCGTCGGCTCGGGTCGTGTCGACGTCGCCGGTGCCCAGCACCAGCGCCTCGACCTGGGTGATCTTCACGCCATGACCTCCCCTAGGTGTTCGCGGATCATGTCGCGCGCGCGCTCGATGGACGCCTCCAGGCGCGCGAGCGGGAATCTCTGGGCGACGGCGGTGATGCTGATCGCGCCGTCGGGGACCGTGGTCGAGGTGAGGAAGAGCGGGATGGCGAGGCAGTTGATGCCCTCCTCGTGCTCCTCGCGGTCCAGCGCGTAGCCCTCGTCGCGGACCCGGGCGAACTCGGCGTCCAGGGCGTCGACGTCGGTGATGGTGTGTGCCGTGAAAGCGGCCAGCGGGCCGTGCGCCGCGGCGTACTCGGCGACGGCCCCGCGCGAGGAGAGCTCGTAGGAAATGAGCGCCTTGCCCACGCCGGTGCAGTAGGCGGGGTTGCGCCCGCCGATGGCCGAGTTCATCTGGTAGCGGCTCTGGGGCGGCTGGACCTTGGCCAGGTAGACGACCTCCTGGCGGTTGAGGATCGCGTAGTGGGTCGTCTCGCCGAACTCGCTCGCCAGGGCCGCGAGGATCGGGCGCATCCGGCCCACCTCGTCGAGCTCCTCGTAGTAGGAGAAGGCCAGCTTGAGCAGGCCGTATCCCAGGCGGTAGCGGCTGTCGCGGTCCTGCTCGATGAGCTCGGCGCGACGAAGGGCGCTCAGCGCCCGGTGCACGCTCGAGCGCGGCGAGTGCATCAGGCGCGCCAGGTCGTTGAGTCCGATCCCGTCGGGGTACGAGCCCAGCACGTTGAGGATCGCCAGCACCCGGTCGGCGCCGTTAGGTCCGCGGACCTCCTCGACCAGCTCGCTCGTCACCGCCCGCCCCCCGTGCTCGACGCCGAGGGACACTCTAGCGAGCGTCCGCCCAGAGGAACGGTGTTCTGATAGGCGGGACGACGGGTCACGGCTAGCGCACCGCGCCCGAGAGCATGCCGCGGATGAACACCCGCGCGGTCGTCATGTAGAGCAGCAGCGTCGGCAGCGCGCCCAGCAGCAGGCCCGCCATCATCACCGGGATGTCCGAGGTGTACTTGCCCGACAGCTGGGCCAGCGTCGGGGTCACCATCTCGGTGTTGGGCGCGTGCAGCAGCACCAGGGAGATGAACAGGTCGTTCCATATGTTGAGGAAGGTCAGGATCCCCACGGTGATGATCCCGGGCTTGCCGATGGGCAGGATCACGCGCCAGTAGACCTTGAACCAGCTGGCGCCGTCGACGCGCGCGGCCTCGACCACCGAGTCGGGGATCGAGCGGAAGTTGCTGCGCAGCAGGTACGTCCCGTAGGGGATGTTGATCGCGGTGTAGATGAGGATCGCCGGGGCGAAGTTGTTGGCCAGGCCGGTGCGCGCGACCTCGACGTAGAGCGGCAGCAGGACCACGATGCCCGGCATGAACATGATCATGAGCATCGTCCAGAACAGGACGGTGCCGAGCTTGACCGGGGTCTTGGTGAAGACGAACGCCGCCAGCGACGACGCCATCGTCGCGAGCAGCACCGCGGGCACCACCACGATGAGCGAGTGCCCGATGCTCTGGAGGAACGGGATCGTCGAGAACAGCGAGCGGTAGCTCGCGAGGGTGAGGTGCGTGGGCAGCCCGAAGGGGTTCACCTCGAAGGCCTGGGTCGTGCGCATCGAGTTGATCGCCATGAACAGCAGCGGGTAGACCGTCGAGACCCCGAGCAGGCACAGGGCCCCGAAGACCAGCGAGCGCGAGATCCTCGACGTCACCTAGGACCCCTGCTGGACGGTGCGGTTGGGCATGAGCTTGACCTGGGCGACCGTGAGGGTCAGCACGATCAGGAACAGCAGCAGCGCGAGCGCCGCGCCGTAGCCGAACTGGCCGTTCTCGAAGGTCGTGATGTAGGTGTAGTAGTCCACCGTCGTCGTGGCGAACCCCGGCCCGCCCGCGGTGATCACGTAGACGAAGGCGAACAGCGACGTGAAGGTGTAGATCACGTTGATGACCGAGAGGAACTGCAGCGACCCCGAGATCATCGGGATGGTGATCGAGCGCAGCCGGCGCCACCACGACGCGCCGTCGATGGCCGCGGCGTCGTAGAGCGCCGGGTCCACGGTCGCCATCGCCGAGAGGATCACGACCATCCCGAAGCCGAAGGACGCCCACACCAACGCCAGGATCACCACGATGCGCGCCGACCACGGGTTGCCCAGCCACGAGTAGTTGCCCAGGCCCACGAAGCGCAGCACCTGGTCGACCGCGCCGCCGGGCAGGAAGAAGGTCGAGAACAGCACGCCGACGATGACGGGCGACAGCACCATCGGGATGAAGAAGAGGAAGCGGAACACCTTCCAGCCGAGCACCTGCTCGTAGACGAGCACGGCCGACACCAGCGACGCCGCCAGGATCAGGGGCACCGAGATCAGGAAGATCAGCGAGTTCACCAGCACCTGGCTGATGATCGGGTTGTGGAAGATCAGCTCGAAGTTCTTGAAGCCGATGAAGGTGCTGGTCACCCCGTCCCAGTTGGTGAAGCTGTGCCAGATGGTGGCCCCGATGGGCAGGACCATGAGCCCGAGGACCAGGATCCCCGCGGGCGCCATCGCCACGTACGGGAAGACCCGCCGCTGGCGGCGGGTCTTCTCCGGTACGGACGCGGCGTCGAGCGCGGGGGGGCGCTCGCTCGACGCCGTCGGCTCGGCCACGGGAGGCGGACTCCCCGGGTCCTGCGACCCCCGGCTCACCCCGTCGCGGCGGTCGCGAGGTAGCTGGCCATCTGGGACTGCATGGAGGACGCCGCGCTGGCCGGGCTCAGCGAACCGGCGAACACGCCGTTGTTCGTCTGGTACCAGTACGAGTCGATGCTGCCCGGCATGATGTTGTCGAAGGCCTCAAAGAGGATGTAGTGATCCGCGTTGATGTACGTGCTCAGGTCCGTCAGCAGCGGCTGGGCCTTGGCGAAGGCCGCCGACGGGCTGAACCCGACGTTGTTGGGCAGCTGGCCGAGCTCCTGGACCGAGAGGTCCTGGACCGCCGGCGTCGTGAGGAACTTGATCAGCTTGACGTCCGCGGACACGTGCTTGGAGTTCTTGAAGATCACGTAGGAGTTGTTCGGACCGCCCGACAGCGACTTCGGGTACTTCGAGCCGGTCAGCAGCGGCACCGGGAAGAGCCCGACGTTCTTGCCCAGGCCCTTGGAGATCTGGTCGTCGTAGTACTGGCCGGTGATCGTCATCGCCGCCTTGCCCGCCGCGAAGTTCGCCACGCCCGTCGTGTAGGTCAGCGTCGCGGCGTCCGAGTTGGTCAGGCCGTCGGCGAACAGCGAGTGCCACGCCGTGTAGGGCTTGATCAGCAGTGACGTGTTGAGCGACTTCTTGCCGTTGTACATCGCCAGCACGCCGTCGTTGCCGCCGAGGCCCGAGATCAACGAGTCCATGGTCCAGGCGCCGAAGTAGCCCTCCTTCTCACCGAACTCGAAGGGCGTGATGCCCTTGGCCTTGATCTTCTTGGCCAGGCTCACCATCGCCTCCCAGGTCGTGGGCAGCGGGCCGGTGATGCCGGCGCGGGCGAAGAGCGTCTTGTTGTAGTACACGGTGTAGTAGTAACCGGCGCCGTAGGGCACGGCGTAGGCGGTGCCGCCGGCCTGGTAGCCCTTGTTGACGAACTGCCACCCGGTGAGCGAGTTGATGAAGGACTGGCCGAAGAGGCTGTTGAGCGGCAGGAGGAACTTCGCGTTCTGCAGCACCTGTCCGCCGACGTAGAGCTGGCCGATGTCCGGCGTGGTGCCCGCGAGCTCCGAGGACTGCAGCAGCGTGTTGAACGCGGTGGACGACGCCATCGGCTCCTGGAGGATCTTCACCTTGATCGACGGGTTGGCCTTCATGAAGAGGTTGACGCCCTTGGTGAGGAACGACTTGGACGCCGGGACGCCGACCGAGCCGGCGGCCAGCGGGTCGTTCCAGATGGTGATGGTGGTCACCTTGGAACTCGCGCCCGCGCCCGCGGCGGCGACCAGCGACGCGCCGGCCGCGACCGCGACGGCGAGCCCCAGACGTACGACTCGACGGCGACCACGGCGCGCTGCGCCCTCGCGTGGTGATGGATTCATGTCAGCCCCCCGGATTCCTGATGTTCTGATAATCGGAACTGAGTTCCGATTGATCACGTGACCTGCGCACCTTAGGTGAGGCCACCAGTCGTGTCAATAGATGGTGGGGCGTTTGTCGGGTCGCGTCAGCTCGACAGCTCGGCGTCGGGCACCGCGCCCGGCGAGGCGACGCCCGCCTCGGTCAGGGCCACCTCGGCGACGCGGGCGATCCCCTCTTCGGCCTCGAGCGCGACGCGCTGCACGGGATGCGTCGGGTTCGGCCCGCGCAGCCACGACACGACGGCGCCGAGCAGACACATGCCGGCGGCGGCCAGGAAGGCCAGGTGCAGCCCGTGGGCGAACGGAGCCGAGATGAGCCCCGGGAAGAATCCACGGCCCAGCAGCACCGAGCGGTGGACGCCGGCCATGGCGAGCACGTGGGGCCCGAGCAGCGTCTTGATCGGGTTGATTCCCAGGAACGCCGAGAACAGGCTCCCTATCGCCGGGATGTGGCTGATGGGCAGCGCGATCGACGCGGGGACGCCCTGGCGGGTGAGGCCGCCGAGCAGGGCCTTGGGCAGCGTCGCCGACAGCCCCAGCGTGATGACCGTGAAGAAGAAGCCGATGGAGAGCACGGTGGCCGAGTTCTGGAACGTGTTGAGCATCGCGCCGCCGGCGCCGCGCTGGTCGACCGGCAGCGAGTTCATGACCGCGCTCGTGTTCGGCGCGGCGAAGAGGCCCATCGACAAACCGACGAGACAGATCAACGCGGCGAAGAGGGGGTACGGGAAGTTGATCGGGATCGCCTGGAGGCCGACGAAGCTGACCGCGGTCAGCACGAGCCCGAGCGTGGCGAAGAGGCGCGCGCCGTGTCGGTCGGCTAGTCGCCCGGCGACGGGACCGGCGACGAAGAAGCCGACCGTGAGCGGCACCATGTAGATGCCCGCCCACAGGGGCGTGCGCGCGAAGCTATAGCCGTGCAGGGGCAGCCAGATCCCCTGGAGCCAGATTATGAGCATGAACTGGAGGCCACCCCTGGCCAGCGCGAGCATGAGCGCGGCGACGTTGCCGTTGGTGAAACCGCGCGAGGCGAAGAGGTGCAGCTGGAACATCGGCTCGGCGACGCGCGTCTCGATGAGCAGGAACAGCCCGAGGACCAGGACGCCGCCGACCAGGCACGACAGGACGAAGGGGCTGGTCCAGCCCATCGCGTGCCCGCCGTAGGGCTGGAGGCCGTAGATGATGCCGGTGAGGATGGCGATCAGACCAAGGGCGAAGCTGAGGTTGCCGAGCCAGTCGATGTGCGTCGCGGCGTTTCGCACCCCGGTCTCACGCAGCATGACCCGGGCCCAGATCGTGCCGAAAAGACCCACCGGCACCGAGATGAGGAAGATGAGGTGCCACTCGATGGGCGCGAGTAGCCCGCCGAGCAGCAGGCCGATGAACGCTCCCCCGATGGCGGCCACGCCGTTGATGCCCAGCGCGAATCCACGCTCGTCGGGCGGGAACGCGTCGGTGATGATCGCGTTGGAGTTCGCGAAGAGGAAGGCCCCGCCGACACCCTGGCCCACGCGCATCAGGATGATCCACAGCGCGGCCGCGGGCCCGGTCATCCAGGTGACCGCGAGCAGGACCGAGAAGACGGTGAACACCGCGAAGCCCAGGGTGTACATGCGCACGCGCCCGAACATGTCGCCCACGCGCCCGAGGCTCACCACGAGCACCGAGGTGACCAGCAGGAAGCTCATGAGCACCCAGAGGAAGTAGGGCGTGTTGGCCGGCGCCAGCGGGTCGAGCTTGATGCCCTTGAAGATGTCGGGCAGGGCGATGAGCAGGATCGAGCCGTTGATCGTGGCCATCAAGATGCCCAGCGTCGTGTTCGACAGGGCGATCCACTTGTAGTGGGGCGAGACCGTCGCGCCGCTCATCTGCCTCCCTCGGGCGGTCATTACTTAGTTAGTCCCAACTAAGTATAATAGAGCCGTGATCCGCGACGACGCGACCCTCGAGACCGCGGTCGCCCTGCGCGTCGCGGTGGCGCGGATCCACCGGGCCCTGCGAGCGCGCGCCGAGCGCCAGGTGACGGCCTCGCAGTCCTCGGCGCTCGCGCGCATCGAGCAGCTCGGCCCCGTGCGCCTGGGCATCCTCGCCCACCACGAGGGGGTCACGCCGGCGACCATGAGCAAGGTGGCCGACGGCCTCGAGGAGATGGGGCTGATCGAGCGCGTGGCCGACGAGGCCGACGGCCGGGCCAGCCTGGTGCGCCTGAGCGGCGACGGGGCCGCCACGCTGAGCGACCTGCGCGCGACGAGCACCCTGGCGATCTCGGCCGCGCTGGACGAGCTCGGCGCCGACGAGCGCGCCGACCTGGCCAGCGCGCTGCCGGTCCTCGAGCGCCTGGCCGAACTGCTGACCGCCGGCCCGCCCGACTAGGCCGGCGCGTCGAAGTCGAACCAGCCGGTGCGCGCGCGCCAGTGCTGGCCGGCGCGAAGGTGCCCGACGATGGCCCGCTCCAGCGTCGTGCGCTGGGGAAGGTCGTCGAGCGTGACTCCCGGGCGGCGGAACACGAACTCGAGCGTGTCCTCGTCGTCGTCGTAGCCGCCGGGCACCATCGTGAAGCGGCGCTGGAACTGCCTGATATTGCTCGAAGCGGGAAGGTACCGCGCCAGCTGGTCGTCGAGGAGCCAGCTCATGCACGTCGCGAGACGTCGCCGGTCGGTGGGCCACACCCGGCCCAGGACGTCGCGGGCGCGCGCGAGCGACGCGTCCAGCGCCGCGGGCGTGAAGCCCGGCCCCGCGGGGATGTGCAGGCCGAACTGGACGTCGCCGCGCCGGAACCCGGGCCCGAGCAGGTCGGCTTCGTCGGCGTCGTACCAGGGGACGGGGCTGAGCGTGCTGTCGCCGGTGACGACGTAGTGGTACTGCAGACGGCCGATCTCGAGGAGCTCTCCGCGCAGCGCCAGGAGCTGCCACCACCCCGCGTCGACCCCCGCCGTCGAATGCTTGGCCCGATGGATCTCGGCGTGATGGGCGAAGGAGGACGTCGTGGTCGCGACGACGTCCTCGGGCACGCCGATCGCGGCGAGGTAGTCGCGCATCCCCGGTGCGCAGATCGCGATCACGAACAGGTAGAAGAGGCGCCCGGCGTCGCCGACGGCGTCGAGGTCCTCCCAGATGAACACCGGGGACGTGGGGCGCCCGCGCGAGGACTCGACCATCGCGACCACCTGGGTGAGCACGCCGAGCACCCGCGGGTCCGCGCGCGCATGCTCCCAGGCGGCGAGCGTCTCGTCGCGGTCGTCGGCGCGAAGGCCCACGTCGTCGAGCGACGCGGCGAGCTCGCGCGCAGAGAATCCGTCGACGCGCCCGGTGACCTCGTCGGACGCGGAGGGCAGCATCGCCGCCATCCACGTCAGGGTGTCGCTCGTCACGCCGCCACCTTATGCAGGCGGACCACTCCCTTAGGAGTCCGAGGTCGTCGCTCCCTCGAGCTCGGACTTGAGCGCCTCGAGCGTCGCGCGTATCGACTCGCGGGTGAACTCGACGCGGTCGTAGTCCTGCGCGTCGGCCCAGCGTCGCAGGGCGATCCCGCGCTGGTCGGTCCAGTGCTCGCTCACCCGACAGCCCGTCGGCGTCTCTTCGACGGTGAAGACCCACCGCGCCACCTTGAGCTTGCCGTAGGTGACGTTGAAGGCGAACGTGCGCGGAGGGTCGAAGTCCGTCACGGTGGCGACGGTCGCCCACGACTCCTCCCCGTGGCTGTTCGTGCCGCGGAAGCGCGCGCCGGGCGCCGGTCCGCTCGCCCCGCCGAGCCAGACGCCGCCGGTGTTCTCCGGTGAACGCCGGCCCATGGCGGGCAGGTCGGCGAGGGCGGCGAACGCCACCGGGGCCGCGACGGCGATGTCGATCGAGCCGGTGTGGTTCATCGCCGCGCGCACGGACTCGGCCGCTCGCTCAGGCGTTCATCGACTTGGTCACCGTGGTCACGATCCGCTCGACCGACGGCAGCGCCATGTCCTCGAGCGCGTCGGCCGCCGGCAGGGGGATGTGCGGCGTCGTGATCCGCACGATCGGCCCGTCGAGGTCGTAGAAGATCTCGTCGGCGACGATGGAGGCCACCTCGGCGCCCCACCCGCAGAGCCGCGGGTTCTCCTCCACGGTGAAGAGGCGCCCGGTCGCGGTCACCTCGCGCAGGATCGTCGCGGTGTCGAGGGGTACCAGGGACCGCGCGTCGATCACCGTGCAGTCGATGCCGGCGTCGGCGAGCTCCTCGGCCGCCGCCATCGCGCGCGGGACCATGAGCCCCAGCGCCACCAGGGTCGCGTTGTCCCCGCGGCGCAGCACGCTAGCCGAGCCCAGGGTGTCGACGACCTCGCCGTCGGGCACGTCACCCTTGACCGGGTAGAGCGCCTTGGCCTCGAGGAAGATCACGGGGTCGTCGTCGCGCACGGCGGCCGCCATGAGCCCGACCACGTCGCGGGCGTTCGACGGGACGACGACCTTGAGGCCGGGGATCATCATCGCCCAGTTCTCGACGCTCTGGGAGTGCTGGGCGCCGAAGCGCAGCCCCCCGCCGTTGCCCGAGCGGATCACCAGCGGGAAGGTCAGCTGGCCGTCGGTCATGTAGCGCGACTTGGCGATCTCGTTGGCCACGATGTCCCAGCACACCGCGAAGAAGTCCGCGAACATGATCTCGGCGATCGGACGCAGCCCGGTCATCGCGGCGCCCATCGCCGCGCCCAGGATCGCCTGCTCGCTGATGGGGGTGTCGCGCACGCGCCGGGGCCCGAACTCCTCCAGGAGACCGACGGTGCCCTTGAAGACGCCGCCCGCCGCGGCGACGTCCTCGCCCAGGAAGACCACGGACTCGTCGCGGCGCATCTCCTGGGCGATGCCGCGCGCGATCGCCTCGCGAAATGTCAGTTGCGCCATGAGGATCCTCCATCCGCCCAGACGTTGCTCATGAGCAGGTCCTCGCCGGGCACCGCGCCCGCCTTGGCCTCCTCGGTCGCGCGCTCCACCTCGGCCGCGACCTCGTCCTCGATCGCGCTGAGCTCGGCCTCGCTGGCTCCGGCCTCCACGAGGCGCGCGCGGTAGCGCACGATCGGGTCCTTGGCGAGCCACTGGGCGACCTCGTCGTCGGGGCGGTACTTGCCCGGGTCGGCGCGCGAGTGCCCGCCGTGGCGGTAGGTCTCGGCCTCGATCATCGAGGGGCCCTCGCCGGCGCGGGCCCGCGCGATCGCCGCGCTGGCCACTTCGAAGACGGCGTCGGCGTCGTTGCCGTCCACGACAATCGCCTCGAGCCCGTAGGCCGACGCGCGGTCCGCCGCCGGGCGCGCCACCGCGGTCACCTCGCTCGTGCGCGTGTACTCCATCCACAGGTTGTTCTCGCACACGAAGACGACCGGGAGCTTCCAGATCGCGGCGAAGTTGAGCGCCTCGTGGAAGGCGCCGATGTTCGTCGTGCCGTCGCCGAAGAAGCACACGGCGACCTGGTCGGTCCCGCGGTACTGCGCGCTCCACGCCGCCCCGCAGGCGATCGGCAGGTGCGCCCCGATGATCGCGTAGGAGCCCATGACGCCGTGCTCAACGCTGGTCAGGTGCATGGACCCGCCCTTGCCCGACATCAGCCCGTTGCGACGCCCGAGGAGCTCGGCGAGCACCGGGGTCATGGGCACGCCGCGCGCCAGCGTGTGGGCGTGGCCGCGGTAGGTCGCGAAGGTCCAGTCGGTCGGACGCATGGCCGCGGCGACGCCCGCGGCGATCGCCTCCTGGCCCAGCGACAGGTGGCTCGTGCCCTTGACCAGGTTCTCCAAGAACATGTCGTAGGCGCGCTGCTCGAACCGGCGCAGCGCGACCTGCGTGCGGTACAGCGCCAGGCGATCCGCCAGGTCGGCGGGGCGCGGGGCGACCGAGGTTGACGTCATCGTTCTCTCCTAATACTCGTTGGCTATCTTAAGTTCCTGGGCCGGAAATCTCGTCAGGATCGCCGGTCCGTCATCGGTGACGACGACCTCTTCTTCGATGCGCGCCGCCGAGGTCCCGTCGCTCGCAGGGCAGTACGTCTCGAGGGCGAACACCATCCCCGCCTGCAGCTCGATGGGGTCCTTGAGGCTGTTGAGGCGACTGATCACGGGCCGTTCGTGCAGGCCGAGCCCGAGGCCGTGACCGAACTGGAGCCCGAACGCGGCCATCTCGTCGCTGAACCCGAAGTCGGTCGCCGCGGGCCACACCAGGGCGATCTGGTCGGTGCCCACCCCGGGGCGCACCAGGTCGATCGCCGCGTCCATCCACTCGCGGGCCTGGGTGTACGCGTCGCGCTGGGACTGCGTCGAGCTGCCGACCGCGAGGGTTCGGTAGTAGCAGGTCCGGTAGCCGTTGAACGAGTGGATGATGTCGAAGAACGCCTGGTCCCCGGGTCGGATGATGCGGTCGGTGAAGTTGTGCGGGTGCGGGTTGCAGCGCTCCCCGGACACGGCGTTGATCGCCTCGACCTGGTCGGACCCCATCTCGTACAGCCTCTTGTTGGCCAGCGCGACGATCTCGTTCTCACGCACCCCGGGCTTGAGGGCCTCGAAGATGTCCTGGTACACGCCGTCGACCATGGCGGCCGCCTGGCTCAGCAGCATCAGCTCGTCCGGGTTCTTGATCTGGCGCGCGTCCAGCATCGTCTGCTGGGCGTCGCGCACCTCGAACCCGGCCTTGTTCATCTCGAAGAGGAAGGGAAGCTCGACGATGTCGACGCCGACGGGCTGGCCGGCGACGCCGGCGTCGCGCAGCAGCCCGGCGATCTCGGCGACCGCCGACTCGAAGAGGCCCGCGCGCGGGGCGATGGCCCCGCGCAGGCCGAGCATGCCCGCGCGACAGTTGTCGGGCTCGAGCCAGGGGGCGAACAGCTTGTGGTGGCGCGCGGCGGACCCGAAGTCCCACACGATCGGCTCGCCCCCGCGGGTGAGCAGGCAGTAGCGGGTCATCTTGTCGCCGAGCGCACCGCCGACCCACGTGCCCGAGACGTAGCGGATGTTGTAGAAGTCAAAGAGGAGCAGCGCGCCGAAGTCGCTCGCGTCGAGCGCGGCGCGCGCCCGCGAGAGCCGGTACGAGCGGAGTCGATCGAAGTCCACCCGCGTCTCGAAGTCCACGCCCATGTGCCCGGGAGTGTTCATCGTCGGTCCGAATCCCTCCCTCATGAGCCGACCCCCAGGCCGTCGTCGACGTCCACGTCTTCCGAGGTCAGTTCCATCCCGGAGCGCCGGGCCTGCTCGAGCAGCAAGACGGCGAAGTCCTCGCTCGTGTACCCCGCGCCGACGGCGCTCGCGACCATCTCGCGGCACAGCGCCGACAGCGGCATCGGCACGGCGAGGTCGTGGGCGGCGCTGAGGCCCAGGTCGAAGTCCTTGCGCAGCAGCACGGGCGTGAACGTCGCGTGAAAGTCGAGGTTCACGTACGCGGGTGTCTTGTATCGGGTGAACGGCGAGCCCATGACCGACCCGTTGATGAACTCCAGGAGCGCGCTGCGCGAGACGCCCCCGCGCTCGGCCAGGACCGTGATCTCGGCGAGCGCCTGGGCCACGACGCCCAGCAGGACGTTGTGGCAGATCTTGACCAGGCGCGCGGACTCGCCGTCGCCGACGTAGGTGGCGCCCTTGCCCAGGGCGCCGATCAGGTGGCTGGTCTCCTCGTAGGCGTCCCGAGGGCCCGACACGGCCAGGGTCAGCTCTCCCGCGGCGACGACCTTGGGGTTTCCGCTCACGATGGCCGCCAGGAACGCCGCGCCGCGCTCGGCGCAGTCCGAGCGCACGGCCGCGGACGTCTCCGCGGACACCGTCGACGAGTCGATCACGATCCGCGGGGCCCTCGCCGGGTCGGTCAGGAGGCCGCCGTCGCCGGAGGTCACGGCCACGAGGTCGCGATCGGCCGACACCATGATGAACACGACGTCGCAGCCCGCGAGGTCCCGTGGCGAGTCCACGACGACGGCGCCGAGCGCCACCAGCGCCTCGGCCTTGTCGCGGGTGCGATTGGTCACGCGCACGGAGTGTCCGGCGTCGAGGAGTCGCGTGGCCATCGCCGCGCCCATCCGGCCGCACCCGATCCACCCGATCTTGACGGTGTCTTCACTCACCCCTGGCTCCTCACCCTCGTTCGTCGACTCTCGTCGTCTGTTCAATCGCCCCACCCAGATAGAGCGCCCCGATCTCGGGGTTGTTGAGCACCTCGGTCCCGGTCCCGCGCAGGCGGACCTGGCCGTTCTCCAGGACCACACCATCGTGGCTCATCTTGAGGGCCTGTCGCGCGTTCTGCTCGACCAGCAGAACGGTGCGGCCCACGCTGTTCATCATCTTGATGGTGGCGAACATCGAACGCAGGGTCTTGGGGTCCAGCCCCATCGACGGCTCGTCCAAGACGACGAGCTCGGGCACGAGCATGAGGCAACGCGCGAACTCGACCAGGCGCTGCTGGCCGCCCGACAGGCTGCCGGCCTTGTCGCGCGCCCGCTCGGCCACCACGGGGAACATCTCTTTGATCTCGGCCTTGCGCTGGGCGATGACCTTCTTATCCTTGACCAGGAACGCCCCGAGGTCGATGTTCTCCTCGACGGTCATCTCCTTGAAGAGGCTGTGGTTCTGGGGGACCTGGACGATGCCCAGGCGCAGTATCTCGCGCGGGCTGAGCCCGACGAGCGGCGTCCCCTTGAACCAGATCTGTCCCAGCCGGGGCCGCACGAGGCCGCTGACGGTCTTGAGCAGCGTCGACTTTCCGGACCCGTTGGGTCCCACGATGCACGTCACGCCGCCGTGGCTGACCGTGAAGTCGACACCCTTGAGGACGTCGCCGCCGCCGTAACCGGCGACGACCCCCTCGAAGCGCAGGTAATCGGTCTCAGCCACGGGTCACCTCGAGCGGCTCCTCGTCCTCTTCGCCGCCGCCCAGGTAGGCGTCCAGCACCCGCGCGTCGTGGCGGATCTCGGCGGGCGTCCCCGTCACCAGGTCGGACCCCTGGTGCATCACGGTCACCGAGTCGCACAGGTCCATGACGAACTCCATGTTGTGCTCGACGATCAGGAAGGTCTTGCCCGACCTGTTGAGCACGCGAATCCGGCCCGCGATCTCGTTGATCAGCGTGAGGTTGACGCCGCCCGCGGGCTCGTCGAGCAGGATCACGTCGGGGTCGGCGACCAGCACGTAGGCCAGCTCGAGGAGCTTGCGCTGGCCGAAGGAGAGCGCGCCCGCCTGGAGGTGCGCGAGCTTGGCGATCCCCACGAAGTCGAGCCACTCCATCGCCGCGGCCACCTCGCCCTTGGAGGACATGGAGCGCGTCAGGCCGCGCAGCCAGCTCTCGTCGCGCTGCGTGGCGACCAGCATGTTCTCGAGCACCGAGATCCTCGCGAAGATCCGCGTCAGCTGGAAGGTCCGGCCGACGCCCATCGCGAAGATGGCGTCGGGTCGCGCGCGCGTGATGTCGCGACCCTGGAACTCGACGCGCCCGGTGTCGGGCGCCACGTAGCCGGTCATGACGTTGAACAGGGTCGTCTTGCCCGATCCGTTGGGCCCGATCAGCCCCGTGATGGAGCCCTCCTCGACCTCGAGCGAGCACGCGTCGAGGGCCTGGACCCCGCCGAACGCTCGCGTCACGTCCGTCGCCCGCAGGACGACGCCCATCAGCCGCCCCCCGCCAGCGCGGCGTCGTTGGACGCGACCTCGGCGCGCTCGCGCTCGGCCCTCTTGGACAGCCGGTCGCGCACGGCGACGACGACGCCCTGGGGCATGAAGAGGATCACGATCAGGAAGAGCGACCCGAAGAGCACGAGGTAGAGCGACCCGTTGGAGTACGAGACGGTCAGGTACTGCTGGAGCGACTCGAGGACCAGCGCGCCGAGCAGCGGGCCCACGAGCGTGCCCAGCCCCCCGAAGAACGCCATCAGCGCGATCGAGATGTCAAAGAGCGGGTCGAAGACGAACTGGGGGTAGATCTGCCCTTGGAACATCGCGTAGAGCGCGCCACACATGCCGATCGTGAACGCCGACATGGAGAATCCGGTGAGCTTGACCGCCCAGACCCGCACGCCCAGACCCAGGGCCCGGTCCTCGTCGTCGCGGATGGCCAGCAGCTGGAGGCCGAAGCGCGAGCGGCGCACCGCCGCCGACAGGGTCGTGATGAAGATCACGATGCCCAGGGCCACGTAATAGAAGGGCACGTTGTAGTACGACGCGCCCCAGGGGATGTAGGGCAAGAACAGGCCGGCCGTTCCACCCGTGAACCCGGCGTTGATCGCGCTCAGCTGGGCGATGAAGAACACCGCGATCGTGATGACGACGAAGGTGTGGCGCCGCACCCGCAGGACGACCCAGCCGATGGGGACGGCGGCGACCATCGCGAACAGCCCGCCGAGCGGGACGAGCCAGAACATCGCGGCGCCCGGCGCCATGTGCCAGTGGATCGCGCACAGCGTCATCGTGTAGGCCCCGATGCCGTACCACACGCCCGACCCCAGGGCGATGTAGCCCGAGTAACCCGAGAACATGTTCCACGACGTCGTGCACGCCATGAAGATGAGGGTGAAGACCCCGATGGTGGTCCACTCCGGGTTCGTCACCACGAGCGGGTACACGGCCAGGACGATCAGGGCCGCCAGCCACCACAGGTTCCGCTTCCTCACTAGGCCACCCTGGCCGACTGCTTACCGAAGAGCCCCTGGGGTCGAATCGACAGGACAACCACGAGCACGAGGAAGAAGACCATCGTCGACCAGACGGGCGACCACACGACGGCGACCACGTCCTCGATCATGATCATGGCGATCGCCGCCACCATCGCGCCGAGCAGGCTGCCCATCCCCCCCAGCACCACGATGATCAGCAGGCGCGAGATCAGGTCGTAGCTCGTGCTGGCGTTGAAGGCGTTCGTGGCGCCGTAGATCATGCCCCCGGCGGCGGTCACGGCCACGCCGAGCCCGAAGCAGATGGTCGACACCCGACGGACGTTGATGCCCACGAGGGCCGCCGACGTCTGGTCGGCCAGCGACGCGCGCACGCTCGAGCCGAAGCGGGTCCGGTAGAGCATGATGTACAGCGCGCTGAGCAGGACGACCGCCAGTATGAAGCCGTCGACGTAGATGTAGGCGAAGTAGACGCCGAAGAGCTTGAACGACGTGTTGACGTACGAGGCGCGCAGCTCCACCACGTTCGTCGAGAAGATCATGTTGAGCGCGCCCTCGATCAGCAGCGAGACCGCGTAGGTCACCAGGATCGACATGGCGGTACGTTCGGGCCCCTTGAGACGCCCGATGAAGGCCCGTTCGATCACGATCCCCACCAAGAACAAGGTGGGGATCGTGATCGCCAGGCCGACGAACAGGTCGATCCCGAAGTGGACGGACAGCGCGTAGCTGAGGTAGGCCCCCAGGATCACCAGGATCCCCTGAGCCACGTTGATGATGTCCATCACTCCGAAGATCAGCGTCAACCCCGTCGCCATCAGGGCATAGACCGAACCGGTCAGTATGCCGTCGACAACGGCGTGGATGATCGCGGCGCTGCTCAAGGACTACTTGCCCCAGGCGGGCTTCGGGTACTCGATCTTGACCGTGTTCTTGTCGCCGAGCGGGTTCACCTGGACGAACGACGTGCCCTTGGTGCCCTGCCACTGGAACGTGTACGCCGTCATGTACGGGTTCTCGCCCAGGGAGTCGAACTTGGTCTTGCCGAGCACGGTCGTCATGACGACGCCCGAGTGCAGGTAGTGGATGATCTTCGCGTTGTCGAAGCCGCCCGTCGCCTTGACGGCGTCGGCCACGACCTGGCCGACCGCGTAGGCCTCGGCCACGTCGGCGTTGACCCCCGCGGCCGTGCCGCCGTAGTCCTTGATGTACTCAGCCACCATGGCCTGGCTCTGCGGGTTCGCGGCGAGTCCGTACCACGAGTTGGGCACCATCACACCGTCGGTGTTGGCGGCGCCGACGGCCTTGACGAACGCGGCACCCTGGTCGGGGCCGGCGGTCGCGATGAAGGCCTTCGGGCTGTAGTGCGCCTGCTCGAAGGCCTGCATGAAGGCCGACACCGTCGGGACGTCGACCGAGCCGAGCACGACGACCTGGGCCTTGGCCGCGGCAACGGCGTCGGCGATCGGCGTGTAGTCGGTCGTCTCAGCGGCGAAGACGTGGCTGTAGACGGTCTTGATGCCGGCGGCCTTCATGATCTTCTGGGCGACGGGGATCTGCGGCTGGGTGAAGGGGTCGTCGGACGTCGCGAAGGCGACCGTCGTGGGACGCTGCGCCTTGGGAAGCGAGGAGATCCAGTTCGCGAAGGGCACCAGCGAGTTGGCGACGGGCAGCGCCACGTCAAAGACGTTCGGGAGCTTGGCCGAGAAGACCGACGGCGCGCCACCGGCCCCTTCGACCATGGCGTAGCCGTAGCGCTCGACCGCGCGCGCCGCGGGCAGCGTGAGCAGCGACGAGAACGGTCCGAAGGTCAGGTTGACGTGGTCCGAGGAGATCAGCTTCTGGTAGTTGGTCACCACCTGGGTCGGGCTCGACGCGTCCGAGACGATGTCCAGGGACACCTTGTGCCCGAGCAAACCCCCCGCCTTGTTGACGTCGGCCGCCCAGAGCTTGTACCCCTGCTGGAACGCGATGCCATCGGCGGAGAAGTCACCGGAAAGTGAGAGCGAGATTCCGATCTTGACGGGTTGACCCTTGGCAATCGACCCGGTGGCGGCCCCGCTCGTAGATACGGCGATCATCGCCGACGACGCCGCGACCGAGCCGACGGCGAGCATGCGAAAAAGTTTCCCTTTTCTGTTCATTGTTTCCCCCTGCAATAGAGCAACCCTGACGCACCCCCAACTTCGTAGTCCCAGAGTCGATCACTCGGTGAGTGATGCGGCAACCATAACGACGGCGCCATAAAGCGTCAAGCGCAGGGCACTCAAAATGAGGCGATTCCCCGTTAAAACTTTTCAAGTTACCGCGAATGCACTCGGAACTAATTTCTCCGTTACCATCAGCAACAATTCAACCCCGACGGGAGACGATGGCCGACAACCTCTTGGACACCGCGATCGCCAACTGGGGACCCCGCTTCACGGCGAACGGGGTGGACGCCAGTGACTACCAGCGCCTGACGTCCTCGATCCTCGCGTGGGACGACTGGTGCTCCGCGTGGAGCGCGCGCGCCGACGACTATGTCGAGCTCGCCCACGCCGCGCTGGCGGCGGGACACCGAACCAGCGCCGGCGAGTTCTTCGCGCGCGCCGCGACCTACTACCACTTCGCGAAGTTCCTCTTCTTCGTCGACCGTGACGAGGCCCGCGCGGCGCACGCCAGCTCCGTCGCTGCGCTGACCCAGGCTCTCCCCCGGCTGAACCCTCCCGGGCGGCGCGTCGAGATCGCGTTCGACGGCGCACAGCTCGTCGGCGTCCTGCGCGTTCCCCGGGGCGAGGGTCCTCACCCGACGGTCATCCTGATACCCGGGCTCGACTCGACCAAGGAGGAGTTCCGCGACGTCGAGCGTGCGTTCCTGGACCGCAACATGGCGACGTTCGCCATGGACGGACCCGGGCAGGGCGAGGCCGAGGAGGCGCTCGCGATACGACCGGAGTGGGACCTCGTGGGCCGCGCGGTCTTCGACGCCCTCGCGCGCAACGACGACGTCGACGCGGAACGCATCGCGGTGTGGGGCGTCAGCCTGGGCGGGCTCTACGCCGCGCGGCTCGCGGCGTCGGACCTCCCGGTTCGCGCGACCGTCGCGCTGTGCCCCCCCTACGACATGGGCGACGTATGGCCGAAGCTGAACCCACTGACCCGAGAGGCGTTCACGGTCCGATCGAAGTCGTCGTCGCCCGACGCCGCGCAGCGGCGCGCCGCGGACGTCACCCTGGCGGGATTCGCCGAGCGCATACGCACGCCCCTGCTGGTGATCGCGGGTCGCCTCGACAGGCTCTTCCCGTGGCAGGACGCGGCCCGACTCGCCGACGAGGCCCAGGGGGCGAGCGAGCTACTCGTGATCGACGACGGCAATCACGGCTGCGCCAACGTCATACCCCAGCACCGGCCCTACGGCGCGGACTGGATCGCCGACCTCCTGCACGTCCAGGGCGAGCCGGGCTGATGACGAGGGAGAACCACCTGCGTGGCTAACGTCACCATGCCCCAGCTCGGCGAGACCGTCGCGGACGGCACCGTCACCAAGTGGTTCAAGAGGGTCGGCGACGTGCTGACCAAGGGAGAGCCGCTGTTCGAGGTCTCGACCGACAAGGTCGACACCGAGATCCCCGCGCCGCTCGACGGCGTGCTGACGGCGATCCTCGTCGAGGAGGGGGCGACCGTGGACGTGGGCACGGTGCTCGCCGTCATCGGGGACGACGACGCGCCCGCGCCCGAGGCCGCGGCCACGGCGGCCGCGCCGGTGCCCGCACGCGCGCCCGCGACGCCGCGCGCGGACGTCGCACAGCGCGACGACGAGCGCCAGCTGTCGCCGGTGGTGCGACGTCTCCTCGCCGAGCACGGGGTCGACGCGTCCCAGGTCACGGGCACCGGGCCCCAGGGTCGGATCACCCGCGACGACGTACTGGCCCACGTCGCCGGGCTCACCTCCCCCTCGACGTCGACCCCGGGTCCCCAGTCGCCCGTCGTGCGCCGCCTCATCAGCGAGCACGGCCTGGATCCGTCGACGATCCACGCCAGCGGGGCGAACGGGCGGCTCACGCGGCGCGACGTCGAAGACGCCATCGCCGTCGGGGGGAACGACGTCGTCGTGCCCTTCTCGCGCATCCGCCGGGCCACCGCCGAGCACATGGTGCGTTCCAAGGCCACGTCGGCCCACACGCTGATGGTTCGAGAGGTCGACTACGAGAACGTCGAGTCGGCCCGGCGGTCCGCCGGGGCGGCGTTCAAGGCCGACGAGGGGTTCTCGCTCACCTACCTCGCGTTCAACGCCGCGGCGGCCGTCGAGGCCCTGCGCGACTTCCCCCACCTCAACGCGTCCGTCGGCGATGACGCCCTCGTCGTGCACCGCACGGTCAACCTGGCCATCGCGGTCGACCTGGACGAGGACGGGCTGGTCGCGCCGGTGATCCACGGGGCCGGTCGGCTGGGCCTGCGCGAGCTCGCCCTGGCGGTGCGCGACGTCGCCACCCGGGCCCGCGACAAGAGGCTCACGGTGGACGACCTCACCGGCGGGACGTTCACGATCACGAACCCGGGGCCCTTCGGCACCCTGATGACCGGGGCGATCATCAATCAGCCCCAGGTGGCCATCCTCTCGACCGACGCGGTGACCCGGCGCCCCGTGGTCCTGACCGACGCCCAGGGTCGCGAGTCCGTCGGCATCCACTCGATGGGCCTGCTCGCCCTGACGTTCGACCACCGCGCGCTCGACGGCGCGTACGCCGCCCGATTCCTGGCCCGCGTGAGCGAGATCCTCGCGACGCGCGACTGGCTCGGCGAGCTCGGCGGCGCGCAGATAAATGCCTGAAGTGACAGGGGTATTCTTCGCCCATGACGCGCGACCGGATCCTCGACGCCGCGGCGGCGGAGATTGAGCGCTACGGGCTGACCCAGTTCCGGGTCAAGCGGGTCTCCGCCGAGGCCGGGATCTCCGTGGCCCTGCTCTACAGCTACTTCCAGGATCGCGAGGACCTGATCGCGGCCACGATCGTCCACCGCTTCCGCCAGGTCCTCCTGGGCCAGGCCGACATCTTCACCACCCCCCTGCGCGGGATCGACACGCCCGCGGAGCTGCGCGCGGCGCTCCACCAGATGATCGTCGACGCCCAGGCCCCGGAGCTGAACCGGGCGCGGCTGCTGCGCATCGAGAGCATCTCCTTCGCCGAGCACAACCCCCGGGCGTCGAGCGGGATCGACGACGCCAAGCGCGAGGCCAGCGACCAGATCCTCACCTGGGTCAAGCCGCTCGAGGACAAGGGGCTCCTCGCCCCGGGGATCACGGGCGTCGCGTTCGCGAGGATCTGGTACGCGCTCTTCTTCGGGCAAATCGCCCTGGAGGGCGAGCACGCCCTGTCGATCGGGAGCGAGGACTGGCTCGGCGCCCTGCAGATACTGGCCGACGCCGTCGTGCGCTCGGGCGACGGCGGCGCGCGCGCCTAGCGCGGACGCGCCCCCAGGGCGTACGTCCACTCGATGAGGCTCCAGGCGAATCCCAGCTCGATGAGGATCTCGCCCTGGAGCAGCAGCGCGATGTGCCAGTCGGGGAGCGACAGGGCGCCCAGCACGCCCCCCGTCACGAGCACGACGAAGGCGCCGATCGTCCTGGGGGTCGCCCGGCGCAGCGCCAGCGCCAGCGCCAGGCCGATCTGGACGAGCGCCATCGTGACGCCGGTGATCATGTGGGCCCAGTTGAGGAACGCCCCCTGGTCGTAGGGGGTGACGAGCAGGACGACGAGCCCGACCGCGAGGACGCGCAACGCCGGCCGCATCAGCAGCGGCGCGCGCGCCCCGATGAGGAGGTTCGACGACCACCACAGGCCCCCCGCGGCGGTCAGGTAGCCCGCGAAGAGCAGCGGCATGGTCGGCGGGTAGACGCCATAGTACGAGATGCCGTCGGTGTCGGCGACGTGACCGTGGTAGATCGCCAGGCACAGCGCCAGCGCGACGAAGAAGACCGACTGGGAGATCCACAGGGCCTGGCGGGCGCGCTGGGACTGGGTGCTGACCGCCTCCTTGAGAGCAGAGGTCAGCTGCTCTTCCACCGTCAGCCCGGGAACCTCGCTCGCGACGCCGCGAGCTCCTTGAGCGCGTCGTCGCGCCCGACCCAGTGCTCGACCTTGACCCACTTGCCCTCGTCGAGGTCCTTGTAGACGGTGAAGAAGTGCGCGATGCGGTCCAGGACGGCCTTGGGGACGTCGCCGATGTCGGTCGCCGAGCGCCACTGCGGGTCGTAGGCCGGCACGCCGAGGAGCTTGGCGTCCTCGCCGTTCTCGTCGGTCATGATGCACATTCCGACGATGCGCGCCTCGATAAGGCAGCCCGGGAACGTCGGGTACTCGGTCAGGACCAGCGCGTCCAGCGGGTCGCCGTCACCGCCCAGCGTGTCGGGGATGAACCCGTACTCGGCCGGGTAGCCCATCGAGACGATCAGGTGCCGGTCGAGCTTGATCGTGTGGTTCTCGTGGTCGTACTCGTACTTGTTGTGGCTGTCACGGGGGATCTCGATGATCACATTCACGGTGTCCATGAGCCGGAAGCCCCTTTCCGTCCAGCGTCGCGACGCGACGTTCCCCAATGGTAGCGACCGACGCCGGGGTGGCGGCCGGGGGCCGCCCTACACTCGAAGCGCGACGCGCGCCGGACAAGGAGGTTCCCGTGGAGCGAGTGGGTGTGGTGGGCTGCGGCCTGATGGGCTCGGGCATCGCCGAGATCGCGGCGCGCGCGGGGGCCGACGTGGTCGTCATCGAGCGCGACCGCGACGCCGTCGCCGCCGGGCAGGCGCGCGTCGAGAAGTCGCTGTCGCGGGCCGTGGCCGGGGGCAAGGTCCCCGAGGAGGAGGCCAGTCAGGCCCGGGCGAACCTGTCCTACTCCACCGACTTCAGCCGCCTGGCCGACCGCGAGATCGTGATCGAGGCGGTCGCCGAGGACGAGGCGCTCAAGACCGAGGTCTTTTCCACCCTCGACCAGGTGGTCACGGACCACGACGCGGTCCTGGCGACCAACACGTCGTCGATCCCGATCATCAAGCTGGCGATGGCCACGTCGCGGCCCCAGCAGGTCATCGGCATGCACTTCTTCAACCCGGTCCCGGTGCTGCGCCTCGTCGAGGTCATCTCCTCGCTGCTCACGAGCCCCGAGACCACCGCGCGGGTGCGCGACTACGCCGGCGGCGCCCTCAAGAAGAAGGTCATCACGTCGCCGGACCGCGCGGGCTTCGTCGTCAACGCGCTGCTGATCCCCTACCTCTTGTCGGCCGTGCGCATGCTCGAGTCGGGGTTCGCCAGCGCCGAGGACATCGACACGGGGATGGTCGTCGGCTGCGCCCACCCGCTGGGGCCACTCGCGCTGACCGACCTGATCGGCCTGGACACGACGCTCGCGGTCGCCGAGTCCCTCTACGAGGAGTTCAAGGAGCCCCACCTCGCGCCGCCGCCGCTCCTGTCGCGCATGACCCAGGCCGGGCTGCTCGGTCGCAAGTCCGGACAGGGGTTCTACTCCTACAAGCCCTGAACCCTCAGGTGACCGCGTTCCTCACCGCGAAGCGCTCGGCGCGGAACGCGCCCGACTCCATGACCTCGAACAATCGGTCCACCGCGTCGTAGACGTCGACGAAGCGCAGGTAGAGCGGCGTGAAGCCGAACCGGCAGATGTCCGGCTCGCGGAAGTCCCCGATGACCCCGCGCTCGATCAGCGCCTGGACCACCGCGTAGCCCTCGGCGTGGCGCAGCGAGACCTGGCTGCCGCGGCGCGCGTGATCGCGCGGCGTGGCCAGCTCGAACACGCCGGCCAGGCGCTCCTCGACCAGGGCGATGAACAGGTCGGTCAGCGCGAGGCTCTTGGCACGCACCTGGTCCATGGTGACGCTCCCCCACACGTCGAGCGCCCCGTCGAGCGCGGCCAGGGCGATGATCGACGGTGAGGAGGTGACGAAGGAGCGGACCCCCGGCGCGGGCACGAAGCCGGCCTCGAAGTCGAAGGGCCGGGCGTGGCCGAGCCACCCCGGCAGCGGATTGCGCACGACGCCCTGCCAGCGGTCGCGGACGTAGAGGAACGCGGGCGACCCCGGCCCTCCGTTGAGGTACTTGTAGCCGCAGCCCGCCGCGAAGTCCGCGTCCGCTTCGGTCAGGTCGACCGGGACCGCGCCGGCCGAATGGGCGAGGTCCCAGAGCATCAGGGCGCCGGCGTCGTGGACCGCGCGCGTGATCCCGGCCATGTCGAGCATCTCGCCGGTGCGAAAGTCCACGTGCGTGAGCATCACCAGGGCGACGTCGTCGCTCAGCGACTCGTGCAGGTGGGCCCGGTCGAGCGCCCGCACCGTGATCGGCCGTCCCGCGCGCTCCGCGACGGCCTCGACGATGTAGAGGTCGGAGTGGAAGTTGGCCTCGTCGGTGAGCACCACGTGGCGCTCCGCGCGCTGCTCGAGTGCGGCGCCGATCAGCTTGGCCAAGAGGAAGGTCAGCGTGTCGGCGACGAGGACCTCGCCGGGACGTGCCCCGATCACCGGCGCGAGGCGGTCGCCCATCCGCGTCGGAGCGTCCATCCAGTCCGCGTCGTTCCAGCTGCGCACCAGGCCGTGCCGCCACTCCTCGTCGAGGGTCGCGAGGACCCGGGCGCGCGAGGAGCGCGACAGCGGGCCGAGCGAGTTGCCGTCCAGGTAGACGACGCGGTCGTCGAGGAAGAACTCGCCGCGCAGCGAGGCGAGCGCGTCGGAAACATCGAGCGCCGCGCAGTCGTCCCGGGTCGTCACCGCCACCTCCTCGCCCCGACTCTAGGTGGGCGCGAAGCGCCCTAGGAGCGCGTGAGCGGCTTGTAGCGCAGACGGTGCGGTTGGTCCGCGTCGGTCCCGAGGCGCTTGTGACGGTCCACCTCGTAGTCCGAGAAGTTGCCCTCGAACCATCGAACCTGCGCGTCGCCCTCGAACGCCAGCACGTGGGTCGCGATGCGGTCCAAGAACCAGCGGTCGTGGCTGATGACCACCGCGCAGCCCGGGAACGAGATGAGCCCGTCCTCCAGCGCCCGCAGCGTGTCGACGTCGAGGTCGTTGGTCGGCTCGTCGAGCAGCAGGACGTTGCCCCCCGAGCGCAGCACCTTGGCCAGGTGGACCCGGTTGCGCTCGCCCCCGGAGATCTCGCCGACCTTCTTCTGCTGATCCGTTCCCTTGAAGCCGAAGCTGGCGACGTAGGCCCTCGCGTGGACCTCACGCCCGCCGACGACCATCCGCTCGACTCCTCCGCTGACCTCGTCGAAGACAGTGGCGGACGCGTCGAGCGCGTCGCGGGACTGGTCCACGTAGGCGAAGCGGACCGTGCTGCCCACCTCGAGGGTCCCGCCGTCGGGGGCCTCGGCTCCGGTGAGCATCTTGAACAGGGTGGTCTTGCCCGCCCCGTTCGGCCCGATCACCCCGACGATCCCGCCGGGGGGCAGCAGGAATGACAAGTCCTCGATCAAGAGCCGGTCGTCGAATCCCTTGGACAGGTGCGCGGCCTCGACGACCTGGTCGCCCAGGCGCGGGCCCGGCGGGATCGCCAGCTCGACGGTGTCGGCGCGGCGCTCGGCCGCTTCGGACTCGGCCACCAGCTCGTTGAACGCCGTCACGCGCGCCTTGCCCTTGCTCTGGCGCGCCCGCGGCGACATCCGGATCCAGTCGAGCTCGCGCTGGAGCGCGGCCTGTCGGCGGGTGTCGGCCTTCTCCTCGCCGGCCAGGCGTGCCTGCTTCTGCTCGAGCCACGACGAGTAGTTGCCCTCCCAGGGGATGCCCCGGCCGCGGTCGAGCTCAAGGATCCACGACGCGGCGTTGTCCAAGAAGTAGCGGTCGTGGGTGATGGCCACGACCGTGCCGGCGTAGTCCTGGAGGGCGCGCTCGAGCCACGCCACGGACTCGGCGTCGAGGTGGTTCGTGGGCTCGTCGAGCAGCAGCAGGTCCGGCTTGGACAGCAACAGGCGGCACAGGGCGACGCGCCGGCGCTCGCCGCCCGACAGGGTCGAGACGTTGGCGTCCGACGGGGGGAGTCGCAGGGCGTCCATCGCGATCTCCAGCGTGCGCTCGAGGTCCCACGCGTTGGCGGCGTCGATGCGCGTCTGAAGGTCGGACTGCTCGCTCAGCAACGCGTCGAAGTCCGCCTCGGGGTCCGCCATCGCCGCGCACACCTCGTTGAAGCGGATGAGCAGGTCGCGCTGCTCGCCGACGCCGTCGGCGACGTTGCCCACGACGTCCTTGGTCGCGTCGAGCGTGGGCTCCTGGGGCAGGTAGCCGACGCTGAACCCCGGGGTGAGCCGGGCCTCCCCGGTGAAGCCGTCGTCGAGCCCGGCCATGATCCGCAGCAGTGACGACTTGCCCGACCCGTTCGGTCCGATCACGCCGATCTTCGCGCCGGGGTAGAAGGAGAGGTTGATCCCCTTGAGCACCTCGCGGTCCGGCGGGTAGTAGCGGCGGAGGTCTCGCATGGTGAAGATGAACTGAGCGGCCATGAATCAATTCTGACCGATTTCGCGATCAGGGAAAAAGTCGCGGGTGTCCGGATGCAACACGTCACAATTACACTCAGGCAGATGTCCGCCAGCCCCCTCGACGTCGAGCCGATCCATCGTCACGCGCCCGACTGGCTGATCCTCAGCATCGCCTGCATCGCGCAGTTCATGGTGGTCCTGGACGTCTCCATCGTGAACGTCGCGCTGCCGCGCATGGGACACGACCTGCACTTCACGCAGAGCAGTGCGCAGTGGGTCGTCAACGCCTACGTGCTGACCTTCGCGGGCTTCTTGTTGCTGGGCGGACGCGCCAGCGACTTCTTCGGCCGACGCAAGGTCTACGTCACCGGCATCATCATCTTCACGCTCGCCAGCATCGGAGCGGGCGTCGCCCAGACGGGTGCCCAGATGATCGCGATACGCGCGGTGCAGGGACTCGGTGGCGCCATCCTCTCGCCCGCGACGCTCACGATCATCGTCACCACGTTCCACGGGTCGCGCCTGCCCAAGGCCATCGGCGCCTGGAGCGCCGTCGCGGGGGCCGGCGGCGCCGTCGGTGGTCTCCTCGGGGGCATCCTGACCGGCTGGGCTTCGTGGCGCTGGGTCTTCTTCATCAACGTGCCCCTCGGCATCGCCGCCGGTTCCGTCGCCGTCTTGTACCTGCGCGAGATGCGCAACCGCGACGCCACGATCAAGCTCGACGTCACGGGATCGGTCCTCGTGACCGGCGGGCTCGCGTCGGCGATCTACGCGGTGGTGAACACGACGACGCACGCGTGGACCTCGCCTGCGACGCTCGAGTGGCTGTTCCTCGGTCTGGCGCTTCTGGCGTCGTTCATCTTCTGGGAGGCCAAGGTCGCGTCACATCCCCTGGTTCCGTTCAAGATCTTCAAGTCTCGACCGCTCACGACGGCCAATCTCATGATGTTCCTCATTGGCGGGGCGTTCTTCGCGATGTGGTACTTCTTGACGTACTACTTCCAGTTCGTCCTCGGCTACGGACCCGTCAAGGCCGGCTTCGCCTTCTTCCCGATGGCCGTGGCCATCATCATCGGCGCTCAGCTGTCATCGCGCCTCCTCACGAGGACCGGGGTGCGACCGCTGCTGCAGGTCGGCGCGGTGCTGGCGACCCTGGGGTTCCTGTGGATCTCGCTCATCAAGCCCGCCGACTCCTACGCCGGGCACATCCTGGCTCCCTCGTTCGTCTGCGCCTTCGCGATGGGCCTGCTGTTCGCGCCGCTGGCCACGGCGGCCACCTCGGGCGTCGACCGCGCCGACGCCGGTCTGGCGTCGGGCCTCTTGAACACCGCGCGCCAGGTCGGCGGCTCGATCGCGCTCGCCCTGCTGGCCACGGTCGCCACCGACGTGACACACAGCGCGATCCACACGGTGTCGCGGGCGTCGGCCTACACCGATGGCTACCAGCGGGTGTTCGTGATCTCCGCCGGCGTGACCGTCGTCGCGTTCCTGGTGTCCTTCGCCCTGCCGCGCGGCACCGGTCGATCCATGGCGGCGTCGGTCGCGCCGCCCGCGGAGGTCGACACGCCGTTTCCCTTCGAAACCGCCTGAGCGGCCGACCCGAGCCGGGCGCGCCGCGCGGGCGTCCGAGCGGGCGGCGGCGCGCGATTCCCTCACCGGGTCCGCGGGGTCCGTGTCGACGATGGCTCGCCGTCGAGCCCGTCGCGATTACTCGCGGCTGAAGGGCACGCCGTCCGCGGCGGGCGGGCGTATCCGCCCGACCAGCCCCGCCACCGCCGCGATCGTGATGAGGTAGGGCAGCATGCTGATGAACTGCTGGGGAATGACCAGCTGTTCCAAGTAGATGTTGAGGTTCGCGCTGAGCGCGATCGCGAACCCGAAGAGGAGCGACGCCATCAGCGCCCCGTATGGCCGCCATCGGCCGAAGATCATGATGGCGAGCGCGATGTAGCCGTAACCGTTCGTCATGCCGAAGGTGAAGTTCGTCCCGGGTCCGATCGTGAACGCGGCGCCGCCGAGTCCAGCGACGAATCCCCCGAGGATGACGGCGCCGTAGCGCATCCGCGTGACGCTGACCCCCACGGTCTCTGAGGCGATGGGCTTCTCCCCGACCGAGCGCACGCGCAGGCCCCACTTGGTGCGGAAGAGCGCGACGTTGGCGGTGATGACCCCGAGGACCGCGACGTACACCAGGATGTTCTGATCGAAGGCGATCGGGCCGATGATCGGGATGTGGCAGAGGAACGGGACAGCCCACACGGGCAGCGGGAACGCGCCGTTGAGGTTCTCGTGGGTGGTGAGGACCTGGAACATGATGAACTGGGTCAGGGCCGTGCAAAAGGCGACGATAACGATACCGACGATGATCTGGTTCGCCTGGTAGCGCAGGGACATCACCGCCAGGACCCAGCCGAGGACGGCCCCGATCAACCCCGCGACGACGACGCCGAGCAAGAGCGAGATTCCGCTCCCGTTCATGGCACTCACGACCATGACCGACGACATCGCCCCCATCATGAACTGGCCCTCGATCGCGATGTTGACGACGCCGGATCGCTCACACAGCGTTCCCGACAGCGACCCGAAGATGAGGAACGTCGCGGCCCCCACCGCCGCGGCGAGGATCCCGGTGAGCTGCAGGTGCAGTCCGGACACGTTGGACCCGCGCGCGACCCAGACGAGGAAACCGAGGAGGAAGAACGTCAGGCCGGCGTAGAGCAACGGCGAAGCGCTCCGGTCGAACCGTCGCCACGCCAGGAGGCCACCCCCCGCGAGGGTCAGGATCCCGATGACGTAGCCCGCCGTCGACACCGGGATCGTCAACGTCCGCAGCACCCCGTGGTTGTTGACACCCAGCCACAGCGCGACCGGCCAAATGATGAGGTAGCCCCCGACGATGACGAGGAGGGCGCGCACGCCCTTCGTGACCTTGAAGCGCGCGGGGAGGTGTTGACGCGCGACCGGGGAAACCACGGGGGCGAGCAAGAGCAGGCCGATGAGGAGAGGGACGACCCGGAGGGCACCGGCCATCGACGGCATCGCCGTCGAGCTGTTGTAGCCCAGCTCGATCGTCGTCTCGAGCGCGGACCGCGCGCCGCCGAACCAGAGGACCTCCAGCAGGCCGAGCAGGACCATGGTGATCCCGTAGCCCAGTGCGCGCTCGCGGGTGACGCGACGCAGGTTCTGGAGCGTGACGATCTCGGGGTGGACGACCTCGTGGCCGGCGCTGGTCGAGGTGACGCTCACTTTGCCCAGCCCCCCGAAGCGCCCGACGCACGGAACCGCCCGTTGTCGACGAGACGGAATATCTCGACGATCAGCGCGGGCGTGGCGACGCAGAACACGACGACCGCCTGTATGACCTGCGCGAGGGAGTACTGGATGTTGGTCGGCGTGAAGGCCTGCATGGCTTCACCGCCCGCGTACATCGCACCGAAGAAGATCGCGCCGAAGAAGACCCCCCACGGCCGGTTGCGGCCGAGCAGGGCGACGGTGATGGCGTCGAAGCCGTAGGAGCTGCCGAAGTTCGGGGTGAGGAAATGGTCCACGCCCGTCAGTTCCAGCATGCCCGCGAGACCGCAGAACGCGCCGGCGAGGCAGAGGATGATGATCGTCGTGCGCTTGGCGTTGACCCCGGCGGTCCGTGCGGCTTCGCCGTTCTGTCCCACCATCAGCAGCTCGAAGCCGGTCTTTGACCGGTCGAAGAACCACTGGACCACGAACACCGTCGCGAGCGCGATCAGGAATCCGACATTGACCAGGAGACCGGAGCTCAGGTGCGAGAAGAAGAAGGGCAGCTGTCCGCTCGGCGTCACGGCCTTGGAGGCGCCGTCCTTCACGCCGGGCCGAGCGAACAGATTTGTGATCAGGAGGTATCCCATCAGTAGGAGCATGATGTAGTTGCTCATCATGGTGACGATCACTTCGTGGGCGCCGGTATAGGCCTTGAGGACGCCCGCCAGTGAAGCGAGAAGGGCGCCGGCGAACATCGCGCCGAACAGTTCGAGGGAGACCTGAAGGATCGGCGACAAGTGAAGGCTGAATCCGATCAGGCCCGCGATGAGGCCGCCGGCGATGACCTGGCCCTGACCGCCGATGTCGAAGATGTTGCTGCGAAAGCCGATCGCGAGGCCGAGGCCCGCGACGATCAGAGGTGTCGCGTCCTGAAGCGTGAGCGAGATCGGTCCCAGGGCGGTGGCCAGGTTGGCCTTGTCCGGGTGATCGATGAGGACCCGAACCGAGTGGAAGTTGAACAGCGCTCCTTGGAAGATCCACTCGTAGGCGAACCAGACGGTGTTGAAGTTCTCAGAGATCGTCTTGCCCGGGTGGGAGAAGAACGTCGCCCAGGAGTGCACGAGCGTCGGCGTGGTCACGATGATCATGACGGCCCCGATCGTCAGTCCGACGAACAGCGCGAGCAGCAGCACCAGCGCCATGTTCGCGCGCCGAACGCGTAGGGCGATCTCGAGCAGCCGACTTGATCGCGGCGCCGGGGCGACGACACCAGCGGTCACGCGATGGCCCCCGCCGCCACCGGACGCGAACCGGCCATGAGGAGTCCCAGATCCTCACGGCTCGTCGTCGGCGGCACTATGTCCTGGATCACTCCGTCGTAGAGGACCGCCACGCGGTCGCCGAGCGCGATGACCTCGTCGAGCTCGCTCGAGACGATCACGACCGCCACCCCTTGGTCACGGATCGCGACGATCTGGCGGTGCATGAACTCGATCGAACCCACGTCGAGTCCGCGGGTGGGCTGCGCGCAGACCAGGACCTTGAGTTCTCGAGAGAGCTCGCGCGCCATGACGACCTTCTGCTGGTTGCCGCCCGAGAGGGCGCTGAGGGGCTCGGCTTCATCCTGGGCGCGGATGTCGTATTCGGCGATGCGGTGGGTTCCGTTCTCCGCGATCGCCTTGAGCTTGCGACCCCACCACGCCTTGTACTTCGGACTGCCCAGCTGGTCGAGGACGAGGTTGTCCGCGACCGACATCGTCATCACCAGGCCGTGACGCTGTCGGTCTTCGGGGACGTGACCCAATCCGGAATCGAGCACGTCGCGCACCGTACGGCCGAGCAACTCGACGCCGTTGACGACCACCGATCCCGCCGTCGCGCGACGCAGCCCGGTGAGCGCCTCGACGAGCTCGGTCTGTCCGTTGCCCTGTACCCCCGCGAAGGCGAGGATCTCACCCGCCCGGACCTCGAAGGACAAGCCCTTGACGGCGGTCAGGCCCCGATCGTCCTGGACGAAGAGGTCCCGGACCTTTAGGACCACGTCACCCGTGTTCGCGGGCGGCTTCTCCACCACGAGACTGACGTCGCGGCCCACCATCATGGTGGCCAGCGCCGCCTCATCGGTCTCGGCGGGCGTCGTCGTGCCCACGACCTTGCCGAGGCGCATCACGGTGATGACGTCGGCGATCTCGAGCACCTCTTTCAGCTTGTGCGTGATGAAGATGATGGACTTGCCCTGGGATTTGAGCGTGCGCATCACGACCATGAGCGCGTCGGCCTCCTGGGGCGTGAGGACCGCCGTCGGCTCGTCGAGGATGAGGATCTCCGCGTCGTGGCTGAGCGCCTTGAGGATCTCCACGCGCTGCTGGGTGCCGATCGGGAGGTTCTCGATGGTCGCGTCGGGGTCGATGTCGAAGCTGTACTCCTCGGAGAGCTCGACGATGCGCTCCGTGGCGCTGCGATGGTCGATGAACGGCCAGGGCTTGACGGGCTCGCTCCCGAGGATGATGTTGTCGGTGACGGTGAACACCGGAATGAGCATGAAGTGCTGGTGCACCATGCCGATTCGCTGTCCGACGGCGTCCTTCGGGTCGCGGATCGTCACGACCTCGTCATTGATCAGTATCTGCCCGCTGTCCGGCGTGATCATCCCGTACAGCACGTTCATCAGCGTGGTCTTGCCCGCACCGTTCTCTCCGAGGAGACCGTGTATCTGCCCCGGCTCGACGACGAGGTCGACATTCTTGTTGGCCGCGAGCGAGCCGAAGTTCTTAGTGACCGCTCGAAGTTCCAGCTTCATGAATCCCAAACCTAACCGGATGGCGAAATGCAACGGGGGCCGAATCCGAAGATTCGGCCCCCGTTCGCACGTTCTGGTGAGTCGCTACTACTTGCCGCCCACCGGGATCTTGATCATGCCATCCTCGATGCCCTTGGTAAGGGTCGCGATCTCGGCGACGGTCTTGGCGCTGTTCGCCTTGCCCATCGTGCCGTGGTCCTGGATGAACGCGGCGCCACCGTTCTTCAGCGTGCCGATGTAGTCACCACCCTTGAACTTGCCCTCGGCCTGATCGAGCACCGCCGCCTTCACGGAGGCCGTCACGCCCTTGGTGACCGAGTTGAGGAACAGGTTGCAGTCGGCCGGGTCGTTGACGCAGCCGTCCGTGTCCACCCACTCCACGTTCGCCTTGAGCGTGTGGGCGGCGTTCCACGTCTTGACGGCGGACGTCGTGCCGAGACCGTCGGATCCGGCCACCGGGAAGACGGTCGTCGCACCCTGGGTCAGGAACGCGGTGGTGTCGGTCGCCGCGGTGTTCTGGTCAGTGAAGGAGCCGATGAAGGTGCCCTTTTGGGTCTTCTCGTTCCAACCCAGCACCGTGACCGGGACCTTGGGCTTCATGTTCGTGTTGTAGTACATGACGCCGTCGTAGAAGCCGTCCATGTAGTAGGTGACGGAGCTGAACTGCTCACCGCCGTACGTGGCGACCTTGGGCGCGGCCGAGTTGTGCGCCGCGGCGTACGCCGCCGCCTCGTAGCCGCCGAGGAACGCGTCCTGCTGCGTCTCGTAGGTCAGGCCCAGGATGTTCTTGGCGGTCCCCGTGTAGGGCTTCACCGCAACGCCGTCCTTGCCGGGGCTCTGGTTTCCGTTGTCAACCTGCGCGAAGTGGTCCATCTTGTTCTTCTGCGCGGCGTTCCAGGTGGCGTCCGACATCAAGAAGCCGACCGTGATGATGATGTTGCAGTGCTGCGAGATGAACGACGAGATCTCCGTCTCGTAGGTGGATTCGGTGCCGTTCGACGGCGTCGACTGCACCTTTTGCGTGATGAACTTCGGGGCGACCGCCACGGCCTGCTTCAGGCCCAGGTAGGCCGACGCGTTGAACGACCGGTCGTTGATGCCACCTGTGTCGGTGACCTCACAGGCCAGCGTCTTGTGGTACATCGAGGTGGCCGAGCTCACCGAGCCGGTCGCTCCGATGGCCACTCCCGTGAGCAGCAGGCAGGCGGTAGTGGCCGAGAGAGCGAAACGCCCCACGCGGCCCCTTCCAATTGAATTCATTGCAATCCCCTTTGGTTTCTTGGACGGTTCGTGAGAAGCCGTTGACGTCTGGGACATCATTCCGAGCGTGAGCATAACAAGGAACCCCAATGCCCGCCGGGCGCTCCCGCCCCCCGCGGTCGCCACACCGTCCGCTTTCGTAACGTCCTAGATCGTCCGTCAAAGCCCCACAAAACCCGGCGCCGACGTCGGCCTGGCTCCCGCGGATGTCTCCGCTTGTCACCGCCGTCGTCGTTGGTGCGCCCGGTCGACCGAGCCCGCCCGGGAACGCGAGGGCCGTGGTCTCACGACGAGCCGCGCGAGCCGAGGCCCCCCACGACCAGGGCCGAGGCCGTCATCGCGGCCCGCAGAGCATCCTCGATCGATCCCTCGCGCAGCCGCAGGCCCAGGTAGGCGCCCGTTGCGGCGTCGCCGGCACCGGTCGTGTCGATGACCTCGACGCTCATCGTGCCTGCTTCGTAGTCGACGCCGTCATGACGAGCCCGCGCGCCCCTTCCGCCTCGGGTGACCATCACTTCACTGAACACCCTCGACAGTCGGTCCATCGCGGCATCAACGTCCGCGGCGCCGCTCAACGTCACCGCCTCCTCCTCGTTGGAGAACAGCATCCGTGCCCCTGACGCCGCCCGCAGGAACGCCGCCGGCGTCATCTCGAGAAGCGGCGCGACGGAGCACACGTCGACGGACGTCGAGCGTCCGAGCTCGCCCGCCCGCGCGAGGGCCCGGCGGCCGACATCGGTCGTGCGTGGATCGAGCAGCGTGTACCCGGACACGTGGAGGTGGCTAAAACGACCTTCGAGCTGCTTGAGTACGTGGCGGAGTCCGAGCGACGAGTTCGCCCCGCGGTCGGTCATCATCGCGCGCTGACCCGCGTCGTCCACGACCGCGACGACCACGCCCGTGGACTGCTCGACGTGTTCGAGCTCGACGTCGACGCCGAGGCCCGCGAGGGCGTCCTCGAAGAGTCGCGACGCGAGGTCGTCGCCGCACGCTCCGACGAACGTCACGTGGTGTCCGGCCCGCACGAGTGCCTCGGCCATGTTCGCCGCCGCTCCCCCGCGCCCCATCCGCACTCGCGACGGCGTGTCACTGGTAGGGGCGATCGCGGCGTCCGGCTTCACGACCACGTCGAGCATCACGTCGCCGAGCACCACGACGTGGCCGTCGTTCACTCGCGCTCCCGGGCGATCGCGACACTGATCCTCGCGGCCAGTCCCGCGTTCGCCACGACCAACTCGCGGTTCACCTCGACGCTGACGCCCGCGGTGTAGCGGGCGAACTCGGCGAGCAGCACCGGGGTCACCTCCTTGCCGTGCACGCCGAGGGCGTGGGCCCGCTCGAGCGCGCTCGCGAGGGCGCCGTCGTGGAGTTCGGCGGGGAGCTGGCTCGTCGGGTCGACCGGGTTGGCGACGAGGAAGCCCGTCGAGGACAGCGCGCGGTGCGCCAGGAACGCCGACGCCGCCTGCGCCTCGTCGTCGAGTCTCCAGTCGAGCGCGAACCCGCTCTCGCTCCGGTAGAAACCGGGAAACGCACCCGTGCGAAAGCCGGCCACCGGCACGCCCAGCGTGTCCAGGCGCTCGAGCGTGGCTCCGATGTCCAGTATCGACTTGACTCCGGACGCGACCACCAAGACCTGGTTGCGCGCCAGCGTGGTGAGATCGGACGACTCGTCGAAGCTGTCTCGCGCGTCACGATGCACCCCTCCGAGGCCTCCGGTCGCCATGACCTCGATGCCGACCCGGCTCGCCACGCTGATGGTGCCGGCCACCGTTGTCGCGCCGTCACCACGTCGGGCGACGGCGAGCCCCAGGTCGCGCGCAGAGAGCTTCGCGGCGTGCCGTTCGGGGTCGGCGAGGTCGCGCAGCTGGTGCTCGCTGAGCCCGACGACGACGCGTCCGCCGAGCACGCCGATCGTCGCGGGCGCCGCGCCGGCGTCGCGCACCGCGGCCTCGCACTCTCGGGCCACCTCGAGGTTCACCGGTGCCGGAAGACCCTGGACGACGATCGTCGTCTCTAGCGCGACGACGCCGCGCCCCTCGGACAACGCGTCGCGCACCTCGTCGCTCACGTCGACCAACTCGTCGAGGAGGGGCCTCACGGAGGCGAAGTGTACTGTTTACCCGTGAGCGGCCTCGTGGAGATCCCGTGGGACGACCTGCGCGCCCGGGCCCGCAAAGCGACCGAGAAGTCGTACTCGCCGTACTCGCACGTGCGCGTCGGCGCGGCCGGCGTCACCGACGACGGGCGGCTGATCGAGGGCTCCAACGTCGAGAACGCCAGCTACGGCCTCACCCTGTGCGCGGAGTGCGCGCTGGTCGGCGACCTCGCGCGTTCGGGCGGGGGTCGTCTGATCGCGGTGAGCGTCGTCGCCGGCGACGGGGCGCCGATAGCGCCGTGCGGGCGCTGCCGCCAGCTTCTCTACGAGCACGGGGGCGCCGGCCTGCTGGTCGACGCGGGCGCCGACGTCGAGCCGACCACGCTGGGCGCGCTGCTGCCGGGCGCCTTCGGGCCCGAGGACCTCGCCACGCGGGCCACCACGTGAGCCTGTCGGCGGTCGACGTCATCTCGACCAAGCGCGACGGCGGAATCCTGAGCGACGAGGCCATCAACTGGTTCCTCGACGCCTACCAGCGCGACGAGGTCGCCGAGGAGCAGATGTCGGCGCTGCTGATGGCCATCTTCTTTCGCGGGCTCTCCGACGCCGAGCTGAGCACCTGGACCGCGCGCATGATCGCCTCGGGCGAGCGACTCGACCTGTCCGGACTGTCGCGCCCGACCGTCGACAAGCACTCGACCGGCGGCGTCGGCGACAAGGTCTCGCTCATACTGGCGCCACTGGTGGCCTCGTGCGGCGCCGCGGTGCCCCAGTTGTCGGGTCGCGGCCTCGGTCACACCGGCGGCACGCTGGACAAGCTCGAATCGATCCCGGGGTGGCGCGCCAACCTGAGCAACCACGACGTCCTTCGCCAGCTCGAGGACGTCGGCGCGGTCATCTGCGCGGCCGGGGTCGGGCTCGCGCCCATCGACCGGCGCCTCTACGCCCTGCGCGACGTGACCGGGACGGTCGAGTCCATCCCCCTGATCTCCTCGTCGATCATGTCCAAGAAGATCGCCGAGGGCACGGGCGCCCTGGTGCTCGACGTCAAGGTCGGGCACGGCGCCTTCATGAAGGACCGCGAGAGCGCGCTGGCCCTGGCCACGACGATGGTCGCGCTCGGCGAGCGTCACGGTGTGGCGACCGTGGCGCAGCTGACGTCCATGGACAGCCCCCTGGGGCGCGCCGCGGGCAACGCCCTGGAGGTCAGCGAGTCCGTCGAGGTGCTGCGCGGCGGCGGGCCCGGAGACGTGCGCGAGCTCACCCTGGCCCTGGCGCGCGAGATGCTCGACCTCGTCGGGCTGGATGCCGATCCCGCCGCCAAGCTGGACGACGGGTCGGCCTACGGCGTCTACCGGCGCATGATCAGCGCCCAGGGCGGCGACCCCGACGCCGAGATGCCCCTCGCGGCGCGCCGTGACGTCGTCGTCGCCACGCGCGCCGGCGTCGTGACGCGCATCGACGCGCTGGGCGTGGGCGTCGCCGCGTGGCGACTCGGCGCGGGCCGGGCCCGCAAGGAGGACCCGGTGAGCGCGGCGGCGGGGGTCCTCACGCTCGTGCGCGTGGGCGACGACGTCGAAGCCGGCCAGCCGCTCTTCGAGCTGCACGCCGACGACGACGACCACCTCGCGCGCGGCCGCGACGCGATCCACGGCGTGGCGCACGTCGGCGACGGGCCCGCCGCGGCCGCGCCGCTGCTCCTGGACCGCGTCGGGAGGGACTAAGCGACGGTTCGGTAGCCTGGGCCGATGCCGCACCCGGAGCTGACCCTCGAGGCCATCGCCGCGGCGCCCAAGGTGCTCCTGCACGACCACCTCGACGGCGGCCTGCGCCCCGCGACCGTCGTGGAGCTGGCCCGCGAGGTCGGCTACGACGGACTGCCCACCACGGACCCCGTGGAGCTGGGCGACTGGTTCGTCGCCGACGAGCCGGGCGGGGACCTCGTGCGCTACCTCGAGGGCTTCACCCACACGACGGCCGTCATGCAGACGCGCTCGAGCATCGAGCGGGTGGCGGCCGAGTGCGCGCTGGACCTCGCGCGCGACGGCGTGATCTACGCCGAGGTGCGCTTCGCCCCCGAGCTGCACCTCGCCGGCGGCCTGACGCTCAACGAGGTCGTCGCGGCGGTGCTGGCTGGTTTCGCCGAGGGCGTGGCCCAGGCCCGCGCCGAAGGGCGCGTGATCGTCGTGCGCTCCATCCTCTCGGCGATGCGCCAGGCCCACCAGAGCCGCGTCATCGCCCAGCTCGCCGTCGCCTTCCGCGACGACGGGGTCTGCGGGTTCGACATCGCGGGCCCCGAGGACGGCTTCCCGCCGACCGAGCACCTGCCCGCGTTCCACCTCGTGCAGCGCGAGAACTTCCACCTGACCGTCCACGCCGGCGAGGCCTTCGGCCTGCCCTCGATCTGGGAGGCCGTCCAGTTCTGCAACGCCGAGCGCCTCGGTCACGGCGTGAGGATCATCGACGACGTCACCCGCGTCGAGAACCGCTACGTCCTGGGCCGCCTGGCGGACTACGTCCGCGACCGGCGCATCCCCCTCGAGGTGTGCCCCACGTCCAACGTGCACACCGGCGCGGCCCCCTCCATCGCCGAGCACCCGGTCGGCCTGCTGTGCGACCTGCGATTCCGCGTGACGCTCAACACCGACAACCGGCTCATGAGCGGGGTCAGCCTCTCGGGGGAGTTCGCCGCGTGCGCCGAGGTGTTCGGCTGGGACCTCGCGGTGATGGAGTGGCTCACGCTGAACGCGATGAAGAGCGCGTTCTACCCGTTCGACTCGCGACTCGGCCTGATCAACAGCGTGATCAAGCCGGGCTACGCCGCGCTGCGCGCAAGGGGTGCCTAGCTAACGGATCTTGACGGTCACCGAGGGCGACGCGGGGCTGTCGCCCACGGCGTTGACGGCGCGCACGCGCACGTGGTCCTTGGCCCCGGGCTTCTGGTGGCCCACCGTGAAGGTCGCCGCGCCGTCGGACCCGTGCTTCCACGCGCCGCCGTTGAGCGAGTACTGGTACGACGTGATCGGACTGCCGCCGTTGGCGCCCGGCGTGACGGTCACCGTCAGCTTGCCCTTGGCGTGCGAGGAGGCCCTGGCCGTCGGTGCGGCCGGGGCGGTCGCCGGGGGCGTCACGGCGTCGATGAGCATCCCCTGGAACGAGCCCGAGGAGTCCTTGTACTGGCCCCCCGCGCTGCAGCCCCCGTCGCTGGTGCACGAGATGACCCCGAGTTCGGCCTCGCCCTCGGTGTTGAGCGCGGCGCTGCCCGACGCCTCGGTCGAGGCGCCCCACACGCCGCCCGACTCGGTCGCGAGGAAGGCCTGGGAGTTGTTGGACGAGTCGGTGTAGGCGCCGACGGCCCGGCAGTCCCCCGCCGACACGCACGACACCGAGAATCCTGACGCGGACCCGCCGCCGTTGAGCTCCGCGGTGCCCGGCATCTCGGCCGCGTTGCCCCACGTGCCGTTGCTCTCCGACGCCACCATGGCCTGATTCGTGGTTGAGCTGTCGGAGTAGTAGCCGACGGCCTCGCACGACCCGTCACTGGGACACGCGATGGAGTTGAGGAGGGAGTCGCCGCCCACGTTGAGCGTCGCGCTCGCCGGGAGCTCCTGGGCCGTTCCCCAGGTGCCGCCGACCTCGTCGTCGACGAAGGACTCGCCGGCGCCGCCGACCAGTGAGTAGCCGCCGGCGATCGCGCAGCGGCCGACCGAACTGCACGCAATCTCATTGGCGATCGCCGCTCCGCCCGTGTTCAGACTGATGAGCCCGGGTATCGCGACCGCGCCGGCCCACGTGCCGTTGGACTCAGAGTCCACGTAGGCCTGCACCTTGCTGGAGCCGTCGGAGTAGATGCCGGTGAGCTGGCAATCGCCGGCGGCCGGGCACGCGATCGAAGAGACCGCGCTGAGCGCGCCGGCGTTGAGGGCGCCCTCGCCCGGCTCCGGGACGGCGCCGGCCCAGGTGCCACCGGTCTCGGTGGCGAGGAACGTCTCTTCGGCCGTCTGGGCGCCGTTGATGTACTCACCCGCCGCCACGCAGTTGCCCGGCGACGTGCACGCGAGCGCGGTCACCGCCGCGGGAAGCCCCACGGGCAACGACCCGCTGCGCGGCATCGCGATCGCCGAGTTCCACGACCCCTGGACCTCGTCGACCAGGAACGCCTGGTGCAGCTGGCTCGAGTCGGTGTACGAGCCGCCGGCCGTGCACGCGTTCGCCGCGGTGCACGAGATCGACACGTAGTCGCTCACGGTGTCGCCCGCGTTGAGCGCGGCCAGTCCCGGGATCGGCTCGGCGCTGCCCCACGTCCCGGCGACCTCGTTGGCCACGAACCCCTGGATGTGACGAGAGGAGTCGGTGTAGGTCCCGATCGCGCCGCAGTTGCCGTTCGAGAAGCACGACACGTCGTCGACGACGGCCGTCCCGTCCGCGTTCAGCGTGGCCAGGCCGGTGACGGCGTGCGTCGAGGTGAAGGCCGGGTCGGCGGCGGCGACGCCGGCGGCCACGAGGACGAGGGCGCACGTCACGCCAACCAGGCGCAGCGCCGCGCGCCGAGGGAACTGGAATCGAGTCATGTGCGCTGTCTACTACCGCGACCCGTCACGCGACACTTCAACCTCATTCAAGGAGTGGTCCGCGCCCGCGCCTCGAGGCGCGTCAGGCGCTCGACGTCGGCGCGCAGGGCCGCCAGGCGCGCCGCGGCCCGGGCGCGGGCGTCCGCCAGGGCCGCGCCCACCGGCTCGACGACCTCCAGGTACGCCTTGAGCTTGGGCTCGGTCCCCGAGGGGCGCACCACGACGCGACCGGCGTCGCCGAGGCGCCAGATGAGCCCCTCGGTGGGCGGCAGGCCACGCCAGCCCCGCGAGAGGTCGTCGACCTCGACCACGGCGAGCCCGCCCAGGGATGCGGGGGGCGCCGCGCGCAGCCGAGCCATGACCGCGGCGATCATGCCGAGACCGCCCTCGCCGACCGCGCGGACCGAGACCTGGGCGCCGGCGTGCACGCCGAAGCGCGACTCGATCTCGTCGAGGCGCGTCAGCAGGGTCTTGCCCTCGACGCGAAGGTCGTGGGCCAGGCGCGCGAGGCACAGAGCGGCGGACATGCCGTCCTTGTCCGCGACGCACGGGTCGACGGCGAATCCCAGGGCCTCCTCGTAGCCGAAGCGCAGGACGCCGTCTCCGGCGGCGCGCGAGATCCACTTGAACCCGGTCAGCGTCGTGGCGTAGGCGACGCCGGCGTCGCGGGCCATCGCCTCGAGCAGCGACGAGGACACGATCGTCGTGGCCACGACGTCGCCGGGGCGCGCGCCGACCACGAGCGCGGACGCGAGCAGCCATCCGATCTCGTCGCCGCGCAGCGCGCGCCAGGATCCCGCGTCGCGCACGGCGACGCCGAGGCGGTCAGCGTCGGGGTCGTTCGCGATCACCAGGTCGGCGCCCGTGCGCTCGGCCGTCGAGATCGCCTCGTCGAGCACGCCCGGCTCCTCGGGGTTCGGGAAGGCCAGGCCGGGGAACGAGGCGTCGGGCGCGAACTGGGCGTCGACGACGGTGACCCGCGAGAACCCGGCGGCCTCGAACAGCGCGGTCATCGGCGCACCGCCCACGCCGCACAGCGGCGTGTAGGCGACCTTCAGGTCACTGGCGACGCCGAAGCGCCGCACGAAGTGGTCCCGGTAGGCACCGAGCAGGTCCTCGCCGATCACGTGGTGGCGCGCGTCGCCGCGTCGCCCGAGCGCGGGCGTTCCCGCCGCGTCGGCGTGGCGTTCGACGATCTCGTCGGCCGGAGGGATGATCTGGGACCCGTCGCCCGCGTAGAGCTTGTAGCCGTTGTCCTGGGGCGGGTTGTGGCTCGCCGTGATCATGATCCCCGCGGCCGCGCCTAGCGCCTTGATGGCGTAGGGAACGAAGGGGGTCGGCAGCGGCCGCGGCATCTCGTGGACCACGACGCCCGCGCCCACGAGCACCGCGACGACCTCGTCGTTGAAGTCCTCGGATCCGTGCCGCGCGTCGCGCCCGACGACGACCCCGCGCGCGGCGTCCGCGCCCGTCTCGGCCAGCCAGGCCACGACGCCCTGGGTCGCGCGGCGCACGGTCAGTCGGTTCATGCCCGACGGGCCCGCGCGCACCGGACCGCGCAGGCCGGCCGTGCCGAAGGAGAGCGGGGCGCTGAAGCGCCGGGCGAGCTCGTCGTCGTCGCCCACCTCGAGCAGGCGCGTCAGCTCGGCGCGGTCGCGCTCGTCGGGGTCCGCGGCGATCCACGCCGCGGCGCGGACCCGAAGGTCCTCGCTCACAGGACCGGCAGGACCCGCGCCAGGAGCGAGCCCAGGCTCGCGGCGGCCGCCTGCCCGGTCTCGAGGACCTCGGCGTGATCGAGCGGCGCGGACGTGACCCCCGCGGCGAAGTTCGACACGAGCGAGAAGCCGACGACCTCGGCCCCGACGTGGCGCGCGGCGATGGCCTCCAGCACGGTCGACATCCCCACGACCGTGGCGCCCAGCGTGCGCAGCATCACGATCTCGGCGGGCGTCTCGTAGTGCGGGCCGCGCAACCCCGCGTAGACGCCCTCGGTCACCGTGGGCACGGCCTCGCGCACCGCCGCGCGGGCCCGCCGGCTGTAGAGGTCCGTGAGGTCGACGAAGCGCGGCCCGTACCTCGCCGGCGGCGACGGGCCCTCCAGCGGGGACGTCGCCGTCAGGTTCAGGTGGTCGCGGATGAGCACGACGTTGCCCGGCCCGACGGCCGGCTCGATGCCACCCGCGGCGTTGGTGAGCACGACGCAGCGCGCCCCGGCGGCGACCAGCGTGCGCACGGGGTGCACGACGGTGTCGACGGGGTGCCCCTCGTAGAGGTGGACGCGGCCCGTCAGCAGGGCCACGCGACGGTCGCCGACGGTCACCGTCAGCACCTTGGACCCGTGGCCGGCGACGCTCGGCGCGACGAACCCCGGCAGGGCGCTGGTCTCGACGCTGGCCGAGGGCTCGCCCAGCAGCGTCGCTCCCTCGCGCCAGCCCGACCCCAGGACGACCGCGAGGTCGTACCCGTCGACCCCGCTCTGCTCGCGCAGCGCCTCGGCCGCGCGACGGGCCAGCTTGAAGGGGTCCATGGTCATTGTCCGATCGTGTGCCAGACCGTGGACGTCTCGACGAAGGCGCGAAGCCGTCGCAGGGAGCCGTCCTCGGCCCGGGGCTTCAACACCCGCTTGATGGACTGCGCGGCCGTGGCCGCGAGGGCGTCGGGGTCCGAGGCGCCCGCGAGGTCCAGCCCGTCGACGTCCTCGTGGGCGGCCAGCACCGGGGCGAGCTCGTCGGTGTAGCCCGTGACGAGGTTGACCACCCCGCCGGGCACGTCCGAGGTCGCGGTCATCTCGCCGATCAGCAGCGCCGGCGTGGGCCGGCGCTCGCTCGGCAGGACCACGACGGCGTTGCCCGTGCACACCGGCGCGAGCACGGCGTCGACGAACCCCACGAGGGACGACTCCTGGGGAGCGATGACCCCCACCACCCCGGAGGGCACCGGCAGCGAGAAGTTGAAGAACGGCCCGGCCACGGGGTTCGCCCCTCCGAGGACCTGGGTGACCTTGTCGGTCCAGCCCGCGTACCAGACGATCCGGTCGATCGCGCGCGCGACGTCGCGCGCGGCGTCGTCGGCGCCGAGGCCCTCGGCCATCGCCACGTGCTCGGCCAGCTCGGCGCGGCGCGACTCGGCCATCTCGGCGAGCCGGTAGAGGACCTGGCCGCGGTTGTACGAGCTCAGCGCCCACCACTTGGCCTGGGCCGCGCGCGCGGCGACGACGGCGTCGCGCAGGTCCTTGCGCGACCCCTGGGCGACGTTGGCCCAGAACTCGCCGTCGGCGGTGGCGACCTCGTAGCTGCGCCCGGACTCCGATCGCGGGAAGGACCCGCCCACCAGCAGCTTGTAGGTCTTGCGCACGTCGAGGCGCTCAGACATCGAGGTACGCCTCTAGGCCGTGACGGCCGCCCTCGCGCCCGAAGCCCGACTCGCGCACGCCGCCGAAGGGGCTGGTCGGGTCGAAGCGGTTGTAGGTGTTGGCCCAGATGACGCCGGCGCGCAGCCGCTCGGCGACCCACAGCGTGCGGCTCCCCTTCTCGCTCCACACCCCGCACGCCAGTCCGTAGGTCGTGTTGTTGGCCTTGGCCACGGCCTCTTCCGGGGTGCGGAACGTCAGCACCGAGAGGACCGGCCCGAAGATCTCCTCGCGCGCTATGCGGTGCGACTGGGCGACGTCGGCGAAGACCGTCGGGGCGAACCAGTAACCGCGCTCGGGCAGCGGGCACGAGCCCGTGTAGCGCGTCGCGCCCTCGCGCTCGCCGGCCTCGACGAGCTCGGTGATGCGCTCGAGCTGGGCCGCCGAGTTGATCGCCCCGACGTCGGTGTTCTTGTCGAGCGGGTCGCCGACGCGCAGCTGATCGACGCGGCGCACGAGACGGCGCAGGACCTCGTCGGCCACCGACTCTTGGACCAGGAGCCGCGACCCGGCGCAGCAGACGTGGCCCTGGTTGAAGAAGATGCCGTCGATGATCCCCTCGATCATCTCGTCGACCGGGGCGTCCTCGAAGACGATGTTGGCGCCCTTCCCTCCGAGCTCGAGCGTCAGGCGCTTGGCGCTGCCCGCGACGCGGCGCTGGATCATCCGGCCGACCTCGGTGGAGCCGGTGAACGCGATCTTGTCGACCCCGGGGTGGTCCACCAGGCCGGCGCCCACCGCGCCGTCGCCGGTCACGATGTTGACGACCCCCGGGGGCAGCTCGGCCTGCTGGAGGATCTCGGCGAGCACGAGCGCGGTCAGCGGCGTGGTCTCGGCGGGCTTGAGCACGCACGTGTTGCCCGCGGCCAGCGCCGGGGCCAGCTTCCACGCCGCCATCAGCAGCGGGAAGTTCCACGGGATGATCTGACCGGCCACGCCCAGGGGACGCGGGGAGGGCCCGAACCCGGCGTGCTCGAGCTTGTCGGCCCAGCCCGCGTAGTAGAAGAAGTGCGCCGCGGCCAGGGGGATGTCGACGTCGCGTGACTCGCGGATGGGCTTGCCGTTGTCGAGCGTCTCGACGACCGCGAGTTCGCGGGCGCGTTCCTGGATCAGGCGCGCCACGCGGAACAGGTACTTCGCGCGCTCCGCGCCCGTCGTCGTGGACCACACGTCGTCGTAGGCGCGCCGCGCCGCGGCGACCGCGCGGTCGACGTCGGCCGGGCTGGACTGGGCCACGGTGGCCAGGGTGTCCTCGGTGGCCGGGTTGAGCGAGGCGAACTGCTCGTGGGACGACGGGTCGCTGAACTCGCCGTCGACGAAGATCCCGTAGCTCGGCCGCAGCCGGGCGAGGGAGGCCGACTCGGGCGCGGCGTCGTAGGCCATCGACCCGAGCGTCGAGGTCGTGAGCTCGCCGGCCACGTCAGTCCCCGCTGAACTCGTCGGCGCGCACGTAGGCGCCGCGACGCTGCTTGGCCCGCTGCATCAGGAGGTCGTTGAGCAGCGACGACGCGCCGAAGCGGAAGTGCTCGGCGCTCAGCCACGCCGACCCCACGGACTCATTCACCAGCACCAGGTAGCGGATGGCGTCCTTGGACGAGCGGATCCCGCCCGCGACCTTGACCCCCACCACCCGCCCGGTGGACTCGGCGAAGTCGCGCACCGCTTCGAGCATCACCAGGGCCACCGGCGGCGTCGAGGACACCGCGGCCTTGCCCGTGGAGGTCTTGATGAAGTCCGCGCCGCCGAGCATCGCCAGCCAGCTCGCGCGGCGCACGTTGTCGTACGTGACCAGCTCGCCGGTCTCGAGGATGACCTTGAGGTGCGCGGAGCCGCAGCTCTCCTTGACCGCGACGACCTCGTCGAAGACCTGCCCGAGGCGCCCGGAGAGGAACGCGCCGCGATCGATCACCATGTCGACCTCGTCGGCCCCGGCCGCGACGGCGTCGCGCACGTCCATCAGCTTGACCGCCAGGGACGCGCGGCCGGACGGGAACGCCGTGGCGACCGACGCGACCGCGACGCGCGAGCCCACCAGCGCCGATCGGGCGTGGGCCACGAGGTCCGGGTAGACGCACACCGCGGCGACCGAGGGGACCGTCGGGTCCGTCGCGTCGGGTCGCACGGCCTTGGCGCACAGCGACGAGACGCGGCCCGGGGTGTCGGCGCCCTCGAGGGTGGTCAGGTCGACCATCGAGATGGCCAGGTCCAGCGCCGCCATCTTGGTCGATCGCTTGATCGAGCGGGTCGCGAGCTTGGCGGCGCGGGCCTCGGCGCCGACGGCGTCGACCCCCGAGAGGCTGGCGAGCAGCGCCCGCAGCTGGGCCTCGGACTCGACCCGGGGCGGGTGCGCGCCCGAGGGGATCACCACGCCGTGTTCGGCGGCGGAGACCGCACGCAGCGGCGCAATGCTCACGTCGGCCACGCTACCAACGACCGGCCGACCGGCCCACGGCTCAGGCCCGGTAGAGCGGGAGCTCGCCCGCGGCGCGGCGCGCGGCCAGCGACGGCGCCGCGGCGTCCTTGTCGCTGACGATGGGCTCGCCCACGAGCGCCCACGTGATCCCGATCTCGGTGTCGAAGGGGTTGATCTCGAGCTCGTAGGCAGCGTTGTAGGGAGAGGACAGGAGGTACGCCAGCGTCGCGACCTCGCTCGTGACGCAGAACCCGTGCGCCACGCCCGCGGGGAGCAGCACGGACCGGCCGAGTTCGCCGGCCAGCGTGACGACCTCCACCGCGCCGAAGGTGGGCGAGCCGACGCGAACGTCGACGATCACGTCCTCGAGGGTCCCGTCGACGCAGGTGACGACCTTCGCCTGTCCCTCGGGGGCGAGCGAGTAGTGCAGCCCGCGCACGACGCCGCGCACCGAGCGCGAGAGGTTGGCCTGACGGGCGGTGAAGCCGGCGCCGTTGAGGTCGGCCAGGCGGAACCACTCGCGGAAGAACCCCCGGTCGTCGGCCCACACCGGCGAGTCCATGACGATCAGGCCGTCGACGGCGCGCCCGTTCGAGCTCACGCGACGCGACCCTTGAGCGGCCGCCACCACTCCTCGTTCTCCTGGTACCAGCGCACGGTCGCCGCCAGGCCGTCGGCGAAGGCGACGCGCGGCTCGTATCCCAGCTCGGCGGCGATCTTGGACCAGTCGACGCTGTAACGCCGGTCGTGTCCCAGGCGGTCGGCGACCGGCTCGACCATCGACTCGTCCGCGCCGCACAGCGCGAGCAGGCGCCCGGTCAGCTCGCGGTTCGTCAGATCGGTGCCGCCGCCGATGTTGTAGATCTCCCCCGCGCGGCCCGACTCGGCGACGGCCAGCACGCCCCGGCAGTGGTCGTCGACGTGGAGCCAGTCGCGCACGTTGAGCCCGTCGCCGTAGAGCGGGACCGCGAGCCCGTCGAGCAGGTTGGTCACGAACAGCGGGATCATCTTCTCGGGGAACTGGCGCGGGCCGTAGTTGTTCGAGCACCGCGTGACGCACACGTCGAGCCCGTAGGTGCGGTGATAGGCCAGCGCGGCGAGGTCCGACCCGGCCTTGGACGACGAGTACGGCGAGTTGGGCTCGAGCACGTGGTCCTCGCGCCACGAGCCCCGCTCTATGGAGCCGTAGACCTCGTCGGTCGAGACGTGCACGAAGCGCGCCACGCCGCCGCGGCGCGCGCTCTCGAGCAGCTGCTGGGTGCCGAGCACGTTCGTGGCGAAGAACGCGCGCGCGCCCGAGATCGAGCGGTCGACGTGGCTCTCGGCGGCGAAGTGTACGACGAGCTGCGCGCCGCGCAGCGCGCGGTCCGTCGCGTCGGCGTCGGTGATCGACGCATGGACGAAGGACGCGCGCCGGTCGCGCAGCGACTCGTCCATGTTCTCGCGCCGGCCCGAGTACGTGAGCGCGTCGAAGAGGACGACGTCGTCGTAGCCGAGTCGCTCGGCGTCGTCGAGGAACAGCTCGGCGAATCGCGAGCCGATGAACCCCGCGGCACCGGTGATAACAGCGCGCATGCCTACCTCGGCCTCTAGAGAGCGTGAAGGGACCTCTATACACTAATGGAGTGAAGGGAATCATCCTGGCTGGCGGCAACGGCACGCGCCTTCACCCCATCACCCGCGCGGTCTCCAAGCAGTTGCTTCCCATCTACGACAAGCCCATGATCTACTACCCGTTGAGCACGCTCATGCTCACGGGCCTGCGCGACATCCTGCTCATCACCACCCCTCACGACCAGGACGCGTTCCGCCGGCTCCTCGGCGACGGCGCGCACCTGGGACTGAACATCTCCTACGTCGTCCAGGACAGCCCCAACGGCCTCGCCGAGGCGCTCATCCTGGGTGAGCGATTCCTCGACGGCGACAAGTGCGCGCTCATCCTGGGTGACAACCTCTTCTACGGCCCCGGCCTCGGCACGCACCTGGCCGAGAACGTCGACGTGGAGGGCGCGCTCATCTTCGCGTATCAGGTGAGCGACCCCTCGCGCTACGGCGTCGTCGAGTTCGACGACGAGGGCCGGGTGCTGTCCATCGAGGAGAAGCCCGCGCACCCCAGGAGCGACTACGTCGTGCCCGGCATCTACTTCTACGACGAGAAGGCGGTCAAGCTCGCCCACGAGCTGACCCCGAGCACGCGCGGCGAGCTCGAGATCACCGCGCTGAACCTCGCCTACCTCGAGCGCGGCGAGCTGCGCGTCCAGCCGCTGTCGCGGGCGACGACCTGGCTCGACACCGGTACCTACGAGTCCCTCTACGAGGCCGGCGGCCTGATCCGCACGCTCCAGCACCGCAGCGGCATGCGCATCGGCGACGTCGAGCAGATCGCGCGCGACCAGGGCTGGGTCTAGTCCCCGGCGCCGCCCGCGCCTAGGTGAGCGGGTGCCCGAGCCGGGCGACCACGTCGGCGAACGCGAGGCGCTTGTGCGCGCCGATCACCACGCGGTCCTTGGCCGCCATCGCGCCGGCGACGTCGATGGCCCGCGCGACCAGCGCGGACTCGTCGACGGACTCCTGGACGATCCCCGCGGCAGAGGCCTCGGGCCCGGTGAAGCGGTGACCGGTCACGATCGCGTCGACGACGACCGCGCGCGGCAGGCGCGCGAAGAGGATCGCGGCCAGGCGCTCGTCTAGGGCGAGGCCAATGTCGACCTCGTTCATGCACCAGTAGCCGCGGTCGGCTCGCATCACCCGGTAGTCGAACCCGCACGAGAAGAGCGCGCCCGCGGCGAAGGTGTGCCCGTTGAGCGCGGCCACCGTATACGCGGGGAAGAGGAAGAGGCGCGCCAAGGTGCGGTGCAGCTCGTCGAGCGTCGCGCGCATCTCGTTGGGGTCACCGGCGAAGCGCGCCAGGTCGAGGCCGTTGGAGAAGAACTTGCCGGCGCCGGTCCACACCAGCGCGCGCGGCCCGCTCGTCGCCTCGACCTCATCGAGCAGCCGGTGCACCCGCGCCAGGGTGTCGAGGTTGACGCGGTTCTCCTCGTCGTCCCAGCGCACGAGGGCGACCTCGCCCTCCCAGGTCAGCGTCATGGCCATGGGGCCACACTACGAGGGCGCGCTAGAAGAGCCGGGCGCTCACGATCGCGGTGAGGTCCAGGTACGCCGGGTCCACCGGGATCACCCGGAAGCTCGCCTGCCAGGTCTGGCCCACGACGTCACCCGTGTAGACGTAGACCGGCAGCAGCAGGGTCGATCCGTCGGACATCGAGTACGCCCCGTACTGGTCGCTCACGCCCGTGACGTCGACCACCGTCGGCGGGATCGTCGACGGCGTCGTGTCGGTCGTGGGGACGCTCGACGCCGTGGGATCGGTCGTGGGGACCGGCGGCTGGTCCGAGGACCCCATCAGCGGCGGTCCCGTCGTCGTGGTGTCGCCCGCCCCGGCGTCGGACGTCGAGGAGCCCAGCATCGGCTCGACGCCACCGCCGATCGGGGCCGTCGTCACGTAGAGCTGCGAGAGGATCTCGCCGACCCCGGCCGACGGCGAGACCAGCGGGTACGTCGCCAGCGGGCTGAGCGTCGCGCTCACGCCGTCGGCCGACTGCAGCGACCCGTCCGACCCGAAGGTGAAGTCGTAGGCGAAGTCCGTCGACTCGTCATCCACCAGGATCGGCACGGTGACGTCGACGGGCCCCGTGTTGTTATCGCCGAGGGCCTGGGGCGAGGGCGCGCCGAGTTGGAACGACCCCAGCTGCTGGGCGTCGGCGACCGCGGTCGCGTTGAACGCGTCGAGCGCCACCGGGCCCGACGCGGCGGCCGACGTCGTCGAGGAGTTGAGGCTGATCCCCCACGACGCGAACCCGCCGTTGGACACGAGCCAGCCCGAGTAGTCCGGGCCGGTCGACGAGTAGCTCTGGGCGTCGCCGTTGGTGGCCGGCGTGCCGATGTCCACGCCGAGCACCTGGGCCGCCTGGCTCAGCGCGCCCGCCGGGTCGCTCGGAGCGCTCAGCGTGTAGACGGTCGCCGACCCGGGCGCGTCCGAGAGGTTGTCGGCGCCGGTGATCTGCCAGTTGCGCTGCATCGGAAGGGCCAGCTTGGTCGGCGCGGTCGACGTCCCGTACACCGAGCCGCTCGACGCGGGTTGCGTGCCGGCCGCGGCGAAGGCCAGCACGGGCAGCGACACCCCGGCGCTGGAGAGCGCGAGGATCCCCGCCCCGGTCACGACGCCGGTGCCCGCGACGGCGCTGGCGATCCGGAGGCGGAAGGCCCGCCAGGTCGCGTCGCGGCGCGGCCGTCCGGTCGCGACGACGCGCGAGACCATCGCGCCCATCGCCGGGTGCGTGTAGCCGTCCCGAGCCGGGTCGCTCGCGGACAACCGTTCGTCAGCAGAACTCATGGCATCCTCCTCCATAGGCTCTTTGTCTGGAGTCGGCGGAAATTTCACTCCACCGCGACACCGCTGAAGTGGCGTCGAAATCGGGCCTCGGCGCGCGACAGGCGGACCGCCGCGGCGTTGGTGGACAGGTGGAAGATCGCCGCGATCTCCGTGGCGCTGCGACCGTCCCAGGCGTGCAGCAGGAGGATCTCGCGGTCGTCGTCGCTGAGGGCGGCCAGGGCCTGGCGCACCCCCTCGTCGGCGATCACCAGGTCCTCGGCGGCCGCGGTGGACGTCGCGGGCCGCACGCGGTCCTCGACGGCCGTGGCGCGTCGGCGCTTTCGCTGGGCGTTGCGCAGGACGTTGCGCGCGACCCCGATCATCCACGGGATGGTCGCGTCGGCGGGGATGTCGTCGAAGCGGCGCCACGCGACGAGGAGGACCTCCTCGACCAGGTCGTCGAGGTCGGCGTCGACCAGGGGGTAGAGGCGGCGTCGCAGGTACGCGCCGACGACGGGCGTGGCCTCGACGGCCAACGCCCGGAAGCGAACTTCCCTACCCGGAGCCACGCTCAGTCCTGTCACCTCCCGCCCGGTTCTTACAAAGCGAGTCAACCACCCGCGGTGCGGGGCCCGCCGGGTCGGGCGGTAGTTTGGGGCGGTGAACGAGTCAGCCCACGGCGACGGCGACGTCTCGGCCGAGAACCCGGTGTCCGAGAACTGGGTCTGGGGCGGAACGCGGCGCAAGCCCTGGCCGCGCACGATGGTCGAGCAGATGACGACGGGGTGGGCCCCGCAGGAGCCCTCGGGCGACGTGCACCCCATGGCCCCCTACTGCGCCCAGCGCCGCGAGCGCGTCGCCGGTCTCTTCCCCGGACGCACCCTGGTCGTGGCCAACGGCAACCCCAAGGTGCGCGCCAACGACACCGACTACCGCTTCCGGCCCGACTCGGACTTCTTCTACCTCACGGGGTGCGACGAGCCCGACGCGGTGCTCGTGATCTCGCCGGGCGCGCAGGGCCCGCGCTCGACCCTCTACGTCGCGCACCGTCGCGACCAGTCGACGTACGAGTTCTTCACCGACGCTCGCTACGGCGAGCTGTGGGTCGGCCCGCGCCGCGGCGTCGCGGAGGCGGCCGTCTTCTTCGCCGTCGAGACCGCGCCGCTGGAGTACCTGGAGAAGGACCTCGAGTCGCTGGACCCGTGCGCGGCGTTGGTGCGCCGCGACGTCGACGCGTGGCTCGACTCGGTCGTCGAGCCCTGCGACGGCGACGACGAGTTCGCCACCGCGCTCTCCGAGCTGCGCCTGACCAAGGACGAGTTCGAGGTCGCCCAGCTCCAGCGGGCGGTCGACCACACGGTCAAGGGCTTCGAGGACGTCGTGCGCGCGTTGCCCGCCGCCGAGGGGCGGGGCGAGCGCGTGATCGAGGGCGTGTTCAACCTGCGCGCGCGCGTCGAGGGCAACGACGTCGGCTACGGCACCATCGCCGCGGCCGGCGCCCACGCGACGATCCTGCACTGGACGCGCAACGACGGTGCCGTCAACAGCGGCGACCTGCTGCTGCTCGACGCGGGCGTCGAGGTCGAGACGCTCTACACCGCCGACGTGACGCGCACGATGCCGGTGAGCGGGCGCTTCTCGCCCGCCCAGCGCAGCGTCTACGAGCTCGTGCTCGCCGCCCAGGAGGCGGGCATCGCCGCGGTGCGTCCGGGGGCGAGCTTCGACGCGCCCCACCGGGCCGCGATGGCCGTGCTCGCCGAGGGCCTCGTCGAGCTCGGCGTCCTGACCGGCGACCCCGCCGAGTCGCTCGACGACGAGAACCAGTCCTACCGGCGCTACACCCTCCACGGCGTGAGCCACATGCTGGGCCTGGACGTGCACGACTGCGACGCGGCGCGCGACGAGGTGCGCCGCGGCGAGCTGCGCGAGGGCTACGTGCTCACCGTCGAGCCGGGCCTCTACTTCCAGGCCAACGACCTGACCGTGCCCGCGCAGTACCGCGGGATCGGCGTGCGCATCGAGGACGACGTGCTGGTCACCGAGAGCGGCGCGCGCAACCTGTCGGCGGCGCTGCCGCGCGACCCCGACGACGTCGAGGCGTGGATGGCCGGCCTCTGGTCGTCGTCGACGACCGACCTGGGTCTCTAGGCCAGCACCCGCAGGGGCAGGTTCCGCGGGCCGCGGATCATCCCCGGCGCCCACGTCACCGCGGCCGGGTCGGCCAGGGTGAAGCGCGGGTAGCGCGCGATGAACTCCTCGATGGCCACGCGCAGCTCCAGGCGCGCGAGGTTGGACCCCACGCAGCGGTGGATGCCCAGGCCGAAGGCCAGGTGGCGGTTCTCCAGGCGGTCGATGATGAACTGGTCCGCGTCCTTGAAGGCCGCGGGGTCGCGGTTGGCCGCCGGGAAGCCCAGCATGAGCCAGTCGTACTCCTTCATCGGGCAGCCCAGGTAGTCCATGTCGTGCTTGACCAGGCGGGCCATGGTCACCGGCGCGTAGAAGCGCAGGAACTCCTCGATCGCGGTGGGCATGAGGTCGGGCTCGGCGACCAGTCGCTCCAGGTCCTGGGGGTTGTGGGCGAGGTGCCACAGCGACGCGCCGATCGCCGACCACGTGGTGTCGATGCCGGCGATCAGCACCAGGAGGATGGTCCCGAAGACGTGCTCGAGGGCCAGCTTCTCGCCGCCGATCTCGGCGTTCAGCAAGAAGGTCGTCAGGTCGTCGCGCGGGTTCGCCTGGTGGTCCTCGATCTGGCGCACGAGGTACTGCTCGATCGGCATGAACTGCTCGATGCGCTCCTCTTCGGGCAGGCCGACGCCGGCGATGACGATGTGGACGAACTCGCGGAAGAGCTCCTCGTCGGCCTCGGGGAACCCCAGCATCTGGCGGATGATCGCGGTGGGGATGAACTGCGCGTACTCACTGCCGCCGTTGACGACCTCGTGGCCGGACATCGCGTCGAGGAGCTTGCGGCACAGGGTGCGCATCTGGGGTTCGAGCGCGTTGACCGGGCCCGGGGCGAACGCCGGCAGGATGATGCGCCGCGCGATCTGGTGGAACGGCGGGTCCGACGTGATGGGCGGCGCGACGCCGATCGGCGAGGGCAGCGCCTCCTCGCCCGGACGACCGGTGTTGATGACGACGGTGCGGCTGGTGAAGTTCACCGTGTCGTTGGCCACCGCCGACACGCCGGCGTGGGTGACGGGGAACCACCCGCCGCCGTAGCGCTCGGTGTGCGCGACCGGGCAGCGCTGGCGCAGGTCATCCCAGATCGGGAAGGGGTCGTTCACCCACTGGGGGTCGGTGTGGTCCCAGTCGGTGGCGAAGTCGGTCACGGGCGGCGGCGCGTCGTGCATCTCACTCCTCGATGTCGATGGCGTGTTCGGGACAGTTGGACTGGGCCAGTTGGGCGAGCGACAGCGACTCGGCGTCCAGGGTGCCGTCACCGACGACCAGGCCGTTGCCGAGCTCGTCGTAGGTGAACAGGGACGGGACCATCGTGAAGCACCGGCCGTGGCCCTGGCACTTCTCGGCGTCGATGACGACTCTCACGACCCTCCCTTCGTGTGACACGCTGACATTACTACCCAGTAACGGCGGCGGCGGGGCGCCGCCGCGGCGGCGACCGGCCAAGAGGGCTACCTAGTCGGCCTCGATCTCCTCGCGGCTGATGCCCAGGAAGTACAGGACCGCGTCGAGGTACGGCACCGACAGCGCGGTGTCGGCGTGGTCGCGCACCAGCGCCTTGGCGTTGAAGGCGACGCCCAGGCCGGCCGCGGCGAGCATGTCGATGTCGTTGGCCCCGTCGCCCACCGCGACGGTCTGCTCGAGCGGCACGCCGACCTGCGCGGCGAAGCGCTCCAGCGCCCGCGCCTTGCCCGCGCGGTCCAGCACGTCGCCCACCAGGCGACCGGTGAGACGGCCGTCGAGGACCTCGAGGCGGTTCGCCTCGAACAGGTCCACCCCGAGGTCGGCGAGCAGCGGCGCCAGCACCTCGACGAACCCGCCCGAGACGACCGCGGGCACGTAGCCGAGGCGCCGCAGCGTGCGCAGGAGCGTGCGCGCGCCGGGCGCCAGTCGTAGCCGGGCGCGCACGTCGTCGAGCACGCTCGCGGGCAGACCCTCGAGCAGCGCGACGCGCCGGCGCAGCGACTCGGCGAAGTCGATCTCGCCGGCCATGGCGGCCTCGGTCACCGCGGCCACCTCCTTGGCGCAGCCGCACTCGTCGGCCAGCAGGTCGATGACCTCGTCTTGGAGCAGCGTGGAGTCCGCGTCCATCACGACCAGGTGCTTGGCGCGCCGGTGCAGGCCGGCGCGCTGGACGGCCAGGTCGATCCCCATCGAGCGCGCGACCAAGGTCAGGTCGTTGCGCAGCGCCGCGTGCTCCGAGCCGCGAACGACGAGCTCGTAGCAGTCGACGGGGTAGTCGGCCAGGTGCACGATCCGCTCACAGGTCGCCCCCTGGGCCGCGATGGCCGAGAAGACGCCCCGCAGGTGCTGGGCGCTGATCGAGGGCGCCAACAGGGTCACCAGGAGTCGGCGCCCGTCGCCGACGCTGGCGTCCTCGACCCGCTCGACGCTCGCCGACAGGCCCTGGCCCTCGACGTGTTGGAGGGCCAGGACGTGGCGGATCGCCCCCTCGGTGAGCGTCTCGCCGGAGACCTCCGCGCACAGGACCAGGTAGCCGCGGATCGTGATCTGGGCCACGTCGCTCAGCTGGGCGGCGTCGCCCAGCCGCGACAGCGACGCCCACAGCTCGGCGCCGACGCCCACGCGGTCCGGTCCGCTGACCGTGATGAGAAAGGTCGCGCCCGCCATGGGTCGAGCGTAGGGGCTCAGGCCGCGGGGCCTGGCTCGCCGGCGCGCAGCGCGCGCACCGCCTCGACGTGCACGTCGGTGCGCGCGTCGAAACGCCACATCTGGCGCAGCCCGGTCGTCACCGCGACCACCGACCCGGCGCAGCCGAGCCCGCCGAGGGTCAGCGAGAAGCGCAGCGTGGTCCACGCCGCGACGACACCCGCGCGGAACTGTCCCGCGGTCGGCCCGACGGCGTAGGAGATCAGCTCCACGCCGGCCATGCGCCCGCGCACGTCGGGCGCGATCGACTCGTTCCACATCGTCTGGCGGAAGATCCCGCTGACCGCGTCGGCGCCCCCGCCCACGACCAGGCCCGCGAAGCACAGCCAGAGCGACGTCGCGTAGCCGAAGAAGGCGATGCCCAGGCCCCACAGCGTCGCCGCGGCGGCGATCGCGCGCCCGTAGCGGCGCACGCGGTGGGTCCAGCCCGAGGTCACCGTGGCCAGCAGGGCCCCCACCGGCAGCCCGAGGTACAGCAGGGACAGCGCGTAGGTCACGTGGTAGCGCGCCGCGACGAAGGGCAGCATCACGACCGGGTACGCCCAGGCCATCGCCAACAGGTCCACGGCGTAGGTGCCCAGCAGGTCGGGGCGCGACCGCGCGTAGCGCAGCCCCCCGCCGAACGAGGCGACCTGGGCCTCGGCCGACCGGGGGTCGGCGCGCAGCGTGACGAGCAGCGCGAGCGAGGCCGTGAACGTCACCAGGTTGACCAGGTAGGCCGCGCTGGGGCCGACGGCGACCACGATGAGCCCGCCGAAGGCCGGACCCAGGATCGCCGCGGAGGTCGAGCGGATCATGCCCAGGGTGGAGGCCGAACGCTGCAGCTCGTGGGGCACGAAGCTCTGGTTGAGCGCGCCGATGCTCGGCCCCTGCAGGCTGCCGGCGGCCACGACCCCGGCGTCGGCGAGGAATATCAGCCACACCTGGGGGTGATGGGTCAGCGCGTTGAGGAACAGCACCAGGATCGTCGCCATCGACGCGGCCTCGGTCGCCAGGATCAGGCGACGCCGGTCGAGCCGGTCGGCGAGCACACCCCCGTAGAGGCCGAAGAGGACGATGGGCACGAGCTCGACGAGACCCAGCGTTCCCACGAGCAGCGGCGAGTGGGTGAGCAGTCGCAGTTGGAACGGCACGGTGATGAACGTCGCCTGGCCCCCCAGCTGGGTGATGAATCCCGCGATGTAGAGCCGCCGGTACTGCTTGGACACCCGCAGCGGCGTCAGGTCAACGCCGAGGCGTCGCGCACTCACGCCGGTGGCCCCGACCGCCACCCCTCTTGCGACGTGTAATGACGCAGCACCTTGGCGGGGACTCCCCCCAGCACCACGTGTCCCGGGAACTCGCCGCGCACGACGGCCCCGGCCGCCACGACGGTGTGATCCCCGAGCGTCGTCCCGGGCAGGATGACCACGTTGGCCCCGAGCCAGCTGCCCGAACCGATCGAGACCGCGGCGACCGACGGCGTCTGCCAGCCGATCGCCTGGTCGGGGTCCTCGTAGGAGTGGTTCTGGTCGGTGATGTAGACGTAGGGACCGGTCTGGATCTCGTCGCCCAGCTGGATGGACCAGTGCCCGATCAGGTGCGAGCCGCGACCGATGATGCAGCGGCGCCCGATCTTGACGACCGGCGATGTCAGCATCGTCTGGCCGGGCCCGATCCCCGCGGTCAGGCAGACGTTGGGGCCGATCAGCGTCTCATCGCCGATCGACAGGTATCGCTCGTTGTAGATGACCCCCTGGGGCGCCAGCAACGCCGCTCCGCGCCCGAAGTAACCGAACTGGCGCGCGTAGCCATCGTCGGGGCCCACCGTGGCGATCTCGTTGAGGTAGCGCCGGGTTGCGCGAACCCGTGCGCCGAGCCAGCGCCGCCAGCGCAACCGGTTTGTCACCGGGGTCACGCTAGCGCCGGGTCCCTCACCGCTCGGGCGCGGATCGACGACGCGAGGTCCGCGTATCCCCGCGGGCGCCCCCCGGAGAGGCGCCGTGATCCCTCGGGTGATCGCGCCGGTCATTCCCGGCCCGCGGCGTGGCACGCGCACCCGACGCGCCGTGGCCCCGTCGGAGTGCGAAGGGTGCGCCAACCGAGACGTCACTGCGGGTACAATTGATGAATCCGTACACGTACGGATTCAGTGCAGGACCCGTCCCGGCAAGGCAAGGAAGGCCCTCGACAAGCATGCGACACCGCATTGGCGATGACCCGCACCCGGATTCCGGCTTCACGTTGCTCGAGCTGCTCATCGTGATCGTCGTGCTCGGGGTCCTTGCCAGCATCGTGATCTTCGCGGTCTCGGGTACGACTGCCCGCGCCGCGGTCTCGGCGTGCCGAAGTGACGTCAACACCGTCGAGACCGCGATTCACGCCTACGCGACGCAGAACAGCGGCCAACTCCCCTCGACGCTGAGCGACCTGACGCAGGCTCCAGATCCATTGCTCGCCAGCCTGCCCGATTCGACCTACTACGCGATCTCCTGGGACAGCTCCACCAGGGAGTTGATGGTGACTGCCCCGCCGACGGCAGGGACCGCGCTCCCCTCTTCAAACCCACAAGCGTGTGACGGGGCGGCGTTGGCGGGCGGCACTCCGAGCACGACCGGCGGCTCCGGCCCAACGACGACGGTGGCCCGGGCGACGACCACGGTCGCTCCTACCACGACGACCACTCCACCCACGACGACGACGGTGCCGCCGACCACCACGACGACCACCACGACGACGACCACGACCACGACCACCACGACGACCACGACGACCACGATCCCCAGTAACGGCGTCACCGTGACCTCGTCATACGCCAACTCCGGACGCAACCTCTACGACGAACTCACCATCAAGAACACCGCATCCGTCACCTCCCTCTCCGTGACCATTGACATCAATATCGCCGGTTCGGAGTCGTACAAGAGCGTGACGTCCGGTTATCCTCGCCAAACGACCACGACATCGCACTCCACGTCGGCGAACACCATCTCGTACTCGATGGACCTCGCGGCGGGCCACACCATCGCCGCCAACAGCACCGGATCCCTCACCGCGACCTACCGCGTGCGCAGCGGCACACATCCGGTGTCGGGCGACACGTGGACCGTCACCAGCGTCTCGAACGGCACGTTGATCACCCTCAGCGGCTCCTTCTAGATGGCGCCAAGCCGCGCCGACCGAGATCCGAAGCTGCCGCGCGCGGGTGCGGGGAGGACCGCACCAGCTCGAAAGTCCCCGCCACATCGGGGCCGCGGGGCCGCGAAGCGCGCCGGGTGGGGATCAATGACGCGCGAACGCGTGGTGGAGGCCGCGATGACGATGATCGAAGAGGGTCGCTACCGCGAGATGTCCATTCGCAACCTCGCTGCGGAGTTGGGCGTCGCGCCGATGACTCTCTACGGGCATATCAAGAACCGCGACGACCTCCTGGATGCGGTCGTCGATCGGTTGCTGGACAAGGGGTGGGAGCCAGAGGTCAGCACCGACGACTGGCGGGCCTGGGTGATCGACGCCACGCTGCGATTCCACGACCTGCTCGCGACCGAGCCCGCGGCGCTGCACATCTACCTGACGCGCCCCGTGACGGCGCCGACGGCGCTACGCCGTATGTTCGCGACAATCGACGCACTGAAGGGCGCGGGCCTCGGCCCCGACGAGTGCACGAACGCCTACGCAACGATTCACACGTACACGATCGGCTTCGCGGCGCTCGAGACCTCGCGGCGCCAGGGCCTCGCCAACGCGCCGGAACTAACCGCCGTCGCCGAGTCCCTCGCGGCCTTCACTTCGCATCAGCAATTCCAGTTCGGTCTGGCGCTCATCCTTGACGGCCTCGGGGCCCGTCCGTCCACGTGACGCGGACGCGAGGCCGCATGGTCCTTCTCTCAGCTATTCCAGGCTGATCGGCGTGTCGATGTCGATGTCGGCGTCGCTGGATCCAACGACGTCAGGTGTCAGGGCCGTCGCGAGGTGCTCACGAACCCGACCGTCCAACTCCGCCATCAGCTGGGGGTTCTCGCGCAGGAAGGTCTTGACGTTCTCACGACCCTGGCCGAGTTGCTCGCCTTCGTACGTGAACCAGGCTCCGGCCTTCTTCACGAAGCCCAGCTCGACGGCGACGTCGAGTACCGAGCCCTCGCGGCTGATGCCCTGGCCGTACATGATGTCGAACTCGGCCTGCTTGAACGGCGCGGCGCACTTGTTCTTGACCACCTTGACCCGGGTGCGGTTGCCCACGACCTCAGTGCCGTCCTTGATCGACTCGATGCGCCGGATGTCCAGGCGAATGGAGGAGTAGAACTTCAGCGCGCGCCCGCCCGGGGTGACCTCGGGCGAGTTGTGCACCATGACGCCGTCGACGAGGTAATTGTGGCTGTCCTCCACCTCGATGTCGAACCGGTGCATGGAGCGCGTCTTGGGCTTGACGCGCACGTCGGTCACCGGCATCGCCATCAACTCGTAGCGGGTGGCCTCGAACGCCGGCTCGACGCGGAAGAGACCCCGGAAGCGGGGCAGAACCTTGTACTCCATGCTCGGGTGGACGTAAGGGGCGATGAGCGCCTGCAGCTTGGCGGTCTCGGCGTTGTTGAACACGAGGATCGCCTTCTTGCCCGCGCCACTCGCGCGGAGCGTGGAACGGATTCCCCAGGTGTCGGCCAGGTACGCAACCAGACGCTCGCGCGTCGCGTCCTCCATCGCCTCCACGCAGATGACCGCTCTCCCGGAGAGACCTTCGGTGCGCTGCTGGACGCCCTTGGAGCGGACCGTGAAGTTCGCGTCGTCCATGTACCACAGCGCCAGCGATAGCGGGGTCAGTGACTTGAGGTAGTCGTCGTCGAAGACCTTCTTGCCCTCGACGTAGACGCTCGCGCGCACGTCGGCGAGCTCGGGCATGGGTTGAAAATCGTAGGTGACCACTTTGTCATCGCGCACGAACCGGCTGGACTCGACGTTGGCGAACAGCGAGGCCTTCCAGTCCGCGTAGGCGGTCTGCTTCTCGCAGTGGGTGTAGCGAAAACGCGCACCCCGTCCGTTGCGCGTCGGCGACAGCGCGCCGTCGCCCATCAGCGTCCCGCGCAGCGCCGTCATCTGGAACTCCGAGAGGTAGTGCGGGAGCGCCTCAAGGACGCGGTCGCCGACCTTCAGATCGCCCGCTTCGACCCACCCGCGGGGCGTGCGGATGAGGTGGTTGGGGGTGCAGGCCAGCTGGGCGCGCCCGTTCTTCGCCGGCTTGGCCACCGTTATCTGGAGGAACTCCTCGGTGACACCGTTGTCGAACCAGTTCACGACACGCTTGGGAACCATGGCCCCGGTCTTCGCGTCGTAGGAGAGCACCTCGACGGGCATCTTCTGGTTGACGATCTTGCCGATCCTCTCGGTGGTGCCGTCGGCGAGGACCACCCGCGCGTTATAGGAAAAACAACCGTAGATCACCCCGATTTTCTCGCGCAATTGGTTGATGAAAACCGCTATGGTGTTGGACTTCGAGAGACCCCCGGTTAACTTCCTTAACGCCTGACTCATGAGTCGCGCTTGAAGGCCGACGTGGGTGTCGCCCATGTCGCCCTCGATCTCGGCGCGGGGGGTGAGCGCGGCCACCGAGTCGATCACGATGACGTCCAGGGCGCCCGAGCGGATCAGCATGTCGGTGATCTCCAGGGCCTGCTCGCCGGTGTCGGGCTGGCTGATCAGCAGGTCGTCGACGTTGACGCCGATGGCGCGCGCGTAGACCGGGTCCATGGCGTGCTCGGCGTCGATGTAGGCGCACACGCCGCCGTTGCGCTGGGCCTCGGCGACCACGTGCATGGCCAGCGTCGACTTTCCCGAGGACTCCGGGCCGTAGAGCTCGACGATCCGGCCCCGCGGCAGTCCCCCGATGCCCAGGGCCATGTCCAGGGCCAGCGCGCCGGTGGGGATCGACTCGATGTTCATGTGCAGGTTCTCGCCCATGCGCATGATCGACCCCTTGCCGAACTGCTTCTCGATCTGACCGAGGGCGGCGTCCAGGGCCTTGGCGCGGTCGTCAGTTGCCATTGCTACTCCTTGTTCTTTTCCGCCGGCACGCTAAGCACCGTCAGTGACATCGGTCGGCTGTACCTCGTCCCACCGTACTACGAACAAGTGTTCGTACGTGACATTTAGCGACCGGGCTCGGCCCCGGTCATCACTTGTCGCCGCCCTTGCGCTTCCCCCACCGCTTCTGGTTGGCGACCGGCTGCTTGCGGGAATCGATGACCTTTTCGAACCTGTTCTCCACCGCCGGAGCCGCGTGGGCCGCCTTGCCCTCGGCGGCGTCATCGTCGCCGGCCGCCACCGGCGAGTCGACGTGCGCGCTGTGCTCATGGGCGACCGGCGGCGCGGGCCGGATCCTCCGGGTCGGGTCGTACCGCCCGGTCAACTTGCGCTTGTTCTTGGACACTTGACGCGCCCCCTTTCATAGAGGTGAAACCGCAGAAACGTCCGAGGGCGGCGGGCACCGGCCCGGCCACGCCAACGAGATCCCGATCCGAAGCGGTCACCCGAGCCGACAGACCCTCCGTCGGTGCCCGGCTCACGGGGTGGGAAGCCTCGTCGTGGCGCCTAGGCGGTCCTCATGCTCGCGAGCCTACGGCGTGCGCGCCGTCGCGGGCTTTCATCGGGGCCGGGTCGCCGCGGCGCGCCCGAGGACCCGGGTCGGTGCTAGTCGCTCAGGGCGCCGTAGACCAGTTGGGCGAACTCGCGGCGGATCGGGATCGTCCCGGTGGGGAACAGCTGGAGGTAGAAGGCGGCGGCCAGGTCCTCGACCGGGTCCACCCAGAAGACCGTCGAGGCCGCCCCGCCCCAGCCGTAGGAGCCCTCGGTCGTCGGCCCGCGGTTGAGCGCGGCGTCCTCGACGACGAACCCGCCGTAGCCGAACCCCAGCCCCGCGTACGCGGCCTCGGCGTAGCTGTCCACGGCGCTCGCCACCAGGTCGGCTCGGCCGGGGAGTTGGTTGCGCGTCATGAGACCGAGGGTCGCGCGCGACACGACGCGAACGCCGTCGAGCTCGCCGCCGTTGAGGAGCAGTCGCATGAGGCGCTCGTAGTCCGACGCGGTCGACACCAGCCCCCCGCCGCCGCCCAGGACGTGGGGCTCGTGCTGGGCGTGCCGGCCGAGCTGGTCGAAGGCCGCGGCGCCGTCGGGGGTCGCGAGGTAGAGCCGCGCCAGGCGGTCGTGACGGTCCTCGGGGCACCACCACCCGGTGTCGGTCAGCCCCAGGGGCGTGAGCACTCGCTGGGCCAGCGCCTCGGCGAAGCCCTGGCCGGTCCAGTGCTCGACGAGGCGCCCGAGCACGTCGAAGGACACCGAGTAGTTGAAGTGCGTCCCGGGCTCGAAGACCAGCGGGCTCGAGCACCAGTCCGCGACGCAACCCGCGAGGTCCTTGTGGGCGGCCCAGACGAAGTCGTAGCCCTTGTCGCGATAGATCTCGTCGACCGCGTGGCGTCGCTGGAACCCGTAGGTGAGCCCGCTCGTGTGGTTGAGGAGGTGGTGCACCCGGACGGGCCCCCGGGCGGGCGCGGTCTCGGGCGCCTGGGCGGTGCCGCCGACGAACACGCGCGGCTCGGCGAGCTCGGGGATCCACCGGCCGACGTCGTCGTTGAGGTCGAAGAGGCCCTCCTCGTAGAGCGACATGACCAGCAGCGCCGTCACCGGCTTGGTCATCGAGTAGATGCGCCAGATGGTGTCGTCGCCCACGGCCAGCCCGGCCTCGCGGTCGCGGTGTCCCCCGCGGCCCACCCACACCAGGTCGCCGCCGCGCGACACGGTCGCGAGCCACCCCGCGACCCGGCCGCTCGCTACGTAGCGGTTGAAGTGCGCGACGACGCGCTCGAGGCGCGCCTCGTCCAGTCCTCGCTCGGCGGGCGTCGCCCCGATCTCCAGCACCGACACTCCTTAGCCCGTCGCCGACCGGTCCAGAACCCGGCGCAGGGCGTCCAGGGCGCTGATCGCGCTGTAGGCGCGCACGCGCGGCCGGTCCCCCGGCAGGCGCAGGGCGACGTGCTCGACGGCCCCGCCCAGGGACACGCCGACGAAGACCGTCCCCGCGGGCTGGCCCTCCTGCTCCTCGGGCCCGGCGACGCCCGTGACCGAGAGCCCGACGTCGCTGCGCAGCAGCCGCGCCACGCCCGTGGCCATCTCCTCGGCGGCCCGGCCGCTCACGACCGGGCCCACGTCCACGCCGAGCACCTCGTACTTGACCTCGCTGGCGTAGCTCACGACGCCGCCGCGGAACCAGCCCGAGGCCCCCGCGACGTTCACCAGGCGGCTCGCGATGAGCCCTCCGGTGACCGACTCGGCCACCGCGAGGGTGAGACCGCGCTCCTCGAGGCGCCGAGCGACGACGTCTTCCATCGTCTCGTCGTCGACGCCGAAGACGATGTCGCCGAGTCGCTCGGCGATGACCGAGCGCACGAGTTCCTCCTCGGCGCTCAGCAGCGAGGCGGCGGACTGGGCGGTGGCCGCCCGCGCGGTCAGGCGGACCTTGATCCCCTCGATCCCCGAGGCCAGGAACGCGATCGTCACGGCCTGGCCGGCCAGGGCGTCGAAGCGCCCGGAGAGCGCGTCGGCCAGCGCCGACTCGCTCGCCCCCCAGGTGCGCAGCACCCGGCTGACGATGACGGTGGTAGCGCCGCTCGCGCGCTCGCGCGCGAGCAGGTCCGCCAGCACCGCGCGCTCGAACATCTCGTGCAGCTCGTAGGGAACGCCGGGCAGCGCGTAGACGACCTTGTGGCCCACCGGGCAGATGAGCCCGGGGGCGGTGCCGCGCCGCTGGGCGATCACCGCCGCGCCGCGCGGGACGTCGGCCTGGAGCAGGTTGTTGTCGGGCATCGCGCGCCCGCGCGACTCGAACATCGCGCGGATCGCCGCGACGATCCCCTCGTCGCGCTCGAGCTCGACGTTCATGACCTCGGCCAGGGCCGCGCGCGTGATGTCGTCCTGGGTCGGGCCGAGGCCCCCGCACACGACGAGCGCGTCGCTCCTCGCCAGCGCGGTGCGCATCGCCAGCACGATGCGCTCGTGGTTGTCGCCCACGTGCTGGTGGAAGTGCGAGTCGAGGCCGTTGGCCGCGAGCTGCTCGCCGACCCACTGCGAGTTGGTGTCGGCGATCTGGCCCAGCAGCAGCTCGGTGCCCACGGCGAGGACCTCAACGCGCACGTAGCCCCGCCCTGCGTCCGTCGCGGTAGTACTGCCAGCCGGTGTAGAGCGTCATGGCCGCCGCGACCCAGATCGTGGTCACGCCGATGACCAGGTGGTGCGCGGTCAGGGGGATCACGCAGAACGCGATGGCCCAATCCTGGACGAAGGTCTTCCACTTGGCCAGGGCGCTGGCCGGGATCGACACGCCGCGGCGCGCGGCGCGCGCCCGGTAGACGCTCATCCACACCTCGCGCAGCGTGATCAGGATCGACGGCGCGACGAAGGCCGTGATCCCGTGCGGGCGCGCGATCACCAGGGCGTAGAGGCTGCCCAGCACGATCACCTTGTCGGCCAGCGGGTCGAGGAAGGCGCCCGAGCGCGTGGTGCCGTGGCGGCGCGCGACGATGCCGTCGAAGTAGTCCGACACCGCGGCGAGGAATCCGACCAGGGTCGTCCACCACGAGATCCGGTGCAAGACGATCATGTAGATGAAGACCGGCGCCACGAGGAGCCGGAAGGCGGTCATCATGTTCGCCGGGGTGAGCAGCGCGGTCTCCCCGTAGGTCCGCTGGTCGCTCACGCCCGCACCGCCTCCAGGTCGGTGCCGTGGCTCGCCACCACGACACACTCCGCCAACTCTCCCACGCGCATCGAGGAGTCCACCCTCACAATGCCATCGATCTCGGGGCACTCGTGGACGGTGCGCGCGACGCCCGGGGCGTCGACGAGGACGCGCTGGCGCGTGCCGACCATCGCGTCGCGACGCCGCGCGGTGATGGCGTCCTGACGCTCGCTCACCTCGCGCAGCCGCTCGAGGGCCAGCGCGGGGTCCACCTGGTTCGCCATCGCCGCCGCCGGCGTGGCGTCCTCGGGCGAGAAGGTGAAGAACCCGGCCCAGTCGAGCTGGGCCTCGTCGAGCCAATCGAGCAGCGCGGCCTGGTCATCCTCGGTCTCGCCGGGGTAGCCCAGTATGAACGACGAGCGGAACGACGCCGTGGGCTCGGCGCGGCGGATAGCGGCGATGCGCTCCAAGAAGCGCTCGCCGTCGCCCCAGCGGCGCATCGCGCGCAGCAGCGGGCGCGTCACGTGCTGGAGCGACAGGTCGAAGTACGGCACGCGCGTCGCCAGGATCGACTCGATGAGCCGCGGGGTGAGGCCCGACGGGTACAGGTAGAGGAGCCGCACGCGCTCTACCTCTCCGGCGAGGGCGTCGACGAGGTCGACGAGCGGCTGGGGCGCGCCGGTCTCGAGCGCCTCGACCGGCTCGTCGCGTCCCGCCCGACGTCGGTCGTGCCCCCAGCTCGCCAGGTCCTGGGCGATGAGGACGACCTCCTTGACCCCGCCCGCGGCCAGCGCGCGCGACTCGGCGAGGATCTCGGACTGGCTCCGCGAGCGCTGGTCGCCGCGGAAGGTCGGTATCGCGCAGAACCCGCAGCGCCGGTCGCACCCCTCGGCGATCTTCACGTAGGCCCACGGGCGCTCGCTGCGCGGACGCGGCAGGTTCAGCAGGTCGAACGCCGGCACGCGGCGCGCGCGCAGGGACACCGCAACGGTCGGGACGAGCTCTTGGCCGAACCCCGCGACGAGGTCCACCTCGGGCAGCGCCGCGGCGAGCTCGTCGCCGTAGCGCTCGGCCATGCAGCCGGTCACCACCAGTCGCGCGCCGTCACGCCTGCGCTCGGCCAGGTCCAGCACCGTCTCGATGGACTCCTCACGCGCGGCCTCGATGAACGCGCAGGTGTTGGCGACGACGAGCTCAGCCTGCTCCGCCGAGGTCGCCGGCCGGTGGCCCTGGGTCTCTAGGAGTCCCGCGAGCTTCTCGGAGTCGACGTGGTTCTTCGGACACCCCAGTGTCTCGATCCAGTACCGCACCGGCCTCCTCAGATGGCGACACCGAGCGCACTGCGCTCGGTGTCGGTGGCGGAGAGGGAGGGATTTGAACCCTCGGGCCCGTATAAGCGGGCCGCATTCTTAGCAGGAATGTGGTTTAAACCGAACTCACCCACCTCTCCCCGAGCGTCCATCCTAGTGACTCTCCGCGCCGTCGCGAGGGCCGACGCGTCGCCGCGTCGGGCCGATTCACGCCAAAGAGCGGCGTTACACTACGAACCACGATCACCGCGTCACCCATGAAGGGACACGTCATGCGCCACCTCCGCACCACGCTCGCCGGGATCCTGGGCGCCACCGCGCTCACGGCGGTCACGCTGTCCGTCTCCCCGGTCGCCTCCGGGGCCGCGCCGAGCCTCGCCAGCTGCAAGACCTCGATCAACGCCCACGAGTACGCCAAGGGCAAGCTGACCGTGGCGACCGACAACCCGGTCTATACGCCGTGGTTCGTCAACAACAAGCCGTCCAACGGCAAGGGCTACGAGTCGGCCGTCGTCTACGCGATCGCCAAGGAGCTGGGCGTCGCCAAGTCCGACGTGGTGTGGGTCACCGAGCCCTTCGACTCGAGCTACACGCCCGGGCCCAAGGCCTTCGACTTCGACATCAACGAGATCTCCTACACCCCGGAGCGCGCCAAGGCCGTCACGTTCTCCTCGAGCTACTACGACGTCCAGCAGTCGATCGTGGCGCTAAAGACCGACGCCATCGTCACCAGCCACAGCCCGGCGCAGCTCAAGACCTACCTCTACGGCGACCAGGTGGGCACGACCGGCCTCGCCTACATCAACGACCAGATCAAGCCGACGCGGTCCGCTCGCGTCTACTCCACGCTCGACCAGGCGGTCCTGGCACTCAAGACGGGCCTGATCGACGCCATCGTGATCGACACGCCCACCGGCCAGTACATGGCGTCGGCCCAGATCCTGGGTCCCAAGAACAAGGTCATCGCGACCCAGGTCGGTCAGTTCCCGAGCGTCGGCGAGCACTACGGGCTGCTCTTTCAAAAGGGTGACAAGCTCGTCGGCTGCGTCGACGCCGCCATCAGCGCGCTGAAGGCCAACGGCACGCTGTCGTCGCTGGCCAGCAAGTGGCTGGGCATCTACACCAGCGTGCCGATCATCCAGCCGTAGGCCGTGACGAGTCCGACGGGAGAGGCGTCCCCGGACGTTCCCGTCCTCTTCTCCAGTCGACGGCGCCTGCTCTTCGTCGGACGCCGCGGGGTCGTGGCCAGCACGATCTCGAGCCTCGTCATCCTCGGCGCCATCGTCGCGGTCCTCTTCCTGTCGCCCGGCGGCGCGACGGTGCGCCACTTCTTCTTCGACCCCCACGACATGTGGCAGTCCTTCGTGGGCGACCCGCGTGAGGGTCTCAGCTCGGTCGGCCGCGGGTTCCTCACCAACGTGTGGATGTTCTTGCTGTGCGAAGTGCTGATCTTGATCCTGGGCCTGGGCGTCGCGTGGACCCGCATGACCCAGTCGCCCGTGCTGCTGCCGTTCCGCGCGCTGGCCACCCTGTACACCGACGTCTTTCGCGGCGTGCCACTGCTGCTGGTCGTCTTCATCGTCGGCTTCGGCGCCCCGGGGCTCTACCTCAAGGTGATCTCCTACCAGTCGCCGGCGGTCTACGGGTGCGTCGCGCTGACCCTGACCTACACCGCCTACGTCGCCGAGGTCTTCCGAGCGGGCATCAACTCGGTGCCCCAGGGCCAACTGCTCGCCGCGCGCTCGCTGGGCCTCACCCACGCGTCGACGATGCGCCGCGTGATCCTGCCCCAGGCGGTGCGCACCGTGATCCCGCCCCTGCTGAACGACTTCATCTCGCTGCAGAAGGACACGGCGCTCGTCGGCACCCTCGGCGCGGTCGAGGCCGCGCGCGCCGCCCAGATCTATGGATCCACCGTCTTCAACTACAGCGGCTACGTCGTGGCCGCGATCCTGTTCCTCGCCATGACGGTGCCCATGACCCGCTTCACCGACCGCCTGATCTCGCGAGACCGGTCCCGGCGCCTGGCGGGGGTCACGTGAGCGAGGTCGTCCTCGAGCTCAAGGGCGTGGTCAAGCGCTTCGGCGAGCACGAGGTCCTGCGCGGCGTGTCGCTGTCGCTGCGCCGCCACGAGGTCATGTGCCTCATCGGCGCGTCCGGATCGGGCAAGTCCACGCTCCTGCGCTGCGCCAACCTGCTCGACGGCCTCGACGGCGGCGACATCACGCTCTTCGGGCAGTCGCTGCTGGATGAACGCATCGACCCGGACCTCGTGCGACGCCACATCGCGCTGGTCTTCCAGTCCTTCAACCTGTTCCCGCACCTGAGCGTGCTGGACAACATCCTGCTGGGCCCGACGCGCGCCCTTCATCGTCCCCGCGACGAGGTGCACGCCGAGGCGATGTCGCTGCTGACGCGCATCGGCCTGTCCGATCGCGCGGGTGACTACCCCGACCGGCTCTCGGGCGGCCAGCAGCAGCGCGTGGCCATCGTGCGCTCCCTGGCGATGCGGCCGGACCTCCTGCTCCTGGACGAGGTCACCAGCGCGCTCGACCCGTCGCTCGTCGGCGAGGTCCTCGACCTGCTGCGCGACCTCGCGGCCTCGGGCACCACGATGCTCATCGCGACCCACGAGATGAACTTCGCCCGTGACGTCGCCCATCAGGTGGCGTACTTGGACCAGGGAGTGCTCGTCGAGAGCGGCACGCCCGAGCAGATATTCGGCGCGCCCCGCGAGGCGGCGACGCGGGCGTTCCTAGAACGGGTCCGCTAGCTGGCGCGCGCGAGCAGCTCGGGCATCGCCAGGGCGAGGTCGAAGAGCTCGCGGTCGCGCTCCCAGGTCAGGTGCCCGCGCACGTGCTCGAGGCCGAGCCACACGAGGTCGTCGACCTCCTCGTTGGGCGCGAAGGACCCGTCGTCCACCGACATCAGGTAGTAGGCGACGATCTTGGGACGACCCTTGCGGTGCGTGTAGTTGGTCGTGCCGATGAAGCGCTCGATGGCGCACATCAGCCCCGTCTCTTCGTGCACCTCACGGCGCGCCGCCTGCTCGAAGTTCTCGCCGGGGTCCAGCTTGCCCTTGGGGAAGGTCCAGTCGCCGCGCGATTCGCGGTAGATGCACGCGATCTCGACGCCGCCGCCGGGCACGAACTGGCGCACGATCCCCCCCGCCGCCCGTATGAGGTCGGTCGGTGCGTCGCCCGGAACGATGAGTTCCTCGGTCAAGAGGTACACGCCGCCCACGGTAGAGGACGCGAAGGCCGCCGTCGTGAATGGTCCACGGTCCGCTCTCTTGGGGTCACGTTCGTAGAGTAGTGACGATGATCGTGGCGTCACTGGCACTGGGGTGGCGCCTGGGGATCTACCTCGTCGCCGGGGTCGCCGGCGGCGTGGCCAACGGGGTCGCCGGCGGCGGCACCTTCATCACGTTCCCCACGCTCCTGGCGACCGGCATCCCCGCGCTGCAAGCCAACGTCTCGACAACGGTCGGCGTCGTGCCGAGCTACCTCGCGGGCGTGTCGACCTACCGGCGCTCCCTGTCGACGCACCGCGACCTGCTGATGTCCCTCGTCGTGCCGTCGGTCCTGGGCACGCTGGCGGGCTGCACCCTGCTGCTCACCGGCTCGTCGACGACGTTCCGCGAGGTCGTGCCCTGGCTGATCGGCGCGGCGACGGCGCTCTTCGCCGCGGCGCCGCTCATCACGCGGCGCCTCGCCGACGTCGACCCCGAGCACCCGGCCCGGCGCCGGGCGCTGCGCGTCGCGGTCCTGATGTGCGCGGTCTACGGCGGCTACTTCGGCGCGGGACTGGGCATCATGCTGCTCGCGGCGATGGCCCTGACCCTGCCCTTCGAGATCCACGAGCTCCAAGGGATCCGGGCCACGCTCTCCACGCTCATCTGCACGGTCGCCGCGATCGTCTACGCGATCCACGGCCACCTCGCCGGGAGCGCGGTGGCGATGCTGCTCGTGGGCGCGCTGATCGGCGGGTGGCTCGGGACGCTCCTGATCACGCGGCTGTCGCCGTTCGTGGTGCGCTGCCTGGTCGTCGCGGTCGGCGCCGCGACCACCGTCAAGCTGGCGGTGGGCGCATAGTCGACTTTTCCACGTAAATTTGTGGAATGAAGAAGTTGTTCTCCTTCCCCAACCCCGTCAATGACGCCGCGGCGCGCACCGTCGCCCTGGGCGTCGTGACCATGTCGGTGGTGGCGCTGGCCACCGGGTGGGCGTGGGTCCTCATCCCCCTGACCTACGGGTTCGCCGCGCGCGTCGCGACCGGCCCCACGCTCTCGCCGCTCGGCCAGTTCGCGACGCGCGTTGCGGCGCCGCGCCTCCCCGCGTGGACGCGGGCGGTTCCCGGGCCGCCCAAGCGCTTCGCCCAGTCACTGGGACTCGCCTTCACCCTCAGCGCCACCGTGGTCTGGCTGATGGCCGGGTGGGGCGACGCGCGCTGGATCCTCCTGCCGCTCATCGCCGCGGCGTGCCTGGAGGGCTTCCTCGGCTACTGCCTCGGCTGCGCCGTATTCTCCTGGCTCATGCGCGCCGGGCTGATCCCCGAGTCGGTGTGCGTCGAGTGCGGTGACCTCTCCGCGCGCTACGCGGCGGCGGGATATCCGCGAGCGGACCACGACGTCAGCGCGAGCGAACACTAAGAATTGTCCTTTCCTTGGGGTTCTGGGCGGACCCGCTCTGGCCCGACCCTCGCGACCTTCCTAGGCTGAGGGGATGCGTCGTCGCCCCTCACGACGGATGAGCGTCGTCGCCCTCGGCGCGGCGCTCACCGCGCTCGGCCTCGCGGGCGTCCCGGCGGGCGCCCTCGCGCCGCGCGTGACGGTCGCGCGCCCGGCCGCGGTGCCCGCGGGCGACGCGGTCGTCGCGACGCCGATGCGCAGCGCCTTTGACGTCGTCCTGGCCCTGCCGCGCCAGCGCGAGCTGAGCGCCTACCTCGCCGGTCTGACGTCGCCGTCGTCGCCCGACTACCGGCGCTTCCTCACCCCGGGCGAGTTCGCCCGCGACTTCGGCGCCCCCGCCGCGGCCGTCGCTTCACTGCGCCACTACTTCTCCGGCTTCGGGCTGCGCGTCGGCGCGCTGAGCGCCGGCCACATCGTCCTGCACGTCTCGGGCTCGACCGGGCAGATCGCGCGCGCGTTCGACGCGCCGCTCGCGACCGTGCGCACGGGCCACGGGCTGGCGGCCCAGTTCACGTCGCGCGCGACGCTGCCCGCGCGCGAGGCCCGGTTCGTGACCACCGTGGCGGGCCTCTCCAGCGTGGTGCCGCCGCACCCGATGGACCTCGTCGATCGACGCGCGCACGCCGCCACCATCGGCAGCTGCCCGCAGGCGGGCTCGAGCAGCGGCTCGACGCCGAACGCGCTCGGCGGCTACACGGTCAACCAGCAGGCCGACCTCTACGGGCTGAGCGCGCAGTGGGCCAAGGGCAACACCGGCGCGGGCCAGACCATCGCCATGTTCGAGCTGGCCCCCTACTCGACGGGCGACGTCAACGCCTTCTTCTCGTGCTACTCGATCAGCCCCTCCGTGTCCAACGTCCTGGTCGACGGCGGGTCGAGCTCCCCCAACGACCTCGAGCCGACGTTCGACATCGAGGAGGCCGCGGCGCTGGCCCCGGGCGCGACGATCAAGGTCTACGTCGGGCCGAACAACGACACCGGCCCGACCGACGTCCTGCTGCGCATCGCCGGTGACGACGCGGCGTCGATCGTGTCCACGTCGTGGGGCGACTGCGAGACCGACCCGACGAACGACCCCGCGGCCGAGCAGCCGGTCTTCGAGGAGATGGCCGCCCAGGGCCAGACGGTCCTGGCCGCCGCGGGTGACGCGGGCTCCTCGGACTGCGCGGGGATCACCAACAGCCAGCCGGCGGTCGACGACCCCGCCAGCGAGCCCTTCGTGACCGGCGTCGGCGGGCTCACCGTGACCAACATCGACCCCCTCCAGGAGAGCGTCTGGAACGACGGGTCCGGCGCGGGCGGGGGCGGCGTGTCGGCGCTGTGGCCGCGCCCGTCGTGGCAGAACGCGCCGGGGATCACCGCGAGCGACACGATGCGCATGGTGCCCGACCTCTCGGCGATGGCCGACCCGGCGACGGGGTTCATCGACTACTTCACCGGCAACCCCGACGGGACCTGTTCGGGCGACTGCACCCAGGCCTGGGACTCGATCGGGGGGACGTCGGTCGGGCCGCCGTTGCTCAGCGCGATGGTCGCCGTCGCGACCCAGGCCTGCGGCGTGGGCCGACTGGGCTTCCTCAACCCCACGCTCTACGCCATGGCGCGCCGGGGCACGGGCTTTGTCGACGTGACCCAGGGCAGCAACGACCTCTACAGCGTCGGCGTCTACAGCGCCGGGGTGGGCTACGACATGGCGTCGGGCCTGGGCAGCCCGGACGCCGCGACCTTCATGCCGGACCTGTGCCCGGTCGGCCTGAGCCCGCAGGACTCCTCGCTCAGCGCGTCGGCCACGAGCGCCAGCGTGCCGGGCCCGGTCACGCTGAGCCTGAGCGCGCACGACGCCAGCGACAGCCCCCTCGCCGGCGCGGTCGTGCACGTCAGCGCCACGGCCGGCGCCGGCACGCTCGAGTTCGACTCGCAGCGCGCGTCGTCGTCGGGGTCGGGCACCGCGTCCTACGACGTGACGACGAACGACCAGGGCGCGGCGTCACTCACCCTCACCGCGACCGCGCCCGGGACGGTCACCGTCACCGCGACCTACGGCACGGCCACGCTCACGACGTCGGTCACCTTCACCGCGATCGAGACGCTGCCCCCGGGCCGCGCCTCGGTCGCCCGGGTCGTGGCCCAGGTCGCGGGCTTCACGCTGGTGGCGGGCCGGCCCGCCACCAGCGGCAGCGGCGCGATCACGGCGTACGAGTACTCGATCACCAGCGGGCGCGCGTGGGTGCGCTTCTCGGCCGCGACGCGCACCGCCAACGTGAAGCGCCTCGCGCGCAACACGACGTACCGGGTGACCGTGCGGGCGATCAACGCGTACGGCGCGGGGGCGCCCAGCGCGCCGGTCAAGGTGAAGACGCGTTGACGTTCGCGCCACGGGTGGGCCGCGGGCCCGCCCGTAGACTGGTGCGGGGTGGACCGAGTCGTGAGGGGACATCCGCGGTGAGAAGAGACGTGCGTCGGTCAGTGCTCGTGTCGGTCGTCGTGGCCGCCTCGCTCGTCGGGGCGTCGGGCGCGCACGCGGCCACGAGCGCGGCGACGGGCCTGCCCCTCTACCAGTTCGTCAACTCCGGCACCGGGCCGCTGCCCTGGAACGCCGCGTCCCTGGTGTCCTCGCTCAACGGCACCAAGATGCTCGGAGGACCGCACTCGACCGCCAACGCCACCGAGGGCGTGCTCGCCTACCGCTCGACCAGCTCGGACGTGGACCTCTACGTCCAGCCGGACTCGGGCTCACCGGCGTGGAGCGACCTGTCGGCGCTCGCGTCGCTGCCGACGCCCGCGGCGGACCCCGTTCCGTTCTTCGACCCGTCGGGCAGCGTCGACGTCATCTACGTCAACTCGATCGGCCAGCTGGTCATCCTGTGCGCCAACGACCCGCTGAGCCACTACTGGCCCCACGCGCGCCAGCTCGACGCGTGGCGACCGGAGGTCGCCGTCAACCTGAGCGCGCTCAGCGGCGTCTCCTTCGCCAACGGCCTGGCCAGCGTGCAGGTGAACGGCCTCGGCGCGACGGTGGCGGCGCGCACCGCGGCCAACACCATCGAGGTCTTCACTCTCGCCTGGGACCCGGGTGGCACCGTCCCGTACCTCAGCGCGCCGGCGCTCAACGTCTCGAGCCTGACCAACGGGGCCACCGCGACGAGTGACCCGCTCGTCCTGGCCACGAGCGTGCCCGAGGTGGTCACCACCGCGATCTCGGGGGACCTCGAGCTGTACTCCGAGACCGGCACGACGACGTCGCCCTGGGTGCTCACGGACCTGTCCAAGGTGACGACCGGCCCCAAGGTCAGCGGGCCGCTGGCCGCGGCCGCGACACCCTCGGAGGTCTACGTCGCCGCGCTCAGCGCCAACGGCGCCGCGATCCTCTTCCAGGCGCCGGTCGGTGACGTGACCCCGCCGGTGACCACGACCACCGCGCCCACCACCACGACGACCACGACGACGACCGTGCCCACCACGGCGGTCGCGGGTCCCTGGGGTTTCGCCAACCTCACCGCCGAGACGCCCCAGGCACCCCCGCTCTCGGGCGCCCTCTTCGTCGCGGCGACGCCCAGCCAGATCGTGGTCGCCGGCCAGGCGGCCGACTGGGGCGACCTCTTCGCGCTCTCGGACACCGGGGCGGCGGGCGCGTGGGTCGCGACCGACGTCTCGGTGACCGCGGGCAGCGCGGCGCGCACCGTCGGGTCGATCGTCTCGGGCTTCGCCGCGGGCGCGTCGCTCGACCTCTTCGCCGCCGGCGTCGCCTCGCCGCCGCCCCAGGGCGTGGGCGTCTACGCGATCCCCTCGGCCAAGTGGACCCAGGCGGTCAGCGACGGCTGGCCGATCCTGAGCGAGACGGGCGGACTGGGCACGACGACGTCGCCGTGGGTGGGCTACACCGGCTCGGCGAGCGTCGCGACGTCGCCGGACTTCCTGATGGGCCAGAGCATCTACAACGCCCACAAGCGCGTGACCTGGCTCTCCTTTTGGACCGTGAGCGGCCCGGAGAAGAGTGAGGCGAAGAAGGCCGCGACCTACTACAGCCACGGCTACGCCGCGGGCGCCTGGGTCGCCACCCAGATCGACCAGTACCGCGGTCTCGGCGTGGGGCTCAAGCCCGACTGGGTGATCTTCGACCCCGAGGGCTACCCCGACGACCACTCGGGCCTCGACGCGCCCTCCGGGTCCTCGGCCGCGACGATGGCGACCTACGCCACGTACTGGACCTCGATGCTCTCGGGCTGGCAGCAGGGCCTCAACTCCGTGGACCCGTCGCTCAACGCCGCGGTCTACGCCAACCAGAGCGAGTACCGCAACTACCAGCTCTCCACCAGCCCGCTCCCGGTCTTCGAGGCCGTGGCCTTCTCCGGGGGCGGACCGGTCCAGGTGGCCGGCGCCAGCGGGTCCAACGTGCGCGGCTTCATCGCCTTCGCCGCGGTCTGCGCCCCGCCGACGACCCTGGCCAGCGAGGAGTCGACGCTGATCGACCCGCCCTGGGGCGGGCAGTTCAACACGCTGCAGTTCAACGCCGGGGTGTACTGCGCGCCCGCCTCGGCCTAGGGTGACCCCGTGAACGACGACCAACCCGAGCCCGACGCGGCGAGCCCGCCCCCCGACTTCAAGGACCGCCTCAAGGCGCTGACCCAGCCCCTCGTCGACTCGATCGACGCGAGGGTGAAGAAGCAGATCGACAGCCACGTCGACGAGGTGCTCGACGCGCGCATCGACGCGGCGATCGCGGCGCGCCTGGCCGTGCTCGAACGCGCGATCGCCGACCTGGACCGGGCCGTCAAGGAACTCCGCGGCCCCGAGACCCCCTAGGCGGCCCGGTGCATTCGTTGCGCGACATGACGTCCGCGGAGGTGGCGCTCGCGGTGCCGCGCATCTTCGACGGCTACGTCGAGGACCGCGTCGAGGCGGGCCAGGACCCCGACGAGGCCCGCGCCCAGGCCGAGTCCCAGCACGCGACGCTGTTTCCCGGCGGCGTGCCCGCCGAGGGCCAGCACCTCATGCACGTGCTCGACGACGGGGACGTGGTCGGCCTGCTGTGGATGGGTCGGCCCCTGGCGTCGTCGGCGGCCACGTGGTTCGTCTACTTCGTCCAGATCGACGAGGCCCACCGCGGGCGCGGGCTGGGCCGGGTCGCCATGGAGTGCGCCGAGCAGTGGGCCCGCGAACACGGCGGCTCGCGAATCGGCCTCAACGTCTTCGGTCCCAACGTGATCGCCCGACGACTCTACGACTCCCTGGGCTACCAGGTCATGGCGACCACGATGTTCAAGGACCTCGAGGTCTAGTCGCCCGGACGCTGCTGCTCGCGCCAGGCGGCCCGACGCTCGCGGTCGCGTCGCACCACGAAGCGCACCGTCAACACGGTCAGCACGATCATCGCCACGACGAAGAAAACGAAGACCGCGAGGAACGCGGCGTCGACGCCCAGGAGCACGACGGTCAACTTACTCGTGTGACACGCCGGCGCCACACTGGACCGTGACCACGGCGACTCCCCTCTCACCGGACTGCGTCCTGGACGCGCTGCGCGGGGACCGCGCGACGCGCCCGGCGCGCGACGCCACGAGCGCCGCCGGCCTGCGCGCGCTGCTCGAGCTCGGCGCCACCGAGGTCCTCGGCCCCGGCGAGGCCGACCCGCCGGTCGTGATCACCGCCCGGTCGCTGCGACCGTCCCCGCGCGTCACCGACCTGCACGACGGCGCGCACGCCCGCCTGCGCGGGGCGCTGGTCGGCGTGCTGGCGCGCCTGCACGCGGTGGGCGCGCCGGTCGGGCACGCCTACGACGACGCCCTCGCCGCCTGGCGCGCCGAGGGCCCCCCGGGTGACCTCGCGGCTCACCTCGACTCGCTGGACGCCGACGATCGCGCCCGCCTGGCGACCGACGTCACCGCGCACCACGTGACCCTGGTGAGGGCGCTGGGCGAGGTTCCGGCGTCGTGGACGACGCGCACCTCCCAGCGCGCGTCGCTGCGCCTGGCCCAGGGGCGCGTCGTGCTGCGCGACGCCGTGGACCTCGTGATCGGGTCGACGCACTCCGCGGTCGCCGAGGTCGTACTGCTGGACCTGACCACCGCGCCGCTGGGCGACGGCGCCGAGCGCGCGCTGCGCTACCACGCCCTCGTCGAGACGCTGCGCACCTCGGTCGTGCCGCTGCGCTCGGCGGTGCTCTCGACCGCGACGGGCGAGCTCTGGCTGCGCGACGTCGACGACGAGCTCCTCGCGCGCGGCGTCGACGAGGTCCTGGGCGCGGTCCTCGAGGGATGGCGCGCGCGGTGAGCCCCCTCGTCGTCGACCACTACGACCCGGCGTCGCTGGCGCGCCTGGTCGAAGGCGCGCCGGGCGCCGCCGCGGTCCTCACCGAGGACCACCGGCGCTCCCTGGGCGCGCGACTGCGCGCGGTCCCGGACCCCACACACCGCCGCCTCGACGCGTGGGGGGTCGAGAACGCCGCCGCGGCGCATCGCGAGTTCTCCTGGACGCCGGCCGCGGCGCGGCGCACGCTGGCCACCGCGGCGCTGCGGCGCGCGCTCGCGGCTCCCGGGACGCCGCTGGTGGTGGCGGTTCGCGACGTGGTCGACGCCGAGGTCGCGCGCTCGCGCACCGGCCAGACCCGCCACGGGTCGCTCGCGCGGTGGCTCGAGACGCTGGGGGAACCCGCGCTCGGACTGGTCGTCGCCGAGGCGACCAGCTGGGCCGCCACGACCCTCGAGGCGGCGCTCGGCCTCGAGGGCGCGTGGACCGTGCCGGCCAGCGACCTCTACTACGACGTGGCCGGGGCGCGCACGACGCTGCGCGGGCGCCGCGACCTCGAGGTCGCCCGCGGCGACGAGCGCGTCGTGGTGCGCCTGCGCGCGGGGTCCCCGGGCCCGAGCGCCGGCGCGGGGCTGCGCGTGGACCTGGTCGTGGCGGCGCTGGCCGACTTCGACGGCGTCGCCCCGGCGCGCCTGATCGGGCTGTGGCCCGACGCCGGCGTCGTCCTCGGCGTCGACGGCACGATGGAGGACCTGCGCCGGGGGGCGCGCGACGTCGTGCGGGCCGCCGTGGTCACGCTGCGACGGCGATTGGTGCTCGCCGCCTGAGGACCCACCCCCCGGCCACTAGCGTGGTTCAGTCATGAAGAGCCGCTCCTCGCTACGAAACGTCGCCATCATCGCCCACGTGGACCACGGCAAGACGACGCTCGTGGACATGATGCTGCGCCAGACCGGCTCGTTCACCGAGCACGAGGAGCTCACCGACCGGGTCATGGACTCGGGCGACCTGGAGCGCGAGAAGGGCATCACGATCCTGGCCAAGAACACGGCCGTGCGCTGGAACGACCTGACGATCAACATCATCGACACGCCTGGTCACGCGGACTTCGGCGGCGAGGTCGAGCGGGGCCTGGCCATGGTCGACGCGGTCATCCTGCTGGTGGACGCCGCCGAGGGCCCCCTGCCCCAGACCCGCTTCGTCCTGCGCAAGACCCTCGAGGCGCGCCTGCCCGTCGTGCTGCTGGTCAACAAGGTCGACCGCCCCGACGCCCGGGTCGCCGAGGTCGTCACCGAGGTCGAGAACCTGTTCTTGGACCTGGACGCCGACGAGCACCAGATCGCGTTCCCCATCTTGTACTCGAGCGCGCGCCAGGGCTGGGCCTCGAGCGACCCGGCCGCCACGAGCGGCGACCTGACGCCGCTGTTTCGCACGATCGCCGACTACGTGCCCGCGCCGGTCTACGACGAGAACCACGGACTCCAGGCCCTCGTGTGCAACCTCGACGCGTCGCCGTACCTGGGTCGCCTGGCGCTGTGCCGGGTCGTCAACGGCTCGCTCGAGCGCGGCCAGCGCGTGGCGTGGTGCCGGCTGGACGGCACGATCGAGCACGCCAAGATCACCGAGCTCTTCATCACCGAGGCCCTCGATCGCGTCCCGGCCCAGAGCGCCGGGCCCGGCGACATCGTCGCGGTCGCCGGCTTCGAGGACATCACGATCGGCGAGACCCTGGCCGACCCGATGGACCCGGTCGCCCTGACCCCGCTGCACGTCGACGAGCCGAGCCTCTCGATGACCATCGGCATCAACACCTCCCCGCTCGCCGGCGCCGAGGGCAAGCTGCTCACGGCGCGCATGGTCAAGGACCGCCTGGACCGCGAGCTGGTGGGCAACGTGTCGCTGCGCGTCGTGCCCACCGAGCGCCCCGACGCCTGGGAGGTCCAGGGTCGCGGCGAGCTGCAGCTGGCGGTCCTGATCGAGACGATGCGCCGCGAGGGCTTCGAGCTGACGGTGGGCAAGCCCCAGGTGGTCACGCGCGTGGTCGACGGGCGCGTGAACGAGCCCGTCGAGCTCGTCACGATCGACGCGCCCGAGGAGTTCGTCGGGCCGGTCACCACGCTGCTCGCCACGCGCAAGGGCACGATGGTGGACATGGTCAACCACGGCACCGGGTGGGTGCGCCTGGAGTGGCGCGTCCCGGCGCGCGGGCTCGTGGGCATCCGCACCGAGTTCCTCACCGAGACCCGCGGGGCGGGCGTGATGCACACGACCTTCGGCGGCTACGAGCCGTGGTTCGGCGAGATCCGCCCGCGCACGACGGGCGTGCTGGTCGCGGACCGCCGCGGCTACACGACGGGCCACGCCCTGATCGACCTCGAGCAGCGCGGCGAGCTCTTCGTCGGGCCGGGCGTCGAGGTCTACGAGGGGATGATCGTGGGCGAGAACGCGCGCAGCGAAGAGATGAACGTCAACCCCACCAAGGAGAAGAAGCTCACCAACATGCGCGCGTCGGGCAGCGACAACACCGAGCGCATCACGCCGCCGACCGTCTTCACCCTCGAGCAGGCCCTCGAGTTCATCGCCGAGGACGAGGCCGTCGAGGTCACGCCCAAGTCGGTGCGCCTGCGCAAGGTCGTCCTGGACCACTCCGACCGGCACCGCCAGCGCAAGCGCGCCTCGGCGACCGCCTAGCTAGCGCCCGGCGCGCTGCTGGGAGACCTCGACGAAGGTCTCCTCCAGGTTGGCGGGGACCTCGGTGACGTCTCCGGCGACGCCGGCGGCCTCGAGATCCGCGCGCACGCGCTCGGGCGTTCCCGCGACGCGCACGACGTCCCCGCGCGCCTGGACGAAGAGCCCGGCGGCGTCGAGCGCCGCGAACGCCCGGCGCCAGTCGGCGCCGGTCACCTCGGCGACGCGGTGGCCGCCCACGACCTGGGCCAGCGTGCCCTGGGCCAGGACGCGGCCGTCGGCCATGATCACGAGGCGGTCGCACTGCTCGGCCTCGTCCATGTTGTGGGTGGTGACGAGCACGCCGACGCCGCGCTGGGCGCCGCGACGGATCCCGTCCCAGAGCTCGGCGCCGTTGACCGGGCCCACGCCCGAGGACGGCTCGTCCAGGACCAGGAGCTCGGGCTCGTGGGAGAACGCGACGGCGAAGGCGACCTCGCGCTGGACGCCGAGCGCGAGGTGCCCCACGAGCTCGCGCCGCACGGCCGCGACGCCGTCGGGCATGGCGGCGCGCGCGCGCCCGTAGGCGGCGGCGCTGAAGGCCCAGTTCTCCTCGACGGTCAGGTCGCGGTAAAGGCCGAGGGTCTGGGGCATGTAGCCGACGCGCCGTCGCGACGCGACCGACGGCGTGACGCCGAACAGGCGCGCCTCGCCGCTCGTGGGACGCGTGAGGCCGAGCAGCGCGCGGATCAGCGTGGTCTTGCCCGCGCCGTTCGCGCCGAGCAGCCCCACGACCTCGCCGGGCTCGACGCCGAGGTCGACCCCGTCCACGGCGACGAGGTCGCCGAAGCGCTTGGTGAGCGCCCGGGTCTCGGCGAGGGCGCTCACGACGCGGCCCGCGTGACGTTGAGCGACGCGACCATCACGGCGTCGTGGAACGTGGGGTCCACGCTCGTCGCCGATGCCGGCAGGACCCCGCTCGGCGACCAGACGCGCCAGCCGGTCCCGTGGCGCCACGCCACGCCCTCGGGCCGCTCGGCGGCCGCGACCTCGCCCACGCGCCCCGGGATGGACGCGATGATCTGCGCGGGGGTGCCGGCGGCCAGGACCCGACCGGCCTCGAGGAGCACGACCGACGAGCCGCGCCGCGCCTCCTCGACGTAGGTCGTCGCCACGACGACCCCCGCGCCGTCGGCGGCGGCCCCCGAGATGAGGCGCCACAGCTCGACGCGGCTGACCGGGTCGACGCCCGTCGTCGGCTCGTCGAGCACGAGCAGCGCCGGGTCGTGCACGAGGGCGGTCGCGAGGGCGAGCTTTCGCTGCATGCCGCCCGAGAGGTGGCCGCCCAGGCGCCGACGAGCGCCGATCAGGCCGGTGCGCTCGAGCAGCTGCGCCGAGCGCGCCGTGAGCGCGGCCGCGTCGACGCCGTAGGCTCGGCCGGCGAAGTTGATGTTCTCGTCCACGGTCAGGTCGTCGTAGGAGCCGCCGGTCGCGGTGACGAAGCCAACGCGCTCCTTGGCGGGCCGGCGCACGAGCCCGCCCGCGGGCTCGACCAGTCCCAGCAGGACGCGCAGGAGCGTCGACTTGCCCGCGCCGTCGCCGCCCACGACGACCGTCACCGTGCCCGGCTCGACCGCCATGGTGACCCGGTCGAGCGCCGTGCGCCGAGCGAAGCGCACCGTCACGTCCTCGAGGCCCCAGGTCACGTCGCGTCGGTCTCGCCCGTGGCCTCACCCCCGCCGGAGCGGCGCCGCGCCGGCACGAGGTCACGGCGAAAGCGCAGGATGGACCCGCCGAAGGCCAGCACCGCCATGCCCCCCAGGACGCTCAGCGGGAAGGCGAGTGAGGAGATCGGCTCGGCCTTGAGCATCACGCCGCGGCTGATCTCGTTGAAGTAGAGCAGCGGCAGGGCGTGGGCAATCCACTGGATGACCCGGGCCATCCCCGACACCGGGAAGATCCACCCCGACAGCAGGACCTGGGGGACGACGAACATGATGGCCAGCTGGACGGCCTGGCCCTGGTTCTGGGACACGGTGGAGATGAGGACCCCCATGCCCAGGGTCACCAGCAGGAACAGCAGGGAGCCCAGGGCGAAGGTGGCGACGTTGCCGGCGAAGGGGACGCCGAAGAGCCCCCGGGCCAGCAGGACGATGACGACCATGTCCACGGCCCCGGAGAGCAGGTAGGGCAGCACCTTGCCCACGATCACGTCCGAGGGCCGGAAGGGCATCACGGCGAGCTGCTCCATGGTGCCGCTCTGTCGCTCCCGCACGACGCCCAGGCTCGTGATGAGCACGCCGACGAAGAGCAGGATCAGGCCGATCAGGCCCGGTATGACGATCCAGGAGGTCCTGAGGTTCGGGTCGAACAGGATCTCGTCGCGCACCCGCGTCGCGCTCGACGCGCCCGCGGCGGCGTCCTCGTGCGCGAGCGCCGTGCGCGCGGACTCGACCGCGTAGAACTGGGTCCCGTCCATGAGGGCGACGACGCCCGTCGGCGAGCCGGTGACGAAGGCGACCGTCGCCGATCCGTCCTGGAGGCTCCGGCGGGCCTGCGCCGGCGTCGCGGTCGGCTCGACGTGCTCGACCACGAAGAGCCGGGGCAGGGTCGCCGCGACGGAGTGCGCCTGCGGCCCGGTGACGATGGTCGGGATCGACGACACGTTGAAGTTCGCCGCGTAGCCGAAGATGCAGAGCAGCAGGACGGGGAGCCCGAGGAGGAGTCCCAGCGTCCGTGGGTCGCGCATCAGCTGACGGAACTCTTTGACGACCATCGCCCACATCGCGACTCCTTTGAGTCAACAGTAGGTGCGGGCCCCACGGGCGCGACTCGGACGTAGGTCACATCTGGACGCCGACGCGACGCAGGCCCCGGCGTGTGGTCGATGCCCCAAGGTCCGCGAAAGTGGTCCCACTATGGTTTGTTCCGGAGGGATGACAGAGCGGACGAATGTACCGGTCTTGAAAACCGGCGTGGGCTCGCCCACCGTGGGTTCGAATCCCACTCCCTCCGCGCCACCCTCGGGGTAGTTGCCTACGTCCGTGTCAACGTGTCGACGCCCGCATCGGGGGCGTCGAGTTCCACGAGCGCCGCGATGGACTCGGCCGACGTGGGCCGCGCCAGGAGGAACCCCTGGCACTGGTCGCAGTCCAAGCCGACGAGCGTGTCGAACTGCTTGTCGGTCTCCACGCCCTCACCGACCACCGAGATGCCCAGGGCGTGCGACATCGCGGTGACCGCGGCGACGATCTCGCGGTCGCGGTCGCTGCGACCGATGTGCTCGACGAAACTCCGGTCGATCTTGACGACGTCGACCTTCATGTGCTGCAGGTGCGCCAGGGACGAGTAGCCGGTCCCGAAGTCGTCCAAGGCGATGCGCACGCCGGACGTCGACAACGACGACAGAGTCTCTTGTATCTCGGACCATCCGCCGACGAACGCGGTCTCGGTGATCTCCAGGCAGATGCGCTGGGGCGCGAGCGCGTGGCGGCGGATGGCGTCCGTGACCAAGTCGGCGAAGTTCGCCGCGGCCAGTTCGCGGCCCGACACGTTGATCGCCATCGTAAAGGAGTCGGGCCAGCCGTCGCGGCGGCTCCACTCGGCGAGCTGGCGGCACGCCTCGTCGAGCACGATCGCGTCGATGCCCGCGATCAACCCGTGCTCCTCGGCGAAGGGGATGAACGCGTCGGGCGGGATGATCCCCCGCTCCGGATGGCGCCATCGGACCAGGGCCTCGACGCCGACCAGCGATTGGTCCTCCATCGAGAAGAGGGGCTGGTAGAGGAGGAAGAACTCACCGTTGTTGATCGCGTGGACGAGATCCGTGCGGAGGCGACTGGACGTGGACACGACGTGCTGGGACGGGTCGAAGACCCGATGGCAGTTGCGGCCCGCCGCCTTGGCGTCGTACATGGCCTCGTCGGCGCTTCGGATCAGTTCCTCGGGGTCGGCGTGGGGATCGGCCGTGACACAGATCCCGACACTGCACGAGACGGAGAGGTCGCGGCCGTCGCTGACGTAGGGGGCGCGGACCCCTTCGACGATACGCCGGGCGATCTGGAGCACGTCGTCGTCCTCGTGCAGCGACGCGCACAGGACCACGAACTCGTCACCGCCGAGGCGGGCGACGGTGTCCGAGCGCCGCGACACGGTCGCGAGCCGCCGACCCGTCTCGACCAGGACCTTGTCGCCCGCGTCGTGGCCGAACGAGTCGTTGACCTCCTTGAAGTGGTCGAGGTCGACGAAGAGAACCGCGAGGCGCCCGGGCAGGCGTTCCATGGCGACGAGGGCTTGCTTGGTCCGGTCCATGAGCGACATCCGGTTCGCCAGCCCGGTGACCGGGTCGTGCAACACCTGGTGGGCGAGCGCCCTCTCGGCCCTGATCTGCGCGGTGACGTCACGCGTGACCCCGAAGGTTCCGATGATCTGCCCCTGCGCGTCGCGCAGGGGCATCTTGCTGGTCGACACCCACGCGTCGGCACGGTCGCGGAAGGTCTCGCGCTCCAGCTTTCCCTCGATGGACACGCCGGTGTCGATGATCTCGCGTTCGTCCTTCAGGGCCGCGGCGGCGTGCTCTTCGCTGTAAAAGTCGAAGTCCGTCTTCCCGATGAGTTCTTCCAGCGCGTAGCCCGCCGGCAGTGTCGCGTCGCAACCCGAGCTCACCAGGAGGAATCTGCTCTCGAGGTCCTTGAAATACACGCGGACCTCCGGCGAGGCCAGGAGATTGTCCATGCACGTGATCTTGAGTTCGCGCAGCTCGTCGCCGCCTTCGGACTGCTGTCGCTTCGAAGTAGCCACCAGACTCCCATCCACGGAGATCACTTGGCACCAACGTCTGACTCGCTACCTCACCTTAACCCTGCCGCGATGACGTCCCCGTGGTCAACATCACGGGATTTGCGGACATCGCCGTCCCGTCGACACGCAGCCCGGGCGATGCTCACAGCGGACGCGAAACAATCGAGCACGCGACGTCGCCCTCATCCGGCGAAGCCGCCCGCAAATCTGACTTGACCTTCCCCCTTGGGGAGGTCCCATACTGGAACCGAAGGGTTCGAGCCCAGGAAAGAGAGCGCGATGGGAACGATGACGATCGGCGAGTTCGCCCGACGCTCGAACCTGTCCGCCAAGGCGCTTCGCCTCTACGACGAGACGGGCCTGCTCGTGCCCGCTCGGACCGACGCCGCGACCGGCTACCGCTTCTACGAGTCCGACCAGCTCGAGCGCGCGCGCCTCGTCGGCGCGCTGCGCAAGCTCGACATCCCCCTCGCCCAGATCAGGGACATCCTCGACCTCGACGCGGCCGACGCCGCGCGGCGCATCAGTGACTACTGGGCCGCGGCCGAGTCCGGACACGAAACCCGTCGAGCGCTCGCCCGCCTTCTCGTCAACAGCCTCACCGGAGGGAGAACCGTCATGTACGAAGTGGATACCAGAGAGATTCCGACCCGTCAGGTCCTGAGCCTGAAGCGCCACGTCGAGGGACAGGCCGGCGCGTGGGCGTTCGGCAAAGAATTCGTGGGCATGATCAGGGGCCGGGGACTCCCGCAACTGGAGGGAAGGGCCGGCGCGATGTTCTGCATCTTCTGGGGCGAGGTCAACGACGACAGCGACGGGCCCCTCGAGTTCTGCTGGCCTCTGCCCGACGACCAGGCCGATGCCGTCGCCCCGAACTTCCCCGAACTGACTCTGCGCACCGAGGCGGCCCACCGCGAGGCCTACGTCGACGTCGGCCCCGGCGGCAACCTTGACCCCGCTCAGTGGACGCTGGTCTCAGAGTCGCTGCGCGCTTGGGCCGCGGAGCGACAGATGACGGCCAACGCGCTCGGCCTACGCGTGACGTACCTGGCGACGCCACCGAGAACCGGCGAGAGTGCGCCGGACTGCGACTTCGCGGTGCCCTTCGACTAATCCGTGACCGGGCCGGCGCGTGGACCCCGGCGCAGACCATCGACATGCGGGCCGCCCGGCGCCGCGCCCGGCATACTGTCTCGATGGGGAAGACCTTCGACGGGATCGACGCGAGCCTCGCCGAGTGGATCGCCTCCCAGCCGGTCTTCTTCGTCGCGACGGCCCCGCTCGCCGGCGACGGACTCGTCAACTGCTCGCCCAAGGGCAACCGCGGGGAGTTCGCGGTGCTCTCGCCCACCTCCGTGGCGTACCTCGACCAGACGGGCAGCGGCGTCGAGACGATCGCCCACCTGAAGGAGAACGGGCGCATCGTCATCATGTTCTGCGCCTTCGAGGGTCCCCCGCGCATCGTGCGACTGCACGGGACGGGTCACGCGGTGCCCGCCACGCACAGCGGGTTCTCGTCCTTCGCGTCGACCTTCCCGGCCGAGCCCGGCGTGGGCGCGCGCTCGGTGGTCGTGGTGGACGTCGCGCGGGTGGCGGACTCGTGCGGGTACGGCGTGCCGTTCATGGACTTCGTCGAGCACCGCCCCACGATGGATCAGTGGTCGACGCGCAAGGGACCCGAGGGGATCGCGGCCTACTGGGCGGAGAAGAACTTCGTGAGCCTCGACGGCCTCGCCGGACTCGACGTCGCCGCCGACGCGGCGTCGAGCACGGACCTACACTGACCTGGCCGCTCACGGTCGTGTCAGTTCGTCCAGATCTGCGACGACACACTCGAGCCGGCGGAGCCGGAGGCGACGTGACGACCAAGGACACCTGGACGCTGATCCACCACGACCGGGCCGCGCTGGCCGACGCGTTCGACGCGATCGCGCCCGAGAAGTGGTCCACGCCGTCGTGGTGCGAGGCGTGGAGCGTGCTCGACGTCGCGGGCCACGTCGTGGCCGCGGCCGAGCAGACCTTCCCCAACTTCTACCGCGAGCTCTTCGGCGCCGGCCTCAACTTCGACCGCTTCGCGGACCGCGGCGCGAAGAAGAACGCGGCCGCCGGTCCGGCCGAACTGGCTCGGCGCCTCAGGGCGCGCACGACGACGACCAACCACCCTCCCGCGCCCGTCATGGCGATGCTCGGCGAGATCGTCGTGCACGGCCAGGACATCCGTCGGCCCCTGGGGATCTCCTACCAGTCGCCCCCCGAGGCCCTGCTGGCGGTCGCCGACAACTGGAAGAACTCGAACCTGCTGATCGGCGCGAAGCGGCGCATCGCCGGCGTGCGCCTGCGCGCGACCGACGCGCAGTGGTCCCACGGCGACGGCCCCGAGGTCGCCGGGCCGCTGCAGTCGCTGGTCCTCGCGATGGTCGGGCGCAAGGGCGCCCACGCCGACCTGGCCGGCGACGGCGTCGCGCTGCTCGCGTCGCGGGCCTAGGGCGCCGGGTCCCGCCCCGCGATGCGCCCGCGGATGGACGCGACCCACGCGCGTGCCTGCGAGCGCGCCCGGACGACCTCGGCGCGCACCTCGCCGGCCTCCTCGCCGGTGACCGGGTAGGAGCCGAGGAACTTCACGCTCGCCAGGTGCGCCTGGAGGTCGGCCAGGCAGTCGGCGACCAGGTCGTCGGCCACGTGGCCCTCGAACTCGATCACGAAGCAGTAGTCGCCCAGGCCCTTTTTGGTCGGGCGGCTCTCGAGCTTGGTCAGGTTGATGTCGCGCGCGGCGAAGCGGCCCAGGATGGCGTAGAGCGATCCGGGGCGGTCGGCGTCCTGGAAGCAGACGATCGTCGTGCGGTCGTGTCCGCTCGGCGCGGCCACCTCGTCGCGGCCCACCAGGACGAAGCGCGTCGCGTTCCCGGGGTGGTCCTCGACGTCGCCCGCCAGGCTGACGAGGCCGAAGATCTCCCCGGCCAGCGACGAGCCGATGGCCGCCCGGGGCTGCTCGCTCTGGGCGACCTCGCGCGCGGCCTGGGAGGTCGAGGTCGTCTGCTCGACCGCCACGCCCAGCCGGCCCAGGTACCCGCGGCACTGCGCCAGGGCGTGGGTGTAGCTCAGCACCGTCGTCACGTCGCCGAGCGCGGTGCCGGGGCGCGCCAGCAGGTGGAGCCGGATGGGCAGGACGATCTCGTTCTCGATGAACAGGTCGTGGTCGAAGACCAGGCCGTCGATCGTCGCCGACACGGTGCCCTCGATGGCGTTCTCCAGCGGGACCAGGGCGCGGTCGATCGCCCCGTCGGCCACGGCGGCCAGAAGGTCGCCGATCGTGTCGATCGCGCGGGGCTCGGCGTCCTCCAGGGTCAGGACGGCCTCGTGGGAAAAGGAGCCCTCGGGGCCGAGGAAGCCCACGCTCGTCGTCGCCATCGGTCGATCCTACCGGCGCCCTCGCCGGGCCCCGTGGCCGCGGGGGGTCGGCGCGTTGCCTACGATGGCGAGGGACCAAAACGGGAAGGCAGGTGCAATGGGGCACCCCATGTTCGAGTACGACGCGGAGTTCACCGACGCGGTCTTCGAGTACTGCCGCGGGCGGCTCTCGATGTCGCCGGTCCCCCTGGACTTCGGCGGCCTGGCCAAGGTTCCCCTGGCCGAGCTCGCGGCGCAGATCCGCGCCGAGGGCCACCCGCCCGTCGAGATACTCGACTTCTTCCGCGACGAACTGGCCCCGGCGGTCGTCTCGATCGACGCGCCGAACTTCCTCGCCTTCATCCCCAACGCGCCGACCAAGAACTCCCTGCTGTTCGACATGGTCGTCGCCTGCTCGGGTCTCAACGGGACGAGCTGGCTCGAGTCGGCCGGCGTCGTGGCCGCCGAGAACCAGGCGCTGACGTTCCTCGCCCACGAGGCGGGCATGCCCGAGGGCTCCGGCGGCGCGTTCGTGTCGGGCGGCTCGATGGGCAACCTGTCGGGGCTGACCGTCGGGCGCGACGTCGGGCGATTCCTGCACCCCGAGGTCGACCCGTCGCGCGTGCGCTTCGCGGTGTCGGCCGACGCGCACTCGAGCGTCGGCAAGGCCCTTCACGTGATCGGGGTCGAGGAGCTGATCGTGCCCACCGACGACCACCGCTTCACCCGCGAGCACCTCGCCGCGGCGCTCGCCGCCGACGAGCATCCCGAGAGCGTCCTGGGCGTCGTGGCCACCGCGGGCACGACCAACGCGGGGATCGTCGACGACATCGAGGGCCTGGGGTCGTTCGCGCGCGAGAACGGGATGTGGTTCCACGTCGACGGCGCCTACGGCGGCGCGTCGCTCTTCTCACCCACCCACCGCCACCTGCTCGAGGGCATCCGCCACGCCGACAGCTTCGTGGTGGACCCGCACAAGTGGCTCTTCGCGCCGCTGGACTGCGCGGCGCTGATCTACCGCAACCCCACCGTTGCGCGCAAGATCCTCGCCCAGCAGGCCAGCTACCTCGACGTGCTGCACTCGGGCGACGACGAGCACTACGAGTGGAACCCGGCCGACTTCGCCCTGCACCTGTCGCGGCGCGCGCGCGGGCTGCCCTTCTGGTTCTCGCTGGTGACCAACGGCGTCGCCGCGTACGAGACCGCGGTCCAGTCCGCGATCGACCTCGCGCTCTTCAGCGCCGAGCTCGTCAGGTCGAGCGACCACGTCGAGCTCGTGCGCGAGCCCTCGCTGTCGATCGTGCTGGTGCGCCGCCCGGGGTGGACGCCCGAGCGCTACACGCAGTGGAGCCACCAGCTCCTGCTCGACCAGGTCGCCTTCGTCACCCCGACCAAGTGGGAGGGCGAGACGATCGCGCGCCTGGCGTTCCTGCACCCCAACACCACGCACGAGACGGTCGAGGCGATCATCGCCTCGATGCGCGACTAGGGCGCGTCGCGCCCGCTGAGCAGCGGGTCGCTGGGGTTGCGCACGGCCTCGCCGCGCTCGCGGCGCGCCCGCCAGGCCACCCCGCCCAGGGCCTCGAGGACGACCCGGTTCGCCAGGTACGCCGTCACCTCGGCGTGGTCGTAGGGGGGCGAGACCTCCACGACGTCCATGCCCACCAGCGGACCGGTCATCGCCAGGCGGCGCACCGCGTCGAGCAGCTGGCGCGCGCTGAGCCCGCCGGGCTCGGGGGTCCCGGTACCGGGCGCGGCCCCGGGGTCGACCACGTCGATGTCCACCGAGAGGAAGAACCCGTCGCAGTCCTCGGCCGCCAGGACCAGCGCCTCGCTCAGCACGGCGTCGAGGCCGCGCGAGGTGACCTCGCTCATCTCGTAGGAGCGCATGCCCTGGGCCGCCATCCAGTCGAGGGTCTCGGGCTCGGGCCAGTAGCCACGCAGGCCGATCTGGATGAAGCGGTCACCTCGGCAGGCCCCCGACTCGATGAGCCGGCGCATCGGCGTGCCGTGCCCGTAGAGCGAGCCGAACTGGGTCTCTCCGGTGTCGGCGTGCGCGTCGAAGTGGATCACGGCCACCCGGCCCCAGCCCACGTGGCGCGCCACGCCGGTCACGTCGGGCAGCGCAATCGTGTGGTCCCCGCCGAGGACGACCGGCAGCACGCCCGCCGCGGCGACCTCGGCCACGCGCGCCTCGAGCGCCGCGAGGCTGCGCTCGGTCTCGCCCGAGGGCATCACCACGTCGCCGAGGTCGACCACGCCGAGCTCGGTCAGCGCGTCGAGGCCGAGGGCGAGGCTGGGCCGCTCGCCGTCGTGGGGCAGGTAGTCGCTCGTGCGGATCGCCTGGGGCCCGAAGCGCGCCCCGGCGCGGTGCGACGTGCCCCCGTCGAAGGGCGCGCCGATGATGACCGCGCCCGCCGAGCCCCACTCGGCCGGGTCGTCGGGGTCCGCGGCCGGCACGCCGAGGAACGTGACGTCGGGGCCGTAGAGGTTGCCGGTGCGCACCTCAGGCCGCCCGGGCCGTCGTCACGCGGCCGCCGCGCGCAGCGCCGCGGCGAGCTCGTCGAGGTGACCCAGCACGAGCGAGACGTGCCCGTCGTCGGGGAAGAATCGGCGCGTGGCGCCCGCGACGTTGGCGCACAGCCAGTCGCCGTGGGTCGCGGGCACCATGAGGTCGTGCGGGCCGTACCAGACCTCGACGGGCACGGTGATGTCGGCCACGTCGAAGCCCCAGGGCGAGTAGAACACGATGTCGTCGTCGAGCATCCCGTGGTAGCCCACGGCGAAGGCCTCACGCGACGAGGCGGCGAAGACCTCTCGCGCGCGCAGCGGCGCCAGCGCCGCCGCGTCCGCCTCCGACAGCAGCCCGCCCATCATCTCGATCGCGTTCTCGGCGGTCATCTCGGCCATCACCGCCGTGGTGAAGGCGACGTAGTCCTCGAACTCCTGGCCGCCGCGAAGCGCGAGGTCGAACTCCTCGGCGTTCTCCGGGCCCATCCCCTCGGTCCAGTTAAAGCCCGCGTCGATCGGCGCGACGCCGGCCAGGCAGAACGCCGCGCGGCACCTCGGCGCGCCCAGCGCCGCGCTCGCCAGGGCGTGCGGCCCCCCGCCCGACCAGCCGACCGCCAGGTAGTCGTCACGCCCCAAGGCGTCGAGCACGGCGTCCACGTCGGCGACCACCGAGGCGGCGTTTCGTCCCTCACGGCGCGTCGAGGTCGAGTATCCCGCCCGCGACATCGTCACGACGAAGAGGTCGCCGTCGGCGGCGACCGGCTCGACGTACTCGACGAGGCTGACCGAGCCCGGCGTGCCGTGGTGGAAGAAGACCGTGCGCCCGGCCGGGTCGCCGGCGGTCGCCACCTGCAGGTCGCGCCCGTCGGGGGTCCTCACCATCTGCTCGCGGTAGGCCACTGCTCGCCCCTTTAACTCTGTGAACACTAGACCCGCCGCGCGAGCGGCTAGTAGGTGATCGGAATCCCCGCGCCGTCGTTGAGCAGCTCCACCCACGTCTGGCCCGGCGTCATGTGGATCGGCGACCCGGACTTGAACTGGTAGGTGATGACCGCGGATTTCGACGAGCGCGACCACGTGCCGTTGACGACGTGGTCATCGGTGAAGACCCGGACGACGCCCCCGCTCTGGAGGTCGGCGTAGGAGGTGAACGCGCCCACGCCGTTGACGTAGTTGACGTACATCACGACGACGTTCTTGGGCGACACCCGCGCGCCGGTGCCGGTGACGATCGGCTGGCCGAAGAGGGTGCGGTCCCACGACATCGTCGTCGCGTTCCAGGTCCAGGTCACGGGATAGATGCTGGGGAAGTCCACGGTGAAGTGGCCGATCGCCTTGTTGGCGGCGCCGTAGGTGTTGGTGCCGTAGCGGAACAGCGCCGGCGGTGGCGTCGGCGTGCCCTTGAAGTTAAAGAGCGCGCCGGCCGACCCGTAGAGGTTGTGGGGGGCCTGGCGGGTCGGGTCGCGGTACATCGCGGCCCCCGCGTTCGTCTCGTCGATGAGCTTGACCGGGGCCGCCGAGATCGACTGGACCGCGTAGGGCGCGCCGCCCGAGTAGGCGAAGATGCCGCCCAACGGCCAGACGATCTGGGTGTCGGTGGGTCGCACCGAGCGCACCGGGCCGACCTTGGCCGGCGCCTGGGAGTTGAAGATCGCGGCCAGGCGCGTGATGCCGCCGTTGACGATCTCCTCGTAGACGACGTCGGCGCGGTCGATTCCCCACTGGGGCAGCGCGTCGGGGGTGTTCTCGATCTTCACCGTGAGCGCCGGGCGCGTCAGGGCCTGACCCGCCGGGTCGGGAAGTCCGGTCAGGGGCGCCACCGGCGCGACCGTCGTCGGGGTCGACGCGGACGTCGTGGTCGTCGTGTTGTTGTTCGTGGTGTGGTCGTGGTGGTAGACGACCACGACGACCACCACCGCGACGGCGGCGATCAGGAGGGCCAGGAGACGCCGCATGGATTCAAAACTAGTGGGACGCGCGGCGACCCTCGAGTCGCCCCGAGGGCGCCAGGGTCTTGTGGATCACCGTGTGCGCGATCCCCGTCTCGTCGCTCAGGAACTCAGAGCCCGCCACGGCGCGCCAGCCCGCCGCCCGGTAGAACCCGAGGGCGGAGTCGCGACCGTTGGCCCACACCAGCTCCGCGCCGCGCGCCGCCAGCCGCGACTCGCCCTCGGCGAGGACCAGGGCGCCGTAGCCGCGCCCCTGGAAGCGCGGGTCCGTCGCCATGAAGCGCAGCTGATAGGCGCGACGACCCGGCTCGCGGTCGAAGGCCAGCGCGCAGAACGACGCGCACACCACGACCTCGCCGTCGAGCACCCCGGCCAGGTGCAGCGTGCTCTCCTCCGCGTCGTGGGGTCCGACGACCCGGGCGTTGGGGTCGCCGCGGCGCAGCACGCGCCGGCGCAGGTCGTGCAGCCGCTCGGGCTCGACGACCTCGATGCGCAGGCCACCGGAGCGCTCAGTCAAGGCGGCGCACCATCGTGATCATCGCGACGGACGCGTCGCGCCGCAGCGTCGCCGTGTCGCCGGTGGCGACAAAGCCCACCCTCTCGTAGAACACGCGCGCCCGCGGCACGAGCTCGGTCACGTGCAAGAAGAGCTCCCCCGCGCCCTCCGAGCGCGCCCACGCGACGACCGACGCGACGAGGGCGTCGGCGACGCCGGTCCCGCGCAGCCGGGGCGTCACGTACATCCCGAAGAGCCAGGACCCGGGGTGCTGGTCGTGGTAGCCGCCGGTGGCCATGCCGACGGCCGCGCCGTCCTCGAGGGCCAGGAAGTACGTCCACGACGCCGCGACCTCGCGCCACCGGTCGTCGCCCCAGGCGGAGGTCTCTTCAAAGGTCGAGCCGAACGCCTCGGGCGTGTCGGCCAGCGCCTCGAGCCGGATGGCCCGGAGCGCGACGGCGTCCTCGGCCCCGCCGCGGCGCACGGACACCGACGGCGTCACTCGCCCATCCGCGCGGCGACGTTGCGCTCGCTGAGCGAGCCCGCGCCCAGGCGCTCGCGCACGGCGTCGTGGTCGACCCCGGGCCGGTTCTGGGAGAGCTTGGCCTTGCCCTCGATCGACGTGACGGCGACCTCGACGCCGACGATGGCGCGCAGCTGGCGCTCGATGTACTCGTCGGGCGCGTCGGCCACCCACCACCGGGGGTCGCGGCCCTCCTCGAAGTGATCGGTCACGGCGTTGACCTGGGCGCGCAGCCAGTCGACGTCATCGTGGATCGTCGCGCGCCCGCGCACCTCGGCCGCGACGTAGTTCCACGTCGGCACGACGCCGGGCTGCTCGACCCGGCTCGGGTAGTAGGTCGGGCTCACGTACGCGCTCGCCGCGAGGAAGAGGACGAGGACCTCGGCGCCGGGTTCGACCGCGCGCCACCAGGGATTCGCGCGCGCGACGTGGCTGGCCAAGGTCGCGCGGTCCGGCGCCACCAGCACCGGGGCGATGACGCTGAGCACGCCGTCGGGCGACGGGGTGATGAAGATCCCCACCCCGGCGTCGGCGACGACGGCCCAGGCGGCGTCGTCGTCGACGCGGTGCGCCGGGGGCACGTACATGCGTCCATTCTCGCACGCCGCCCCGCGGCGGGCTACCGGCCGACGGCCTCGTCGAGCCGGGCGAAGCGCTCGGCCCACTCGTACGCGCACAGCTCGAGGGCGCGGTCGCGGTCGGCGACGACCGGGTACGTGGCCAACACCTCGACGACCGTGACGCCCGAGGACTCGGCGAAGGAGACGGCGTAGTGCCACTCGATCGGCTCGGCGTCGCCGGGCCGCCGGAACGCCCTGACGAAGCTCTGCGGCTGCTCGTCGAGGCGCACGGTCATGGCCAGCCCCACCGGCGCGCGCAGGCCGTGCAGCGTCCCCGACGTCGTCGCGGCGACGCCGTCGGCGTCGCGCGCGCTGATCCGGTACGCGCCACCCTCGACCGCCGCCACGGAGCACTCGGTCACCGTCGACGCCCGAGGGCCCCACCACCGAGCGAGCAGGTCGGCGTCGGTCCACGCCGCGTACAGCGACGCGCTCGACGCGGCGAAGGCCCGGCGCAGCCGGGTCTGGGGGGCGCCCTCGACGGGCTCGAAGGTGATGGGGGCCGCGCGCGGCGCGCGCGCCGCCTCGTGGGCCAGCTCGCTGAAACCCTCGTGGCGCGGCAGCCGGGCCGAGTAGATCGAGTAGCCGTCGACCTGACGCACGACGAACGTCGCGATCAGCGTGGCGCTCATCATCGGCAGCGCGAGCGAGAAGCTCGAGTGGGTGAGCTCGAGCACGAGCACGAGGCCCGCGAGGGGCGCCTGCATCGCCGCGCCGATCATCGCGGCCGCGCCGACGAGCGCGAAGGCGCCGGTGGGCGATCCGGGCCACAGGTGCCCCCACCACACGCCCAGCAGCGCACCCAAGACGGCGCCGGTGGAGAGGAACGGGGTGAACAGGCCGCCGGCCGCGCCGCTGCCGAGGGTGCCGGCGGTCACGAGGGGCTTGAGGGCGAAGAGGGCGAAGAGGAGCCCGGCCGAGCCCGCGCCGAGGAACGCCTGGTGGGCCATGTCCTGGCCGTTGCCGAAGAGCTGGGGGAACCAGATTCCCAGGACCCCCACCGCGGTGAAGGTGAGCGGCATCACCCACAGCAGGGTCGTCCCCGACGCTCGGTGGTAGGACACCCAGCCGATCATCCGGACGTAGAAGACCGCCAGCGCGCCGATCACCAGTCCCGCCGGGACGCTCCAGACCATCACCGAGCCGCTGAAGTGGTAGCTCGTGATGTCGGTGTACGTCGGGCCGCTCGGCAGGGTGATCCACGCGGTGACCGTGGCGATGCCCGCGCAGGCCAGCGCGGGCAGGACCGTGGGCAGCGCGAAGCTGCCGATGAGTACCTCGGCGGTGAAGATCGCCCCGCCGAGGGGGACGTTGTAGACCGCCGCCAGGCCCGCGCCACCGCCGCAGGCCACCAGCAGGCGGCGCTGGGCCGGCGTCAGTCCCAGCCAGCGCGACGCCACCGTGCCCGACGCCCCGCCCATGAGCTTGGGCGCGGCCTCGCGGCCGATCGACGCGCCCAGGCCGACCACGACCTCGGAGATCACCGACGTGAGGAAGCTCCGACGCAGGCCGAGCTCGCCGTCGCCGCGCCAGATCGCGTCGTCGATCTCGGAGCGCTCGTGGCGCAGGTAGCGCCGCACGAGGTACCACCCGGCGGCGCCGACGACCCCGGCGACCGCCAGGGCGAGCACCCGGTGCAGCCCCGATGAGGCGGCGACCGCGGGCTCGTAGCGACCGGTCTTGGCGTGGAAGGCCCACCGCTCGGCCAGCGAGAGCACGCCCATCAGGAGGTCCCCGAAGAGCCCCGTCGCCACGCCCGTGAGGGCGACGGCCAGCCAGAACCTCGGCGTCAGGGCGGCGTCGCCGTCGTGGGTGACGTTGGGCTGCTCCATCGCGCCGCGCCCCGAGGGCACCCGGCGTCGGATCAGGGGCGGGGGGACCCGGAGGCGCTCGCTCTCTACCCTGCGCGTCCTGGCCATCGACCCCTCGACACTCTCCGCGCCATCGTACCGGGCGAGATTGACGTCTCCCGACGCGTCGCGCCGGGTAGCGTCGCCGGGCGCTCAGCCCGGCGTGACGTGGTGACGATTTCTACCCGCGGGCCGACGCCTGGTTCGACTTCGCGCTCTGGACCCCGGACTTCACCGCGGTCACCTCGTAGTAGTAGGTACTGCCGGTGGACACGGACGTGTCGTTGTAGGACGTGCCCGTGATGCCCGAACGGTAGAGCGTCTCGGTGCCCGAGGACGTCGAACGATAGAGGTCGAACGTGACGCCCGTCGTCGTCTCGCGCCACGACAGGCTCACGCGACGCCGCGACGAGGAGGCGACGAGGTTGGTCGGCGTCGCCGGCGTGGCCAGGGTCGTGGTCGTCGTCGGAGCCGTCGTCGTGGTCGTCGTCGAGGTGGTCGTCGACGTCGTCGACGTGGTGGTGCTCGTCGTGGTCGTGCTCGTCGTGGTCGACGTCGGCAGGGTCGTGGTCGTCGTCGTGACGGGCACGGTGGTCGTCGACGTCGGGATAGTGGTGGTTGTGGTCGTCGTCGTCCCGGAGGAGAAGATCCAGCTCCCGCGGCCCGAGCACAGGTCGAAGCCGACGAGGCACGGCGCCCCGTTGTTGCCCGACGTGATGTCACGGAAGTTGATGTTCGAGCCGTAGACGTACGCCGCGTTCACGACGACGCCGGCGTCGGCCGACGCCGCGGCCCACATCGGCGAGGCGGCGCTCGTGCCGCCCACCTGGAACCAGCCGGACTGGCCCTGGTAGGGGGTCGAGTCGTAGACCGCGACGCCCGAGTTGGGGTCCGCGTCGGACGCGACGTCCGGCGTCGCGCGATATCCGGCGCAACTCACCTGCGAGTACTGCGAGAACGCCGACTGCGCGGGGTTGGCCGTCTCGTAGGAGCTGCACCCGCCACCGCCGTCGGTCCACCCGGTCTCGCTCTGGAACTGGCCGCTGGTGTCGAAGCTGAGCGTGGTGCCCCCGACGGAGATCACGTTGGGCGACGTCGACGGGTACTCGGCGGGCAGGCCCGCGTCGCCGGCGGCGACGAAGAAGCTCACGCCGGGCTGGGTGAAGCTCGAGTCGTAGGAGGTCTCGCCCTGGAACTCCGAGCCGCCCCAGCTGTTCGAGACGTACTGGGCGACCGTCTTGGCGTAGTCCTCGGCGGTCAGGAGGTTGGCGAAGCTGCTCGAGCTGGCCTCGACGAGCACGATGTGGGCCCCGGGCGCCACGGCGTGCGCCCATTCGATGTCGAGGCTGATCTCCAGGCTCCACCCCCCGTCGTTCGCCGGGAGCGACGACCCGCCCGTCTGGTTCACCTGCTTGAAGCAGCCGTTGGACGTCGTGCACGACGGCAGGCCGAACTGCGTGTCGAAGGTGGCCAGGTCGCTGGCGGCGGTCGGGTCGTTGTACGCGTCGACGATGCCAATCGTCTTACCCGTCCCCGCGCTGCCCCCGGGCAGGCCGTAGACCGAGTCGATCGTCGCGGGCGACAGGCCGGCCGGCGCGGGCGTCACCAGGGGCGTGCCCTGGGAGTCGGTGGCGACGAGGGCGTGGCAGTCGGCCCACGCGAAGCGCACGTCGCTGCACACCGCCCGGTGGTAGCGCCCCGATCCGGCCGCCTGGCCCGGCGAGGACACCGACAGGGTCGTGATCAGCGGGATGACCAGCGCGGCGCAGGCTCCCACGACCGCGAACAGACGACGACGGTGAAACATGAAACCCCCCGGGCTCTCTAGTGGAACTGCCGAAAAGAACGATACCGTGGCGCGAATCGCCGGGTCATCAGTTTTCGCACAACACCGCGCGCCGGGCTCGTCCCGGGCCGGTTACAGTCGGGCCCCACAGGGGGACATGGGCACATCGAACGCGGTCGAGGGCTTCGCCCGGGGGGCCTTCACCTCCCTCTCCGGCACCTCCCACGAGGTCTTCAGGAGGGGCGAAGGGCCGGCGGTCCTGGTCATCCACGAGGTACCCGGGATCACGCCGCGCGTGGCCGACTTCGCGCGCGCGGTGGCCGAGCGCGGCATGACCGCGGTGCTCCCGTCGCTCTTGGGAACACCCGGCGAGGCGCCGACGGTCGCGAACTCGCTGGGTTCGATGGCGCGCGCGTGCGTCTCGCGCGAGTTCACGATGCTCGCGATGAGCCGTCCGAGCCCGGTCACGTCGTACCTGCGCGAACTCGCCGCCCACGAGCACGCCGCGTGCGGGGGTCCCGGCGTGGGCGTCGTGGGGATGTGCCTCACCGGGAACTTCGCCCTGGCCATGAGCGTCGACCCCCTCGTCGTCGCCCCCGTCATGAGCCAACCGTCCCTGCCCCTGCCGCTGGGTGCGCGACGGCGCCGCTCGCCGGGCGTGGGCGCCGGGGTCCTCGGCGCGGTGCGTCGGCGCGCCGACGACGGGCTGTGCGTCCTGGGGCTTCGCTTCAGCGCCGACACCAAGGCGCCCGCGGAGCGATTCACGGCCCTGCGCGAGGCGCTGGGCGCGGGGTTCCTCGCCGTGGAGATCGACTCGTCGCCAGCCAACGAGTGGGGGTATCGCCCGGGCGCCCACTCGGTCCTCACCGAGGATTACCTCGACACCCCCGGGTCGCCGACGCGCGCGGCGATGGACCAGGTCCTGGACTTTCTGGGCTCGCGCCTGCGCGCGAGCGCCTAGCCCCCGTCCTCAACCAGCGCCGAGCGGTCCAGGGCCTTGACGTCGGTGACCCCGGTCAGGCCCAGGGTCACCATCATCTCCTCGCGCATCACGCGCAGGACGTGGGCGACGCCGCGCTCGCCGCGCGCCGCCACCGCGTAGGCCCAGGCGCGCCCGACCAGGCAGGCCTTCGCGCCGAGCGCCAGCATCTTGACCACGTCGAGGCCGCTGCGGACGCCGCCGTCGACCAGCACCTCGCAGCGGTCCGCGACGGCGTCGACGATGGCGGGCAGCGCGGACACGCTCGAGGGGACGTCGTCGAGCTGGCGCCCGCCGTGGTTGGACACGATGACCGCGTCGACGCCGCGCTCCAGGGCCGAGCGCGCGTCGTCCGGGTCGAGGATCCCCTTGAGCGCGATCTTGCCGCGCCAGTGCTCGCGGAGCCACTCGAGGTCGCGCCACGTGACGCTCGGGTCGAACTGCCCGGCGACCCAGGCCTGGAAGTCCCCGGGGACGCGCGCCTCGGGCAGGGCGGCCTCGAGGTTCCCGAAGGTCAACGGGCGTCCGCCGAGGGCGACCTGGCGCACCCACGTCGGGTGCCGCGCGATGTCGAGGCCGCGACGCCAGCGCTGCGTGCGACGCACCGAGCCGGAGATGCCGTTGCGCGCGTCGCGGTAGCGGTGCCCGACCACGGGTAGGTCGACGGTGAGGACCAGCGTGGTGCACCCCACGGCCTGGGCCTCGGCCATCAGGTCCTCGGCGTACTTGCGGTCGCGCATCACGTAGAGCTGGAACCACGGCGGCCGGCTGGTGGCAGCGGCCACCTCGCCGAGCCCGCAGATCGACAGCGTCGACTCACAGAAGATCACGCCCGCGCGGTCGGCCGCCCTGGCCGCCTGGACCTCGGCGCGGCGCGCGAACATGCCGGCGAAGCCGACGGGCGCCAGGACCACCGGCATTGACAGCTCCGTGCCCAGCACGGTGGTGGCGAGGGACCGCTCCGACACGTCGCGCAGCACCCGCTGGCGGAACCTCCAGCGGTGGAGGTCCTCGCGGTTGGCCGCGAGCGTGGTCTCGGCGAAGGCGCCCCCGTCGACGTAGTCGAAGACCTGGCGCGGCAGCCGGCGCCGCGCCAGCTCGCGGTAGTCCTCGACGGACGCGGGAACCAGGTTGAGGCTGCGGTCGCGGTGGGTCGCCACGACCTTCATTATGGTGTGCCGCCGGAACGGCCGGCGTCGTCGAACACGACGAGCAGCTCGTCCGGTCGTGACACCAGCCAGCGCGCGCCGGCGCCGACGAGCTCCTCGCGCGAGCCGTATCCCCACAGTGCGCCCACGGGGAAGAGCCCGAGCGCCCGCGCCGCCTCGACGTCGTGGCGCCGGTCCCCGACCATCCACGTGTCCCCGCGGGAGTCGAAGGAGGAGCTCACCGACGCGACGATGTCGACCTTCGAACCCAGAGAGTTGTCCGGCGAGGCGCCCGCGACCGTCTCGAAGAGGTCGCGGACCCCGAAGTCGGTCAGCATCCGCTCGGCGAAGTCGAGCCGCTTGGCGGTCGCCAGGACTAGGCGCACCCCGTGGTCGCGCAGGGCGCGCAGCGTCGCGACGACGCCGTCGTAGGGACGCGCGAGCGCCACGCCGCTCTCGCCGTAGAGGACCCGGTAGTGGTCCATGGCCTCGCGCAGCTCGGCCCCGGCGAAGCCGAGCCCGCGAAACGACTCGTCCAGCGGCGGGCCGATGAGCGAGCGCAGGACCCGGTCGTCGGCGCGGCGGCCGTAGTCGCGCAGCGTCGCGCGAAGGCACGCCAGGATCCCCTCCTGGGAGTCGGCGACGGTGCCGTCGAGGTCGAAGACCGCGGCGCCGGGTGCGCGACCGGGGCGCGGGGACGACGCGGGCTCCTGCGCCCGGGGCTCGCGCACGCTAGCGGACCTTCACTCGTCGGCCACGCGCAGCGCGACCGCACCGGTCGCGCGGCGCAGGTCATCGAAGGACGTCGCGAACACCGCGTGGGGGTGGCCCCCGGCGGCCCACACCACGTCGTAGTCACCGAGCGCCACGTCGATGACGGCCGACGGGGCGCCGACCGGCGCGCCGGTCCCCTCGTCCCGCCAGCCGACCGGGCTCACGCCGCCGATGGAGAACCCCGAGCGCGCCTTGACGAACTGCGCGTCGGCGCGCGCGAGCGACGCCACGCCCAGCGCCGCGGCCACGAGTTCCGGGTCGACCCGGTGGCGCCCACTCGTGATCACGAGCAACGGCTCGCCGTCGGGGAGCGCGAACACGATCGACGAGGCGATCTGGCCGACCTCGACGCCGAGGGCTGCGGCCGCGTCGGCCGCGGTGCGCGAGGTGTCGTCGAGCACGACGACGTCGGTGCCGAGGCCCGCGGCCGCCAGCGCGGCGCGCACGCGCACGACCGGCGCGCGCGCCGCGATGCCACTGGGCTGCGCTTGCACCGGCGACTCAGTCGGTGAAGGTGAGGTGTCGGAAGCGGTTCACGAGCGCGGCGTGGTCGGCTTCGCCCGTCAGGTGCACCCGGCGATAGAGCCACAGGAGGAGGTCCGCCGCGCTCGCCTCGATGACGACCGCGTCATCACGCACGCCCGGCGCGTGGCGCACGGTCCCGGGATCGACGTCGTCCTCGACCGTCCAGCTGTCGTCGACGTCCTGGCAGCGCAGGGCGAGGACCCCGTCGAGCGCGGCGCGGGGGGGCTCAGCCGGGTCGACGCGACTCGACACCGAGAACGTCAGGAACTCATCGATCGCGTCGGCCGCGGCGTCCGCGGCGATCTCCCACGGCGCGCCGACGGCGTTGGCGGCGTCCCAGCCGTGGACCATGATCTCCTGGACCTGGTGGCGGGTGACGAAGGCGACGTCGCGCTGGGCCGGCGACCACGTGTAGACCTCGGCTCCCTGATCCGCCGCGGCGAGCGCCGCGCTCAGGCGCTGGACGCCGAGGAGGAAGCGCGACACCAGGTGATCGTCCTCGACCCGGTCGGGCCGCCCCGCGCCGGGTGGCTCGGTGAGGCGGTCCTCGACCACCTTCGTCCAGAACCAGTGGACCTCGATCAGGTGCTGGAGGACATCGCGGACCCGCCACCCGGGGCACCCGACGACCTCGGCGTCGAAGTGACCCGCGGCGAGCGCCGCGAGGGCCTCCCCGCTCGCGTCGATCACCTCGACGCACCGCTGCGTGCTCAACGCCACCTCCTCACGGTAGCGAGCGGGCGCGACCCCGGACGCCCACTGGTAGGACGTGAGCGTGGCGAACAACCCGGCGGAGTCGACGCGGGCCTGCGAGGGGTGTGGCTTCGTGCGCTCCGAGGTCGGCGTCGACGACGTCGCCGCGCGCGTTCAGGCCGCCGTGGACGCGTTCGTGCGGGTCGTCACCGACGCCGGCGCTCGGGCCGGCGAGCGCCCCACCCCGACACGGTGGTCGGTGCTCGAGTACGGGTCGCACCTGCGCGACGTGCTGGTGAGCCTTCGCGAGCGGACGCTCCTCGCCGCCATCGAGGACCACCCGACCGGCTCGCCGATCCACCGTGACGAGCGGGTCGACCTCGGCTTCTATCGGCTGGACACGCCCCGCGACGTCTGCGACGAGCTGGCCGCGGCGAGCCGGCTCTACCTGCGCACGTACGCCGCGCTGCCCGACGGATTCTTAGACCGGCGCCTGCTCTACAGCCCCGTCACGCCCGAGGAGGTCAGCGTCGCGTGGCTCGGCACCCAGGCCGTGCACGAGAGCGAGCACCACCTGGGCGACGCGCGCGAGAACCTCGCGCTGCTCGAGCGGGGCCGCTGAAGCGACGCCCTAGAGCGGCCGCGACCCCCGGCCCGACCACGAGAGTCCCTCGAGCAGGGCCAGGGCCTCGCGGGCCCGCGCGACGGGCACCAGGAGATGGTCGTGGTGATAGCCCGCCAGTACGTTGCAGCTGATTCCCGCGCCGGCGAGGGCGCGGCTCACCAGCGCGGTCAGCCCGAGGTCGCCCAGTGACGAGGTGACACCCAGGGTGATCCACGCGCCGACGAAGTCGTAGGCGAGCCCGAGGCGGTCGGCGTCCGCGCGGGCGACGACGTACGAGAAGCCCTCGTCCTCGTGGACGATCGCGCGCGCGTCGACCTCGGCCAGCTCGTGGTCGCAGCACACGACGACGAACTCCCCGTCGGCCAGGACCGGCCGTAGGGGCGACGCGCCCCCGGGGGCGCTCGTGGTCTCCACGCGAGCAGTCTGCCAGGGGCGTCGCGGCCCTCGATTGGAACCCTTCCGGGGTTGGCCCGGCTCGACGCCGCGGTCCTAGCCTTCTCGCGTGCCCGCACCGCCGCCCGACGCCGGGGCCGACCGGCTCCTGACGCGCGGCGCGCGGCTCGAGGTCGTGACGCTCGCGTGGAACGTCGCGGGGGTCGCGGTGCTGGCGGTGCTCGCGCTCGCGGCGCGATCCGTGGCGCTGCTGGGCTTCGGGCTGGACTCCCTGGTCGAGATCGGCGCGAGCGTCGTGGTCCTCTGGGAGCTGCGCGGGGCGGGCGGCTCGCGCGAGCGCCGTGCCCTCACCCTGATCGCCGTGGCCTTCAGCGCGATCTCGGCCTACCTCGCGGGTCAGAGCCTCGCCGACCTGATCGGCGGCGCGCATCCCCACCACTCTCCCGCGGGCATTGCCTGGACGGGCGCCACCGCCATGGCCATGTTCGTGCTCGCACGCGAGAAGGGCCGCGTCGGACGCGCCGCCGGGCGCGCGGTCCTCGTCCACGAGGCACGGGTCACCTACGTCGACGGCCTGCTCGCCGTCGCGATACTCGCGGGCCTCAGCCTCAACGCCCTCGCCGGGTGGTGGTGGGCCGACCCCGCGTCCGCGTTCGTGATCGTCGGCTACGGACTGCGCGAGGCGGTGGCGATCCGTGGTGAGCTCCATCGCGGGGCCGGCGCCGCCGCGCCCGAGGAGTAGACGGGCGCGGCCGCCGCCCGAAGGCGGCGGCCGCGTTGCCGATGACGGCGCACGCCGTCACCCGACTAGCTGGTCCAGGCGTCGGTCGCCGGGCTCGTCGTCGCCGCGGCGGCGCCACCGGTCGCCACCACGCCCGTCAGCGACGGCAGCGAGAAGTAGGTGTTCTCGCACGCGCTCGGCGCCGCCAGGGTCATCGTCGCGTCGTTGGTGAAGGTCACGGCCAGGGAGCCGTTGGCCGCCACGGTCAACGCCGAGGTCAACGCGTGCACGCTGCCCGAGGTCCCCGTGGCGTAGTTCCAGCCCACGTAGCTGGGCGCCGTGGCGGTGCAGCCGGTCTGGGGGGTCGACAGCGCCGACGTCGTGTAGCCGTTCGCGTAGGTCGAGCTCGTGGGCAGGTCCACCCCGGTCACCGTGACCGGGAAGGAGTTGGGGTTGGCTATCGTCGCCACCACGTCACCGCTGCCACCGGGGAACAGCTGATTCGACGCCGACGGCGTCGCGACGGCCGTGATCGTCAGGTTGCTGACGGTGGCCGACTGGCCCTCGCCCGAGGAGCCGGCGCCCAGGCCGACCACCCAGTTGGTGGCCGCGTACGCGCCGCCGCCGACCACGGCGACGCCGATCGCCCCGGACAGGAGCCGAAGGGGAAGCGATCTGGCGCTGAAGCCCAGGCGGGTCCGGCGGAGGAATCGCGCCGAGCGCGGCGCCGCGGGCTGGGTAGCGCTCAGTTGGGCAGGTTCGCCCCAGGTTCTCGCCGTTCGGTAGACACGAGATCTTGACATTGTGAATACTCTCCCTTGCAGTCGTGGTTGCACGGAAGAACCACCCTGCTCCGGTAGCGATCCCGGGAGGCCCGAGTGTCACCGGCGGAGAATTGCCCTTGCGTGTTGAATCGGGTTACATACTTTCCGTCCAACATCACCGCGCCGCCACGCCGTTCACAATTAACGGACAAATCCCGACGAGGAATCTTTTTATTGCTACGGCCGTCGCTGACGTCGCGGTTCCCTACGCGGACGCGAGGATCCTCCGCCGCGTGTCCGCCAGCGCCCGCTCGTCGGCGAGCTCGGGTCGTCGCGGCAGCACGAGGTCGTCGCCGGTCCATCGTGGAATCAGATGGAGGTGGACGTGGAACGCCGACTGCCAGCCCGCCTCCTCGTTGGTCTGCAGCATCGTCAGTCCGTCAGGGTGCAGGGCCCGGTCGAGCAGCCGCGCCACCCGCGCCGCGCTGGACATGAGCGCCCCGGCGCTGGCCGGGTCCATGTCCAGCAGGGTCCGCGCGTGTTGGCGAGGAACGACCAGGGTGTGCCCGGTGGCGGCCGGCGCCCAGTCGAGGAAGGCGACGGCGTCCGCGTCGTCGAACACGACGTGGGCGGGTTCGTCGCCACTGAGGATGCGACAGAAGGAACAGGGAGGGTCGGGGCTCATCTCTCCCCCACGGTAGGCGAGCCCTCACGCGAGACGTCGCGACGACGCTCGCGGTGACGGCGCGGGGACGAGCGACGCGGACCGCCTACGCCGTCGCCGCGCACCTCGTGCCCGACGACGCGATGGTCAGGTAGCCGCCGATCGTGCCCGCGACCGACGCCTCGCGCGCGTTGGTGATCGTCGTGCCCGGGAACGGCCAGTTCGCCGACTTGGCCTCCAGCCGGTAGAACTTCTTTCCCGTCGAGCTCGTGTAGGTCTCGGTCACGGTGAGCGCCGTGCCGCTGGGCTGGGTCGCGTCCACGGCGAAGGTCCCGTTGACACTCGAGCTGACCAGCACCTCGTAGCCCGTCACGCCCGCGCCGGCCGACGTCCAGGTGAGCACGCCGCTCTCGGACGAGGACGACGCGCACGCGGCGCTGAAGCTCGTGGGGTTGCCGGTGGCGGTCGTGATCGCCGCCTGGGCGTGGCCCTCGCCGCGCGAGCCGGTGGCCAGTGACGGGATCCAGTTCGTCGCGGCGTCGACCAGGGAACGGTCCGAGAGCCCCACGACAAGGACCGCCACGCACACGCCAGCCGCCAGGAGGCGCGTCACGGCGTGCCCGGTCATGACGGACTCCGGCGCTCAGCTGGTCCAGGCGTCGGTGACCGGCGTCACCGTCACCGTTCCCGAACCTCCCGACGCCGCGACGCCCGTCAGCGACGGCATGGCGAAGTAGGTGTTCTCGCACGCCGCGGGGGCCGCCGCGGTCATCGACGCGTCATTGGTCAGCGTGACCGTGAGCGGGTTGTTCGCGTTGCCGCTGGGTCCCACCACCAGCGCGGTCGCAAGGGTGTGGGCGCTGCCCGACGTCGAGGTCGCGTAGTTCCAGACGACGTCGCTGGGCGTGGTGGCGATGCAGCCGGTCTGCGTGGTCGCCAGCGTCGAGGACGTGTAGCCCGTCGCGTAGGTCGTGTTGGTCGGCAGGTTGACGCCCGTCACCGTGACCGGGTACGGGTTCGGGTTCGAGATCGTCAGCACGACGTCGCCCGTGCCCCCCGGGTACAGGAGGCTGGCCGGCGCGGGCGAGGCCACCGCCGTGACCGTGAGGTTCTGGACGGTGGCGGACTGGCCCAGGCTCGACGAGCCCCCGCCGAGCCCGACTATCCAGCTGGTCGCCGCGTAGGCACCGCCTCCGGCGAGGGTCATCCCCACGAACGCGGCGAGGACCCGGCGACCCGCCGGGCGGCGCCCGGCGCGCGCGCGGTGCGGTCGAGTCGGGGGCTGCGCGAGGGGCGCGTCGGCGTAGGCGGCGATCGGGGCCGGCGCAGCGACGGGAGCGACCGGGACGGCGGTGGGCGACTCGGCGACGTCAACGGGGGCGATGCGCGCGAACACTACCGCGCGCGCGAACTCGACCCTGGGGGGCGCGCAGCGGCGCCGAGCCCGCCGCGGGCCGGAGCCCTGGGCCATCGACGCCGCGGACGCCTTGCTCTTGCCGACCGACATGTGCGCCTTTGCTCGAGGTCCGGGGTTCGGCCCGACCGAAAAAATATTTTATGTACTCAAACGAGCCCTGGGGTGGACCCCCCGGCAGATCTCGGTGCGCGGACCCACCGCGGCCGCAGACACGGCCCCGGGGTCGCTCTAGAGGGTCTTGCGGTAGAGCGCGGTCTCGCGGGTGGAGAAGCCCAGCTTCTCGTAGAGGCGGTGGGCGGCCGCGCGCGACGGGCGGCTGGTCAGGTCGACCGCGCCCAGGCCCCGCGCCCGGGCCTCGTCGAGCGCGGCGCGCGTGAGGGCCTCGCCCACGCCCAGGCCCCGTGCGCCCTCGTCGACCACGACGTCCTCGATCCAGGCCTTGAGCCCCGAGGGCACCCGGTAGATCGCGAGGCTGGCGACCCCGACGACGGCCCCGGCGTCGCGCGCGACGAACAGGACGCTCGAGGTGGAGTCGACGATCGCGGCGAGGTCGGCGGGCGTGACCGGCACCGGGCGCGACGTGAGCTGGGGCAGCAGGCGGTTGAGCGCGTCGCACAGGTCCGTGTCCGCGGTCGTGGCGATGGTGACCGTGACGGCCATCAAGACTCGCGCCACACGGGACGACGCAGGTCGTCGTAGAAGACGTCGCGGGTCTCGCCGTCGATCGCGGCGAAGATCGGCTCGGCCCAGCGCTCCGCCCCGACCGTGGGTGACGGCAGGGCGTCGCGGGTGAACCAGCCCACGTCGGTCACCTCGTGGGGGTGGATCGCGAGCTCGCCGCCCACCGCGCGGCACAGGAACAGCAGCGAGTACAGCGGGATCCGTGACGAGCCCAGGCGCATGCCGTCGAGCACCCCGATGAGCCGCACCGGCTCGACCTCGACGCCGGTCTCCTCCAGGACCTCCTTGACCACGACCTCGGGCGCGGAGTACCCCACGTCGCACCACCCCGTCGGGTAGAGCCAGTACCCCGAGTCGGCGCGGCGGATGAGGAGCAGCTCGCCGCGGTCGTTCGTGACGGCCGCGCCGACCGCGACCTTGGGGGTCACGTAGCCGGGTACGCCGCGCCCGACCTCCTTCATCCACTCCACGACGGTGCCCCGCGCGTCGGCGACGCCCTCGAGGCCCTCGTCGGCCGCGGCCTTGATGTCGGCGGCGATCTTGAGGATCTCCTCGTAGCGCTCGCGCTCGAACGCGCTCTCGGTGAACCCCATGCCGGTGCGCGCCACGCCAGCCAGGGACTCGGCCCAGCGCCGCAGCGTCTTCTCGGTGACGGCGTCGACCATCTCAGCCCAGCGCGGCGCCGAGGACCTCGTCGAGCGAGCCGACCAGCCCGGTGTAGAAGTCGCCGAACTCCCCGTAGAGGGCCGACCCCTCGTCGAAGCGCATCGTGTAGACGCACTCCTTGAGGTCGTCGACGTGCACGGCGAACAGGGTGACACCCCACTCGAAGTCGTCCAGGCCGGTGGAGCCGGTGACGAGCTGGAGCACGCGACCGCGGAACGTCCGTCCCGTCGCACCGTGCTCGACCATGAGCGCCTCGCGCTCGTCGTAGCTCAGCGCGTACCAGTTGTGGGCGTCCCCGCGGCGCTTGGTCATGGGGTAGAAGCAGAACGCCCGCATCCCCTCGGGCGGCAGGACGGGGTAGAGCCGGGCGTTGCGCATCGCCTCGGGCATCCCCGCGGCGTACTCGCTCACCTCGGTCACCGAGACGTAGCTCTCGGACACCATGAGCCCGGCGGCCTGCACCCGCGTCTGGAACCGCCGCAGGTCCCACAGGTCCGGGCCGAGCACCATGAAGCAGACGTCGGCCTTGGCGCCGAGGATCGCCGCGCACACCACCTGCAGGCCGTCTTCGAACGCGACGTCGACCGCCACGCGCAGCGCCCCCTGGTCGACGTCGCCGTCGTGGTGGCAGAACAGGTGCAGGACGTTGAGTCCGCGCGAGGGTACGACGGGCGCCGGGGTGGTCACCGCCCCATGCTACGGGGCTCGCCCTCGACTCAGAGGCGGGACCTCAGCCGAGGGTCCCGATCTTGAAGACGCCGCCGTCGGTCGTTGTCAACCCCGGCGCCGCGGTTGCGACGAGGCGGAACGACTCCATCGCGTGCCTAGCGAAGTGCCATGTGAAGCGGATCGACCACTTCTTCGTCGCGCCCGAGTAGCTCATCGTGCCCACGCTCACCCAGCTCGACCCGTTGCGGCGCTGGAGGATCAGATGGCCCTTGGCCGGCACCGGCGCCACGACCCCGGTAACGGTCGCGACCGAGCCGTCGGCCACTTTGAGCGGATAGTTATAGCTGATCGACGAGTAGGGCTGGGTGCCCGGGGCCGTCGTCGTGGTCGAACTCACGTGCTCGAAGGTCAGGACGGCCATCGACCCCGCGGGCTCGTTGGCGTCGGTCGTGAGTTGCTCGGACCACACGGTTCCCTGCGTCGCGTCGGTCCCGTCCCAATCCACCCCGTTGTCGGTGATCGTGTAGGGGCCCTGCCCGGCGAGGTTCGCCAGGTACCACGGCTGGGAGTCGGGCATGGTCGATCCCACCTGCTCGTCCATGCTGCTCGACAGCGGGATCGTCACCGTGCAGGTGTCCGCGTTGACGCTCACGCACCTGAACGACGGGTCCGGCGACGCGGACGTGACGCCCGCCGCGGCCAATGTCAGCATCGCCATCACCGTGGCGACCAGTCCCGCCCGTCGCGCCGCGCCCATTGCTCCTCCTCGAGGTCGACCTCACCGCGACGGTACGCGCGCGCCGGTCGCCGTCCCAGGGTGCTACCACCTGACGTCGAGGGGAGGTCAACCTTCGCGGGCCCGAACGCAACGAACCGCGGGGCTCGCGCCCCGCGGTTCGCGTTTCGGACTGTGTAGCGGCCTAGTAGTCGTCCATCCCGCCACCGGGCATCGACGGCGCCTTCTCCTCAGGCTTGTCGACGATGACGGCCTCGGTGGTCAAGAACAGCGCGGCGATTGACGCGGCGTTCTGCAGCGCCGAGCGCGTGACCTTGGCCGCGTCGATGACGCCGGCCTTGACCAGGTCCTCGTACTCGCCGGTCGCGGCGTTCAGGCCGTGGCTCTTGCCCTTGAGGTGGCGCACCTTGTCGACGATGACGCCGCCCTCGAGGCCGGCGTTCACGGCGATCTGGGTCAGCGGCGCCTCGACGGCCTTGGCCACGATGCGCGCGCCGGTGGCCTCGTCGCCGCCGAGCTTGTCGGCGGTCTCGAGGATGCGGTCCTGGCTGCGCAGCAGGGCGACGCCGCCGCCGGGCACGACGCCCTCTTCGATGGCGGCCTTGGTGGTCGAGACCGCGTCCTCGATGCGGTGCTTCTTCTCCTTGAGCTCGACCTCGGTCGCGGCGCCCACCTTGATGACGGCCACGCCGCCGGAGAGCTTGGCCAGGCGCTCCTGGAGCTTCTCGCGGTCGTAGTCCGAGTCGGTGTTCTCGATCTCGGCCTTGATCTGGCTGATGCGCCCCTTGATGTCGTCCTCGGAGCCCGCGCCCTCGACGATGGTCGTCTCGTCCTTGGTCACGACGATCTTGCGCGCCGAGCCCAGCAGCTCGAGCCCCGCGTTCTCCAGCTTGAGGCCGACCTCCTCGGAGATGACCGTCGCGCCGGTGAGGATCGCGATGTCCTGGAGCATCGCCTTGCGGCGCTCGCCGAAGCCCGGGGCCTTGACGGCGACGGACTTGAAGGTGCCGCGGATCTTGTTGACGACCAGGGTCGCGAGGGCCTCGCCCTCGACGTCCTCGGCCACCACGAGCAGCGGGCGGCCCGACTGCATGACCTTCTCGAGCACCGGCAGCAGGTCGCGCACCGCGGCGACCTTGGACGACACCAGCAGCACGTAGGCGTTCTCGAGGACCGCCTCCATCCGCTCGGTGTCGGTCGCGAAGTACGGCGCGATGAAGCCCTTGTCGAAGCGCATGCCCTCGACGAGGTCCATGTCCATGCCGAAGCTCTGGCTCTCCTCGACGGTGATCACGCCGTCCTTGCCCACCTTGTCGATGGCGTCGGCGATGAGCTGTCCGATCTCGGTGTCGGCCGCGGAGATCGACGCCACCTGGGCGATCTGCTCCTTGGTGTCGGCGGGGATCGAGAGCTCCTGGAGCGACGCGACGGCGGTCTCGACCGCGGCCTCGATGCCCTTCTTCAGCGACATGGGGTTGGCCCCGGCCGCGACGTTCTTGAGGCCCTCGCGGACCATGGCCCACGCGAGCACGGTCGCCGTCGTCGTGCCGTCGCCGGCCACGTCGTCGGTCTTCTTGGCGACCTCCTTGACCAGCTCGGCGCCGATGCGCTCGTAGGGGTCTTCGAGGTCGATGTCCTTGGCGATCGAGACGCCGTCGTTGGTGATCGTGGGGGCGCCCCACTTCTTGTCCAGCACGACGTTGCGGCCCTTGGGCCCGAGCGTGACGCGCACGGCGTCGGCCAGCTTGTTCATCCCGCGCTCGAGCGCGCGGCGCGCCTCTTCATCGAAAGCGATCAACTTCGCCACGTGTCCTCCTAGGGGGTAGGTACCTTCTTGGTGCGTAGCAATGTTAGCAGTCTCGGGTGCCGAGTGCTAACGCCGTTCAGCCCCCCGCGACCGCCGGGACCAGGGACACCGTCTGGCCCGGGGCCAGGGCGGTGTCGAGCCCCTCGAGGAAGCGGATGTCCTCGTCGGCCACGAAGACGTTGACGAACCGCCGCAGCGTCCCGCGGTCGTCGAGCACCCGCAGGGCGATCCCCGGGTAGGCCGCGTCGAGCGCGACGATCGCCTCGCGCACCGTGGCCGCCTCGACCGGGACCTCGCCCGCCCCGCCGACCAGGGAGCGCAGCTGGCTGGGCAGGCGCACCACGACGCTCACGACGCCGCCACCAGCGCCGCGAACCGCAGGGCCTCTTCGGCCGCCTCGAGGGAGGGGGCGATGGTCGCCGACACCGTCGCGGTGTCGGCGACGGCGTCGAGGGTCTTGAGGCCGTGGCCCGAGATGATCGCGACGATGGGCCGGTCGGCGTCGAGCGTGCCGCGCGCGATCATCTGGCGCAGTGACGCGACGGTCACCCCGCCGGCGGTCTCGGCGAAGACGCCCTCGGTGCGTGCGAGAAGCGAGATGCACTCGAGGATCTCCTCGTCGTCCACCGCCCCGCAGTCGCCGCCGCCGCGGCGCAGCTCGTCGAGCACGTAGGGCCCGTCGGCGGGGTTGCCGATGGCCAGCGAGCGCGCGATCGTGTTCGGGCGCTGGGGGGTGACGACGTCGGCGCCGGCGGCGAGGGCCGCGGCGATCGGCGAGCAGCCCAGGGCCTGGGCGCCGAAGAGCACGGGCAGGTCGCCCTCGACGAGCCCGAGGGTCGACAGCTCCTTGAAGCCCTTGGCGACCTTGGTCAGCTGGCTGCCCGAGGCGACCGGCACGACGACCTGGTCGGGGAAGCGCCAGCCGAGCTGCTCGGCGATCTCGAAGGCGAGGGTCTTGGAGCCCTCGGCGTAGTAAGGGCGCACGTTGACGTTGGCGAACGCCCAGTCGGGGTGCTCGGCGACGAGCTCGACGCAGAGCCGGTTGACGTCGTCGTAGCTGCCCTCGACGCCGAGCACGGTCCCGCCGAAGATCGCGGTCATGGCGATCTTGGAGCGCTCCAGGTCCGCCGGGATGATCGTCACGCTCGGCCAGCCGAGGGCCGCGGCGTGCGCCGCCACCGAGGTGGCGAGGTTGCCCGTCGACGCGCACGCCGCGGTCGAGAACCCGAGGCGCCGCGCCGCTGACAGGGCGACCGAGACCACCCGGTCCTTGAAGGAGCCAGTCGGGTTGCGCGTGTCGTCCTTGAGCCAGAGCTCGCGCACGCCCAGCGCGTCCGCCAGGCGCGTCGCGCGCGTCAGCGGCGTCCAGCCCGCGCCCAGGTCCACCGGGTCGCCGCCCGGGTCGGGCAGCAGGGCGCCGTAGCGCCACATCGACGCCGGGCCGGCCTCGAAGGACTCGCGGGTCACCACGCCGCGGGCCGCGTCGAGGTCGTACTCGACCTCGAGGGGCCCGAAGCACAGGTCACAGGCGTAGCGGGCCTCCGCGGGGTAGCGGGTGGCGCACTCTCGGCATATAAGGCCAGTGGCAAAACTCATGGCTTCCTTTTCATCGCACGGGCTTTGGCACCTGGTGTGACGGGGATACCGTTGATCACACTGGTTGTCGCGACGTCGTAGGGCCCGTCCCTCAGTCGCTCTTGATGACGCCTCCATTGTGTCCGGCGCGACCAGGCCCGTGTCAAGTGCGGGCGCGGCGCGCTCGACCCGTATCCTCGTGCGGATGACGACGCCGAACGCCCCGTGGACGCTCGGACGCGACGACGTCGACCCCGACCAGGTGCGACGCGCCAAGGGCGCGACGACGGTCGCGGTCGTCGTGCCGGCCCGCGACGAGGCCGACACGGTCGGCGCGGTGCTCGACGCCGCCACCGCCTACGACGACCTCGTCGACGAGCTCGTGGTCGTCGACGACGGATCGCACGACGACACCGCCGTCGTGGCCCGCGCCCACGGCGCGCGGGTGGTCCCGGCCAGCGGCCCCGGCGGCAAGGGGGCGGCCATGGGCGCCGGCCTCGCCGCGACGTCCTCGGACCTGGTGGTCTTCTTGGACGCCGACGTCACCAACACCGCCGCGGACTACGTGGCGCGCCTGATCAGCCCGCTCCTGAGCCGGGACCGGATCCAGCTCGTCAAGGGCTTCTACGTCCGGCCGCTGCACGACATGCCGGTCGGCGGTGGGAGGGTCAACGACCTGGCGGCGCGCCCCGTGCTGTCGCTGCTCTTCCCCGGCCTGGGCGAGATCCGCCAGCCGCTCGCGGGCGAGACCGCCGCGCGGCGCGCGGCGCTGTGCCGGGTCGAACTCGAGCCCGCCTACGGGGTGGAGATCGCCCTGCTCATCGACGTGGCGCGCGCCTTCGGCGTCGCGAGCCTGGCTCAGGTCGACCTCGGCGTGCGACGCCACCGCAACCGACCGCTCGAAGAACTGCGTCCGATGGCCGGCGACGTGCTGCGTGCCGCGCTCGAGCGCTACGGCGTCGCGCCCCCCGCCACCTGATCAACCGCTGATAGCCACGTCCGGTCCGAGCACGACGACGACGTCGTCATCGGCCGCGCCCGCCACGGGGTTGAGCCCGTTCAGAGGTTGGATCGCCGACTTGGACACCTTGACCGACGCCGCGATCTCCTGGGCGGCCCACAGGTAGCCGGGGTTGAAGTAGATCTGGGTGGCCGCGACCTTGTTGTTCGCGTTCAGCGGGCCTAGGGTGTCCCACCCGATCGCCTGGAGGCGGTCGGTGTAGGTGCGCGCGAGGTTCGAGGTGTTGGTTCCGTTGGCGACCTGGACGCGCACGCGGGCCTTGGAGGGGTGCGCCGTCTGGCCGTGGTGGATGGTCGTCGTCGTCACGAGGGTCGTCGTCGTCGACGGCGATGACGCCGGGTTGGCGCGCAGCATCACGAACGCTCCCCCGACGAACAGCGCGACGATGAGCAGCATCACCGCGGTCGCCGGCTGGTAGTGCGAGCCCGGAGCGGGCGGGGACGGAGGCGCGTCAGTCACGGCGACAGCCTAGGCCGCGCTACCACTCGGTCACTAGTCTTGGTGGGTTCCCGCCGGTGTGGCGCAGTGGTAGCGCAGGCGATTTGTAATCGTCAGGTCGTGGGTTCGAATCCCTCCACCGGCTCATCTCGTCGCGAAGCCGCGCACCCTCTGCCCGCCGGCGGGCGTCGTCGTCACGGGCCGTCGCGAGCTGCCGCCGCGACGCAGTCCGCCGGGGACGAGCCGGCCGGGACCTTCGGCCCGACCGGCTCATTGCGACACCGCCTACTGGGCGATGACCTCCACCCGGGAGTTCGTCGTCGCCGCGCCGGCCACGGTCCCCTCACCGGCGGACTTGATCGTCGCCTTGACCTTGAGCGCGACGAGGCGTGACCGCAGGTACGCCGCGACGGCCTGGGCACGTCGCGCGCTGATGGACTTGTTGAGCGACACGAGCCCCGTGTTGGCCGCGTACCCGTACAACGACACGGTCGTGTAGTGGTGGCTCTTGATCCGCGCCGCGAAGCCCTTGATCTGCGTGCGCATGGCCGCGGTCAGTGCCGTGGACCGACCGGCGAAGGGACCGACACCGCCGAGCACGACCGCGAGCGCGTGTCCGCTCCACTGGGCGTAGAGGGTGGTCGACGCCACGAGCGACATCGTCGAGCCGCTGGCGAAGTTCGTGCCCGTGCCGTTCTTCGCGGTGGACCACTTGACGAGCGTGTAGCCCGGGCGACTCAGCCCCGCGACGCCCGGAATGGTGACGTTCGTCCCCGACGGCGCCGTGATCGGCGTGATCGAGCCGGTGCCCCCGTTGGCGTTGAAGCTCAGGGTGTACATCACCGCCGCCTGCCACTGGGCGTAGAGGGTCGTCGTGGCTACCGGCGCATAGGTCGCCCCGGCGGCTCCGACCAGGCTCCCCCCGCTCGCCGCGTCGAACCAGCCGAGGAAGGAGGAGGACCCGTTGCTCGGCGTGGGCAGGGTCAGCGGAGTCGAGCCGACCTGGTACGAGCTCGACGCCGGCGTGACCGTGCCGGCGCCCGCGTCAAAGGTGACCACGTACGTGTTGGCGGTCCACTGCGCGTACAGCGTCGCGTTAGCGGTGGGCGTGTAGGCGCTGCCACCGACCCCGGCGGACGTCCCGCCCGATGCCGCGGAGTACCAGCCCGTGAAGGCGTGCCCGGCGTAGGTCGGCGTGGGAAGCACGAGCGCGGCTGAGCCCACGACGAATGTGGTCGCCGTAGGGGCGACGGAGCCTCCATTGGCGACGAACGTCACGCTGTAGACGTCCGGCGTCCACTGCGCGTACAGGGTCACATCGGACGCCAACACGAAGCTAGATCCCGGGAGATAACTGGTTCCCGATCCATTTGACGCGGTGTTCCAACCCACAAAGGAGTAGCCGGGATTGACCAATCCCGTGCCGCTCGGAAGCGTGACCGAAGCGCCCACGACACCCGAAAGCGGTGAAACCGCACCCGATCCAGCCGCGGCAGAGAAGCTTGCCGTCTCGGTCGGCAGCGCTGACCACTGAGCGTAGAGAGTCAAGTCCCCGTTTCGGAAGTCGTACGTCGCGCCGTTTGCATATGAGGTGCCTGTCCCATTCGCGTTTGTCGTCCAGCCTGCGAAGACGAAGCCTGGGTTACTAAATGCTGGAGAAAGACCTGCGAACGATGTAAGGGCAATCGTTGTATCCGCGAATTGGACGTCGCTCACGGTGTCAACCCCCGACCGATTCTCAAGGAATGTCACCGAGTTTTCGGTCCATTGCGCATACAGGACGACATCGCCCAAAGAGAAGTTGTAAATCTGTCCATCTGCATACGAGGTTCCAGAGCCGTTATCCACGGTGTTCCAACTCGTGAAGGTGTAGCCGGGATCCATGAATGTCGGATTCAGATTTGCAAACAGGGTCAGCGGCACTGAACCCATTGCGCCCTGCCCTGCAACGACGCTGTCACTTGGCGAAGCATTTTCGGCGAATGTAACCGACGAAAATGATGATGCTGAGGCAGAGCCGGGAAGCGCGGCGACAGACGCCGAGAGCATGAGCACGAGAGCCAAACCAGATAGCCGGAAGTTCCTTTGCCAGTTCTTGAAGTTGAGCTCGGCGGCGCCGACCTTATCCTGCGAGTCACTACTCGCAAAGGGACGAGCGCAAAGTCCCGAATCTCGTTGTGTCGGAGGTGTGACCTCAGACTCTGAACCTAGAAAACCAATTCTGGACGTGAGGAACCGAAGCATTCGCATGACAGATCTCCTTAAGGCAACAAGGGCGCTTGGAGGTCAAGCGCGCAGACGGCGGCGCAGACCTCCCCTCCAACGGCGACGGATCGCCGCGGGCATGTGACCGCGCTCGATTCGCGAACTCCACTCGCGACACGAGCGTCGCGTTGATTACTCAGCACGACAACGTCATCGCTATCACCAGTGACGACGTCGCTTTTCTTAGTGACGTTTCAAGTTGCTCTCCTCATTGCGTCGCGGTGTTGAATCACACCCGTGACACAACGGTCGCTCAGTGCTGCGCGCGTTGACGAGCGACTTCGAATGCCGCGACAGAGAGTGCGACACCGGCGTTAAGAGAAGCGATGGAGCCGAGCTGCGGGATGGAGACAACTTTGGAGCAACGTTTCCGCGTCAGCGTCGCGAGTCCCTTCTCTTCTCCTCCCACCACGAGCGCGACCGGCCCGGAAGCAAGGTCCAAGTCGTACAGGGAGTCGGTCGCCTCCCCGGCCAGGCCCACCGTGAGGACGCCCTCGCGGTTGAGCTGGTCGAGCGCGGCGGGCACCCCGCCGACGTCACAGAACGTCAGGTACTCGATCGCCCCGGCCGCGGTCTTGGTCACCGTGGGCGTCACGCGCGCCGAGCGGTGCCGCGGCAGCACGACCCCCGTCACGCCGGCGCCGTCGGCGCTGCGCAGCATCGCCCCCAGGTTGCGCGGGTCGGTCACCCCGTCACAGACCAGCAGGAACGCCTTCTCCACCTCGAGCAGGCGGGCCAACGGGACCGTCGCCAGGCGCGCGGCGTGGGCCAGGACGCCCTGGTGGCCCTCGGTGCGCGCCTCGCGGTCGAGTCGCGCCATCGAGACCACCTGGACCGGGATGCGCTGACGCTGGGCCTCGCGCTCGATGGCGTCGAGCAGGTCCGAGGGGTCCTGGGCGTCGGCCACGAGGACCCGGTCGACGCGTCGCCGGCGCGCCGTCAGCAGTTCCAGGACGGCGCGGCGACCCTCGACCTGCTCGCCGCCCAGCCCTTCGCGGTCGCGCGACGCGGGACGCGCGCCCGCGGGGCGCGGCCCGCGCCGACCTGCGCCGCCCGCGTGTCCCCCCCGCCGCGGCGGCTGTGGACGGGGGCTCACGAGAGGTCCGCGAGCAGGACGACGGCGCTGGCGGCGACGCCTTCGCCGCGCCCGAGGTCTCCGAGGCCGTCGGTCGTCGTCGCCTTGACCGAGACGACGCAGCCCAGCACCGCCGACAGCCGGCTCGCCATCTCGGGCAGGTGGGCCGCCAGGACCGGGCGCTCGGCGACGATCGTCACGTCGGCCGATTCGGGGGCGAAGCCCGCGTCGGCCACGATTTGCACGACGCGCTCGAGCATCACCCGTGACGAGATCCCCGCGATGCCCGGGTCCGTGCTCGGGAAGTGCCGACCGAGGTCGCCGCGATCCGCGGCGCCCAGCAGCGCGTCGCACAGCGCGTGGGTGGCGACGTCGGCGTCGGAGTGCCCCGCGAGCCCGGCGGACCCCTCGACCTCGACGAGCCCCAGGACCAGGCGCCGTGACGGGTCGGCGCTGAAGCGGTGGGCGTCGAGGCCCTGGCCGATCCTCACGCCTGCTCCAGCCAGCCCTCGAGGCGGGCCACGTCCTCGGGGCCGGTGATCTTGAGGTTCCGCTCCTCGCCGGTCACGGCCACGACCCGGCCGCCGGCGGCCTCGACCAGCGCGGCGTCGTCGGTGGCGTCGTTGCGACCCGCGTGCGCGGCGACGAGCGCCTCGCGGCGGAACGCCTGCGGGGTCTGGACGGTCACCAACTCAGATCGCTCGAGCGTCGCCACGACGACCAGGCTCTCACCCTCGCGCTCGACGCGCTTGACCGTGTCGGTCACCTCGAGCGCGGGGACCGCGCCGTCCGCGCCGTGCGCGAGCGCCGCGACGACCCGTTCGAAGAGCGCGGGACTCGCCAGGGGCCGCGCGGCGTCGTGCACCACGATGACGTCCGCGTCGGCGCACTCGCCCAGCCCCGCGCGCACCGACGCCGCGCGCGTGGACCCGCCGGTGACCACCAGGTCAGCGCCCTCGCCCGCGCCCGCGTAGCCCTCGGGCACGACCAGCACGACGAGGTCGGCGACCGAGCGCGCCGCGCGCACGCTCATCGCCGCGACGGTCTCGGCACCCAGGGTGGCGAACTGCTTGGCCCCGCCGAAGCGTTGCCCCTGGCCGGCGGCGACGACGACCGCGGCCACCGACACGGCTAGGGCAGCACCGAGGCGAGCTTCTCCTCCGCCGCTTCGGTGTCCACGTTGAGCGCGAAGGTCAGCTCTGAGACCAGGATCTGGCGAGCGCGCGTGAGCATGCGCTTCTCGCCGGCCGACAGGCCCTTGTCCTTGTCGCGGATCGAGAGGTTCCGCACGACCTCGGCGACCTGGTAGATGTCGCCGGAGCGCAGCTTCTCGGAGTGGTTCTTGAAGCGCCGCGACCAGTTGGTCGGCATGCGCGCCTCCTTCTTGCGCAGCACGGCGAAGACCTCTTCGACCTCTTCGTCGTTGATCACGTCGCGCAGGCCGACCGCCTCGGCGTTGGCCACTGGGACCATCAAGACCAGGTCGGTGTAGGCGACCTTGAGTTTGAGGTAGTCCTGCTTGACGTCAAAGGCGGTCATTTTCTCGATCTTTTCCACGGTGCAGGCGCCGTGGTGGGGGTAGACGAGACGGTCGCCTTTTTTGTACTTGCGCACGGTCATGTAGCGGGTTCTCCTCAGAGGGTTCTCGCGGCCCGGGTGGGCGAAAGGGGGATTTACAATTTTAGCAGAAATACGTCAATTCGTGACGATGCGCGCGACCTCGAGCACCTCAGAGAGCGTGGCGCGGCGCTCCACGCCGGCCCCCGGGGCGTCCTCGAGGGCGCCGGCGGGCACGACGACGGTGGTGGCCCCGAGTCGTTGGGCCTCGCGCACCCGTCGCGCGACGCCGGTGACCCCGCGCAGCTCGCCCGCCAGACCGACTTCGCCGACCACCGCGAGGCAGCGGCGCACGACGAAGCCCTGCGCCGCCGAGGCGACGGCCAGCGCCAGGGCCGCGTCCACGCCCGGGTCGGTCGCCGCCAGTCCTCCCGCCGTCGCGGCGAAGACGTCCAGGCCGGCGGTGGCCACCCCGCAGCGGGCCTCGAGCACGGCCAGCAGGAGCGAGAGCCGCTGGGACGACACCTGGTGGGCAACGCGTCGCGGCGCACCGGCGCTCTGGGTGACGAGTGCCTGGAGCTCGACGCGCGTGGCGCGCGACCCGTCGAGGGCCACGCCGATCACGACCCCGGGGACCTCCGGGCCCGAACCCGCCAGGGACCGCGCGGGGTCGACGAGGTCGGCCATCCCCCCGGCGACCATCTCCATGAGCCCGACCTCGTCGGTCGGGCCGAACCGGTGCTTGAGGCACCGCAACGTGCGCAGCGTCGCGTTCCGGTCGCCCTCGATGCGCACGACCGAGTCCACGAGGTGCTCGAGGGTTCGCGGGCCGGCGAGGTCGCCGTCCTTGGTCACGTGGCCCACGAGCACGATCGCGGTGCCCGTGGAGCGCGCCGCGGCGCACAGCCGCTCGGCGGCGTGGCGGACCTGGGGCACCGACCCCGCGCCGGCGGCGACGCTGGCGGCGCTCATCGCCGAAACCGAGTCGACCACGACCAGGCTCGCGCGACGCTCCCACACCATGGCCTCGGCGGCGTCGACGTCGGTCGTCGCGATCACCTCGAGCCCCGCGGGCAGCTCGCCCAGCCGGCGGGCCCGGCGCGCGACCTGCGCCGGCGACTCCTCGGCCGCGACCAGCACGACGACGTCGCCGGCGCGCGCCCGGGCGCGCAGCGCCATCAGGGCGAGCGTGGACTTGCCCACGCCCGGTTCACCGTAGAGCAGGGTGCTCGAGCCGTCGACCAGCCCGCCGCCCAGGACCCGGTCCAGCTCGCCCACCCCGGTCGGTCGCGCCGGCGCGTCGGCGCGCTCGGCGTCGCGCAGGGGCGTCGGCGTGGGCGCCGCGGCCCGTGCGCCGGCCCCCGCGACGAGGGTGTTCCACTCGCCGCACCCGCCACAGCGCCCGGCCCAGCGCGCCGCGACGACGCCGCAGCTCGAGCAGACGTGGGTGGCGTGGCCCTTCACGGGCGCGACGCTACGCAGGGACTGTGACTAGGCGTTCGGCGCGAGGTCCTCGAAGTCCACCGACGGCGGCAGTCCCTCGACGCCTTCGAAGGTGAGCTGCATGCCGGTGGCGCCGTCGGCCGCGTCGATCACGATCGTCTGGCCGGCGTTGAACTCCTTGTTGAGTATCTTCTCGCTGAGCACGTCCTCGACGTACTGCTGGACCGCGCGGCGCAGCGGCCGCGCGCCCAGCTCCGGGTCGTAGCCCTTCTCGGCGAGGAAGCCCTGGGCCCCGGCGGACAACTCGAGCCCCAGGCCCTGGACCGCGAGCTGGTCGCGCAGGCGCCCGATGAACAGGTCGGCGATCGCCATGACCTCCTCACGGGTGAGCTCGTGGAAGACGATCGTGTCGTCGATGCGGTTGAGGAACTCGGGCTTGAAGTGCTGCTTGAGCGCGTCGTTGACCTTTTCCTTCATCCGCTCGTGGGTCACCAGGTCCGACCCCTTGCCAAAGCCGATGGCGGCCTTGCGCAGGTCCGCCGTGCCCAGGTTGGAGGTCATGATCAGGATCGTGTTCTTGAAGTCGACCGCGCGTCCCTGCGAGTCGGTCAGGCGGCCGTCCTCGAGGATCTGCAGCAGGATGTTGAACACGTCCGGGTGGGCCTTTTCGACCTCGTCGAAGAGCACGACCGAGAACGGCTTGCGCCGCACGGCCTCGGTCAGCTGGCCGCCCTCGTCGTAGCCGACGTAGCCCGGGGGCGAGCCGACCAGCCGGCTCACCGAGTGCTTCTCCATGTACTCGCTCATGTCGAGCTGGATGATGGCGTCCTCGTCGTCGAAGAGGAACTCGGCCAGCGTCTTGGCGAGCTCGGTCTTGCCCACGCCGGTCGGTCCCAGGAAGATGAACGACCCGCCGGGGCGCTTGGGGTCCTTGAGCCCCGCGCGCGTGCGCCGGATCGCGCGGCTCAGCGCGATGATCGCCTCGTTCTGGCCGATGACGCGCTTGTGCAGCTCGTCCTCCATGCGCAGGAGCTTGGAGGTCTCCTCCTCGGTCAGGCGGTAGACCGGGATCCCGGTCCACACCGCCAGTACCTCGGCGACGGTGTCCTCGTCGACCAGGTCGAAGGTCGTCCCGCCGGAGGACTTGACCGTCAGGTCGAGCTCGTCGCGGCGCGCGAGCAGCGTGCGCTCCTGCTCCTCGAGGGCCTTGGCCTGTTCGAGGGCGCCCGACTCCATCGCCGACTCCTTGTCGGCGCGCACGCGCGCGACGTCCTCGTCGATCTTCTTGACCGCCGGGCTCGCGTCCATGCGCCGGATCCGCAGGCGGCTACCGGCCTCGTCGATGAGGTCGATGGCCTTGTCGGGCAAGAACCGGTCCGAGATGTAGCGGTCGGCCAGGTTGGCCGCGGCGATGAGCGCCTGGTCGGTGATCTTGACCGCGTGGAACTCTTCGTAGACCTCGCGCAGGCCCTTGAGGATCTCGATCGTCATGGCCACCGAGGGCTGCTCGACCTTGACCGGCTGGAACCGGCGCTCGAGGGCGGCGTCCTTCTCGATGTGCTTGCGGTACTCGTCGATCGTAGTGGCCCCGACGGTCTGGAGCTCGCCGCGCGCGAGCATCGGCTTGAGGATCGACGCGGCGTCGATCGCGCCCTCGGCGGCGCCCGCGCCGACGAGGGTGTGGATCTCGTCGATGAACAAGATGATGTCCCCGCGGGTGCGGATCTCCTTCAAGACCTTCTTGAGTCGCTCCTCGAAGTCGCCGCGGTAGCGGCTCCCGGCGACCAGCGCGCCGAGGTCCAGCGTGTAGAGCTGCTTGTCGGTCAGGGTCACCGGCACCTGGTTGGCGACGATGCGCTGGGCCAGGCCCTCGACGATGGCGGTCTTGCCCACGCCGGGCTCGCCGATCAGGACCGGGTTGTTCTTCGTGCGCCGTGACAGGACCTGCATCACGCGCTCGACTTCCTTCTCGCGCCCGACCAACGGGTCGAGCTTGCCCTCGCGGGCGAACTGGGTGAGGTTGCGCCCGAACTGGTCCAGCACGGCCGAGCCACTGGCGGACTCACCGTCGCTCTTGCCGCTGCCCACCTGGCTGGCGGTGGACTCCTTGCCGGACTGGCCCGACATCATCTGGATCACCTGGGTGCGCACGCGCGCCATGTCGGCGCCCAGGTCCGAGAGCACCTGGGCGGCCACGCCCTCGCCCTCGCGCACGAGGCCCAGGAGCATGTGCTCGGTGCCGATGTAGGAGTGCCCGAGCTGGAGGGCCTCGCGCAGGGAGAGCTCGAGGACCTTCTTGGCCCGGGGGGTGAAGGGGGGAGAACCCGGCGAGGGGTTGGTGTTGGCCCCGATGGCCTCCTCGACCTTCTCACGCACCACGTCGAAGGTCACGCCCAGGGCGTCGAGGGCCTTGGCGGCCACCCCTTCGCCCTCACGGATCAGTCCGAGCAGGATGTGCTCGGTGCCGATGAAGGCGTGGTTGAGGTCGCGCGCCTCCTCTTGGGCGAGCACGAGCACTCGCCGGGCCCGGTCAGTGAATCTTTCGAACAATGGTCGTCCTTTGTCTCTTAGTGAAGTGTACCGGCGCGTCTGGCGGGGCCATACTCACCCAAGGGAGGGCCGAAGTGCCCTCATCTAAGGTGGGGGCGTGAACCCGCTCGAGCGATTGGGCCTGCCCCTGGTGGAGGCCGATCTCGCGCGGCTCGAGTCGCTGCTCGCCGAGTCGGTGATCTTCGGCGACGCGTACCTCGACTCGGTCACGACGCACCTCATCTACGCCGGCGGCAAGCGCCTCCGGCCCCTGCTGGCGGTCGCCTCGGCGACCGGCGGCGAGCGCGCCGCGACCTCCGAGGACCTGCTGGGCGGCGTCGCGCTCGAGCTGATGCACCTCGCGTCGCTGTACCACGACGATGTCATGGACGAGGCCGCCGTGCGCCGCAACGTCGACAGCGTGAACGCCCGATTCGGCAACCTGATCGCCATCGTGGCCGGCGACTACCTGATGGCGCGGTCCGCGGCCATCGCCGCCGACCTGGGCACCGACATCGCCGGTCTGCTCGCGCGGACCCTGGCCTGGCTGACGCGCGGCCAGGTCTCCGAGGTGCGCACGGCCTTTTCCACCGAGCGCACCGAGTCGGACTACTACGAGGCCATCGAGGGCAAGACCGCCTCGCTGATGTCCTCGAGCTGCCGGGTCGGGGCCCTCACCGCGGGCCTGGGCCGCGAGGAGTCCGAGGCCCTCGCCGAGTTCGGCCGCTGCTTTGGCATGGTCTACCAGCTGCGCGACGACATATTGGACCTGGTGGCGACCCAGAACCAGCTCGGCAAGCCCGCGGGCCAGGACCTCGCCGAGGGCATCTACACGCTGCCCACGCTGCTGGCGCTGCGCGACTCCCACGTGGGCGACCAGCTGCGCGGCGTGCTGGGGCGCGCCCTGGACGACGAGGACCGCGAGCGCGCGCGCAAGCTCGTGGTGGCGACCGACGGGGTCGAGCTCACCGTCGCGGCCGCCCAGCGCTTCCTCGACCAGTCCCTGGGCGCGCTCGAGGCGCTGCCCAGCGCCCCGCTGCGCGAGGGCTTCGCCGCGCTGATCTCCTCACTCCTGGAGGACCTGCCCGAGTACTAGTCGCGTAGGGGCTTGAGCGTCGGGAAGGCGATCACCTCGCGGATGTTCGCCTCGTCGGCGATGAGCATCGCCAGTCGGTCCATGCCCACGCCCAGGCCCGCGGTGGGCGGCAGGCCCCACTCGAGCGCTCGCAGGAAGTCCTCGTCGATGAGCATCGACTCCTCCTCGCCCGCCGCGGCCAGGCGCGCCTGGTCCTCGAAGCGCGCGCGCTGGTCCGCCGGGTCGACGAGCTCGCTGAACCCGTTGGACAGCTCGCGGCACGCGGCGTAGGACTCGAATCGCTCGGTGAGCTCGGGGTCGCGCGGGTGGCGGCGCGCGAGGGGCGAGACCTCCACCGGGAACTCGGTGACGAAGATTGGGTTCCACAGGTCCTTCTCCGCGCTGTCCTCGAACAGCTCGGCCAGGCAGCGCCCCGCGCCCCACGACGCGTGCACGTCGACGCCGCGCGCGCCCAGCAGCTCGGCCAGGCGCTCGCGGCTCGTGTGCACCGAGACCTCCTCGCCCACCGCCTCGCTGGCCAGCTCGGCCATCGTGCGCCGCGGCCACGGGGCGGCGAAGGAGAAGGGCCGGTCCTGGTAGGTGACCTCGGTCGTGCCCAGCACGTCGAGGGCGACCCCGGCGATGAGTTCCTCGGTGAAGCTCATCATGTCCTCGTAGTTCCAGTAGGCCGCGTAGAGCTCGAGCATCGTGAACTCGGGGTTGTGGCGCGGGCTCACGCCCTCGTTGCGAAAGACCCGCCCCACCTCGAAGACCCGCTCGAAGCCCCCCACGACCAGGCGCTTGAGCCACAGCTCGGGCGCGATGCGCAGGTAGAACGCACTGTCGAGGGCGTTGTGGTGGGTCTCGAAGGGACGCGCCGCCGCCCCGGTCGGGATCGGGTTGAGGATGGGGGTCTCCACCTCGAGGAACCCGGCCGCCCAGCAGCGCTCGCGCACCGAGCGCAGCACCTCGCTGCGGCGCGCCAGGGAGCGGCGCGAGACGTCGTTGGCCCACAGGTCGGCCTCGCGGTGCCGGTAGCGCAGGTCGAAGTCCGCGATGCCGGCCCACTTGTCGCCGAAGTTGTGCAGCGCGGTCGCGAGCTTGGTCCAGGTGGCCACCTTGACCGAGAGCTCGCCGCGCTTGGTGCGCACGACGTCGCCGGTGACGCCGACCCAGTCGCCCAGGTGCAGGCGCGTGAAGTCCTCGAAGTCCCCGGTCACGTCGGCCAGCGCGAAGAGCTGGACCTCCCCGGTGGAGTCGCGCATGGTGGCGAAGGCCAGCTTGCCCTGGCGGCGCAGCAGCATGAGGCGTCCCGCGACGTTGACCGTGTCGCCGGACTCCTCGCCGTCGGTGAGGTGGCCGTAGGTCGCGTGCAGGTCGGCCGCGTAGGCGGTGTGGTCGAACGAGTACGGCGTGCTCACTAGGCGTCTCCCGAGTGGTTCCTCTCGTGAACGATACGCAATCCGTGCAGGGTCAGCCACGGCTCGACGTGCTCGACGCTCTGGGTGTGCGGGGCGATCAACCCGGCGAGGCCCCCGGTGGCCAGGACGGTGGCGTCGCCGATCTCGTCGCGGATGCGCGCGACGACGCCGTCGACCTGCGCGGCGAAGCCGTAGAGGACGCCCGACTGGATCGACTCGACCGTCGAGCGCCCGACCACCGAGCGCGGGCGCACGAGCTCGACCGAGCGCAGCGCCGCGGCGTGGGTGTAGAGCGCCTCGAGCGAGATCGCGACCCCCGGGGCGATCGCCCCGCCCAGGTACTCGCCGGCCCCGGAGATCACGTCGAAGGTCGTCGCGGTCCCCAGGTCCACCACGACCGACGCGCCCGGGTACAGGTCGTAGGCGCCGACGGCGTTGGCGATGCGGTCCGCGCCCACCTCACGCGGGTTGTCGTAGAGGATGGCCATGCCCGAGCGCACGCCCGGTCCGAGCACGGTCACCGGCCGGTCGGCGAACCAGCGGTTCGCCATTCGCCGCAGCGAGGTCGACACCGTGGGCACCGAGGAACAGATGGCCATCGCGCTCACCACGGCGCGCAGGTCCAGGCCCTCGAGGTCGAGCAGCTGGGTGAGGACCATGGCGTGCTCGTCGGGCGTGCGGTCGGGCACCGTGGACAGGCGCCAGTGGAACGCCAGGCCGCGCTCGTCGGTGGCACGCGCGAAGCCCAGCGCGTCGGGCGCGTCGGGCTGCGGGGGCCCGAAGAGGCCGATGACGGTCTCGGTGTTGCCGACGTCGATGGCGAGCAGCATGGCTAGTCCTTCCCCTCGATGGTGACCGGTCCGTTGTCGATCAGCCGCACCCCGTCGACGAACCCGGCGACCAGCGCGCGTCGCGGCCCCGACTCGTCGTCGCCGCTCGCCGCCAGGGTCTCGGGGTCCACGACCTCGGCGTAGGCGACGTTCACGCCGGCGTCGCTCATCGTCGCGCGCATCTCGGCGCGCAGCACGCTCGCCGGCGCGCGGTGGCGCGCGGCGTCGCCCAGGGCGCGCGACAGCGCCGTCGCGGCGCGGCTCCCCGCCCCGCTGAGGCGCGCGTTGCGGCTCGAGATCGCCAGCCCGCTCTCGTCGCGCACGATGGGCCGACCCTCGACCGCCACGTCGAAGGCCAGGTCGCGCACGAGCCGGCGCACCACGACGAGCTGCTGGTAGTCCTTCTCGCCGAAGTACGCCCGGCACGGCCCGGTGATGACGAAGAGCTTGGTGACGACGCTGGCGACCCCCGCGAAGTGACCCGGGCGGCCCTCACCCTCTAAGACGTCCCCGACCCCGCTTACCGACACGGTGGTGGCCGTGGCCTCCGGGTACTGGGGCCACATCTCGGCGAGCGTCGGCTCGACCAGGCAGTCGACGAGGCCCTCGGCCAGGGCGACGTCGCCGGCCTCGTCGCGCGGGTACGACGCCAGGTCCGTGGCGTCGTGGAACTGTCGCGGGTTGACGAAGCTGGTGGCCAGCACGACGTCACCCGCGTCGCGCGCGGCGCGAAAGAGCGCGGCGTGTCCCTCGTGCAGGGCGCCCATCGTGGGAACGAGCCCGACGGTGCGCCCGGCGGCGCGCTGCTCGGCGGCGTAGCCGCGCCAGTCGGCGACGGCGCTCAGGCGCAGCACTAGGCGGGGGTCTCGGAGCGGCGCCGCTCGGCGAGCTCGAAGGCGGCCTTGACGAGCGCGACGTAGGTCGCGCGCTCGGACTCGGGGATCGAGGCGAGGTGCGCGTCGATCGTCGCGAAGTCGCCTCGCGCGGCCGGACCCGTCAGGGCGTCGGCGGGGCCGTAGGCCTCCACGTCGGCCAGGGCCATCTCGCTCAAGCCCAGGAAATCCTCCAGGCGCAGCCCGGCCGCCTCGGCCAGGGCCTGGACGTGGCCCATCAGGGCGACGAGGTGGTTCGCGGCGGTCGCCGCGGCGGCGTGATACAGCCCGCGGCGCTCGTCGGGCACCTCGATCACCCGACCGCCCAGCGACTCGACGACGGCGAGGGCCGCGGCGTCGCCGCTCACGGCGTAGGTGGCGCCCACCAGTCGCGCCGCGCCGCGCTCGGGGGTGGGCAGCGTCACGAGGGGGTGCAGCGAGGCGACACGCGGGTGCGCTGCGAGGACCTCGAGCGTGCGCGACCCCGCGACGTGGGCGACCACGCGCGCCGGCGAGGGCGCGAGCCGCGCCGCGACCTCCTCGACCGCGTCGTCGGGCACGCACAGCAGGACCAGGTCGACGTCGCCAACCAGGTCGAGCTCGTCGTGGTGGACCAGGGTGACGCGGTGCCCGGCCCGACGCAAGGCCAGGGTGAACGCCGCGCCCGCGCGGCCCGCCCCGACGACACAGATGTGCATGTCTGCTCCGTTCCGTTCCGGCCCCCGCGGGGTGCCGTTCGGCTATCGCAACGATTCGAGTGTACCGAGCGCGCGCACCCGCCCGACGCCAGCGGCCAGCTGCTCGGCGCTCACCAGGTCCGGCGCCAGCTCGCGCAGCGGGGCGAGCACGAAGGCCCGCTGGTAGAGCCGCGGGTGGGGCACCGTGAGCTCGGGGTCGTCGCTCGCGTACCCCTCGACCCACAGGACGTCCACGTCGAGGGTGCGCGGGCCCCACCGTACGTCGCGCACCCGCCCACGCGCCGCCTCGGCCTCGCGCGCGCGCTCCAGCAGACCGCGGGCGCCCTCGGCGGTCGCCAGCTCGACGACCAGGTTCCAGAAGTCGTCCTGGACGACCCCGCCGACCGGCTCGGTCTCGTAGACGCGCGACACGCGGTGCGCGTCGCCCGCGACGACCACGCGCAGCCCCTCGGCCAGGTGCTCGGCGCGGTCCCCGACGTTGCTGCCCATCGAGAAGAAGGCGCGCGTCACCGACGGACGGTCGTGCGCACGCCGATCGAGCCGACGTCGGCGGCGACGGGCGGGTGGACCTTGCGCGCGGCAACGCTCACCTGGCTCACGGCCGGGTCCAGGGCCAGGACCTCGCGCGCCACGTGGTACGCCAGCGTTTCGAGCAGCAGGAACTCGCCCTCCACCGCGACGCGCTCGACGAGGTCGACGACCGCCGCGTAGTTGGTCGTCGCGGCCAGGTCGTCGTTCAACGCGGCCTCGGTGAAGGGGCGCTCGAGCGTCACGTCGACGCTGATCAGCTGGGGCTGCGTGCGCTCCTCGGCGAGCGCGCCGATCACCGCGCGCACGCGAAGCTCGCCGATCTCGATGACGTCGGTCACGACCCCTCCCCCGGGACCTCCTCGGGCCGGTCGAGGAGCTCGGGCAGATCGAAGACGACGGAGCGGCCCTCGGGGCCGACCGAGCGCCGAAAGAGCCGCTCGATCAGCGCGATCGAGCCGGGCACCGTCTCGACGCGCCGACTCCACACGAGGTAGCCGGCGACCACGCCGAGCAGCCGGTCCGAGACCTCGTCGCCGTGCAGCAGCACGGTCGTCTTGATCGCCTCGCAGTGCGCGAGGTCGCGGTAGCAGGCCTCGAGGACGTCACGCTGCTGGGGGCCGCCGCGCAGCGCGTAGTGGCTGGCCGTGAGTCCGTGCTCGAAGTAGGCGTTGAGGTTCTGCATCTCGGGCAGGATCGAGATCACGCGCCCGAAGCCGTGGTGCTTGAGCCAGAGCAGCTCCTCGTCGCGGCGCACCCGCCGGTGCACGCTCGTCGAGCCGCCCGGGCGCTCCGAGACCGCCAGGATGTCGCGGTAGACCCAGGTGAAGCCGCGCGGCTCGATGCCCGCCGCCCACTTGCCCCTCACGCGCCGACCTCGGCCAAGGGTCGTGCGATCAGCTCGCGGAGCTGGACCCCGACGGCCGCGTCGTGGACGCGGATCATCGTGGCCCCGTGCAGCAGCGCGTGCGCGGCGGTGGCGACCGATCCCTCGAGGCGCTCGTCGACGCCCAGCTCGCGCGGGCCGAGCCCCGCGAGGAAGCGCTTGCGGCTCGTGCCCACGAGCACGCCCGCGTCGTAGCGGCGGGCCATCGCGGCGACGTCGTCGAGGTGGGCGAGGAGGCTGAGGTTGTGGGCGACGGTCTTGCCGAAGCCGATCCCCGGGTCGAGCCACAGCCGCGACACCCCAGCGGCGCGCGCGCGTCGGGCGACCTCCTCGAGGGCGGCGATGACCTCGGCGACGACGTCGTCGTAGGTCGGGTCGACCTGCATGGTGGCGGCGTCGCCCTGGCGGTGCATGCCCACGTAGCCCGCGCCCAGCTCGGCGGCGACCTCCACCAGCGTGCACGACACGTCGTTGACGATGTGCGCGCCCGCGGCCACCGCGGCGCGCGCGACGGCCTCCTTCTGGGTGTCGATCGACACCTCGCCGTCGACGCAGAGCGCCGCGACGACCGCGACGACGCGGTCGAGCTCCTCGTCCACGGAGACGGGCTGGGCTCCGGGGCGCGTCGACTCGCCGCCCACGTCCACCAGGTCGCACCCCGCGGCAAAGAGGGCCCGCCCGCGCGCGATCGCCGCGTCGTGGGTCGCCGTGCGCGAGCCGGGGAAGAAGGAGTCGGGCGTCACGTTGACGATGCCCATGACCTGGGGGCGCGACGTCACGACGACCTGCGGTGGTGGATGTAGGACAGCGCCTCGGCGCGGTACGCGGCGTCGTCGCGGAAGACCCCGCGCACGGCGGAGGTGACCGTGGTGGCCCCGGGCTTCTTGACCCCGCGCATCGACATGCAGAAGTGCTCGGCCTCGACCACCACGATCGAACCGCGCGGGCGCAGCTCGCGCTCCATGGCGTCGGCGATCTGGGTCGTCATGCGCTCTTGGACCTGGAGGCGGCGCGCGTAGCCCTCGACGAGGCGCGCCATCTTGGACAGCCCCGTGATCTGACCCTCGGGGCCCGGCACGTAGGCGACGTGGGCGTGGCCCACGAAGGGCAGCAGGTGGTGCTCGCACAGCGACGTGAAGGCGATGTCGCGCACCATCACCATCTCGTCGTGCTCGGCCTCGAAGGTCACGCGCAGGTGCTCGCCCGGGTCGGCCTCGATCCCGGTGAAGAGCTCGACGTACATCTCGGCGACGCGCCGCGGCGTGTCGACCAGCCCCGTGCGCTCCGGGTCCTCGCCGATGGCCTCGAGCAGCTCGCGCACCGCGGCCCGCACGCGAACCTGGTCGACCATCAGGCCTGACCCGTGAAGGTGTAGATGCCGTCGAGGTTGCGGTAACGCTCGTTGACGTCGAGCCCGTAGCCCACGACGAACGTCGAGCCGATCGTGAAGCCGACGTACCTGAGCTCCTGGTGCACGCGCTGCTCGCCCTCCTTGAGCAGCAGCGCGCATACCTCGAGGCTGCGCGGGTGGCGCGCGCCCAGGTACTGGCGCAGGTAGTTGAGCGTCAGCCCCGAGTCCACGACGTCCTCGACGATCAGCACGTCGCGCCCCGCCAGGTCCACGTCGAGGTCCTTGACGATCCGCACCACCCCGCTGGTCTTGGTGGCCGCGCCGTAGCTCGACACCGCCATGAAGTCGACCTCCACGGGCAGTTCAATCGCGCGCATCAGGTCCGATACGAAGTTGACCGCGCCCTTGAGCACGCACACGAGCAGCGGTGGCCGGTCGGCGTAGTCGGCGGTGATCTGGGCGCCGAGCTCGGCCACCCGAGCCTGGACCCGTTCGGCGGAGACGACCACCGGACCCAGGTCGTGCGACGCCCAGTGCGCTGCCTCGGCCCCCGGGGTGTCCATGAAGGCTCAGCGTAGTGCGGCTACTCGAGGCGCAGCCGTTGACCACTGCGCGCGAGACGCCGTCCCCCGCTGAGCTGTGTCGCGACGACGTCGCCCACGACGACCGCGACGGCTCGCTCGACTTCGTCAGCGCTCGGCGGGTGCGTCCCGTCGCCTCCGTCGTCGGTGCGCAGAGAGTCGCGAAGCCACCGCCGCAGGCGTGCGCGGGGCCACTCGCGCAGGTCACGGCAGTCCGCGTCGGTGAACGCCGGCGCGTCAAGACGACTCAGGGCGTCGAGCCAGTCTCGCTCGTCACCGATCAACGCCGCCTGGCGCGCCAACACGGGCACGACGTCGCGGCGCGCGACGTCGCACAGCAGCGGCATGACCTCGTGGCGCACGCGATTGCGCGTGAAGTCCGGCGACGCGTTCGTCTCGTCGGTCGCGGCCTCGAAGGGCGACGCGGCCACGAAGTCGTGAAGGTCGCGACGTCGAACGTCGCGCAGGGGCTTCGTCGGGTCGCCCACCATCGGCGCCAGGCCGTCGTTGCCGGCTCCTCGTATCAGGTTGATCACCATCGTCTCGGCCAGGTCGTCCATCGTGTGACCGGTGAGCGCCGCTGACGGAAGGACCCCGCGCCGCGCGGCGCGGGCGCGGGCTTCGAAGTTCGCGCCCGGCTCGACGACCACGTCGTGGACGACCAGCGACACGCCGAGCGCGTCGCAGATCCGCGACAGCGCCCTCGCGTCCTCGCCGCTCGTCGCACGCGCGTGGTGGTCGACGTGATGAACCCGCGGCGTGAGGCCCGCCGCCAGGCTGAGCAGGAGGAGGCCGAGCGAATCCGGCCCACCCGAGACCGCCACGTCGACGGTGGCGCCCGGGGCGGGAAAGTGACTGGCGCCGAGCAGCGACGAAGCGTCGTTCACACGGTCAGATTACGCACCGACCGTCGGGCGCGCCGGCTCGTCCACACGCGCGCCGCCAGGAAGAGCGCCGCCCCCGACGTGCCCACGAAGAAGCCGATGGGCAGGTTGAACGTGTACGAGAACGCGATGGACAGCCACACTGTCGCGAGGGCGAACACGACCGAGAGCGCCAAGGACGTGGCCGGTCGCGACGTCAGCAGGCGCGCGGCGGCGGGAGGGCCGATCATGAGCGCGAACGTCAGCAGGGCCCCGACAACCGGAATCGTGAGCGCCGTCGACACCGCGAGGGTGATGAGGAAGGTCGTCTCGAGCAGGGTGGTCCTCACGCCGCGGATCTCGGCGAGCGCGGGCGCCACCGAGGAGTAGACCAGCGGCCGGAACAGCACCGCGACCGCGAGAAGGCACACGGACCCCAACACAACGACCGGCACGATCTCACTCGTGCTGACGCCGAGGATCTCGCCGAAGAGCAGCGCGTTCATGCCCGCCTCGTACTCGACGCTGAGCGACAGGAACGCCGCGCCGAGCGCCAGCATCAGGACGAGCGAGAGGGCGGTCGCCACGTCGGTGCGCACCCGGCGCCCGCTGGCGCCGATGCCCAGCGCCGCCAGCAGGGCGAAGGTGACCAGCCCGAACAGGGGGTTCACGCCGACAAGGTTCGCTCCGGCGGCTCCGGCGAAGGCCCCGTTGGGGATCGCGTGGGCGGCGAAGGACGCGCCGCGCAGCACGACGAAGAACCCAAGGGCTCCCGCGAGTACGGCGACGACCGACCCGCCGACCCACGCGTTGGTCATGAAGCTCGAGAACATCGCTAGGCCGCCCCCGGTGCGACGGCCGCCACCACGTCGCGCGACGACCGCCGCTCGCGCCGCCGCTGGATCACGCTCGCGACGACGAACTCGACCACGACCAAGAGCACCACGAAGAAGCTCACGGGGAGCCCGCGACGCGACGCGAACCAGTAGTAGCTGTCGTACGCCAGGACGATACCGGCGAGCGTGGCCGCGACGCCGGCGCACGCGGCGACGACCATCGCGCGACCCAATCGGTCCGCGACCTTCAGCGCGCTCGCGGGTGGTCCGATCAGCAGCGCCGTCGAGAGGATCGAGCCGATCACGATCGACGAGAGCCCGACCGAAATCGCCAGCACCGTCACGAAGGCGAAGCCGACGGCTCGCACGCGGATCGATCGCGCGGCGGCCAGCTCCACGCTGAGCGAACTGAGCAGGAGCGGTCGCGCGATCACCGCCACGCAGGCGAGCACCAGCGCACCGAGGACCGCGACGTCGGGCAGCGTGTCCGCGGACACGGTGAAGATGGAGCCGAACAGGATCAGCTGGGTCGTGCCCGTGGTCGCGCTCGACGTCGTCGTCAGGTACAAGAAGAGCGCCGACAGACCGAACGCCGCGCCCAGGACCACGCCGGTCGCGACGTCGCGACCGCGGACCCGCTCGACCCCGACCGCCTCCATGGCGCCCGCGCCCAGAACGCCGCCCGCGAGGAAGCCGAGGAGCGGCGCGACGCCGGCGAAGACCGCGCCGGAGCCGCCGGCGGTGGCCACGTCGGTCAGCGCGTGGCCGGCGAAGGTCTGACCCCGCAGAACCGTGAAGACGCCCACGACCGACGACACCAACGCCACGACCGCGCCGACGGCCAGCGCGGTCCGCACCGAGGAGTTGGCCCAGAGCCCCGGCTCGAAGATCCAGGACACCGCCTACTCCACGACGATGAGTGGGTGGTCGGCGACCACGCCGGGGCCTTCTCCACTGGGCTCGGTCACCACCAGGACGCGCCCGTGCACGCGGAGCACCTCGACGTGGTGTCCGTACAGCGCGCTCAGGACCTCGGGACGGATCACCTCGTCGGTCGTGCCGCTCGCGACGTGGCCGTTGGCGACGTAGACGATCCGGTCCATCACCGGCAGCAGCGGGTTCATCTCGTGCGCCGACAGCAGGACGGCCACCTTCTGGCGGCTGACGATTCCGTGCAGGAGCGCGATGATCTCCTGGGCGCTACCCGGGTCGAGATTGGCCAGCGGCTCATCGAGCAGGACCAGCTCGGGGCGGCTCACGAGGGCGTGCGCGATGAGGACCCGCTGCTGCTCGCCGCCCGAGAGGGTGCCGATGCGTCGGTCGGCGAACGACTCAGCCTCCACCGCGACCAGCATCTCCTCGACCGCATCCAACGTCTCTCGAGATCGACGCGCGAGGCCGACGCGGTGCCCGTCCACGCCGAGGGCGACCAGGTCTCGCGCGCGGATCGGCATCTCGGGATCCAGCAGGACCTTCTGGGGCACGTAGCCGACGGCGCGCCGGGACCGCCCCATCGGCTCCCCGTGCATGAGCACCCGCCCGCCCTTGGGCGCCAGCAGTCCGAGGATGACTCGGATCAGCGTCGTCTTACCCGTCCCGTTCGAACCGATGAGGCCGGTGAACTCACCGTGCTGGACCGCGAAAGTCGCGCCGCGAATGATGCTTCTCCCCTCGACGTCCACGTCGAGGTCCTCGACGGCCAGCAGGTTCGACCCGGACTCCCAGCGGTCGTCGCCCGCGCTCATAGGAGTGTCTTCGTGGACGCACCCCTGGCGAGCGCGGTCGTCATCGCCGCGATCTCAGCCAGCATCCAGGACTGGTAGTCGTAGCCCGGCGTCGGCATGGTCTCGTACACCGCGACCAGCGGCACGTGGGCCGTCGCCGCCACGCCGCGCAGGTCGACCGTCACCGTGCTCGCGACCTGCGCGTTGTAGCAGAACATCCTCACCCGGTGCTTGGTGAACAGGTCCTGCTGGAAGGCGATGTCCTCGGGCGAGGGGTCGACGCCGTTCATTATGTCCGCCTGGAAACGAAACGGCGTGAGGTTGCGGAGCCCGAGGGCCGAGAGCAGGTAGTCGGCGACGGGCTCGGTCGTGGCCACGGTGTCACCCGCGTACTTCGCCCGGAACGCGGCGATGGCGGAGGTCACCGGTGCCAGCGACCGGGTGAACGCGGCGAGCCGGCCGGAGAAGTAGGCGCGCCGGTGAGGGTCCAGCGCGATGAGGTCGTGCTCGACCTGGCGGGCCACGGCCGGCATCGTCGACGGCTTGTACCAGAGGTGCGGGTTGGCGGTGTCCAAGGGCAACCCCAGGAGCTCCTGGACGTCGATGACCTTGCGGCCCCGGCTGGGCGACGCCGACTCGAGCTGGCTCATGAACGTGTCGTAGCCGACGCCGTTCTGGACGATCAGTTGGGCGCCGGCGATCTCGCGGGCCACACCGGTGCTCGCCTCAAAGGTGTGCGGGTCGGTGTTGGGGTTGCTCATGACCGCGCTGACGTGGACGTAGCGCCCGCCGATCTGACCGATCACGTTGGCGTACTCGTTCTCCGCCCCCACGGCGTTGATGACACCGGAGCCCGAGGCGCCCGACACTCCCGACGGCGCGGCGACGAGGGTCGCGACGACGGCGACGGGGACCACGAGCCGCCCCACCAGGCCCCCGAGCAACCACGCCGAGCTTCGCATCGCTGTACCCCCTTTGACCAGAATCATTCCAAGTAACCTATATGGAACGATTCTGGATTGCAAGCCGCCGACCGGTACGCTTACGGGCGTGGTCGAGCGCAACACCTCCCAGCGTCGCGAGGTCGTTGGCGTCCTGTCGCGGGTGCAGGGGTTTGTCAGCGCCCAGGAGCTGCACTCCCTGATCACCCGCGACGGCGGACGCATCGCCCTGGCGACCGTCTACACCCAGCTCAAGCGCCTGGTCGCGGCCGGCGAGGTCGATGTCGTCATGACCGACCGCGGCGAGAGCCTGTTTCGTCGGTGCGTCGTCGACACCCACCACCACCACCTCGCGTGCCGGCGCTGCGGCGCGACGGTCGAGGTCGACGCGCCCCAACTCGAGGCGTGGTCCCAGGAGATCGCCCTGCGTCACGGGTACCGCGACCTTCGCCACGTGCTCGAGCTCAACGGAATCTGTCCGACGTGCCAAAAGACATCTCACTGAGGCCGGAGCGGCGCGGTCCGCTCACCGTGCACGTGGCCGAGGAGCTCGTCGCGCTCGGCGTCGACTGCTTCGTCACCGACCGCTTCGGCGGCGTGAGCGCTCCCCCGTACGACACGCTGAACCTCGCCGAGCACGTCGGCGACGACCCGGCCAGCGTGCGCGAGAACCGTCGCCGCGTCGCCGAGGCCGCCGGCGTCGAGCCCGACCGACTCATCACGGCGCACCAGGTCCACGGCGGCCGGATCGAGCTGGTCGACCAGCCGGTCGACGGCCTCGACGCCGACGGACTCGTGACCTCGGACTCCTCGGTGGCGCTCGCGATCCGCGTCGCCGACTGCGTCCCGGTGCTGATCGTGGACTCGCCCACGGCGCGCGTTGCGGTCGTGCACGCGGGGTGGCGCGGCCTCGCGCTCTCGGTCCTTTCCAACGCCCTCGACCTCTTCGCCCGGGCCGACGGGTTGCACGTCCTGCTCGGCCCCTCGATCTCGGTGGCGAGCTATCAGGTCGGCCCCGAAGTCGCCGGTCGCTTCGCGGACGTCCCGGGGGCGCTCGCGCCCGACACCGGCGACCGCAGTCGCCTCGACCTTCGCCGCGTCGCGGTCCACCAGCTCCTCGCCGCCGGCGTGCCCGACGCGCGCGTCTATGTCACCCGCGAGGTGACCGACGGCGGGGCCCGTTTCTACAGCGACCGGGCCCAGCGGCCCACGGGCCGCTTCGCGCTCGTCGCGCGAGCACCCCGGTCGACGGCGCCATGACCGACGCGGGTGCGCCGCGGCGCGCGCGGCTCTTTCGCTACGCCGGCCTCGAGGTCGACGGGTCGCGCCTGACCGGCCGCTACGAGCTCGACGGCAGACCCTTCGCCGAGTCCGTGACGATCGAGGACGTCGCCGAGCTCGGCGACGCCGCACTCGGCGTCGCGCGGCTCTGGTACCTGGTCGCCGGCCTGTCGTACTTCAAGGTCGGCGCGGCGCGGGTGGTCGACCTCGCCGACACGCCCGTGGGGGCTCACGGTCGCGCGCTCCTCGCCGCTGCCGTGCTCGATGGTCTGGGCGAGTTCGCGTACCGCAATGAGTTGGACCTCGAGGACGTCGAGTTCATCGGGGGCGCCACGGCGCCCCGGCTCCGTGCCCACCTCGACGAGGGCCGCGTTCTGACGCCCTTCGGCGGCGGCATCGACTCGGTCGTCAGCGTCGAGGGCCTCGCGCCCGCACTGGACCAGGCGCTCTTCGTCGTAAGCCCGGTCGGCGGGCGCTTCGACGCGATCGAGGCGAGCGCCCGCGTGAGCGCACTCCCCATCGTGCGCGCCACGAGGGCCCTGGACCCGGGCCTCGCCGACGCGGGGGGTTTCTCGGGCCACGTTCCGGTGACCGCGATGATCACCCTGCTGGGCGCGCTTGCCGCGACGGCCACGGGCCGCGGCGGCGTGGTGATGAGCAATGAGCACTCCGCCTCGGCGGCCAATCTGGTCGTGCGCGGACGCGAAGTGAACCACCAGTGGTCCAAGTCGTGGACCGCCGAGCTGCTCCTCGGCGCCGCACTCGACGAGGCGCTCGACGCGGGGCCCGTCGTCGCCAGCTTCTTGCGCGACCGTAGCGAGCTCTGGGTGGCCCGCGAGTTCGCCGGCCTCGGCGCGTACCACCCGGTGTTTCGCAGCTGCAACCGAGCCTTCGCCCAGGACCCCGCGCGCCGCGCGTCCGCGTGGTGCCTCGAGTGCGACAAGTGCCTCTTCGTTGCGCTGGTGCTGGCGCCCTTCGTCGACCGCGCGGCGCTGTCCGCCATGCTCGGCGGTGAGCCCCTCGCGGACCGCGCGCGCGAGGCCCAGCTGCGCACGCTGGTCGGCCTCGGCGAGCAACACAAGCCCTTCGAGTGCGTCGGGGACCCCGACGAGAGCGCGGTCGCCCTGGCGCGGGCCAGCGAGTCGCCGCAGTGGCGCGACGTCCCCCACCTCGCGCGCGTCGCGCGCTTGGCCGCCCCGACGCGCGACGTCGACGACCTCTTAACACCGCAAGGACCGACGCGTGTACCGGCCCACTGGCTTCGCTGACCTCGCGGGGCGCCGCGTCGGCGTCTTCGGCTACGGCGTCGAAGGACGGGCCGCCGCGCAGCGACTGCGCGCGCTGGGCGTCGAGCCGGTCTGCGTCGACGACGCGGACCTGGGTGACGGGGTCCTGGTCTCCGACCGCGGGGGCCTCGAGGCGCTGGCCGGCTGCGAGGTCGTCCTCAAGAGCCCCGGGATCCCCCGGCGACGCGGCGACGTCGCCGACCTCGAGGCCCGCGGCGTCGTCGTCACCTCCGCGCTCAACCTCTGGCTCCACGACGCCGACCGCGACCGCGTGGTGGCCGTGACCGGGACGAAGGGCAAGTCGACGACCACGTCGCTCGTGACCTTCTTCTTCTCGTGTCTGGGTCAGGCGGCCCAGAGCCTCGGCAACATCGGTCGCCCCCCCTACGGGGTCGACGTCGACACGTCGAGCGGGTGGCTCGTCGTGGAGGTGTCGAGCTTTCAGTGCGTCGACCTGGACCGGGCCCCCGCGACGGTTGTGGTGACGTCGTTGGGGTCGGACCACCTCGACTGGCACGGGTCGCTCGACCAGTACCGCGAGGACAAGCTGTCGATCACGCGGGCCGCGGGCGAGCACCGCACGTTCGTCACGGCGGACGTCTTCGCCGACGTCGGTCCGCGCCTCGGCGGCGACGTGCGCGTGGTGGTGCCCGACGCCGCGGGCCTGGCCGAGCGACTCGGGCTGCTGGGCGCGCACAACGACGCCAACGTCGCCCTGGCCCTCGCGGTCGTCTCGACGCTGTCGGGGGTCGTCGAAGACCGGGTGTCCGACGCGGTGCGCGCCCGCGCGCGCGAGTTCGTCCCCCTGCGCGGGCGGCTGACCCCGGTGGCAAACACCCGCGCCGTCGGCGGCGTCGTACGCTACGTCGACGACGGCCTGGCGACGTCGGTGACGCCAGTCGTCGCGGCGCTCGACGTGTTCGGCGACGACGCCGTGGCCCTGCTCGCCGGTGGCTTCGACCGCGGCGTGGACTACGCGCCGCTCGCCCAGACGCTCGCGCGTCGCGGCCGGCCCACGCGTGTCGTCACGATGGGACCGGCGGGCGAGCGGATAGCGGCGGCGGTCCGGGCCGGCGCTCCGACGGTGGACGTCGTCGACGCGGCGTCGATGCCCGACGCCGTGGCCCTCGCGAGCGACTTCGTCGCCCCCACCGGCGGCGTCGTCTTGTTGTCGCCCGGCGCACCGAGCTTCGACCGTTACCGCGACTGGGAGGAGCGCAGCGAGGACTTCATTCGGGCCGTGCGTTCGCGACTTCCCCAGTGACCTGGGTCGGGCGCGCCGACCTCCTACTTCGCCGGCGCGGACGACGCGGGACGAAGTGGCTGGCGGTGACCACGACCGACGCGTGGAGCCTGGGAAGGGATTCGAACCCTTGACCTGCGCATTACGAATGCGCTGCTCTACCGACTGAGCTACCCAGGCGCAGGGGTCAATCTTACATGGTGCACCGGGGGCGGCCCGAGGTCAGGCGAGCCCGCTGAGGCTGAGCATCAGGTCGGTCAAGAGAAGGGTCTCGTCAACGTTGAGCGACAGTCGCCGGTTCGTCTCGGCGATGGCGTCGACGGCGCGCAGCGAGCCGTCGAGGCGCGCCGCGACACGCGGCCCGCCCGGCGACCCCAGGTCCTCGGCGACGCGGGTCCTATAAACATGTGTCAGCGCGGCCAGACCGAAGCGAAGGTCGTCGGTGCGAAAGCGACGCTGCTCGCGCCTGTGCTGAGCCTCGAGGTCTCGCTTGGCGGGCGCGCGCTGCCCCACGGCGCGGGCCTCGTCGGCGCGCCGAGAGGCCTCCTCGTCCTGCACCGCGACGAGGGGGGCGACCGCGCGGTCCAGGGCGTCGACGATCTCCGCGACGACCTCGCTCGCCCGCGCCGGCGTGCCGTTGAGTCGTTCGGGCACCGCGCGCCAGCGCGCCACGCGATCGGCGAGGTCCGCGTCGCGCACCAGCACCCGGGCGCGTCGAAGGTTGCCGTGCGCCGCCGCGGCCGAGGCTCGAGCCCGGATCGGGTCCACCCCGTCGGCGACCAGGACGGCGCTCAGGTCGTCCTCGCCCAGGGCGCCCAACGACACCCGCACGCAGCGCGAGCTCACCGTGTCGAGCGCCGGACTCCACTCCTCGGTCGTCAGCAGGTAGACGGTGCGTGCCGGGGGCTCCTCGAGCGACTTGAGGAGCGCCGGCGCTGAGGGCGACGCGCCGGTCGTCGTCAGCTCGACGTCCTCGATCACCACGACCTGGCGCGAGTCGCCCAGCGGTCGGCGCCGCCCGACCCGCTCGGCCTCGCGGATCTCCGACACGCGCCAGGCCAGGCCGGCGCGCTCGATGAAGGTCACGTCGGGGTCGAGCCCGCCCAGGACCAGGCGGCACGACTCGCACGCGCCGCACCCGTGCTGGGGGCACTGCAGCGCCGCGGCGAAGGCCAGCGCGGCGTCGCCCGGCCCCGACCCCACGGGTCCGCTGAAGAGGTAGGCGTGGACGGGGTGGAGCGCGTGACGCCGCAGCGCGGCGCAGGCGGCGGACTGTCCGACCAGTCGGTCGAAGACGTCAGACATGGGGCCAGGGTAGGTGGTCGAGCACGCGGTCCACCGCGGCCGAGACCTCCTCCAGCCCGCCCTCCCCGTCGACGACGACCCAGTCGCTCGATTCGCCGGCCAGCGCCAGGTAGCCGTCGCGGACCCGGGCGTGAAAGTCCACGTCGGCGGACTCGAACCGGTCGCCCGCGTCGTGCGCGCCGCGCAGCAGCGCCACCTCGACGGGCAGGTCGATCAGCACCGTCAGGTCCGGTCGGCAGTCGCCGATCGCCAGGTCGGTCGCCGCGCGCAGCTGATCCAGGTCGACGCCGCGCCCGAACCCCTGGAAGGCGATCGTCGACGCCGCGAACCGGTCACACACGACGGCGCGGCCCTCGGCGCGGCTCGGCTCGATGACGTGGGTGACGTGATAGGAGCGGTCCGCGAGCATGAGCAACGCCTCGGTGGCGGGCGTCATCGGCGTCGCCGCGTCCAGGACCCACCGGCGCAGGTCGGCGCCCATCGGCGTGTCCCCCGGCTCGAAGGCGAAGCGCGCGCCGCGCGCGGCCGCGACCCGTCGCGCCTGGGTCGTCTTGCCGCACGCGTCGATGCCCTCGAAGACGACGAAGAGCCCTCGAGCGCTCACGTCGGCTCCGCCGCCGACGCCTGGGCCACCAGCGCGGCGTTGGCCTGGCCACCCCGGGCCATCGCGGTGCGCTTGGCCGCGGGCGTCGCCTTCGTCGCCGGCTTCTTCGCCGCGACGTTCTTCGCGGGCTTCTTGGCGGGCTTCTTCGCCGCACCCGCCTTCTTGGCCGTCTTCTTCGTGGCCTTCTTCGCCGCGCTCGTGCGGCGCGCGCGCGTCGAGGGCTCGGCGTTGCGGCGCTCGGCGAGGAGCTCACAGGCCCGGTCCAGGCTGATCGTCTCGATCACGTCGCCCATTCGTAGCGTGGCGTTGGTCTCGCCGTCGCTGACGTAAGGCCCGAAGCGCCCCGTGCGCACGACGACCGGCTTGGCCGTGACGGGGTCCTCGCCGAGTTCGCGCAGCGGCCCGCTCGCGCGGCGCCCGCGGGCCTTGGGCTGGGCCAGGCGCGCGAGCGCCTCTTCCAGGTCGATCGAGAAGATCTGGTCCTCGTCGTCGAGCGACCGGGTCTCCTTGCCCCACGTCAGGTAGGGGCCGTAGCGGCCGTTCTGGACGAGCACGGGCTCGCCGTCGCCCGGGTGGCGCCCGACCTCGCGCGGCAGCGCGAGGAGGCGCAGGGCGTCGTCGAGGCCGATTCCTTCGGGCGACATCGTCGACAGCAGCGACGCGGTGCGCGGCTTGTCCTTGGGGTCCGTCATCTCGCCGAGCTGGACGTAGGGTCCGTAGCGGCCGGCCTTCAAGTACACCGTCTCGCCGCTGGCCGGGTCCTCGCCCAGCGGCCGGTCGTTGCTCGGCGCGGCGAGCAGGGCCAGGGCCGCCTCGACGCTCAGCGAGTCGGGCTCGGTCGCCTCGGGGATCGACACGCGGTCCTCGCCGTGCACCAGGTAGGGCCCGTAGCGACCCGAGCGCACCGAAACCTCGCGCCCGTCGGGGGCCACGCCCAGGGGGATCGAGTTGATCGCCGCGAAGTCGAACTCGTGCGGCTCGTGGGTCATCTTCTCCAGGCCCCTACGCGCGAGCTCGGTGTCGGCGGCGGGGTCGCCGAAGTAGAAGCGCTGGAGCCAGGGCTCGAGGTCGACCTTGCCCTGGGCGATGTCGTCGAGGTCGTCTTCCATGTCCGCGGTGAACTGGTAATCCACCAGGTCCGCGAAGTAGGTCTGGAGCAGGTTCACCACCGCGAAGGCGCGGAACGCTGGGACCAGGGACTTGCCCTTCTTCCACACGTACCCTCGCCGGTCGATCGTCTTCATCACCGACGCGTAGGTCGAGGGCCGCCCGATGCCGAGGTCCTCGAGCTTCTTGATCAGCGTGGCCTCCGAGTAGCGGTCCGGCGGCTGGGTCTCGTGTCCCTTGGCCTCGGCGCCGGTCACCGGCACGGACTCGCCGGACGAGAGCGCGGGCAGGATCCTCTCCTGGTCGGCGAGCTCGGCCTCGGGGTCGTCGGTGCCCTCGACGTAGGCGCGACGGAAGCCCGCGAACTCGATGCGCAGCCCCGTCGCCACCAGCCCGACCTCGGTGAGCCCCGGGGTGTCCGCGACGCCCTCGAGGCTCGCGGCCAGGCGCACGCGGTCCTGGGTCAGGCGCGCGTCGACCATCTGACTCGCGACGGTGCGCTTCCACACCAGGTCGTAGATGGCCCGCTCGTCGCCGCCGAGCGACGCGGCCTCCTCGAGCGTGCGAAAGGCCTCGCCCGCCGGGCGGATCGCCTCGTGGGCCTCCTGGGCGTTCTTGACCTTGCGGTCGTATCTGCGCGGCGCGTCGGTCACGTAGTCATCGCCGAACATCTCGCGGGCCATACTTCTCGCCGCGCCGATCGCCTCGTCCGACAGGGTCGTCGAGTCGGTGCGCATGTAGGTGATCCAGCCCTGCTCGTAGAGGCGCTGGGCGGCGCGCATCGTGCGCTCCGGGTCGAAGCGCAGCTTGCGGCTGGCCTCGATCTGCAGGGTGGAGGTCATGAACGGCGGCTGGGGCCGCTGGGTGCGCGGGGTCGACTGGACGTCACTGACCCGGGCCGCCGCGCCGACCAGCCGCTGGGCGATCGAGGCCGCGCGGGGCGCTGAGAGGACCTCGACGCGCGCCGCCGGGTCCAGGCGTCCGGCGCTATCGAACTGCTTGCCGGTGGCCAGCGCGACCCCGCCCACCGAGTCGACGGTCGCCTCGAAGGAGGTCCCGCGCGCGTCGAGGGTCGCGGTCACGTCGTGCCAGGCCGCCGAGGTGAACGCCATGCGCTCGCGCTCGCGCTCACAGACCAGGCGGATCGCCACCGACTGGACCCGCCCGGCCGAGCGCGCCTTGTCCACCGCGCGCCACAGCACGGGGCTGACCTCGTAGCCCACCAGTCGGTCCAGGAACCGGCGACCCTCCTGGGCGTCGACCAGGCGCAGGTCGAGGTCGCGGGTCTCGTCGACCGCGCGGGCGATGGCCGCCGGGGTGATCTCGTGAAAGACCATCCGCTTGACCGGGACCTTGGGGTTGAGCACCTCCTGGAGGTGCCACGCGATGGCCTCACCCTCGCGGTCCTCGTCGGTGGCCAGGTAGAGCTCGTCGACCTCCTTGAGGGCGGACTTGAGCTCGGCGACGATCTTCTTGCGGTCGCTCGAGACGACGTAGACGGGCTTGAAGTGGTCGTGGACGTTGATGCCCAGCCGGGCCCAGCGCTCTCCCTTGACCGACGCGGGGATCTCCGCGGCGCTCTGGGGCAGGTCGCGCACGTGGCCGATGGAGGGTCGCACGATGTAGTCCGGTCCGAGCATCCCCTGGATGCGGGTGGCTTTGGCCACCGACTCCACGACCACCAACGCCCGCGCCACTCTCACCACCTCTCAGATTCGCGACCGCCCCGGGGCGGTCGACCTACAAGATAGACAGGCCTTCACCCGTCCCGGCTCACCCGCGCCGTGAGTTGCCGGCACGGCGCACGAGCGAGGACCCTACTCGTCGTTCTGGGGCGCCGCGACGATTTCGTACTGGGGGTTGAGAATCACGGCCTCCCGGCGCAGCGACGTCACGGTGCCGCGCACGAGCAGGCGGGTCCCGCGCTCGATGCCCGGGACCGCGCTGCGGCCCTGGAAGACGAGCGTCACCGAGCCCGAGTTGTCGCTGAGCACGCAGCGCAGCTCGTGCAGGCCGCCCTCGTGGTTGACCGTCATCGATCGGATGCGACCGGCGATGTCGGCGTTCTGTCGCTCGAGCAGCGCGCCGATGGGCTCGGCGCCGCCCGATCGTGCGGCGAGCTGGACGTCGGCGGCGAGGTGGGCGTCTTCGCGCACGCCGCCGCGCACGACCTCGTCGCTCAGCGGCACGTCGCGGTCCCTTTCGGCGACGACGCGCGAGCGCCCCATGCGGTACGGGATGATCGTCGCGGCCGTGCGCGGCACGTGCATGACGGCCGCCGCGATGGTGTTGGCGGTCTGGTCGTGCAGGAGGCGCTGGAGGCGCGTGTGGTAGCCGCGCCGCGGCAGGATCACCATGCAGAAGACGTCGGGGTCGCGCACGACGTCGGCCACGAGCTCCAGGGCCGCGCGGTCGACGCGGCGGTCCTCGCACTCGGCGATCTCCAGGTTGATCCCGAAGGACGCCGTGTGGGCAGCCCCCCAGCGCGCCTCGAGGCGCTTGGTGACCATCGGGTCGATGTCGAAGTGCACGGCGCGGATCGAGTACGGGTTGAGCGTCTTGCAGTACGACAGGGCGCGCTCGGTCGCGAGGTCGTAGTGGTCGATGAAGATGACGACCCGATTGGTGCGAATACGGATCTCGGTGGCGGCGGTCTCCTCGAACGCCTGAACCTCGCGCTCGTACTGGTGGTGGAACCGCATCAGGCCCCAGTACATGAGCGGGCCGACCACGACGATGATCCACGCGCCCTCGGTGAACTTGGCGATGACGAACACCAGCACGACGATCGCCGTGACCGACGCGGAGGTCGCGTTGATCGCGACGCCGAGGCGCCACCGGCCGGAGCGCTCGCGCCGGTGTCGCGCCACCATCCCGGCGCCGGCCAGGGTGAAGCCCGTGAACACGCCGATGGCGTAGAGCGCGATCAGGGCGTTGACCTGGGCGCGGAAGACCAGGATCAGGGTGATCGAGACGATTCCCAGCACGATGATGCCGTTGGAGAACGCGAGGCGATGCCCGCGCTTGGTCAGCTGGCGCGGCAGGTAACGGTCGCCGGCGACGTAGTTGGCCAAGAACGGGAAACCGTTGAAGGAGGTGTTGCCCCCGGTGTAGAGGATCAGCACCGTGGCGAAGAGGACCACCAGGAAGACCGCGTGGCCCACCCCGCTCGCGCCGAACACCGCCTGGACCTCCTGGCCCACGACGGTCGGCGTCCCGATGCGATAGGGCAGCGCGTGAGTCCACACCGAGAGCAGCGTCGTCCCCAGCAGCAGGAAGCCCAGGATGCACGACATCGTGACCAGGGTCTTGCGGGCGTTGGGCGACTCGGGGCGCCGAAAGCTCGCCACGCCATTGGAGATCGCCTCGAGCCCCGTGAGTGACGAGCCCCCGTTGGCGTAGGCGCGCAGCAGCGTGATGAACGCGAGCCCCATGAGTATCCCCGAACCCTGGTGACCGAGCTTGCCGTCCACGAGCAACTTCGTCGCCGGCTGGGCGATGTGGTGCAGCGTGCCGCGGAACTCCTTGACGTAACCGAAGATGATCGTTCCCCCGAGCATCAGGATGTAGAAGTACGTCGGGAGCGCGAAGTAGCTGCCGGCCTCGCGTAGCCCGCGCAGGTTGCCGAAGATGAGCACGAGCACGACGCCCACCGTGATCTGGACCGTCCACCGCGTGAGCGAGGGCACGGCCGTGGTCAGCGCGGCCGTGCCCGCCGAGCACTGCACGGCGACGGTCACGATGTAGTCGATTAGGAGGGCCACCGCGGCGATCTGGGCGATCTTGGGCCCGAAGTTGTCGCGGGCCACGACGTAAGAACCGCCGGCGGTGGTGTAGTACTTGATCACGTCGAGGTAGGACGTCGTGACGAAGATCAGTACGCCGATGATCACGAACATGATCGGCAGTACCAAGGAGAACGCGGCGATCCCGATGTAGGGCGTCATCTGAGTGAGGATCTGCTCGGTGCCGTACGCCGAGGACGAGATGCAGTCGGGCGCCAGCACGCCCAGGGCGATCGCGCGATTGAGCCGCTCGCCCCTCAGCTGCTCGGTGACCAGCGGCCGGCCGAGCAGGATCCGCTTGAGCCGGTAGCTGAGCGTCTCGGGGTAGACCGTCGTGACGTTGGCGTGGCTGGTCCACACCGGCGTGTTTCGACTCAGCTGCTTGTCGGCCTCAGACACCGTGCGTACACTACGCCACCTCAATTCCGCGACCCCGCGCAGTTGCACCTCGGCGCGGCGGTGTGGTCTGATGGCCGCGTGCACATCGTGGTGGTCGGCTGTGGCCGGGTCGGCTCAGAATTGGCGATGCAGCTGTCCGACGAGGGTCATTCCGTCGTCATCATCGACCGGAACCGTGACGCCTTCCGGCGCCTGACGCGATTCCACGGCAAGACCCTCTACGGGTCCGGGTTCGACCGGGACATCCTCTTCCAGGCCGACGCGCGGCGCGCGGACGCGCTCGCCGCGGTGACCAGCGGCGACAACACCAACATCCTGTGCGCGCGCATCGCGCGCGACAACTACCGCATCAAGAACGTGGTCGCGCGCATCTACGACCCCCAGCGCGCGGACATCTACATGAAGCTCGGCATCCCCACGGTGGCGACGTCGCTGTGGACGACCCAGCAGGTCAAGCGCTGGATGCTGCCCAGCGACGAGTCCATCGAGTGGACCGACGGCACGGGCACCCTCCACCTGGTCGAGCGCGTCCTGCCCGACCACCTCGCCGGCCGGCCCCTCGAGCGCTTCAACCGCGGCGAGAACGTCCGCGTCGTGGGCCTCATCCGCGGGGGCCAGGGCCGGATCACCCTCGACGGGGTCTTCGCCCAGGAGGACGACATCCTGGAGTTCCTCGTGTCCCCGTCGGGGCTGGGCGAGCTGGCCAAGATGCTCGAGGAGGTGGGGCCGTGAGGGTCATGGTCGCCGGCGGCGGATCGGTGGGCACGGCGATAGCGCTCGACCTCGCGGACCGCCACCACGACGTCACGCTCCTCGAGCAGGTGTCGGCCACCGCCGAGAAGATCCGCGCGCTGCTGCCCGGGGTCAACGTGATGGCCGCCGACGCCTGCGAGTACGCGAGCCTCGCCGCGGCGGACCTGCGGTCGGTGGACGTGGTGATCGCCGCGACCGGCGACGACGAGGACAACCTGGTGGTCAGCTGGCTGTCCAAGCAGGAGTTCGGCGTCCCGCGCGTCATCTCGCGGATCAACAACTCGCGCAACGAGTGGCTCTTCAACGAGAGTTGGGGGGTCGACGTGTCGGTGTCGACGCCCTCGCTCATCACGTCGCTGGTCGACGAGGCCGTCGAGGTCGGCGCGATCGTCAAACTCATGGACCTCGCCAACGGGAAGATGCGGCTCATCGAGATCACGCTGGCCGAGAACTCCCCGGCGGTCGAGCGCAATCTCACGCTCGACGAGCTGCGGCTGTCGGACGCGGCGTGCGTCGTCGCGGTCGTGCGCAGCGACCAGCCGATGACGCCGAGCGACTCGATGCGCTTCCAGGAGCACGACCACGTGATCCTCATGGCCCGCGAGGACGCCGCGGCGGAGTGCGCCGCCGCCTTCATCGCCTGACGACCGGAGCCGCGCGCTACACCGGACCTAGCATTGGAGTGTGCGAGCCGCCTTCTTCGACCTGGACAAGACGGTCATCGCCAAGTCCTCGATGGTGGCCCTGGGGCCTGAATTCCACGCCCGCGGCCTGCTGCACCGGCGCACGCTGGTGTGGGCCGTCGTGAGCCAGATGATGTTCATGCGCTTCGGCGCGGACGAGGAGAAGCTCAGCAAGATCCGTGAGTCGGTCCTCAAGGTCACCAAGGGCTGGGACCGCGAGGAGGTTCGCGCCCTGGTGGCCGACACGATCAACGACGTCATCGAGCCGCTCATCTACGACGAGGCCATCGAGCTGATCGACCAGCACCTGGGCGACGACGACGAGGTCTACCTGGTCTCGATGGCCCCCGAGGAGATCGTCGAGCCCTTCGCCGAGCTCCTGGGCATCACGGGGTTCATCTCGTCGAAGGCGAACATCGACGCCGAGGGCAAGTACACCGGCGAGATGGAGTTCTTCGCCCAGGGCGAGAACAAGGCGGTGGCGATCCGGGCCCTCGCCGCCGAGCGCGGCATCGACCTCGCCGAGTGCTTCGCCTACTCCGACTCCGCGACCGACGTGCCGATGCTGGCGTGCGTCGGCCACCCCTTCGCCGTCAACCCCGACCGCGCGCTGGGCAAGGTCGCCGCCGAGCACGAGTGGCCCACGCTCAGCTTCACCCACAAGGTGCGCGCCCACGACCGGGGACGCTCGCGCACGCCCTTCGTGGTGAGCGCCGTCGTCATCGGTGCGGCGGCGGTGCTGGGGCGCACCCAGCTGCGGCGCGACTAGAGCGTCAGCAGGTCGCGGGCGCCGGTGTCCGAGGACGGGTGGCGCAGCTTGCTCATGGCGCGCGCCTCGATCTGGCGGATGCGCTCGCGCGTCAGGTTCATCTCGGCGCCCACGTCCTCGAGGGTGCGGATCTCGCCCGCGCCGTCGAGCCCGAAGCGCATGCGCAGGATCTTCTGCTCGCGCTCGTCCAGGGGCTGGAGCAGCTTCTCGATCGCGGCGGGCATCATCTTGACCGCGGCCACGTCGAAGGGCGACTCGGCCGAACGGTCCTCGACGACGTCGCCGAGCTCGGCGTCGCCGTCCTCGCGCAGGGGCTCGGACAGCGAGATGGGCTCGGAGCGAAAGCGCAGCGCCTCGATGAGCTTGTCCTCGGGCATCTCGCACTCGTCGCACAGCTCCTTGATGGTCGGCGGGCGGCCGAACTTGAGCTCGAGCCGCGACTGGGCCTTCTGGACCCGGGCCAGCGTGTCGCCGGCGTGCACCGGCAGACGGATCGTGCGGCCGGTGTTGGCGATGCCGCGCGTGATGGCCTGGCGGATCCACCAGGTCGCGTAGGTCGAGAACTTGAATCCCTTGCGCCAGTCGAACTTCTCTACGGCGTGCATCAGGCCCAGGTTGCCCTCCTGGATCAGGTCGAGCAGGGGCAGGCCCGACGCCTGGTACTTCTTGGCGATCGAGACCACGAGGCGCAGGTTGGACTGGACGAAGTCGCGCTCGGCGACGTCGCCGCGGTGCGCGGCGCGCTTGAGGGCCTGCTTCTTGGTCGGGGTGAGCTTGACCTTCTTGTCGGTCTCGGCGGCGTCGAGCTCGGCCTTGGCCTCGCGGCCCTCCTCGATCGTCTGGGCCAGGCGGACCTCGTCGTCCTTGGTCAGCAGGGTGTACTGGCCGATGTCTGACAGGTACAGCCGTACCAGGTCCTCGTCATCCCGATCCACGCGATCCTTGGCCATGTAACTCCCATTCGTCGGTGGCGGCCCGCCCGACGCCGCCCGTCCGCTCCCGCGACGACCGACACTGACCAGTTTTTTCCGCCACTCCTAGTTATACGGGGGGCCGCAACCTAGGCGCCCACACCGAGGCTGTCGGCGTAGCCGGCGTCGTCCAGCGCCTCTCCCAAGGCCCGCGCGGCCCCCGGTCCCGTCGCGGCGTCGCGCTCCCCGGGGGCGCCCGCCAGGTCGCGGATGGCCACGATCTCGCTCACGACCAGGTTCGACGCATCGTCCAGCAACGCCGCGGCGGACTCCTCGACGACGCCGCGCGCGTCGCGCAGGCTCACCAGCAGGCGCGGGCCCACGACGACCGCCAGGCAGTAGAGCGCCAGGCGTCCCGAGGGGTCGTCGGCCACGGCGCGACCGAGCACGTCGGCCAGGACGTCGAGCGGCTCGACCGGGCGGTCGATCGCGTCGCGCGTCGCCAGGGTCAGCTCGCCGAAGGCCCGCGACGCCTCGTAGGCGCGCACGACCGACGCGTCGTCCTCGAAGCGGGGCGCGGACTCGCCCAGGACGCGATACAGCGCGGCGAAGCACGACCCGAGGTGGGCGAGGCACGCGCGGGTCGCGTCGTTCACTCGGGGCGGAAGTCGTTCGTGATGGGCATGCGCCGGTCGCGCCCGAAGGCCTTCTTCGAGATCCGCACGCCGGGGGGCATCTGGCGTCGCTTGTACTCGCTGCGGTCCACGAGCGAGGCCACGCGGCGCACGAGCGCCGCGTCGAAGCCGCGCTCGATGAGCTCCTCGGCGGTGGCGTCGCCCTCGACGTAGAGCTCGAGCAGCGGGTCGAGTTCCTCGTAGGGCGGCAGGGACTGGTCGTCGCGCTGGTCGGGGCGCAGCTCGGCCGACGGGGGCTTGTCCAGCACCGACGACGGGACCGGCGCGGGGTCGCCGTCGGCCAAGGCCCGCTCGTTGCGGTAGCGGCACAGCTCGTAGACCATCGTCTTGGGGACGTCCTTGATCACCGCGAACCCCCCGGCCGAGTCGCCGTAGAGCGTCGAGTAGCCCGTGGCCAGCTCGGACTTGTTGCCGGTCGTCAGCACTATGGCCCCGGTCGCGTTGGACACCGCCATCAGCAGGACGCCGCGAAGTCGGCTCTGCAGGTTCTCGTCGGTCAGTCCGGCGGGCTCGGCGCCCAGCGCCACGACCAGGGTCTCGGACATGACCCGGTGGGCGCCCTCGATCGGCAGCGTCGTGACCTCGATGTCGAGACGCCGACCGAGCTCGAGCGCGTCGTCGATCGAGCCCGCAGAGGAGTAGCGGCTCGGCATGGCCAGCCCGCGCACCGCGCGCGAACCCACCGCGTCCACCGCAATCGTCGCCACGAGCGAGGAGTCCACTCCCCCCGAGAGGCCCAGCACGGCCGAGCGGAATCCGTTCTTGCGCAGGTAGTCGCGCGTGCCGGTGACCAGCGCCTCGTAGACCTCCTCGACCTCGTCGAGCGGGGCGGTGACGTGATTGACCAGGTGGGCGATCGACCCCTGTTCGTCGCGCGGGTAGAGGGCGTCGAGCGCGACGCCGACGTCGCTCGGCGCCGCCTCGACGTCCACGACCAGGAGCTCCTCGCGAAACGCCACGGCGCGCGCGATCACGTCACCGCCCGCGTCGACGACGACGCTCTGACCGTCAAAGACGAGCTCGTCCTGCCCGCCGACCAGGTTGACGTAGGCGATGGCACAGCCCGTCTCGATCGCGCGCTCGCGCAGCATCGCCTCTCGCTCCTCTTGACGCCCGCGCGCGTAGGGCGAGGCGTTGGCGACCACGAGCAGCGTGGCGCCCTGGGCGACCAGCTCCGCCGCCGGTCCGAGCGCGGGCCACACGTCCTCGCAGATGACCAGCCCCACCGCCACCCCGGCGACGTTGACGACGGTGTGGGGCCCCGCGCCGCGCCGGAAGTAGCGCAGTTCGTCGAAGACCTCGTAGTTGGGCAGCAGCCGCTTGGTCGCCGTCGCGGCCACGCCCCGGTCGTCGAGCGCCACGAGCACGTTGGCCAGGTGGCTGTCCGTCCGGGGGGCGCCGCCGGACTCGTCCCGGGCGTCCACCGGCGGCCCGAGGAACCCGGCGAGCTCGCTGACGACCGTCCCGACCAGGAGCGGAGGGACCGCCCGGGCCCGGGACAGCTCCTCGAGGGCCTCGCGGGCGGCGTCGACGAAGCCCTCCTTAAGCAGGAGGTCCTCGGGGGGATACCCGGTGAGGGCCAACTCGGGCGCGACCACCAGGTCGGCGTCGACGGTCGCGCCCTGCTTGCGGAACCGGTCCAGGGTCGCCACGTTCTGGGCGAGGCCGCCGACCACCGCGTTCATCTGGGCCAACGCGAGGCGCACGACGGGCACGCGGTCAGCCTACCGGCGGGCCTCGTGCGTTCTCGGGGCCACGTTTCACACGCGGTTAACACAACCGGGGGTCAGGTGCCCCGCGCGCCCACCAGACTGGAGGGGTCGCGAAAGGCGACGTCGCCAAAGGAGCAACGTGTCGTATCAGGCCGAGTACATCTGGATCGACGGGTCCGAGCCGACCCACAAGCTGCGCAGCAAGACGAAGATCGTCGCCGACGGCGCGAAGCCCCCGATGTGGGGATTCGACGGATCCAGCACGAACCAGGCGACCGGCCACGCGTCCGACTGCGTCCTAAAGCCGGTCTTCTCCTGCCCGGACCCGCTGCGCGGGCCCAAGGACGTGCTCGTCATGTGCGAGGTGCTCAACCCGGACATGACCCCGCACGCGACCAACACGCGCGCCGCGGCCGTCGCCGCGGCCAAGGCCTACGCCCGCTTCGAGCCGATGTTCGGCATCGAGCAGGAGTACACGTTCTTCAAGGACGAGCGCCCCTACGGCTGGCCCGCCGTCGGGTACCCCGCACCCCAGGGCCCGTACTACTGCGGCGTCGGCGGGTCCAAGATGCCCGGGCGCGAGATCGTCGAGGAGCACACGCTCGCCTGCATCAAGGCGGGGATCGGCATCGAAGGCACCAACGCCGAGGTGATGATGGGCCAGTGGGAGTTCCAGGTGGGCGTGCTGGGCGCGGTGGAGATCGGTGACCAGCTCTGGGTCGCGCGCTGGCTCCTAGAGCGCATCGCCGAGGAGTTCGACGTCGAGGTGAGCTTCGAGGCGAAGCCGATCCCGGGCGACTGGAACGGCGCGGGGGCCCACACCAACTTCTCGACCAAGCAGATGCGCGCCGAGGGCGGCTACGCGGCGATCGTCGCGGGGTGCGAGGCGCTCTCGACGAAGGTCGCCGAGCACATCAACAACTACGGCGCGGGCATCAAGGACCGCCTCACCGGCGCGCACGAGACGGCGCCATGGTCCAAGTTCTCCTACGGCGTGTCCAACCGTGGCGCGAGCGTGCGCATCCCCGCGCACGTGGCGCGTGAGAAGAAGGGCTACCTGGAGGACCGGCGCCCGAACGCCAACGTCGACCCCTACGTGGTCTCGCGCCTCATGGTCGAGACGATCTGCGGCGCCGCGGCGGCTCCGGCCGCCAAGAAGGTCGCGGCCAAGAAGGTCGCGGCGAAGAAGGTCGCGGCGAAGAAGGTCGCGGCCAAGAAGACGGCGAAGAAGGCCCCGGCGCGCGCCGCGCGGCGATAGTCCTTCCTCGCTCGGGCCCGGCGGCGCCGGGCCCGAGAGGTGCGAGAATGGTCACCATGCAGTCCCAGGCCCAGTACGTGCTGCGCACGGTCGAGGAGCGCGGCGTGCGCTTCGTCCAGCTGTGGTTCACCGACGTCCTGGGGCGCCACAAGGCCTTCCACGTCACGCCCGCCGAGCTCGAGGACGCCCTGGACCAGGGCATGACCTTCGACGGCAGCGCGATCGACGGCTTCAGCCGCGTCCAGGAGTCCGACGTCCTGGCCCGACCCGACCTGACCACCTTCCAGCTGCTGCCCTGGTACCACGAGGCCGGGGTCGCGCGGGTCTTCTGTGACATCACCAACATCGACGGCAGCCCCTTCGAGGGCTGCCCGCGCCAGCAGCTGCGCCGGGTCTTGGAAGGAGCGCGCGAGCAGGGCTACACGTTCTTCGTCGCCCCCGAGGTCGAGTACTTCTACTTCGAGGACCTCGACGCCGCCCGCGGACCGCGGCCGCTCGACCGCGGCAGCTACTTCGACCTGCTGCCCGACGACACCGGCAGCCAGCTGCGCCGGCGCACGGTGCTCGTGCTCGAGGAGATGGGCATCGGCGTCGAGCACGCCCAGCACGAGGACGCCCCGGGCCAGCACGAGATCGACCTGCGCTACACCGACGCGCTCACCATGGCCGATACCGTGATGACCGTGCGCTACGTGGTCAAGGAGCTCGCGCGCCAGGCGGGCGTCGCGGCGAGCTTCATGCCCAAACCCCTCGACGACGTCCAGGGCTCGGGGATGCACACGCACCTGTCGCTGTGGCGCGACGAGCGCAACGCCTTCATAGGCGAGGGCCCCTACGGACTGAGCCCGGTGGCCGCGAGCTTCGTCGCGGGCCTCGTGCACCACGCCGGGGAGATCACCGCCGTGACCAACCAGTGGGTCAACTCCTACAAGCGGCTCATCCCGGGCCTCGAGGCGCCGGTGGACGCGTCGTGGGCGCGCCACGACGACGCCGCACTCGTGCGCGTGCCCTCGGTCAAGCCCGGGCGCGTGGACTCCACCCGCGTGGAGTACCGCTCGCCGGACCCGGCCGCCAACCCCTACCTCGCCTTCGCGGTGATCCTCGCCGCGGGGCTGCGCGGCGTGGTCGGGGGCTACGAGCTGCCCCCCGAAGGCGCGCGCGTCGCGCCCCTGCCCCAGTCCCTCGCCCAGGCGCTGGACCTGATGGAGGGTTCCGACTTGCTGCACGAGACCCTGGGCGAGCACCAGGTCGAGTGGTTCCTGCGCAACAAGCGCGCCGAGTGGGACGACTACCGCGGGCGCGTCTCGGCCTTCGAACTGACGCGCTACCTGCCACTGCTGTGATCGACGTCGTGCTCTGCGTGCCCTCGTGCGAGGGTCCGGTGCGCAAGGCCTTCGAGGTGACCGGGGTCACCCCGGCCGTCGCGACGACAGGCCGATTGAACGAGGTCGCGGCCCTGGAGCCGGCCGACGGCTTCGCCGGGGCGCTGATCAATGCGAGCGCGTTCCCCTTCACCGACGCCATGAACCTGTGTCGCCAGCTGCGCTCGCGCGAGCGCGGAGTCGGGCCGATCATCCTGCTCGTCGACCACTACCAGCTCGACGACCTGACGTTCCGCGAGGACCTCTTCGACGACTTCGTGGTCGGGCCCTTCGACGTGAGCGAGATCGCCACGCGACTGCGCCACCGCCTGCGACGCGCGGGCAACGAGAACGTGGCCCCGCGCGTCGAGCACGGCGGTCTGTCGATGAACCTCGAGACCTACCAGGCGACCATCCACGGCCGGGTCATGGACCTGACGTACATGGAGTACGAGCTCCTGCGGTTCCTCGCGACCAACCCCCACCGGGTCTTCACGCGCGAGACGCTGCTCAGCCGCGTGTGGGGCTACGAGTACTACGGCGGCGCGCGCACGGTGGACGTCCACGTTCGCCGGCTACGCGCCAAGCTCGGCGAGGAGAACGCGCACCTGATCCAGACGGTGCGCTCGGTGGGCTACAAGTTCGGCGTCGAGTCCGAGCGCGCCGGCGACTAGGCCGGCGGCGCGTAGGCCCAGAGCTCGACCTCGGCGCGAGCGCCCATCGGCAGCTGGTGGACCGCGACCGCCGAGCGCGTCGGGCGCGGCTCGGCGAAGGCCTCGCGCCACACGTCGTTGCACGGGGCGAAGTCGGCCATGTCGACCAAAAACAGCGTCGCCTTGACCACCTGGTCGAGGGTGGCTCCGGCCTCGGCGAGGACCTCGCGGGCGTTGGCGAGCGCCTGGCGCAGCTGGTCGGCCGCCGAGCCGTCGACGAGCTTGGGCGTCTCACCTTCGGGTTTCACCCCGAGCTGGCCCGAGATGACGACCAGGTCACCGGCGCGGCGCCAGTGCGAGTAGGGGCCGACCGGCGTCCTCACGTGATCAGCTGAATGAGTTGCCGCAGCCGCAGGTGCGCGAGGCGTTGGGGTTGGTGATGTGGAACCCGGCGCCCTGGAGGCTGTCGGTGTACTCGAGCATCGAGCCGACGAGCAGCTCGGCGCTCTGGGGGTCCACCACCACCCTGACGCCGGCGAACTCGCGCACCACGTCGTCGGCGGCGACCTCGGAGTCGAAGAACATGTCGTAGTTGAACCCCGAGCAGCCGCCCGGCTTGACGGCGACGCGAAGGGCGAGGGCCTCCTCGGCGGCCTCGGCGGCGATCAGCTCGGCGACCTTGGCCGCGGCGCCGTCGGTCAGGGTGATCGGGTCCGCCTCAACTGCCTTCCGGCTGGTGATGGTCACGTTGGCCATGGGCCTCCTTCGACAGGTCTGAGTTCCATCGTAGCGGTCGGGTGTCGCGGTGAACACCGCGCCCGGGCCCGGTAGCGTCACCCCATGACCGCCGACGAACAGGTCCGCGAGCGCCTGGCCCACGTGCTGGACCCCGAGCTGGGCGTGTCGATCGTGGAGCTGGGCATGGTCGGCGCCGTCCACGTCGACGGCGACGGCCTGGCCACGGTCGCCGTGGCGCTGACGACCGCCGCCTGCCCCCTGCGCGCCCAGATCGTGCGCGACGTGCGCGAGGCCGCCCTGAGCCTGGACGCCGTGACCGAGGTCGAGGTCGCCGTCGCGGTCATGGAGGCCCCGGCGAGGCGTGAGCTCATGTCGCGCGCCCGCGCCGCGGCCCAGCGCCGCGCACCCGACACGTCGATCCCGCCCCAGGTCCCGGTCCTGATGATCGCCTCGGGCAAGGGCGGCGTGGGCAAGTCCTCGGTCACGGCGAACCTCGCGGTGGCGCTCGCGCGGACCGGGCGCAGCGTCGGGGTCCTCGACGCCGACGTCTGGGGGTTCTCCCTCTCGCGGCTGCTCGGCGTGCGCGGCGAGGTCGAGGCGCGCGCCGGCAAGATGATCCCGCGCGAGCGCGTCGTCGGCGACGGCCGCGTACGCCTGCTCTCGATGGGGCTGCTCGCCGAGGCCGATGAGGCCCTGCTGTGGCGCGGACTCGTCGTGCAGAAGGCGGTCGCCCAGTTCATCCAAGACGCCGACTGGTCGGGCGTCGACTACTTCGTGATCGACACGCCCCCGGGCACCGGCGACGTCGCCATGACCCTCGCGCGCCTCCTGCCCCAGATGGGTCAGCTGGTCGTGACCACGCCCGCCCCGGCCGCCCAGCAGGTCGCGGCGCGCGCCGCGGACTTCGCGCGCAAGTCCAACATCCGCGTGCTGGGCGTCATCGAGAACATGAGCGCGCTGACGTGCTCGTGCGGCGAGCGCCACGCACTCTTCGGCGAAGGCGGCGGTCGGCGCCTCGCCAAGGACCTCGGCGTCCCGCTCCTGGCCGAGATCGACCTCAGCCCGCTCATCTCGCACGCCAGCGACACCGGCGACCCGGTGGCGCTCGGCGAAGCCGCCGACGGCGTCTTCACCTCGCTGGCCCGGCGGATCGTCGAGGAGGTCGCGCCGCCCGCGGGCGCGGTCGGATGCTCGGCGCGGCTGCTTGACGCCGTCACCCGCGCCGTGGAGGCGTCGGCCTAGTCCTCGTAGCCCGGATCACCGGGCAACAAGATCGCGAAGGATCCGTCGCGCTCGACGATGCGCGGCTGCACGCGCGTCACGGCCGTCTGGGACCGGGCGAAGTCGATGACCTGGGCCGCGCTGGTGAAGTCCGCCACGGCCTCGAGCGTGCGGATCGTCGGGAAGATCATCTCGAAGTCGCCGCGCGCGTGCGCCGCCAGGGCGTCACCGGGCCGGATCCACACCGCGGCCACCGTCTCGCCCTCGTCGTGGGCCGCGAGCTGGTGCGCCGGGGCCGCGACCACGAAGAAACGCGTGTCGAAGCGCCGGGGCGGACCCTCGGGGGTCACCCAGTGCGACAGGTACGCGAGCCCGGCCAGGTCCAGCCATACCCCGGCGTCGGCCAGGACGCCGGGGAACGTCGCCTCGCGCGCGTTGAGGGCCCGCCGTCCCGCCGACAGGCTCGCGGCGCGGGCGGGGTCCTCGTCCATCGGCGCGCCCGCGTCATCGAGCGCGATGAGCAGGCCGGCCTCCTCGAAGAGCTCGCGCAGCGCGGCCACGTAGTAGGAGCGGCCCCCGCTCGCGACGCCCAGCGTCGCCGAGGCTCCGGCGTCGTCGAGCCCCCGCGCCCGCGCCTCCGAGCCGTCGCACGGGTCGACCGCCCCGCCGGGAAAGACGTAGGCACCCCCGACGAAGTCACTGTTGAGGTTGCGCCGGACCATAAGAACTTCGTAACCATCGTCCCCGTCACGCACGGCCAAGACCGTGGAAGCAGGTCGCGGCGGGGCGTTCTTGTCCATAGCGCAAACTAACCACGCGACGGGGCGAAGGGGACCGCCTCGACGGGTCAACTAAGTTTTGGGTGAACGTTCCAAGGAGCACCGTGGCCAAGAAACCACCACCCCGAAGGGCGCCGGCCCCCCGCACGCCGGCCCCCCGCACGCCCGTCAAGCCCGGCGGCGGCCGACCGGCGGGTCTGTTCACGTGGATCGCCATCGGCCTGGTCGTCGTGATCGTCGCGACGCTGGTCATCATCAAGGTGTCGGCGGGCTCGGGCGGGGGCGGGGGCACCTCCGGCTGGCAGGCGACCGACGCCGCGACCGTCGCGGACCTGACCACGATCCCCTCGTCGGTCTTCGACACCGTGGGCATCAGCTCGACGGTGGCCGCGGTGTCGCCCCCGGTGACGATCAAGGGGCAGCCGTCGCTGACCGGCGCATCCTCGACCGGAGCCGCGGTGCCCCAGCTGTTCTACCTGGGCGGCGAGTACTGCCCGTTCTGCGCCGCCGAACGCTGGCCCATCATCATCGCGATGAGCCGCTTCGGCACGTGGTCCAAGCTCGGCAACACGGAGAGCTCGACGCACACCGGCGAGATCTACCAGGGCACCCAGACCTTCACGTTCCTCAAGGCCCACTACAGCTCGCCGTACCTGTCCTTCTCCTCGGTGGAGGCCTACACGAACCAGTGGAGCAACTCGGCGGGCTTCTACACGCCCCTGCAGACGCCCACCAAGGCCCAGGACACGGTCTTCAAGAAGTACGACTCGGCCAAGTACATCCCGGGCTTCACGACCCAGCAGGACGGGTCGATCCCCTTCGTGGACATCAACAACGAATACCTGATCGCCGGCGCCAGCTTCACGCCGTCTTTGCTCGCGGGCCAGTCGCGCACCCAGATCGCCACCGGTCTGAAGGACCCCACGAGCCCGGTGACTGACGCGATCGTCGCCACCGCGAACTACCTGACCGCGTCGCTGTGCAAGGTCACCGGCAACCAGCCGGGCAACGTGTGCTCGAGCAAGGGCGTGATGACCGCGAAGAAGGAGATGGGCATCAAGTGAGCCGACCGCTGGGGGTCGTCCCGCGCTGGGCGCAGGTGACCTGCCTCGCGCTGAGCCTGATCGGACTGGGAATCTCGGTCTACCTGACGATCACGCACTTCGATCACCACCTGATGGTGTGTTCGACGACGGCCACGTTCAACTGCGAGCTGGTGACCTCGTCGCCCCAGTCCTACTTCCTGGGCATTCCGGTCGCCATCCTCGGTCTCGCCGACTACGTCGTGCTCAGCGCGCTCAACACGCCGTGGGCGTGGCGCTCTGCGTGGTACCCGCTGCACGTGGCGCGCTTCGCGATCGTGATCGGCTCGATGGGCTTCGTGCTGTGGCTCGTGAGCGCAGAACTCTTGATCATCGACCACATCTGCCTGTGGTGCACGGGGGTGCATATCGTCACCTTCGCGCTGCTCGTCGTGATGACCCGCGTCGCACCGGCCCAGTTGGGCTGGACGGCTAGTGGCGAATCAAGGACCGCCGCTCGAGCTCATTGAGACCGCCCCACACGCCGTGGGACTCGTGGCGCTCGAGCGCGGCGGTCAGGCATTCCTCGCGCACGTCGCACCCGGCACAGATGCGCTTCGCCACAAGCTCGCGCGCCAGGCGCTCCTCTTTGCGTTCGCTGACGTCCGGGGGGAAGAACAGGGCGCGCTCGCTGCCGCGACACGCGGCAAGTTGCGTCCACGCGACCGGAAAGACCGCCATCTCCGCCTCCCCCGTATCCCCCGGTCGCAGGATAATCACGACTACCCCGAGCGGCAAGATGTAATTTGCCCGTCCCGGCCCTTCGAGGGCCAAAACCGGGCTCCGCTACGCTGAACGCCGTGGCCACCGTCCTCGTCGCCAGCGACCTGGCGTCCCTCCGTCACGAGTTGCGCTCCCTGCTCGAGGGGCCCGACCTCGTCGTCGAGGAGGCGGCCAGCGGACCGGCGGTCATGGACCGGGTGCGCGCCGGAGGCGTCAACCTCGTCGTGCTGGACCTGCAAATCGGCTCGATGGGCGCGATGGCGATCTGCCTGGAACTGCGTAACGAGGAGTCTTATGGCGCCGCCGAGCCCGTCGCCGTGCTGATGCTGCTCGACCGGCGTCCCGACGTCTTCCTCGCCCGGCGCAGCGGCGCCGAAGGCTTCGTCGTCAAGCCCCTCGACCCGGTGCGCGTTCGCACGGCGGTGCGCGCCCTGCTGCGTGGCGAAGAGTTCGAGGACGACTCTCTGCGCCCGGCCACCGTGCGAGCCGGCTCCACGCCGCGGTGAGCGACCAACAGCCCCCTCCGTCGGGCCTCGCGCGGCTCCGCGCGCGCGTCACCGGTCGCCACGAAACGCGACACACCACCCCCGAGGCCAAGGCCATCCACGACCGCGTCGATCAACTGAGCGAGCTCGAGCTGCGCGATGTGATGACCCCGCGCGTCGACGTCGTGTACCTGACCGTGCCGGTCACCCCCGGGGCCGTCGCCGAGGCCGTGCGCGACACCGGCCACTCGTGCTTCCCGGTCGTGCGCGGCGACCTCGACGAGGTCGACGGGGTGCTCTTCGTCAACGACCTCTTCCGCTCGACCACCGACAAGCGCGCCATCGGGGTGGCGCTGCCCACCGGCCCGGAGATAGCCCGCAAGATCCGCCGCCCCCTGATGCTGCCCGAGACCCAGGACCTCCTGTCGAGCCTGACCGAGATGCGCGAGCAGCGCCGGACCTTCGCGCTCGTGCTCGATGAACACGGGGGGGTGGCGGGCGTCGTGTCGATCCGCGACATCCTCGAGCAACTCGTCGGCGACCTCAGTGACGAGTTCGACGAGGACGACGAGCCCACCATCGTCAAGATCCGAGACGACCGCTGGCTCGTCGACGGCCAGACCCACGTCGACGAGGTCGAGAAGTCGTTGGGGCTCGTCATTCCCGAGGGCGAGTACGTCACGATCGCCGGCTTCATCCTCGACCTGGCCGGGGAGATCCCGGCCGCGGGCTCGACCTACACCCTGGGCGACTGGACCTTCCGCGTCCAGTCGCTCGAGCGCCGACGCATCAGCGAGATCGTCGTCGAGCACCATGAGCCGGTCGTCGCGCCGGACGTCTTGACGTAGTCCTTTACCCGACCCTCAATCCGGCGGGTAGACTCCTCTAGTTGCGAGGTGACTCGCTACGGGCTGTAGCGCAGTTTGGTTAGCGCGCTGCGTTCGGGACGCAGAGGTCCCCGGTTCAAATCCGGGCAGCCCGACCACCACGGCGTGGTCCGTGGCGAGCCGGCCCCCATCGTCTAGCGGCCTAGGACACCACCCTTTCAAGGTGGCGGCACGGGTTCGAATCCCGTTGGGGGTGCCGTTGGGGGTGCCGTTGGGGGTGCCGACGCACATCGCCAGGGTTATCCTGTCAAGAACTCAGTCGGCGCCGGGTATACAGGTGTGTCCAACTCACTACATCTCAGTCTGTCCAGATTCGAATTTCGAACGCGTGCGAAGTTGTGGCCACTTGATTCACGGGCCGTCACAAAGGTTCCCGACGTTGCCAAGCACACTTGGTTGGTAGCCATGTCAATTGCTGACCAATTGTTCGTGTCCGCCATGGCGCTTCGCGCAATTGAACGTCATAGCGTAAGAATCATGCTTAGAACTTCGCACGACGCTCACCGCAACCACCGCGAGGTCACTGATGACGATCCGCCGTTCACCGGGGCGCATCAATGACGGCTCCACTCGCCTCTGCATTCTCCGAATCGAAGATCAGCCGCATGGCGGGGCAGCGTGCCTTCTGGCGGGCGCAAATGATCCAGCGCGATGCGCTTGAGAACATCGTGTCCTCCGACGACCGCATTACCGCCACCGTCAGAGGGACCCTCCCTTACCGCACTGAGCTAAGGGTTGACGAGAAGTTGCGACCGCAATTCTCTTGCACTTGCCCACAAGGTGACGAGGGGAAGTTCTGCAAGCACTTGGCGGCGCTCGCTCTCACGCTGCACGTGGACTCACCATCACGCATCCTCCATGCGCCGCAGACACCGTCAATACAGTCACAGGGGCAAGAAATGATTACCTATGTCGAATCTCTCGCGCACGAGGAGCTCGTGGGACTGGTACTCGAAGCCGCGACTCGCGATGAGCTGATTGCACGCCGACTGGTACTTCAAGAACCCGCTGGTTCAGTAAGTGTTTCACTCGACGTCAAGCAGTGGCGCTCACAGATCACAGCTGCATTTGGACCGAAGTCGCGCTTCATTGACTACCGAGCGGCTCCTCAGTGGGCGAAGAACATCCTGGGCATGGTCGATGAACTACGCAACGCCACCGACAATGGTTGTGCGAGCGACGTCATCACCCTTCTCGAACACGCTTTCGCCCGCACCGAGAAGGCCATGGAGCACGTCGATGACTCCGATGGGTGGATCAACTTAATCGCGGACGACATAGCGGACGGCCACCTCGACGCGTGCCAGCGATTACGTCCCGACCCGAAGGATCTAGCTCGGCGACTCACTGCATTCGAACTCGAGTGCGAACTCGACACGTTTCTCGGCGCGGCCGAACGTTACGCCCCCATTCTCGGCGACGGAGGATTGGCGGCGTATCGACAACTGGTCGACGAGGCCGAGGCTCGCGTTGGCAGTGGTGAAACCGACCAGTGGTCCTCGCCGAAGTACCGCATTCGCCAAGCTCGGGTCGGGATCGCGCTGGCGACGAGGGACCCTGATGAGCTGATCGCGGTGCTCACGTCCGAGCGAATGCTTCCCGACGAGTACCTGATCATTGTGAACGCACTCATGATCGTGGGTCGCGCACTCGAAGCCATCGAGTGGGCCCGCCGGGGACTCAACTCGGCCATGTCAACTGAGCACTACCGCCGCGATCTGCGAGACCGTCTCGTGGAGATCCTTGCAGAGTGTGGCGAGTTCGACGAAGTCCGCGACGTCCGGCTCCAGGGTTTTCGGACCGAACCAACTCCCATGTCGCTTCGCCGGTATCTGACAACATGCTCGGAGGAAGAGCGGGGGGTCGAGCGTCTCGCCGCGCTCGCGTGGCTCGAGGAGCGAGCGACAGAACATCCCGGGTCACGGACCGCCAACGACCTAGTCAGAATCCTGATGGCCGAGGGTGAAATCGAATCGGCTTTCGATGTAGCCATGAGATTGGGGTGTGATCGAGACCTTCGAAGCACGCTCGCCCGTGCGATCGAGAAGTCCCAACCCCGTGATGCCATCGCACTGCACGAGGTCGAGGTCGATGAACTCATCGATCGAAAGCGCCGTCAGGACTATCAGGCGGCGGCGGCGCTTCTCGAAAGAGTGCATCGTCTGTACGCCGCGTGTGATGCCGAGTCGGAGTGGACCACCTACCTCGCGGCGGTCGTCGCAACACACAAGGCCAAGTCGTCACTGATTGGCATCCTGCGCGAACGTGGAGTTGCTAAGGCCCTGTGATACTGGGTGTCGCTGGAAACCGTGACGAGCCGTCCGCCGCCGATATCTAGAGCTAAACCCGAATCGCGGCGCGCTCCCTTGCGAAGCAGGAAAGCGGTAACTCACCTTTTAGGTGACTTTACGCTATTCTTGGCAAAATTGGTTTAAGTCACTATTATAGTGATTTTCTGCTATATTGAATCGCAAGGAGCTGCGATGACCCGCCAACTGAAATTGCTCGATCAGCTGGTCTCGAACGGTCGAGACGAGTTTACATTCACCGATGCCAAAGTCGCCCTAGGGGTATCAACCCCCGCCACGGCGAACGCACTTCGTCAGTTGGCGGCCAAGGGTCTCGTGGATCGCCTCGCTCGCGGTCATTACGCAATCCGTCCCCTTGGTTCACTGGGCACATCGGCAACCACCGAGGATCTCAACGCGGCAGTAGGCGCGGTCTTCGAGGGGCGAAGCCACAGGATCGCTTATCTGAGCGCACTTAGTGAACTCGGATTGACCAGCCACCCGGTGCGGACGGTCTACGTCGCCTGTACCCATCAGGTTCGCTTCACGGCCGTTGGCAGACGTCCACTCCGCTCCGTGCTCGAGAAGCCCGGAACGATTCATCTTGAGGCCGACGAAGTGGGATCATCATGGCGATCGACTCTCGAGAGGGCGCTCTTCGAGAGTGCGCTGCGCCTTGACCTCACGGGAAGCGTCGAGCGCCTCGTTGAGGCGCTCGACGCGGGATCTCGCGACGCAAACCCGGGGCGAATCGTCCGCCTCGCCGAGGCCTTCGGTGATCGGGGTCGAGCTGCGGAGCGGCGACTCGCATCACTTGCCCACTGGCTCAACCTGCCGCTCGCCATTGATCCAGTCGTGGACCGCGGAAAGCCCATTATCCGCCTCGATCCCAGAGATGACCACATTGAGTGGGCCGACAGCAGATATCGGGTCGCGTGGAATGTCAATGTCGACGAACTGCGCGCTGTCGTGGAGAACTGACGATGATCAACCGACACGCAATCACACGCCGAGCGGACAAGGACGGTGTTGACGCAGCGGTCGTTGAACGTGATTACGTTCTTGCGCACGTCGTTGCACAACTCCATCTGTTGCGACTAGACGACGGAGGACGATTGGTGTTCAAGGGCGGCACATCGCTGCGGCTAGTGCACATCGGCGACTACCGCTACTCGGCAGACCTTGACTTCACGGTGATCAACTCGAGTCCTGCGGGCGCGACCGCTGCCATGCGTGCGGTCATTGCCGCCGCGAGGGATTACGCCGGTATTCCGACTTTGGAACTCACCGACGAAGATACTCCATCGATTCTATATGTAGGACCGCTGGAGACCACTCGGCCGCGACGCCTCAAGTTGGACATTACGCACTCTGAGGTCGTTGAGACCGTCGAGCGGCGCACCCTTCTCCCAGGCCTGTGGCCTGACCTCCCGGTCTCACTACCATTCGACGTCTACAGCACTTCTGAGATCGCTTCGGAAAAACTGCGTTGCATCATCCAGCGAGTCCAGTGTCGCGATTTCTACGACATCTTCCGCCTCGTGGAGGACTTGGGCGTGGACCTGGTGGAGATCCGCCAGCTTTTCGAGCGCAAGGTGAAGGCGAAAGGAATCGACCCAGGCACCTTCGAAGACCGATTCGAGGACCGGCTCCTTCGCTACAAGACTCGCTGGGACTCGGAAATGAGTGAGCATGTCGCAAGTCCACCACGCTTCGACGATGTCGTACGTATTATGCGCCGTCACCTGCGCCGTGCGGGCTGGATTGACACCTAGAGCTGCCATTGTCTTGACACGTCCTTAGTGCCCGTAGAGTGCCCGCGACCAAGAATGACAAGAAACTGGAAACCCGAAATGCCACTTGATCAGTCCTTTTACCTCTTCTCGTTACAAAGGACTACCACCCTTTCAAGGTGGCGGCACGGGTTCGAATCCCGTTGGGGGTGCCATTTGGGTAGTCGTGTCATCGTAGACAGCCAATGACGTTGAAATGCCAAGTAGATTGCCAGTTCTAAGAGTCTTGTTTTCACAGATCACTCTTTCTGGGAAGAGAACAAGAGCTAGCTCAGGTCGAAGCTCATCTGGAGTTGCTTGCCAGAATGCAAGTGGATCCGACAATAGGGCTCTCAACTCTTCAACGGCCTTGTCAATGAACGCTTCTCCAATGATCGGAATACTTGAAATCTCTTGGTCGAGCAAAGTCATCTCAGCTAACAGTGGCTGCGCCTGGGAGTCGAAGTCAATCTTGCCGATTTTCTCCATGACATAAGCGTCAAGATATTTCTTCCTCATCTCCTCAAGCGTTTTGTATCGCTTCCTCAAGTTCGAACGCCTAATGTAGAAGTCGTCAATCTCGATTTTCGCTTGTGCCTTCACAAGCAAGACTGTTTTGTCGAAGAGGTACAGCATTTCTTGGGTACTCGACAAGAGCGACTCGAACTGCTCGTGTGCCTCGCTAACGGGAATTCTCTCGCGCCGCGAGCAATCCTTGCACTTGCACTGGTAATAGGGATATTTGCCCTTCGCCCTATACGCAGTGAACTTGTCGCCACCTCGTGGACAAAGCAGTACTTGCTTCAAGGGGTACAAATCTGGGTGCGGCTGGTGCCCGGGATGATTGACGGCGTTCGGACCATCGAGCATCTCGTTAGCCCTGTCAAACAACTTCAATGACACCAGGGCCTCCCAATCCCCACGCATGATCTCGCCAGTTGTCCACGAGACGTGATTACCGGCGTAGACCCGGCTCTCAATCATTCGCCTCACCGACTTGCGATTGGATTCGAGACTTGACGTCTTCATCTTCTGGTGGAAGACCGAGTCCGCCGCCAGGTGCAACGCCACCTTCGTCTGTGTCTCGCCTCTGGTGATCCTTTCGAACACATCGCGGACGACCTCAGCCTCTTCTCTCACTGCAATCAAACTGGGCAAACTCTTGTTCTTGCTGTTGCGATAACCGAATGGCGCCCGGCCCTGAAAGCGTCCCGACCGTTGACTGCGCTCCATTCCGACTCTGGATCTCACCCTGTTCTCATCGCTTTGGAACTGGGCCACGGCTAAGAAGTTGTTTAGGAGCCAGTTGTCCGTGGAGTTATCGTGGTATTCCCTTTCCAAATCACAGAAGATTATTCCCTTGGCACGAAGTTTCTTTATTACCAGCAAACCCTCCAACGTGTTTCGAGCCAGGCGAGAAATGTTGTACACGGCAAAGTAGTCTCCGGCTTGGAGATGGTCTTCCGCGTAAGCCAGAGCCTCTTGCATTTGGAATCGCAACGCGAGCTGTCGACCCGACACGCCTTCATCCGAGAAGAGCTTGTCCACAATCCAACCTGCACGCTTCGCCCTAACGTGCAGTAATTCATCCTGGGTCTCCAGCGAATGACCCTCGTCGACTTGTCGTTGCGTGCTAACTCGTGTGTACAAGACTGCGTGCGGTGGTCGCTCCGTATTGGTCATGTGTTCCCTCATGCTGTCCGCTGCGAACGGAGCGTTTTCTCCAGCGCGATCTTTACCGCCATCTGTGACACGTGTCCTAGCATTTGATCAGAAATTTCTCTTTGATGATGTGTGACATCGATGGCTTCTCGATCACGGAATTGACTCTCGGCCCAAGCAATGATTGCGTCTGTCTCTTCGGCATCAACTTGGGTTGGATCCGTGCAGTATGGATCCTCCCTCAGGGTGTCTGCCGTAAATGCCACTGATCGTCTTCCTTCTGTAAGTTCTAACTTCAAAAATTCGCGACTCGGAATCCAGCGATTCGTCTGCTGCGAAGAGGAGCATCGCAGTCGGCTGAAGGGTGAGACTTACTCACGAAGTTCTTCGCTGCGTTCGCGTCCGCTGCTTACGCCACTTGAGGCGCAGTCATTACAGCACTGTAATTACACCGAGTCAACTCAATTTGCCGATCCCATCTTCAGATGAAACAGGCTTAACTTCACGCCCCTGCCTAGGAATCGCGACTTCGGCAAGTGCCTTGAGTTGAGACCCAAAACGCCATCTCCATTGAGTTGCAAAATGGTGCTGGGCCGTTGACTTGAGGCAGAGAAAGCTACTCGTGCGTGAGATTGCCGCTAGACGCGGGACTAGTAGTACCTAGGCCCAACCGAGTACTGCCCAAAGGATGAGTCCACCGATGCCCCACTCCGAGGAGATGAGAACTCCTGGTCAAGCTCCATGAGGTAGAGGGTCACTCCAAATCGGAAATGTTGCCAGTAGACAAACAAGGAACCAACGTGATCCAGCGCTCAGTTGGCTGGCGATTTGACACTACGACAGAGGCTCTCAAATGTCTACTTGGGGGGCAGCGGACCGTTAGCCAATCAATTTGGACTTGAGCCTCGCGTACTCATCCTCATCAATGTGTCCAGAGGCTTTCAGTTCGACGAGACGCTCCAGGTCTGACACCACATCGGAACCTCCTGGCGCCTGGCTCGGCATCTCCCCGTACATCGGGATGCTGAGACTATTTAGCAGTGGAGAGATCTTCGCCTTCACCTCTTGCCAACTCTTGTTATCAATTTCGAAGTATGCAGAAGTACCGTCCCTTCGTCCGACGGTCAAGACTGATTGGTCTTTAGAACCCTTGGCCGCAACTCCTCCCAGGATTCCAAACACAAGGGTTGCACCAACCTTTCGCTTGGCGACTTGTGAACTTTCAATCGCCACTCCGCTACATTCAATCCAATTGAGAATCTCGACGTTTCCCACCTGGATGCAACTCCGATTGAGATTCAAGGTGCCTTTCATCTCCGTGGTGTGCTCTGGCAGTCCGCCGAGGTACCGCGACGATGGAAATGATACGGAGCCGACCTCGGTCGATGCACTCTTTTCTCTAAATGTTTCAATCCGTTCGACCAACTTATCCAGCATTGCCGAGTCGTTATGGTCGATCCATCTTGACTCGAAACCAGCGACGAATTTGTGTGTGATCTCAACAGAAGCCCATTCATTGTTCTCCGTGCGTGAAATGCGGAAACCTCGAATCTCAGACCAAGTGAATACGTCGCGCTGGCCCTTTGCGACGAACTCGATCCCCAGCTCTGTTCCAATCAAGCGACCAGACTTTCTGGTGGCAAGTTGCTTGCAGTCACTGAGAAATACGCAGTCCGTTAGCCCGGCCCACCAAGGTTCTTCCATCGGCGTTAGGTTCCTCCCGGCTTCCGGCCCATCTGGGCCGAGATAGTTAACGTACATCTCAAGCTTCTCGATTGTTCGTCTGTAACTATGATCTACTGCCCGCAGGACAAGAAAGTGGGCAACGTAATCCAGCGCTCAGTTGGTTGGCGATTCTCCGAGGCCGGGACTTGGTCAAGTAGGGAGTTTGAAGGCCCTACAGGTCAATATAGGGGGCTTTCAGAGCATCCTGGAAGTCATCAGTCAGTTTTACCTCGGTGATGCGAACTTATGTTCATTCTAGGAAGCTTGCGAATTGCGTGCCTTGATGTCGCAATTTGCCCGTGAAAAGCCCGTTCTGGATCGCTGATGATGCGACGTACAGATTAGGACTTGACTAACTCGAACGAGCAAGATCTAACCTTTCCCGCCTTAGTCTTCAGATATGGCAACGGCGCTTACGCGAAGGCAGATCACCGCCCTGGCCACAGAACTTCGAACGATGCTTGACAAGATTGAGGCAGGCGACCTTGATGCGACTACTACGATGCGCCACCGAATTGAGGGAGCGCTGACAGCCCTTGACGTGATCCTTGGTCGAGCTGCCCCATCTACCCTTGATCTTCCCCCCGGCCCAAAGACTTAGGTTCTTCGTGCGTCACAATTTGTCCCTCGGCTACTTGATATAGCAATCGACCGTTTGCTATACTCAAGCTATGGCAAAGAACACCCGGGTAGGGGACAGAAGGCAAGGCGTGGTCGGGTACTGCCGAGTCAGTACAGAGGATCAGGCCCTCTCGGGCCTGGGATTGAAGGCACAGGAACGTTCAATTCAAAGCGAGTGCGATCGCAGAGGCCTTGATTTGATTTCGATCTACACGGATGCTGGCATTTCTGCAAAGACTCTCAAGCGCCCTGCCCTAGAACAGGCCTTGAACGACTTGAACGCTGGCGACGGTTCAGTGTTGATGGTCGCGAAGTTGGACAGGCTCACTCGATCAGTTCACGACGCCACGGGTCTGATGGCCAGTGCTGAACACAGTGGATGGGGACTCGTTGCTCTTGACGCTCCAGTGGATACGACCACCCCACAAGGCGCCGCCATGGCTCAAGTGTTGGCCGTGTTTGCGGAGTTGGAACGCAGACTGATCGGTGAGAGAACTAAGTCCGCGCTGGCCGAGAGGCGCTCTCAAGGTGTCCATCTGGGCCGCAAGTCGCAACTGCCACCGGAATTGGTTCTCCGCATCGTCAAGCTACGTAAATCGGGGAAGACCTGGGCCAACATTTCCACGTCTCTGAACGACGAAGGCGTACCAACGGGACAACGGGGAAAGCGGTGGTACCCGGCGACCGTTAGATACGTCTTCTTGGCTCAACACGCCTAACTCGCAACGTGCCCGACGCTCTGAGCATTCTGGGAGATTCGCCATTCCAGCGCCTCTGGGGTCTCGTTGAAGACCAGGACCAGGCTTTCTGCAAGCTTCTCTAGCTGATCTTTGACCTGTGTGGGAGTAGCACGGAAGAATTCCTTTCGGGCGTTCACCCTATTAATACGAACGGCCTCGAAGGACTGGTGAAGTTGATGCTCAAGAGTTACGGCGTCATTGCTGAAGATCACAGCATGGGTGTCGAAAATGAAGGGCACTGAAGCACTACTGAGCTCTCGAATCCGATCTTCGTAGTCCAATCGTCTCGTCAGACCGATCTTCACGACGCCTTCACCAAAGCTTCCGATATTTGAGATTACGTAGACGTACCCAGCACGAATGTTGGCCGATCTCTCCTCTACTCCCTTGATGGACTCGTTGATCTCATCGATCTTCTGCTGAGCAGCCGCAATGGCAGCGTCATTGCCCGTTTCAGTTGCTTGTCGCAGAACTGACTCGTGGTGGCTGAGTTCCTTTGAGAGTCGTGCTTTCTCAGCCTCGAACTCTCGCTGCGCCTGGGCCTCCTCCTTCATTCGTTCGCGTTCAGCCCTTTCCGCCTCTTTCTCTTCCGCCTGCTTTTCTAGAAAGTCCGCCGTAATCCTCAGTTCTTCGATGCGAAGCTCGTGATACTTCGAGGACACAGAAATCGACATGGCCTTGCCCAGTTTCTCGATGGAGGCTCGAACCTTGTCAAGTCGATCGGTTGCTGCCCTCAGCTTGTAAGGCTTCAACGTGCGCACCGCATCGTCAACTTCTCCGTTGTAGGCCCGCAACATGAGCTTGGAGACCTCGTTAACCATCTTCTGTCCGGCAGCCTTTGACCCATTGACCGTCCAGTTGGTAGTACCAAGAACGGCACCACCATTGGGACGATTGGCTGCCTTGATTCTGTCGCGGAGTACCTTGAGTACTTCTTGGTACGCCACGGCGGTGTCGAGGATGGCTGCAAACTGGTAGAAGCCGACTTCTTGGAGTACGGCCTGATCGTCGGTCTCGACGATTTCCGCTCTCTTGTTCGTGAGTTCGACAGCAAGATCACTAAGTTGCGCTTCAAGTTGAGCAACGTCGGCCACAAGGCCAGTCTTCTGATCTTCCAGTTGAAGAACATCTTTGGTTCCGAGAGCGGCGAGCTTTGAGTTCTCCTCTTCTAGTTCGGCGACTCTCTCCTGGAGATCCTCGATTTTGTCTTTGTTGAACATTTCACCTACCTCAGATGCCTGGTGCTCGATCGAATCATTGCATGGAGACCGGCCATTCTGCCCGGGCAATGGGCCGGAATGCCGACAGGTGTTGACATCTCCGAATTAGCCGGTCGACCTCGAAATCAGCGTTAGAGCGGCGATGTTTAAGTTTTGATTCGATCTACAGGAACGGACCAAGTGGCTCGCGAGAGCTGCGATACAGGGGCCGCACCGGACAACCGTTGCCCCCTAATCCTTAGATTGGTATGTTCTGCGTATTCCGAGGGTTTTCGTACACCCGTTCCGATTGAATCCGTACACCGATTCCGGAGTTTTCGTACACCCCGGAGGGGTCGCCGGTTGACGCTGTTGTGAGGTGAGGACACCGACAACGCTTCTTTGATCAGTTCAACGATCAGAGGAGTTGCCGGTGCCCCGTCCCCATACAACCATGCGAAAGATCCGTGACGTTCTACGACTACGACTGGGCGAGAATCTGAGCCTGCGCCAGGTTTCGTTGTCGCTGGCGGTGCCGCACACGACGGTGGCCGACTACGTCCGTCGCGCTCGTGCGGCGGGACTCACTTCGTGGCCACTGCCCGACGAGTTGGCCAACGACGACGCGCTCGAGATCCGACTGTTTAGCTCGGTGGTGAGTGCGCCACGAACTCGCGCGCAACCCGACTTCGCGATGATGAAGACGGAGCTCGCCAAAAAGGCCATGACGCTCATGTTGCTTTGGGTCGAATACCGCGAGGAACACCCGAACGGCTACGAATACAGCCAGTTCTGCCAGCTCTACCGCGACTGGCGCAAGAAACTCGACGTGACCATGCGCCAGGACCACAAGGCCGGCGAGAAGATGTTCGTCGACTTCCCGGGACTGACGATCCCGATCTACGACGAGCGCACTCTCACCGTCAGCTTTCGCGCCGAGCTGTTCGTGGCCGTGCTCGGCGCTTCCAGCTACCTCTACGCCGAGGCGCTGCGCAGCCAGGAGCTCGTGCACTGGTGTCACGCCCACGAGAACGCCTTCGAGGCCCTCGGGGGTTGCCCCCAGGTTGTGGTGCCCGACAACTTGCGCTCGGGGGTCACGAAGCCGCACCGTTACGAGCCGGACCCCAACGCCACCTACCAGGAGATGGCCCAGCACTACGGAGTCGTCATCATCCCCGCGCGTCCCTACAAGGCGCGCGACAAGGCCAAGGTCGAAGTCGGGGTGCAGATCGCGGAGCGCTGGATCATCATGCGACTTCGCAAGGAGCGCTTCACGTCGCTCGGCGCGCTGAACGAGCGCATTGGCGAGTTGGTCGAGATCATCAACGATCGGCCGTTCAAGAAGCTGGCGGGCTCGCGCACCAGCGTCTTTACCGAGATCGACCAACCAGTGCTGCGACCGCTGCCCGCCTCGCGTTACGACTTCGCCACCTGGACCAAGGCCAAGGTGAGCCTCGACTACCACCTGGAAATCGACCGCAACTTCTACAGCGTCCCCTACCACCTCGTGGGCCAGGTCCTCGACGTGCGCACCAGCGCCAACGTCATCGAGATCTTCGCCAAGAACCGCCGCGTCGCCAGCCACAAACGCAGTTACGCCAAGGGCGTGGCCGTCACCGAGGCGGCCCACATGCCAAGTTCGCACCGCCGTCACGCGCAGTGGACGCCGAGCCGCATCGTGCACTGGGCCGAGAAGACCGGACCCTCGACGGCCCAGTTCATTACGACCTTGATGGCGAGTCGCCCTCACCCCGAACAGGGGTTCCGCTCGGCCATGGGGGTGCTGCGACTCGAGAAGAAATACACCCCCGCGCGACTCGAGGCGGCGTGCGCGCGCTCTCTCGCCATCCACTCGTTCTCCTACAAGTCCGTCGCGTCGATCCTGCTGCACGGTCTCGACCAGCAGCCCCTCGCGCCGGTGCCGTTACGCGCGAACCCGACACACTCCAACATCCGCGGTGCGGACTACTACCAATGAAAGAGGAGACATGCTGAACCACAACACCCTCGAGGGCCTCAAAGCCCTTCGACTACCCGCCATGGCGAGCGGACTGCTCGCCCAACGGGAACAACCCGACTACTCGTCGCTCAGCTTCGAGGAACGACTCGGACTGCTGGTCGACGCCGAGTTGCTCCAGCGCCAGAATCGCCGACTCGAACGAGTCTTCAAGGCGGCCAAGCTCGTGTCCGGCGCCGCCAGCGCGGACGTGGACTACACCAGTTCGCGCGGTCTCGACAAGACCACCTTCTTGTCGCTCGTCAACTCCGACTGGGTGCAGCACCACCACAACGTGATCATCCTCGGTCCTACGGGTGTCGGCAAGACGTTCCTCGCGTGCGCCTTGGCCCACAGCGCCATTCAAAGCGGACACACCGCGCTCTACGTGCGAACGCCACGCCTGTTGAGCGACCTCTCGGTCGCGCGCGGCGACGGGCGAATCGCCCGGGTCATGGCGTCGTTGGCCCGCTATGACATCTTGATCCTGGACGACTTCTTGCTTCGGCCGTTCACCAACGATCAGACCGCCGACCTGCTCGAGGTGGTCGAGGATCGTGCGGCCAAGTCCACAATCGTCACCTCACAGCTGCCCGTCAACCTGTGGCACGAAGGACTCGGCGACGAGACCGTCGCCGACGCCACCCTCGACCGGCTCCTCGAGAGGTCGCACCGCTTCGAGCTCGTCGGTGACTCTCGACGCCAGCGCACCACATCAACAAATGCACGCAGCGCAAAGCCATCAAAGTGACTCAAGATCGTCGCTGCGCCGACGCGCCAACACCCTGCTCTACGATGACCGCGAAGGAGGTGAGCTAAGAGGACCTGACCGCACAACAGCGTCGGTCGCTACGCGACCAACAATCCCACCGAGACGTGTACGGAAACTCCGGATTGGGTGTTCGAAAACTCCGGAATACGCAATGTTCTCTGATTATCGACCAACGATGATTTGATCTACTTTCTTTGGGGATACCATTGTCGTCTTTCTTACGACTACCCATCTTGCGGGTCCAGATAGTTGGCGGAGGCTTCCCCTGGGCCGTAGTCCTAGTCGGCATCTTCACTCTCACTGCCGCGCTGGGCGGCGCATGGCTCGCGAATCGGCTCAACCTTAAGAGCCAACGAGAAGAACGACGATTGGGGTGGCGCAAGGATGCCTATCTGGTCATCAACGAATATGTAAGTCAGGGCTACAGATACGCCGTCTGGCGCATAATCAATACTGGATTTCGATGGTCAAGTCAGCAGGCACGACCTGATCTTCCGCATGTCGATAGCAAGTCAGAGTCCGTCGGCACTTTGCTTGCCAGCAAGCCCGTTCGGGAACAAATGGCTGAATACAACCGGGAGCTTGCGGTCACGCTCAATTTGGAAGCCCAATACGATCAAATCCTCGCGAGTGCAGAACAAGGTGCGACTCCGGTTCCCGGTGAGTTGAACAGAGTGATGACAGAATTGCGGGCCTCTTCAACACGACTCAGGGACCTATCAGATGCAATCTTCGATCTCATGAGTTCGGAATTGGAAGGTCATGAACGTAGTGCGAATCACCCGGTCAAGAGTTGAGCAGCCACTATGTCCGGCCGTGAGTTAAACCTCCGTATGCAAACCGTTGTCGTCGGCCCACCGCGTCGAACAACCTTTGCCTTCTATCGCTACCCTCTCCACTAGTGGATCTTCATTTGGCCTCTGAGGAACTTCGCGCAAGGCGCGACGACGCGATCAACCTTCCGCCGATGAAATCTTCCCGCGACTTCATCTCGTGGCGGATGATGACGCATGTAACGCTCTTGCGCGCTCTGGGCGAGGGCAGCCTGATTTCCGCCAGTTTCTGGGCAATTCAGTGGACTGCGCGAATTGGCCTGGAAGGAAGTCCTGCCTTTGCCGAACATTTCGCAAGACAAATGCAGGGAGCACTTAGACTGATCGACGCTGCAATTTACGAAGTTGAAGTATTGCTCACCGCCGAGGACGCCATAAACGAAGACAGTATCGACGCAGACCTTTGGAACTTCGTAAGTCCCGACGTCACGACCGAAGCATGGGGAAAGGCTGTTACCCAAGCATGCATCTACCTCGAAGATCGAATCCGAACCTGGGCAAACAGGCCACCGGAAGAAGTCGGCGAACGTCTTATGACAACCGTGTTCGGCGAAACCGGCGTATTCCGACTTGGAGCCACTGAGTCCGAGAAGAGTGGATGGCACAGATTCGCCATGGGTATTGCAATGGCTCTTAGGAATGCGGCAGGCCATCGCCTTTCCGACCGCCCGGACCATAAACGCTATGCCATGGGCGTAGTCAGCGCCTGCAGTCTCCTAATCACTCAGCTCAAATACGAGCACGGAACTCACTTCCATGGGCTACCAAACGAAATAGGAATGGAGTAACCCGGTCGCCAGTGCCCGATAGAACGTGGGTCACGTCGGCCTCCGACGTCAACGGTTTCCAACTCGACGGATGTTCGGCAATTTCCGCGCTCCGACGTGCTAGAGAACTGACATTCAGGTTGCGGGTGCCGTGAGACAGGTAATGCTCACGCCGTGACATCACTCTCCCAGCTGATGGGCACCAGCAGCACTTTTGGCACTACCAAGACACCAAGTGTTCCAAGGTCAGTCGCACCGTCAGGTTCAGTAACTTTCACGCTCAAGGTGAATATTCCGGTGGTTGAGAACTGAACATTGCATGATGCAGTGCTCAACTCCTCGTAGTATGGGGGCGTACCGTTGAACATGTTGGCCATAAGATTTTCGCCCTGGCAGCCAGCAATCGGCTTCCCGCCGACAAAGAATGACGCAGTTCCTCGTGGAGCCTCCGCCGTTCCAGGTGGGGCGTTGACGAGGACCGTTACTTCGTCCACCTGACCAACTGGCAACCCTTCCTGGATGTCGCTCATTGAGTCCAGTGAGACCGTGTACTCCGCCACCCCAATCGTTGTGGTTGACGTAGTCGTTGTGACGGTCGGCGAAACTTTGTAAACACAGGCGATATAGCGAACGACCTTCCCCTTGACGACACGGCGTTCCGTCCGTTTCACGTAGTTAACCTTGCATGACTTGGCCCTGCCAAGAGGATACGACGGATGCCCCGATGCCCCCACATTGTCCGCAACGGCCATCAACGGCACCACCGATACGAACTGCAGGACGATTACGGCAAGAACCGCGCTCTTGCCTCGACTATGAACGAAACCGCGCCTAGTCGTCGTTGTCATCGGGTTTCATGAGTCTCCACAACGACTCTTTCGTTTCGCGCACTTCAATCAAGCACGGATGATCTAGCGCACCTTGGAATCTCCAGGCAGGCACGACCATCGCTAGACCGGAGGACGCCTTGACATATTGCTTTGGGATTACTGGCCGTTCGGTCTCAGCCAACGTTACGTTCGCCTTCCAAAGTGATCCGTTGGGCCGTTGTTTCAATCGCAGAAGGGCGCCGGGTGCCTTGATCGCTTCATCCCAGTGCTGACGCGCTTCCCATTAACCAAATCAGTAGGCCTTGTGAGCCCCGTAGTTGGCTTGAGCTGCTGTGTATCCATCGAATTCCAACTGACCAACGAGACCGCTCAAAGAGAAATGTTCGGTTGCGAGGTATTCCTTGGCCGACTTGTACGCCTCGGTGTTCCAGTTGGCTCCGCAATGCGCGACACCGTATGAAGCTTGAGCTGCGGTGTACTTGGAGAACTCCAATTGATTCGTTAGGCCTTTCATAGAGAAAGCCTCCGTGTTCAGATACTCCTTCGCATTGAGAAGGGCTTCCTTGTTCCAGTTAGCGCCCGAATGTTCTGCCCCATATGTTGCCTGAGCGGTCGTGTAACCCTCAAACTTCAACTGGGAGATGAGACCTCCTAGGGAGAACGGCTCCGTGCTCAGATAGGTCTTGGCTTCGGCAAGGGCCTGATTGTCCCCCACGGAGGCAGCGCCAGCGCCAACCGGGCCAAAATAGAGGACTCCGCTGCTCACGCACATGACGACGCCTACAATTGCCGCGCCGATCTTTCTGACACTCATATCGCACGCCCTTCCTATCAAGCCTGAGCGTAGAACCTCACGCGTCAGAATTCGAGAAGAACGGCGTGTGTTGATACGGGCCAAAATACCTAGATGCAGTTTGAATTTGACATTGAGTATGAAACTAGGACTCCCGAGTCAGGAACCACACACCGGTAGGGGACCGTCTTGGCGCAACACCAATATTCCCCTGTCTGGCCCACAATCAAGAATTAACGCGATCGAGCCCCTGTGAACCGCCGGTGAATCAATCTCGTCAGTGCACAGGTTGGCCAGCGCTTCTGCTGATCAAGAACTCTAAAGATGTGCTGCGAGCCTTAGGGTTCTACTCCCCCTGGGCAGTCGTAATTCAATGCTTTCAGGCCTTCGGCCCTCAATAATTCAAGGGCTGGACTAATTCGCAGTGAGGTAGCCGTTTGTTGGAGCCACCCGATCCACGAGTTCGAAGTTCCAGACGGAAGGGGTGCTCCATTGGCGATGCACACTGGACGCGATGACTCCCCGAATCTTCATGGGCGTTCCTGGCACCCTAAGCAGGCCGCGACATTCGGAGCCCTTTAGATTGTCACTGATCACCGGTAGAATGACTTCATGAGTCAGACCGAACAACCTTCCTCAACGAAGACCGAGGCGCTAAAGGCACTCAGTGAGGAAGACCGCGCCTGGCTAGCCAAACGCCTCGTTGACTATCGCTCACTCCTTGAGTATCTTCACGCCCATTGAGGATTCCTTCGCTCGAGACGGTCGTTGCCTTCAACCGCTCGATTCGCGCTGCCGACGAGTGGTTCGACGAACCAGACGACTTGGCCCGTGTTGAGAGACTTCTCGCGGCGCTGAGCACCGAAGCCGATCCAATCGTCGCTGCAGCATTGTGCGTAGGCGGATTGGCTCATTCCCAAGCCTTCACTGAGGGCAACAAGCGCACGGCGGTAGTGGTTGGTTTATGGATCTTCGACCGCAACGGCCTGGACGGCTCCAAGTTCATCTTGGAGGACGACAAGGATCTCACGGGACTCCTTCTAAGGGCCGCGCGGGGCACGAACGTCAGTCATGCAGTCCCCGATAGACGGTTCGGGTCTTGACGTGCAACGAAACGGTCGGCCCGCGCTCCGGGTGATTCCTCACTTCGTGTCGCCTCTTCTCAAGTTGCAACGGCAGTGGGCAAAGCCACCAGGCGCGACACCGAGGATGTTCAGGGGTAGGGGAACACAGCCTCAATGCGGGGACCGTCGCTCGACCAGAAGACCTTGTAGGGGTAGTGACCTGGCACCGCAAATCTGAATCGGATGCCCTCCGCGGTCGTCAGCGCGCTGGAGCGGGCCTGTGCCTTTGCCCGTTCTGCAAGTACGAACTCGCAGGCGTCAAGAATCGCGTCATAGAGGTCAGCGTCACCTCCATTCTCGATCTCATCTAGCTGGGAATTGGCGACCTCCGAGTAGCCGGGAGTGGGGCTCACCGGGTCCGACGAGATCGAGTGACCGTCCTTGACACCGCCGCGCGACTGAGCAAGGCGCGCAGTTCGGGGCTCTCGTCATACTCCAGCTGCGCCTCGCTGACTACTCGCGCCGGCTCGAGCAGGATGCTGCCGTCTTCATTCTCGCGCAGCAAGAATCGCTGGCTCGGATGGCCCGGCAGCACCACGCGGCTTCGGTCGTCGGTTTCGATAAGTGTCATTGGGTCCTTTCGACTCCCTTGAAATATATCCCACTTTCCCATTATGGGCAAGTGGGAGCTACCTTCAGTCCCGCAGAGCAAAGAGCGGGCGCAAGACAGCACGACAGATAGTGCCCGTGGAGTGCCCGTGAACTCGCAACAATCGTGAAGGGTGAGCAGATCTCTGCCCTGATCAGGATTCGTCGATCACGACTGCTCAAAGGCCATCGACACTTTCAAGGTGGCAGCACGAGTTCGAATCCCGTTGGGCGTGCGAAGTGAATCGGTGAGGCGCCCTGATTGTAACGACCTCGCATCAGCTAAGGGACTTTCTTTGACCCCACTTCGACGTCGTCAACTACTTCGACAGCAGCCCCCAGCCATCCAATGTGATCACCCTTCAATCTTGGGTGTTCACTTTTCACCAGCGAAACTGTCCAGTTTTCAAGCGGCGTCGACACACGATGGTCACGGTCTTTCCTCGGACGTCAACCTCCATGCGGATCTGGTCCGATATTCGATTGGAACTCGTCCATCCGCGTACGTGAGAATCTTGTCAAGGTCGATACCGGGAATGCCTGCCATGGCCCCAAAATGTAGATGGCGGACCCATGTTCGTGACGAAAGGGACCGCAATCGCGTGGGTGACCAGCCCGCTCGGAATCTTGAGCGGCCCGACGTCAATCGACTGGATCGGCTACCTGTCCTACTAGTGGTAGTATTAAAGTATGAAAGTTAGTGTGAGTTTGCCTGAGGAGGACGTCGAGTTTCTTGATAACTATGCAGAAGCGCAGGGCATTTCGTCGAGATCCGCGACGGTCCACAAGGCCGTGCGTTTGTTGAGAGCCTCGGAGCTTGGCCCCGACTATCAAGGTGCTTGGCGCGAGTGGGCACAGGACGGCGAAGACGAAGCATGGGAGATCGCGCTCCGTGATGGTCTCCGATAGTGCGTCGAGGTGAGATCTGTCTAGTTGACCTCGAACCCGTTCGAGGTTCGGAGGCCAACAAGCGACGCCCGGCCGTGATCGTTAGTAACGACGGGGCGAATATATCGGCGGAGCGCAACGGGGGAGGTGTTGTCACAGTTGTGCCACTCACGTCGAACACCTCTCGCGTCTATCCGTTCCAAGTCTTGCTTCCCGCGTCTGAAAGCGGACTCGATCGCGATTCGAAGGCTCAAGCAGAGCAAGTTCGTTCAGTCTCGTACGAACGAGTGAGCGAGAGAATCGGTGTCGTCCCGCCCGGGCTGATTTTCGCGCTGGACGAAGCCTTACGGCTTCACCTTGCTCTTTGAATCGAACACCGGAGACCGAGCGACCCTTCCCGGTTTGACGGACACCTAGACGGACACGAGATCCCGACGTGATCTCAAGAATATTCTGGGTCAGGAGATAGCGCGTACGAAGCGCCCGCGATCCGTCTGGAGTCGAGAAGGACGAGCGAGTCACGGGCTTGATCAGGATCTCCGATTCCCGTCATGCCGCAGGCCGCCCACCCTTTCAGGGTGGCGGCACTGGTTCGAATCCCGTTGGGGGTGCACCCACTGCAGATGTGGGGCCACCAGCTGCTCGACTTCGGCGGGCCCACCTACACGCCAAATCGACGGGGCTCTGTTCGCGCGGGAGATGGGTACCAATGATGGCTCGCCTTCAACCTGGGCTCCTCGTGCCGATCGCCCCGACGGCATTGTTCTCGTTGTGCGGCAGGGCACTTCACGCGTATCCAGTTCGCTAGAGTTCTGTCAGATTGGCTAGCGACATCCGACAAGGGAGACGAAGTGACCAGCACGACCGAACGGATTCAACGCGTCCCTCAGGTCCGCCGGCCACTTAGGCGGCGCGCGCTGTTCCTCCTTGTTGTTGGCACACTGGGATTCATGGCCATCCCAGTGGCGGCGCAAGCGGCGTCTCGATCCGGGGCCCCTCAGGTGCGTCACACATCGACTAGCACTGCCAAGGCGCAGTCGTCGATCTGCGGCACAGTCAGCGCGGCCGCTGTCTCGTCGATTATCGGCTACAAGGTTCCCGCTGGAACATTCTCCACCTTTAACGTCAAGGCTTCGAAGACGAACTACGAGACCGCCGCGGTGCTCACGACCTGCACCTACGGGTTGGAAACAAGCATGGCCGCGATCCAAAAGGCGGTGAACCTTAGCGCCGAGGTGCTCGCGAAGCCCCTCACGGCGTCCGAGATTCAGCAGTCGATCAAGAAGGCCAGTGCCCTCGTGAAAGTCAAGTTCAGTGCGTACTCCGGACTCGGCGTTCCCGCCTTCTACTTCAGCTTGACCGAGTCGGGTCTGACTGGACAGGGGATCACCGCGATTCCCAACGGCACCCACTACTACAGTGCGGAGGTAGAGACCAAGAGTGTCTCCAAGGCGACGCTGGCCGCACTCACGAAGCTAGCTGAGAAACTGTGAATCGTCCGGCGGGGCTGCAATTCAGGTGAGGCTGGGGTCTCGAACCGGGTTGCGTGAGTCTCGACGGCTCCATCTGAAACTTCGGACATTCGCGGCATGTGATGGTCACATTTCGGACTCAGATTGGCCGGTGAAATAGAGCGACGGTCGGATGTGGTGGCTTTGAAAACGGACCACTTGTGACCGAAGGCTCCGACATCCTTGGCGCGACGTAGGCCCCAGGGTCGGCTCTAGATTCCGGGTCAGCGCACCTTTTTTTGGAGCGCGCCCCGCCTTGGCTTGGGACAAATGTCTTTTCTCCGGTTCTAATCCCCCTTTTGGAGCTCAGTGGCTACACAGATTCTCGGTAACCACTCGCACCTTCGTGCTGTGAGTTGCACGTGAGGAAATCTCCTCCGGATCTTCATCGCCTGACGTATTCTCACCGGGTGGCACTGCTCCACGCCGGATTCCCCCGCGCGCAATGACCTCTCCAGCCGTCCCTCGATCGACTTGGGCTCCCCTCAGGGTCACGATCTTCAGGTGGCTGTGGATCGCCTCCCTCGTCAGCAATGTGGGCACCTGGATGCAGACCGTCGGCGCCCAGTGGTACCTCGTGCACGCCGCGCACGCCGCGATACTGGTCTCGCTCGTCCAGACCGCCGACATGCTTCCTGACGTACTCTTCGCCATCGTCGGCGGCGTGTTGGCCGACACGCTCGATCGAAGGCGATTGCTGATCTCGGTCCAAGCGGGACTCGCGGTCGCTGGCGCGGCGCTGGCGGCACTCACGTTTGCCGGACACATCTCCCCCGCGTTGCTGCTGATGTTCACCTTCGTGATCGGCTCGGGTTCTGTCTTCGTCACGCCCGCCTACCAGTCCCTGGTACCAGAAATTGTTCCGCGCGAAGACGTGGCTTCCGCCGTGCAGCTCAACTCTCTGAACATCAACATCGCCCGCGCCGCGGGTCCCGGCATCGCCGGCGTTCTCATCGCACACCTCGGAGTCGGCGCAGACTTCGCTCTCAACGCAGGGACGTTCCTCCTATACGCCATCGTCGTCGCGCTCTGGCGGCCGGCGGCGGGCCTCACCCCCGAGCTGCCCGAGCGATTCCTGTCTGCACTGCGCGCCGGCGGACGCTACGTCCGATACGCACCGATCGTTCGTCGGATCCTCTTGCGTGCGGCGCTCTTCCTCGTTCCGGCAAGCGCGCTCTGGGGCTTGCTGCCTCTCGAAGCGAGTCGCCGCCTTGGTCTCGGCCCCAGCGGGTACGGGCTCCTGCTCGGCGCTCTCGGCATTGGCGCCGTCGCCGGCGCGCTCGTGCTCTCAAGAGTGCGCGCCCGGATATCGCCCAACGGCATCGTCGAGCTGGCCAGTGCGATGTTCTGCGTGGCGCTCGTCGGGGTGGCTCTGCTGCACTCGACGATCGGGGTCGTCGTCATCTTGGTCCCCACCGGCGCGGTGTGGGTTTGGATGCTCGCGACCTTGAACACTACGCTGCAGCTTTTCCTGCCGGCTTGGGTCCGAGCTCGTGGACTGTCCATCTACCAGATGGTCCTCTTTGGCGCCCAGGGCCTCGGCGCCCTCGTGTGGGGCGTGCTCGCCGACGCGTTCGGACTCAACGCCGCCTTCGTTGCCGGTGCTGTTCTGCTGGGGACTGGCGCAGCGTCGGTGCGCCACTGGCCGCTCTTCGATACGTCGAACATGGACCGCTCAACCGTGACTCGGCCCGATCCTGAGATTGAAGTCGACGCGGATTCGTTCGCAGGGCCAGTCATGGTGTGGACGACGTACACCATTGCTGCCGACAAGGAGTCAGAATTCAAGAGCGCAATGATTCGCGTGCGCGAGTCACGATTGCGAACCGGCGCCACGGAATGGGGCCTCTTCCGCGACGGCGAACGACCGGATGTCTTCGACGAGGTCTTCTTCGTCGCCTCGTGGGATGAACACCTGCGTCAGCACCGAGAGCGCCTGACCCCGGTCGATCGGACCTACGAGGATGCCGCCAAGTCCCTCTCGACCACTCCTACAAGGACGCGACACTTCCTACCTGCCGGCCTCGATGACAAGTGACGAGTACCCGCGCCACGACGTGTCGGAATGATCAATTGACTGGCGTCAGCAGTAACGCTGACCGTCGTCGTCAGTCCCCCGTACCCATTACATCGGATTCGGTTCCGTCACCCGAGCCCATCGACTCGCCGTCGGACCCGTCGCTGGCGCCGACCACACCGGCGTCCATCCGGTCATCGCCACCCATCAGCTCGCCGTCAGAACCGTCGCCGACTCCGACCACGTTCGCATCCGTTTGGTCTCCGTCACCCATCATGGATCCACCATCACTCATTGGTCCCCCTCCCAAGTCCGACGCTGTCCCGAGCGGCTCACCCGGCAACAAGACCTAGTCACGGCCCAGTATTTACCCGAGTCGTGCGCCTGTCAACCGCGAATCTTCGCGAGGCAATCCAAATGACCGCGGCGGTACGCTCGGCCCGTGGACATCTACGACCCCTCTCCGGATCGCTACGATTCCGTGGCGTACCGGCGCTGCGGGCGCAGCGGCCTACTGCTCCCCCCTATCTCGCTAGGGCTTTGGCACAACTTCGGCGACGATCGGCCGGTGGACACGCAGCGCGCGATCCTCCGGCGAGCCTTCGATCGGGGCGTGACGCACTTCGACCTCGCGAACAACTACGGACCGCCGTACGGGAGCGCCGAGATCAACTTTGGACGGATTCTTCGCGAGGATTTCGCGCCGTACCGTGACGAGCTCGTGATCTCCACCAAGGCCGGATGGGATATGTGGCCCGGTCCCTACGGCGACCTAGGGTCACGCAAGTACCTGCTCGCCAGCCTCGATCAGAGCTTGAAGAGGATGGGCCTCGAGTACGTCGACATCTTCTACCATCACCACTTCGACCCGAGCACGCCGCTCGAGGAAACGATGGGGGCGCTCGACAGCGCCGTACGCCGGGGCAAGGCCCTGTACGCGGGAATCTCCTCCTATTCAGACGAACGCACTGCTGAGGCGACCGCCATCCTCCGGGACCTTGGAACGCCGCTGCTGATTCACCAGCCCTCCTACTCCATGTTGAATCGTTGGATCGAGGAGCGATTGCTCGACGTGCTTGGGGCGGAAGGCATCGGATGCATCGCATTCTCACCCCTGGCCCAGGGCCTTCTCACGGACCGGTACCTCGACGGCATCCCCGAAGGTTCACGGGCGTCGAAGGGGTCGTCACTGTCGACGAGCATGCTCAATGAGACCAATCTCGACCACGTTCGACGCCTCAGCGTGATCGCTTCCGGTCGGGGCCAGACGTTGTCGCAGATGGCCCTGGCCTGGGCACTGCGGGACCCGCGCGTCACCTCGGTCGTGATTGGCGCGAGCAGCGTCCAGCAACTGGACGAGAACCTCAACGCGCTCAACAACCCGTCATTCACTCAAGACGAGCTGGCCCAGATCGATCGCCACGCAGTTGAGAGCGGCGTCGACCTGTGGCGTGGTCCGGCCACGAGCTGATCCGATGAGTCGCGCCATGTCCGGCATCACCACCGCCGATCAACTGGCCGCCGCGAGGAAGGGCTGCTGGCCGGGGCGTTCGCCAGCATCGACGCGGCACCGTGGGCGTCAGTGGCTTCCGGCAATCGACTCCTGCCTTTGCCACTCCCTCGAATGGGTAAAGGAGAACATGTGTGAACGGTGAGCGAGGCAGCGGCGTTTCAATCGCGTTCTTAGGCACGGGCCAGATGGGGATTCCCATGGCGTCGCGCCTGATTTCGGCGGGATTCAACGTGCACGTGTGGAACCGATCGAAGGAACGCCTGAGGGCACTCGTCGAATTCGGCGGGGTCGAAGCACCCACTCCCGCGGCTGCGGCGGCGAGCGCCGATGTCGTCATCACGATGTTGCCCGACGGACCCACGATTGAGGCCGTCTTTGAAGGTGCCGAGGGCGCTTTCGAGACTCTTCCACGCGGCGCTGCGTGGCTCCAGATGGGGACCATCGGCGTCGCATGGACCGAGAAACTGCGTAAGTCGGCGACGGACGCCGGAGTCATGTTCGTCGACGCGCCGGTGTCCGGGAGCGTCGGGCCCGCGACGGACGGCCAGTTGATCATTCTGGCGAGTGGTCCCCCGGAGGCCCAACCGATCGCGGATCCGATCTTCTCGTCGGTGGGTCGACGCACGTTTTGGCTGGGAGACGCGGGCGCTGGTACCCGGGCGAAACTCGTGCTCAACAACTGGCTGGTGGATCTCGTCGAAATGGTTGCCGAGGCGGTGTCGTTCAGTGGAGCCCTGGGCCTCGACCCGCGGTCGATCGTCGAGATCCTTGAAGATGCGCCGACCGGATCCCCGTACGCCGTTGAGAAGGCGCGCGGGATGCTCAATGAGGACTTCGCGCCGCGGTTTTCATTGAAGAACGCTACAAAGGACGCCCTGCTCGCGTTGGAGGCGGCCGATCACGTCGACATAGGCCTTCCACTCACCGAGAGTCTGATTGCAAACTGGCAGCACGCTGTTGCGGACGGAGCAGGCGACCTCGATCTCTCAGTCGTCTACCGATACATGGGGGCTCGAGCCGCGACAGGTCGTAGCCCAGAGACTCACCGACGAGGCGTGGAGGTGATGCCCACGGAACTCCCGTAAACCTTGTGGTGGGAGGACGGCGCGCTAGACATCCACGTTGATCAGGACCTTCGCAAGGAGCTCACGAGGCCTTCGTCCACCCCGCAAGGATGGCCGCATCGAATTGAACTCCGTTGGAGGTGCGCCGTGACCTCAGACTCGCCAATACTCCGAGGTTGCCGCGAATGATGGCCCCCACGAACGACCGCAAGCACCCCTACCGAGTGGCCCCGAAGAGCCCAACGATCGCGACCACTCGCTGTGCGCGCGCGAGACCTCCTCGCCGAGTCCCTGAGTGAGCACAACAAGGACTTCGCCTCGGTGCGGGTCCAAGATTCCCTAGACCAGTACTTCAAGACGGACGTGAGCGTCTCGTTGGCCGAATCAAGCCACTCCTCCGCAAGTAGTCTCGGGCGGCGCTGAGGGCATGAGGATGAGAACTCGATCCCCGGGACGAAGCGCGACATCCCCACGAACAGCCGCCGTGCGGCGCCCTTTGGTCACCGCGGCCGGGATGGCGCCGTTGGGCAGAGCCAACTCAGCGAGGCGCCGTCCGTCGCGGTCGTGACCTGAGACAACGCGAACCTCAACGAGGTCGTAACCCTCCAGTGGCGCCGACGGTGA
>CAWDUM010000002.1:0-288857 GCA_963805595.1 uncultured Actinomycetota bacterium | reverse complement strand
TCGCCCGCTCCACGTACAGAACTAATCGCGGCGTCAGGAGAGCGCCGATTCAAGGACTGGTTGTGTTGAGCAGCGGCAGACCTGGAGGTGGGTTCGAACTAGCCCGACAGGTTTCGGATGCACTTGTTCATTACCTGATGCATCTTCGACACGTCCGCGTCATCGATTCCCGCGAACATCTCGCCCTCGAGTTGGTCGACTGAACGATCGCAGGCCTCGAGATACGCCCGGCCCCGGTCCGTAAGTCTCGTTCGCAGGATGCGAAGATTGGATTCGTCCGCCGTGCGCTCGATGCAACCCAAACCCTCGAGTTCGGCAATTGTCTGATTCGCGGATTGAGGCGAGATGAAGGACCGGCTCGCGAGCTGCGCGGACGACATTCCGGGTCTTGACCGCAGGACGCTCAGGGCGGTGTACTGGGCCGTCGAGATGCCATTGTCTCGACAGATCGCGTCGAGGCGCCGGCGCACCGCTGACTCCAGCCTCTTCACGGTGTACGTGACCCTTGGCGCTGGGACCTCTGCCATTCTCCGCCCCTTGTCTGGGTCTTCCACGACCACGTCCGTGGCTCTATCTGCGTATATCAGGCTACCTGATACAGTGAGCCACGAGTACCAGCCCGGTCATGCGTTCTCACGAGCGCCGGGGGAGTCGACGCGGCGAGAGCCACGAGGAATTTGGGGGATGAGAGATGACGTCAACTTCGAGTTCGAACGATGCCATGGTGCTGGGTCAGTGGAGCACCGTCGAGGCGCACGTGGACCAGTCCGGCATCGCCTGGGTGACACTCAACCGGCCAGAGAAGCGCAACGCCATGAATCCGACGCTCAACCTCGAGATGCTCGAAGTCATCGACGCTGTCGAGTCCGACGACCGCGCGAAGGTGCTCGTCCTGACCGGGGCGGGGGAATCCTTCTCGGCGGGCATGGACTTGAAGGAGTACTTCCGCGACATCGACGCCAACGGACCCATCGCGCGCATCCGGTCGCGCCGCGCCTCCAACGAGTGGCAGTACCGGCGACTCATGTTCTTCGCGAAGCCGACGATCGCCATGGTCAACGGCTGGTGCTTCGGTGGCGCGTTCACCCCGCTGGTCGCGTGCGATCTGGCGATCGCGGCCGACGAGGCCGTCTTCGGTCTCTCTGAGGTGAATTGGGGCATCCCGCCCGGGTCGATCGTGTCGCGCGCCCTCGCCGAGACGATCCCCGCGCGCGACGCACTCATGTACATCATGACGGGCAAGACCTTCACCGGCGTCGAAGCCGCCAAGATGCGCCTCGTCAACGAGTCAGTTCCCTTGAGCCAGCTCCGCGAAAGGACAACCGAGCTCGCCCGGCACCTGGCGACGATGAACCGAACCGTGCTGGAGGCCGCCAAGACCGGGTTCAAGCGCGCGCGCTCGATGGAGTGGGAGGTGTCCGAGGAGTACCTCTACGCCAAGCTGGACCAGTCCATAGCGAATGACCCTGATCACGGGCGCGAGTCGGGGATGAGTCAGTTCCTCGATGACAAGTCGTTCAAGCCAGGCCTGGGTGCCTACAAGCGTGACTGACGAGCCTCCGGCGCAACTGCCCCGGATCTCTCGCGAGTCGATCCGACGCCTGCTGCATCCGCGCTCCGTCGCCGTCGTCGGCGCGTCCGACGTGTCCAGCTCCATCGGGGGCGCCCCCTTGGCGCTGATGGAGCGCTTCGGCTACCGCGGCGAGATTCACCTGGTCAGCCGTTCGCGCACGGAGGTGAACGGCCGCCGGTGCGTCGCTTCGATCGAGGAACTCCCCGACGGGGTCGACGCCGCCATCCTGGCGATCCCGAAGGAGGGCTTGGCCCGCGCGGTCGAGGCCTGTGGTCAGCGAGGAATGGGCGGGGCGATCGCCTTCTCGTCCGGGTACGCCGAGATCGACGAGGACGGCGTCTCCCAGCAGTTCGCACTGGCGCGGACCGCTACCACGTACGACCTCGCCCTCGCCGGACCGAACTGCCTGGGACTCATCAACTTCGTCGACGGCGTGCCGCTGACGTTCGGCGACGCCACCCCGAACCGGCGTGCCCAGGGACCGGGGCTGGCCATACTCGCCCAGAGCGGCGCGATGTCGCTGGCTCTGACCTACGCGGCCATGGCCCAAGACATCAACGTGAGCTACGCGGTGTCGACGGGGAACGAAGCCGTTCTGAGCGTCGAGGACTACCTCGACGCACTCCTGCTCGAGCGATCGACGCGGGTCGTCGCCCTGCTCGTGGAGCAGATACGCCGACCCGCGGAGTTCCTGAGGCTCTCACGCGAGGCCCGGGACCGGGAGGTCGCCCTCTGCGTCGTGCACCTCGGGCGCGACCCGCGCGCCCGGGCCGCCTCCACCTCACACACGGGGGCCATCACCGGGGAGCAGGACTTCCTGCGGGCGGCGCTCGGCCGCGAGGGCGTCATCTTCATCGATTCACTCGACGAGCTCATCGACACCGCGAACGTCCTGGTGAAGTGTCCGACGCCACGCGTCGCCGGCACCGCGGTCCTGACCGACTCCGGCGCGGCCAAGACGTTCGCCCTCGACATCAGCCACGACCTCGGGCTCGCGATGCCCGACCTGGGGCCGGGCACGCTCGAGAAGCTGCGGGCCGAACTCCCGCCCTTCGCGGTCGCCAGCAACCCCGCCGACATCACCGCCATGGGCCTCAACGACCCGAGCCTGTACGCGAGGGTCGCCGACGTACTCCTCAGCTCTGATGACGTCGGCTGCCTCGTCGTCTCGGTGATGCCCGGCTCCGACCAGCAGGGATCGGAGCAGATCGAGGCACTCCTGCCGACGTTGGTGCGCGCCGACAAGCCCGTCGTCTACACGATCATGGGTGGCGAGTCCCCGATTCCACCGGCCAACAGATTCAAGATCCTCGACGCCGGCCTTCCGCTGCTGCGCTCGCCGGAACGCGCCCTGGCCGCGGTGAGGAACCTCACTGAGTACGCACGCAAGTGCCGCGAAGCGAACAGCCGGCCCGCGCCCGCGCAGCCCTCCGCGTCCGATCTCGGACCGCTCGTCTCACTCAACGAGCACCGGGCCAAGGATGTTCTGTCGAAGGCGGGCCTGCGCACCCCGCGCGGTGAGCTCGTGACGGACCTCCCCGGGGCGCGATCGGCGGCCGCCCGGATTGGCTACCCCGTGGTGATCAAGATCTCGTCGTCGATGATCACCCACAAGAGCGACGTGGGAGGAGTGGCCCTCGTCGCCGACGAGCGTGAGCTCGACGACCGGTTCGCCAAGATGCTGGCCGACGTCGCCACCGCGCTTCCCGACGTCACGGTCGACGGGGTGCTCATCGAGCAGGTCCTGGACCACGGGGTCGAGATGATCGTCAGCGCTCGCCGCGATCCGGCGTGGGGTGAGTTCCTGATCGTCGGGCTCGGCGGCATCTGGACCGAGGCGATGAAGGATGCCGTGGTGATCTCCGCGGCCGCCGGTCCCGAGGAGATCACGTCATCCATCTCTTCGCTGCGCGGCTTCGCGGCGTTGAGTGGTAGCCGGGGCGGCGAGCCGTCCGACGTCGAGGCCCTCGTCGACGCCGTCGAGAAGCTCGGGCGACTGCTGATCGCGGCGCCCGAGGTCCTCGAGATCGAAGTGAACCCCCTCCTGGTGCTCCCCAGCGGCGGCGGCATCGCCGTGCTCGACGCCGTCATTGCCGTCTCCGCCTGAGCGAGACGGGCTGTCCTCGAGCGAGGTCCACCGGGGGGTGCGGGCCCCCACTGGCCCGACAGGCGACCCCGTGCCAGCTGGAGCCGGAGGCGATCGAGACGAGGGACCATGCGGCGGGGACCGGGATCCGTCGATACGCGGGAGAACCGATCACCGCGGCCCCCGCACGGTGCGGTGGCCCATCACGTCCTTTAGTGCACGGACAACGCGGAGCTCCACGATGGAATGATGTCGCTCACCGGTGTCGCCAGGACGTCGTGCAGCAGCCCCCCGTAGACGGATCGGAAGTCCGTCGTGACCGCCAGGTTTCCGTTGACATCGAGCGCACTCAGTGGCGCGGGCTCACCGTAGAGCCCTCCCTTGACCGCGTTGCCGATCAGCAGCACCGGAGCTGACGTGCCGTGGTCCGTTCCGTCGCTGCCGTTCGACTCCACTCGGCGTCCGAACTCCGAGTAGATCATCACCGTCACGTCGTTGGACCGGCTTCCGGCGCTGATACTCGCCATGAACGCACCGATCGCCGCGTCCACGTCGGCCAGCAGCGCGTTCTGATCGAGCTGCTCGCCCGAGTGGGTGTCGAAGGAACTCAGATTGACTTCCCATACCCGCGTGGGAACGTTGGCGTTGATCATCGTGGCGACCATCGCCAGTTGTTGGCCGATCATCGGTCCCGTCGGCGACGCGGGGACGAGCGGGCCAAGTACGGACGCCGTCGCGAAGAGGTCGGCGATCGACGTCGCGGCGGCGGCCTCGAGCGCGACGTCCGATGAGGACGCGCGACCCAGACGCGGCAGCAGCGTCGCCGCGTCGCCCCACGGGAGCTGGATGCCACTGACGTCGACCATCGACGCGACGCTCTTCTCGCCGACGAACGCCGGAGGCACGGTCGACCCCACGCCAATCGCGTTGAAGGCGTTGTGGGGCTGCTGGTCGAGCCAACGCCCGATCCACCCCGACGACACGCCCGCCAGCGACGCGGACTGCCAGATGGCCATGGAGGAGAAGTGCGAGAGGCTGGGATTGGGGTAGCTCACCCCCTGGACTATCGCCACCTTGTTCTGGCTGTACAGCGCGCTGATCGAAGCGAGGGACGCGTTGAAGGCCAGCGAGTCGGTGAACGCGAGTACCTGTGACGAGGACAGGGCGATGTTCGACCGAACGCTGGCGTAGACCGGATCGGTGAACGGCACCACCGTGTTGAGTCCATCGTTGCCGCCGTACAGGGTCACGAGCACGAGAATCGGTGTGTTCGCGGGCAGTGGTGTGTCGCTCGCCGCGCTCGCCAGGGACTCGAACGAGAGGTCGGTGGCCACCGCGGCGAGGAGGCCCGCTCCCGTCCATTGGAGGAAGCGCCGGCGGTCGAATTCGCAGGTGATCACGCGCTCACCATGTATTCCGGGCTCAGCAGCGCCACGAGGGCAACGTCCGAGGGTGCCTTGACCGCCGCGGCGAGAGCGCTCGCGGTGCGCCTCGACCAGCCCGGGACGCCGAGCCAGTCCGCGCACGCCTGCACCACCTTCGACTTCGGGCCCGAGATCGGTGCCAGGTCGCCCTTGGCCACGATGGACTGGGCCAGTTCGAATCGATACTGGAACGCGACCGGACTGAGCCACGCCTGACCGTAGGTCCAACCACCCACGTTGGGTGGATTGAACGGGAGTTGGCCCATCTGCGACAGCTCCCACTGCGTGCCGCCGGCGTCGAGCTTCGACGGCCGCACCTTGAGGGCCCGGCAGGCGCCGACGAACCACTCGACGGGCGACTTCACGAGGGCGTTCGCGGGACTGGCCCACGCTTCAGAGCGGACGAGCGCACTGACCAGTGACGCGATGTCTCGGCTCGAGAAGCTCCCGGCGAGTGACGGCGGCGCCGTCGTCGAGCCCGAGACGAATCGAAACCACAGACGATCCGCGATGAACCGGGCATTCTGACCTCTCGCCACGACGAGCGAGGCGAGGCCCTCGGCGTTGAACCTTGACCTCTTGCCCAGGATGGTCAGTGGCGCGGAGTAGTGCTGCTTCGCATCGAGCGTGACTCGCCCATTGGACTGGTCGGTGCTGTAGCCCGTGAGGGCGCGCGCGGCCTCGGTGACGTCGCGCTGCGAGAACTTGTTGACGCCGAGCGTCATGAGCTCCATGAGCTCACGGGCCATGTTCTCGTTGGGCGAGTCGATGTAGTTCTCGTCGTTGTTCAGCCAGACGTTGAAGGCGCCGTCGACCACCATCTCCTTGGCCATGTCCTCGAAGTTCGCCAGGGCGTGGGTTCGCAGGGTGTCGTTCTGCTTCAGCATGGTGAGCGGATAGGACACGGCGGAGATCGACGTCGCCCAGTGGCCGTGCCAGAACCACGTCATGCGTTCGTTCAAGGGATAGTCGGACGCGACCATACGATCGAGCCACCACATGACCAATCGGGAGCTGTCCTCTTCGATCCTGTTCCAGAAGGCGGTCTCGACAGCCGTGTTGCCCTCGGGGAACGGGCCGAGGTCAGCGAGCTCGAGTGGAGCGACCGTGCTCAGCCCGGGGTCGGCCAGACCGTGCTCGAGCACCGTCGACTGGGTGGCCGCGACGCCGCGCCGGAGGAGCTCCTGGTACTGACCAGGCTTCGGCCCGAAGTTGAATCGGTGCAGCAGTCGAGCCGTCACGAGACGCTGCTCGTACGACGGAGTTCGACTCACGCACGAAATGTACAGTGGCGCTCTTCGCGATTGCCGCGCGTCACGGCCCGCGTGGAGAATCTTTTGCGGCGTTGGGAAGGCGTTGACTTTGGTTCGCAGGGAGTGGCGCGGTCGCATCGATTGGGCGACGTCCGCTCCGCGATCGCCGATTCGAAACCTCAAAGGACACCGCGCGACCGCCACGGGCGCCGCGGCGAGATCTGGGCCGACGCGGGGACGACGACGCCGGTCACGTTGGGACTCTCATTGGTCGCGGGACCAGGCGCGTGAGCGATGCAGACCACCTCTCATCACTACGTCCCTAGGCTCGACTGGGTGTTAGGTCGCCGTTTCTGGCCAGGCGTCGTGGTGGCGACGATTCTGGCGATGACCACGCTGACGCCTGCGTCGGCAACGTCACCGACCGTGCCCGCGACATCCGTTGGATTCGACATCAGTTTCCCCCAGTGCGGCCATACCTACCCGGCGACGTCGGGCTTCGGGATCGTCGGCGTCAACCACGGTCACGCCTTCTCCACCAACCCCTGCCTGTCTGGGGAGTTGCACTGGATGCGAGGTTCGGGTGACGCGACCCGAGCGTTCTACGTCAACACCGGCGCCCCCGGTCCGGGTGACCCCCACTGGCCGCGGCACCAACGACTTCCCCGAGAGTGCCGGGGCACGAACTCGACGCCCTGCGCGTACGACTACGGCTGGAACGCCACGCGGAGCTCCTTTGACTCGGTGCTCCGGTTGCTTCTGAAGAGTCACACGCCGTCCCCGCGGGTCTTCGCCACCTCGGCGCGGTGGTGGCTCGACGTCGAGCTGGCGAATCCGTGGGAGACCTGGCTCGCGGGCTTCGGCCCGTCGCGTCACTCCCAGCTGATCGACCAGGCGGCGGTCCTCGGGTCGATCGCCTACCTGCGGGCCCAGGCAATCTCCTTCGTCGGCATCTACTCCTCCGTTCCGATGTGGCACGAGCTCATGGGATCGATTCGGTCGGCCTTCGAGAAGGTGCCCGTGTGGATCCCCGGATCGGCGTCCCTGCCCGAGGCCCAGCAGAACTGCGCGACGACGTCGTTCACGGGCGGCTTCGTCGCCATGCTGCAGTACCCCTCACGGGGCTACGACGGCGACTACCGCTGCGACTTGAAGAGCGTCACGGTCTCGGCGTCGAGCTACGTCACCACCGCGGCACAGTTCCGCGAGCAACTGAACGTCGCCGCGAGTCAAGGACCCGTCACGTTCAGCCAAGCCTCCGGCGCGCCGTCGCTCGTCGTCAGCTCAGCGGGGGTCGTAACGGCGAGCGGTCCGTTGGCTCGAGGCACCTATCGCGCCGCGGGCACCACCAACGACACCGGCGGCGACACCGGCACATTCGCCGTCACGCTGCGCGTCGGGATCATCTCTCAGGCGTCGCCGACTACCGCTTCGGCGACGGCGACGGCGTCGTCGACCTGGTCGACCCCGCTCGTCGTTAACGGCGGGCAAGCCCCGGTGGGCTTCACCCAGACCACCGGGCAGCCCGAACTGCTCGTCGGCCCGTCGGGTGTCGTGACGACAGAAGGGGCACTCCCCGCGGGAACCTACACGGCGTCGGGCACGACGAGCGACGACGCCGGTGACACAGGGACGTTCCACTTCACCCTCGTCGTTGGTCAGCTGACGCAACTGGGCCCGACCTCGTCGACCGTCGCGAGCGACCTCTCGTCCACGTTCACCATTGAGCTCACGGCCACCGGCAACGTGAGCGCAGTGACCTTCGTCCGAGGCCACGGGGCAGCCCTCACTCGCGGTCAGCCCGAGCGGCGTCGTCACAACGAGCGGGAGCCTGGCCGTGGGTACCTACCAGGTCACGGGAACCATGAGCGACTCGGCCGGCGACGTCGGTCCGTTCACCTTCCGCCTAAAGGTAACCGCGTCTGCGCCTACAACGACGACTTCTACGACGACACCCGAAGAAACGACGACAACCGTCGGCCCCAACTGAGACGTCGGATAGAGCCCCGTCGCGTGTTGCATGTCCCGCGGACCAGTATCGTCAACCACATGACGCCCGAGGAGCTCGCCAACCTCGTGCATCTGCGCCGGGCACGCGACCTCATCGACCGCGACTACGCGCAGCCGCTCGACGTCTCCGCGATGGCCCGGACCGCACTCATGTCGAGCGCCCACTTCGCTCGAAAGTTCCGCGCCACCTACGGGGAGACTCCCTACTCCTACCTCATGACCAGGCGCATCGAGCGCGCCATGGCGCTCCTGCGTGAGGGCGAGTCCGTGACCGACGCCTGCTTCGCCGTGGGGTGCACGTCGCTCGGCTCCTTCAGTTCACGCTTCACCGAGGTCGTCGGCGAGACGCCGTCGCACTACCGCGCGCGCGACCACCGCGACCTGGAAGTCGTCCCCTCGTGCGTCGCCATGTACGCGACTCGCCCGCAGCGGTTCCCGCTCCCCGCTTAGCCCACGGGGATCGAGCACCACGCCCGAAGGGCGGTCGCCGGTGAAGCGTGGCGCCCAGACCCGCATCGAGCAGGAATGGAGAAGCGATCCGAGACGGCGCGCTCGTAGGGTGATCGCATGACCGTTTCCGTTTCCGCCATGTTCATTCCCGTCCACGACCCGGACGCCGCGATCACCTTCTATCGCGACGCTCTGGGTCTCGAGGTCCGCAACGACGTCGCGTCCGAGGGCTTCCGATGGGTCACCGTCGGCGCCCCGGGGCAAGACGTCGACATCGTCCTGTCCCAGCCGCACGGCGGCCGATCCCAAGCCGAGGGCGACGCGCTGCTGGCGCTCGTCCTGCAGGGGTCGCTCCAGGCGGCGATCTTCCGATCCGACGACCTGGACGCCACCTTCGAGAGGGTTCGCGCGTCGGGCGCCGAAGTGCTCGACGAGCCCGCGACCCGTCCCTGGGGAGTGCGTGATTGCGCGGTGCGGGACCCGTCGGGCAACCTCGTGCGCATCCAGCAGTCCCGCTAGGTACCCCGACCGCCCCAGAGAGACCTCCACGAATAGGAAAGGATCCACGACCATGAAGACAATGACGTGCCAGCAGCTGGGTGGACCATGCGACCTGGCGCTTCGCGGCGACACCGCCGACGAGGTGATCAAGGCGCAAGATCGACACCTGCGCGACGCGGTCGCCCAGGGTGACGCCACGCACCAGGACGCCCTGAAGGCGATGAAGGGCCGCTGGAAGAACCCGATCGGTGGCATGGGCTGGTACAAGAAGACGAAGCGGGACTTCGCCGCGCTCGCCGAAGACTGACCGCTCCGCTCCTCGGAGGGCGGTTGCCGCACAGACCCCACGGCCCGTCAGCTGACGCGCCGCCCTCGACCGTGAACTACGCGTCGCGCGCTACGAGCCGCGTCGTGCCGATGGCGAGCAGGACCAGCGCGTAGCCCGCCAGCACCGCGGTCGCCGTCCAGGGACCGAAGAAATCTCCCCCGTAGGCGTTGTGTCGCAGAGTGACGACCATCATCGAGCTGCCCAGCGTGCTGGGCAGGTAGGCGTTGAAGTGCGAGGCGATGGACGCCGGCAGCATGCTGGTGACGACCGGCACGACCAGCAGCACGCTGACGAACACCGAGATGGCACCGGCGGTCGAGCGCAGAGCGAATCCGAGGGCCAGCCCGCACAGGCCGAGGAGCGTGATGTAGACGCCGACCAGGAGCGTCGCGCGCAGCACCGCCGGGTTCGTCATGCTCAGGACGGGTATGAACTTGCTCGTGGCCTGCAGGGCGGGCGAGTCGTGGGCGACCACCTTCCCCCCGCGTCCGAGCAGGATTGCTCGGCTCACGAAGCTCGACGTGACCGCCGTCGCCTCGCTGACCACCATCAGCGCCGCGGCGAGCACGATGACCTTGGCCACCAGCGCCGACCACCGGTGGCTCACGCTGGAGAGCGTCGTGCGGATCAAGCCCGTCGAGTACTCGCCGGTGACCATGAGAACGCCCAGCACGCCCACGATGAACTGGGCGACCAGCATGCCGGCCTGGGCGGTGCGCACGGGGTCGTACTGCAGCCGGTCCTGCGTGGCCCCGGGGTTCCACGCGTTCGCGGTCACGATCGTGATGAGCACGTCCAGTCCGAGCCCGACGACGAAGATGAGGCCCAGGCAGATCCACGTGGAACGCGTCGAACGCAGCTTCACCCACTCGGCCCAGATGGCGTAGCCGAGGCGGATGTGGTGGCCGGGCACCCTGACGCTGCCCGCGGGTCCGATGGCGCTGTGGGTGAGCGTCGTCACGCCGCCACCATCGGGTCGACGCCGTGGTACTCGACGCTCGCGCTGGTGAGATCCATGAAGACCTCCTCCAGGCTGGATCGGTGCGAGCTCAACTCGAAGATCGCTATTCCCGCCTCCAGCGCCGCGCGACCGATCTCTTCGCGCGCCGCACCCGTGACGAGCAGCTCACCGCTGACGCCGCGCACGACCGTGGCCCGAATGGCCTCGAACGCCTCGACCAGACGCGCCGGGTCCTCACCGCGCACGACGAAGGTCTCCGTCGTGCGCGAGGAGATGAACTCGTCGACGCTGGACTTGGCGAGGAGCCGACCTCGGCCGATCACGATCAGGTCGTCCGCCGTGAGGGCCATCTCGCTCATGAGGTGCGAACTCACGAGGACCGTTCGGCCTTCGGCGGCCAGCCGGTTCAGCAGGTTGCGCACCCAGTGGATGCCCTCAGGGTCCAGGCCGTTGATGGGCTCATCGAAGAGAAGGACGCCCGGGTCGCCCAGCAGCGCCGTGGCGATCCCGAGGCGCTGACCCATCCCCAGCGAGAACTTGCCGACCCGCCGGTGGGCGACCTCGGAGAGTCCGACCATCTCGAGGACCTCGTCGACGCGCGTCGGGGGCAGCGCGTTGGAGCGCGCCAGGCTGAGAAGGTGCGAGTGGGCGCTTCGCCCCGGGTGCAGTGCCCTGGCTTCTAGGAGCGCTCCGACTTCGCGCAGGGGCCAGTGCAGTTCGGAGTGTTCGCGCCCGTCAATGCATACGCGACCCGAACTCGGCCGGTCGAGGCCCGAGATCAATCGCATCGTGGTCGATTTACCCGAGCCGTTGGGCCCCAGGAACCCGGTCACCACGCCGGGGCGCACCTCGAAGCTGAGCCCGTCTACGGCAGTCGTCGAACCGTAGATCTTGGTGAGGTTTTCGGCAGTGATCACGCTGGGCACTTTCGGGGTAATGGTCGAAACGGTGCCGTACGCTCCCCGATAGGCACGTGTTAGGAGCCCTCATTCTACGCCAGAATCCGAGGGGGCGGTCATCGCCCCTCACATCGGTTTTCCCGGAAGGGCCCCGTGGAACCGCCGCGACGTCTCCGCCCGCGGCGCCGACGGCTTCCTCAGGGCCCGGGCAAAGGGTTGAAGACGTGAAGACGAGCGCCGTCGGGAGGCGCCAACTATCCGATCGGGATCTTGGACACGTTCTCCGCGAGCCAGGCGTCAAAGGAGTGCAGGTTCGGGTTGAGTCGACGGGCGGCGTCGAGGTCGCGGGCGTCGCAGTACTCGGCGGAGAATTCGGCGTTGAACTGGAACATGTTGCCGAGCTCCTCGGCCGCCGGGAATCCGAAGGACCGGTAGGCGTCGGGGCTGACGGCGTTGTAGCGAACCTCTCTGCCCAACGCCTTGCTCAGACCCGCGGCCATCTCCTGACCGCTGAGGTGTCCTCCGGCGATGCCGATCGTCTTGCCGATGAACTCACTGCCGGCCGCGAAGATCCCGTAGGCGCAACCCCCGATGTCGCCCGCCGCGATGCCCGCGAGCTTGGCGTCTCCGAGGGGGAAGGTGATGGCCAGCGTTCCGTCCGTGCCCGGCTGAGGTCCCATGCCGAAGTAGATCAGGTTCTCCCAGTAGAAGGACGTGTTCAGAAGCGTCGTGGGCACACCGGCGTCGGTGAATAGGTGGTTGGCCTCTCCCTTGGCGTCGAAGTGGGGCACCTTGTAGCGCCCGTTGATCGTCGGCATGCGGTCATCGCTGAGGGGCACGAAGTCGCGAACGTCCTCGAGGGTCGACCAGATCACGTGCGACAATCCGGCGGTCTTGGCGGCGCGGGCCAGCTTCCCGGCTTGCTCGATCTCCTTTTCCGGCGAGAAGTGCTCCCAGAAGTTCGTCAGACAGAAGGCTCCGAACGCTCCGGCGAAGGCGTCGACCAAGCTCGCTTCGTCATCGAGGTCCGCGCGAACAACCTCAACTCCTTGTGCCTTCAGCGCCTGGGCCTTCTCTGAATCGGGGTCGCGGGTCAGCGCGCGGGCGCTGAAGCCTTCGCCCGGGTGGTCCAGGATGGCGCGAATGAGTCCGCCGCCCTGGGCACCGGTCGCCCCGACGACGGCGATGATCTTGGTGTCAGTCTCGGTCATGTGATTCCCTTCATTGCTGGACTAAGAACGGGCTGGTCTGACCCGGACGATGTGCTTGACGGCATCGGCGTTAATGACAACTTAACGTTTATCGACAATCGCTGAACATACCAAAGGCCGAGGGCCCGCGTCGAGGATTCACGCTCTCCGCGGGGAGATTTCTGGCGCCGTCAACGACGGGCCACGGCCAAGTGGGTCCTACTCGTGGGTGAGGAACTCAAGGTTGACCCAGATCGCCTCGACGGGGACGTCGCCCACGTTGGCGAGGCGGTGCGGGCGGCTCGAGTCAAATGAGATGGAGTCTCCCGGGTCCAGGCGAAATGTGTCGAAGCCGAGGGTGACCTCTAGCGTTCCGCTCAACACGAATCCGTATTCGGTGCCGTCGTGTCGGATGAGGCGACCCTCCATCGTCGAGCTCCCACCCACGTCGTAGCGCACGAACATGAAGTCGGTCTTGCCGTTGCGGGTTGCCGTGAGCGATTCCCAGGTCACGCCAGAGTCCAGAACGAGTACCTTGCGCTCCCCGGGATGCACCAGTGGCGACGTGCTCCTTCGTGCGGTCCCGGTGTGTGTGCGGGACGATGACGGGCTGGCGGTGCCCGCCGTCCTCAGCCACGCGTTGTTGCCCGCGTCGGTTCCTTCGGCACTGGCACCCGCGTCGACCGGCTCCTCGGAAGGACCATCGTTGTCAAAGAGCTCGTCGGTCGCGATGTCGAGCGCCGCACAGATGGCGAACAATGTGGCGACCGACGGCTGCGCCTTTCCCGTCTCCAGCTGGGAGATGAACGACGCGGAAACGTCCAGGTCCCGAGCGAACTGGCGAAGCGAGATTCCGCGGGCCAGGCGGCGGGCCCGGATGCGCGCGCCCACGAGTCCCGGCGCGAGGCGGTCGCCACCCCCGTTGGGCGAGCCCCCGACGGCGTGCGCCGACCCTCGGCCACGCGACGTGGTCGTCCGGCGCGAAGACGCGGATGCCCGCTCCTGGGACCCTGCGTCTTCAGACACTGACATAACGAACTCTCCCCTTCCCGCTCGGTCCCGCACTCCTGAGGCGGATGTGCGACGCCCGCCTCAGTGGTCCACTCCATTGAACACCGAGAATCTATTCCGGCGTGGACAACTTCGACGCCAGGTGCTCCCATTCCCGGCTGAACCGATACGAATGACGCGAGGGCGGTTGAGGCGCCTGCACCTCAATCCATCGTACGAGCCCCGAGCCGCGGTTCTCGAACCCGTGATCTGCGCCGACCCCGGCCCACAGCACGTCGCCGGGGTGCAGAACCATCAACTGCCCGTCGACCAGGGCGTGGACCTCACCCTCGACGAAGACGTAGGCCTCCTCGAAGGGATGGTCGTGAGGATGGGCGATCGCGGTGGGCTGGTAGTCGACCACGAACATCGTGTGGAGTTGGGCCCCGACCTGCTGATCGATCAGCATCTTCACGCCGATTCCGCTGTAGGCGAGCAGCGCCGTCGCCATGCTCGGCGAGACGGTCGGGGCGTTGACGTCGGAGCCCCCCGCCAGTCGGCCCAGGTCCATCGAACTCGCGTCGAACCTGACGGCGTTGCGATTCCGCGGATCGCGCATGTCGGGGACCTCGGGCTGGGATCCGGCCAGCGTCCCCGGGGGGAAGAACGTGTCGACCCGGCGTCCGTCGTTCAACTCGGCCGGCGACGACATCTGCAACCACTTGACGGGGCCCGACAACGCTTCCAGCGAGTAGGTCGTCCCGAGGGGAAGCACGATGCAGTGGTCGGGGTCCAGGCGCGTCGTGTGGCCCAACGTCGAGACCGCGAGAGTTCCGGAAAAGACGTAGAGGCTGACTTCGAAGGAATGCAGGACGGGCGCGACACTTCCTTCACGGTCCAGGTGCCCTACCGACAGGGTCATATGGGGCGACCCCGTGTCCCGGCTGACGAGGACCTGCTGGCGATAGCCCGACGAGTGCCCTTCGTGGGTGTGAGGAACGACGGCCGCGCCATCGTCGATCTTGGTCACGTAGTACATCGGACCTCCGCTCTGGGGACGGGTCGGGTCCCCGCGCCGATCAGCTATTTCAGCAGCCAGCCGCCGTCGACCGCGAGGTTGACCCCGTTGACACCCGTGTTGACGAGCAGGAACTCCACCGCGCCGACGATCTCATCCATGGTCACGAGACGGCCCAGCGGCGTCCGCGAAATGATGTGGCTGTTGTCCTTGTTCTCCCAGAACGGGCTGTCGCCCACGATGCCGGGGTGCACCGCGTTGATCCGCACCGGCGCGAGCTCGGTGGCCAGGCTGTGCACGAGGCCGACCACCCCCCCGTTCACCGTGGACACGGTCGTGGACCCCGGATACGGTCGCTGGAGCGCCAGCCCCCCAAACAGGACGATCGAGGCACGGTCGCTGAATCGTGGCTGCAGCGCGTGAATGGCCTCGGCGTAGCCGACGAGCTTGAGCGCGACTAGGCGCATGGCGCGAGCGATGTTGTAGTCCTTGATCGTGTTGGCGTCGCGCTCGATCGCGGGAATGACGAGGTCGTCGACTTTCCCTATACCGGACAGGGATTGGTCGATGGACTCCGGCTCGGAAAGGTCAACGCCGATGCCGATCGTGCCCAACCCGATCTCCTCCGCGGCGCGGCGTCCGGACTCCAACGTCCGACCAGAGAGGTAGACCGTCGACCCCTTTGCGGCGAGCGACTTGACGATCTCGCGACCGATCCCTTGGGTCCCGCCCAGGACAACCGCGGTGCGACCGGCGTACAGCGACTCGCTTGATGTCACCTCTTCCCCCTGTCTTCGTTCAGTAGGGATAAACATATCCGATGAGGAGCTGAGGCGTTCAAGTGCCCCCGCTCACGAAACGAGGATCGTGAGCAGTCTGCCCACGTTCGCTGGCTGCGGCGGCGAACCGGGTCCCGTGCACCCCACTCGGCGAGCCGTCGCGGTCCGACCGGAGTCGACGACTCACCGGGCTCGGTCCGCGAGGTGTGAAGCGACCCTTGACAGAGATGAACACGGTGATACGCTCGGCGAGATTCTGGAAGATTCAACCAAGGGGGGGCATGAACAAGCCAGTCAGCACGTCCGGCGAGTCTCTCGAGCACGGTCGGTCCATTGTGTTTCGCAACGGAATCGTGCTCACCATGGACGACTCGCACCGCGTCTTGATGGACGGCGACGTCCTCGTCGTCGACGGAGTGATCAAGGAGATCGGACAGGGCATCAAGGCCCCCGACGACGCGCTCACGATCGACGCGCGCGGCGGCATCATCATGCCGGGGATGATCGACACCCACCGACACATGTGGCAAACGGCGATGCGCGCCTACGGCGCCGACTGGACCCTGTCGCAGTACTTCGTCTGGTACTACCTCGAGCACGGCAAGAAGTTCCGGCCCCAGGACGTCTTCGCGGGGAACCTGCTGTCGGCCATCGAGGCGGTCGACGCCGGCGTCACCACGTCGGTGGACTGGTCGCACGGGCTACAGTCGCTCGAGCACGCCGAGGCGGCGACCGACGCACTCGAATCGGTGCCCGCGCGCTTCGTCCTGGGATACGGGAACATCCAGGCCGCGCCGTGGGAGTGGACGGCCCAGAAGGGGCTCCGGGACTTCTACGTCCGGCGTTTCGACGGCAAGGGCGACACGCTGGGCTTCCAGATCGCCTTTGACGTGGTCGCCGGGCCGGAGTTCCCGGAGCGCGCCGCCTTTGAGGCGGCGCGCGAACTGGGGGTCTCGGTCAACACCCACGCGGGAGTGCTCGGCGCAAACGGTGACGACAGCATCCGTCTGATGCACGAGAACGGATTCATGACCCCCGACACCATTCTCGTCCACTGCGCCACGCTGTCGGACGACTCCTATCAGCGGATTGCCGCGAGCGGTTGCTCGGTATCGGTGTCGACGGAGAGCGAACAGAGCGCGGGCCAGGGATACCCGTCGTCGTGGAAGCTGCGCCAGTTCAACATCCCGATCACACTCTCGAACGACACCTCGGTGTGGTGGAGCGCCGACCTGTTCACCGCGATGCGGACGACGCTCGGCGCGGATCGTTCTCGCCAGCACTTCGAGGCCCACCTGAAGGGCGAGACGGTCACCCAGCTCGACCTGCGCTCCGAAGAGGTCATCGATTGGGCGACCCGTGGCGGCAGCCGGGCGCTCGGCATGGACTCCAAGATCGGCAGTATCGAGGTCGGCAAGCGGGCGGACATCGTGTTGCTCAAGAACGACGAGTCCCCCGTGATGTTCCCGATCGTGAATCCCTACGGCCACGTCGCCATGCAGGCACAGCGAGCCGACGTCGACACCGTCGTGGTCGATGGCAACATCGTCAAGAACGAGCACCGTCTGATCAACATCGACCTGGAGAAGGCGCGCTCGGCGATCGAGGACACCGTGAGCTACCTCGAAGGCTCACTGGGTGCCGAAGCGTGGGAGTCGGGCATGCACCCGGACCTGCCCGCCAAGAAGGAAATCGACAACCCGTACCACTACAACAAGTAGTTCGAGGTCGCCGCCTCGCGCTCGCCCACGGGAATCGTTCCGTGGGGTATTCGGACGACGCCCGAGTGTTCGGTATGACTTGACACGTTTAGTGAACATGGATAGTGTCGTCGCGATTGACCGTGGCGACCCCACCCGGGGGCGGCGGTCGCAATAGGTCGTGCGAGGCTCGTACGACCGTTTGAGGGGGGAACAAATGGTGAAAACCAGGATGCGTTGGCTCGTCGGCATCGCCGCGGGAGCCACGCTGATCTCGACGGCGCTGACGGGCATGGGCGTTGCGCAAGCGACGACGAAGCACAAGACGTTCCACGTGGCGTACATGTCATACGGGGTCGCGAATAGCTATGACGCACCGATGCTGGCGGCGGCTAAGGCCGTCGCGGGAGCGAACGGCGTAAAGGTCACGGTCTTTGACTCCGGCACGTCGTACACGACCCAGGTGTCCCAGCTGCAAGACGCGGTGAACTCGGGACAGTACCAGGGCATCCTCATTCAGCCCATCTACGGCGCGGCACTCCTGCCCGAGGTGAAGATCGCCATCAAGAAGAAGATCAAGATCGTCAACATCGACCAGGTCCTGGGCACGAACTACGCGTCCGACCAGATCGAGGTCCCGGGCCTCTACGGCAACGTTGTTTTCTTCCCCTCGAAGATCGGCACGCAGCTGGCGACCCTGGCGAACCAGGCGTGCGCTGGAGCCAACCCGTGCCAGATCGGCCTGATCCACAACTACATCGGGTACGAGCCGGACGGCGCCATCACCGCGGCGTTCAACAGCCAGCTCGCCAAGACCCCCAATGACTCGGTCGTTGCCTCGGGCGACGGCCTCTACGAGGCATCCGTGGGCTTGACCGTCGCGCAGGACATGCTGACCGCTCACTCCGGGCTCAACGTCATCGTTGGCGCGGACCAGGACTGTGAGGGCGCCCAGGCGGCCCTGACCGCCGCCAAGAACACGACGGTGAAGCTGGTTTGCTACGGCGGCAGCGCCACGGGCGTGTCGCAGTTGAAGTCCGGCACCGGACCGTGGTTCGCCGACGTCCTCCAGATGCCGGCCACGGAAGGCCAGCTGGGAATGACGATGCTTATCAAGTCCCTCAAGACGGGCAAGAAGCAGGGTTCGAAGAACCCCGTCGCGGGCCTGCCCAACAACGGCATCCTGACCCCCGCCAACGCGGCCCAGTTCCTCAAGGACGGGTTCACCGGCGAGTGGCCCGGCTGATCCACGAGAGAGGTGCTCCCGAGACCGCGCGCTGAGAGGCAGGTTCTGAACCCGCATGCACGCGCGATCCATTGAGCACGACTCCCACCACGGCGCGGACATCCCCGGCGGCGACCTCGTCGTCGCCGGGGTGTCCAAGCGCTTCGGGGGCGTGCCCGCGCTCAGCGACGTCTCGGTCACCATCGAGCCCGGCAAGGTCCACGCCCTGATCGGCGAGAACGGTGCCGGAAAGTCAACCCTCGGCAAGATCATCGCGGGGGTCATCCCCCCCGATGAAGGCACGATGACCCTGGGGGATCGACCGCTCGCGCTTCGCTCGCCGCGCGAGGCCATCGCCCACGGCATCACCGCGATAGCCCAGGAGTTAACGATCGTCCCCGGCCTGACGGTCGCCGAGAACGTCTACCTCGGTTCGGAGGTCGCCCGCGGAGGACTCGTTCGACGGCGCGAGGCGAAGCGCCGGTTCCGAGACCTGGCTCGCCAGGTCGGCTTCGACCTGGCACCCGACACGCGGGCCGGCGGCCTTTCCATCGCCGACCAGCAGAAGGTCGAGATACTTCGCGCGCTGTCGCGCAACGCGTCCATCGTGGTGATGGACGAACCGTCGGCGGCGCTGTCCCGCGAGGAGACGGCCGCCCTCCACGAGGTCATCCGCTCACTGGCCCGCCGCGGGAGCGCCGTCATCCTGATCTCGCACTTCCTATCCGAAGTGCTGTCGCTGTCCGACACCATCACGACCCTGCGCGACGGCCGGCTCATCCGGACCGTGGACGCCGAGGGCGCCACGGAAGACTCACTCATCGAGGGGATGCTCGGGCGCTCACTTTCATCGGCCTTTCCCGAGAAGGCCTCCACCGACTCGGACGCTCCCGTCGTGCTCGAAGTCGAACACCTGAGCGCGCCCGGGGTGAACGATTGCTCGTTCGTCCTGCGCCGCGGGGAGATCCTCGGCATCGCCGGTCTGGTCGGCGCGGGTCGCTCGGAACTCGTGCGCGCAATCTTCCGCGACGCAAAGGCCTCAGCGGGCACGGTCCGGCTGAACGGCACCGAACTGACGGGGCGCAGTCCCAGTCTCTCGATCCGCCGTGGCCTCGTCCTCATCCCCGAGTCGCGCAAGGAGATGGGGATCTTCATGGGCCGATCGGTGAGGGAGAACATCTCGCTGTCGCGTCTCGACCTCGTGAGCCGCATGGGTTGGATAGCGGGCATCCGTGAGCGTCGGGCGGTCAAACAGCTCATGAAGCAGACCAACGTCAAGGCGGCGAACATGGGGCTTCCCGCGATGATGCTGTCGGGAGGCAACCAGCAGAAGCTCCTCTTCGCACGGTCGATGATGTGCTCGCCCTCGGTCCTCATCGCCGACGAGCCGACGCGTGGCGTCGACGTGGGCTCCAAGAGGGCGATCTACGACCTCATGGTCCAGATGGCCCTCGAGGGAATGGCGATCATCGTCATCTCCTCCGAGCTCGAGGAGGTCCTGGGACTCGCCCACCGAACCCTCGTCATGCGCCACGGCAGTTTCACCGCTGAGCTCAGCGGTGCCCAAATGAACGAACAGGCGGTGCTCGCGGCCGCGTTCGCCGAAGCCAGCGTCACCTGAGGAGAAGAGATGACGAACCAGACCCAAGACGAGCTCGAGCCGCTCGACGACGAGGCTGACGCCCCTCTGGGGATGCGACTCGGCGCGACACGGATGCTGCGGTCGTGGCGCACCCTGGGCATCGCCATCCCCTTCATCGTCCTGTTCGTCATCCTGTCGATCACGAGCGGCCCCTTCCTGCACACCACGAACCTGATCAACATCCTCGATCAGCAGGCCGCGACGCTCTGCATCGCCGCAGCGGGAACCCTCGTACTGGTCGCGGGAGGCATCGACCTCTCCGTGGGGGCGACGTACGGGCTGGCCACCGTCGTCGCGGGCGAGATAGCGGCACACCACTCGCCCGTGCTCGCCATCGCCGCGGGGATCCTCGCCGGACTCGGCGTCGGACTGGTCAACGGGATCATCGTCACCGTCTTCAAGATCAACGCACTGATCTCCACGCTGGCGATGTCCTTCGTCGTCGGCGGCATCGCCCTCAAGGTGTCCGGCGGCAACCTCATCGTCCTGTCGGAGAACTCCGGGTTCTTCAAGTTCGCGAACGCCCAGTTCCTCACCGTGCCCAGCGCGGTATGGATGACGCTCGTCGTCGTGGTCGTCCTGGGACTCCTGCTGTCGCGAACGACCTACGGCCGCTACATGGTCGCCTCGGGCGGGAACGCCGAGGCCGCCCGCCTCGCCGGCGTCCGGGTGAACCGGATTCGCATCATCACGTTCGTGCTCAGCGGCGGCGCGGCGGGCCTGGGGGGCGTCATCGACATCTCGCGCCTGCTCAGCGCCCAGGCGGCGAGCGGCGGCAGCGCGCTGTCGTTCACGGTCCTCGCGGGCATCGTGGTGGGCGGCACGTCGATCGCCGGCGGCGAGGGCTCGGTCTGGCGCACCGGCATCGGCGTCCTCTTCATCGCGCTCATCGGAAACGGCTTTAACCTGCTGGGCGTCGACCCGCTCTACCAGCAGATCGTCCTCGGACTGATCCTGCTGCTGGCGGTCGGCCTCGACGCGTGGGCCCGCCAGCGCCGGCGCTAGGGCCGGGTACACAGCCACAAGGTTCAGGAGAGACCATGGGAATCCACACATACGGCACCAACTCCGTCGACTGGGAGAGTCGCGTCGACATGCCCGGGCTGCGCCAGGAGCGCCTCGCCAAGCTCCAGGCGGAGCTGGAGCGTTCCGACCTCGGCGCGCTGCTGACCTTCGACTTCCACAACATCCGCTACATGACCGGGACCCACATCGGGACCTGGGCCATGGACAAGCTGATCCGCTTCGCGCTGCTGCCGCGCGGGGGCCAGCCGATCGTGTGGGACTTCGGCTCGGCGGCGCGCCACCACCAGCTCTACAACCCCTGGCTCAGCGGCGCCCAGGTCATGCCCGACGGCTCGAGCGCGCCCTACGAGGGCGCGCGCGCGGGCATCTCGACCCTGCGCGGCGCGATCCCGCCCGGGGCCGACCGCGCCGGCACGGTGGCCGACAAGATCGCCGATGTCCTCGCCCAGTTCGGGCTCACCCACGAGCCGGTGGGGGTGGACATCATCGAGATGCCGGTGCTGGCGGCCTTCGCCCAGCGCGGCATCACCCTGGTCGACGGCCAGCAGGTGTTCCTCGAGGCCCGGCGCATCAAGACCGGCGACGAGATCACCCTGCTGACCCAGGCGGCGTCGATGGTCGACGCCGCCTACGAGTCGCTGTACGACTTCCTGCGCCCCGGGGTCCGCGAGAACGAGTGCGTCGGGCTGGTCAACAAGACCCTCTACGACCTGGGCTCCGAGCACGTCGAGGGCGTCAACGCGATCTCCGGCGAGCGCTGCTCGCCGCACCCCCACGTCTACAGCGACCGCCTGATCCGCCCGGGGGACCCGGCGTTCTTCGACATCCTGCACAGCTTCAACGGCTACCGCACCTGCTACTACCGCACGTTCGCGGTGGGCAGCGCGTCGGTGGCCCAGCGCGACGCCTACACCAAGTGCCGCGAGCTCATCGACACGGCCATCGCGATGGTCAAGCCCGGGGCCACGACCGCCGACATCGTCGCGACCTGGCCGCGCGCCGAGGAGTTCGGCTTCGCCAACGAGGAGGCCGCCTTCGGCCTCCAGTACGGCCACGGCGTGGGCCTGTCGATCTGGGAGCGGCCGATCTTCTCGCGCATGGTCTCCCTGGACCACCCCGAGGTGCTCGAAGAGGGGATGGTCTTCGCCCTGGAGACCTACTGGCCGGCCCGGGACGGCTGGTCGGCGGCGCGCATCGAAGAAGAGGTCGTCGTGACGGCGGGCGGGTGCGAGGTGATCACCAAGTTCCCCGCCGAGGAGCTGCTCGTCGCCGGCAAGCGCTACTTCACCGCCGGGGGTCCCCAGAGCGGGTTGCGCGAGTCCCAGTCCAACCTCAACACGGCCTGGGGCGCGGGGACGAACGCATAACCTCCGGGGCGTCCGCCGTCCATCGGTGGCGCCTTTCGCGTAATACATTACTGCTACAGTATTATCGGTAATGTATTGATCGGAGGATCGTGACCCCCGCGGGGCTCGAGGTAGACGTCGTCTGGAACGGGCGAAGGGTTCGCGCCTTCGTGCCATCGCTCCTCGTGGACCGAGACCTGACGCTCGACGCACGTAGCGCCGGGCGCGCCGCGGCCGCCGCGAGCGAGGTCGGGTTCGCCGCCGAGGCGCTCAACCCCGACTTCGAGCCCCTCGCGCGCCTGTTGCTGCGCGCCGAGGGCGTCGCGTCGTCCTACATCGAAGGCGTCACCGCGAGCGTCGTGGACGTCGTGCTCGCCGAAGAGGGGCTCGCGCAGGTCGGCGCGGGCAGCGCGTCATGGGTCGCGTCGAACCTCGCCGCCGTCGCCGAGGCGGTGGCTGGCGGCCAGGCACGCGTCGGCCTCTCGGTCACCGCGCTGTGCGACTGGCACCGCACCCTGATGAAGGGCAGCCCGACGCCCGAGCGCTACGTCGGGGTCGTGCGCGCCGAGCAGGGCTGGATCGGCGGGACGAGCCCGCTCGACGCGCACCTGGTCACCCCCCCGCCCGGCGAGCTCCCCGCCCTGCTCGACGACCTCGTGTCGTTCGCGAACCGCACGGACGTCGACCCCGTCGCCCAGGCCGCGATCGCCCACGCCCAGTTCGAGGTCATCCACCCCTTCGGTGACGGCAATGGGCGGGTCGGCCGGGTCCTCGTCGCGTGGGTCCTGACCCGTCGCCTCGCCCTGCTGGTCCCGCCGCCGGTGAGCGTGGCCATCTCCGCCGACGTCGGTGGCTACACCGCGGGGCTCGTCGGTTTTCGACTCGGCGACCTGCGCTCGTGGGTCTCCTGGTTCGCCGACGCGGTCGCCAGCGGGGGACGCTCCCAGCGCGCGCTCGTCGAGCGCGTCGATGAGACCACCGCGCGCTGGCGCGCCGCGCTGGACTCGACGGGGCGAAAGACGCGCAGTGACGCCGCCGTCTTCGCCGCGCTCGACCTGATCCCACGGCACCTCGTGCTGACCTCGCGAGTGCTGGCCGAGGAACTCGCGATCACCCCGAAGTCCGCACTGGCCACGCTGCACCGCCTCGTCGAGGTCGGCGTCCTGAGCGAGTCCGGGACCCTGCGCCGCACCGGCCCCGGTCAGCCCGCGGGCCTCTTCGTCGCGCGCGAGCTGCTGGGCCTGACCGGCTCCACGCCGCTGCGCTAGTGCGACCCCTCAGTCGCGGCGACGGCGCGCGAACCTGACCGCGACCATCACGAGCGCCCCGGTGACCAGGGCGGGCTTGAGCATCCGGCGCGCCACCGACGACCCGGCGACGTCGAGCAGGTCCACCGGCTCGGCCGACGTCGACTCGATCTGACGCACGCCCGCCTCGTCATCGCTGCCTCCGGGCGCGTCGCCGGTCTCCCCGGCGGCGTCGTCGGATCCGGGGTCGGTCTCGGGGTCGTCGCCCGGGGCCGCGGCCTCGCCCGACGCGGGCGACAGCACCTGGGACTCGAGGTTGGCCACGAACTGGTCGAGCAGCTTGGCCGAGACGTCCGCCAGGACGCCTCGTCCGAACTGGGCGACCTTGCCCGAGATCGCCAGGTCCGTGGCGACGGTCACCGTGGTCCCCGTTGAGGTGGCCAGCATCGTCGCCGTGATCGTCGCCGACGCGTTGCCCTGCCCGCGCGACTCTCGGCCCTCGGCCCTGAGGACCGCGCGGTGCCCGATCTCGTCGAGCTCGATGAAGCGCGCCGCGCCCTTGTACTCGGTGGTGATGGGTCCGACCTTGACCTTGACCACCCCGCGGTACTCGTCCCCCTCGACCTCGCGCAGCTCGGCGCCGGGAAGGCACGGCGCGATGCGCTCCACGTCGGTCAGGACGGCCCAGGCCGCCGCGACCGGCACGGCCACGTCGAATTCATTGGTCAGTTCCATAGCCTCTCGTCCATCGTTGAAGGTCCTCGCGCGTGTCGACATCGACCGGCTCGCCGAGGCAGGCTACCTCGCGGACCAGTTCGGGGTGCGCGCGCGCCAGGCCGCGCGCGCCCTCGTCACCGCTGATCGCCAGTCGTGCCCAGACCTCGGCGTCGAGTCGCACCGGGTGGCCGCGACGGCCCGCGTAGGTGGCGAACACCATCGGGCCCTCGGGCGCCGCCGCGACCGCCCGCCAGGCCCCGGCGGTGAGTCCGGGCACGTCGCCGAGCCCGATGACCGCGCTCGCGTGCCCTCGATGGCGGCACCAGTCCAGGCCCACGGCGAGCGACGTCGCCTGTCCCCGCGACCACGCCTCGTTGTCGCAGCAGCGTGACGCCCTCGGGGATCACGCCGGACAGGTCCGCCGCGCCCTCGACGACGATCACCTCGTCAAACCCGGCGGACAGCGCCGGCTCCAGCGCCCAGGAGATGAGGGGACGCCCGCGCAGGGCGGCGAGGAGCTTGGCGCCGGGTGCGGCGTCGGGGTCATCGGCGTTGAAGCGCCGCCCCGCGCCCGCGGCGAGGATCACGGCGGCCGCGGACATCGAGCGAGCCTACCGAGGCCTAGTGGATCGGCCCGGTGCCGTCGCGCAGGGGCGTCGTCACGCCCGACCGCCCGGCGCGCACCGCGATGATCTCCGCGCAGATCGACACCGCGGTCTCTTCGGGCGTCCGCGCCCCCAGGTCCAGTCCGATCGGGCTCATCAGGCGTGCGCGTAACACGGCCTCGTCGACGCCGGCCTCCAGGAGCTTCGCCCAGCGCGCGTCGTGGGTGCGCCGCGAACCCATGGCCCCCAGGTAACCGACGTCGGTGGCCAGGGCGGCGATGACCGCGGGGACGTCGAACTTCGCGTCGTGGGTGAGCACGCACACGGCGTCGCGCGGACCCAGCGTCGCGCCCACGCGCTCCAGGTAACGGTCGGGCCAGTCGACGATGACCTCGTCGGCGCGGGGGAAGCGCGCCGGCGTGGCGAACACCGGCCGGGCGTCGCAGACCGTCACGGCGAACCCCAGGACCCTGGCAACGTCCACGAGCGCGCGCGTGAAGTCCACCGCTCCGAAGATGATCAGACGCGCGGAGGGGGTGAACGACTCGACGAACACCTCGACCTCTTCGCGGCGTGCCTCGCCGCGCGGCCCGTAGTGACGCGTGGCGGTCACGCCGCGCTCGAGCATGGCCAGGGCGTCGCGAGCGACGACGCGGTCCAGCGAGTCGTCGCCCAGGCTCCCGATCACCTCCTCGCCGGGCCGGACCAGCAGCGTCGCGGCTAGGGGCGTCGTGGCGACGGCGGCGTCGCGCACGGCGGTCACCGCCGCGAGGGCCACCGGGCGGCCGTCGTTGAGCGCGCGGCGCAGCGCGTCGTAGAGCTCGGGGGTCACCGTTCGAGCGGCTCGACCAGCAGGTGCACCGTGCCCCCGCAGGTCAGCCCCACCGCGTAGGCCTGGTCGTCGGAATAGCCGAACGTGCAGCGCTGCGCCTGGCCGGTCGCGAGGACCTCGAGGGCGACGGTGACGACCGCGCCCTCGACGCACCCGCCCGAGACCGAACCGGCCACGCGCCCGTCGTCGCTCACCGCCATCGCGGCGCCCGGGTCGCGCGGACCCGACCCCTCGATGCCGATCACCCGGGCGACCGCGACGCGGTGCCCCTCGGCCAGCCAGCCGTCGATGGCGGGGAGAATCTCCTTCATCTCGCGATCACCTCCGCCAACTCTTCTAGCGCGTCGAGGGAGTGTCCCGAGACGAACTCGTCCACGTGCGGCAGGGCCGCGGCCATGCCGCGCACCAGCGGCTCGTAGCCCTCGGAGGCCTTGAGGGGGTTGACCCACACGACCCGGTAGGCGACGCGCGCCAGGCGGGCCATCTCGCCGCCCAGCACCGCGGGATCCCCGCGGTCCCAGCCGTCCGAGCTCAGCACGACGATCGCGCCGCGGGCCATCCCGCGCAGCCCCCACGTCGCGTTGAACTCGGCCAGGCCCTCGCCGAGGCGCGTGCCACCCTCGAGGTCGGGCGCCGCGGTCGCGACCCTCGCCAGCGCGGCGTCGGGGTCGCGCCATGAGAGCTGGCGCGTCACGCGCGTGCACCGCGTCCCGAGCGTGAACGCCTCGACGCGCCGCTGCGCGACGATCGTCGCGTGGGCGAAGCGCAGCAGCGCGCGGGTGTAGGGCTGCATCGATCCGGAGACGTCGAGCAGGAGGACGACCCGCCGGGCCCGCTCGCCGCGGGTGCGCCACGCGAGGCGCGCGGGGTCCCCCCCGCGCGCCAGGGCGTAGCGCAGGGTGCGCCGGACGTCGAGCACGCCGTGGCGCGCCGAGCCCGAGGGCACCTGGCGTCGTCCCGAGCGCATCGGGGGACGGCGCCGCAGGCGCCCCATGAGGCGCTCGACCTCGGCGAGCTCGGCGTCAGAGCACGCGGCGAAGTCCTTGTGGCGCAGCGTCTCGGTCGCGCTGTAGGCGACCTCGACGGGTTGGTCGCCCTCGTCGCCCTCGACGCGCGACTCGTCGGGTCCCGCGTCGCCGTCGGCGGCGACCGGCGTCGGGCGCAGCCGCGGCGTCGGCGGGACGGTCGTGAGTCGGCCCCCGTGGACCGGGGGCATCGCCCGGCCGAAGTACGCCGCGAAGGTCTGCGCGTAGGGTGCCGCGTCCTCGGCGCTGCGACAAAAGCACGCCTGGCCGGCGAAGAAGACCGACTCGGCGGCGCTGACCCCCAGGACGGTGAGCGCCTCGGCGAAGTCGATCGTGGCGCTCGGCGGGGCGTCGAGTCCCGCGCGCCGCAGCGAGCGCGCGAAGCCGGTCGCCACCTCGGCGAGGTCGGTCGTCGCCGCCGTCACGGCCCCGTCGCCGCGGCCGCCGCGACCAGGCCTTCCAGCCCGTCCGCGCGGACGCGCTCGGCGTCTTCTCGGTACTTGATCACCGTAGAGAGCGTGCGCTCGACGGTGCGCTCGTCGAGGTGCGTCGAGCCCAGCACGGTCAACGCCTGGGCCCAGTCGATGGTCTCGGCGACGCCCGGCGGCTTGTAGAGGCCGCGCCGGCGAAGTTCGGCGGCCACCGCGGCCACCTCGCGCGCCAGCGGCTCGCCGGCGCCGGGCACGCGCAGGCGAACGATGGCGACCTCGCGCTCGAAGCTCGGGTGGTCGACCCAGTGGTAGAGGCAGCGCCGCTTGAGCGCGTCGTGGACGTCGCGCGTGCGGTTCGACGTCACGATCACGATCGGCGGGCGCTGCGCGGCGAAGGTGCCCAGCTCGGGCACGGTCACGCTGAAGTCCGAGAGGATCTCGAGCAGGTAGGCCTCGAACTCGTCGTCGGCGCGGTCGATCTCGTCGATCAACAAGATGGGCACCGGCCCGTCCCCGGCGGTCCCGGCGATCGCGCGCAGCAACGGGCGTCGCACCAGGTACTCCTCGGAGTAGACGGAGTGCTCCAGCTCGGCGGGCCGGTCGGTGCCCACGCCGGTGGTCTCGGCGGCGCGCAGGTGGATGAGCTGGCGCGCGTAGTCCCATTCGTAGACCGCCTGGGCCACGTCGATGCCGTCGTAGCACTGCAGGCGCACGAGCTCGCCGCCCGTCCAGCGCGCCAGCACGTGGGCGACCTCGGTCTTGCCCGCGCCGGCTTCACCCTCGAGCAGGAGTGGCCGGCCCATGCGCAGCGCCAGGAAGAGTGCCGTGGCCAGGGCGTCGTCGGCCAGGTAGCTGTGCTCGGCGAGCACCGCGGCCAGAGCCTCGGGCGTCTCGATGTGGGAGGGCACGGCTGCGCTCAGACGCCCGCCGTCTCGAGCGCGCGGCGCACGAGCACCCGTGCGAGGTGCTGGCGGTACTCGACCGAGCCGTTGAAGTCCGCGGACGGGTTGGTGCCCTCGGCGGCCAGTTCGGCGGCCTGCGCCACGCTCGCCCCGCCGACCAGCGCGGCTTCGACGGCGCTCGCGCGCAACGGCACCGGTCCCATGTTGATGAGCGCCACGCCGACTCCGTCACCGGTGCGCGCCGCGACGGCCCCGACGATGGCCCAGTCCTGGGCGCGCTTGGTCAGCTTCTCGAAGCCGAACTGGACGTCGGACGCGCGTGGGACGCGGACCTCGACGAGGACCTCGTCGGGCGCGAGCGCCGTCTCAAAGACGCTGGTGTGAAAGTGCGTCGCGGCGATCTCGCGCTTTCCGTTCGGCCCCTGAGCGACCAGGGTGCCGCCGAGGGCGAGCACCGCCGCGGGCAGGTCCGAGGCCGGGTCGCCGTGGGCGAGCGAGCCACCGATCGTCCCGCGGTGTCGGACCTGGGGGTCACCGATCTGGCCGGCGACGAAGGCGAGGACCGGCGCCGCGGCCAGGGCGACCTCACTGTTGGCGACGTCGTGGTGGCGCGTCAGCGCCCCGATCGCGACGTATCCGTCCTCTTCTCGCACGTAGCTGAGGTCGCCCACGCGTCCGATGTCCACCAGCAGCGCCGGGGCGGCCAGGCGGAACTTCATCAAGGGCAGCAGCGAGTGGCCACCGGCCAAGAGCTTGGCGTCGTCGCCGTGCTCGACGAGCAGCTCGACGGCCTCCTCGACCGATCCAGCCCGGACGTAGTCAAACTTGGCGGGGATCATCGCGCCCCTCCTGCCTGGCTCGCGGCCAGCGCGGCCTCCACGATGTTGTGGTACCCGGTGCAGCGGCACAGGTTGCCCTCGAGGCCCAGGCGGATGTCCTCTTCCGTGGGCTCGGGGTTCTCGCTCAGCAGCGACGTCACGGCCATCACCATGCCCGGAGTGCAGTACCCGCACTGGAGGCCGTGGTGGTCCTGGAACGCCTGCTGGACCGGGTTGAGACGACCGTCGGGCAGCGCCAGACCCTCGATCGTGGTCACCTCGGCGCCGTCGGCCTGGGCCGCCAGGACCGTGCAGGACTTGACCGACTCGCCGTTGACCAGCACGGTACAGGCCCCGCACGACGTCGTGTCGCACCCGATGTTCGTCCCGGTGAGTCCCACCGCGTCGCGGATGAAGTGCACGAGCAGCGTTCGCGCCTCGACGTCGTGGGACTCATCGATCCCGTTCACGTTGATGGTGACGTTCATGTCATGACCTTCCCGTCGCGCCGGCGAGACCGGCCGCCTGAATCGCCGCCCAGACCCTGGTCGGCGTCGTCGGCATGTCGATATGGCGCACGCCGAGGTGGCTCACGGCGTCACACACCGCGTTGTGCACCGCGGGCGTCGCCCCGATAGTGCCCGACTCGCCGATCCCTTTCGCCCCGAGGGGATTGATCGGCGTCGGCGTCTCGGTGAAGCGCGTCTCGTAGCTCGGCAGCTCGGCGGCCGTGATGAACGAGTAGTCCGCCAGGGTCGACGTCAGCGGGTTCCCGTCGGCGTCGTAGACGACCTCTTCGAGGAGCGCCTGGGCCACGCCCTGGGCGATGCCCCCGTGGACCTGGCCCTCGGCGAGGAGGGGGTTGACGATCCTCCCGGCGTCGTCGACCGCGACGTGGCGCAGCAGCGTCACTTTGCCGGTCTCGACGTCGACCTCGACGACGGCGACGTGGGTGCCGAAGGGGAAGGTCGGCCCGCCCGAGGCCAGGTCGACCTCGGCGTAGAGGGGGTTGCCGCTCTTGTTGAGCGACGCGCCCGCGAGTTCGGCCCAGCTGCGCGCAACCGCGGGCGTCCCCACCACGTGGAAGCGCCCGTTGGCCTTGTCGAGCACGATGTCCTCGCGCGACGCCTCCAGCAGGTCAGCCGCCAGGTCCTTCGCCTTCTCCACGACGTCCACCGCGGCCTGGTTGACCGCGGCGCCGCCGGTCTGCAGCGACCGCGAGCCCATGGTCCCCGCGCCGCGCGGCACGATGTCGGTGTCGCCGTGGATGACCTCGATGTCATCGAGCGGCACGCCCATCTGGTCGGCCACGAGCATCGACCAGGCGGTCACGTGGCCCTGGCCGTGTGGCGAGGTGCCCGTGCGCACGATGACCTTGCCGTCGGGGCGCACCTCGACCGCGCCGAACTCGCCGTCGGGCAGCCCGTTGGTGATCTCGACGTAGCACGACAGGCCGATGCCCAACTGGCGCACCTCACCCGCGTCGCGGCGACGCTTCTGCTCGGCGCGCAGTTCCGAGTAACCGGCGACCTCCAGGGCCAGGTCGAGGGCGCGCTCGTAGTCGCCGCAGTCGTAGACGGTCGCGGTCGGGGTCGTGTAGGGAAAGGCGTCCTTGGCGATCAGGTTGCGGCGACGTAGCTCGGCGGGGTCCATCCCGATCTCGGCGGCGAAGACGTCCATGATGCGCTCGATCGCCGAGGTCGCCTCCGGGCGCCCCGCGCCGCGGTACGCAGCCGTCGGCGTGGTGTTGGTGACGACCGAGACGCTGGAGCACTCGGCCTTGGGGATCGTGTAGACACCCGAGGCCATCGTTCGGGTCATGAACGGCAGCACCGTGCCGATCTCGGGATAGGCGCCCGAGTCCTGGATCACCGTGTTGCGAAATGCGGTGACCTTTCCGTCGCGCGTCCCGCCCATCTTGACCTGCTGGACCTGGCCGCGGCCGTGGCCCAGGCCCACCATGCTCTCCGAGCGCGTCTCGGTCCAGCGCACGGGGCGGCCGAGGCGCTGGGCGCACCAGGCGACCACCACCTCCTCCGGGTAGATCGAGCCCTTCGCTCCGAAACCACCGCCGACGTCGGGTGCCATGACGTGCACCTGGTGCGGTTCGAGTCCGAGCGAGGACGCGATGGAGTCGCGCACGCCGTGCGGCGCCTGGGTCGACGAGCGGAACTCGAGGCGCCCGTCCGCACTCATCTCGCCGGCGGCCGACCTCCCCTCCAGGGGACACGGCGCCACGCGCTGGTTCGCGATGGTCTGCTCAACCACTACCTCGCAGTCGTCGAACATCGTCTCGTCCCCGCCGAAGTTCAGCGTGAACGAGGTGTTCGTGTGCGCCTCGGGAAACAGCAGATGCTCGTCCTTGATCGACTCGGCGGGGTCGACTACCACCGGCAGGGGCTCGTAGTCGACGACCACCAACTCGGTGGCGTCGGCGGCGATCTCGCGAGTCTCGGCGACGATCGCGACGATGGGCTCGCCCACGTAGCGAACGGTCCCCGACGCCAGGACCGTCGCGGTCAGTGCCTCGGGGGTGAAGCCCATGACGGTGGGGCGCCGGGCCAGACCCAGGTCGTCGTTCGTGTACACGCCGATCACCCCGGGCAGCGACGCGGCCTCCGAGGTGTCCACGCGGGTCACGCGCGCGTGGGCCATCGACGAGCGCACGAAAGTCAGGTGCGCCGAGCCCGGCAGGTCCAGGTCGGCGACGTAGGTACCGCCCACGGTTAGGAACTTCGGGTCCTCTCGACGAAGAACACGGTTTCCGAGAATGCTCATTGACGGGGCCCCCCTTGGTCATCACGCGACGCCCTCGGCGTCCCCGCAGGGGCCGTCGCCGCGTCACTGAGGGGCACGCTACCAGCGCGTAACACCGGTGGACCTGGCTAATTCGCCCGGCGCGCCGGGGCTCGCGGGGTGGGTAGGGTGCCGCCATGGACTACGTCACGCTCGGCAACACCGGTCTCAAGGTCTCACGAATCTGTCTGGGCTGCATGACCTACGGCGAGCCGACCCGGGGCAACCAGCCGTGGTCCCTCGACCGCGACGCCGCGACGCCGTTCTTCGCCCAGGCGCTGGACCTGGGGATCACCTTCTTCGACACCGCCAACGTCTACTCGGCGGGTTCCAGCGAGGAGATCACCGGCTCGACCCTGCTGTCGATGGTCCCGCGCGACGAGGTGGTGATCGCCACGAAGCTCAACGGACGTATGTCCGAGGACCCCAACGGGCAGGGGCTCTCGCGCAAGGCCGTCCTGCGCGAGATCGACAACAGCCTCCGACGCCTGGGCACCGACTACGTGGACCTCTACCAGATCCACCGCTGGGACTACGAGACGCCCATCGAGGAGACCCTCGAGGCCCTCCACGACGTCGTCAAGTCGGGCAAGGCCCGCTACATCGGCGCGTCGTCGATGTACTCGTGGCAGTTCGCCCAGTCCCTCTACCTCGCCGACCAGCACGGCTGGACGCGCTTCGTCAGCATGCAGAACCACTACAACCTCCTCTACCGCGAGGAGGAGCGCGAGATGCTCCCGCTGTGCGTGGACCAGGGGATCGGCTCGATCCCGTGGAGCCCGCTGGCGCGCGGTCGACTCGCGCGCGCGTGGGACGAGACGACGGCGCGCTCGGAGGTCGACGAGTTCGGCCGCTACCTCTACGGCGACGCCGACCGTCAGGTGGTCGAGGCGCTCATGGGCGTCGCCGGCGCGCGCGGGGTCCCGGCGGCCCAGGTCGCCCTCGCGTGGATGCTCGCCAAGCCCGCGGTCGTCAGCCCGATCGTCGGGGCCACCAAGCCCCATCACCTCACCGACGCGGTCGCGGCGCTCTCGATCACGCTGAGCGACGAAGAGGTCGCCACGCTCGAAGCCGACTACCGGCCCCACCCGGTGCTGGGCTTTCGCTAGAACTCGCGAGCGTCGCCGCCGCGTCGTCCTAGCGCTTGACGAGGGCGGCGGGTGCGCGTCCGGGCCCGGCGACCGCGCGCACGTCCTGGACCTTCATCGGCTCGCCGCAGGACTGGCACGTCAGGACCGCCTCGGTGTGCTGGCCACATCCGGTGTGCACGATCTGGATCGGCGGACCGGAGGGCGCGGCGTACTGGTCGCCCCACTGGCGCATCGCGTTGACCACCGGCCACAGGTCGCGACCCTTGCGCGTGAGGCGGTACTCGTGGCGTGGGGGGTGCTCGCTGTAGGGAACGCGCACGAGGACACCGCCATCCACCAGGGTGCGCAGGCGCGCCTGGAGGATGTTGCGCGAGATCCCCAGACGCCGCTGGAACTCCTCGAAGCGGGTCACCCCCAGGAGCGCGTCACGCACAATCAGCATGCTCCACCACTCGCCGACGACCTCCAGGCACTGGGCCACGGAGCAGTCCATCTGGGAAAAGCTCTTTCGTTCCACGGAAATAGAATAGTCCATTGCATCATGCAACGCAACTCGCTATAGTCCGTTTCATGAAAGAACCTAACGCCGCCGCAACGCCGGAGTCGACCAGGAGCCACCGTCGCGCGATCTTCGTCGTGACCGCGCTCGGCGTGTTCATGTCCTCGCTGGACCTGTCCATCGTCAACGTCGCCTTCCCCGCGCTCGAGCGCACCTTCACCCACGACACGCGCGCGAGCCTGGCCTGGGTCGTCACCGGCTACAGCATCGTCTTCGGTGCGTTGCTGGTCATCGCGGGTCGCACGGCGGATCGCCTGGGCAGCCGGCGCGTCTTCTTCACCGGCCTCGGCGTGTTCTGCTTTGGCTCGGCGCTCTGCGCGGTGGCCCCCAGCGTCGCGATCCTCGTCACCGGTCGCCTGATCCAAGGTGGCGGCGCGGCGGCGATCCTGCCCGCGTCGCTGTCGCTCCTGCTCAGCGCCTTCCCCGTCGAGCGCCGCTCCCAGACCGTCACGCTCTGGGGCGGGGTGAGCGCGTTGGCCGTCGCGACCGGCCCGTCGCTGGGCGCGCTATTGATCACCGGCTTCGGGTGGCGCTCGGCGTTCTACGTGAACCTGCCCGTCGGACTGATCGCCTGGCTGGTGGGACGTCGCGTCCTGGTCGAGGCTCGGGCCGAGCGCGCCCCGGCGCGCCCCGACTACGTGGGCGTCGTCCTGCTGGGCACGGCGCTGTCGGCCCTCGTGCTGGCCATCGCCGAGGGGCCTAGCTGGGGCTGGTCCAGCGCGCGCATCGTCGGACCCTTCATCGGGTCCGCGGTGCTGGGCGCGTTCTTCATCTGGCGCTCGGCGCGCCACCCCGAGCCGGTGCTCGACCTGGCCCTGTTCGCAAATCCGACCTACACGCTGGCCAACACGGCGATGCTCGTCTACGCGATGGGCTTCTTCGCGATGCTGTTGGGCAATATCTTGTTCCTCACCAGCGTCTGGCACTACTCGATCCTCTGGGCGGGCCTGGCGGTGACCCCCTCGCCGCTGATCGTCGCGGCGGTGTCGGGCCCGGCGGGCAAGGTCGCGTCGCGCGTGGGCTTTCGCCGCGTGCTCCTGGTGGGCCTGACGTTCTTCTTCCTCGGGATGATCTGGGTCGTGGAGCGCACGACGCTGCACGCGGACTACGCCGGGGTGTGGCTGCCTGGGTCGCTCCTGCTCGGACTCGGCGTGGGCCTCACCTTCCCGGTGCTCAGCGCCGCGGCGGTGTCGTCGCTGCCCCCGGGGCGCTTCGCCGTGGGCAGCGCCGTCAACCAGACGGCGCGCCAGGTGGGCGGGGCCATTGGCGTGGCGGTGATGGTCGTCATCCTGGGCGCGCCGCGCAGCGCGGCTTCGGCGATCACCGGGTTCCACCACCTGTGGCTCTACGTGGCCACGATGGCCGTGGCCACCGCCGCGACCAGCTCCTTCCTGCGCTCGGGCGCCGTGGCTCCGGCGCGCGTGCGGGCGACCGACGACCTGATCGAAGCCCGCGCGCTCGAGGTCGTGATCGACGGCGAGGCCGTCACCTAGGCACCGGCCCCTCGTCGGCCGCGGTAGTACCGTGACGACGAGCTGAGCCAGTGAGGCGCCGTGCCCTTCGACCTCGATTCGAACACCCGCCTGGACCCTCGCGTGCGCGAGTTCCTTCGCGACCTGCCCGCGGTCGGCGTCGGCGACGTGGCCAGCCGCGAGGAGCTCCTCGCCGAGGCCGCCTCGCCCGAGGGCCGCGCCCGCCTGGCCGCGGAGTCCGCGTTCATGGACGGCCTCGACGACGAGGTCGTGGCCCCGTCGGCCGGCCTGAGCGTCACCACGCGCGAGGTCGTCTCGGCGCCCGACGGCAACGTCATCCGCCTCCAGGTCATCCGCCCCGACGGCGACGACGCCCTGCCCGGCGTGTACTACATCCACGGCGGGGGCATGGCGTACCTGTCGTGCTACCTGGGCAACTACCGCGCGTGGGGACGCATGATCGCCGCCAACGGCGTGGTCGTGGTGATGGTGGACTACCGCAACGCGGTCGCCCCCTCGTCGGTGCCCGAGCTCGCCGCCTACCCCGGCGGGCTCAACGACTGCCTCTCGGGGCTGGCGTGGACCCGAGAGCACGCGTCCGAGCTGGGCCTGGACCCGGCGCGCCTCGTCGTCGCGGGTGAGAGCGGCGGGGGGAACCTCACCCTGGCAACCGGGATGCGCCTCGCGCGCGAGGGCGCGCTGGGCGACCTCAAGGGCCTCTACGCGTTCTGCCCGTTCATCCTCGGGCGCTGGCCCGACGAGCGCTACCCGTCGAGCCTCGAGTACGCCGACCTGCTCAGTGACGTCGCGGGCAACCGCGCGCGCGTGGGCTACGGGATCGAGGCCTTCGAGGCGCGCGACCCCCTCGCCTGGCCCGGCTTCGCCACGCCCGGCGACGTCGCGGGCCTGCCGCCCACGGTCATCAGCGTCAACGAGTGTGACCCGCTGCGCGACGAGGGCGTCGCCTTCTACCGGCTGCTGCTCGCCGCGGGGGTGCGCGCGCGGGCGCGCGTGGTGCTCGGCACCATGCACGCCACCGAGATGCACCCGCCGCTGTGCCCGGAGATCAGCGCCGACGCCGCGCGCAACCTCGCCGCCTTCGCGCGCGACTAGCCGGACTCGACCTCGGCGACGCGCACCCAGCGGCGCTGCGCCGCCGAGAGCTCCATCGACGCGCACACCGCGGCGACGCGCGCGCCCTGGTCGAAGCCGGGTGTCCAGGGCCCGTCGGGCCACGCCGCGGCCAGGTCGCACGCCTGGTTGATGAAGGTCGCGTCGTAGCCGACGCCCTGGCCGATCGGCCACCAGCCCTGGGTCTGGGGGTGGCTCGGGTGCTCGACGCGGATCCGGCGCAGCCCGTAGAGGCGCGGGTCGTCGTCGGTGCTCGCGTACCAGAGCTCGTTGAGGTTGGCGTAGGAGAACATCGCCGTCGCGCGGCTGCCGTTGACCTCGACGACGAAGTCGCACGGCCGGCGCGGCGCGGCGCGCGCGACCTCCATCGTGCCGGTCGCGCCCGAGGAGAAGTTCACGAGCGCCGAGGACGCGTCGTCCACCTCGACGCGCCGCGTCGCGTCGCCGTCGCGTCGCTCGGCCACGAACGTCGCCGAGTTGGCGCTCACCGACTCGACGGGGCCGAGCATCCACGTGGCCAGGTCGATCAGGTGGCTGCCCAGGTCCGCGATGGTCGTGCCGCCCATCGCCGCGTCGAAGCGCCAGTCGAAGGCGATGTCCGGGTCGACGAACTCGTCGGACAGCCACGTGCCGCGCCACAGGTGCACCTCGCCCAGCTCGCCGGCCGCGACCATCTCGGCCATCAGCGCCAGCGCCGGCAGGCGGCGGTAGTTGAACCCCACCGCGTTGAGCACGCCGGCCGCGGCGACCGCGTCGCGCGCGGCGCGCGCGTCGGCGTAGCTGACCGCCAGGGGCTTCTCGCAGATGACCGCCTTGCCCGCGGCGGCGGCCGCGGCGGCCACCGCGGCGTGGGTTCCCGGGGGAGTGCAGATGTCGACCACGTCGACGTCGTCGCGGGTCACGAGCTCGGCCCACTCCGCGACCGTCTCGGGGACCCCGCACGCGGCCGCGGCCGCGGCGAGGGCCGACGCGTCGCGCCCCGACATGACGACGGGGACGAAGGAGACGGGCGTCGAGCGCACCAGCGGCGCCGCGCGGTACGCGTAGGCGTGGGCGCGGCCCATCATCCCGTAGCCGACGATGCCCACGCGCACCTCGTCGGCGCGAGAGGCGCTCACCTCGGCGCGACCACCTGCGCGCCCGCGGCCGCCGCGGCCTCCAGCGCGGCGACGGCGTCGTCGAGGTTCGCCCCGCGGCACGGCCCGCCACGGGCGAAGTCCGCGAACGCGCCCGCCTGGCGCTCCAGGGCCTCGAGTTGGGCCCGCTCGCCGTCGGCGGGGTCCAGGAACACCGAGAACGCGTGGTCGCGCGTCCCGAAGACCTCCACGCTGGCCATGTCGCCCCCGACGTAGTGGCGTCCCAGCGACACGAAGACCGTCGCGCCGGTGTCCAATTGGCCCAGCACCTGGGCGCTGTCGGGGTCGCCGGGCACGTCCGCGTCGGTTATCACCGGCGAGGCCGCGGCGTGCAGCCGCGCGAAGTCGCCGCCCGCGAGCCAGCGGGCCTGGTCGAACTCGTGCACGCCCATGTCGATGAAGATTCCCCCGCTGCGCGCGCGAAACGCCGCCGACGGCGGCTCGCCGTCCCACTGCAGGCACGACAGCGAGAGGACCTCGCCGAGCTCACCGGCGCCGATCCGCTCGCGTAGCACCGCCAGCTCGGGCACGAAGCGTCTCCAGTAGGCGACCTGGAGGGGCACCCCCGCGTCGGCGACGACGCGCTGGGCGCGGCGGGCGTCGTCCGCGCTGACCCCACACGGCTTCTCGCACAGGATGGGCAGGTCCGCGGCGGCGACCCGGGTGATCACGTCGACGTGGGTGTCGCTGGGCGTGACGATCAGCACCCCGTCCACGTCGCGCGCCTCGAGCAGGTCGTCGAGCGCACGGTAGGCGCGCACCGGGTAGGCGGACGCCACCTCGTCGCGCAGCGCGTCGACGGGCTCGGCCACCGCGACCACGTCGACGGCGGGGGAGTCGGCGAGGGCGCGCAGGTGGGTGCGGCCCATGCGCCCGGCCCCCACCAGGCCCAGCCGGAAGGTGTCGGTCGCTGGACTAGACGCCATGGTCCGCCAGGAAGCGACGGTTCGCCTTCTGGTCGTCGATGGCCTGGGCGAAGCGCGCGGACGTCTGGGGGAAGATGTCCTGCTCGACCACCAGCCACCCGCTGTAGTCGATCGCCTCGAGCGCGGCCAGCACGCCCGCGACGTTGGCGTCGCCCGCGCCCAGCGCGCAGAAGGCCTCGCGCGACCAGATGGCCGGGGTCGGCTCGTTGTCGGCGATGATGCCGTCCATCACCGAGCGCACGGCGTCCTTGACGTGGACGTGGTTGATCCGCGAGGCCCAGTCGTGGATCGCGGCGACCGGGTCGCCGCCGCCGACGAAGAAGTGCCCGGTGTCCAGGCACAGGGAAACGTCGGAGATCTCCAGCACCCGGGCGATCTCCCAGGGGGCCTCGACGTTGGTCCCCGTCTCGTGGTGGAACGTCGGCTCGTAGCCCCGGTCGCGGCACCGCGCGACGACCGCGTCGAGGCCCACCTTCATCTGGGCCCAGCCCTGCGCGTCGAGGCCGCGCGACGGGTCGGCGTGGCTGCGCCCCGGGGCGGCCCGGCGCGCATCACTGCCGTTGTCGGCGATCGTGGGGTGCGGCGCCGGGCCCGGGATCACGCCGCGCACGGCGTCGAAGGTGTCGAGCATCGCGTCGAGCTCGGGGTAGAGGGCCTCCAGCGCGGCCGGGTCGCGGAAGGGGAACTCGAGGTAGGCGCCCGCGAGGCCTAGGCCCCGCGCGGCCAGGCGCTCGGCCAGCACCGGTCCGTCGCCGAGGTAGCCCACCGGACCGAGGTCGATGCCCGCGTACCCCGCCGAGGTCACCTCGTCGAGGACCGCCACGCCGTCGGGCACGCTCGGGTCGATGCCCACGGTGAGCTCGAAGGCCCCGTAGCTGATGGGCGCGTTGGCAACTGTCACTTTCATCGGCACTCTCTTCTCTCTCCTTGTCACGACTCTGCCCGCGGCCGGGCCGCTAGACCTCGGTGGGCCGCTCGACCGGCGAGCCCTGCTGGACGCAGCGGATGATGGCCTGGCACATCGCGATGTCCCGGGCCCCGTCCAGGCCGTTCGTCGGCACCGCGACGCCCTCGGTGACCTCCGCGTGGAAGGCGACCAGCTCGGCCTTGAACCCGCTCTCGTAGGAGGTGATCTCGTCGCGGCGCCACGACGCGACGTCGTCGGACGCGCCGCGCTCGATCGACAGCGTGGTGGGGGCGTTGCGCAGGTAGGGCGAGGGGAAGGTCAGCGTCGCGCGCCCGTCGGCGGCGAACATCGAGAACTCCATCGAGTAGCGCGTCATCCCCGGAACGTCCAGCCAGTGGATCGCGGCGCTCGTCGCGCCGTAGTTGAGCAGGACGCAGAGCGACCCGGGCCGCATGTCGACGTAGTCGAGGCGCTCGGGCTCGCCCAGCACGCCGCGGACCGTGTTGATCTCGTGGACCAGGGTGTCGAGGAGCACCGCCTGGTACTGGCCCACCAGGAACTCGTCGTCGGTGCCGATCGCCTCGCGCAGACGCCGGTCCGAGTCCGCGCGCAGCGGGGCGAGGACCTCGGGGGCGACGCTGCCCGGCGGGTTCAGCGGGTAGTGCGCGACGTAGGGCAGGAACGGCGACTCGGTGGTCGTCACGCGCATCAGCCGCGGCCGCTCGAGCGCCGCGACCTCCGCGGTGAAGCGCGCGAACGCCGGGTCGTAGCGCTTGGGGTAGCCGACCATCAGGGTCACGCCGGCGGCCATGGCCTCGTCGACCATCTCCATCGCCTCGCGCGTGGAGAAGCACATGGGCTTTTCCACGAAGACGTGCAGCCCGGCGCGCGCGGCCTCCACGGCGATCGGCGCGTGGCTCCCCGAGGTCAGCACGAGCACCGCGTCGAGGGGCTCGCGCAGCATCTCGCGCCAGTCGGTGTGCACGACGGGCACCCCGTACTCGAGGGCGCAGGCGTTGGCGCTGTCGGCCGAGATGTCGCACAGCGCGGCGATCTCGAATCGGTCAGAGAGCTCGCGCAGGAAGTGAAGGTGCATCACCTGGGCGATGATCCCGGTGCCGATCAGACCGACGCGCAGCCGCCTCACGACGGCACCCCGCGGCGAGGAGCCCGGGCGCACAACGACGCCGTCCGGGTCACCCCTTCACGCCCCCGCCGAGCACGAACCCTTCGCGGAAGAGCCGTGAGGAGACGGCGTAGAGGACGAAAACGGGCACACAGAAGATTAGGGAATACGCGGCCATGTTGCCGAATTGGGCCTTGGGCAGCGTGAGGAACGTGTAGAGGGCGATGGGCGCGGGCTGCTGGTTCGCCGGGTTGATCAGGATGAGCGGGACCACGAAGGACCCCCACGCGTTCACGAAGCCGAAGATCGCCGCGGCGGCGATCCCCGGAAGCGCCAGCGGCACGATCACCAGGCGCAGCACCTGGAGGGTGCTGGCCTTCTCCATCCGCGCGGCCTCCTCGAGGTCCACCGGCACCGCGTCGATGAAGTTCTTCATGAGGTAGATCTCGAAGGGCAGCGACGTCACCGACAAGAACACCGCCGCCGGGAAGATGGTGAGCAGCCCGAACCGCGAGAAGATCTCGTAGACGGGGATCACCATGATCGCGAGCGGCACCCCTGACGAGAAGATGATGAACAACAGCAGGGGTCCCTTGAAGGGGATCTTGCGACGCGACAGCGAATAGGCGGCGAAGACCCCGGCGATCGAGGCGATGGCCGTCGAGACCACGGCGAGCACGACGCTGTTGAAGAGCGCGTGGAAGAGGCTTCCGGTGAGGACGTGGCGGAAGTTGATCAGCGAGAAGTGGGGCCACTCGACGCCGTAGGAGGCCTTGGAGTCGACCGAGGCCAGCAGCAGCCACAGCATGGGCGCGAGGAACGCCAGCCCGAAGCCGGCGAGCACGACGTGGGTCGTGACGCTGCGCACGACGGTGCGCTGCGTCTCGCGGTTCTCGGCGGGCAGGACCGGCGGGTCGACCGAGGCGGGCATGGCCCGCGCCATGCTCGACAGGCCGCCTTCGTCGCGCTGGCTCATACGCGTTGGCGCGCGATGCGCACGTAGAAGACGCCGAAGACGGTGGCGATGAGGACCATGACGTTGCCGATGAGCGCGCCGTAGGCGAAGTTGTTGAAGCTGAAGGCCTGCTGGTAGGAGTACAGGGGCAGGATGTTCGTCGCGTTGCCCGGACCACCCTGGGTCATGATGTAGATGAGAGAGAAGTTGGCCAGCGTCAGCAGCGCGGTCAGCAGGACGATGGCGATCATGGTCGGGCGCAGCAGGGGCAGGACGATGAGGCGAAAGCGCTGCCAGGTCGACGCGTTCTCCACGATCGCCGCCTCGATGGCCTCGCTGGGGATGTTGCGCAGCGCGGCGCCCATGACGAGCATCGAGAACCCCGTCATCGACCAGATGCTGGCGAGGGTCACGATGAGCAGGGGATAGTTGTCGAGGAAGTTCGTGTTCCTCAGTCCCGTCAGCACCGAGAAGGCGCCCCCCTGGGTGGTCGACGCGTACCAGGTCATGCCGGCGGTGACCGCGGGCATCATCCACGCGATGACCACGATGCCACCGACCAACACGCGCATCAACGGACGCGCGCGCATCAGCAGCGACGCGAGGACGTACCCGACCACCACGACGCCGACGATCGATCCCGCGATGAAGATCCCGGTGACCCACAGCGAGCTCCAGAACGTCGTGTCCTGCTTGAGGCGCACGAGGTTCTGGGTCCCCGTGAAGCCCCACTTGATCGCGGTCGGACCGACGAGGGTCAGATTGGTCAGCCCGAGGTAGACCGCGTAGCCCATCGGGACCAGGAACAAGATGGCGAGCAGCCCGAACGCGGGCGTCAACAGACCGAGGCTGCTCCACTGGTAACGCGTCTTGTCTTGGCGCGTCTTCCACAGGTCGGCCACGCTCGGACCGGTGACGGTGTCAGCAGTCACTGTTGACACCGTCACCGGTCCTTTCTCACGTGGCTTCTACGACGTCTGGATCACTGCTAGGGCAGCGTTACGACGGCGCTTGGTCCTAGCTGGTTGGTGACGTAGCTCTTCATCGCCGCGAGGGCCGCGGCCCCCGTGGTGGTGGGAGTCTGCGCCAGGGTGCCCGTGGCCTGCTCGAAGCCCTGCACCCACGCGTTGTACGCCGAGCTGGACGGCAGCTCCGTCGAGGACGGCAGCAGGTTGCCGAAGTCCTGGTTGAACGGGGCCGCGAAGTTCGTGTACACCGGGATGTTCCAGTCCGACTTGACCGGCGGGACCCAGCCCGCCCAGTTGTCGGCGTTAATCAGGTTCGTCGGCTCCTGCATCATGTTGATGAGGTCCATGTCGGCCTGCGGAGCCTTGGACGTCGCCGAGATCCCGTAGTCCCAACCACTCAGCGTGGACGCGTAGCCGTTGCCGTTGGCCTTGGGAATACCAGCCACGCCCATCGCCGTCGAGGACTGCTTCCAGTACGGGAAGCCCACGAGCTTGGACCAGTTACCGCCGAGGAAGTTCGCCCCCAGCGCGATGCCCAGCGTGCCCTTGGGGAACAGCGCCGAGGGGATGTTGGGTGCGTTGTTGGGGCTGAAGAGCTCCGACGTGGGTGCGCCCAGCTTGTCGGCGTAGACCTGGTGCAAGAAGTTGAACGTCTGCAACAACCCGGAGCTGCTCACGACCATCTTGCCCGAGGCAGTCTGGATCGTGGGGTTGCTCGAACCGGCGAGCAGGTTCAGCGCGCCGTAGCCGGCCCCGTTGGGTCCGGCGCTCGTGCCCGCGTCAATCCACAACGGCGTCACCTTGGGCTGCGTGGCCTTGATCTTCTTCGCCGCGGCCAAGATGTCGTTCCAGTTCTTGGGCTGCCACGGCAGGGCGATGCCCGCCTTCTGGAGGATCGCCTTGTCGTAGTAGAGAGCGTTGTTGTTCTCGCCGGAGCTGACCGCGTAGATCTTGCCGCCGATCTTGCCCTCATTCTGGATCGCGGTCGGGTACTCAGCGAACCACGACGACGTCTTGAGGTACGGGCTCATGTTGAGCAGGTAGCCCGTTGACTGGTACAAAGAAATCTCGGTCGACGGGAACTGCGCCACGTCCGGAGCGGTCGACGACGAGTGGTACTGCAGGGCCAGCTTCGTGAGGAAGTCCGGCTCGCCGCCACTGATCGGGTCCAGCTTCAGGTTGTACTGCGGGTACTTGGCGTCGAACTCCTTCTTCAGCGCCCCCCACCACTTGACGGCCAACGGAGTCGTGTCGAACGTGGTGTCGACCGCGTAGGCCACCGAGATCGTGGTCTTGGACGCCGCACCCGCCGACGAGACCCCGGCCGCGCCGACCACCGCGAGTGGAGCGACCACCAGCGTCAGTCCGAGGGCCAGCCTCGTCAGTACTGCCTTGTTGCGTACTTTCATTGATTCCCCCTAGTCATTTCTTCTTGATTGTCCAAACGCTTACTTCTGCGAGGCAGCCTCCCCCTGTCCGATGCTGATCTTTTCCCGCTCTTGTGCGCGACGCATGAGACTCTTCCGGGTCTCGGCGTCGAAGAGATGCACGCGATCCTTGTTGAAGGAGAGGTCGAGGACGTCTCCCGGCTGGGGCACGGGAGAGCGTGGGAGTCGCGCGATGAGCTTGGTGCCGTCGTGCTCGATCGTGGCGAACACCTCCGTACCCGTGTGCTCCGTGATGTCGACCTGGCCCTTGATGACCGGGCTTTCGTTCTTCGCGTCGCCGGCGAGGTGCAGGTCGTGTGGGCGTAGCCCAACCAGGACCGGCCCGTCGCTCGCGGCGTCCACCAGGCGCCCCTCGAGCTCGGAGGTCAGGTCGGTGCGGATCCCCAGGCACTCGACGGCCGTGGAACCGCCGGACCGGGTCAGCGTCCCGGGCACGATGTTCATCTTGGGCGAGCCGATGAACTCGCCGACGAAGACCGACTCGGGGTACTCGTAGAGGTCGTTCGCGCTGTCGACCTGGAGGAGGATCCCGTCCTTCAAGACGGCGACCCGGTTACCCATGGTCAGCGCCTCGACCTGGTCGTGGGTGACGTACACCGTGGTCGTGCTCTCGAGACGCTGGTGGAGGCGGATGAGCTCCGCTCGCATCTGGACCCGCAGGGCGGCGTCCAGGTTGGAGAGCGGCTCGTCCATCAAGAACACCTGGGGCTCGCGGATCAGCGCCCGCCCGAGGGCGACGCGCTGGCGCTGTCCTCCCGACAGGGCCGCCGGCGCTCGGTCGAGCAGGTGGCTGATACCCAGGAGCTCGGCGACCTCGTGGATGCGCCTGCCGAGGTCCTTCTTCGGCTCCCTGCGAACCTTGGGGCCAAAAGCGAGGTTCTTGTAGACGCTCATGTTCGGGTAGAGGGCGTAGCTCTGAAAGACCATCGAGATGTCACGCTCTCCGGTCGCGACGTCCGTCACGTCCTTGTCCCCCATCCAGATTCGGCCGTGGCTCGGACGCTCGAGCCCCGCGAGCATCCGCAGCGAGGTCGTCTTGCCGCATCCTGACGGACCCACGAAGACGATGAACTCTCCCTCGCGGATGTCCAGGTTGAGATCGGAGACGACGGGGTTGCCCTCGAACAGCTTCCACACGTGGTCGAAGCGGATCTCGTTCACGCGCGACACGCCCCGCCACGGGGCGACGAGCGTGCTCGGACCGCGGCCCGCATTTGCTCACCTGAACTCCGCCTTGCGTTCACCAAGCCCCCACGTCGACCAAACTCGCCCCCGAGCAATGTGTCACGTCCGCGCGGCGGTGTCCCAGCACCGCGCCGGACGGCCATGTTGCGAGCGACCGTACTGCAAAACCGATTCCTTGTCAATAACTACTATCAAACGAACGTTACGCACCGCGGTCCTCTCCGGCGGCCTCCGCCGTGACCGTGCTGACCAGTGCGTAGCGCGCTGCCCGGTAGACGTGCTGGGCGAATTCGATCGCGCGACCACTCACGTCGTACGTCGTGCGCTCCATCGTCACCAGTGCCGTGCCCTTTGACTCGTCGAGGAGCCGGGCCTCTTCCGCGGTGGCGTTCTTCGCCGAGATCCGCTGCGTCGCACGGTCGGGGTGGACGCCGCTCGCGCGCAGGAGCTCGTAGAGCCCGTGCTCCTCGAGCATCTCGCTGCTCAGCGTGACCAGCGACGTGGGGATGAAGTTGTGCATCAGCGCGATGGGCTCTGCGTCGCCGTAGCGAATCCGCTCGAGGAAGATCACGAACTGGTCGTCCGCCAGTTGGAGCGCCTCTTTTACCAGGTCAGATGCCTTAATCACCTCGTTATGCAGCACCCGCGTGGTCGGGCCGCGCCCCGCCACCGCGAGGTCGTCGAACAGGCTGGTGAGTTTGACCGACCGATTCACCTTCGCCTTCGTGACGACCGTGCCCTGACCTCGGCGTCTCAGAACCAGGCCCTTGTCCACGAGGTACCCGAAGGCCGCACGAACCGTGGGTCGAGACAGACCGAGGTCCTCGGCGATCTTCACCTCGTTCTCGAGTCGGTCTCCCGAATCCAGGTTGCCGGACTGGATCTCCGTCTCGACGTGCTGGGCCAACTGGAAGTACAGGGGGACCGGGCTGTCGCGATCCAGGACGAGTGAGTCCGCGGGGTTGTAGGCCAGCGTCGTTGATCGGCTCATCCGGGTCCTTGGTTGGCTGACGTGGACAAATCCTATACCGAATTTGACGCCAAAGTGCTATTGTCCTGACATATGCGGCCTATTTCGCATCTCTTGGGTCCGGCGTGGGCCGGGCGCCCTGCGGGACGCGGTGACTGGCGGCTGCGGTCAACGTGAGCGAGGTCTTCGACGTTCTCACGATGGGTCGCGTCGGCGTGGACTTCTACCCCACCGAGCACGGCAGCCTCGTGCACGTTCGTCACTTCGACAAGTTCCTCGGCGGCAGCCCCACCAACGTCGCCGTGGCGGCGGCACGCCTCGGTGATCGCAGCGCGTTGATCACGCGCACCGGACCCGACCCCTTCGGTGAGTACGTCCACGCGGCGCTACGCGGATTCGGCGTCGACGACCGTTTCGTGAGCGCGTGTCCGGGATTCCAGACGCCGGTGACGTTCTGTGAGACCTTTCCCCCCGACCACTTCCCCATCTACTTCTACCGCTCGCCCAAGGCACCCGACCTGGAGATCTCTCCGTCAGAGCTTGACTACGACGCCATCGACAACGCCAGGTTGTTCTGGGTCACGGTCAGCGGACTCAGCGTCGAGCCGAGCCGTTCCGCGACCCTCGCCGCGCTGACGAGTCGGGGGCGGCGCGCCCATACGGTCCTGGACCTCGACTTCCGTCCCTCCTTTTGGAGATCCGTTCACGAGGCCCGCGAGGCGACGCGCGAGGCGCTGCCCCACGCGACGATCGCCATCGGGAATCTGTCCGAAGTCGAGGTCTCGGTCGACGCCCGCGATCCGGATTCGGCGGCCGACCGCTTGCTCGAGCTCGGCCCCGAGACCGCGGTCGTCAAACTGGGCCCCGACGGGGTCCTCGCCAAGACGAGAAGCGAGCGCGTCGAGATCCCGCCGTTTCACGTGGAGGTCGTCAACGGCCTGGGCGCGGGTGACGCCTTCGGGGGCGCGTTCTGCCACGGCCTCCTCGCCGGATGGTCATTGAGCGACACGATCCGATTCGCCAATGCGGCCGGGGCCATTGTGGCGTCACGCCTCTCATGCTCCGAGGCCATGCCCACGAAGGAAGAAGTGACGAAGTTGATCGAGGGGGGACGTCATGCGTGACGAGAATCGAAGGATGCTGAGCGATACGAGGTTCGCGCGGCCCGAAGCCGTCGCCGAGGCCGCGAAGAAGCGCCGAAGGAGGGCTGCGCCCGGGGACTCGGGCCGGCTCCTCATCATCGCCGCCGACCACACGGCACGCGGGATCATCGAGGTCGCCCCGGATTCGGCCGCCATGGGAAACCGCTACGAGCTCCTCGATCGGCTCTGCACGGCCCTGAGCCTCCCGGGAGTGGACGGCGTCCTCGGGACGCCGGACATCATCGAGGACCTGCTGCTGCTCGGGGCGCTCGACGACAAGGTCGTCTTCGGGTCGATGAACCGTGGCGGCCTGCCCGGCGCGGTCTTCGAGCTCGACGACCGCTTCACCGGCTACACGCCCGATTCCATCGTCTCGTCGGGCCTCGACGGGGGCAAGATGCTCCTGCGCATCAACCCCGACGACCCGGGGACCGTCAACACCATCGTGGCGTGCGCCGACGCCGTCACCCGGCTCGCGCAGGCCCAGCGCGTCGCGATGCTCGAGCCGTTCATGAACAAGCGCACCGACGGCCTCGTACGCAACGTCCTCACCGCCGACGCGGTCGTGCGCTCGATGGCCATCGCCAGTGCCCTCGGCGCCACTTCGGCATACACGTGGCTCAAGGTCCCGGTCGTGGACAACATGACCCGCGTCGCCGAGGCCGCGACCATGCCCATCGTCCTGCTCGGCGGCGAGCGCAGCAAGAACCCCGACGAGATGTTCCGTCGGTGGGAAGCGGCGCTCCGCCTGCCCGGCGTGAGGGGGCTCGTCGTCGGACGCAACCTGCTCTACCCCGCCGACGACGACGTCGCGACCGCGGTCAAGACCGCGGTCAGCCTCCTATGACCCGAGAGGTCTACCAACCATCGCGCGACCCCGACGCCCGCGGGTGGAGCGTCGACATCTCGCCGGAGAGCGCCGACTGGGAGTACGCATCCCTCAAGGTCCTCACCCTCGGCCCCGGCCAGCGCGTCGACTTCCCCACCGGCGAGTCCGAGTGGATCGTGCTGCCCCTCGCGGGGCGATGCGACGTGACCTGCGAAGGCGAGACCTTCGAGCTCGACGGCCGGCCCAGCGTCTTTGAGCGCGTGACCGACTTCGCCTACGTGCCGCGCGAATCCGGCGCTTCGATCCACAGCGCCGAGGGCGGGCGCTTCGCGTTGCCCGGCGCCGTGGCCCGTCGCTGGCTCGAGCCGCGCTACGTCGCCGCGGCCGACGTGCCGGTTGAGCTGCGCGGCGCGGGGTCGGCGAGCCGCCAGGCGAACAACTTCGCGTCGCCCGCGGGCTTCGAGACCGACCGGCTCATCTCGGTCGAGGTACTGGTTCCCTCGGGCAACTGGGCGTCGTACCCGCCGCACAAGCACGACGAGGAGCGCACCGGCGAGGCCAAGCTCGAAGAGATCTACTACTTCGAGATCCGTGGCGGCGCCGGGACCCACGAGCCGGGGCCCGGCGGGTACCAGCGCGTCTACAGCTCGGCGCCGGACCGCCAGATCGACGTCCTGGCCGAGGTCGCCACCGGCGACACCGTGCTGATCCCCTACGGGTACCACGGGCCCACGATGGCCGCGCCGGGCTACGACCTCTACTTCCTCAACGTCCTCGCCGGCTCGGCCCAGCCCCGTACCATGGCGTTCTGTGACGACCCGACGCACGCGTGGATTCGCGGTTCGTGGAACTCGATGGACGTCGACCCGCGGCTGCCCATGACCTCGCACCGGGGGGTGTCGTGAGGCTCACCGTCGCCCAGGCCCTGGTGCGGTTCCTGTCCGTCCAGTCCGTGGAGCGCGACGGCCACGAGCAACGGTTCTTCGCGGGGTGCCTGGGGATCTTCGGTCACGGCAACGTCGCCGGCGTGGGCCAGGCCCTCCTCGAAGCGGGTGACGACCTGCGCTACTACCTCGCGCGCAACGAGCAGGCCATGGTGCACACCGCGGTGGGCTACGCGCGCATGTCGGACCGCCTGCGCGCGTTCGCGTGCACGTCCTCCATCGGCCCGGGGGCCACCAACATGGTCACCGGTGCCGCCGTGGCCACGACGAACCGGATACCGGTCCTGTTGTTGCCCGGTGACGTCTTCGCCACGCGACGGGCCAACCCGGTCCTCCAGGAGCTCGAGGACCCGACGTCACTAGACGTCTCGGTGAACGACTGCCTGCGCCCGGTGTCGCGCTACTTCGACCGCGTCTGGCGTCCCGAGCAGCTGGCCCCGGCGCTGCTCGGCGCGATGCGCGTGCTCACGGACCCCGCCGAGACCGGCGCGGTCACCCTGGCCCTGCCCCAGGACGTCCAGACCGAGGCGTTCGACGTCCCCGACGACCTGCTCGCGCCGCGGGTGTGGAGGATCCGTCGCCCGCCGCCCGAGGCGCGGTCCCTCGACGCCCTGGCCGCGCTGGTGCGCGGCGCGCGGCGCCCCCTGATCGTGGCCGGCGGTGGCGTCATCTACTCGGGGGCCACCGACGCCCTATCGCGGCTGGCGGCCGCGACGGGCATCCCCGTCGCCGAGACCCAGGCGGGCAAGGGTTCGCTGCGCTTCGACCACCCCGCCAGCCTCGGGGCGCTCGGGGCGACGGGGACGAGCGCCGCCAACGGCGTCGCGCGGGGCGCCGACGTCGTGATCGGCGTGGGCACGCGCTGGAGCGACTTCACGACCGCGTCGCACTCGGTGTTCGCCAACCCCGACGTCCGAGTCGTCAACATCAACGTGACCCCTTTTGACACCACGAAGCTCTCCGGCGAGCCCATCGTGGCCGACGCGCTCGTCGCACTGACCGCGCTGGGCGAACGGCTGACCGGGTGGAGGGTCCCACCAGACTTCGAGGATGAGTATCGCGACGCCGCGACTCAGTGGAACCTGGTCGTCGAGGATGCGTACGCGTTGCGGCACGAGCCTCGACCGGCGCAGAGCGAGGTGATCGGCGCGGTCGAGGCCTCGACGAGCGACCGCGACGTCGTGGTCGCCGCCGCCGGCAGCCTGCCCGGTGACCTGCACAAGCTCTGGCGCACGCGCGACCCCAAGGGGTACCACGTCGAATACGCGTTCTCCTGCATGGGATACGAGATCGCCGCCGGCCTCGGCGTGAAGATGGCCGACCCCACGCGCGAGGTCTACGTGTTGGTCGGCGACGGCTCGTACCTCATGCTCAACTCCGAGTTGGTGACCGCGGTCCAGGAGGGCGTGAAGCTGATCGTCGTCCTCGTGGTCAACCACGGGTTCCAGTCCATCGGGGCGCTGAGCGAGAGCGTGGGTGTCGAGCGCTTCGGCACGAAGTACCGCTACCGGGACGCGTCCGGCCAGCTGGCCGGCGACGTCCTGCCGGTCGACCTGGCGGCCAACGCCGAGAGCCTCGGGGCGACCGTGCTGCGCGCGGACGGCGTGGCCGAACTGACGCGGGCGCTGGCCCGGGCGCGCGCCAACACGTCGACGACGGTGATCTGCGTCGAGACCGACCCGTCGGTCGCCGCCCCGGACTCCGCGTCGTGGTGGGACGTCCCCGTCGCCGAGGTCGCGCAGCGCGAGAGCACTCGCGCCGCCCTCGCGCGCTACAACGAGGAACGCCTCGCCCAGCGTCCCTACCTTCGGCCCACGACGCCGCCCGCCACCGAGCCGTCGTGACCCGGCGGGTCCCGCGGGTCATTGACCCGTGACCGCCAGCCCGCTGCCGCCGGACCCCGACACGCCCGCCGACGTCGTCTTCCCGCCCTTCGCCTTCGCCGCCGCGACGACCGCCTTCGTCGTCATCGGCTCGGTCGCGTCGCTCTACGGGCCCCTACTGGACAGCTTCGCGCGCCGGTTCCACCTGTCACTGCCCACCGCGGGCGTCGTGCTGAGCGTCCACTTCGTCGGGGCGCTCGTCGGCGTGCCGCTGGGCTGGCTCGCGATGCGCCGTTACAAGGGTGGCGTCGTCGTCTCGGGCACCCTGATCACCCTCGCTCTCGGCGCGACGGGCGCGGCGCTGATCCACAACTGGAGCCTCTTCCTCGCGTCCGTGTTCGTCATCGGGCTCGGCTTCGGGTCGGCGGACTTCTCCTTCAACACGCTGCTGATGCGCACCGCGCTGGTCGGGCGCGCGCACCGCCTCAGCTTCGCCAACGCCGGCTACGGGCTGGGAGCGGTCATCGGCCCCGTGTTGATCGTTCTCGTGCGCCCCCACAACTTCGCGTACATCTTCGGCGCGGTCGCGCTGTCCGCCCTGGCGCTGTCCACGCTGAACGGGTCCATCAGCGCGCCGCCGCTGCACGCGGGGGCGCCGCGCTACCGCGAGCCGGTCGTGCGACGGCGGCGGCGCACCATCCTCACCACCTTCGTCGTCGCCTACGTCCTGTACGTGGCGGCCGAGACCAGCGCGTCGGGGTGGATCGCCTCACACCTGCACGGCGTGGGCTACTCCCAGTCGGTCGGCAGCCTGGCGACGGCCGGCTTCTGGCTCGGACTGATGTTCGGGCGCGTCATGGTCGGCCCGCTGAACCGGCGCTTCAGCGACCGCGCCCTGGTCATGGGGGGACTCACCCTCGTGATCGTCCTGGCGCTGATCGCGCTGGGCGACCCCACCGCCCCCTACGCCTACCCGGTCATGGGACTGGTCATCGCGTCGGTCTACCCCATGGGGCTGATCTGGTACACGGTGCTGATCCCCCACGACGGCGACGGACTGGCGCTCATCATCCTGTTCATGATGATCGGCGGCGTCATCGGGCCCGCCGCCGTGAGCCTGATGGTGTCGGTCACCTCGATCCACGCGGTGCCCGTGGTCATCGCGACCTTCGCCCTGGCCGACCTTGGCGTCTTCGCGAGCGCGCGGCGCTTCACGCCGCTGCACGTCGACTGACGGTTCAGTTGCGGAGGTCGGTGAGGTCCACCGTCGTGGACCCCACGACGTAGGTGGGGCATGAGGAGGCGGCGCGCAGCGAGAACGCCGCGATGGCCGCCGGGGTCAGCCCCGCGCTGGGTATGCCGGGCATCCCGACGAGGGGCTCGCCGAGGAACCTGCCCCGCGCCGTGACGCAGTAGACGGTGACGCCGCCGGGCCCCTGGACGGTCTCGGGTCGCGGGTTGCGCACGATGCCCGTGAAGTGCCCCGCCTGGCGCGAGACCGAGAGCACCGGGAGGTCGGTGAAGAACGTGGCCAGGTTCGAGAGCGGTGCGCCGGCCACCGACACCCGGATGGTCGAGCCCCGCGGCACCGAGGTCCCCGGCTCGAGGTAGACGTAGGCGAAGCCCTCCTGGCCCGCAAGCAGGTGGGTCGGGTTGAACCCCTGGTCCGACGCGTCACCGACGAGCTGACCCGACGGGCCCCAGATGGTCGCGTAGCCCTGGAGGGTGCCGATCGTGTGGTTCGTCCCGTTGCGCACGACGAAGGGAACCCCGTAACCGTCGCGCGGGATCGGGTAGGGCAACGCGCCGACCGCGAGGACCGCGACCTGGTGGGACTGGGCCGCGCTGACCGCGAAGACCGGGTTCACGTTGCGAAAGAGGACCGGGGAGAACACCGACGGAGAAGCGGCGGACGGGCCGAGGGGGACCACGAACAGCGCCAGCAGCGCCACCACCCCGAGGACCGCAATCCTCCGCATTCGCGCACAGTACTCCTCGGCCGGTGGTCGGCGCTAGGGAGGAACATCGGGCGCTTGCACCTCTTGGTATCGACTACTTGCGCTCGCGTTTGACCTGGTACATCGCCTCGTCGGCGCGCCGGAACAGGCTGGCCGCGGACTCCTCACCGTCCCACGTCGCGGCACCGAAGGAGCAGGTCGCGCCCATCGACGTGACCTGCTGGAGGCGCGCGATCGACCTCTACGATCCCGTTCGCGTCGGTCTCGGGGGCGATGAGTCCGAACTCGTCACCGCCGATGCGCGCGATGAAGTCGCCGCCGGTGCGAAGCTGCGCGCGCCACCGCGCGGAGAGGTGACGCAACACCCGGTCTCCGATGACGTGCCCGAGCTCATCATTGATTGCCTTGAAGTCGTCGACGTCGAAGATCACCACGGTGAGCGGACGGCCGCCACGTCGAGCGCGCTCGAGCTCGTCGTCCATCCGCTCGTCCCACGTGCGCCGGTTGGGCAGGCGCGTCAGGGCGTCCTCGCGGCTCGCCCGGTTGAGGTCCCCCACCAGCGTGACGACCACGCCCGAGAGGATCGCGCCGGTACCGAAGATCATGACCCACACCGTGACCGGGTCGGCGACGTGCGGACCCCAGGTCAGCACGATCGCGTAGGCGACGCCCTCGAAGCCGAGCATCAAGAACGCGTGGACGGGCCGGAAGTAGAGAGCGCTGTTGAGCGCGATGAGCAGGTAGAGGACCGCGAAGCTGACGGGGCCGCTGGACCCGTAGGCCGAGCCGAGGCTGATCAGGCCAACGGCGATCGCGGCGTCGAAGTAGAGCGTCCAGCGCGGGAGCCGGCGCCGCCACAACACCCGGACCCCCGCGGCGACGCCGGCGCACCCGATGGTGATGATCAGGACCCGGAACGACTGGCTGCTCCAGTGACCGGCGAGGACGGCCACCAGCCCCACCAACGTCCCGGTGACCCACAGGTACATCGCCGACTCGGACGGGTCGCTGATCATGCGCTGGGTCAGGTCGCGGACGCCAAGTTTCATGGGCACCCCCGCTCCCACCGACACCTACAGGGCGGCGTCACCAGTGAGCGTAGTTCTGCCCCGCCGCCCGTCTGAAGGGTCCAATGGCCCGGCGGCGCGGCGCGGTGAGGTCGTGCCGGCGAATTAGATCCTGGACCCGACGCCAGTCGAAAGGCAGTCCCTACTCGGCGCGAAGAATGAGGGCGGCGCGTGTGCGCGCCGCCGAGCGACTCGGGAAGTACGCGACGACGTTGGCGAGTACGAGCGCCCCGACGCCCAGGATGACCATGGCGAGCGCGGGCACCGTCGCGTCCGGCACGGCGTAGATCTGCTGGGCGAACAGATCCCAGAGCGAGCGTCCGATGACGATCCCCAGCGGGATGCCGACCACCAGGCCCAGCAGGACCGACACCGTCGCCTGCCAGGCGATCGCCGCGCCGATCTGTCGCCTCGTGAAGCCCAGCGTCTTGAGCGTGGCCAGGTCGCGCCGGCGTCGCCGCACCGACGCGACGATCGTCAACGCGAAGGCCACGGCGATGCCCGCGGCGAACACGAGGGCCAGCAGCAGCGGCGTGTCGCCGATTGAGCGGTAGTTCAAGATCTCCGCCGGGTACTGGACGGGTAGCACCACGACCGAATCGCCACTACCGGCTCCGTTGGGAACGGCGGCAAAGGACCGGTTGCCCGCCCGGACCGCCGACGCCAGCACCGCGGCGCGCTCGGCGAGGGTGGCCGACCCCCGGAATCGGATGACGACCATGTTCGAGCCGTTGAGGGTCGCGTACTTGGAGGTGATCGCGGCCCTGAAGGCCGCGGGTTCGATGGACGAGTCGATCTCAGCGCCGATGCCCATCGAGGTGTGGATCGTCGTGGGGCTCCCGACGGCGGGCAGGGTGGCCACCCCCACGATCTTCATCTTCGTCTGCGGGACGTACACCGGGTAGTCGCTCTTGTCGCCGTATCCACCGAAGACCGTGTCGCCCAACTTCTTGTGCAATTCGGCCATCGTCGCGGCACCGAGCACGATCTGGTGGTCGTTCTGCACGTTGTGGCCCGCCAGCAGAGGTGGGTTGACCGCCGCGGGCGCGTACACCAGCAGGATCGGCACGGTCAGTCCATCGATCTGAGCGTTGGCCCAGCTCACCGGCGACCACGCCTCCACGAAGGGACTGTGCGCCACCACCGCCACGGACGCAGGAGGAACGTCACTGTCCGAGGTCAGAGCGCCGTTCCAGTTCCAGCCGTAGAGGGAGGGTCGAGCGACCAGGGTGGAGAGCCCGCTGCCGAAGGTGAGGGTCGCGCCCAGCATCGCGACCGCGACGGCGACGCCCGCCAAGATCGAGCGCATCGGGGCACCGCTGCGGCCCCGGCCCGGCTCCAGGGCGAAGTGCAGACCGGCGACCGCCGAGACCGGCAGCCCGGACGTGGCCCCGACTCGGGCGATGCCCGGGCCGCGTCGCGTGAAGAGCGTGCGGGTCGAACGGCGCCCGGGCGCCCACCGCCACGCGAGCGCGGCGCCCGTGGCCGACGTTCCGACGAGGAGGATCGCGAGGCCCACCGCGAACACCGCGACGTCGAGGTGGACGCCCGTGGGCAGATAGGGACGGATGGGCCCGAGGGGCGCGAGCGGCGACAGGGCGAGCGCTACCAATCCGGCGAGCAGCGTCCCGGCGATGGTCGCGGCGATCACGCCGACCAGTGCGTCACCGATCAACGCGCTGCGGGTGGCGCCGAGCGCCCGCAACGCCTCCTGGTCCTCGCGGCGCAGGCGCAGCTGGCGTGCGATGAGCTGGACGGCCGTCAAGACTGCTCCCAGCAGCGCCATGACGCCGAACACCCCGAGGGCCAGCGCGATGGGCCGCAGGGTGCGGTCCGCCTCGCCCTGGACAACGGACGTTTCATGGAAGTTGTAGGTGTTGCCCGGCGGTAGCGCGGCGATGATCTCGCGCTCGACCCTGGCGACCCCTGCCGCTCCGCGCGTCAACCGGAAGGAGTACTGGATGTACTGGGGACCCGCGAGGAAGGGACGTGTGGCCGCTGGGGTGAAGAGAATCCACGTCTCAGCCTGGTCGACGGAGTCCTGGACGATCTGGTTGGAAAAGGCGAGCGTGCCGACGAGGCGCTCATAGCGCACGAGCGTGGGCTTGAGCTGACCAGTCTCGAACTTGGCCGAATCGGCCTGAGCGTTGGTGTAGAAGCCGAACTTGATCCGCTCGCCGACGTGCCAGCCCATCAGCCGCTCGCCCAGGACGGTCGTCATGATCTCGCCGGCGTCTGCGGGGTTCGCCATCCTGCCCGCGACGACGCTCACCTCGTCCTGGGTGAAGAACTCCCCGCTGAGGCTGCCAAAGGGCTCGATCAGGGAGTTCAGGTAGGCGGCGTTGAAGATCGGCGTGTCCGAGCGATGCAGCGGGAAGGCGTTGAGCGAGAACATCGCGCCCTCAACGTGGCGAACACCGGGCAGGTGCTCAAGTCGCGTCGTGATATTGGGCGCGTCGATCGTCACGTTCATGTCCGAGGGGTTCGAGCGCGCCAGCAGGGTTGTGAATGACGACTGCGTGGCTCGCGCCGCGGCGAACGAGGCGATCGCCGTCCCGCCGATGACGCCCATCAGAACGACGATGGCCAGGAAGGCGCCCCAGGAGTGGTGGAGCACGCGCATGAAGCGGTAGCGGGCCAGGCCCATCGTCACGATCCGACCCCCGCGCACGCGACGCCGCTCACACACGCCCCGGCTGACCGGCGTCCCCGGACGGGCGACGTCAGCGCGGGCGTTTCAGGTCCCCCATGGCCGTGCGGGCCGCGAACACGCCGCACATCCCGTGCACACCGGCGCCCGGCGGCGTCGACGCCGAGCAGAGGTAGAGGCCGGGTGTGCCCGTTCGATACGGGTTCCAGCGGGCCACCGGACGGAACAACGTCTGGCGCAAGGTCCCCGCGCCACCGGCGATGTCGCCGCCGAGATAGTTGGCGTTGTGCTCCTCCTCCTGGGCGGCGTTGGTGGTCACGCGCGCGAGGACCAGGTCCTTGAAGCCCGGGGCGAAGCGCTCGATCTGGTCCTCGATGCGCGAGGTCATGTCCACCGTCGATCCGTTGGGGACGTGGCAGTAGGACCACAGGGTGTGCCGTCCCGCCGGCGCGCGCGTCGCGTCGACCACGCCCGCCTGGACGACGATGCAGTACGGGCGCTCGGCGTGGCGCCCGAGGGCGACGTCGGACTCGGCCTGGGCGACCTCGGCGAAGGACCCGCCCAGGTGCACGGTGGCCGCCCGCGACAGCTCGCGCGCGGCCCACGGCACCGGGCCCGACAGCGCCCAGTCCACCTTGAAGACGCCCGGACCGCGGCGGAACCTCGCGACCTGGGAGCGGTAACGCGGGTTGGCCTTCTCGCCCGCGATCTCGACGAGGGCCTGGGGCGACGTGTCAAAGAGGGTGACGCGAGCCGCGGGCAGGTCGCTGAGCGTGCGCACCGGGCGACCGACGTGCATCGTCGCGCCGAGCTCACCGAGCTCGGCCGCCATCGCGTCGATGAGTCGGTCGCTGCCGCCCTCGACGACCGGCCAGCCGCCGTCGTGGGCGGTCACGGTGAGGAAGAGTCCGAAGGCCGCCGTGAGCGTGTCCTCGAGGGGCAGCATCGCGTGCGCGCACACCCCGGCAAGCAGGGCGCGCGCCTCCTCGGTGTCGAACCTCTTCGCCAGCCGCGACGCCGAGCCCAGGCCCGCGAGGGCGAAGCGCGCCATGGTGAACGGGTTGCGCGGCGACGTGCGCAGCGGCGCCAGGACGCTCGCCACGAGCGCTGGCGCGTCGGCGACGAGGGGGGCCATGAGGCGCTCGTAGGCGCGCGCGTCGCGGCCTAATCCCTTCGCCGTCTCGGCGACCGAGCGCGTCACGGTGGCCGCGCGCGCGCCGTCCAGTGCGTGGCCGAAGGCGACCTCGGGGGTGAGGAGGCGCACGCCGCGCGCGGCGAGAGACTCCACGTGGTCGCGGAAGAACGGGCTGCACGGCACCATCGACTGGATCGTCGAGCAGACGTCGTGGCGAAAACCAGGCAGGGTCAGCTCGGCGGTCCGACAGCCTCCCCCGAGGGTGTCGGCGGCCTCGAAGACTTCTACCGAGTGACCCGCGCGCGCCAGGGTCAGCGCGGCGGCGAGCCCGTTGGGGCCCGAGCCGACCACCGCGGCGTCCAGGGTCGCCGCGCCCGGGCTCAAAGGTCGAAGACCATCGACTGGGTCGCGACCGCCACGTGGGGCCCCGCGTCGAATCGATGGATGATCTCATCGAGCGCGTCGTCGACGCGGCCCGGCTTGTGGTGGAAGAGCACCACCCGTTCGACCCCGGCGCGCCGCGCCAGGGCGACCGCGTACTCGGCGGCCGAGTGGCCGAAGTACGCCTCGGCGGCGAGCTCCTCGGCGACCAGCTGGGCGTCGTGGAACAAGACGTCCGCGCCGCTGGCCAGCTCGACCGCGGCCTGGTGGTACTCGCCCCAGCCGTCGGGCCCCGGGCCCAGCGCGCTCGGGCAGTGGTCGGGCATGTAGGCGATCGAGCCGCGGCCGTCGCTCACGCGAAAGCCGAAGGTCCGCCCGCCCTTGTGGGGGATCTCCTCGGTGGTGACCGTGAAGCCCTCGAATTCCTGGATCCCCGGGTTCAGGTTGGCGAACCTCCACGACCCGCGCAGCTCGTCGGGCCGGACCGGGAAGTGCGGCGGGGACATCCCGCGCGCCAGGACCTCGACGGCGGCCGACCCGTCGAGCTGGTCGGGCAGGAAGACGTTGGTGCGCGCGCCCTCGCGGTCGGCCGCGGAGAAGAACGGAAGGCCGTGCACGTGGTCCCAGTGCAGGTGAGTGAGCAGGATGGTGCCGTCGAAGGGCTCGCCGTCGAGCAGCTCGGTGCACCGGCGGATGCCGGTGCCCGCGTCGAGGATCAGCGTGACGGGTCCGCCGTCGTGGGCGATGGCGACCGAGGACGTGTGGCCGCCGTAGCGGACGAACTCCTCGCCGGGGGCGGGTGTCGAGCCTCGGACCCCGAGGAGGTGGACGCGCACGCCCTCAGCCCGGCCGCTCGTCTTCTCGGCGGTGCCCGGTCGAGAGCTCCTCGAGGGCGTCACGGTCCAGGGCCTCGGCCGGGACGGACGCGACGCGGCACTCGGTCACCGCCACCAGCGAGGACGTGCGCGTCCCGCCCTCTAGGTGCGCGCGCTCGCCGAGCAGGGCGCCCGGCCCGTACTCGGCCAGTCGCACGCCGTCGACCTCGACGCGCAGGACCCCGTCGAGCACCAGGTACACGTCGGAACCGACCTCCCCCTGGGTGACCAGCGCGGTGCCGGGCTTCACCTTTTGAATCCTAGGTTTCTCGGCGCCCGCCATGAGCTTGCGCGAGAGCGATCGCTCGAGCGCGGTCTCGACCGTCGTGACGAAGGCCTCGGAGTCCTGGTGCCCCCACGGCGTCTCCTTGCCGAAGGACTTGCGGTACCAGTCGTTGAAGTCGATGAGCCCCGACTTCGCCGAGAGCTGGCCGTGGGCGTCGTAGACCCAGTGGCGCGGGAAGCGGCTCGCGCCGACGAGTTTGGACTCCGCGCTCCCGTCGGCGTGGATGGTCAGCGACAGGGTCGTCCAGGCGAGCGGCGCCTGCCACTGGACGAACGGCGCGCGGCGCACGCGGCGCGGCGCGGGCATCCCCGTGCGCCCGCCGGCGGTCTGGGTGAAGCGCACCCAGCCCTCCCCGTACTCGGGCTTGGCGCGCAGGTCCGGCAGGGCGACGGCCTGGAAGACGTGCTTGACCGGGCCCATCTTGACCGTGGTCGAGCCGATCATGCCGCCGCCGGAGTACTCCGCCGCGACGATCTTGCCCGCGCCGTCGGTCTGGATCCACGCGGAGAGGCGGTTGGCGAAGCGGAACCGGTCGGTGTCGCGCAGCGCGGCGAGGTCGGTGACCTCGTCGGGCGGCGGCGCGTCGTAGTGGGCCATGCCCACGTCGAAGGGCAGGCGGGTCGTGCCCTGGATCGCCTCGGAGGGGATCCACGACAGGGAGGTGACGGAGCTCTCGTGTTTCATGGGCCCATCGTCTCCGCCAAGGGGGAAAAGGTAAATGGTGGTAACCGCCCGCGGGGCGGGGGCCTAGCACCCCTCGTGCGCCCACAGGCCTGCCCCCTGGTCGCGCAGGTCGCGACGTGGGAGAAATGACCCGTGGACGACAGGGACGCCGAGGCACCGGGGGCCGTCATCACGGTCTTCCTGGCCGACGACAACCTCCTCGTGCGCGAGGGCGTGCGCGCCCTGATCAACCGGCACCCGGACCTGAGCGTGGTGGGCGTGGCCGCGGACTACGACGAGACGATCGCCGGGGCCACCGAGTCCGCACCCCCAGGTGCTCGTCACCGACATCCGCATGCCGCCCAGCTTCAACCGCGAGGGCATCGACGCGGCCAAGGAGGTGCGAAAGCGCCACCCCGGCACCGGCGTGGTCATCCTCAGCCAGTACGACGACCCCGAGTACGCGGTGTCGCTGCTGGCCGAGGGGTCCGCCGGTTACGGCTACCTCTTGAAGGACCACCTCGCCGAGGGCGACCAGCTCATCGAGGCCATCCGCCAGGTGGCCACCGGCGGCACCGCGCTCGACCCCACGATCGTCGAGGCCCTGGTGCGACCGGTGACGAGCAACAACGAGCTCTCGGCCGCCGAGGAGAAGCTGCTCGCCATGGTGGCCGAGGGCAAGCCCATCAAGGCCATCGCGGTGGCCGAGGGACTTCCCCCCGAGGCCGTCAACGCCCAGGTCGAGGCGATGTTCAAGAGGCTCGCCGACGAGGTGAGCTCGGGCAACCAGGGCGCGCTCGCGCGCCTGCGTAACCTGCACCAGGCGATCATCGACCGCGAGGAGCAGGGCGAGACCCTCTCGCGACTCCTGCCCGGCGGGATCGCCGAGAAGCTGCGCCACGAGGGGCGCCACATCGGCGAGACCGAGCGCCTCGAGGTCACCGTGGTCATGAGCGACATCCGCTCGTACTCGACCATCGCCGAGCACGCCGACCCCAGCCAGCTGGCGGGCCAGCTCAACACCCACCGCGCGGCGATGAACCGCGCCATCATTGGAGAGGGGGGAACGGTCATGCAGTTCGTCGGCGACGCGGTGATGGCGGTCTTCGGCGCCCCCGTGCCCCAGGGCGACCACGCCGACCGGGCCGTGGCCGCGGCCGCCGGGATGCACTCGATGCAGGCCGAGATCAACGTCGAGTGGTCGCGGGCGGGCCTGCCCGTCTTCGGGCTGGGGATCGGCCTGTCCACCGGCGAGGTGGCCGCCGCGCTGCTGGGCTCCGAGGAGCGCCTCGAGTACACGCTGGTGGGCGACACGGTCAACCTCTCCCAACGACTCCAGCAGCTCGGCTCGGCCGGCGAGACCGTGATCTCGGAGGCCACGCGCGCCGCGCTCTCGGGCGAGGTCGAGACCATCACGCTGGACGCCCAGCTCGTCAAGGGCCGCGACACCCCCGTCGTCGCCTACAAGATCGTCGTGCGCGACACCGCGCGCGCCGCCACATCGAACCACAGCGAAAGCGAGAAACCATGACCAGCACCCGAACCGACACGCCACCGGGCGGGGCCTCCACGGCGCCGGCGCTCGAGGTCCGCGGCGTCCGCAAGACCTTCGAGGCCGAGATCGCCCCGGTGCGGGCCCTGCGCGGCGTCGACCTGACCGTCGAGCGCGGCAGCTTCATCGCGCTGATGGGTCCCTCCGGGTGCGGCAAGTCGACGCTGCTCAACCTGGTCGCCGGGCTCGAGGAGGCCGACGAGGGGTCGATCACCGTGGCGGGCGAATCCATGACCGGCGGGTCCGAGGACGACCACGCGATGATCCGCCGGCGCCACATCGGCATCGTCTTCCAGTTCTTCAACCTCCTCGAGGGCATGAGCGTGCTCGAGAACGTGGCGCTGCCGGCGATCATCGCCGGACGCAACCGCAAGAGCGCCGAGTCGCGCGCGCGCGACCTGCTCGACCTGCTGGGCATCGCCGACAAGGCCACCGAGATGCCCGGGGTGCTCTCGGGCGGACAGCGCCAGCGCCTGGCGATCGCGCGCGCCCTGGCCAACGAGCCCACGCTGCTGCTCGCCGACGAGCCCACCGGCGCCCTCGACTCGGTGGGGGGCCAGGAGGTCATTGAGCTGCTCAGCCGGCTGCACGCCGCGGGCCAGACGATCATCCTCGTGACCCACGACGCCCACGTCGCCAAGGCCGCCGACACCGTCTTGCACATGCGCGACGGACGCATCCTCGGCGACCACGACGAGGCGCCCCAGGACTCCAGCGTCACCTCGATCGGGTCGCTCTGAGCTCGAGCAACGCCGTGAGCGCCCTCGACGTCGCCGTGGTGGCGACCGGCGCCGACGCGCCGACGCGCGCGCGCACCCTAGGGACCCTCGCCGCGCTCGCGGGCGTGGCCCTGGTCGTGCTGGCCCTGGTCGACGCGCCGCACGCGGGCCACGACGCGACGTGGGGAACCGCGGCGGTCGTCACGGCGTGCTGGGGGCTCGTGGCCCTCGCGTTCGTGCGGCGCGTGCCGCGCCTGGGGGCGCTGGCGGGGGTCGTCACGCTGGGCGCGGGCGCGGCGATGGCCGCCGCGCGCCTCGGAGACCGCAGCGGGCACGGGATCAGCGGCTCGGCGCGCGACGTCGCGGTGACCGCCGCCGTCCTCACCATGGCCGCCTCGACCCACCTCGCCCTGGCCCTGCCCGACGGGACCCTGGGGCCGCGGACCCGCCGCATGGGCGCGGGGGCCTGGTACGTGGTGGCCGCGGGCGTCGCGGTCTACCTCGTCTCGGCGTCCCGGGGCCTCTCCGCGTGGCCCGCCGCGATCGTGTGGGCCGTCGCCCTGGCCTCGACCGTGCCGGTGATGCGCGCGCGCTACGTGACCGCGACGGCGCTCGGGCGCCAGCGCGTCCAGGCCCTGATGTCGGGGGCCTGCCTGGCGGCGATGGTCGTCATCGTGGTGGCCACCCTGCACTGGCTGGTCGACTGGCCCGTCGCCCTGGCGCCGTCGCTCATCGGCGCCGCGGCGCTGGTGCCGCTGGGCCTGGCCGCGGGGGCGCTCAACGCCGCGAGCCACGCCGACCGCGTGCTCGTGCACCTGCTGACCACGCTGGGCACCGTCGCGGTCATCGCGGGGGCCTACCTGTTGGCCCTGCGCGTCTTCTCCAAGGCGCCCGCGACCCACTCCACGCGCGACGTGCTGTGGTGGGCGATGGCCGCCGCGGCGGTCGCGGCGGTCGCCCAGCTGGGCCTGCGCGCGCGCTTCACGCGCTACGCCACCGGCCTCACCTACGGCGCGCGCGAGGCGCCCGACGAGGTCGTGCGCACCTTCGGCAGCCGCCTGACGCGCGCCATCCCCATGGACGAGCTGCTGCTGCAGCTGGTCGAGTCGCTGCGCAAGACGCTGGCCCTGACCTCGGCCGAGATCTACACCGGCAACGGCGAGGTCCTGGACCTCGTGGTCTCGGTGCCCGACGTCGGCAAGCGCTCCATCACGGTGTCGTCCGACGAGCGCGCGGTCGTGGCGCGCGCCGGCGTCTCGGGAAACGCGTGGGCCGCGGTGTGGGTGCCCTCGATCGCGGCGAACCGACCGCCGGGACCCCTGCGCGTCGCGCCGATCAGCCACGGCGGCGAGCTGCTGGGCGTCATCGTGATCAGCCGCGGCGACGGCGGGGTCACCTTCCGCGAGGAGGACGACCGCGTCCTGGCCGACCTCGCGCGCCAGGTGGGGCTCGCCCTTCACAACGCGCAACTGGACACCGCGCTGCAGAGCTCGATGGACGAGCTGCGCCGCCAGGCCGACGAGCTGCGCGCGTCGCGCGCGCGCGTCGTGGCCAGCGGCGACGCCGAGCGGCGCCGCGTCGAGCGCAACCTGCACGACGGGGCCCAGCAGCACCTGGTGGCCCTGGCGGTCAACCTTCGCCTGGCCAAGGACGTCGTCGCCGAGGACCCCGCCGCCGGCGCCGAGATGCTCGACGAGCTCCAGCACGCCGTCCAAGAGACGATCCAGGAGTTGCGCGAACTCGCCCACGGGATCTACCCGCCGCTGCTGGTTGACAGCGGGCTGGGCGAGGCGCTGCGCGCGGTGGCCACGCGCAGCCCGCTCGACGTGACGCTCGACACCGAGGGCATCGGCCGCTACGGCGGCGACGTCGAGGCCGCGATCTACTTCTGCTGCCTCGAGGCGCTGCAGAACGCCGGCAAGCACGCGCCCGAGTCGCACGTGCAGATCCGGGTCTGGGAGGAGTCCAGCGGCCTGCTCTTCGAGGTGCGCGACGACGGCCCGGGGTTCGACGTGCGCCAGGCCCAGCGCGGGCACGGCTACGTCAACATGAGCGACCGCCTGGGCGCGATCGGCGGCGCGGTGCGCTGGGAGTCGGTGATCGGCACGGGCACGACGATCCGCGGGTCGGTGCCCCTCGGCTGATCAGCTGGCGAAGTCGACGCTCTCGCGCTGGTCCCACAGGCGCCGGAGGGTCTTGGCGCCGAGCTGCTCCTTGTGCACGTAGGCCCTGGCGCCGCTGGTCGAGGCGTCCGGGGGTAGGTCGTGCACGTCGTAGGTCGAGCACAGGATCACGAAGGTCGCGGGCAGCTCGGCGACGATGCGCCGGGTCGCCTCGATGCCGCCCATCTCGGGCATGTTGATGTCCATCAGCACGACGTCGGGGTGCATCGACTCGGCCAGCGCCAGGGCCTCGACGCCGTTCTCGGCCTCGCCGACCAGCTCGAACCCCTCGGAGCGGCGGATGACGGCGCGCGCGGCCAGGCGGAAGGGCGCCTGGTCGTCGACGACGATCACCGAGAGGGGGGTCTCCATGGTCAAAGTATCTCACCTGGTCACGGGGTTGGGAAGTGAGGTGCCCTCCGTGCGGGGGTGTGGCTATCCCCCCGTGCGGTCGCCGAGGTAGACGAGGACCGCCTTGACCCGGCGGTTGAGGTCGTGCTCCTCGGAGAGCCCGAGCTTGGCGAAGATGGCGTTGGAGTGCTTCTCGACCGCGCGCTCGGACACGCTGAGCGACTTGGCGATCGCGCCGTTGGACTTGCCCTGGGCCATCTCGGACAGGATCTCGGTCTCGCGCGGGGTCAGCCACTCGAGGTCGGACTTGGGGCGCGAGGAGCGCGCCTTGACCAGCTCGTCGACGACCAGCGGGTCGATCACCGAGCCGCCGGTCGCGACGGTGTGGATCGCGCGCGCGAGCTCGTTGGCCCCGGCGACGCGCTCCTTCAAGAGGTAGGCCCGCCCGGCCGACCCCTGGTCGAGCAGGGCTAGCGCGTACGCCGGCGCGGTGTACTGGCTCAGCACCACGACGCCCACCTTCGGGCGGTTCTCGCGCAGCCACGCCGCCGCGCGGATCCCCTCGTCGGTCCCCGTGGGGGGCATGCGTATGTCGGTCACGACGACCTCGGGGTCGGCCGACTCGATCAGGGCCAGCAGTTCGGGGTAGTCCGCGGCGACGCCGGCGAGATCGAGTTCGTCGTCGTCCTTGATCATGCGCGAGATCCCTTCGCGCAGAAGGGCGTTGTCTTCTGCCAACACCACCCGGATCACGGCCATTGGAAGGCGAGCGTACCACCGGCCATCGCGTCTGCGGGCCGAGTGCGATGGTCACTGCGCGCGCGATTCGGTCCGCCATGCTCCGCACAAGGACCTCGAGGTGATCGACCAAGAACGGGTCTTCCTCCAGCGCGGGATATGAGGCGGCGTAGAAATCGGCGGCGTCGCGCGCTGAGACAAACTGGCACATCGGCCAGAGGACCCTTAGGTCGAACTGGTCGACCGCCCGGTTCGCGTACAGCTTCATCACGAAGACCACGCGGGGCGGAGCGCCCAGCACGAGCAAACGTCCGGCGTCCAGCACGGTGTCGCAGTCGTTCAGGCGGAGTGTCTCGGGAGCGAAGGAGCTGGCGTGGTCGTTCAGCCACTTGGGCGCAAGTCCGTGGCGCTCAGCGACGGCCGCTACGGCCGTACGAAGTTCCTCGTCCAATCGACGGACGCTATCGACATCTCGCGTCGCTTCGCGCAGTCCATGCCACGCCAAGAGTCCTCCTCCGACAAGGACCACGATGTGTCGTGGGCCTGAAGGACCGAGCTGTTCCGCTACCTCGTCGAGGTGGCGCGAGATTGACGCCGAGTCAAAGGAGAACTCAGACACCGACGGTGTCGCGATCCCGCCACAGACTTCCCTCGTCGATCACGAGTCCCCGACGGTGCAGGGACGGCGGGGTCGCTCGACGCCATCGCTGGACCGTTCGAGGAGAGCCGGGCGGCGCCCACTCGCGGACCAGCGGCGCGACGGAAGCGGTCCACGCAGGAGCAACGTCACCGTGGTCAACGGCCAACTTCTCAGCCATTCCGGCCAGTAGCGCGTCCAGTACGGGCGACCCGCTTCGACGCGGCCGCTTTCTCAGCGCGAGAACAGTCTCCTCCGGGTGAATGCGAAGGTGGTCGACGAAGGCGCGCAGGCGCGTCCAGTCCGGCTCTCCGCCCGTTGGTGAACCCCGCCACGCCCCCGTCAGAACCCCGATCCGCTGGACTGGTCGCCTCGCCGGGGTCGTCGTCACGGCTAGTTCTTGTCCAGTGGCGTTCATCAATCTCTCCCATATACCAACGGTCGGCTCCATCTGACCGGACTCGACGCGAAGCACCGTGGAGGCGGCGACGCCCGCCGCCGCCGCCAGGTCTCGAATCGAGAGGCCGGCGGCTTCACGAGACGCTCGAATCATTTGACCCGCGTCGATCGTCTTCATGCGTGTAAGCATATATGCAACACCCATTTGGCGCGAAAATTGACTTTTCAGCTCCCAGGGTTGCGGTTGTCGCCGTGCCGCGGCGCGCCGCGCTCGAACTACGACAGGACGCGCTTGCGGAAGTTCCGTAGCCCCACGGTCAAGAAGACGGCGCCGAACCCGGCCAACGCGGGGTAGATCACGTACAGGTGCATGTGCGGCGCGTCGGTGAAGCTCGCGCGCATGCCCTCGTTCACGAAGATCAGCGGGTTGACCAGCACGATCGTCTGGAGCCAGTGGAACGCCCCCCACTTGACCGGTGCGAGGTGGGTCCAGGGGTAGTAGGTCCCGCCCAGGAACGTGATCGGCAGGATGACGAAGCCGAACATCAGGCTGATGTTGCGCGGCTCGAAGACCGTGCCCAAAGTGAGCCCCAGCCCGGCCATCGCGACGCACGCCATCGGCACCAGCGTGAGGATCTCGAGCCAGTGCAGGTCGAGCTGGGCCGTCACGCCGGCGGCGTGCACGACCGACGCGATGGGAAACACGATCGCCGCCGCGATCAGTCCCTGGGTCGCGCCCGAGAGCACTTTGGACATCGCGACGAGCCAGATGGGACACGGCGCCTGGACCCGGTCCTCGATCTCTCGCGTGAAACCGAACTCGGTGGCCATGTTGAGCGCGATGGACTGCACGCCCTGGAACATGATCGAGATGCCCACGACCCCGGGCACCAGCACCGTCGCGAAGCTCGCCGCGCCCAGCGCGTGGCTGCCCCCCACGGCCTGGCCGATCTTGGGGAAGACGTAGAGGAAGACGAAGCACAGCAGGAACGGCTGGATGACCGTGCGCAGCACGAACTCGCGGAACGTCTTGCGCAGCACGGTCAGGTCGCGCAGCATCAGGGCCTTGAGCGCGGTGGTGCTGGCCGCCACCACGCTGCGCGTGGGGGCGGTCTCGATCGTGTGGGGGCTCTGGACGGTGGTCACGCTTCTCGCAGCTCCTTGCCCGTCAGGTTGATGAACACGGTCTCGAGGCTCGGCTCGGCGACCGAGAGGTCGAGCAGGTCCGCGTGGGAGTCCTCGACCGCGCTGACGATGCGCGGGACCATCTGGTCCATCCCGCGCGTGTGCACCGCCACCGAGGTCCCGGTCACGCGGGTCTCGACGACGCCGTCGAGGCTCCCCAGTATCGCGGCCAGCCCCTCGCCGTCGTGGGAGACCTTGACGGTCACGATCGTGTCGGCGCCGGTCGATCGCTTGAGGTTCATCGGGGTGTCCAGGGCCAGGACCTTGCCGTGGTCCATGATCGCGACCCGGTCACAGAGCTGGTCCGCCTCTTCCATGTAGTGGGTCGTGAGCATCACGGTCTGGCCCGACTTGTTGAGCTCCTCGAGCATCTCCCACAGGGCGAGACGGCTCTGGGGGTCCAGGCCCGCGGTGGGCTCGTCCAGGAACAGGACCGCCGGGTAGTGGAAGACCGCGCGCGCGACCATGAGGCGCTGGGCCATCCCGCCCGAGAGCGCGTAGACCGAGGCCTTGGCCCAGCGCGTGAGGGAGAACGCGTCGAGCAGTTCGTCGGCGCGCTTCTTGGACTCGGGCTTGTCCATGCCGAAGAGCCGGCCGTGGAAGTAGAGGTTCTCCCAGACCGTGAGCTGGCGGTCGAGGGTGTTCTGCTGCGAGACGATGCCCGAGAGCTGCTTGGCCAGCGCGGGGTGCTTGACGACGTCGATGCCGGCCAGGAACGCCGATCCCCCCGTGGGGATGACGCGCGTGGTCAAGATCCCCGCCGTGGTCGTCTTACCCGCGCCGTTGGGCCCGAGCAGGCCGAAGATCTCGCCCTGGGAGATCGACAGGTTGAGCCCGTCGACGGCGGCCTCGTCCATTCCCGGATAGACCTTGGTCAGGTCCTGGGTGAGGATGATGACGTCGCTCATCGTGACTCCGACTTGCTTGTGGCCATCCGGCGACGACGCCTCGATGCCCGCGAAGAGCCACCGTAGCGCCTGGTCGATCACGTCGTCGTCGACGCCCGCGCGGTCGTTGCGCCGCCGGCGCACGAGTCCCTGGACGAGCGCGAGCACCACGGTCGTCACGGTCTCGGGTGCCACGCCCGGCGCGATGCCGGCGCGCTCCAGGGCGCCGGTCAGCAGACCGTCGAGCTCGGCGACCTGACCGCGCAGCTGGGTCCTCACCGCGCGCTTCATCGCCGGGGTGCGCAAGGACCGCGGACCGACGTCACCGAGCCCGCCGGCGGGCTCGGTGTCGGCCATCTCTCCCATGACCCGGGCCAGTTGAACGAGCTGGGCCGCGAGGTCCTGGCTGGGGTCGGCGAAGACGGCGGTGATGGCCTCGATGCGCCGCGCGCGCTGGGCCACGAGCAGCTCGACCAGGAGCTGGTCCTTGCCCTCGAAGTTCGAGTAGAGCGCCCCGACGCTGTAGCCGGCGGCCTCGGCGATCTCCTCGACCGACGCCCCGGCGACGCCCTTGCGGGCGAAGACCTTGGCCGCGGCGTCGAGCAGTTGCTGGCGCGTCCGGGCCTGGGACTGGGCCCGGGTCAGTCGCTGGGGAGTCGTCGCGTCAGCCACTCCCCCACCATAGTGAGATAACGGTTACTATCTGAATAGTCCTCGCTATCTGCCCACCCGGGGCCGGCGCGGGCCCGGAGTCCAGGTGTCCCAGCTCGGAGCGGTCATGGCGGTGCTCGGGGGACACCGCCACGGCGGGCACTTCATCTTCCTCATCCTCGTGATCGTGATCATCGTCGCGCTCGTCGTCGCCCTCGTGCGCAGTCGGCGGCGCAACGCGCCGGTCTCCGACGACTGGAAGCCACCGGTCGACCCGCCGAAGGGCCCCGACGCGTGATCGAGGTCACGGGACTCACCAAGCGCTTCGGCGCCAAGGTCGCCGTGGACGACCTCAGCTTCGAGGTCCGCCCGGGAGTCGTGACCGGGTTCCTCGGGCCCAACGGCGCGGGCAAGTCCACCACGATGCGCGTCGTCATGGGGCTGGACCACGCGAACGCCGGGCGTACCACGGTCAACGGTCGCCGCTTCCACGACCTGGCGTGGCCGCTACACGAGGTGGGCGCGCTGCTGGAGGCCCGCGCTATCCACCCGGGTCGCAGCGCCTTCGACCACCTGTGGATGCTGGCCCAGACCAACCACATCGCCAAGTCGCGCGTCAGCGAGGTGCTCGACCTCGTGGGCCTGACCCCGGTCGCCAAACGGCGCGTCGGCACGTTCTCGCTGGGCATGGGCCAGCGCCTGGGCATCGCGGTCGCCCTGCTCGGCGACCCCGGGGTCCTGCTCTTCGACGAGCCGGTCAACGGCCTGGACGCCGACGGGATCCGCTGGGTCCGCCAGCTCCTGCGCCGCCTCGCCGGCGAGGGGCGCACGGTCTTCGTCTCGAGCCACCTCATGAGCGAGATGGCCCAAACCGCCCACCAGGTCGTCGTCATCGCGCGCGGCCGGCTCATCGCCGACACCAGCGTGGAGGAGTTCACCTCGCGCTACGCCCAGACGTCGGTGCGCGTGCGCTCGCCCCAGGCCGAGCGCCTCGCCGCCGCGCTGTCGGCCGCCGGCGCGTCGGTCAGCACCGAGAGCGGCGTGCTCAGCGTCCAGGGGTTGGGTGCCGCGGCGATCGGCGACCTCGCCGCCGCCAACGGCCTGACCCTGCACGAGCTGACCGCGGTCGCGACGACGCTGGAGGAGGCGTTCATGGAGTCCACCGAGGGCGACCTCGAGTACCACGTGACGAACACGCCCGCCCCGGGTCCGGGGGCGTCGTGACGACCGAGACCGCGCCGGCCCCCCGCTCGACTCCGCCGGGCCACTACGGGTTCGGCGGAGTGCTCGCCGCCGAGTGGACCAAGCTGCGCTCGGTGCGCTCGTCGGTGTGGACGCTTCTCATCACCGCGGTCGTCGGCGTCGGACTGGGCGCCATCGTGACCTCGGCGCGCGCGTCGCGCTTCGCCCGCCAGGGCGGGATCCCCCAGGCGTTCGACCCCACGCGCGCCAGCCTCGCCGGGGTCCTGCTGGCCCAGCTGGCCATCGGCGTCCTGGCGGTGCTGGTGGTCAGCGCCGAATACTCGACCGGCACCATCCACGACAGCCTCAGCGCGGTGCCGCGCCGCCTCAGCGTGCTGCTCGCCAAGGTCGCGGTCTTCGCCGGGGTCACCCTCGTGGTCGGCGAGGCCGTGTGCTTCATCTCGTTCCTCGTGGGCCAGGGCATCCTCAAGGGCAAGACCCCGAGCGCGTCGCTGCACGACCCCGCGGCGCTTCGCGCGGTGGTCTTCGGGGGCCTCTACCTCGTCGTGCTCGGGCTGTTCGCCATGGGGCTCGCGTGGATCCTGCGCCACACCGCGGCGGCGATCTCCACCTTCGTGGGGTCGCTCTTCGTGCTGCCCATCATCGTGTCGGTGCTGCCCTCGCCCTGGTCCAACGACATCGGCCGTTTCCTGCCCGCCAACATCGGCACGGTGATGCTCGCCGCGCACAACCTCTCTAACGACGGGAGCTTCTCGGCGTGGGTCGGCCTGATGCTGCTCGCGACCTACGCCGTCGTGGCCCTCGTCGTCGGGGGCTACGTGCTCGTGACCCGCGACGCCTGACGGCGCAGCGGCGGAAGCGTCGCGGGCGGCGCCTTGCGCGCCGGCAGCGCGGCGAGTAGCGCCCGCGTCGCGGCTGCCACCCCGGCGATGGCGACCTCGACCTCGGGCGAGGCCATCTGCTTGGCGGTCGAGAGCCCTCCGACCTTGCGCACGTACTGGCGCGCGGCGGACTCGACCTCGTCGGGCGTGGCGGGGGGCTCGAGTCCCCTCAGAATCGTGATGTTGCGGCACATAGGGCCACGCTACGGCGGGGCAACATCATCGATACACGTTCGCCGAGCGGCTCACGGCGAGAGAGGAACGCCCTACGAGGCCACCTGAACTGTCTTCACGATCGGCATGCGGGTAGGGAGTTGGTCGCCGTGGAGCCGCATCCCTTCAAGATGGAATTCAATCGCCTCGCGCATGTTGTTCTCGACTTCCTCCACGGTCTGACCGGTCGCGATGCAGCCGTCCAGCCCCAGGACGTACGCGCTGAAATTTGAACCGGCGTCTTCGATCACGATCGAGTACTCGGTCATCGGGGTTTCCTCTCCAGTCCCGCCTGCCTCACAATGCTAGCGAGAGTCATTTTGGCGACGTCGTCTCCCAGGGCTCCGGGAACGGTGACGCAACCCGCCCTCGTCGGATGGTGAAACTGTCGATGGCCACCTCGTTGGCGACTGAGGAACCAACCTTCACCCTCAAGCTCTCGGATGACCTCGCGAACTTTCACGACATGACAACGGTCGCAGCAGTCTCGGCCCGTGGTCAGTCACCTCCACGCATTCGCAGTGCTTCACTTCGAATCGCGCGATGGTGACTCGGCTCTCCGTGTTGACAGAACACCTCGGAACGGCGCGCGCGCCACCTATTTGGCACGAACCGCCGTGCGAGTTCCCTCCGCCGGAACTGCTGACCCCGACGCGCTAGGTCAGACCTTGATCACCGAGAACACGGCGCCGGCGGGATCGGCCACGGTGGCCATGCGCCCGTAGGGGGTGTCCTGGGCCGCCATGAGCATGGACCCCCCGAGCTCGGTGATCTTGGCCACGGCCGCGTCGGTGTCGGCCACGCCGAAGTAGACGTTCCAGAACGACGGCACGCCCTCGGGCAGCGTGGCGCCGGCGTCGAAGATGCCCGCGAACTGGTCGGTGCCGTGGTTCGCGGTCGTGTACTTGAAGTCGTCGGTGTCGCTCGCTACCTGGGTCACCCAGCTGAAGATCTCCTGGTAGAACTTGACCGACCCGTCGTAGTCGCGCGAGTGCAGTTCGAACCACACGGGCGCGTTGACCTCGGCGACGACCCCGAAGCCCTGGAACCCGATCGGCGACCACACGCCGATCGCGGCCCCGCTGGGGTCGATCATGACGCCCATGGTGCCCAGGTCGCCCACGCGCATCGCCGGGGCGACCACCTGGGCGTCGGCCGCCGCGGCGCGGTCCAGGGACACGAAGGCGTCCTCGACGGCGAGGTAGAGGGTCCAGGCCTCGTGCACGTCCCCGCCCATCGCCGGCATCATGCCCGCGACGGGTGCCCCGTTGAGGAAGAACTGGAAGTAGCCGCCGAACTCCTCGGCGGACTCCCCGGCCGTCCAGCCGAAGACGCCGGTGTAGAAGCGCTTCATTCCTTCAACGTCGTTGGTCATGTGGTCGACCCAGCACGGGTCGCCGATCACGGCGCGGTCTCGGGTGGTCATGGGAGGTCCTCCTCGGTGTCGTCGTGGCCACCCTAGGGCCGGGGCGTGACGGCGTCCAGACCCTGGCACCCTCGCTCGGCGCAAGGGGGATCCGTGGCGCCGGGACCGAGCGAACGGGCCGTCGAGACCGTCGCGGACGCCACGCTGACGTGATCTCTCAGGGAACTCTCAGAGTGCTCCGGTGGGGGCACCGGCCGTAGCGCTGCGCGCCGGGACAGCGCCTCCACGTCCCTCCGTAGGATTTTTCACGAGTACCCGTGGAGCGCCGCGCCCGTCCCCGGGCCCTGCGGCGAGGACTGGAAGGGGGGGCCATCACCCCGTCGCCGAGAGTCGCGCACTCATCGCGCGCGAACCCGAGCGCTCGACCGCTCACGCCGGTCGCGAGATGCTGACCACCGAGGACCTGCTCGCGGGTCGCTTCCGCCTGCTCGGCCTCCTGGGCCAGGGCGCGACCGCCGACGTCTACGACGCGCGCGACGAGTCCACCGGCGAGGCGGTCGCGCTCAAGCTCGTGCGCTCGGGCGACCCCGAGATCGCGCGGCGCTTCGCACAGGAGGCCCGCGCCCTGGCGCGCCTCAAGCATCCCTCGATCGTGCGCCTGCTCGGCACCGGGCACGTCGACGGCCACGCGTACCTGGTCATGGAGAGGGTCGACGGCGTCTCGCTGGCGCGCCAGCTGCGCCGCGGGCCGCTGTCGAGCGCTCGCGTGGCCGACCTCGGCGCCCAGGTGGCCGACGCCCTCGCGTACGCGCACGCCCTGGGCATCGTGCACCGCGACGTGAAGCCCTCCAACATCTTGCTGGGCAGCGACGGCCGCGCGCGCCTCGGCGACTTCGGCGTGGCCCGCCTGCTCGACGACGCGACGCTCACGCTGGCCGGCACGACCGTGGGCACCGCCGCCTACATGGCGCCCGAGCAGCTCGACGACAACGTCGTGGGCGCGGGGGCCGACGTGTGGTCCCTCGGCGCGGTCCTGGTCGAGGCCCTCACCGGCCGGCGCGCCTTCGAAGGTCCCTCGCCGGTCGTGGTCGCGCGGCGCCTCGCCGGCTCCATTCCCGCCCCGCGCGACCTTCCCGCGTGCTGGCGCCTCCTCCTCGACGGGATGATGGACCCTCGCCCGACCCAGCGCCTCGACGCCAGTGCCGTGGGCTCGATCATCCGCGCCCCGACGTTTCGCGAGGAGTGGACGCCCGGCGCCGGCGACGAGCCGCCCGAGACGCTCCTGGCCCTGGGCCGCGCGGGCGCCGGGCGGGGCGACCTCGCCAGCGACGAGACGATCGTCGGGGGCGCCACGGCACCGCCGGGGCCACCGCGACGGGCCCGGCGCGCGACGCCCTACACCAACGCCGCGATCGCCGCGGGGCTCGTCGTGGCGCTCGGCGTCGGGTTCGCGCTGCGCGCGGCGACCGGCGCCACGTCGCCGACGACGACGACCGTCGCGACCACGACGACGCTGGTGGCCCACCACTCGCTCACGGTCCCCGAGGCCCTGGGCGTCTTCACCCGCGACGTCGCCTACGCCGCGCTGAACGCGCAGGTCGACCCCCCGACCGCGCAGTCCCTCGACGCCCAGGCCTCCCAGGCGGTCATCGACGTCTCGGCCCACCAGTCCGACCAGGCCGCCAACGACCTGGCCCAGGCGGCCCAGCAGATCGTCAGCTCGGTCGCGTCGGGCTCGCTCGCACCCGTCACGGGGTCCAAGCTCCAGGCGGACCTCGCCACGCTCGCGACCGCGCTGGGACTGAGCGGCGCGACGACCACGACGACGCCGCCGGCCACGACGACCACGACGCCCGTGGCCCCCGGACCCGGCCAGGGCCCGGGCCACGGACACGGCAACGGCAACGGCAACGGCGGCGGGAACCTCTTCGGAGGGAGCTTCCCCTAGACGCGCGCGTCGGTGACCGTCGAGGGTGACGACGGCGACAGCGGCAGCTCCACGGCGACGGTCAGACCTCCCCCGGGGGTGTCCTCGAAGTAGAGGCGTCCACCCAGGAGCTGGATGAACCCCGAGGCCACCGTGAGATTGAGGCCGGCGTTGAGCTGGGCGCCCGACAGGTGCTGGAAGGGCGCCGAGACGACCTCGCGCTGGGCGGCGGGCATCCCGGGTCCGCGGTCGACCACGAGGATCTCGGCGAGGTCGCCGACGATGGCCGCGCGCACGCGCACCGGCTCGTCGATCGGACCGAACCGGCACGCGTTGGTGATGACGTTGGCGAGCGCGCGCTGGGCGAGGTAGCGGTCGGTGACGAACTCGCGCGGGTCGGGGGCGATCTCGACCTCGACGCGCCGGTCCCGGGTGTCCACGCCGGCCAGCGCCTCGTCCAGCAGGTCGGCGACCTTGACCGGCGCGGGGGCCGCCGAGACCTCCCCCGCCTCGAGCCGGCCGGCGTCGACGAGGTTGGTCACCAGCCGGTTGAGTCGGACGATGCGCGTCTCGATCTCGCGGACCTGGACCGCCTGACCGGGGCCGGCGGCCCCGGAGCGCCGCATCGAGGCGACGGTGCCCTGGATCTCGTCCAGCGGTCCGCGAAGGTCGGTGGCCGCGGTGCGAAACAGCGCCCGGCGCAGCGACGCGGCCTCGGCGAAGGCCTCGAACTGGGCCGAGTCGTGGGCGATCACCTGGCTGCGCAGGGACGCCGCCACGCGTCCGGCGAACGCGCTGATGAGCTCGCGGTCCTGGGCGTCGAGCGCCGCCCCGGTGAAGATCAGCCGGTGGTTCTCGTCGATGGGGAAGGCGTCGCCGGTCACGAATCCGTCGACGGACTCGCCGCTCGCCACGTCGATGGCCCAGCCCTCGGCGCGCTGGGCCAGCACGGCCACGCCGGTGGCGTTGTAGACCGCGCGCATCGAGTCGAGCAGCGAGACGAGGTCCTCGTGGGAGGTCGCCACGCTGGCGGCGGCCTGGGCCAGGATCTGGGCCTCGCCGCGGGCGCGCTCGGCCTCGGCGCTGCGCTGGGTGAACCGGCCGACGAGGACGCTCGCGGCCACCGCGAAGACCAGGAACGCCACCAGGGCCACCACGTCGTCGGGGCGCGCCACCTCGAGCGTGTGGCGCGGCGTGACGAAGTAGTAGTTCTCGAGCCCCGACGCCGCGAGCCCCGCGACGACCCCGACGCCGACGCCGCCCCACGCCCCGAGGGCCAGCACGGCGAGCAGGTAGACGAGGAAGGTGGTCGACAGCGACACGCTCGTGCGGATCGCGGTCATCACCAGCGTGATCGCCGGCAGGGCCACGACCCCGGCCACCAGGGCCAGGGAGCGCCGGTACCACGAGACGCGCTGCTTGACCCGGCGCGGATGCACGTGGACCGGGCGCTCGCCGCCCACCGCGATGATGTGCACGTCCAGGTCGCGCGCGTGGCGCAGGACCTTCTCGACGACCCCGCTCGGCGGGCGCCACGGGGCCCGGGGCCGGCTGGCGCCGAGCACGATCTGAGTCCCGCGCTCGGTGCGCGCGAAGGACACCAGCGCGGTGGCCACGTCGTCCTCGACGACCTCCTCGAAACGGCCCTCGAACTCGCGCACGAGGTCGCGCGCGATCGTCGTGTCGGCGCTCGTGCGCACGGCGTCGGTCGACACGACGTGCACGGCGAAGATCTCGGCGCCGGTGCGCGACGCGATGCGCGCCGCGCGCCGCAGCAGCGCCTCGTCGGTGTCGGTGCCGGTGACCCCGACGATGAGCCGCTCGCGGGTCTCCCAGGTCTGGGCTATGTCGTGGTCGTCCTGGTACTGGCGCAGCGCGTCCTCGACCCGGTCGGCGAGCCACAGCAGGGCCAGCTCGCGCAGGGCCGACAGGTTGCCCACGCGGAAGTAGTTCGACAGCGACGCGTCGATCTTGTCGGCCTTGTAGATGTTGCCGTGGGCCATGCGGCGCCGCAGCGCCTCGGGGGTGACGTCGACGATCTCGATCTGCTCGGCGCGGCGCACGACCGCGTCGGGCACCGTCTCCTGCTGGGTGATGCCGGTGATCTTCTCGACGACGTCGTTGACCGACTCGAGGTGCTGGATGTTGACGGTCGTGATGACGTCGATGCCGGCGTCCAAGATCTGCTCGACGTCCTGCCAGCGCTTCTCGTGGGCCCCGCCGGGCACGTTGGTGTGGGCCAGCTCGTCGATGAGCACGACGTTGGGCGCCCTCGCCAGGATGGCGTCGAGGTCCATCTCCTCTAACCGCGCGCCGCGGTACTCGCGGGTCACGCGCGCGATGACCTCGAGGTCGCGTAGCTGGGCGTTGGTGAGGGGCCGGTCGTGGGTCTCGACGTAGCCCACGACGACGTCGGTGCCTCGCTGGCGGCGCCGCCAGCCCTCGTCGAGCATGCGGTAGGTCTTGCCCACGCCCGGGGCCGAGCCCAGGTAGACGCGCAGGACGCCGCGGGCCACTACCGGGCCCGGCTAGCCACGCGAGCCCGCCGCCAGGGCGGCCGCGGCGGCGTCGACGACGCTCACCGCGGCGATGCGCCGCTCGCGCGACACCGGCTGGGCCGTCGACGGGGTCAGGATGAAGCGGCCCACGACGCGGCCCGCAAATCTCGCGAGGATCTCGCTGCGCGGGCCGGGGATGCCGATGTCGCCCGTCGGCCACACCATCCCCACGTGCACGACCTCGCCGTCGGGGTCGAGGCGCGCCAGCGGCGGGTCCTCGAGGTCGGGCGAGAACACGCAGTCGCGCAGTCCGAGCAGCGAGGTGAGCGCCGCGCAGGCGCGCTCGATCACCACGTCGCCGCTCGCGCCGCGCGCGCCCGCCTCGGCCACGTCGCGGATCGTACCCACGAAGTCGTAGGCCTCGTTGGCCGCGACGAAGTGGTGGCGGCTGCGCCCGGCGAGCTCGGTGATCACGACGCCCACGACCAGGATGGCGATCGTCGTCTCGAGGTCCGGGCGGTGGCTGATCGTGAAGCTGTCGTAGGGACGGGTGTAGAAGAAGTCGAACCACAGCGCGGCCGAGATCGAGGCCACGACGCCCGCGGCGCGGTCACCGATCACCGCCGCCACGGCGATGATGACCTCCATGGTCAGGGCCGCCGCCGGGCTGGCGTAGTGGGCGCGCACCGGCACCAGGGCCGCGGCGAGGGCCAGGGGCACCACGAGCGCGGCGAGCAGCGTGGCCCGACGGCGGTACCGGCTCCCGGGGGTGGGGACCGATACCGCCGCGGTCGGAGCGCTCTGGTCTGGGGTCATCAGCCCTCTAGTTTCGCGAGTCCCTCGTTGAGTTGCAACACGTCGATGTAACTCGAGCCCAGGAAGCCCCACTGGGCCGGGTGGGTCTCGCGGGTGATGAGCGCCTTGAGCTGGGTCGGTGAGACGCCGGTGGCCTTGGTGACCATCGGGATCTGCACCAGCGCGTCGGCCGGGGTGATGTCGGGGTCGAATGAGCTCCCCGACGTGGTCACCAGGTCGACCGTCGGGTTCACTCCGAGCTGGTGCCAGTAGGCGACCAGGGCCTTCGTGTCGGCCACCAGCACCTTGGAGTGTGGGCCCAGCTGGGTGGCCGCAGACTCGCCGGAGCAGCCGTTGGCGACCAGCGGGTTGTCCCCGCCGCCGGTGTGGGTCTTCTCGTCGCACGCGTAGGGACCCGTGTCGTCGGGACGACCGTGGAACCACTTGGGGCTGGACCAGTTCTGGCCGATGAGCAGCGAGCCGTCCTTGGTCATCGAGCCGTTCGCCTGGCTCTTGAAGAGCAGCTGGGAGAGCCCGGTGCCGGCGAAGGCGTAGGCGAAGCCGAAGACGACCAGGCACAGGACTGCCAGGACCAGTGAACGGCGGAGGTGGGCGAGCATGACGTTTCCTCTTTAGTAGGCGTGCAGCGCGACGAGCACGAGGTCGATGAGCTTGATGAAGATGAAGGGCACGACGATGCCGCCCACCCCGTAGATCCACACGTTGCGCCGCAGGATCGCCGCGGCCCCGGTCGCGCGGAACTTCACCCCGCGCAGCGCGAGCGGGATCAGCGCGATGATCACCAGGGCGTTGAAGATCACCGCGGAGAGCACGGCGCTCTGGGGGCTGTGCAGCTTCATGATGTTGAGCGTGTTGAGCTGCGGGTAGGTCGCGACGAACAGCGCCGGGATGATCGCGAAGTACTTCGCAATGTCGTTGGCGATGGAGAACGTGGTCAGCGACCCGCGGGTGATGAGAAGCTGCTTGCCGATCTCCACGACGTCGATCAGCTTGGTCGGGTTCGAGTCCAGGTCGACCATGTTGCCGGCCTCCTTGGCCGCGGTCGTGCCCGTGTTCATCGCGACCCCCACGTCGGCCTGGGCCAGCGCCGGCGCGTCGTTGGTGCCGTCGCCGGTCATCGCGACGAGCTTGCCACCCTCCTGCTCCTGGCGGATGAGGGCCATCTTCGCCTCGGGGGTCGCCTCGGCCAGGAAGTCGTCGACCCCGGCCTCCTGGGCGATGGCCGCGGCGGTCAAGGGGTTGTCGCCCGTGATCATGACCGTGCGGATGCCCATGGCGCGCATCTGCTCGAACTTCTCGCTGATGCCCTGCTTGACCACGTCCTTGAGCTCGATCACGCCGAGGATCGAGGTCCCGTCGGCCACGACGAGGGGCGTGGAGCCGGCGCGGCTGACCTGCTCGACGATCGCGTCGAGGTCCGCGGGGATCGTCCCGCCGAGCTCGCGCACCCAGGACTTGACCGACTCGCCCGCGCCCTTGCGGATCTGGCGTGGGCCCATGTCCAGGCCCGACATGCGCGTCGTCGCGGTGAAGGGGACGAACACGTGCTCCGAGCCCAGCTCGCGCTCGCGGATGCCGAACTGCTCCTTGGCGAGCACCACGATCGAGCGCCCCTCGGGGGTCTCGTCGGCCAGCGACGCCAGCTGGGCCGCGTCGGCCAGCTCGTGCTCGTCGTGACCGGCGACCGGCAGGAAGTTCGACGCCATCCGGTTGCCCAGCGTGATCGTGCCGGTCTTGTCCAGCAGCAGGACCTGCACGTCGCCGGCGGCCTCGACGGCGCGGCCGCTCATGGCGAGCACGTTGCGCTGGACCAGGCGGTCCATGCCCGCGATGCCGATCGCCGAGAGCAGCGCGCCGATGGTCGTGGGGATGAGACAGACGACCAGGGACACCAGGATCACGACCGACACCGCCGCGCCGGCGTAGTTGCCGAAGGGCACCAGGGTCACGACGACCGGGATGAAGACGATGGTCAGCACGGCGAGCAGGATGGTCAGGGCGATCTCGTTGGGCGTCTTCTGGCGGTTGGCGCCCTCGACGAGGCTGATCATCCGGTCCAGGAAGGTCTGGCCCCGCTCGGCGGTGATGCGCACGACGATGCGGTCCGAGAGCACCTTCGTGCCGCCGGTGACCGCCGAGCGGTCGCCGCCGGACTCGCGGATCACCGGCGCGGACTCTCCGGTGATCGCCGACTCGTCCACGCTGGCGATCCCCTCGATGATCTCGCCGTCGGAGGGGATGACGTCGCCGGCCTCGCAGACGACCGTGTCGCCCTTGGACAGCTCGGCCGCCGGCACCGACTCCTCGGAGCCGTCGGCGCGCAGGCGCCGCGCCGCGGTCTCCGAGCGCATCTTGCGCAGGGTGTCGGCCTGGGCCTTGCCCCGGCCCTCGGCCATGGCCTCGGCGAAGTTGGCGAAGATCACCGTCAGCACCAGCCAGACCGTGATGGACCACGTGAACGTGCTCGGGTGCGCGATGGCCTCGAAGAAGGTGATGACCGAGCCCACCAGGACCACGAACATCACCGGGTTCCTCACCTGGACGCGCGGGTCCATCTTCCTGACCGAGTCGCGCAGGGCCTGGCGCAGGATCTGGCGGTCGAACAGGCTGCGCGACGTCGCGACGCCGCGCGGCGCCGACTCGGCCGGGGTGGTCTGGGTGATCGTTGACATTAGAAGAACCTCGCGTGACTCAGCTGCTCCACGATGGGACCCAGCGCGATGGCGGGGAAGAACGTCAGCCCGCCGATGATGATGATGACGCCGATGGTCAGGCCGACGAACATGCCGTTGTCGGTCCTGAAGGTGCCCAGGGACTCGGGCACGATGTTCTTGGCCGCCAGGCGCCCGCCCAGGGCGATGGCCGGGATCATGATCCCGAAGCGCCCGATCAGCATGTCGATGCCGCCGATGACGTTGTAGAAGGGCGTGTTGCCCGTGAGCCCCGCGAACGCCGAGCCGTTGTTGTTGGCCTGCGAGGTCAGCGCGTAGAGGATCTCGGTGAAGCCGTGGGGTCCGGCGTTGAGAGGACCCGCCCGGCCCACCGCGAGCGACACGGCGATCGCCGTGAAGAGCAGCACGATGATCGGCATCACCAGGGCCCCCAGGCCCGCGAGCTTGACCTCGGACGCCTGGATCTTCTTGCCCAGGTACTCCGGGGTTCGCCCGATCATTAGCCCCCCGATGAACACCGCGATGATCGCGTAGATGAGGATCGTGTAGAGGCCGGTACCGGTGCCCCCGGGGGTCACCTCGCCGAGCATCATGCCCGTGAGAAGTCCCATGCCGCCGATCGGCGTGTAGGAGTCCGACGCCGAGTCGACCGAGCCCGTCGAGGTCTGGGTGGACGCGACGTCATAGAGGGCGGACGAGGGAACGCCGAAGCGGACGTCCTTGCCCTCCATGTTTCCCACGGTCGAGTGGATGCCTGCGGCCGCGATCGCGGGGTTGTTCTGGCTCTCGGCGGCGGCGGTGAAGCCCACCCACACGCCGAAGAGGATGATCATCACCGACAAAAGGGCGAAGCCGTGCTTGATCGAGCCCACCATCTTGCCGAAGGTGTAGGTCAGCGCCACCGGGATCGAGAGCAGCAGGAAGATCGAGAGGAAGTTCGTCAGCCCCGTCGGGTTCTCGAAGGTGGTCGCGCCGTTCTGGTTGAAGAATCCGCCGCCGTTGGTGCCCAGCTGCTTGATCGCCTCCATGAAGCCGACCGGCCCGCGCGGGATGGTCTGGACCACGCCGTTGAGCGCGTCGTGGAACGAGATGGTTCCCGCCAGGGTCTGCACCGCGCCCTCGCCGACGAAGATGATGCCGGCCAGGAAGGCCATCGGCAGCAGGACGTAGAACAGGCAGCGCACCATGTCCACCCAGAAGTTGCCGATCGTCGCCGCGTTGCGCCGCGCGAAGCCGCGCACCAGCACGATGGCCGCCACGATGCCCACCGCGGGTGAGACGAACTGCTGGACGGTCAGCGCGCCGATCTGGGAGAAGTACGACATCGTCGTCTCGCCCGCGTAATTCTGCCAGTTGGTGTTGGTGACGAAGGACGTCGCGGTGTTCCAGCTCAGCCCCGAGCCCACGCCGCCGAGGTGCTGGGGGTTGAGCGGCAGGTGGCCCTGGATGCGGATGATGACGTAGGTGAAGAGGATGGAGACAGCCGAGAAGATGACCAGGGCGCCGGCGTAGCGCTTCCAGGTCTGCTCGTGCTCGGGGCTCGTGCCGAGCATCCGGTAGATGGGACGCTCCAGCCAGCCCAGGAAGTGGACGCGGCCGTCGAAGACCGCGGCCATGTAAGAGCCGAGGTAGCGCCAGGCGAGCCCGAGGGTCACGACGAGCAGGAGAATCGTGAGGAAGAAGCCCATCAGAACTTCTCGGGCTTGAACATCGCGTAGCCGATGTAGAAGAACATCAGCACCGACACGATCAGCAAGATGATCTGGCTGGCGCTCATACCCGGTCCAGCACCCACACGAGTCCGAGCATCACCGTGGTGAAAAGGACGACTCCGAGAACTGCGAAGAAATCTGCCATGGGTCCAGTGTCACCACCGCGCCCTTAACGGCTTCTTAACGCTGCGCCCTGGTCCTTCATTTTCTCTTCATTTGACCCGCTTTGACCCCCCGGACGCTCCCGGCCGGCCGGGCCATACTGAGTTCGTGCGCAAAGGTCTGCTGGGCTCGCTGGTCGGGGTCGCCGCCGTGGCGGCCCTGGCGTTCGCGGTGCTGCCCCTGCGCAGCCACATCTCGGTCTCCACCGCCGCACTGATCCTGGTGGTGCCGGTCGTGGTCGGGGCGGTCGTCGGGGGCTTTCGCGCGGGACTGGTGAGCGTCGTCGCGGGGTTTCTCGCCTTCGACTTCATCTACATCCCCCCCTACGGCACGCTCAACGTCGGCACGACCCAGAACTGGACCGCGCTGGGCGTCTACGCGGTCGTGATGCTCCTGGTCGCGAGGGTCGTGGCGCGCCTGGACTCCTCGCGCGTCGAGGCCCAGCGCGGCGGCGACGTGGCGCGGCGCCTGAGCGAGCTCAGCGAGCTGCTGGTGGGCGACCGCCCCGTCGACGACCTGCTCACGACGATCGTGCTGGCGGTCCACACGGTCTTCTCCGTCCCCGGGGTGTCGCTGCTCGTCCTGGAGGAGGGTCGCCTGCACGTCGCGGCCTCCGCCGGCGATCCGCTGACCGACGAGGAGCTGCGCCTGCTCGACGCGGGCTCGGGCCAGCCCGTCGCCATCGGCACCAGCCCCGGCGCGCCGGGCGAGCTGCGCTCGCTCGCCCTCGTCGCCTCGGACCGGCCCGTGGGGATCCTGGCGCTGCGCGGCCTGCCGACGTCGCCCACCGATCGAGCCGTGCTCAACACCTTCGCCAACGACGCCGCGCTGGCGCTGGAGCGCGCCCGGCTGCGCGAGCAGGCCCTGCGCAGCCACCTCCTCGAGGAGGTCGACCGGTTCCGCCAGGGCCTCATGGGCGCGGTGAGCCACGACCTGCGCACGCCGCTGGCCACCATCCAGGTGGCGTCCTCGACCCTGTCGAACCGCGCCAACATCCTCGACGTCGACCAGACCCACGAGCTCTACCGGCTCATCGAGGTCGAAAGCCACCGCCTGACGCGCCTGGTCTCGAACCTGCTCGACATGACCCGCATCGAGGCGGGGGTCTTCACCGTTCACCGCGCGCCCGTCGCCCCTATCCAGCTCGCCCGCGAGGCGGTCAACGCCCTGAGTCCGACCATCGGCGGCCACCGCGTCGACGTCGCGGTGCCCCCGGGCCTCCCCGAGGTCGACGTCGACGCCCTATTAATAGGTCAGGTGCTGATCAACCTGCTCGACAACGCCCTGCGCCACTCGCCCGCCGACGGCGTCATCGCCATCATCGGCCAGCGCCGCGAGGACCACGTGACCCTGGCGGTCTCGGACCAGGGCCCGGGGATCGCCCCGGAGGAGCAGGAGAAGGTCTTTCACCGCTTCGCGCGCCTCGACGAGGGCGGGCGCGCGGGGCTCGGCCTCACCATCGCGCGCACGTTCGTCGAGGCCCACGGCGAGTCCCTCTGGTACGAGGACGCCCCCGGCGGGGGCGCGCGATTCGTGCTCTCGCTGCCGTGCGCGCACTTCGACGAGGGCGAGGCCTGATGGCGACCGTGCTGGTGATCGACGACGACCCCTCCCTGCTGCGCGCGCTGCGCCTGGGCCTTCAAGCCGGCGGGCACGAGGTCACGACCGCTACCACCGGCGAGGAGGGGCTCAGCCGGACCGCGCTCGCCGCGCCGGACGTCGTGGTCCTGGACCTGGGGCTGCCCGACATCGACGGCATGAGCGTCGCCGAGCGCATCCGCGGCTGGAGCGACGTGCCGATCATCGTGCTGTCGGCCACCGGTGCGGAAAAGGCCAAGGTGGCCGCGCTCGACGCCGGGGCCGACGACTACGTCACCAAGCCGTTCTCGATGCCCGAGCTCGAGGCGCGCATCCGCGCGGTCCTGCGCGGGCGCGCCGCCGCCCCCGAGGAGCAGCCCGCGTCCCTGGTCACCGGGGACCTGGAGGTCGACCTGGTGCACCGCGAGGCCCGCCGGGCCGGCGTCAGCCTGGCCCTGACCGCGAAGGAATTCGACCTGCTGGCCTTCCTGGTGCGCCACCAGGGTCGCACCTGCACCCACCAGATGATCCTGCGCGCGGTCTGGGGCCAGGGCTACGGCGAGGAGGCCCGCTACGTCCACGCCTACGTGCACCGCCTGCGGGTCAAGTTGAACGACGAGGCGGGAGAGCTGGTCGAGACCGTCCCGGGCGTCGGCTACCGCTGGAACGGGGCCGACGCCGAAGCCTCGCCGGACTGACACGCTGCTTACACTTGTCGCGTGACCCCGGGGCGCCTGACGGCCTTCTCTGACGGCGTCATCGCCATCCTGATCACGATCATGGTCTTAGAGCTGCGCCAGCCCCACGGCGCGACGTTCTCGGCGCTGCGCCCCGCCGCCACCTCGCTGCTCGCCTACGCGCTGAGCTTCCTCAACCTCGGGATCTACTGGAACAACCACCACCACCTGCTCCAGACCGTCCGCAAGGTGACCGGGACCATGCTCTGGAGCAACCTCAACCTGCTCTTCTGGCTCTCGCTGTTCCCCTTCTGCACGAGGTGGATGGCGGGCCAGCACTTCGCCGATCAGACCGTCGCCACCTACGGCGTCGTCCTCGTGCTGGCCGCCCTCGCCTACTTCACGCTCCAGAGCGTCATCGTGGCCTCCCAGAAGCCCGACACCGGGCTCAAGACGGTGCTGGACCGCGACCTCAAGGGCAAGCTCTCGATCCTCGCCTACGCCGTGTCCATCCCCCTGGCTCTCGTGTGGAACTGGGGCGGGGTCGCGATCTTCGTCGGCGTGGCGCTCACCTGGCTAGTCCCGGACCGGCGCCTCGAGCACTACCTGGAGCACCACGCGCCGGCGGAGTGAAGCCCGGGGCGCACGGTAAACCGTGCGCCCCGGGCCGCCCCGCACCGCCTAGTGGTTGTGCCCGCTCTGGGCGTTCACCGTGAGTGACGCCGAGTGGGCCGTCGAGCCCGAGATGTTGGCGTCACCCGAGTAGGAGACGCTCACCGTGTACGGCGAGTGACTCGAGGCCAGCGCGGAGGACCCGATGGTGCACGTGCCGCTGCCCCCTTGGCCGGAGGGCGTCAGGTGCACCACGCAGCTCGCCGAGCCGACCTGGACCGTCACGGTCTCGCCCGCACCGATCACCTCGCCGTTGCCCGTGGTGACCGTGACCGTGAAGACCGCCACGTTCTCGGCTCCCACGGTGACCGTCGAGGGACTCACCGAGATCGCGGTCGAGCTCGAGTCCTTGGTGACCGTGAAGCCCACCGGCGGGTTCGAGGTCGACGTCGAGTAGTGCGCGTCGCCCGAGTAGGTCGCCGTCACCGAGTAGGCACCCACCGACAGCTGGGTGATCGTCAGCGAGCAGGAGGCCGAGTACACCGAGGCGCTGATCCGGTGGAACACCGACGTCGTGCACAGCGGGTTCGAGCCGGCCTGGAAGGTGACCGTGCCGGTCGGGGCGTTCGAGCCGATCCCGCCGATCGTCGCGGTGAAGGTGACGTCGTCCTCGTCGCCGTAGGTCCTCGTCGAGTAGTTCTCGCTCACCGTGGTCGTGGTGGGAGAGGTCGTCGGCGTCCAGATGGCGAAGAGCGTCTCGGTCGCGCCGATCGTCACCGACTGGCCGTCGCTGTAGACGACCGGGCCGCCCGAGCTCGTGGCCCAACCCGCGAAGGTGTAGCCCGAGCGGGTGAAGGCGTTCGCGGTCAGCGCCTTCGGGACCCCGCTGGTGAAGGTCTCGTTGGCCATGGTGCCGCCCCCTCCGTTGGCGCTGAAGGTGACGGTGTAGGTCACCACCGTCGGCGTCCACACCGCGTAGAGCGTCTCACTGGCGGTCACGGCGATCGTCTGCTGGTCGGAGTAGACGACCGATCCGCCCGAACTCGTGGCCCAGCCCGCGAAGGTGTAGCCGGAGCGGGTGAAGGCGTTCGCGGTCAGCGCCTTCGGGACCCCGCTGGTGAAGGTCTCGTTGGCCATGGTGCCGCCCCCGCCGTTGGCGCTGAAGGTGACCTTGTACGTCGCCGGATTCGCCGTCCAGATCGCGTACAGCGTCTGACTCGCCGAGGCGGTGATCGTCTGCTGGTCGGAGTAGACGACCGATCCGCCCGAGCTCGTGGCCCAACCCGCGAACGTGTAGCCGGAGCGGGCAAAGGCGTTCGCGGTCAAGGACTGCGGGACACCGCTGGTGAAGGTCTCGCTGGCCATGGTGCCGGTCCCGCCGTTGGAGCTGAAGGTGACGGTGTAGGTCACCGTCGACGGGGTCCACACCGCGTAGAAGGTCTCACTGCCCGAGACGGTGATCGTCTGCTGGTCCGAGTAGACGACCGATCCGCCTGAGCTCGTGGCCCAGCCCGCGAAGGTGTAGCCCGGGTTCGAGAAGCCGTTAGCGGTCAGGGCCTTCGGGACCCCGCTGGTGAAGGTCTCCTTGGCCATGGTGCCGGTCCCGCCGTTGGCGTTGAAGGTGACCTTGTACGTCGCCGGATTCGCCGTCCAGATCGCGTACAGGGTCTCGCTGCCCGAGACGGTGATGGTCTCCTGGTCCGAGAAGACGACCGATCCACCCGAGCTCGTGGCCCAGCCCGCGAAGGTGTAGCCGGAGCGGGTGAAGGCGTTCGCGGTGAGAGCCTGCGCGACGCCGCTCGTGAAGGTCTCGCTGGCCATGGTGCCGGTCCCGCCGTTGGCGCTGAAGGTGACGGTGTAGGTCACCGTCGACGGCGTCCACACCGCGTAGAGGGTCTCGCTGCCCGAAACGGTGATCGTCTGCTGGTTGGAGTAGACGACCGATCCGCCCGAGCTCGTGGCCCAGCCCGCGAAGGTGTAGCCCGGGTTCGAGAAGCCGTTGGTGGTGAGGGCCTGGCTCACGCCGTACGTGAAGGTCTCACTGGGCGTGCTGCCGGTCCCCGCGCTCGAACTAAACGTCACCGTGTAGGTGATGGGCGTCCACACCGCGTAGAGGGTCTCGCTGCCCGTAACGGTGATCGTCTGCTGGTTGGAGTAGACGACCGATCCGCCCGAGCTCGTGGCCCAGCCCGCGAAGGTGTAGCCCGGGTTCGAGAAGCCGTTGGTGGTGAGGGCCTGGCTCACGCCGTACGTGAAGGTCTCACTGGGCGTGCTGCCGGTCCCCGCGCTCGAACTAAACGTCACCGTGTAGGTGATGGGTGTCCACACCGCGTAGAGGGTCTCGCTGCCCGAAACGGTGATCGTCTGCTGGTTGGAGTAGACGACCGAGCCGCCCGAGCTCGTGGCCCAACCCGCGAAGGTGTAGCCCGAGTTCGAGAAGCCATTGGTGGTGAGGGCTTGCCCGTCGCCGATAGTGAAGGTCTCCGACGGCATCGAGCCACTACCACTGCCCGGATCGAACGTCACGGTCACCGTCGGCGACGTGAATGTCACGACGACCGAGACGGTCGGAGCGGCACTCCAGTCAGCATCGCCGGCCTGGTCGAGGTTGATGACACAGGTCCCCGGACCTGTTGCCGTGACGAAACCGCCGGTGGTCACACCACAACCTGGGGCAGTACTGCCCGCGACGGTGTAGGTGACCGTGAGGCCCGAGGTCGCCGTGGCGAAGACACTCAGTGAGCCGGTGTAGAAGCCGCTCGGGTTCGTGGGGGCGGTGATCGTCTGACCCAGCGCCTCAAATGTCACGGTGACGTCGACCGACGGCGCGGCGAGGTAGTTGGAGTCGTCTCCACCTTGGCTCAGGGTGACGATGCACGTCCCCGATCCACTTGCTGAGACGTTACCGAGGCCATCGACCGAACAACCCGGAGCGCCACCACCTGTCACGTTGTACGTCACGGTCAAGCCCGACGTGGCCGTCGCATAGACGCTCAGTGTCGAGGTCCACAGGCCCGACGAAGGGGCCGGCGCGTTGATCGTCTGGCCGGACAGCAACACCGTCAGAGTCCCGGAGGCATAACTGATCGAGTAGTTCGAGTTGACGGCACCAGAGCAGCTCGTCGCGTCGGAGTAGACACCGGCGCCCTCGAACGGCTGTACCCCGTCGAGCAGCCAATTGTGCCCATCGAGTCGCCGTCGACCAGGCCGGAGACGGTGTAGCCGGCGGGGGCCGTAAATGTCGCCGAGGCGTCGCCGTAGGTAGCGCTAGCGTCGGAGGCCGTGACGGTGGCGCCCTTGGCGCCGATCGTCAGGGTGCCGGTGTCAAAGGTGACGTCGTAGTTCGCGTTGGTGGTGCCCGAGCAGCTCGTCGCGCCGGGGTAGGTGCCGGCGCCCTCGAACTGGCTGTAGCCCGTCGAGCAGCTCAGCGAGCCGATCGAGTCGCCGTTGACCAGGCCGGTCACGGTGTAGCCCGCGGGGACCGTGAAGGTCGCCGAGGCGTCGCCGTAGGTGGCCGCTGGCGTCGCAGGCCGTGACGGTGGCGCCCGTTGGCGCCGATCGTCAGCGTGCCGGTCGACATAGGCGACGTCGTAGTTCGCGTTGGTCGAGTGCCCGAGCAGCTGCGTCGCGCCGGGGTAGGTGCCGGCGCCCTCGAACTGGCTGTAGGCCGCGTCGCAGCAGCTCAGCGAGCCGATCGAGGTGTCGCCGTTGACCAGGCCGGTCACGGTGTAGCCCGCGGTGACCGTCGAAGGTCGCCGAGGCGTCGCCGTAGGTGATGTCGCTGGCGTGCTGGAGGCCACGGTGACCGGTGGCGCCCTTGGCGCCGATCGTCAGCGTGCCGGTCGTCGTAGACGATGTTGCTGTAGTTCGTGGTCGAGGTCGGTGCCCGAGCAGCTGGTCGCGCCGGGGTAGGTGCCGGCGCTCTCGAACTGGCTGTAGCCCGTCTCGCAGCTCACTCGCGAGCCGATCGAGGTGTCGCCGTTGACCAGGCCGGCCGGTGTAGCCCGGCGGTGACCGTCGGGTGCGGCGTCGCCGTAGGTGATGTCGCCGGGCGTCTCGCGGTGACCGTCACGGTGGCGCCCGTGGCGCCGATCGTCAGCGTGCCGGTCGACATAGGCGATGTTGCTGTAGTTCGACGTGGTCAGGTCGGCCCGGAGCAGTTGGTGCGCCGTAGGTGCCGGCGTCCTTGCACTGGCTGTAGGCCGTGCGCAGCTGAGTCCGGCGATCGAGCGTGTCGCCGTTGACCAGGCCGCGTGTAGCCCGGCGGCGTGAAGGTCGCCGAGGCGTCGCCGTAGGTGATGTCGCCGGGCGTCTGGAGGCCACGTGACCGGTGGCGCCCGTGGCGTCGACCGTCAGCGTGCCGGTCGTCGTAGGCGATGTTGCTGTAGTTCGCGTTGGTCGAGCCCGAGCCGCTGCGTTGGTCGGGTAGGTGCCGGCGTCCTCGAACTGGCTGTAGCCCGTGCGCAGCTGACTCCGGCGAGCGAGCGTGTCGCCGTTGACCAGGCCGGCTGTAGCCCGCGGTGACCGTCGGGTGCGGCGTCGCCGTAGGTGATGTCGCCGGGCGAGCTGGAGGTCACGGTGACCGTGGGCGCTCGAGGCGTCAATCGTCAGCGTGCCGTCGACGTAGACGATGTTGCTCTCGTTGGTGGTCGAGGACGGGCCCGGAGCAGTTGGTCGCCGTAGATGCCCGCGTTCTTGCCCTGGCTGTAGCCCGTGTCAGCAGCTGAGCCCGGCGATCGAGGTGTCGCCGTTGACCAGGCCGCGTGTAGCCCGCGCTGACCGTCGGGTGCGGCGTCGCCGTAGGTGATGTCGCCGGGCGAGCTGGCGGTCACGTGACCTGGGCGCTCGAGGCGTCGATCGTCAGCGCGCCGTCGACGTAGACGATCGTTGCTCTCGTTGGTGGTCGAGACGGCCCGAGCAGTTCGTCGAGTAGACCCCCGCGCCCTCGCCCTGGCTGTAGCCCGTCTCGCAGCTGACCCCGGCGAGTCGAGCGTGTCGCCGTTGACCAGGCCGGTTGTAGCCCGCGCTGACCGTCGGTCGCGGCGTCACCGTAGGTGAAGGTCGGGTCGGCGGTGCCGTAGACCTTGGTCTGGTTCTCCGCGGTGATCGTCACGGTGGCCGTGGTCACCGAGAAGCTGCCCGCGACGTAGTCGATCGTGTAGTTCGACCCGGCGTCAGCCCCCGTGCAGTTGATGGCGTAGGTGCCGAAGTTGGTGTCACCGGTGGGCGTGCAGGTCGGGTCCGTCACGAGCGTGTCGGAGCCCACCAGGCCGCTCACCTGGTAGGTGAAGGTCGGGTCGGCGGTGCCGTAGACCTTGGTCTGGTTCTCCGCGGTGATCGTCACGGTGGCCGTGGTCACCGAGAAGCTGCCCGCGACGTAGTCGATCGTGTAGTTCGACCCGGCGTCAGCCCCCGTGCAGTTGATGGCGTAGGTGCCGAAGTTGGTGTCACCGGTGGGCGTGCAGGTCGGGTCCGTCACGAGCGTGTCGGAGCCCACCAGGCCGCTCACCTGGTAGGTGAAGGTCGGGTCGGCGGTGCCGTAGACCTTGGTCTGGTTCTCCGCGGTGATCGTCACGGTGGCCGTGGTCACCGAGAAGCTGCCCGCGACGTAGTCGATCGTGTAGTTCGACCCGGCGTCAGCCCCCGTGCAGTTGATGGCGTAGGTGCCGAAGTTGGTGTCACCGGTGGGCGTGCAGGTCGGGTCCGTCACGAGCGTGTCGGAGCCCACCAGGCCGCTCACCTGGTAGGTGAAGGTCGGGTCGGCGGTGCCGTAGACCTTGGTCTGGTTCTCCGCGGTGATCGTCACGGTGGCCGTGGTCACCGAGAAGCTGCCCGCGACGTAGTCGATCGTGTAGTTCGACCCGGCGTCAGCCCCCGTGCAGTTGATGGCGTAGGTGCCGAAGTTGGTGTCACCGGTGGGCGTGCAGGTCGGGTCCGTCACGAGCGTGTCGGAGCCCACCAGGCCGCTCACCTGGTAGGTGAAGGTCGGGTCGGCGGTGCCGTAGACCTTGGTCTGGTTCTCCGCGGTGATCGTCACGGTGGCCGTGGTCACCGAGAAGCTGCCCGCGACGTAGTCGATCGTGTAGTTCGACCCGGCGTCAGCCCCCGTGCAGTTGATGGCGTAGGTGCCGAAGTTGGTGTCACCGGTGGGCGTGCAGGTCGGGTCCGTCACGAGCGTGTCGGAGCCCACCAGGCCGCTCACCTGGTAGGTGAAGGTCGGGTCGGCGGTGCCGTAGACCTTGGTCTGGTTCTCCGCGGTGATCGTCACGGTGGCCGTGGTCACCGAGAAGCTGCCCGCGACGTAGTCGATCGTGTAGTTCGACCCGGCGTCAGCCCCCGTGCAGTTGATGGCGTAGGTGCCGAAGTTGGTGTCACCGGTGGGCGTGCAGGTCGGGTCCGTCACGAGCGTGTCGGAGCCCACCAGGCCGCTCACCTGGTAGGTGAAGGTCGGGTCGGCGGTGCCGTAGACCTTGGTCTGGTTCTCCGCGGTGATCGTCACGGTGGCCGTGGTCACCGAGAAGCTGCCCGCGACGTAGTCGATCGTGTAGTTCGACCCGGCGTCAGCCCCCGTGCAGTTGATGGCGTAGGTGCCGAAGTTGGTGTCACCGGTGGGCGTGCAGGTCGGGTCCGTCACGAGCGTGTCGGAGCCCACCAGGCCGCTCACCTGGTAGGTGAAGGTCGGGTCGGCGGTGCCGTAGACCTTGGTCTGGTTCTCCGCGGTGATCGTCACGGTGGCCGTGGTCACCGAGAAGCTGCCCGCGACGTAGTCGATCGTGTAGTTCGACCCGGCGTCAGCCCCCGTGCAGTTGATGGCGTAGGTGCCGAAGTTGGTGTCACCGGTGGGCGTGCAGGTCGGGTCCGTCACGAGCGTGTCGGAGCCCACCAGGCCGCTCACCTGGTAGGTGAAGGTCGGGTCGGCGGTGCCGTAGACCTTGGTCTGGTTCTCCGCGGTGATCGTCACGGTGGCCGTGGTCACCGAGAAGCTGCCCGCGACGTAGTCGATCGTGTAGTTCGACCCGGCGTCAGCCCCCGTGCAGTTGATGGCGTAGGTGCCGAAGTTGGTGTCACCGGTGGGCGTGCAGGTCGGGTCCGTCACGAGCGTGTCGGAGCCCACCAGGCCGCTCACCTGGTAGGTGAAGGTCGGGTCGGCGGTGCCGTAGACCTTGGTCTGGTTCTCCGCGGTGATCGTCACGGTGGCCGTGGTCACCGAGAAGCTGCCCGCGACGTAGTCGATCGTGTAGTTCGACCCGGCGTCAGCCCCCGTGCAGTTGATGGCGTAGGTGCCGAAGTTGGTGTCACCGGTGGGCGTGCAGGTCGGGTCCGTCACGAGCGTGTCGGAGCCCACCAGGCCGCTCACCTGGTAGGTGAAGGTCGGGTCGGCGGTGCCGTAGACCTTGGTCTGGTTCTCCGCGGTGATCGTCACGGTGGCCGTGGTCACCGAGAAGCTGCCCGCGACGTAGTCGATCGTGTAGTTCGACCCGGCGTCAGCCCCCGTGCAGTTGATGGCGTAGGTGCCGAAGTTGGTGTCACCGGTGGGCGTGCAGGTCGGGTCCGTCACGAGCGTGTCGGAGCCCACCAGGCCGCTCACCTGGTAGGTGAAGGTCGGGTCGGCGGTGCCGTAGACCTTGGTCTGGTTCTCCGCGGTGATCGTCACGGTGGCCGTGGTCACCGAGAAGCTGCCCGCGACGTAGTCGATCGTGTAGTTCGACCCGGCGTCAGCCCCCGTGCAGTTGATGGCGTAGGTGCCGAAGTTGGTGTCACCGGTGGGCGTGCAGGTCGGGTCCGTCACGAGCGTGTCGGAGCCCACCAGGCCGCTCACCTGGTAGGTGAAGGTCGGGTCGGCGGTGCCGTAGACCTTGGTCTGGTTCTCCGCGGTGATCGTCACGGTGGCCGTGGTCACCGAGAAGCTGCCCGCGACGTAGTCGATCGTGTAGTTCGACCCGGCGTCAGCCCCCGTGCAGTTGATGGCGTAGGTGCCGAAGTTGGTGTCACCGGTGGGCGTGCAGGTCGGGTCCGTCACGAGCGTGTCGGAGCCCACCAGGCCGCTCACCTGGTAGGTGAAGGTCGGGTCGGCGGTGCCGTAGACCTTGGTCTGGTTCTCCGCGGTGATCGTCACGGTGGCCGTGGTCACCGAGAAGCTGCCCGCGACGTAGTCGATCGTGTAGTTCGACCCGGCGTCAGCCCCCGTGCAGTTGATGGCGTAGGTGCCGAAGTTGGTGTCACCGGTGGGCGTGCAGGTCGGGTCCGTCACGAGCGTGTCGGAGCCCACCAGGCCGCTCACCTGGTAGGTGAAGGTCGGGTCGGCGGTGCCGTAGACCTTGGTCTGGTTCTCCGCGGTGATCGTCAGAGTGGTCTGCGCCAACGGTCATGCTGCCCGCGACGTAGTCACCGAGTAGTTGGTCGTCGAGGGGGCCCCCGAGCAACTCGTTGTCTGGGTGCTGCCGGCGGCCGAGGAGCTGGTCGCCGAAGTGATGCAGGTGATGGACAGCCCGATGCTCGCGACCGTGTCCCCATTGACCAGGCCCGAGGGCGTGTAGCCGTAACCACCAACGGTCGGCGTCTGGCCGTAGGTCAGGGTGCCGTTGTTCGCGGTGATCGTGAGAGTGGTTGCGCCAACGGTCATGGTGCCCGCGACGTAGCTCACCGAGTAGTTGGTCGTCGAGGGGGCCCCCGAGCAACTCGTTGTCTGGGTGCTGCCGGCGGCCGAGGAGCTGGTCGCCGAGGTGATGCAGGTGATGGACAGCCCGATGCTCGCGACCGTGTCCCCATTGACCAGGCCCGAGGGCGTGTAGCCGTAACCACCAACGGTCGGCGTCTGGCCGTAGGTCAGGGTGCCATTCTTGGCGGTGATCGTAAGGGCCGCCTTGCCAACGGTCATGGTGCCCGCGACGTAGCTCACCGAGTAGTTGGTCGTCGAGGGGGCCCCCGAGCAACTCGTTGTCTGGGTGCTGCCGGCGGCCGAGGAGCTGGTCGCCGAGGTGATGCAGGTGATGGACAGCCCGATGCTCGCGACCGTGTCCCCATTGACCAGGCCCGAGGGCGTGTAGCCGTAACCACCAACGGTCGGCGTCTGGCCGTAGGTCAGGGTGCCATTCTTGGCGGTGATCGTAAGGGCCGCCTTGCCAACGGTCATGGTGCCCGCGACGTAGCTCACCGAGTAGTTGGTCGTCGAGGGGGCCCCCGAGCAACTCGTTGTCTGGGTGCTGCCGGCGGCCGAGGAGCTGGTCGCCGAGGTGATGCAGGTGATGGACAGCCCGATGCTCGCGACCGTGTCCCCATTGACCAGGCCCGAGGGCGTGTAGCCGTAACCACCAACGGTCGGCGTCTGGCCGTAGGTCAGGGTGCCATTCTTGGCGGTGATCGTAAGGGCCGCCTTGCCAACGGTCATGGTGCCCGCGACGTAGCTCACCGAGTAGTTGGTCGTCGAGGGGGCCCCCGAGCAACTCGTTGTCTGGGTGCTGCCGGCGGCCGAGGAGCTGGTCGCCGAGGTGATGCAGGTGATGGACAGCCCGATGCTCGCGACCGTGTCCCCATTGACCAGGCCCGAGGGCGTGTAGCCGTAACCACCAACGGTCGGCGTCTGGCCGTAGGTCAGGGTGCCATTCTTGGCGGTGATCGTAAGGGCCGCCTTCGAGATGGTGAGCTGGGCAGTAGTGCTGTCGTTGAAGGTGTAGTTGGTATCGGATCCGCCCGAACACGAGATCGTGAGCGGCGACGCTGAGACCGACGTGGACGTCGTGTAACTCGAGGTGCACGTCGGGGCAGTGGTGACCGTGGGAGAGACCACAGTCCCTCCCACCGAACCCAGGTGATACACGAAGGTGTAGGTCGGTGCGGCGCTGCCATAGGTGACGCTCTGCGCGTCCGGCACGACGTACAGCGCGGCCTTCGAGATGGTGAGCTGGGCAGTAGTGCTGTCGTTGAAGGTGTAGTTGGTATCGGATCCGCCCGAACACGAGATCGTGAGCGGCGACGCTGAGACCGACGTGGACGTCGTGTAACTCGAGGTGCACGTCGGGGCAGTGGTGACCGTGGGAGAGACCACAGTCCCTCCCACCGAACCCAGGTGATACACGAAGGTGTAGGTCGGTGCGGCGCTGCCATAGGTGACGCTCTGCGCGTTCGGCACGACGTACAGCGCGGCCTTCGAGATGGTGAGCTGGGCAGTAGTGCTGTCGTTGAAGGTGTAGTTGGTATCGGATCCGCCCGAACACGAGATCGTGAGCGGCGACGCTGAGACCGACGTGGACGTCGTGTAACTCGAGGTGCACGTCGGGGCAGTGGTGACCGTGGGAGAGACCACAGTCCCTCCCACCGAACCCAGGTGATACACGAAGGTGTAGGTCGGTGCGGCGCTGCCATAGGTGACGCTCTGCGCGTTCGGCACGACGTACAGAGTGGTCTTGCCGATGATGATGCTTGTAGCGGGCGAAGCCGACGATGTCACACCAGACGTGATCACGGAGAAGCCGAGCAGCGCACTTCCGGAATACGTCTGCGCACCAGGATTGCTTATTCCCGCGATCGTGATGGTGCCGGATGAGGTGTCCAAGAACTGACAAGCTCCGCCACTGTTCGCGAGCGTAATCACTGCAGACTGACCGGACGTCGTCTCCGTTCCTGAGCAGTGTGTGAACAGAGACGAAAGTGTGATTGTGGCGCCAGATGCTGGCATGGTGAACCCGGACGGGAACGCAATTGTGACTGTGCTGTTATTTCCCAGAGTGTGCGAGGAGTTGAAACTGTCGTTGGCGAAACTGACTGTCCACGTCGAGCTCACCAAGGCGGTTTGGGGAGATCCCGAAAAACTCACACTTGAGACAATGCTCGCGGACGCGACACCGACTCCAACGAGGGGTATCGCCACCGCAGAGATCATTGCAACGGGAAGCAGTACTCTTAAGAAGCGCTTCATTGTGGATTACCCCTCAAAGTGCGAGCTGTCATTGTTCGTGCATCCATCGCGTACCGCCGTGCCAATTCGATTCGTTGCTGGCTCACCTGATAGGGAGCGTGGATGGGCCGGACGGAAGAAAAGAGCCGGCGTGAACTCGAGGACCCACGCTCGTCATCGAGTGAGGAGACCTCGTCCTCGGCGAGGTCGCCCGCCGAGAGCTGTCGTGAATGCGTCGGCGGGGCATCGCACGTCGACGCGGGATCCACGAGGTGGAGAGGGGACGACGTCCCCGCAGTACTTGTCATCGAGCTGTCGTTGACGTCGACTTGCTCGGCCACCGACGGAAGTGGCGCCCGGCCAAACAGGCGGCGCCACGAGAGCGCGACGTCGACATCACGCCGCAGAGCGGTAGTGTCCGACACAACCTTTCCCCAGTCCGCCCCTGCGAGGGACAGTTCTAGTTCCGTTGTGACCGGGTTGTCAAAGTTTTTTCTTTGCGTTGCTCCTGGTGGCCGGTGACTCCGCCCTGAAATGTCAGTGATTCCCTGGTGTTTCGACCATTACTCGACACGAAATCGGCTTGAGAACGCGCAACCTCTTTGCATCATCGAGGAACAACAACGTGGTAGTTGTCTTGCGCAATTCGATGTTGGAGTCAGCTCGTCATTCTGGAGATAATTGCCCGTCGTGCCGTCGCGCACGGGTCGAAACGCCACTCGGACTCATCAAGGAGGTCGCAACCCGACAAGGTCGGCGACGATTCCCTGCTAGTCCATGTACGCGCCGCCGTTGATCGAGACCGCCTCACCGGTGATGAACGCGGCGTCGTCGGACACCAGGAACGCAACGACCTTCGCGACGTCCTCAGGGGTCTCGAGACGGCGAAGCGGCGTGTCGTTGATCATGAACGTCGTCACGTCCTCGGGCGCCGTGCCACGCAGCTCCGACTCCCAGATCAGCTCGCGCTCCTGCATCGACGTCGCGACGTAGCCGGGGCACACGCAGTTCACGCGGATGCCGTGCTCGGCGAGCTCGAACGCCATCGACTGGGTGAGGCCGAGCACCGCGAACTTGCTCGCGACGTAGTCCGAGAGATACGGCACGCGGCCCTGCTTGGCCGCCATCGACGCGGTGTTGACGATCACGCCCGGCGTGCCGAGCTGGATCATCGCGCGCGCCGCGGCCTGGCCGCAGAAGAAGACGCCGTAGGTGTTGACCTCGAGCGTGCGCGCGAGGTCACCCGGCGTGACGTCGAGGAAGCGCTGCATCTTGGACACCCCCGCGTTGGCGATCATGACGTCGAGGCGCGAAAAGCGCGCGACGACCTCCTCGACGACCGCGGTGCAGCGTGGCGCGTCGGTGACGTCGAGCTGGATCGCGATCGCGCCCTCGATCGTGCCCGCGACGCTCTGCGCGGCCGACCGCGTCGACGTCGGTGACGACGACCTGGTGGCCGCGTTCGCTGAGCGTCGTCGCGATGGCCGCGCCGATGCCCGATCCGGCTCCGGTGACGACGGCGACGGGTGAGCTCATGTGGTGCTCCTTGCCAAGAGATGCGAGAACGGAGTCGAGGCCGCCGTGAACCCGACGAACTCCGCGTAGCGCTGCGCGTAGCGCGCGACGAGGTCGGCGTTCGGCGCGATGGACTCGCCGGTGGCGAGCGCGCCTTGCACGTAGGTCCAGTCGGCGATCAGTCCCACGCCGACGCCCGCGGCGACCGCGGCGCCGAAGCTCGCTCCGGGGTGGTCGACGAGCGAGATGAGCTCGCGGTCCAGCACGTCGGCGACGATCTGACGCCACAGGCGCGAACGCGACCCGCCGTTGGTGACGACGATGCGGGTGACGTTGAGCCCGTTCTCCTGGAACACCTCGACGTGGCTCTTGAAGCCGAACGCGATGGCCTCTAGGAACGCGCGGTGGATGTCGCCGCGCGTCGTGCCCAGGTGCATGCCGATGAGCGCTCCGCGCAGCTCGGGGTCGTTGAGCGGCGTCTTCTCGCCGAGGAAGTAGGGCAGCGCCAGCAGCGCCGCGGGCTGGCTGCGCGCGGCCTCGTCGTCGAGGCGCTCGAGGGAGGGACCGCCGAGCAGCGCCTGCTCCCAGCGGATGAGCGAGCCGCTCGTGGCCATGCAGCCGTTCGGCAGCCACTTGCCCGGCACCGGGTGGTAGTCGAGGTAGAGGCGGGCGTCGAGCACCACGGAGTCCGACACGCACAGGATGTCGCCGGCCCCGCCGAGCTTGACGAGGCAGTCGCCCGCACTGGTGAGGCCCGCGCCGTAGGCCGAGAGCACGTGGTCGGCCCCGCCGACCACGATCGGGGTGCCCACGCGCAGACCGCACGCGTAGGCCGCCTCGGTCGAGACCGCGCCGACGACCTCGCCGGGTCGCGCGACGCCCAGCAGCTCGGGCCAGGCGACCCCGGTCGCGGCGCGCACGGCCTCGAGGGGCTCGATGTCAATGGAGTAGAGGCCGCTCTCGAGGGCCCAGTTGCGCTCGACGTGGGGGGTGGCGCCCAGGCGCCGGGCCAGCCAGTCATAAGAGCCGCACAGCGACGCCGTGGCCCCCCACACCTCGGGCTCGTGGCGCGCGAGCCAGAGAACGGTGGGCGCGACCGACTGGTGGGAGAGCTCCGAGCCCGAGAGGTTCAGCAGGTCCAGGCCGCCCAGGGCCTCGCGGACGTCGAGCACCTCGGCTATAGCCCTCGCGTCGTTCTGCAGGATCGCCCGGCGCAGGGGGTTGCCCTGGGCGTCACAGAGGACGACCGCGGGCACCATGCCCGACACCGCGACCGCGGCCACGTCCCCGGCGGTGAGGCCGGCCGCGCCGAGCAGGCCGGGCACCAGCTGGCCCAGCGCGTCCCACCACTGGGCGGGGTCGGCCTCGGACCAGCCCGGGTGGTCGCTGAACTGGGTGACCTCGCGGGTGGCCGACGCCACGATCCCGCGCGCCGGGTCGAGCAGGACGGCCTTGACCCCGGAGGACCCGAGGTCCACGCCCAGCAGGACGCGTGCGTCAGGCACTGCGCGCCGCGTCGACGAAGCGCTTGACGCGCTCGGGGTCGACCTCGTTCCAGGTGTAGCCGTCGCGCTTGAGCGAGGAACCCACGATGCAGCCGTCGGCGTGCTTGAAGAACTCTTGAATCGTCTCGGCGCGCGCGCCGGTGTTGAGCAGCACCGGCACGTCGGGGCGCACGGCCTCGCGCACGGCCGCCACGGTGGACAGGTCCGGGCCGGTGCCGGCCATCGGGCCCGACACCAGGATCACGTCGACCATGGACGAGACGACGATCGAGCTCGCGATCTGCGCGGGCGTTCGCGAGCCCACCGAGGACGCGAACTCCGGGGTGACGTTGGCGAAGATCGCCAGGTCGTCTCGTCCGAAGTTGCGCCGGTTGCGCAGCAGCGTCGCCACGTCGGGGCTCCACTGGCCCATGTCGGACTCCCAGGAACCCGTGACGACCTCGCGGATGAAGGCCGCCCCGGACCCCACGGCGGCGGCCAGCGCGCACTGGGGGTCCCAGAGGTAGTCCACGCCGAAGGGGCGGTCGGTCGGCTTGCACTCGGTGGCCACGCGCGTCATCACCGCGGACGCCTCGAGCCCCGCGTGCAGCTGGTAGGGCCGGTCGCCCTCGTTGCAGAACAGGATCGCGTCGAACCCGCCCGCGAGGAGGTGGTCGAGGTCGCGCTTGACGTGGTCGATCAGCCCCTCGACCCCCTCGACGTGGTCGTAGAGGGGCGTGCCGGGAAGCGGCGGCACGTGGGCCATCGCGATCAGGGGCTTGGCGACGTCGGGGAAGATCTGGCGGAATCGAGACATCAGGCACTCTCCTTGACGGACTGGACGCACATCACCTCGACGCCCTCGGCGCGCGCGGAGCGAAGGACGTCGTGGTCGGGGCTCGCGTCGGTGATCAGCACGTCGACCTCGGCTAGGGGCGCGACGTTGGCGAAGGTCACGCGGCCGAGCTTGGTCGCGTCGGCGAGCACGACCACCCGGCGCGCGGCGTCGATCGCCGCGCGCTTGACCAGGGCGTCGTCCTCGTTGAACTCGGTCACCCCCACCGCGGCCACCGCGGCGACGCCCAGGAACAGGGTGTCGCAGTTGTACTGGGCGAAGGAGCCCTGGGCGCGCGGGCCGACCAGGGCGAGCTCGCCCGGGCGCAGCGTCCCGCCGGTGACGATGGTGGTCACCCCCGGCGTGGCCGCGAGCTCGTTGGCGATGAGCAGCGAGTTGGTCACGACCGTGACGCCCAGGTCCTTCTCCAGCGCCTGGGCCATCGCGGCGGTCGTCGTGCCGATGTCCAAGATGATCGTCTCGCCCGGCGACACCATCGCCGCGGCCGCGGCACCGATCGCGGCCTTGGCGGCGGCCTGGTCGGCGGCGCGCTGGTGCACGGGCAGCTCGAAGGCGCGCCGGTGCACGAAGATGGCCCCGCCGCGGGCGTGTCGCGCGAGGCCCTCGCGCTCTAAGACGTCCAGGTCGCGCCGGATGGTCATCTCGGAGGTGCCGTAGCGCTCGGCCAGCGCCGCGAAGGTCGCCTCGCCCTCGCGCGCCAGCAGCTCGGCGATCTCGCGGCGGCGCTGGGTGGCGTTCACGCGCCCAGGTTATGTGATTATTTCACACCTCGCAAGTCAAGGAGTGTTATTTTCTCACAGTGACTGGGGGCCGTCGCCGGCCTCCCCGGGCTCGCGCGGGTAGGACGACCGGTCGGGGACCTCCATCGCCATCCCCTCTTCGAAGACCACGATGCGGTTGCGCCCGCTGCGCTTGGCCTGGTACATCGCGGCGTCGCCGCGGCCCAACCAGGTCGGCCCGTTGGGCACCGGGGTGAGGGCGACGCCGACGCTGGCCGTCGTGTGCAGGGTCGCGTCGCCGTAGGAGACGGGCTCGGCGACCGCGGCCGCGACGCGCCGGGCGATCTCGGTGGTCTCGGCCTCGCCCCCGACGGGGAAGCACACCGCGACGAACTCGTCGCCGCCGAGGCGCGCGACGAAGTCCGCCGGGCGCAGCACGCCGCGCACGCGGTCGGCGGTCACGCGCAGCAACTCGTCGCCCGCGGCGTGCAGCAGCCCGGGGGTGTCGTTGACGTCCTTGAAGTGGTCCAGGTCGAAGAACAGCAGCGCCGCGATCGTCCCGTCGAAGGCGCTGCGCCCGACGATGCGCGCGAGGTGGCTCATCAGCGCCGCGCGGTTGGGCAGGCCGGTCAGGATGTCGGTGCGCGCCTGGCGGCTGAGCTCCTCGGTGCGCCGGCGCCGCTCGGTGACGTCGCGGACGATGGCCGACACGCCGATGACCGCGCCGTCGACGTCGCGCTGGGGCGTCAGGGTCACCTCGACGTCGACCAGCGTGCCGTCCTTGCGGCGAAACATCGTCTCGACGGCCTGGACGGTGACCCCGCTGGCGACCGCGGCCCACAGGCGCGCGTGGTCCTCCTCGAAGCTCTCGGGGGCCAGCAGCGACGGCGGCGCGCCCAGGACGTCGGACGAGGCGTGGCCGAGCAGCGAGGTCGCCGCGTCGTTCCAGAAGCCGATCTCGCCGTTGGTGACCGTGAAGATGGCGTCGCCGAGCCCCGTCACCATCGCGCCCAGGGTGCGCTCGACGTCCTCGACGCGCACGCGGTCGGTGATGTCCAGCGACACCCCGCCCACGGCGTAGGGCTGGCCGGACTCGTCCAGGAGCGGGAAGCGCGACACGAGGAACGTGCGCTCGCGCCCGTCGATCGTGAGACGGGTCTCGGACTCGTAGGGCCCGCGCACGAGGGCTGCGGCGTCGGCGCTGGCGATGGTGTCGCCGTCGGGTCCGGCGAAGAGCTCCCCGGCGCTCGCGCCGATGGCCTCGGCGGCGCTGTGGCCCAGGTGCTGGGTCCAGGCCTTGTTGACCCGCAGGTAGCGCCCGTCGAGGTCCTTGACGTACACCGAGACGGGGGTGTGGTCGATGAGGTCCTGGACCAGCGCCTCGCTGCGCTCGAGGGCGGTCTCGGCGCGGTGGCGCTCGGTCAGGTCGCGGATCGAGACCACCACCGCGCCGATCGACTCGTCCTCGCACTTGTTGGTGAGCACGACCTCGAGGAAGCGCTTCTCGGGCTCGGTGACCGCCACCGCCGCGGACGCCGAGCGCGAGGGGTCCTCGAAGACCTCGGCCAAGGACCGCGTCAGCGCGTCGCGCTCGTCGGTCGGGAAGAGGTCGGCGAAGGCCGGGCGGGCGGCCTCGTCGACGTCGAAGCCGAGCACGGACTCGGTCGACTCGCTCGCGAAGATCACCGCGCCCGCGGGGTCGACCAGCCAGACCGCGTCCGAGCCGCGCGCGACGATCCCGCGGAAGCGCGCCTCGGCGCGCTCGACCTCGCCGCGCCGCTCGGCGTCCGAGCGCGAGTCGAGGAACCAGAAGAAGAGCAGGATGAGCACCAGCAGGAGCAGCGTGCCCAGGTCCACCGCCTCGGTGAGGGTCCCCGCCCGGTTCGACGTGCTCTGGGAGTCCTTCGACTGCGCCGCCGCGTAGCGCGAGAGCTCGGCCACCAGCGCGTAGCTCGCCGGGCTCTGGACGTTGACCTCCTCGCGCGCGGCGCCCAGGGGGTCGCTGTGGTTGATCAGGTTCACGACGTCGCCGCTCGCCTTGACGTAGGTCGTGAGCAGGGGGGCCGCGGCGGGGTCGGCGATCGCGTTGACCGTGACGACGACGTGGGCCAGGTCGCTGGTGAAGTTGAACCCGTAGGCAGCCACGCCGGTGAAGAAGAGGTTCTCCTCGTTCTGGAGCTTGGAGAGCTGCGCGGTCGCGCGATTGACCGCGACGACCTTGTCGGAGGCGGCGTGGGCCTGGTCGCGCAGGTGGGTCGTCAGCGCCCAGGACCCACCCAGCAGGGCCACGGCCACGAGGGCGGACACCGCGGCGACGATCGGGCGGCGTCGCGCCAGGCGGCTCCAGAGCGCGTCGTTCGAGGGTGTCGCCGGGCGCGGCTGTGACGGCATCTATCACCCCCTTCGCCGACCGCGTGATTCCTCGCGGCCGAGCAGGTTGTCCCTCGCGGGGGGCGACGCGCTCCACCGCACTTCGAAGAAGTCTTCCACCGCGGGGCGCCCCCCGCCACGCTTTCGCTCAGTCCAGCGCTCGGTAGCGCACCCCCCGGCGCGAGAGCCGGGCCAGCAGCGCCTCGAGGCGCGTACGGAACTCCGCGGGATCGCCCGCCGTGCCCCACACGACCTCGGCGAAGGCGCTCAGACGCGGGAACGCCATGTAGTCCAGGTGGTCGCGCGTGGCGATGTACTCGCTCCACAGCTCGGCCTGGGCGCCGCGCACGTGGTGGACGTAGCGCGCCTCGAGTCCGTCGGGGACCACGCGGAACCCGTAGACCTTCTCCCAGGTCGTGGCGTGCGGCGCGGGGTTCTGGGCGACGGGCTCGCCGGGCGCGTCGGCGTTGAGCCAGTCGAAGTAGAGGAAGGTCATCGGCGCCATGACGACGTCGTGGCCGGCGCGCGCCGCCTGCGCCCCCTTCTTCACGCCGCGCCAGGCGACCACGGTCACCCCCGGGCCCATCGGCGCGTCGAGGACCTCGTCCCAGGCGAGGACCTCGTGGCCCCTGGCGCGCAGCGCGGCGGCGACGCGGGCGGTGAACAGGCCCTGGAGCTCGCGCGGGTCGGAGAACCCGTGGGCGTCCATCACGGCGCGCGCGCGCTCGCTGCGCTCCCACTGGGTCGTCGGGCACTCGTCGCCCCCGACGTGCACCGGGCTCGCGGGGAAGAGACCGGCGACGTAGCAGGTGACGTCCTCGGCGAAGGCGAGGGCGTCCTCGCCGGGTTCGAGCACGTGCTCGGATATCCCCCAGCGGGTCCAGACCTCGACGGGACCGCCGTCGCCGAGCTCCGGGTACGCCGCGAGCACCGCCTGGGCGTGGCCGGGCAGGTCGATCTCGGGCACGACGACGACGAAGCGGCGCCGCGCGTGCTCGCGGATCACCGCGAGGTCCTCGGCGGTGTAGAAGCCGCCGTAGGCGACGTGGTCGTCGACGCCGTCGGACTCGTGGCCCACCGGCGTCGAGGCGCGCCACGCGCCGACCGACGTGAGCCTCGGCCAGTCCGGCACCTCCACGCGCCAGCCCTGGTCGTCGTTGAGGTGCAGGTGCAGCCGGTTCAGCCGGTGCATCGCGGCCAGGTCGATCAGGCGACAGACGTCGTCGACGGAGAAGAAGTGGCGCGCGACGTCCAGGTGCACGCCGCGCCAGACCCACGCCGGCCCGTCCTCGATCGATGAGCGGGTCAGGCGCGCCGTCGCGCCGTCGGCGCCGTCCTCGATCATCTGGGCGAGGGCGCCCAGGGCGTAGGCGGCGCCCGCCGGCCCGCCGGCGTCGACCACGACGGTCGTGTCGACGCGCAGGCGGAACTCCTCGGCGCCGAGGTCCGGGCCAAGCCCGACGATGAGGTCGGCGCCGTCGCGCGCGTCGTCCTCGACCCGCGCGCCCTCGGGGAAGAACGCCGCCACGTCGGCGAGGAAGAGGTCCACGACGTCGCGCCACTCGGGAACGGTGACGACGCGGCGCAACGCCCAGTCGACCTCGCCGCCGGTCTCGACCACGCGGCGCGGCCGCGGGACTAGCGCGACGCCCACGACTCGGCGACGGCGAAGCACGCCGCGTGGTGGCTGAGGGTCACCTCGACGCGCGGCGGGTCGGCCCCGCGGCACTCGTCGCGCGCGAGCGCACAGCGCGGGGCGAACCGGCACCCGGGCACCGGGTCGATCACCTTGGGCGGCTCGCCCAGGTCGCTGTGCTCGACGTCGTCGGCCAGCGGCAGGCGCGGGTCGGGCGCCGAGGACATCAGCAGCTGGGTGTAGGGGTGCTGGGGGGTCCGGATCACCTCTTCGGTGAGGCCCTCTTCGACCACGCGCCCGGCGTAGAGGACGATCATGCGGTCCGCGACGTAGCGCGCGCTGGCCAGGTCGTGGGTGATGTAGAGCAAGGAGACGCCCTCGGCGTCGCGCAGGTCCTTCATCACGTTGAGCAGCCCGATGCGGATCGACACGTCGAGCATCGAGACCGGCTCGTCGGCCAGGATGAGCGCCGGGTTCGACGCGAGGGCCTGGGCGAAGCCGAGGCGCTGGCGCTGGCCGCCGGAGAGCTCGTGGGGGTAGCGGGTGATGACCTCGTCGCCGGGGGTCAGACCGACCTTCTCCAAGAGCGCGACCGCCGCGGCGAGGCGGTTCTCGCGCGTGACGTCGGGCCGGTGGAGCTTGAGCGTGCGCAGCAGGCCGTGGCCCACGCGCAGCACGGGGTTGATCGACCCGAAGGGGTCCTGGAAGACCATGGGCATGCGCCCGCGCACCGCGCGGCTCTCGCGCTTGCCGAGCAGCTGGCCCTCGAAGAAGACCCGCCCGGCGGTCGGCGGGTAGAGGCCGGCCAGGACGCGCGCGATCGTCGACTTGCCCGACCCCGACTCGCCCACCAGCGCGACGATCTCGGCGCTGTCCACGCTGAAGTTGACGTCGTCGGCGGCGTGCAGGGTCCCGTGCGAGCGGAACCCCCCGACGCGAAAGTGCCGCGACAGGTCCTCGACGCGCAGGATCTCAGCCACTTCGCACGACCGGGTTCACCAGGTGGCAGCGCGTCGCGTGGCCCGCGCGGTCCACCAGCTCGGGCGCCAGGACGCGGCAGTCGCCGACCGCGACCGCGCAGCGCGGCGCGAAGAGGCAGCCCGGCGGCGGTTCGACCAGCGACGGCGGGTTCCCCGCGATGCCGGTGAGGGCCTTGGGCTCGCCCAGCAGCGAGGGGAAGGCCTCCATCAGGCCTTGGGAGTACGGGTGGCGCGGCTGGTCGAAGACCGCGCGCGTGCTGCCGAGCTCGACGATCTCGCCCGCGTACATCACGGCCAGGCGGTCGGAGAAGTGGCTGACCACGCTCATGTCGTGGGTGACGAAGATGACCGAGAACCCGAGGCGCTGGCGCAGGTCCTCGACCTGGCGCATCAGGGAGCGCTGGGCCACCACGTCGAGGGCCGACGTGGGCTCGTCCATGATCACCAGCTGGGGCTCGAGCAGCAGGGCCATCGCGATCATCGCGCGCTGGCGCATGCCGCCCGAGAGCTGGAACGGGAAGCTCTTGAGGTGCACCGGGTCGATCGAGACCATCTCGAGGACCTCGGCCGAGCGCCGGGCGATCCGCGCGTCGTCCCAGTCGGTGTGGGCCCGGCACGCGTCGGCCAGCTGGGTGCCGATCGACAGCGTGGGGTTGAGCGCGTTCATGGCGCTCTGCATGACGACCGAGATGTCGCGCCAGCGGTGCCGGCGCAGCTCCTCGGGGCTGAGTCTGACCATGTCCTCGCCGTTGAAGAGGACCGACCCCCCCGTCACGCTGGCCGGGTAGGTGAGCAGCTGGGCGACCGCGAACAGCAGGGTCGTCTTGCCGCATCCCGACTCGCCCACGATCGCCAGGAACTCGCCGGCCTCCAGGTCGAGGGTCACGTGGCTCACCGCGTGGGCCGGCCCGGTCGGGGTCTGGTAGTCCACGCACAGGTCGCGCACCGAGAGGATCGTGCTCACGCGGTCTCCACCTCCACGGCCGGGGCCACGGTGACGGCCGTGGCCTTGGCGGGCTTGACGGGCTTGACCTTGAGGCGCGACTTGACCGGGCGCAGCGCGGGGTTGGCGATCTCGTCGAAGGCGTAGTTGAGCAGGGCCAGGCCGCTGCCCAGGACGGCGATCGCCACGCCCGGCGCGAGCGCCCACAGCGGCAACCCGGTCGCCAGGGCCTCGTTGTTCTGGGCCCAGTAGAGCATCGTGCCCCAGGACTGGTCGTTGATGTTGCCCAGGCCCACGAACTGCAGGCCCGACGCGGCCAGGACGGCGTAGAGAGCCGAGGAGAGGAAGTTGGCCACGATGAGCGAGGTCATGGGCGGCAGGAGCTCGACGAAGACCACGTAGAAGCCCGACTCGCCGCGCGCGCGCGCCGCCAGCAGGTAGTCGCGGTTGCGCAGCGAGAGCGCCTGGACGCGCAGCTGGCGCGCGCCGTAGGACCAGCCGGTGAAGACCAGGACGAAGATGAGCATCCAGAACGTCGCGCTCTTCAAGTACGCGGTGATCACGATGATGAGAGGGAACGTCGGGATGACGAGCACCACGTCGGTGAGCAGGGAGAGGGCGTCGTCGACGAAGCCGCCCGAGTACGCCGCGGTGAGCCCGATCGTCACCGAGATGATCGTGGTCATCGCGCCGACGATCATCGCGATGAGGAAGGACTCGCGCGTGCCCGCGATGACCTGGGAGAAGACGTCCTGGCCGAAGGAGGTCGTCCCCAGCAGGTGGTTCCAGCTCAGCCCCACGCCGGGGGTGTAGACCTCGGCCGCCGGGTTGTGGGGCATGAACCACGACGGGAACGCCGTGATGAGCGAGAGCATGAAGATGATGACCGCGCCCACGGCCGCCTTCTTGTCGCGGCGCAGGAACGCCAGCGCGCGAAGAAACGTGCGTCCGACGGTGCGCGCCAGCTTCATTGCTGGTTCCTCGTTCGCGGGTCCAGGATCGCCGTGGCCACGTCGGACAGGAAGATCGCCACGAGCACGGCGACCGTGATCAGCAGGAACAGCGACTGCATGAGCGGGTAGTCCTCGTTCTCGACCGCCTGGAGGAGCATGAAGCCGACGCCGGGGTAGTTAAAGACGTACTCGACCAGGATCGCGCCGCTGATCACGAAGCCCAGCGACATCGCGAAGCCGGTGAGGTTGGGCAGCAGGGCGTTGCGCCCCGCGTACTGCCAGAGGATCCGGCGGTTCTTGAGACCCTTGGCCCGGGCCATCTTCACGTAGTCCTCAGCCACGACGGTGATCATGTTGTTGCGCATGGTCAGGATCCACCCGCCGATGGCGGTGATGAGTATGGTCATCGCCGGCAGGACCGCGTGGTCCAGCACGTCGCCGACGAACCCCCAGGTCAGGGCGGGTATCGCGGTCTCGTTGTAGCCGCCCAGCAGGGGGAACCACCCCAGGGTCAGGGCGAAGAGCCACACCGCCAGCAGCCCGATCCAGAAGTAGGGGAAGGCGCTGACCACGATGAACACCGGCGGCAGGATCGAGTCGAGCGCGCCGCCGCGGCGCCACGCCGCGATCCCGCCGATCGCGGTCCCCAGCAGGAACCCCAGGATGGTCGTGATCCCGACCAGGCCCAGCGACCAGGGCAGGGCCTTCATGATGACCGTCGTCACGGGCAGCGGGAAGTCGGTCAGCGAGATCCCGAGGTGGCCCGTCAGGGTGTTGCCGAGGTAGTGGACGTACTGCAGGGCGAGCGTCTGGTGGTTCTTAACCCCGAAGGCCGCCTCCAGGGCGCCCAGCGCGCTGGGGTTCACGTGACCCCGGAAGCGGGCCATCATGGCCTCGGCCGGGTTGCCCGGCATGAGCCGGGGGATGAAGAAGTTCACCGTCAGCGCGGACCACAGGGCGACCAGAAGGAAGCCCAGACGGCGAACTAAGAACCTCATCTCCCCGGCTCAGTCCGGAGATCACTACTTGACGGGCTTGAGGTGCAAGAGCACCACTCCCCAGTCCGGGATGTTGTACAGGCCGGGCTGCGCGTACGGGTTCGACGGCGAGGGGAATCCGGTGTACTGCTTGGAGTTGTACTGGAACCAGTCGACCTCTTCGAGGACCGGGATCACCGGGACCTGGTTGACCATCACGAGCTGGAGCTTGTTGATGATCGACTGCTGGGTCGCGGCGTTCGTGGTCGCGGTGTACTGGTTCAGCAGCGCGTCCACGGCCGGGCTGGAGAATCGCTCCCAGTTCGACGACGCCGCGGTGCCGATGGCCGCCGAGTTCTTCGAGAAGAGCCACTGGCGCATCTCGTAGAACGGAGCCGGGCCGCCGGCTTCGGCGTTGTACGCCAGCTGGAACTTGCCGTCGTAGACGTCGGTGTAGAAGTTGGTCGCGGCCACGCCGTCCACCGTCGCCTTGATGCCGACCTGCGCCAGCTCCTGGGAGACGACCTGCATCGAGGCCACCCAGTCGCTGTAGCCGCCGTTGGTGATGATCGTCAGGGAGAGCTCCTTGCCACCCTTGGAGAAGATGTGGTTGTTGTCCATCTTGTAGCCGTCGGCCTCGAGGATCGACTTGGCCTTGGCCGGGTCGTAGCCCGTGCCCTGCGCGGACACCGCGGCCGAGGAGGACCAGTTCGAGAACGTGGGCGACACGACGCCGGTCTGGCTGGCCGGCGGCTCGTAGCCGTACTCGCCGATCTTGGAGACCTGGGCTCGGTTGATCCCGTAGCTGATCGCCTTTCTCACCGCGACGTCATTGAGCGGGGCCGCGGTCAGGTTCGGGAAGAGCACGACGTTGGCGACCGGCGCGAACCAGTAGCTGTTGCCGGGCTTCTTGGCCACGTAGTAGCTCTTGATGTTCGGGATGAACTGGCTGCCCCACGCGCTCTGGCCGGTGGCCAGGTACTCGTTGCAGGTGTTGTTGGACAGGAACGCCGGCATGTTGACGACCTTCACCTGGGCCAGGCCGGTCTGCCAGTAGTGCGGGTTGGCCGTCCACTGGATGTTCTGGGGCGTGCACTTGTCCATGATGTAGCCGCCCGAGCCGATCGGGTTGGAGATCGCGTCCGTCACTGGGTTCTTGATCTTGGACCAGATGTGCTCGGGCACGATCGGCGTCTGGCCGGCGACGTAGTAGAAGTACGGCACCGCGGCGGTCTTGAAGTTGAAGACGACCTGGCTGGCGCCCGACTGCTTGACGCTCGAGAGCACCGACCACACGGCGTTCGTGTCCAGGGCCGGGAACTTCTTGATCAGGTTGAAGGTGTAGGCCACGTCGGCCGCGGTCAGCGGCGTCCCGTCGGTGAACTTCACGCCGCTGCGGATGGTGAACGTGAGCGTCTTGTTCGAGTTGCTCCAGGCGTAGGACGACGCGAGCCACGGCGTCACCGTGGCCTTGTTGAGCGCGTCGATGAAGTCCAGGGTCTCGTAGGTCAGACCCACCGAGTACGGCGAGTCCGACGGGTTGAACGGGTTGAACGAGCACGGCCACAGCAGGCCCTGCTCGTTGGCCAGGTTCAGCGGCGCCTGCGCCGCGCCGGCGGGACTGGCGCTCAGGAGCACCGCGGTGCCCGTCGAGACCATCACGAACGTACTGGCGACCAGCGCCATCGTCGATGCGAGCAGTCCCGCCCTCAACGTTCCTCTCATGGTGCAACTCCTTCTCCGACGGGCCCGAGGGTCCGCGGTCTCACGGTTGTTACGACGGATCCGGGGATCCACTCGAGCGGTCGTCCGGCTCGTGGCGTACGTGAATGACGTTTAGAAATCGTTCCAAGTAACCGACTCCACCCGCCCCGCACATCGCGATCCCAACCCCTTCAGTGCACCCCACCGTCAACATAGTTGACCCCCTGGGGTCCGCCGGATCGTCAGGCGATGTGGGTCACCTTGGCCAGTCCGGGCGAGGTGTCGATGGGTCGTCCGCGCCGCTCGCCCAGGCGCAGCGCGGCCACCTGGCCCACCACCGCGTGCGCGAGGCCGAGGCTCCAGTTGGCCAGCGCCCGGGTCACGACGATCTCCTCGTCGCCGGGCAGACCGGCCCGGTCGGCGGGCCGCAACACGACGGTCGCCATCCCGCGGCTCCGGCAGTCCTCGAGCACCGAGGCGGCCAGCTCGTCGGTCGTCTCGTCGGTTACCACCAGCAGCAGGGTCGACCCGGCGCCGTCCGCGCCGATGGGCCCGTGCACGAAGTCCGACGTGGCAAACGCCTCGGCGCGGATGCCCGCGACCTCGCGGATCTTCAGGGCGACCTCGACCGCGGCGGCGTACCCGACGCCGCGCCCGACGACCGTCAGGCCGCCGCCCGGGTCGAGCCTCGACAGGGGCAGGTCGGCGTCCAGGGCCCACCGGGCCACCGCGTCGACGTCGTCGCCGAGGCTCGCCAGGCCCTCGAGCGGCGTCGCGCGGCGCGCCGACACCAGCTGGGCGAGCGCCTGCCACGTCGCCGCGAAGGTCTTGGACGACGCGATGGCGTTCTCGGCGCCGGCGGCGAGGTCGATCACGAGATCGCTCGCCGCGGCCAGCGGCGAGCCCACGTCGTTGGTCATGGCCGCCGTCGGGCGACCCTGGGCGCGCGCCTGACGCACCACGTCAGCGAGCCCCGGCGAGAGCCCGGACTGGGAGACCGCCAGCACGCCGGCGCCCGCGAGCCCGACCACGCGATCGGATTCGAACAGCGACGGGGCGGCCAGGGCCACGAGCAGCCCGAGCTCCTGGCCGGCCAGGTACTGGAAGAACCTCGCGGCGTTGTCCGAGGAGCCGCGCGCGGCGACCAGCACGTACCCACAGCCCTCCCACCGAGCGGCCACCGCGGCGGCCTGGGCCGCGCCGGCGGCGTCGCGCGAGCGCAGGACGCCACCCTGGGACCTGATCTCGGACTCAAAGACGGTGGTCACCGGCCTCCTCGCCTCGCCTGGAAGCGTAGCGGTCGACTACTCGCCTGTTCAGCGCGCGAAGAGCCGCGCCGCGCCGCGCAGCGGGGCGTCGTTGTCGTTCAGGACGACAACGTCGGCGACGTCGTCCAGGAGACCGAGGTCGACGCGTCGCGCGTTGCCACCGCCGAGGTGCACGGTAGTGGCGGCGAACTCGGCGACGAATCCGACGAGGGCGACGCGCAGCAGGGCCAGCCAGCCCTCCTCGTCGTGCGCGCGCGCGTGCTCGCCCAGGGCCTGATCGTAGGAACGGCCCCCGGTGAAGGCCTCGGCGCCGACGTCGCGGATCCGCACGGGCTGGCCGTCCACGACCAGCGCGATGCCGAACCCGGTGCCGAGGGTGAAGACGAGCTCGCGTCCCACCCCGCTCACGCACCCGAGCGCGGCGAGGGTGGCGTCGTTGACCACGCGGACCTCGCGTCGCGTGACCCGTACCAGGACGTGCTCGAGGTCGAATCCCATCCACGCCGCGTGCAGGCGCTCATCGATCTGCGAGGTGAAGCCGTCGGGCCGCGACAGGTTTCCCGGCTCGACGACGCGGCCGTCGACGAACTCGCCGGGGAATCCCACGCCTACCTGGGGACAGTCGTGTTGGGCGATCTCGCTCGCGAGGACCTCGACCAGCCGGTCGGGCTCGCAGGGGTACGGCGTGGCGCGACGGGCGACGGCACCGACGAGCGATCCGTCGCGCTCGACCTCGCAGAACTTGATCGACGTCGCGCCGACGTCAACGGCGAAGACGCGGCTCGCCAACTCATCGCTCGACACCCGCGAAGTGTAGAGGGGCCCCGGCACGCGACTTGAACGTCCCTCCGTGTCGCCGCGGTTGTCCGCGCGTTGAGGTAGCCGCGAGTCACACCGACGCGTCGCGTCCCTGGTGGCGACCGTCGGGGTGTGTCGTGACCCTTGACCTCTTGTGAATTGCCCCAGGAACAACGTAGGATTACCTGAACACGCTTCTCATTGCCGGTTCCGGACCGCGGGAAGGAGGAACGTGTCGAAGCTTCGTGGATCGTCCCGAACGACGCCCTCGCCGGTTGCGACCGACGAGAACGGGGTTGCGTCCGCCTTCGAGCGCTTGAGCGCCGCGCCCGCCGGCGACCTCGCCAGCCTGGCCCAGGCGCTCGACGCCCTGCTCGACCCCGTGGCGCTGCTGCGACCGGTCTACGACGACGACATGCGCGTCGTGGACTTCGCCTACGTCGCCGCCAACCAGGCCGCGCTGGCGTACCTGCACGCGACGCGCGACGAGCTGGTCGGCACGGGCATGCGGGCCAAGCAGAACGCCAAAGACTTCGGGCTCTTCGCGATGCACGAGCACGCCTTCGAGACCGGCGACCCGTTGATCCTCACGGACTTCACCTTCCCCAACGTGGTGACCGGCGCGATCGAGCACTACGACATCCGAGAGACGAGGGTCGGCGAGGTCCTGTGCTTCTCGTGGCGCGACGTCACCGAGCGCGAGGAGCTCCTGGACCACTACCGGCTCCTGGCCGAGAACGCCTCGGACGTGGTTTTCCGGGTGGACTCGACGTTCCACATCGAGTGGGTCTCCCCCTCCGTGAAGGACCTGCAGGGATACTCGCCCGAGGACCTCGTCGGCCGCCCGCTCTCGGACTTCTGCCACCCCGACGACCTCGCCGGCGTCCTGGCGCTCGTCGACGACACGCCCGCCGGCTCGAAGGGCGAGGTCGAGCTGCGCGTGCTCAACTCCGACGGCACGTACCGGTGGTGCCAGCTCAACGGCCGGCGCATCACCGAGACCGACGGCGAGGTGATCTACGTCGGCAGCCTGCGCGACATCGGCGCCGATCGCGCCCGGCGCGAAGCCCAGGCCGAGACGGACCGGCGCTACCGGCTGCTGGCCGAGAACACCTCCGACGTCGTGATGGTCAGCCGCGCCGGCGGCTCGATCTTGTGGGTGTCGTCGTCGGTCACCGCCCTGGTGGGTTGGCGACCCGAGGACCTCGTCGGACACTCCTTCGCCGAGTTCGTCCACGCCGACGACCAGGCGCTCATGGACGAGGTCCGCGGCCAGCTCGAGCGGGGCGGCACCGGACGCCTCGTCGTGCGGCTGCGGACCCGCGACGGCGAGTACCACTGGATCTGGATCCAGGTCCGCGACGTCGTGGACCCGGTGACGGGCGAGCGCGAGCGCGTCGCCTCCTGGCGCGACGCGCAGGAAGAGGTCGCCAGCCGCGCCGCGCTCAAGGAGTCCGAGCTGCACTTTCGATTGCTGGCCGAGAACGCCTCGGACGTGGTCTGGCGAACCGACGTCCAGGGCGTCATCGAGTGGGTGTCACCCTCCGTCGAGGCGGTGCTCGGCTACCGGCCCGACCAGCTCGTGGGCACTTCGGTCCTGGATCGCGTCCACCCCGACCAGCGCGACGAGGTCCTGGCCGACCGCGGGACGATCATGGCGGGGGGCACCGTGCCCATTCGCGAGATCCGCCACCTGGCGGCCGACGGCACCTACCGCTGGCACTCGGTCCACCGCAGAGCCCTGCACGACGACGACGGCAACGTCGTCGCGATCGTCGCGGGGATTCGTGACGAGACGAGCCTGGTCGAGAGCCGCCGCAGCCTCGCCGCCTCCGAGGCCCGATTCCGCCTCCTGGCCGAGAACGCCTCGGACGTCGTCATGGAGGTCGACGCCGAGCATCGGATTCTGTGGGTCTCACCCTCGGTCGAGCAGGTCCTGGGGTGGAAGCCGAACTCCCTGATCGGACGCAGCGCGGGTGAGTACTTCGCCAACGGCGGGCTCGACTCGCTGCGCGAGTCGAAGTCACTGGGCGACTCGGTGCGCGCGGGCGAGCTGCGGGTGCGCCAGGCCGACGGGACCTACCGATGGATGGCGGCGCGCGTCAAGGGCGCCGCCGACGGGTCGCCAAGCGCGCCCGGGCGCGTGGTCTCGCTGCGCGACATCGCGGCCGAGGTCGAGGCCCGCGAGACCATGATCGCCTCAGAGTCGCGCTTCCGGCTGCTGGCCGAGAACGCCACGGACATCGTGATCGAGACCGACGTCGAGACGCGCATGCGGTGGGTATCTCCGTCAGTCCTGCGCATGCTCGGGTGGCGCCCGGACGAATGGATCGGACACGACCCCCTCGAGTTCATTCACGAGGACGACGCGGCGGCGGTTATGCGCCACCGCGAGACCGCGCTGCGCGGTGAGCGCGACGCGCCCCTCGAGATCCGGTTCCGCGACACCGAGGGCGGCTACCACTGGATGTCGGGCCAGGACCACCTCGTGCGGGGCCGCAACACCGAGATCATCACCCGCGTCATCGGTCTGCGCTCCATCGACGCCGAGGTCGCGGCGCTCCAGTCGATGACCCACGCCGAGAGCCAGTACCAGATGCTCGCCGAGAACGCGTCGGACATCGTGATGCAGATCGCCCCGGACAGCTCGATCACCTGGGTATCGCCCTCGGTGACCCAGGTGCTCGGGTGGGAACCGCGCGACATCGTCGGCTCGGCGACGTGGGAGTTCCTCTACGACGAGGACCGCGAACGCGTGAGCGCGCTCCGACGCCTGTTCTTCATGGGAGAGACGGTCACCTCCTTCGAGATCCGCGCGACGACACCCTCGGGAGACATCCGCTGGCTGAGCATGCGACCCCGGGCGGTGCGCGACCAGAATGGGACGATCACCGCGACCGTCATGGCCGTGCGCGACGTGCAGACCGAGGTCCTGGCGCGACGCGCGATCACGACGCTCTCGGCGGGCAGCCGCGCGGTCATTCGCGCCCAGAACGAGCTGGACCTCCTGAACGACATGTGCGAGATCGCCGCCGGCAAGGACGGCTACGGCCTGGCCTGGTACGCGCGCAAGGTCCACGATGAGGCGGGCAGCGTCACCAAGGTGGCCGTGAGCCAGAAGAACCGCGACTACCTCGACCAGATCGAGGTCTCCTGGAACGACAACCCCCTCGGCCAGGGCCCGGTCGGCCGCGCGATCCGTCTGGACGAGACGGTCGTCATGGGGGACTTCCGCAACGACGTCCGCTTCGCGCCGTGGCTCAAGCCGGCGCTCGAGCACGGGCTGCACACCGCGGTCTCGCTCCCGGTCACGGTGGGCGGCGAGGTCGACGGGGCGCTGCTGGTGTACGCCACGGAGGCCGACGCCTTCGACGAGTCGGCGGTGCGGGTCCTCGAGAGCCTGGCGGCGGAGCTGGGCTTCGGGCTCAACCGCCTGCGCGAGCAGGAGCACCTCCTCAAGGCGCTCAACGACCAGAAGCTCCTCTCGAGCGCCATCGAGCAGGCCACCGAGTCGGTCATGATCCTGGACCCGACGTTCACCATCCTCTACGCGAACCCGTCGACGTCGCGCACCAGCGGCTACTCCATGGACGAGATCATCGGCGGCAAGCCGACGATGTTCGGCAGTGGACGGGCCACCCCGCAGTACCTGGACAACATCACGCTGGCGCTCAACAGCGGCGAGGCCTGGCACGGCACCTTCGTCAACCGCCGCAAGAGCGGCGAGCTCTACGAGGAGGACACGACGATCAGCCCGGTCCACGACGAGGGCGGGCGGCTCGTCGCCTACGTCGAGGTCAAGAGCGACCTGACCAACGAGATGCTGCTGCGGAGCGACCTGTCGCGCACGCGCACCGACCAGAGCTCGCTGATCGAGGTCATGCGCGCCGTGCGGCCCGCCGCGTCGCTGCACCCGACGGCGTACCGCTTCTGCGAGGCGGCGGCCCAGCTGCCGGGCGTCGACGTGGCGGGCGTGCTGCTCATACAAGACGACCTCACCCTGCTGCCCATCTCGGTCATCGGGACCGACATCTTCGACGTCGACGAGGAACGCCCCATCGTCATCACCGACTCGGACTTCTACGCCCGACTCGAAGATGGCCCGCTAACCGCCGACACCGACGCCGACGGCTGGGCCGGGAACCCCCAGATCGCCGCGGCCCTCGCCGACGAGGGCATCCTGGGCGTCGTGTTCACGCCGATCCGCTGGGAGGGGGCGATGATCGGCATCCTCGCGCTCGCGACCAAGAGCGCCGACGCCGCCGCGCAGATGTCGAGCCGCTTCGGGTACTTCGAGGAGATCGCGGCGTACGCGGGGTCGCTCATCGGTTCCCAGGCCCGCTCCTTCGAGCGCCGCTCGGTGGTGCGCGCCCAGATCGCCGACACGATCGCGGCGAAGCGCTTCCGCCCCTTCTTCCAGCCGATGATCGACCTCAAGAACGACCAGGTCGTGGGCTACGAGGCGCTGACCCGATTCGACGACGGCGTCGCGCCCACCGACAAGTTCCTCGAGGCGCACTCCGTCGGGCTTGGGCCCGACCTGGAGGCGGCCGTCGCCGCGTCGGCGCTGGCCGCGGCCGCGCACCTGCCCGCCGAGGCGTTCGTCAGCCTGAACTTCTCGCCGGTGAGCCTGCTGGACGGGCACGCCCGGTCGGTCGTCAGCGGGGCAACGCGCCCGATCGTGATCGAGATCACCGAGCACGACCAGATCGACGACTACGCGGCGGTGCGCCGAGCGGCTCGTCAGCTCACCGGCTGCGTCCTGGCGGTCGACGACGCCGGGGCCGGCTACACGAGCCTGAGCCACATCCTCGAGCTGCGCCCGCGCTACGTGAAGCTGGACATTTCGCTGGTGCGCGACGTGGACTCGAACCCGGCGCGCCAGGCCATGGTCGCGGGGATGTGCCACTTCGCTCAGCAGAGCGGGACCATCCTCGTCGCCGAGGGCGTCGAGACGCCGGCCGAAGCCGACGCGCTGCGCGAGCTCGGCGTCGCGCTCGCCGAGGGAACCATGCTCGGCCAGGGGTTCCTGTTCGGCCGCCCGGCGCCGGTCGACTGACCCCCGCTCCAAGGAACCTTGTTGTGGGCGCAGTCGCTGCCTAGTATCAGGTTCTCGCCGGGTTTTCCGAACGATTTTGATCCGGCGCGGGAGGGGGGCGCTTGCCCAGAACCCGGCGCTCCACCAAGGCCCCCGTCGCGGGCGTGGTCGTTGCGGTGCCCGGCGCGGCCCTGGGCGATGCGCCCGCTACCTCGGTGAACGGATCCGCCGGCCCCGTGACGGTCCCCCTCGAGGCTCTGGCGGACCCCACGCTGGTCCTCGAGCCCGTCGTCACCAAGCGCCGGGTCGCCGACGCCGTGGTGCGCGACGCCAACACCGCCGCGCTCACCCTCTTGTTCGGCGCGGACGCAGAGGTCCGAGGCAAACGACTCAGCGAGCTCTCGGTGGGCGGCGCCGCCTGGGTGGCGCCCGTCCTGCGCGCCGCGAGCACGGGCAAGGACGCGCTCCTGGCCGATGTCGCCGTCGCCACGGCCGACGGGGACACGTGGTGGGACCTCCTCGCGCGCCCGAGCGAGGGCTCACTCGTCGTGACGTGGCACGACGTCACCGGGAGCCACGAGATCCGCGAGACCAACCGACGAATTACCGAGAACGCGCGCGAGATCATCGTCGAGCTCGACCCAGACGGGGTCCTCACGTGGGTCTCTCCTTCGGTGACGTCTGAGCTCGGCTGGCAGCCGTCCGAGCTGCTCGGCAAGTTCCTGGGGGGCATCTCGCACCCCGACGTCACGTTCCTCTATTCCCAGCGGGTCGCCACGCTGGACGCCCAGGGGTTCGGCGTCGCCGAGACCCGCCTGCGCGACCGCGACGGCTCGTTTCACCACTTCGCCGTCGACGTGCGCAACGTCACCGACGACGCCGGGGTCGCCACCTCGCGGGTCGCCAGCCTGCGCAACATCGACAAGGACGTCGCCGCACGCGCGGCGATGCTCGGAGAGCACCAGCGATTCGGCGACGCCCTCCAGGCCGAGCTCGACCCCCACGTCATCCTGCGCCCCGTGCGCAACGACGCCGGAGCCACGATCGACTTCGTGATCACCGAGGCGAATTTCGCGGCGCTCACCTACAACCACGTCACGCGTGAGGAGTACATCGGGGCGAGCCTCAGCGTGCAGCACCCGGGGCTCATACTCGCGGGGCTCGTCGACGGCCTCGCGCGCACGATGGAGACGGGCGAGCCGCTGGTCGTCGACGACCTCGTCTACACCTCGGCCGACGGGAAGATCCACGGACACTTCGACATCCGCGCGGTGCGCCTCGGGGTCGACATCAGCTACACGTGGCGCGACGTCTCGGCGCGGGTGAACCTGACCGACCGCTACCGGCTCCTGGCCGAGAACGCGTCCGACGTCGTCTTTCGCACCGACCCGGACTACGTGCTCGAGTGGGTCTCGCCGTCGGTCAGCGAGCTGCTCGGGCTCCGACCCGACCAGCTCATCGGCCACTCCGCCACCGAGCTCTTCCACCCCGAGGACGTCGAGGGGCTGCGCGTGGACATCCTGGAGAGCCCCGACGAGCAGAGCGACCTGGGCGAGCTGCGCCTGCGCACCGCGGACGGGGGCTACCGGTGGGTCGCCGTCTACGCGCGACCGGTGGTCGACGCCGACGGCAACCCGGCGGGGTACGTCGGCAGCGCGCACGACGCCGAGACGACCCGGGCCCGTCGCCAGGAGCTCGCGGCGTCCGAGGCCCGCTACCGGCTCCTGGTGGAGAACGCGTCGGACGTCGTGGTGCTCGCCGACGGCGACGGGGTCATGGTCTGGGCCTCGGAGTCCGTCACGTCGCTCGTCGGGTGGCGCCCCGAGGACCTGGAGGGCCACCAGTTCATGGAGTTCGTCCACGCCGACGACGTCGCCGTGGTCCAGGTCGAGCGCGACGCCATCCTGCGCGGGGAGACCGTGCGCTACGAGACGCGCGTGCGCACGGCGACCGGCGGATACCGCTGGGTCTCTATCGCCGTGCACGACGTGGTCAACCCGGTGGACGACGCGGTCGAGCGCATCGCGTCGTGGCGCGACGCCCAGAGCGAGGTCGAGCACCGCCAGGCGGTCGTCGAGTCCGAGACCCAGTACCGGCTCCTGGCCGAGAACGCGTCGGACGTCGTGGCGCTAATCGACGCGCAGTCGCGATTCGCGTGGGTGTCGCCGTCGGTGAAGGACGTGCTGGGCTGGGAGCCCGGCGACGTCGTCGGCCGCCCGGCCGGCGACTTCCTACTCGCCGGGGACCTGGACCAGATGCTCGGGTCCCACCCCAGCGCCGTCGGCGACGTGACGCGCATCAGCCAGCTGCGCTTTCGCATGTCCGACGGCGAGTACCTGTGGGTCTCGGCCCGCTCGGCGTCGCTGAGCGGCGAGAGCCGCCGCACCAACGCGCGCGTGGTCTCATTCCGCGACGTGTCGGCCGAGGTCACCGCGCGAGAGGCCCTGATGGCGTCCGAGGTACGCTACCGCACCCTGGCCGAGAACGTGTCGGACGTCGTGCTCGAGCTCGACCGGCTCGGCGCGGTGCGCTGGGCCTCGCCGTCGCTGCGCCGGGTGCTGGGCTGGCGCCCCGACGAGAGCGTCGGCCGCCCGGCGATCGAGTTCGTCAGCGAGGAGGACCGCCTCGCGGTCGAGCTCTACCGGGCCTCGGGCCGCAGCGCCGCGGACAGGGGGACCCTGGAGGTGCGATACCGCACGGCCGACGGCGGCGTGCTGTGGATGTCGTGCGAGGAGCACGTGGTCAACGCCAACGCCGACGCCGACGAGGCGGCCCGCATCGTCGCGCTGTTCAACATCGACACCGAGGTCGCGACGCGCCGGTCGCTCGCCCGCGCCGAGGAGCACTACCGCCTGCTCGCCGAGAACGCGTCCGACGTCGTCCTGCAGACCGACGTCGAGGGCGTCATCCGCTGGATCTCGCCCTCGGTCCAGCAGTTCCTCGGGTGGGCCTGGAAGGACCTCATCGGGACGCGGTCCCTGGACTTCGTCTTCGCCGAGGACGCCCCGAAGGCCAACGCCTTCCGCACTCTGGTGGCCATGGGCCAGGAGATCGACGACTACGAGGTCCGGTGCCGGTCCGCCGACGGAGAGCTGCGCTGGGTGAGCGTTCGCGCGCGCCCCGTGCGCGACGAGGGCGACGAGGTGACCGGGGCGGTGTTCTCGCTGCGCAACTGCCAGGGCGAGGTCCTGGCGCGCCGGGCGCTCACGACCCTGTCCCAGGGCAGCCGCGCGCTGACGCGCGCGCGCGACGAGGTGACACTGCTCGAGCGCATGTGCCAGGTCGCCGTGGACGAGGGCGGCTACCAGTTCGCGTGGTACGGGCGCAAGGTCAGCGACGCCGAGTTCAGCGTCGAGAAGGTCGCCTCGAGCGAGGGCCACCGCGACTACCTGGAGAGGATCAACCCGACCTGGGGCGAGGGGCCCCTGGGCATGGGACCGACCGGGCGCTGCATCCGCCTCAACGAGGCCATCGTCGTCAAGGACATCCGCAGCGACGCGAGGTTCTCGCCGTGGCTTGAGGAGGCCCTCGCGCACGGGTTCCGCGGGTCCCTGTCGGTGCCGGTGGTCGTCGACGGCGAGGTGGACGGCGCGCTCATGGTCTACGCGCGCGAGCCGGACGCCTTCGACCCCGACGCGGTCGCCCTCTTCGAGGACCTCGCCGCCGAGATCGCCTTCGGGATCCAGCGCTGCCGCGACCAGGACCGCCTGCTCCAGTCCCAGGCCGACCAGCTGATGCTCAGTCGCGCGATCGAGCAGGCCGTCGAGTCGGTGCTGATCATGGACAAGGACTTCCGCATCATCTACGCCAACCCGTCGGCGCTGCGCACGAGCGGCTACACGAGCGAGGAGCTCATCGGCCAGCGTCCCGGTCAGGTCTTCGGCTCCTCGATGTACCCCGATTCGTTCTACGACGCCATGTGGGAGCAGCTCAACGCGGACCAGGCCTGGCACGGCACCTTCATCAACCGGCGCAAGACCGGCGAGCTCTACGAGGAGGACGCCAACATCTCGCCGATCCACGACGCCGACGGCGCGCTGGTCGCCTTCGTGGAGGTCAAGCACGACGTCACCTCCGAGCGAAAGCTTCAGAGCGACCTCACGCGCGTGCGCGGGGACCGCGACGCGGTTCTCGACGTCATGCGCGAGCTGCGCCCGGCCAGCACCCTCGAGGCGTCGACCTGGCTGTTCTGTGACGCCGCGACGCGTCTCGCCGACATCGACGTCGCCGCGGTGCTGCTCATCGAGAGCGACCGGAGGCTCCGGCCGATCGCCATCAGCGGCGCCAACCTCTTCGGCGGCCCCGAGCCCTTCACGACCGACGAGCCCGAGATGTTCGACGCCCTGGCCCACGGGCCCTTCACGCTCACGATGGACCCCGAGCGCTGGACCGCCAACCCGCACCTCAACGCGGCCGCGCGCGCCGAGGGGATCGTCGACCTGGTCCTCGCGCCGATCCGCTGGGAGGGTCGGCTCATCGCCGCGCTGGTCGTGGGCACGAAGAACCCCGAGGCGGCCAAGGGCAACGTGTCGCGCTTCTCGCACTTCGAGGAGCTCGGCGCCTACGCCGGCACGCTCTTCGGCGCCCAGGCGGTCGAGTTCGAGAACCGCAACCTCCTGCGCGCCGAGGTCGGCGCGGTGCTCTCGGGCGGCCGCTTCCAGCCGATCTTCCAGCCCTTCGTCGACCTCACGACCGGCGAGGTCGTCGGCTACGAGGCGCTCACCCGCTTCGACGACGGGCGCGCGCCCGACGAACGGTTCCGCGACGCCCACGAGGTCGGGCGCGGCACCGAGCTCGAGGCCGCGTGCGCCGCCGCGGCGCTCGAGGCGGCGCGCCAGTTCGCCCCGGGGGTCTTCATCAGCGTGAACTTCTCACCGGCGGCCCTGCTCGACGGGCGCGCCGCGCGGGTCGTGCGCGAGGCCAACCGCCAGGTGGTCATCGAGATCACCGAGCACGCGCGCATCGACGACTACGCCGAGGTGCGCGCCGCGGTGGACGCCATCGGCGGGATCCGCCTCGCGGTGGACGACGCGGGGTCGGGGTTCACCAGCCTGAGCCACATCGTGGCGCTGCGCCCGGAGTACGTGAAGCTCGATATCTCGCTGGTGCGCGACGTGGACAGCGACCCGGCCCGCCAGGCGATGGTCGCGGGGATGTGCCACTTCGCGCTGCAGGCGAACGCGATCATCGTCGCCGAAGGGGTCGAGACCCCCGCCGAGGCGGACACGCTGCGCGGGCTGGGCGTCACGCTGGGCGAGGGGGCGATGCTGGCGCAGGGGTACTTCTTCGGCCGGCCGGCGCCGGCCACCTAGGGGCTAGAAGAAGGACTGCTCGTTGGACCAGGTGAAGGTCATGGCCGGCTGGCCGGACTTGGGCATCTCGATCAGGTCCACGTAGGAGGCGCCGCCGCCCACCATCGCGAAGCCGGTGCCCATCTCACAGTTCGCGCAGGTGAGGCCGACGCCCGGGTTGTAGCCGGGGTCGTACCCGAGCAGCTCCTCGCGGTGGGCCCAGCACCCGGCCGCGCCCGAGGACGTGCACGCGACGTTCGAGGTGTGGCTCGCGCCCGCCCATCCGTCGTCGTACATCCAGACGTAGTCGGCCACCAGGACGTTGAACCCGCCGGCCCACGCGCCACCGAAGGCGGGGTCGCCCTGGGCGTCGGTGCCGATGGGGAATCCCGCCGCGATGGACGGGTCGCCGTTGGAAGCGGCGGCGTGTTGGGCCGCCGAACTCAGAGCAGCGTTCAGACCGAGGTACGGGGGAAGTCCCCGGTCGACGCGCTCGAGGTCGGCGACCACGAACAGTTGCTGCGCGGTGGACAGCGACGTCCAGTTGCTCGGCAGCACCATGGGCTTGACGCCCTCGATCGCCCGCGCGTTGTTGATCGCCTCCAGGACGTAGGCCGTGCAGTCCGGTGAGTTGGTGAAGCCGGGCCAGGTCGACTGCGCGGTGACGCAGGGGTTCTGGTAGACGACGACGCCATTGGAGACCGAACCGGTGCCCGAGGAGAGGAAGTCCGGGTTCGGAGCGATGTTGCTCGAGAGTCGCAGCTGCACCGACGGCGCCTTCGCGGGCGGCTTCGGCACCGTCGTCGGCACGGTCGTGGGTGCGGTCGTCGGCGGCGTCGTCGGCGTCGTGGTGGGCGTCGTGGTCGGCGTGGTGGTCGGCGTCGTCGTGGGCGTGGTCGTGGGCGTGGTCGTCGGCGTCGAGGAGTCCGACGACGGCACGGTCGGCGTCGTCGTGGTCGAGTCGTGCTGGCGGAGCACCGAGGACGACCGGGCGTCGGTCGTCGGCACGGAGCGCCGAGCACGAGCGTGCGTGTGGGTCCGCGCGGGCACCGTCGTCGATGACGTGGTCGTCGACACGGCCAGCGTCGTCGAAGTCAGCGCGGCCTGCGGCTGGACCGTGAGCGTGCGAGCGAACGCCGGGAGCGCGGTCGAGGCGAGCACCACACCGACGACCAGAGACCCCACCGATCCGGCGATGACGGACCGGCGCGGCCGGCGAAGAGAGTGGGATCCGTCGACGGCGACCCCGTTGTCCAAGTGCCCTTGCGTTTTCATGCTTCCCAGTGTCGGAAACCAGAATCACGGGGCCCTCTACCTCACCTCAACCTTCGCCCAACTATTGCGACGGCGATATCGCTGCAATCCCGGCGTTTCAGCGCGGCGCGTGCGTCCGCACGACGCGTCGGAACGTCGAGCCACCGGCACGTCTCGGGCGGCGCCAGCGCGATCGATCGGGCGACGCCAGCGCGATCGATCAATCTCCGCGACGCACTCGCCGGCGGTGCGTCCCGACCGCGGCGCGTCGGGAGAATCGGTCCCGAAAATGTCACCGGGACGTGACCCACCACGCAAGGGCATGCTGGTGGGCCACCTCAGAGAGAACTGAGACTGACGCTCGCGGAATGCGAGGCGTCATCATGGTGACACGTCGATGCGCGTTTTTCTCCACGTTGACGCGTTTTTGCTCAGAAGTTGGCGGGCCGTTGTGACGCGGCGTGCGCCTTAGGACTTGACGAGCGCGGTGAAGACGACGATGTTCGAGAGGTAGTGGCCGGTCTGGGGGTCAAAGACCCCGCCGCAGGTCACCAGCTGCAGCGCGGCGTACTTGCGCGGACCGTAGACGAGCTTGTCGGGGAAGTCCTTCTTCGAGTATTCGCGCAGGCCGATGACGGCGAAGTGCAGGGTCTTGCCGTCCGCCTCCCTCACGTACACGAGGTTGCCCAGGCGAAGCTCGGCGAGCCGATAGAAGACCGCGGGGCCCTGGTAGCTGTCCACGTGGCCCAGGATCACCGCGGACCCCTCCTGGCCCGGGGTCGGTCCGTACTTGTACCAGCCAGGGACGGCCCACTGCTTGGGCACCTGCACCGTGCGGTTCTTGTTGAGCCCGAGCTGGGTGAGGCGGGCCGACACGCCGATCTTGGGGATCGTGATGTGCAGCGGTATGGACCGCTTGACGAAGGGCGCGGCCACGATCTTGGTCTTGTGCGCCTCGAGGGCGCGACTCTGCCAGGGCGACGGCGCCAGCGGCGTCGACACCGATGCCTCTAGCGCACGCGTCGTCACACCCAACGACACCGTCGTCGAGGTCGCTCCGCCCTCGGGCGACGTCGTGGTGGTCGTCGTCGGCGTCGACGTCGTTACCGGCGGGGCGATCGAGGTCTTGCCGAAGGGACGCGAGAGGCTCGGACCCACGCGCGCGCCGTGGGTCGCCCAGTAGACCCCGAGGACCCCGACGGCCACGAGAACAAGGGAAGCGGCCCACCACCATAGAGGTGAGGGCCGCTTTCCCTTGGGCGACGCGTGGTCACCCACTGTGGTTCTCTCTAAATCTCAAGACCTCTTAGGTTAGGCCCTGCGGCGACGGCGCATCACCAAGCCGAGACCGAGCAGCCCGGCCATGAGGGTCGCTCCGCTCGCGGCCAGCACCGCGCCGTTGTCGGTCAACCTCGCCGCACCACCACCACCGGTCGATGGGGCGCTCGACGGCACGGTGACCGGGGGCAGCGTCGACGGGACGGTCGGCGGCGCGACCGCAACGGTCGTCGTCACCGGCGCGAGTGTCGTCACGGGCCCCGTGGTCGTCGTCGACGGCGCGATCGTCGTCGTGGACGGCGCGCACGGTCGTCGTGGACGACGGACTCGTCAGCGGAATCGTGACCAGGGGCGTCGTCGACGGCACGGTGCTCGTCGTGCTCGTCGTGCTTGTCGAGGTCGTCGAGGTCGTCGAGGTCGTCGTCGCGGTCACGGACTCGTGCTCCGTACTACAGGTGCTCTGCGCCGTGCCGTTGTTGGTGTCGCCGTTGTAGGTCGCCTGGATCTCGTACTCGCCGACACCGAGGCCGAAGTTCGCGGAAATCGCCGTCGGGCCCGACAGCGACTCCGTGTCCGTCGCTGCCGGCGTGCCAGTGCACGCGTCGGATCCGGAACCTGAGTACACGTCGAAGGTCACCGTGCCGATCGGGGCGTCGCCGCCACTCACGGTGGCGGTGTCGTAGAAGGTACCCCCGTCCGCGACCGAGGATCAATGACAGTTCGGTGCTCACCGTCGGCGCCGCCAGGCCCACGTTGACGGACTCGTCACCACAGGTGCTCGTCTTGCCGGCGTTGTTCGTGTCGCCGCTGTAGACCGCCTGAACCTCGTACGTACCGACGCCGAGCGTCCAACTCTGCGAACTCGCTCTCCCGGAGGCCAACGTCTCGCCGGCGTCGGTCTTGAAGGGCGTTCCGCTGCAGACATCAGCCCCAGAACCGGTGTAGACGTTGAACGTCACGGTCCCGCTGGGGTTGTCGCCGCCGGTCACGTTGGCGGTGTCGCTGAATGAGCCACCCACCACGACGTTCCCGTCAACGGGCGACAGAACGGTGCCGATCGAGGGCGTCGCCTGCGTGACGGTGCCGGGCTCTGAGCCACACGGGCTCGTCGTCCCGGCGTTGTTCGTGTCGCCGCTGTAGACGGCCTGGACCTCGTAGTTGCCCAGGCCCAGCGCTCCGAAGTAATCGGTCACCGTTGTCCCCGACACCACCGAGTTGGTGGACGTCGCAATGACCGCACCTGTGCAGGCCGTCGAGTCGCTGCCCGAGTACACGTTGAAGGTCACGGTGCCGCCGGGGTTGTCGCCGCCGTTGATGGTCGCGGTGTCACTGAAGGAGGCGGGAATGACCCACGAGCCCGCCGAGATCAGCGTCGTCACGGTCGGCGTGGCCTGACCACGTTCACGTCTCGTCACCACAGGTGCTCTTCGTGGAGTTGTTGGTCCCGTCGCCGCTGTAGACGGCTTGGACCTCGTAGCTGCCAACGGCAAGTCCCGAGAAATCAGTGGACGTCGCCGATCCGCTCGTAGTGTTGCGCCGATGTCACTGGCGGCCGGCGTGTCGGTGCACGCGTCCCATCACTACCGGCGTAGACGTTGAACGCCACGGTCCCGGTCGGGCTGTTTCCACCAGTCACGTTCGCCTTGTCGCTGAAGGAATCGCCAGCCGTCACGGTGCCGTTCGCGGTTAAGCACGGTGCTGACCGCGGGCGGCGAGGTGGTCGTCGTGGTGGTGGTGCGTCGTGGTGCTCGTCGTGGTGGTCGTCGTCGTGCTGGTCGTGCTCGTCGTCGTGCCACAGATGACACTCGTCGTGGTCGCCTTTGACGCCGAGAAGCTGGCCGCGGTGAGATTGCTCTCGAAGCTGAAGAACGTGCTCGAACCGCTGTCCAGGCAGCCACCGCTGAAGAGGCCGCCGCTGAGGTTGAGGGGCAGCTTGTAGTGGTGACCTTGTTGTTTCCGGTTCCCGTCGTGGTCTTGGTACCGGTGCCGAACGAGGTGTACGGGCCCGCGTAACCGGTCGAGTCGTACGCAGCCGGTCCAGGGACGCACCCGGCCGGCCCATGGCGTGGCCGGTGTTCGGTAGGTCGACCAGCAGATCCCGTCGCCGTCGAACCCGTAGATGTCTGAGGTCGAGGCGACGGCACGCTCGAGACCGACGCTCCGCTGTTGTTGATGATCCCCACCAGCGTGTCGTCAGACCGTCGTAGGGGCCATAACCCGTGGCGGGGTTCATGGCCAGTGTCGTTGACCGTCGGAGTTGAGAACGATGACGAACTGGCACCCGCTGTGTCGTGCCGATGTTCGGGCAGACGTAGAAGGTCACGGGGATGGTTGTCACTGACCCCGCGGAGGCCATGAACCCCACCCCCACGAAACCAACGATCGCAGCCAGAGATGCCGCCGCGACGCCGAGCCGGCGAACCATGGAGGTCGCCGACTGTCCGACTACAACAACTACGTGCTTGGCGGGTGTGTGTACACCACGAGCCGCCGCTCCGAATCGAAGCCTGCGCATGATCTAATCTCCCTCAGCCCCTGCGGGGGTCAGTCTTGTCGACTGGTTAGGGACTTGTCAAGGGGAGTTTGCGTGTAGTGATTGGGTTGTGGGGCCGGATTTGCCCTAATGGAACGACTATAGCACGGAAACTCCCGCTCTTCGCGTTCGAGATTGTCACATATGTCACCAAAAACATGTGTCCCCACGTTGTCGAAGCATTGCCGGACGCCCGGAGCGGGGTTCCCGGGTGGAACGGCTCAGAGGGCGCGCCTCTTCGAACCGGCGGGCCAGCCCCCGGCACGCTCGAGTAGCACCCAGTCACGCCAGTGGCCCCCACTTTCGTGGGGGCCACCCTTGGCTGGCGGCTCAACGGTCTCCGAGACGGTCCCTCCGCTAGGCAACCGCGAGAACTAGGCGCGACGGCGCTGACGCAGCACCCAGCCGAGACCGAGCAACCCAGCCATCAGCGTGGCACCACTCGCCGCCAGGACCGCGCTGTTGTCCGCAACCTTCGCGGCCCCACCGGCGCCCGCCGTCGGAGCGTTGACCGGCACGGTGGCGGGCACGAGCGTCGAAGGAACCGTCGGGGGCCCGACCGTGATCGTGGTCGACACCGGCGCCAACGTGGTCGTCGTCGTCGGGGACACCTGTGGTCGTGGTCGCGAGCGTCGTCGTCGGGGCTACGAGTCGTCGTAGACTAAAGGTCGACGAACGGCGGCGTCGTCGTCGTGGTCGTCGTCGTGGACGTGGTCGTCGTCGGGGTGATCGTCGTGGTCGTCGTCGTGGTGGTCGTCGTGGTCGTCGTAGTCGTCGTAGTGGTCGTCGTCGTGTGTGGTCGTCGTCGTGGACGTCGTGGATGGTCGTCGTCGACGGTCGTGGTCGTCGTCGTCGTCGGTGGTCGTCGTCGTGGACGTCGTCGTGGTTGTCGGCTTCACGTCGTGGTCGTCGTCTTCCACGTCGTCGTCACGCACCGAGGATGGAGCGCCGACGAGCCAGGGTGGTGGTCGTATTATTCGCCCACGCACTGACGCCGCCCCCGAGGAGCGCGAGTCCAATCACCACAGCGATGGCGGCCGAGGTCCTGCCTAATTTTTGGAGGGAAAACGCGACGTACTTCATGACTTTGCTTCTTTCCGACCGAAGCCGCTTCAGCAAGCCCTTGCACTACTAATTGTACCAGAATTGCCTATTTTTTACCAATTTTTGGGCGTCCGTTGCGACTCTGGTGATGTGGGGGTGCCGTGAAATCAATGGACATTCGATCTCTGATTTCGTCCTGCGGGGGCATCGCAATTTCACCTATTGTGACGGCGTTGCGACTACGCGCATTCGGCCTGGTCGCCGGGCCGCTCCGGCGACGCGCGGCGCGGCGACGCGCCGAGGGGCCCCGCGACGCCTACTGGTATCGTCGCCCCGTACGTACCCTGTGGTTTCACTAATGCCCGATGACGTGCGGGGCGGAAAAGGTTCCTCATGGTGAAGGACGCGGCACCCCCCGACGGCGGCCCGCGGCGACCTCGCGGCCGAGCTGGCGCGAGCCCTCGAGGGGCAGGAATTCTTCCTCGTCTACCAGCCCGCGATCGACCTGCAGTCGGGCGCCTTCGCGGGCGTCGAGGCGCTGATCCGCTGGCGCCACCCGACGCGCGGCATCCTCGGGCCTGACCGGTTCCTCGACGAGCTCGAGGCCAGCGACCAGGTGGCCGACGTGGGCCGCTGGACCCTGTCGACGGCGTGCCGCCAGGGAGCGCTGTGGCACCGCAAGGGGTACCGCTTCAGCGTGTCGGTGAACGTCGCCGCGCGCCAGTTCGCCGCCCCGGGCTTCGCCGACGACGTGGCGGGCGCCCTGGCGGCCAGCCGGTTCAACCCCGAGCAGCTGGTCCTGGAGTTCTCCCAGCGCACGCTGCTCGACGACGCCGGCGCGGCCGCGCGCCTCGCCGAGCCGGTCGCCCTGGGCGTGAAGATCTCGGTCGACGACTTCGACCTGGAGCACTCGGCCCTCGAGGACCTGGCCAACCTGCCGGTGAGCATCGTCAAGCTGAGCCGCGTCTCGGTGTCCTCGATCGTCGCCTCCAAGAAGGGCGCGTCCAAGGTCCACGAGCTCGTCGCTCGCGCGCGCACGCGCGACGTGAGCGTGATCGCCTCGGGCGTCGAGGACGCCGCGCAGCGCGAGCTCCTCGCGTCCCAGCGCGTCGACCAGGGCCAGGGCTTCCTCTTCTCTCGTCCCTACGAGGTCGCCGAGATCGATCGATTCCTCGAGGACTTCGCGCTGTTCTCGGGCAAGCCCCTCTGACATGGCAAAGAAGAAGGACCCGGAAAAGCGCGCCAAGACGGCGCCACGGCGCGTCGACGACGACGCGCGGCGCCTCGCGCACGACGCGGTGCGGCGCTCCCAGCGCCTCGCCAGCCAGCTGCACCAGATCATCTCGGCGTCGATCGCCATCACGTCGCTGCGCGACGAGCGCGAGATCCTGGCCGCGGTCGCCGAGAGCGCGCGCGACGTCTTTGACGCCGTGGCCTCGGTGGTCACCTTCGAGTCGCCCGGGTCCGCGCTGCGCGCGCGCGCCGAGCGCGTCGGCGACGCGACGACCGGGCCCCTGGACCCCAGCGTGGACGAGCTGCGCGCGCGGCCCGGCGGGGCCTGGGTCCAGGGGGACTGGCTGGTCGCGCCCGTGCTCGAGCGCCGCGACCGCCCCCTCGGTGTCGTGGGCGTCCAGCGCGACGGACCGGCGGGCTTCAGCGACGAGGACCGTGAGATCCTGACACTGCTCGCCCAGCTCACCGCCACCGCCCTCGGCGCCACGCAGCTCAATCGCACGATCGAATCCAACGAGACCCGCCTGAGCCTCCTGGTCGAATCCGCCCCCGTCGGTCTCGTCGAGGTCGACGTCGCCGGCGTGGCCCGGTGGTGGAACGGACCGGCGAGCCGGCTGCTGGCCTGGCCCGAGACTGGCCGCCGGGGTCGACGCCCCGGCGTTTCCCGCCGCGGTCCGCGCCGAGTTCGCCGAGCTGTGGGACGAAGTGCGCGCCAACGGCGAGCCGGGCGGGCGCGAGCTCGAGGACGTGCCCGTCGGCAATCGGCGCCGGCACTGGACCGTCACCGCGACCGCGCTGCCCGCCGCCGGCGGCGCGGCGCCCGGCGTGCTCACGCTGATCGACGACGTCACCGACACCCGCCAGCTGCGCGCCGAGGTCCGCCACGCCCACACGATGGAGACCCGCGGCCAGGTCGCGAGCCGGCTCGCCCACGACTTCAACAACCTGCTCACCCTGGTGTCGGGCTACGCCGAGATCCTCTCGCAGAACCTTCGCGGCGACGACCGTTCCCTCCAGATGGTCCGCGACATCCAGGCGACCGCGTCGCGCGCGTCGCTGCTCACGCGCCAGCTCCAGACGATCGGGCGCACCAAGGTCGCCGCGCCCGTCCTGTTCAACCCGATCACGGTCATCGCGTCCAACGCCGAGGTCCTCGAGCGGATCATGGGCTCGGCGGTCGAGCTGGCGTGGGCCCTCGACGACGCCGCCGGCGCGATCAAGGTCGACGCCGACCAATTCGAGCAGATGATCATCAACCTGTCGATCAACGCGCGTGACGCGATGCCCGAGGGCGGCCGGCTCACGATCGGCGTCGCGCGCAGCGTCTTGGACGGCGCGCGCGCCGGCGCGCTCGGCGTGGCCCCGGGTCCCTACGTCCACGTCACGGTCAGCGACACCGGCGTGGGCATGGACGACGAGACCCGCGCGCACTGCTTCGACCCCCTCTTCACCACCAAGGGGCCCTTCAAGGGAACGGGCATGGGGCTGGCCTCGGCGCAGCGCCTCGCCACCGACAGCGGCGGGTCCATCGAGTGCTCGTCGGCGCCCGGGGCGGGCACGACCTTCGACGTCTACTTCCCCCTCGCCGCCGAGGCCTCGTCCGCCCCGGCGCCGCCGGTCGTGGCCGAGACGCCGCGGGGGTCGGCGACGATCCTGCTGGCCGACGACGACGAGGCCCTGCGCCGGCTGATGAGCCAGGTGCTCTCGCGCAACGGCTACCGGGTCGAGGAGACGGCCTCGGGCGAGGAGGCCCTCGCGCTCTTCTCCGAGATCGACGCCGACGTCGACCTACTGGTGAGCGACGTCGTGATGGGCGAGCTCTCGGGTCCCGAGCTCGCCACGAAGCTCCGCGAGGCCCAGCCCGGGCTCAAGGTCCTGCTCACCTCGGGCACCGCCGAGGCGACGGTGCTCGACGACCTGGGGCCCGGTCGCACGGCCTTCCTCGCCAAGCCCTTCAAGCCCAGCGGGCTCATCGACGCCGTGCACGAACTGCTGGCGCGCGCCTAGGACGAGGGGCCGGGCTCGGACTCGAAGCGGTAGCCCACGCCCCGCACGGTCAATATCCAGCGCGGGTGATCGGGGTCGGCCTCGATCTTGGCGCGCAGGCGCCGCACGTGCTCGGTCACGGTCGCCTCGTTCTGCCACTCGCTCGAGGACTCCCAGACCTGCTCGAGCAGCTGCTCGCGGGTGAAGACCTGGCGCGGGGAGTGCGCCAGGAACGCCAGCAGCGCGAACTCCTTGCTCGTGAGCTCGACGAGGTCACCGGACAGGTGGACCTCGTGGGTGGTCTCGTTGATCAGCAGGTCCCCGAAGCGCATCGTCGGCGCGTCGATCTCGTGCTGGGCCAGGTTGACCCCCGAGCGGCGCAGCACGGTCTCGACGCGCGCGGACACCTCGGCGAGGCTGAAGGGCTTGACGATGTAGTCGTCGGCGCCGAGCTTGAGGCCGGCGATGCGCTCGGACTCCAGGCCGCGGCCGGTCAGGAAGATCACCGGGACGTCACTCATCAGTCGCAGCTCGCGCAGGACGTCGCGACCGTCCTCCTCGCCCAGCACGATGTCCAGCAGCACGAGGTCGGGCTCCTGGGCGACGGTCGCGCGCAGCGCCTCGGCGCCGTCGGCGGCCACGGCGACCTGGTAGCCCTCACCGATCAGGTAGGTGGCGAGCAGCCCCGTCATCTCCTCGTCGTCGTCGACCACCAGAATCTTGTTCACTGGTGCCAAATCTAGGACAACGCCAGCGCACGGACGCGCTGGACGAGAATCATTCGATCGAAGGCCCCTCCTTATACTGGGGCCTCGTCGCCGCCGTCCGCGGCGCCCGCGCCGTCGCCGCCCCCGAGGAGGACCCGTGAGAAAGTCCGCCGCGCGCGTCGCGAGCGTCCTCGTCGCCGCGGTGGCCCTCGTCGCGTCGCCGGGGTCCGCGGCGAACGCCTCGTGGTCGCGCGCCAGCCTCGTGCGCCTGCCCGCGGGCGGGACCTCACTTCCCCAGGGCTACCTGCCGACGCTGGCGTGCACCGGGCCGGGCGACTGCCTCGCCGCGGGGGACTTCCAGAACCGGTCCTCGAAGGTCACGGGCCTCGTGGTCACCGAGTCCAAGGGCGTGTGGTCGACGGGCCGGGCGCTGGGCGCGCCGGCCGACGCCGCCGGCTCGGCCAATCTCACGCCCTACGCGAGCGCGTGCGGCGCGCTCGGCGACTGCGTCGTCGTGGGCAGCTACGCCGACGCGACCGGGACCACCGAGGCGTTCATCGACCAGGAGTCCGGGGGCGTCTGGAAGCGTCCCTACGAGGTCGCCCTGCCCGCGAACGCGGCGCCGGTCCCCGACGAGGTCGCCCAGCTGCGCGCGGTCGCGTGCTCGAGCGCGACGCACTGCGTCGCGGCGGGCTCCTTCACCACCGGCGCGCAGGGCACGACCGTCGAGGGCCTCGTGGTGAGCGGCGGCGCGGGCTCGTGGGTCGCGCGCCCCGTCACGGCCCCGGGGGGAGCCGGCGTCGACCCCGAGGTCGCCCTGAGCCAGGTGGCGTGCGCCGCGGGGACGTGCGTGGCCGCGGGGACCTACGTCGACGCCGACAACGCCACGCACGCCCTGGCGCTCAGCGCCGCGACGCCCCAGGCGAGCGAGGTCGCCCTGCCGGGCAACGCGAGCGAGTTCGCCTCCGCGTCGGTGGGCGCAGTCACCTGCGCGAGCGCGGGCGACTGCGCGCTCGACGGGACCTACGAGACGTCCGGCGGCGAGCTCGAGGGCTTCGCGGCGTCCTCGCGCCACTCGTCGTGGGGACCGGCGAGCGAGCTGACGATGCCCCCGGGGGCCGCGACCAACCCGCGCGTCTTCTTCTACGGCTTCGTCGGGCTGGCCTGCCACTCGACGGGCCAGTGCGCGACCGGGGGCCAGTACGTCGACGCCCAGGGCGACGCCCAGGGCTTCCTCGACAACGAGGTCAACGGCGTGTGGCTCGCCGCGACGCGCCTCGCGCTGCCCGCCGGGGCCACCCAGGCCGGCCACAACGGCGGCGTCGTCGCCGTGAGCTGCCCCGGCGACGGCGCCTGCAGCGCCGGCGCCGCCTACCTGAACGCCCAGGGCCAGTACGAGGCGCTCATCGTCACCGAGACCCACGACGCCTGGACCCAGTCACAGACCCTCGCGCTGCCCCGGGGCGCCACCGCCGTCGGCGTGGACGGCGGCGTCTACGGGCTGGTGTGCGTCACGGCCTCGTCGTGCGCGGCGACGGGCAGCTACCTCGACCGCGCGGGCGACTACGAGGGATTCGACGCCGGCCGAGCCTGATCAGGACGAGAAGGGCCCGGGCACCGCGGCGATCTTGGGCACGCGCATGCGCGCGATCACGCTGCCCGGCGAGGGGTGGCAGTACTGGGCGAGGCCCAGGTCGCCGGCCACCGAGAGGAACATGAAGGCGTCCTCGGGGCTGAAGCCCCACTGGTCGACCAGCAGGCGCGACGCCTCCTCGCACGCGATGGCCAGGGCCTCGTCGATGTCGCCGTCGGAGGTGCCGTGGGTGAAGATCGCGTCGCGCGTCTCGCTGACCGGCCAGCGCGGCGCGCGGCCCTTGACCAGGTCGACGCGGATCAGGGCCACGCCCGAGATCTCCACCCCCGTGCCCGAGATCTCCCCGTCGCCCATCGACGCGTGCATGTCGCCGATCGCGAGCTGCGCGCCGGGCTGGAACACCGGGAGGTGCACGGTCGCGCCCGGCCCGTGGACGTGGTCGTCCATGTTGCCGCCGTGGCGGTCGGCGTAGAAGGTCGAGACGTCCCCGGACGCCGGGGAGACCCCGATGACCCCCAGCATCGGGCGCGCGGGGAACGACACGGCGTCGTTCATGTGCACGACGCCGTCCTCGACGCGGAAGATCCTCGTGGTCGGCGAGGCGACCTGGTCGATGAGCTGTCCCCACCCCGGGATGCACATCGCCGCGCCGCGCGGGCCGGGGCGCACCTCGAGCAGGCTCACCGAGAGCGTGTCGCCGGGCTCGGCGCCGATGACCCCGATGGGGCCGGTCGCCGAGTTCACGCGCGTCAGGTCGATGCGCTCGACGGTGTCGGACTCGCTGGTGACCTGGCCGGTGAAGCAGTCCCAGGTCTCGACCTCCAGCGTGGCGCCGGGGCGGACCTGGAGGACCGGCACCGCGGCCGCGTCAAAGGACCAGACGTGCTGGTCGCGTCCTAACTTGGTCACCGTCTGGTCCATCGGGGCCTCCCTGGGCGCCACGATAGGAGACGGCGCGCCCCAAGGTTTCATTTCGGGGCCGTCTGGTGATTGCCTCTCTTTCACCTCGGGTTAACCCTGGCTCCCTACGGTCGGGTCGTGGCTCACCTGTCCCCCCCGTCCCTCCGGGGCCCCCACCGGTGCGCCACACCTCGCGAAGGAACCTCGCCGTGGCCGTGATCGACGCGGACCACCGCAGCGTCGTGCTGGTCGTCGAAGACGAGGAGAGCTACCTCGACGCGCTGAACGTCGGGCTGACCGTCGAGGGCTTCGCGGTCGTCGGCGCGGGCACGATCGCCCAGGCGCGCGAGCTGCTCGCCACGGCCATGCCCGACCTGGTGCTGCTCGACGTGATGCTGCCCGACGGCTCGGGCATCGACTTCTGCCGCGAGCTGCACGACTCGTCGCGCGTGCCGGTCATCATGGTCACCGCGCGCACCAGCGAAGTCGACGTCGTGCTGGGCCTGGAGATCGGCGCGGCGGACTACGTGACCAAGCCGTACCGGCTGCGCGAGCTCGTCGCGCGCATGCGCGCGGTGCTGCGCCGGCCGGCGGCGCCCACCGAGAACGAGGTCGTCACCTTCGGCGACCTGCGCGTGGACGTCGTGCGCCGCAGCGTCACGCGCCGGGGCCGCGAGGTCGAGCTCAGCCGCAAGGAGTTCGACCTGCTGTCGCTCTTCGCGTCGCGCCTCGGCCAGGTCGTCACCCGCGAGGTGTGCCTGGACACCCTGTGGTGGGGACTGGAGCTCTCCGACACGCGCACCCTGGACACCCACGTCAAGCGCCTGCGCCAGAAGATCGAGGACGACCCCGCCCACCCGCGGCACCTGCTCACCATCCGCGGCGTGGGCTTCCGCCTCGACCCCTAGCCTCGAGGCGTGCAGCGCGGTGACCTCGCCCCCGAGTTCGCCCTGCCCGACCAGGACGGGGTGACGCGCTCGCTCGGCGAGTTCCTGGCCGCCGGACCCGTGGTCCTCTTCTTCTACCCGGCGGCCAACACGGCGGGCTGCACGCGCGAGGCGTGCCACTTCCGGGACCTCGCCGGCGAGTTCGCCGCGGCGGGCGCGACGCGCGTGGGCGTGTCCATGGACGACGTCGAGAGCCAGCGCGCCTTCGCCGGCGTCAACCACTTCGACTACCCGCTGCTGAGCGACCCCGACGGCGCCGTCGCGCGCCTCTACGGGGTCAAGCGCCGGGTCGACCTGCTGCGCGTGAAGCGCTCGACGTTCGTCATCGCGCCCGACCGGCGGATCCTCGAGGTGATCACCAGCGAGCTCAACATGTCGGTCCACGCCGACCGCGCGCTCGCGGCGCTGGCGGGCTGATCAGGCCGGCGCGCGCCCGCTGGGCACGATGACCAGCGCGATCCGCGAGCGCTCGGACAGCTCCATGCTGGTCGAGCCGAGCACCATCCCGGCGTGCGCGTTCTGGCCCCGCGAGCCCACCACGACCAGGTCGGCCGCGACGGGCTCGGCGTCGCAGCGCAGCAGCACCGAGCAGGCGTCGCCGTCCTCGGCGTGCCAGGACACGCGCTCTGCCGCCACGCCCGCCTCGGCCGCCATCGCGGCCAGCTCGGCGGGCAGCACGTCGGGCCAGCTCTCGCCCTCGTAGTGCGCGCGCAGCCCGATCGCGTGGACGAAGACGACCCGCGCGCGCGTCTGGGCCGCCAGGCCCAGGGCGAAGCGCGCGGCGAGGCGCGCGTCCCCGGAGTGGTCGTACCCCACGGCGATCACGGACACGGTCACGGCTCCTCCTTCGCGTCGACGGCGGCCAGCGTCTCGAGCGCCGAGCGGCGCTCGTCGAACGCGCGCGCCACGTGCTCGGCGCCCGGCCCGCCGCTCGTCGGGCCCTCGAGCGTCGCGGGGGCGCCCACCAGCGCCCCCAGCGCCGCGGCCACCGACTCGCGCAGCGCCTCGAGGTTGTAGCCGCCCTCTAAGAACAGCGCGACGCGCCCGGGCCCCGGCGCGAAGCCGGCGACCGTGCGCGCGAGGTCCGCGTAGTCCCCCGACGACAGCGCCAGGTCGGCGATCGGGTCGGCGCGGTGCGCGTCGAACCCCGCCGACACCAGCACCCAGTCGGGCGCGAAGTCCGCCACGACCGGCGCGGCGACCTCGTCGAGCGCGCGGCGCAGCACGTCGCCGGTCGCGCCCGCGGGCACCGGGACGTTGAGCGTGCGACCGCGCGCGCCGCGCCCGCCGACCTCGTGGGCCGCGCCGCTGCCGGGGAAGAGCGGCGACTCGTGCGTCGAGACGTAGAGGACGTCGGGGTCGTCCCAGAAGATCTGCTGGGTCCCGTTGCCGTGGTGGACGTCCCAGTCCACGACGGCCACGCGAGCGCCGAGCGAGGTCAGCTCGGCCGCGGCGACGGCGACGTTGTTGAGCAGGCAGAACCCCATCGCGCGGTCGGGCAGCGCGTGGTGGCCGGGCGGGCGCGCCGCGATGAACCCGACGCCCTCGCCGCGCCGCGCCAGCTCGGCGACGACGGCGACGCCCGCGCCGGCGGCCAACTGGGCCAGCGCCCACGAGTCGTACGTGGCGTAGGTGTCCTGGTCCAGGTCGCCGCCGCCCTCGTAGCAGAAGGCCCCCAGCTCGTCGAGGTAGGCGCCCGAGTGCACGCGCGCGAGCTGGGCGCGCGTCGCGGCGGTCACGTCCACGCTCACCAGGTCCTCGCCCAGGTGCAGGTCGGCCACCCCGGCCAGGGCCGCGGTCACGCGGTCGGGCCGCTCGGGGTGGCCGGGGTCGGCGTGGCCCGAGTCGTCGAAGGGCCGGCTGATGACGAGCGTCACGGGTGAGCCGTCCCGCGCGCCTCGGGCGCGATGGAGAAGCGCACGTAGGCGACGTTGTCGTCGAAGCTGCGCCGCACCGAGTACCCCGACGCGGCGAAGACGCCGAGCATGTCGCGGTTGTCGGTCTGGGTCTCGGCGACGAAGGTCGTGATGCCGCGGTCCCACGCCGCGACGGCCAGGCGCTCGAGGAGGTGCGACCCGATGCCCTGGCGCTGGAGGGTGTCGGTCACCAGGAACGCGACCTCGGCGCGGTCGGTGTCGGGGTAGCGGTCGTAGCGTCCGACCGCGACCAGCTCGTCGTGGTCGCACACGACGAGCGCGAGGCGCTCGACGAAGTCCACGGTCGTGAGGTGGGTGACCTCGGCGTCGGAGAGCTCGGGGTGCCACGAGAAGTAGCGACGGTAGACCGAGCCCTCCGAGAGGCGGTGGTGGAAGGCGACCAGCTCGGCCGCGTCCTCGGGGCGGATCGGTCGCACGTGCAGGACCAGGCCGGTCTTGGTCGTGAAGTCACCCTCGAGGTCGCGCGGGTACACGCCCGGGGCGTGGGCCGGCGGGCCGCTCGCGCTCGTGGCTGTTGCGTCGCCCACGGTCCTCCTGGTCCACCCCCACTCTGGCGCACTCGTGCCACGGCGCGCAGGGCCCAAGGTCCTAGCCGACGATGAGCGCCGGGGCGGGGTCCTCCACGAAGTTCGCGACGTGGCGCAGGACGCGCGACGCCAGGGCGCCGTCGATCATGCGGTGGTCAAAGGACATCGCCAGCTCCATCACCTGGCGCACGACGACGGCCCCGTCGACGACCCAGGGGGCGGGCGCGACGCGGCCGACGGCCAGGATCGCCCCGGTGCCCGGCGGCAGGATGGGCACCGCGGCGTCCACGCCGAAGGGGCCCACGTTGGTGATCGTCACGGTCGTGCCGGTCATCTCGTTGGGCGCGGTCGCGTTCGTGCGCGCCTTGTCGACGAGCTCGTTGATCGCCGCGGCCATGCCCACGAGGTCGAGGCGGTCGGCGCCCTTGATGTTGGGCACCGTCAGCCCCTTGGGGGTGTCCGCGGCGATGCCCAGGTTGACGCTGCGCCGCACGATGACCTCCTGGGCCTCGGCGTCGAAGCTCGAGTTGACACCGGGGTAGTGGCGCGCCGCGTCGCACAGCGCGAGCGCGGTGATCGTCATCGGCGACAGGCGCAGGCCCGCGAGCCTCGGGTGGGCCTTGAGCGAGGCCAGCAGCTCGACGGTGCGCGTGGCGTCGACGCGCACCCACACCGCGGCGTGCGGCGCGCTGAAGGCGCTCTGGACCATGGAGTCGGCCATCGCGCGCAGCACCCCGCGCACGGGGATGCGCTCTTCGGCCGGCCCCGAGTCCCACGGCGCGATCTCGCGGCCCGCGAAGCGGCTCGGCGTCGTCGGCGCGGCGATGGGCGCGCGGGGGGCGGCGAGCGGCGCACCGGACAAAGCGCGCTCGACGTCGTCGCGCGTGATCAGGCCGTCGCGGCCGGTGCCGGTCAGCGTCGCCAGGTCCAGCCCGTGCTGCTTGGCGTAGAGGCGAACCGGCGGCGTGGAGCGCGGCGACAGCGCCGGCGTCGTGGTCACCGCGACGGGCGCGCTCGGCGCCGGGGCCGCGGGCGCCGCGGCGCCCTGGCGGCGGTGGCGGCGCGTGGGCAGCGCGTCCTCGTCGGCCACGCCGTAGCCGATCAGGACCGCCTCGCGCTTCTTCTCGCCGTTGGCGCCCTCGGCGCCGTCGGCGGGCGCCTCGGCGGCCGGCGCGGGCTGGGCGACGGGGCCGTCGCCGCCGACCTCGAAGGTCACGAGCGGCTTGTCGACCTCGATGACGTCGCCGACCTGGCCGTGCAGGGCGACGACGGTGCCCGCGTAGGGGCTCGGCAGCTCCACGGTCGCCTTGGCCGTCTCGATGTCGATGATCGGCTGGTTGAGCGTGACGACGTCGCCCACCGCGACCTTCCACTCGACGATCTCGGCCTCGACCAATCCTTCGCCGACGTCGGGCAGGTGGAAGACGGCCTCGCTCACGACCCGTATCCCATCACGCGGTCGATCGCGTCGAGCACCCGGTCCGGCGTCGGTCGGTAGTCCTCCTCGATGCGCGTGGGCGGGTACGGCACGTGATAGCCCGACACCCGCAGTCCCGGGGCGCGCATCGAGTAGAAGCAGCGCTCGGTGAGCGTCGCGACGATCTCGCTGCCCACCGACGCGGTGTGCGGCGCCTCGCCGACGACGACCAGGCGACCGGTCTTGTCCAGCGACGCGGCCATGGTCTCGACGTCGAGGGGCGCCAGGGAGCGGGCGTCGACGACCTCGACGGACACGCCCTCGGTGTCGGCGGTCTCGGCCGCGCGCAGGGCGGTCTTGACCATGGCGCCGTAGGCGACGACGGTCACGTCGGAGCCCTCGCGGCGCACCTGCGCGTCGAAGAGCCCGCGCGACGGGTTCTCCAGGTCGACCTCGCCCTTCTCCCAGTAGCGGCTCTTGGGCTCGCAGAAGATGATCGGGTCGTCGTGCTCGATCGACTGCTGGATCATCCAATAGGCGTCGTGGGGCGTCGAGCACGACACCACGCGCAGGCCCGCGGTGTGCGCGAAGTAGGCCTCCGGGCTCTCGGAGTGGTGCTCGATCGCGCCGATGCCGCCCTGGAAGGGCAGGCGGATCACCAGACCCATCGTGTAGACGCCGTCGGTGCGCTTGTGCAGCTTGGCGACCTGGCTGACGATCTGGTCGAACGCCGGGTAGACGAAGCCGTCGAACTGCATCTCGACGACGGTGCGGTACCCGCGCACGGCCAGACCCACCGCGGTGCCCACGATGGCCGACTCGGCCAGCGGCGCGTCGATGACGCGGTCCTCGCCGAAGTCCTTCTGCAGGCCGTCGGTGATGCGGAACACCCCGCCGAGCTTGCCGATGTCCTCGCCCATGAGCAGGACCTTGGGGTTCTTCTCCATCGCCCGACGCAGCCCCTCGTTGAGGGCCTTGGCCATGGTCATGGTCGTCGTGGCCATCAGGCGGCACCTCCCGAGACGCCCAGCTCGACCATCTCGCGGCGCCCCTCCTCGATCAAGGGGTGCGGCGCGGCGTAGGCGTGGTCGAACATCGTGATCGGGTCGGGCCGGTCCATCGCGAGCACGTCGGCGCGCAGCTGCGCGGCGATCGCGTCGGCCTCGGCGGCCACCTCGTCGAAGGCCGAGGTCTTCTGCTTGAAGTCGCGCACCAGCAGCGCCTTGACGCGCTCGATCGGGTCGCGGTGCTTCCAGACCTCGACCTCGGCGTCGACGCGGTAGCGCGTCGGGTCGTCCGACGTCGTGTGCGCGCCCATCCGGTAGGTGTAGGCCTCGATCAGGGTGGGGCCGCCGCCCACGCGCGCGGTGTCCAGGGCGCGCTTGGCGACCTCGTACATCGCGAGCACGTCGTTGCCGTCGACGCGCACGCCCGGGAATCCGAAGCCCGGGGCGCGATGGTAGAGGGGGATCTTGGACTGCAGGGACGAGGGCTCCGAGATCGCCCACTGGTTGTTCTGGCACAGGAACACGATCGGCGCGTTGAAGCTCGCGGCCCACACGAAGGACTCGAGCACGTCGCCCTGGGAGGACGCGCCGTCGCCGAAGAACGTCATGACCGCCTCCTCCGCGCCGTCGCGCTGGACGCCCATGGCGTACCCCACGGCGTGCAGCGCCTGGTTGCCCAGGACGACGGTGGGGACCGAGTGACGATACTTCTGCGGGTCCCAGCCGCCGTTGGAGACCGCGCGGAACAGCCGCAGCATGTTGGCCGGCGGCACGCCACGGCACCAGGCGATGCCGTGCTCACGGTAGGTGGGGAACGTGAAGTCCATGGGCTTGAGCGCGCGGCCCGGCCCGATCTGGGCGGCCTCCTGGCCCTGGATCGGCGCCCACAGGGCGAGCTGGCCCTGGCGCTGGAGCGACGTCGACTCGTTGCACAGGCGCCGGATGATGACCATGTCGCGGTAGAGGCCGAAGATCTCCTCGCCGGTCAGCGAACACTCGTAGTCGGGGTGAGCCACGCGCTCGCCCTCGGGTGAAAGGAGTTGGACCAACTGCTCGTCCATGCATTCCTCCCCTTCTTTTAGGCCCCCGTCACATTACCCCCCCTACCATTGACGGGTGCCGAGACTCTTCGTTGACGTGCGACCCCTGCGCGTCAACCGGGCCTTCCGCTGGCTCTTCGTCGCCCAGTTCGTCTCGCTCATGGGCAGCAACCTGACGATCGTCGCGGTGCCCTACCAGGTGTACCGCGAGACGCACTCGAGCCTCTGGGTCGGCCTGGCGAGCCTCATCCAGCTGCCGTTCCTGATCGCCGGCTCGCTGTGGGGCGGCGCGCTGGGCGACCGCGGCGACCGGCGCACGCTGCTCGTCGTCGGCCCGCTGGTGGCCAGCGCGCTCTCGGGGGGCCTCGCGCTCAACGCCGCGACGCATCACGGCCACCTGGCCGCCGTCGTGCTGCTGGCGGGGGTCTCGGCCGGGGCCATCGGGTTCTCCGGGTCGGTGCGCACCGCGGTCATCCCCCAGATCGTCGGCGAGGGCGAGCTGGTCGCGGCCTACGCGCTCAACCAGGTGACGTTCAACCTCTCGATGGCGCTGGGCCCCGCGCTCGCCGGGCTGCTGCTCGCCGACGTCGGCCTGGCGTCGTGCTACGCGATCGACGCGGTGACCTACGTCTTGCTGGGCCTCGCCGCGCTCATCCTGCCGCACATGCGCGCGGTCGTGGGCGAGCGCACGGCGATCGTGCGCGCGATCATGAACGGCTTTCGCTACGTTCGCCGCCACAAGATCGCCCAGGCCGTCTACCTGGTGGATCTCAACGCGATGATCTTCGGGCTGCCGCGCGCCCTGTTCCCCGCCGTCGCGCTCACCTTGTACCACGGGGGGCCACGCCTGCTCGGCCTGCTCTACTCGGCGCCCGGCGTCGGGGCGGTCGTGATGGCCCTGCTGACGGGCTGGGTCGCGCGCGTGCGCCGCCAGGGCCGCCTGGTCGTGCTCGTCGTCGCGGCGTGGGGCGCGTCGATGGCGCTCTTCGGGGCCGTCCACGTCATCGCGGTCGGCCTGGCGTGCCTCGCGGTCGCCGGCGCCACCGACGTCGTGTCGGCGATCCTGCGCAACACGATCCTCCAGCGCGCGATCACCGACGACTACCGCGGGCGCATCTCGTCGATCCAGCAGCTCGTCGTGACCGGGGGGCCGCGCCTCGGGGACCTCGAGTCCGGCGCCGTGGCCAGCCTGACCTCCGTCGAGTTCTCGATCGTCTCGGGGGGCGTCGCGTGCATCCTCGGCGCGTTCGCGCTCATCCGGTGGCGACCGAGCTTCTGGCGCATCGACACGCTCAGCCCGGAGTCACCGCCAGGGTCCGACGCCGCCCCCGCGTGACCACCGCGAGCTGGCCGCACGCGGCGTCGATGGAGCGCCCGCGCGTGCGGCGCACCGTCACGTTGACGTCGCGCTCCTCGAGCCAGGCGCGAAACCGCGCGACCGCGTCGGGCGCCGACCCGCGCACCAGGTAGCCGGGCGTGGGGTTGAGCGGGATCAGGTTGACGTGCGCGCCCAGGGGCCGCGCGTAGGCCGCGAGCTCGTCGGCCGCGCGCGCCGTGTCGTTGACCTCGCCGATCAGCGCCCACTCGAAGCTGAGCCGCCGTCCGGTCACGTCGTTCCACGTCGCGCAGGCCTGGGCCAGGCGCGCGAGCGGGTAGCGCGCGTTGAGCGGGACGAGCGAGGTGCGCGTGACGTCGTTGGCCGCGTGCAGGCTCACCGCGAGGGTCACGGCCAGGCCCTCGCGCGCGAGGCGCTCGATCGCCGGGGCCACCCCCACGGTCGAGACCGTGAGGTGCCGCGCGGAGAGGCCCAGCTGGTCGTGCAGGCGCCGCAGCGCGAGCACGGTGACGGGGTAGTTGGCCAGCGGCTCGCCCATGCCCATGAAGACGACGTTGGAGAGGCGCCGCGGCGCGGCCGCGCGCACCGCGACCATCACCTGCTCGAGGACCTCGCCGATGTCGAGATGGCGGGTGAACCCGGCCTGGCCGGTCGCGCAGAACGTGCAGCCCATGGCGCACCCGGCCTGGGACGAGACGCACACCGTGACGCGGTCCTCGTAGGCCATCAGGACCGTCTCGATCGTCGCGCCGTCGTGGAGGCGGAACACCCACTTGCGCGTGGCGCCGCGGTCGCTGGTCACGTCGGCCGCCACCTCGAGCGCGCCCGGGTGCGTCGCGGCGACGCGCTCGCGCAGCGCGCGCGGGAGGGTCGTCACCCCTCCCAGGTCCTGGGCGTCGCGCCACAGGCCGTGCCAGACCTGGTCGACGCGGTAGCGCGGCTCGCCGGCGAGCTCGCCGGCCCAGTCCTCGCGCGTCAGGGCGTAGGGCGAGGTCACGTCGTCACGTTACGAGGCGCTGTGGTGCCGGCGCGCGGCTCTCTGCTTGACTGGTCGCGTCATCCCCCAGGATCAGGAGCACTCATGGACCTCAACAACACCTCCGCCGTCGTCACCGGGGGCGCCTCGGGCCTCGGCGAGGCCACCGCGCTCGCGCTGGCCGCGCGCGGCGTCAAGGTCGTCGTCGCGGACCTCAACGACGACCGCGGCGAGCAGGTCGCCGCCCAGATCGGCGGCGCCTACGCGCACTGCGACGTCACCAGCACCGACCAGGTGATCGCCGCGGTGGACGCCGCGGCGGGCCTCGCGCCGCTGCGCAGCGTGGTGAACTGCGCGGGGGTGGGCTGGGCCACGCGCACCATCGGCAAGGACGGCGAGTACGCGTCGGCGCACGACCTGGACGTCTACCGCAAGGTCATCGAGATCAACCTCATCGGCACGTTCAACGTGTGCCGGCTCGGCGCGACCGCGATGAGCCACAACGACCCCGACGCCGACGGCCAGCGCGGCGCGATCCTCAACACCGCCTCGGTCGCCGCCGAGGACGGCCAGATCGGACAGGTCGCCTACTCCTCGTCCAAGGGCGGCGTCGTCGGTCTCACCCTGCCCCTGGCGCGCGACCTCGCGGTGGTGGGCGTACGGGTCAACTGCATCCTGCCCGGGCTCATCGACACCCCCATCTACGGCGAGGGCGCGGCGTCCGAGGAGTTCAAGTCGCGCCTCGGCGCCGGCGTGCTCTTCCCCAAGCGCCTCGGCTTCGCCGGCGAGTTCGCGTCGCTGGCCGTCGAGCTGCTCTCCAACAGCTACATGAACGCCGAGTCGGTGCGCATCGACGCCGGCATCCGGATGCAGCCCAAATAGGTCCTGGTCAGTCGCCCGCGACGTCGCGGGCGCGAAATCCCGCCAGCCCGGCGCCGACGCAGGCCAGCGCGACGAGGAGCATCACGGCGTTGGCCGTCCAGTCCACCGGCGACGACGGCGCCGGCGCCATCTGGTGGAAGACCGACGTGTCCAAGATCCAGTGACTGATGTTGGTGATTCCCCCGGTGATCTCGACCAGGAACGACCACACCATCACCGCGTAGACGGTCGGACCGGTCCACCGCGGTCGCAGCCCGAAGGTCAGCGCGCCGATCCCCAGCACGACCAGCGAGGGGACGACGAGGTTCACCGACGCGGCGAGCATCGACGCGAGTGCGACGCTGGCGCGCGCGCTGACCGCCCCCACGTAGGTCGCGGCTCCCCCGAGCATCCCCACGAGGACCACGTAGGCCGCCCCCAGTCCCACGCGCCCGAGGAACCAACGCGTGCGCGACACCGGGCGCACCAGCAGGTTCTCGGCCCGGCCGCTCGCCTCCTCGGCGCGCGCGGCGGTGACCTGGCCGGTCGCGACGAATCCCAGGGCGATCGCCACGATGAGCAGCGCGAAGCCCAGGTAGGCCTCCGCGCCGGTGACCCCGAGACGCGTGAAGACCAGGTGGAACGACGGCGAGCTGTTGAAGATCTGTCCCCCGGACTTGGCGATGCTGCCCAGCAGCAGGCCGTAGGCGACGATCGACGCGCACCACGCGATCAGCGTCGGGCGCGTCAGGCGCACCGCGAGGACGAGGGGGCCGGCGAGCAGGGCCGTGCGCGGGCGCGACGTCGAGTGGTCCGCGAGCACGCTGGCGCCCAGGTCGCGCCGACCGGCCAGGGCGATCGTCGCGACGGCCGCGACGGCGCTGAGCGCGGCGATGGGCACCAGCGCCCCGGGGCTCGGGTTGGTGAGCGGGCGCAGCTGCTCGACCCAGCCGAGCGGGGTGAGCCAGCGCAGCCAGGCGAGCGACGGGTCCGAGTCGGCGACCATGCGCAGGGCGTAGGCGGCGCCCAGCACCGCCGACGCGTAGCCCGCCGCCTGGCGCCGGGTGGGGGCCAGCTGGCCCGCGAGCGCGCCGACGGCGAGGAACATCGCGGCCCCGGCGACGACGGCCAGGGAGAAGTAGATCGCGGCGCCGGCGCCGATGCCGACCTTGGACGAGCGACCCATCGCGACCGTGATCACCGCGGTCGTCGCGAAGAGCGCGACGAGGCCCAGGTAGAGCGCGACGACCGCCTGGCGCGCCGCGGCGCGCCGCGTCGTCGCGCCCGCGAGCAGCAGCTCCCAGCGCCCGGCGTCCTCCTCGCCGCGCGTGAGGCGCGTCGAGGTGAGCAGCCCCCAGACCGCGCCGGTGATGGCGAGCACGGTGAGGCACTTCCACGACGTGAAGCCCGCCACGGTGTCGATGCGCACCGCCGGTCCGACCAGCGCGGCGATCCCCGGGTTCGACCCGAACTCCGTGGCCAGGAGCTCTCGTGCCGCCGGCGACTGGTAGGCCGAGGCGTAGGTGAGCGCCTGGGTGGCGACGTAGAAGCCGAAGACGACCCCCCAGCCCACGCCCGAGCGCACCGCGCGCGCCGTGGTGACACTCGCCACGACGCGACGCGTCGCGGCGTACTCGCGCACCCGCGTCGCTCCTAGGAGAACGCTCACGTCGCGGGCGCCGCCGCGGCCCCGGCGTCGCCGTAGTGGGCGAGGAAGAGCTCCTCGAGCGAGGGCTCGCGGCTCAGCAGCTGGCTCACGCCCGACCCGGCGAGCACCTGGAGCAGCGGCTCCACCGAGCCCTGCACCTGACAGCTGACGACGCGCCCGTCGGCGACGACGCGCGTCACGCCCGCGACGCCGGCCAGGTCCGGGACCGCGCCGTCGAAGGTGGCCTCGACGGTGAGGCTGGAGAGATGGCGCATCTGGGCCAGGGTCCCCATCTCGACGAGGGACCCCGCGCGCAGGATCGCGATGCGGTCGCACAGGGCCTCGACCTCGCTCAGGATGTGCGAGGACAGCAGGACGCTCTGGCCCCGCTCGCGCGCCTCGCCCACGCACGCGCGGAAGGCCTGCTCCATCAGCGGGTCCAGCCCGCTCGTGGGCTCGTCGAGCACGAGCAGGTCCGCGCGGGTCATCAGCGCCGCGACCAGGGAGAGCTTCTGACGGTTGCCCTTGGACAGCGCGCGCACCTTCTTGGACAGGTCGACCTCGAACCTCGCGACGAGCGTGTCGCGATAGGCCTCGTCGACGGCGCCGTGGACCCGGCCGAGCAACGTCAGCGTCTCAGAGCCGTTGAGCGTCGGCCACAGGTAGGCCTCGCCCGCGACGTAGGCGAGGCGACGGTGAGCGGCCACCGTGTCGCGGTGGCTGTCGAGGCCGAAGACCTCCGCGCGCCCGCTGGTGGCGCGCAGCAGCCCCAGCACCAGTCGGATCAGCGTCGTCTTGCCCGCGCCGTTGGGCCCGAGGCAGCCGACGACCTCCCCGGGCGCGACGTCGAGGTCGAGGTCGCTCAGGGCCACGGTGGCGCCGAAGTGCTTGGTCAGTGCCAACGTGCGAAGCGCGGGAGCGGTCACGGGGACTCCTTCTCGAACTTCCACTCTGTCACCGGGCGCGGCGCGCGCGGCCGGGTCAGACGACCCTTTCGCGACGGGTCCCTCAGCCCACCAGGTGCTTGCCGTGGTCGACGGCCAGGACCTCGGCGTCGGCGCGCATCGTCGCGGCCAGTTCGGCGAACTGGTCGAGCGCCGGGTTGACGCCCACCAGGGTGAACTCGGTCTCGACGACGCGCAGGTCCAGGCCCCACACGTCGGCGAGGATCCGCCGGTACCAGCCCGACGCGTGGTCCCAGCCCTCGCGCGGCGTGCCCGGCCCGTAGGCGCCGCCGCGCACGACGACGAGCACGGCGGGCCGACCGCTCAGGGGGCGCGGCCCCGAGGACGCCATGCGCGGGTCGGTCAGCACGACGTCGACCCAGGCCTTGAAGTGCTGGGAGACGCCGAAGTTGTAGAGCGGGATCGCGAAGAGCAGCGCGTCGGCCGCCACCAGCTCGTCGACGAGCGACGTCGCCCGCGCGACCGCGTCGCGCTGGGCGTCGCTCCACGTCTCCTCCTCGACCCGGCGCGCGGCCACCGCCAGCGCCCAGGTCGTCGACGGCACCGGCTCGAGCCCGATCGAGCGGCGCACGACGGGCGTGTCGGGGCGGCCCTCGCGCCACGAGGCCTCCACGATGTCGGCGATCGCCCGGCTGGTCGACCCCTCGGTGCGGATGCTGGCGTCAAGTCGGAACAGCGGCATGGTGTCTCCCGGTCAGCGCCCACCCTAGGGGGAACTAGGGAAAAACTAGTCACTCACTCTTTCGAAGCACCGGCTAGGCTCGAGGCACGTCTACCACCACCGATCCCGACCCCCGCCTGGACGCCGCGCCCGCCTGTGACGCCGCCCTGGTCAGGGCTTTCACCTTCCTCGGCAAGCGCTGGAGCGGGGTGATCCTGGGCACGCTCGCCCACGGCCCCGCGGGCTTCGCCGAGCTGGCGCGCCGCGTCGGTGCGATCAGCGACTCGGTGCTCGCCGACCGCCTCGGCGAGCTGGGCGAGGCGGGCCTCGTCGTGCGTCGCGTCGAGCCCGGCCCGCCCGTGACGGTCGCCTACCACCTGTCGGCCTCGGGCGAGGCGCTCGTCCCGGCGCTGCGGGCCCTGGGTTCGTGGGCCGCGGCCAACCTGACGACGGACGTGAGCGCGTGAGCGACGGGTTGCGCGCCCTGCACGCGTCGGCGGCGCGCCTCGCCGCGCGCGGTCGCGCCCTCAGCGACGCGGACCTGGCCAGGAGCGCCTACCCCACCGAGTGGAGCGTCGGCGACGTGTTCAGTCACCTCGGCTCGGCCGCGGTGATCTTCACGCACCTCTTCAACGACGTCGTCCACCAGCGTGACGCCGAGGAGGGCCGCAACGCCGCGGTGTGGAGCGAGTGGAACGCCAAGGCCGCCTCCGCCCAGGTCACCGAGTGCCTCGAGGCCGACGTGGTCCTCCTCGAGCACCTCGAGGGCCTCGACGAGGGCCGGCGCGCGACCTTCCACTTCACGATGGGGCCCCTCGACGTGGACTTCGAGGGCTTCGTCGGGCTGCGCCTCAACGAGCACGCGGTGCACTCCTGGGACATCGACGAGGCCTTCGACCCGGCGGCGACCATCCCCGCCGACGTCGCGGGCGTCGTGGCGGGCAACCTGCGCACGGCCACGCGCTTCGGCGCCAAGCCCGACGGGCCCGCGCGCCACGTCACGGTGGCCACCACCGACCCGGAGGGCCGCTTCGTCGTGGAGATCGGCGACGAGGGGTGCGACCTCGTGACGGGCGGGGACGCCACGCCGGACCTGAGCCTGCCGACCGAGGCGTTCGTGCGCCTCGTCTACGGTCGCCTCGACGCCGCGCACACCCCGCCGGGCGTCGAGGGCGACGTCCTCGACGGCCTGCGCCGCGTCTTCCGCGGCCTCTGACATCTCACAGGAGATTCCGAGCCTCGCTCTGGTCCGACAGCGACCACTATGAGAGAGTGGTTGTTTTGCGAGACGTGACGTGACCCCTTCCCCCCAGCCCGCAGCGACCCCACGCCCTGGCGCCACGCCCCGGCGGGTCCGCTCGTGACCCCCGAGAGCCCCGGGACGCCCCGGCGCGCCCAGTGGCCCCTGCGCGTCGCGCTGGGACTGGCGATCACCGCGCTGCTGGTGGTCGGCGCCCGCCTGGACTCGCCGCAGCACGCCGGCTCGACGGGCGCGGCGACGACCACCGTGGCCACGCCCACGACCGCGCCCTCGGGCACGACGACGGTGACGACCGCGGCGACCACGACGGTCCCCGCGTCACCGGGCGTGGACCACCCCGTCGTCGACGCGTCGCCCTTCACGCCAATCGGTCGCGGCTGCGGGCTGCACCTGACGACGTCGTCGACGTCGACGTCGACGACGAGCGAGCACGTCGCGCTCGGTCACTGCAACGTGCTCGAGATCGGTGACTCGCTCGGCAACGACCTCGGGTGGGGCCTCGCGCGACAGTTCGAGACGACGCGCGGCCTGCACCTGATCCAGCTCGACAAGTCCTCGACGGGCCTCGCCGCGGGCTGGTACTACAACTGGCCGTTCCACCTCAAGCAGGACCTCGACCGCTACCACCCCAACCTGATGGTCGTCTTCCTGGGCGGCAACGACGAGCAGGCCATCGCGGTCAACGGCGTGTCCCAGCCGTTCGGGTCGGCCGGCTGGGCCGCGGCCTACCAGGCGCGCGTGCGCGACATCGCGAGCCGGGCGTCGCACGCGGGCTGCTTCGTGCTCTGGGTGGGCCTGCCGATCATGGAGCCGGCGGGCTACAACCGGGGCGCCAACTTCCTCAACGCCCAGTACCGGGCGGTCATGAAGACGGTGCCCGGCGCCGCGTTCCTGCCCACGTGGCGCCTCCTCGCGACGCCCCAGGGGACCTTCCGCGCCGGCGCGGTCGTCAACGGCGTGTCCTCCGCGCTGCGCGCGCCCGACGGCATCCACTTCACGGTCGTGGGCGAGAACGTGCTGTCCACGTTCGTGGCCCACGAGATCTCCGCGATCTACCACGTGCCGCTCACCCTGCACGCGCCGATGCTGATCGACCGCTAGAGCACCGTCGTGTAGTGCGCGACGACGATGGTCGCGACGATCGAGGCCGTGACGCACGCGACGAGCAGCATCGCGACCGACACCGCGTCGGCTTCGAGGCGTCGCGATCGCCGGATGGGGTTCTCCATGAGGTGGTACGAGCACACCGCGCACGCGGTGGCCCCGGCGACCTCGACCACCCGCGCCATCGCCGACGTGTAGGGGTGCGTCATCTGCGCGGGCAGCATCAGCCACGGGTAGTGCCACAGGTACAGCGAGTACGAGATGTCCCCGACGTAGCGCACCGGTCGCAGCGACAGCCACGTCGCCGGCGCGCCGCGCAGCGTCGCCGGGCCGGTCACGAGCAGCACCGCGGCGGCCCCGCACGGCATCCACGCGAGCACGCCGGGGTAGGCGCTGGTGTCGTTGAGGCGCCAGACGGACAGCGCGAGCACGACGATCGCCGCGGCGGCCAGGGCGGTGTTGAGCCGCGGCGTCGGCCGGGCCCACGACGTGGGCACGAGGGCCATCAGCCCGCCCAGGGCGAGCTCCCAGAAGCGGGTGAAAGGCGAGTAGTAGGCGGTGATCGGAGCGACGTGGGTCAGGTGGGCCGACCAGTACGCGGAGGCGACGACGCCCAGCACGAGGAAGGCCGCGAGCGCGCGACGCCGCTCGCTCGGCGGCGCGAGCCACGTGAGCGTGAAGACGACGAGCGGGTAGCACAGGTAGAACTGCTCCTCGACGCCCAGTGACCAGAAGTGCGTGACGAGCGAGGGCGCGACGCCGGGTATGAAGTAGTTCGCGCTCGTGTGGATGAATCGGAAGTTCGCCGCGAAGAGCGCGGCCCAGCGCACGTCGTCGATGAGGCGCGCGTCGAAGTCGCCTCCCAGCATGACGCGCGCGGCGACGACCGTCACCACGAGGGTGAGCGTCGCCGCCGGCACGATGCGACGGATGCGCCGCGAGTAGAAGTAGGCGAGGTTGTCGCGCACGCGCCGCGGCGGCTGGCGCAACAGCAAACCCGTGATTACGAACCCGCTGATCACGAAGAACACGTCGACGCCGACGTAGCCGCCGGTCAGCCCCGGGACCCCGGCGTGGCTCGCGATGACCAGGATCACCGCCAGCGCGCGCAGTCCCTGGATGTCGCCGCGGTACCCCTCGTGGGTGGCGGGCTCGCGGATCGGCGACAGCAGCATCGTGCTCGGCTCGATGCGCGCCCCCGGTCCCATCACGTCCCCTTCCCGCGACCGACCACGACGTCTCCCGCGCGGCCATCGTACGAGAGAACCGCGCGGCGCGGTCCGGGCTAGCGGGCCGCGTCGCGCAGGGACTCGAAGGCCACCCGGTTCCCGGCGTAGGAGAACATCGAGGTGGCGTCGAGCTCGAAGTAGCGCAGGTCCTCGGGGCGCTCGGTCCAGCCCTCGGGCGAGCTGCCGTAGACGTCGACCCAGAGCGGCACGAGCGCGGCGGACTCCGGCGTGGCGCCGGCCACGACGCGGACCCTGCCGTGGGCGAAGACCCCCACGTCGTCGCCGCGCAGGTGCGTGACGCTGCACGCGGGGCGCGCCTCGAGGTGGCGGGCCTTGAGCGAGGACGCCGAGGACGTGAACCACCAACGGCCGTGCAGGAACAGCCCGTCGGCGCCCGACGTGCGCGGCTCGCCCGAGGGGTTCACCGTGGCGACGACCAGGTGACGCACGCCCACCAGGTACGCGGTGAGGTCCTCGGCGCTCAGGCGGCGCTCGGGCGAGATGATCGACGCGAGGTGCACCCCGGCGCTCTCGTAGGAGCGGTCCAGCAGCGACTGGAGGGCCGCGGTCTCTTCCGGGGTCTCGAACATCCTCCGACAATGACGCGTCGCGGCGGCGACGTCAAACGCGACGCGTGTCGCGCCGGTAGACGCGCACCGCGAGCACGGCGAGCACCACGCTCCACGCCGCGATGACGAACCACGCCTCGGCGGGCGGCCACCCGCCCGAGCCGATCGCCGACTTGCCCGCCTGCACGAGCCAGTAGGAGGGCAGGAGCTTGACGATGGTGAGGAACACCCCCCCGGTCGCCAGGGGCCCGTAGGCCCCGCCGATGAGCGCCATCAGCGAGACGCCGCCGCCGAGGGCCGGGCCCAGCGAGTCGACGCTCAGCAGGTGGCCCAGCAGGATGCCCAGGATCGCGAAGGGCACGAGTCCCGCGATCACCTGGACCAGGATGGTGGCCCACTCGCGGGCGCCCAGGTGCACGCCGACCGTCGCGCCGGCCAGCCCCAGGAGCAGGACCGACAGCATCGCGAGCATGTAGCTCGAGAGCACCTTGGACGAGAAGTACGCGCGCGTCGACAGCGGGGTGATGCGCATCTGGCGCATCCAGCCGATCGAGCGCTCCTGGGCGATGCGCCCGGCGCTCGAGGTCACCGACATCATCGTTCCCCACGCCAGCATCCCGGTCATGTAGTAGAGCGGGAAGCTGATCCCGTCGATCGTCGCCTTGCGGTGCGACCCGGCAACGGTGAAGAACAGGACCAGCGGGAAACCCAGCGAGAAGCTCATGAACCGCCGGTTGCGCAGGGTGCGCAGGATCTCGAAACGAAGATACGTCAGCGAGTTCACGACAGCGCCTCGTCCGCGCGGACGTCGGCCTCGTCCGCGGTGAGCTCCATGAAGGCCTCTTCGAGCCCGGCGCCGCGCACCTCGATGTCGTGCGCCCCGGGGAAGCCGGCCAGCAGCGCGCGCAGCGCGGCGTCCGAAGCCGCCGAGTCCGCGCAGGCCATCGTCACCGCGTCGCCGCGTCGCTCGGCGCGCTCGACCCCCTCGAGGGCCACGAGGAGCCGCGTGTCGACGCCGGGCAGGGTCGCGCGGATGGTCCGCGCGCCCACGCGCGCCTTGATCACCGTGGGGGACCCGTCGGCGACGATGCGGCCGCGCGCCATGAGGATCACGCGGTCGGCGTACTCGTCGGCCTCCTCGAGGTAGTGGGTCGCGAAGATGATGGTCTTGCCCTGGGCGGCGACCTCGCGCATCGAGCGCCAGAAGTCGCGTCGGCCCTCGACGTCCAGCGCGGCCGTGGGCTCATCGAGCACGAGCAGGTCCGGGTTGGCGACCAGCGCCACGGCGAAGCGCACCCGCTGGGTCTGTCCCCCCGACAGGCTCCTCGTGGGCCGGTCGGCGAAGTCGTCGGCGCCGGTGATGCGCAAGGTCTCCTCGACGCTCAGCGGGTTCGGGTAGATGGAGGCGACCATCGTGATGAGCTCGCGCACGCTCAGGTACTCGATCAGCGTCCCGGTCTGGAGCATCCCGCCGACGCGCCCCGCCGCCACCGCGCCCTGGGGCGAGGCGCCGAAGACCGTGACGTCGCCGTCGTCGGGCCGGCTGAGCCCGAGCACCATGTCGAGCGTCGTGGTCTTGCCCGCCCCGTTGGGTCCGAGCAGCGCGAGGGTCTCACCCGCCGGGATGACCATGTCGATCCCGCGCACCGCGGCGACGGCGCCGTAGGACTTGGTCAGGCGGCGCAGGCGGACCTCGGTGGCGCTTTCCTGGGGCACCCCAGAACCTTAGGACCCCGCGGGGCGCGGCCTAGAGGTCGCGGGTGTCGGCGACGTTGTCGAATCGCGCGAACTCGCCGCGCCAGGTGAGGTGCGACGTGCGCGTCGGTCCGTTGCGGTTCTTGCCCACGATGACCTCGGCGTCGGCGCGCTTGTCGTTGGACACCTCGCCGTACTGCTCGGGCCGGAACAGGAACAGCACGACGTCGGCGTCCTGCTCGAGGGAGCCCGACTCGCGCAGGTCCGACATGATCGGGCGCTTGTCGGCGCGGTCCTCGAGCTTGCGCGACAGCTGGCTGAGCGCGATCACCGGGGTCTGGAGCTCGCGCGCGAGGATCTTGAGCGAACGGCTCATCTCGGCGACCTCGACCTGGCGGTTCTCGGAGCGGCCGCGCGAGCTCATCAGCTGCAGGTAGTCCACGATCACGACGCCCAGGTCGCCGTTCTGCTGCTTGATGCGACGCGCGCGGCTGCGCACGTCCATCACGGTGAGCCCGGGGTTGTCGTCGATGAAGACCTTGGCCGACTGCAGGAACCCGAACGCCTCGTGGGCGCGGTTCCAGTCGGCGTCGGAGAGGTCCCCGGTGCGCAGCTTGGACGAGTCGATGCGCGCGGTCGACGCCAGGATGCGCTCGGCCAGCTCCTGGCGGCTCATCTCGAGCGAGAAGTAGAGAGCCGGGCGACGCACGACCGCGCCCACGTGCACCAGGATGCCCAGCGCCAGCGCCGTCTTGCCGGTGCCCGGACGGGCGCCGATGATCGTCATCGAACCCGGCTGGAGACCCTGGACGATCTGGTCGAGCCCGCGGTACCCGGTCTCGAGCCCGTTGAGCTGGCCGCGCGTCTCCCCGCGGGTCTCGAGGATGTCGGCCTCGTTGAGCAGCAGCGTGTGCAGGGGCGAGACCGAGTCGATCGAGCGCTGGTCGGCGATCTGGTTGATGCGCCGCTCGGCGTCGTCGATGAGTCCCACGACGTCGTCGGTCGCCTGATACGCCTCGTCGACGATCTCGCCGGCCACCGCGATGAGTCGGCGCTGCTGGGCCTTGTCGCGCACCAGCTCGGCGTAGTACTGGGCGCTGGACGCCGAGGGCGTGTTCATCTGCAGCGACGACAGCACCGCCAGCTCGACGGCCTGGGCGCCCTGCTGTTGGAGCTTGGCCTGGACCGTGACGTAGTCCACCGGCTCGCTCGCGTTGGCCAGGGCGATGATCGCGCTGAAGATCTGCGAGTGCAGCGGCCGGTAGAAGTCCTCGGGCGAGACCGTCTCGTAGGCGACGCTGACCGCCTCGGGCGACAGCAGCATGGCGCCGATCAAGGACTCCTCGGCCTCGAGGGCGCTGGGCGGCACGCGCCCGCCCGCGCCCGGGGCCCTCCCTCGATCGGTGTCCATCTGTGTCATGAGCCCTCTACCGTTGCAAACCAGAATCGCGCTGCGCCACTGCCACCACGATTTCCCCACGTTTTGAAGGTCGCCACCGGAGAATCAACATGTTGTTGTTGGCCACCGCACAGGAACCACAAGGAAATCCCCACCTTTTTCACTCCGGCGCGCCACAGCATCCCAACGGGGTGTGACAATGGCGCCACAACGCAACGGCGCCGGGGCTTTCGCCCCGGCGCCGTCATCACAACTGTCGCGATTAGATCGCTACAACCTCCACGCTGAGCGTCGCGGTGACGTCGCCGAACAGGCTCGCCGTCGCGGTCGACTCACCGACCTCCTTGAGGTGCTCGGCCATGTGGATCGCGTGGCGGTCCAGCGAGATCCCCGTCGCCGTGCGCAGGGCGTTCACGAGGTCGGACTCGGTGACCGAGCCGAACAGGCGCCCGTTGGCCGCGGCGCGCGCGGAGATCGTCAGGCGGGCCTGCTCGATGATCGCGCGCTGGGCCTCGGCGGCCTGGCGGCTCTGGGCGTCGCGCAGGTCGCGCGACTTGCGCATCGAGGCCGCCTGGGACTCCATCGAATCGCTCGCGGCGAGCGCCGCGCCCGAGGGCAGCAGGTAGTTGCGGGCGTAGCCGGCCTTCACGTCGACGATGTCGCCGCGCCGGCCGACGCCCTGGACGTCGTCGCGCAGTAGGACCTTCATTCGGCCACCTCCCCGGCGGACTCGAGGACCTCGGCGGCGACGCTCGCGTCCTCGGTCACCTCGGCGACGGACTCCTCGGACTCTTCGGCCACGACCTCGGCGGGCGCCTCACGTTCGACGCGCGGTCCGCGTCCTCCCTCGCGCCCTTCTCGGCCGCCGCGCCCGCGGCGCTCGGTCACGGTGCGCTGCGTGTAGGGCAGCAGCGCGAGCTCGCGCGCGGTCTTGATCGCGTCGGTCACGTCGCGCTGGTGCTGCTGGCAGTTGCCCGAGACGCGACGCCCGCGGATCTTGCCGCGGTCCGAGATGTACTTGCGCAGCTGGGCCAGGTCCTTGTAGTCGACCGACACGACGCCGTGCTGGCAGAACGCGCAGGGCTTCTTCTTGACCCGGCGGCTGTCGACCTTGGGAGCGCGCTTGGGGGGCTTGGGGTTGTTGATGCGGGGCATTTAGAAGGGCTCCTCGTCGAAGTTGTACGGGGCGGGCTCGTTGGCCCGCGGGGCCGCGGCGGGGCGATCGGCGCCGAAGCCCGACCCCTCCGGTCGCGGGGTCCGGGTGACCTGGGCGGTCGCCCACCTCAGCGAGGGGGCGATCTCGTCGGCGTTGATCTCGACGATCGAGCGCTTGTCGCCGGCCTCGGTCTCCCAGCTGCGCTGCTCCAGGCGCCCGGTCACGATGACCCGGGTTCCCTTGACGATCGAGTTGGCGGCGTTCTCGGCCAACTGGCCGTAGCCGGCGATCTCGAAGTAGGAGACCCGCTCCTCCCACTCCTGGGTCTGGCGGTTCTGCCAGCGGCGGTTGACCGCCACCGACAGGCGCACCGCGGCCTGGCCGGAGTTGAGGAACTTGAGCTCGGGGTCACGCGTCACGTTCCCGATGATGGTGATGGAGTTGTCTGGCATCCTCTGTCCTTCGTTACGCCGGGGTCGTCACGCGACGACTCTTGACCAGCTGGCGGCGCAGGATCTTGAAGCGCAGCACCTCGTCGCTCAGCGTGAGGATGCGGTGCAGCGCGTCGACGGTTGCCGTCTCGCCTTCGAACTCCACCAGGACGTAGTAGCCCTCTTTGCGCTTGTTGATCTCGTACGCCAGCGGGCGCTTGCCCCAACGGTCGATGTTCCCGGGGCTTCCGCCACCGGAGCGGATCGTCTCGAGCGCCCGGTCGAGCGCGACCTGGATGGACTGCGCGTCGACGGTCGTGTCGAACACGATCATGGTCTCATATGGCCTCATGGCCGATGTCCTTTCCCTCTGGTCCGGCTCAGCCGGGCTCTGCGGATCACAGAGCAGGGTTCTGTTCTCGCGTGCGCGAGAGGTGACAGTCTACCCCACCCGCGTGACGCTCTCCTTGGACGTGTGAACCCGCGCGCAAGCGTGGATCACCTCGGACGCCCATCGATGAGGACACTTAGCCTGGCCGGGTGAGCACTCCTCCCGCCGACGCGCCCGTCGAGGTCGCTCGGAGCGCTGACCCCAGTCACGGCCGACGCGTGGCGCTGCGCGTCCTCGTCGCGGGGCTCGTCGTGGCCGGCGCCGTCGTGGCCATCACCACGCTCGGCTCGAGCCCGAGCGTGGACGACGTCTTGTCGGCGCACCTGCTGACCGCGTCCGAGCTCCCCGTGGGGTGGCACGCGACGCCGGCGTCGGCGACCACCGAGAGCCTCGTCGACAACCGCTGCTTCAAGTCGTTCCCGAGCGGGTCCTCGAGCCAGGGTCACTCGACCCGCACGTTCGCCCAAGGCGGCGGGCTGCCGTTCCTGAGCGACTCGCTGGCCCGGGTGTCGTCGCCGCCGCGGCTCCTGGACGCCGCCGCCACCACTCTCTCGCACTGCTCGTCGATCAATATCCGCGAGGGCTCGACGACGCTGCACGGCACCGTGGCCCGCCTCGGGCTCGCCCACGTCGGGCGCCACTCGGCGGCGTTCAAGCTGGTCTTCTCGGTCTCGGGGTTCGACGTCACGGCCGACGTCGTCTTGTTCACGACCGCCCGCGACCTCGGCGAGGTCGTCTACGGCGACAGCGCCGCACCGGTCACCGGGGCGGTCACGGCGTTCGCGCGCGCCGCGCTCTCCCGGGCCGACGGGGCCGACCCGGTCGTCGCGGCGCAGTCGATCACCTCGGTTCCGGTGCGCCTCGCGCACACCTCCGACGGCGTCGTGGGGTACCGCGAGTTCGGATCGGGCCCCGCGCTCATCCTCATCACCGGCTACAGCGGGACGATGGAGGGGTGGGACCCGCGACTCGTCGACGAACTCGCCCAGCACCACCGGGTCGTCACCCTGGACAACGCCGGCGTCGGCGATACGGCAGTGCCGCCCGGGAAGCTGACGATCGACGCGATGGCTGACCAGACGAGCGCGCTCATCGACGCCCTGGGCCTCGGCCGCTCCGACGTGCTCGGCTGGTCGATGGGCGGCCTGATCGCCCAGGCCCTCGCGGTGCTGCACCCCGCGCAGGTCGCCCACCTCGTGCTCTGCGCCACGTTCCCCGGCAACGGCGACGTCGTCCGCCCGCGACAGTCCGACATCAACGACCTCACGAACGGCAACACCCGCGGCGCCATCGCCGACCTGTTCCCCGCCGACCAGTCCGCGGCGTACACCGGCTTCGTCACGGCCCTGGCCGCTTACCCCGCCGCTCCGGGCGTCCCCGCGTCGGTCCTCGCCGACCAGCGCGCGGCCGTCATCACGTGGTGGACCGACGCCGACCCCGCCGGACGGCGCACCGCCTCGATCGCCGCGCCGACGCTGATCGCCGACGGCGCCCAGGACCGCCTGGACCCGGTCGTCAACGACCACGTCCTCGCGGGGCTGATACCGCGGTCCCGCCTCGTCCTCTACCCCGACGCCGGCCACGCGTTCCTGGTCCAGGACGAGGCGGCCTTCGTGCCGGTCGTCGAGGCGTTCCTCAAGTAGGGGCTCAGCCCAACAGCGCGTCGATCTGACCCACCGCGCCGGCCATGCCCTCTTCCATGCCCATGGTGAGGAACATGTCCATCGCCTCGGCCGACGGGAAGACGGCGGCGACATCCATGCGGGTCACGCCGGACGCCGGCTCGCTGAGGGTAACGACCATCTCCATATGGGGCACGTTCGGGTTGGGCTGGCCGTCCGTGCCCGCCAGTCCGTTGTCGAACTCGATGCGGTGCGGCTCGTCGACGGCCGTGACGCGCCACCAGCCGTGCGGCTGGTCACCGTCGGGTCCGGTCATGTAGTACGCCATGCGGCCCTCGGGGCGCAGGTCGTGGTCGACGAAGGTCGCGGGGTAGGTCGGCGGGCCCCACCACCGCTCGAGCAGGCGCGGGTCCGCCCACATTTGCCAGACCCGGCTCACGGGAGCGCTGAACTCCGACGTGATGGTCATGGACAGTCGCTCGGGGTCTCGGGTGACGTTGGTGACGGTCATGGGCTGTTCCCTTCGTTGAGGTAGTCGGTTAACACCTGGTCGAACTGATCGAGGCGCCCGCGCCACAGCGCCTCGAGCTGGGTGAGCAGTTCGCTCGCGCGCCGCAGCGTCGCGTGGTCAGCGCACACCCACTGCTCGCGGCCCCGGCGACGCTTGGTCACGAGACCGGCGCGCTCGAGGACCGCGACGTGCTTCTGGACGGCGGCGAAGCTCATGGGATAGCGCCGCGCCAGGCCCGAGACCGTGTGCTCCGCGTCGAGCGTGCGGCGCACGATGTCGCGGCGCGTGGCGTCCGAGAGCGCGTGAAAGACCCGGTCGGTGCTCTGCGCGCTGGTCATTTCTACAACCATATGGTTGTACATTAGCCCCTCGTCGGGAGGCCCTCCAGCCCTCACGCTGCCGCGGTGGAGCCGACGACACCCCGCGCCGGCACCGGCCGCCCCGGCCGTTCGCGGCGAGCGCGGGGGGGCTTATCGTGGCTCAACGTCTCTCGTCCGGGGGTCCCTCATGATCGCGATGGCACCATCATCGGCCGGCGCCATCGCGTTCCTCTTCGTCGCGTTCGTCGTCGTCGTCTTCGTCGCCTCCTATTGGAGGCTCTTCGTCAAGGCGGGCGAGCCGGGGTGGGGCGCGATCGTGCCCATCTACAACATGTACCTCTACTGCAAGATCGCGGGCCGCCCGGAGTGGTGGCTGATCCTCTTCTTCATCCCGCTCGTCAACTTCGTCTTCGCGCTCATCCTGGCGATGGACATCGCCAAGGCGTTCGGCCGGACGCCGGCCTTCGGCATCGGCCTGTGGCTGTGCAGCTTCATCTTCGTGCCCGTCCTCGCCTTCGGGCCGGCGCAGTACACGCGCCCGGTGAACGCCCGGGCCTAGCCCCGGAGACGAGGAAAGGCCCCGGCGCGACGCGCCGGGGCCCCTCCTTCGATCAGGCGTCGTCGCCCTCGGCGAGGATGCCGTAGAGCGCGCGTCGCGCCTCGACCAGGATGGCCGTCGCGCGCTTGGCCTGGGACGCCGAGCCGGCGACCAGGACCTGGCGTGCCGCCATGGCGACCTGGCGCGCGGTGCCCATGAGCTCGCGCGCGTCGTCACCGAAGTCGCGGTCCGCGCTCTCCCACGGCTTGCCGAGCTGCTCGCGCTGCTCGACGACCAGGGCACGTCCGGTGGTGGTCAGGGCGTAGGTGCGCCCGGTCCCGTCGGCGGTCGCCTGGACCAGCCCCTCGTCCTCGAGCTGCTGGAGCACCGGGTAGATCGAGCCGGGGCTCGGGCGCCACGCGTCGTTGGACCGCTCGGCCAACTCCTGTATGAGCTGGTAGCCGTTGCGGGGCTGCTCTTCGAGCAGCACCAGGACCGCGGCGCGCACGTCGCCGCGGCGCTGGCGTCGCGCGCCGCGCCGGCCCGGGCCGCCGCGAAAGTGCGCCCCGGGGCCGTGGCCGTCGTGGTCGTGGCCGGGGCCTCCGCGACGCCGTCCCGCGTTGCCACGGGTGGGCCGGGCGGGCCGTTCGGCCCAGTGGTTATTCGTGTCTTCTTGATACATGTGATCCTCCAAGATCCGGTAGCACCGATTGCTACGTACTATTACGATATATCGTTACTGTTCGTTTGTCAAGGCCCTCTTTCGGCCCGACGGTCAACTCACCCGAGAGGACCTCAGGCGCCGGGCCCGGCGCGCCACGTGAAACAGCAGGAACGCCAGGAGGAGGAACGCCGACAGCGCGTGCCAGCGGATCGCCGGGATGATCCCCAGGTGCAGCCACACCCCGTTGGCGTGGACGAAGTAGTCCACGACCCCCGAGACGATCAGGTTGACGAAGAGGAAGGTCAGGATCAGGTCCGTCCAGGCCAGCCGCCCGGCCTTGCGCGGCCATCGCGCGGGGGTCGCCAGCTGGGCGAGGAGGCCGCGCACGCGGCGCCGGCGTTGGGCGAAGTGGGCGAGCACGAGCACGGCGAAGGCCAGGCCGATGAGGGCGTGCACACCGATGGTCACGCGGATCATGAAGGACCCCACCGTGCACAGGCCCAGGACGTACGAGGCGATGAGCGTCAGATGGACCGCGAAGCGCTGGTTCTGCGCGGACCTGCTGGGAGGGGCCACGACGTCGGTCACGACCGCCACGCTAGGAAGCGCGCGATCGGATGTCACTCCGGGTAAACCCTGACCACCCCCGGAGCCCGGCGCGCACTACCCCTCAGCGGGAACGGCCGTCGGGCTCGCGGCGCAGATGGAGCGCGAGGCGGGGCACGACGAAGGACGCAAGGAAGACCGGCAGGAAGCTCTTGCCGGTGCACCGGTAGGCGACGGTCTGGCCCTCGGCGACCTCGAAGGTCTGGGCCCGGCTGGAGTTTCGCCCGCTGCGGACCTGGACGGTGTGGCGTCCGGGCTCAACGGGCACCTCGATCGTGTCGTTCATGTCGAGCGACCCGGACGGCTGACCGTCCACCACGACCTCGTACGCGCCGCGCCGCACCTCGACCCCGATCGACTTGTGCGTCATCCTCAGCGTTGCGCTCATCGCGGCCCTCCACGGTCAGCCGGCGTCGAGTCACCGTGCATGCATGGTCCTACCAGGCCCGGACCCGGCCCAGGCGTCCGACGCCGACCAGGATCGCCAACGCGACGACGACCTGGACCAGCGCCAGGGTCATCGCCTGGCCGCGGGTGCCGTAGAACACGGCGTTGTAGAGGGCGATCGGCATCGTGGTCGCCATGGGCACCGACCCCGAGACGATCATCGTCGCCCCGAAGTCGCCCAGGGAGCGTCCGAACGCCATCGCGACCCCGGCGACGATGCCGCGGCGCGCGAGCGGCAGCGTCACCACGAACGCGGTGCGCAGGCGCGACAGGCCCATCGCGCGCGCGGCCTGCTCGTAGCGCGGGTCCACGCCGGCGATGGCCGTGCGCGAGAAGCGCAGGCAGTAGGGAAAGGACTCGACGGCCTGAGCGACGACGATCCCGGTGAACGTGAAGGTGAGCGGGTGGCCGAAGAGGTGGACCTCGGCGGTGCGGATCGGCCCGGGTCCGCCCAGGCGCGTGAGCAGGTAGTAGCCCACGACCGTCGGAGGGAGCCCGATCGGCAGGCTGAAGAACGTCTCGATGGCACCGCGGCCCGCGAAGCGGCCCTTGGCGAGCACGTAGCCGAGGCCGACGCCGAGGACGGTGACGACGACCGTCGCCTCGAAGGCCGCGCGCAGCGAGATCGCCAGCGGGTTCCACACCCACGGCGGGATGCCCAGCGCGTTGAGCCACGAACGCGGGACGAGGCCGATCACGTCGCCTCGGACTCGCGCGGCTCGCCCGGCTCGCTCGGGGGCTCGGGCCGCGCCGGCCGGTCGAGGACGCGCTGGCCGGTCACGCGTCCGTCGCGCACCGAGACGACGACGTCGCCTAGCGCCTCGGCCTCGTCGGCGTCATGGGTGACCAGGAGCGCCGGGACACCCGCGGACGAGATGACGTCGCGGATGACGGCGCCCAGCTCGAGACGCACCGCGGCGTCCAGCGCCGACAGCGGCTCGTCGAGGAGCACCAGCGACGGCTCGCCGGCCAGGGCCCGGGCGAGCGCGACACGCTGGCGCTGCCCGCCCGACAGCGAGAGCGGGCGTCGCGGCGCCATCTCGGCGGCGCCGACGCGCTCGAGCCACCCGCGCGCCGCGTCGCGGCGCTCGGCACGGCCCTTCTTCTGGCGCACGGCGAGGGCGACGTTGTCGAGCACCGAGCGGTGCGGCAGCAAGAGGCCGTCCTGGAAGACCATGCCGACGCGACGGTCCTGGATCGACACGTCCACCGCGCCGGCGCGGTCGGTCACGACGCGCCCGCCGATCACGACGCGCCCGGCGTCGGGTCGCAGGAGCCCGGCGATGATCGCCAGGGTCAGCGACTTGCCCGCCCCGGAGGGGCCAAACAGGACACCGATTCCCGACTCGACGCGAAAGTCCATGTCCAGCGCGAACGAGCCGATCGCGCGGGTCACCGCGACCTCGAGGGCGGGCATCACGACCGGGTCCTTCCTAGCAGACCGACCCCCGTCATCGCCGCCACCGCCATCAGGACCAGCAGCAGCAGCATCGTGTTGCGCTCGGGGGTCGTGAACGAGTCGAGGATCGCGAGCGACAGCGTGCGCGTCTTGCCGTTGATGTCACCGCCCACCATCAGCGTGGCCCCGTACTCGCCGAGGGCGCGCGCGCACCCGATGGTGAGTCCGGCGGCGATACCGCGGCGCGCCAGCGGCAACGTCACGTGCAGGGCCACGCGCCGGTTCGACAGGCCCATCGCGCGGGCGGCCTGCTCGACCTTGGGGTCGACCCCCTCGATGGCGCTGCGCGCGGCGCGCAGGCAAAACGGGTACGCGGCCACCGACGCCGCGATGATGCACCCCGCGACGTTGTAGACGAGCACGTGCCCCACGACACGGGTGACGAACCGTCCGACGTGGGTGCCGGGCGACAGCACCTCGAGCAGGTAGAAGCCGATGACCGTCGGGGGAAGGATGATCGGCAGGCTCCCGATCGCCTCGAGCAGGTCGCGGCCGGGGAAGCGTCCCTTGGCCAGCGCGTATCCCGAGGCGATCCCCGCCACACCCGCGATCGCCGTGGCCGGCGCGGCGACGCGCACCGACAGCCAGAACGGCCCCGACACGACTCCCCAGTACGAGATCGTCGTCGCGAACAGGCGCGCGACGCCGTAGCCGGAGCCGAAGCCGACGAGGACCGTCGCGGCGGCCGCGACGACGCGCTGGCGGGCTGACAGCGACTGCGCGACCCTGCGCATTCGCTTCACGCGGTGCCCCTTAGCTAGCTGACCGGGTCGTAGCCGAACGACGCCAGCACGGCCTGTCCCTTTGCGGACAGAAGATAGTTGATGAAGTTGCGCGCGGTGACGCCATCGGGCGACGCGAGGTCGGCCGCCGCGCCCTGGCCCGCGTCGTCGTTCTCCACGACCACCCATTGGCGGATCGGCTGGTAGAAGCCGTGTTGACCCACGAGGGACTGGGGGCTCTTCGCACCGGCCCGGCCGAAGTTGCGCGAGCTGATCCAGCTCGCGACGTTGTCACGCATCCCGGCGACGTAATCTCGGTCGACGCAGGTCTCGGCGCCCGAGATACGAGCCGTCCAGCCGTTGGTCGTCGTGGCCCGGGCGACGCTCGCGACGCCGCACTCGGGGATCACGGCCCAGAAGTTGGTGTCGTTGCCCCCCGGCGCGAGGATGAAGGACTTGGGTAGCAGCGCGATCTTCGACGTCCCCGCCACGACGGTGTTTTGGGCGTAGGTGACGTTGTCGCCGAAGATGATCGGCAGCGTGGGGTCCGAGTAGTTGCCGTTGCCGTTCTGGCCGCCCGAGGTCGGATCCGTCGTGTTGTAGTTGTCCAGGCTCGCACCGGTGTCGGTCATGCGGTCGATCTCCCTGCACGCCTGGTCCGACGCCGTCTTGCCCTGTGAGGGCCGAGGGTGGGCGTGGTAGTAGGTCACCGCCGCGACGTAGAGCGACTCCATTCCCGCGAGTCCGTAGGGGGCATTGGGGGCGACGGCGGACGGGCCGCAGGCCTCGTTGGCGAACACCCATCCGTTCTTGGGGTCCGCGATCGCCAGGTACCCGCCCGTGTTGTGCGTCGCGCTGCCCCCGTGCGCCTTGGCGGTGTGAGCGAGGAGGTCCTTCCACACCTGTGCCATCGTCGACGGCGCCTGGGTGGTGCCAGTGGTGGTGAAGAAGCCGCCCACCGGCTCGGCGCACGCGGGTGACCCCTCGGCCGGCGCCAACGTCGATCCGCCGGAGCGGCACGAGAAGATCACGAGACGGCCCGTCGTGTACTGCGCGCGGGTCGAGCCGATCCCGGGGCACGACGTCCCGTCGGCGTTGCCGCCGTCGGTCGAGGAGTACGACGACGAGTGCGGGTCGATGCACTTGCCCACGTCGTACTTCGGCACCGCGCCCTCGTTCTTGGCGGCGGGTACGCCGTCGGGGATCGTGTTGTCGACGTTGGCCTCGTCGGCCGAGGCGAAGAGGGCAAAGCCCGCGGGTGAGTTGCCGGACCCGTCGCTCGCGAAGTCGACTCCCCCGTCGAGGGCTCCGGCGAGCGACCCCGAACCCCCGAACTTGAACGTGACGCTGTTGCCGCCATTGGCGTTCTGCACGAAGTCCTGGGTCATGAAGTCAAACCCCGGCTCGGTGTTGGACGCGGCGAGAAACGTCGGCGTGTTCGATCCCGCCGACGCCGGCGCGCCCGGCAAGGCGACGACGCCGGTCGCCACGGCGAGCGTCAGGCTCGCCGCGCCGGCGAGCCGTGAGAGTGAGTGCTGAAGGAACATCCGAGCGCACCTTTCACGGCTGGACCCGCGCACGTCGCGGCGCCGCGGGCGCCCGGGCACGGGGCGAACCCGACGAGCGCTTCGACGCAGGTCAGAGGTTTATCACTGCACAGCGGGGTAAATGCGGTCTCACCGTAGCACAGCACTCGCAAAAGAGTCGGCCGGGTTCGGCCAACGGGCGTGGGGCTGGCCGGCGCTACTGGCCGGCTGACTGGTACGAGGGCGAGCCGATGACGATCGTCCCGCAACCCTTGCCGGGCAGGTACACGACGGAGTTGTAGACCGGAGTGAAGGTGAGGAAACCCTCGTCGCGCAGCGTGGAGATCGACGCATAGGTGCCATCGCGCGCACAGCGTGCGCGCTCCGCGCTCCTGATCTGAGCGCGCTCGGCCGCGATCGCCCCCGTGGTCCCCTTATTGGTGGTCGCGCCCGAGGCCACGAACGCCGCGAAGCCACCGACGAAGGAAAGGACGAGGATCGCCACGAGCATCCTCGGAGAGGTGAGCTTCTCGATGATGAGTGCTCCTTCCGCGCGCCGATCGCAGAACAGGATAGACCTCCTCGCTCGCGGCGCTCTCGCGCGACGCCGACGCGAGTACGCCGTGCGATGTGGAGGCGAAATAGGCTCGCCGCTATGAAGGACTACGGCGTGGGTGAGGCGGCGGCACTGCTGGGGGTCAGCACCGACACGGTACGGCGATGGATCGACAACGGCAGCCTCGACGCCGTGCGGCTCGAGAAGGGCCGTCGGCGCATCGACGGGGTCTCGCTCGCGCGCTTCGCCCAGTCGCTCCACGACAGCTCGAATGCGCTCCTGTCGGCCAACGAGTCGATGCGCAACCACTTCACCGGCATCGTGACCAAGGTCGTCAAGGACAAGGTGATGGCCCAGGTCGAGCTCCAGGCGGGGCCGTTTCGCGTCGTGGCCCTCATCAGCCGCGAGGCCGTCGACGACATGGGGCTGGTGCCCGGGGTCATGGCGACGGCCGTGGTCAAGTCGACGAACGTGTCCATCGAGCTCTAGGCCGCCCGGGCGGGGTCAGGGCCGCAGGTCCTCGGGGGTCGCGTAGGTCTCGGACTGCGCCGGGAACGCACCGCTGCGCACGTCGGCGGCGAAGCGCGACAGCGCGTCGACGATCACCGGACCCAGGTCGGCGTAGGCGCGCACGAACTTCGCCGGGGCCTTCGCCGTCAGGCCCAGCAGGTCGTGGAAGACCAGCACCTGGCCGTCGGTGTCGGGCCCCGCGCCGATCCCGATCGTGGGGATCTCGAGGGCCTCGGTGACCAGCGCGCCCACCAGGGCCGGCACCCCCTCGACGACGATCGCGTAGACGCCCTCGTCCTGGAGGACCGCGGCGTCCTTGATGAGCATCTCGGCCGCCTCGCGCGTCTTCGCCTGGACCTTGAAGCCGCCGAAGGCCAGCACGCTCTGGGGCGTCAGGCCCAGGTGACCCATGACCGGAATCTCGGCGTCGAGGATCGCGCGCACGACGTCGCGCCGGACGCGGCCGCCCTCGAGCTTGACGCTCTGGGCCCCGGCGCGGATCAGCGCCCCGGCGTGGCGCACCGCCTCGTGGGGGCCCTGATGGTATGTCAGCCACGGCATGTCGGCGACGACGTGGGGGCCCGGCGACGCCGCGGCCACCGCGCGCACGTGGTCGCACATCTGCTCGAGCGTCACGTGAAGGGTGTCGGGCTGGCCGAGCACGACGTTGGCCACCGAGTCGCCCACCAGGATCAGGTCCACCCCGGCCGCGCTGACCAGGCGCGCGCTCGGCTCGTCGTAGGCCGTGACCATCACGAGCGGCGGGTCGCCGCGGCGACGCTTGCGCGCGCGGATCGCCGGCGCGCTCAGGCTCACTCGCCCACCCTCGATCGCTGCGTGACCACCTTGCGGGCACGACGTCCCCCGGCGGACCAGCGCCGCGCGAGGTGGTGGAAGTGGCACGCGACGCACGCCTCGACCGCGTAGCACTGGACGGGGTCCTCGCGGCGCTCGAGCTTGGACAGCTCCGCGCGGCTCGTCGGGCACGTCCCGCCCGACGGAAGGCGCGCGCCGAACACGTAGGTCACCTCGACCAGCTCGGCCTCGGCGCACACCGGGCAGGTCTCGCCGGTCGCGCGTCCGACGTTGCGCGCGGCGCGCAGCAGCTCGGGGTGCGCGTCGCACACGTCCTCGTGACGCAGCTCGCCGGCGGCGACCTTGGCCAGCAGGGCGCGACGCACGAGGCCGAACTCGACGACGGCCCCGACGGCGCTGCTCGAACCCAGGTGGTTCTCCATTAGGGGTGACACTACCGCCCGGGTAAATTGGGGAAGTTGCACCACCCGTCTCGGTCGATATATCGAAGTGATATGATTGTTCGCGTGTTGGACATCGCCATCCTCGGTCTGCTCATGGACCGCGACCACCACGGATACGAGATCCGCACGCAGCTGCGCGACCGGCTCGGGGTGTGGGCCAACGTCTCCTTCGGCGCGATCTATCCGGCGCTGGCGCGCCTCGAACGCCAGGGACTCGTCGAGGCGGTCCCCTCGACCGAGCCGCGCCACTCCCTCGGGTCGCTCTCGACCGGCTCGCTGTCGGGCGAGCGTGCGTCGCTGCGCGCGCGTCGCGCGTCGACCGGGCTCGGTCGGCGCGGGCGCAAGGTCTACCGCATCACCGAGCGCGGCCGCCAGGACTTCGTCGCGATGCTCGCCAACCCCGCGACCGTGGACGACTCGAAGAACTTCTCACTGCGCATCGCCCTCGCGCGCTACCTGACCCCGTCGCTGCGCGTCAACCTCATCGAGCGCCGGCGCGCCGACCTCTTGGAGCGCCTGGCCGAGATGAGGGCCGGGGCGCACAACGAGGACCTCGACCAGTACGCCCGCGACGTCATGGAGCACGCCGCCGCGGGCGTGGAACTCGACCTCGAGTGGATCGACAACCTGTTGTCCACCGAACGACACAACCAGCAAGAACTCGCCCCCAAGGCGAAGTAGGAGAGGAACAACGTGGAGAAGATCCGTGTAGCCATCGCCGGCGTGGGCAACTGCGCCAGCTCGCTCATTCAGGGCGTGACGTACTACCGCGACGCCCGCCCGGGCGACGACGTCCCGGGGCTGATGAACGTCGTCCTCGGCGGATACCACGTCAGCGACCTCGAGTTCGTGGCCGCCTTCGACGTCGACGCCTCCAAGGTCGGCAACGACCTGGGCAAGGCCATCGACGGGGGCATGAACAACACCATCAAGTTCGCCACGGTGCCCGCCCTGGGCGTGACCGTCCAGCGCGGACCGACGATGGACGGGCTCAACAAGTACTACCGCGAGGTCATCGAGGAGTCCCCGCTGGACCCCGTCGACGTGACCCAGGCGCTGCGCGACGCGCGCGCCGAAGTCCTCGTCTCCTACCTCCCCGTCGGCTCCGAGGACGCCCAGCGCTACTACGCGCAGGCGGCCCTGGACGCCGGCGTCGCCTTCGTCAACGCCATCCCCGTCTTCATCGCCTCGGACCCGACGTGGGCGCGCAAGTTCCGCGACGCCGGCGTGCCGATCATCGGTGACGACATCAAGAGCCAGGTCGGCGCGACAATCGTGCACCGAGTCCTCGCGCGCCTCTTCGAGGACCGCGGCCTGAGCATCGACCACACGTACCAGCTCAACGTCGGGGGCAACATGGACTTCAAGAACATGCTCGACCGCGAGCGCCTGGAGTCCAAGAAGGTCTCCAAGACCCAGGCGGTCACCTCCCAGCTCGAGTTCAACCACCTCGACCCCGACGACGTGCACATCGGCCCCAGCGACCACGTGCCGTGGCTGCTGGACCGCAAGTGGGCCTACATCCGCATGGAGGGCCGCAACTTCGGCGACGTGCCGCTCAACGTCGAGCTCAAGCTCGAGGTGTGGGACTCGCCCAACTCCGCCGGCGTCATCATCGACGCGGTGCGCTGCGCGAAGGTGGCGCTGGACCGCGGCATCGGCGGACCGCTCGTGGGGCCGTCGGCGTACTTCATGAAGTCGCCGCCCGTCCAGTTCCACGACGACGACGCCCACGACATGGTGAAGGCGTTCGCCAACGACGGCGTCGCCAACGCCGTGTGGCCCGAGGACTGACACTCGACGCCTCGGCCGAGGCGCTCGATTCCGCGGACGGGCGCTACAACTGGGTCATGCGTCCGCCACGCCGTAGCGTCACCCTCCTCGCGATCTTGATCACGACGTCGGTGCTCGCCACACCGACGTCGGCGTCGGTGCTGGCCCCGTCCTCCGCGAACCTCCGGGCCTTCGCGTCGCTCGTGCACCGCGCGACGGTGGGCACCTTCACCGCCACCTACCACGTGACCGACACGCTCGCACCGTCACGCACGGGCACGCTCGTCATCGCCCAGCGCGCCGCGGCCAACGCGTCACCGTGGCCCGACGGAGTTGGCTGGTGGTCGTATCGCTTCACGACCGTGGCGGGCGCCCTGTACCAGTGGATCGAGCACGGAACCTCGTTCCGGGCGTGCTACCGGCGACGCGCGGGCGAGGTCGTGCACTGTGGCCGGGCGGGGACGTACGAAGAGTCCAACGACTTCACCGAAGAGATGATCCCCTTCCTCGCCGCCGACGCCAACCTCCTGGCTCACAGCGTGGCGATCGCGAGCGCGACGCGACGGGGGCGAACCGGCGTCGTCGAGACCACCTCGAGGTCGAGCGGCGACGCCCGGACGTGGTGTCTCCACGTCGGCGCCGGGGCCAGCGACGCCCCGGCCACGCTGTGCGTCAACCGCGCCGGTGCCCTGACGTCGTGGACGGGGTTCTTCTCACCGATCACCGGGACCAGCGCGGTGCTCGTGTCGCGTTTGGCGACGGTCTCCGCGACAGCCCTCACGCCCGTTCGGCCCGCCAACGTGGCCTCGCTGTTGCCACCCTTCTAGCGAGCCCCGCCCCCCTCTTCGGCCCACCACGCGCTAAGACGGTCCGCCGCGTCACCGGGGTCGATCTCACCCTCGTCGAGGCGAATCTCCATCAGGAAGTCGAGCGCCCGGCCCACCGCCGGGCCGGGCGTGATCCCCAGCAGCTCCATCACCGCCACCCCGTCGAGCGCCGGGCGCATGCGCGACAGGTCTTCCTGCTCGCGCAGGATGACGATGCGCTCTTCCAGCTCGTCCATCCGAGCGCTGAGCTCCTCGACCTTGCGGGCGTTGCGCGTGGTGCAGTCACAGCGCGTGAGCTCGTTGAGGTCCTCTAACAGCTCGCCCGCGTCGCGCACGTAGCGGCGCACCGCGCGGTCGGTCCAGCCCATCTGGTACGTGTGGAACCTCAGGTGCAGCTCGACCAGCGCCGAGACGTCGTCGATGGTCTGGCTCGGGTAGTGCAGCGCGGTCATGCGGCGCCGGGTCATCTTGGCGCCGACGACCTCGTGGAAGCGGAAGGTCACGCCCTCTTCGGGGGTGATGTTGCGCGTCGCGGGCTTGCCGACGTCGTGGAACAGGCACGCCAGGCGCAGGCGCAGGCGCGGCGACGCCTTGTCGACGACGGCCCAGGTGTGCTTGAGGACGTCCTTGTGTCGGTGAATCGGGTCCTGCTCGAGCTGGAGCAGCGGCAGCTCGGGGAAGAAGTGCTCGGCCAGTCCCGTGCGCACGATGAAGTCCAGCCCGACGCTCGGCCGCTCGGTCACCATCAGCAGGTCGAGCTCGGCGCGCACGCGCTCGGGCGACACCTTGGTGAGCTGGCCCGCGCACTCGGTCGTCGCCGACTCGACCTGTGGGTCGATCGACAGGGAGAAGCGCGCCGCGAAGCGCGCCGCGCGCAGCATGCGCAGTGGGTCGTCGGTAAAGAGGCGCTTCGCGTCGGTCGGCGTGCGCAGCACCCCGTCGTGGAGGTCGCGCACCCCCCCGAAGTAGTCAAAGAGCGTCTGGACCTCGTCGCGGCCTTCGGCCAGGGCCACCACGTCCAGCGCCAGCGCGTTGATCGTGAAGTCGCGCCGGCTGAGGTCGACCTCGAGCGAGTCGCCCCACTGCACGCTCGGCTTGCGCGAGTGGTCCACGTAGGCCTCGGACCTGAAGGTGGTCACCTCGGCCGCCAGGCCGTTGGCCCGCAGCGTCCCGCCGATGGTCCCGAACGCGCGCCCCTGCTCCCAGAGCGCGCTGCACAACGGGGCCATCAGGCCCGCGACCACGTCGGGCGTGGCGTCGGTGGTGAAGTCGATCTCGGCGCCGTCGTCGCGCGTCGCGCCCAGCAGCGCGTCGCGCACCGCCCCGCCGACGGCGTAGAGGGAGTGGCCCGCACCGGCGAAGGCGCGCGCCAGGGGCTCAGAGAGTCGGGCGATCTCGGTCAGTCGGTCGTGGACCTGTTCGAGGGAGGACACTGCGAGTGAAGGTTACGGCCTCCCGGTTGCCGCCGACGCTGTGGATAGCCTGTATTCGCATGGTCCCGCGCTCTTCGACCTGGTGGCGGGCGCTCGCGGCGGTACTGCTCAGCCTCGTCACCGCGGCGTGGCCCTCGGCCGCGCGGGCCGCGACCACCCCTTCGTTCACGCTCGTCCACCAGGATCCGGTCGCCGCGCTGACGGCCGCCGGCACGGCCCACGTAGGACTGTCCGTGCGCCTGGCCCACACCGACGCGCACGCCGAGATCCAGCTCTCGCTCTACCCGCGCCTGATCACCCGGGGGGGCCTGGCCCCCCTGCTCAACGGGTCCTCGCCCGGCACGACGTCGGTGTCCACGACCGGCAACCTGAAGATCACGTGCGACACGGCCAAGGTGGTCCGCCTGTCGGTCACGCTCTTCACCCACTCGCCCGCCGGCGCCCGGGGGCCCTGCGTGTCGCACGCCGCGCGGCTTCGCCTGCCCTGTGCGGGCGCCGCGTGCGACGGCGTCTACCCCCTGAGCTACTCGGTCACCAACGCCGGGGTGGCGACGACGGAGTGGTCGATGGTCGCCGTGCGCGTCGCGCGCGTCGCCACGCCCCTGCACCTGGACCTCATCTACTCGCTCGACCCCAGCTCGCTGGCCCACCCCACCCGCACCCGCCACACCCTCACCGCCCTGTCGCGCCACCCGGGCGCCACCCTCTCGCTCACGGCCGACTACCGCACGCTCGACGCGATCGCCACGATGCCCGCGCGGCGCCAGGCGCCGTGGCGAACGGCGCTGAGCCGCTCGCTTACCAGCCCGCTGCACCGCGCCGTCGTGGCGCCCCCGGGCGACGTCGACTTCGCGGGGCTCGCCGCGGCCGGGCTCAAGGGCCAGGTCGCCGGGCAGCTGAGCCTGGCGTCGTCGCTCCTGCGCACGTTGACCGGGCGCTACGTCGACGCCCCCGTCGTCGTGTCCGGGCACCCGTCGGCGAGCGCGCTGGCCGCCCTGGGCGCCGCGGGCGCGAGCGAGGTCGTCGTGCCCGAGTCCCTGCTCGCCACGCCACCCTCGACCACGCTGACGTGGGGGGCGCCCTTCCGCGTGGCCGGGGCGCCGCGTGTCACGGCCCTCGCGAGCGACCAGGGGCTCAGTGAGCTGGCGACCAACGCGTCCATCGAGCCCGACCGGCGCGCGGTGTTGACGATCGACACCCTCGCGTTCCTGCACTACGAAGCCCCCGACGCGCCCGCCGTGCGAACGGTGGTGATCGTCGCCCCGGCGGCCGGTGTGGGACCGGCCTACGTCAACGACCTGCTCGACGCCCTGGCCGGCGACCCGTACGTGACCCTGAGCAGTCTGCTGCCCTCCTTTGACAGCGCGTTGATCGGCACCAACGGCGCCCCCGCCTCGCGCGCGCTGGGCCCGGCCACGCCCTCGCCGTGGTCGAGTCAGAACGTCGACTCGATGAGGTACCTCGCCCTCGAGGACTCCTCCTTCGCCCAGGCGATCCCCTCGGCGACCGAAGCGGCGACGCTGCGCGCCGCGCTCGCGCGCGCCGAGGTCGTGGGCGCGCCCGGCCCCCGCCAGGACGCGATCGACGCCGCGTCGGCGCTGCTGGCCCGGCAACTCGACCGCTTCAGCGTCGACGCCGGCGCGGTGACCCTCACCGGACCCGGCACGCCGCTGCCGGTCACCGTGTACAGCCGCGAGCCCTACACGGTCAACGTCGTCGTGCACCTCATCACCGACCGGCTGAGCTTTCCTCGGGGGTCGAACATCCCGGTGTCCCTCGACGCGCCGGTCAAGTCACTGCGCGTCGCCACCGCGAAGCACAACGGCTCGAGCCTGACCCTCCAGGTCGTCGTGACCACCCCCAACGGCCAGGTGACCCTCGCACGCGCCGCCCTACAGGTGCGCATCGCGGGGGCCTCGCTGGTCGGCTACCTGCTCACCGGGGCCTCCCTGGCGGTGCTCGCGTGGTGGTGGTGGCGTACGGCGCGCCGCAGCTCGAAGGGACGTCACGCGCGGTGAGCCCCACGCACGGCTCGCGCGTGCTGTCCATCGCCGGGGGGACCCTGGCGTCGCGTCTGACGGGTCTGCTGCGCGTGCTCGTGCTGGCCTACGTGCTGGGCTTCACACCCCTGGCCGACTCCTACAACCTCGCCAACACCGTCCCCAACATGCTCTTCGACCTCGTGCTCGGCGGGGTCGCCAGCGCCACCTTCATCCCCGTCTTCGTCGAGCGCCTCGCGCGCGACGGCGAGCGGCGCGCCTGGCGCTCGATCTCCAACGTGGTGACCGCCGCGCTGGTCGTGCTGCTCGCCGCGTCGGCGCTGGCGTGGTGGGGCGCGCCCGAGATCATCAGCGCCTTCACCGCGCTGCGACACGGCGCCGACCCCACGCTGGGCCTGCAGCGCTCGGTCGCCACGTCGCTGCTGCGGTGGTTCGTGCCCCAGGTGTTCTTCTACGGCGTGATCGGCATCGCGACCGCGCTGCTCAACGTCCGCCAGCGCTTCGGCGCCGCCGCCTGGGTGCCCGTGTCGAACAACCTCGTGTGCATCGCGGTGCTGATCTGGTTCCACCTCGTCGACCCGACGCCGACGCTCTCGTCGGTGAGCGGCAGCCACGACCTGATGCTGCTCGGGCTGGGCACGACCGCCGGCGTCGCGTTCCAGTTCCTGTGCCTCGCGCCGTCGCTCGCGCGCGCGAACCTGTGGCGCCTCTCCTTCCGTCTGGACTTCACCGACCCCGCGGTGCGCCAGGTCGGGCGCCTCGGCTTCTGGACGCTGCTCGTGGTCGCGGCCAACCAGGCGTCGCTCTACGTCGTGCTGGCCCTGGCGTTCTCCCTCGGCGGGTCCGGCCCGGTCAGCGCCTACACCTACGGCTGGTCCTTCATGCAGATGCCCTACGCCGTGGTGGTCGTCTCGGTCATGGCGGCGCTGACCCCCCAGCTGGCCGCCCTGTCGACCGCCGACGACCTGGCGGCGCTGGGCGAGCGGCTGCGCTTCGGGCTGCGCCAGTCGCTCGTGATCATCGTGCCGTGCACGCTCGTGCTGGTCCTGCTGGCCCAGCCGGTCGTGGCCATCCTGCTCAACCACCTCAACGCCACCCATCGCCTGGACGCCGGGACCGTCCTGGCGGTGCTCGCCGCCGGCCTGCCGGGCTTCACGGTCTTCCAGCTGTGCGTGCGCGGGCTCCAGGCGATGCAGCGCGCGCGCGACGTCTTCGTGCTCTACGCGTTCCAGAACGCCGCGACGATCGCGATCGCCTTCGTGATCGGGCGCCACTCGCTCGCCGGGCTCACCGCCAGCGTCTCGATCGCCTACACCGCCGCGGCGCTGGGCGCGCTGGGCGCGCTGGCGCGCCGGCGCGTGACGGTGGCCCCGGCGGTGTGGAGCGCGCACGTGCGCCGCAGCCTGGCGGCGTCGTTGGCGGCGGCCGCGGCGGTCGCGGCGGCCTACTCGGCGACCGGGGCCACGCGCGGCGCGGCGCTGGTCGAGCGGTTCTGCGGGGCGCTGGGCGCGGGCGTCGTCGTCTTCGTCGCCGTCGTCGCCGTCCTCTCGCACCGCTTCTCCCGGCGCTGGCAAAAGGTGCAAGGCTGAGGGCGACAGGGGGGAACATGGCCACGATTCGCGTCATCGCCGACAGCGCCGCCGACCTGCCCGCCGACGTCGCGCGCGACCTCGGCATCGACATGGTGTCGCTGACGATCCGCTTCGGCGACGAGGAGTTCACCGACCGCGTGGACCTCTCGCCCGACGACTTCTGGGCGAGGTGCAAGGCCTCCAAGGTCCTGCCCGAGACGGCCGCGCCCTCCCCCGGCGCGTTCCAGCGAGCCTACGAGCGCGCCCGCGACGAGGGCTGCGACGGGGCGATCGTGCTCACGCTCTCGGCCGCGCTCTCGGCCACCCACCAGGCGGCGACGCTGGGGGCCGAGCCGCTCGACGGCTTCGACGTGCGCGTGATCGACACCCGGGCGGTCTCCATGGCCCAGGGCCTGCTGGCCATCGACGTCGCCGAGCGCGCCCGCGCGGGTGCGACCCTCGACGAGCTCGAGGCGGCCGCCAACGAAATGACACCGCGGGTGGGGGTGTGCGCGATGCTCGACACCCTCGAGCACCTCGTCAAGGGCGGCCGCGTGGGTGGCGCGCGCGCCCTGCTCGGTCAGGTGCTCTCGATCAAGCCGCTGCTCGAGCTCAAGGACGGCCTCGTCGCGGAGGCGGGCCGCCAGCGCACGCGCGCCAAGGCGCTCGCCGCGATCTGCGCCGTCGCCCAGAGTCACGCGCCGCTCGATCGACTCGCGGTGGTCCACGGCGCCGCGCCCGACCTCGACGCGTTCTTGGACATGGCGCGCCGCATCGAGAGCGCGAAGCCGCTCGTCGTCTCGGACATCGGACCCACGGTGGGCACCCACGCCGGCCCGGGCATCATCGGGCTGTGCTGGGTCGCGCGATGACCCGCGACGACTAAATTCATCTCGTGGCCAACGACCCCTCCAGCACGAAGAAGCCCGACCTGGTCGACCGGGTCCTGGGGCTGCTGGACCACGCCCTGGACGTCGTGCACGACAACGTCCTGCGGCCCCTGATCATCGCCGGGCGCGCCATCGCCTTCGGGCTGATCGCCCTGGTCGCGGTGATCGTGCTCGTCCTCGTGCTGATCGTCGGGCTGACCCGGCTCCTCAACGTCTACGCCTTCGCGGGCCACGAGTGGATCACCTACGGGGTCCTCGGGGCCGTCTTCACCGTGACCGGGATGGTCATCTGGCGCCAGCGGCGCCCCGTGAACCTGAGGAAGTGATGCCCGAGCACCGCCGGGTCCTCGTCGTGGGCTCGGGCCCGGCCGGCCTCACCGCCGCGATCTACACCGCGCGCGCCCTGCTGCGCCCGCTCGTGATCGAGGGCGAGCCGTCCTCAACGACCGACCAGCCCGGCGGCCAGCTCATGCTGACCACCGACATCGAGAACTTCCCCGGCTTCCCCACCGGCGTCACCGGACCCGAGCTCATGGCCCACATGCGCGAGCAGGCCGAGCGCTTCGGCGCGGACCTGCGCGTGACCAAGGTGCAGAAGCTCGACGTGGCGAGCCGGCCCTTCCGCGCGTGGCTCACGGGCGACGACGAGCCGAGCGTGACCGCCGACGCGGTCATCCTGGCCACCGGCGCCCAGTCGCTGATGCTCGGCGTGCCCGGCGAGGACCGCCTGCTCAGCCACGGGCTCTCGACGTGCGCGACGTGCGACGGGTTCTTCTTCCGCGGCCAGGCGATCGCCGTCGTCGGCGGGGGCGACTCGGCGATCGAGGAGGCGACGTTCCTCACGCGCTTCGCGTCCCAGGTCACGATCGTGCACCGGCGCGACGCGCTGCGCGCGTCCAAGATCATGCAGGAGCGCGCCTTCGCCAACGACAAGATCGACTTCGCCTGGAACACCGAGGTGACCGAGGTCCTGGGCGACGAGCACGTGACCGGCCTCGCCGTGCGCGACACCCTCAGCGGGGAGGCTCGCGTGCTGGACGTCACCGGCGTCTTCGTGGCGATCGGCCACGTGCCCAACACCACGCTCGTCGCGGGCGACGTCGCCCTCGAGGGCAACGGCTACGTCAAGACCGTGGGGACGAGCTCGTACACGTCGATCGACGGGCTCTTCGCCGCCGGCGACGTGCAGGACCACGTCTACCGCCAGGCGGTGACCGCCGCGGGCACCGGGTGCGTCGCCGCGATCGACGCCGAGCGCTGGCTGGAGGCGCAGGGCCACTGAGCCCCCGTCGCTAGAGTGGAACCCTATCGACGGACGGCGTCGAACCGGGAGGTACTCATGAGTGGGAGCATCGCGACCCTGACCGACGCGACCTTTGACGAGGTCGTCGGCTCGTCCGAGAAGCCGATCCTGGTCGACTTCTGGGCCGAGTGGTGCGGCCCGTGCAAGATGATCGCCCCCATCCTCGAGGAGCTCGCGGTCGAGCAGTCCGACCGCTTCGTGGTCGGCAAGCTCGACGTCGACTCCAACGTGGCCACCGCCACCAAGTTCTCGGTGATGAGCATCCCCACCCTCCTGCTCTTCAAGGACGGCGAGGTCGTGGCGCGCCTCGTGGGCGCCAAGCCCAAGGGCGCCCTGCTCAACGAGATCACCGCCAACCTGTAGTTGACGCCCGACGAGCTGCGCCGCGGCGCGCGGGGGGCGCGGGTCCGCGAACTCCACGAACGCCTGAGCGTCGTCGGCCTGGACGGCGCCGACGAGCCCGACTCCTTCGGTGACGCCACCGTCGCCCTCGTCGAGTCGTTCCAGCGCACCCGCGGGCTCCCCCTGACCGGCGTCGTCGACGCGACGACGTGGACGCGCCTCGTCGAGGCCGGCTGGCGCCTGGGCCAGCGCCTGCTCTACGTCACCTCTCCGCTGCTGCGCGGCGACGACGTCGCCGAGCTCCAGACGCGCCTGGCCCAGCTGGGCTTCGACCCGGGACGCATCGACGGGATCTTCGGGCGCGTGCTCGAAGGCGCCCTGCGCGACTTCCAGCGCAACCGCGGCCTGGCGGTGGACGGCACGCTGACGCGCGCGACGCTCAACGACCTGCTGCGCCTCAGCTCGATGGCCACCGACCGGCACCTCGTGACCGACGCCCGGGACCGCGCGGGGTTCTTCGAACCGGCGTCGGGCGTCGTCGTCCTGTGCGGGACCGGTCCCCTCCTCGAGGCGGTGCGCCGCGCCCTCGACGAGCGCCTCGACGTGCGCCTGGCGGAGGGAACGGCGGAGTCCTGCGCCGAGACCGCCAATCGCTCCGACGCCGACCTGGTGCTCTCCTTCGAGCCGGTCGAGGGATTGGGCGGCATGCACCTGCACTACTGGGCGAGCTACCAGTCGCACTCGCGCCGCGGCGACCAGCTGGCCGGCTACATCGCCGGGGAGCTGGCCCGCATCGGGGTCGGCCTGCGCGTCGAGGTGACGGGCATGGCCCTGCCGGTGCTGCGCGAGACGCGCATGACCTCGTTGCACGTGGAACACGGCGACCTGGCCGGGGTCACCCTGCACGGGGTCGCCGAGGGCGTCGCGCGGGTCGTGGGGGAGTTTTTCCACAGGTAGAACCGGATTCGGGTGTCCAAAGCCAAGTGATTCTCTCGCCAAAACGTTGAAATTCCTTAGATTTTCAAGTAACCCACAACTTCATCCACAACTTGGGGATAACTTCAAGGAGAAGGTGAAGGTTAGGGTTGAGGGTTACGTCGCCTGGGAAATGGCGATGTAGATCCTCTCGAGGTCGTCCAGGTCGGCGAAGTCGATGATGATCCGGCCGTTCCTGCCCTTGAGGTCCACGTGGACCCGGGTGTCGAGGTAGTCCTCCAGGAGCTGCTCGAGCTCGGCCACGCTCGCGTCCGGCACCGGTCGCAGGCGCGGCTGGCCCGCCGGACCCTTGACGGGCGCCGCGGGGACCGGACGCGGCTCCAAAAAGGCCTTGACCGCCTCCTCGGTCGAGCGCACCGACAGGTCGTTCTTGATCACCCGCGCGACCATGGTGGCCTGGGCCTCGGGGTCCGTGATCGCGAGCAGGCTCCTCGCGTGGCCGGCGCTGATCTGCTCGGAGGCCAGCGCCGCCTGGGCCGCCTCACCCAGTTGGAGGAGTCGTAACGTGTTCGTAATATTCGCCCGGCTCTTGCCGACCCTCTGGGCCACCTGCTCGTGCGTCAAGGAGAACTCGTTGATGAGCTGCTGGTAGGCGGCCGCCTCTTCCAGGGGATGCAGGTCGATGCGGTGCAGGTTCTCGACGACCGCCTGTTCGAGCGCCAGCCGGTCGTTCACCTCGTCCTGGACCAGGACGGGGATGGTGTCGAGGCCGGCCATGGTGGCGGCCCTCCAGCGACGCTCCCCCGCGATCAACTCGTACTCGTCGGGCGAACCCTCAACCGCCCGGACGATCAGCGGCTGGAGCACGCCGATCTCGCGGACCGAGGCGGCCAGCGACTCGAGGCTCTCGTCGCCGAAGGCGCGACGAGGCTGGTAGGGGTTCGGACGGATCGAGGTGAGCGCGACCGTGCGCAGCGGCCCGCTGGTGGGCACCACCTCGGTCTCGGGGGCGTCGGTCTTCTCGGGGATCAGGGCCCCGAGACCCTTACCCAGTCCGGGCTTCCTGGCCATTGATGATCTCCTCTGCTAGTGCGCGGTAGGCCCTCGCCCCCTTGGACATCGGGTCGAAGACGGTGATGGGCTGGCCGAACGAGGGCGCCTCGGCGAGACGCACCGTTCGCGGGATGACGGTCTTGCACAGCTTGTCGGGGAAGTGGCGGTGGACCTCGGCCGCGACGTCGGTAGAGAGCGTGTTGCGCGAGTCGTACATCGTCAGCACGACGATCGAGATGTGCAGGAGCGAGTTGAGGTTCTTCTGGACCAGGTCCACAATCCGTTGGAGCTGGTTGAGACCCTCAAGGGCGTAGAACTCGGTCTGGACCGGGACGAGGATCTCATTGGCCGCCGCGAAGGCGTTGATCGTGATCAGGCCCAACGACGGGGGACAGTCGATGAAGACGAAGTCGAAGTCCCCCTCGACGGAACCGATGGCCCTCATGAGGCGCAGCTCGCGCGACATGATCGAGGTCAGCTCCTGCTCGACACCGGCGAGGTCCAGGGTCGCCGGGGCCACGAAGAGATTCGTGAATCCGGTCGGTTCGACGATGTCCACGAGCGGAACGTCGTTGATCAGCACGTCGTAGACGGACCTCTCGAATCGCCGCCCGTCGACCCCCAGGCCCGTTGTGGCGTTGCCCTGAGGGTCGAGATCCACGACCAGCACGCGCTTTCCCAGCTCCGCCAGGGCGGCCCCGAGAGAGATCACGGTGGTCGTCTTGCCAACCCCGCCCTTCTGATTGGCGACGGCGATGACCCTCATTGTGCTGGCGTCCGCCATATGCCTCTTCCGTCCCGGACCACGCCGACACCTCGGACGTTCACAGACATTCAACTCGTTTTCACCAGGGTCGTCAAGTACCAATGTTTCACGTGAAACATCAGGCTCCCCGCTCCTCGCCGGGCGCTGCCGAAACTCCTTCTGATTAGGGCAGCCGCGCCGCCGGCGCACCCTCCATCGGCCGCCGAAGGCCGAGGGAGCGGGTATGTTTCACGTGAAACATAGGACCCGTCGCGCGGCCTTCGTCGTCGGCCGCCCAGGGTGGGTCGCCGTGGGACGGACCCTCCGGGGGGTGTCCTTCGGATCCCACTGGGGCACCACAATCCGCCGTCCGGTATGCCTTCGACCTCCGGTCTCGACGTCCTCGGGACACGGCTGGACGAAATGAGCCGATGTTTCACGTGAAACAAGTGCCGCGAGGTCCAAGTCCGAGGCATTCCGCGATGCGTGCGTCTGCACCGGCGAACGGCCGCGGAATCCGGATGTTTCACGTGAAACACCTAGAAGGTTGGCCGCTTTCCCGGCACCCCGACCGGCCGCGGGAACTCCGCGGGCGTCGGCGCCACCTTCTCGAGGACCTGAAAGGAGGCCCCGTAGCGGCGGCGCCCGTGATTGGACAGGCCCAGACTGTGGAGCCCTTCTGTGGGCCAACGGGCCGCGCCGGCGTCCTCGGGGGGTTCCGACACGATCAGCAGACCGCCCAGGGTGAGGAAGCGGACCGCGCACTCGGACGTGACCGCCGGCGGCCCGAAGGACCGAGCCACGACGAGGTCGAAGGACTCGGCCAGATCCGGGCGTCGGGCGGCCGACTCGGCCCGTTCGGTGATCACCACAAGGCCCTGCGGGCCATCCGTCGGCGCCAACACCTCGCGCAAGAAGTCCGTGCGCTTGACCATCGAGTCCAGCAGAACCGTCGGGCAGTTCCAGCGCTCCACCAGCACCAACCCGGGCAGTCCCCCTCCGCTGCCCAGATCCAACATCCGCCGCGGGGGAGTCTCGCGCAACTCCTCCCAGCAGGCGGCAAAACCCTCGGCGTGGCGGATCTGGTCGCTGATCGGCCCGGGACCCAAAAAGCCCCGCGCCCTCGAACTCTCGAGGGCGCGGGGCAGCCAGGGACTCGTCATGGCGCGGCTAGGCCGGGGAGACCACCACGAACCGGCGGGGCTCCTCACCCTCCGAACGCGTGACGACCAGGTCGGAGTCCGTCAGCGCGTCGTGGATCGCCTTGCGGTCGGCGGCCGACATCGGCTCGAGGGCTCGCTCCTCACCCGTCTCGGCGACTTCGCCCGCCACCTGTTGGGCGAAACGCCCCAGTGCGGCGACGCGGCGCTCGCGGTAGCGCGCCACGTCGACCAGGATCCGGTCGGTGCGACCGGGGCTCTTGGACTGGACGACGGTCCGGGTGACTTCCTGCAGCGCCTGAAGCGTCGTGCCGCGGGGCCCGACGAGGACACCGAGTTCGGTGGGGGGCGTCGCGTCCACCGCGAGCTCGACGGTCTCCTCGTCCAGCTCTCGTACGGCCACCTCGGCGGTGATGTTCATGGACGCCAGGAGCCCCTCGAGGAACTCCTTGGCGATCTTTCCTTGTTCGGCCAGCGAGATGCCTTCGGCCATGTTGTCCTCCTTCGTCGGACTCTTTTCAGATCTAGGGGCCGGCTTCGCCGCGGGAGCGGCCCGGCTCTTGGGCTCACGCGGCGGCCGCTCGGCGCGCACGCCGTTCTCCGCCTTCGGCGCACGGGTCCTCTCACCGCGTGCGCCCCCGGAGCGGGGTCGCTCCTCTCGGGCGCCGGTACGACGCGACCTCTTGGGGCGCGGCCCGCTGGGACGTACGCGAGCGCGCACGCGCGCCTCGCCCCGCACGCGACCGAAGAGACCCGCCTTGGGCTCCTCGATGACCTCGACCTCGGCGTCGTCTCGGTGGACCCCCAAGTGTGCGAGGGCCCTCTCGGTTGCTTCGTCGACCGACTTGCCAGTTGTCTCTACCCAGTCCATGGGTCACCGAGCCTTTCTCTTGCGCTTCGCTCGGGAGCGGGGTTGCGCGTTGGGTTTGCTAGTTGAGGGTTTGGGGGTCGCCGGGCGCTGCGAGCTACGCGCACCGGGGGACTGCTTGGGAGCAGGCTTCGCGGCGGGCTTCGCGGCGGGCTTGGTCTCTTCGGCCTCGGTCAACTCGGGAGCGGGAACCTCGCGCTCGATTGCCTTGACCCCGTTCTTGTGAGGATTGGTCACCCCGGCGCGGAACATGAGGTCCTGAGTAATTATGCGGATAACTGTAGAAATAATCATATACAGGACCACCGCGGCCGGGATGATGAGGTAGATGTATGCGAAAAGAATCGGCATGAACCGCTGGATCGCCTGCTGCTGGCTGGGTATCGCCTGGCCGGTCTTGCGGTTGCGGTTGTTGATCTGCGCCATCTGGAAGTACTGCAAGCCCACGGCGACGGCCACGAAAACGAAGAAGGGGATCGCCGCGGCCAGGCTCGAGTGCGTGCTGAAGGGCTTGAGGCTCAAGTCCATGCCGAAGGACCGCACCTGGCCCAACGAGTGGATCAGGTCTTGGTACATCTTGGATGATTTGGGGATGTAGCGCGGGTGCGGCACTCCCTTGGAGTTGACGTAGCTGAGGCCCTTGATGACGCTGTAGAGGATGAAGAGGAAGGGTGCCTGGAGCAACACCGGCAGGCATCCGCCCAGCGGGTTGGCCCCCTCCTCGCGGTAGAGCTTCATCAGCTCCTCATTGAGCAGCTGGCGGTTCTCGGGCCCCTTGTACTTCTGCTGGAGCTTCTTTATCTCGGGCTGGAGCTTCTGCATCGCGATCATCGACTTGGTCGACTTGATGGTCAGGGGGGTCAGCGCCCCCATGATCACGATGGTGAGCACCGTGATGGCCACCGCGTAGTTGGGCACCACGCCGTAGAACAGCGAGAGCAGCCACCCGAAGAAGTGGAAGATCGGCTGGAAGACCGAGCCGATCGAGTGGGTGATGGAGGCCATCTAGGAGCTCCTTGTCTCTCGGGCCAGGGGTACGAGGTCGACGCCGTGCGGGCCGAGGGGCCGACAACGGCTCAGGCGACGCAACGCGAGCCAGGTGCCGCGTCGCGCGCCGTGCACGGCCAACGCCTCGCTCGCGTACTCCGAGCACGAGGGGTAGAAGCGGCACGGCGACACGCGTCCGGCGCGCAGGCGGCGATAGCCCTCGATGAGCGCCACCAGGACGCGCGTCGCGCGCGACGTCTCAGAGGACGCCGGCACGTTCGAGGGCTTGGTGGAGGTGGTGGTGGAGTTCGTCATAGGTGAGTTTTCCTGTCTCGTTACCGCACCTGATCAGGTAGGACCCGGCTCGGGGGGTGGACTCGAGTCCGTCGAACAGCGCCCGGAGTCGCCGCCGGAGCCGGTTGCGCTCGACGGCCCCGCCGAGGCGCCGGCTGATCGCGTACGCCACGTCAGCCCGGGTCTCGAGTGGGCCCGCCGCCACGAAAACGACTCGCAGTGGCCCACTCTGGCCCCGCGCGGTTGGCGTGGCGAAGAGGGCGAACCGCCGGCGGGTTCTTACCCGGCCCGGCACCCGGTCAGACCGTCAGCTGGTGGCGGCCCTTAGCCCGCCGGGAACGAAGGACGGCGCGACCGGCCCTCGTGCGCATGCGCGCACGGAAACCGTGGGTTTTCGCCCTTTTTCGGGTGTTTGGTTGATACGTCCGCTTCACTGAAACCTCATCTCAAAGTGTTCCTCGGCAGGCGCGTTCCCCCTGGGGGCCCGCGGCGCCACTGGCCGGCAATCTTACTGCACCCCGAGATCCCCCTAGCGGGGCCGGGTGCGGCGCAGTAGTGTCGAGGACCCGTCCCGGCGCGGCCGCGACGGGTCCGACTGCTTGTGGATAATGTCGGAGGCTATCTGTGGAGGACGTGATGCGCGATGGCGAGGAGGTCTGGGCCGAGGTTCGAGACTCCTTACGTGGCAACGCATCTGAGGCGGTCTGGGCCGCCGGGCTCAACACACTTCGTCTTGTGGATTTCCACGACGACCAGTTGGTAATCGGTGCACCAAATCAGATCCAGCTCAAGCGCGTGCAGGACCGCTACATGCCGTTCATCACCGAACAGGCACGCCACGTTCTCGGTGACAACGTGCGGGTCTCGTTAACGCTGAGTGACGCCGACGTGAGCAACGCCCCCGCGCCCGAGCCCGAGCCCGCGCCCGCGCCCGAGGTGGTGTCGGTGCCGTTCGCCGCGAGCGTCGACCGGCCCGCTCGCCTCGACCCGCGCATGACCTTTGACTCCTTCGTGCCGGGTTCGTCGAACCGTCTGGCGTTCGCGGCCGCGCAGTCGGTCGCTGAAACTCCTGGTCGTGCGTACAATCCGCTCATGATCTACGGCAACAGCGGATTGGGCAAGACCCACCTGCTGCACGCGATCGGCAACTACGTGCAGGAGAACTACCCCGGCCGCAAGGTGCTCTACGTCTCGACCGAGACGTTCCTCAACGACTTCATCCGCGCGATCCAGACGCGCACGCAGCTGGCGTTGCACGAGCGCTACCGCGAGAACGATGTGCTGCTCATCGACGACATCCAGTTCATGGAGACGCGCGGCGAGACGTTCCACGAGGAGATCTTCCACACGTACAACGCGCTGCACGGCGAGGGCAAGCAGATCGTGCTGACGTCGGACCGGTCGCCGCGCGACCTCGCAGGGCTCCAGGAGCGCTTCCGCAGCCGCCTGCTCCAGGGCCTGGTCACCGAGATCGACCAGCCCGACCTGGAGACGCGGATCGCCATCCTGCGCTCCAAGTCCGAGCGCGAGGGCATCGAGCTGCCCAACGACGTCGCCGAGTGGATCGCCCACCGCGTGCGCGACAACATCCGCGAGCTCGAGGGGTCCGTGACGATGCTGCGCGCGTTCGCCAACCTGCGCCAGGAGCCCATCACCCTGGACCTGGCCAAGGCCCACCTGACCAACCTCGGTCACGAGCAGGTGGTCCTCAAGCCCGAGACGATCCTGGCCGTGGTCGCCGAGTTCTACGGGCTCTCGGTCGACGACGTGCGTGGCGCCAAGCGCCTGCGTCCGCTGGTGCGGGCGCGCCACATCGCGATGTATCTCATCCGCGACCTGTTGGACAACTACTCGTACCCGATGATCGCGCGCATCTTCGACGGCCGTAATCACACGACCGTCATCAGCGGCGTGGAGAAGATCAAAGAGCAGCTCGCGGTCAACGCCGAACTCCTCGCCCAGATCAACCAGCTCAAGCGACGGCTCTTGGGCGAAGGCCACGAGTAGTTTGTGGGTAAGTTCGGGGTTGTGTTGTTGCTTACCCGTTCACGACCCGCGGGTGCTGCACATCACTCCAGGGTTGAACCATGAGCGTTGAGGGAGTTAGACACAGATCTGTGGACAGAGGTGGGGGGGTGCCACCGCGTCTGACCAGGAGGTTCGTGTGGAAACCCACAATCGCACAGGCCTACTACTACTGACCCCACTCTCATCAAATAACACACCGTAACCTCCGTAGGGAACGAAAGGCAGACCTCATGAAGTTCAAGTCAGAGCGCGACATCCTCGTCGACGCGTTGAGCGCGGCGAGCCGCGTCGTCGCGACGCGGCTCATCGGTGCTTCGTCGGGCATCCTGCTGTCGCTCTCTGGGAACCAGCTCACGGTGACGGGAACGGACCTGGACATCACCGTGCGCACCGAGGTCGACGTGATCGGGATCGAGGACGGCGCCACGGTCGTGCCGGCGCGGCTCATCGTCGACGCGGTGCGCTCCCTCGAGGCCGGGGCGGTCACCATCCAGGCGGGCGACGAGAACGTCGAGGTCTCGCTGGGCCGGGCGAAGTTCTCGCTGCGCACGTTCGCCGTGATGGACTTCCCCAAGCTGCCGCCGGTCGCGGGAGCCACGACGAGCGTCGACGCGCTCGACCTCATCCAGGGCATCACCCAGGTCGTGCGCGCCGCGGCGAGCGACGACGCGCGACCGTTGCTCACCGGCGTGCTCTTCACGACCGACAACGACACCCTGCGCCTCATCGCCACCGACTCCTACCGACTCGCGGTGCGCGACGTGCCCGGGGTGTCGAGCCTCGGCGGGTCCCACGACCTGCTGGTGCCCGCACGGGCGCTGGTCGAGCTCCAGCGTGCCGCGGCGTCCCTGGCGGCCGACGCCCAGATCGGCGTGACCCTGACCGACGCCGAGATCTGCTTCGTCGTCGGCACGACCTCCATCGCGTCGCGGCTGATCGACGGCAACTACCCGTCGGTGCTCCAGCTGATCCCGGCGAGCTACCCCAACCGGCTGCGCGTGGCCAAGGACACCCTGCTCACCTCGCTGCGGCGCGCCAAGCTCCTGGCCAAGGACTCCACCTCCTCGGTGCGCCTGACGATGGGCGAGAAGACCGTCGAGATCCGCACCCAGAGCCACGACGCCGGCGACGTCGAGGACAACGTCGACGCCGACTACTCGGGCGAGGAGATGACGATCGCCTTCAACCCGAACTTCTTGATCGACGGGGTCGAGGCGGTCCCGGGCGACGAGGTGATCCTCGAGATGAGCGACGCGGTGCGCCCGGCGATGGTCCACGGCGTCGAGGACGTGCGGTTCCGGTACCTTCTCATGCCCGTGCGCGTGCAGTAGTCGGTGGCTCGTGGGTCTCCACGAACTCACCCTGCGGGACTTCCGACTCTTCCCCGAACTCTCCTTCTCCCCGGACCCCGACGCGGTCACCGTGCTGCTGTCGGTGAACGGGACGGGCAAGACATCGGTGCTCGAGGCCGTCTACGCCCTGGCGACCGCGAGCTCGTTTCGCACGACGGCCGCCAGTGACATGATCCGCTCCGGGGCCGACCTGGCCGAGGTCCACGGCGTCCTGTTCCAGCGCGGGCGCCGGGTCGCGGTGGACCTGACGCTCACGCGCGGGGCGCACCACACGACGAAGCGGATGCTGGTCAACGCCCAACGACCGCGTTCGCGCGCCGAGGTGGCCGAGGTGCTGCCCCTGACCGTGTTCACCCCCGAGGGCGTCGACGTGATCCGCCAGGGGCCCGAGAACCGCCGCGCGTTCCTGACCCACCTGCTCACCGACGTCGACCCGACGACCGGCGAGGTCGTCGAGCGCTTCGCACGCGTGCTGAGCCAGCGCAACGCCCTGCTGCGGGCCCTCGAGGGCCGCTGGCCCGACGCGGCCCAACGCGACGAGCTCGAGGTGTGGAGCCTCGACTTCGCGGGCGTGTCAGCCCAGTTGGTCGACGCGCGCGCGTCCCTCGTCGCCGACCTCGCCCCGCTGGTCTCGGCGGCGTACCACGCCCTCGCCGAGACCGACCAGGGGGTGGGTCTCGCCTACGAGAGGTCCTGGACCGGCGACCTGCTCGGGGCCCTATCGGCGGCGCGCGACGAGGAACGCGCCCGCGGCCACACCACGGTCGGGCCCCAGCGCGACGACCTCGCGGTCACCCTCGACGGGCGCGACGCGCGCCGCCAGGCGTCCCAGGGCGAGCAGCGGTCCCTGGCCCTGGCCCTGCGCCTGGCGGGGCACCAGCTGGTCCAGTCCCGGCGCGGCGTGGACCCGCTGCTGCTCCTCGACGACGTCTTCAGCGAGCTCGACCCGCTGCGCGCCGAGCGCCTGCTGCGCCTGCTGCCGGCGGGCCAGACCCTCGTGACGACCGCGTCGCCCCTGCCCTCGGCGCTGACCCCGGCGGCGGTGGTCGACCTGACGCGGGTGCGCGCGTGAGGCGCCGCGACGAGGAGCCGGCGCGTCTCAGCGACGTGCTCGACACCGTCGCGGGCCGGCTGCGCAAGGTGGACCTGCGACTCGTCGACGAGGTGCGCCGGCGCTGGCCCCAGGTCGTCGACCCGGTGCTCGCCGAGCACTGCCGACCCGAGTTCATCAAGTCCGGCGTGCTCGTCGTGAGCGTTCCCTCGGGCGCGTTCGCCGAGCGACTCCAGGGTGATCGCGCGACGATCTTGGAGGGTCTGGCGGGCCTCGGCGACGGCGCTCCGACGGCGCTGCGCACGGTGCTTCGCGACCCCTCGTAGCGGCCCTTTCGCGGGCGTGTAGAGCCCCCCGCGCGGTTCGAGCGTGACACCGATTTTGGTAGGATAAAAGGGTCGAAAAAGCCTGTGTTCGGCTGCGCTCTGGCGCTCCAATCCGATGACCGAAAGGACAGCTTCGTGGCCGACAAGACCAAGGGTTCCGCCAGCTACGGGGCGAGCGACATCACCGTGCTGGAGGGCCTGGAACCGGTTCGCGTCCGCCCCGGGATGTACATCGGATCGACCGGTCCGGCGGGTCTTCACCACCTGATCACCGAGATCGTCGACAACGCCGTCGACGAGGCGATGGCCGGGTACTGCACCCGGATCGACGTGACCCTGCTCGCCGACGGAAGCGCGCGGGTCAGCGACGACGGGCGCGGCATCCCCGTCGAGGACCACCCCCAGTACCCGGGAAAGTCCGCCGCCGAGGTCGTCTACACGACGCTGCACGCGGGCGGGAAGTTCGGCGGCAAGGGCTACAAGGTCTCCGGGGGCCTGCACGGCGTCGGAGCCTCGGTGGTCAACGCCCTCTCCACCGAGTTGCTCCTAGAGGTCGACCGCGGAGGCGAGCACCACGTGCTCGCGTTCAAGGACGGCGGCAAGCCCGTGGGCTCGATGCGCGTCACCGGGCCCGCGCCGCGCGGTCGCACCGGCACGACGGTCACGTTCACGCCGGACCCGACGATCTTCGACGAGGTCGACTTCCGGGCCCAGACGGTTCTCGAGCGGCTGCAGATCATGGCCTTCCTCAACAAGAACCTCGAGATCCGCTTCGTCGACGAGCGGCCGGGGCGCGAGGCCAAGGAGACCTACCGCTACTCGGGCGGCATCGTCGACTACGTGCGCCACCTCAACAACGCCAAGGAGTCTCTCTTTCGCAAGGTCGGATCCTTCGACCAGTCCGAGACCGGCCAGGAGGTCGAGGTCGCGTTCCAGTGGAACACCGGCTACTACGAGTCGATCTTCTCCTTCGCCAACGGCATCTCGACCATCGAGGGCGGCATGCACGAGGAGGGCTTCCGCAAGGCGCTCACCAACGTGGTCAACCGCTACGCGCGCAAGCGCAACCTCCTCAAGGAGAAGGAGGAGAACCTGCGCGGCGAGGACATCCGTGAGGGGCTGACCGCCATCGTGAGCGTGCGCCTCGCCGAGCCCCAGTTCGAGGGCCAGACCAAGTCCAAGCTGGGCAACGTGTCGATCCGCTCGCTGGTCGAGCGCGCCACCAACGAGAAGCTCGCCGACTGGCTCGAGGAGAACCCCCGCGAGGGCGGCCAGATCGTCGCCAAGGCGGTCCAGGCCAGCCGCGCGCGCGTCGCGGCGACCCACGCGCGCGACCTCACCCGGCGAAAGAACGCCCTGGACGGCGCCGGACTGCCCGGCAAGCTGGTGGACTGCTCCTCGCGCGACCCACGCGAGTGCGAGCTCTTCATCGTCGAGGGCAACTCGGCCGGGGGATCGGCCAAGGACGCGCGCGACCCGCGCATCCAGGCGATCCTGCCGATCCGCGGCAAGATCCTCAACGTCGAGAAGGCGCGCACCGACAAGATCCTCAAGAACATCGAGATCCAGGCGCTGGTGGCGGCCATCGGCGCGGGCGTGGAGGACGAGTTCGACGCGACCAAGGTGCGCTACGACAAGATCATCCTGCTCGCCGACGCCGACGTCGACGGCAGCCACATCCGCACCCTGCTGCTCACGTTCTTCTTCCGCCAGATGACCGACCTGGTCACCAACGGCCACGTCTACGTCGCCCAGCCGCCGCTGTACTCCACGCTGGTGGGCAAGGAGAAGGTCTACCTGCGCGACGACCTGGCCAAGGCCGCCTTCCTCGCGGCGAACCCGGACCACAAGAACGACTTCCAGCGACTGAAGGGCCTCGGCGAGATGGACTTCGACGAGCTGCGCGACACGACGATGGACCCGACCAAGCGCGCGCTGCTCCAGATCACCGTCGAGCAGGCCGCCCTGGCCGACGAGGTCTGCTCGATCCTCATGGGCGACGACGTCCCCCAGCGCCGGCACTTCATCCAGACGAACGCCAAAGACGTCCGCTTCCTGGACATCTAGGAGAGACCATGGCCCGCCGTACACCACCACCGAGCGACACCCCGCCGGCCGACGAGGTCCTCGGCTACATCGAGCCCATCGAGATCAACCTCGAGATGGAGCGCTCGTTCCTCGAGTACTCCATGTCGGTCATCGTGAGCCGCGCGCTGCCCGACGTGCGCGACGGCCTCAAGCCCGTGCACCGGCGGATCCTCTATTCGATGTTCGACCAGGGCCTGCGCCCGGACCGGCCCTACGCCAAGTGCGCCAAGGTCGTCGGCGAGGTCATGGGCACGTACCACCCCCACGGCGACACCGCGATCTACGACGCGCTCGTGCGCATGGTCGTGGACTTCTCGATGCGCCACCCGCTCATCTCGGGCCACGGCAACTTCGGCGGCACCGGCCCCGACGAGGGCGCGGCCGCCATGCGCTACACGGAGTGCCGCCTGGCGCCGCTGGCGCTGGAGATGCTCGACTCGATCGACGAGGAGACCGTCGACTTCGAGCCCAACTACGACAACTCGACCCAGCAGCCCACCGTCCTGCCCTCGAGGTTCCCCAACCTGCTCGTCAACGGGTCCCAGGGCATCGCCGTGGGCATGGCCACCAAGATCCCCCCGCACAACCTCGGCGAGGTCATCGACGCGACGCTGCACCTGATCGCGCACCCCGACGCGACCCCCGACGACCTGATGGCCTTCGTCAAGGGCCCCGACTTTCCCACCGGCGCGCAGATCCTGGGCCGCCAGGGGATCCTCGACGCGTACCGCACGGGACGCGGCAGCGTGAAGATGCGCGCGGTCGCCGAGATCGAGGAGCACCGCGGCGCGGTGCGCATCGTCGTCACCGAGTTCCCCTACGAGGTGTCGGTCGAGTCGATCGAGGAGAAGATCTACGACCTGGTTAAGAACGGCGACCTCGACGGCATCGCCGAGGTCCAGAACGACTCGGCCGGGCGCCAGGCGCGACTGGTGATCCGACTCAAGCGCGACGCCAACGCCAACGTCGTGCTCAACAAGCTCTACAAGCAGACCTCGCTGCAGACCTCCTTCGCGGTGAACATGCTCGCGCTGGTCGACGGCGTGCCGCGCACGCTGAACCTCGCCCAGGCGCTGACCCACTACGTCGCCCACCAGGTCGAGGTGGTCACGCGGCGCACGCAGTTCCGCCTCCGCAAGGCCGAGGCCCGCGCCCACATCGTCGAGGGCCTGCTCAAGGCGATCGACATGCTCGACGCGGTGATCGCCGCGATCCGCGGGTCCGACGACCGACCCGCGGCGCGCGCCGCGCTCATGGCCGCGCCCTTCGACTTCTCCGAGGAGCAGGCCAACCACATCCTGGACATGACCCTCGGCCGGCTCACGCGCCTCGGGCGCACCGAGCTCGAGGACGAGATGGCCAAGCTGCGCGAGACGATCGCCGAGCTCAACTCGATCCTGGCGAGCGACAAGAAGCTGCGCCGGGTCATCTCCGACGAGCTCGCCGAGGTGCGCTCCAAGTACGCCGACGCGCGCCAGACCGCGGTCGTCAACGACCCGGGCGAGCTCGGCGTGGAGGACCTCGTCGACGACGAGGACATCGTGGTCACGATGACCCAGGCCGGCTACGTCAAGTCGGTCGCGTCCGACGCGTTCCGCGTCCAGGGCCGCGGCGGGCGCGGCGTCCAGGGCGCCAAGCTGCGCGACGAGGACTTCGTCGACCAGATCGTGCACACGACGACGCTCAGCTACCTCCTGCTGTTCTCCAACCACGGGAGGGTGTTCCGCCTGCGCGGCCACGAGATCCCCATGAAGGAGCGCACCGCGAAGGGCACGGCGATCGTCAACCTGTTGAACCTGCTGCCCAACGAGTCGATCCAGGCCATCGTGTCGACGCGCGACTTCCCGCGCAACGAGTTCCTCGTCTTCGCCACCGCCCAGGGCCAGGTCAAGAAGACCGCCTTCAGCGAGTACGACAAGTCGCGGCGCGAGGGCTGGATCGCGATCAAGCTGCGCCCGGGCGACGAGGTCGTGCGCGTCGTGGCGACCTCCGGCCACGACGACCTGATGGTCGTGACGTTCCGCGGGATGGCGATCCGCTTCTCCGAGGAGGAGGTCCGCGAGATGGGCCGCGACGCGAGCGGGGTTCGCGGCATCAAGCTGCGCGACGACGACCGCGCGATCGCGCTGGACGTCGTGCGCGACGACGCGGACCTCACGCTGGTCACCGACACCGGCTTCGGCAAGCGCGTCAAGGTCGAGCGGTTCAACCGCCAGGGCCGCGGCGGCCAGGGCGTGCGCGCGATCAAGCTGACCGCGGCGCGCGGGTTCGTCGTCGCGGCGTTCATGGCGAGCCTGGGCGACCAGCTGCTGCTGGCGTCCTCGGGCGGCGTCTTGATCCGCACGCCCGTGCGCGAGGTGTCCTCGCAGGGTCGCGACGCGACCGGTGTGCGCCTGATGAGCCTGGACGAGGGCCACAGCCTGGCGACCGCCGCGGTGGTGCCCGCCGAGGAAGTCGACTAGGCCGTCGAGCACATCGCGCGAACGACGCGTTTCGTGACCTAGGTCCCACGGGACACGCGAAGCCGTCGCGGTACCGTGGCTCGTGGACCCAGCGACGCTTGCGCGGTCCGACGCGCTCCTCGAGCGGTACCGCGCGACCGACGGGGTCGTGCTCCTCTCGGGCGTCCAGGCGCTCGTGCGACTGACCCTGGACCAGCGGCGCGCCGACGCCGCGGCGGGCCTGGACACCGCCGGCTTCGTCACCGGCTATCCCGGGTCGCCGCTGGCCGGGCTCGACCTGGAGTTCTCGCGCCGGCGGGCCCTGCTCGACGAGGCGCACGTCGTGCACCGGCCGGCGATCAACGAGGAGCTGGCGGCCACGGCGGTCGCCGGGAGCCAGCTGTCCATGCTCCAGGCCGACCACACGACCGACGGCGTGTTCGCCCTCTGGTACGGCAAGGCCCCGGGCCTGGACCGCGCCAGCGACGCGATGCGCCACGGCAACCTGATGGGCGCGGGCGCCACCGGCGGCGTGCTGGTGTGCGTCGGCGACGACCCGGAGGCCAAGTCCTCCAGCGTGCCGTCCACCTCCGAGCCGACCCTCTACGCGCTGGCGATGCCGATCCTGTCGCCCGCCGACCCCCAGGAGGTGCTGGACCTCGGACGCCACGGCATCAGCCTCTCGCGCCTGTCGGGGCTGTGGGTCGGGCTGCGCGTGCCCGCGAGCGTCGCGGACTGCACCCAGAGCGTCGAGGTCGGGGCCGACCGGGTGCGACCCGTGACGCCGGACCTGGTCGTGGGGGGCGCGCCCTTCGCGCACACCGTGAGCGCGCAGCTCCTGGGGGCCACGCTGATCGAGCTCGAGCGCTCGCTCTACGGGCCGCGACTCGAGGTCGCACGGCGCTACGGGCGCGCCAACGCGCTCAACCGCGTCACGGCGCGCGGCGAGAACGACGTGATCGGCGTGGTCGCCGCCGGACCGGCGTACCTGTCCGTGCTGCGCGCGCTCGCCAGCCTGGGGCTGTCGCCCTCGGACCTGGACGGCGCCGGCGTGCGCCTGCTCAAGGTGTCGATGCCCTACCCGCTCGACGAGGAGCTCGTGCGCGACTTCGCCGCGGGACTGGCCGAGATCGTGGTCGTCGAGGACAAGCGCGCCTTCGTCGAGACTTTCCTCAGGGCCTCCCTGTGCGGCGTCGAGCACGCGCCGGCGGTCGTGGGCAAGTACGACGAGGACGGCCGGGCGCTCGTGGCGGCGACCGGTGAGGTCGACGCCGACGCCCTGGCGACGCTGCTGGCCACGCGCCTGGAGGGACGTCGCCCCGGGGTGGTGCCGCGGGCCCGGGCCGGGCGAGAGGTCCTCCCGCTGCCTCCCCCGCTCAGCGTCGCGCGCGGCGCGTACTTCTGCTCGGGCTGCCCGCACAGCACCTCGGTGAGGGTGCCGCCGGGAGCGTCCGTGGGCTCGGGCAGCGGGTGTCACGGCCTGGCGATCCAGATGGACCCGCGCCTGGTCGGGACGGTCGTGGGCCGGTTCCAGATGGGCGGCGAGGGGGCGATGTGGAACGGCATGGCGCCCTTCGTCGCGTCGCCCCACTTCTTCCAGAACGTCGGCGACGGGACGCTCGCGCACTCCGCGTCCCTCGCGATCCGCGCCTCGGTGGCGGCGGGGGTCAACATCACCTACAAGCTGCTCGTCAACTCCACGGTCGCGATGACCGGGGGTCAGCCGGTGCCCGGCGGGCGCCCGCTCGCCGACCTCGCGCGACAGCTGCTCGCCGAGGGCGTGTCGCGCGTGATCGTCACGAGTGACGACCCGCGCCGCTCGCGCTCGCGGCGCATGCCCGCGGGGGTGCAGGTCTGGCCGCGCCGGCGCCTCGTCGAAGCCCAAGAGGTCCTGGCCGGCGTGGCCGGCGTGACCGTGCTCATGCACGACCAGCCCTGCGCCGCGGAGCTGCGTCGTCAGCGCACGCGCGACCTGATCGTCGAGCCCCGCGAGCGCGTTCACATCAACACGTCGCTGTGCGAGGGCTGCGGGGACTGCGGGGCGGTGTCGAACTGCCTGTCGGTGCGACCCACGGCCACGGCCTTCGGCACGAAGACCCAGATCCACCAGGAGTCGTGCAACGTGGACCTCACCTGCCTGCAGGGCAGATGCCCGGCGTTGGTGACCGTGCGCCGCGGCGAGCGGCGCCACGAGCGGGCCGAGTCTCTCGCGGCGCCTCCGGAGGTCGCGGACCCGGTGGTCGCCGAGCGCGAGTCGTTCACGCTGCGCCTCACCGGGATCGGCGGGACCGGGGTCCTGACGGTCGCCCAGGTCGTGGCCATGGCCGCCCACCTCGAGGGTCGACGCGTGCGCGGGCTGGACCAGACCGGTATCGCCCAAAAGGGCGGAGCCGTCGTGTCCGACCTGCGCGTGGGCTCGCGCTCGCGCGACACGACCGCCCGCCTCGGCGCGGGCGACTGCGACCTGTACCTGGGGTGCGACCTGCTCGTCGCCGCCACGTCGACCTATCTGGCGGCCGCGGCGCCGGGGCGCACCGTGGCGGTGGGCTCGACGACGATGGTTCCCACGGGACGCCAGGTGGCCGACCGTCGGATCGCGGGTCCGTCGCGCGAGGACCTGCGCGCGCGCGTCGACGCGCGGACGCGGTCCGAGGCCAACGTCTGGATCGACGCGCAGGCCGAGTCGCGCCAGCGCCTGGGCTCGGACCGCTACGCCAACGTCCTGCTGCTGGGCGCGGCCTACCAGAGCGGCGGGCTGCCCCTGGCGCGCTCGTCGATCGAGCGCGCGATCGAGCTCAACGGCGTGGACGTCGCGGCCAACCTGGCGGCCTTCGCGTGGGGCCGCGCGGCGCTGGCGCGCGCCGACGCCGGCGAGGCGGTCGAGGCCGGACTCGAGGACGTGATCGCGACGCGCGTGGCCGACCTGGCCGGCTACCAGGACGAGCGCTACGCCCGGGACTACGCGCGGGTCCTCGAGCGGGTGCGCGCCGCCGACCGGGCGCTCGGACACGAGGGCGGGGCGCTGAGCCGCGCCGCGGCGGTCGAGCTGCACCGGCTGATGGCCTACAAGGACGAGTACGAGGTGGCCCGCCTGCACCTGGCGGCGGACGCGGCCCGCGAGGTCGAGGCCGCCTTTGGCGCCGGCGCGCGCGTCAGCTATCACCTGAGCCCTCCCGTGCTGGGCGTCCTCACGCGTGGGCGCAAGGTGCGGTCGCGGGTCGCGGCGCGCGTCGCGATGCGCGCGCTGGCCGCGTCGCGACGCCTTCGCGGCACGCGCCTGGACCCCTTCGGCGTCGCCGCGCTGCGTCGAGCGGAGCGGCGCGTGCGCGACGACTACGTCGCGTCGCTCGACGCCCTCTGCGCGGCGCTCACGCCCGACGGCTACGCCGCGGCGGTGGAGCTGGCCGGCCTGCCGGCGATGATCCGCGGCTTCGGCGAGGTCAAGGGGGCGTCGCTGGAGCGCTACGAGCGCCGCCGCCGCGAGCTGCTCGACGCCGAACTCGTGGCCCCGGGGGCCGGCGCCTAGACTGAACCGGCTCGCGACGGCCCCGAACACTCGTGGTGGCCCGGTGAGAGCCGTCGTGCGGGGACCCCATGCTGATCGTCCGAGAACTGGGTATCGAGATCGGGGCGCGACGTCTCGTGAACCCCGTGTCGTTCTCCATCGGCGACGGCGAGAAGGTCGGCCTCGTGGGGCGCAACGGCGCGGGCAAGTCCACGCTGCTCGCCGTGCTGCTCGGCGAGCACCCCGAGCACCTGCGCATCACTGGCACGGTGACCCACCAGGGCACGCTGAGCCACCTGCCCCAGGAGCCGATCCCGGGGGGGCTGGGCGTCGAGCCCATCGGCCTGAGCCACGTGCTCAGCGCGCGCGACCTGGACCGTATCGACGCGGACATGCAGCACGCGCGCCACGCCCTGGCGGCCGACCCGACCGAGGCCACCATCGCGGCCTTCACCGAGCTCGAGGCGGACTTCCGCGAGCGCGGCGGCTACGAGGCCGAGTCCGAGGTCGCGCGGCTCGCCGCGGGCCTCGGGCTGAAGGAGGACCTGCTCTTAGAGGACCTCGACTCGCTCTCGGGGGGACAGCGCCGGCGCGTGGACCTCATGCGCGTCCTCTACGAGAACCCCGACACGATGGTGCTCGACGAGCCCACGAACCACCTCGACAAGGCGGCCAAGCGCTGGCTCTTCGACGAGCTCGAGAGGTTCCCCGGCACGGTCGTCGTGATCAGCCACGACCTGGTGCTGCTGGACCGCGCGATCGACCGCGTGCTGAGCCTGCGCGACGCCCAGGTGCGCGAGTACAAGGGGAACTACACCAAGTTCCTGGCCCTGGAGGCCGCCCAGCGCGAGGCCGAGGAGAAGCTCGCCGCGACCCAGGACGCCAAGATCAAGCAGCTCTCGACGCTGGCCGACTCCATGCGCGCCCAGACTGAGAAGCGCGCGCGCCTGGCCAAGGTCCTCGACCGCAAGGTCGAGCGCCTCAGGGAGGACCGGGTCGTGGTCACCAAGGCCGAGCGCAAGGTGACCTTCCACCTGCCGACCCCGCCGCGCAGCGGCGACGTGCCCCTCACCGTCGAGCACGTGAAGGTCTCCTACGGCAACCTGTCGGTGCTGCGCGACTCGACGTTCATCACGCGCCGCGGGGACCGCATCGTCATCGTCGGGCGTAACGGCGCCGGCAAGTCCTCGCTGCTGCGCTGCCTGGCCGGGACCCAGACCCCCCTGGGCGGCACGATCCGCTTCGGCGCCAACGTCACGGTCGGCTACTTCGCCCAGGAGCACGAGCAGCTCGACTTCACCCGCACCGTCTTCGAGAACCTGGAGAACACGACCGTGCCCACCGACGCGGCGCGTCGCTCGCTGCTGGGGGCCTTCGGCCTCAAGGGATCGGCGGCCCACCAGCTGCCCGGGACCCTCTCGGGCGGGGAGCGGGCCAAGCTGGCCCTGGCGATCCTGGCGGCGTCCAACGCCAACCTGCTGCTGCTCGACGAGCCCACCAACAACCTGGACCCCGCGAGCGTCGAGGCCCTCGGGATCATGATGCGCCGCTGGAAGGGCACCATCGTCGCGGTGAGCCACGAGCGCGGCTTCGTCGAGCAGCTCGAGCCCACGCACGCCGTGCTGCTGCCCGAGGAGTACTTCGACCTGTGGCGCGACGACTACATGGACCTGATCGAGCGTCGCTAGGGCCCCGGCCGCGGTTCCGGGGGCCTCGTTACACTGCGTAAAAGGCCCCGCGTCGGCACCGGAGTCCCTACCACAGGAGGTCGCGGTGTCTACCACGATCACAATCGCCGTCATCGCGGGCGTCATCGTCCTGCTGGGCATCGTCACGGTGTCCAAGGCGGTCAAGATCGTCAACCAGGGCTTCGCCGGCGTCGTGACGCGCTTCGGCGAGTTCCGCAACATCCGTGAGGCGGGGCTCGCGTTCATCATCCCCTTCATCGAGAACATGCGCATGGTCGACGTGCGCGAGACGCCGCGCACCGGTGACCGTCAGCAGGTGATCACCCTGGACAACGTCGCGGTCATCGTGAACGCGACGATCTTCTCCCAGGTCGTCGACGTGCGCCTGGCGCTGTTCACCAACTCGGACTACCTGGTCAGCGTCGACAACCTCGCGCGCACGTCACTGCGCGCGGTCTTCGGCTCGATCACCCTCGACGACGCGTTCTCCCAGCGCGAGCGCATCGGCACGATGCTCCAGACCCAGATGGAGGAGGCGACCGACAAGTGGGGCGTGCGCATCAACCGCGTCGAGGTCCTCGAGATCACCCCGCCCGACCAGATCCTCCAGGCGATGGCCCTCCAGAAGCAGGCCGACCAGGAGAAGCGCGCGCGGATCCTCGAGTCCGAGGGCCAGCAGCAGTCCGCGGTCAACGTCGCCGACGGCCAGCGCCAGGCGGCGATCAAGGAGGCCGAGGGCGTCCAGCAGTCGCTGATCCTGCGCGCCCAGGGACAGCGCCAGGCCAACATCTTCGAGGCCGAGGGCCGCGCCCAGGCGATCGCCCTGGTCTACGAGGCGATCAAGGCCCAGAACCCCGACCCCACGCTGGTGGCGATCCTCCAGCTCGACACGCTGAGCAAGTTCGCCGAGAGCCCCAACGCCAAGCTGGTGGTGCCGGTCGAGACCGCCGGCCTCCTGGGCGCGGTCCAGGCGATCAAGAGCGTCATCGGCGAGATGCCGACGGCGACGCCGGCGGGCTAGCCCCGCTCGACCCACAGGGTCGTGCCGGTCGCCTTGCGCACCACGACCTTCTCGCCGGGGGCGATCGGGCTGGTCTGCTCGGTGACCGCGCGCCAGGACTCGCCCTTGACGATCACGCGCCCGGGGTGCACGTCGTCGCCGACCTCGACCTCGACCACGCCCGAGAGGTTCGTCATGGCCATCGGCGCGGCCACCGAGAAGTCCGGCTTGGCGCCGCTGCGGAACCGGCGCAGCGCCGCGGGGCGCAGCGCCGTGAGCATGACGCCCGACAGCACCAGCCAGACGACCGCCTGGGCGGCGAACAGGACGCCGCCGAGCGCCATGAAGAACGGGATGATGGCCCCCGCGCCGATGAAGACCGCGATGAAGGCGTTCGAGTGCATCTCGGCCAGAATGCACACCAGGATGATGACCAGCCAGAACAGGAGCGCCACAAGCCGGAGTATACGGGTGGGCCCGCGCGGGCCCCGGGCCGGGCGCTAGGACGCGGGTGCGACGCCCGAGGTTCGCGCGGCTCGGCCTCGCGGGGGTCCTGTGCGCGGTCGGGCTGGTCGCCGGGACCGCGGCGGCGCTGGCGCGGCCCCACGACGCGCGCGCCGCGCTGGACCAGGACTGGTCGCCGTTCGTGCTCGTGACGGGCCTGCTCCTCGTGGGCCTCGTCGCCAACGACGACGGCCTCTTCTCGCGCCTCGGCGACCGGCTCGCGCGGGTCTCGGCCAACGGGGCGGTCTTCTTCTGCTGGGTCGCCGCGATCACCGGCGTGGTCACCGCGGTGCTCAACCTGGACACCGCGGTCGCCTTCCTCACCCCAGTGCTCGTCTACGCCGCTCGGCGCCGCGGCGGCGGCGAGGCCCCCGTCCTCTACGGCGTCCTGATGCTGGCCAACGCCGGCTCGCTGTTCCTGCCGGGCTCGAACCTGACCAACCTCATCGTCACCGGCCCGATGCGCCTGACCGGCGCGGCGTTCCTGTCGCGCATGTGGCTGCCCGCGCTCGGCGCCCTCGTCGTCACCGCGCTGTGCGTCGCGTTCGTCGAGCGCCGCGACGTTCTGAGCGTGGACCTCGTCGACGCGCCGAATGCGCGGCCCGTGCGCCCCCTCGGCGTGGTCGGCGTGCTCGCGAGCGCCGCGGCGGTCCTCGCCCTGAGCTCGCCCGCGCCGGTCGTCCTCGCGATCGGCGTCGCCGTGACCCTGGTGCGCCTGGGTCGGCGCGACCTCGACGTCGCGGCGGTGCGCGCGACCCTGGGCCTGGCGACGCTGATCGGCCTGTTCGGCGCGGCGGTCGCGGTGGGGACGCTGGGGAGGATCCTGCCGGCGACCTCGCGACTCTTCCACCTCGGGACGGTCGCGTCGGCCCTGGTCGGGGCGGGTGCGACGCTGGTGGTGAACAACCTGCCGGCGGCCTCGCTGCTCGCGGCGCACCGCGTGAGCCACCCCCTGGCGCTGCTGGTCGGGCTCAACCTCGGCCCGAACCTCGCGGTCACCGGGTCGCTCGCGTGGCTCATCTGGCTGCGCGCCGCGCGCTCCGCGGGCACGCGTCCCTCGCTCGCGCGCGCCAGCCGCGCCGGGGCCCTCGCGGTCCCCGCGTCGATGGCGGTCGCGCTCGTGGCGCTGGCCGTGACGGGCCACGGCGGCTAGGACAGGCGGCGCTCCGAGGCCCAGTGGGTGAGCTGGTGGCGGTTGGAGAGCTGGAGCTTGCGCAGCACGGACGACACGTGGCTCTCGACGGTCTTTACCGAGATCTCCAGCTCGGTGGCGATGTCCTTGTAGGCGTAGCCGCGCGCGATGAGGCGCAGCACCTGGCGCTCGCGAGGGGTGAGCTGGTCGAGCTCGGGGTCGCTCGACAGGGCGGCCAGCGCCGGGTCGGTCTCGGCGAAGGCGTCGAGCACGAACCCCGCGAGGCGCGGGGAGAACACCGCGTCGCCCGCGGCGACGCGGTAGATCGCGTCGACGAGCTCGGCGCCCGAGATGTTCTTGGTGACGTAGCCGCGCGCGCCGCCGCGCACGATCGCGATCACGTCCTCGGCGGCGTCCGAGACGCTCAGCGCGAGGAAGTGCACGACCGGGTTCACGTGGTGCACCCGGCGCAGCACCTCGAGGCCGCCGCCGTCGGGCATGTGCACGTCGAGCAGCACGACGTCGGGGGAGCGCTCCAGGATCATCTGGGACCCGGCGTCGACCTCGTCAGCCTCGCCCACCAGCTCGACGGAGCCGGCGAGCTCGGCGCGGATGCCCGCGCGGATCAGCTCGTGGTCGTCGACCAGGAAGACGCGGGGCTGGCCCACGGCTAGGCGCCCGGGCGGGCCAGGACCAGCGCGACCTCGGTCCCGGTCTCGGTCGAGGAGCGGATGGTCGCCGTCGCGCCGTGCTGGGCGACGCGGTCGCGGATCGAGAGCTTGATGCCCTGGCGGTCGGGGGCCACGGCGGTCGGGTCGAACCCGTGTCCGGTGTCGCGCACGAACACCGACACCGCCGAGGGCTCGACCTCGGCGTAGACGGCGACGCTCGACGCGCCGGACCACTTGGCGGCGTTGACGCAGGCCTCGCGCGCCGCGCCCACCAGGGCCAGGACGTCGTCGTCGATGGGGCAGTCCCCGACGGTGACCAGCTCGACGGGCGTGGCGTAGTCGCGCTCGACGTCGGCCTGCACGACGGCGAGCATCGACGCGAGGGTCTCGGCGGCGTGGTTCGCGGCGTTGTGCGCGTCGGGGTCGAAGAGCCAGCGGCGCAGTTCACGTTCCTCGGCGCGCGCCAGTCGCACCACGTCGGCCGGGCTGTCCGCGGCGCGCTCGATGAGCGTCAGGGTCTGCAGGACCGAGTCGTGGACGTGCGCGATCAGCGCGGAGCGCTCCTCCATGCGCACGCGCTCGCGACGCTCGCGCGAGAGGTCGCGCACGTTCGTGAGCCACCACGGCGCGAGCAGGATCAGCAGACCGCCGAGCAGGATCACGGCCCCGACGAGGGCCGGCACCACGGCGCCCCACACGCCCCCGACGTGATTCAAGATGTCGATGGCGACGACCACGAGCACGACCCCGGGGATGAGTCGGAGCGCGACCGCCCGCCAGCCGCGGGCCTTGGCCCCGCCCACCACGGGCGCGGCCTCGAGGATCGAGTCGATGTGCTGGCGCTCGGACGGCGACGCCCCGCGCCAGACGAAGATGAGGCCGATGCAGCTGAGCACGACGGTCCACACGAAACCGCCCGTGCCCTGCACGGCGAGTGAGCTCGTGGCGACGAGCAGGCCGATCACGATGACCGTGGACCACACCGCGACGACCAGGGCGCGGCGCTTTGCGGACACGCGCTCGCCGATCGACACGGACTCGCCGGCTCGCGGCAGGAAGAGCCACACGGCGACGTAGGCGAGGAGCCCGGCGCCGTAGACGAGGATCGACAGGGCGAAGAGCAGTCGGACGGTGCGCTCACGGATGCCGAGTCGTACGGCGAAGCCGGCGCAGACGCCGCCGAGGATCGCCCCGCGCGTCGAACGACGCAGGGGGCGCTGGGCCACGCCGAGGGTGAGCGTGTTCTCGGCGGCGGGCCCCTCGCTCGACGCCCCGGAGACCCGGTCGATGCGGTCCGGTTCGATCACGTTCAACTCCTGCTACGCGGGTACCACTCAAGTGTGGCACCCGAGGCCCGCGGCGTCACTGGGGGAGAACCCTGAGTGGTCAGCCTCGCCTCAGGGTTCCTCCCTATGGTTCTCGCGGGTCGTCGCTCTTAGCGTAAGGGCATGGATGACGACATGACCCCCAGTGACCTCACACCACCGAGCGACGCCGCAGTGACCGGTGACGCGGCGTCAGAGCCCGTCGCGACGGACCCGACGGAGGCGGCGCGCGACGCGGCGTCGTCTGAGGCGACGGCGCCAAAGTCATCGCGACGCCTGCACCGCAGCTCGAGTCATCGCATCGTCGGCGGTGTCGCGGGCGGCCTGGGCGAGCGCTTCGACCTGGACGCCAACATCTTCCGCGTCATCTTCGTCCTCCTCGCGATCGCCTGGGGGTTCGGGGTCCTTATCTACCTCGCGTTGTGGATCCTGATGCCGCGTGACCCCAACGGCGAGCCGGCCAAGGCCGATCGCCCCGTCCGCGAGAGGTCCGAGTCGAACTGGACCTACATCGCGTTGAGCATCGCGCTGATCGTGGTCGCGCTGATCGCGTGGTCCGCCATCGGACACGGGCACCCCTACCTTCACGGACCGGGCATCGGTCGCGGGCTGTTCTTGGTGTGGGTCCTCTTCCTCGTCGTGCTGGCCTTCGTGGCCCTGCGCGGATCGTCGCGGCGCTTGTCGCTGGGCCGCATCGTCGCGGTGTTCTTCATCTCGCTCCTGACCCTGGTCATCCTCACGGCCGGGGGACTGCTCACCTACCTGGCGACCACGGGCGTGCCCATGACCGGCGGCACGGGAGAGCGCAGCTGGACCCCGACGTCGCTCGCCACGACGGGTCACACCTACCGAACCGAGTTCGGCTCGTCCGTCATCGACCTGCGAGAGGTGCGGTTCCCCGTCTCGGGGTTCCGCGTCTACGCGAGCGTGGCCATCGGCAACCTGACGATCGACGTCCCGAACAACACGGTCGTCGACCTTCACACCCACGTGGGCGCCGGCTCGGCGTTCTTCGGGCAGATGACGAATTACGGGTGGCAGGCGGTGCCCTTCATCGGGGTGCCCGCGAACCTGACCGGTGCGCAGGTCGCCCGGGCCCCGCACCTGTGGATCTCGGCGCAGGTCGGCATCGGCCACCTCAACATCCTTCGGGGCCCGGTGCTGGCGGCCAACCCGTAGTCCTACGCGAGCAGGCCGTGCTCCTCGTCGGCGCTGAGCCAGCGATCGGGCCAGTCGCGACCCGCCCACCACGACACGACGTCGTCGACGCTGTCTTCGAGGGGGCGCAGGAACAGGCCGTGCTCGACGGCCTTGAGCGAGTCCAGCGCGAGTCCCGCCTCGTCGCCCCCGCCCGACCACAACGGGAACTTCCCCTCGAGGCCGGCCCGCGCGACGCGCTCGGGCTCGACGACCTGGACGGCCGTGCCCTCGGGACCGACGTGGCGCGCGACGCGCTCGATGACGTCGACGTACTCCGCGCACGGGTTAGGCCCCGCGGCGTGGAACTCATCGGTGACGCCGTTCTCCGCGAGTCCCACGATGAAGTTCGCCAGGTCGCGCGCGTCGACGTACTGCATCGCGCTCACCCGCGGGCCGGGCACCGCGATGACGCCGCCGCGGCGCGCGCGCTCGACCCAGTAGGGGAACCGCAGCGTGGCGTCGTAGGCGCCGATGACGTAGGTCGGGCGCACGATGGCCACGGCGTCGCCGAAGTGCTCGTACGCGGCGCGCTCGGCCGCCGCCTTGAGCGGCCCGTAGGTGCCCCCGGTGATCGGCGCCTCGAGGTCGAGGCCGTCGCCGTCCCAGATCCTCGCCGTCTCCTCGGTCGCGCCGCGCTCGCTCGGGTCCTGGTAGGCCGAGACCGAGGAGACCTGCAGGTGGTAGCCACCGCGCGGGCCCAGGGCCCCGGCCAGTCGCGCGACGTCGCTGGGTCGGTACGCCGTCGAGTCGATCGTCGCGTCAAAGCTCCGCCCGGCGAGCGCGGAGAGGTCGCGGCCCCGGTCGCCCACCAGACGCTCGATCTCGTGGGGCAGGTCGTGGGGCGTGACCCCGCGATTGATGACGGTCACCTCGTGGCCGCGTCGCAGCGCCGCGACGGCGACGCCCCGGCCCACGAACGACGTGCCGCCCACGATCAGGATTTTCATGTGTCACCCTCCACTCCGTCGGACCCCACCCTAGGGATGGCGGCGCCCGGTCAATGCCGGTGCCCGCCCTTGACAGACCCCCCGCGCGCGGAGATACTCAGCCCATGAGTGCCAGCACGGTCGACGCCTACCTCCTGGGGCTGGACCAGGTCCAGCGCGTCACGCTCTGCGAGCTTCGCGAGGACCTGCTCGAGCTGCTGCCCGGCGCCGACGAGTGCATCAGCTACGCCATCCCGGGGTATCGCGTCGAGGGCCACATCGTCGCCGGGTTCGCCGCGTTCCGCACCCACCTGAGCTACTTCCCGTACAGCTCGTCGGTCATCCCCCAGATGGCGCGCGAGCTGCGCGGCTACAAGACGAGCCGCGGGGCCTTGCGCTTCGCCAACGACGCGCCGCTGCCCCGCGACGTCGTCGAGCGTCTCGTCACGCTGCGACTGCGCGAACTGCACTCGCACGTGTGAACCCGGGACCCTGACAGGGCCCCGATAGCCTCGCAGCATGTCCGGCCTCACGCTGTACGCGAGCCAGGACCTGCGCGCCCTGGCGGGCCGTTTCGTCGAGGTCCAGGGCACGGCGACCAACCCCCTGGTGCGGCGAGCCGTCGTGGTGCCCAACGTCGTCGTGGGCCAGTGGTTCGAGCAGGAGGTCGCGCGCACCACGGGCCGCGCCGGCCGCGCCGACGGCGTCGCGGCCAACCTGGACACGATCTTTCTGACCGGCCTGCTCGGTCGGCTCCTCTACGGGGACGCCGCGGCCATGGAGGCCTGGTCCGCGCCGGCGCTGGGCGTCGCCCTCTACGAGCTCGACGCCGCGATGTCCTGGGACGAGGCCCAGTCGCGCGGCGCGTCGCTCTCGCGCGTCGTCACGTTGCGCGGCGAGGAGGCGGCCTCACTGCTGTCGCCCGCGGAGTACTCCACGGAGCGCCGGCTCCTGGCCGAGCGCTCCGCCCAGGGACTCGCGACGCCCAGCGACCGGTTCGAACGCGACGGGGTGATCGCGGACGACGGCGCCGCGGAGCGGCTGACGCTCTTCGGCACCCTGTCGTCGCCGGCGGGGTCCCTCGCCGCCCGGGTCGTGCGACGCGTCGCCGACGCCCGCGACGTCGACCTCTACGTGGCGATCGCGTCGCGCGACCTGCTCGAGCGCGACGTCGAGGCGGTCGCCCCGGAGGCCCGGTCGCTCGGCGAGCGCTGGGGCGCGGCGGCGAGCGCGCAGCTGGGCCTGTGGCGGACCCACGCCCGGCCCGACCGCACCGAGTGGATCGACGGGTCCCTCGATTGGGGGTCGCAGAAGCGCGCGGTCCTCGACGCGATGTGGTCGCGCACGCCCGGACCCGTCGACGGCGTCGTGCCGTTCCTCGAGGTGCATCGCACGTCGGGGCTCGCCCGCCAGGTCGAGGTCGCGCGTGACGCGGTGCTGCACGCGCTGGGCGAGACCGGCGCGCGTGCGCACCAGGTGCGCGTCGTCACGCCCGACCCGGCCGGGGTCGCCGCACTGATGGCGACCTACTGGCAGCCGAGCGGAACCGAGGAGGAGGGCGCCCCGCGCGTGCAGTACGAGGTGAGCGACCCGGGCGTGGGCCGGCGGTCGGCGCGCGCGGACGCGTTCGTGCGGCTCCTGCGCACGCTCGACGCCCACCTGAGCGTGCACGACGTGGCCGCCCTGCTCGGTGAGCCGTCGCTCGTGGCGGGCCTTGCGATGACCCGCGCCGACGCCGAGCGCGTCGTCGCCCTGGCCACGCGGGGTCGCGTGAGCCTGGGCCTGGACGCGGGCGACCCCGCGCGCGCGGGCGTCTTCTCACCCGAGGACGACGCGGGGTCCTGGCGGCGCCTGGTCGATCGGGTGGCCCTGGCGACGTGCTTCGACGAGGGGGATGCGGCGCCGGACCTCGACGCGCTCGGCGTGGCCGAGGACCTCGACGCGGTGTCGCGGTTCTCGGTGCTCGTCGACCTCGTGGCGCGCGCGTCACGCTTCGCGCGTTCGGCGCACCCGCTGGGCGAGTGGGCCGCGGCGTTCGCCGACTGGGCGAGGGTGGTCGAGCGCGATGAACGCGTGCGCGACCCGAGCCTCGACCGTCTCCTGGCCCGCGTCGAGGCCCTGGGGGCGGCCTCGAGGAGGCCGGTCGGGCTCGAGGCGGCGCGCGGCCTGGTCGAGTCGCTGGTCGCGGGCGGCGGCTCGGCCCTCCTGGGACGCGGGGGCGCGAGCCTGATCGACGCCGTCGGCGGCGCCAGCGTGCCCTACGAGATCACGTGCGTGGTGGGGGTAGACGACGAGCTGCTGCCCGAGCCGGCCCGGCGCGTGAGCGAGCTCGGCGAGGCGCGCGCCAGCGACCCCGACCCGCGCGCGGAGTTCCGACTGGCGTTGCTCAACCTGCTCGCCAGCACGCGCACCCGCGTGATGATCTTCACCAGTGACCGGCGCGTCGTCGACGGCAGCGAGCTGGCCGAGTCGCTCCCGCTCGTCGAGCTTCGCGACGCCCTGGCGGCGACGCCCGTCGACGTCGTCGTCGGCGAGCGGCGGCACCCGCGGTTCGGGTTCACGCCGGCGACCTCGGGTCCCGGTGACGTGTCCGCCGAGGGTGCGCCCGGAGCGCCCTTCAGCCTCGACGCGGTGCACGCGGCGTCGGCGTCGCAGCTGGCGACCCGTGGCGCCGCGGTGCCCGACGACGACCTGGCCCTCGTCGAGGTCGACGGCCGCGACGAGACGCGCGCCGTGGACGTCGACGTCGAGGAGCTGGTGCGATTCTTGCGCAACCCCCAGCGCGTGTTCCTGCGCGACGTGTTCTCGTCGGCCCGCGTCCTGGACCCGGGCGAGCGTGAGCGGCCCGACGTGCCGTACCTGGACGCGGGCGGCGCGCTCAGCCTGTTCGGCGTGCGCGAGCGGCTGCTGCGCGCCGCGGTGGCCACCGGCGTCGACCCGGTCCTGCCGGTAGGCCCCGACTCACCCGTGGCGACGGTGGCGGCGGGGTTCCGCCCGCGCGCGGCCCGCGAGATCGACGTCGAGGAGCTGGCGCGCTACGCGCGGCACGTGCGCGCCACCCTCGCCGACGCCGACGCGCGCCTCGCGCCGCTGGCGCGACGTCCCGCCGTGGTGCGCGGGTTGTCGCGCGCCGTGTCGCGACCGCCCCTCGACCTCTACGACACGCGGGTGGGCCCGGTGCTGTTCGCCTACACGCCGTCGCACTCCTACGGGTCGAGGCTCGTCGGCCTGCTCGTGCGCCAGGCGCTGCTCACGGTCGAGACGAGTTCGCCGGTGTCGGCGGTCCTGCTGAGGGCGGCGCGTCCCGCCGAGGCCGAGCGCCCCGGGGAGCGCCCCTATCTCACCTCGACGTGGGGGCCGGGCGACGCGGTGGACTCGGCGCGCGGGCTGCTCGACGCGCTCATTCTCCTCTACGACCAGCGCTGGGCGCGCCTGCCCCTTCATCAGAACGCCACGACCCTGGCGACCGACCCGCGATTCGGGGCCGGCGGGGCCGGCGTCGTCGCGGCGCCGCGCGACGAATGGTTCCGCTCCGGTGCGTTCACCCAGCGACCGGACTGGGGCGAGTCGATGACCCCCGAGAACCGGGTCCTGCTGCCGTTCACCTACGCCGAGCTGGCCGCGGTGCGCGACGGGGAGTTCCTGACCCAGTCGGCCGCCCTCACGGGCGCGCTGCGCGTGCTCGACGTGGCCGCCGTCGTGAGCGCGGAGCCCTGGACCACGCGCCTGGCCGCGGGGGGTGACGCGTGAGCGCCGACTTCGACGTCGTGACGTCGCCACTGCGCGTCGCGGGCGCCGACGCCGTACCGCGCCCGCTGCTGGTCGAGGCGGGCGCCGGCAGCGGCAAGACCTGGACGCTGGCCCACCTGGCGGCGCGCTTCATGGTCGAGGACGCGGTCGAGCCCGACCAGATCCTCCTCGTCACGTTCACCCGCGACGCCGCGCGCGAGCTGCGCGGCCGGGTCCGCGAGCACCTGAGCGAGGTGATCGACATGCTGGACCACGGGGTCGACGACGACGCGCCGTGGCGCCGGCACCTCGAGCAGCGCTGGAGCGACCCCGTGATCGCCGCGGCCGACCTGCGCCGGGCGCGGCACTGCCGCGCGTCACTCGACGGGCTGCACGCGCGCACGATCCACTCCTTCGCCGCGGTCAACGTCATCGGCACGTCGGGCGCGCTGAGCGACGACGGACGGCTGTGGCGCCAGGCCACCAACGAGTGCCTGGCGCGATGGGCGCTGGAGCGTCCCGACGAGCTGCTCGGCGAGGTCGACCTCGCCACGCTCGACGCCGTCGCCGACGCGCTCTACCAGTCGGGGGTGCGCCGCGGGGGCCGTTCCACGTCGGTGCGCGTCGCGCCCCAGGGGGCCGCCGCCGCCGCGCCCGCGGGGGTCGAACGCCTCGCCCGCCTCCAGCGCGACCTGGCGCTGGAGATCGTGGACCGGTTCTGCGACCTGCTGCGCCGCGCGGGGCGCTCGTCGTTCGCCGACCTCGTCGTCGCGCTGGCCGACCGGCTCGACGGCTACGACGCGCGGCGCTTCCGCGACGACCTGCGCGCGACCTTCCGCGTCGTGATGATCGACGAGTTCCAGGACACCGACCCGCTGCAGTGGCACGTGTTCCGCGAGCTGTTCCTCGACGCCCCCGCCACCCGCCTGGTCCTCGTGGGTGACCCCAAGCAGGCCATCTACGGATTCCGATCGGGCGGTGTGGAGACGTTCCTGGCGGTCCGCGACGACTGCCGCCGGCGCGGCGTGCCGGTGGCGACGCTGCGCTACAACTACCGCTCGACGCCCCGGCTGGTCGACGCGGTGAACGCCGTGTTCGCGGGGACGGACTTCCACTACTCACCCGACGCGCCGAGCGAAGGGCCGGTGATCGGCTTCGAGCCGGCCGTCGCGGTGCGCGAGGACGTCGCGCGCGCCCTGACCCGCGTGGGTGACGCCGACGCGTCGCTGCACGTGCGCGCGTCGCCCTACACGGCCCGCCGCGACGACGAGATCCTCGAGGCCGTGGCCGGCTACGTGCGCCGCGCGCGCCAGTGCGGCTACGCGTACCGCGACGTCGCGGTGCTGTGCGCCTATAACAACGACTGCGCCAAGGTGCACCGCTTCCTGTCGCGCCGGCGGATCCCCAGCGTCACGGCGAGCGGCGACTCGATCTTCACGTGCGACGCGGCGCACCAGCTGCGCCTGCTGCTCGTGGCGCTGGAGTCGCCCGAGGACGTCGGCCTCACCGAGGCGCTGCGTGCGACGTGGTTCCGCGGCGGGCACGCCGCCGACCCGACGAGCAGCGAGGTCGGTGGATGGGTCACGCAGCTGGCCGGCGAGTTCGCCCGCGTCGGCGTGGCCGCGCTGACGCGCTTCGCGCGAACACGGGCGGTCCAGTCCGTCGTGCTGGCGACGCGCGACGGCGAGCGGCACCTGACCGACCTTCACCACCTGGGCGAGCTGGCCAGCCGAGAGTGCGACGGCGTGCGCTCGGTCGCCCTCGTGATCGACTGGCTGGACGCCGCGTCGACGGCGCTGGACGCCGACGAGGGCGCGACGGCGCGGCGCCTCGAGACCGAGAGCGACGCGGTGCGCGTGCTGACCGTGCACAAGGCGAAGGGGCTGGAGTTCCCGGTCGTGCTGCTGGCCTTCGTGGGGGACCGCTTCCGCGAGGTCGGGGCCCATCGTCAGGCCTTGCAGCGCTGGGTCGAGGACGGCGTGACCGTGGTCGACGCGGGGTCGGGCTTCGCCTGGGGCGGCGCCAACGCCGAGGAGCGTCGCCTGCGCACCGAGGCCGCGAGCGCCGGGGAGCGGCGACGCCTGCTCTACGTGGCCCTGACGCGCGCGCGTGACGCCGCGGTGCTGTGGGCGCCGATGGCGCACGCCACGCCCTTCAGCGGCGAGCTGGCGCGGATCCTCTTCGACCGCGAGGACGCGGGGTCGGGGTCGGTCGTGCGCAACCGCCCCCTGCGCGACGTGCGCGACGCGTTCGTGGGTGGGGGCTGGTCCGCGCGTCGCGACCCGCGCTTTCGCGCCGCGATCGCCGACCCCGTCGCCGCGCTGCGCGCGAACTTCGCGGCCTCGCCCAGCGTCGAGGTGCTCGACCTCGACGGCGCGGTGCCCGAGGTGGAGCCCGGCGCCGCCGCGACTCCGGTAGGTGCGCCGGCGACCCGTTTCGTGTCCGGCCGGGCGATCGCGGCGCCCTTCGAGAGGCGGCGATGGTCCTACAGCGCCCTCGCGGGCGAGCTCGCGGCGCGCGACGAGGGCCTCGGCGAGCTGGAGGCCGCGGGCGGTCTCGACGAGGCCGGCGACGTGGCGCAGGTCGAGGTCGATCGCGTCCGCGGTGACGTCGCCGGGGTCTTCGGCTCGCTCGCCGGCACGGGACTGGGCGTCCTGATCCACCGGGCGCTCGAGGACGCCGTGGGCGCGCCGCGCGCCGAGGGCGTCGCGACGCCGTCGTGGGAGGCCGACGCGCGCCGCCTCGGGGCGACGCCGTCGGACCTCGCGCGCGTGGACGCGTCGCTGACCGAGCTGATGGGTCGACGCCTGGCGACCCTGAACGGTCGGTCGCTGGCGGACCTGGGGCGCGACGACGTGGCCACCGAGATGCGCTTCACCCTCGCGCTGGGCGCGCGGGCCCGCCCGGACCGGCTGGACGGGGCGATCGACGCCGTGCGCCGCCTCGACCGGTCGGGGAGCGACGGGCGCGGGGTCTTCGCGGGGTACTTCGCCGCGGACGTGGCGCTCGCCGGCGCGCTCGCCGAGGGCTTCCTCATCGGCAGCCTCGACCTGACCGTGCGAGGTACCGACGGGCGCTACCGGATCGTCGACTACAAGACGGACCAGCTGGCCGGCGCGCGGCGCCCCTACGAGGACGCGCGGATGCGCCGTCACATGGAGGCCGCCCACTACCCGTTGCAGGCCCTCTTCTACTCCGTTGCCCTGCACCGGCTGCTGCGCAGCCGGCTCGGCGGCTACGACCCGTCCGCCCACCTGGCCGGGGTCGACTACCTCTTCGTGCGCGTCGTGGGCGACGCCACGGCCCAGCCGGGCGACGGCGTCCTGTCGTGGCCGATCTCGCCCGAGGCGGTCGCCGCCGCGTCCGACGCCCTCGGGGGCGACGGTGACTAGCGCCGCGGCCACCTCGGCCGCGCCCGAGGCCGTGCTGGCCGAGGTGATCCTGCGCCGCTACGCCTCGGGCGACGCGAACGCCCTCGTCGCGGCGACGGTGGGGGTGGCGACGCGCGCGGTGACGCTCGACCACGTCGCGCTGGACCTGGCCGACGACGCCGCGCGCGACGCGGTGCGCGCCGCCGCCGCGCTCCCCGCCGCGCCGGGCCTCGACGAGCTGGTCGACGCGCTGTCGCGCGAGGGGCGACTCTGCGAGCTGACGACCGCCCTCGCCGACGTCGCGACCGTGGGCCCCCCGCTCGTGTGCGTCGACCGCCGCTTCCTCTACGTGCGCCGCCTCGCCGCGGCGGAGTGGCGCGTCGCGCGCCGGCTCGCGGCGTCGCGCGTCGAGGAGGTGGCGCTGCCCGCGGGTCTCACGCCCGAGGACCTCGAGCGCGCGGGGGCTGAACTGGGCGCCGAGCTCGCCGCCGCGGGCACGCCCAGCCCCGACCTCGTCGACGTCGCGCGCCGCTGCCTCACGCGACGCGTCTCGTTCATCACCGGCGGGCCCGGGACCGGCAAGACGTGGCTGGTCACCCAGGTCCTGCGGCTCCTCGATCGGGCGCTCGCCGCCGCGGGGGACGCGACGCCGGTGAGCGTGGTGGTCGCCGCCCCCACCGGCAAGGCCGCCCAGCGCATGGCCGAGGGCATGGACGACGCCCTGGGGGGCGGATCGTTCGCTCGCCTCGCGCGCGACCGCGAGCGAGAGGGGTCGCTGCACCACCTCCTGGGGATGCACCCGCGGGGCGGGCGTGAGGCGACGCCGCTGTTCCACGACGTGGTCGTCGTCGACGAGGTGTCGATGGCCGACCTGACGATCCTCGACGACCTGCTCGCCGCGACCGACGGCGACGACCCGCGGCGCGTCGTGCTGATCGGCGACCCCGACCAGCTGGTGTCGGTCAACGTGGGCGCCGTGCTCGCCGACGCGGTGCGCGACGAGGCCCGCACCGCGCCGCTGGTCTCGCGCCTGACCCACGTGCACCGCACCGACCGGCGCGCGGTGCTGGACCTGGCCGACGCGGTGCGCCGCGGCGACGCGGCGGCCGTGGGGGTGATCCTGTCGAGCGGCGACCCGGCGGTCGAGCACCGCGCGGGCGCCGACGCGGACCTGGTGGCGACGGTGGCCGAGCACGCCGCGCGCGTCGGGGAGCTCGCCGGCGCCGGCCAGGGCGCGGCGGCGCGCGCCGCCACCCGCGCGGTGGCGGTCCTGTGCGCGAACCGCGAGGGACCGGGCTCGGTGGCGTGGTGGAACGCGGTCGTCGGCGCGCGCTACCGGCGTCGCAGCGGGGTCGACGCGACCGAGCGCTTCTGCGTCGGAGAGCCGGTGCTCGTGACGCGCAACCAGCGGTCCCTGCGCCTGAGCAACGGCGACCTCGGCGTCGTGGTCGAGCGCGACGGCCGGCGCGTGCTCTTCTTCGACGACGCGCGCGTCTACCCGGTCGGCTCCGTGGGGTTCTGCGAGTCGGCGTGGGCGATGACCATCCACAAGTCCCAGGGCAGCGAGTTCGACCACGTCATCGTGGTCCTGCCGGCTCCCGGCTCGCCGCTGCTGACGCGCGAGCTGCTCTACACGGGGGTCACCCGCGCCGGCCAGCGCGTGAGCGTCGTGGGGGAGGACGCGGCGCTCGCCACCGCCGTGGCGACCGAGGTCGAGCGCGTCTCGGGCCTGACGTATCGCCTGTCGCTAGGCGTCTGAGGCGCGCGTCAGCAGGCGGGTCAGGGCGCGCGCGACGCCCGGCGTGATGAGCCGGTGCGAGCGGATCACGTAGAGCGGCGCGGTGTGGTCGGGGTCGAGCTTGGCGCGGAACTGGTTGATGCCGTGGAAGCGGTAGCGGTGGTCGAAGTAGCGCAGGACCTGGTTGCCGAAGGGGCCCATCGAGTGCGCGGGCTCCTCGGCGCCGCCGCGGCGCCAGAACGTCAGCGGGCCGTTGTCGGCGTAGGCGTAGCCCTCGTCGCGCAGGGTGTCCAGCGCCAGGGCCATCGCGCCCTCTAACGCCCCGCGCGCGGCGTCGGGCGCGCGCACCAGGTCCTGGAGGTACCAGGAGCGGTCATTGACGGGCGTGCAGGTGACCGACGCCACGACGCCGCCGTCGTCCTCGGCGACGAAGTAGCGGCGCCAGTGGGCGAGCTCGGCGAAGGAGTTGCGCAGGAACGAGTCGGTCGAGCGCTCGGCGCGCTCGGCCTTCCAACGGGCCTCGACGCCCGCCAGCGCGGCGCGGTCGGCGAAGTCGGCGAGCGGGTGCGCCTCGCGCCAGGAGAGGCCGAGCTTGATCGCGTGACTGCGCGCCCAGCGGACCTTCTGGCGCCGCCCTCCCGCGAGGGACCACGTGGGCAGCGCCACGTAGCACTCGGTCCCGACCCACGCGACGTGCATGCCCAGGCGCGTGGCCGTGTCGCGCATCGTGGCGTTGACCGGCATCGCGAAGAGCTGGCGGCGCGAGTCGCGCGCGTAGGCGAGCAGGTCGCCCAGCAGCGCGGGCTGCTCGGCGACGTCGGCGACCGGCGAGCGCCACGACAACACGACCTGGGGCGTCTCGAAGAAGGCCACGAAGCCAGTGCGCTCAGGGTTCCACAGCACCCGCCAGGGGTCCGGGCCGAGCACCGAGTAGTGACCGGCCTCCGCGCCGTGGCGTGCCAGGACCTCAGCCAGGTCGGCGTGCTGGCCCTGCGCCAGGCCCACGGCGCGTGAGGTCTGGATCAATCGCACGGCCATGGGAGTCCTGATTAGCACGTCTGGACGCCAGCGGCGCGCAGGCGCCCGCGGCGCCTACAGGCCCGGGAACTCCCCCGGCGCGTCCAGGGCGACGTGGGGGGCGAGGACGGGCTCGGCGCCGTCGGTGGCCGCGACGTGGGCGCGGGTGCGCAGGGGGATCTCCTTCAAGAGCCACGTGAGCACGAACGCGACCACCGCGAAGGGCACCGCGACCACGTAGACGGTGTCCAGGGAGTGGCTGAACGCGTTCACGATGAGGGTGCGCGCCGCGGCGGGCAGGTGGCTGATCTGGGCCGGGTTCTCGGTGATGTTGCCGCCCTTGAAGAGCTTGAGTTCGGCCGGCGTGGCGGTCGCCGTGAGGTGCGCGAGGAGACGGTTGTTGAACACCGCGCCCAGGATCGCCACGCCGAAGGCGCCGCCGATGGTGCGAAAGAACGTCGCCGTCGCCGTGGCGGTGCCCAACTGGGAATGCGGCACCGAGTTCTGCACCGCGACCACCAGGACCTGCATGACGAGTCCCAGCCCGATGCCCACGACGAACATGTCCAGCGCGGCGCTCCAGAATCCGGTGGTGGGGCTGAGCCCGGTGAACAGGTACATGCCCAGCGCGACGACCGCGGTTCCCATGATCGGGAAGATCTTGTAGCGACCGGTGCGCGAGACCAGCTGGCCGCTGATGATGAACGTGATCAGCATCCCGGTGATCACCGGCAGCAGCTCCAGGCCCGACTTGGTCGGCGAGGAGCCGTGGACCACCTGGAGGTAGAGGGGCAGGTACACGATCGCGCCGAACATCGAAAAGCCGACGACGAAGCCCACCGCCGACGCCGCGCTGAACGTACGGTTGCGGAACAGCCCGAGGGGGATGATCGGCTCGACCGCCTTGGTCTCGACGTAGCAGAACGCCACGAGCAGGGCCACGCTGGCCACGCCCAACCAGAGGATCGTCGACGATCCCCAGGCGTACTCGACGCCGCCCCAGGTCGTCAGCAGGATCAGGCCGACGACGCCGGCGGACAGCAGGGTCGTGCCCCACCAGTCGATCTTGTGGCTGAGCCGCGTCGTGGGGATGTGCAGCACCGCGGCGATGATGAAGAGCGCGACGATGCCGATCGGCACGTTGATGTAGAAGATCCAGCGCCACGACGCGTGCTGGGTGAGCCAGCCGCCGGCCAGGGGGCCGAGCACGCTCGACAGGCCGAAGACCGCGCCGAAGTAGCCCATGTAGCGGCCCCTTTGGCGCGGGGGGATGAGGTCGCCGATGATCGCCTGGGAGCCGACCATGAGTCCGCCCGCGCCCGCGCCCTGGATCGCGCGGAAGGTGATGAGCTCGATCATGTTGTGCGACAGACCCGACAGGATCGAGCCGGCCAGGAAGATGATGATGGCCAGCTGGAAGAAGACCTTTCGACCCCACAGGTCGCCGAACTTGCCCCAGAGGGGCAGCGTGATGGTCGACGTGATGAGGTAGGACGTGACCACCCAGGACAGGTGGTTGAGGCCGTGCAGGTCACCGGCGATGGTCGGCAACGCGGTGGCCACGATGGTCTGGTCCAGCGCGGCGAGGAACATGCCGAGCATCAGCGCGGACAGGATCACCAGGATGCGGCGATGTTCCTCGGGACTGAAGTCGTGTTCGGCGGGCGCCGCGACGGGGGTGATCACGTCGTCAGTCACGGTGTGCCTCCATCTCGGTTGTCAGTGCGGCGGCGAAGCGTGAGAACAGGGCGACGAAGGTCTCGCACTCCTCGTTGGTCCACTCCGCGAAGACCTGGACCAGACGGCAGCGGTGCGCGGCCATGACCCGCTCGAGCGCCTCGCGCCCGCTCGCGCTGAGTGCGATGCGCGACGCGCGCCGATCGCTGGGGTCGGGCTCGCGCGCGACGTAGCCCAGCCGCTCGAGCTGCTGAACCTTGCGTGTGACCGTCGGTGCGTCCACGCCCAGCAGGTCGGCGAGGTCGGTGATGCGGTACGAGCGGTCCGTGCTCAGGTGCAGCTTGAACATCAGCACGATGCCCGCGCGGTCGAGGCGCACGTTGGCCGCCTGGAGAAGCTGCTCGTGGGCCTTGGCCTGGGTGAGGGAGCGCGCGACGGCCTGCATGTCGGCCTGGATGCCCTCGAGGACGTCGCTCGAGAGCGCGGCGCGCGGGTCGCGGGGTTCTGTGGTTGTTTGCATCAAGCAAATAACCTAGCGGCCGTCCCCGCCGGCGTGACCCCGACCGGACAACGATGTGACCCCTTCGTAGAATGGCCCCCAGCGCCGGCGCCCGAGGGTGCCGGCGTCCCACCGTGACGACAGGTTCATCCCCGGGCGGACAGGGGTGACGTGAAAGGTCTGGAGGTTTGAGAGTGCGTCGTGGTCGCTTGAGCGCAGCGCTGACGGCCACGTGCGCGCTGGGCCTCCTGACCACGGTGGCCACGCAGGGCGCCGCCACCCCCGCGGGGGCCGACGCGCCGACCGTGTACTACCTGGCCCTGGGGGCCTCGGACTCGGTGGGGTACCAGCCCGGGCCGGGCGGGCACGCCGCGGCCACCGACCACGGATACGCGAACGACCTCGTGGGCGCCGAGGCCGACCTCGGCGTGCCGCTCGTCCTGTCCCAGCTCGGCTGTCCCGGCGAGACGACCTTCACGATGCTGCACGGCCACGACCACTGCTACGCCCCGGGCACGTCCCAGCTCGCCGACGCGCTGGCCTTCCTGCACGCGCACGCCGCCGACCCGGTGCTCGTCACCGTCGACCTCGGGTTCAACGACGTCTTCCCGTGCCTGCACCGGGTCACGTCAGACCCGGCGTGCCTCGTCCGGCACCTCGACGCGCTCTCGGACCAACTGACATCGATCCTCAGCCAGCTCGAGGCCGCGGCGGGTCCGCACGTGACGTTCGTCGGGCTGAACCACTACAACCCCGAGGTCGTCGTGGACCGTCACGACCTGCGCGGCGCCGTGGACGAGGCGGCCCGCGTGCGCGCCGTCGACCAGATGAACAATTCCCTGACCCAGGTCTACGCGCGCTTCGACGTCCCCGTCGCCCAGGTCGACAAGGCCTTCGACGTCGGCGACACCAACCCCGTCACCGTCGCCGGGCTGGGCACGGTCAGCGCCCAGGCCGCGCGGCTGTGCGACCTGACGTGGGAGTGCGCGGCGCCCCCGCTAGGCCCCAACGTCCACCCCAACGACGAGGGCTACCAGGCCATCGCCGCCGCCGTCGTCGCCGCGCTGCCGGTGGGGTGGAACGGCGCGTAGCGACGGGGACCCGCGGGACCCGCGAGTACCTTCGAGGGCATGGACGAGCCACCGGCGCGCGTTGACGGGGCCGTCGGCGCTCGTCTGGTCCTCGTGCGCCACGGCCAGTCCACGTGGAACCTCGAGCGCCTCGTCCAGGGCCAAGACGACCGCAGCGTGCTGACCGCCGAGGGTCGGGACCAGGTGCGCCGATCGATCGAGGCGATGGCCGAGCGCGTCGAGGCCATCGTCACCTCGGACCTCGCGCGGGCCCGCGAGTCCGCCGAGATCGCCTCGCGGATCCTGGGACTGGTGCCGCGCGAGGACCCCGACCTGCGCGAGCGCTGCTTTGGAGTCCTGGAGGGGACGAGCGTCGACGACGTGCCCGGGCGCCGGGTGGGCATCGTCGACGGCGTGGTGGTGGACGCCGACGCGAGCCCCGAGGGCGGCGAGACTCTCAGCGAGTTCCGAGACCGCTCGCTGCGCGCGCTCGCGCGCGCGGCGGGCGCCGGGGTCCCCACGCTGGTGGTCACCCACGGGGGCGTCATCCGCGTCCTGCACGCGACGCTCGCGGGCGACGCGCTCGTGGGAACCCCGTGGCGCGAGGTGGACAACGCGAGCCGGTGGAGCATCGACGTCGCGGCCCCGCCGCGCTGATCAGTCGGTCTCGGTCAGGTCGAGGGGCCCGTCGTCGATCGACGGCGTCAGGGCGAAGGAGCTCGTACGCCACCGCGGGAGCAGCGTCGACCACGAGACCTCGCTGCGCCCCGTGAGCGGGCGCGCCAGGGGGGTACGCGCCGCGAGCGCGCTGAAGCCGAACCCCAGCAGGTAGACCACCACCACCGCCGCCAGCGTCACCACGGGCCAGGCGATCGGCGGGTGCCAGTTCGTGATCAGCCGGCCCAGGACGGGGATCCAGATGAGCTGAGAGAGGTAGATGCCGTACGAGTTGTCCGAGCCCGACTTGACGGCCGCGCGAGTGCGCGCGCTGCGCCGCGGGCTGACCAGGAACACACCGAGCAGGTACACGCTCAGGATCGCCCCGACGGTGTAGGGGATCACCGTGGCGACGAACGGGTTGTAGCCGGGGACCAGGACCTGGTGGAGGAAGCCCGAGCCGTGCCAGTAGTTGAGGGCCACCGCGCCGGCGCCCCCGAGGAGCGTCCCCGAAAGGATCAGGGCCCGGTGCGAGCAGATCCAGTCGTGGACCTCGTCCAGGTGGATTGCCACCACGATGCCCGCGACGAGGTAGAAGGCGTAGGAGGTGATGAGTCGGGTCTCCCAGAAGGACTGGTGGCCGGTGTTCGTGAGGTGCGCGTGCACCGCGAGCCAGAAGATTCGGGGCCAAAACATGCAGTACAGGACCTGGAACGCCAGCGCCGCCAGCACGAGGCGGCCGTGCCAGCGCGCCAGGCGCCGCACGCCGATCAGGACCAGCGGGAAGACCACGTAAAACTCGAGCAGGACGAGCAGGTAGTAGAGGTGGTAGTAGCCGGTGGTGACGAAGTGCACCAGCCGGTGCAGCCCGTAGACGCTGAAGACGGACGCGCCCACGAAGTGGTAGTAGGGGAATGACGGCTGCGGCTCCAGCGTGACGTAGACGTAGTAGATGATCGTCCACGCCAGGTAGGGCACGCCGACCGCGATGAAGCGACGGCGCCAGTAGTGCGCGAGTTCGACGCGCCCGACGTCGCGGTAGCTGTAGGCGAGCATGCACGAGGAGACGAAGAGGAACGCCTCGCGCGAGAAGTGGGTGAAGATGAGGATGTTCTCGCTCGCCAGGCCCGCGGTGACCGGCGCGAGGAAGATCACCGCGTGGGTGGAGATGACCGCGGCCTGCTTCACCGGGCGCATCGCGTCGACGTGATCGAGTCGCTGGCGCGTGCCCCTCTCAGGCGTCGACGTCGAGCCGCTCGTCATCGTGGTGCGGCCGCGAGGACGGTCGTCGCCTCCCTCACCCCACGGGCTCGCTGATCAGTCCGACGGGGGGCTGGGTGGCCAGCGCGTCGCGGCGGATCTTGCCGTTGACGTGGGCGGGCAGCGCCGCCACGACGGTGATCCGCACGGGTCGGCGGGGCCGCGCGAGGCCGTTGACCAGCGTCTCGCGAAGTTCCTTGACCAGTGGCGCGACGCGCTCGCGGTCGCTCGACTCGTCCACGCCGTGCAGCTGGACGAAGGCGACCGGGACCTGTCCGAAGACCTCGTCGGGCACCCCGATGACGGCGGCCGCCGCGACCTCGGGGCACGCGACCAGCAGCTCTTCGATCTCACGGGGAAAGATCTTCTCGCCCCCACGGTTGATGACGTCGTCGGTGCGACCGGTGAGGAAGAGGTAACCGTCATCATTGAGGTGGCCGAGGTCGCCGGTGCGCAGCCAGCCGTCGTCGCTGAAGCGGTCCTCGTAGCCGGGGCCCTCGTAGCGTGCGATGACCGTCGGTCCGCTGATCTGGACCTGGCCGGCCTCGCCCGGCAGTGCCGGCGTCCCGTCGTCACGCACCACGCGCAGCGCGACGCCCCACGGTCGCCCGACCGACCCGGGCCGGCGCGCGTCGAGCGGGTTGATGCAGATCTGGCTGCCCGCCTCGGTCATGCCGTAGGACTCGACGACCGCCAGCCCGGTCTCGGCCTCGAAGGATTTCATGAGGCTCACGGCGAGGGGCGCCGAGGCCGAGCGCACGAATCGCACCGACGCGGGGACGGACTCGTCGTCGCGCAGAGGGATCAGCCGCGAGATGATCGCGGGGACCGCGTTGATCCAGGTCACGCCCAGTGAACCGGTCAGGGCCCAGAACTTGGTGCGGTGGAACCGCTCGTCGATCACGAGACCGGAGCCCGCGTGCACGGTCGCCAGGAGTCCGACGACCTGGGCGTTGATGTGGAACAACGGCAGCGGGTTGAACCCCAGGTCCGCGCTGGTCAGGCCGTGGCTCTCCACGACGTTGGTCGCGGTCGCTCGCAGCTGGTCGACCCCTAGGCGCATCACCTTGGGTGCGCCGGTCGTTCCCGAGGTCGCCATGATGACGCCGCCCGCGTCGCGCGCCGCCGCGCCACTCGGGTGCGACACCGCCGGTGACCACGGTGTGAGCCCGGCGTCGTCGAGCCGGCAGGTGGCGCCCAGCCGCAGCGCGCGCTCGCGAGTCGCCGCCGGGTCGCGCTCGGCGAGCTCGGGGTCGAGGGGAACGGCCCACCTCCCGCTCGCGACCACCGCGACGTAGTCGACGGCGTAGTCGAGGGGGTCTCTCGTGGTGAGGGCCACGCGGTCGGCGAGCCCCGCCCCCGCACCCTCGAGTTCCTCTCGGCGCCGGCCGCAGCGCTCCCACAGGTCTAAGTAGGTGACTACTCGACCGTCGCGCGCACCGCGCAGGTACGCCGCCGCTCCCTGCTCTCGTGCACGTCGAGCGATGAGGTCGCTCAGGGATTCGCTATGGCCACCGTTGTCACGCGGGCTCACGGACGGCCCCTAGTACATCATTCGGGAGTCGGCGTAGTGCTTGAACTCCAATAGGTTCGACGACGGGTCGCAGACCACGAACGTGCGGTGCACCTCGACGCGACCCTCGAAGCGAAGGCTGACGTCGGCGAAGAACGGGGCGCCGCGCTGGCGGCACAGGTCGTAGAGGGCGTCGAAGTCGGCGCCGTGTTTGAAGGTGACCCCGAAGTGCCGCGGGTACATCTCGAGCTCCTCCATCGGCGTGCGCGTCGCCGGAGCCGGCGACAGGTGGCACACGAGCTGGTCGCCGAAGAAGTCGAGGGTCACGCGATCGTCGTAGCGGCGGGCCAGCTTGCACCCGAGGCGCGTGACGTAGAAGTCAACCGTCTCGTCGAGGTCGTACACCGGCACGGCGAGATGGAAGACGTCATGGCTCTCCCTCACGCGGGACCTAGACGCTCTGCGCCGTCGCCGTCCTCGAACATCAGGAGGGTCTCACTGCGCAGACCCAGCCGGAGCGTCTCGAGACCGATGATGTCGGCCGGCGCGACGTTGCCGACGTTCACGTTGGTTCCGATGCGTCGCACGAAGTAGCCCTGCAGCGCGCTCGTCGGGGCCTCGAAGATGAGCCGGTCGACGTCGACGCCGGATTCGAGGATCTCCTCGAGGAGCCCGTAGCGCAGCTCGCCGTTCGACCGGCACAGGCCGCCGGTCCCCGATTCGCGCGTCTCGAGGGTCACCAGGTGCGCCCCCGCGTCGAGGTCGGCGTCGATGGCCTCGATCCAGGCGCGCGGCGACATCAGGTCCGAGCGGGTCTGGTCCTTGAGCCCGACCTCGGAGATGACGCGGAAGTCCTGGCTGAGTTCCTTGACGTAGGACGCCTTGTCGGCCTCGGTCAGATCGATGGTCCCGTTGGAGACCTCGACGCAGCCACCGCCCATCTCGTGGCAGAACGCGCGGAACTGGTCGAAACGGCCCTGGACCAGCGCCTTTTCGAACAGCGAGCCCCCGAAGTAGAACCGGATCCCCAGGTTGTTCAGCACGGCGATCTTGTCGGCGAGGTCGCGCGTGACGAGCGACGTGCCCCAGCCGAACTTGACGAAGTCCACGAACTCGGCGTGCGAGGACATCACGTCCTCGAAGTGCTGCGTCGCGAGTCCGCCGTCGATGACCATCGTCACGCCGACGTCGCGCGGCTTGTCCGGGCGGCGCGGCAGCTCAAGGAGTGATCTGGTCATGTTCTACGTCCTCGCGTTGACACGCTATCCTCGCTTGCGCGCAGACCCCCGACGCACCCCCGCAATGCGCCTTCGACACCCTCACGCCGACACTACGAAGAGTAGTTGAGCGAGGGCCGCGGGAATTCTGTGTATTTCATGTGAAAGGCCGGGCCGTAGGCGTCGGACGGCCTGGACCAGAGGCGGCCGGTCCCTAGAATGGATGCGAGCAGCGCTCGGTGGCGACCTCGCGTCGCTGCGGGTGCGGCTGCCACGGACGCCGCGGTGTGCGTCTCAGGGTTCGGCGCGACAAGGGTACTGCCATGATGGCCAGGGGACGACACAGGAGGAGGGCGGGGCGCCCTCGTTTGGTCGTGGGCGCCGTCGTGGTTGGCGTGCTCGTCGCCGCGGCGGTCGCGGTGTCGGCCAACATCCCACGCGCCACCGGTGAGTCGTCACCGCTCTTCTACCTCGACATCGGCGCGTCGGCGTCGCTCGGGGTCCAGCCCAACGGCGTCGTGGGCCACAACGGGGAGTTCACGAAGTACGGATACGGCGACGACCTCGTGCGCCTGGAGTCGGCGCGCGGGGTCACCCTCGACCTGGACAAGGTCGGCTGCATGGGCGAGACCGCGCCCTCCATGCTCACCGGCGACAAGTGCCATACGCTTCCCACCACCCAGCTCTCGCTGGCGCTCGCGTTCCTCAGGGCCCACCAGAGCGACCACGGCGTGGTGACGATCGATATCGGCTTCAATGACATCCGGCCCTGCCTGTGGGTGGTCCCGTTGGCCGGCCAGTGCGCCAACAGCGGCCTGGCCGGGGTGAAGCGGGACATGCCATCGGTCCTGCACCAGCTGCGTTCCGCCGCGGGCCCCTACGTGTCCTTCGTTGGGCTCACCTACGCCGACCCGTTCCTCGCGCGCTACGTCAAGCCCGCCGGGCCGGTCCCCGCGACCGAGAGTCTGACGTACATGAACGAGCTCAACTCCGAGTTGACGTCCGCGTACGGCGCGGCGAGGATCCCCGTCGCGAGGGTGCCGGCGGCCTTCGAATCATCGGACACCACCATGACGACACTGAAGCCCTTCGGGTCGGTGCCCGTTGACGTCGCGCAGATCTGTCGTCTGACGTGGATGTGCACGCCCGCCCCGTACGGACCCGACGACCACCCCAACAAGGCCGGCTACCTCTTGATCGCCCGCACGATCATGGCCGCCCTGCCCGCCGGGCTGCGCTAGCGGGCTGTCGCCTTTTTGCTCGTGACCAGGCCCGTCGACGCTGCGCTGTAACGCCATCGCCGCGCCGCGATACTGAGTCACGGGAGGACCACGTGGACGGGCGATCAGATTCGAACATCGAGAGGGTCCACGTCGGGCGTCGGCTCTTCTTGGGCCTGGTGGCTCTGGGTGCGGCGGGCGTCGCCTTCGGCGCGGACGCCCAGCGGTTCCTCGGCTCCAAGCTGGGGTCGGGCCTGGCCTCGCTGCTGCCCGGCGGCGACCACTTCCGCATCTACTCCATCACCGGGAACTACCCCTACGTCAGCCGCTCACGATACCGACTCAAGGTGAGCGGGCTCGTCGACCACCCGGCCACGTTCACCCTGAGCGACCTGCAGGCGATGCCCGCCTACGAGATGACCAGGGCCTTCCAGTGCGTCACCGGCTGGCGCGTGCCCGACGTGCACTGGAAGGGCGTCCAGCTCTCGCACCTGCTCGGCCAAGCCGGCGTGCAGACCGGCGCGGTGGCACTCAGCTTCGACTCCTACGACGGCGCGGACTCCGAGAGCCTCACGCTGGACCAGGCGCACCTGGCCGACGTGATCGTCGCCTACGAGATGTACCACGGACCGGTCTCGCGCGAGCACGGAGGCCCCGTGCGCCTCGTGGTGCCCCAGATGTACGGCTACAAGTCGCTCAAGTGGCTCTCGGGGATCCGCGTGGTCAACCAGGTCGAGCCGGGCTTCTGGGAGCTCAACGGCTACCCGGTCAACGGCTGGCTCGACGGCGCGACCGGGTCCACCGACCCCGACCCCCAGCTCACGTGATCAACGTCGCGGCCCCGCGGCACACCGGACGCGCGATCCTGCGCTTCGACGTCGTCCAGCGCGCCGCGCACTGGCTCAACGCGGCGCTCTTCGGCGTCGTGATGTTCACGGCCATCCCGCTGTACTTCGGCTCCTTCTTCGGCGTCGTCTTCCCACGCCACGTCATCGAGATGATCCACCTGTGGTGCGGGATCAGCCTGCCGGTCCCCCTGCTCGTCTCGATGGCCGGCCCCTGGGGGGCGCGCCTGCGCGCCGACCTGCGCCGGGTCGGGGTGTGGACGCGCGCCGAGATCCGGTGGCTGCGCACGCTGGGCCGTGAGCCACTGCGCGCCGACAAGTTCAACCCCGGCCAGAAGGCCAACGCCATATTCACCGGCGCGATGATCGTCGTGATGCTCGCGACGGGCTACATCCTCCAGTGGTTCCGCTTCTTCCCCGTGTCGTGGCGCACCGGGGCGACCTTCACCCACGACCTCTTCGCGCTGGTGATCTTCGTCGTCGTCGCCGGGCACATCGCCTTCGCGCTCACCCACCCGGCGTCGCTCAAGTCGATGGTGAGCGGCGAGGTGGACGAGGAGTGGGCGCGGCGCCACGCGCCCGCGTGGCTCGACGAACTGGACGAGCGCGCCGGCGGTGCGGCGTGAGTCCGCCCGAGGATGACGGCGGCGCCGTCAGCGACGAGGAGCTGGCCGCGCTGGCCCTGGCGGCGGACCCTCACGCGCCCCTCGACCCCGACGCCGTTCCCTGGTACGGCGCGTCGAGCACCCGGCGCGCGTTGCTGCCCGAGTGGTACATGCCGGTGCCCGTCGCCACGGGGCGCCGACGCGGCACCATGATCGTCCTCGCGGTGATCGTCGTGGGCTTCGTCGTGATCGACGCGTGCGGCCTGTGCATCACCTCGGGCTTCCTGTCGTGGGCGTGAGCCGCTAGGCGCGCGTCTGGATCAGCGCGGCGACCTCGTCGGGGCGGTAGCCCTGGGCGCGCGCGTAGTCCAGCAGGTCGTCGATGCGTTCGAGCACCGCCGAGCGCGACGCCGTGCCCACCACCCGAACGCCCCGGCCGCGAGTGAAGTCCACCAGCCCCTCGTCGCGCAGGACGTGCAGCGCGCGGATCACCGTGTTCTTGTTCACCCCCAGCACCTTGGCGAGGTCGACGGCCGGCGGGAGCCGCTCGCCCTGGACCGCCTCGCCGTCGGCGATGGCCCGGCGCACCTCGGCCGCGACCTGCTCGTGCAGGGGGACCGACTCATCCTTGTTGACACGCGGCGTTCTCATGGTACTATGCAAAATAGTACCATCACCGGACCGAGCCGATGGGAGACGACATGACGATGACCCCGGACCGGGTGGAGCGCCACGAGACGGTGGGCGCGATCGAGCTGCTGATCCGCGAGGCCCGCGCGCGGGCGCTGCGCCGGCGCGTCGGCTACGCCAGCGCGGCCGCCATCGCGGTGGTCGCGCTCACCATCGTGGGCGCGATGCGCGGCGACGGCAGCCCTGCATCCCCGGTGGCGGGACCGACCCCGGCGGCGAGGAGCGCGGCGCTCGCGCTGTCGCCGTGCGCCGTGGGATCGGTGAGCGCCTCGCTGGAGGGCAACGGCGGCTCCATGGGCACCTTCCACCAGCTGTTCCTCCTGCGCAACACGGCCGCCGTCGCCTGCACGGTGACCGGGTACCCGAGCGTGAGCCTCGTCTCGTCCCGGGGCACGGTCGTGCCCCAGGTCGTCACGCACGTCCGCGGCCAGGCCGGCGTGCTGGGACTGAGCGGCACCGGCGCCGTCGCGTCGGTGCGACTCGGGGCGCACGGCGGTGTCGCCTCATTCTGGATCGCCGACCACGACGTGCCCACCGGGAACCCGCCGGCGCCGTGCGTGGCGATCGCCCGAGCGGTCATCACCTGGGCCCACGCGGGCGGGTCGGCGACGGTGCCCCTGGGCACGCCCGCCGTGCTCTCCTGCGGTCACGTTCAGGTGTTCCCCGTCGTGGCGGGGGTGTCGGGCTCGGATCCGGCCCACCCGCTGTCCTTCTACTTCGGCAATCGGGTCAGCGACTAGGTCGGCGCTCTAGTCTGCACGCAGCCGCCGCGAGTCGCGCGGCGGCCAGGGGAGTGGTCATGCGCGCGGACAACGACGGGGTCTCCATCCACTACGAGGTCACGGGCGAGGGACCGGCGGTGCTGTTCCTGCACGGCTTTCCCGACACGGGGAACCTGTGGCGCCACCAGGTCGCGGCGCTCACCGCGGCGGGGTACCGCGCGATCGTGCCCGACCTGCGCGGGTTCGGCGCCTCCGACAAGCCCGCCGGGGTCGGCGCCTACGACATCTTGCACCTGGCGGGCGACGTGGTGGCGGTGCTCGACGACGCGGGCGCCGAGCGGGTCCACGTGGTCGGTCACGACTGGGGGGCGGCGCTCAGCTGGGCCCTGGCCTCGTTCCTGCCGGACCGCGTCGACCACCTCGCCGTGCTGTCGGTGGGCCACCCGTCGACGTTCCGCGGCGAGGGCTTCGACCAGCTCGAGAAGTCCTGGTACATGCTCCTCTTCCAGTTCGAGGGCGTGGCCGAGCGGTGGCTGAGCGACGACGAGTGGAGGAACTTTAGGCGGTGGTCGCGTCACCCCGAGGCCGACGAGGTGACCGCGCAGCTGACGAAGAACGGTTCGCTGACCCCGGCGCTCAACTACTACCGCGCGAACCTGGGGCCCGAGTCCTACGTGTCGCCGCGCCCGGCGCTGCCGCCCGTGGCGGCGCCGACGATGGGCGTGTGGAGCTCGGGCGACGTCGCGCTGACCGAGGGGCAGATGACGCGCTCGGCCGAGCACGTCGCCGGGTCCTGGCGCTACGAGCGCATCGAGGGCCCCGGCCACTGGATGCAGCTCGAGGCGCCCGACCGGGTCAACGAGCTGCTGGTGGACTTCCTGCCTCACTAGCCGCCGGCGTCGACCCGTCGTCGTCGTCGACACGCTGATACTCTCCCAAGACGCCGTGCGATGGGGGGTGCCATGGGCAGGGCAGTGGTCATTGGGGCGGGTCCGGTCGGTCTGTCCACGGCGATGTTGCTCGCCGAGAGGTCGATGGACGTCGTCGTGCTGGACCGTGACGACCCCGCGCCGCACACCGTCGCCGACGCGTGGGAACACTGGGAGCGCCGCAGCGTCGCCCAGTTCCACCAGGTCCACGTGCTCCAGCCCCGGGGACGCGAGCTGCTCGAGCAGCGCCTTCCGATCGTGCTCGAGGAGATGAGCGCCGCCGGCGTGCCGCGCTTCAACCTGGCGCAGCTGCGCGCGCGTCACCTGCCCGACCTGACCGGAGAGGTCGACCTCAGCGGGCATTGGACCCAGTCGACCTGCCGGCGCCCGGTGCTGGAGTTCTCCTTCGCCGCGGCGGCGCGGCGAACCCCCGGCGTGCAGATCCGCCACCGCAGCCCGGTGGCCGAGCTGGTGACGGGCGCCGAGGCCATTCCCGGGGTCCCCCACGTTGTTGGCGTGCGCACGGAGTCCGGCGACGTCGTGGAAGGCGACGTCGTGATCGACTGCGGGGGTCGGCGCACGCCGCTGCCGGGCCTGATCGAGGCCGCGGGGGGTCGCCGGCCGACCGAGCGCACCGAGGACCTCGGGTTCTCGTACAACTCGAGGTTCTTCCGGGGCGACGCACTGCCCGAGTACACCGCGGACGTCTTGAGTCCGGTGGGCTCGATCTCGATCCTCACGCTGCCCGGCGACGACGGCTGCTGGAGCGTGACGATCTACCACTCGTCCAAGGACAAGGCCATGCGGGCCGTTCGCGACCCCGAGGTCTTCGACCGGGTGGTGCGCGCGATGCCGGCGCACGCGCACTGGATCGACGCCACGTCCGTGGGCGATGTCGTGACGATGGTGAGCACGGCCAACGCCACGAGGGAGTTCGTCCTCGACGGCGTCCCGTGCGCGACCGGGATCGTGCCGGTGGGCGACGCGTGGGGCTACACCAACCCCTCGATCGGCCGCGGCATGACCCTCGGGCTGATGCACGCCGTCTCCTTCGTCGACGCCGCGCTGGGGTTCGTGGACCGGCCCCTGGAGTTCACCCGCGCGTGGGATCAGGTGACGCGTGAGGTGGCCGCTCCGTGGCACGCCGCGACGGTGGACTTCGACCGCGTGCGCGGTCCCGAGGTCGAGGCGCTGCGTCAGGGTCTGCCCGACCCCTTCGACCCGGCGGACATGTCGGTGGCGGGCGCGCGCGCCTTCGACACCGCCTCGCACCACGACCCCCAGGTCTTCGCGTGGGGATCTGAGCTCGGCGGTTGCTTCACCCTGCCTTCGGACCTCTTCTCGCGGCCCGAGGTCTTCGACCGCGTGCTGGAGGTGGCGATGGCCCACGAGCCCTACGTGACGCCGGGCCCGACCCGCGCCGAGCTCGAAGCGCTGGTGTCCTAGGGCCTAGTGGACGAGGATGGCGCGGAACCGCCTCGCCGCGAGCCAGAGTCCACCGGCGGCGAGCGCGAGGAGGTAGCCCGCTCGCATGAGCATGATCCAGTCGAACTGGCCGAGCGAGAAGCCGCGCAGCAGCGCGGCCGACTGGTACAGCGGCGAGACCGAGACGATCGCGCCGAGCCAGGCGGGGTAGGACGAGATGGGAAAGAAGGTCCCCGAGAACAGGAAGAGCGGCAGCTGGATCAGCGTGACCAGGTCGAAGTCCTGCCAGGAGCGGATGAACGTGCACGCCGCGAGGCCCAGGCAGCTGAAGGCGAGGCTGGTGAGCAGGGCGGCCGGCCAGCACAGCACCACCCAGGCGCTGCCCGCGTCGCCCAGCGCCGCCATGCACACGATGAAGGACGCGGCGTAGAGCGCCGCGCGCGCCAGCGCCCACCACACCTCGCCCAGCGCGACGTCGGTGACGTCCAGCGGCGTCGACAGCACGGCCTCGTAGGCGTGGGAGATCTTGAGGCGGAAGAACGTGTTGAAGATCGTGTCGATCACCGCGCCGTTCATCGCCGAGGTGGCGAGCATCCCCGGCGCGACGAACAGGGCGTAGCTGATGTAGCCGCCCTTGACGGGTACGCCGCCGACCAGGTGGTTGAGCCCGATGCCGATGCTGAGCAGGTAGAAGAGCGGCTCGAAGAACCCCGAGACCAGCATCAGCCACTGCGAGCGGTACACCATGAAGTTGCGCTCGAAGACGCGCAGGCTCCGACGCGAGCCGAACCGGGGCAGCGAGCGCGTCAGCATCAGTCCACCAGCCGGCGATGCAGCCGGCGCTGTCCCCAGGCGATCCCCGCTACCGACAACGCGACGAGGAACGCGACGTGGGCGAGGAGGGCCCCCGGCGAGCCCTCGCCGAACGCCGCGGCGCGCGCCAGCGCGACGCCGTGGTACAGCGGCACGAGCTGGACGATCGGGCGCAGGTACCCCGGGTAGGCCGACACCGGATAGAAGGTCGCCGAGAAGAGGAACATCGGCACGAACGCGAAGCGGTAGATCACGATGAAGGACGCGTCCGAGTCCACGCCCGAGGCGAAGGCCACCAGCGGCGCGGAGAAGGCCAGCGTGATCAGCGCCCCCAGGAACGGCAGCGTGAGGCTCCACCACGAGTGCAGCGCGCCGAAGCAGCCGATGACGATGGTGTAGACGATCCCCGGTGAAGAACGCGCGCGTCACGACCCAGGTGAGCTTGCCGATGAGGATGTCGCGCGGCTCGAGCGGCGTGGCCGCCGCCGCGTGGTACGAGCGGATCCACTTGACCGACGCCAGCACCGGCCAGAGCGACTCGCCCTCGCCCAGTTGCATGGTCGTCGTCGCGAGCAAGGTCGGGGCGATGAAGTGCAGGTAGGTCTGGCCCTGGACGAGCCCGTGGTGCTTGGCCACCATGTGGCCCACGCCCACGCCCAGGGCGGCCAGGTAGAAGATCGGGAAGAGCACCGTGGACGCGACCGACCCGCGCCAGGTCTGGGCGTAGAAGGTCGCGTGGTACCACCAGGCGCGCCGCCACCGCGGCCAGCCGAGCCGTGCGTCGGTCGCCGTCGACACTCAGTCCACCAGGGTCCGGCCGGTGAGACGCAAGAAGACGTCCTCGAGCGAGCTGCGCCGCACGAGGGCGCTCGCGGGCATGATGCCCGCCGAGTGGACCTCGCGCAGGGTGTCGTCGCCCTCGTCGACGTAGAGCAGGATGCGGTCGGGCAGCACCTCGATGCGCTGGGCGAAGGGCTCCAGGCGCTCGAAGTGCTCGTCGTGGGTGTCGGTGCCGAAGCGCAGCTCGACCACCTCGCGCGACGAGTGCTGGGCGATGAGGTCGCGCGGGGCGCCTTCGGCGACGATGGAGCCGCGGTCCATCACGACCAATCGCTCGCACAGCTGCTCGGCCTCGTCCATGTAGTGGGTCGTGATGATCAGGGTGACGCCCTCGCGGCGCAGCCGGTAGAGCCGGTCCCACAGGAGGTGACGGGCCTGGGGGTCCAGGCCGGTCGTGGGCTCGTCGAGGATGAGCAACTCCGGCCGGTTGATGAGGGCGCGCGCGATCGTCAGGCGTCGCTTCATGCCGCCTGAGAGGTCGTCAACCTTGTCGTCGGCGCGCTCGCTGAGCTGGGTGAAGTCCAGTAGCTCGGACGCGCGCTCGCGCAGCGTCGCGCGCGGCAGGTCGAAGTAGCGCCCGAACATCTCGAGGTTCTGGCGCACGCTCAGCTCGAGCTCGAGCGTGTCCTCCTGGGGCACGACGCCGATGCGCCCGCGGATCTCGGGTCCGTGGGCGGCGGGGTCCAGGCCGAAGATCGTGATCGACCCGGAACTTGGTTGGGAGACCGCCGAGATCATTCTCATGGTGCTGGTCTTGCCCGCGCCGTTGGGACCCAAGAACCCGAAGCTCTCGCCCCGCTGGATCGAGAAGCTGACGCCCTTGACCGCTTCGAGGTCGTCAAAGCGCTTGACGAGCTCGTGGGCCTCGATGATGGGATCGGTGGTCACCGGGGTCCCCCTGGGCGCGAGGCACCACGGGCGGGAGCGGTGAAGTCGCATCCCATGTCGTCTCCCCTCAACGGTCGCCGGCACCGCCCGCATCTCAAGATCGGGTGTCGCGCCGCGTCGGGCATTGACCGGAGACGCCGCAGACGGCCCTACGACCCTAGGCGAAGGGCGTGTCCTCTCGATAGTGCATCGACGCTGTGACGTCGTGACGATTGCGTGACGGGCGAGCCGGCCGGGCGCCCGGACCTTCGGTCAGTCGGCTTCGGTCAGGTCGAGCGGACCGTCGTCGATGGACTCCTCGAGTGCCGGCGAGAGCCGACGCCAGTTCGGCACCAGCGACGACCACGTCGCACGGCTGCGCCCGGTGAGCCCGCGCGCCAGCGGCGTGCGCGCCGCTAGCGCGCTAAAGCCGAAGCCCAGCAGGTACACCACGATGACGCCGCCCAACGTGATGACGGGCCAGAAGGCCGGCGGGTGCGACAGGGGAAGGAGCCGCGCCAGCACGGGTATCCAGATGAGCTGGGAGAGGTAGATCCCGTAGGAGTTGTCCGAGCCGGACTTGACCACGGCGCGAGTGCGCAGGCTGCGCCGCGGGGCGACCAGGTACACGCCGAGCAGGTAGACGCACAGGATCGCGCCGACGTTGTAGGGGATGACCGCGATGGAGAAGGGGTTGAGGCCCGGCACGAGGATCCGGTGGGCGAAGCCCGAACTCTTCCAGTAGTCGAGCAGCACCGCGCCGGCGCCGGCGAGCGCCGTGGAGCCTAGGATCAGCGCGCGGTGCGCGCAGATCCAGTCGTGCACTTCACCGAGGTGAATCGCGACGACCACGCCGGCCACTAGGTACAGGGCGTACGAGGTGATCAGGCGCGACTCCCAGAACGGCTGGAAACTCGCACTTGACAGGTGCAGGCGCACGGCCAGCGAGAAGATCTGGGGCCAGAAGGCGCTGTAGAGGACCTGCCACGCGAGGGCGGCAAGGATCAGGCGTCCGTGCCAGCGGTGTGCGCGTCGCACCGCGAGCAGGATGAGCGGGAAGAACACATAGAACTCCAGCAAGACGATCAGGTAATACAGGTGGTAGTAGCCCGTCGCCACGAAGTGCACGAGGCGGTGCCATCCGTACACGCTGAAGACCAGCGCGCCGGAGAAGTGGTAGTAGGGGAAGGTCGGGGTCTTGACCAGTGCCACGTAGAAGTAGTAGATGAGTGTCCACGTGAGGTAAGGAACACCGACGGCGACGAATCGCCGGCGCCAGTAGTGCGACAGCTCGACTCGCTGCACGTCGCGGTAACTGTACGTGAGCATGCACGCGGACACGAAAAGGAATGCCTCGCGCGAGAAGTGCGTGAAGATCAGCATGTTGGTCCTGGCGAGTCCCGCGGTGGCGGGCGCGAGGAAGATCAGTGCGTGGGTCGAGATGACGGCGGCCTGTTTGATCGGTCGCATGGCGTCGACGTGGTCGAGGCGCTGCCGGGTACCCGCCGCTGGCTCGCTCATGGACGGATCGTGGGGACGAGCCGGGTCGACCCGCTCACCCGACGGGCTCGCTGAAGATGCTCGTCGGAGGCTCCGAGCGCAGCATGCCCCTTTGTATTTTGCCCGTGGCGTGAGCCGGCAGGTCCTCGACAACCTGCAGCGTCGCGGGTCTCCGGGTGCGCGGGAAGGCGCTCACGAGGCGCTCGCGCAGTTCCTTGAGCACCGGGAGCACCGACTCGCGCGGCGATGACGAGTCCACGCCGTGAAGCTGCACGTAGGCCACCGCCACTTGGCCGAACACCGCGTCGGGGACGGCGATGACCGCCGCACCCTGGACCTCGGCGACTTGCTCTAAGAGCTCCTCGATCTCGCGAGGGTAGATCTTCTCACCGCCCCGGTTGATCACGTCGTCGCTGCGACCGACGAGGAACAGATAGCCATCGTCGTCGACGAATCCGTTGTCGCCGGTGCGCAACCACCCGTCGGGAGTGAAGCGGTCCTCGTAGCCCTCGCTCTCGTAGGCGGTGATGACGGTGGGACCGGTGACCTCCACCGAGCCGACCACCCCGGGCTCCGCGCGGTGTCCGTCGAGCGTGACGCGCACGCTCACGCCGACCGGCTGGCCGACCGAGCCGGCTCGCCGGGCCGACAAGGGGTTCGCGCAGATCTGGCTGGCCGCTTCGGTCATGCCGTAGGACTCGATGACGGGGAGTCCCGTCACGGCCTCGAAGTCGGTCATGAGTGACGCCGCCAACGGCGCCGACGCAGACCGGACGAAGCGCACTCCGGCCGGCACGCGTTCGTCGTCGCGCAGCGGCAGGAGCCGTGAGATAATCGCGGGAACCGCGTTGATCCAGGTGATCGAGAGGCGCTCGACGGTGTGCCAGAAGTCGGTGCGGTGAAACCGCTCGTCGAGGGCGAGCGACGCGCCTGACTGCAGGGTTGCCAGCAGGCCGACCACCTCGGCGTTGATGTGAAAGAGCGGAAGCGGGTTGAGGCCGCGGTCGTCTGGGGTCAGTTCATTATGGGCCGCGACCAGCCGCGCCGTGGCCAGGAGCTGTGAAGCCGACAGGCTCATGACCTTGGGCGTGCCGGTGGTGCCCGACGACGCCATGACGACGCCGCCGCCGGTCGCGCGCGTCATCGAAGGGCTCGAGAGTCGCTCCAGCTGCGGGTCCTTTCCAGCCGCGCCCGAGAGGTGGTGGGTAAGGGCGACGCGGCGCACGAACAGCGAGAAGGCTTCTGGGCGCGTCGAAGCCAGGTTGGGATCCATTGGAACAACCCACAGGCCCGCGGCGAGCCCGGCGATGAACGCGGTCGCGAAGGCGAGCGGCTCGCTCACTCCGATTCCGAGCGTCGAGTCCGGACCCACGCCCTGTTCAGCGAAGCGCGTCCGCCAGTCGAGCGCCGCCTCGGCCATTTCGGCGTAGGAGAGTGTGCGCTCGTCTCGCACTGCGCACAGATACGCTGAGTCGCCCGCTTCGTCGCCTCGGCGAGCCAGGATCTCGGCGAGTTGTGTCAACGATGGGTCGGAGGTGGCTCGGCTCATTGAAGCGACCGTCAGTACATCATTCGTGAATCGGCGTAGTGCTTGAACTCGATGAGGTTGTCGGCCGGGTCGCACACCACGAAGGTCCGGTGGACCTCAGCGCGGCCCTCGAAGCGCTGACTCACGTCAGAGTACAGCGGCACGCCACGCTGACGACAGAGCTGGTAGACCGCGTCGAAGTCATCGGACTCGCGGAACGTGACGCCGAAGTGGCGCGGGTACATGGGCAGCTCGTCCATCGGTGCCCGGCGCACGGGCGCCGGCGAGAGGTGGCAGACCAGCTGGTCGCCGAAGAAGTCCAGCGTGACTCGGTCGTCGTAGCGTCGGGCCAGCTTGCAGCCCAGGGTGCTCACGTAGAAACTGACTGTCTCGTCGAGGTCGAACGCGGGGATCGCCAGGTGGAAGACATCCCGGCTCTCTCTCATGGTCGTACCGCTCCTTGTGTCGGGGCCGACGGGTCGAAGGAAAGCAGCGTCTCGCTCCGCAGGCCCAAGCGGATCGTCTCGAGACCGATGACGTCGCTCGCCGCGACATTGCCCAGGTTGACGTTCGGGCCCACGCGTCGCACGAAGTAGTTCTGGAGGTAGTTCGACGGCGACTCGAAGATCAGCCGGTCGACATCGACGCCCGAGGTCAGGATCTCCTCAATCAGTCCGTAGCGGAGCTCGCCGTTGGGCCGGCACAGCCCTCCGGTACCCGATTCGCGCGTCTCGAGAGTCACCAGCTCCGCGCCCGCGTCCAGGTCGGCGTTGAGGCACTCGATCCACGTCACGGGCGCCATCAGCTCGGAGCGGGCCTGGTCCTTGAGCCCCACCTCGGAAATCACGTGGAACTCCTGGGCGAGTTCCTTGACGTAGCGGACCTTGTCCGTGTCACTGAGGTCGATCGTTCCGTTGGACACCTCGACGTAGGACGCCCCCATTGAGTGGCAGAACTCGCGGAACTGCTCCAGGCGTCCCTGAAGCAGGGACTTTTCGAACAGCGACCCGCCGAAGTAGAAACGGACGCCGGCCCCGGCGAGGACCGTGATCTTCTCGCGGATGTCCTTGGTGACCAGGGACGTCCCCCACCCGAATTTGACGAAGTCGACGTACTCGCCGTGCGAGTTGATCAGGTCGATGAAGTGCCCGGTGGGAATGCCGCCGTCGATCATCATCGTGAGGCCGACGGCACGCGGCTTGCTGGGGCGCGAGGGCAGCGAGAGCAGAGGACTCGATGTGTCATTCGGCATGGGAAAGGCCTATCTCTATGTTCAACGTGCGGGATTGGCGGTCCCGGCCGTCGCCGCAGCCGAATCTCCCGTCCCCCGCGAGCCAGCCTACGAAAGAACCACCCATGAGCGCCAAGGCGAATCTGTGAAAATCATGTGAGTCGGACCGCGCGCGTGGCATCCGCGCGCTGTCGTGACGCCCTAGGGCACGGATTGTCTCAGGTAGGCTGGGAGGCCACGATGTCACCCAAACCCCCCCGTGAGGCCCCGATTCGGCACCCGGACCCTTCGTCGCCGCGCCCGTCGCCCGCTGCGTCGGTCCTGGCGGCACACGGAACCCTGACGCGTCGGCAGAGGCGTCGAGCGATGATTCGCCGCCGCCGCCGCCGCTTGGCCGTGGCGATGGCGATCCTGGCCGCGGTGGTCGCGGGCGCGACCCTAGGGTTCCTCGGCGGTGGGACGCATGCCGCGACCGGCGACCCGACCAACGGGTTCTACTTGGATATCGGCGCGTCGGCGTCGCTCGGTGTCCAGCCGACGGGCAACCCGAAGCACAACGGCGCCTTCACCGATGAGGGCTACGGGAACGACGTGGTGACCATCGAGGCGGCGCGCGGGGTCACCCTCTCACTGGCCAAGATTGGATGCATGGGCGAGACCGCCGAGTCGATGGCCGGGGTCGGGGACCACTGCTACGTCCTTCCCAAGACCCAGCTATCCGTCGCGGCGGCGTTCCTGCGAGCCCACCACAACGACACGGGACTCGTCAGCATCGACATCGGATTCAACGACGTGCGACCGTGCCTGTGGGTGGTCCCCCTCGACGAGGCGTGCGTCAACAAAGGAATAGCCGCCGTGCGCGAGGACCTCCCCAAGGTGCTCCACGAGCTCACCGGCGCGGCCGGGCCCAACGTTCACTTCGTCGGTCTCACCTATGGCGACCCGTTCCTCTTCCGGTACCTCAAGGCCGCGCCCGGCCCCGCGCGCGCGACCCAGAGTCTCACGGATATGACGTCGCTGGACACCGCGCTCTCGCAGGTCTACGGCGCGGCCGGGATCCCGGTTGCCGACGTCGCCAAGGTCTACAAGTCCGACGACACAACGATGACCACCCTGGCCGGACACGGGCGCGTGCCGACCAACGTCGCCGAGATCTGCCGCCTGACGTGGATGTGCGCCGCGAGGCCGTGGGGGCCCGATGACCACCCCAACAAGACCGGTTACACGGTGATCGCCCGCACGATCCTCGCCGCGGTCCCCGTCGAGCTCTGACGTCAACCCCGGGCGAGCGGGGGCCTCGAGCTGGAGCGGGCCCGGCGCGACGACCGGGCCGCGGGCGCCGGCGTGTCGGGGGACACCGGTGTGACCGGGCGCGAGGCCGACCCGTGCGCGGCACGAGAGCTTGTCGCAGAGCCCGTCGCCTCAGTCTTCAGGCCGTGAGGCACCGGGGGCGGGTGTCGGGTCGTAGATTCGTGTGTTGGCGACGTCGCGCCGCGGTCACCGTCACGGAGGAGACGCCACTCTTTGATCGACAGTCACCACGCAACAGGTGAGGTCCGGACCATTTCGCGAACGGTGAGCCGGGGCGTGCGGGTCGCCTCGGCCCTGGTGGCGCTCGCCGTCGTTGTCACGCCGCTTACCGTGCTGCGCGCGTATGCCACCACCAAGCCCGTGGGTTTCTACCTCGACATTGGGGCATCGAGCTCACGCGGCTTCGAGCCCTCGGGAAGGCCTGGACTCAACGGCGCCCCCACGTACGGCGTGGCGACGAGGCGGGGGTACTCGAACGACCTGGTGGCCCTGGAGGCGCCGCACGTGACGTTGGACCTGACTGAAATCGGGTGTCCGGGGGAGACCTCGGTCACGATGGTGGGACTCGAGGATCACTGTTACAGGATGCCCACTACCCAGATGTCGATAGCGCTCAACTATCTCGCCCAGCGCCGCGACGAAGTGGGCGTGGTCACCATCGACATCGGCTTCAACGACCTTCGGCCGTGCATCTCTCAGCCTGAGGTCAACATGGTGTGCGCACGAAAGGCGCTGGATGACGTGCGTGAGAACATGCCCGAGGTCCTCGCCAAGCTGAAGTCGGCTGCCGGGCCCCGGGTCCACTTCGTCGGTCTGACCTATGCCGATCCGTTCCTCGCCTACTACTTGAAGGGGGCGGCGGGCCGTCTCGACGCGGCCCAGACGCTCGTCGAGATGACCAGGCTCAACACCATTCTCGTGGCCGCCTACGTCCGCGCCGGGATGGACCACGATGACCTGCCCGTCGTCGTCAAGAGTGCCGACACGTCGCCGGTCAAACTGACTGCGGACGTCGTCGTGCCGAAGGATGTCCAGGAGATATGTGCGACGACGTGGATGTGTCGTGTGTCACCGTGGGGGCCCGACGACCACCCGAACGACGCGGGCTACCGGGTCATCGCCCAGGCGATCGCTCGTCGGCTACCCGATTCGTGGTGAGTCCGCGGGGCGGTCGCGACGATGAAGGCCCCGCGACCATTGGACCGGCGACAAGGCGGTGGCGTGGCGCACAGCGGCTCGGTCTACTCGCTTTCCGGGGATCGTCCGCGCCGGCGTTACGTCGGGTCGTGGGCGAGGGGGACTTGACGTCTCTGTGAGGTCCTGGTGGACCTTGACCTCATCTCAACCCTCGCGCATCCTCTCAGCGGTGTGGCAGAACCAGGGTGGAAGGCAATGTGGGGGTGCGACCGGCGCCGTTGGCGAGGCTCCAGCCCTACCGCTCGCACCCGCGGAGCGCTATGCGATACTCCCTGGATGTCCGCGCTCGAGCCAGGTCGTGTGTCCTCAGCCGGAGCATTGCCCGAGGGTACGGTCACCATGCTCTTTACTGACCTGGTTGCCTCAACGCAGCTCAACCAGAACCTAGGTGACGATGCCTTCAACGCCGTCCGCCAGGAGATTGAGCACCTGGCGATGGCGTCCGTCGAGCGCCACGGCGGCGTCGTGGTCAAGGGCCTCGGTGACGGGCTGATGGTGGCCTTCCAGTCGGCCCGTCGGGCGCTCGCGTGCGCTCGTGAGATCCAGACCGGCTTGCGCGAGCGCAACCGCGACCAGCCCTCGCGCCAGGCGGTGATGCGAATCGGTCTGCACACCGGTGAGGTCATCGAGGACAACGGCGACTTGCACGGCGAGACGGTGATCATCGCCAAGCGCATCGAGGGCCTGGCGCCACCGGGTGGCATCCTGGCTTCCGAGACCGTGCACGGCGTCTTGGGGACGGCGCGCACCGAGCTGATCGACCGCGGTGAGTTCGAACTGAAGGGCATCGAGGCTTCCTGGCGTCTGTTTGAGGTGCCGTTGGTGGCCGAAGGGGACGGTCGGGTGCTGCGTGACTTCGAGCGCTCTCCCTACGTCGGACGCGTGCACGAGGGAGAGGTCCTCGCGGACATGGTGGCGCGGGCGCGCGAGAGTCACGGTGCAATGGTGCTGGTCTCGGGGGAGGCTGGGGTCGGCAAGAGTCGATTCGTCGCCGAGGCAACCGCTCGCGCCCGTGAGCAAGGGATGACCGTCCTGGCGGGCCACTGCCTCGAGATGGACACGCCCCCGCCGTACCAGCCGCTGGTCGAACAGCTCGACCAGGTCGCGCGCGGCCTCTCTCCTGAGGCGTTTCGTGCGGTGCTCGGAGAGAACGCCACTGAGGTCGCGCGCCTCATGCCCGAGATCCTGCGGCTCTTCGATGACGTCGGCGAGTCGCCCACGTTGCCTCCAGACCAGGAGCGCCGCTACCTCTTGCACGGCTTCAGCCAATTCGTCGAGCGCAACGCCCGACTCCAGCCGTTGGTCCTGTGCTTCGAGGACCTGCACTGGGCCGACGAGTCCAGCCTCCAGCTCATCACCGCGCTGGCCCAGATCGCCGAGGAGATCCCGCTCCTGCTGGTCGGGACGTACCGCCCCGGCGACCTCGCCGTCGGTCACCCGCTCTCGCGGGTTCGCGAGGACCTGGCGCGTCGGCGCCTGGCTACTGAGATCCGCCTCGACGCGTTGAGCGCCCGCGACGTGGCGCACCTGTTGGAGGGTCGGGCGGGCCAGCCTCCCCCGGACGAACTCGTCACTCTCGTCTACGACGAGACCGAGGGCAACCCCTTCTTCGTCGAGGAGGTCTTCTTGCACCTCAAGGAGAGGGGGGCGCTCTTCGACGACGAGGGTCATTGGCGCGAGGGAGTGGAGATCGCCGACACCGAGGTACCCGCCACGGTGCGCCTGGTCATCGAACGCCGCCTGGAGCGCGTGGGCGCCGACGCCCACCAGGCGTTGACCGCGGCTGCGGTGGTCGGGCGCCAGGCGAGCCTCGACCTGCTCTTGCTGGTGGCTGGGTTGGAGGAGAACGCTCTCCTTGACGCCCTCGAGGAGACCGAGCACGCCAGTCTCGTCCACGGCGTGAACGAGGGCGGGTCGATCGTCTACAGCTTCGTCCACGAACAGATCCGCCAGACTCTCCTCGTCGGTCAGTCGGAACCTCGGCGCCAGAGGTTGCACGCCCGGGTCGCCGACGCGTTGGAGCAGGTCTGGGGCGCGGACGCGGCCCAGCACGCCGCGGATATCGCTCACCACCTATCGCTGGCCGGCACATCGGTTGCGCGCGAGAGGACCGTGGCGTACCTGGAGCTTGCCGCGCGCAACGCGCTGTCGGCCGTGGCGCCCGAGGAGTCCGTTCGTCACGTCGACGCGGCGCTCGACCTCCTTGGAAACGGTGACGCCGAGCATCGGGCCGGCTTGCTGGTGCTGCGGGCCCGAGCCCATCGGGCGATCCCGCGGATCGACGAGGCGCTGGCCGACCTGACCGCGGCGCTGACTCTCGCTGGCGCCGGTGAGTCGCACGACGAGATCCTGCGCCAGCGCGCCGACCTGTACCTGGACCTCTTCAACGGGCCCGCCGCGTCGGCTGACCTGACGACCGTGTTGGAGAACGCGCGGGCTCGGGGCAACCAGGTCGCCGAGCTCCGGAGCGCTCCTGGCCCTGGGGCGCGCGAACTACGTTCGCGCCCTGGATGAGCGCGAGTACGCGCTTGGTGTCACGCGAGACCTACGAGGCCGCTCACGCACTCGCGGTCGAGCTCGATGACCCGCGCGCTCAGGTCGAGGCACTGCTGCCGACGCGGTGGTTCCGCGACTACTGGACGGACTATCGAGACACGGCGACCGCCAACATTCGAGAGGTCGTGCGACTGGCCAACCAGATTGACGACGAGCGCCTCGCCATCGAAGTGGAGATGGCCGGCCTCGAGCTCGCCGACGAGCGGCGACGGGACCGCGACGCTGGAGCGCCTGGGCGAACGGATCAGAGGCGCTGCGCGACCCCGTGCGCCTGAAGGAGCACTACTTCGTGATGATGTGGCACTACTACCACGTCGGCCGACTCGACGACTGCGTGAGCGTGTGTGACCTCGGGATCGACCTAGCGCGACAATTGGGGTCCGCGCCCGTCCAGTACGGGTCGATCAAGGCGCTGGCGCTGGTCGAAGCGGGCCGCTACGACCTGGTCGACGTCGCGCTGGACGAGGAGGTCACCGACGACGACCATCCCTTCGGTCGGGCCAGCCAGGCCTACGCCCGAACGCACTTTCTGGCCGGCATCGGGGCCTGGCGTCCGTTCGCCGACCCAGGCGCTCGACGCCATGCGGCGCGCCGAGGCGATGTCGAGGGTATGGATGCAGCGCGGGATCTTGGACGACGCCCTCGTCGTGGGCGCCCGCGCCGGCACCGACGTCGCGACGGAGCTGAAGGAGATACAGCAGATCGCCGCACGCTCGTCGGTTGTTCCCAGTGAGCGGACCATCGCCGAAGTTGACCTGGCGGCGGGTGGGGCACCGGAGGCGCGGGACCGTCTCGTCGGCTACGCCGCGGCGCTCGCGGCGGACGACAATCACGTCGAGCTCTGCCACACCCTGGAGTGCCTCGCCCGGGTCTACGTCGCACTCGGCGACTGGACCAGCGCGCTCGACGTCGTCGACCGGGGTCTGGCCCTCGCGACGACGACGGGCCAGAGACCGCTGCAGTGGCGCCTGCGCCGGAGCCGCGCCGAGGCCCTCGACAACGCGGGTCGGACCGACGAGGCCGTCGTCGAGCGCGCCCGGTCGGCCGAGATGTTCGACGCGCTGGCCCGTCTCATCGGCGACGATGAGCTGAGGGCGTGGTTCCTCGCTCGGCCGGCGGCCGCCGCGTCGCCCTAGTCTGAGGCGAAGAGAACGAGTCCGGGGGGGCGGCGTGGTCGGGGACTCCGTGGTGCTGCGCGAGGGCGAGCCCTCCCAGGTCGCGATGGACGGTGCCCGGGTGCAGCGGGCCCGCGAACTTCTCCGTTCGCACGTCGAGGACGGGGGCACGCCGAGTCTGGTGGCCGTGGTGGCCCGCCACGGCGTGGTCGTGGTCGCAGAGGCCATCGGTCAGCGAGGCACGGGCCTGGGTCCCGTGCACCTCGACGACCCATTCAACCTGTTTTCGCTGACCAAGCCCGTGACCGCGACGCTCGTGATGATGTTGGCCGAGGACGGCCTGCTGAGCATCAACCGTCCGGTCGTCGACTATCTCCCCGAGATGACCCGGGAGGGCAATGACCGAATCCTGCTCTCGCATCTGCTGACCCACACGTCGGGATTTGAACGCGGCGCCACGCAGGCCGTCGCGCTCGAGAGGTTGAAGCGAGGAGAGGTGTCGGCGCCCCCCGACGGACTCGACCTCTACTCCCACGCGATGCTCGACGCCGGGTGGGACGCGACCCGGTCCTTCGACGTGGGCAGTCAGATGGTCTACTGCGACCACAACTACCGACTTCTCGGCGAGGTCGTACGTCGCGTCAGTGGTGAGTCGCTGGACGACTTCTCCCGACGGCGGATCTTTGATCCGCTGGGCATGGCCAACACGGCTTTTTGCCTTAGCCCGGATCAGGCCGCACGCCGGGTCCGTCGCCCGTTGGACCTGCCCGGCGGGCAGCCCTACGAAGAGGATGGGTTGCCCGGACCCGAGGCCCCCGAATGGGAGTGCAAGCAGGCCGGGAGCAATGGGCTCAAGTCGAGCACCCGGGACCTGGCCACGTTTGGCCAGATGTTCCTCAATGGGGGGACCTACGGCTCAACCCAGATCCTGTCGAAGGCGCCACGGTGACCGCGATGACGCGCAATCAGACGCCGGGCGTTCCCGTCGAGCATCTTCGGCCAGTCCCAGCTCGGAGGCGGGTTGGGGGTTCGGTTGGGCGGTCAACGTCGGCGAAAAGTGGGCGTACTACATCAGCGAATTGGAGCCGTTGGGCAGTTTCGGGCACGGCGGGTTTGGCGGAGCGGCGCTCCGAGTCGACCCGGCTAACGGGTTGGTTATCGCCCTGAACGAGCTGGCCACTGGCTTCAGCGACTATGGCGAAGCCTCCTCGGGAATCCTGGACCGATTCACCAACGTCGTGTACTCGAGCCTCGAGGACTGATGCTGACTTCGACCAAGACGTCGTCAGGCGGAGATGAGCCGATAGATCGATGGGGTGGGTCGTGACGGTCTCGGCCGTCTTGCGCGACGGTGAGCCGACTGAGGTCGGGATGGACCCGGCCCGCGTGGAGGTGGCGCGACAGCTAGTGCGCTCACACGTCGACGCGGGCAACACCCCGACGTTGGTGGCGATGGTGGCACGTCACGGCGTAGTCGTGTTGGCCGAAGCCCTGGGTCAGCGGGGACCGGGCCGGGGACCGGTACAGCTGGACGACCCGTTCTGCGTGTTCTCGACGACGAAGCCCTTCACCGCGACGATGGTGATGATGCTGGCCGAAGACGGACTGCTCAGCATCAACCGCCCGGTTGTGGACTACCTGCCGGAGATGACGAGGGAGGGAAACGACCGCATCCTGCTGTCGCACCTGCTCACGCACACGTCGGGGTTCAAGAGCGAGGTGATTGAGCCCCTCATCGCCGAGCGGATCCGCAACGGCCTCGTGTCGCAGCCTCCGCCGGGCGTCGACTCACTGTCCTACTCTTTACTCGACGCGGCCTGGGACGCGACGCGCACCAACGAGGTCGGCGCCACGATGTCGTACTGCGATCATGGCTATCGCCTGTTGGGCGAGGTCGTACGCCGCGTTAGCGGTGAGACCATCGACTCCTTCTCTCGCCGACGCATCTTTGAGCCCCTCGGCATGACCGGCACGGCCTTTTGCCTCAATCCGGATCAAGCCGAGCGCCGTGTTCGGCGCCCCGTGGACATACCAGGCGGCGAACCCTACGACGACGACGGACCAGGCTCCGAATCGCCGGAGTGGGAGTGCGTCCAGGCCGCGGGCAATGGTCTCAAGGCGAGCACCCGCGACCTGGCGGTCTTCGGTCAGATGTTCCTGAACGGAGGCACCTACGGCTCGACGCGAATCCTGTCGAAGGCCGCGGTGGCCGCTATGACGCGGAACCAAAGTGCGGGGATCCCCACGGTCTTTTTCGGTGATTACCACGCCGAGTCCGGGTGGGGCTACGGCTGGAGTGTCAGCGTCGGCGAGAGGTGGGCCTATTTTGGCCACGAGTTGGCGCCGCGGGGCGTGTACGGCCACCCGGGATGGGGAGTCAGTTGGTTGGACGTTGACCCGACGAACGGACTGGTCGTAGCCGTCAACGAGCTCGCGACGAGTACCAATGACGCCGGCCAATTCACGTCCGCGGTGTTCGATCGTCTCCTCAACGTGGTGTACTCGAGCCTCCGGGACTGACGATGACCACTGCGACGAACCAGCAACGATCACGAGTCCTCGCCGGTCGAAGGATGCCGCGGTGACGGACCTCGACGTGTTGCGCGAAGGAGATGCGCGCGAGGTCGGAATGGACCCGGTCCGCGTGGAGATGGCGCGCCGGCTCCTGCGCCGCCACGTGCAAGATGGGAACACGCCGACGCTGGTGGCGGTCGTGGCGCGACACGGCGTGGTCGTGCTCGCCGAGGCCCTGGGCCAGCGCGGCCCGGGGCTCGGCCCCGTCGAGGTGGACGACCCGACCAATGTGGCGTCGATCTCCAAGCCGGTCACCGCCGCACTCGTGATGATGCTCGCCGAGGACGGTGTGCTGAGCGTCAACCATCCCGTCACGGATTACGTGCCCGACATGCCTCGTGACGGCAACGACCGCGTCCTGCTCTCGCATCTGCTGACCCACACGTCGGGCTTTGACGGCGAGGCCATGGCGTCGGCGTCCCTGCAACGCGTGAGAAGCGGCGACTATCCGCCGTGTCCCCCGCACCGTGATTTCACGTCGCATCTCGAGCTGGTGACGAGTTGGGACACTCCTCGCAGCTGGGACGTGGGAAGTCGCATGGTCTACTGCGATCTCAACTTCTCGCTGTTGGCCGAGGTTCTGCGGCGCGTGAGCGGCGAGTCGCTCGACGCCCTCGCGAGGCGCCGGCTCTTCGAGCCGTTGGGCATGGTGAATTCCGGCTTCGTCTTGGACGAGGACCAGGCTCGGCGACGGATTCGACGCGGGCCGGACGTACCTGGCGGGCAGGCACTGTTTTCGGAGGCCTCCTGGTTCCCGGGGTTGGAGACACCGGAGTTCGCCGCGCTGCAAGACGGCGCCAGCGGACTCAAGTCCAGCGCGAGCGATCTGGCGATCTTCGCCCAGATGCTGCTCAACGGCGGGATCTACGGTGGCGAGCGAGTCCTCAGTCCGGTGTCGGTGGCGGCGATGACGCGCAACCAGACGCCCGGCATCCCCGTGGAGATCTTCGGCCAGCGCTGGCTGGAGTCGGGCTGGGGCTACGGCCTGAGCGTGAACGTCGGCCAGAGGTGGGCCTACTGGACGGGTGGCTTCGCCTCGCTGGGCTCCTTCGGGCACGGTGGCTGGGGTGGCAGCATCTTCGGCGCCGACCCGACGACCGGGGTGGTGATGGTGGTCTTCGAGATCGCGACGAACATGAACGAATACGGCGAGACGCCGTCGTGCGTGAACGACCGGCTTGAAGGGGTGATCTACTCGGCGCTGCTCGACTGAGGGTCGGCCCTCGAGAGCGCCGGGCGGCCCCGATTCTCCGTCGGCGAGCGCCAAGTCGATCAGTGGTGGGCGAGGGGGGACTTGAACCCCCACATCCTTTCGAATACAGGCACCTGAAGCCTGCGCGTCTGCCAATTTCGCCACTCGCCCTGGGCCTAGGCACTTTAGTCCAACTCAGGAATGTCACGAAATGGCGCCTTTGGACGTGCGGGAGCGCCCAGTACCATTGATTTGACCATGGCCCTCAAACGAGTTGAGAACCGCCTCGAGCGGCTCTTCGAGCGCCCCTTTTCGCGCCCATTCAAGAACGCGCTGCAGCCCATCGAGATCGGCGCGCGCATCATCCGCGAGATCGACCTCACGCGTCGGCTCACCAATCAGGGCCCCATCAGCGCGAACGCCATCCTGGTGTGGCTCGGGCCCGACGACGCGGATCGCTTCGAGGGGTTCCAGAAGGCACTGGTGACCGAGCTCGAAGAGACGGTGCGCCAGCACGCCCTCACCGAGGGCTACAACTTCGTGGGCCCGGTCAAGGTCGAGGTCTTCATCGACGACGACCTCAAGCTGGGCGACCTCGCGGTGAAGGCTGACTTCGTGGGCGGCGAGAGCCAGCCCCGGGTGATGGCCGGTGACGGGCGCGCGTTCGCACTGGGCGACCGCCCCCTGGTCGTGGGGCGCAGCCCTGACGTGGACATCGTGATCAACGACGCCAACGTGTCGCGGCGTCACGCGGAGTTCTGGCGCACGACCGAGGGGGTCGCGGTGCGCGACCTGCAGTCGACCAACGGCACCTACGTCAACGGCCACCGGATCACCGCCGTCTCGCTGTCACCGCGTGACGACGTGACGATCGCGACGGTGCACTTCAGGATCGAGCTCGCTTGACGCTGGCCGCGTCCACCAACTACGCCGCGGTGGTTCGCCCGCTGCAGGTGCTCGTCATGGTCGTCGCCGGTCTGTTCTTCCTGCGGGTGCTGCGCGTCGCCGCGGTGCAGGCCCGTCCGGTCGACGCGGCCGGGGGGACGTCGCGTCGGCGCCGAGGGGGCAACCTCGCGCTGAGGTTCATCGAGCCCGTCGAGCACGAGGGCGAACGCGTCGACGTGGACGTCGCCGTCACGGTGGGGCGCAGCGCCGACTGCGACCTGCAGATACCCGACACGTACATCTCGTCGCGCCACGCGCGCTTCGCCAACGACAGCGGCGACCTCACGGTCGAGGACCTGGGGTCGACCAACGGCACGTACGTCAACCAGGAGCTCATCCAGGGACGCCTCCTGCTCGAGAGGGGTGACATCGTGCAGGTCGGCGGTGTTCTCTTCGAGGTGGTTCGTTGACCCGATGGCGCTACGCCGCGGCCACGGACACCGGCCAGGTCCGTGACGACAACGAGGACGCGGTCTACGTCGACTCGTCGCTCGCCATCGTGGCCGACGGCATGGGCGGCCACGCCGCCGGAGAGGTCGCGGCCAACCTGACCATCGAGACGGTCCGCGGGCTCTTCCAGGCGAACTCGACCGTCGACGGGCTCAACAACGCCATCGAGGAGGCGAACCGCAACGTGCTCGCCGACGCCAGGGCCCACCCCGAGCGCTGGGGGATGGGCACGACGGTGATCGCGGTCGGCCTGACCCACGACGACTCCGGGACCATCTTCCCCACGCTGTTCAACGTGGGCGACTCGCGGGCCTATCAGCTGCGCGACGGCGCGCTGCGTCAGCTCAGCGAGGACCACAGCGTCGCCGAGGAGTGGGTGCGCATGGGCCGCCTCACCCCCGAAGAGGCCCTCACGCACCCCCGGCGCCACCAGCTCACGCGAGCGCTGGGCATAGAGGGCGAGCTCGACATCGACGTCCAGACGATCCAGGCGCTGCCGGGCGACCGGATCCTGCTGTGCAGTGACGGACTGTCCAACGAGTTGAGCGACGAGGTCCTCGCCCAGATGGCCAGCTCCGACGATCCCCTGGATGAGGTGGTCGCCCAGCTGGTGCAGGCCGCGCGCGAGGCCGGCGGCCACGACAACATCTCGGCGATCCTGGTCGAGTTCGACGAGGTGTCGGTCGCGCCGACCCCGATCAAGCGCACCATGAGCATGCGCCCGCCGGTGCGCCCCGACGCCTCGGCGGGCGTCTCGCGGCGTCATCGTCATCGCCTCCTGACCTGGCGCGTGGGCGCGGCGGTGGTGGTGCTGGCCGCGGTGGGCGTCGCGTTCGTCCTCGTGATGCACTGGTTCGCCTACTCGAGCTACTACCTGGGCGACGACGCCGGGACCATCGCCGTCTTCCAGGGTCAGCCCAACGGCGTGCTCTGGTACAAGCCGATCGTGGTGTCGGTGACGACGTTCCCCTCGACGCACCTCATCCCGGTGGACTACGCCGCGCTGGAGGCGACGATCTCGGAGCCGTCGCTGCCCGCCGCCCTCAACTACGCGGAGTTCTTGAACCGCACCTGGCACCTGGCCGGGGGCCACCCGATCACGTCGACGACGACCACGATCGCCACGACGACCACAGTCAAGGCGGCGGGCTGATGTCGCGGCGCCTGAGCGTCGTGGCGACGGGCCTCCTCTTCCTGTTCCTGGTCGTGGCGGCCCAGGCGGTCTACATCCAGTTCTTCCACGCCAAGGCCCTGGACGCGTCCTCGTTCAACCCGCGCAACATCACGGGCCAGGCGCTCTACCCGCGCGGGCGCATCTACGCCGCCGACGGGACGGTCCTGGCCGAGTCGGTGCCCACGACCAACGGGTACTCGCCGTGGACGCGGGTCTATCCCCTCGGGTCGCTGACCTCGGGCGTCGTCGGCTTCTCCTCGCCCTCGTACGGCAACTGGGCCCTCGAGGCGCAGTACAACACCTACCTCCAGGCCCACAGCCAACCGCCGCAGAGCTTCGCCCAGCTCCTCGCGCCCCAGACGGCGGCCGACTCGGTGACCCTCACCCTCGAGCCCCAGCTCCAGCAGGTCGCGCGCACGGCGATGGCGGGCCAGGACGGCGCCGCCGTCGTGCTCGACCCGCGCACCGGCGCGGTGCTGGCGATGTACTCGAACCCCAACTACGACCCCGCGCCGCTCGAGTCGACGACGTTCACGACGGCCGAGGCGCAGTGGAAGAAGATCACGAAGCCCAACGCCCACCACTTCGAGCCGCTGGGGCTCCTCGCGACGCAGGACTCCTTCCCGCCGGGCTCGACCATGAAGGTCGTCACCACGTCGGCGGTCCTGATCGGACGGCCGGACCTGCTCAACAAGGTCTACCCCGTCAAGACCACGATCAGCCTCCCCGACTCGAACAAGACGCTGTCGAACTTCGGCTTCGGCAGCTGTGGCGGCACGATCGCGGCGATGCTGCCCCCCTCGTGCGACACCGGCTTCGCGCTGGTGGGCCTGGACCTCGGTGGGAGCCTGCTGGCGTCGACCGCCGACGGCTACGGCTTCAACAACTCTCCGCCGCTCGACCTGCCGGGCGTGCAGCCGAGCAGCTTCCCTTCCGCCGCGTCCTTCACGACCAACGTCCCCGGGCTGGCGTACTCGGCGATCGGTCAGCAGAACGTGCGTGAGACCGCCCTGCAGAACGCGCTGGTGGCCGCGGCCATCGCCAACAACGGGGTGATGATGACCCCGCACCTCTTGAGCTACATCACGGGGCCGGACGGCACGATCATCCAGCGCTACAAGGACTCGACCTACCTCACGCCCATCACCCCGGCGCAGGCCTCCTACATCGTGCCGCTCATGGAGAAGGTGGTCTCGGAGGGCACCGCCTACGGGATCTTCCCGGCCAACCTGGACGTCGCGGCCAAGACCGGCACCGCCCAGATCGGCAACGCCGCCCACGAGCTCGACGACTGGATGATCGCCTTCGCTCCGGCGACGAACCCGACCATCGCGGTGGCGGTCGTCATGCCCTTCCAGCCGGTCACGACCGAGGGCGCCACCGTGGCCGGCCCGATCGTCAAGTGCCTCGTCGAGGGCGCGCTGGCGCTCCAGTCGGGACATCACGCCTACGGCACGGCGACGACCTGCCCGGGCTAGGAGAGTCCCGTGAAAACGAACGGCGTAGGCTAGGCGCACTATGGAGCCCGTGAGCGAGCAGCGCGTCTACTCCAACCGGTACCAGGTGACCCACCTGATCGCACGGGGCGGCATGGCGATGGTCTACCGCGCCCAGGACACCCTGCTGAACCGCCCGGTGGCCCTCAAGATCCTCTACCCGGAGCTCTCCGCGGACCCCAACTTCGTCGAGCGATTCCGCCGCGAGGCCCAGGCCGCGGCCAACCTGAGCCACCCCAATATCGTGCCGGTCTTCGACTGGGGCGAGGAGGACGGCACCTACTTCATCGTCATGGAGCTCGTCGAGGGGACGTCGCTCGCCGAGGTGCTGCGAGGGTCGCGGGCGCTCACGCCGTCGCGCTCGGCGCACCTGGCCGCCCAGGTGGCCGCCGCGCTCGGCTACGCGCACCGCAGCGGCGTCGTGCACCGCGACGTCAAGCCGGGCAACATCCTCATCACCTCCGAGGGCCAGGTCAAGGTGACCGACTTCGGCATCGCTCAGGCCGTCGCCGCCGAGGACCACCTCGCCGAGGAGGGCTCGGTCATGGGGACCGCGACCTACTTTTCACCCGAGCAGGCCGAGGGCGCCGCGCTCGACGGTCGCAGCGACGTCTACTCCCTGGGCGTGGTCCTCTTCGAGATGCTGGCCGGGCGTCCGCCCTTCACCGGCGAGACCCCGCTCGAGGTCGCCAGCCAGCACGTGCACGCGGTGCTGCCGCCCATCTCGGACTTTACGACGGGCGTGCCCCACGACCTCGAGGCGATCGTCACCGAGGCCCTGGCCAAGTCGCCGGCGCGGCGCTACCAGAGCGCCGACGAGCTGCGCGCCGACCTCATCCGCTTCACCGAGGGCCAGCCCGTTCGCGCGGCGAACCGCGACGTGGCGTTCTTCGGCGCCGACGCCACGCGCGCCGTGAGCGCGGTGACGACGGGCGACCGCACCCAGGCCGTGCCGGTGATGACCGGCCCGCGCACCGACGTGCGCGGGCGCGGCGCCAACCGAACCGGATGGATCTCGGCCGTGGTGATCATCCTGCTGGCCGTCGCCGGCCTCTCGTACTTCCTGCTGGCGGGCGGGACGACCGTGACCACGATGCCCGACGTCGTGGGCAAGCAGATCGACGTGGCGGTCGCCACGCTGACCACCGACCACCTGGTCATCGGCACGACCCGCCAGGTCTCCTCCACCAAGCCCCAGAACCAGGTGCTCTCCACCGACCCCGTGGCCGGCGTCAAGATCACCCGCGGCGAGCGCGTCAACCTCGTCGTCAGCCTGGGCCACACGATCACCCCGGTCACCGTGCCCCAGTTGACCGGCCTGTCTCTGAGCGACGCGGAGGCCCAGCTGGCGACGGTGGGCCTGAGTTTCAAGCTCGTTCAGGTCCAGACGGCGCCGGCCGGCGTGAACCCGGTCCCCGACACGGTGCTCGCCCAGAAGCCGGCCAAGGGGGCCAACGCCCACACCGGCGACACGGTCAGCCTGACCGTGCTCGCCCCCGGGACCCCGTACCCCCTGCCGTCGGTCATCGGTGACACGACGAGTCAGGCCATCCAGACCATCGACCAGGCCGGGTTTATCGTCAACGTGAACTCCTCGCCCAGCGCGTGCTCCAACTCGGTCAAGAGCGGTCTCGTGATGAACACCAACCCCGCGCCCAACACCGACCAGAAGGCGGGCACCGCGGTCACGCTCATCACCTCGACGGGCAACTGCCCGGTCGTGATCCGCAGCGTGATCGGCGACACCAGCTCGGACGCCACGACGATCCTGACGGGCCAGGGCTTCACCGTCGGCGAGGTGACGACGTCGACCAGTCCGACGTGTTCGACGGCGACGTCGGGCGAGGTGGACTTCCAGAGCCTGTCGGGCGGGACGACCCAGCCCTACGGCGCGTCGGTCGACCTGACGGTCTGCCCCTAGACCGGGGGGCGCCCGAGCGCCCGGTAGCATCGGGTTCCTATGGCCAGTGGCTCCAAGCGGCGTGACTCAAAGTCGATGGGCCGCTACGTGCCCGCCGAGAGCCGCGGCCGCTACACGGCGCCCAAGCCGCCGAGCGAGGACCACAGCCCCCACTGGTACGGGTGGCTGCTGCTGGACCTATTGCTCTTCGGCGTGCTGGTGATCGTGCTCAACTACCTGTCGGTGCTGCCCGACGCGGTCAACTCGTGGTACCTGGCGACCGGCCTGGCGTCGCTGTTCGTCGCCTTCTACCTCGCCACGCGCTACCGCTAGCTACTCCGGCGCTCGCCCGAGGTCGCGCGGCTCACGCCCGGCCAGCAGCCACCCGCCGGCGATCGCGATGAGCGGCAGCCCCACGAAGATCGCCAGCAGGTTGACCGTGGGCACCTGGGTCAGGTCGCCGATCAGGCTGCCGGTCTCGTCCTGGCTGGAATTGGAGAAGAACGCCGCGGTCGCCACGTAGGCGCCGGCCGAGCCCAGCACGGCGCCCAGCAGGGCGAGGGCGCCGCCGGTCGAGGCGGTGATCGCGCGGCGCGTGCGCGCGCTGGCGCCGGCCGCCGCCAGCGTGCGCCGGTCCCCGGCGGTCTCGGCGCGGATGAGCCCGATCGACATGGCCAGGACGAACAGCGCGATCAGCAACGCCGCGCCGGTCGCGTAGTCGACGACCTCGGCCGAGGTCGGAAGGCTGTTCTTGGACTCGACGGACATCGACGCGGCCGCCGCGGACTGGCGCGCCGCGGCGACCTGCGTCGTGGTCAGGGGCTGGGGGGTCGTGATCAGCCAGCCGAGAGGTCCTTTCCCCACCGGGAGGCCGAGGGCGTGAACGGCGTGCTCGGTGATCACGGTGTTGGGCGCCGACGTCCCGACGGGCAGGGCGCTCACGGTCTGGATCACCGGGTCGTTGAGACAGTTGCTCGGCAGGCAGACCTGCTCGTGCGGGCCATTCTTGGCGCCGAAGTAGCTGCCCCACACGATCTGCATCTTCGAGAGTCCCGCGAACCCCGGGCGCATGGTCAGCACGTCGGCCTTCGGGTTGATGGACGCCGGGTCGACGTGGAAGGCCGCCAGCAGCGCCGGCGTGGCCACGTACAGCGGCCCCGAGAACTGACGGCCCGGAGCGTTGCGGTTCAGCGTGGCGCCGGTCTGGTAGAGCGCGACGTCACCGGTCGCGTGCAGGGAGGTCGCGATGCCGCGCTCGACCCGACTGGCCGTCGCCGCGGACGGGGCGGGGACGTTGTGGGGCCCCTGGACCGAGGAGTAGACGATGAGCTGGTGGGAGGTCACGTTCGGTCCCACGTAGTCCAGCACGTTGGCGTAGCGCGCGGTGGTGGCGATCATGACCACCATCGCGGTCAGCACGCCGATGGAGATCGCCCCCAATGTCGAGGCCGACCGCGCGCGGTAGCGCACGAGGTCGCGTGTGGCCAGGCGCACCGGCAGGGGGGCCTTGCGGATCCCCGCCAGCGACGCGATGAACGTCGGGGCCAGCAGGACGACGCCCACGGCCAGGGCGATGAAGCCGAGCAGCAGCGGCGCGGTGCTCGACCCGTCCGAGCGCGCGGCGTCACCGAGGAGCAGGAAGGAGACGACCATGACGACGACGCCCGGCAACGCGGTTCGCGTCACGCTCTTGGGCGCCGCCGGTCGACCGGCGAGGGCCGTGACGACGGGCACGCGCGTGACCGTGCGGCCGGGGCGCGCCGACGCCAGGATCGGCGTGAGCAGGGCCAGGACCAGGGCCGCGATGACCGTGGTCCACGGGAGCTGGAAGACGCCGATGACGTGGTGCTGGGTGGCCTGGAGGTCCGGTCGATAGAGGAGCCACGCCGCGAAGCCGAGGATCGAGCCGACGAGGACGCTGGTCAACCCGACGAGCAGGCCGTTGGTGCGAACCACCGAGCGCACGTTGCGGTCCGACGCCCCGAGGGCCCGGATCATGCCCAGCGAACGCAGCCGCCGCTGGGCGATGACCGTGAAGCCGGCGATCGACACCAGGCCGATGAGGATGAGCCCGAGGGCGTCGACCAGCACCACCAGGGTGCCGGGCGCGGAGATCCCACTCTGACTGTTGTGGGGCGTCGAGACGGCGGACCGCAGGGCACCGAGGCGAGAGGGGCGTCCGTCGAACAGGACCGTCACCAACGACGGGTGGGCGACCTGGCCCGGGGCGACGAGCGCGAATTCGTCGAGAAGGCTCTGGGGGTTCTCCACGATCCCGACCACCTCGCGCGTCGTCGCCCCCAGCCGCCACGTGGAACCCACGTGAAGGTCGAACGCGCTGGCCACCGCGCTGGTCACGGCAACCTGACCGGCACCGACCGGGTAGCGGCCCGAGACCAGCGAGAGCATCGGCCCGGCGTAGCGGCCGTGGGGGTTCTCGCTGCGCAGGTCGAAGCTGTTGATCGACCCGGGGAAGGTCATCGCCTGGTTCTCGATCACCTGGACGGGGCCGACGTCACGAGCAACGGTCGCGAGCGTCGCGGCGACGTTGGTCGTGCTGGGCAGGGTGAGGAGGGCCTTGGCCGTGCCGAAGCCGGCGTTCGCCGGCGGCGGGATGTTGGTGGCGGCCCCCGCGCCGACGATCGAGGTGCCCACGGCGAGCGAGAGCAGCCCGATGATCAGGGCCTGCTGGCGCCACTCGCGGCGAAAGAGCCGCGACGTCCAGCGACTAACGGCGAGGCGCGCCGGGCGGCCCGGAGAACGCTCCGCCGCCATCAGGACGCGCTCGCGCTCGCGACCGCGTCCGTGACGCGGCCGTCGAGCAGGTGCACGACGCGGTCGGCCATGGCCGCGAGTCCCGCGTCGTGGGTCACGACGACCGCGGCCACGCCCTCGTGGCACGCGTCACGGATCATCGCCATCACCGCGTGGGCGTTGGCCGAGTCCAGCGCGCCCGACGGCTCGTCGGCCAGCAGCAGGTGGCGCCCGCCGACGACCGCTCGCGCGATGGCGACGCGCTGGCGCTCGCCACCCGAGAGCTGGTCGGGAAAGTGTCCGCCGCGCCCGTCGAGGCCCATGGCGGCGAGGGAAGCCGCGGCCTCCTTCTGCGCGGGCGCGGCGGACACGCCGTCGAGCTCCAAGGGGAGCGAGACGTTCTCGAGGGCCGTCAGGCCCGCCAGGAGGTTGAAGTCCTGGAACACGTAGCCGATCGTGCGCCGCCGCAGGCGCGACGTGTCGGCACGCGAGAGCCGCGCGACGTCGATGCCGTCGATGAGGACCTCGCCCGCCGTCGCGAGTTCGAGCGTTCCGGCGATCGTGAGCAGCGTGGACTTGCCCGAGCCGCTCGGCCCCATGACCGCGACCATCTCGCCGCGCGCCACGGCGAAGTTGATGTCGGCGAGGGCGTGGACCTCGGTCTCGCCGGAGCCGTAGGTGCGGCTCACGTGGCGCAGTTCGAGGACGGGTGCGGCGACGGAAGTGGATGAGGTGGCCATGGGGCCACGGTACGTACGCGCGAGCGCCGAGGCTATGGGGGGCAACCCCGATGCGACCCTGACGGGTCAGGGTTCCCCCGGGCTCAGCCGAGCCGCTCGATGATCGTCGCGTTGGCCAGGCCGCCGCCCTCGCACATCGTCTGGAGTCCCCAGCGCCCGCCGGTGCGCTCGAGCTCGTTGACCAGCGTCGCCATGAGCTTGGTACCCGACGCGCCGAGCGGGTGGCCCAGCGCGATGGCACCGCCGTTGACGTTCACCTTGGCCAGGTCGGCGTGGTGTTCCTTCTGCCAGGCGAGGACCACCGAGGCGAAGGCCTCGTTGATCTCGACCAGGTCGATCTCGTCGAGGGTCAGGCCCGCGCGCTCGAGCACCTTGGTCGTCGCCGGGATCGGTCCGGTGAGCATGGTGACCGGGTCCACCCCGGCCAGGGCGAAGGCGTGGAAGCGCGCGCGTGGCGTGTAGCCGAGCTGGCGGGCCCGCTCCTCGCTCATCACCAGCACCGCCGAGGCGCCGTCGGTGATCTGGCTGGAGTTGCCGGCGGTCACCTTGCCGCCCTCCTTGAAGGCCGCCTTCAGGCCGGCGAGGGACTCGACGCTCGAGTCGGGCCGGATGCCCTCGTCGGCGCTCACGACCTCGTCGGTCGCGTTGCCTTCCTCGTCGCGCTGCGCGACCGCGACGATCTCGTGGTCGAAGCGGCCCTCGGCGGTGGCGCGCGCGGCGCGCCGGTGACTCTCGACGCTGAATCCGTCGAGGTCCTCGCGGCTCAGCCCCCACTGGTCGGCGATCATCTCGGCGCCGATGCCCTGGTTCTTCAGCCCGCCCACCGGCTCGTAGCGCGTGCGCACGCTGGGACCGAAGGGGAACCCGGCGTCCTGGCCCATGGAGGCGCCCATGGGCACGCGCGTCATCGACTCGACGCCCGCGGCGACCACCACGTCGTACGCCCCGGCCATCACGCCCTGGGCGGCGAAGTGCAGCGCCTGCTGGGACGAGCCGCACTGGCGGTCCACGGTGGTCGCGGGAACGGACTCGGGCCAGCCGGCCGCCAGGGCCGCCCAGCGTCCGACGTTGAAGGCCTGCTCGCCGACCTCGCTGACGCAGCCCATGATGACGTCGTCGACCAGCGCGGGGTCCAGGTCGTTGCGCGTGGCGAGCGCGCCGAGGGCCTGGGCCCCGAGGTCCACCGCGTGCCAGCCGCGGAGCTTGCCGTTGCGCTTGCCGCCGGGCGTGCGCACCGCGTCGACGATGACCGCGTCTCTCATGTCGTTCCCTTCTTCGATGTCACCGGGGAATCCTACGCGCGGTCCCGAGGGCTATCGTCACGGTCGTGACGCGCCGCGACATGGACCGCTGGCTCGGCGACGGCGGCATGCCCATCATCGCCGCGCTCGGGGCCGAGCTGACCTCCTACGGCGTGGACGGAGAGGACCTCGGCTGGGTCGAGGGCTCCTTCTCGCCCACGGCCCTGGCGGCCAACCCCCACGGCACGGTCCAGGCGGGCGTGCACGCGGTGCTCCACGACGCCGCGATGAACTTCGCGATCAACGCCGCGCTGGGCGGCCGCGACCGCACCGCGGCGACCATCGAGTTCTCCACCGAGCTGCTGCGCCCGGCGTCGACGGGCGCGCGCTACGCGCTGCGCGGCGAGGTCGTTCGTCTCGCGCGACAGGTGGCCCACGCCGAGGCGACGCTCAGCGACGAGGCCGGCGCGCTGGTCAGCCGCGCGTCGGGCACCTTCCTCGTGCACCGCGAGGGGGCCGAGACGGCCTAGATGTGCTCCGCCGGGATCTGGCCGAGGCGCCCGGCCTCGTAGTCCTCGAAGGCCTGGGCGAGCTCGGACCGGGTGTTCATCACGAAGGGGCCGTAGGCCGCGACGGGTTCGCGGATGGGCTCGCCGCCCAGAACGAGGACCTCGAAGGCCTGCGTGCGCGAGTCCTGGGTCTCGTCGGCGCGCAGCACCAGGAAGTCGCCGTCGGCGTGCACGGCCATCTGGCCCATGGCGAGGGCCGCTCCCTCGAGGCCGGCGCGCCCTTGTCCGGCGAGCGCGTAGGTCAGCGCGTTGTACCCGCGCGGCCAGGGAAGGGCCAGGCTCGCGCCCGGGGGCAGCGAGACGTGCACGAGCGAGATTGGCGTGTGCGTCGCGCCGGGTCCGCCGGTGTCGCCCAGGGCGCCGGCGATCACGCGGATCACCGCGTCGCCGTTCTCGTTGGTCAGCAGCGCGACGCGCTGGGCCTCGATGTCCTGGTAGCGCGGCGGGGTCATCTTGAGCCGCGCCGGCAGGTTGACCCAGAGCTGGATGCCGTGGAACAGACCGCCCGAGTCAATCAGGTCGTCGGGCGGACGCTCGATGTGCAAGATCCCCGCGCCCGCGGTCATCCACTGGGTCGCCCCGTTCTGGATGACCCCGCCACCGCCGATGGAGTCCTGGTGCAAGAAGGTGCCGTCCATCATGTAGGTGACGGTCTCGAACCCGCGGTGCGGGTGCCACGGCGTGCCCTTGGGCTCGCCGGGGCCGTAGTCGACCTCGCCCATCTGGTCCATATGGACGAAGGGGTCCAGGTCGGCCAGGTCGATCCCGGCGAAGGCCCGGCGCACCGGGAATCCCTCGCCCTCGAGGCCGCGCGGCGCGGTCGTCACCGACGTCACGCGGCGCGCCCGGTCGCCCTCGCCGGGCGCCAGGACGCGCGGCAGCTCCAGCGGGTTGTCGACGGTGACGGCGGGCATCAGGGCGATGGTACCGGAGCGGCGCGCCGGCGTGACCGGGCGACCGAGCGCACGCGCGTGAAGACCACGACGACGATGGCCGCGGTCAGCGCGAGCGCGACGGGACCGGCGCCCACGTTGAGCCCGCCGCTCGTCGTGGGCTTGCCCAGGTAGTCCGCCAGGGACGCGCCGACCGGCCGGGTGAGCACGTAGGCGAACCAGAAGCACGCGACCGCGTTGGTGCGGGTCCAGGCGTAGTAGAGCGCCGGGACCAGGATGGCCGCGGCGAAGATGACCGCCGACGTGAAGTACCCCAACGCGAAGCTGTACGCGCTCAGGTCGCCGACGGCGGTGCCCAGCGCGAACGTCGTCACGACCGCGGCCCAGTAGAAGAGCTCCCGGCGCGGCGTCGTGACCGTGTGGATCGACAACGTTCCCTCGACCCGGTACCACGTGGCGAAGACCGCGGCGAGCACGACCGCGAAGACGCCGGTCGACACGGCGTAGGGGACGTGCAGGGCGACGTGGGTCACGTCGGCGCACATCGTTCCGAAGACGCCCACCAGCACGACCGCCGCCCAGTAGGCGCCGACCAGGTACCGCGGCGCGCGCAGCTGATTGGCCAGGACCACCACGAAGACGACCGCCACGCTGAGCACGGCCAGCTCGGGATTGAAGCGGTGCACGAGGAAGTCCGACGTCGACTCGCCCATCGCGGTCGAGAGCAGCTTGGTCGTCCAGAACATCGGGTCGGGGTCGGCGACCTTCGTCGACCGAAACTTCCGGGTGCTCCACCGCGAGACCATCAGCCCTCGATCGCGGCCTCGAGGAACGTGGCCGGGTCCACGCTCACGAACAGCGCGGTCGCCTCGGCGACGAGGACGTCGCCGGCGGCGACGGTCGCCTTCATCGTGAGCTTGCGGCCCCGGCGCTCGTCGAGCCAGGCCCGGGCGGTCAGGGTCTGGTCGACCGGGGCGGGCGCGCGAAAGGTGATGTCGAGCTGGGCGGTGAAGGCGAGGACCCCCTGGAGACCCATCACGAGGCCCATCGTCTCATCCACCAGCGCCGCGATGACGCCGCCGTGGCTGCGTCCCGGCGCGCCCTCGAAGGCCGCGCCGAGCACGACCTCCATGACCGCCTGGTCGCCCTCGCGCCGCAGGCCCGCGCCCAGCCCCATCGGGTTCGCCAGGCCCGAGACCACCGAGTCGGCGAAGAGCTGGTGCTTCTCCACCTGCCCCTCGTCGGGCACCGCCATCGCGAAGGAGTCCACCGAAGCGCGCGGGACGCGCCGCTGGCGCCGCGGGGCGTGGCGCGCCCGTGCGAGCAGCTCGTCGACCGTCACGGCGAATGCGTCGAGGTCGTCGTCGGAGAGGTCGCGCGCGACGAACTCGTGGCCGAGCGCGCGCAGCCGCGTCGCCACCTCGACGCGGCGTTCGATGTCCACTACGCGCCGACGTAGTGCGCGTCGGACGCGGCGAGGGCGCGGTCGAGTCGCTCGAGGCCGTCGCGCGCCTCGTCGTCGCTGATCGTGCACGGGGGCACCACGTGCACCCGATTGAAGTTCGAGAAGATGAGCAGGCGCTGCGCCTTGCACGCCGCGAGCAGGTCGGCCATCGCCGGGGACGTCGCGCCGTAGGGCGCGAGCGGCTCGCGCGTGGCGCGGTCGCTCACGAGCTCGAGCGCGAAGAACACGCCCAGGCCGCGCACGTCGCCGATCACGCGGTGACGCCGGGCCAGCTCGGCCAAGCCCGGGGCCAGGACCTCCTCGCCGACGCGGCGCGCGTTGGCGACGATGCCCTCGGACTCCATGGCCTCGATCGTGGCGACCGCCGTCGCGCAGGCCAGGGGGTGGCCCGAGTAGGTGAGCCCGCCGGGGTAGACGCGCTCGTTGAACGTCGCGCTGATCGCCTCGTTGATGACGACCCCGCCGAGGGGCACGTACCCCGAGGTCACGCCCTTGGCGAAGGTCACCAGGTCCGGCCGGACGTCAAAGAGCTGGTAGGCGAACCACGCCCCGGCGCGCCCGAAGCCGGCCATGACCTCGTCGGCGATGTAGACGATGCCGTAGCGGTCGCACAGCGCGCGAACCCCGGCCAGGTACCCCGGCGGGGGGATCATGATGCCCGCGGTGCCCGGGATGGTCTCGAGGACGATCGCCGCGATCTGGGCGGGTCCCTCGAACTGGATCGTCGACTCGAGGTGCTCGAGGGCGCGCTCGCACTCCTCGGCCTCGGTCGTGGCGTGGAACGCCGAGCGGTAGAGGAACGGCCCGAAGAAGTGCACGACGCCCGCGGTGCCCTGGTCGTTGGGCCAGCGCCGCGGGTCCCCCGTCAGGTTGATGCTCGTCGACGTCGCGCCGTGGTAGCTGCGGTACGTGGCGAGCACCTTGTGGCGACCCGTGTGAAGTCGCGCCATGCGCACCGCGTGCTCGACCGCCTCGGTGCCGCCGTTGGTGAAGAAGACCTTGGCGGCGCCGGGAAAGGAGCGGTCCAGGATCATCTCGGCGGCGCGGTAGCGGGCCTCGTAGCCGTGCTGGGGCGCGATCGTGGCGAGGCGCGCGGCCTGCGCCTGGATCGCCGCGACGACCGCGGGGTGCTGGTGGCCGATGTTGGTGTTGACGAGCTGGGAGGAGAAGTCCAGGTAGGTGGTGCCGTCCTCGGCGGTGACGTAGACGCCCCGGGCGTCGCGCACCATCATCGGGTTGAGGCTGGCCTGGGCGGACCAGGAGTGGAAGACCGAGCCTCTCTCTCGCTCGACACTGGTCAGGGTGGATCGGTCCGTCGCCATGGGGTCCCCTTCTCGACCCTCAAACGCTAACCCACGACCGCCCGCGCGCCGCCGGCGACACCGTGTAAGTCTCGGTGGTGGCGCGACAGGGCGATGGTGAGGGAAGGAATCCAATGAGACAGGTCAAGTGCATCGTGGCGGCCCTGGCCGTCGCCGCCGGCGTCGTCGCGGGCGGAGTCGGGTCGGTCGCATCGGCGGCGGCGACCCCGTCGTGCACCCCCGCGCAAATGTCGGTGCGGCTGGGTCAATCCAACGGCACGGCGGGGACGATCTACTACGCGATCGTCTTCACCAACACCGGGGGCACGTGCGTGATCTGGGGCGTGCCGCACATCCAGCCGGTGGCCGGCGCGCACCACGTCGCGCTGGGACCGGCCGCGGGGAACGCGTCGATGGGCGAGATGCCCGCGCGCCACACGCTCGCCAAGGGCCAGTCGGTCAGCGTCGGCTACGGCGTGGTCGAGAGCGGGAACTACACCGCGTCGACCTGCGTGGCCAAGAACGCGAGTGGGGTCCTGGTGTCCCTGAGTCCGTTCGTCAAGTCGACGTACGTGAAGCTGAAGATCTCGGTGTGCACCAAGCGGGTCTCGACCAAGTCCCGCCTTCTCTCGCCGGGCACGAACGGCGACTGAGTCACGACGCGGTGACGGCCACCCGGTGCCAGGTGGCCCCGCCGTTGGCGGTGACCTCGAGGTACGACGTCGAATACGAGCTGCACGCGGCGAGGCCGTGGTCCTGGTCGCTGAAGGCGAGTCCCAGGAGGCTGGGGCACTCGAGGCGCCCGGCCACCGCGACGTGACGCGCGCCGCCGGTTATGCGCAGCAGCGAGTCGAACGACGCCCCGCCCGCGAGGTAGGCGAGCGTCGCCGAGACCGGGTCGAAGAGGCCACCCCCGGTGCCGTACACCGGCCGGGGCGTGTCGACGTAGGTCCATGACTTGGCCACGTTGCTCGTGAACCAGAAGACCTCCTGCATCCCGGTCGGGCACTGCGCCCACACGCGCGTCGCCGAGAATGCGGTGAGCGCGCAGCCGGTCACGCTGAGCAGTTGGGGCGCGGCGATGAGAGTGAAGTGGTGTCCCTCGTCCAGTGAGCGCACGACGAAGGCGCGCGAACCAGTCTCGGTGGCCCAGACGTCGTCACCGACCGCGGCGATCGGACCGAAGAAGCTGCCCTCCGCGCTGGACGCGCTGGTGGGAATCGGTGTGCTGGTCCAGTGCGCGCCGGTCACGGGTGAGCGCACGATGCGGAAGTTGTCGCAGTAGGGGACGGTCACGGCGCAGTCGGCGACCTCGAGGTAGAGCTCGCGCGGTGTCACCGCGACCGATTCGACGACCCCCGGCGCGTCGACCTTCCACCGATGCCAACTGCGAGCGCCGTTGGACGTCGCGTAGAGACGGGGCGAGCCCGCTACCTCGAGGAGCGCAAACCCGACGTCGACGCTGGCGAACTCGAGTCGGCTCAGCGTGCCGGTCACGCTCCCCGACGCCGGCGCGACGGGCGGGAGTGCCTCGCGGGTGAAGCCGCCGCCCGCGGTCGTCGTGCGGAACAGCTCCAGGCACGAGGCGTTGAGGCACTGCCCGGCGGCGGCGACGTAGACGGTCGAGCTGTGCGGCACGGTGGCGAAGAGCAGCGGCTGGGCGGAGAAACCTGATGAAGCCAGCGATACCGCGGGCGTCGCGACGCCGAGGACGAGGATCACCACGAGGGTCAGGGCGGAGAGCCGCGACCGCCGCCGGCGCAGGCCGGGCGCATGAACCTGATCGTCTCTGCCCATCACGACGACCCTAGAAGGCGCGCGGCGCGGGGCTCGTCCATCGCATGCCATGCCTCTTCCGCAGACTCGGGCACGCGACCTTCGCGGACGGGCCCGGAGTTCGCGTTCGCAGCCCGCGAGCTGCCGCAATACGGCGAGACGAATAGAAGTGTCAGTTTAGATTGACACGCGGTGCCTGTCAGTCTATGCTGACAAGCATGGACATCGAAGAACTCAGCGAGAATCTCTCGTCGGATGACCCGGCAATCGGGCTTCGTGCCTCGTTGGCGCTGCATCGCCTCGCGGAGCGGGTCGAAGCGAAGAACGTCGCGGCGGCACGGACGAAGGGCTGGTCGTGGCAGCAGATCGGAGACGCCTTGGGCGTCACGCGTCAATCCGTTCACACCAAGTACAACAAGGAGTCGTCATGACCGCCGAATCCGTCCCGCCAGGATCACTTCACGGCTGGTCCATATATCTGCAGGCCAGTGAGGAGGCTCGTCGCCGAGGCGACCGCCGAGTCGGCACCGATCACATCTTGCTCGCCTTGTTCGAGGACCCCTCGATAGAAACCGTGCTGGGAGTGAGCTTGCAGCGGGCTCGCCAGGCCCTCGACTCTCTCGATCACGAAGCCTTGGCTGCCATTGGTCTGGGGTCGGGCGCCAACGCTCCCGTGCTCCCGATGCGCGCCGTGCCAAGAAAGCCGAGGTTCAGGGACGTCGCGCAAAGGGACCGCCTTCGCATGGCGCCCGCGGCAAAGAAGGTCCTCGAGGAAGCGGCGAAACTCAACCGTCGGAGGGCCTGGGTCACGGCCCAGCAGGTGCTGGCCGAGATCCTCGTTCTGCGACCCCCAGATCCAGCGGCGGCGCTTTTGGGTTCTCTCGGCGTGAACACGTCGGAGGTTCGGCGACGACTGGATGAGTTGACGCCCGACGGGTGAGTTCCCAGGGGGTCAATTGCGATGTTCGCCTTGTCGCAAAGGCTGCATGAACAGTTCAGACCCAACTAGCCAAGTTCCTCGTGGTGGGGCTAGTAAGAATCGAACTTACGACCTCGTCATTATCAGTGACGCGCTCTAACCGACTGAGCTATAGCCCCGCAAGGGAACCAATCTACACCAGCGCTGCGGAGTGCTTCCCGCGCATAACTCATCGCAGACGTGCGACGAAGGACTGGCTGGCGGTGGCGAGCAGCGTTCCCCCCTCGCTCCAGAGGAACGCCGTACCCTGGCCGATCCCGGCGAGCAGGGCGTGCATGTGGATCTCACAGAGCACCCACTCGGTGGGTTCGAGGGCCGCGACGCGCAGTGTGTTGTCGAGGCTCCGGCCGAACGTTCGCAGGCCCATCGGCTCCATCGCGCCGCCCGAGACGTAGTCACCGAAGATCGCCAGGGTCGCCGCCGACGGCTCGAGGTGCCCGGGCAGGCGCACCCACACCGCGGAGACCGGAGAACCCGGATTGCCGTCGAGCTGTTCGGGCAGCCGACCGAGCGCGACGCGACTCTCGACGTGCGCGAAGAGGTTCGCCCCCATCGCGTCAGGGAGGTAGCGCGGGGGACACTCGAGCGGCGGGGGTACGTCCGCCATCGTCGTCCACGGGGATGCGGCGCTGAGCTCTCCCGCGCCCAACGCGGCGTTGACGGTGAGGATCTCGTCGTCGCCCACCCGCGCGACGGCGCGGGCCTGAGTCATGCGATGGCCCACGGCCGTCAGCTCCGTCGTGACCGTGACCGTGGCGTGCGTCGGGGCGTGCGCGAGGTACTGCGCGCTGCCCCAGGCGGTGGGCCGCCCGCTCGCCTCCTCTAGTGCGGCGAGTCCCGCGGCGAGGCCCGCGCCCCCGTAGAGGAAGTGGCCCGGGGTGATGAGCCGCTCGGTGACCGCGAAGGTCCACGTCCGTTCGTCGACGCGAGTCAGCCCCAGGAAGTCGCGCAGGTCCACGAGCGCCGACACTACTGGCGCGATCGAGCATCGAGCCGGGCAGACTGGGTGGGTGATTGACCCGCGGTTCATCTATCTCGCGGCCGCGCTCTCTCTCTACGGGGTGTACGACTACGTGCGCGCCACGCTGCGCGGCGACACGCTGCCCAACCGCGTGTCGTGGGGACTGTGGGGCCTCGAGGGAGTGCTCGCCTTCGTGGTGGAGGTCCAGCAGCACGTGGGCCTCGCCGCGGTGATGACCCTGATGTTCGGCGTCGTGCCGCTCATCGTCGTCACGGCGTCCTTCTGGGGGCGCCACGGCGTGTGGCGCGTCGACGCCTTCGACATCGTCTGCGGTGTGATCTCGCTGCTCGGAATCCTCTTCTGGGGCGTCGTCGGCGAGGCCACGGTCGCCCTCGTGGCCTTCATCTCCGCCGACCAGGTGGCCGCGCTGCCGACGATCCGCAAGTCCTGGCGCGCCCCCCAGACCGAGTCGCCCAAGGTCTTCGTCACCGGTGTGATCAACTGCGCCATCACGCTGATGACGCTGCGCCACTTCACGACCGAAGGCGTTGTCTTCCCCGGGTGCATCCTCATCTGTGACACGATCATCTCGGTGCTCGTGATCGCCCGCCTCGGACCGCGCTGGAAGCAGGCTCGCGCCGGCACCCACGTGGCGGTAGGGCCATGACCGGCTCGGTCGAGGAGCGACGCGCCGCGGGTCGCGAGGTCCGCAAGTCGGTCACGCGCAGCCGCCTCGGCGAGTTGGCGCCTCGGCCGCACGACTACGACCCGGTCGCCCGGCTGCGGTGGCAAGGCGAGAGCCGTGTCGCCGCGCTCCTGCCGATGCGCTACCAGCGGATGGGCTCGAGCCCCTTCTCCTTCTATCGCGGCGCCGCGCTGCTGATGGCCGAGGACCTCGCGCGCGGGTCGTCCACGTCCCTCGAGGTCCAGGTCTGCGGCGACGCGCACGCGGCGAACTTCGGCGTGTTCTCCTCGCCCGAGCGCCGGCTCGTCTTCGACGTGAACGACTTCGACGAGACCGAGGTCGGGCCCTTCGAGTGGGACGTCAAGCGCCTGACGACGTCGCTGGTCCTCGCCGCCGACGCGGCGGGGGCGGGCGCCGCGGACCGCGAGATGGTCGCGGTGGACGCGGCGTCGGAGTACCAGCGGTCGATGGCCGTCTTCGCCGCGGCGTCGCGCCTCGACGTGTGGTACGCGGCGCTCGACGTCGAAGAGGACCTCGGTGAGCTGCGCGGGTTCTTCACCGACGCCGCCGCGCGCGCCGTCGACGACGTGATCCGTCGGGCCAAGTCCAAGGACGCGCGCTCCTTCGCCGAGCTGGTGACCACGCGCGACGGCCCCCCCGCGATCCGCCTGAATCCTCCGCACGTGAGCGCGATCAGCGCTCAGGACGACGCGACCCTGCTGTCGCGCGACGACGTCGGGCGCGTCGTCGCGGGCTACGCGGCGACCCTCAACAGTGATCGTCGGGTCCTGCTATCGCAGTTCACGATGGTGGACGCGGCGCGCGTCGTGCGTGGCGTGGGCTCCGTCGGGACCCAATGCTTCGGGGTCCTGCTGGTCGGGCGTGACGAGTCCGACCTGCTCGTCCTGCAGGTCAAGGAGGCTCAGCGCTCGGTCGTGTCCATCGCGCGGGGCCGGGCCGACGAGTTGGAGCCGGGCGACCGGGTCGTGCGGGGCCAGCGGATCATGCAGGCGACGCCCGACGTCCTCCTCGGCTGGCAGTCACTGGCCGTCGGCGGTGTGGATCGCAGCTTCTATGTGCGTCAGCTCTACGACCAGCGCGCCTCCGTCGACCTTGGTCGTCTCTCGGTCGCCCAGCTGCGCGCCTATGGCCGGGCGTGCGCCTGGGCGCTGGCGCGCGCCCACGCGCGCTCGGGCCACGCCGCCGAGATCGCCGGCTACGTCGGCGAGGGCCGTCAGTTCGCCCGCTCCATCGGCGCGTTCGCCGTCGCGTACCGCGACCGCAACGCCGAGGACTACCGCACCTTCACCGACGCCGTCGCGCAGGGGCGGGTGAGCGTCGCGACGTGACGCGGTGGCTGCCGTTCCACTGGCACCTCGTCGAGATCCTGGTGATCGTCGCCGCCGGCGTCGCGCACCACGTGGTCGTCGCCGACGCCGCGCTGCGGCGTCGCGCCGAGGTCGCCCTCGTCGTGCTGGCGGTCGTCGTCGTGTGGCCGGTGGGGGACCTCGCGGCGTCCGTGTCGTTGACCGTGACGACCCTCCAGCGCCTGGTCGTGATGCTGGCGGTGGCCCCGACGCTGCTGCGCGCGACGCCCACGTCCGTCTTCGGGCGCCTCACGCACCCCGCGCCGGTCGACCGCGTCGTGCGCGTGCTGTCGCACCCGGGCGTGGCGCTCGCGGTCGTGACCCTCGTGGGCACCGCGACTCTGATCACGCCGGTGGTGGACTGGGGCGCGCGTTCGGCGATCGGGCGCGACGCGATCCTCGTGACCACGCTGATGACCGGGTTCCTGCTGTGGCTGCCGGCGATCCACGTCGTTCCCGGGACGCGCGTCCTGTCGCCCATCGGGCGTGCGGGCTACCTGTTCGCGTCGTCCATCGTCGTCACCAGCCTGTCGATCGTGTGGATCTTCGCGCGACACCCGCTGTACCCGGGACTGCACTACCAGCACGAGTTGCTGGGCATGAGCGCGCTGCTGGACCAACAGATCGCCGGCTTCGTCGCCAAGCTCGGCGCGTACGCGCCGATGTGGGCGATCGCCTTTACGATCTTCGCGCGCGCCGACCGCGAGGCCGTGCCCGCCGAGGAGACGCCCCTGCACTGGGCCGACGTCGAGCGCGAGCTGCTGCGCGTCGACCGCCAGCAGGCTCGACGGCTGCGGCGCCGACCGACCGGCTGAAACGTCATTGGTAGGGTTGCGTGTTGCGGGGACGTAGCTCAGTTGGTAGAGCGCGGGCTTTGCAAGTCTGAGGTCGTGGGTTCGATTCCCATCGTCTCCACGCAGCGAGTCGACGAGCGTGCGTCGATCCCGCGCGGGGTCCGACGTGGCGGGCGGCGAGGGGGCCTCCAGCCACGCTCTCAGACGTCAGGCCGACGCGGCGTGACCCGGGTGCGAGCACCGACGCGTCACTGCGCGTCGCGCGGCGTGTGGGGAATCGCGCGCTTGGCGGCCTTGTCGCGGTACATGTGCCGGTCGGCCTCGACCAGCATGTCCTCGATCCCCGAATGGTGCTCCGGGTCGTGGCGCGCCCACCCGACGGACACTTCCACCGGCCGGCCCACGCGCGACGCGGTGCGCTGGGAGGCCAATCGGTCTCGGACCCGGGCTTCGATGTCGGCGCGCTGCGCGTCGTCGAACCCGACGGTCAGGGCCACGAACTCGTCGCCGCCGAGACGGGCCACCAGGTCGGCGCGGCGCAGCAACCCCTTGAGGGTCGACGCGACGGCCCTGAGGCCGGCGTCGCCGGCCGCGTGGCCGAACCGGTCGTTCAGCTCCTTCATGTTGTCCACGTCGAGGAACAGGAGGTGGCAGGCGACGCCCTGGCGGTCCGACAGTTCGAGCACCTGGGTCGCCATCTCCACGAACCCTCGTCGATTGTGCAGACCGGTGAGGTCGTCCTGGACGGCCAGGTCGCGAAGTTCGGCGGCCATCTCGGTCATGCGTTGCTCCATCTCCACCCGCTCGGTGACGTCGCGGATTACGGTGCAGGTCCTCAGGTCGCCGTCGACGTCGCGAAAGACCCGGGCGCTCATCTCCACCTCGATGGCGCGACCGTCACCGCGGACCATGCGGGCCACCCCGTGGGCGAAGCCGTTGAGGTCGCGCTCGGCGACCAGCGGCGCCCAGCGCTCATCGGAGACGTCGGCCAGCCCCACGCGGCCCAGCGCGCAAATCTCGTCCTCGGGCATCTGGAGGATCTCGCGCGCCGCCGGATTGGCGGCGATCACGCGCCCGTCGGGGATGGTGAAGAGGACCCCGTCGGGGCCGTAGAGGTAGAGCGCCTCGTACGCCTCCGCTCCTATCCGGTCGCCGGCGTCAGGGGCGGGACTCACCCGGTTCGACCTCGACGACGCGCTACCGGACCGCGCCGGGCCCGGGCGGGCTCGACGAGATCGGCCGACGCACTCGCCCAACGTGTGACGTGATCAGGCAACACTGCTAGAAGACTACGACTCATTGCGGCCGACCCGTCGCCGTGCCACCGGGTTCGGCGGTGTGTCACCGCCCTCGGGCCTTCTTGCGCAGCCTCGTCCAGACACCGGGGTTCACGTAGTACGCCTCGCGTTGCGCGTCGGTCATCGCGTCGTAGCGCTCGTCCTCTTCTTCCTCGACGTGCTCGAGCTTGATCTCCTCGACGCCCGCCATGTTTCTCACCTGCGCGTCGTTGGGCGGGACCCGACCACGCCGGAAGTTGATTAACCCCATCGCGTCCCCCTCTCGAGCACTCCGTCGACGCCGCATGGAAATGGGCGTCCCCGTGGGGCCACTCTAGAATCCCACTGGACCGCTAGGGAGGCCCCGTGAGTGAAGAGTCGCACCGCTCGGCGATGTTCGCCTTCGCCGATCGCTACGTCGACGAGGAAGCCGCGCGCGACCCGATCTTCGCCACCCAAATCGGGATGACCGACTACGACGAGCGCCTGACGGACTTCTCCATGGACGGCGCCCGAGAGAGCCTGGAGGCCACGCGCGCGGCCCTGGCCCACGTCGACGCCATCGTCCCCACCGACGGCGTCGACCGCCTGGCCGCCGCGGTCATGGTCGAGCGGCTCGAAGCGCGCCGCGGCCTCGAGGAGGGATTCGAGTCCTACACCACGATCTCGGAGATCAACTCGCCGGTCAGCCACGTCCGCCAGGTCTTCGAGCTCATGGACGCGGACTCGCCCGAGCACGCCCAGGTCATCCGGCGACGCCTCGACGCCGTCGAGGCGGCGCTGTCGTCGTGGCGCGACGGGCTCGAGGAAGCCGCCGACGCCGGCCACGTGGCGCCGCGACGCCACGCACTGGGGATCGCGCGTCAGGCCCGGACCCACGCCGACGGCGCGTATCTGGGTTACGCGCGGCGCGTCGCCGCGAGCTGCGGGGTGGACCTGGAGTCCTCGGGCCTCGCTGGGGCGGCCGCCGTCGCCCAGGACGCCCTGGCCGAGACGAGCGAGTGGCTGCGCGACGAGTACGCGCCGCGCACGCCCGACGTCGACGCGGCGGGCGCCGACCGCTACGCGCTGTGGTCCACCTACTTCTCCGGGATGGACGTCGACTTCGACGAGCTCTACTCGTGGGGCGTCGAGGACCTCAACCGCCTCCACGAGCGCATGGTCGCGCTGGGCCAACGCCTCGCCCCCGACGCGTCGACCGTCGTCGAGGTGGCGGCCGTGCTCGACGCCGACGACGCCGGCGCGATCGAGGGCGTCGACGCGCTCGTCGAGCGCCTTCAGTCGTTCACGGACGAGGCCATCGCCACTCTCAACGGAGTGCACTTCGACATCGACCCGCGGGTCCAGCGCTGCGACGCGCGCATCGCCCCGGAGGGGTCCGCGGCCGCGCCGTACTACATCGGCCCGAGCGAGGACCTGTCGCGCCCCGGCACGACGTGGTACCCGACGATGGGCGCGACGCGCTTCCCGTGGTGGCGCGTCGTGTCGACCTGGTACCACGAGTCAGTGCCGGGCCACCACCTCCAGGAGGCCACCATCGTGCTCAAGCGCGACACGCTCAGCCGCTTCCAGCGCTCGATGGCCTGGACCAGCGGCGTGGGCGAGGGCTGGGCCCTCTACGCCGAGCGTTTCATGGACGACCTGGGCGCGTTCAGCGCGGCCGACGAGTTCGGTTACCTCGAGGGACAGGCCCTGCGCGCCGCGCGCGTCGTGGTGGACCTCGGGCTCCACCTGGGGTACCCGATCCCCAAGGGCTTGGATGACGCCCTGGGCGAGCACGGCACCGCGGGCCAGCGCTGGAACCACGCTCGCGCGGTGGCGCTGCTCAAGAACTGGGCGATCGAGCCCCACGACTACGCCGTCTCCGAGGTCGACCGCTACCTGGGCCTGCCCGCCCAGGCGATCACCTACAAGCTGGGCGAGCGCACCTGGATGCGCGTGCGTGACGACGCCCGGGCGCGCCTCGGGCAGCGCTTCGACGTCCGGTCGTTCCACGCGGCGGCGCTGGGCATCGGCCCGATGGGCCTCGCGCCGTTCGTCGAGGTCATGGCCCGCTGGGACGGCGCCTAGAGCGCACCCGGGCGGACCCCTCGGTAGCGTGGGCTGCGTGAACGCCATCGAGGTCACCGGACTGGTGCGCCGCTACGGCGACTACACCGCGGTGGACCGCCTGGACCTCACGGTGGCGACCGGGGAGTGCGTCGCGATGCTCGGGCCCAACGGCGCGGGCAAGACCACGACGGTCGAGATCCTCGAGGGGTACCGGCGCCGCGACGAGGGCGCGGTGAGCGTCCTCGGCGAGGACCCGGCCCACGCCGGGCGGGCCTGGCGCCGGCGCATCGGGATCGTGCTCCAGTCGACCGAGGACCTGCTCGACGTGACGCCCGCCGAGGCCCTCGCGCACTTCGGGCACTTCTACGAGAACCCGCGCCCGGTCGGCGACGTGCTGGCCCTGGTGGGCCTGGACGACAAGGCCGACCAACGGGTCCAGCACCTCTCCGGGGGCCAGCGGCGCCGCCTCGACGTGGCCCTGGGCGTCGTGGGTCGTCCCGAGGTGCTGTTCCTCGACGAGCCCACGACCGGGTTCGACCCCGAGGCGCGCCGCGTCTTCTGGCAGCTCATCGAGCGCCTCCAGGCCGACGGTGTCACGATCCTGCTCACCACCCACTACCTCGAGGAGGCCGACGCGCTGGCCGACCGCGTGGTCGTGATCGCCAAGGGCAGGAAGGTCGCCGACACGACGCCGGCCGACCTGGGGAGCCGCAACGCCGGGCGCATCGTGGTGCGCTGGCGCGAGGGCGAGGACGTCAAGGAGGAGGTCACCGCGACGCCGACCGCGCTCGTGGCGTCGCTCAGCGCGCGCTTCGGCGGCGAGGTGCCCGGCCTGGCGGTTCTGCACCCGACGCTCGAGGAGGCCTACCTCGAGCTCGTGGACGCCGCGCCGTGAGCCTGCTCGGGCTCTACGCCGACCGCATCCGCTTCGAGATCCGCACCCTGCTGCGCGACCGCCAGACGATCATGTTCTCGATGCTGCTACCGGTGTTCCTGCTGGCCATCTTCGGATCGGTCTTCAACAACCAGCAGCTCGCCGACGGGGTCAGCTTCGCCCAGTACTTCGTCGCGGGCATGCTGGCCTCGGGCCTGCTCTACAGCTCCTTCCAGTTGCTGGCCATCGCGATCCCCGCCGAGCGCACCAACGGCACCCTCAAGCGCCTGGTCGGCTCGCCGATGCCGCGCAGCGTGTACTTCGTGGGCAAGTTCGGCGCCTCGGTCTTCATCTACACGACCCAGGTGATCGTGCTGCTCGCCATGGGCCACTTCGCCTACCACGTGCATCTGCCCACGCAGGTCGGCCGCTGGGTGGAGTTCGCGTGGATCAGCGCGCTGGGGCTCGTCGCGAGCGCCCTGCTGGGCATCGCGTTCTCCACCCTGGCCAAGGACGGCAAGTCGGCGTCGGCGATGGCCGCGCCGCTCGTGCTGTTCTTCCAGTTCACCTCGGGCGTCTACTTCGTCTACGCCAAGCTGCCCGCGTGGATGCAGCACGTGTCGGCGCTCTTCCCGCTCAAGTGGATGGCCCAGGCGATGCGCGGGGTCTTCCTGCCCAAGGCCTACGCCGACGCCGAGGTGGCCCACAGCTTCGAGTTCACCCGCGCCGCGATCGTGCTCGGGCTGTGGACACTGGCCGCGGCGCTGCTGTGTCGCTACACGTTCCGCTGGCAGGCCAAGGGCGAGGGCTAGGACCCCGCGAGCGCGTAGGACGTCATCGAGATCGAGCCCATCGTGCATCCCTCGAGGACGACGTCGGCCCGGCCGCCCTGGGCCTCGGCGAGGCCCGCGACGTAGGCGAGCGGCAGGAAGTGGTCGGGCGTGGGCGCGGCGCGGGCGAAGTCGTGGTGCTCGGGCAGCTCCCTGAATCGCTCGGGGCCGCCCGTCATGAGCTCGCGCACGTCGTCGTCGAATCGCTGGGCCCAGTCAAAGGCGAGGTCGGGGTGCTCCCAGGACATCGCGCGCAGGTTGTGCACGACGTTGCCGCTGCCCAGGATGAGCACGCCCTCGTCGCGCAGCGGCGCGAGGCTCGCGCCGAGGCCCACGTGGTACTCGAGCGGCTTGGCCGCGTCGATCGACAGCTGCACGACGGGCACGTCGGCGTCGGGGAACATGTGCGCGAGCACCGACCAGGTCCCGTGGTCGAGCCCCCAGGAGTCCTCGTCGAGTCCGACCCAGGTGGGCGCGACGACGTCGGCGACGCGCTTGGCCAGCTCGGGCGACCCGGGCGCCGGGTAGCTGAAGTCGAAGAGCGGCCGCGGGAAGCCGTAGAAGTCGTGGATCACCCGCGGGTTGTCCGCCGAGGTCACCGCTGACGCGTTGATGAACCAGTGCGCCGAGATGGCCAGGATCGCCGTGGGCCGCGGGATCGACCGGCCGAAGGCGGCCCAGCCCTCGGTGTAGCGGTTCGTCTCGATCGCGTTCATCGGGCTGCCGTGTCCGAAGAAGGCGGCGGGCATCGTCGTCATGGTCGTCCTCGCTGGTACCTCGCCACCGTAGCGGCGGCCACGCGCGCCTAGGCCTGGTTGCGGTAGTGCTCTCGCCAGATGAGCCGGTACACCTTGGACTTGCGCGGGATCGTGCGCAGCCCCGGGATGAACGGCACGAGCAGGAGCCCGACCGACAGGACCATCATCGTGGCCCAGACCATCGCGTCGGCGTTGGCGCCCCAGCTGGTCGAGTACGGCGGGACCTGGTACCAGAACGTGTACAGCCACAGCCAGGCCTGGCCCGGGTAGCTGCCCGTCTCGTTCATCATGCCCCACTGCTCACCGGAGAGGTGCTGGTGATCGGCGAGGTTGGCCAGGTAGCTGCCGTCGGAGAGGAAGAGCAGCACCTTGGTGTAGTCGGTCGTGTAGAAGCCCTGGCCGGTGACCAGCGCCTGGTCCAGCGCGCCCGAGCGCGCCATCGACGTCAGCGAATCGATCAGGACCGGCACCGGTCCGTCCGCGGCGCTGGGCACCACGACGTGGCCGTTGGCAAAGCCCATCTTGGCGCTGGCCTTCGTGTACGCCGCCACCCACGCCGAGCGCGCCGAGCGCGACGCCGCGTTCCAGGTCGCGAGGCTCGAGGTCAGCGGCTGGCTGGGGGGCAGCGACTCGAGGGGCTTGATCACGAAGTCCTGGGTCGTGTTGAGCGGGATGCGCACGCCGATCCACTTGGCCAGGGTGAGCGGGCCGATCTGCTGGCCGGTCGCGGCGTGGTTGTACGGCGGGCCGTAGCCGGCCGTGCCGCTGGTGCCGTTGAGCTCGCTCAGGGCGGTCGTGGCGAAGTCCACCGGCATCGCCGTGGACCAGGTCTTGATGGTGACCTGCTTCTCGTCGGGCGAGCCGAACACCGAGGCCAGCACGATGGTCAGCAGCGCGACGACGACGAGGGCGATGGTGCCCTCCTTGATGATGTCGTAGGGCGAGTAGCCGCCCTTGTACTCGGGGGCGTCGACGTCGGGACGGAACCTCTTCACGACGCCACCTCCTTACCCGCGGCCTCGTCGAACGGCGGCACGACGCCCTTGATGCGCACGAGCACGACGTGGACGCCGGTGAAGGCGACCAGGACGAGGGGCAGCAGGACGATGTGCCACATGAGCATCTGGCCGAGGTTGAGCACGTTGAAGTACGCCCCGGCGCCGGTCGCGTTGATGCCGTCCTTGGCCTGGGTCGTGATCCACTGCGAGTCGAAGTTCGTCTGGGACGCGTAGCCGGTGAAGGCCGTGGCGATCGAGGTCAGGAAGAGCACGACCCCGGTCATCCAGGTCATCGCGCGCCCGCCGCGCCACGCGGCCATGAAGTACTTGCCCCACAGGTGGATGACCATGGCGAAGAAGAAGATCTCCACGCTCCACAGGTGCAGGGAGTTGATGAAGTGGCCGATGTAGGACTGGTGCCACCACTGGGGGCCGCGCAGCGCCAGGATGCACCCGGTGGCGATGACGACCGACAGCGCGGCGATCGTCGTCACGCCGAACACGTAGATCCACGAGGCGACGTAGGTCGGCTGGGTGTCGGGGAGCATCTTCTCGGGCGGCAGCTTGCCCGCGACGCGCTTGCGCAGCCGCGTCGTCCACTGCTTGTCGATCTGGCCGGTGCTCATCGGTTGTCCTTGCGCGACCTACGACCCGGGAACGGGGCGAAGAGCGCGACGAGGAACGTCGCGACCATGAGGCAGATGACCGTGAAGTTGGCCACGCTCAGGTAGAACCAGCCCCAGTGGATGTAATGGCCCAGGTTGTCCAGCGGAACGAAGGCCGCGAGGTGAACGAATATCCCCACCATGTCCCCTCTCGTCGTTGACCTGACCGTACTCTGACACGGCCCGTGGGACCCTCAGTAGGGCCGAAAGGCCCGTCACCAGGAGCTAGGTGACGGCGCGCCGGGTCCCGGGCTCGCGGTCGTGGGCGCTCTGGCGCAGGTGGAACTGCGTGACGCCGATCGTGAGCGAGACCGCCCCGGCGACGTGCAGCTCGACGAGGGCCGCGGGAAGGTGCGTCAGGTACTGGCTCAGGCCGATCGCCGCCTGGACCAGTGAGATGAGGACGAGGCGGCGCACGCCGAGGCGCAGCGCGTCGGGCACGTTCGCGCGCCAGATCGCGAAGAGCAGTCCGGTGACCAGCCCGATGAAGAGCACCGCGGCCGCCGAGTGGATCCACGTCGCGTCGATCAGCGCGATGGGCAGGCGCCGCGCGACGAGCTGTCCCTGGCTCGCGCCGGCGTGGGGGCCTGAGCCGGTCGTGATGGTCCCGGCGACGAGCACCGCGGTGAAGGGGATCCACAGCAGTCGCGCGATCAGGCGGAAGTGCACGTCGCGCACGTCGGCGCGCGCGCCGGGTCCGTAGACGTACTTGGAGCGGTGGTAGAGCACCGCGCCCACCACGACCATCGCGAGCGACACAAGCAGGTGCAGCGACACGAGCCACGGGTTGAGCTTGGAGTAGACGACGAAGCCGCCCAGGACGGCGTCGGCGATGACGCCGACGACGAGCAGCCCCGAGCAGACCACGAGGTCCCGGCGGCGCGGCTCGCGCAGCCACGCCGCGATCAGGGTGGCCGCGGTCACCCCGACCAGGGCGATCGTGACCATGCGGTTGGTGTACTCGATCAGGGGGTGGATGGACCACGAGCCGGTGATCCGGTGCTGGAAGCACGTCGGCCAGTCCGGGCACCCCAGGCCCGACCCGGTCAGGCGCACCGCGGCCCCGGTCAGGACGATGACGATCATCGAGACGAACGAGGCGAGCGCAAACCAGCGAAACACCGGGGCCGTGACTCTTCGGCGGGCGGCGGGCACCCCCGTAGCCTACGGAATCGCCCAACTCCTAGAATTCGCCCTATGACAATCGCGGCCACCCGGCGCCACACGCCCGTCGAGGTGCTGCGCGGGTACGTCGCGCTCACCAAGCCGCGGATCATCGAGCTGCTGCTGGTCACGACGGTGCCCACGATGGTCGTCGCGGCCAAGGGGATCCCGGGACTGTGGCTCGTCGTGGCCACGCTCATCGGCGGAACTCTGGCCGCCGGTGGGGCCAACGCGTTCAACATGGTGATCGACCGCGACATCGACGCGGTGATGCGCCGCACGCAGCGCCGCCCGCTGGTCACCGGCGTGATGACCCCTCGCGCCGCGACGTTCTTCGCGCTTCTTCTCGAAGCGGTCGCCTTCGCGGTCCTGGGCCTGTTCGTCAACGTCCTGGCGGCGTGGCTGGCGCTGTCGGCGACGCTCTTCTACGTCTTCGTCTACACGCTGTGGCTCAAGCGCCGCTCCAAGCAGAACATCGTCATCGGCGGCGCGGCCGGCGCGGTGCCGGTGCTGGTCGGCTGGGCCGCGGTCACCAACTCGCTGACCTGGACCCCGGTGCTGCTGTTCCTGGTGATCTTCCTGTGGACCCCGCCGCACTTCTGGGCCCTGGCCGTGCGCTACCGGGACGACTACGCGTCGGTCAACGTGCCGATGATGCCGGTCGTGGCCTCGCTGCGGCGCACGACCCTCGAGATCCTCGTCTACTCGGTGGTCCTGTGGGCCCTGACCATATTCATCGGCCCGACCGCCCACCTCGGGTGGGTCTACGCGGTGTCGGCGACGGTACTCGGGGCGATGTTCGTCTTCTACGCGTGGCGACTCTACCGTCACGCGGTGACCGACCGCGCCGACGTGGCCGAGGCCATGCGGCTCTTCCACTTCTCCATCACCTACCTCACCGCGCTCTTCGTGCTGATGGCCGTCGACGTCCTTGTCCGATACCACTGAGCCGCCGCGGCACCGCATGTCGCGGCGCTCGAAGACCGCGCTGGGACTCGTCGCGGCCGCCGCCGTGGCGGCCGTCGTGATCGTCTCGGTCCTCACCGGCGGGAACGTAACGACGAACGCGTGCGCGGCGTCGAGCACGCTGGTGGGCACGCGGGTCGCCGCGTTCCACGAAGCCGGCCTTTCCGGCGGGACGGTGCGCGCCCCGTGGGCCCGGCGTCACGACGGCGTCGTCATCTTCTTCGCGAGCTGGTGCGGGCCGTGCCAGCGTGAGATGCCCGAGGTCGTGGCGTACCTGCGCGCGCACTCCCTCGGGTCCGCCCAGGTCGTCGGCGTCGACGCGCTGGACGAGAAGGGCTCGGCCCAGCGCTTCGTCGCCAAGGACGCGGTGGCCTTCCCGGTCGCCTTCGACCCTAACGGCGGCGTGACGACGGGGATCTTCAACTTCAAGACCCTGCCCGAGACCGTCTTCGTGAACTCGACGGGTCGCGTCGTCGCCGTCTACTACGGCGCGATCCCCACGTCGTGCCTGGCGGCCGACGCCCGGGCCCTCACCGGCACCTAGTCGAAGGAGAAGGTCCGCGCCGCGGCCAGCGGCGCGGCGACGGCCCACAGCGCCAGGCACAGCCAGTCCCCGCCGGTGGGCGCCACGCCGGTTCCCAGGACGCGGTGCAGGCCCTCGGCCAACGCCCCCGAGGGCAGCGCCGTGGCCACGCGCTGGATCGCCGCGGGGAACGACGTCGCGGGCACCACGATCCCCGAGAAGAGCAGCAGGACGAGGTAGAGGCCGTTGGCCGCCGCGAGGTTGACCTCGGCGCGCAGGCGCCCGGCGAGGGCCAGGCCGATCCCGGCGCACCCCGCCGAGCCGAGGGCGAGCACGCCGAGCGCCTCGAGCACCGCGCGGGCTCCGCCGTGGGGGTGCCAGCCCAGGGCGGCGGCGACGCCCGCGAGCACGGCCACCTGGAGCACCTCGGTCACCCCGACGCCGGCCATCTTGGCCCCGATGAGCCGGCGCCGGCCCAGCGGCGTCACGTGCAGGCGGCGCAGGACGCCGTAGGAGCGCTCGAAGCCCGTTGCGATGGAGAGGGCCACCAGCGAGGTCGAAAGGACGCACAACGCCAGGATCCCCGGGGCCACGAAGTCCACCCGGTGCGTCGTCGGGGTCGAGGTCACGTGGACCGCGCTGAAGAAGACGAGCAGCACGACGGGGATGCCGATCGTGAGCAGCAGCGTCTCGCCGCGGCGGATCGTCATCGCGACCTCGGCGCGGGTCTGGGCCCACCACGGCCTCACCGCGCGGCCTCCGCCTCGGCGACGAGCTCCAGGTAGCGGTCCTCGAGCGTGGCCCGGGTGCGCAGGGCGACGAGGCCGACGCCGGCCGTCGCGAGGAACGACGTCAGGGCAGCGACGCGCTCGGGCGTCGGCGCCACCGCGCAGCGCAGGCGCCGCGGCCCGTCCAGGGTGACCGGCGCCCCCAGGAGGCCCCCGAGGGCGACGGTGTCGACCGGCGCGGCGACCTCGACGATCATCTCGGGCTCGCCGGCCAGCTCCTCGAGCGTGCCCTCGGCGACGGCGCGACCGCGGTGCACCAGCACGAGGCGGTCGGCGGTGCGCTCGGCCTCGACGAGCTCGTGCGTCGTGATCAGCAGCGCGCACCCGCGGTCGCGCTCCTCGGCCAGCAGCCGGCGCACGACCTGGCGCCCCTCGGCGTCCACGCCGGTCGTGGGCTCGTCGAGCACGAGCACGCGGGGCCGTCCCACCAGGGCCAGCGCGAGCAGCGTGCGCTGCTGCTCGCCGCCGCTGAGGCGGCGCCACGGCGTCGACGCGCACCGGCCGAGGTCGAGCGCCTCGATGAGCTCGGCGGGGTCGCGCGGCGCGTCGTAGTAGCTGGCGGTGAGGCGCAGCACCTGGCGCGGCGTCATCGGCGCCCACACCCCGCCGCGCTGGAGCAGCGCGCCGGTGCGCGCCGTGACCTCGGCGTGGTCGCGCCGCGGGTCGAGCCCGTGCAGGCGCACGGTCCCTCGTGTCGGCGCCCGGAAGCCCACGAGGGTCTCGACGAGGGTCGTCTTGCCCGCGCCGTTGGGTCCGAGCAGGGTGACGACCTCGCCGTAGTCGACGCACAGCGTCACGTCCTCGACCGCCACGACGGGACCGAACTCGACACGCAGGCGGTTGACTTCGACGGCGTGACTCACGACCCTCGAACCTATCGGCTCACCCGGAGCCTCGAAGGCCCCTCGGTAGGCTGGGTCGCGTGATCGACCTCGTCCAGCTGCGCCGCGAGACCGAGGAGGTCAAGGTCGCCCTGATGCGCCGGGGCGTCGCGGCCGGTGACGTCGACGAGGTCGTGGGCCTCGACGTCGAGCACCGCCACCTGCTCCAGCAGTCCGAGTCGCTGCGCGCCGAGGTCAAGGAGCTCTCGCGCGGCGTGGCCGCGGCGCGGCGCGCCGGCGACGACGAGTCGGCCGCGCAGCTCACCGAACGCAGCCGCGTGCTCGGCGACGAGGAGCGCGCCGCCCGCGAGGCCACCGAACTCGTCGCGGCGCGGTTGCGCGAGCGGCTGCTGATGATTCCCAACGTCCCCTCCTCCGAGACGCCCGACGGGCTCGACGAGAGCGACAACGTCGAGCTGCGCCGTTGGTGGGTGGGGGTCGACGAGGGCCGGCCGCAGCCGGGCTACGAGGAGCACCAGCGCGTGCCGCACTGGGAGACCGGCGCCGAGCTGGGGATCTTGGACCTCGAGGCGGGCGCGCGCATCGCCGGGTCGATGTTCCCCCTCTACCGCGGCGACGGGTCACGACTGATCCGCGCGCTGGCGTCGTTCGCGCTGGACCGGCACGCCGACGCGTACGAGGAGGTCCGTCCGCCGAGCTTCGCGCTGACCGAGACCATGATGTCCACCGGCCACCTGCCCAAGTCGGCCGACGACATGTACGAGCTGCCCCGCGACGACCTGTGGGCGATCCCCACCGCGGAGGTGCCGCTGACCTCGATGCACCGCGGCGAGATCCTTGACGAGTCGCGCCTCCCCATCCGCCTCACCGCGATGACCCCGTGCTTCCGCCGCGAGGCCGGGTCGGCGGGCCGCGACACGCGCGGGGTGCTGCGCGTGCACGAGTTCGACAAGGTCGAGCTCTTCGCCTACTGCACGCCCGACCAGCACGAGGAGGCCTTCGCCGACATCCTGGCGCGCGCCGAGGGATTGCTGCGCGAGTTGGGGCTCACCTATCGCCTGCTCGACCTGTGCTGCGGCGACCTGGGCACGTCCTCGGCGCGAACGATCGACCTCGAGGTCTACAGCCCCGGGGTCGACAAGTGGCTCGAGGTCTCCTCGGTGAGCTGGTTCCGCGACTACCAGGCGCGGCGCGCCAACGTGCGCTACCGCGGCGCCGACGGTTCCGTCGCGCTGGTGCACACCGTCAACGGGTCGGCGCTGGGGTGGCCGCGGATCTGGGCCGCGCTGGTCGAGACCTACCGCACCGAGCAGGGAACGGTCGAGCTGCCCGACGTGCTCGCGCCCTACCTCGGGGGCCGCGCGACGCTCAGGCGGCGCTCGGGCTGAGCTCGAAGCGGTACCCGACGCCGCGCACGGTGGTGATCACGACGGGGTTCTTGGGGTCGTCCTCGATCAGCGCGCGGAGGCGCTTGACGTGCACGTCGAGGGTCTTCGTGTCGCCGACGTAGTCGTTGCCCCAGACGCGGTCGATGAGGACTTCGCGGGTGAGGACCCGGCCGGGGTTCTCCATCAGCAGGCGCAGGAGCGCGAACTCCTTCTTGCGTAGCTTCACCTCGCGGGCGCCGGCGTAACAGCGCCGCGACTCGACGTCGAGGCGGATGTGGCCCTGGACGAGGTGCTCGTCCTCCATCGGGTGGTCGTGGGTCTCGCGGCGCCGCACCACGGCGCGGATGCGCGCGACGAGCTCGCGCAGCCGGTACGGCTTGGTCACGTAGTCGTCCGCGCCGATCTCGAGCATCAGGACCATGTCGACCTCCTCGCCCTTGGCGCTCACGACGATGATCGGCACGTCGCTCTGGGCGCGGATCGCCCGGCACACGTCCAGCCCCGAGACCTTGGGCAGCATGAGGTCGAGCAGGACGACGTCGAAGCGCCCCTGCGAGAAGAGGGTCACCGCCTCCGCGCCGTCGCGCGCCACGGTCGCGTCGAAACCCTCGCGGTCGAGCCCCACGCTCAACGCGTCGACGAAGGACTCCTCGTCCTCGACGACCAGGACGCTCACGCGGTGGACGTCGGTGCTCTTCACGTCAGGGTCAAGGGCAACTGGAGGGTGAAGGTCGAGCCTTCGCCCTCGCGCGAGTCGACCAGCACCGTGCCGCCGTGGTTATGGGCGACGTGGCGCACGATCGACAGGCCCAGGCCGGTGCCGCCGGTCTCGCGGGCCCGGCCCGGGTCGACGCGGTAGAAGCGCTCGAAGATGCGCTCGAGGTCCTTGGCCGGGATGCCGACGCCCCCGTCGGCGATCGCGATCTCGACGAACGGACCGACGGTCTCGCCGTCCTCGGTCGTGCGCTCGTCGACGCGGTGGACGCTGACGGTGACCTTGCCGCCCTCGGCGGAGTAGACGACCGCGTTCTCCAAGAGCGCGTGGACCGCCGAGATGAGCTGGCGGCGGTCGCCCACGACCACGACGCTCGACTCGGGCTCGATGAAGTCGAGGGTCACGCGGCGCTGCTCGGCCGCCGTGCGGATGCGCTCGAGGGCGTCGGCGACGAACAGGGTGACGGGGACCGGCTCGCGCAGGGGCGAGCCCTCGCCCTCGATGCGCGACAGGTCGAGCAGGTCCTCGATGATCCGGTTGACCCGGAACGCCTCGGAGTTGATGCGCCCGGCCAGGCGCTGGGCCACCGCGGGGTCCTTCTCGAACTGGAGCGTCTCGGCGAGCAGGCCCAGCGCGCCCATCGGCGTCTTGAGTTCGTGGCTGACGTTGGCGATGAAGTCGCGCCGCACGTCCTCGAGGCGGCGCTTCTCCGAGACGTCCTCGATCACCGCGAGAACGCCCAAGGGGCGACGCCCGTCGTCGATGACGCTGGCGCGGATGGTGAGCGTGCGCCGCGGCGGCCCGTAGATGTCGATCGTCTTCTCGGCGGCCCCGTTGGTCCAGCCCTCCGAGAGGATGTCGGTCACGGCCTGGGCCGCGATGGCGTCGCCGTAGCGCGACGCCATCAGCGTCTCGGCTTGCGCGTTGCGGAACAGGACGCCGCCCGCCTCGTCGCAGAGCACCAGGCCCAGCGGCAGGGCGTCCATCGAGCGCCGCAGGCGCACGGCCTCGGCGCTCGACTCGCCGACCGTGGCCGCGGCGACGCCGGTCACCTCCTCGAGGTAGGCGAGGGCGCTCTCGACGCGGTGACCCTGCGAGCTGCTGTCGACGCCCAGGCGCGACCCCAGGGCGCCGAGGCGCTGGGCGATCGCCCGGTGACCGCGCCACCGGTTGAGCAGGATGCCGATGACGAGCCCGACGACGAGGACGCCCGCGCCGGCCAGGTACACCGACACGGCCGGCCAGTGGACGAGCGGGTTCACGGTGGCGGGCACGGGTTCATTCTCGCAGACGCGCAGCCGTGCCCGACGCCGACCGTTGCGAGGCCCTTCAACGAAAGCAGGATCATGCTGATCGCCGGCGTCACCCTCACCCCTTCGACCAGCGCCCTGCCCGGCAGCGCCGCCCTCCAGCAGCTGGCCGACGGCATCGCCTCGTGGGCCCTGATCGGGGCGCTGGTCGCCCTGCTCATCGGGGCGGCCCTGTGGGCGGTGGGGAGCCACACCCAGAACCTGCATCACTCGATGGCGGGACGCCGGGCCGTGCTCACCTCGCTGGTGGCCGCGGTGCTGATCGGCGGCGCCCCCAGCCTGATCAACTTCTTCTTCAACGCGGGACTGTCGATCCACTGATGAGCAAGCTCTTGTGCGTGCTCACACCGGTGTCGTGCGCCGCGACCACGGTGGCCAAGGCCACGCTCGGCGACCTCTTCACCTCCCTGACCGGGTGGATCCTCGGGAGCGTCCAGTGGTTCCTCGACTCCGCGGGCCAGGTGCTGACGACCGCGGGGGACCCGACGACCGTGGTCCACGCGGCGGACTCCGAGTTCACGACCTTGCTCGTCGTCGCGGCCCCGCTGATGCTGTTGGGACTCCTGGTCACGACGATCACGGCGCTGCGCCACGGGGACGCGCCGTCCCTGTGGCGCGTGTACCTGGGTGTCGCGCCGGCGTGCGTCGCGGCGATCGCGCTCGCGCGCCCGGTGGCGGCACTGGTGCTGAGCGCCGTCGACCAGCTCTCGTCGTCGGCCGCCGCGGGTGTGGCCGCCCACGAGTCCACGCTGGCCCAGGACCTCCTGGCGCTGCCCTCGTCGACGCCGGGCTTCGGGCTCTTCCTGCTCGCGGTCGTCGTGGTCGTCGGGTGCGCGTTGCTGTGGTGCGAGCTGGTGTTGCGCACCGTGGTGCTGGCCGTGCTGCTGGTCATGGTCCCGGTGATCGCGCCGCTCTCGACCTTCCCGTCGCTGCGCCGGATCGGCTGGCGGCTGGCCGAGACCTTCGTGGCCGTGGCGTCGAGCAAGTTCTTCATCGTCATCGTGCTGGCCCTGGGCCTCGACGAGCTGACCGGCGGCTCGGCGATCTCGGTGGTGACGGGGGCGGTCACGCTGCTGCTCGCCACCACGACCCCCTACGTGGTCCTGAGGATCATTCCCGTGATCGAGCAGTCGGCGCTGCACCAGATGGACGGGCTGCGCCAGCGCGCGAGCCACGCGGCGGCCGCGCTCCCGTCCTCGCCGGCGGTCGCCGCGGCGCGCGCGCTGCTGCCCGAGCCCGAGGTGCCCGGGCCCCCGGAGCGGCCGGCCGACCTCGGCCTGGAGAACTGGGACGGCGAGGGCGACCTGGAGCTGCCCCCGCGCGACGGCGAGGCGCCGCCCGCCCCGGTGGGTCAGCCCCAGGTCCGGGGCGGGCACGTCGCCTATCGACTCGACGAGCATGGTCCGGTCGTCGGGTGGCACTTTGACGAGTGACGACGTCGGCCTGGCAAACGCGGACGCGGACCCGCGGTGGATCGGCGTCCGGCGTCACCAGGCGGTCCTGGTCCTGGTCGGGCTGGGGTTGATCGGCGACGGGGTCATCCGCTCGCGCGCCCCCCTCGTCGAGGTCGTCATCGGCGCGGCGTTGGTCGCGTCGTGCGCACCGGTGTTCGCCGGCGAGACCGTCGCCGAGTTCGCCGTGGTCGCCGCGCGATTCGCGCTGCGCGCGCGCTGGAGCGTGGTCGAGGTCGCGCGTCGCGGGGCGGACGTGCGGGTGTCCGCGCGGGGCGTCGCGTCCGTCCGGGGATACGCGCTCGCCCACGTGGGCCGCCTCGACCTGTCCGGGCGCGACCTCGACGTGGCCGAGTCCCTGGGGCGCTTTCTCGACTCGCTCGCCGCGGCGGGCGAGGACCGGCACGTGTCGCTGCACGTGCGAACGCAGCGCGACGGCGCGCGATCGCTCCTGGCGCTCGACGGCGAGTCGACACCGCCCCCGGAGTGGACCGCTGACGCCGACCTCGTCGCGGGGGTCGTCGACGTCGCGACGGGGTCGGGCCGGCTCTACGAGCGGTGGGGGTACGTGCGCACCCGCCAGGGCCCGCGAACCCTGTTGCGCGTGCGCGACTTCACGGCGGCCGCGTCGGGGCGCCCCGTGCTCGCCGCGGCCCAGCTGGCCAGCGACCAGGTGACCGTGTCGGTGCACTGGGGCGTGGTCTCGGCCGCCCGGGGCCGTCGGCTCGCCGAGCGGGCCGTGCACCGCGTGCGCAGCGACGGGGCCACGAGCGCGGCGGCGGGCTTTCGCCGCACGGCGCGCGTCGACCGGTCCTTCGCCCGCCTCCAGAGCCGCGAGGCCCACGTCGCCGCCGGACGCGCGCTGCTGCGCCTGGGGGTCTACGTGACGGTGCGCGCCGAGTCACTGGTGGAGCTCACGGCCGAGGCGCGACGGGTGCGCCGCGCGTTGCACGACGCGGGTGTGGACACCGAGCGCGGCCGCGGGCGCCAGGCGCTGTGGTTCTGCCGCGCGCTGCCCGGGGGACCGGGGTGGTGACGCGGCCGTGGACCCACTGGGCGACCTCGAGGGACCTCGACGTGCTGCGCCTGCCGTCGCACGACGCGGGGACCGGCCTGGCGGGTCGGGCCCTCGGCGACGCCCAGTACGGCGGGCCCTTCGTGCTCGACCCCTTCGACGCCTACGGCGCGGGGCTCGTGTCGAACCCCAACGTCGTGGTCGCCGGCGCGATCGGGGCGGGCAAGAGCACCGTCGTCAAGATGATGGTCGACCGGGCGCTGGAGCGGGGCCGGCGCGTCGTCGTGGTCGACCCCAAGGGTGAGTACGCCGACCTGGCGCGCGGCTACGGGGTCGCGTCGATGGCGCTCGGGCGCGACGGCTGGTGCGACCCGTTCCCCGACGACCTGGACTCGGGGCGCTCGCTGGTGCGCGCCGTCCTGGCCAGCGCCCACGGCGGCGCGCTCGGCGCCGAGGGCCTCTACCTCGTCGACTCGCTCTGGCGCACGCTGCGCGCGCCGCGTCCGCGCCGGGTCCTGCGCGCCCTCTTTCACGCGGTGGAGCCGACGCTGCTCGACCCGACGCCGTCGGCGACGCGCGACCTGGCCCTGACCCTGCACCGTTTCGTCGAGGGCGACCTCGCCGGGCTGTTCGACGGCGACGGCGACGCCATCGCCCTGTCGTCGCCGCTGGTCGTGCTGGACCTGTCGCTGCAGTGGTCGGCCACCTCGCTGCCCGTGGCGGCGCTGGCCGCGGTCGCGGCGGCCCAGCGGGTCGTCGCCGACGGGGGAGGGCTCGGCTACCTCATCCTGGACGAGGCGTGGGCGCTGCTCGCCGAGCCGCACGCGACGCGGTGGCTCCAGGGTTCGTGGAAGCTCGCCCGGGCCCGCGGCATGTGCCACTGCGTCGTGCTGCACCGCTTCTCTGACGTGGCCGCCGCGGGCGACGAGGGGACGGCGCAGCGCGAGAGGGCGCGCGGCCTGCTGCGCGAGTGCGAGACCTCGTGGCTCTTCCGACAGCCCCCCGACGAGGCCCGCGAGATGGCGGTCGCGCTCGGGCTGTCGGCGCTGGAGGAGCGCTACCTGTGCTCGCTGCCCAAGGGCAGCGCGCTCGTGCGCTACGGGGCCGCGCGCTCGATCGTACGCGTGCGCCCCGACGCGCGCGACGCGACGTTCATCGACACCGACGCCGCGATGCGCGAGGCGGCCTCGTGACGAGGTCCGAGCGGCCGGTGCTCGGGCGTCGCACCTGGCAGGGGTTCTCCTGCGGCGTGGACCTCGTGCTCGCCCCGAACAGCTCGCTGCTCGTCGTCGGGCCGACGCAGTCGGGCAAGACGTCCTCGCTCGTCGTGCCGTCGCTTCTGCGCTGGACCGGGCCGGCCGTCGTCACCAGCGTGAAGCGCGACGTCGTGGCCGCCACGTCGCGGTGGCGCGAGGGCCTGGGCGCCGTGCAGGTGCTCGAGCCCGGGCGCGACGGCGGGCTGACGTGGGACCCGCTCGAGGGCGTCGCGACGATGCGCCACGCCCTGCGCGTGGCGCGCGACCTGACGTCGCCCTCGTCGGGCCGCGGTGACACCGAGTTCTGGAACTCGCTCGCCGCCAAGCTGGTCGCCGCGCTTCTCATGGTCGCGGTCGGCACCCACCGGACGATCTTCGACGTGGCGAGGGTGGTCGAGGACCGCGAGTTCGAATCCTGGACGGCGCCGCGCGTCGAGGGCGCCGAGGTCATCGAGACGTTCCTGACCCACGAGCCCAAGACCCTCGACGGCGTCCTGACGACCGCCGAGACGATGCTCCTGCCGTGGCGATTCGTCCAGCCGCTGGCCGGCGTGCGCTCGGTCGTGCACGGGGCCAACACCCTCTACCTGTGCGCGCCGCGCGGCGAGCTTCGCCACTACGAGTCGCTCTTTCGCGGAGCGCTGCGCACCGTGCTCGAAGAGCAACAGGGCCTCTTCGACGAGGGGCGCCAGTCGCGGCTCCTGCTGCTGCTCGACGAGGCCGCGACCGTCGCGCCCCTGGACGACCTCGACCAGCTCGCCGCGACCCTGAGCGGGCTCGACGTCACCCTCGTGACCGTGGCCCAGGACTTCGCCCAACTCGCCGCGCGCTGGGGCGCCCCGAGCCGCGACGATCGTCAACAACCACACGTCGCGCGTGGTCCTGGCGGGGCTCAGCGACCCGTCCGTGCGCTCGTACCTGCCCGAGCTGGTCGAGCCCGGCGAGCGCTCGATCCCGCTGCGCCGCCGAACCCCGGGGACCGCCCAGGTGGTCGCCGGACCTCGCCCCGTGACGACCGTGCGACTGCGTCCGTGGTGGTCGAGCCGGCGCCTGCGGGTGCGTGGCGAGCGTCCCCACTCAGTACGATTTCCCAATGGCCGAGCAGCACGACCAGGGCGCGCTGACCGTCCTGGCGGTTGACGTCGGGGCGACGACGATCAAGTACTGCCCCGTTGACCAGGCCGGACACCTGCTCGAATCACCCAAGCGCCGACCCACGCCCTACCCGTGCACCCCCGGTCGCCTGGTCGAGGCGATCGAGGCGCGCATCGAAGAGACCGACTGGCACCGGGTCGGCGTGGGTTTCCCCGGCGAGTTCACCGACGGCCACGTCGTGCGCCCGGGCAACCTGTCGCGACCCGGCGGCGTGACGACCGACGTGGACCCCGAGCTCGCCGCGGAGTGGATCGGATTCCCCCTCGAGGACAGGTTGCGCCAGGTCTCGGGCCGTGACGTGCGCGTGGTCAACGACGCGACGCTCGCGGCGATGGGGTGCTGTGCGGGCCGCGGCGTGGAGGTCGTCGTGACGCTGGGGACGGGGGTGGGTCTCGCGATGGAGCGCGACGGCCAGCTGGTCAAGGTCCGCGACGTCGGCGCCGCGGCGTTCCTCGACTCGCACACCTACGACCAGACGCTGGGCGAGCGCGCCCGCTCCGAGGACCCCGACGGCTGGTACGAGAACCTCGAGACGGCGCTGCGCGGATTCGCCGAGGAGTTCGGAGCGACGATGATCCACCTGGCCGGCGGCAACGCCAAGCGGGTCGCCCCGGGCCGCTTCACCAAGGTCCCGTGCCCCGTCGAGGTGCACGGCAACGACGCGCCGCTGCACGGCGCCGCGCGACTCTTCTACGGCTGAGCCAGGTTGATCGCCGCGGCGCTCAGGACGCCGGCGTAGACCGCGAGGGCGCCGTCGTCGAC
>CAWDUM010000001.1:0-574167 GCA_963805595.1 uncultured Actinomycetota bacterium | reverse complement strand
CGCACGTCATCGAAAGCGTCTTGACTGAATCGCTTTCTAGGGTGCTGGACACCATGAGCGAACATCCGCCTCCTTTGAAAGCAGCAAGAACCATGCACACGACTTCGCGAACACGCCCAAACGATGCCCACGGTCACTTCCAAGAGGTGCGTCCGCGGGTCGACTCTTGGGAACTCATCGGTCGTCGAGTCGTAGTACCGGTTAATGAGGTAGATCAACCCAGCCGCGTCGACGAACGAGCCTTGGAGGTCACACAGGAGGCCCGGGAGCTCCGAGAGGCCAGTTCTGTTAGTAACAGGGGCCTGGCACACTTGAGCCGTCATGAGCGTGCGATCCGCCTTCCCTGGACCCAGATCCAGTAGACCATTGCCTGATTTGGCGCCGGATCGCAACTATATCAAGCGTGTTATAGTGGAAATCGCAAGTTGGCCCTACCACTATCTCGCAGAGGCAGTTGCAGAACGGAACGCGCTGATGTCTACAGAAAGAGCCGCTCTGATCAATGCAGAGCTGAAGTTGGCGGCGCTAGGTCCCAACCTGCCGTTCCCCCACAGCAGTGCGGTACGCGGGCTGATCGCCTTCGCGAGCTTCGGCCCCGCGGAGGCCGCAGCCCGTGGCGAGCGTTGTACCGTCAGGTCGGCGACGAGTTCGTCATCGCGGCCATGGGACCGGAGGCGCAAGTGGACCAACGGGGATTCGCCGCCGCCTGTCGACGAGCCGAAGCGCGACTCTCTGCGATGGAGAAAGAGAATCGATGAGCAAACCTTCTGGGTCAAAGACCGGCGAGCAGCTCTTGTCCGAGGACATGCGCGACCCTCACGTCGCGGCCGAACTGGCACGGACCGCCGTGGCCAACCAGCTCGCCATCCTGATTGTCCGGTATCGGGTCGAGCGTGGGCTGACGCAGACAGCGCTTGCTCGCCAACTCGGGATGCGCCAGCCCGCCATAGCCCGACTTGAGGCTGGCGACCACGAGCCGTCCGTCACTACATTGGCCCGACTCGCGAACGATCTGGATATCACTCTCCGCCTCGACCTGTCCCCGGGCTCGGTGGCGCTGGTCTCCGCCTGACGAGTCGCTCGCTGGGTCCTGGTAGCCGCTTCTCGCGCGTGCAACCATTGAGTCAGAAACCTCTAGCGAGTAGTCGCCAAGGGTCGACGACAAGATCACCGATGGAAGCGATGGTTCCAGAAACCGAACAACGCGGCCGGGCTTGAGAACGCGACGTCCTATATGCCCGTGGAATGCCCATGGCAACAGAACTCAGATTCCCATAGGCTTGGAAAACGTGGTGTTGACCAGCGCGTTATCCTTGCATGGAGTTCAAGAGGCGTTCAGCCTTCCAATCTGGCCATGCGAGTTCGATTCCCGTCACCCGCTCCAAGTCACTCTTCGTGCAATTTCGATGGCGGATAGGCGAGGCCGGCGTGGCATTCTGCCAAGGCCCGCGGCGGGCCCATCTGCTGCGAGCTCCGATTGGGACTACCCGGCGCGAGATACTTTGACCAGTCTTGACTCTGGACCCACAAAGAAGCGCCGCACCAAGTTCGAACCAAAGTGAAGCCTCGAATGATGGTGGGAAGGACTCACTCCCAAATCGAACTACCGGTCTCCGAATCAAAGAACTCGAGACGATCCTCCGACACGGTGAAACTAAATCGATCGCCAGAGTGCACCGAGTGGCGAGGTTCAAGTCGAGCGACACTCTCCATATCGCGAGTGACCTCGCTGGCTGGACCGGCATCACCGAGGTCGTCCAACGAGTCATCAATCCGGACAACGGGGGCGTCAATCCGAAAGTGCACGAGGATCTCCGACCCGAGGGCTTCGACGAGCTTGACGTCACCCAAAATGACCGAGCCCAGACGACCATCCCCCAAGGCGTGAAAGTCCTCTGGACGTATTCCCACGACAAACGGTCGTCCGGCGTACCTTGACAGTCCCGGGTGCAGCTTGAAGATGTCCTCGGTCAGAGGCAGCTTCTGACTTCCCAATGAGATCTCCGTCCGATCGCTGGAGAGAGAACATTCGTAGAGGTTCATCGCCGGCGATCCAATGAAGCCAGCGACAAACAGGTTCGTCGGCCTGTCGTAGAGCACCTGAGGTGAATCGCACTGCTGTAGGACGCCGTCGCGCAGGACAGCAACGCGGTGTCCGAGAGTCATTGCTTCGGTCTGGTCGTGTGTGACGTAGAGCGTCGCGACGCCAATCTTCTGCTGAACCCGCGCAATCTCTGCCCTCAGCTGAACACGAAGCTTCGCGTCCAGATTTGACAGAGGTTCGTCCATCAAGAACACGCTGGGATTGCGGACGATGGCTCGGCCCATGGCAACTCGCTGGCGCTGTCCGCCTGACAACTGCGTCGGCTTGCGATTCAGCCATTCGGTTAGTCCGAGCACGCTAGCGGCTTCGCGGACACGCCGGTCAATCTCGTTCTTGGGCGTCTTCTTCATTCTCAGGGCGAATCCGATGTTCTGAGCGACCGTCATTTGAGGGTAGAGCGCGTAGCTCTGGAAGACCATGGCAACGTCGCGATTCTTGGGGGGCACGTCGTTCATTACGCCGTCGCCGAACCGGATCGTGCCCGAGGAAATCTGTTCAAGACCCGCAATCATTCTAAGAACAGTCGTCTTGCCACATCCTGAAGGTCCGACGACGACCATGAATTCACCATCGGAGATGTCCAAGTCCAGTCCGGTCACGGCTTCGAACCCGTTCGGATAGACCTTGGACACCTTCTCCAAACTCACTGATGTCATGTGCGACCTTCTTCATTCCATTGACGAAACATGCGCGGCCTTAGATTCTCGTCAGTCGCAGAATCGCCCAGCCGCCTTCGACGGGTACCCGGCACGAGATTCCCCTGCCCTCTCTCATTGCGACACTGGCTGTTGGTAGTGGACAAAACCGGCCACCACCTCGACCAATCCGTGACACTTCCGCGCGCCATTGGTCCGGCGCATCGACAAGGATCGCGACGTCGGCGACTTCACAGGCACCAGCTCCGGTTCCGGACGTCCACGACCCGTCGTGACTCCCGGAAAGATCCAGCAGGCTCACTGCCACCAGGTCATCGTTCCGGTTGACCCTGGCGAAGAGCGCGCCACCGCACGGCTCCGGGCTCGACTCTCCGGACCATGACACGGTCACCGAAGCGTTTTCGTCGCTCAACTCGTACCAACTCGTGTCCGTGCCATCCTTGAACAGGTCGCGACAACGCAGGGCGACACGATGCCAATCGAGCACGATGCTCTTCTCTTCTGGAGTCAATGTCTCGTGGTCGACGTAATAGGGATGGCGTAGCGCACCGTCCGCGTCGCCCCAAATCAGGATGTTTGCACCCAGGGCCGTAGCGACTGCCTCGCTGATGACCGCAGTGCGCACTGCCCGTTCCCGTCCATCTGTCCACGCCGGAGGGTAGAGGGCAAGGGTGTCCCCACGACGACGGTCGGTGCCAGAACTTCTCTCGAGAAGCCCTTCCAAGTGGCGCCACTCCCGGTTCGGCGGCCACACCTCGACGTAACGAAAACTCGGCGGTGGCGGCACTCCAAAATCTCGGGGAACACCGTTCACCTGGTTGAAACTGACGACGTCGTCCCCGCGAGCCGTCCTGACGTCGTTGATGAACTTGGAGTAGCCGCTTCCCATATCCACGGCTCTTCCTTCGACGTCAAGGGCGCTTCTGGGATGCCCGTACGTGTCGAGATGTAAGCCGGTGAAGCCGAGCAAGTCCATCGCCGCTGAGTACTGCTCAATCCAATGGCGACGCCAGCCTGCGTTACCCGGATCCATAATCTGAAGTAGGTCGCCAAGGGACTGGGGAGTGCCGTCGTTGCGGTAGAGCCGCCACCGCGGCCGCGCGTCGGCAAATTCAGCATCCGCTGCGCACACCGGTGCGTACGCCTGGGCCACGGCGCCCAGGTCCTTGATGCCCTCAATCAGCCCGCGAAGGGCTTCAAGATTGATCGGGCGCCTCAACGGGTCCTCATATGCGCCGGAAACGGGCATTGGGTATGAGTAGCTCTCCATCCAGTCATACACCTGCACGACCGTGCACCGAAGTTGTCGCAGCCAAGTCAAGACCGAGGGCCGGGACATCTCGTCAAAGGACGTCACGAAGCCCATGACCGGATCCTCGCCTCTCAGACTCCTGATGCTCGCGAACTCTTCGGCGAGCAGCTCGCCGTCGGCAGATCTCGCCTCGACCGCGTGCGTCCCCACTAATGGGACGACGAGGTGGAACGGCGCACCTCCAACCCCCGACGAGACGACGTCGCCTGTTGCCGCTCGAACGAGGACACCCTCAGTCCCTCGTGGGAGGTCGTTGAGGACCATCTCGTCATTGACGCCATAGGACGTGCGAAGATCAGAGAACCAGGTCGCCGGAGTCACCGGATGCCGCCCAGGGACACGCCACGCTGGAACCAGCGCTGCGAGATGAAGTACACGATCACGCTGGGAACGGTCGCGATCACGGAGCCCGCAAAGAGAGGGCCCCACTGCGTCGTGTGCTCGGTGATGAAGAAGTTCAACCCAATCGGTAGCGTGCGGTGCGCGGGTGAGTTGATCAGAGTCAGGGCGATCACGAATTCCTCCCACGCGAAGTTGAAGGTGAACATCGCCACGACGGCCAGCGCCGGCGCTGAAAGCGGTGCGATCAAACGTGACAGGACGCGGATGGTTCCGGCACCGTCAAGCCGGAAGGACTCCTCAAGGTCCTTGGGCACGGCCTCGAAGAAACCGCGGAGTAAGAAAATGGAGAAGGGAAGGTTTTCGCTGGCGTAGATGAGCACGAGCCCGAGCAACGAGTCAGTCATGTGGAGCTTCAGGACGAGCAAGTACTGCGGGATGATGAGCTCCACACTGGGAACGGCTAGGGCAGCCAGAAGGATGTAGAAGATCAGCTCCTTCATCGGAAACTGATAGCGCGCGAAGGCGAATGCGGCAAGAGACGCGAACGCGACCACAATCAGCACGGTTCCCAACGCGACGATCATGCTGTTGGTGAAGTACTGACTGAAGCTGCCTTCAGTCCATGCCTGCTCGTAGTTGAGCAACGTGGGGTGCGTCGGAATGAGGACCGGGCTCGACGTGAGGATGTCGCCCGTCGGCTGAAATGACAGTGAAATCATGTAGAGCAAGGGGAACACAGAGACCGCTCCGAACACGCACGCCATGACTAGGCGCGACTTCTTCCAGGTCCGGAGCCCGAATAGGCCCGGCTGCGCGGACGCTGGCCCCCGACGAGGGACGTGGTCCCGACGCCGCCCAGAACCACGGCTCGAGTCCTTGATCGCCAGGACACTCATCGCGGGTTCGATCTCCGCATAAGGCGAATCTGCAGAATGCTGAATCCAAGGACGACTACCGCCATCAGCGATGCGATGGCCGCGGCGTAGCTGAAGTTGAAGAACGAAAATGCTTGCTGGTAGGCGTAGGTCATGAGCACACCCGTAGAGCCAAAGGGACCCGAATTGGTCGTGATGTACACCTGGGTGAACACTTGACTGGCGCCAATAACCAACAAGACCGTCACGAAAGCGATCGTCGGGCGAATGTTTGGGATTACGACGTGGCGCCAGACCCTGACCTCACTGGCCCCGTCGACGCGACCGGACTCCACCAGGTCACGCGGGACACCGTCGAGTGCGGCGAGGAACATGATGAAGGACCACCCCACTCCTTTCCAGATGCTCACGATCCAGATGACGACGTTGCCGGTCCACGTTTGAGCAAGCCAGTCGACGTGGACGGTGTGACCAGCGAAGAGCGAGACGACCGCGTTGGCCAATCCTCCCTGCTGCGCGAAAATGTAGGCGAAGACGTAGCTGACGACCACCCATGAAGTGACGACCGGGATGAACACGAGGGCCCTCCACAGGCCCCGTCCCGGAAGTCGGTCCGTCAGGAGCGCGGCGGCAACGAGACCAAGAAACATCTGGATCGGCACGGTGATGACGAGAAACAAGAGGGTGTTGAACGCGGCTGTGCGAATTGCCGGGTCGTGGAAGATCTTGATGTAGTTAGACCAACCCACGAAGGGGTTGCGCACTCCGGGAAAGATATGCCACTGGAAAAAGCTGATGTCGAACTGGCGAAAAATCGGATAGACGATGAACACCGCATAGAGAAAGGCCGCTGGCAGAAGAAGCACGTAAGGCGTGATCAGCCGCGACCACCGGAGTCGACGCCGCGAAACGGCGCCCGGCGGAGATTCCGCCGGGCGCCGTTCGAGAGCTAACGCTCCACGTTGTTGCATTAACTTCCAGCGAGTGCGGCATCCGCCTGCTGTGCGGCTGACTGCAAGCCCGCCGCGACGGTCACATCGCCGGCCAGGATCTGGCCAATGGACGCGGACCAGTCGGAATCGAGCTGGCTGTAGCCCGGGCTGTTAGCCCGAATCCTTGCCGTGAGAAGCTGCTTCGCGAAGACAGAGTAGTACGGCGTCGCCTTCACTTCACTAGCCGCGTCGGACTTCATGGCCGACATGTCACCCTGCTTGGCCATGGCCAGCTGGGCAAATGGTGACGCCAAGAACGCGGCGAACTTCTCCGCGTCGGCGACGTGATGGCCCTGGGAAGCGACGACGGTGTCCTCGCCGCCCACTGTTGAGATCGACCCTGCCTCACCGCTCGGGAACGGCGCGATGCCGTAGCTGGGAACGGGGCTGAGTGCTGAATACGTCGGGACGGCCCAAGGACCATCAATGTACATCGCGTATTCGCCCTTCGGGAAGCCGGCTTCGCCCGAGACGGCGCTCGCACCACCCTTGAAGTCGCTGCCGATGTCGCCCGCCTTCAGGAGATTGAGCAGAGTCGTCACTGCGGTCTGGGTTGCTGAGCTGTCCATGTAGCCGCTGGCAGTGGTGTAGCTCGAGTTAGTGAACGAGCCACCCATGCTCCATATGTAGGGAGCCATGTTCCAGATATCGGTACCGTCCACTCCCAGTCCATATTGCTGCTTGGACGGCACGGTCAACTGTTGGGCGTCGGCGATCATTTGTGTGATTGTCGTCGGCGGGCCCGAGATTCCTGCGGCAGCGAAGTCAGCCTTGTTCCAGTACAGGGCCTGCGTGTTGGTGTCATCCGGGAACGCCCAGTACTTGCCGTTGACCTTCGTCGTTGACAGCGGACCGGGCAAGATGTTGCTCTTGATCGACGTGAACGACTTCAACTTCGAGACGTTGACAATCAGATGCTGTTGAGCAAGTTGCGCCACCCATCCGATGTCTGAACGCATCACATCCGGGGGACTCCCCGCCGCCGAGGTCGCTATGAACTTGTTCAGCAGGTCCGCGTACGGGTAGATCACCGAATCCACTTTGATGCCGGGATTCTCTTTCTCGAACTTTGGAATGATGACCTTGGCGATCGTGGACGCCTCTTTGTCCGCCGTGTTGTACGTGCTCCAAAACTGCAGAGTCACCGTCTTGGGTTTGGCCGCGGCGGAGCCACTGGCGACGCCAATGACCGTACCCCCAACGGCGAGAGCGGAGAGCGCGACGAGAACTCGCGCCGGTGTCTCGACCCTCCGTTTGATGAATCGCTTAATTGCCATGATCTTTCATCACTTTCTTCTTGTTATTGGGTCGAATGACCCGGTTCTCGATGCGTTCCTTACTGCCCTGCCGAACCGCTGGCACCCGCACTACACCCCCTCTTTCTCCTTTGATCGGCTTGCCCCCGTCGCCGCTGCGGACCTCTTCGTGCGCAGGACTGACATCTCGTCTCGTCACGCGCTTCATTCGCTTCCTTCAACATCGAGCAGAGCCGCGGCCGATCCTCCTCCAACGACACCCACTGGGCCGGGCTCGGCGTCCTCGAGTTCCAGTGACAGGATGACGAACATCGCGTGCGACCACGTCAAGTCTTGGGCTGGCTGTCCCCACCGCGACACCCACGCGCGGAAATTCTCGGGGTCACGCACATCTCCACCAAACTGCTCGCCAAGCCGCCCGGCGTCGTCGAAGCGCGACGCGATCCACTCACGACGCTGTCGTGCCCGCTCCACATCACCAACCGCTACGAGATGTGACCCGAGGGAGGCAGTGAGGACTGGCCAGGCCCCGCTGCCGAAGTAGACGTCCGCCGGGTAGCGACGAATCCCCCCGCCCAGGTCGAGACGCTCTTCAATCAGTGACACTGTTCGGACCAGGAGCTCGTCCCGCACGTCGAACACGTCGAAGGGAACGCCGAGCCACAGGAGACTTCCGTCCACGTCATGATTCGTGCTCGACTTCACGAAGTGACCGTGACGCCTTCCGTCCTCGCTGATGCGCGACCGGACTCCTTCGGAAAGACCCAAGAACTCGCTCCGGTCAAGAAGTCGACCCGCCGCCACAAGGCCGGCGTACACACTCGCCAGGGTCGATGTATGGAGATCGTCGCCGCTCTCTTCCCAGATGTCGTAGCAGGAGCTGAAAGCAAATGCCGACAGGTAGCGCGCCACTCGCTCGACCGATGCGCGGTACTTGGAAGGGAGTCCCAGGGTTCCCCTGAGGTCGAGGTGGCGCCCCAGCGACCACAGCCACGTGCCGTATCCGTCGATTTGGAAGTTGGGCCAGTCATCGACGACGGTCGACCCGTCGAGAGCGAATCTGGCGGGAGGCATCGTCGCCGCGTCAGGCGAGCCGCCCGACTCGCGTATCTCGGTGACACGGTCGATGACGGACGAGATGCGCGTGACCGCGCTGTTGACCCACGTGTGATATTCCTCGGACGCCGTATGTTCGCCCGCCATATCCAACGCGTAGGAACTGAACGACCCGTCCCGAAGCCAGCAGAAGTCATACTGGGCAAAGTCCGGCGAGGCCACGATTGCGCCGTTAACCACCTGATTGCTCAGTATGGATTGGACGCTGCGCGCCACAAGTGGATCCGAGATGGTCGTGCGCGGAAAGGTGTCCATTTAGGTCGTCCTATCGAGGTGTCTTGGCCGGCACAGAAACGTGCTCGCGGTGCCAGATCGCGGAACTTCTGTCATCGGCACCCGGGAGGTTGAACGACTCCCTGAGAACTAGCGTCGCCGCCCCGACGGCCCACGCCTCGTCGCCCCACGTTTGAATCTTGATTTCGACCTGTCGACCCAGGTCGGCGAATGTCTGCTCGCGAACGGCGCTCACGATTGGACCGAGGAACGGCTCGCCAAGCGAAGTCCCTTCGCCGCAGATAATCAAGAGTTCAGGGTTGAGCAGAGTCACAACGTTCGCCACCGCAAGACCAAGCTTGCGCCCCGCGCTATCCACCACCTCGAGCGCCGCGCTGTCACCGAGCTCGATCAGCAATTGAAGCTCGTCCCGGGAGACGTCGTGGCCCTTTCGTTCACCAACCCTCCGGCGAATGGCTCCTTCACCGACCATGGCTTCCAAGCACCCATAGCGACCGCACTCGCACCGGGGTCCTCCCGGCTCGACGATCATGTGCCCGAACTCTCCGCTTGCCCCGTTGGCGCCGCGGTAGAGCGAGCGATCGACAACGATTCCCAGACCGATGCCACGGCCGACAGTCAGCGTGATGAAGTCGGTCGAGGCCGAAGCGTCACCGGCCCATTTCTCGGCCACCGCAAGGGTGTTGACGTCATTGTCGACCCAAACCGGGAGTCCAAGTCTCGCGCGCAGGGGCTCAGCGAGTTCGACGTCGTTCCACTGGAGAAGGTGAGAGAACTTGCACACGCCGGTACTGGTCTCGACGACTCCGGACATTCCGATGCCGACACCCAGGACCTTCGAGGGCGAGACAGCAGCCGAACGCAAGACGGCGCGCGTTTGCTGCTCGATGGCCTCGATAGCCGCGACCGGATCGCCGACAAGCGGGACGTAGTATTCCGCGCTCGCCATCACCTGCGCGTCGAGGTCGCACACGACCGTCGTCAGGCCATCTCCCCGGAGCTTGATGCCGACGACGTAGCCAGCCTTGGGGTCGACGCTGAGCAGTACTGGAGGGCGACCGCCGCTGGAGGGTGCTGTTGTTGTTTCGACCACGATGCCGCGGCGTAGGAGTTGGTCGATGATGGTGGAGACGGTGGGCGCGCTCAACTGGCTCTGGCGTGCCAGTTCAGCGCGGGATATCGATCCCGCCTGCCGCACGAGCTCGATGAGCAGACTGACGTTGATGTCGCGAAGAAGTGAGCGGGAGGCCCGCGGTGGCCCTGGGCGCGCCGCAGGCTCCCGATCACCCATCGTCTCGGGGCTTGTGCTCGAGAAACGCCTCGGTTGGGATGAAGCGTCAGACTTCTTGCGACTCATTTCGCCCCTTCGACGACTCTTAAATAAGGAGCACTTACTTAATTAAGTGAAGATACTAAGTACCTGGCTGCCCCGCGTCAAGTCGGGTGGCTAGTTCTTTGAGGCGATCCCGCCGCTCGGCGAGATCGGGCGACGAATCTTGGCTCAGACCAGGAATTTCAAGATTGACCTGGAGCACGTCCCTCGCTGCGCGTCCGCGACTTCCCGGACCTCTCGGTACTCCAAGAGCGCTCACACTTGAGGGCATCAATGCCCCGAGTGTCTCGACGGATGCCGAGGGTCACGTCTCTTCGAGCTCCTCCAAGAGCGCTCGCGTGTCAATCAGCGACGAGGTGAGAATTCTTCGCGCGACGTCGAGCAGCTCGAAGATCGTCGGATTCGCGACTGAGTAGAGCACACTCGTTCCCTCCTTTCGCGTCTCGACCAAACCCGCTCGCCGCAGGACGGCGAGTTGCTGAGAGAGGTGGGAGGCCTCCAGTCCGACCTCGGGGACGAGATCGCTCACCGAGCGTTCGCCCTCGCGCAGTACCTCCAGCACTCGGATTCGAGCGGGGTGGCCCAGGGTCTTGAAGAACTCGGCCTTGACCTTGTAGATGGGCGTTGTGGTCACACGTGCTCCCCTGAACTCGTTGGAAGGAGATTGAGGATCCGTCGTTGCCGCACGGCGACGCGGAAGCGCGACGTCGTGTTGTCCTCGACGAATTGAGGTCGATGGCTCGGGCTCATCACAAGTCGTTTCCGGCATAGGAGAGGTTGAAGCTCTTGTTGACGAGCGGGAAGTCAGGGACGATCGTGTCAGCGAGCGAGACCGCCAGGGCCGGCCAATTGAAGAAGGAGGGGTCCACGATCTTTGCGCGGGTGAGCACTCCTTCGTCGACCTCGACACGGTGGACGATGGCGCCTCGCCACCCTTCGACGATTCCCGAGCCCGCACCGGTCCGCGCCACCGGCACCGACGTCCCCGCGGCGTCGAGCGACCCCGGCCGCAGGCAGTAGTCCATCAGGAGGTTCAACGACACGGCGACCTCACCGATTCGAACCTCGAACCGGGCGTTGACGTCGCCCCCCGTCTCGTGAACCGCGGTGAAGCCGGCCAGAGGGACACCCGCCGGATGGGCGTGGCGTGCGTCGTAGGTCGAACCCGAGGCGCGGGCGGCGACACCGAGAACCCCCATCTGTTCCACGTCGTTCAAGTGAAGCACGCCGGTGCCCACGAATCGGTCCATGACCGTGCCCTGGCCCCGGGCGAGCTCGACCAGGTCGGCGAACTGGACGCCGATGTCCCTCAGCTGCTCCACGCCGGGCAAGGCGACCACCCGGGCGCCGCCCACCGTGACACCCCCGCGAAGTAGTCGATGCCCCGTGACCGAGCGGTTCAGTTCCAACAGCCGCTCGCGGAGGGTGAGCGCCCTGGCCTGAGCCAGTCCGAAACCCACGTCGTTGCACAGAGCCCCGATGTCGGCCACGTGGTTGTAGAGCCGCTCCATCTCCAAGAGCACGACGCGCAGCTCGTCGGCCCGTGGCGGCACCACGATACCCAGCGCCTCCTCGACGGCCCGGCAGAACGCGAGGGAGTGACCGACCGCGCTGTCGCCGGAGACCCTTTCGGCGAGCTCCACCGCCGAGGCCAGATCGCGTCCCTCGAAGAGCCGCTCGATTCCCTTGTGGACGAACCACAGCCGCGCCTTCATCTTGAGGATCGTCTCTCCCACCACGGAGAACCGAAAGTGGCCGGGCTCGATGAGGCCGGCGTGAACCGGACCCACGGGGATCTCGTAGACGCCACGTCCTTGGACTTCGACGAACGGGTACGACGCCGAGTCCTCGGCCATCGGCACCGACGCCGGAGCGCCGCGACGCATCGGGTGCCAGCCCTCGGGCCAGTGCTGGTGCAGGACGAGGCGCCGCGGAGCCGGGTGGCCGAGCGGCTCGACGCCGAAGAGGTCCTTGATCTCCCTCTCGAAGCGGCTCGCCGGGAAGGACAGCGCCGCCAGTGACGGCACCCGCGGTCGGTCACGCCCCGTGGCCACGACGAGCTCGATACGACGGTCCGGGGGGCCGGCGACGAACAGGTAGACGACTCGAATATCGGGACCCGCGTCCGCGGCGCTGACGAGGGCCAGTCGGTACCCGAGACCTACGAGCCGCGCCGCGAGCGCGGCGAGCTCGTCGTGGCCGACCGGGACCGATCCCCTGAGCGGACCCGGTCGGTCCACCAGCTCGGCCAGCGAGGCGAGCGCGCTCACGGGGCCACCACGTGGGCCGCCGCGTGCAGCAGTGAACCGAGGGGCCACGCCGACACGCCGATGAAGGCGCACCCGATGAGGCCCCCGATCAGGGGCACCGCGACGAGCGCCGGGGTCAGCGCCGGCGCGTCGGTGCCCCGGGGTCCCAAGAGCATGTGGCGCCCGTGGGACATCACGGCGCCGAAGATCACCGCCATGCACACGAGCGACAGGCCCGCCGCCCAGCCGAGGCCCGCGGCGAACTCCGCGCGCAGCATGTTCAGCTCGCTCACGAAGAGGCTGAAGGGGGGGAAGCCCAGGAGCGCGACCAACCCGAACGCGAAGATGCCCCCGAGGACGGGCCGACGGCTGAGCAGCGCGGGGACGTGCTCGATCTCGCTGGTTCCCTCAACGAGCAGGATCTCGCCCGAAGCCAGGAACAGCACGCCCTTGGCGATGCCGTGACCCAGGATGTGCAGAAGAACGGCGGCGATCGCCAGCGGGGAACCGGCCGCCGCGCCTAGCGCGATGAGCCCCATGTGCTCGACGCTGTGATACGCGAGCATGCGCTTGTAGTCGCGCTGGCTGAGCAGCAGCGACGCCGCGACGACGAGCGAGAGCAGGCCGACGATGACCAGCAGGGTCCTCGGGAACGCGGGGCCGAGCGCCCCGTCGGCGATCACCTTGAAGCGCAGGATGGCGTAGAAGGCCACGGTCAGCAGCACGCCCGACATCAGCGCCGACACCGGCGCGGGGGCCTGGCTGTGGGCGTCGGGCAGCCAGCTGTGCATCGGCGCGAGACCGACCTTGGTGCCGAATCCCAGCACGACGAGGGCGAAGGCGAGTCGCATCACCCCGGGGTTGAGGTGGCCCGACTGGGCGACCAGCGTCGTCCAGTCCAAGGCGTGGGTGCCGTGTCCGGTCACGTGCAGCGCGGCCAGGTAGACGAGCACCGTTCCCAGGAACGCCAGGGCAATCCCGACCGAGCAGATCACGATGTACTTCCACGACGCCTCCAGCGACCCGCGGGTGTTGCGATGCCCGACGAGGAACGTCGTGACGATCGTCGTCGCCTCGACGGCGACCCACATCACGCCCAGGTTGGCCGCCAGCACCGCGAGGAGCATGGTGGCGAGGAAACCCTGGATCAAGACGGCGTAGAGGGATGCGTGGCGCGGCGTGCAACGGCCCGCGGCGATCTCGGCCTCGAGGTAGCGAACCCCCTGGAGCGTCGCCAGCACCGCGATGACCCCGATCACGATGACCATGAACGCGCTGAGCGCGTCGGCGCGCAGCACGCCACCGTATCCGGTCTCGGGACGGCCGTGGACGACTCGGACGGCCAGGGTGACGCCCACCACGAGCACGCTCAGCGCAGACGCCGCGCCGGCCCACCCCGTGACGCGTCGCCACGGTGCGAGGCCCGACAGCGCCGCGCACGACACCGGGACGAAGAGGACGACCCACAGCATCAGTCGTGCAGCTCCGTGAGTTGGTCCAGGTCAAAGGAGCCCAGACGAAGGCGCATCTGGGTCGCCAGGACCCGCAGGACGACCACGACGAGCAGGACGTCCAGCGACGCTCCGAGTTCGACGATGAGGGGGACGCCCGCGGTCGCCAGGAAGGCCACGAGCGCGATGCCGTTGTCGATCAGGAGTATGCCCACGATCTGGGACACCGCCTTGCGACGCGTCGCCAATGCGAAGAATCCGACGAGCATCGCGGCCATCCCGTACGGGATCAGTCGACCGGTGGCATTCGAGGCAAGGTCGGTGACCGACCGTGACGCGGCGAACGCGAGGAAGATCAGCACGCCGGCCGCGACAAGGGACGAGGGGACGTTGACCAACGGCTGGGTCTCGCGACTGGCGGGGTCATGACGAACGACCCTCGTGATCAACGCAGGGACGACGGCCCCCTTGGCGACCAGGACCAGCACGGCCACGACGTCGAGACCGCGATCGTGACCATGCAGTCCGAGCACCAGCGCGACCGACGCCAACGCCACACCTTGAAGGGCGAGGGACCACACGATCGCTCGCAGGGACCGGCGCCACAGCGTCACTACGGCGCACAGCAAGATGACCGCGCAGCTCAGTCCCAGGGCGCTCGCGTAGGCGGAGTGGTTCACTTGACCGCCAGCCCACTCACCACGCCCAGCAGGGCCAGGACGAACGCGCCCGCCAGGAGCTCGGGGAGGCGGAACAGCCGCAGCTTGGCCATGAAGACCTCGGCGAGCGCGAGGGCGCTGGCGACAACGGCGACCTTGGCGCAGAGGGCGACGACCCCGATTCCAGTCGCGCCGAGTGACGTCGACGACGCCACTCCCCACGGAAGGGCGAGGTTGACGAACACGCCCAGGAGAAGCGCCAGACGCATCGCTTCACCCAAGGTCACCAGCGCGAGGTCCGGTCCGGTGTACTCGAGGATCATCGCCTCGTGGATCATCGTCAGCTCGAGGTGAGTCGAGGGGTTGTCCACGGGAATACGACCACTCTCGGCGACGATCACGATCAGCAGAGAGGCCAGGGCGAACAGCCGCGCCGGCGAGATGACGACGCCGGGTTCGGCCAGGGTGGACCGGATGATCGAGGGGAGGTTCGACGAGTGCGTCGAGACCGACAGGGCGAGGATCGTGACAAGGAGCGCGGGCTCGGCTAACGCGCCGATGGTGACCGCCCGACTCGCGCCCATTCCTCCGAAGGCCGTCCCCGCGTCCAGACCAGCGAGCGCGAGCAGCGCCGAACCGACGAGCAGCAGGTAGACCACCACAAAGAGGTCTGAACCGCCGCTCAGGGCCGGACGCGAAGTAACGAGCGGCGTCATGGCCGCCGCCACCGTGACGGTCGCCACGAGTACGACAGGAGCGAGCGGAAAGATCCACGTGGCGAACTCCGGTCGCAGCCGCTCCTTGCGCATCATCTTGCGCACGTCGCGCAGCGGCTGGAGCACCGGCGCGCCCGTACGGCCCTCCATTCGCGCACGTACCTTGCGCATGAGGCCCAGAAGGGTCAGCCCGCCGGCACCGACGATGACCACCTGGAGCACCGAGACGCCCGCCACGCCCGCGGTGTGCAGCACCCCGCTCACGCGACCACCGCGACGACCACGAGCGTGATGACGAGCGCCACCAGCCCGTACGCCAGGTACCGGTGGACGCTGCCCGGCTGGAGCCGGCGCGCGAACTGACCCCAGCGTCGCACCCACCTGATCACCGGCAGGTACAGGGTGCTCTCGATCCTGTCGTCCACCTGGCTGTGAAAGGTCACCGAATCGATCACGTAACGAGACTCCGCCACGTGGCTGACGTCGATGTCTCGTACGGGCCGCAGCACGTCGTCAAAGACGCGCTGAACCGGCTCGGCGAAGGACGTCGCCGTGTACTGCATGCGCGCGGTCACCAATTCGCGCCCGCAGCCCCAGGCCTCGGTCACGCGAACCATCCGTCGGCGCGAGAGTGCGCGTCGAAGGGCCGCGACGGCGATGACCACTGCGACCATCGACGCGGCCAGCACGGTAGGTGCAAGGGTTCCGCGAACCCCGACCAGTTGAAGCTCGACCCCGCGCACCAACGGCGCCGAGCTCGTTCCGGTCAGCGCGGTTCGCACCGCGCGCTCGACGGCGGGCACGAGCAACATCGGGGCCACGCCAGCCGCCACGCACAGCGCGACGAGGATTCCGGATCCCACGCGCATGCTCACGGGAACCTCTTTGGCGACGTCCGCCCCGAGCGACCGGGGACGGCCCAGGAAACCCACCCCAGCCGCCTTGACGAACGCCACGACGGTCAGGCCCGCCGTGAGCGCGAGGGCGGCGACCGCGACGGGTATCGCGACGTCGCCCGCCGTGCTGCCCAGATTGACGCCGTGCAGGAGGCTCTGGAACAAGAGCCACTCCCCCACGAAGCCGTTCAGAGGGGGCAGGGCGCAGATGGACGCCGCCGCCAGGAGGAAGAGCGCCCCGGTTTGGGGCATCCGTCGCAGCAATCCGCCCAGATCATCGAGGTCGCGCGTACCAGCCGCCACCTGGACCGAACCCGCCAGGAGAAAGAGGGCGCCCTTGAACATGGCGTGGTTGACCAAGAGGACCAACGCGGCCACCAGGCTCAGGGCACCCAGGCGCCCGTGACCGGTTGCCGCGAAGAGCCCCGAGGCGCCCAGCGCGAGAAGTGCGAGTCCGATGTTGTCCGTCGTGGAGTACGCCAGCAGCCTCTTGAGGTCCGTGCTGTTCGCCGCGTGCAGCGATCCGAACAACGCGGACACCGCGCCGAGCGTCAGCACGATGAGCCACCACCACACCGGGCCACCTCCCAGGAGGACGTCCCCGACGAGCACGATCCCGTAGACGCCCAGGGCGACCATGGCGCCGGACATGAGCGCCGACACGGGACTGGGCGCCTCAGGGTGCGCCTTGGGCAGCCAGACGTGGAACGGCACGACGCCGGCCTTCGAGCCGAATCCCACCAACGCCAGGAGGAACACCACGGCGCGGGCGCCCGGCGCCAGGTGGTGAGCGTGCGCCCCTAACGCGGAGAACGACTGGCCACCCGAGTGCGCCGCCAGGATCAGGAACGCCGCCAGGATGAACGCGGCCCCGACGTGGGTGATCACGCCGTACCAGGCGCCAGCGCTGCGGGCGGCCTCGCGACGGCTCTGGTCCACTAGGACCAGGGCCAGCGACGAGAGGGCCATGATCTCCCAGAGGAACATGAACGTCGCCACACTGCCAGCGGCCGGCACGAGCATCAGGACCGTGATGAAGACCGCGAAACCGCTCGCCGCATTCCGGCCGTTCATCCCATGGGACGCGTACCCGATCCAGTAGAGGGTCGAGGGGACCGCGACGAGGGCGACCAGGATGACGAAGACGGCTCCCAGCGGGGTGAGGGCCAGGGTGAAGCCGGTGAGGGGAAGAACCTGGCCTGAGTGCCACAACGCGGCGCGACCGCTCATCAGGACGCGGACCGCCGACGCCGATTCGACGGCGCACGCCGCCACGATGAGCGCGGCCGTCAGTCGAACCCTCACCAGCCGTGGAAGGGACGCTCCCGCGACGCCCGCCGTCAGTCCCACGAGTGCGCCGACGGCGAGAGCGACACCGCTGGTCATCGTCGAGTGATCCCGCGAAGGGCCTCGATGATCGCCGTCGGGTGGGGCGGGCAGCCGGGGATCGTGACATCAACGTCGACGACGTCGCTGACCGCCCCCACGACGCCATACCCGCCTCGAAACACGCCGCAGTCCCGGGCGCAGTCACCCAACGCGATCACGACGCGAGGACGCGGGGTCGCGTCCAGCGTCTTTCTCAACGGCCCCTCCATGTTGTGGGTCACGGGGCCCGTGACCAAGAGCGCGTCCGCGTGCCTCGGCGACGCGACGAGGCGAGCTCCAAACCGCTCGGCGTCGTACACGGGCCCGAACGCGGACGTGATCTCCAGCTCGCAGCCATTACATGAGCCCGCGTCCACGTGACGCAACTGGAGCGACCCGATCGTCTCGCGTGGGCCCGTGACGGTGCCGGGGCTGGCCCCAAGCTCCACGCTGACCCGGCGAGCGCCCCTCACCGCTTTCCACGCGTTCCGCAAAGACATCCTTAGGTGGGTCCACTCACTCGCTGTTAGTCATCAATATCATGATATTTTCATTATGTCATATACTCTGGCGAGCCCGGGCGACGGATGACCGGTCAGTGGGCGGGCGCTCGGGTAGAGACCCGAGCTGGTCCCTCGAACACGTCCCGCATCGGGCTCGCGGTGTGGCCAGGACTTGGACAGGTGCGTCGGCCTCGCGTGAGCGCCGCACGCGATCTCTAGATCGAGAATCGGCGTCCGCTGATCGTTTGGATGTCGATTCGTACAACGTGATCACCTTGACCGTCGACCGCCCACGCGTCCAACCCCGACCCGCGCACTCTGATCAGCGCCGCCGGATCGGTAACCTCTGATGCGATCCCTTGAACCACGACGCTCCAACCCGAGCGCCCGTGCGGTTCATACCCGTCAACCTCGAAGGCGACGACCGCCTGAGACGTCGCGGCAGCCAGCTTCGTGCCGGGATTTGTACGAAACACGATCTCGTTGTCCACGACCAGAAAATTCACCGGAAGGATCACCGGCAACGCGGCAACAGTGATCGCAATCCGACCGACCGGTGCCACCTTCAAGAGCTCCGCGCATTCCGAGCTCGACAGAATCTCCATCGACGGTTGGGACATACGCCACTGTTCACGCGGCCACGTCACTCGACCAGGGCCAAAGGTCCCATGATGCTCGATCACCGTGAAATCGACTCGGGGCGTCCAGGGTCGTGTCGGCGCCGTTCCCCCGTGCCCGAGACCTGCCCCATTTGAAGGGTGGGGACTTCAACGTGCGGATGGCGAGTCGCCGTCGGGGATCTCGATGATGAACGCTCTCGTGCGACGACCCGCCTACGGCGCCGGCGATGCGAGTTCAATCCCCGTGACCCACTCTGCGCAGGGGGGACCACTGGGATGAGCCGCGTCGCGTGGCGCGAGCGCCAATGCATCTGAAAACTCGCTGAGAATCCTGCGCGGGTGCGAGGTCCTCATCGCTAAACCATCGAACTTTCACGGAACAATCACCACGAAAGGCTCGACCAGCGGTCCCCCGCGCGTCGCCGAGGAGCAGGATGGAAGGACACGACTCGTTCGCCACCGGTAAAAATGGAGTCGCTGGCAGCTGGAACGGACGTCGTACGGGAAAGAAATGGGGATGGCATGAAGAAGGCAGCCCACCGCGGGCACGCGATGGCGATCGCTTCGCTTCTCGTGGTGCTGGGCATGGCCGCGCCCGTGCTGGCCGGGGCCACGAGCAAGGCGACGCGACCCGGCGCCCCGCGGTCGGTCCACGCCGTGGGCGCGAACGCGTCGGCGACCGTGAGCTGGGTGAAGCCCTCCTCCAGCGGCGGCGCGCCGATCAAGGGCTACGTCGTGACGTCGCACCCGTCGAACAAGACGTGCGCGGCCAAGACGACCAAGTGCAAGGTCACGGGCCTGCACAACGGGACCGCGTACACGTTCACGGTGGTGGCCAAGAACTCGGTGGGAGCGGGTGCCCGTTCCACGGCGTCCAACAAGGTCACCCCGTCCGCCGCGACGACGGGACCGAAGATCACGGTGAGCCCGAACTCGAGTCTGACGAATGGCGAATCCGTCACGGTGTCGGGCTCAGGGTTCAAGGCCAGCGACCAGGTGTACCTCGTCGAGTGCCTGGCCAACGCCAGCGGGGAGAGCAACTGTGACATCGCGACCGCTACCGCGGTGACGATCAGCGCCAGCGGGACCCTGCCGTCGACCAGCTTCAAGGTGGTCACCGGAACGGTCGGCAACGGAACCTGCGGGACGTCGTCGTCGGACCTGGGATCGTGTGACGTCAGCGCCGGGAACGCCAGCGGTGGCGATTCGGCCAGCGCCGCGATCACCTTCAAGAGCCCCTGATCGACGGGGTCGTCGCGCCCGTGGTGTGGCGAAGGCGCCAAACCATCTCGGCGCGGGTCTGGCGCGTACAACCTGGCGTGGACCTTCACCTCGCCCCACCGCCGATCGGGCCGGCATTTTGACGTCCACCGCGTCGACGCCAGGTGGTGACCGGTGACCGAGCCGGCCGGGCCGGGTCGCGCGTCGCGACGCGCGTCGCGCGTCGCCGGCGCGATCCCGGAAGTGGGGCCTTCCGACGAGGCCCTGCTAGCGGCGATCGCCGAGGGAGACGAGGCCGCCACCATCGCCTTCGTGCGCCGCTACCAACGTCGCGTCTACGGACTGGCGGTCGGCGTGCTGCGCGACCCGGCCGCGGCGGAGGACGTCGCCCAGGAGGCGTTGCTGCGCGCGTGGCGCCACGCCCCGGTCTTCGACCCGCGTCGTGGTTCGGTGGAGAACTGGCTCCTGACCATCGCCCGAAACCTGTCCATCGACGCGCTGCGACGGCGTCGAGACCTGGCCACCGACCCGGACGAGCTCGTCAACGGGGCTCTCGCCTTCGGCGGCGGCGGCGTCGACGAGACCGTCGCCACCAAGTCGCTTCGACCGAGGATCCTGCTCGCGCTGGCGCAGCTGCCCGCCGAACAGCGTCGCGCGGTCGTCCTGGCGGGACTCTACGCACGCACCGCCGCCGAGATCGCCGAGCACGAGTCCATCCCCCTCGGCACCGCCAAGACGCGCATCCGTTCCGGGCTCTTGAAGCTCAGGGCTCTGCTGGACGACGACGAGGTGAGGGCGTCGTGACCACGAGCGGCTCCTCGACCCACGACGAGGTGCGCGAGCACCTCGCCGAGTACGCGCTCGGGGTCCTCGACGGTCGCGAGCGGGCGGCCGTGCTCGCGCACGTCGAGGCGTGCGCGGACTGCGCCGAGGAGTCGCGGTCGCTGGCCGCGGCCGCCGACACCCTCGTCATGGTGCCGGTCGCCGTCGATCCACCGCTGGGCTTCGAGTCGCGAGTCGTCGAGCGGATCCGCAGCAGCGCCGCGCGCTCGGGCCGCTCGCGCTGGGGCGTCCCCCGCCTGGCCGCGGCCGCGGCGATCGTCGCGGTCGCGTTCGCTGTGGGCTGGGGCGTCGAGCACGCCACGTCCACGCCAGGGGGTGGACCGGCCCACTCGGTCATCGAGCGCCAGCTCGTGGCCTCCGGCCGCTCGGTGGGTCTCGTCTACGTCGACACCGGTCGCCCCACCTGGATGTTCGTGAGCCTCGACGTCCCGGGAGCCCCGGCCAAGGTCGTCTGCGAGGTGGTGACCCGTTCTGGCCTACGCGAGCGCGTCGGGACATTCACGCTCGCCGACGGGCACGGGGCGTGGGGCGCGACGCTCGCGGTCCCGTGGAGCCAAGTGCGCGCGGTGGACATCACGTCGACCTCCGGCGTCCGCCTGGCCGCGCTCGGTTCTTCGACGTGGTCGAACCCGACGTCGGCGAACTAGCAATCCCGCGTCGCGACTCGTGCGTATCTCCGTCAACGGGTGCAGAGCCCGTGATCCCGAGGAGGTGGCGACGCCGACGCCCGCCCGTTCACGCTCGGCCCCGTGGCTGCCCGACCCCGCCCCCGCGAGCATTCGGGCGCCGCGGAACTCCTGGCCGGGGTGTCAGCCGGCGTAGCGAAGCGCGGCGCGCCTCCTCGGGACCTCCGTCGCGGCGCCGGACCTAGCGCGGGATTCCGTGTCCCCCGCGCTCCTCGGCCTCGCGCTCGGCCTTGATGAAGAGCTTCTCGGCCGTGTCTGACTCGCGGTCGGCCACCGCACGCGCCTCGCGACGGTCGACGTCCTCCTCGCCACCGCGCAGGCTCCAGCGCGGGTTGAGGCCGCGCCGGTTGTGCGCGACCTCCACGTCGTCGTCAAACTCCTGACGCTCTTCGGCGGCCTCCTGGATGATCTCGGGGGCCGGCGCCGCGTCGGGTTCCTTGGCCTCGTCGGCCGGGTGTCCACGTCGCTTGAACAGTTTCATGCGCGCAGCCTACGTCGATTCTCGGAAAAACGCGAGGCCGGTCACGCTTCATGACACGCCGTCCGCCGATTCTCGCCGCCTCGCCCTAGGGTGAACCGGGTGCGCAAACGCGTCGCCATCATCCAGGTCCTTCGCCAGCGCGAGCCAGCGCTCCTGCTGTCGGGTCAGACCGTGTCGAACTTCGGCGACGGTGTCGCCAACGTGGCCCTCACCCTTCTCGTCCTGGACACGACCCACAGCGCGTCCAAGCTCGCCTGGTTCGCCGCGGCGAGGATGATTCCTCTCGTCATGTTCCTGCTCGTCGGGGGCGCCGTCGTCGACCGTGTCTCGCGGCGCCTGCTGCTCCTCATTTCGGACACCGCGCGCGCGGTCCTGACGGGTGGACTCGCCGCGATGATCGCCCTGCACGACCTGACCTTCGCCGAGCTCCTGGCCTTCGGCTTCCTCTTCGGTCTGTTTGACGCGTTGTTCAGCCCGGCCATGACGGCCATCACGCCCGAGATCGTCGACGAGGACCTGCTGCCCGCGATGAACGCCGTCCGACCCCTCTCGCAGAACCTCGTCGGCTCCATGATCGGCCCGGCGGTCGGCGGCGTCCTGGCGGCGTGGAGCACGACGTGGGCGATCGCGCTCGACGCGTCCACCTTCGTCGTCAGCGCGGCCACGCTGGCCCTGATGCGCGCCACGCCCAAGCCCGAGCGTCACGCCGAATCCACGATGTGGGCCGACATCCGCGAGGGCGTCCGCTACGTGCGTCGCACGCGCTGGATCTGGTCAACGCTCGTGTCGGTCACCTTCACCAACGCCCTCGTGCTGACCCCGATGTTCGTGCTGCTCCCGTTCTTCTTGCGTCACGACCTTCACACCTCCAAGTTCCTCGTGGGCATCGCCTTCGCCGTGGCCGGGGCCTCGGGCGCGATCGGCGCGCTGATCTCGGGGAACCTCAAGACGCCGCGACGGCGCATCCGCACGATGTGGACCTACTGGACGACCGGCTCGCTGGTCATGCTCCTCTTCGCGGTCGTGACGAACTACTGGGAGGTGCTGATTATCCCACTGGTCGTCTCGCCGATGGCCCTCATGGGCAACGTGATCTGGGAATCGATGCTCCAGTCCGAGGTGCCCCGCGGGCTGCTCGGGCGGGTGAGCTCGGTCGACTTCTTCGTTTCCTTCGGGCTCTCACCGGTGGGCCTCGTGATCGCGGGCTCGCTCACCGGCGCGATCGGGGTCCGCAGCTACTTCGTGATCGCGGCCATCGTCACCGCGCTGCCCGGCCTGTACATACTCACGTCGCGGCGAATCAACGAGGTCGACCGCGCTCGGGTCACTCCAGGGCCAGACGAGGGGCCGTGGCCAGCGACGGCCGCACCAGCCGAGAGCCCCTCCTAGCGTCGCCGGGGTAGACCGCCTCGGGGCGAAACGACCGGCCCTTGGCCTCGCCGGGGTGCCCGCCGCGGACCTCGACCCACTCGTCCCCGGTGGCCAGGTTCTCCACGTGGGCGACGAAGACCCACTGCAGGCGCCGCTCGCGGGTGCCGTCGATGACGACGGGGTCGCCGTCACGCACCCCGTGCCAGCGCGTGGAGCGACGGAGGTGGCCGGCGGCGCTGGGGTGGTTCTCGGGGGTCACGAACCATGTCTAGTGCGTGCGGGCCCGCGCAACGCGCGTGTCGCAGTCATCACCTACCGTGAGCCGGTGACCTTCGAACGACCGCTGCCCTCCTACCTGTCGCCCTCGCGGCTCCAGGACTTCCGGTCGTGCCCGCGACGCTTCCAGCACGCGTCGATCGACCGGCTCCCCCAGCCCGCCTCCTACGCCGCGACCAAGGGCCGCCTCGTGCACCACGTGTTCGAGCACCTCCATACCCTCGAGCCACCCGAGCGCACCCCCGAGGCGGCGCGCGCCCTCGTGGACCCGGCGTGCGCCGCGGTCCTCACCGACGACGTTCGCACGGACCTCGACATGGACGCCGACGGCGAGGCGCGCCTGCGCGCCGAGGCCAACGAGATCATCGACACCTACTTCGAAATGGAGGACCCGCGGACCGTGGACCACGAGGGCGTCGAGCTGCGCCTCACCGCGACGCTCGACGGCGTGCCGATGCTCGGCATACTGGACCGGCTCGACCGCGACGAGGCGGGGAACCTCGCGATCGTGGACTACAAGACCGGCTCGCTGCCCAACCGCCGCTACGACGCCCAGACCTTCGCCAACACCGAGCTCTACGCGGCCCTGTGCGAGGAAGACCTCGGCGAACTGCCCACGACGATCCGTCTGCTCTACGTCGCCCAGGGCGAGTCGATCGAGCGCCCGGTGAGCGAGGTCAACGTGCGGGCGCGCCGCGAGGCGGCGGCCGAGTCGTGGCGCCGAATCACGCGCTACTACGCCGACGGGGAGTTCCCCGCCACGCCCTCGACGAACGCGTGCCGGTTCTGCGCGTTCCGCGACACCTGCCGCGCCAACGGCGTCGCGGTCCCGGTCTGACCCGACCGGGGCGGGGTTGTGCGCCGACCTCTAGCCTGGACGCGTGACGACCTTCAGCCTCTCCTTTGACTACCGCTGCCCCTTCGCCAACATCGTCCACCTCCACGTGGTCGCCGGACTGCGCGCGGGGGCCGACTGGGACGTGACCTTCGTGCCCTGGACGCTCAACCAGGTCCACCGCGAGGAGGGCGACGCCGACGTGTGGGACGACCCCGCCAAGGATGAGCACCTGCTCTCCCTGGCCGCCGGGGTGTCGGTGCGCGACCACCAGCCCGAGCTCTTCCTGGCCGCCCACGAGGCGCTCTTTCGCGCCCGCCACGAGGGTTCGGTGCGCCTGAGCACGATGGGCGAGATCGACGAGGTCCTCGCCCCCGTCGGGGTCGACCTGGACGCGCTGCACGAGGACGTCGCGTCGCGCCGGCCCCACAAGGTCATCGCGGAGAGCTTCCACGAGTTCGAGCGTTACGAGGCCTTCGGCGTGCCGACCTTCGTGCTCAACGAGGTCGCGACCTTCGTGCGCTACATCATCCCGCCGTCGGGCGACGACGCCGCGTCGATCCCGATCGTCGACTCGCTGCTCGCGCTGATGACGGGCGAGCCCGCGCTCAACGAGTTCAAGCGCACCACCATCCCCTTCTGATCAGAGGGTCAGGCGCACGGCCCCCTCGCCCAGCGCCAGGGCGGCCATCGCGAGTAGTGGGGCGTAGCGGATGAACGCGTCGCGCGCGCGCAGCTGGCCCATGAGGGTGAAGAACGTCGCCAGGACCAGCACGCCGGCCCCGGCCTCATTCACCGTGGCGAGCGCGTTGCCCGTCGAATCGAGTCCCACGAGCAGCGCGACCGCCCCCGCGAGCTCGACGACGCCCACCCGGCGGAATCCCGCCTTGGTGAAACCCAGCCGCTCGGCGGTCTGGGACATGAAGGGGTTGAACACCACCTTCTGCGCGCCTGAGGTCATGTAGGCCAGAAACAGAACGATCGATACCATGCTCGCGGCAACCGCCATCGGGACTCCTTCCGGATGACCACGTTAGTGTCCACGACCACGCGCGCCGTGCGGGCGCGACGTGACGCCTGACGGCCCCCCGGTAGCGTGATGCTCGTGTCGAGGCGCCCACGACCACTGCGGGCCGAGCGCGTGGGCGTCGTCGGCGGCGGCCAGCTCGCCCGGATGATGGGTGAGGCGGCCGCCGCGGCCGGCGTGCGCCTGAGTGTGCTGTGCGCTTCCGGCGACGACGCCGCGGTCGGCACCTGTGACGACGTCCTCGTGGGGTCCGCGACGGACGACGCTGCGCTGCGCGACCTCGCGGACCGCGTCGACGTGGTCACCTTCGACCACGAGCTCGTCGACCTCGACCAGATTTCCGCGCTCGAGTCGTTGGGCGTCGTCGTGCGACCGGCCAGCCTTGCGCTGCGCTTCGCCGTCGACAAGGCGTTCCAACGCAGCGAGCTGGCGCGCGCCGGACTGCCCGTCCCGCGCTTCGTGGTCGCCGGCGCGGGGTCGCCGGTCGCGCTCGAACAATTCCTCAGCGAGGTCCGCGCCGACGTCGTCGTCAAGGTCGCGCGCGGCGGCTACGACGGACGCGGCGTGTGGTTCCCCGAGTCCCACGGCGACGCCGCGCGCCTGGTTGACGAGCTCGGGTCCGTGGTCGTCGTCGAGGAGCGCCTCGACCTTGCCTCCGAGGCGGCCCAGCTCGTCGTGCGCGGCGCCGACGCCGGGTTGCTGCACTACCCGCTGGTGACCACGGTCCAGCGCGACGGGATGTGCGTCGAGACGCGCTTCCCCGCCGACGTCAGCGACGAGGCCTGCCGCGGCGCCGCCGAGCTCGGCGAGCGTCTCGCGGTCCTCACCGGCGCGTGTGGCGTCCTGGCCGTCGAGCTGTTCGCCACCGCCACCGGCTGGTTCGTCAACGAGGTCGCGCTGCGACCCCACAACACCGGTCACTGGACGATCGAGGGATGCGTCACGAGCCAGTTCGAGAACCACCTGCGCGCCGTCAGCGGCCGCCCCCTCGGCGCGACTGAGCCGGTCGCGGGCGCCGCCGTGATGGTCAACGTCGTGGGCGGCGACGCCCCCGCGACGCCGGGCGACGCCGGGCGCGTCGCCGGCGTCGCCGTGCACGACTACGGCAAGTCGTGGCGGCCCGGGCGCAAGCTGGGCCACGTGACCGCGCTGGGCGATGACGTCGTCGCCGCCCACGTGAGAGCATGGCGGGGGGCCGTCGCCTACGGCACCCGGACGAAGGAGGCCTAGTGCAACCCCTGGTCGGCGTCGTGATGGGCAGCTCGTCGGACCACGAGGTCATGGCCGACGCCGAGGTGGTCCTGGACCGCTTCGCTATCCCCTACGAGGTCCACGTCGTCTCGGCGCACCGGACCCCCGAGGACATGCTCGCCTACGCCCGCGACGCCCGGGGGCGCGGCCTGCGCGTGATCATCGCCGGCGCCGGCGGCGCGGCGCACCTGCCCGGAATGCTGGCCGCCGCCACGACGCTGCCGGTGATCGGCGTCCCGGTCGCCCTGGCGCGCCTCGACGGGATGGACTCGCTGCTGTCGATGGTCCAGATGCCGCGCGGCGTGCCGGTCGCCACGGTCGCGATCAACGGGGCGACGAACGCCGCCCTGCTGGCCGCGCGCGTGCTCGCGGTGGGCGACGACGCGCTGGCCGCCGCCCTGGACGCCTACCGCCAGGAGCTGGCCGCCCAGGCGCACGCCCAGGACCGCACGCTGCCGCGCAACTGAATCTCACGACACTCTTATCGCACGGACTTCCGCGTCGCGCGGTCAGCCCCTAGTCTGGACGCGGAGTAAAGGAGAACACCCATGGGCGTGTGGAAGCGTGTCAAGACCCTCGGCCAGGCGAAGGCGAACGCGGCCCTCGACAAGGCCGAGGACCCGCGCGAGATGCTGGACCTGTCCTACGAGCAGCAGCTCGACAACCTGACCAAGGTCCGCCGGGCGGTCGCCGACGTCGCCACCGCGCGCAAGCGCGTCGAGATCCAGGCCGAGCAGCTCAAGGCCCAGGGCGACAAGCTCGCCGACCAGGCCAAGGCCGCCCTGGCCCAGGGCAACGAGCCCCTGGCGCGCGAGGCCCTGACCCGCCGCGAGGCCATCGCCGGCCAGCTCAAGGACCTCGACACCCAGCACGCCTCCATCGTCGAGCAGGAGACCAAGCTCGAGGACACCGCGACCAAGCTCCAGACCGAGGTCGAGGCGTTCCGCACGAAGAAGGAGACCATCAAGGCGACCTACACCGCGGCGGAGGCGACGGCCCACGTCGACGAGGCCGTCAGCGGCATCTCGACCTCCATGGCCGACTCGGGCGCGGCGATGCAGCGCGCCCAGGACAAGGTCGCCCAGATGCAGGCGCGCAGCGGCGCCCTCGACGAGCTCCTCGCCTCGGGTGCGCTGACCGACCTGACGTCGAACCGCGACGACATCCAGGCCCAGCTCGACCAGGCGAGCGGCGCCTCAGACGTCGACGCCCAGCTGGCCGCCATGAAGGCCCAGCTCGGCAGCACCGACGCGACGGCGCTGCCCGGCGCCGCGTCCGCGGCACCGGCGGCCGACGACGCAGCGACCCCGGGACAGGGGGCCTAGTCGTGGCCAAGACCAAGTTCGAGAAGGACCACGGCCTGGACGTGCGCATGTTCATCACGGGCCTGGCGCTCGTGGTCCTCTACGCGATCATCGTCTACGTCCTGCTTCGCGTGGGGGTGGCCTTCGGCTTCGTGATCGTGATCGGCGCGGCGCTGCTCTTCAGCCAGTACTACTTCAGCGCCAAGATCGCGATGTTCGCGATGCACGCCCACGAGGTGACGCCCCAGCAGGAGCCGCGCCTGCACCAGATCGTCGACCGGCTGTGCACGCTCGCCGACATGCCCAAGCCCAAGGTGGGGGTCTCCGAGATGGACCTGCCCAACGCCTTCGCCACCGGGCGCAACCCCAAGGCCGCGGTGGTCTGCGCGACCCGTGGGCTCATGACGCGCCTCAACGACGAGGAGCTCGAGGCCGTGCTGGCCCACGAGCTGAGCCACGTCGCGCACCGCGACGTGGCCGTGATGACCATCGCCTCGGGCGTGGGCATGCTGGCCGGCCTGGTCGGCCGCATGGCCATGTGGGGCGCGATGCTCTCGGGTGGCGGACGCGGGCGCAACGGCCAGAACATCGTGCTGCTCGAGCTCGCCACGATGCTGATCTCGGTCGTGATCTACGTCATCGCGTTCATGCTGACCATGGCCCTGTCGCGCTACCGCGAGCTGGCCGCCGACCGCTCCGGGGCGATCCTCATCGGCAAGCCGAGCGTGCTGGCGAGCGCCCTGGTCCACGTGACCGGGGACATGGGCAAGATCCCGCGCACCGACCTGCGCAAGGCCGAGGGCATGAACGCGTTCTTCTTCGCGCCGGCGCTCGCGGGCAAGACCGCCGCGTCACTGTTCTCGACCCACCCGTCACTCGAGGTCCGCCTCGCCCAGCTCAACCAGCTGGAGAAGGAGATGAACGGCTAGTGGGACTGCGCGACACGCTGTTCGGTCGCACCAAGCCCGTCGCGCCCAAGCTGGACAACCTCTTCGCGTTGCCCACCGCGGCCCTGACCCTCCAGAGCGAGCTGGACCTGGTCACCTCGGGCCAGGCGGGCCTGTGCTTCAAGTCCTCCAGCGGCGAGGCCGAGATCACGACCGACGACGACCTCAAGGAGCTCCTCGGCTTCGACGAGGCCGACGGCCACCTCTCGCTGACCAGCGACGACCTGGGCTTCAAGTGGCTGGTGATAAACGACACCGACGTCGCGGGCCTGGTGACGCGCATCCACGGCGCGAACACGACCCTGGTCGAGCACGGACTGGGCGAGCGGCTGCTGTGCGCGGTGTTCGGCTTCGTGCCCGCGACGCCGCCGGGCGAGGGCTCGGTTCGACTCGTCTACCTCTTGAAGCAGGGCACGTGGTATCCGTTCAGCCCCACGGGCAGCGACCAGCGCGACAACGAGCTCGAGCTGCGCGTCAAGTCGTTCCTGGGGTCCGACCTGCCCATCGAGAAGGACCTTTCGCGCTGGATGGCGCTGTGGAACCTTCCGGTCGGCTGAACTCAGTCGCCCTCGTCAGGCCCGGGCTCGACGCCGAGGACCCGAGCCATCAAGAGGAAACCGACGACCGCGGCGGCTGACCCGACGAGGTCGATCCAAATATCTGCCGTGAAGTCGGTGAATCGCGGCTCGATCCACAGAACGTTCACGTAGCTGTAGGCCAGCACGAGCATCCATACGCCGAGGGCGAAGAAGGCGCGACGAAACATCGTCACGTCGCCCGGATTTGCGACGGTGAGCTGGGAGAGCACCCACCACGCGAAGAGGGCGGCGAGAGCCCCGACCGGTTGCAGGAAGAGCTGGGTGTCCGCGCGGAAGTTGCCCTCGCCCAGGTAGTCGTTGCTGATCAGGATCGCCACGTCGACCACGGCACCGACGACGAGCAGTGAGAATCCGGTGATGATCCACGCGCGCGCGGCGCGCCTCAGGTCGGCCATCGCTCCAAGGTAGGCGTTGTCCCCGGGGTTACCTGGTGATGAGGTTGGCGAACTCACTGGCCACCAGGTCGTCGAACGCCTGGGCGTAGTCGAGGTCCAGCTGGGTCACGCCGCCGCGGTCGTGGGTCCACAGCTCCAGACGCACGCTGCGATACCCCAGGGTGATGAGCGCGTGGTGGTCCAACGCCTCGGCGAGGTCGACCTGGGCGTCGACCAGGCGCACGGCGGACGGGTAGTCGAGCACGACCAGGTCGCGGGTGAGGCGCGACTCCTCGCGGCGCCACTGCGGGTGGGTCCCCAGCCAGGAGTCCACGACCGCGGGGTCGAGGAGCTCCGGTCGGCTCACGGGTGGGTCATCTCCTCGGGCACGACGGCCGCGTCGAACTCGGCACCCGTCAGGAAGCCCAGCCCGATCGTCGCCTCGCGCAGGGTGGTGCGCTCGTGGTGGGCCTTCTTGGCCACCTGGGCGGACTTGTCGTAGCCGATCAGGGGGGTCAACGCGGTCACCAGCATCAGCGAGTGGTGAAGGTGGTTGTCGATCTGGTCGTAGATGGGTTCGAGGCCCTCGACGCAGAACTCACGGAACCGGTCGCACGCGTCGGTGAGCAGGTCGATGGAGTTGCAGACGTTGTGGATGATGACCGGCTTGCACACGTTGAGCTCGAGGTTCCCGCGCGAGCCGGCCATCGCGACCGCGGCGTCGTTGCCAAAGACCTGGATGGCGACCATGATCATCGCCTCGCTCTGGGTCGGGTTGACCTTGCCGGGCATGATCGAGCTGCCGGGCTCGTTCTCGGGCAGCTGGAGCTCACCGAGGCCGGCGCGCGGGCCCGAACCCAGCCAGCGCAGGTCGTCGGCGACCTTGATCAGCGACGCCGCGAGGGTCTTGAGCGCCCCGTGGGCGAACACCAGCGCGTCGTGGGCCGCCAGGGCGGCGAACTTGTTGGGGGCGGTGACGAACGGCTGGCCCGTCAGCTCGGAGATCGCCGCGGCGACGCGCTCGCCGAATTCGGGGTGGGTGTTGAGGCCCGTGCCCACCGCGGTGCCCCCCGCCGCGAGCTCGTAGAGTCCGCCCAGGACGAGGCGCAGACGCTCGAGGTCGGCGTCGAGCTGGGCGACGTAGCCGGAGAACTCCTGGCCCAGCGTCAAGGGCACGGCGTCCATCAGGTGGGTGCGGCCGATCTTGACGACCTCGGCGTACGCGGAGGCCTTGGCGTCGAGCGCGTCACGCAGGCGGGTCACGGACGGCACGAGGCGGCCGGTGATCTCCATCACGGCGGCGATGTGCATGGCCGTGGGGAACGTGTCGTTGGACGACTGGGACATGTTGACGTGGTCGTTGGGGTGCACGGGGTCCTTGGAACCGCGCTGGCCCCCGGCCAGCTCGATGGCGCGGTTCGAGATGACCTCGTTGACGTTCATGTTGGTCTGGGTCCCCGAGCCGGTCTGCCAGATCCGCAGCGGGAACTCGCCGTCCAGGTCCCCGTCGATGACCTCGGCGGCGGCCTGTTCGATCAGCGTCGCGCGCTCGTCGTCGAGCTTTCCCAGGTCGCGATTGACGCGCGCCGAGGCCAGCTTGAGCACGCCAAAGGCCCGGATCAACGCCGGCGGCATCGTCTCGTGCCCGATGGCGAAGTGGTGCAGGCTGCGCTCGGTCTGCGCTCCCCAGTAGTGCTCGGCGGGGACGTCGATCGGGCCCATCGAGTCGGACTCCACGCGGACGTTGCCCATTGCGGTCTCCTACTTCTTCTTCTTTGTCGTCTTTGTCACCGGCGCCGGTGCTCGGCGATACAGGGCGACGCCCGCGGTCACCACGTCGCGCGCGGTGGCGACGTCGATCGCGCGCGGCCCGTCGCCGGCACCGGGGACCTCGAGCAGCAGCGGCAGGTCGCGCACCTTGGGGTGACCGACCAGGGGCGCGAGGCCCGCCAGGCCGATGGTCCCCTCGCCGATGTTGGCGTGGCGGTCGCGGTTGGCGCCGAGCTCGACCTTGGAGTCGTTGAAGTGCAGGCACCGCAGGCGCTCGAGCCCGACGCGACGCTCGATCTCGGCCACGGCCTTCTTCGCGCCCGCGACGCTCGAGTAGTCGACCCCGCTCGCCCAGAGGTGCTGGGTGTCCACGCACAGGCCGATCCGCTCGTCGCCGTTGCACGCGGCGATGAGCGCCTCGATCTCCTCGAAGTCGCGCCCCACCGTCCCGCCGGTGCCGGCGGCGTTCTCGATCAGGATCGGGCAGTCGACGCCGTCGGGCGCGGGGTCGGCGTCGTCGAGCGCGCTCAGCAGCGCCTCGGCGATCTGGCCGACGACGTCATCGAAGCCGGCGCCCTTGTGGCTGCCCACGTGCAGCACGACGCCCGACGCCCCCATGGCCCTCGACACGGACAGGTTGTTGGTCAGGCATTCGACCGACCGCTCGTAGATCTCGTCGTCGGCCGAGGCCAGGTTGATCAGGTACGTCGCGTGCGCGAAGGTGTGCGTGATGCTCGGGTGCGCCGCCTGGGCCTCGCGGTAGGCGGCCAGGACCTCCGGCGCATACTGGGTCGGCTTCCAGGCGCGCGGGCTCTGAACGAAGACCTGGACACTGGTGGCGCCGATCTCGACCCCCGCCTCGAGTGAGGGGATCAGCTTGCCACCCCCGCGGACGTGCGCTCCGACGTTCATTACTCTGAAACTACTCGTCGTTTCCACCGCCTCGACTGGAGCACCATGCCCGACACCTTCACCAACGCGGCCCGCGCGCTGTTCGCCACCAGGGCCCTGGCCCACGTCGCGACCGTCGATGAGGAGGGCGCCCCTTACGTGACCCCCGTGTGGGTCGACCTCGAGGGCGACGAGGTCCTCATCAACACGGCGCTGGGGCGAGTCAAGGCGCGACACCTCGCCAACGACCCGCGCGTGGCGCTCTCGATGACTGCCCTGGACAACCCCGAGGTCGCGGTGACTCTGCGCGGAACCGTGTCGAGATTCACCACCGAGGGCGCGGACGACACGATCGACCGGCTGGCCAAGAAGTACCTGGGCGTCGAGGAGTTTGGCGATCGGCGCCCCGGACAGGTCCGCGTCAGCGTCTACATCTCACCGGACCACATCTCGATGCAGCCATCGGATTAGCGCCGCCTGCCCGTCGCCGGTCGTAGGGTCCGGAGGGGAGGTCCGGCATGCCCTACGTGACAAGCCTCGGCATTCGGCTGTTCTACGACGACGTGGGCGAGGGACCACCCATCCTGTGGCACACGGGCGGGTGCGGCGACCACACGATGTGGCGCCGCGCCGGTTACCTCGACGGACTCGGCGGTTTCCGCCACCTTCTCCTGGACCACCGCGGTCATGGTCGCAGCGACACACCCGACACTCCCGAGGCGCACCACATGTCGAAGTACATCGAGGACGTCGTCGCGACACTCGACGACGCCGGGGTCGATCGGGCGGCGGTGGTCGGCTATTCGCTCGGCGCCCGGGTCGCCTACGCGACGGCCCTGGCGCACCCGGGCCGAGTCGCGGCCGTGGTGGGAATCGACTCGATCGCCGAGCCCGACGAGAGTCTCCAGGAGCTGCGAGACGCGGCGGCCGACGTGCTGCGCGACGGCACGGCGGCCACCATCGAGGCGATGGCGAGCGGCGAGTTAGAGCCCCCACCGGCCTGGCTCGTCGAGAACCTGTGCGCGACGAGCACCGAGGCGTTCGCGGGCGCCTTCGCGGCCTTCGCCACCGCCGACCCGTTCTGGCCCCACGTCGGCGAACTCACGGCGCCCACGCTCTTGCTGATCGGGGCGAAGGACGACGAGGTCGAGTGGATCGAGCTCGGGCGCCGGGCCGCGGCCGCGTTGCCGCACGGTCGCCTGGAGGTCCTGCGGGGGCTGGGACACCTCCAAGCGTTCTGGCGAACCGACCTGAGCGAGCCACCCATCCGCGAGTTCCTGCTCGGGCTGGCGGCCTACTGAGCCACGCCTGGCGCGAGACGCCTGCCCCGCGCGACGCCGGGGGCCCAATGATCGACCCGGATGGGGCCCGGCGCGTACTCGGCCACCTGGTCGAAGGCCGTGCCCCGGCCGATCCCTATCAGGCGCTCGCACTCATCGGCCGGCGCCCAGCGCTCCTCGATAAGTCGTGAGCGTTCCCGCAGGGGTCTCCTCGCGCGAGACCTCGTCGAGGCGCACGCCGTCGCACACCAGGGCGTCGTGCACGAGGGCCCACACTCGAAGGGGCCGCGGCGGCGCCGGACGGTTGTAGGCGCCGCGCAGCGTCCCCGCGTCATTGGCGAAATCGACCGGGTCCTCGGTGAGCAGCGCCCTCACCAGCTCGGCCTCACTCGGCGCAGCGGGACCGTCGACCACCGCATCGCTCAGCTCGAGGAGGTGCGACAGCGTCGCCACGTCGCGCGCGGCGAGCGCCGCCGAGTAGCCCGGCCCCAGGCGCAGCCAGACGCCGACGGATGACGTGAGGCGCACGCTCAGCCACGCGGCCGTCACGACGGTCGAGGCGTCGGGGCACGAGATCAGGACTCGCGCGGTGGACGCGGTGATCACGGCGGGCGCCGCGTCCAGTCGGGTCAGCGGGAGGTCGAGGCGGGCGAGCTCCATGGCCTAGGGCTGGAGGTCCTCTTTGGGCAGGCGCTCGATGTTCACGTCGCGAAACGTCAGCACGCGCACCGAGGGCACGAAGCGCACCGTACGGTACATGTCCCAGACCCACGCGTCGCTCAGGGTCACCTCCAGGAGGGTCGGCGCCTGGCTCGAGCGCACCTCGACGGAGACCTCGTTGGCCAGGTAGAAGCGCCGGTCGGTCTCCACGGCGTACTCGAACGTCGCCACGACCGCCTTGTACTCCTGGACGAGCGCCAGCTCGAGCGTCGACTCGTAGTCGTCGAGCTCTTCTTCGCCCACTCGCTACGCGCGCTCGGTGACGCGCAGCTCCTTGATCTTGGCGGCCTTGCCGCGCAGTTCGCGCAGGTAGTACAGCTTGGCGCGGCGCACGTCGCCGTAGGACTCGACCTCGATCTTGGTGATCGTCGGGGTGTGGACCGGGAACGTGCGCTCGACGCCGACGCCGAAGCTGACCTTGCGCACCGTGAAGGTCTCCTGCAGGCCGCTGCCCTGGCGGCGGATGACGATGCCCTGGAAGACCTGGATGCGCTCGCGGGTGCCCTCGACCACGCGCACGTGCACCTTGAGGGTGTCGCCGGGACGAAACGCGGGGATGTCGTCGCGCAACGAGTCGCGGTCGACGAGGTCGGTCGGGTTCATGAGCGGTCCCTTTCGGATCACCAAGGAGAGACCAGTTTAGCCGCTGGCGTCGCGACCCTCCAACGAGAACTCCGCCAGCAGCGCGGCGTCGGCCTCGCTGAGGCCCCCGCGCGCCTCGATTAGGTCCGGGCGCCGCTCCAGGGTCCGGGCCAGGGCCTGGGCGCGGCGCCACCGCGCGACGCGCGCGTGGTCCCCCGAGACCAGCACGTCGGGCACCGACAGGCCCCGGAACCACGCCGGCCGCGTGTACTGCGGATACTCCAGGAGGCCGTCGGAGAAGGACTCGTCCTCGCTCGAGGCGTCGTTGCCCAGCGCGCCGGGGATGAGGCGCACGACCGACTCGATGACCACGAGCGCGGCGAGCTCACCGCCGGCCAGCACGTAGTCGCCCACCGAGAGCTCGTCGTCGACGACCAGGTCGAGGGCGCGCTGGTCGACGCCCTCGTAGCGTCCGCACAGCAGCGAGAACCCCGGGGTTCGCGCGAGGCGCTGCGCCTCGGCCTGGGTGAAGGGCCGTCCCGACGGCGTGAGCGCGATCAGGGGGCGCGCCAGGTCCGGGGTCGCCTCCACGGTGCCCACCACCGGCTCGACGGACATCACCATGCCCGGACCCCCGCCGAAGGGCGCGTCGTCCACGCTGCGGTGCGCGTCGGTGGTCGCGTCGCGCAGGTCCAACACCCGCAGCCCCCACACGCCGGCCGCGCCCGCGCGTCCCAGCACCGAGGTGGCGCAGTAGTCGCGCACCGCGTCGGGGAAGATCGTCAGGACGTCGACGCGCAGGGTCATTCGAAGAGCCCCTCGGGGGCGTCGACCACGACGCGGCGGTTCGCCTCGACGCTTCTCACGAAGGTGAGCGGCACCAGCGCGCCGCTGTCGAGGACCAGCAGGTCGCTCGCCGGGTTGGCCTCGACCTCGACGACCGTGCCGCGCACGACGCCCGCGGCGTCGACGACCTCGGCGCCGAAGAGCTGGTCGACCCAGATGACGGCCTCGTCGTCGAGCGGCGGCGCGCTGAGCACCACGCCACGCCAGCGGTCGGCGTCCTCGCGCGTCGTCACGCCGGCGAAGGAGACGAGGAATCGGTTCTGGTGGGCCGCCGCGGACACGACGGTCAGGGTCCCGCGGGGGGTCTCGAGCTCGCTGCCGGGGTCGAGTCGCTCGACACGGTCACTCCACAGGTCGACGACGACCTGGCCGCGCAGCCCGTGGGACTTCACGATCCGACCGACCTCGAGCGCGCGCCGCTCGTCGGTCACGGCTAATCGACGATGTCGACCGACGTCGTCACGCCGTCGCGCGCGCCGGCCGCGCCCACCAGGGCGCGGATGGCCTGCGCGGTGCGGCCCCGACGTCCGATGATGCGACCCATGTCGCTCGCGCCGACGCTGAGGGAGAACACGACCTTGCCCGAACGCTCCGAGACCTCGAGCTCGACGGCGTCGGGCTCGTCGGCCAGGGACTTGGCGATGTACTCGAGGACCGCGGTGGCGGTCACGGCCCGCTCGGCCGGCGCGCCGTCGGACTCGACGTAGTCGTCGAACTCCTCCTCGTCGTCGTCGAGGGTGTTGACGTCGCCCGCGACGTACTCGTCGTGGATCTCGCTCACTTCGCGGCCTTGGACGCCGCGAACGCGTCGAGCGCGCCGCTGGTCTTGAGGAGCTTGGCCACGCGCTCGGTGGGCTGGGCGCCCTCGGACAGCCAGTGCACGACCTTGTCGTTGTCGATCATCAGGACGGTCTCGGGCTCGGCCGCGGAGACCCCGCGAGGCTGGTAGGTGCCCACGATCTCCAAGAAGGCGCCGGAACGGGCGCGACGGCTCTCGGCCGCCACGACGCGATAGGTGGGCTGCTTCTTCTTGCCCATGCGGACCAAACGGAGTTTCACTGCCACGACGAATATCCCTTCACACCGGCCACGGTATTGGATGCGGGCGCCACGCCCGAGCGTCAAAGTCTAGCGTTGTTTGGGCGGGGTCACCCTCCCGCCCTTCTTCTTCTTGCCCTTCGCGCCGGTCGTCGGGACCGTTCGCATGCCCTGGGCCAGCGCCTCGAAGCCCGGCGGCACAACCTGCGCGTCACCGGGCCGCGCGGCCAGCTTCGCCGCCCGACCGAGTCCCCCGGGCAGGTTCGGCACCGCGCCTCCCGCGACCTGTCGCATCATCTTGCGCATCTCGCCGAACTGCTTCATCAGCTGGTTGACGGCCCCGACCGTGGTGCCCGAGCCGCGCGCGACGCGCGTGCGCCGCGACGCGTCGAGCAGCGATGGCTCGCGGCGCTCGCGCGGCGTCATCGAGCGGATGATCGCCTGGACCTTGTCGAGCTCGCGGTCGTCCACGTTCGCCGCGGCCGAGCGCATCTCCTTGGTCACCCCGGGCATGAGGCGCATCAGCCCCCCGAGCGAGCCCATCTTGCGCACCTGGTTGAGCTGGCTGAGGAAATCGTCCAGGGTGAACGTCCCGCTCATCATCCGACCCGCGGACTCGGCGACGACGTCGGCGTCCATCGTGCGCTCGGCCTGCTCGATCAGCGAGAGGGCGTCGCCCATCCCCAGGATCCGTGAGGCCATGCGGTCGGGGTGGAAGAGGTCGAAGTCGGCCAGGCGTTCGCCGGTCGACGCGAAGACCACCGGGCGCCCGACGACCCCTCGGGCCGAGAGGACCGCTCCGCCGCGCGCGTCGTAGTCGAGCTTGGTCGCGATGATCCCCGAGAGCCCCAGCGTGTCGTGGAAGCGCCGCGCGGTGGTGACGGCGTCCTGACCCGTGACCGCGTCGATGACCAGGAAGGTGTAGTGCGGCGACGTGGCGTCGCTGATCGCGCGCACCTCGTCCATGAGCGCGTCGTCGATGCTGAGACGCCCCGCGGTGTCGAGGATCACCACGTCACGCCCGACCCGCGCGGCCTCGGCGACGCCGCGGCGCGTCACCTCGACCGGGTCGCTCGCCTCGCTGAAGACCTCGACGCCGATCTGGGCGCCGAGCACGCGCAGCTGCTCGACCGCCGCGGGACGCTGGAGGTCGGCGGCGACGAGGAAGGGGTGGCGCCCCTGCTGCTTGAACCACAGCGCGAGCTTGGCCGCGGCCGTCGTCTTGCCCGCGCCCTGGAGGCCGGCGAGCAGGATCACCGTGGGCGGGCGCGACGCGTAGGTGACGCGCAGGGACTCTCCCCCGAGGACCTCGACGAGCTGGTCGTGGACGGCCCTGATGACCTGCTGGCCCGGCGAGAGGCTTGTCGAGAGCGCGACCCCGGCCAGGCGCTCGCGCACGGCGTCGATGAACGCCCGGACCACGGAGAGCTCGACGTCGGCCTCCAGCAGCGCGGAGCGGACCTCGCCCAGGGCCGCGTCGAGGTCCGCGTCGCTCAGGCGCCCGCGAGAGCGCAGGCCCGCGCCGACACGCTCGAGGCGGTCACTCAGGGCGTCGAACATCGTGTGCAGGCTACCGTCAGGCGTCCAGCAGCGAATCCACGAAGGCCGTCGGGTCGAAGTCGACCAGGTCCTCGACGCCCTCGCCCACCCCGACGAACTTGACCGGGATGCCCAGCTCGCGCTCGATCGCGACGACGACGCCGCCGCGCGCGGTCCCGTCGAGCTTGGTCAGCACCAGGCCGGTCACGCTCGCCGCGGCCAGGAACTCGCGGGCCTGGACCAGCGCGTTCTGACCGGTCGTCGCGTCGAGGACCATCAGGGTCTCGACGACCTGTCCGGGCTCGCGGTCCGCGACGCGCCGGACCTTGGACAGCTCGTCGAGCAGGTTGGCCGAGTTGGCGCGCCGCCCGGCGGTGTCGGCCAGCACGATGTCGGCGCCGCGGGCCGCCGCGCGGCCCAAGGCGTCGTGGACCACCGATCCGGGGTCGGCGCCCTCGCCGGCGCGCACGACGTCGGCCCCGGTGCGTTGCCCCCACTGGGCGAGCTGCTCGGCGGCCGCGGCGCGGAAGGTGTCGCCGGCGGCCAGGACGACCGAGCGGCCCTCGCGCGTGAGCCGCCAGGCGAGCTTGCCGATGGTCGTGGTCTTGCCCGCGCCGTTGACGCCCACGAAGAGCCACACCGCGACGCGACCTTTGTCGGCGCTCGTGGTCACGGCGCGCGGCGCGCGAAAGACGTCGAGCAGGGCGGCGCGCAGGGCGGCCGCGACGCCGTCGGGCGCCCCGTGGTCGCGCAGGTCCGAGAGGATCGCCTGGGTCGTCGCCACGCCGACGTCGCTGCGCAGCAGGACCTCCTCGACGACGTCGATCTGCTCGGCGCTGAGTCGCCCCCCGGCCATCTGGCGGACCCGCTCGAAGACCCCGCGCGACGACGCCAGGCGCTCGGCGAGCGGCGCGCCGGCGACCGGCTCGTCGACGAGCACCGCGGGCATCGGCGCGGCCGCCACCGCGAGGGCGGGGGCGCGGCGTCGTCGCGACACGATGAGGGCGGCGAGCGCGACCACGACGACCAGGGCGACGCCGATGAGGGCGTAGGTCACGCGGGGACCTGCTCGGGTCGGTTGACGCGCTGGCTGACCACCTTGGATGACCCGCCCGGGACCATCGTGACCCCGTAGAGGGCGTCGGCGGCCTCCATAGTGCGCTTCTGGTGCGTGACGATGAGCAGCTGGGCCTCGTGGCGGAACTCGTCGACCAGGCTGAGGAAGCGCTGCAGGTTGACGTCGTCGAGCGCGGCCTCGACCTCGTCCATCATGTAGAAGGGCGACGGACGCGAGCGGAAGACCGCGAAGAGGAACGCCAGGGTCACCATCGAGCGCTCACCGCCCGAGAGCAGCGAGATCCGCCGGATGTTGCGGCCCATGGGGCGCACCTCGATCTCCACGCCGGTGTTGAGCGGGTCGTCGGGCGCGGTCAGGGTGAGGCGGCCCTGGCCCCCGGGGAAGAGCATCTCGATCAGGTGGCTGAAGTGCTCGTTGACGTCGACGTACGCGTCGGCGAAGGTCGTCATGATCTCGTCGTCGAGGACCCGGATCGCCTCTTGGAGCTCGCGTCGCGCGTGGCGCACGTCGCCCACCTGGGCGTCGAGCTCGCGGTAGCGCTCCTCGAGGGCGGCGAGCTCCTCGAGGGCCCACGGGTTGATCGGGCCCAGCGACGTGATGCGCGCCTCGAGCTCGGCGACGTGCTGCTCCAGGCTGAGTCCCGCGGGGACCTCGACCTCGGCCGGGGTCAGCGCGCCGGGCTCGACGCCGAGGTCGCGGCGCACGACGTCGTGCAGGTTGGCGCTCATGACCGCCAGCTCGGCGTGCTCGATCTCGAAGTCGCGGGTCGCGGCGGCCACCTCGGCGAGTCGCTCCTCGGTCGCGCGACGCGCGCGGCGGATCTCCTCCAGGCGCTCGGCGCCGGCGCGCGACGCCTCGAGCTGCTCGCGATACGACGAGTCCATGGCGTCCTGGGAGAGCCGGATGTCCTCGGCCGCGCGACGCACCATCACCTCGAGGCGCGCCAGGGCCGCCAGTTCGAACTCGATCGACTCGCGGCGCCGAGCGGCCTCGTCGCGCTCGACGCTGCGGCCCTCGAGGCGCTCTTCGATCTCCGCGCGCCGGCGCTCGAGCAGGCTGCGCCGCTCGGCGACCTGCGCCTCGCGGCGCGACCACGCCGCTCCCCGCTCGGTCACGCGGGAACGCAGCTCGTCCAGCTCGGCTCGGGCCGCGAGACCCCGGGCGCGTCGTTCGGCCGTCGAGCCCGCCGCGGCCTCGAGTTCGGCGACGCCGGCGCGCACCACGGTGAGCTCCTCGTCGAGCGTCGCGCACTGCGCGGTGACGTCGTCGGCTTCGCGGGCCAGCAGCTCGACGTCGGCGTCGGCCGCGGCGAGCGCCTCCTCGACGCGGTGCGCCTCGACGGCGAGGGCGGACGCGCGGGCCTCGGCGGCGGCCACCGCGGTTCCGGCCGCCACCAGTCGCTCGCGCGCCGCGCGCGCCGCGCGCGCCGCGTCGACGTGGGCCGCGTGCAGCAATTCGGCCACCGAGGCGGCGTCGCTGGCCGCGGCCATTGCCTCGTCGACCGTGGCGCGCGTCACCAGCGCCTGGCCGGAGCCGACGCGCCAGCCCGACGACGCGAAGCGGTCCCCCTCTCGCGTCACGACGACCAGGTCCGGGTTCGCGACCGCGACCTCGATGCCCGCTTCGAAGGATTCGGCGACCACGGCGCGAGAGAAGAGGACGTCCAGCACGCGCGTGACGTGCTCGGGGGCCCCGCGGCGCGCGCGCACCAGCGAGCGCAGCGCGGTCGTTCCGGCGGGCGCCGACGGCGTCTCCACGTCGCCTTCGGCGACGGGGAGGATGAGTCCCGCCCCCCCGCCGCGGCGCAGCGCCTCCAGGGCCGCCCGGGTCTGTCGGCGCCCGTCGACGACCATCGCGCCGGCGGCCGCGCCGGCCGCGGACTCGACGGCTCCTTCGGCCCCGGCGTCGACCTCGACCAGGTCTAGGAACGCCCCGAGCACGCCGTCGAGTCCCTTGAGGATCGCGCGGCCGCCGGCGCCCGAGAGCTCCTCGAGCGCGCGCGCGAGGGCGTCCGCGCGCGCCTGGGTGCGCGCCGCGCGGTCCGCGGCCTCGCGCCACGCGTCCTCGGCCTGGGTCGCCGCCGCATCCAGGGAGGTGGCGAGGTTCGTCGCGTCGTCACGCTCGACCGCGGCCGCGCCCAGCCGCTCGTCGGTGAGCGCCCGCTCGTCGAGCAGCTCGCGACCGCGCGCCGCGGCCCCGGCCCGCGCCTCGGCCACGGCGGCGAGACGCCTGGTCGCGCGCCGCTCGGCTTCGCGCAGCGACGCCAGCGAGCGCTCCAGCAGGGCGACGCGCTCGACGCGAAGGGCCAGCGCGGCCTCGGCGTCCTCTTGGGGTGAGCCCCACTGGTCCTCGAACGCGCCGGCGGCGGCGGCGAGTTCGCCTCGCGCTGCCTCCAGCCCCTCCAGGTCGTCGGCCAGCGCGGCCTCGTCGCTCGCCAACGCCTCGAGGTCAGCGCCCACGCGCGCGGCGTCGGCCTCGAGGGTGGCGGTGACGTTCTCGTCCGCGGAGGCGACGAGGGCCACGCGCAGGGACCGCGCGCGCTCCTCGATCAGCGAGGAGGTCCCGCGGGCGCGCTCGGCGAGCGCCTGGAGCGTCCCCAGCGCCGAGGCGAGCAGCTCCTCGCGTCGGCTCGCGAGGTCCGCGGCGGCCGTCGCGGCCTGCGCGTCCAGGGTGATGACCTCGTCGCGCAGGGTTCGCTCGCGCGTGGCCGCGCCGGCCAGGTCGTGCTCGAGCGCGACCCGGCGCGCCTCGTAGGAGGCGAGGCGTTCGGCGAACAGCGTGTGGCGCGCGGCGCGCAGCTCGGCGTCGACGTCGGCGTGGTGACGCGCCGAGGCCGCCTGGCGCTCCAGCGGGCGCATCTGGCGGCGCACCTCGCGCACCAGGTCGCCGAGGCGCTGGAGGTTCTCCTGGGTCGCCTCCAGGCGGCGCTCGGCGCGCTCCTTACGGCGCCGATGCTTGAGGACGCCCGCGGCCTCCTCGATCACCGCGCGTCGGCTCTCCGAGCTCGAGTTGAGGATCGCGTCGAGCTGGCCCTGGCCGATGATCATGTGCTGCTGGCGACCCACGCCCGAGTCCGCCAGGAGCTCCTGGACGTCCAGGAGCCGACAGGTGGTGCCGTTGATGGCGTACTCGGACTCGCCGTTGCGGAACAGGGTCCGCGAGATGGTCACCTCGGCGCCGTCGATGGGCAGCCTGCCCGAGGAGTTGTCGATCGTGAGCGAGACCTCCGCGCGGCCCAGCGCGGCGCGCGTGGGCGTGCCCATGAAGATCACGTCGTCCATGCGCGAACTGCGCAGCGCCCGGGTGCTCTGGGCCCCCAGGACCCAGGTGACCGCGTCGACGACGTTGGACTTGCCCGACCCGTTGGGCCCCACCACGGCGGTGACCCCGGGCTCGAATTCCAGGTCGGTGGTGTCGGCGAAGGACTTGAAGCCCTTCATCGTCAAACGCTTGAGAAACACGGGTAGACGCTACCAACCCCCCGGCGCGGCCCCCGCCTCTAGGACTGGTCCTTGTCGCAGAAGAAGGTGGCGCGCTGGCGGAACATGACGCGGGTGATCGGCTGGCGGCACAGGGGGCACGGCTGGCCCTCGCGGTTGTAGACCTGGTGGAACTGCTGGTAGGCGCCGGGCTTGCCGTCCGGGTCGACGAACTGCTCGTCGTCCAGCGTCGAGCCCCCGTACTTGATCGCCTCGGTCAGGATCTCGATGGTCGAGCGGTGCAGGCGTCGGATCTCGATCGTCGAGAGCGACTCGGCGGGCCGGTCGTAGCGCAGCCCCGAGGAGAAGAGGATCTCGTCGGCGTAGATGTTGCCGATGCCCGCGATGATGTCCTGGTCGGTCAGGACCGCCTTGAGCGGGGTGGTGCGGCTGCGCATGATGGCCGCCAGGCGGTCCCAGCCGATCTGGTCCTCGAAGGGGTCCACGCCCAGGTGGGCCAGCTCGGGGACCTGACGACGAAGGCTCAGTCCCTCGCCGCCGATCGAGAGCCGGGCGAACTTGGAGATCTCGGGCTCCTCGCCCTCGGCGGGCGTCGTCGACACGTAGAGCTCACCGAAGGTCCGCGGGTCCACGAAGCGCAGCTCGCCGCCCTGGTTGAACGTGAAGACGACGTGGGTGTGCTTGGGCTTGGGGTCCTTGGGGCCACGGGCTTTGAGCAACTGCCCGGACATCCCCAGATGGATCACCAGGTGCGCGCCGCCCTCGAGTCCGACGACGAGGTTCTTGCCCAGGCGCTCGACCGAACGGATCGAGCGGCCCTCGACCAGGGCGCGGAACTCCTTGGCCGACTTGTGGCGCCGCACGACGCGGCCGTTGTTGACCGCGGCGGTCTTGATCTTCTTGCCGATGAAGTCGCGCGCCAGCGACGCGCGCACCGTCTCGACCTCGGGCAGCTCAGGCATCGCCGGCCCCTAGCGCGTCGCCCGCGGCGGCGGCCTCGGCGGTCTTCTTGGAGGTCCCCTCGCCGCGCCCGCGCACGACCCCGTCGATCGACACGACGGCGGTGAAGGTCCGCGAGTGGCTGGGACCCTCGGCGACGACCGAGTACGTCGGGCGCCCGCGGCCCGTCTCCTGGGCCCACTGGGTCAGGCGGGCCTTGGGGTCGACCTCCTTGGGCGTGCGCGCGGCCTCGGCGACGTCGGCGCGCAGCTGGTCGACGACGAAGGACCGCGCGGCGTCGTATCCCCGGTCCAGGTAGAGCGCGGCGACCAGGGCCTCGAAGGCGTCGGCCAGCAGCGCGGGGCGCTCGCGGCCACCCTTCTTGACCTCGCCCTTGCCGAGGCGGACGTGCGTGGCGAGGTCCAGGCGCTCGGCCGCGCGCGCGAGCGCGGCCTCGTTGACGACCCGCGAGCGCACGAGGGAGCCCTCCCCCTGGTCCAGGGCCGGGTAGTCGTTCACGATCAGGTCGGCCACCGCCAGGTCGACGACCGCGTCGCCGAGGAACTCGAGGCGCTCGTTGGACTCGCACTCGTTCTCCGCGGCGTAGCTCGAGTGCGTCAGGGCGACCTCGAGCCACGCGCTGTTCGGGTCGAGCCCCACGCGGACGGCCAATTCGGAGTGCTCGGGCGGCAAACGCTCGAAGCCCGGCTACGCGGCCTGGAGCTTGGCCGACACGTAGTCGACCGCGTCGCGCACCGAGGCGAGGCCCTCGAGGTCCTCGTCGTCGATGTGGAAGCCCGCGACGTAGACGGCCAGGCGCTCCTCGAGCGCCTCGACCAACTCGATCAGGGCCAACGAGTCGGCGCCGAGGTCGGCGAAGGGCGCGTCTTCGGCGATCTCGGTCGGGCTCTTCTCGAGGATCTCGGCCAACTGCTCGGTCACCAGGTTCAGCACGGCCTCCCGGTCCAAAGGGGACGAGTGTACGGCGTCAGCGGTCATAGCGACTCCTTTGCGAGGCCCACCCAGACTAACGAAGTCCGCGGGCCCGCGACGGCTAGGCCGTCGGGCGGATGGCCTCGCGCAGCTTGGCGACGACCCCGTCGTCGACCAGCTCGGACGCCACGCGCAGGGCGTTCATGACCGCCGTCGCGTTCGAGGACCCGTGGCTGATCACGCAGATCCCCTCGAGGCCCAGCAGCAGGGCGCCGCCCTGGGACTCGGGGGTGAGCCGGCTGGCCACCGGCAGGAGGTGCTCCATGAGCACCCCCCCGGCGGCCCGGGTGTCGTCGTCGGTGTCGATGACCTGGAGCAGGGTGGAGAAAATGAAGCGCAACGCGCCCTCCAGCGTCTTGAGCGCGACGTTGCCCGTGAACCCGTCGGTCACCACCACGTCCACCGGCGAGGGGATCAGGTCGCGGCCCTCGACGTTGCCGGCGAAGTTCAGCCCGGAGGTGGCGAGCAGCTGGTGGGTCTCCTTGACCAGCGGCGTGCCCTTGGAGGACTCCTCGCCGATCGAGAGCAGCCCGATCGTGGGTGAGGCCACCCGGTAGTGGGCCGAGACGAACGCCGACGCCATCTGGGCGAACTGCACCAGCATCTCGGGCGTGCACTCGGCGTTGGCCCCGGCGTCGACCAGCACCATCGGGGCGCGTCCGGGGTTGGGGATCGGCGTGGCGATGCAGGGCCGCACGACGCCGGGCAGGCGGCCCATGCGCAGCAGCGCCGAGGCCATCGTGGCCCCGGTGTTGCCCGCCGAGACCATCGCGCTGGCCCGGCCGTCGCGCACGAGCTCGGCGGCGCGCACGAGCGAGGAGTCCTTCTTCTTGCGCACGCTCGCCGCGGGGTCGTCGTCCATCGCGATCACCTCGGTGCAGGCGACGACCTCGAGGCCCATCGGGTCGCCGATCAGGTCGGGGACCCCGACCAGGGTGACCGACAGCCCCAGCTCGTCGACCGCGCGGCGCGCGCCCGCGACGACCTCTCCCGGTGCGTGGTCACCGCCCATCGCGTCCAGGGCGATGGGCAGGGTCAACTCAGTTGACCTCGACGGCGGCGCGGCCCTTGTACCACCCGCAGTTCGGGCACACCACGTGGGGGGCCTTGACCGTGGCGCACTGGGGGCACACCGAGCGGGCCGGCCGGCCGAGGCGCCAGTTCGAAGCGCGACGGCTACGCGTCTTGGCTTTACTGGTCTTGCGCTTGGGAACGGCCATGAGTCGTCTCTTTCACCTTGCGGGCGGGGCCCGTCATTCTGCGTCGCGCGGGGCGTCGCCCGCGAATCGAAGTCCGTCCAGTGTAGCCCAGCGCGGATCGGGGGCCGCCGTGCAGGCGCAGGTCTCCTCGTTGCGGTCGATCCCGCAGTACGGGCAGAGCCCCTTGCAGTCCTCGCGGCACAGCGGCGCCAGCGGCAGGTCGAGCAGGATGGCGTCGCGCGCGAGCGGCGCCAGGTCCACCAGGTCGTGCTCGAGCGGGTAGGCCTCGTCGTCGCCCGGCCCGGCCTCGTCCTCGAAGCGCTCGCGCACCGCGACGTGGGCCACGCCCAGCACCGGGGTCGAGCAGCGCCGGCACACCCCGTGCCAGGGGGCCTCGACGGTGCCGGTGGCGGCGACGCCGCCGGCGTAGCTCTGCAGGCTCAGGGCCACGCGCACGGTGGCCTCGGGGAAGACGTCGGTCTCGGCCGGGCCGCGCGGGGCGAACTCGTGCTCCTCGTCAAAGGGCGCCTCGAAGTCGACCGCCATCACCGAGGGCACCTCCCGGCGAAGCCGGGCGACCGGCACCAGGTAGGGCGAGCTCACCGCTCGAAGGCGTCCTGGTCGAAGAAGGACGCGTCCTCGGGGGCCGGGGCGGGGCCCGGCTCGGCGTCGGAGGCCACGAAGGACTCCTCCACCGGCACCGGCTCGATCATCGAGGTCGGCAGGCCCTGGGCCGACAGGCGCTCGCGGCCCGAGCGCGTCGTGCGCAGCAGGCGCTCGAGCACGATCTCGAAGTTGCCGAGCTTGCCGTCGATGAAGTCCTCGGCCTGGTTGACCATGGCCCGCGCCTTGGACTGGGCCTCGGAGATGATCTGGTCGGCGGCCAGGCGCGACTGGCGCACGACCTCGGTCTTGTCGACCATGCGCGCGGCCTCGGCGCGCACCTGGTCCATGAGCTGCTGGGCCTTTTGGACCTCGGCGGCCATGAGGTCCTCGCGGTCGCGCAGCGCCCAGCGGGCCTCGCGGATCTCGTCGGGCAGGTCGCGGATCGCCTGGTCGAGCAGGCCCAGGACGTCCTCACGCGGCACGAGCGCCGAGTTCGACAGGGGCATCTGCTTGGCGTTGGCGACCAGCTCGCGCAGCTCGCGCAGGTCGGTCTCGATGTCGCGGCGCGCGTGCTGACCGCCGCGGCCCGTGACCTCGAGGTCCTCGTCGTATCCCTCGAAGCTGGTCACGGCGTCTCTCCGCGGAAGCGGCCCACGAGTCGAGCGGCGACCGGGGGTGGAACGAAGGCCGACACGTCGCCACCGTAGCGCGCGACCTCGCGCAGCAGGCGCGATGCGATGAAGGAGTGGTTCGAGCTCGAGGGGATGAAGAGGGTCTCGACCCCCGACAGCGACCGGTTCATCTGGGCCATCTGCAGCTCGCTCTCGAAGTCCGAGACCGCGCGCAGGCCCTTGACGATCGCCGTCGCGCCGACGTCGCGCGCGACGTTGACCAGGAGCGTGGAGATCGACACGATGCGCACCGCGGCGATGTGCGCGCAGGACTCGGCGATCATCTCGCGTCGCTCGTCGAGGTCGAAGAGGGCCTCGGACTTCTGGGGGTTACGGATCGCCGCGACGACGATCTCGTCGAAGATGTGCGAGGCGCGCTCGACGACCTCCAGGTGACCGTTGTGGAACGGGTCGAAGGAGCCGGGGATCAGACCGACCGTCACGCGGGACCCCCTTCGTGGCGTTCCACCATCGTCACGAGCGTAGTGCCGTAGCGTTTCAACTTCGTGACGCTCCACCCCTCGGGCGCCTCCATCCAGCGGTCGTTCTCGAGGATCGCGCGCGTCGCGCGCACCCCGCTCAGCAGCGCCGCGACGTCCCAGTCGCCGTACGGCGGGTCGGCCAGCACCAGGTCCAGGTCGTCGGGCGGCTGCCACGTGGGCAGCGTCGCGCGCACGAAGAAGGCCTCCCCGCCCAGTCCCAGCGGCTCGAGGTTCTCGCGCGCCGCGACCAGGCACGCCGGGTCGGCGTCGACGAAGAAGACGGTGGCCGCCCCGCGGCTCAGCGCCTCGATGCCGATCGCCCCGGACCCGCAGTACAGGTCCGCGACCACCAGGTCGACCAGCCCCCCGCGGCTCTCGAGCATCGAGAAGATCGCCTCGCGCACGTAGTCGGTCGTCGGTCGCACGCCCGCGGGCAGCTTGGCCCTCAGCGGACGTCCCCGCGCGGTGCCGCTGATGACCCTCACGCTACGAGGGTACGCCGCGGCGCACTAAGACTTGAACAGGTAGCCGGCCTCATCGTCGTCGACGAACAGGCGCAGCTCGTCGACGAGGTCGGGCTGGGAGGCGAGCTCGTCGACCGCCACCATCTCGGCCGCCACGTCGCGCGCTCTCACCAGCAGGTCCTCGTCGTGGCGCAGCGACGCGAGGCGCAGGTCGCTGCGGCCCTGCTGGCGCGTGCCCAGCAGCGTCCCCTCGCCGCGTTGGTCGAGGTCCGCCTCGGCGAGCGCGAAGCCGTCACCGGTCGACGCGAAGGTCACCAGGCGCGCCGCCGCCTCGTCGCTCGGGGCCTCGCCCAGCACGAAGCAGTAGCTCGCGGCCTCGCCGCGTCCCACGCGCCCGCGCAGCTGGTGGAGCTGGGCCAGGCCGAAGCGCCAGGCGTCCTCGATGACCACGACGCTGGCCTCGGGTACGTCGACGCCCACCTCGATCACGACCGTCGCCACGAGGACGTCCAGGCCCCCCGTGCGAAAGCGGTCCATCACCTCCTCCTTCTGCGCCGAGGGCATCTGGCCGTGCAGGAGGCCCACGCGCAGGCCCTCGAGCTCTCCGGCCACGAGGCGGTCGCGCTCGTTGACCGCGCTGGCCGCCACGACCCTCTCGGAGCCGTCGACCAGGGGGCAGATGACGTACGCGCGCCGCCCGGCGCCCACCTCGGCGCGAACCCGCGCCCACGCCTCGGCGACCTCTAGGGGCCCGCGCGCCCACGTCGTGGCGATCGGGCGGCGCCCGGGGGGCATCTCGTCGAGCACCGAGCGGTCCAGGTCCCCGAAGACCACCATCGCCGCCGTGCGCGGGATCGGCGTCGCGGTCATCACGAGCAGGTCCGGGTCGCGCGCGGCGCTCGAGTGGGCGCGTCCCTTGTCGCGCAGGGTGGCGCGCTGCTCGACGCCGAAGCGGTGCTGCTCGTCGATGACGACGACGCCCAGCGCGCGGAACCGCACGTCCTCGGTCAACAGGGCGTGGGTCCCCACCACGACGTCCACCACCCCCGCGGCGAGGCGCTCGAGCACGTCGCGGCGCTCGCGCGCGCGCAGGCGTCCGGTGAGCTCCTCGACGACCAGCTCGCGCCGGCCTCCCAACACCGCGTCGTCGGCGACGCTGAGCCCGGCCAGGTCGCGGCGCAGCGAGGCGACGTGCTGCTCGGCGAGCACCTCGGTCGGCGCCATCAACGCGCCCTGGAACCCCCCGTCGACCGCCACGAGCAGCGTCGTGACCGCCACCAGGGTCTTGCCCGATCCCACGTCGCCCTGCAGGAGCCGGTGCATCGGGACGGGCGACGCCAGGTCGCGGCCGATCTCGCCGAGCACCCGGTGCTGGGCGCCGGTGAGGGGGTGGCGGTGACCTGAGATGAAGCGCGCGACGAGCGACGCGGCCTCGCCCGCGGCCCCGGGCGCCACGTCGAGGTCGCCGAGGTCCACGCGGTGGGCGATCCCCGCGGACGCTTCCTCGACACGCCGCCGGCGCAGCGCGAGCAGCAGCTGGAGTCGCAAGAACTCGTCAAAGACGAGCCGCCGGCGCGCCGGGGCCACGTCGGCCGGGTCTTGGGGGAGGTGGATCCCCCAGTAGGCGGCGGTCCGGTCCACCAGGTCCAGGCGCGCGCGCACCTCTGCGCCGAGCGGGTCCAGGAGGGGCCCGGCGCGCCGCAGGGACTCCTCGACGAACCCGCCGATCTCCCAGCTCGTCAGGCCGGCGCGGCCCGACGCGGGGTAGATCGCGGCCATGCGCCCCACGCGCGTGGGGTCGCGCTCCTCGCCGCGCGCGCCCACGACGACGTCGACGACCGGGTTGGTCATCTGGCGGCGCCCGCGGTACTCGGCCACCTTGGCGAAGAACAGCGCGCGCACCCCCACCGCCAGCTGGCGCTCGCGCCACGCCTGGTTGAAGAACACGATCGACAGGGAGTCGTCACCGTCACTGACGGTGACCTCGACCATCGATCGGCCCTGGCGGGTGCGTCGCGACGCCGCCCGCGTCACCTCGCCGAAGACCGCGGCCTCCTCGCCCACGGTGAGGTCGCTCAGGTCCACGCGCCGCGTCAGGTCCAGGTAGCGCCGCGGATAGGTCGTCAGCAGGTCGAACACCGAGTTGATCTCCAGCGACGCGAGGGCCGCGGCGCGCTTCTCTCCGATGTGGCGCAGTTGATCGACGGGTATCGCGTCGAGTTGGCGCAGCCGCCGAAGTGGCGTGTCGGTCACTCGACGCCGAAGTAGTAGGGGTAGAGCGGCTGTCCCCCGTGGTGCACCTCGACGGTGAGCCGGGGGTAGTTCTCGGCCAGGAACTCGGTGATGCGTCGCGTGTTGGCGTGCGTCGCGCCGTCGCCCTCGATGATCGTCACCAGCTCGTGCTCCGGGGTCACGAGGCTCGCGAGCAGCTGGTTGCTGGCCAGCGCGATCGAGTCGGCGACCGAGCACACGCCCGTCGCCGACAGGCCGATCCAGTCACCCTCGTGGACGGGTCCCGCGTCCGTCTCGGCGTCGCGAACCGCGCGCGTGACCTCGCCGGCCACCACGTGGGCCGCGGAGTCGCCCATGGCCTTCGCGTTCTGCGTCGACGACGCGTCCGGGTCGTAAGCGAGCAAGGCGGCGAAGCCCTCGACGATCGACGTCGTGGGCACGACCGCGACGTCCTGGTCGACGAGGCCCGCCACCTGCTCGGCGACCGGTCGGATGTTCTTGTTGTTGGGCAGTATCACGACCTGGGACGAGCCGGTGGCCCGGACCGCCTCGACGAGCTCGGCGGTCGAGGGGTTCATCGACTGACCGCCCTGGACCAGCGTGCGCACGCCCAGCGAGCGGAAGATCCGCCCGACGCCCTCGCCCACCACGACCGCGACGACCGACGTCGTCGGCGCCGGCTCGCCGCCGTCCTCGTCGACCACGCCCGCCTGGCGCACCCAGCGCTCCTCGAGGACCTGCTCGGAGAGGTCGGTGACCTTGATGTCGCGGGGTCGCCCGGCGTCCAGCGCGGCCTCGATCGCCGCGCCGACGTCGTCGGTGTGGATGTGGCAGTTGTAGAGGCCGTCGCCGCCGACGATCACGATGGAGTCGCCGATGCCCGACCACACCTCGCGGAACGCGCCGAGCGTCGCGTCGTCAGCCTCGAGCAGGTACATGACCTCGTAGCGCAGGTCCGCGATGTTGCGCTCGCCGGGCGCCTCGGGGGCGACGTGCACGATGATCGTGTCCGCGGCGGGGGCGACCGGCAGCGGGTCGCCGGCGACGACGTGGCACAGCGCGTCCATCAACAGGACCAGACCGGTCCCGCCGGAGTCGACGACGCCGGCCTGCTTCAAGACCGGCAGCTGGTCGGGGGTCCGCGCGAGCGCCTCGCGCGCGCGGTCGCGGGCGCGGCGGACCAGCGTCGTCAGGTGCGAGACGCCCTCGCGCGCGCCCTCGGCCGCGGCGCGCGCGACCGACAGGATCGTTCCCTCGACGGGTCGCACGACGGCGTGTCGCGCGAGGTCGTCGGCGTGGGCCATCGAGGTTGCCAGCTGGTCGGGCTCGACGCCGCCCTCGGCGCGCCACCCCTCGACGAGGCCGCGCAGGAGCTGGCTGAGGATCACGCCGGAGTTGCCGCGCGCCCCCATCAGGGAACCGTGGGCGATCGCCTGGCCGACCTCGGAGAGCGTGGCGGTCGAGCCGAGGCCCTCGAGGGCCTCCACGACGGACTCGACGGTCAGGGTCATGTTCGTGCCGGTGTCGCCGTCGGGCACCGGGTAGACGTTGAGCCGGTTGATGACGTCCTTGTGGCTCCGCAGCAGCTTGGCGTACGTCGCGACCACCGCCCGTAGGTCGGACGCCGACAGCGTCTTGGGTGAGGTCATCGCTAGCGATGCTACAATGGTCGTTCGGTTTCAGCCGATGGGCGCACGGGCGCCGCGGCACGAAGGAGCACCCCACCCATGGCATCAGTCTGCGACCTGTGCGGCAAGAAGCCGTCGTTCGGGATGAACGTCTCTTTCTCGCACCGACGCACCAAGCGCCGGTGGAACCCGAACATCCAGCGCGTGCGCGCCCTCGTCGGCGGCACGCCGCGCCACATCAACGTGTGCACCGGGTGCATCCGCTCGGGCAAGGTGACCAAGCCGGTTCGCCAGCCCAGCGCCTAGTCAGAACTGGTGCTGGAAGCCCCGCGGGGCGAATGGTTCTCCGCGATAGTTCCTCGTCGTCGTCGCGGCGACGACCCTTCCGATCGTGATCGGGTCGCGCAGCCGGCGGTCGTGGAAGATCAGCCGTAGGCGCGCCGCGTCGCCGGTCACGATCACGAGCTCGTAGTCCTCGCCCCCGCTGACGGCCTCCTCGAAGGTCGCCCCGGCAGCGACCGGGACGTCGTCGAGCTCGAAGCCGACGGCCGAGGAATCCGCTAGGCGGTTCAGGTCCAGCGCCAGGCCGTCACTCAGGTCCATCATCGCGTGCGCCCCCGCGCTGCGCGCGGCCACGCCCTCGTCGATCCGCGGCCACGGCCTCCGGTGCGCGACCACGAGCTCGTCGTCCAGGGGGGCACCCTCGCGGCGCCGTCGCAGTCCGGCCGCGGCGCGCCCCAGCGGCCCGGTGACCAGGATCTCGTCGCCCGGCTCGGCTCCGCGGCGCAGCACCGCGCCGCGGCTCGGGCACTCGCCCAGCACCGTGACCACGACGATCACGTCGTTCGCGCGCGTCAGGTCGCCGCCGACGACGGCGCAGTTGGTCATCGCGGCCGCGTCGGCGATGCCCCGGTGGAGCTCTTCGAGGTCGGTCCCCGGCGGCGCGGCCACCGCGACCACCGACGCGCGGGGCCGGGCCCCCATCGCGGCGAGGTCCGACACCGCCGCGGCGACCGCCTTGAAGCCGAGGTCCTCGAGGGGGAAGAGCGCGGGGTCCAGGTGCACGCCCCAGACCGCGGCGTCGGTGGAGAGCACGGTCTCGCCGGGCACCGACGCGAGGACGGCGGCGTCGTCGCCAATGTGGACCTCGTCATCGGGCGCTGCGCGCCGACCCACGATGGCGGCGATACGCTCCAAGATGTCATCTTCGCTCCGGTAAGGCTCCCGATGGGGAGTGGGTGGGTCGTCGGCCGCGGGCATGGCTAGGCAGCGTCGCGACCGAGCAACGCCTGACCACTGGAAGGAATGGACGTGACGTACCCCACCAAGAACCAGAGGCTCATCACGTGGGTCGAAGAGGTGGCGCGGCTCACCACCCCCGATCGTATCCATTGGTGCGACGGATCGGCCGAGGAGTACGACGAGCTCTGCGAGCTGCTCGTGGCCAACGGCACGTTCACGAAGCTGAGCGACGCGAAGCGCCCGCACAGCTACTACGCCAAGTCCGACCCCGGCGACGTCGCACGCGTGGAGGACCGCACGTTCATCTGCTCGGAGCGCGAGATCGACGCCGGGCCCACCAACAACTGGTGCGACCCCGACGAGATGCGCGCCACGCTCAACGGCCTCTTCGACGGGTCGATGAAGGGGCGCACGATGTACGTCGTGCCGTTCTCCATGGGCCCCCTGGGCAGCCACATCAGCCACATCGGGGTCGAGATCACCGACTCGCCTTACGTGGTCGTGTCGATGCGCATCATGACGCGCATGGGCCGCGGCGCCCTGGAGGTGCTCGGCGACGACGGTCGCTTCGTGCCCTGCCTGCACTCCGTGGGCGCTCCGCTCGCCGAGGGCCAGTCAGACGTGCCCTGGCCGTGTGACGCGGATCGCAAGTACATCGTCCACTTCCCCGAGACCCACGAGATCACCTCCTACGGGTCCGGATACGGCGGCAACGCCCTGCTGGGCAAGAAGTGCTTCGCCCTGCGCATCGCGTCGGTGCTCGCGCGCGACGAGGGCTGGTTCGCCGAGCACATGCTCATCGTCAAGCTCACCAACCCCGCCGGGGAGTGCCGCTACGTCACCGGGGCGTTCCCCAGCGCGTGCGGCAAGACCAACCTCGCGATGATGATCCCCACGCTGCCGGGCTGGAAGGTCGAGACGATCGGTGACGACATCTGCTGGATGAAGCCGGGCCCCGACGGGCGCCTCTACGCGGTCAACCCCGAGGCCGGATTCTTCGGCGTGGTCCCCGGGACCAACATGACGACCAACCCGAACGCCATGCTGTCGATCCAGGCGAACACGATCTTCACCAACACCGCCCTGACCGCCGACGGCGACGTCTGGTGGGAGGGCCTCGGCGAACCGCCCGAGGGCCTCACCGACTGGCGCGGCGAGCCCTGGAGCAAGGACCTCGGCACGCCAGCGGCGCACCCGAACTCGCGCTTCACGACCCCGGCGAACCAGGACCCGGCGATCGCCCCCGAGTGGGAGGACCCCGCGGGCGTGCCAATCGACGCGGTCCTCTTCGGGGGACGGCGCGGATCGGTCCTGCCCCTGGTCTTTCAGGCGCGCGGCTGGGACCACGGCGTGTTCCTGGGCTCGATCGTCTCCTCCGAGACGACCGCAGCCGCGACCGGGGCCGTCGGCCAGCTGCGCCGCGACCCCTTCGCGATGCTGCCCTTCTGCGGCTACAACATGGCCGACTACTGGAACCACTGGCTGACCTTCACCGACCGGGTCGACGAGGCCGGGCTGCCCAAGATCTTCTACGTCAACTGGTTCCGCAAGGGCGCCGACGGCACGTACCTGTGGCCCGGTTACGGCGAGAACAGCCGGGTCCTGGAGTGGATATTCGAGCGCACCGCCGGCCGCGGCGAAGCCGTCGCCACGCCGATCGGCTTCGTTCCCGCGCCCGGGTCCATCTCGACCGATGGCCTGGACGTCTCGAGCGACGCGATGGCCGAGCTACTGCGCGTGGACGCCGACGAGTGGCGCGCCGAGGTGCCGCTGATCCGCGAGTACTTCGCCCAGTTCGGGCACCACCTGCCCTCACGACTCGCCCACCAGGTCGACGACCTCGAGGCGAGGCTGGGCTAACTACTCGGCGGTCTCGGCGTCGGCCACGATGAGGCGCGGCCCCGAGGGCCAGTCGAAGTAGCGCCAGGTCCAGTTGATCAGCACGCGCAGGCGGTTGCGAAACCCCACCAGGTAGAACAGGTGCAGCCCGAGCCAGGCCAGCCACCCCAGCGTTCCCTTGATCACTCCCGCGTTGGGCAGCTTGGCCACCGCCGCGCGACGGCCGATCGTGGCCATGATGCCCTTGTTGCGGTAGTGGAAGTCCCGGGTTTCCTCGCCGTCGAGCACGCGCAGGATCTGGCGCGCGCAGTGACGGCCCGACTGGATGGCGACCGGCGCGAGCTGGGGATAGAAGGCGGTCCCCGCAGGGATCGCGGCGGCGTCGCCGAGCGACCATAGGTGGTCGCTGCCGGCCACGCGCAGGTCCGGCCCCACCCGGGCCCGCCCCCCGGGCCCGGGGTCGCCGAGGCCCTCGGCGAGGGTGCCCGCCACGGTGACGCCCGCGGCCCACACCACGGCCGCGCACTCCCAGCGCTCGCCGTCGGCGAAGCGGATCGCGTCGCGCTCGACCTCGACGACCGAGCGCGAAAAGACGACCTCGACGCCCAGGTGGGTGAGCTCCTTGAGCGCGTAGCGCGACGCGCTCTCGGGGAACGCCGTCAGGAGCCGGTCGGCGAGGTCCACCAGCACGACGCGCACGCTCGAGGGATCCAGGCGCAGTCCGTCGCGGCGGATCGTAATTGAGATGAGCTCGGCGAGGGCGCCCGCGGTCTCCACCCCGGTCGGCCCCCCTCCCACGACGACGAAGGTCAAGGGCACCGGACCGGACTCGGAGCGCACGTCGGCGTCCTCGAGCGCGAGGAGGAGGCGGTTTCGCAGGCGCCGCGCGTCGGCGAGCGTGTAGAGCGGCAGCGCGTGTTGCGCGGCCCCGGGAACCCCGAAGAACGCCGCGGTGGCCCCCGTGGCGACGACGAGGTGGTCGTACTCGATCTCGGCGCCGTCGTCGAGGACGACGACGCGGCGTGCGTCGTCGACCCGGACGACCCGGCCGTGACGGAAGCGGATGTTCGCGGCGTGCCCGAAGATCGTGCGGATCGGGTAGGCGACGTCGGCGGGCTCGAGACCGGCGGTGGCCACCTGGTAGAGCAGCGGCAGGAACGTGTGGAAGTTGTGGGTGTCGATGATCGTCACGCGCACGCGCTCGTTGGCCAATCCGCGCGTCGCGGCCAGCCCGGCGAACCCGCCGCCGACGACGATGACGTGCGCCAGTTCGTCGGTGCGCGCGACGCCCTTCACCGCGCTTCGCGCTTCAGACACGCGTCCAGTGTACGGACGGGGTGAGTCTCCTAGTGTCGGGCGAAGCGCCGTCCGAGCCCGTAGGTGACGCCCGCGGCGCCCATGAGGACGGCGAGCGCGACGTCGCCGGCGGCGAAGGACATCGCGAAGCCCACCGGGATCACCGCGCCGATGACCCAGAGCAGCTGCTGGCGCACGGCGAAGCGCGCGAAGGTCCGGCCCTGCGCGCCGAGGGGCACGTGACGCTGGGTGATCGCGTCGAAGGTCGGCTGCGCGATCGCCGCGCAGAGCCCCAGCCACGCCGCGAAAATCGTCTGGTCGATGAGGGTCGCGTGCGCGCCGGCCAGCGCGGCGCCGACCGCGGTGGCCAGCAGCGACCAGGCCAGCAGCGTCGACTCGGCGACCTTGTCGCGCCAGCGCGTCACCAGGCCGAGCCCCCCGAGCGAGCCCACGGCGCTCAGGGTGAGCGCGAGCGCGAACCACCACAGGCCCGCGTGGGCGCGACGCAACCCGAAGGCCAGCAGGAACGTCGCGAATCCCACGGCGAACCTCATGACCGCGGTCGCGGCCAGGCCCCAGGAGACCTCCACGTCGCCGAACGGGTTGAGCGCCTGGCGGTCGCGCTCGTCCTGGGACAGGGCGTTGAATCGCTGGCGCACCGCCTCGGCGGGGCGCTGGAGGCGAAGGCTCGCCACGACCGCGACGACGAAGGTCAGCGCCGCGACGACGAGCACGCTCGTCGCGCCGAGGCCCTTCAAGATTCCCGCGCCGATCGAACCCACGACGAGGCCGGCCATCGTGCCGAGCAGGGTGAGCTGGGCGTTGAAGCCCGCGAAGCCCTGGCCCGTCTCGGGCTCGTCCAGCGGCCACCCCGCGTGGTCGACGCGCGCCGCGCGCTCCCGGAACTGGTCGGTGCGGGCCATCTCGGGCACCAGGGCGCCGCGCGTGACGACGTAGAGCTTGGAGGACACGAGGACGAGGAACGCCTCCGGGAAGAGCCACAGCGAGTGCAGGTGCTGGCTCATCGACCAGCACAGCACCGCGCGCAACCCCGCCGACGCGGCCACCAGCACGCGCCGGCCGCTTACGGAGCGGTCGATGAGCGGGCCGAGCAAGGGCGAGACCACCGCGAAGGGCGCGATCGTCAGCAGCAGGTACGCCAGGACGCGGCCCTTGGCCTCGGTGGGGCTGACCGAGAAGAACAGCGAGCCGGCGAGCGAGATCGTCACCAGCGTGTCGCCCGACATCATGATCACGTGCACGAGGGCCAGGCGCCCGAAGGCGGTCTTCTGGTTGAAGAGGTCCTGGGTCGACGCCCAGATCAACGAACCCAAGCCACGGCGCCGCACGCCACTAGAGCGTAGGTGAGACCCCTCCTCGGAGAACCCGCTCACTTCAGTTGGAGAAGCAGCCGAGGCGATAGATCCTCTCGGGCAGGTCCCCCGGCTTGCAGTACGCGAGCCGCGACACGAAGGCCCAGCGCTGGGCGGTCGACGAGAAGCGCAACACCTCAGTCACGCCGATCTCGTGGGGCGTCGAACCTACGGTCGCCCAGGCGAAGGCGTAGGTCCCGACGCACCCGAAGTTGTCCAGGGAGCGCAGCCTCAGCGCCCCGGTGAAGGCCTCACCGAGCGCGGACGCGGTGCACGCGGGGTAGTCGGGCGACGGTCGGCTGGTCGAGCGGGCCGCGCCCGACGCCGCCGCCATCGCGGCCACCAGCACGACGAGCGCCGCCAGGCGCAAGATCCTCACACCCGCATCTCACCACAGCCCGGCGGCTCCCCGGTTCAGGACGGCGTGAGAAGGATGGCGAAGAGCTGGTAGATGAAGGCCGACCACTCCGACTCGGGGATCGGCTCGGTCGACACGTCGTCGAGGTTCCGCCCGAAGACCACGACCTGGAGGACGACCGCCACCGAGCGCGCCGACACGTCACCGCGCATCCAGCCCCTTTCCTGGGCGTACTCGACGATCGAGGTGAGCTCGTTGGTCAGCTTGGCCTGGGACTCGCCGATGATCACGCGCAGGCGCGGACGCGTGACCGAAGCCGCCACGATCCGCAGCCGCATCGACCGGCTCGAGCGCCGGACGTCACCCGAGGACACCATGCCCAGGAGCCCTTCGATCCTGCCCAGGAACTCCTCGAAGGACGAGGCGTCTTCGACGGCGCGGCGAATCGTGGCCACGTCCGCCTCGATGATCTCCGAGAACATGAGCTCGTAGGCGGCGTCGATGACCCCCTCGCGCGAGCCGAAGTGGTGGTACACCGACCCGTAGTTCACGCCCGTGGCCTTGCAGACCTCGGGAATCCGCAGCAGGCTCTCGTCGCTGTCGTGGAGCCGCTCTGCGACCGCTTCGAGGACCGTGCGCATCACCGGCACGGAGCGACTCTGTTTATGAACCATTCGTTCGGTTCCCCGGATTCCTCATGACCGACTCACGGCCTTCAATCCACGCCCACCTTAGACGTTTTCCCTCGTCGTGGCAACGAAAAGTCCTGACACCACGTAAATGCGACCCCGGTCTCGTCCACTACGTCGCCCATGGGCGCGCCCGTCATAGCATCAATCTCTGGTTCCCCTCGGTAAGTAGTAGCCGCCTCGCAACAAAGACTGTGTGACGAGCGAAAACGCCCGCGACCACCCCGCGCGGTGTGCGGCGCTCGGCCACGAGGAGGAGAGATGTCCAACGAATCCAACACCACGGCGCCGACGCCGACGGGTGCCCGCCGGGCCAGCCCGTGGACGGCGATCACTATCCTCGCCGTCGTCCTGCTCATCGTCGTCGCCGTCGGGGGCGTCGCCATCGGCCGCTCGACCGGCTCGAAGCCGGGCACGATCACCGTGACGGGGTCCGGGACGGTCATGGGCGCGCCCGACACCGTCACGGTCCAGTTGGGCGTCCAGACGACCGCCACCACGGCCACCGCCGCGCTGAGCGAGAACAACACGCGCGTGGCCGCCCTCATCGCGTCGCTAAAGCACCACGGCGTCGCGGCCAAGGACATGCAGACCTCGGGCCTCAACCTCTACGAGAACACGAACTCCGCGGGCCAGGTGACAGGATTCACGGTCGAGGACGACCTGACCGTGACGATTCATCACCTCAAGCAGGCCGGTGCAGCTATTGACGCCGCCGCCAACGCCGTGGGCAACGGCATCCAGCTCAACGGCGTGACCCTGTCGATCTCGAACGACTCGAGCGAGCTCGCCGCCGCGCGAGCCAAGGCCATGCACAACGCCCGCACCGCGGCGTCCCAGATCGCGAGCGCCGGCGGCACCCACGTCGGGGGCGTCGTCAAGATTGTGGACCAGGAGAACTCGAACTCGTACGTCTACCCGATCTTCGGCTCCGCGTCGACCAACGCGGCCGCCCTCAAGGCCGTCCCGATCCAGGGCGGCTCCCAGGCGGTGTCGGTCAAGGTGAAGGTGATCTTCGCCCTCTAGTCCTCCGACGCCGGTCGCCTTACCCGGAGCGACCGGCGTCGGAGCTTCGCTTCGCGCGGTCCGAGCATGAAGAGGCCGAGGAACGCGACCGCGACCACCACGAAGGCGGCCGCGGTCCCCTGCCCGACCAGCACGCGCAGCACCATTCCCACCGCGACCGAACTGGCCACCACCAACAGTCCGGCGCGACGGCTCGCGCCGTCCCACCGCCGGCGAAGGATCACCGCCCACCCGATCGCCAGGCCCGCGAGGAACGGCCACGACGTCGACGCCAAGCCCCGCGCGCTGATCCCGTGGTCGTGTACCGATCGGCCGATGCCCACGAACACGAGGACCGCGGCGACGTCGACCAGGACCCACCACGGCCGGGTCCGCCGGCGCCCGTCGCGATCGTCCTTCACGACCACGAGGTTACGTAGGTCGCGGCGCGTGCCCGCGAGCGTCCCCGGCGGTGGCAGCGACGCTCTCGGGTCGGGGCGCCGCAGGACTGTGGACGCACAGCGAGCGGCCGTGCCAGTGTGGGGCGTGGACGATGCACCCGGTGGCGGTGAGATCGAGCTTGACCGCTACGAGCTCGTGCTGTTGAAGCGCCCCAGGGCCGGGACCGACATCGACGCCGACGAGGCTGACCGCCTCCAGGTCCTTCACCTGGCCCACCTACGGGCCTTGACCGAGGCGGGACTCGTTCGCGTCGCCGGTCCCGTCGACGAGGCGCCCGACCCGTCACTGCGCGGGTTGGCCCTCTATCAGACGGGTTCGCTCGAGCGGACCCGAGAGCTGGCGAACTCTGACCCCGCGGTCATCGCCGGGCGCCTCGAGGTCGAGGTGATGTACTACTACTGTCCGCGCGGGAGCATCTAAGGCTAAGTCCCGCCAACCCCAGCGCGCCTAGGGAACCCGACCCGGACCCACCGCCGCCACGACGCAGAAGACGTTCCCGTCGGGGTCCTTCAGCACCACCCAATGGACGTCGCCCTTGTTGACGCGTCGAACGAAGTCCGCGCCGAGCGCCAGGGCCCGTTCGGCGACGTCGTCAGGGTCCTGCGCGTAGAAGTCGACGTGGCAGCGCCCCTCGGCCGCGTCACCTTCGTCGGAGCGCTGGAACGTCAGGTTCGGGCCGCGGCCGGACGGGTCACGAAGGCTGAGGTAGTCCTCGAAGAGGGGCCGCGGCTCGTATCCGGTGAGATTGGCCCAGAAGTCGTACAGTCGCCGGGGCTCCGCGGTGTTGAACACGACGTTCCCGGGCCGCAGGACCGGCACGACCGAGTCCGCCGTCGATTGACGGGTCACCTCATCGTCGCGTCGTTGGTACAGACCCACGGCGTCGAGTGTAGGGACAGCGTGGCCTCAGGCGCGGCGAGGCTCAGGGTGGGCGGGGCTCCCCGTGCGACCATCCAGCCACCAGACCCAGGGCCGGATGTCCTTGAGGCGGAACACCCCGTTCTGGGTCCAGGGGTCGGCGTCGAAGAGGGCGGTGATCTCCTCTTCGTCCGCGGCCTCGACCGCCAGCAGCGCCACGTCCTCGCCGTCGGCGCCGCCGATCGGGCCCCCGACGAGGATGACGCCGCGCCGGACCAGACCGTCGGCGAAATCGCCGTGTTCCTGCCAGCCCTCCTGCTCGCGGATCGAGCGGGCGTGGTCCCAGTTCGGACCCTTGGCCGTGGTCACCGCGAAGATCCCCATGACACCCCTCCGAGAAGCCAAAGTGTCACCGTAGGTGCCCACGGGAGGGACCGCAACGCCCGCCCTCGCGACCGGGACACGAACGCTCGTCGCAGCCCTGGCCGGGTCGTTGCCGAACCCGGGAACCGTCGATCCTCGTCGCGAAGAAATCTTGACCGTCCCGGTAGTTTCCGCCGCTCCCAGGACATAGGAGGATTGAGACAACGGCTGAAGAAGAGGAAGCAAGTGCCAGTAGTCAACTCATCACGCCGCCGCCGGGTCGGCGCGGCTGCGGCTGCGGTCGCCGTGTCGCTCTTCGCGTCGGCGTGCTCCGCCGGCGCCGCCACCGAGACGGTGACGGCCAAGGGCCTCGCGGTCACGTACACGTATCACGGCTCGTCTCCCGTCACTACGGCGTCGCACCTCAGGATCGTGCGCAACGGACGGGTGGTCTTCGACCGGGCGGTGACGTCGAAGTGGTGTGGCGCGGAGTGTTCGCCCAACGAGATCGTGGGCGCCCGCAAGGTCGTGCACATCGTGGATCTTCAGCCCGGCGGTTCGCCCAGCGTCGTGCTCGACCTCTACACTGGCGGCGCCCACTGCTGCTCGGTAGAACAGGTGTACTCGTTCCCGGCGAACGCGTCCCGGGTTCACAGGTCCGAGCACGACTTCGGGGACCCGGGGGCGCGGCTCGAGAAGCTGGGGGCCAGCGGTAGTTTCGACTTCGTCAGCGCGGACGACGACTTCGCGTACGCGTTCACCGACTTCGCGGCGTCGGGATTGCCCATCCAGGTGCTCAGCTACTCCCACAACTCGTTTCACAATGTCACCCGTTCGTTCCCGGGTCTCATAGCGAAGGACGCGGCCCAGTGGATGGCCGCGTTCCATGCGCAGGCGAGCTCCCACTACGGCGACTCCGTCGGCGTGGTGGCGGCGTGGGCGGCCGATGAGGACATGCTCGGGCGTTCGGCCGCCGTGGCGAGCTTCCTCGCCACGCAGTCCGCGGCGGGGCACCTCAACAGCGCCATCAACCCGACCAACCTGAGCGGGCACCGGTACGTCGTGGCGTTGCAGCGCTTGCTTCGCCGCGACGGCTACGCGCCCTCGTAGGTGCCGCAACGGGCCAACCCAGCCGACGCGGCGGAAAGTCCGAACCCCGGCCGGACAGTAGAGAGGTAAGGAAGGAGGATTGCGTCATGAGTCGCCTTCGTCCTATCGTCGTCGTGGTCATCACGCTGGTCTCGTGCCTATCCTTCACGGCGCCGGCCGTGGCGGCGCCGAGCAAGCCGGCTCGCCTTCTCGTGCCCGCGGGGGCGACGGCGCTGTACTGGAGTTACTCGATGCCGCTGCCCGGCGGCAGCCGCTACGGGACCTTGAAGGTCACCAGCCCGGCCGTGATCGCCCGCGTCCGCGCGATGATCAACGCCATTCCCGTCTCCGACTATCCCAAGAATCAGATATGTCCGGCGGACGCCATGGTGCCGTACATCGTGAGGTTCTCGACATCAACGGCCGGCGCAGCGTTCACCAAAGTCGTGTTCCAGCTGGCGGGCTGCCCCGAGGCAACCGTCTACCAGCACGGAGTCGCCCAGCGGCCGACCCTCGGAGGATGGTCGCTGCCGAAGTTGTACTCGGCGATCCAAAAGGTGATCTCCCCGAAGGGCCAACCTCTGGCGTGATCGACCGTTGACCTCCTTCGAGTTGGCGGCTCGCGATAGCGCCTGGTCGGTGGTCCCAATCTGGCAGGAGCCCGCGATCGTGTAACGGTCGTGGATGCGGTTCCTGCGCGATGGATCGGTGCGGCACGGGTTTCGTCAATACGATCGTGAGCGTGCCCGACGCCGATCAGTGGGACGCAGCGGCTGCGCTCCTCGCCGACAACCCCGCACCCGTCGGCCGCGAAAATGCGTGGGCCCAGGCGATGACGTTCCTCGACGCCGGTCGCCGCGACGACGTCCATCTGCTGGCCAGCGTGCTCGTCGTCGACGGCGGTGGAAAGGTACTCCTCGCCCGCCACCGCCGCTACGGGAGGTGGGGCGCGCTCGGAGGGCACCTGGATTCGAGCGACGCCAGCCTCAGCGCCGGCGCCGCTCGGGAACTCTTGGAGGAGGCGTCGCTGGTAGCGCAGATCCACCCAGCGCCCGTTGACGTGCTCCTCGCGCCCTACCCGTGCCGAACCGCCGCCGAGGCCGTGCTCCATCTCGACGTGCGCTTCGCCGCGTCTGTCGCCGCTCGCAACCCCGCTCTGGTCGCCAGCGATGAGCTGACGGGGCTCGAGTGGTTTGCCGCGTGCAGTTTGCCCGCACCCCTGACGCCGGATACCGCGGAGTTGATTGCTCTGGCAACGACGCTTTTGGCGTTGCCGCGCTGACTGCTGAGTCCCGGTACGTACCCGTGACCGAGGACGCTGGTTTGAACCAAGAATCTGTATCGTTCCGGCATGAACGAGGGCGGCAGGGCGTGGATGAGTTGGAGCAGCGGGAAGGACAGCACCATGGCGCTCGCGGCGATTCGCCGCGACCCGGAGATGGAGGTCGTCGGATTGTTCTCCACGATGAACGCAGACGCGGACCGAGTCGCCATGCACGCCGTTCGGCGGTCCCTCGTTGAGGCGCAGGCCGACCGACTCGGACTCCCGCTGACGGTCGTCGAGATACCCGACGGTTGCACAAACGAGGTCTATGAGTCGCAAATGGCTCAGGCGATTGATGCCGCACTGAGCGTCGGCATTCGCCACTTCGTCTTCGGCGACCTGTACCTGGAGGACGTCCGGGCGTACCGCGAGCGACAGCTTCAGGGGACTGGCATCACGCCCCTCTTCCCGTTGTGGGGCACTCGGACGGACCTTCTCGCGCAGTCCGTGATTCAATCAGGCGTCGAAGCGGTCATCACCTGTGTCGACCCAGGGCAGATGCCTTCCACGTTCGTCGGCCGTTTGTTCGATTCCGCGCTCCTCGACGAGCTCCCCGTCGGTATCGATCCCTGCGGCGAGAAGGGCGAGTTCCATACCTTTGTGTTTAACGGGCCTGGCTTCTCCTCGAGGATCGAAGTGCGGCTAGGCGAGGTGGTCGAACGAGATGGATTCGTGTTCTGCGACGTACTGCCAACGTGACGTCATTCGACACCTGCGCGCAGGATAGGGAGTTCCGCAGCGCCCGAGTTCGCTTCAGTAGGGCCGGTGGGGATCGAACCCACGACCAAGGGATTATGAGGTGGGAATAATCGGTCGGACTGGTCCGGTCGCGTCGGAATGGTCGCGGTTAGTCAGCAATCTTAGTCTGGTGGCGTCGGTTTCGTCCGGTGGTGTCGGTGTGGTCTGTGGGATGAAGCGTGGGATTGACGTCGCCGCGGTAACGCCTTGCGCGGGTTCATTTCAGGGAGCCGACGCCTCTCGGACTGGCTCGGTACGGAGCGGTCAACCTGTGCGGTGTGAACGCAACCGGCTCTAGCTCATCTGCCGATGGAAATGGCGAGGAGCGTATCGACCGCTGTTTCGAAAGGACGGCTACTCCCAAGTGCCTGGGAGAGAATGAGTCCTCCTTCGAGCGTGGCGAGCAGGGTAGTGGCGAGGTCGTCCGGGTCGATGTCGGACGGAAGTTTCCCGTCCTCGTGAAGGCTTCTGAGTCCATCGCCAATGGCCGCTGCCCACTGATCGAACCCTGCCGAGATGTGCGCTCGGGCCTCGGGGTCACTCTCCGCGAGTTGACCTACGAGCGAGCCAAGTGGACAGCCCCCCTTTGCTTGGGTGCGCTTCGCTGCGGTGATCACAAACTTCCGCCAGGCCTCGACTCCGTTCGCGCCGCTGAGCGCGTGTCGTTGGTGTTTGACGATGGTGTCGGCTTGGTAGTCGATGACCGCCTGCACGAGTTCGTTCTTGTCGGGGAAGTAGTGGTACATCTGCGAGCCGCTGACCTCCGCTGCCACCTTGACGTCTTCCAAGGTGGTGCCCGCCAGCCCGCGCACATGGATGAGGGCGGCGGCGGCTTCCACTATGCGCGCCCGGGTGCGTGCTCCCTTTGGCGTAAGCCTCGGCCGCTCGCTTGTTTCGTCGCTCATCCACCAATGTTAGCAAGATTGTGAGTTTGACAACCCAGTCCGGCTGTGTCATAGTGAGTTGCATAACCCATTTTCTAGCGAAGGACGACACATCGAATGACCGACCAAACGGGCAACTCAGCCAAGACGGTGCTCATTACGGGCGCCAACGCCGGTATCGGCAAGGAGGTGGCCCGGCAGCTGGCATTACGAACTGAGACTTCGCGTATCTACCTTGCATGCAGAAACCGAGATCGGGCGACACAGGCAAAGGCCGAACTCGAAGCCGCAACCGACCGGCACATCTTCGACGTCATTGTCATGGACGTGGCCGACATGTCTTCGGTCCGTGCCGGCCTTGGGGCCATCGATGGATCCATCGACGCGGTGGTCATGAACGCTGGCGTAATCGGTGACAAGAAGTTGATGCAATTGACGGCTGACGGTGTCACCACCCTGTTCGCAACGAACGTTCTTGGTCACGTAGTTCTCCTTGATGGGCTCCTCAGCGAGAACCGACTTGGCGAGGTTGCGGTCTTCGTCGGAAGTGAAGCAGCCAGAGGAATTCCAAAGTCTTCACTTTTCACAGCAATGTTGAAGATGCCACAGCCTTCGTTCGTCTCAACCTCGGCCGATGAACTCGCTACCGTCATCGATGGCAGCTACTTCCACGGCAAGAAGTTTGAACCCAACCTGGCCTTCGGGCAGGTCAAGTACATCGGGGCACTCTGGATGGCCCACCTGGCCCGCCAATACCCCGATCGCCGCTTCATCACCGTGAGCCCCGGCAACACCACCGGCACCCAAGCTCCCGACGGCCTTGGGCTACCACTACGAGTGGCGGCCAAATACGTCATGCCTCATATGGGTATCTCCCACGAGCTTGAGGTGGGCGCGAAGCGACTAGTCGACGGAGTCATCGACCCGACTCTGTCGAGTGGTGTGTTCTACGCCAGCCCGGCCGGCAAGCTGAAGGGTCCCTTAGTGGACCAGACGGACATCTTCCCCGACCTGACCAATGCGTCATTCCAAGACCACGCCAACGAGGCAATCCACCGCTTCATCGCTTGATAGCGCATCGCCGACTTGCCAATCGAAATGCGATTCGTATCGACGTGTTGATCGTGGAACCTTCGCCGTGAACATGCGCCCTGTATCACAGCGTCCGCCAACTTTGCTTGGAAGTCATAGGTGAGTAGGAGAGTAGGGCTTCAGTAGGGCCGGTGGGGATCGAACCCACGACCGAGGGATTATGAGTCCCCTGCTCTGACCACTGAGCTACGGCCCTTAGAGCGGAACGCAGTTACCCGCTTGGCGCTCGCACGCCGCCACCAAGGTATCAGTGGCGTCCACGTCGTCGTGCTGCTCTGCGCACCGCGCGAATTGGTTCACTCGTCGATCTCAGTCATCGGAGCCGGGAACGGCTAGTGCGCGGCGGTCCCCACGACGTGCCGCTGCGACTTGGGAATCGTCGGCAGGCTTTCTTTCCAGCCCCGCGCGCGCGAGCGCCTCGCCATCGCGAACAACACGAGGGCCAGGACGACAACACCGCCCATCGTGAGGGTCACGCCGGTGAAGTAGCTCGACGTGGCCCGAGCACACGCCGAGTGCGTCGACGTCCCGGCGAATTGGCTCGAGTAGGCGTTGCATGCCGAGACCTTGGAGTGCCCTTGACTGAGAACCCAGGCGCCCACGAGCACCGTTGCAACACTTAAGAAGACCGTCACCCTCCGGACCATGTATCTAGACTTGTCGACGATTTCGAAGACTCCCCCGGAATTGGGCGCAGGTTGTTGATCGCCTTCGCAACTTCTCGACAACGCCCGCGTATCGCGCGTCATTGCCGTTCCACCACGCCGACGACCACTCGGAGGCATGGCAATGGAGCCGCCGTGACGCAGCGTTCCCTCCAGGGAAATGGGGTTTGTGAGCTCAGTTTGTGAGCTCCCAGATCAGAGCTCCCAGAGCAGGACTCGAACCTGCAACCTAGTGATTAACAGTCACTTGCTCTGCCAATTGAGCTATCTGGGAAAGCGCCCGAGGGCACAGGCGACTCTAGCACCGGGCCTCGCTTCACTGACTGGCGAACCACGCGCGGAGGCGCTCAGCAGACGGGCTATCGCGCACTGCACGTCGGCATCGCTCCAGCCTCTTTGACAGCGCCTGGCGACTGATGTGACGCCCGCGCGCAATCTCCTCGAGAGACGCGGTGTGGAAGGTGAACTGCCAGAACGAGTCGAAGTCGTCACCGCACAGCGCGCGAAGTTCGTCGATCACCCACGTCGGCGCGTCCGCCTGACTGGCGGGCTGGCGCACGTCGATCGAGTCGTCGATCGCCGCGTGCTCGTAGCGGCGCGCCGTCAGGTCACGCGCCATATGGATGACCTCGACGGCGCGGGAGTTGGAAAGACCCAACTCGCGCGCCACGACTCTCGGGGTCAGCGGACGGGCGGGGTCCGACCGCTCCAGCTTCTGGACCGCCAGGACCAGCCGCATCTCCGTGTCGGTCAGGCCCGCCTGCTGCCGGACCGCCTGGTTCACGAGCTTCATAATCCAGTAGTTCGCGTAGGTCGAGAACCGCGTCCCCTGTTCGGGGTCGAATCGGTGCAGCGCGTTGACGAGTCCCTCGACTCCGGCGGCCTCGAGCTCCTCGTTGCCGAACCGGTAGCCGCGCTCGGTGACGCGCACCCGCACCAGTCCCAAGGTGGCGCGCAGCAGGCGCGACTCGGCGTCCTGGCCGGCGTGGCGCAGGCGCAGAAGGCAACGCCGCTCGGCCTCGTCGACGGGCCCCGCGTCGAGGGCCACGTCGGCCTCGCGCCCGCGTTGGATGACCGGATACAGGCGCCGCTCCTCTTCTACCGCGAGCGGCGCGGTCATCTCCAGCCCCCCGATGATCCCCCGGGCGTCGTTCACGGGTGCGTCGCGGCGCTGCGTGCGAGCAGCCAGTCGCGCAGGTCGCTCTCGGCCATGTCGGCGTGGGCCGACTCGAGCAACTCGACTCGGGCCTTGACGTCGCGGATCGTGGCCATCGCCACGTCCGGGGCGATGGCGCCCTCGCGCAGCTCGCGGTCCACGGCGCGCAGCTCCTGGGACACCGCGGTGCGCAACAGCTGGGCGATGACGGCCGTCACGTCCACGGCGCTGTACTCGCGGTCGAGGTCGTCGACGACGAGCTGGCTCAGGACCTGGGCCGCCAGGTCGTCACCGTGACGCGTCATCTCGTCGATGACGTCCGACGCCGGTCGGCCCGACTCGAGACCCTCGAAGACGACGCGCTGCACCTCGTTGACGAAGTACGCGCCGACGAGCCGGCCGCGCACGTCCTCGGGCTGGTTGACCCGCAGGCGCAGCGCCTCCTGCCCCGGCCGTGGCAACACCACGTCCACCGGCGAGGAGGGAGCGCGTGGCGCGGTGCTCTGCGCCACGGGAGCGGGCCGCGGCGCGCCGCCGCGCTCGATCTCGACGAGGCGCGAGCGAAGGGTCGACGACTCCAAGCGGAGCCGGTCGGCCACGTCCATGACGTACTGGTCGCGCACCAGTTCACTCGGGTGCTCGGCCAGCACCGCGAGCGCCGCCTCGCCGGCGCGGGCTCGGCCCTCGGCGGTGGCCAGGTTGGCCCCGTCGAGCACGCGGTCCAGTCGAAAGCGCAGGAAGGGGACCGCCTCAGCGATCGCCGCGCGCAGGGCTTCGGGTTCACGGCGCGCCAGGTCCGCCGGGTCCGCTCCGACAGGCAGGCGCGCGACCGCGACGTCGACCTCGTGCTGGCGCTCCCACTGATAGACCGACGCGGCGGCGCTCTGGCCCGCGGCGTCCGCGTCGTAGGCCAGGACGATCCGCTTGGCGAAGTTGCGCATGAGTCGGAAATGGTCCTCACCCAGCGCGGTGCCGCACGTGGCCACGGCGCGCGGCAGCCCCGCGGCGAAGCAGGCGATCACGTCGGTATAGCCCTCGCACACGACGATCTCGCCCGAGCGGATGATGTCGTCCTTGGCCCAGTTGAGCGCGTAGAGGGTGCGCCGCTTGGAGTAGATCGCGGTCTCGGGGCTGTTCTTGTACTTGGGCTCCTCGCGCCCGTCGACGCGGGCGGGCGCGCCGGGCAGGATACGCCCACCTACCGCGATCGGCTTGCCCGCGGGGTCCAGGATGGGAAAGATCACCCGGGCGCGCAGCGCGTCCTGGCGACGGCCCCGGCGGTTGACGAAACCCAGTCCCGTGCCTTCGAGGGTCTTGGCGCTGAGGTCGAGCGACGTCGACAGCGCGTCCCACTCGTCGGGCGCCCAGCCCAGCAGGAATCGCCGCGCGAGGTCGCCCTCGATGCCCCTCGCGCGCAGGTAGTCGCGCGCGCCACGGGCGTCGGGCGACGTGAGCAGCCGCTCGTGGTACCAGGAAACGGCGGCGGCCATGGCGTCCATGAACGCCTGACGCTCCTTGCGCGCCGGCCCACCCGCGGCATCCTCGTGGAGCTGGATGCCCGCCCGGTCGGCCAGCTGGCGCACCGCGTCGACGAAGTCGAGGTGCTGGGTCTCGCGGACGAAGGTGATCTGGTCGCCCGAGGCCCGGCAGCCGAAGCAGTAGTAGCGGCCCTCCTCGGCGTTGACCGAGAACGACGGGGTCTTTTCCGCGTGGAACGGGCACAGCCCGCTCCAGCGACGCCCCGATTTCTTCAGCGCGACGTGCTCGGAGATCAGGGCCACGATGTCGGTGGCCGCGCGCACCTGGGCGATCTCGTTCTCCGATATGGTCACGCCCTGAAGGTACCGCCTGGGGGTCATCGCCCGACCGACCCGGCAGAGCCACTGCCTAGACTTCGACCCATGTCCGAATTCGCCGTCGAGGCCCTCGACATCGTGCGCACGTTCAAAGACGGCGAGGTGCGCGCCCTCGACGGGGTCACCCTGCGGGTCCCGCGCGGTCAGGTCTTCGGGCTGCTCGGTCCGAACGGGTCGGGCAAGACCACCATGATCCGCATCCTGTCGACGATCCTGTCGCCGACGTCGGGCTCGGCCACGGTCAACGGCTTCGACGTCGTTCACCACCCGGACGCCGTGCGCCGCAGCATCGGACTGGCGGGTCAGGCGGCCACCGTCGACGAGAACCTGACGGGCTTCGAGAACCTGCGGATGGTGGGCCTGCTCAACCACCTGCCCAAGAGCTTCGTGGTCCAGCGGGCGCGAGAGTTGCTGGACGATTTCGGGCTCAGCGACGCTGCGAACCGGGTGTGCAGGACGTACTCGGGGGGCATGCGCCGGCGACTCGACGTCGCCGCCGCACTCGTGGCCGACCCTCCCTTGTTGTTCCTGGACGAGCCGACGACCGGGCTCGACCCCCAGAGCCGGCAGGATCTCTGGGCGATGATCGAAAGCCTTGTCGCCGGTGGCACGACGGTCCTGCTGACGACTCAGTACCTGGAGGAGGCCGACCGACTCGCGCGCCAGCTCGTGGTCCTCGACCACGGGCACGTGATCGCGGAAGGCACTCCCAGCGAGCTCAAGGCCCACCTGGGCACGACGGTGCTGGGACTGACCTTCGGCGACCACGCGGGCGCCGTGCGGGGCCTCGAACTGATCCGCGACCTCTCGGACAAACCCGCCAATACCGATGGCGTGGTCATCGAGTTGACCATCAATTCTGGGCCCGCCGTGGCCGCCGAGGCCATTCGACGTCTCGATGGCGCGGGCATCATGATCCTGGGACTCACCCTGCGCGAGCCGAGCCTCGACGACGTCTTCCTTGAGCTGACGGGCCACAGGGCCGAAGAGGCGACCGCGGAGCTCGCCGCGGCTCCCGCCGCACGTCGGGGGCGGTCATGACCACGACCGCGACGCCTACCGAAACCACCGCCCCCAAGGCGCAGAGCACCTCGATCAAGTGGGCGGCCAGTGACGTCCTGGTCATCGCCCAGCGAGACCTCCTGGCGTTGATTCGGATCCCCTCGGCGGTGGTGTTCCTCTTCGTCCAGCCAATCATGTTCGTTCTGCTGTTTCGCTACGTCTTCGGCGGCGCCATCCAGATCCACGGGATCGCCCAGGGTCAGTACGTGGATTACCTGATCCCCGGCATCCTGGTCCAGACCTGCATCTTCGGGGCGATCAGCACCGCGATCGGCTTGGCCGAGGATTTGCAAAAGGGTCTCATCGAGCGGTTCCGAGCGCTGCCGATGGCGCGCCTGGCGGTCCTGGGCGGGCGCACCGTGGCGGACCTGATGCGCAACGTGCTCGTGGTGATCACCATCGTCGTCGTGGGCTTCCTGGTGGACTTCCGGCCCCACGGCGGGGTGATCCACATCGTCGCGGCCTGTCTGCTCATGCTGTTCTTCGCCTACTGCCTCTCGTGGGGCTTCGCCTTCATCGGCCTCGCCGCGCCCAACTCCGAGACCGCCCAGGCCATGGCCTTCCCCCTGATCTTCCCGCTGACCTTCGCCTCCAACGTGTTCGTTCAGCTCAGCGCCATGCCGGGCTGGCTCCAGGCGTTCGCGCGCAACCAGCCGGTGTCCCAGGTCACCACCGCGGTGCGCGGGCTGATGCTGGGCGCGCCGCTGGGCAACTCCGTGTGGCTGTCGCTCGCGTGGGGACTCGGTGCACTCGCCGTCCTGACCCCGCTAGCCACGTCGCGCTACCGCCGCGCGGCCTAGGCCGTGGCGACGCTCGACGCCGGCGAGCTGCAAGAGATACTCGCCAGCTCCTTCCCCGACCACGACGTGCCGACGGTCGAGTCCGTCGAGGGCGACGTCGTGGTCGTGAGCGTGGCGGTGTCCGAGCGTCACGGGCGCCCGGGCGGGACGCTGTCGGGCCCAACCATGATGTCGCTCGCGGACACGGCGGCCTGGGTGGCGATCCTGGCCCAGGTGGGCCCGCGCCTGCTCGCGGTCACGACCAGCCTTCACATCGACTTCCTGCGCCGACCGGCCCTCACCGACCTCGTCGCGCGCGGCCGGCTCCTCAAGCTCGGTCGGTCGCTCGCGGTGGTGGACGTCGAGCTCACGTCGCGCGGCGAGCCGGCCCTCGTCGCCAAGGCCCAGGTGACCTACTCCCTGCCACCCGAATCAGCGGCCCCGCCCGGTCCGTGAGCGCCCCGCCGCCCGGCGCGCGCGTCACGCGGGGCCCCAGCGCGCCGCTCGTCGCGGTCATCGCCGTCGCCAACGGCGTCATCGTCGCGAACCTCTACTACCTCCAGCCGGTGCTCCACCAGATCCGCGGCGACTTTCACCTGAGCGAGTCCGGGGCGTCCATCCTGATCACGCTGGCCCAGCTCGGCTACGCCGCGGGGTTGGTTCTCGTGGCGCCGCTCGGCGACCTCGTCGAACGCCGACGACTGGCGGTGACGGTGTTCGTACTGGCCGGGCTGGTGCTGGGCGCCGGTGCGCTCACGACGTCCTACGCGTTGTTCGCCCCGCTGATCTTCGTCGTCGGGCTCGTCTCGGTCGGCGCCCAGATCCTCGTGCCCTTCGCCGCCGACCTGGCCGAGCCCGAGCAGCGCGGTCGGGTGATCGCCCGCGTGATGTCAGGACTCCTGATTGGAATCCTGTTGTCGCGCACCGTGTCGGGGCTGATCGCCGAGGTGGCGGGCTGGCGCGCCGTCTTCGTCGTGGCCTGCGCGGCGCTGCTCGTGACCGCGGGCGTCCTCGTCCGGGTGCTGCCCGGCGAGCCCGCGCGCGCATCGGTTCCCTATCGGCGCCTGGTCGGTGGCTCCTTCGCGCTACTCGCCCAGCACCGCGAGCTGCGCCGCCGCGCCGCCTACGGCGCGCTGGTCTTCGCCGCGATGTCGATCGTGTGGACCGAGCTGGCGTTCCACCTGTCCGGCGCGCCGTTCCACTACTCGAAGGCCGTCATCGGGCTGTTCGGGCTGTTCGGCGTGGCGGGGGTCGTCGCGGCCAACTTCGCCGGCCACTTCGCGGACCGGCGCCGCGAGCACCTGGCGACCGTCGTGGCCGCGGGCACCTTGACGGTCTCCTTCGTCGTTCTGATGGCCGGCGGGTCCCTGTTCGCGCTCGGCCTCGGCCTGATCCTGATGGACGCGGGGATGCAGGCCGTCCAGATCACCAACCAGTCGATCATCTACCGCCTCGTGCCCGACGCGAGGGGCCGGGTCACGAGCGCCTACATGTTCTGCGCGTTCCTCGGCGCCTCGTTCGGCTCGGCGGCCGGCGGATTCCTCTACCAGCACGTGGGCTGGAGCGGCGACTGCTGGCTCGGCCTGGGCCTGAGCGTCGCGCTGCTGGCCCCCGCGCTGGTCGAGCTGCGCCGCGCCCGCTAGCGCGCGCGGCGCCGCGCGCGCACCCCGTGCATCAGCATGGGCACGTCGCGCTCGCGGGCGGCGCCGTCGTCGAGCAGCCGGCGCAGGCGCTCGACGAGTTGCGCACGCTCCGCCTCGCCCATGGTGATCACCGACGAGTAGGTCTGGAGCAGTCCGATCAGCTCCTCGTTCGTGCGCCGCCACGTCCACGCGACCTCGAAGGCCTCGACGTCGGCGAAGGGCTCCCCCAGGTCCTCGTGCGCCTCGCCCGCGTGGCGCGCGGCGCCCTCGTGGGCGGTCGGATTCTCGGCGTGGGCGAACTCGTACAGACTCGCCATCAGGGGGTGACCCCGGTTCATGCCGTTACCCAGGATGAAGACCCGCGCGTCGTCGCGAAGGACGCGCGCGAACTCGTCGGCGGCCGCCGGCTGGGCGAACCAGTGCCACGCCGAGGACACCGTGACGACGTCGAATGACGCGTCGTCGACCGGCAGGTGCTCGGCCACGCCGGCCAGGGCCGTCACCTCGGGCGAGCGGCGCGCCAGGACCGCGCGCATCGCGTCGTCGGGCTCCACCGCGGTCACGCGCGCGCCGCGCTCGAGCAGGAACCTGGTGACCTTACCGGTGCCGGCCGCGACGTCGAGGACGTCGAGCCCCTCGAGGGGTGCGAGGTACGCCGCGGCGCCCGGCGCGGGCGACGGTCGAAACCGGTCGTAGAGCTCGGCCACCGCACCGAAGGACCGGGCTCGGGTCATCTAGGAGCGCAGCCGCCCCGCCAGCTCGTCGACGAGGTCGTCGATTCCCACGCGGACCTGCTCGGTGGAGTCGCGGTCGCGCACGGTCACCGCGTGGTCGTCCAGCGAGTCGAAGTCGACCGTCACACACGCCGGCGTGCCGATCTCGTCCTGGCGCCGGTAGCGGCGCCCGATGGACTGGGTGACGTCGACGTCGCACACGAATCGCTCGCGCAGGCGCGCCGCCACGTCGCGCGCGACGGCCTCGAGCTCGGGCTTCTTGGACAGCGGCAGCACCGCGACCTGGTACGGCGCGAGGCGCGGGTCCAGGCGCAGCACGGTGCGCGTCTCGCCCTCGACGACGTCCTCGGAGTAGGCGGCGAGGAGGAACGCCATCATCGCGCGCGTCGATCCGACCGCCGGCTCGATGACGTAGGGCGTGTAGCGCTCGCCCGACGCCGAGTCGAAGTACTCGAGCTTGACGCCCGAGGCCTTGGTGTGCTGGGTCAGGTCGTAGTCGCCGCGGTTGGCCACGCCCTCGAGCTCGTCGAAGCCCCAGGGGAAGTCGAACTCGATGTCGGTCGTGCCTTTGGAGTAGTGCGACAGGTCCTCGGGGGCGTGCTCGTGACGCCGCAGCAGCCCCTCGGGGATCCCGAGGTCCAGGTACCAGTTGAAGCGCGTCTCGATCCAGTAGCGGTACCAGGTCTCGGCGTCGGCCGGGGGCACGAAGAATTCCATCTCCATCTGCTCGAACTCGCGCGTGCGAAACACGAAGTTCTGCGGCGTGATCTCGTTGCGGAAGGACTTGCCCACCTGGGCGATGCCGAAGGGGGGCTTTCGCCGCATCGAGGTCAGGACGTTGAGGAAGTTCGTGAACATCCCCTGGGCGGTCTCGGGGCGCAGGTAGGTCGTCGCGCCCTCGCCCTCGACGGGGCCCGCCTGGGTCTTGAACATGAGGTTGAAGGCCCGCGGCTCGGTGAACTCGGTCGACCCGCAGTTGGGGCAGACCCCGTCGATCTTGTCGGCGCGCCAGCGCTCCTTGCACTTGCGACAGTCCACCAGCGGGTCGGTGAAGGTCTCGAGGTGACCCGACGCCGCCCACACGGCGGGCGGGCCCAGGATGGCCGCGTCCAGGCCGACGACGTCGTCGCGGCTCAGCACCATCGAGCGCCACCACGCCTGGCGCACGTTGCGCAGCATGTTGACCCCCAGGGGGCCGTAGTCGTACGTCGAGCGGAACCCGCCGTAGATCTCGGCCGAGGGGAAGATGAAGCCGCGCCGCTTGGCCAGGTTGGTGACTTTGTCGAGCAGTTCGGGATCGCGCGCGGCCTGGTCCATCGACCAAGGTTACCTGGCTAGTTCTCGCTCCTCAGTCGGACGATCACCTGGTTGGCGAGCAGTCGCCCCTCGGGGGCCAGCGTGACGCGCCCGTCGTGCACCTCGACCAGGTGCGCGATCTCCTCGAGCGACTCAAAGGCCTCGAGGGGGGCGCCGCGCGTCGTGCGCAGGGCGAGCGCGTCACGTTCGAAGCGTCGCGTCGCGTCGTCGAGGACCTCCTCGCCGGCCCGCGCGGACTCGCCGCGGTTGATGAGCTCGACGTAGCGCTCGGGCGTGCGCACGTTCCACCAACGTCGCCCGGCGACGTGCGAGTGGGCCGCCGAGCCGAAGCCCACGTAGTCGCCCTGCTCCCAGTAGAGGTGGTTGTGGCGGCACTCGTGGCCCGGGCGCGCCCAGTTCGAGATCTCCTCCCAGGCGTAGCCCGCCGCCGCCAGGGTCCTCCCGACCAGGTCGTAGGCGTCAGCGGTGGCGTCCTCGTCGGGGTGGCGCGCCGGGTCGCGTCCGAGCGGCGTTCCCGGCTCGGCGGTCAGCGCGTAGCAGCTGATGTGCGGCGGGGGGTGCTCGAGGCCCAGGAGGTCGGCCAGCGTGGCCGCGACGTCCTCGAGCGACTCGGCGCGCGAGCCCACGATGAGGTCCATGTTCCAGGTCGCGAAGCCCGCCTCGGTCACCGCCTCGGAGACCTCGCGGTGCGCCATCGTCCCGTGGCGCCGTCCGAGGTCGGCCAGCACCGCCGGGCGCGTGGACTGGACGCCGAAGCTCATCCGCGTGACTCCCCCGGCGCGATAGGCAGATAGGCGCTCGGGCGAGGCGTCCTCGGGGTTGCACTCGACCGTTACTTCGGCGCCGTGCGCGCGAGGGATGGCGTCCAAGATGGCCAGGAGCTGGTCGACGGCGAGGCGCGACGGCGTGCCCCCGCCGAAGAACACCGACGTCGCGGACGCCAGCCCGGCGTCGCGGGCGCGCGCGACCTCGGCGCACACCGCGTCGACGTAGGCGTCGCGCAGGTGGTCGCGGTCGGCGTAGGTGGCGAACGCGCAGTAGTCGCAGCGGTGCGCGCAGAACGGGACGTGGACGTAGGCGCCGAACTCGCGGCTCGACGCCGCCGCGCGCGGTTCAGCGCCGCTCACGGCGCCGTCCCCGGGCCGGCCAGCGGCGGCGTGGAGCGGGCCGCCTTGAGGCGGCGCCCGAAGTGCTGCTCGATCGCCTCGGTGGCGATCGCGGCCACCTCGCCCGCGCCGGCGGGGTCCTCTTCGCGCAGCACCGCGGCCAGGTCGCCGCCGACCAGCCGGCGAATCAGCGCGAGCCCCTCGGGCGAGAGGGCGCGTCCCGAACGGCATTGCGCGCACAGCGTCCCGCCCACCTGGGCGTCGAAGGCGACGAGCGGGCCGGGCCGCCCGCAGTTGACGCACTCGTCGACCACCGGCGCCGAGCCATCCAGCGCCAGCAGGCGGAACGCGAAGGCCGCCGGGACCAGCGCGGGCAGGAAGCCCGGGTCGTCGAGCACGCTCAGCACGCGCACGAGCAGCTCGAAGATCCCCTCGTCGGCGATGTCCTCGGCGGGGATCGCGTCGACGATCTCGACGACCGCGTACCCGGCGGTGATCCGCTCGTAGGACGAGCGCGCCGTGGCCATGCGGTCGAGGTGCTCGACGTGGCGCACGATGAAGAACTCCCCGCGCGTGGCCACCAGGTCCACCCGCACGTGCGAGCCGACCTCCAGGGACCCGCCGAGCCGGCTCGTGGAACGTCGCGCGCCCTTGGCGAGGACCCTCACCTTCCCGTGCCCTCTGGTCCACAGGACCACCACCCGGTCCGACTCGCCGGTGCGATAGGTCCGCAGCACCACGGCGTCGTCGCGCAGCTCCCTCACGTCGTCGGCTCGTCCTCACCGTCGTCGAACCTGGGCCGGTGCGCGGGGAGCCCGAGGTAGCGGTTGAGCTGCAGGCCCAGCCACACCAGAATTGCCAACACCGCCGGCACCGCCAGGGGCGCGACGAGGCCGGAGGCGCCGTTGGCCGCGATCACCCACAGCAGGACGTAGAGGAGGATCGCGCCGATCAGCGTCGCGCGGCGCACGCTCACTTGTCGAGCCCCCCGAAACGGCGCTCGCGGCGCTGGTACTCCTCGATGGCCTCGTAGAGGTCCTCGCGGCGGAAGTCGGGCCACAGCACGTCGGTGAAGACGAGCTCGGAGTAGGCCATCTCCCACAGCAGGAAGTTCGAGATGCGGAACTCGCCCGACGTGCGCACCACCAGGTCCGGGTCGCTCAGCTCGGGGTGGTACAGCCGCGCGCGCAGGGACTTCTCGTCGACCTTGGACTCGCTCACGCCGTCGGCGACCAGCCGTTTCACCGCGTCGATGATCTCGGCGCGCCCGCCGTAGTTGAACGCGATGTTGAGCGTCATCGTCGTGTTGTCCCGGGTGAGCCCGGCGGCCCGGTCCATCTGGCGCAGCACGCCGCGCGGGACCCGCCAGTCGCGCCGCCCCGAGAACGTGATGCGCACGCCCTCGGCGTGCAACTCGTCGGCGCGCCGCTCGAGCAGCCCCCGGTTGAAGTTCATGAGGTAGCGCACCTCGTCGACCGGCCGGCGCCAGTTCTCGGTGGAGAACGCGTAGACGGTCAGGGCCCGCACCCCGGCGGCGAGCGCGCCGTAGGTGGTGTCGAGCAGCGCCTCCTCGCCCGCGGCGTGGCCCTCGGTGCGCGCCAGGCCCCGGCGCTGGGCCCATCGGCCGTTGCCGTCCATGACGACGGCCACGTGGCGCGGGACCGACGCCGCGTCAATCGACGCAGGCAAGGGCATCGGACGCGGATCGGGCACGTAGAAAACTTACTTCGCTGTTCTCGACGGGAATCATCGAGGGGCGCACCTAAGGTCGTCGCGTGCGCTCCTTCGACCCCGACGAGGAGGACCCCTACGTCGAGCCCGACGCGGACTCGGGCGCGCGCGTCGACGATGACCTGATCGAGATCGACGTCGACGCCGCGCTCGCGCTGCTCGACGAGGTCACCGGCGACCTGCCCGGCGGGGGCGAGCACCGCGACGGCCAGCGCGAGATGGTGCGCCTCGTCGCGACGGCGTGGTCACGGGGCGAGGCACTGGCCGTCGAGGCGGGCACCGGCGTGGGAAAGTCCCTCGCCTACCTGGTCCCCGCGGCGCTCGCGGGCCGGCGCGTGGTCGTGGCCACCGCCACCAAGAACCTCCAGGACCAGCTCGCCGGGCGCGACGCCCCGGCGGTCGCCGCTCACCGGCCGGGACTGCGCGTGTCGGTCCTCAAGGGCAAGGCCAACTACCTGTGCCGCAACCGCGCGGGGGCCGTCGGCGGCGGCCAGCTCAGCTTCGACGACGGCGAGAGCGTCCCGCGCGGTGTCGCCAGCCAGATGCGCCGGATTCTCGCGTGGTCCAACGAGACCACCACCGGCGACCGCGACGAGCTGACCTTCGAGGTCGACGAGCGGGCGTGGCGCGGCCTGTCGGTGACCCCCCAGGAGTGCCTCGGGCGCACCCAGTGCCCCCAGGGCGCGTCGTGCTTCGCCGAGCTCGCCAAGGACCGAGCCGCCGAGAGCGACGTCCTCGTGGTCAACACGCACCTCTACGCCGCGCACCTCGCGTCGGGTTCGACGCTGCTGCCGAGCCACGACCTGGTGGTCTTCGACGAGGCCCACGAGGCCCTCGACATCTTCGCGTCGCTCCTGGGCACCACGCTGACCCCGACGCGGCTGCGCTCGCTCGCCAGCGCGGCGCGACCGCAGGTCCCCGAGGGGCTGCGCGAGCGCTGCGACGACCTGGTGAGCGCCGCGGACCGCCTGGCGTCGCTGCTCGAGGTCCAGTACGACGCGAACGAGCTCACGGGGCTCGGCGAGGAGGTGACCGCCGCGCTCGCGCGCGCCGGCGAGCTCGTGGTGACCCTGGTCGAGTCGCTGCGCGCGCTGGCCCCGGCGGGCGCCGACGCCGAGGCACGGCGCACGCGCGCGCTCGGGCCCGGGGTCCACCTGGCCAACGACCTCGCGCGACTGTCGTCGGTGCGCGAGGGCGAGCTGCTCTTCCTGTCGCGGCGCGACCGCGAGGTCACCATCGAGCTGTCCCTGGTGGACGTCGCGCCGCGGCTGCGCGACGACCTGTGGGCGCGCGTCACCCCGGTCGCCACCAGCGCGACGGTCCCCGACACCCTGCCGCGGGCGCTCGGCCTCGACGGCGTCAGCGTCCAGCGGGTGGCCAGCCCGTTCGACTACCGGGACCACGCGCTGCTCTACGTGCCGGCGCACTTCCCCGAGCGCCGCGCCGACGACGCCGAGGCCGCGATCGTCGACGAGCTGGTCACGCTGATCGGCGCGGCGAACGGGCGCACCCTCGCGCTGTTCACGAACCGCAGCGTGATGAACCGCGTGGCCGAGCAGGTCGAGCCGCGCATCTCCACCCCGGTGCTGGTGCAGGGGACCCTGTCGCGAGGGCGCATCATCGCCCGGTTCCGCGACGACGCCGAGGCGAGCCTCTTCGCGGTCACGAGCTTCTGGCAGGGCGTGGACGTCCCGGGCCACTCGCTCAGCCTGGTGACCATCGACCGCCTGCCCTTCGCCGTGCCCAACGACCCGCTGGCCGAGGCGCGCCGCGCCCGCGCCGAACGACCCTTCTACGACGTGGACCTGCCGCGCGCGGCGATGCTCCTGGCCCAGGGCGTGGGCCGCCTGATCCGCACCCGCGACGACCGCGGCGTCGTGGCCGTCCTCGACACGCGCCTGGCCGAGGCGAGCTACCGCGGCGCCCTGTTCCGCCAGCTGCCGCCCATGCGCCGCACCCGGGACCGCGACCTGGTCGTCTCCTTCCTGCACGACCTGGCGTCCGGGGCCTCCGCGGCGGTGCCCACCGGCGCCGGCCCGTCCGATTAAACTACTATTCCACTAGGAATTCTAGAAAGAGCGGGACCCCATGCACCTCGACGTCTACCTCGTGCTCGCCAGCGCCGTGGTGGGGTTCCTCGTCGGCATGACCGGCCTGGGCGGCGGGGCGCTCATGACCCCGATGCTGGTGCTCCTCTTCGGGGTCGCCCCGTCCACCGCGATCTCCTCGGACCTCGTGGCCGCCCTGTTCATGAAGCCCGCGGGCGTGGCGATCCACTGGCGCCGGCGCACCATCCAGGCCCCCGTCGTCAAGTACCTCTGCTACGGCTCGGTGCCCTCGGCGTTCGCGGGCACGTACGTGATGCACCTCATGGGCCAGAGCGCGACGGCGGAGCGCAACCTCGAGATCTTCCTCGGGCTCGCCCTGGTCGCGGGCGCGGTGTCGATGACCGCGCGCTCGTGGCTGGTGCGTCACCACCACGGGCCCGACGTCCCCCTCGTCGTGCGCCCGGCGGCCACCGTGGCGGTCGGTGTCGTCGGCGGCTTCATGGTCGGGCTGACCTCGGTCGGCGCGGGGTCGCTCATCCTCGTCCTGCTGCTCGCGGTCTACCCGGCGTTCCGCAACGACCACCTCGTGGGCACCGACCTCGCCCAGTCGCTGCCGCTCACCTTCGCCGCGACGGTCGGCACCTTGATCTTCGGCCACGTCGAGTTCGGCCTCACCGCGTCGCTCATCGTCGGCGGCGTTCCCGCGGTCGTCGCGGGCTCGCTGATCTCCTCGCGCGGCTCGAGCTACCTGATCCGCCCGGCGATCACCGGAGCGGTCCTGATCAGCGGGCTCAAGTACCTCGGGGTGCCCACGACGGCCCTGGGGGTCTGCGCGGTGCCGATCACGGCCGTCGCCGTGGCGACGATGCTGCGCGTGCGCCGGACGCGCCTGCTGCCGGCCCCCGAGCCGCTGGCCGACCTGACCGGGGCGTTCTAGTACCCGAAGCGGTCCAGGATCTCCGCGCGCGACTGCCAGTCGCGCTCGACGGACACGCGCAGCTCCAGGAACACCCCCTCGGGCAGCTGCCGGCGCGCGGCGGTGCCGACGTCCTTGAGCAGCTGGCCGCCCCTGCCGATGACCATCCCCTTCTGGCTCTCGCGCTCGACGAGGATCTCGACGGTCACGTGGGGCCACTCGAACTCGGTGACGCGGCAGTGGATCGCGTGCGGCAGCTCCTCGCGCATCTTGCGCGCCAGCTGCTCGCGCACGAGCTCGGCGATCCACATCGCCTCGGGCACGTCCGAGACCTCCTCGTCGGGGAAGAGGAACGGCGACTCGGGCATCGCGTCGGCCACGAAGGCGACGAGCGCCTCGACCCCCTCGCCCGTCTTGGCCGAGACCGCGAAGTACTCGACGCGCGCGGCGACGTCGGCCAGGCCGTGCTCGGCCGCGATCTCCTCGACGCGGCCCGAGACGCTCAGCAGCTGGGCGGCGACGTTGGGGCGCGACGTGCGGTCCACCTTGTTGACCACCACGACCGGGCGCGTCGCGCCGGACCGGGCGTTCTCCAGCACGGTCGCGATGGTCGTGGCGTCGCCCGGGCCGATCGGCGACGCGGCCTCGACGACGGCCATCACCACGTCGACGTCGCCGGCGGCGCCGCGCGCGGTCTCGTTGAGCCGGCCCCCCATCGTCGTGCGCGGGCGGTGCAGCCCGGGCGTGTCGACGAAGATCACCTGGACGTCGCCCTCGGTGAGGACCCCGCGCACGGCGTGGCGGGTCGTGTTCGGGCTGGGCGCCGTGATCGTCACCTTGGCGCCGACCATCTGGTTGACCAGGGTCGACTTGCCGACGTTCGGCCGTCCGAGCACGGCCGCGAAGCCGCAGCGGGTCACGACTCGTCCGCCAGCCGCTCGACGCGGACCTCCTCGATGCGTCGGCCCTCCACGCGCGTCACGGTGAGCCGGTAGTGCTCGGTCTCGAAGGCGTCGCCCGTCGCCGGCACGCCCCCGGCGAGGTCGAGCACGAGGCCGCCCACGGTGTCCCAGCCGTCACGCGGGAGCGCCAGGTCGAACTCGTCGTTGGCGTCGTCGATGTTGAGCCGCCCGCTCAAGGTGATCGCGCCGGCGTCCGACGAGGGTCCCTCGACGACGGCCTCGGCCGGGTCGGACTCGTCGGTGATCTCGCCGACCAGCTCCTCCAGGACGTCTTCGAGCGTGACCAGCCCCGCGGTCCCGCCGTACTCGTCGACGACCACGAAGAGGTGGCTCTTGACCCGGCGGAACTCGCTCAGCAGGGTGGACACCTTCTTGGTCTCGGGAACGAAGCGCGCGGCGCCCATGTGGTCGCGCACGAGCTCCTCGCCCTGGCCCGCGGCCACCAGCGCGGCGAGGTGGCGAAGGTTCACGATCCCCACGACGTCGTCGACGCCCTCGCCGAGCACGGGCAGGCGAGAACGCCCCGACTCGATCGCCAGGTCCAGCGCGGCGCGCACGCTCGAGCTGTCCGCGACGTCGACCATGTCGATGCGCGGGACCATCACCTCGCGCACGACCGTGTCGCCGAACTCGATGACCGAGTGGATGAACTCGCGCTCCTCCGAGGCGATGACCTCCTCCTCGTGGGCGACGTCGGCCATCGCGAGGATCTCCGAGTCGGTGACCCGCGTGGAGTCCCCCGAGGAGCCGAAGAGGTTGATGACGCTCTGGGCCACGCTCAGCAGCAGCGACGAGATCCACTTGATCGGCCAGAAGCGCAGGATGGCCCCGACGATCGGCGCGGTGGTCAGGGCGGTCGAGTCCAGGTGCTGGACCGCGAAGTTCTTGGGGATCGCCTCGAAGACCACGAAGATCACGACGACCTCGAGCGCCGTGGCGATGAACACGCCCGCCGCTCCGAAGAGGTGACCCGCCAGGACGCCGACCATCGTCGCCGAGACCAGCTGGCACATCAGGACCAGGAGGAGCAGCGGGTTGAGGAACTTCTCGGGCGCGTCGGCCAGGCGCACCAGGGGTCGCGCCCCGCGACGGCCCTGGTCGCGCAGCGCGCGCGCCCGCGACTTGTTCATGCGCACCAGCGAGGTCTCGGCCATCGCGAAGAATCCCGAGCAGAACAGCAGGACCGCGACCACCGCGACCAGCACGGAGTCGCTCGTCGTCCAGGCCGCGGCGATCACTCGACGGCCCGGTAGTGGCGCGCGAGCAACTGACGCTCGCGGGCCTCCATGCGCTCGGCCTCCTCGTCGAGCGCGTGATCCCAGCCCAGCAGGTGCAGCACGCCGTGCACGATGAGCAGCGCCAGCTCGTCGTCCAGCGAGCACTCGTGCTCGACGGCGTTGCGCGCGGCCACCGCGGGGCAGATCACGACGTCGCCCACGAGCTGGGGGATCTCGGGGGTCGGGGGCTCGCCCGGCCCGGTGCCGCCGGCGTCGGGGACGCGACCGCTGGGCTCGGGCTCGTTGTCGATGGGAAAGCTCAGGACGTCGGTCGGGCCCTCGCGGCCCATGAACTGGACGTTGAGCGCGGAGATCGTGAGCTCGTCGGCGAAGATGAGCGAGACCTCGGCCAGGCCCCGCACGCCCTCGTCGGCCAGCGCCCCCTGGGCCAGGGCGCACCAGCGCTCCAGGTCGATCGGGTGGTCGTGCTGCTCGTCGGCGACGTAGACGTCGATCACGGGGTCTCTCGCTCGTAGGCGGCGACGATGTCCGCGACGATCTTGTGGCGCACGACGTCCTTGGACCCCAGGTGCACGAAGCTGATCCCGTCGACGTTCCACAGGATCCGCTCGATGCGCTCGAGCCCGCTGGGCTTGCCCCCGAGGTCGATCTGGGTCACGTCGCCGGTCACGACCGCCTTGGAGTTGAACCCGATGCGCGTGAGGAACATCTTCATCTGCTCGGGCGTCGTGTTCTGCGCCTCGTCGAGGATGATGAACGAGTCGTTGAGCGTGCGCCCGCGCATGAACGCGAGCGGCGCGATCTCGATCGACCCGTTGCCGATCAGGCGCTGGGCGCCCTCGGCGCCGACCATGTCGTAGAGGGCGTCGTAGAGCGGTCGCAGGTAGGGGTCGACCTTGGCCATGAGGTCCCCGGGCAGGAAGCCGAGGCGCTCGCCCGCCTCGACGGCCGGGCGGGTCAGCACGATGCGCTGGACCTGGCGCCGGTGCAGGGCCTGGACCGCGGCGGCGACCGCTAGGTAGCTCTTGCCGGTGCCCGCGGGCCCGATGGCGAAGGTGACGGTGGACGCGTCGATGGCGTCGGTGTAGCGCTTCTGGCCGGCGGTCGAGGGCCGCACCGGCTTGCCCTTGGCGCCGCGCACGACCTCGTGGCGCAGCACCTCGCTGGGGCGCAGGTCGTCCTCGACCATGTCGATGGTGCGCGTGACCTTGGAGGGGTCCAGGGACTGGCCCGCCTCGAGCACCAGGACGAGCTCATCGAAGAGCCGCAGCACCTTGGCCGCGTCGGCGCCCTCGACGGAGATCCGGTTGCCCTGGACGCGGATCTTGCACTGGGGGTAGGCGCGCTCGACGACGCGCAGGTACTCGTCGCGCGGACCCAGTAGCCCGCTCATGAGGTGGGTGTTGGGAACGTACGTCGTCACCGTCTGCGCCGCGTCCGCCCCGGCCTCGAAGGTCATCCGGGGGGCCACTCCAGTCGCCGTCCCCCCAGGACGTGCACGTGCAGGTGCGGGACGTGCATCTGGGCGTCGGCGCCGACGTTCATCACGAGGCGATAGCCGCTCTGGCGCACGCCCTCGAGCTCGACCACGCGCTGGGCGAGCAGCACCAGGTCGTCGACGATCCCGCCGTGCTCGCCCGCGACCTCGTCGGCGCTCGTGATGTGCGCCTTGGGGATCACCAGCACGTGCACCGGCGCCTGAGGGGCGATGTCGTGGAACGCGTAGGCCCTCTCGCTCTCGGCCACGGGCCGGGACGGGACCTCGCCCGCGACGATCCGGCAGAACAGGCACTCACTCATGAAGTGCCCTCATCTTTACCCATCGCGCCGTCGTCCAGCGAGAAACCCCAATCCGCGTTGGCGAAGACGACCAGCGCGGCGGCCACGACGGCCGCGGTCTCGGTTCGCAGGACCGTCGGCCCGAGGCTGAGCCGGCGCCGGTCCGGCGCCCAGTCATCGCTCGCCCACCCGCCCTCGGGCCCGACGGCGAGCGCGCGCACGCCGCCCCAGTGCGGTGAGCCCTGCGGGTCGCACACCGCGACGTGCGCCGGCACGTCGCCGACGCCCACGGGCTCGTCGACGACCAGGTCATGGGTGCGCCGGCACTGGCCGGCGGCCTCGGCCGCGACGCGGCGCCACCGCGCGAGCGTCTTGGCGCGCGCGTCGCCGGCGAAGCGCACGGCGAGTCGCCGCGACACCAGCGGCACGACGCGCGCGACGCCCAGCTCGGTCGCCTTGCCCACCGCCCACTCGGCGCGCTCGCCCTTCACCGGGCACAGGTAGAGGCTCGTCTCGGCCGGCGCCGGGTCCCGACCCGCCGCGTCCAGCGCGGTGAGCCCGGCGGTGGTCACGGCGCAGATCCGCCAGCCCCCGGCCCCGTCGCTCACGACGACCTCCTCGCCGTCGCGCGCGCGCAGGACCCGACGCAGGTGGTGGTCGTCGTCACCCGAGAGTCTCGGGCTCGCCAGGTCCGCGACGCGGAACTGGCCCAGCGCCGCGATGCGCCGGGGCCACTGCGCGAGGGTCACTTCTTGGCGCGCCGCGAGAAGAGCCGCGGCGCGTGCTCGCGCACCGGCTCGCCGCGGTGCGCGGCCAGCTGGCGCAGCAGGTCGGCCGACGTCTCGTCGAGGTCGTCGGGCACATCCACCACGAGGTGGACGAACAGGTCACCGCGCCCGCGGCCGTGCAGGTGCGCGACGCCCTCGTGACGGATCCGCTGGACCGTGCCGTAGGCGCTGCCCGGCTCGACGTCGATGGTCTGGCTCGCGCGCAGCGTGGGCACCTCGATCGTCGCGCCCAGGGCCGCCTGGGTGAACGAGACGTGGGCCTCGTGGTGCAGGTCGTCGCCGACGCGCTCGAACCGGGGGTCGCCGGCCACGCGCAGGTGCACGAAGAGTCGCCCCGGGGGTCCGCCGCGCGGCCCGGCCGGACCGCGGTCGGCCAGGCGCATGGTAGAGCCGTCCTCGACGCCCGCGGGCACCTGGACGCTGAAGGTGGAGGTCTGGGTCACGCGCCCGTCGCCGCGGCACGCCGGGCACGGCGTCTCGATCCTCTGGCCCGTCGCGCCACAGCGCGTGCACGGCGTCGAGGTCACCATCTGGCCGAGGATCGAGTTGCGCACGCGGCGCACCTCGCCGCTGCCCTGGCACTCGGTGCACGTGACCGGCGAGGTCCCGGGCGCGCACCCCGTCGCCTGACAGGTCTCACAGCGCTGGGGCAGGGTCACCGTCACCTCGCGCGACACGCCGAAGGCCGCGTCGTCAAAGGAGAGGTCCACCGTCACCTCGGCGTCGGGGCCCGGCTGGGGCCCGCGCCGGGTCGGGCGCCCGCCGAGCCCGCCGAAGAACATGTCGAAGATGTCCTGGACCGAGCCGGCGCCGAAGGGGTTGCCGGCGCCCACGTCCGAGCCGAACCGGTCGTAGTTGGCACGACGCTCGGGGTCCGAGAGGATCTCGTAGGCCTGGGAGACCTCTTTGAAGCGCGCCTCGGCCGCGGCGTCCCCCGGGTTGTTGTCGGGGTGGTACTGGCGCGCCAGTCGCCGGTAGTTGCGCTTCAGCTCCTCGCCGCTGGCGTCGTGGCCGACCTCGAGCACCGCGTACAGGTCGGTGTTAGCCACGCTCGTCCTCCCCCGAGAAGTGGGCGGAGAGGTGCTGGGAGACCACGCGCGCCGCGGCGAGCGCCTCGCGGTACTTCATGCGGGTAGGCCCGAGCAGCCCGACCGCCCCGGCGGGCTCGCCTTCGACGGTCACCGGCGCGACGATCACCGCGCAGGTGCTCAGCAGCTCGTACCCGTGCTCGGCCCCGATCGCGACCGACAGCCCCTGGTCGAGCATGTCCTGGACCAGCGTGACCACGAGGAGCTCCTGCTCGAGGATCGACAGCACCCGGCGGACCGTCTCGACGCCGTCGAAGGCCTCGGCGACCTTGGAGGACCCGCCGATGAACACCTGCTCGCCGTCGCTCGTGGGCGCCTCGACGTGCAGCGCGGCGACCGCCTCGCGCACCAGCGTCGCGACGTGGTCCCGGCGCGACGGCACCTGGACGCTGGCGTCGAGCGTCGTGCCCAGGAGCAGCGCGTGCAGCTGTCGCGACGCCTCGGCGACGTCGCCGTGGGTCGTGTCGAAGTTCGTGAAGACGCTGTGCTTGACCACTGAGCCGTCCGAGAACACGGTCACCAGGAGCTGGTGGCGCGCGTCGAGGTTGACGAGCTGGACCGAGATCACCGTGGCGTGGCTGTGCCCCGCGCCCACCACGACCGACGTGTAGCTGGTGAGCTGGCTGAGCAGGGTCGCGGTGCGCTCCAGGACGTCCTCGACCTCCCCGCGCACGTTGTTGAAGAAGTCACGGACCTGGACCTGCTGGGCCGAGCCCAGGGTGCCGGCCTTGAGGTGGTCCACGAAGTAGCGGTACCCCTTGTCGGTGGGCACCCGACCGGCCGAGGTGTGCGGCTGGGCGAGGTAGCCCTCGCGCTCCAGGGCCACCATCTCGGAGCGCACCGTCGCCGGGGATACCGCCAGTTCGGCGCTGGAGGCCACCGAGGAGGACCCCACCGGCTGCGCGGTGTCGACGTGCTCGATCACGACGGCCTCGAGGATGGTCGCCTTGCGGACGTCCAGGTCGGCGCCCGCGTTCTGGGGTTGGGGGGCGCGACGGGCCATGGTTCCTCCTGTTAGCACTCAATTCTACCGAGTGCTAAAGCCCGACGGGGTCGCCCGCGGGGCCGGCGCCCGACGCGTCTAGTCCTCCTCGAGGCGCAGCGCGGCCACGAAGGCCTCTTGGGGGACCTCGACGCGCCCCAGGTTCTTCATGCGCTTCTTGCCCTCCTTCTGCTTCTCGAGGAGCTTGCGCTTGCGGGTGATGTCGCCGCCGTAGCACTTGGCCAGGACGTCCTTGCGGCGCGCCTTGACGGTCTCGCGCGCGATGACCCGCCCGCCGATGGCGGCCTGGATCGGGACGTCGAACATCTGGCGTGGGATGAGTTCGCGCAGTCGCTCGGCCATGCGGCGCCCGTAGTAGTCGGCGTTGGAGCGGTGCACGATGGTGGAGAACGCGTCGACCGGCTCGTGGTTGATCAGCAGGTCCACGCGCACCAGGGGGCTCGTCACGTAGCCGCTCGGCTCGTAGTCGAGGCTCGCGTAGCCCTTGGTGCGCGACTTGAGCGCGTCGAAGAAGTCGATCACCACCTCGGCGAGCGGGATCGTGTAGCGCAGCTCGACGCGCTCGGGCGACAGGTACTCCATCTTGCTCATCTCGGCGCGCCGGCTCTGGCACAGGTCCATCACCGGACCCAGGTACTCGGCCGGCGTCAGGATCGAGATCTCCAGCAGCGGCTCGTCGACGTGGTCGAGGCGACTCGGGTCGGGCAGGTCGGTCGGGTTGTCGATCTCCACCTGGGTGCCGTCGGTGAGGAAGGCCCGGTAGGCGACCGACGGCGCGGTGGCGATGAGCGACAGCCCGAACTCGCGCTCCAGGCGTTCGCGCACGATCTCCATGTGCAGCAGCCCCAGGAACCCGCAGCGGAACCCGAAGCCCAGGGCGTGGCTCGTCTCGGGCTCGTAGGTGATCGAGGCGTCGTTGAGGCGCAGCTTGTCCAGCGCGTCGCGCAGGTTTCCCAGGTCGTCGCCGTCGATGGGGTAGACGCCGCAGAAGACCATCGGCTTGGGGTCGAGGTAGCCCTCGAGCGCGGACGTCGCCGGGCGCGCGGCCTCGGTCACGGTCTCGCCCGAGCGCGCCCCGCCGACGTCCTTGATCCCCGCGACGAGGTAGCCGACCTCGCCGGGGCCGAGGCGCGCGACGGGGACCATGTCCGGCGTGCGCACGCCGATCTCCTCGATCTCGTGGTTCGTCCCCGCCTGCATCATGCGGATCCGCATGTGGTCGGCCAGCGTTCCGTCGACGACGCGGATCGAGCTGATCACCCCGCGGTACTGGTCGTAGATCGAGTCAAAGACCAGCGCGCGCAGCGCCGCGTCGGGGTCCCCGGAGGGCGCGGGGACCCGCGCGATCACCGCGTCGAGCAGGTCGGTGACGCCCTGGCCGGTCTTGGCCGAGATCTCGAGCACGTCGGACGCGCGCAGCCCCAGGACGCGCTCGAGCTCCTCCTTGCACCGCTCGACGTCGGCCGCGGGCAGGTCGATCTTGTTGAGCACCGCGACGATCTCGAGGTTGTGCTCGATCGCCTGGTAGCAGTTGGCCAGCGTCTGGGCCTGGATCCCCTGGCTGGCGTCGACCAGCAGGACGGCGCCCTCGCACGCGGCCAGCGACCGGCTGACCTCGTAGCCGAAGTCGACGTGGCCCGGGGTGTCGATCAGGTGCAGGACGTAGCCCTGGTAGTGGACCCGGACGTTCTGGGCCTTGATCGTGATCCCACGCTCGCGCTCGATGTCCATCGAGTCCAGGTACTGGGCGTGCATCAGGCGCGGGTCGACCGCCCCGGTGATCTCCAGGATCCGGTCCGACAGGGTCGACTTGCCGTGGTCGACGTGGCTGATGATCGAAAAGTTCCGGATTCGGTCCGGCGTCACGGACGACGAGGGAGTGGCCACGGTCCATTCAGGCTACCCTTCGTCGCCGCGGCGACACCGCGGAGGGAGCGTCGCGAGGCGACTGCTAACCTTGTTCAGCCCGCCGCGGACGCGGCACAACGAACGAGGACACCGTGGCCAACATCAAGAGCCAGATCAAGCGCAACAAGCAGAACGCGGTCGATCGCGAGCGCAACAAGGCCGTCAAGTCCGAGGTGCGTACGCGCACCAAGAACGCCGTCGCCGCCGTCGGAACCGAGGACGAGGAGACCGCGCTGCGCGCCGCGGTCAAGCGCATCGACAAGGCCGCCGCCAAGGGCGTCATCCACAAGAACCAGGCCGCCAACAAGAAGAGCGGCCTGATGCGGCGCGTCAACGAGCTGCGCGAGAACGCCTAGCTCAGCGGCGCCGCGCGCCCTCGGTCAGCCGGGCCAGCCGCGCCACCAGCACTTCGATCACGGTCAGGTCGGTCGGGTCCGCGTCGCCGTCGGCGTCGCGGCCCCCGAAGCTCACCGCACCCTTGAGGTCCACGTCGGCGTTCGTCACCCAGCGCACCGCGCTCGCGATGCGCTGGGCGCCCAGGCGCTGGCTCGTGCGCAGGAGCTTCTCGGCGGGGTAGGCCTTCATCGACAGCGCCAGCGCCGCCTCGTCGCGGTCGCGCACCCCGCTACCCTCGAGGCGCGCCATCGCCAGGTAGTGGCGCTGGAGCAGGTTGACGATCTGCAGCCCCGCGCGGTCCTTGGAGTCGAGCATGCGCCGCGCCGTGACGATGGCGCCCGTGGCGTCTCCGCGGTCGATCGCGTCGGTGAGGTCCCACGCGGGCACTCCCCCGGCGTCGCCGACGTAAGCCTCGACGTGGGCGACCTTGAGCGGCGCCGTGCCGTAGATCGAATGCAGCGAGCGCGCCAGGGCGTCGACGCGCGCGACGTCGTCGCCGACGCGCTCGGCCACGAACTGCACAGCGGCGGCGTCGGTGACGACCCCGTATTGGCGGAACTTCTCCTCGACGAAGTCGACGCGCACGCGCGACCCCGAGCCGACGTTGACCTCGACGACCTCTCCGGCGGCCTTGACCAGCCGGTTGCTCTTGGCCCCGACGACCGCCAGGACGAGCGTCGTCGCCGGGGCCGGGTCCGCGATCCACTCCAGCAGCCCCGCGACCTCGTCGGCGACGAGCAGCTGCGCGTCGCGCACGACGACCACGCGCCGCTCGACGAGGAACGCCGGCGTGTTGAGCGCCTCGAGGACCCTCGGCGCGACGGACTCTCCCCCGCCGGCGACGTCCTTCGCGGTGAAGTCCTGGAGCGCGAGCGAAGCGTCGAGGTCTCCTAGCGCGTCGGCGATCACGTTGTGCACGGCGTCGTAGACCATCGTGGCGTCCGTGCCGACGACCGCGACGACGGGACCGGTCACGACGCCTCGCTGACCGCGGCCAGCGCGTCGCGCACGCGCACGGCGCCCGCGACGTCGTGGGCCCGGATCACCCGGCACCCCGCCGCGATCCCCAGCGCGGTCGCGCCGAGCGTGGCCTCGCGGCGCGCGGCGACGTCGAGCCCGAAGAGGTTTCCGAGGAAGGCCTTGTTCGACGCGGAGAGCAGGAGCGGAGAGCCCAGTCCGGCGAGCGTCGCCGAGTCGCGCAGCAGCCGCAGCGACTGGTCGGTCGTCTTGCCCAGGTCGAGCCCCGCGTCCAGGATGACCCGGGTCGGCGCGACACCCGCCTCCAGCGCCCACGAGCGGCGCTCGATGAGGAAGTCGCGCACGGTGGCCGTGACGTCGTCGTAGTGCGGGCTCGGGTCCGCGACGCGCGGGGCCAGCCGGATGTGGGTCGCCACGACGGTCGCGTCGGCGGCCGCGGCGGCCTTGAGGTACTGCGGGTCGGCGAAGCCGCTGATGTCATTGCCGACGACCGCCCCGACGGCGAAGCTCGCGGCCGCGACGGCCGCGCGCCAGGTGTCCACGCTGATCGCCAGGTCGAAGCGACGCACGAGCTCCTCGATCACCGGCACGACGCGGTCCAGCTCCTCGGCCTCGGAGACCTCGGCCCCGGGGCCCGCCTTGACGCCACCCACGTCGAGCAGGTCGGCACCGTCGGCGACGAGCGCGTCGGCGCGCGCGAACAGCGCGTCCCAGTCGTAGGTGGCGGCCGGCTCGTAGAAGGAGTCGGGAGTGCGGTTGAGGATGCCCATCACGAGCGCGCGGTTCGTCACGTCGTGCGTGACGTCACCGAGGGTCACGAGGATCGCGGCGTCCGGGCGGAACGGGCGCACTAGTAGAGGCGGCTGGCGAGGCGGCGTCGATAGGTGACGTAGCGTGGGTCGTCCGGGCCGAGTGCGTCGAGGACCTCGAGCAGTCTCGCGCGCCCCTCGTCGGTGCCGGATTGCTCGAGGAGGTGCTCGAGGGTCAGGTCCAGGTCGCCCTCGAGCGACACACCGTCGCGCTGCAGTCGGACCCGGGCCAGGACCGTCTTGGCCGCCACCTGGTTGGCGAACGGAGTGAGGACCGCTTCGGCCTCGTCGAGCCGACCGCTCGTGCGCAGCAGTTCGGCGAGGGCCACCGCGGCGTCGAGGTTGCCCGCGTCCACGGCCAGGGCCTCACGCAGCGAGTCCTCGTCGCCGCTCGCCAACAGCTGGTCCACGACGCTGGCGCCGGGGGCGAGTCGCTCGACGAACTCGCGCACGACGCCCTCGGGGACGGCGCCCACGAAGTGGTCGACGACCTGGCCGTCGCGCAACGCGAAGACCGCGGGGATCGACTGGACGGCGAAGGCCTGCGCGACGCGGGGGTTGGTGTCGACGTCGACCTTGGCCAGCTCCACCGCGCCGTTCGTCTCGGCGATGACCCGCTCGAGGATCGGACCGAGGGTCTTGCACGGCCCGCACCACTCGGCCCACAGGTCGACCACGACCGGCACCGTCGCCGATTTCTCGATCACATCCACCGCGAACGTCGCGTCCGTCACGTCCTTCACGCCGGTCAGCCTAACGGCGCGTGCGCCGGATTAGAGGGGCTGAGGGCGCTGTTAGCCTCGGCCCGTATGGAGGCTCCGGTGGGCATCGACGAGGCGCGCGTCAGCGAGTGGTTGGTCCAGCACGTCGGAGCCACCGCGCCGCTCACCTACGAGCTGATCGCGGGCGGACGCTCCAATCTCACCTTCTCGGTGACCGACGCGCTCGGCGGCCGCTACGCGCTTCGCCGGCCTCCGGTGAGCCACGTCCTGCCGACCGCCCACGACATGGTCCGCGAGCACACGCTGATCTCGGCGCTCTACCCCCAGTCCGTCCCGGTGCCCCAGCCGCTCGGGCTGTGCGTGGACGAGTCGGTCAACGGCGCACCCTTCTACGTCATGGAGTTCGTCGACGGGGCCATCCTGCGCGACGCCGCCGGCGCTGAGGCGGCCTTCGACGTGGCCACGCGCGCCGTCATCGGTGATCACATGGCCGAGACCCTGGCACGCCTGCACGACGTGGACGTCGAGGCGGCGGGCCTCGGCGGCCTGGCGCGCCACGAGGGCTATGTCGAGCGCCAGCTGCGCCGCTGGCGCACCCAGTACGAGCAGATGAAGGTCGAGGGCATCGACGACGGGGGCCTCGTGGGCGCGGTCGGCGACGAGCTCGCCGCGTCGATCCCACGCCAGCAGCGCGTCGCCGTCGTGCACGGCGACTACCGGCTGGACAACACAGTCCTCGACGAAGACGGGCGCGTGCGCGCGATACTCGACTGGGAGATCTGCACCCTCGGCGATCCGTTGGCCGACGTGGGCATGCTCCTCGTCTACTGGGCGGAGCCCTCGGACCCGGCGTCGGCGCTCCTCGTGGCCGCCCCCTCGACCGCGGAGGGATTTGCGACCCGCGACCAGGTGCTGGCCGCCTACGCGGGCCACAGCGATTTGGACCTCACCGACATCGCCTACTATCGAGCGTTCGGCTACTGGAAGTTGGCCTGCATCCTCCAAGGGGTGTTCGCGCGCTACCAAGCGGGCGCCACCGCCGGGGACCAGGGCAGCGTGGCCGCGTACCCGACCCACATCGCAACTCTTGCGCGCAGCGCCAAAGAGACCCTGGAGCAGACCTGATGGACGACGAGATCTACGACCGCATCATCTTCCTTGCGGACCCCGATCTCCACGAGCCCGTCCTGGTCGTCTCCCTGGAGGGCTGGATCGACGCGGGCCTGGGCGCGAGCACCGCGCTCGGCGCGCTGCTGACCTCGATCCCCACCGAGGTCCTCGCCACCTTCGACACCGAGTACTTCATCGACCAGCGGGCCCGGCGCCCGATCGCGCGCATCGTCGACGGCGTGACGACCGAGCTCACGTGGCCCGAGATCCAGCTGCGCTACGGCCGCGACGGCGACGGCGCGGACATCATCTTCCTCGTCGGGCCCGAGCCCGACTTCCACTGGAGCGACTTCATCGACGCGGTCACCGACGCCGCCGGGCGCTTCGACGTGCGCCTCGTCGTGGGTCTCGGCGCGTTCCCCGCGCCCACCCCTCACACCCGGCCGGTGCGCGTGATCGGCACCGTTCCCCCCGCGAGCCGCCACCTGCTCGACACCGTGGGCTCGGTGACGGGCGAGCTGGAGGTGCCCGCGGGCATCAGCGCGGCCCTCGAGCTCGGCTTCGCCGAGGCCGACCTCGACGTCATCACGCTGTGGGCCCGCGTGCCCCACTACGTCGCGTCCATGCCCTACCCGCAGGCCGCCGCCGCGCTGGTCGAGACGCTGGCCCGCGTCGCGGGGCTCACGCTGGACGCCGGGACGCTGCGATCGGCGGCCGAGGAGGCCCGTCGCCGCGTCGACGACCTGGTGACCAACAACCCGGAGCACTCCTCGATGGTCGAGCAGCTCGAGGAGGCCGCCGACGAGACCGAGGGCACGTCCCTCGGCCAGGAGCTGCCCAGCGGCGACGAGCTCGCCGCCGAGCTCGAGCGGTTCCTTCGCGGCGAGGGAGCCTGAGCCCTCGGGCTCGCAAGGCGGTTGAGGTGACCACGTCGTCGACCAGCGAGCCGGTGGTGGTCCTCACCGTGCGCTGCGAGGACCAGCGCGGCGTCGTGGCCTCGGTGACCGGGGCGATCTGGAGGTCCCACGGGAACATCCTGGACCTCGCCCAGCACACCGACCTCGACGAGGGTCTGTTCGGATGTCGCGTCGAGGTTGCCCCGGACGTCGACGTCGACGCCCTCGAGACCGAGATGAGAGGGCTGGCGTCGACGATGGGTATCGAGTACCGGCTCTACCTGGGCCGGCGCCGAGCGCGCCTCGTCCTCGCGTGCTCCAAGTCCCTGCACTGCGCGAGCGACCTCCTGGCGCGCGTCGACCTGGGAGAACTCGACTGCGAGGTCGTGGCGCTCGTGTCGGACCACCCGAAGGCCGAGACGCTCGCGCGGCGCTACGGGGTGGACTTCCACTTCCTGCCCGTCGGCGAGGACCGCGCCGGACAAGAGGCCGAGCTCGCCGGCCTGCTCACCTCGCTCGACCCCGACCTCGTCGTGCTCGCGCGCTACATGCGCGTGCTGCCCGACTCCTTGACCGACCTGTTCCCCGAGCGCATCATCAACGTCCACCACTCCTTCCTGCCGGCCTTCGTGGGCGCCGACCCCTACCGCCGAGCCGTCGAGCGCGGCGTGAAGATGGTGGGCGCGACGGCGCACTACGTCACCTCCGAGCTCGACGCGGGCCCGATCATCGTCCAAGACGTCACCGCCGTGACCCACGCGGACCGCGTCGGGGACGTCCGGCGCCGGGGCGCCGACGTGGAGCGCTCGGTCCTGGCGCGCGCGGTGCGGCTCCACCTCGAGCACCGCCTCATGGTGTTTCGCAACAAGACCTGCGTCTTTGACTAGGTACTAGGCGTCGACGTCGCCGGCCTCGATGGCCAGGCCCAGCCCCAGCGCGTAGCCGTCGAGGTACACCGCGGACTCGGCCTGTCGCGGGTGGCGGTTGGCGAGGTCGTAGAAGGCCGCGGAGTGGTCCGCTTCGTGCAGGTGGGCGAGCTCGTGGACGAGCACGGCGTCGATGACCCACTCGGGGCACTGTCGCAGTCGCGTCGAGACGCGGATCTCGCGCGACGCCGGCGAGCACGACGCCCAGCGCGCGCGCTGGTTCGACACCCAGCGCACCGAGCTGGGCGCGACACCGTCGTTGTAGAGGTCGGCCAGCACGCGGGCGCGCTCCTCCAGAGCGGCGTCGCCCGCCGAGACCTGCGGGCGCTGGGTGAGCAGGCGCTCGACCAGGTCGTCGACGAAGGTCGCGCGCTCGCGTCCCCGCAGGCGTGCGGGGATCTGGACCACGATGCGGCTGCCCGACCAGTGCGCCGCGCCGGTCTTCTTGCGCCGGGTCGACGCGCGGATCTCGACCTCGGGACGGTCGAAGCGGGGCGGCTCGATGAGGACCGACGTGTCCGCCAGGGGGACCGCGCGACGCGCCATCACACGATGATGTTGACCATGCGCGGGGGTCGCGAGATCACGCGCGTCGGTGTGCGTCCGGTAAGTGCGGCGATGATCCGAGGATCGGCCAGGGCCAGGGACTCGGCGTCGGACTCCGAGGCGTCGGGGGCGACCTCGACCCGGGCGCGCACCTTGCCGTTGACCTCGACGGCCATGGTGACCGTCGCCTCGAGCACCAGGGATTCGTCGGCCACCGGCCAGGGCTGGTGGTGCACCGTGGCCCGATCGGGGTGGCGCTTCTCCCACAGCTCGGCCGTCACGTGCGGGGCCATCGGCGCGAGCAGGCACAGGAGGGTGTCAAGGGCCTCGTCAAAGATCGCGCGCTCCGCGCCCTGGTCGGAGCGACCCCACTTGGACAAGGTGTTCACCAGCTCCATCAGGGCGGCGACCGCGGTGTTGAAGCTCCAGCGGTCAATGTCGCTGGTGACCTTCGCGATCGTGCGGTGCACGACGCGGCGCACCTCGACGTCGCGCGCGTCGGGCTCGTCGTGGAAGAAGACCTCATGCTCGTGCGCGAGACGCCACACGCGGTCGATGAATCTCCCGCAGCCCTCGATGAGCGCTTCGGTCTGCTCGGTCCAGTCGACGTCGTCGGCCGGGGGCCCCACGAAGTGGTGAAAGAGGCGCAGCCCGTCCGCTCCGACGGTCTCGTAGTACGGCTCGGGCACCACCATGTTGCCCTTGGACTTGCTCATCTTGGTGCCGTCGAGGCGAAGCATGCCCTGGGTGAACAGGCGCGCGAAGGGCTCGCGGGGAATGCCGGCCCCCAAACCGGTGTCGTCGAGGGCCTTGACGTAGAAGCGCGCGTAGAGCAGGTGCAGAATCGCGTGCTCGATCCCCCCGATGTACTGGTGGACCGGCAGCCAGGGGGCCACCTGCTCCGGGTCGAACGGTCGATCCTTCGTGAAGGGGTCGGCCATGCGCAAGAAGTACCACGACGAGTCGGTGAACGTGTCCATCGTGTCGGTCTCGCGGCGGCCCGTCGCCCCACAGCGCGGGCACGCGACGGTGTTCCACGCCTCGTCGGTGGCGAGCGGCGACTGCCCGCTGCGCGCCAGGGTCACGTCGTCGGGGAGCAGGATCGGCAGGTCGTCCTCGGGCACGGGCACGACGCCGCACGACGGGCAGTAGATGATCGGGATCGGACATCCCCAGAATCGCTGGCGCGAGACGAGCCAGTCGCGCAGGCGGTAGTTCACCTTGGTCACCCCGCGCGCGAACTCGGTGAGGTAGTCGGCCGCGGCGACCTTGGCCGGCGCGACGTGGAGCCCGTCGAGGAACCCCGAATTGATGTGACGCCCGTCACCGTTGTAGGCCCCCTCGACGCCGTCGGGCGCCTCGACCGTGCGCACGACGGCGAGCCCGTGGGCCTGGGCGAAGGCGAAGTCACGCTCGTCCTCACCGGGGACGGCCATGATCGCGCCGGTGGCGTAGGTGCCGAGCACGTAGTCCGCGACGTAGACGGGTACCGGCTGGTCCGTGAACGGGTTGATGACGAAGCTACCGGTGAACGCGCCACGCTTCTCGAGGTCGGCCCGCGAGGCCGATGAGGAGGTCCGCTCGATCTCGCTCTCGCCGAGGGCCTGTTCGACCAAGGCGTGCACGGCGTCACGCTGGTCGTCGGTCGTCAGGTCCTCGAGCAACGGGTGCTCGGGCGCCACGACCGCGTAGGTGATACCAAAGCCCGTGTCGGGTCGCGTGGTGAAGACCCGCAGCGACTTGGTGGAGTCGCTCGCGAAGGCCAGGTCGAACTCGACCCCCTCGGAACGCCCGATCCAGTTGCGCTGCATCGTCTTGACGCGCTCGGGCCACTCGAGCGAGTCGAGGTCGCGCAGCAGCTCCTCGGCGTAGTCGGTGATCCGGAAGAACCACTGCTCGAGCTCCCGGCGCTCGACCAGGTCGCCCGACCGCTCGCACGTCCCGTCGGCGAGCACCTGCTCGTTGGCCAGCACGGTCTGACACCCCGGGCACCAGTTCACCGGCGCCTCGGCTCGGTACGCGAGGCCCGCGTCGTAGAAGGTGAGGAAGATGAGCTGGGAGAAGCGCATGAATTCGGGGTCGTGGCTGACCACTTCTCGGCGCCAGTCGTAGACCGCGCCCAGGCGTAGAACCGAGGACCGCAGCTCGGCCATGCGGGCCTCGGTGAAGAGCTTGGGGTGGCTGCCCGCCTTGATCGCGGCGTTCTCCGCCGGCAGGCCGAAGGAGTCGAACCCGTAGGGCGAGAGGACCGCCTTGCCCCGCATGGTCTGGTATCGCACGACCAGGTCGCCGAAGGTGTAGTTGCGCACGTGACCCTGGTGGGCCGCCCCGCTGGGGTACGGATACATGCACAAGGCGTAGAACCGCTCGCGCGGGTCGTCGTTGTCGACCTCGTACGTGCCGAACTCAGCCCAGTACGCCTGCCACTTCGCCTCTACGGCGGCCACGTCGAACGGTCGGCCCATTGTGACAGTCTAGGAACGCAGGCGCCGTCGGCCCTGACCGCAAGCGGAGGTGACCATGGCCGCACCCACGTACGTCCTCGTCCACGGCGCGTTCGGCGGCGCGTGGTCCTGGCGCGACCTCGGCGCCGAGCTCGACCGACGCTCCCTCGCCTGGACGGCGCTCGACCTGCCCAGTTCGCACGACGCGACGGGAACCGCCACGCTCGGCGACGACGCTGACGCGCTCGTCGCGGTCGCGTCGGGGCTCGGGCCGATCGTCGTGGTGGGCCACAGCTACGGCGGCGCGGTCGTGGCCGAGGCCGCCGGGCGTCTCCCCAACGCCGAGTCACTGATCTTCATCGCGGCGATCGTCCCGCTCCCGGGTGAGTCGGCCTCCGTCGTGGCCAAGAGCGCGCCCGAGCCCACGCTGCTGGACCAGGCGATGATCGTGACGGGACCGCTCGTGCACCTGGACCCCGAACTCGCCGGAGATGCCGTCTACGGGCACTGCGACGAGGTCACGCGCCAGTGGGCGCTCGGCCGGTTGGGGGGTCACTCGCTGGCCAGCTTCCGTTCGCCGCGTTCGCACGCCGACCCCGCCGTGCCGCGCCGCTACGTCGTGTGCAACGACGACCGTGCGGTGCACCCGGTCCTCCAGAACTCCCTCGCGCGACGCTGCGACGAGTGGATGGCACTCGACACCGACCACTCCCCGATGTTCTCGCAGCCCAGGCTCCTCGCCGACCTGCTCGCCGTCAGCGACTCGGGCATCTAGGGTCCGCGCCGGCCCCGTGGACCGTGCTCCCTGGGGCGTCGCCTCCAGGGCGCAACGCCCACTTCCACGGGCGCCACGGGCTCGAGGCGCCCTTCGGGCGGCCGCGACGTCACCGTCCGCGAGTCGAGGCTCCTACGCACGGCACCCCCACGGGCGGCCACACGGGGATCGACACGTGCACCGTTTGCATTCGTGACGTCGACGGACCATTCTTCTCAGGAGGCACGGGGGCGAATACCCCCGATCAACGCCGCGAGGGGGGTCCGAGTGTTCACAACCGTGGTGGTCGGAGCCGACGACTCGAAGACCGCCCGCCGGGCGATCGAGTCGGCGGTCCAGTTCGCGCTCTTGTCGGGTGGCACGCTTCACCTGGTCACGGCGTACGGGTCCAAGTCGCGTCGCGACTCCGCGTTGTCCGAGGAGTTCAAGTACCTCAGCACCGAGACGGAGGGGCAGACCCTCATCGAGGACCTCGCCGCCGGCGCTCGAGCCCTGGGCGTGGACCCGGTGCTTCACCTCTCGAAGGGTGACCCCGCTGAGGTGATCATCGGCGTCGCCGACAAGGTCAACGCCGACCTCATCGTCGTCGGCAACGCGGGGATGAAGGGTGTCCGGCGCATCCTGGGCAGCGTCCCGAACACCGTGGCCCACGGCGCGAACTGCTCCGTGGCCATCATCAACACGGAGTGAGGATCACGAACCGCTCGCACCGCGGGCGCCCGGCCGTGGGGCCGCCCGCCGGCCTTGTGCGCGCTGATCCGCTACTGTCCCACGCGCCCGTCAATGCGCTCGCGCAGGAGATCGGCGTGTCCCATGTGGCGCGCGTACTCCTCGATCATGTGCACGACGACGTCACGCACCGCCACCTCGTCGCCCGTCTCGGAGTCCAGCGGGAACGGCACGCACGAACCCAAGTCGTCGACGCCCGCCAGGAGCGCTTCGGCGTAGGCCACTTCATCTCGCCAGGCGTCCCACGCCTGGGACACTGACTCGTCATCACCGACGGCGTCGGTTATGGACGAGTCGCGGTCGTCGGCTTCGAGGTACAGATTGGCAACCTTCTCTTGACCCAGCACGAGACGAAACCAGAACCGTTCGACCGCCGCCAGATGCCGGACCAGACCCAGCAACGACAGATCCGACGGCGGCACGGACCGGCGACCCATCGCCGCCGCGTCGAGGCCCGAACACTTGAGTCCGAGGGTCTTGCGGTAGTTCCCGAGGTACGCCGTCAGCGTTTCACGCTCGCCGTAGAAGTTCACTTGGAACCGGGGATCCTCGTCGGGCGAGACGAACATGCTGTTGAACCCGAAGACGCGTTCTGGAAGTTCCTCCGTGCTCATCCGATCCCCCCATCGATTGACGTACCCGTGTCGGGTCGACGTCGCTCGGTGTTTACCAGACAAGGCACCGAAACTCAACTGCTAACATCGAAGGACCCTTGGGGGTATAGCTCAGCTGGTAGAGCGCTTGACTGGCAGTCAAGAGGTCAGGGGTTCGAATCCCCTTACCTCCACCAAGCAAACATTGGACTTTCGAGGTCCACGGCTCACCATCGGCGACCCACTGTTAGCAGTTTGTTAGCAGTTCGAAAACTCGGGGACCGGGACGCTCCTTCAATCCATTCCAGAGAACTGAGTCTCCACGAACTTCACGGGCGTCCACCAGAACGAGAAGCGGGTACGTCTGAGTGAGAAGAACGTGAGTCATCCTCCATTGCAAGGAAGGGCCTGTCGGAGCCACCCAGCTGCTACGTGAAGGTGGGCAGCATCGGCAGGGCGTTCGCGTAAGACTTGAGCACGGTCGGACATGGAAGAAGTGGACGTGGGAGGTGAGATCGTGAAGCGGCTCGCAATCGCCCTGCTACTTGTAGCAATGGGCGTGCCCCTGGCGGCCCAGGCAGCACCGGCCGACATTTTACGCGCCACTGGGGTAGTCACCTCATCGAAGAGTTGGGTCGTGACCCTATCGATAGCAAAGACCGCCCTTCGCACAGGCTCGTCAATGAGTGCGACCATCACGGTTCGAAATAGGACAGGCCACGATGTGAAGATCAGTGGATGTCCGGGCGACCAGGTCTTCGTCGTGGGTCTCGGTAACCGGAAGGTCCCGTATGCAGGCATCTCGAGCGGGGTCGCCTGTTCCTCCACTCTGCACCGGGGCATCAACATATTTCACGAGCGTGTCCGAGCGACTTACCAAGTCTGTGGTGGTTCGGGCAACTTACCTTGCCCTTCTGGCGGAGGAATGCCGGATATCCCGCCCGAGACATACCACACGGTGGTGAGGCTTCCCATTACGACGCCCACCATGCCGAAGGCGGGAATCTTATGGGTCAACGTCACCAAGTAGCCAACTGAGTGCCGTGCTCACCTCCGCGAAGGGGACTGCTGCACGTTTAGTTGACAGTTGCTTTCCATAGTTTCAGGCCGCGACGAGCGAGTCGTCCAGGGCCTGCGCTAAGGCTTCAAACTCGACCGGCGTCATCTTGCCGAGACGGCGCTTGCGGCGCCGGCGGTGATAGGTCCGCTCGATCCAGGTGACGATGGCGAGGCGAAGCTCCTCGCGCGTCTCCCACTTCTTCGAGTTGAGGACGTTCTTCTGCAGCAGAGCGTGGAACGACTCCATTGCCGCGTTGTCGCCGGCGGCGGCCACTCGGCCCATGGATCCGACCAGCCCGTTGTTCTTCAACGTGCGAACGAAGGCGTTGGACCTGAATTGCGATCCTCGGTCCGCGTGCACGATCGTGCCCTTGGGGTCGCGGAGTCGAATGGCGTTGCGTAGTGCCGTCACGCACAGATCCGCGGTCATCTTCTCGCCGATCGAGTAGCCCACGATGCGACCCGAGAAGGCGTCTTCGATGCTGCAGAGGTAGAGCTTGCCTTCGCTCGTCATGTGCTCGGTCAAGTCCGTGAACCAGAGCTGGTTCATCGCCGTGGCGCTGAAGTCGCGCTGGACGAGGTCGTCGTGGACCGGCGGGCCGGGCTTCTTGCCCGAGCGGCTCTTCTTGACGAAGCTGGACCAGATGGCCATCTCCGAACACAGGCGCCAGACCCGACGCTCACAGGCCCGCTCGCCGAGGCGCTCGAGCTCGTCAGAGAGGAACCGGTAGCCGAAGGGCGGGTCGTCGCGGTGGGCGTCGACCAGGTGGTTGGTGAGGTAGGCGTTCTCCAGGTCGCGCCGCGTCACGGGGGACCTGCGCCAGCGGTAGTAGCCCTGGGGCGAGAACTTGAGCACCCGGCAGGTCACCGTGACGGGGATGCCGTCCTCGGCCAGCTCGCGGACCAGCGGGTAGATCATTTTGGGCTGTGATCCTTGGCGAAGTAGGCCGTGGCCCGCCGCAGGATCTCGACCTCCTGCTCTAGGACCCGGTTGCGGCGCTTGAGCTCGCGCATCTCGGCCGCGTCGGCCTCGGTCATGCCGTCACGCACACCGTCTTCGACGTCGGCTTTGCGCATCCACTCATAGAGCGTTGCGTCGCTGATGCCAAAGTCGCGGGCGATCTGGACCATCGGCGCCTCGTGTCGCCTCGCCACTCGCACGACGTCGTCACGGAACTCTCGCGGATACCTTCTTGCCATCGTTGCCATCCTTCCCCAGGGCAATTGCCTGGATGCTAGATGTCAACTAAACGTGCAGCAGTCCCTCATCACTGGTCACGCGGAATCCGGACCGGCGGGATCGCCCGCCTTCAATCTTAGGATCGACGTCGCGGTTCCAGAAGACACTTGAGCGGTTCAACTCGGACCCCTTCCCATACGTTGCCCAGCGGCTCGCCGCAGTCAGGTCGCTGTCGCCGCGTCGGTGAAGACCTTGCACGCCGCCACTGGTCCTGAGCCCATGGTCACCACATCCTGACGACGCACCCCGTCATCTCTTGATATCGGGCCGAACTCACCGCTGACCGCCCAGCGTCAAAGAAGTCTCGGGCACTGTTAGCAGTTCGTTAGCAGTTCTCTCGGAAACAGGTGAATCTAGTGACTCGGATGCAAACTAAGAGTCCTGGTGAAAGGCTGCGGAGACTCCGAGAGACCTCAGAGAATCACGTCTTGGCGCACCTGGCAGTCAAGAGGTCAGGGGTTCGAATCCCCTTACCTCCACCAAAGGCTCGGACCCGATGACACAGGCCGCCGGTACGACTCCCTTCATGAAGTTCACGGTTGCTGTCACCCACGAGAGGCCGTGGTATGTCGCCAGGTGCCTCGACGTTGACGTCGTGAGCCAGGGCGAGACAATCGAAGAGGCCGTGGCGAGCCTTGAGGAAGCCCTGGGCCCCTACTTCGAGGGAGAGGCTCTCCCCGACACGCTCGAGCCGCCCCTCATCACCACTGTCCTGCTGCCTGCGTGAGTTCCGCGCTTCCCGTCGTTTCCGGACAAGAAGCCGTCACCGCATTCCTGGCCGCGGGCTTTGCTCAAGTCGGCCAGCGCGGCGACACGTCAGCCCTTGGAAATGAGAGCATCGAGGTCGAGGGGGAAATCCTCTCGCCTCTACCAAGCGATCCTCGGTCTCCCGCGGGTCAGGTTCCCTTCGCCCCCGCCCTCTTGATTCGAATTCCCATCCAAGAGGCCCCCGCACCAGCCAGGAGATAGACCCCAGGAAGAGTGAGGTTGGGCACGTTCACGTTCGACGAGTTCCACGTGCCTCCGATTCCAATGCGTTGGAACAAGTTACTGACGTTGTAGAGACACGACAGGAGAGCGAGGCCGAAGAACCCGGCGACGTAGATGGACAGCGCCCAACTGTGAGCGATGAATGCGACGATGAACAGTCCGAGTGCGATAACCAGGAGCGCCTGCATTCCCCGAACGACCATGTCGGGCGGGAGCTGGTTGATCAAGAAACCCCTACCCAAAGTGACAAGCACCACCGCCGCGGCCACGAGGGTCACTGAGGGCCACGTCACAGCCCGTTTGCCCGGGACCCTCGAACGATTCCAGAAGAAGGCCACCACCGCGCAAGTGGCCAAAAAGATGCTCGTCACCCAGTACGTCGTCGCCCAGACACTTTCGTTGCCAGCGGCAAAGACAGGTGCCCCGAACCCAGAGCCCAGGAACCCTCTCGCGGTGACTTCACTCGAACACGCTGTTCCCCAGCTGAATGACGGACACTTCGAGGTTGTTCCCGCAAGGAGCGACTGGTCATAGAAGATCGTTGCAATCAGGATGACGAGTCCTGAGATGAGGAATACGAACGAGGATCCTTCACGGGCCACAAACGCTCGTCGACGAGGACCGTCCGGCTCCTCAAGAACGGTCTCCGATTCCCCGCTGGCGTCAGACATAGCCACACTTTCCTACGAGATAAGAACCCGCGGCGCTCCGCGCGCAAAAGGCATCACGTCGAACCGCCCTTGATGGAGGTCAGGAACCACGCTGGAAAACGCCAAGCATATGACGACGATCCCGCGCCTACCCAATGCGAGTTCGACTTCCGGTCTTTTGTGTAATTGATTGACATATCCCTAGTGAGTCAGACCGATAGGTCGGGGTCATCGCGACCCGTGTGGATCCCGTACTTCCACCGAGCAAACTTCGACCTCTCGTGGGCTCAGTCCGCCTCCCCAGAACCGGGCGTTGGCACCTCACCCACAGTCCGCTCGAATCCCTGAGCGTTTCCGCTCGCCTCGAACCAATGTCGCGCGGAACGCGATTCATCTGCGTTCGCCTCCCCACGGCTAACTGATCACCCGTTCCACGACCCCGGTCTCGGCATCGAGGATCAGAATCTTCCCATCAGAGTCCGTGACCACGATCCGAGAACCGTCGACGGCAATTCCTGCTGGCTCACTGTAAAGGCCGTCAAGTCGAAGGAACCTGATGACGCGAACGGTGCTTCCACTCGCCTCATTAATCTCCGTGAGTGAGGCACCCTTCATACCGTGGCTGGTTCCAACGGCACCACTGAGCACGAAGACGTCGTGACCGGTGCTGACCATTTCCTTGGGGCTGTAGAGGTCGTCAGACAGGGAATCGATGAGCCGAACGATGTGACCGCTGCGTCTGCTTATCTCTATGACCGATGAAGAGGCACGGTGGCGACTCGATTCGCACGCCGCCCAAATGTCGGTGGGCGTGACCTCCAGCAGTACGGGACCGATGAAGCTGGGGACCTTGCGGTCCATTCCCGGCGGACGACTCATCACTTGAGGAGTCAGCTGGCGCAGAAGATGTCCCGTCGTGGCGTCGCGCACCGAGATGGCCGCGTATCCCTGGTTGACGTAGAAGACGCGCCCATCGAGCACCTCGAGGCCAGAGGGCTGTGAGTTGCCGTAAATCGGTCCCGTGACGATGGAACGAAGCAGACGGCCGGTGTTGGTGTCGACGGCGGCGATGACACTGCCGCTGGACGCGGACAACCAGAGGGTGGACCCGCTCACGTAGAACTCGCTCAAACCCTGGATTCCGCGAGCCTTGAGGTTGACCGTCCTGACGAGTGCGCCGGAGCTCGCCAGGAACTCGGTGAGTCGGGCGGCACTGGCGTTGCCCCGGGATCCGGTGAAGCCGACGCTGGCGACCCACACCTCATTGCCGACCACGGCGATCGCCTGAGGGTCATCGAAGCCATAAGGGGCACCGGATACGGTCCGCAGGACTCCTCCCGTGGCGGGATCGATCTCGAGAATGCCGTGCGATCCGCTCTCGGCGATCCAGGCGCGGCCACGTGAGTCGACAGCGACGGGTCCGGGGTGGCCGTGCAGGTCCGACGCTGCAGACGGCTGCGCGGCCAGGCAGAAGCCGAGGAACGTGGTGCCACACAGGAACGACCGCCACAGGCGCATGCTGACATGTCATCACAAACTCACTCGAAGTGGCACTAAGGAGTCCTTGGATCTCTTGTGTTCAATGATCAGCGGTCCCGGAGCCCAACGACCACCAGCGCCCCCTCGCCACTGCGAGGAGGCGCCGATGTGGAGCCCCTTCAGAGGCTCCATGACTGCGGTCGGGCTACAGCAGGCTCCCGACGCGCACATTGATGGCACTCATGACCATCGGTGAAGTGATCCAGCCCCACGCGGCGATCTGGTCACCAACCAGCACCGAGGAGATGGTGGCCGAGGCCCCGCCCGCGAGGGTGAAGGTCGTGTTCGAGCTCACCTGCACCATGCGCGGCTCAGTTCCGTTCAGCGTAATCGTGTTGCCCGAGACCGAGGTCACGGTGCCCTCGACCTTGACCAGCTCGACGACCAGCCGGGTGATGGCCTGGGGGGCGCTCGAGGTCAGGTTGAGGTCGACCTTCTGTCCGACCGCCAGGTCGGCGAAGGTCGTCTTGCCCAGGCCCTCGAAGGCGTAGAGCGTGGTGGAGGTCGTGGCGTAGGTGGCGCTCTGGCCGTTGTCACGGTGCACGGTCACCGAGTTGGTGCCCAGGCCCGTGATGGTGCCCAGGACGTAGGTGGACAGCACCGGCGGGTGGATCACGACGACGTCGGCGTTGAGCCCGCTCGTCGCGGTCGCGCCGTAGTAGCCCCAGGCGCTGATCTGGTCACCAACCAGCACCGAGGAGATGGTGGCCGAGGCCCCGCCCGCCAGGGTGAAGGTCGTCAGCGTGCTCGCCGTGACGATCCTCGCCGGCGAGCCGTTCAGCGTGATCGTGTTGCCCGAGACCGAGGTCACGGTGCCCTCGACCTTGACCAGCTCGACGACCAGCCGGGTGATGGCCTGGGGGGCGCTCGAGGTCAGGTTGAGGTCGACCTTCTGTCCGACCGCCAGGTCGGCGAAGGTCGTCTTGCCCAGGCCCTCGAAGGCGTAGAGCGTGGTGGAGGTCGTGGCGTAGGTGGCGCTCTGGCCGTTGTCACGGTGCACGGTCACCGAGTTGGTGCCCAGGCCCGTGATGGTGCCCAGGACGTAGGTGGACAGCACCGGCGGGTGGATCACGACGACGTCGGCGTTGAGCCCGCTCGTCGCGGTCGCGCCGTAGTAGCCCCAGGCGCTGATCTGGTCACCAACCAGCACCGAGGAGATGGTGGCCGAGGCCCCGCCCGCCAGGGTGAAGGTCGTCAGCGTGCTCGCCGTGACGATCCTCGCCGGCGAGCCGTTCAGCGTGATCGTGTTGCCCGAGACCGAGGTCACGGTGCCCTCGACCTTGACCAGCTCGACGACCAGCCGGGTGATGGCCTGGGGGGCGCTCGAGGTCAGGTTGAGGTCGACCTTCTGTCCGACCGCCAGGTCGGCGAAGGTCGTCTTGCCCAGGCCCTCGAAGGCGTAGAGCGTGGTGGAGGTCGTGGCGTAGGTGGCGCTCTGGCCGTTGTCACGGTGCACGGTCACCGAGTTGGTGCCCAGGCCCGTGATGGTGCCCAGGACGTAGGTGGACAGCACCGGCGGGTGGATCACGACGACGTCGGCGTTGAGCCCGCTCGTCGCGGTCGCGCCGTAGTAGCCCCAGGCGCTGATCTGGTCACCAACCAGCACCGAGGAGATGGTGGCCGAGGCCCCGCCCGCCAGGGTGAAGGTCGTCAGCGTGCTCGCCGTGACGATCCTCGCCGGCGAGCCGTTCAGCGTGATCGTGTTGCCCGAGACCGAGGTCACGGTGCCCTCGACCTTGACCAGTTCGACGACCAGCCGGGTGATGGCCTGGGGGGCGCTCGAGGTCAGGTTGAGGTCGACCTTCTGTCCGACCGCCAGGTCGGCGAAGGTCGTCTTGCCCAGGCCCTCGAAGGCGTAGAGCGTGGTGGAGGTCGTGGCGTAGGTGGCGCTCTGGCCGTTGTCACGGTGCACGGTCACCGAGTTGGTGCCCAGGCCCGTGATGGTGCCCAGGACGTAGGTGGACGGATAGTGGTGGTGGTGGTGATGATGGAAGTGGCCGGATTCAGCGAATGCGGCCCCCGACGTGCCGACCGTCAGGAAGGCTCCCAGGAGCACCGTTGCCACGAGACGGGTCGCTCCCCAATGTCTTGACGTGTGCATGGTTCGCCTCTCGATCAATGAGCCCACGGAGTGGACGTTCCCATTCTCGAAGTCCGACCTCAGAGGGGCCTGTGACAAGACTGCGAGGAGGAAGAATGTTCGCGGATTGTTGAAATGTCACTCACTCGCAATGTGCGACACCCTTCGAACCCGACTGGCCACCAAGAGCGACGAGACCAGCGCTCCCGGGTAACCAACAGGTAGCGATCAGAAATTGACCCGTAGACCGCACGGCACGCTGACGTGGGTCGCCGCGAGATTTTGCACCTTGCACCAGGTCATCTGGGTTCGTGCGGACATCCACAAGCGGCCCACGCGAAGGCACGCGAGTCGAGAACCCTCGTGTTATAGACCGTTGACGCAGGAGATTGACAAGTCCATGGCATGCGACCGCGCGACCTCTTGGCGAAGCGTCCCACGCCGGCGTTCCGGCCCGTAGTGTCGCGTCGCGATTGTGTCTGTGTCGCGCTCGCTAGGGTCCTGTGTGCCGCCGTACCCTTGCGGCGCGCAAGGGGGGACGCAATGACGAGTCCTGGCAGCTACAGCACCGACACCTCTGACATGTTCGCCGTGCACCGGGCAATCCTGGGCGCGCTCGACGCCGCGGCCCTCCGCGTCGCCAGCGCCGAGGGTGACCCCGATCGGGCGGATCTCATCGCGTCGTTCTATGAGAACGTTTTGGAGTTTCTACACGTCCACCACGGCGGCGAGGACGAGCTCCTCTACCCCAAGCTGGAGGAGCGCTGCGCCGACAAGCTCGCCGAGCTCGTGCGCATCGACGACCAGCACAAGTCGCTCAACGTCCCGATGGACCACGGGCGAGCTGCCCTGGCCGCCTGGCGCGCTCGTCCGTCGACCGAGAACGCACAGAACGTCGTCGAGGCGCTGGACTCCATAGACGCCACGCTGCGCCCGCACCTCACGGACGAGGAGAACACCGTCGTACCGCTGTGCAGCCAGTGGATCAGCCCTGAGGAGTGGGCGGAGCTACCCGCCCACGGGCTCATGAGCTTCCGGGGCGACAAGCCCTGGATCATCGTCGGCCTCCTGGCCGAGCAGCTCCCCGCAGAGAAGATGCAGGCGATGATCGCCGACATGCCCAACGACGTGCGAACGATGATCCTCGAACAGTGGCTGCCGGCGTACGACGCGCTCATCGAAGAGGTCCGCGCCTAGAACCTCCGGGCTAGGGCGTCGCCGCGCCCGACGCGTGGCGGCAGGCCCAGGTCCGTCGCAGGCACGCCAGCGATACGACCGTCGCGGCGGCACTCGCCCAGAGCCACGCCGATCCGACGGCGACGAGGACCGCCGTTATCACCACGAGCTCCGCGGCGATGACCGCCACCATCGAGAGGGCGTAGGGGCCGTACTCGCGCGCGGCCGCATTGATCTTGTCCGACGAGTCCGGGGCCACGCCCCAGAATGTGCGCAGCACGGCGCGCTTTTCTCGCCAACTGCAACTGTGATACGTCGTGAGGCTCACGACACCAACCCTAGTGAGGCACGTAAGACCGGTCCGTCGCCCGTGGCCGCGCCTCAACGCGCCCACAACCGATGGCGCGCTAAGCGCCGGGAGTCGCGGTGGCGTCGGCGACGAGCGACCGAGGGCTGACTCCGACGCCGCCGGCGGCGTGGCTCTCGTAGGCGGCGAGCGCCATGCGTAGGACCTCCAGCGCGTCGGGCCCGCCCCACCAGAGGGGCCCCTCCCCGCCGCGAAGCCAGTCGATCCAGCTGCGTCCCGAGTCACGAAAACTGCTCGCCCAGTCGTCATCGAGGGCGTGATGGCTGCGCATCTCACCGTCGACGTAGACCTCAAAGCTGGGCTCTTGGATGCCTCGGCTGGTGCAGCGGTTCACCCGGGCGAACCCCTTGCGTCCCGTGACCTCCCAGCGCTCGTCGTTCGTGTAGTAGTCCGAGCGCAGGTACATGTCGACCGCGAGGGTGATGTCCCATACCCCGCGAACGCCGCTCTCGTGCTCCCACACGAGAGTCGCGGGGGCGTCCACCTCGATCCCGGGGATGACCTCGGTCGTGCCGAGCCACGCGCGCACCTCGCGCACCGGACCGAACAGCCACAGCGCCGTGGACAGCTTGTGCCAGCCGTCGTCGAACACCAGGACGCCGCGACCTCGTCGAGCCTGCTCGAACTGGTGCTCGTAGGTGTCCCCCGGCACGTCCCAGCCGCCACGGCCGCTCGCGACCATTTTCATGTGATAGCCGCTGACGTCACCCAGCTCCCCGGAGTCGACGACCGCCTTCAGCCGGGCCAGCGGCTCGTAGAACAGGTAGTTCTCCATCACCCGCAGCTCGCGCCGGGCCGCCCGCGCGGCGTCGACGATGCGCTGGGCGCTCGCCAGGTCGCTCGCGATCGGCTTCTGGAGGTTAACGTGCCACCCGTGGCCGAGGCAGGCGACCGCGACCGACTCGTGCGCCGCGATCGGGACCAGCACCTCGGCGGCGTCCACGTCGACGTCGCTCTCCGCGAGCTCGCCGATCGTGGCGAATGACCGAGCCCCGGGCCAGTCACGACGTCGTCGCTCGCGCCGGGCCTCGTCGGGGTCCACGACCGCGACGACCTCAACGTCGGGGTAGTCGCGGTAGGCCAGCGCGTTGAGGTCGTAGATGCGCCCGAGCCCGATGATCGCGACCCGCACGGGGGTGCGCACGGACCCCACCGAGTGACGCGACTCGCTCGAAGGCACGCCAAATGGTACCGGCGGGCTCACGGGCGCCGCGCGGCGGCGCGCGCGCGGCGGCGCGCGTAGCGGCCACGGCCCCGAAGGTGATGCGCGCCGGGCGCCTCGTCGTGGACGTTGGCCACCAGGGGTGACGCCGACAGTCCCAGCGCGCCGGCGACCATGACCGCCAGCGCCAGCGCCTCGAGTCCCACGTACAGGGGTCCCCCCCGCAAGGTCTCTCCGAAGAGCACGCGACCGACGGCGATCGACACGAAGGGGTTGACCAGGATGAGCGTCGACTGGGACGCCGCGAAGGGGCCGACCTGAAACGCACTCTGCATGACGACGAACGACCCGAGGCCCACGACGCACACGCCGTAGAGCTGCCAGGACGTGAACGCGTGGACCCACCCGCGCGCGATCACGTCGGTCAGCGACTTGGTGAGCGCGGCGACCAGCGCGAAGCCGATGGACGCCGCGGCGCCGCGCAGCAGGGCCCGGCGCCACCCGGGTCCGCGCCGGCCGGACCACGTGAGCGCCACGACGACCACGCACACGCCCAGGCCGGTCGCGAGCCATGAGCCCGCACCCGGAACGCGCGACCCGACCTTCGGTGCCGCCAGGGCCAGGAAGGCGCCCAGTCCCCCCGCGGTCGCCACGGCCGAGGTGAGGTCGCGAGCCGAAATCGGCGTCGCGTACCAGAGCCACAGGACGACGACGAGGATGACGAGTTCGGCAACGAGCAACGGCTGGACCACGTCGATCGCCCCGAGGTGCAACGCCACGGCCTGGCACGCGTAGCCCGCGGCCATGATCGTGAAGCCCAGGAGCCACACCGGGCGCTGGACCATGTGCCGGACGAGGCCGAGGCTGGGGCCGTCGCCGTGCGGGGCGTCCTCGACGCCGAGCCTCTGGCAGATGCTCGCGACGGCGTTGGCCAGGGCCGCGAGGAGAGCCAGGCTGACGACCACCGTCGAAGCCTACGGTCCCTCCTCGCCCGCCCCGATCGCGACGCGGCCTCGGCGTCGCCCGCGTGACTCTTGCCGCGGCGACCCTGCGACGGCGCGGCGTAGATTGAGGTGCGAGCGCCAAGGAGGAGTATGGAGTTCAACCTGGACCGCCTGCTCAAGGAACGCCACGGGGAGAACTTCCAGCTCCACGCGAAGTACCTCAACCCCCAGTTGACCAAGGTCATCAAGACCCTCGGCTTCGACCGGTTCTACGAGCACGGCGAGGGCTGCTACCTCATCGACGACGAGGGCCAGCGCTACCTGGACCTGCTGAGCGGCTTCGGGGTGTTCGCGCTGGGACGCAGCCACCCCGTCATCAAGGACGCCCTGCACCAGGCCCTCGACGCCGACCTGCCCAACATGGCCCAGATGGACTGCGCCCTGCTCCCCGGCCTCTTGGCCGAGCAGCTCGTCACCCGGTCCCCGTCGAACATCGAGCGCGTGGTCTTCGGCAACTCCGGGGCCGAGGCCGTGGAGGCAGCGATCAAGTTCGCGCGCGCGGCGACCGGTCGCGGCCGCGTGTGCTACCAGTCCCACGCCTACCACGGCCTCACGCTCGGCGCGCTCTCGGTCAACGGCTCCGCCGACTTCAAGAGCGGGTTCGGGCCGCTCGTGCCCGGCGCCGTCGAAGTCCCCTTCGGCGACATCGACGCGCTGCGCCGCGAGCTCAAGGCCGGCGACGTCGCGGCGTTCATCGCCGAGCCCATCCAGGGCAAGGGCGTGTACATGCTCGAGGCCGCGCAGTGGCGAGAGATCGAGTCGGCGGTGCACGACGCGGGGGCGCTCTTCATCTGCGACGAGGTCCAGACCGGCATCGGACGCACGGGGCGCTTCTACGCGTTCGAGCACTACGGCCTCTCCCCCGACATCATCACCGTCTCCAAGGCGCTCTCCGGCGGTTACGTGCCCGTGGGGGCGATGCTGACCAGCGACAAGATCATGCGCAGCGTCTACAGCTCGATGGACCGAGCGATGGTGCACTCGACGACGTTCAAGGGCAACCAGCTCGCGATGGTCGCCGGGCTCGCCACGCTGGCGGTCTTCGACGACGAAGGGGTCGTCGCGCACGCCGCGGCGATGGGCGAGGTCTGGAAGGCGCGCCTGGGCGAGCTGGCGGCACACCACGAGTTCATCCACGACGTGCGTGGCGAGGGCCAGATGATCGGCATCGAGTTCGGACGCCCCGCTACGGGCGCGGCACGGCGTCGATGGACGATAGTCGAGGCAGCGCGCAAGGCGATGTTCTCCCAGACCCTCGTGGTGCCGCTCTTCCACCGCTACCGGATCCTCACCCAGGTGGCGGCGGACAACGTCAACATCATCAAGCTGCTGCCGCCGCTCATCGCCGGCGTGCCCGAGGTCGACCTGTTCTGCTCCGCGCTCGACGAGCTGCTCACCGACGCCGAGAAGAGCAGCGGATGGCTCGTGGAGTTCGGCGTCACGATGGCCAAGGGGGCGTTCCGGCGCAATCGCTCGCCACAGAAGGTAGCCCGGGACCCGTCGTGAGTCCCGCGTTGGAGGCGGGCGACCGCGTCGTGGTGACGGGGGCGGCGGGCTTCATCGGATCGGCCGTCACCCGCGCGCTCCTGGCACGCGGCGTGCACGTCGTCGCCCTGCTCGAACCCGGGGCGCACGCGTCCAACCTCGACGACCTGTCGATCGAACGGCGCACGGCGGACGTGACCCGGCGCGACCACCTCGACGGCGCATTTGACGACGCGAAGTACTGCTTTCACCTGGCGGCGAAGTTCGGCTTCTGGCCCAAGGACCCGCGGGCGTTCTACGACGTGAACGTGACCGGGAGCCGCAACGTGGTGGACGCCGCCGCGCGCGCCGGCGTCGAGCGCATCGTCTACACCTCGACGGTCGCGACGCTGGGGCTGTGGGAGACCAGGCGCGGACGGCCCTCAGACGAAGACGACGTCTGTGACGTGGGCCACCTGCACGGGAACTACAAGCAGACCAAGTACGTCGCCGAGCACGAGGTCCTGCGCCTGGCCGCGCAGGGCGCGCCGGTCGTCCTGGTCCAGCCCACGATGCCCCACGGCCCCTACGACCACCGGCCCACACCTTCGGGCAAGGTCGTCCTGGACTACCTGAATGGGAGGATCCCCGGCTTCGTCGACACGGCGATGAACGTCGCGCACGTCGACGACCTGGCACAAGGGCACCTCTTGGCGCTCGAGAAGGGCGCCCAGGGCCGGAGCTACATCTGCGGTGGAGAGAACGTCACCATGGCCCAGCTGCTCGCGATGCTCTCGAAGGTGACGGGCCTGCCCCCGGCCACGACGAGGTTCCCCTCGGTCTTCCCCCTCGTCGCCGGGCACGCGTCACAGTTCATCGAGGGATCGATCCTGGGCCGCGAGCCGCGCGTGCCGCTAGAGGCCGCCAAGATGGCATCGACGCCGATGACCTTCGACGACACTCGCGCACGCACCGAGCTCGGCTACACGTCGCGGCCAGCGATCGACGCCCTCTTCGACTCGGCCCGGTGGTTCGTCGAGAACGGCTACGTCAGCGCCGAGCGCGTGGCTCGCATCCGCTGGAGTGGCCCATAGAAATCCTTTCCTTCAGCCGCGCTCGTTCGTCGTGTTGGGACCATCCGCCAGTCTTGCGACGCCGTGTGATCTCCGCTCAGGTGCCCGCGATGACGATCCAGCGGACGCCGAATCGATCCTCACAGCTGCCCCAGTAGCCGAAGAACTGCTGGGTCATCCCAGAGCCACGGTCGTCACCCTGGGACAGCGCGGCGTAGAGGCGGTCGGCCTCCTCGACGGTGTCGACCTCGAGGTTGATCGACACGTTGTTGCCCGTGCGCAGCGAGCCCATCGCCGAGATGATGTCCGTGGCCATCAGGACGAAACCGTTCAGGATGGGCAGCTCGGCGTGCATCACGTAATTGCGCTCCTCCTCGGTGATCGTAGGACCCTCAACTCCGTCGGGCATGTCGGAGAACCGGCTGAGCGGACCGACCAGCTCGGTCCCGAAAAGATCGGCGTAGAAGGCGAACGCCTCCTCGGCCCTGCCATCGAAGTTCAGGTAGATGCTGACCCGGCTCACTTTGCCTCCTGTCCTGGGATCGCCCCAGGATAGATTCACGCCGTGACCAGTGTTCGACCGTTCCTGTGGTTCGACGATCGCGCCGGCGAGGCGCTCGACTTCTACCAAAAGGTCTTCAGCGGTTCCGGACGGGTATCGGTCGAGCCCGCCGACCGGGTCGACGTCCCCACAGCCCCGGGCTTCGTTGGAGCGCTGCACCTGCTCGACCTCGAGGTCATGCTCTTCAATGGAGGGCCGGGGCACGAATTCAACGACGCCATCTCGCTGTTTCTCTCCTGCGAGGATCAGGCGGCGGTGGACTACTACTGGGACGCCCTGCTCGAGGGCGGCGAGCCAGCGGCGTGCGGATGGTTGCGCGATCGCTTCGGAGTCTCCTGGCAGGTCGTGCCGGAGCTCTTGATGGAGCTTATGAGTCAGCCCGACGCCGAGCGGGCGTCGCGCGTGGTCGCCGCGATGCTCAAGATGGTCAAGCTGGACTGCGCCGCGCTGCAGGCAGCCTCGGATGGTCCCACCGGTCAGATGTAGGGAGACAGCCCTCCGTCAAGGGCCACGCCCACACCGGTGACGTAGCTGGACCTCGCCGACAGGAGATAGGACGCCAAGTCGGCGAACTCCTCGGCACGCCCGAATCGGCCCAGCGCGATCGGCGACGCCGCCGCGACCGATTCGTAGAACTGCTCGACGCCCTGACCCATCGACGCCGCGCGCCGCACCCACTGTCCGGACTCGATGAGGCCGATGAGGATCGCGTTCACCCTGACCCCGAGCGGCCCGGCCTCGTGCGCGAGGGCTTTGGTCAGTGCCAAGCCCGCGGCGCGCGTCGCCGAGCTCGGCGTGGAGTTCACCGGCGGGGTGCGCGCCAAGATCGCCAGCACGTTGAGCACGCTCCCGCGGGTCTCGGCGAGGGCCGGAAGGGCCTGGCGCGCGAGGTGCAGGGCGGACACGACCTTGAGGTCAAAGTCCTCGCGCCACTCGTCGTCGCGCGAGGTCGCCACCGGTGTCCCCGCGCTTCGCCCGGCGTTGTTGACGACACCGTCGAGGCGACCGAAGCGCTTTAACGCGGTGTCAAGAAAGTCATCGATCTGGGCCGGGTCAGTGACGTCGGCCTCGAAGCACAGCGCCGCGCCTCCGAGACGCTCCTGGGCGGACCCCAGACGCGCGACATTGCGGCCGCACACCGCCACCTGGGCTCCCTCGCCGACCAGTCGCTCCCCAAGCGCCAGGCCTAGTCCGTCCGTGCCGCCGGTGATGACGAACGCCTTTCCCGCGAGCTCTAGGTCCACGGCTTCATCCTAGAAACTGACGTTCTGCTCGCCGGATCGGCGCTCGGCTCCACCGACCCAGCGGTCGTGTCCCAACCCTTTGCCAGACTGGGGCCGCATCTGAACGTGAGGAGACGCCCATGGCAGCAGACATCGAAGACCCGCGCCGGACCGAGCCCGCCTTCCTGCTGGGCGAGCGAGAGATGCTCGACGGATGGCTGGAGTACCACCGCGTCACCCTCGTCATCAAGTGCGAGGGCATCAGTGACGAGCAGCGCAAGGCGCGACCGGTCGCGACGTCCAAGCTCTCCCTTCACGGACTCGTGCGCCACATGGCCGAGGTCGAACGTGGGTGGTTCCGATGCGTCCTGCTCAACGAGCCAGACGCACCCCCGATCTTCTACGACCCGGACGTCGAGGACAGCGAGATGGTGCCCCTCGACGACGCGAACTGGGAGTCGGACCTCGCCGCGTTCCGGGCCGAGTGCGACGCCAGCCGCGCCGCCGCGCACGGCCGCTCGCTCGACGACACCGGGCTGCGGGACGACACGCCGTGCTCGCTGCGCTGGATCTACAACCACATGATCGAGGAGTACGCGCGCCACAACGGCCACGCCGACCTGATCCGCGAGATGATCGACGGCTCCGTGGGGTGTTAGCCGGCGTCGGGGCTCGGTGATGGGCGCCGCCAACGGATCACGTCGCCGATCAACTCCCAGCGCGACGGGAACCACGGGTCGCGCAGCGAGCCGAACACGTCCCAGCGCGCGATGAAGCGTTCGATGTCCTCTTCGGGCGTCAGTCGCCCGCGCGACGAGCTCTCCGCGTGCAGGTGGCGAACGGTTGCGACGTAGACCACGGATCGGCCAGTGCGCGCCGCCCGCAGGCATAGGTCTATGTCGTTGTGGACGACCGCCAGGCCCTCGTCGAGACCACCAAGATCGTCGAATAGCGCGCGCGAGAACATCTGGCAGGCGCCGGTCACCGCGCTGACCTCGCGGGTGGATTCCAGGTAGGCGTCCGGGACGAGATAGTTGCGATCCCTCCGAAGGTGCTGGGGGTAGGGCGCGATCGCGACGCCCTCGTGCTGAGCGTGGCCGGAAGGGTCCTGGAGGTAGACCCCCACGACGCCCACGCCCGGCAGCCCGGCGACTCCGACCATCTGCTCGAGCCAGTCGGCGGTCACGACCGTGACATCGTTGTTGAGCGTGACGACGAAGTCGCCGGTGGACGCGAGGACGCCTTGGTTGACCACGCGGGCGTAGTTGAACGCCCCCGGTGCCCTCACGACTCGATGTCGCGTCTCGGCGAAGAAGCGCAACGTTTCGGGCTCGCTCGAGTCGTTGTCGACGATCACCACCTCGTAGTCGCGATACGTGGTGCGCCCCTCGAGCGCGTCCAGGCACGGCGCCAGCAGGTCAAGCCGATCTCGCGTGGGAATGACTATCGACACGAGCGGCCACGCGGACGGCGCCGCGGGGTTCCAACGCACCACGTTGGGCGTCGACGCGTCGACGACGGCCACGCCGCCGCCCGCGCGGCGCGCGAGCGCCGCCACGGTGACCCCCGCCACGCTCTCGGCGTCGGGCGCATCGGGCCGTGAGTGCTCCATGACGGTCACGCCGACGGACCCCCCGGATGATCCCGATTCCACGAGACGAACCACGGCGTCGCGGCGGAACGACGAACCCGCCGCCGCGTCGAAACCTCCGACGGCGCGCAGGGCGGCCCGCCGGAAGAGCACCGCGCGACCGGTGACGTCACGGCTGAGCAGCGACACCCAGCCCGCCGAGTGCGGACGCGCGACCACGGTGGTACCGCGGGCGTCACGCACTCGCTCGTCACCGAAGACGAAGTCCAACTCGTTCGTGGCCCCGGCGACGGCCATCACGTTGAGGGCGCCTTCGATGAGCTCGTCGCCGTCGTCGAGCACCATCAGCCAGCCCTCGCCCGCCGCGCGGTCGTTGGCGCGTGCGGTGTCGGCCCCGGGGTCGACGCCGCTCACAAAGATGAGATCGACGTCGTTGACCTTGAGTGGGCGATGCCAGCCCAGCGTGGACGGCTCGTCCCCGTAGGGGAAGGAGGGCGCGGTGGTCACCTCGCCGGCCGAGGCGCGCAGTCGCCGACGCAGCGCCAGGAGCGGACCGGCGACGCCAGCGGCCACCCGGAACGGGATCGACCCCGGCCGAAGTCGCTTCAGCACCCGCTCGCGCGCGCCCTGTCCGCGAACCTCGGCGAGGGTGAGCCAGATGTCGGCGCGGTACGCGTCCCAGCGCCGGCGGGCCTCGGCGAGGGTCACCGCGTCGTGCGGCGCATACGGCGTCACGCCTGGCGCGTCGCCATCGCCCTCAGTCATCTACTCGATGCCCGTGTACCACGGCGACACCCTCGGCGGGTAGGCCAGCTCGAAGAGCCGGTGCCCGCGCGCCAGGTTCGGGTTGTAGTACGGGTCGTGGAGTATCTCGAGCCCCCAGCGGTCCCTCATCCACAGGACCTCGCCCATGAAGCGCGCGAAGTTCGGCCCCGACTGGTCGTTGCCGCGCGAGAGTGACTCGTGGTGCACGAGCTCGGCGCGCGGGGTGTACGTGACCCGCTCGCCGCCGGCCTGGACCCGCAGGCAGAAGTCGATGTCGTTGAACGCGACCTGGAGGCTCTCGTCGAGCCCGTGGTGACGGTCCCACGTGGTGCGGCGCACCGCCAGGCACGCCGCGGTGCAGGCCTGGAACTCCGACGCCAGCGCCACGCGACCGAAGTAGCCCTTGTCGTGGCGCGACTGGAACTGCCCGACGTGCCCGGCCAGGGCATTGGGACCGAGCAGCACCCCGGCGTGCTGGATGCGCCCGTCGGGGTAGACGAGCTTCGCGCCGACCGCCCCGATTCCCGGCTGGAGCAGCTGGGCCACCATCGCGCGGAGCCAGCCCCCGTCCAATACCTCGGTGTCGTCGTTGAGCAGGACGAGCACGTCGCCGGTCGTCTGGGGGACGGCGTGGTTGTGCAGCGCCGAGTAGTTGAACGGCCGGTCGTCGCGCAGCACCCGCACCCGCTCGCCGAGGCGCGCGAGGTACTTGGCCGTCGAGGTCTCGACCGAGCCGTTGTCGATGACGACGACTTCGTAGTCCGGGTAGTCCGTGCGCTCGAGCACCGAGTCCACGCAGCGCTCGAGCAGTGCCCCGTCACGCGTGGGGATGAGGATCGACACCGTAGGCGCCGGGTCGCTGAGCGCGAATCGCACCTCGGCGAAGCCGGTCCCCTCGACCTCGACGACGTCGCCGGCGACACCGCGGCGCGCCAGCGCCGCGGCCACCGCTCGCCGGCCCGCGTCCAGCGCCCAGGGTTTGGCCTCGGAGGTCTTGGACGTGGACCCCTCGTGGCTGCGCCAGTGGTAGAGCACGAGCGGGATGTGCACCACGTCGGCGCGCTCGACGCGCTCGTCGACGCGCAGGACCAGGTCCCAGTCCTGGGCGCCGTCGAACTCGCTGCGCAGCGCCCCGACCGCCTCGAAGAGCTCGCGGCGCACCGTCGTGAGGTGGCACACGTAGTTCTGGCCCAGCAGCAGCAGCGGGTCGAAGTCGCTCTTGAAGTACGGCATGAAGAGACGGCCGTTCTCGCTGAGCTTGTCCTCGTCGGAGTACAGGAGCTGCGCGGCGGGGTGATTCTCGATCGCCAGAGCGACGTGCAACAGCGCCCAGGGGACCAGCGTGTCGTCGTGGTCCATGAAGACGAGCCACTCGCCCGTCGCCGCGGCGGCGGCCGAGTTGGTCGCCGCGGAGATCCCCCCGTTGGCCTCACGGGTCACCAGGCGTATCCGCGGGTCGCGCCGGGCGTAGCCCTCGACGACCTCGCGCACCGTGGGGTCGCTCGACGCGTCGTCGGCCACGATGAGCTCGAAGCGCTCGTAGACCTGCGCGAGCACCGACTCGATGGCCTGCTCGAGGAACGCACGGTCCGTGTCGTAGGCCGCCATCACGATCGAGAACGTGGGCGGGTCCTTGATCAGCTCCGCGCGCAGCGTGAGGCGACGGCGCAGTTCGTCGTCGAATCGCGCGAAGCTCTCGTTCCACTGGCCGTAGGGGTCGGCCTCGAACTGGCCGGCCGGGCCCGCCGCGGCGTGCCCGCGCACCAGGACCGCCAGGGCGTGCACCAGGAGCCGGTAGCCCTTGACCAGGGTGACCGCCGCCGACGCCGGTCGCCGCGCGGACGTCGGCGCGTCGGGTTCACCGGGGCCCGCGGCGGCCACGGCGTGGTCGGCCGGCACGCGCCCCAGGCGCCGGCGCAAGAAGCGCTCGGCCACGTTGTCGGCCTTGAGCAGCAAGACCGCGAGCGGGAAGAGCCGGGAGCGGCCCAGCTGGCGGAACTGCTCGGCGATCATCTCATTGTGCGCCGAGGTCAGCTCGAAGACCCGGATCGTCTCGCGCAGGCGCACGAGCTCCTCGCGGTGCTCCTCGGCGGGCGACGACGGGCCGGACACGGAGCCGGCTCCGGGGTCGTCGGGTGGCAGTGGCACGGTGGCTGATCCCCTTCTTCGGCCCCTCGCAACGCGGCACCGGTGTCGGCCTATCTTACCGGCGACCCCCGTCGAGCCCGTGGGGCCGTTCAGTTCACGCTGAACGCGTCGTCGTCGGCGTTACCGGCGTTGAGCAGCCAGGTGATGACCGTGGCGGCCATCGCGACGGTGACGACCCCGTAGACGGCGAGGGTCAGCGCCGACCCGGTGGGCGGCGACCAGCCCCCCGAGTGGAGGAAGAAGAGCCGCGAGCCGGCGCGACCCACCGCGTAGCGGCGCAGGTTGAGGTAGAACGCGCCCATCGTCAGAACGCCCACCACACCCACGAGGCCGACCGAGACGTTGCGCTGGACCACACGCGAGCGCCGCGAGCGCGACCACATACCCGCCGCGAGGATCGGCACGCCCACCGCCATCGGCATGAGGTCACGACCCTGCCAGACGATTCCGAGCTGGTGCGCCTGGCGCACGACGAGCACGAAGGGCACGAGAACCGACACCGCGGCGGTCGCGATGAGCGCGAGGCGCGCGCGCATCCAGCCCAATACCAGGCCTCCGACGAACAGCACCGAGATCATCAGGTACCAGATGTCGTAGAACCAGTGCGGCATCGGCGTGTCGAGCCAGCCCAGCACGCCGATGGACTGCTTGATCCAGTCGCGGATGTGGTGGGCGACCAGTCGCATCAGCTCGTACTCCGAGGTCCCGGGCGCGACCTTGGCCCCGTCGGGGGCGATGCTGAGCGTGTGCTGGGTGAAGATCCACGCCGCGGCCACCACGGCCGCGACCGCGATCGCCCCCACGGCGTACTGGATGTCGCGGCGGCGCCGCACCAGCGCCCACGCGCGACGCGGCCCGGCCGCGATCACGATGACGACGCCGATCAGGGCCACCCACAGCGGCGACAGCCCGCGAACGAGCACCAGCACGGAGCCCGAGACCCCGATGATCGCCACGAGCGCGGCCGGCGGGTTGTCCAGGTAGTCGGTCGCCAGGACGGTCAGTGACGTCCACAGGCAGATCGCGGTCACGATCTCGAAACCGCTCGGGTTGACCGACGCCGCGAGGAACCACACGATGGGCGTCATGGCCACGGCGACGCCGGCGGCGATGGCCCGTCGCTTCGCCCAGCGCGCGACGACGTAAGCGGTCAGGGCCAGCATCACCGCGCAGATGAGCGAACTCGCCAGACGCATGAGGTAGAGGCCCGGGTCGTGCGCCGAGAACCACGATCCGGTGCCCACGAGGATGTAGTACAGCGGCGGGTAGTGGCCGACGTAGGTGTCGGTCACGACCGGCGCCGTGGACTTGGTGAACTCCGGCGCGCACGCCGCGGAGACCGCGCTCCGGAACTGGAAGCAGCGCGGGTACGCCTTGGTGAAGTTCACCGACGCCGGCACCGTGACGTCGACGAGCGACTTGTCCGACCCGGGGACCTGGTGGCCGAGCTGGCCGTGGTCGATCGCGTAGGCGCGGATCATGTGCGCCTGCTCGTCGGGCGCGGCGACCAGGGGGTCGGCCATCGACCAGCAGGCCATCGACACGAACGCCATGGCCAAAAAGCCCAGAAACACCTGGCGGGGGGTGAGGTCCACTCGGAGTCGTCGACCTCGGTGGCGGGCGGGCGGCACCGTCCAACCCTAACATTGCGACTTGTTTGCCCCTCTTCGTTGCGAGGACCCGATGACGAGTTCTGGACGCCGCGCGCCGAGTCGCGGGACCCGCGCGCGCGCGGCGGCCCTCGCCGCGACGACGTGCCTCGCGCTCGCGGCCCTCGGCGGCGCCGCGCTCGCCGGCGCGAGCAGGGTGAACCCCGGCTCGCTCCCCCAGACGACGAGCGAGCCGGGCGTGGGCGCCTCGCTCACCGCGCAGATGACGGTCCTCTGGCACGCGATACTCCGCGACGACGACGCGCAGGCGCGGTCGGTCTTCTTTCCCGAGGCCGCCTACGTCACGATGAAGAAAGGTCTCCTCGCGAGCCCCAGCGGGGACTTCACCGACCGCTTGATCGGCTTCTACGACCTCGACCTCGCGGCGTACCACCGCCTGGTATTCACCGGCGGCTCGCCGACGCTCGTGCGCGTCGAGGCCGACGTTCACGACGCCGCGTGGATCCCCCCGCGCGACTGCGAGAACCTGATCGGCTACTGGCACCTGCCCGGGGTGCGGCTCGTGTACCGACACGGCGGTCGCGTGTACTCCGTCGCGGTGGACTCGCTGATCTCCTGGCGTGGGGTGTGGTACGTGGTGCACCTGGGACCCAACCCGCGTCCCAGCGACGTCGGCACGGTCGACGGCTTCGCGGACGGGCCCGGGGTGCCCGGACCCGCGGGGGGCTGCTAGCGCGTCGGCGCGATCGCCCCTCTGGCCCCGATGCGCGCCGCGGCCGCGCCGAAGTCCTCGCGCGAGAGCTGATTGACGAAGGCCGCGGCCGCCGCGTGGGGATCGACGTGCGGCTGGCCCGCGGGCGTCAGCAGCAGGGAGGTGAAGCGGGCGCTGACGAAGCCGCCGGCGGCGTTGATCGTCACGTGCAGGATGCCCGAGAGCGCGAGGTCGCCTCCGCCGCCGAAGTCGTAGTAGTTCGCGAAGTCCCCGAGGCTGTAGGCGATGAGGTGCCCGCGGTAGAACTCCATCCCGCGCAGCACGTGCGGGCCGCTGGCGATGACCAAGTCGGCGCCGTCGTCGATGGCGGCGTGCGCGAAGGCGTAGGGATTGCCCCGGTCCTCCCCGACGTAGTACTCGGTGCTCCGCGTCACGTGGTCGGCCCCGGAGCCCTCGGCGCCTGAGTGCATGTAGACGACGACGACGTCGGCGACCTGGTGCGCGTGGCGGATCAGGGCCGCGGCGGTTCCCGCGTCGAGCATGTTGTTGACGTTCGAGTAGGGGGCGAAGTCGACGAAGGCCACCTTGATCGACCCGACGCGCACGACCGGCACCTGGCCCGCCAGACCCGCCTGGACCAGGCCCGCCGAGCGCAGCGCCGCGGAGGTCGACAGGAGGCCGGGGTCGCCGAAGTCGTGGCTGTGGTTGTTGGCGCTGTTCATGACCGTGAACCCGGTCGCCTTGTACGCGGCGGCGAAGCTCGTGGGGACCTTGAACGCGTAGCACTCGCTCGAGCCCGCACCGCACTTGGAGCCCCCCGCCCCGTCGTACATCGTGCCCTCGAGGTTGCCGAACACGATCTGGGCGGCCAGCGGGGCGCGCATGTTGGCCAGGTAGGCGGCCGGGTCCGACGGCACCTGGGGCGAGTTGCCGAGCTCGGTGTCACCCACCGCGGAGATCGTCACGGTCGCGGGCAACGTCGTCGTGGGCGGCAGCGTCGTCGCCGGCAGCGTCGTGGTCGAGGTGGTGGTGGTCGTGTCGTGGCTGAGCGTGACCCCGGCCCCCACCGCCGCGCCGACCAGCACGAACGCGCTGAGCGCGACCCCGCGGCGCGAGCGATGCACGGCGTGGCGGCCTACCACGGCTGGGCCTCACCGGGGTGAATCGAACGGAAGACCGCGAAGAAGTCCTTCGTGCTCGAGTAGAGGAAGCGCCCCGGGATCTGGTTGGGATTGGGGACTATGAGCGTGGGGCCCACCGCGCCGGCGTGGTCGTAGGTGACGAATATCGGCCACTCCGGATTGATGTCGAGCTGCATCGCGCGAACGCAGTGCAGCAGCACCATGATGTGCGCGAGCGTCGCCGCCGTCTGGTTGGGCGCCGCGGCGTAGACCAGGTCGCCCTGGGCCGTGACGCCCAGGGCCGTGCGCCACACCGCGGGCACGCCGCCCAGGGTGACGCCCCACTGGGCGTTGTCCGCCGTACGGGGCGTCGGGGCGCCGCCACCGACGAGCAACGAGAGGTTCTGGCGCGCCATGACGACGTCGGGCGGCGGAGTCGGCCCGCCGGTCCACGAGGCCACGTTGACCGTGCCGTTGGAGTAGCGCACCACGGTCGCGAGGCCCCGGATCATCGGGTGGTAGAGCAGGTGGTTGGCGTAGAAGCCCGCCGCCGAGTCCACCTCGTAGAAGCCCGAGTTGAACGTGGCCAAGAGTCGGTTTCGCGCGGCCGGGGGCACCTCTTCGGGACCGCGCGACAGCGTCGTGAGACCCGGGCCCTTGTAGCCCGGGTAGAGCGCGAGGTCCGTCGAGGACGTGCGGATCCACGCGGCGTACGCGCGCAGGGTGGGGTCCGACGGGACCGGCGAGAACTGCGTGGTCTTCACCGGTGTTCCGGCCCACTGGTCGCGCGGGCCCCACAGCGAGCAGTGCCGGGCCGCCCCCGCGCCGACGCACACCGGCGCGGGGCCGGTGTCGGGCAGGGTCGTCGTCGTGGTCGACGCGCTCGACGCTGCGCTCGCCGTGGCGGCGCACGCCAGCGCGATGAGCACCGCCGCCCAGACCGTCCTGCGCATCTTCTCCCCCCGCGACACGCCCCAGTGTAGGGAACCTCCCCCCGGCCTCCGGGGTCGCCACGCCCTGGGGTACCGTGGCGACGACGAAGGAGTCGCGTGGAAGACCTTGACCCGCGCGCCACGCGAAGGGCGCCACGGTGAGTAGTCGCGTCAAGCAGATCGACCTCTCGTCGCGCCTGTCGCACGCCGAATCGGAGAAGCGCATCGACGCGGCACACCGGCGACTCGCCCAGCTGCGGCTCTTCACCGCCGGGCTGCTGGCGCCCCACGAGGTCGGGCCCGCCCTGCTGGTGCTCTTCGAGGGCTTCGACGCCGCGGGCAAGGGCGGGGCCATCCAGCGCCTGGTGTTCGGGCTGGACCCGCGCCACGTCCGGGTGGTCCCCATCGGGCCGCCGACCGAGGAGGAGCTGCGGCACCACTTTCTTTGGCGGTTCTCGGACTTCATCCCCGGCCGCGGCGAGATGGCCGTCTTCGACCGTTCTTGGTACGGGCGGGTCCTCGTCGAGCGGGTCGAGCGCCTCATCGACGCCGAGAAGGTCACGCTCTCGCTGGGCGAGATCGTCGAGTTCGAGCGCGCGCTGGTCAAGGACGACACGACGATCGTGAAATTCTGGATGCACGTGTCCGCCGAGGAGCAGCTCAAGCGCTTCCGCGACCGCGAAGGCGACCCGCTCAAGCAGTGGAAGCTCACGGCCGACGACTGGCGCAACCGCGACAAGCGCCAGGACTACCTCGACGCGCTGGACGACCTGCTCGAGGCCACCGACCAGCCCCACGCGCACTGGGACCTCATCTCGGGCGAGGACAAGCACTACGCGAGGGTCGCGGTGCTCGAGACCCTTATCGACCGCTGGGTCCACGACCTGGAACGCCGCGGGCTCGACGTGCCCGAGGGCCGCGGCGACGACTACCTGGGTTGACGGCGCCGGGCGCCGTCGTCTGGAACACTTCAGGGATGGCTCACTACGGCGTCACCATCCCCTTTGACGGCATCACCCTCGCCGAGCACCGCGAGTGGTTCACCCGCCTCGCCGACCTCGGCTACAGCGACGCGTGGTCCGCCGAGGTCGACGGGTCCGACGGCTTCACGCCGCTGGCGCTGGCCGCGGCCTGGGAGCCGCGGCTCCAACTGGGCGTCGCGGTCGCCCCGGTCTTCACGCGCGGCCCCGGCCTGCTCGCCATGACGGTCGCGTCGATCGCCGAGGCGGCGCCCGGGCGCGTGTCGGTCGGCCTGGGCGCCTCCAGCCAGCCGGTGGTCGAGCGCTGGAACGGCATCGCCTACGAGCGCGCGTACCAGCGCACGCGCGACACGCTGCGCTTCGTCAAGCGCGCGCTCGCCGGTGAGAAGATCGACGAGGCCTTCGAGACCTTCGAGGTCCGCGGATTCAAGCTCGCTCGGCCGATCGCGGAGCCGCCGCGGCTCCTGCTGGGCGCGCTACGGCCCGCGATGCTGCGCCTCGCCGGCGCCGAGGCCGACGGGGCGATCCTCAACTGGCTGGGCGCGGGCGACGTCGCCCAGTGCCGGCGCGAGGTCGGCGCGGCCAAGACGATCGCCGCGCGCCTCTTCGTCGTGCCTACCGAGGACCTAGAGCTCGCGCGCTACGTCGGGCGCCGGATGATCTCTTCGTACCTGACCGTCAACGCCTACGCCGAGTTCCACCGCTGGCTGGGGCGCGCCGACGTGCTCGCGCCGATGTGGGAGGCCTGGGCCCGCGGCGACCGCAAGGCGGCCAACGAGGCCATCCCCGACCAGGTCGTCGACGAGCTGATCATCCACGGGTCCTTCGCCGAGTGCCGCGAGCACGTCGCGCGCTACGTCGAGGCCGGCGTGGAGGTCCCCGTGCTGGCCATCGTCCCGGTGGGTGTCGAGATCGCCACGGCGGTCGAGGGGCTCGCCCCTCGCTAGGCCCGGTCGGCCTCGAGGAACTCGAGGACGTCGGCGTACTTCTCGCGCGCCGCGGTCTGGCGCGCCGGGATGAACTGGCTCGGCACGTCGCGCGCGTCGTAGCGCTTCAGGGCGTGGCGCGCGACGGTCTGGCGGTGCACCTCGTCGGGCCCGTCGTAGATGCGCGCGGCGCGCGCCCAGCGGTACATCGCCTCCAGCGGCATGTCCGCGGAGTAGCCCAGGGCCCCGTGGGTCTGGATCGCCCGGTCGATCACGTTGTGCAGAACGGTCGCGCCGTAGTACTTGATCATCGCGATCTCGTCGCGTGACGCCGACGCGCCGACCTGGTCCATCTTCCACGCGGCGTGCAGCGTCATCAGGCGCGCCGCGTGCATCTCGGCGGCCGAGTCGGCGATCCAGTTCTGGATCGTCTGCTTCTCGGCCAGCATCGACCCGTGGGTGAAGCGGCTGAGCGCGCGCTCGCACATCATGTCGAATGCCCGCTGGGACTGGCCCAGCCAGCGCATGCAGTGGTGGATTCGCCCGGGGCCCAGGCGCGCCTGGGCGAGGAGGAAGCCGGAGCCCTCGGGGCCGATGAGGTGGTCGGCGGGAACGCGCACGTCGCGGTACGTGATCTCGGCGTGATTGCCGAAGCGGCCGTAGGTCACCTCCGGGTCGTCCATCGAGCCCACGTCGCGCACGATCGTCACGCCCGGCGTCGTGACCGGCACGACGAACATCGACGAGCCCTGGTAGGGGTGCACGTCGGGGTTGGTCACCGCCATCACGATCAGGATGTCGGCCACCGACCCGTTGGTCGTGTACCACTTGTGACCGTTGATGACCCACTCGTCGCCGTCACGCGTGGCGCGCGTCTTGAGCAGTCGCGGGTCGCTGCCGGCGGTCTCGGGCTCGGTCATGGAGAACCCTGAGCGCATCGTGCCCGCGAGCAGCGGGGCCAGCCAGCGCTCGCGGATGTCCTCACGCCCGGTCATCTCCATCCCCGCCGCGAGCAGCTCGGCGTTCCCGCTGTCGGGGGCGTTGTTGCCGAAGACCACCGGTCCGTAGGGGGACTGGCCGAGGACCTCGTGCATCAGCCCCAGGTGCACCTGGCCGAATCCCGTGCCGCCGAGCTCGGGCGGCAGGTGCGCGGCCCACAGCCCCCGGGCGCGCACCTCGTCCTGGAGCGGGCGGATGATCGTGATGAGCGCGTCGTGGCCAAGGTTGAGCGTCTCGAGCGGGAACACCTCCTCGCGCACGAACTCACGCATCCACACCAGCTGCGCCTCGAACTGCGGGTCCGTCGAGAAGTCCCACGCCACGGTCGCCCCCTTTTGGCGCAACTCTACGTCGCGAGTCAAGGCCCCTCCGCGGGCCCTTGGTCCCTCCGTACACTGGGGTCGACCGATCGGAGATGATGGCCAAGAAGAAGAAGCGCCCGGCCAAGGTGCGTATCGGCGTCGTCGACACGATGTTCGCCCGCTACGACATGGGCGCCGCGGCGCGCGACGAGCTCGCGGCCTGCCCCGGCTACGGTGACGCCTTCGAGGTCGTCGCGCGCACGGTCCCGGGCTTCAAGGACCTCGCCGTGGCCGCCAAGGTCCTCATCGAGCGCGAGGGCTGCGCGGTCGTCGTGGCCCTGGGGATGCCCGGCTCGGCGCCGATCGACAAGCAGTGCGCGCACGAGGCGTCCACGGGCATCATGAGCGCCCAGCTCATGACCTCGACGCCGATCCTCGAGGTCTTCGTCCACGAGGACGAGACCGACGACCCGGCCGAGCTGGCCCGGCTCTTCGAGAACCGCTCCCGGGCCCACGCCCGCAATGCCTACTGGATGCTGTTCGCGCCCGAGGAGCTCGCGCGCCGAGCGGGCCAGGGGGTGCGTCAGGGCTTCGCCGACGCGGGACCGCTGCGCGCCGGGGGCGCGCCCGCGCCTCAGTAGGATTTGGCGCACTAGAGGGAGGACACATGCCCGACGCCGTGATCGTCGCCACCGGACGGACCCCGATCGGACGGGCCTTCAAGGGCTCGCTCGTGGACCTGCGACCCGACGACCTGACCGCGCTCGTCGTGCGCACGGTCCTCGAGAAGGTGCCCGAGCTCGACCCCCACTCCGTCGAGGACCTGCTCGTGGGCTGCGGGCAGCCCGCGGGCGAGTCGGGCTTCAACGTGGCGCGCGTGGCCGCGGTGCTGGCCGGGCTCGACGACGTCCCGGGCGTGACGGTCAACCGGTACTGCTCGTCGTCGCTCCAGACCATCCGCATGGCCGCGCACGCGATCCGCGCCGGTGAGGGCGACGTATTCGTCGCGGCGGGCGTCGAGACGGTGTCGCGCTTCGCCTCGGGCGCCTCGGACGGCCCGCGCGCGGTCAACCCGCTCTTCGAAGAGGCGATGGAGCGCACGGCGCACCGAGCCGAGCGCGTCGGCGACGCCTGGACGCCGCCCGAGGGCCTGCCCGACATCTACATCGCGATGGGCCAGACCGCCGAGAACGTCGCGGAGTGGGAGAAGGTCTCGCGCGCCGAGATGGACGAGTTCGCCCTGCGCAGCCAGGAGCTCGCCGTCAAGTCCCAGGCCGACGGGTTCTTCGAGCGCGAGATCATCCCGGTGACGCGACCCGACGGGTCGGTCGTCGCCAAGGACGACGGGCCGCGCGCCGATACGACCCTCGAGAGGCTGTCCTCGCTCGCCCCGGTCTTCCGCGAGGGCGGCACGGTCACGGCCGGCAACGCCTGCCCGCTCAACGACGGCGCCGCCGCGGTGGTCGTCATGAGCGACACCCGGGCCAAGGAGCTCGGCATCACCCCCCTGGCGCGCGTCGTCGCCTCCGGCGTGAGCGGCCTCAACCCCGAGATCATGGGGCTCGGGCCCATCGAGGCCAGCCGCCAGGCGCTGGCGCGCGCGGGCATGACGATGGATGAGATCGACCTGGTCGAGATCAACGAGGCGTTCGCCGCCCAGGTGATCCCCAGCGCGCGCCACCTCGGCGTGCCCCTGGACAAGCTCAACGTCCGCGGCGGAGCGATCGCCCTGGGACACCCCTTCGGCATGACCGGCGCGCGCATCATGACGACGCTGCTCAACGCGCTCGAGGACCGCGACGCGCGCTTTGGCCTCGAGACGATGTGCGTCGGCGGCGGTCAGGGCATGGCGATGATCGTCGAGCGGCTGGCCTAGTCCTCGCCGGCCACGTCACCGGCCCTGACGGCCTGGAGGGTGTAGGACGCGGGCAGTCGCTGGGGGGCCTCGCGCAGGCGGAACTCTCCCCCGTCGACCTCCTGCATCGCGTCGCCCAGCGCGTTCCAGGGAACGGTGTCGTGCTCCTCGAGGCTGGTCAGGCACATCCCCGCGCTCATCAGCGCCGTGATGATCTCGCCGAGACCGTGGTTGAACCCGATCTCGTGGGGCGACGCCAGTGGCTCGTCGTGCTCGACGTAGCTGAACTCGTTGTAGAAGGCGACGCCGTCGGTCTCGAAGTAGGGGTACTCCAGGACGAGCAGTCCGTCCGGTCGCGGGTCCGCGAGCGCCCAGAGCACCGGGTGGCCCTCGCGGATGAAGAGGCGGCCCCCGGGCCGCAGCAGCGCCGCGACGACCCGGGCCCAGCCGGCGATGTCGGGCAGCCAGCACAGCGCGCCGACCCCCGTGTAGACGAGGTCGAAGCGCCCCGCGCCCAGCACCTCGACCGCCGAGTACAGCTCGCCCTCGACGTAGTCGATCCGGGCGTCGCAGTCGGCGGCCAGGGCCGCCGCCGCGTCGAGCGCGGGCCGCGAGAAGTCGTAGCCGGTCACGCTGCGCGCGCCCAGTCGCGCGAGCGACAGGGTGTCGGTGCCGATGTGGCACTGCAGGTGCACGACGTCGAGGCCCTCCAGTGAACCGAGCCGCGTCGCGTCGAAGGCGACGACGGGCGACAGGTGCGCGGGGTCCTCGCGGAACCTCTCGATGCCGTATCCCGCGACGTGGTGGGCGACGCGGCTGTTCCAGTTGGCGCGGTTGACCTCGACGTAGTCGCCCGGCGTCGACCCCTCACGCACGACGACCCCCGCCTACTCGGACGTCGCGGGTCCCGCGCCCGTCTCGCGCGAGCTCGGGTCCGCGACGAGCACGGCGTGCTCGGCGTCGTCCACCGCGCGGCTCTCGTCGGGCAGCAGCACGGGGATCGAGTCGCGGACCTCGTAGAGGACGCGCCGGCGCCGGTTGTAGAGCACGTCGCGGCTCTCGACGTAGAGCAGCGGCCCGTGGTCGACGGGGTCCTCGAGCAGCGCCAGCAGGAACGGGTCCAGACCCACGGTCAGGCCTCCTTGATCATCTGGTGCACCTCGGCGACGTGGCGCGCCAACGACTCCTCGTCGGGCGCCTCCACGTTGAGTCGCAGCAGGGGTTCGGTGTTGGACGGGCGCAGGTTGAACCACCACGACCCGAAGTCCGCGCTCAGCCCGTCCTGCTCGTCGACGGCGACGCCCTCGGCGAGCAGGCGCCCCGTGACGGCGGCGACGGTCGCCGCGGGGTCGTCGACCTGGGTGTTGATCTCCCCGGAGTCGCTGTAGCGGTCGAAGGGCGCGACGAGCTCGCTCAGCGTGCCACCGCTGCGGCTGAGCAGGTCCAGGACGATGATCGCGGTGATGATCCCGGAGTCGGCGCGGTAGTTGTCGCGGTAGTAGTAGTGGCCCGAGTGCTCGCCGCCGAAGGCCGCCCCGGTCTCGGCCATCACCTGCTTGATGTAGCTGTGGCCGACGCGCGTGCGCACGCCGACCCCGCCGTACTCGGCGATCACCTCGGGGACGGTCTTCGAGCAGATCAGGTTGTAGAGGATCGTGGCGCCGGGCTCGCGCTCGAGCATCGCGCGGGCCACGAGCGCGGTCGTCAGCGACCCGCTGACCGGCCGGGCGTGCTCGTCGATCAGGAACACCCGGTCGGCGTCACCGTCGAAGGCCATCCCCAGGTCGGCGCCGGTCTCTAGGACGCGGCGCTGCAGGTCGACCAGGTTGTCGGGGTTGAGTGGGTCGGCCGGGTGGTTCGGGAACGTGCCGTCCAGTTCGGGGTAGAGGAGGTCGAGCCGCAGCGGGAGCCCGTCGAACACGAGCGGGACGACGAGGCCGCCCATCCCGTTGGCCGTGTCGGCGACGACCTTGAGCGGCGCGAGCTCGGTGAGGTCGACGAAGGAGTGCACGTGGGTGACCCACTCGACGCCCAGGTCCAGCGTCGACGACGCGGCCAGCGGGCCGTCGGCGGGGACCCGCGCGTACTCGCGCGCGCCCGCGGCCACCTGGGTGAGCCCCGAGTCGACGCCCACCGGGCGCGCCCCGGCCAGGCAGAACTTGATCCCGTTGTACTGCGCGGGGTTGTGCGACGCGGTGAACATCACCCCGGGCGCGTCGAGGAACCCGGAGGCGAAGTAGAGCATGTCGGTCGAGGCCAGGCCGATGTCGAGCACCTCGACGCCGCGGGCGCGCGCGCCCTCAGAGAAGGCCGCGGCCAGGGCCTCGCCCGAGGGGCGCATGTCGCGACCGATGACGAGCCGCGTCGACGCGGCGAAGTCAGCGAAGGCCGACCCGACCGCGCGCGCGACGCCCTCGTCGATCTGATCGGGGTAGGTCCCGCGCACGTCGTACGCCTTGAAGATGGCCGCCGTGTCCACGACGGAACACTACCGGCGCGCGATGCGCCGCCTCTTGAGCACCACCCACAGCGCGACCAGCGCCGCGAGGGAGGTCACGTCGGTGACGATGTTGCCGATGGTCAGCGCCGGCGTGGAGCCGTAGACCATCGAGACGTCGTGGCTCGTGGGCACGACCACCATGAGGTCCGGGCTGACGCGGTACGGGCCCTGGGCCCCCGAGACGTGCCAGCGCGGGAAGTACGAGACCTTGACCAGCACGGGCGTGCCCAGACTCGACACGTGGAACGACAGCGACTGCGTCTTGACGTGCACGTCGCTCACCGTGGTGGGTTCGACCGCGACGTCGGTCATCTTCTTGATCGAAGTCGCGCGCGGCCACGACGCCGGCCCGCTCTCGGCGCCCAGGACCGGCCAGTACGAGGGCTGGAGCCACCAAGTCACGTTGGCGTTGAGCCACGCCTTGCGACTCGAGATCCCTGCGACCACGTTGGGCAGTGTCGACAGCGGCTCGACGACGGCGCTGTCGTGGATGAGGTAGACGCGCCACTGGGCCCCGGGCGCGGGCCACGCCTTGGTCTCGCCGACGTAGGAGAGCGACGGGTCGGCGTCAGCGGCCGTGATCGTGGCCGGCGAGTAGGCGATGTAGTACTTGACGCCCAGCATCTGGAGGTGCTGGACGCCCAGGGGGACGTCGAGCTGCCCGTAGGGCAGGCCCACCTGGGGGTTCGAGGGCCCCACGCTCAGCTCGGCCTGGTCCAAGAAGTGGTACGGCGTGGTCGGCGAGGACTCGAAGAACAGCCCCTCCTCGGAGTCCACGCAGTTGTTCGTCCAGTACGGCAGCAGCATGAGCGCCTCGGGCGACCCGAAGCGGCCTTCGCTGGAGTTGTACTCCCACATCGCGCGCCCGCACCCGTAGCGACGCGCGATCGTCGACATGGTGGTCATGATGTCGTGGTACTCCGGCCAGGCGGTCTGGTCCTGGTAGCCCGCGTAGTCGAGGCCGGCCCACCCCGAGACCTGGTTGCCGGTCGTCGTGAGCCCGAGCGCCGAGGCCACCGGGGGCATGAGTCCGGGCACCGTCGTGAGCAGGCCGAGGACGATCACGATGACCGTCGCGCGCTTGACGCGCCGATTCCATCGAGCGTCGGGTTCCTCGGCGGCGAGCTCGGCGCGCCAGCCGCGGAGCCGCTCGCGCAGCTCGACCTCGCTGCCCTGCTCGGCGTCGGCGTCGGCGTCGGCGTCGGCGCGGTCCAGGTCCTCCTCGGCGGGGTCGAGCGACACCCTCGCGTAGGCGATGTGCCCGTCACCGAAGAACACGAAGAGTCCCCGTCGCCCCTCGCGGCCCGCCGACGCCCATCGCGACAGCAGGAATCCGACGAACCACCCGACGATGAGGTGGATCGTGATGAACCAGAAGGGCACGAGGCGCTCGTTCCAGATGACGCTCTGGGGGTCGAAGACGAAGGCGCAGAAGCTCAGCACCGTCAGCGTCGCCAGGATCATGCCGAGGCGGTCGCGCACGACGAACGCCGCGACGCACGACAGCGCCGCGCCGAAGATCACCCAGCGGTCGCCCGCCGCGCCGCCGGTCGAGGTGAACCAGCCCAGGGTCGTGAAGATCTGGTGCAGCGTGGACGTGGGGTCGTTGGTGTAGCCCATCGAGTTCGTGTAGCTCTGGGTCGTCGCGAAGCTGAAGAGCCACCACGCCGAGAACCCGATCGAGATCAGCCCGGCGCCGACGGCGAAGCGCACGGGCCGCGCGAGGTCCCCGCGTTCGAGGTGGTCGCGCGGGTCCCCGTGGCCCAGGCGCTGGAAGACCTCGAAGACCGCCGTGACGACGATCGCGCCGATCGCGAAGAGCCAGGGCAGGACGTGGGCGGCCAGGGTGACGCTCAGGGCCAACGCGGCGAACCAGTAGCCCTTGCCCGTGCGCATGCCGCGCGCGAAGAGCCCGATCGTGACCATCGCCGCGGCGAGGGAGAGCGAGAACGCGTACTCGCCGGCCATCGTCGAAAAGAGGTTTCCGCCGTCGATCGTGAACGAGGCGTCGAACAGGAAGGGCAGGGTTGCCAGCGCCAGGGCCGCCGGGATGGGCTTTCGCGCGCCGAAGAGCCGGCCCATCAGGTAGGCGCACCCGGGCATCAGCATCGAACCGAGGATCGTCGCGAGCTTGAACGCGTGGGCGAAGCCGATGACGTAGCTGCCCAGGGTCGCCAGGAAGTCGGGCAGGACGAAGTAGTAGGTGTAGATGGGCATCCCGTCGAACCAGCCCGGGTACCACGGGGTCAGGTCGAACAGGTTGCCCTGGGTCCGCAGATACGCCGGCGCCGCCACGTGCGACGCGACGTCCCCGCCGGTCATCAGGGTGTTCGATAGCACGAGGCTCGGGTGCAGCTCCCAGAAGGTGACGAGCATCACCACCAGGACCGCGGTGATCTCGGTCAGGCGCAGCGGCGTCAGGTAGTCGCGCACGCGGCGCATCAGCGACTCCTCTGCACGACGAGGGCCGCGAAGGCGACGGCGTTGAACGACGCGTGCGTGATGACGCTGGGCACGAGCCGTGCGGTGCGCTGGACCAGGACCGCCAGGACGACGCCCAGCATCGCCAGGCCCGCGAACTGCAGGGGCTCGCCGTGGGCCAGCGCGAAGAGCACCGCGCTGAGCACCACGGCCAGCGCGGTCGAGTATCGCGTCGCGTCGGCCCCGAAGGCCTGGCGCAGGGCGCGAAAGAGGACGCCGCGGAAGAACCACTCCTCGAGCAGCGGGGCCAGCAGGACCGACATGACGCCCAGCGCGACGAGGCTCAGACCGTGGGAGGAGTCGAAGAGGTGGTGCACGGGATTCGACAGCCCCTTGGGGTGGAAGGGCGCGTAGGCGACGGCCACGATCCCCTGGCAGGCCGCCCCGACCAGGACAAAGAGCGCGTCGCTCGGGCGCACCCGCCACCGGTCGTCCCAACCGGGGAGGCGACCCGGCTGGCCCGCGTAGAAGATGGCCCCGCCGAACCCGACCCACAGGCCCGCGAGGCTCAGGGCGTTGGACCACCACGGCGGCGCCGACGCGCTCGCGAGCGCGCTCAGGCCCCCCGGGTAGTGCGCGATGGACGCGCCCAGCGCGACCAGCGCGGCCGCCACGACCTCACCGACGAGGAAGCCGACGGCGCAGGCCACGACGACCCCACCGGCCTGGCGACGCGGGGAGGGGACGACCGCGCGGAGATCGCTCACGGTGTCTAACCCTACTAACGATGGGGTTTTGCACAGGGCCTAGGACCACTCGACATCGGGGGACCCTAGATTGGAGAGAGTGACAATGCCCCCCACCGACCGATCGGGCCGCAAGCGGATCCTCCCGGGTCCCGACACGCCCATGACGCCCGAGACCCGGCGCCGGGCGATCACCATCGTCCTGGTCGTGTTCGTCCTCGGTCTGCTCTTCATTCCGGCGATCTTCCACGGCAAGACCGTCAAGACCCTCACCTACTCGGCCCTGCTCCACGACGCCAAGATCCACCAGGTCTCGTCGGCGGCGATCAACAACGGCACCGGGGTGATCACCGGCAAGCTCGCGAACGGGGCCCTCTACAGCGTCAATGGGCCGGTGCCGGCCCTCACCGATGAGGTCAACGTCCTGCGCACGGCCGGGGTCAAGGTCACCTTCGCGAACCCGTCCAGCCTGCTGGGCCTCATCCTGCCGTACCTGATCTGGATCCTCCTGATCGTCGCCTTCTTCTACTTCATCAACCGCCAGGCGAGAAACCAGATGACCGGCATGATGTCGGTGGGGCGATCGCGGGCCAAGCAGTTCGACCTGGACCGTCCGACGACGACCTTCGCCGACGTCGCGGGCTACCTCGGCGTCAAGCAGGAGATCAGCGAGGTGGTCGAGTTCCTCAAGAGCCCCGGGCGCTACCGCGACATCGGCGCGACGATCCCCAAGGGGATCCTGCTCGTCGGGCCCCCCGGTACGGGAAAGACCATGCTCGCGCGCGCGGTGGCCGGCGAGGCCGGCGTTCCCTTCTTCTCGGTCTCGGGCTCGGACTTCATGGAGATGTTCGTCGGCGTGGGCGCCAGCCGCGTCCGCGACCTGTTCACGACCGCGCGCAAGCAGGCCCCGGCGATCGTCTTCGTCGACGAGATCGACTCGATCGGGCGCAAGCGCGGCGCCGGCCTGGGCGGCGGCCACGACGAGCGCGAGCAGACCCTCAACCAGATGCTCAGCGAGATGGACGGCTTCGAGGCCACCGAGGGCGTGGTCGTCATGGCCGCGACCAACCGGCCCGACGTCTTGGACCCGGCCCTCCTGCGCCCGGGGCGCTTCGACCGCCAGATCGTCGTTCCCCTGCCGGACCTGGACGAGCGCTTCCCGATCCTCCAGGTCCACTCCAAGGACAAGCCGCTGGACGCGAGCGTGGACCTGAAGCTCGTCGCGCGCGGCACCCCCGGGATGAGCGGCGCCGACCTCGCCAACCTGGTCAACGAGTCCGCGCTGCACGCCGTGCGGCGAAACTCGCCCACGATCTCGATGGAGGACTTCGAGTCCGCCCGTGACCGGGTCCTCATGGGCCAGGAGCGCGACACGATGGTCCTGAGCGACGTCGACCGCACGCGCATCGCGTTCCACGAGAGCGGCCACGCCCTGCTCGCGTACGTCCTCGAGCACACCGACCCGCTCCACAAGATCACGATCATCCCGCGCGGGATGGCGCTCGGGGTCACGATGACCCTGCCCGAGGAGGACCGCCACATCATGGCGCGCCACGACCTCGAGGACTCCTTGTGCATGCGCATGGGCGGGCGCGTCGCCGAACTCCTCGTCTACGGCGACCTCTCCACGGGGGCGGCCGACGACCTGCAGCGCAACACGGACCTGGCCCGGCGGATGGTGCGCGAGTGGGGCATGTCCAAGGAGATCGGCCCGATGGCGTGGGGCCAGAACAACCAGGTCTTCCTGGGCGAGGACCTGATGCACACGCGCGACTACTCGGACCACACGTCCAAGATGATCGACGACGAGGTCGAGCGGATCCTGCGCGAGCAGGAGGCCCGCGCGATCGAGGTCCTGACCCTGCACCGCCGCGGGCTCGAGGCCCTCGCCCACGCGCTGCTCGAGCACGAGACCCTCGACGGCGAGGCCGCCGCGCAGCTCATCGACGAGGCCCACGGCGAACCGGTCCACGACCGCTCCACCAAGACCGTGAGCTCGCTCAGCTCGCCCACGACGCCGGTCGTCGCCGACGCGCCCGCGCCGGCGCCCGCGCCGGCCCCCGCGCCCGAGCCCGTCGCCGCGCCGGCCTGGCAGCCGCCGACGCTACCCGCCGTCTGAGGGCACCACGACGGTGCGACCCACCGGCGTCGTGGCGAGCGTCGCGCTCACCACGAGCCCCGCGCGCGCGGACCTGATCTCCACCGACACCCCCGACAGCGACGACGCCATCGCGTAGACGCCCGACAGGTCGACCGTCGCGCCCGGCGCCAGGCTCGCCTGGCCCGACCGCAGCCCGATCAGCGAGCCCGCCGCGGGCGACGTGCCCGTCGCCTTGATCTGGAAGGTGTGGGGGAACGACACGGACATCTCGTGCGTCGACGTGTTGGTCAGCGTGGCCGACGCGTAGCCCGTCGCGAAGTCCGCCAGGAGGAAAAGGTCGCCGGGCGTGGGCGCCGGCGTCAGGGCGACGCCGGCTGGCGTGCCCGTCGCGAGCGTCGCGACGAAGGGCTTCGCGCTGTGAACGTGCACGACGGCGAGCCCCGCGGCGGGGATGGCCGAGTTCGGCGTGATCGTCACGTCCCCGCCCGAGTAGGGCGCCAGCGTGATGGTCTGTACGGGCACCTTGAAGGTCCCGAGGCTGACGTGGATGAGGACCTGGATCTGGTCGGGGCCGGGGTTGGCCAGGCTGACCTCGGCGAGCGCCTGGTCGGCCGTGGTCACCTCGGGCAGCCACGCGTCGCTCGCGGGCGTCTCGGTGCCGACGTCGATCGACCCCACGGCCTTGGAGTTCTCCACGCCGGCGATCACGAGCGCTCCTCGCAGGACCCTCACGTGCACGCCGACGTTGCGGGTGTTGACGATCTGGCCGCCCAGGTTCAGTTCGACCTGGGCGTGGGCGGCGACCGGGAGGCCCTGGAACGGCGCGGGTGCGACGAAGCCGCTCGGGGTGTCGGCCGTCACGTTGATGACCGCCGGTGTCGCGGTGGGGTTGTAGAAGCTCAGCACCGCGCTCGAGCCCACCGACGTGTCCAGCCCCGACGCGTACCAGCTCGTCACCCCGGCGCCCGAGCACGGGGTGACCGACGAGTGCGTCGCGGTGACCTCGTCGGCGACCACCCCTCCCCCGTTGACCACCGCCGAGACGCCGAAGCTGTGCCCGTCGACGAGCTGGTCCGGCGACAGCGAGGTCCGGGTGTAGCCGCCGAGGTGCAGCGTGGCCGAGGCGCGGTGCCCGGTGTCCGAGACGATCTCGACGGTGACGGTGCGCGGCGCCCGGCCGGTGTTGAGGAACGTGACCGCGCCCTGCACTCCCCCCGCGGTGTCGCTGAGCCCCGTGCAGTACAGGGCGCTCGATTCGACGTTCGCCGACACCGCGAGCCCCGTCGGCAGCGCCGTCGGGTTCTTCGGGCGCAGCACCGAGGTCAGCGTGGCGGTGGCGACCAGCGCCAGGATGAGCAGCACCGCGAGGGGGCCGTCGCGCCTAGGCATCGTCGCGCCTCACGTGTCGCCCGCCGGGCGCGTGCACCAACTGGTCGATGCGCCGTCCCCCGAACCCGGTGGCCGCGTAGAGCCAGGCGAGCAGGGTCAGGGCGGCCAGCACCCCGTTCCAGGGGAAGCGGTCGACGACGACCTCGCCCGTGGGCTGCGCCGTCGCCGCGGTGACCTGGTAGACGCCGGCCCACGACGTCGACGGCGCGCGCGGCGCCGGCTGGCCATTCACTTCCAGGCGGAACGCGCTGGCCGGGGCCAGGCCGGCGACGACGTCCCCGCCCGGGGTCAGCGCCCCGGTGGTGCCCGGCTCGCCGAGCACGGGCGTGAGACCCCCGCTGGGGGTGGATTGGGCGACGACGCCGTGGAACATCGAGTTGGCGAAGACCTCGACCCAGCGCGTCTGGAGCACGAGCGACAGGTCGACCTGACGGTTGAGCGCCTCGACCAGGTTGGTCGGTGCCGTACGGCGCGGCACCTTCTGGACCCCCGCCACCTCGGGGGCCGCGGTGTTCATCACGACGATCGAGGACACCCCGGCCGTGGCCAGGAGCTGACCGAGGCGCACGGTTCCTCCCTGGAGGGCCAGGTGAACGTCGCGCAGCAGCGCCACCGCGGCACCCGCGCCGGGCGTGGCGAAGAGATTGTCGCCCCCGGGCAGGCCGTCGCTCGAGGTGGCGGCGGCGAGCCCGGGCGCCACCGACCAGCCGGCGATCGGTGAGACCGTGGGGTCCGCGAGCCACAGGACGCGGTACCCGCCGACGTCCGATGGCGCCAGCGCCGACAGCGATTCGGCCACGCTGGTCGCGGGCAGGTCGAATCGCCCCGAGGAGAGGTCGGCGAGGAACGGCAGCGCGGCGACCACGAGCGCGGCCACCACCCCCGCGGCCAGGAGCTGGCGCCACCCGAATCCCACCCGGCGCAGGTCGAGCTCGACCGCGCTGACCCCCAGCCCGATCATCACCGCGAGGCACGTCACGTACAGCGCGAACAGGACGTCGAGGTCGGGCGTGAAGGCCCCGGTCCAGTGCCGCGCGACCAGCGCGACCAGGACCAGGGTCAGCGTGGCGATCGTCGCGACCTTGGTGGCGACCCGGCGGCGGTCGCCGCGGCAGATCGCGAGCGAGCACAGAGCCGCCGCGGGCAGCAGGTACCCCCACCACCCGGCGCCGAAGGTCCCGTCGGACGCGCGCGCGAGCAGCGCGAAGCTGGGGGTGGACCATGGCCCTCGCGCGGCGCCGAAGACGCCGAGCGCGCTGTGGCCCGCGAGGACGACGTCCACCGTGAGCGGGGCCAGCAGCACCGCCGTGCCGCCGAGCAGGAAGCCGAAGAGCCGCAGTGGACGGCCGAAGGGCTCCTCGTCGTCGCGCTCCATGACCCGGGCGAGCGCCACGCCCGCGACGACGAGCGCGACCGCCACCAGGGTCGCCGGCGCCATCGCGCTCACCAGGGCGATGAGCAGGACGGCGACCGTGCGCTGGCCGGTCGCCGTGGCGCGCCAGCCGCGCCGCCCGAAGGGAACCTTGTGGCTGAAGGGCGTCGCGGGGAACCCGGGGACCTCGAGCAGCTCGAAGACACGGCGCACGATGAAGGGCAGCCCGGTGACCGCGGCGAGGACGTCGAGGCGACCCTGGGCGATCATGTTCAGCCCCACCGGCATCGCCAGGTACGCGACGCTGGCCACGACGCGCGCGCGGTTCGAGACGCGACCCTTGAGCAGGCGCGCGACGCCGATCGCGCCCAGCGGTGTGGCGCCGAGCAACGCGACGCGCGGCAGGACGCCCATGCGCCCGAAGACGAACGTCCCGGCGAAGGCGAGCACGCCGTAGCCGGGCATCCCGGGCTGACCCGATCCCACGCCGTTGGGCGTCCAGGACGCGAAGAAGTGACGCCAGGTCGTCCACCACGAGTCCAGCGGCGCGAGTCGGCCGATGAGCGGCAGGTGCATCGCGACGAGGTTGCGTCCGCCGATCAGCCACAGGACGGCGACGGTCAAAATGGCCACCGCCTGGGAGCGGAAGCTCGTGAGGAACCGGGCGGAGCGGCGCCGCGAGAGTCCGTCACCCTCGGGGATCTCGTCGAACTCTTCGCTCTCGGCGAAGGCCGCTCCGAACCCGACCCCGGCGTCGACCCCTTCGTCGAGCGCGGCGTCGGGCTCGACCTCGGCCTCCGGGAGGATGCCCCTCGCGCGGTCCAGCCCCTCGCGCACCAGCAGGTAGAGGAATCGCTTGAGTCGATGCGCCCCGCCGACCTGGAGCCGGTGCAGGTCGGCGTCCGACAGGGTGTGCAGCTGGGCGCGGAGTCGGCGGCGCTCGCGGATCCGGCGCCGGTGCGTCACCAGCCAGCGCCATGACCCGACGATCGCCCCCGCGCGGTCGGTGTCACGGCCGATCAGGGCGACGAAGAACTCCATGACGTCCATGACCACGAGCGACGCGAGGGTCGTCACCGAATAGCGCACCCCCCAGCCGGTGGCCACGACGAGCAGCTGGTGGCGCCGTTGGAGGTCCTGTCGGCTGGCCCGTCGGGTCCCCGTCGCGGTGACCGGGCGCTCGCCCGTGGCGATCGTCTCGCGGTGCGCGACGCGCGCCGCCGGGGCCACGATCACCCGCGCGCCGGCCACCTGGGCCCGCCAGCACAGGTCGACGTCTTCGCCGAGCGCGGTGATCATCGGGTCGAATCCCCGCAGCGTCGCGAACAGGTCGGCGCGCACGAGCGTGACGCCGCCGGGGGCGACGAAGACGTCGCGCTCGAGGTCCTGCTGGCCGTGGTCGATCTCGCCGGGCTGGATCCTCTCCTGGACCACGCCGAAGCGGTCGCAGGTCTGACCCACGTGCAGCAGGACCAGGGGGTCCTCGTAGGCGACGACCTTGGGCGACACGACGCCCGCATTGGCCCGGAACGCGGCCTCGACCATCAGGTGCACGGCGTCGGAGTCGAGGCGAACGTCGTCGTGGCAGAAGAGGAAGAAGGCGCTGCCCTCGACCATCAGGGCCGCCTCGTTGCACGCCGCGCCGAACCCGCGGTTCTCCTCCAGGACCCGTACGAAGGCGTGCGGGGCGACCGCCGCGACGCGCGCCCTGACGTGGTCCGTCTCGTCGTTGGCGACCACGAGCAGGCTCATCTCGGGGTAGTCCTGGTCGACCAGGGAGGCCAGCGTGGCCTCGAGTCCCGGCCCGGGACCAGTGGTAACGACGACGGCAACGACGGCCGGGGCACGAGATTCCATGAGCCCCTCAAGGCTACTCAGGGGCTTTGTCACCCCCGGGACCTCGGGCGACCAGGTCCGCGACGACGTCGGCGAGGGACGTCTCCCACGAGACCTCGGGCGTCCAACCCGTCGCGGCGCGCAGTTTCGCGGCGCTTCCGCGAAGCACCGGGACCTCCACGGGCCGCAGCAACAAAGGGTCCACCGCGAGGCGCGTGCCCGGCGCGATCATCTCGACCAGACGCGACGCGACGTCCACCAGCGCGACGTCGCGACCCGACGCCACGTTGTAGATCTCACCGACCTCCCCGAGCAGGGCCACGAGGCGATACGCGCGCACGACGTCGCGCACGTCGCAGAAGTCGCGCCGCGCGCTGAGGTCACCCACCGGGATCTCGTCGCGTCCCGACACACGCGCGGCGAGTAGCCGGCTCGCCAGCGCCGGCACGACGAAGGAGGCGGACTGGCCCGGTCCCACGTGGTTGAACGGCCGGACCACGACCGCGCGCGGACCCGCGCCGACGGCCGCCGCGAGCGCCAGGAGCTCGGCCTCGCGCTTGGAGCGCGCGTAGGGGCTCACGGGAGTGACGTCGTGGTCCTCGCTGAGCGGGAGGTCCGCCTCGCTGACCACGCCGTAGACGTCCGCGGAACTCACGACGACGACCAGCGCGTCACCGGCGGCCCGCGCGGCGGCCAGGACGTTGGCGGTCCCATCGACGTTGACGAGCCGGGTGCGCTCGGGCTGCGCCCACGACTCGCCCACGTGCGTGAACGCCGCGAGGTGGTAGATGACCTCGGGGTCGGCGTCGCGCACCGTGGAGCGAACGGCGTCGGCGTCGGTGACGTCGCACTCGGCGTCCACTCCGGTCACGTCGTCGCCCGCGTCGGCGAGGTGCGCCGCCAGGTGGCGCCCGACGAAGCCGCGCGAACCGGTGATCAGGGCGCGGGTCACGCCCGGGCGGCCCGCTCGTAGGCCTCGACGTGGCGGGCGAACGAGGCGTCCCAGGTGAAGAGCTCGGCGCGGGCGCGACGGCGCGCGCGCGCGTGGGCGTCCCCGGGTTCGCGCAGCACGCCCTCGATCACCGTGGCGAGGTCCGGCGCGTCGCCGGCGCGCGCGAGGGCGGCCTCCCCGCCGGCCACCTCGGCCATCACGGTGTCCGCGCTGGTCACGACGGGCACCGCGCAGGCCAGGGCCTCGAGGACCGGCAGCCCGAAACCCTCGCCCCGCGAGGGGTACACGACCGCGCGCGCGCCGCGCATCAGCGCGGGCACGGCGTCGTCGGGGAGGTAGCCGAGGCGCCGCACGCGTGACGCGGCCGGGTGGCCGACGAGGGCCCGCTCGAGATCGTCGAGCTTCCAGCCCGCCTGCCCCGCCAGCCAGAGCTCGAGGCGCGGGTGCTCACGCGCGAGGATCGCGAAGGCGTCGAGCAGGACGTCGAGGCCCTTGCGCGGCTCGAAGGTGCCAACGAAGAAGAGGTACTCCGCGCCGGCTTCGAGGCCCGCGGCCGCCAGGGCGTCGGCGTCGCCGGCCGCGTCGGGGCTGAACCGCGCCAGGTCCACCCCGTGCGGCGCCACGACCACCGGGGCGTGGCTCGGCACCAGGCGGGCCAGGTCGCGAGCCGTCGTCGCGCTCACGCAGATGAGGACCCGGGCGTGGTCCGCCGCGTAGCGGATGGCCCGCGTGAAGAACGCCACCTTGGCGCGCTCGTGCCACTCGGGGTTCGTGAAGTACGTCAGGTCGTGGATGGTCACGACGGCGGGCGTCGACCCGCGGCGCGGCATCGTGTAGTGGGGCCCGTGCCACACGTCCACCGAGCGCGCCACTCCGCTGGTGCCCAGCGACCACGCCTCGGCGGCGATGCGGCGCGCGCGCGATGTCGGAACGAGCGGCGCGACGGTGGCGCCGGGACACCACGAGCGCCACCGCTCCGCGTCGTCTCGGCGGCTGACGAGCGTCGCGTCGACGCCACCGGGGGCCAGCCGGCGCGCGATCTCGACCACGTAGCGGCCCGCACCCGCGACCTTCTCGGGCACCGCCGAGACGTCCAGCGCGACCCTCACCGCCACGCCGCCAGGTGGTCCTGGGCGCACTGTCGCCACGTCAGGTCCGCGACAGACGCGCGGCGCGCCGACGCGCTCTCGTCGTCTAGTCCCTGCTCGAGGGCGTGCGCGAGGCCCTCGGCGACCGACGCCACGTCCAGGGGGTCGACGTGGACGACGGTGGCGTTGGACGCGACGCTCGGCGTGTTCGCGGACGCCACGACGCGAGCGCCCGCCGCCAGCGCCTCGACGGGTGGCAACCCCCAACCCTCGGCGCGCGCCACGTAGGCCACGACGGCGGCGTCGCGGTACAGGCCGCGCAGCAGCGCGCGACCGAGGACGCCCAGCACGACGGCGTCGCCGGTGTCGTCGTCTCCCCACCCCGCGGGGCCGACCAGGACGAGGGGCCCGAGCTCGGCGTGCCGGGCGCGGGCCGCCCGATGGGCGGCCACGAGCGTCGCGAGGTTCTTGCGCGGCTCGCGCGTCCCCGCGTAGAGCGTGTACGGGCCACTCACGCCGTGCCCCGCGAGCAGATCGACGATCTCGTGACGCGGCGCCGCGGTGGCGTCCTCGTCCACCCCGAGGCGCACGCGCGTCAGGCGTGACCGGTCGAACCCCTCGGCCACGAGCCGGTCCTCGAGCAGGGGCGAGGTGGTGACGACGCGGACGTCGTCGCGTCTGGCGAGGAGGCGGAGGCGCGCCTCGTGGAAACGGATCCCCTGGCGCGTGGTGGACGCGGCTTCGTCGCGCCACAGCAGGTCGTGCAGGGCCACGCTGTGGCGCGCGCCGCGCGCGCCGCCGCCGAAGGGACCCGCGAGGGTCGTCGCGTGCACCACCGCGGCGTCGCGCGGGACGCCCAGGGGCCGGCGCGCCCACAGCTGGGTGAGCGGGGCCAGGGGCAGTCCGGCCGAGGCGAGGCGCACCCCGAGCTCGGCGACCGCGGGCGGCGGCGTGCCCCGCGGCGTCAGGCCGACGACGTCGAAACCGGCCGTGTCGAGCTGGGCCAGCCCGGCGACCAGGCCACGAACGTACGTCGCGATGCCCCCGGGCGAGGGCCGGTAGAGCTGGTCGACCGTGAGGGCCAGGACGGGTCTCACGGGCTCCAGCCTCGCACGACCTCGTGGTAGAGCGCGGAGTAGGCGCTCGCCGCGGTCGTCGCGGAGAAGTCCCGGGACCTCGCGGAGCCCGCGGCCACCATGATCGCGCGTCGCGACTCGTTGGACCACACGTCTCCCAACTCGGAGAGCCACGACTCGTCGTCGGTGACCAGCGTCGCCGCCCCCTCCAGGAGCTCACGGTTGATCCGGGTCGACCGGGCGATCGTTGGCACCCCCGCCGCGAGGGCGGCGACCGCGAACGACGGGAATCGGGCGCCGTCGGAGAAGTGCAGGACGACCCGCGCGTCGCCCAGCGCGGCGCGGGCTTCGTCTCGACCCCTCAGGGTGACGCCCAGGCCGGTCGCGCGAACGCGCTGGCGAGCCTGGGTACTCGCGACCGCGACGAGGCGCGCGCCGTGCGACTCGGCGAAGGCCACGAGTCGAGGCGCCAGGTCCAAGAAGCGGTCCACCAGCCCGGTCACGTTGACCACGACGTCGCGACCGTCGACGGTCGGCGCCACGCGCGGCACGGCCGGAGGCACGACGACGACCTGGCTACGGCGCACGCCGAGCACCTCGAGGACCTCGTGACTCGCGGTGCGCGTCGACGCCACGAGTATCGCCCCGTGAGCCGCGGCGCGGCGCAGCTGGGCGACGCGCTGGACGATGCGGGTCTCTCCGCGCAGCGGGCGCAGGTCGTCGACCGAGACGACGAGCGGCGTGGAGCGCGTCGGTGGGGTGGCGAGGCCCGCGACGTGCACGACGTCCACCGACCCGAGAAGGACGTCAACGGGGCGCCCGAGGCTACGCCGCCACAGGGGCGCCCACAGCGCGCGCCCCGCCAGACGCCGTTCTTCGCCCGCGGAGCGCGTCAGGGTCCGGAACCGGACGAGTTCGCAGTCCCCACCGGCCACGAGCGCGTCGGCCAGGTCGGTCATCGAGTTGCCCAGCGACTCCAGCGAGCCGTCGAGGTCGAAGCCGACCCGCAGGAGGCCCCCGGCGCTCACCGAGCGAGCGCGCGCCGACGCACCGCGCTCGTCCAGGTCGGCCAGAGCTCGACGGCCCACGAACCGAACGGCCGCGTCGCCGTCGCCACGACTCCGAGACCTTCGCGGGCGTTGAGCAGGCACAGCGCCCCGCTCTGGCCGAAGTGGCCGAAGCTCTCCGCGGGCCAGTCGCCCATCCAATGGTGCTTGTCGCCCGCCAGCTCGGGACCCAGTCCCCACGGGCACGGGTCGAAGCGCCCGAAGCCCGGGACGACGCCGGCGAGCGCGGGAAGGTAGGGGGTGATCATCCGGTCGCGAGTCGCGACGCCGACCCCGTCGGGCCGCAACCAGGCGACGGCCAGGGTGGCCAGGTCGCGCGTGGGCCCGACGACGCCCGACGCGGGGCGCGCGACGAGCCGCGTCGCGTTCATCCCGAGGGGGGTGAAGACCCGCCGGTCGAGCCACGAGGCGGCGTCGCCGTCGCTCACGACGGCCGCGACGGCCCGGTCGACGCCGTAGTTGGAGTAGACGCGGCGCGTACCGACGGGCGACTCCGGGTCACCCTCCTCGAGTCCCAGACCGGCGCTGTGGCTCATCAGGTTGGCGATCGTCGCGCCGCGCGGCCCGACGCTCTCGGTGAACTCGTGCAGGCCCCAGTCGCTCTCGACGCCGAAGGCCAGGGCGACCGCCATCTTGGAGACCGAGGCCCACTCGCGCGACTCGTCCAGGTCGCCGCCCGACTCGAGGACCTCATCGAGCCCGTAGCGCACTCGCACGACGACGGCGGACGATCCGACCGGCCAACCATCCAGCAGGTCGTCGATCACAAGAACCGATGTTACCGACGCCCCCCTAGTGTCTCGAAGGTGTTCACCGTACTGAGCGGCGGAGTCGGCGCGGCGCGGCTCCTTCGCGCCCTGCGCCTCGTGGTCGCCGAGCGCGACCTCACGGCGGTGGTCAACGTCGGCGACGACCTCGTGCTGCACGGCCTGACGATCTGCCCCGACCTGGACACGATCACCTACACCCTGGCCGGGCTCAACGACGAGGTGGCCGGGTGGGGGCTCGCCGGGGAGACCTGGCGGGTCATGGACGAGCTCGGTGGCCTCGGCGGCGCCGCGTGGTTCCGCCTGGGCGACCGCGACCTCGCGACGCACCTGTACCGTTCCCAGCGGCTCGCGGAGGGAGCGACCAAGAGTGACGTGACCCGCGAGCTGTGCGAGCGACTCGGCGTCGCGACGCGGCTCCTCCCCGTGACCGACGACGCGGTCGAGACGGTGTTCGACACCGTCGAGGGTCCGATGAGCTTCCAGGAGTACTTCGTCGCGTGCCGTCACGACGTCGAGGTCAAGGCCGTGACCGTCGAGGGCGCGGCCGCGGCCCGTCCGGCCCCCGGGGTCGTAGAGGCGCTGCGCGGCGCCCGACGCATCGTGATCGCCCCGTCCAACCCCCTGATCTCCATCGGCCCGATATTGGCGGTCCCCGGAGTGGCCGACGTGCTGCGTGCGCGGCGCCGCGACGTGGTCGCCGTCTCGCCCCTGGTGGGGGGCAAAGCGATCAAGGGCCCGGCGGCGCGTCTGCTTCGCGAGCTCGGCTACGACGCCTCCAACTCCGGCGTCGCGGACTACTACGACGGACTGATCGGCGCGCTCGTCATCGATGAGGTCGACGCCGGCGACGCGCCGGGGCTGCGCGCGAGGGGCCTCGACGCGCGCGTGACGACCAGCGTCATGACGAACGACGAGAATTCGCGCCGTCTGGCCACGGCGGTCGTGGCGTGAACGAGCTGCGCGTCGTCGCGCTGGGCGGCGTCGGCGAGGTCGTCGAGGGCGACGACCTCGCCGAGCTGCTGCTCGCGGCACTCGATCACGACGGGCACACGCTGACCCACCACGACCTCGTCGTGGTCACGTCAAAGGTGGTGTCGAAGTCCGAGGGTCGGGTCGTAGAGGTCGACGACACGCCCGAAGCCAAGGTCGAGCTCGTCGAGCGCGAGGCCCGACGCGTCCTGCGGCGGCGGGGCACCTTGCGCATCACCGAGACCGCGCACGGCTTCGTGAACGCCAACGCGGGCGTCGACCTGTCCAACGCGGACGCGGGAACCGCCGTCCTGTTGCCCGTCGACCCCGACCGCTCCGCGCGACGACTGCGCGCCGAGATCCGCCGCCGCCGTGACGTCGACGTCGCTGTCGTGATCACCGACACGTTCGGGCGCGCGTGGCGACAGGGCGTCGCCGACGTCGCGATCGGATCGGCGGGACTACGCGCGCTACTGGACCTGCGGGGCACGAAGGACGCGAACGGGCGCACGCTCGAGGCCACCGAGGTCGCGGTCGCCGACGAGGTCGCCGCGGCGGCGCACCTCGTCCTGGGAAAGGCCAACGCCACGCCGTTCGCACTGGTCCGCGGGCTGGACGAGTCCTTCTTCGGTGACGGCTCGGTGGGAGATGACCTCGTGCGCCGGCCCTCCGAGGACCTGTTCCGCTAGACCCCGCCGAGGCGGACGTCACCCGACAGCAGCGAGCCGGGCGCGACGCGCTCCTTCGCGCCCACCACGCAGGTGGCGTCCAGGGTCGAGAACGCTCCCACGACCGCGCCGGGTCCGATGATCGACCAGCGCACCCGCGACCCCTCCTCGACCACCGCGCCGGGCATCAGCACGACGTTCTCCAGCTCGGCACCGGCGCCGACGACGGCGTCGCGGTCGACCACGCTGGAGGTCAAGGTGGCGCTGACGTCGATCGTCGCGCTCGGGTGGCGCCACGAGCCATCGAGGACCCCGGGACGCGGCCCCCCTTCACGCCCGGCGAGGATGTCGGCGTTGGCGCGCAGGTACGTCGCCGGCGTACCGGTGTCGAGCCAGTAGGCGTCGTCGGCCATCGCGTACAGGACGCGCGCCGCGGCCAGCGCCGGGAAGGTCAGGCGCTCGACGCTGACGCGTCCCTGCGGGGCGATTCGCTCCAGGACCGAAGGCTCGAAGATGTAGGTCCCGGCGTTGATGAGGTTCGTCGTCGCCTCACCGCGCGGCGGCTTCTCCACGAACGCGAGCACGCGCCCGTCGCCGTCGGTCTCGACCACGCCGTAGAGGGACGGGTCCTCGACCGGGTGCAGCGCGATCGTGGCCTCGGCGCCCCGGTCCCGGTGAAACGCCAGCAGCGCCGTCACGTCGAGGTCGGTCAGGACGTCGCCGTTGACGACCAGGAACGTGTCGTCGATGCCCGCCGAGGTCGCGGCGAAGCGGATGGCGCCCGCCGTGTCCAGGGGCTCGCTCTCGACGGCGTAGGAGACCCGGACCCCGGCGATCACGTTGTCGGGATAGGCCTCGGTGAATCGGTCCGGCAGGTAGCCGAGCGCGAGCACGGCGTCGGTGACACCGTGGCCCGACAGCTCGTTCATCACGCACTCGATCATCGGCACCCCGACCAGGGGCAACATCTGCTTGGGCGTCTGATACGTCAGGGGCCGCAGGCGCGTTCCCTCGCCACCGACGAGGATGACCGACTGCAAGCTCAGCCCTTCGGGGCCGTGGTCGTCGTCGCGATGGTCGTCGCGATGGTCGTCGTGGTCTTCGGCGCCGTCGTCGTCGGCGACGGCGTCGTGGTGGCGGTCGGCGCCGTCGTCGCGGTCACTGGCGACGTCGTCGTCGTGGCGGTGGTCCCCGCCGCGACCATCGCGTCGACCGTCGCCTTGGACGGCGGCTGGGGCGTGACGCCCTTCGGCTCGAAAGCCATGGTGAGGCGCAGGTACTGGCTGAACTTGATCGTCGCGGGGTTCGTGGTGGTCTTCGGCTTGGTCTGCCCGAACGACGTCCAGTACGCGTAGCTGACCTGGCCGACCTGTCCGGCGTACTTGGTCCCGGTCGCACAGGTGTTGCCGTTGCGGTACGTCGTCTTGGCGTCGGCCACGCCGGTTGCGGTGGGCACCGCCAGCTCGCTCGTGGAGATGATCAGGCCCGGGAACTCGTCCGCGAACTGCGAGACGGTGGCGTTGGCCCCCGAGTCGGCCGCCGAGATCGGGCTGACTCTGATCACGTTGTGGTCCTGGACGGTGAAGCCGCCGCCGTAGGACGGGTCGGGCGTCAGGTTGCCCAGCGCCTCGCCGCACGCCTCGATGCGCAGCGCCGCGTACCAGGTGGTCCCGATCGCGGGCGGGGTCCCCTTGCTGTGGTGCGGGTGCACGTAGTCGTAGCGAGCCAGCACCGTCGCGGCGATGCCGAGGATGACGATGACGGCCAGGGCGCCGTAATAGTTCGAGGGCCGTGACTTCCTATACGCCTTGCCGCCGCCGGACGCGCCGACGCGACTGACCCACTTGCCCGTAGTGCTCTTAGCCACGCGGGCCACGCTACTAAAGATTTGTGGCGGACCCTTTTTCGTGGGGGCGGAGGGACTCGAACCCTCACTGGAGGCGGTTTAAGCGCCCTGCCTCTGCCAATTGGGCTACGCCCCCGCGCGCCGAGCTTCGTCGTAACGGTAACGCATGGTAAACACTCGCTAAACGACGCAGAATCGCAAGGACCCCTGGGTACGCTTGAACAATGACTCGCGTGCGTCGTCGGGGCACGAGCCGTTTTGCCTCCCTCGCTGTGCTCGTGGCGCTGAGCGTCACGACCGTCACCCCCACCGTCGCGGGGTCGACCTCGATCCAGAGCACCCGCGAGGAGATCGCCCGACTGTCGGCGACCCTGTCCCAGCAGGAGAAAACCAGCGAGATCACGGCCAACGAGTACGACGCCGCCAAGGTGAAGCTCGGCCAGATCAACGCCAAGATCACCTCGCTCGACGCCCGCGAGCTCCAGAAGCGCGGCGCCATCTCGGTGACCGCCGCCAAGCTCGCGGTCGACGTCGTGCGCGCCTACGTCCTGGGGGTGGACGAGAACCAGATCCTGAACCTCTTCAACCAGAACGTCAAGGCCAGCGGGTCGCGCAAGGTCTACGAGGACGAGGTCATCGGCGACCTGACGCGGCTGCGTGACGAGTACGAGTCCCAGAAGCACTCCCTGGACATGACCATTGCCCAGGTCAACTCCCAGAAGGTCAAGGCCCAGCACCAGGAGTCGAAGATCCAGGACCTCCTCTACCAGAACGCCCATAACGAGTCGGTCACCCGTGCCACGCTCGCGGCCGTGACCCGAAAGCTCGCCGAGGAGATCATCTCCTATGAGATCACCGTGGGCGTCGCGGCGGCCCGGGCCCACAACATCGCCGGCGAGGAGCAGGCCGTCGCCGCGGCGACGGAGGTCGGCGGTCAGGCCGCGGCCAACAAGGTCCTAGAGGCGATCCAGGCCGCGACCCCGCCCCTGATCAGGGAGGTGGCCGGAACCGCCCAGGGCGAGACCGCCCTTCACGCCGCCGAGAGCCAGCGTGGGGTCCCCTACGTCTGGGGCGGCGAATCACCGGGTCACGGGTTCGATTGCTCCGGTCTGGTGCAGTGGGCGTGGGCCCAAGCGGGCTTTTCGATCCCTCGCACGACCGAGGCTCAATGGCCGGTGCTGCATCACGTGTCGCTCAGCGCGTTGCAGCCCGGCGACCTGCTCTACTACTACAACCTTGACGGCGACCATCAGGTCGACCACGTCGTGATGTACGCGGGTAGCGGCCCGTGGGGCACCTCGACCATCATCTCCGCGGCCCACTCGGGGACGGTGGTGAGCTTCTCTCCCATCTTTACGTTCGGACTTTATGGAGCAGCCCGACCGTGAGCGTCGAGACCACCATTGTCATCCCCGCCTATAACGAGTCCGCGCGCCTCGCGGCCGGCTACGCCCGCCTGTCCGACACGCTCGACACGATGGGTCCCGAGCGCACCGAGGTCGTGATCGTCGACGACGGGTCCCGCGACGACACGATGGCGGTCGCCGGACGGGTCTACGGCCACCTACCGCACTGGCGGGTCGTCCAACAGCCGGTCAACCGCGGAAAGGGCGCCGCCGTGCGCCTCGGGATCTCGGTCGCCGCCGGCGCGCGGGTCCTGGCGACCGACGCCGACCTGTCGATCCGCCCTCGCCACTTCCCGGCCCTCGTCGCCGCATTGGACGACTGCGACATCGCGGCCGGCTCGCGGGTCAACAACGACCACTCCGGGTACAACTCGCTCGTGCGCACCGCGGCGGCGCGGACCTTCAACCGGCTCGTGCGCCACTACACCGGCACAGCGCTGCGTGACACCCAGTGCGGCGCGAAGGGGTACCGCCTAGGGCCGGCGCGGGTGCTGGGCCTCTACGGCTTCTACGACCGGTTCGTCTACGACGCCGAGATGCTCTTCCTGGCGAGTCGCCTGGGGCTCGTCGTGCACCCGATCGAGGTGACGTGGGACGACATCGCCGGGTCCTCGGTCCACCTGGGACGCGACTCGATCCAGATGTTCAAGGACCTGCGGTCGTTCGCGCGCACGCCCTACGAGAACCCCGTCGTCGAGCTCACCCCCGACGTCGAGCTCGACCGCGTGTCGGAGCTGGCCCGCCAGGCGCGCCTGGTCGGACTGGCGCTAGCGCGCGGCACCGACGACGCGGTTCTGGTGCTGGGCCGCGACGGCGCGCCCGGCGGGGCGGGCGTCGCCCAGGCGCTCGGCGGGCGCCTGCGCACCGCGAGGATCGACGAGCTTCGCGGGCGCAGCTTCGAGGCCGTCTAGTCGCTGCGGGGTAGCAGCCAGGTCGCGACCAGCTCCGGCGCGCGGTCGGCCCACTCCTCGGCGGTGACCGCGTAGCGCGCGTGGTCCTCCCAGGCGCCGTCGATCTCCAGGTAGCGCTCGGCGACGCCCTCGCAGCGCAGGCCCAGCTTCTCCACCACGCGCCGCGACGCGACGTTGCGCGGGATGATGTTGATCTCCACGCGGTGCAGACGCAGGGTGTCGAAGGCGTACTGGAGCATCGTGACCACGGCCTCGGGCATGAGCCCCTGGCCGGCCACGGCCTCGTCGATCCAGTAGCCGATGTAGGCCGACTGCAGCGGGCCGCGCTGGACCGACGACAGGGTGATCTCGCCGACGAAGCGGCCCTGGAAGAAGATGCCGAACCCGAAACCGGTCCCCAGCTGGCGCTCGCGCTCGCGCAGGGCGCAGCGCGTCGAGAAGCTGCGCTGGTCCTCGGCCAGGTGGCTCGAGTGGGCCGAGCGCGGCTCCCACTTGAGGAGCCAGTCGTGGCAGCGCCGTCGCACCTCGAACCAGCCCTCGTAGTCGTGGTCGGTGAGCGTGCGCAGCACGACGCGACGACCGTGCAGCGAGATCGGCGAGTAGATCGTCCCGCGCGTGCTCACGATGGCCCCAACGTCACTCACCCATCGTGTCAGGTGCCGCGCGCCAGCGCACACCCGTCACAGCGACGCCGCGACGCCGTCCAGGATGTCGTTCTCCGAGGTCACGAGCTCGTCCACCCCGAGGCGGTCCATGACCGCGTCGAGCACGTAGAGCCCCGCGGTGAGGACGTCCTCGCGGCCCACCACCATCCCCGGGTTCTCGAGGCGCTCCTCGGGGGTCTCGGCGCCGAGGCGGTCACGCCAGTGTTGAACGGTCGCGCGGGTGATGACCCGGTGGTGCACGACCTCGCGGTCGTACACCGGCGCCGCCGCGTCGAGCTGCGCCAGCGTGGCCACCGTTCCCGCGAGCCCCACGAGGCGGGCGCGGCCCGCGAGTCCCGCGAGGGCGGGGCGGGCGGCGAAGGCCGCGTCGAGCTGCTCGGCGATCATCGCATGGGCCGCCGCGGCGCCCTCGGGACTCACGACCCCCCGCCCGAGGGCACGCTCGGCCACGCGAACGCAGCCCAGCTGCATCGAGTAGCTGGTCAGGGCGCCGTCGACGAGGGCCGCGATCTCGGTGGACCCTCCCCCGATGTCGAGAACGACGGCGACGCCGTCGCCCTCGCCCAGGTCGGCCATCGCCCCGGAGTAGGAGAACCACGCCTCCTGCTCGCCGCTCAGCAGTCGGGCCTCGACCCGCGCGTGCCGCGCCGAACCAGCCAAGAACTCGTCGCCGTTGGTCGCGTCGCGCACCGCCGACGTCGCCACCAGCAGTCCCGCGCCGACGCCGTCGGCGTCCATGAGGCCGCGGTACTCGTCCAGCGCCACGTAGCTGCGCTCCATGGCTTCGGCCAAGAGGAGCCGTGACGCGTCCACTCCCTGGGACAGTCGCGTGATGCGCGTCTCGCGGTGCAGGACCTCGCCGCCGCGCTCGAGCGTGAGCAGACGCGTCGAGTTCGAGCCGCAGTCGAGCGCGGCGACGACGTCAGCCACGGACGTCGACGATCACGAGGGCGGGAACCTCCACGGCGTCGGCGACGAGCGCGCCGACGGGGTCCTCGTCGCCCGCGAGGTAGTTAGCGAGGTGCGCGTGGAGACACTTGACGCCCCGGCGGGTCCCGCCGACCCCGCCGGTCGGCGCCACCAGGTCCCGGCGCACGGTGGCCGCCAGCCGACGACGGGCGTGGCGCTCGTGGGTGAGATCCAGCTCGCTCGCGTCGACCAGGCGCTCGAAGCGGTGCACGCCGCCGGCGCCCTCGAGGCGGCTCACGGCGTCACGCAGTTCCGGGTCGACCAGCCAGAACAGCGTGGGCATCGGCGTGCCGTCGCGCAGGTGCGGCTCGTTCTCGATGACCACGGGGCGCCCGTCCTCTCGACGCACGACGACCGCGAAGCGGCCACCCAGCGGGCGACCGAGCAGACCCTCGACGGCGGCCGCGTCGCCGGGCGACGCGTCGCGGAAGGTCAACGCCAGAACTCGAGTGTGTGCACCAGTCGGGTCACGAAGCCGCTGAGCGAGTGGTGCGAGGACGCGACGTGCGTCGGGGCCACCAGCGTCGACACCGACGAGGGGGCGACGAGCGGCTGGTTGCCCGGGTCGCCGCCCGCGGAGGTCGAGCCCCCGTGGCTTCCGGGAAGGACCTCGATGAGGCTCTGGCCGGGCTCGACCAGCTGATACTGCTCGCGGGCCAGGAGCATCGCGGCGGTCCTGGTCGAGATCGACTTGGCCTGGCGCGTCAGCGCCCGTTGCTGCTGGCGGATCAGGGCGATCTGGTTGGCGGTCGTGTCGATCTGGTTCTGCTGGTGCCACAGGGTCGACAGCGGGAACCACGCGGCCAGCATGACGATCGAAGTCACCAGGGCGAGCGGGAACATCCACCGGTTGTGGTCCTTCGTCGTGTTGCTATGAGTTGCCACCACTGGTCGCCCCCGACAAAGACGATGCACCGAGAAAGCGTGCCTGATCCCCGAGGAGTTCCTCGAGCCTTAGCAGTTGATTGTACTTCGCGACGCGGTCCGAACGCGCCGGGGCGCCGGTCTTTATCTGTGCGGCGTTCGTCGCGACCGCGAGGTCGGCGATCGTCGTGTCCTCGGTCTCGCCCGAACGGTGCGAGATCACGGTGCCGTAGGAGCTCTGGCGGGCCAGCGCGACGGTCTCGAGCGTCTCGGTGAGCGTGCCGATCTGATTGAGCTTGATCAGAATCGCGTTGGCCACCCCCTCGTCAATGCCGCGCTGGAGCAGCTCGACGTTGGTGACGAAGTTGTCGTCGCCCACGAGCTGGAGCCGCGCGCCGAGTCGTGACGTCAGCTTCGCCCACCCGTCCCAGTCCTCTTCGGCCATGCCGTCTTCGAGCGACACGATCGGGTAGCGCGCGACGAGGTCGGCCCAATAGTCGATCAACTCGGCGGAGGACAGCACGCGACCCTCGCCACTGAGGTGATACGCGCCGTCGCGGTAGAACTCGCTCGCCGCCGGGTCGAGGGCGATGGCGACGTCGCGGCCGGGCTCGCGGCCCGTGCGCTCGATCGCCTCGACGAGGACCTTGACCGCGGTCTCGTTGTCCGGCAGGTCCGGCGCGAAGCCACCCTCGTCGCCCACGGCGGTGGACAGGTCGCGCGCCGCGAACACCTCGCGCAGCGCGTGGTACGTCTCGACACCCCAGCGCAGCGCCTCGGAGAACGACACCGCCCCGATGGGCATGACCATGAACTCTTGGAAGTCGATCGAGTTCTTGGCGTGCACGCCGCCGTTCACGACGTTCATCATCGGCACCGGCAGCACGTGAGCGTTGACCCCGCCGAGGTACTGGTACAGGGGCAGACCGGTCTCGAGGGCCGCGGCCTTGGCCGTGGCGAGCGAGACCGCGAGGATCGCGTTGGCGCCGAGCCGGCTCTTGTTGGGCGTCGCGTCCAGGTCGATCATGGCCAGGTCGACGTCGCGCTGGTCGGTCGCCTCGTACCCCTCGAGGGCGTCGTTGATCTCTCCGTTGACGTAGCCGACGGCGGTCATGACGCCCTTGCCGTTGAAGTCCGTCCCGCCGTCGCGCAGCTCGACGGCCTCGTGCTGACCGGTCGACGCGCCCGAGGGCACGATCGCGCGTCCCGACGCGCCGGATTCAAGGTAGACCTCGGCTTCGACGGTGGGATTCCCCCGCGAGTCGAGGACCTGGCGGCCCCGCACTAGCTCAATCGCGCTCATCGGACCTTCCTTCGTTCGATTCCCACGCTACTCGTCGAGGTCGAAACGACCTTCTTGCTCGAGGGCGCGGATCTCGTCGCGACGGCGCAACGCGCGCTCGCGCAGCACGCCCTCCAGGTCGACGGCGCTCCACCGGGCGGCCTCGACGATCGCCGTGAGCGCGTCGCCCCACGCCGGCGACGGTGCGCCCGCGTCGAGGTCGCCCTCGTCTCCTTCGAGGTCCGCGAGCGCGCGTCGGGCGCGCTCCAAGGCGTCGCCGCGGCTCGTCGGCGCCGACTCCAGCGCGACGGAGCGCTGCGCGAGCTTCGAATACAAGGTCAGTGACGGCTGCTGCCACGCGATCCCGTCCGTGAGGCTCGTACGCCCCTTCTCCTCCTTCTTGAGGTCCTCCCAACGCCGGACGACCTCGGCCGCGTCGCGCGCGGTGGCGTCGCCGAAGACGTGGGGGTGGCGCCCGATGAGCTTGACGCGCAGCGCGTCGGCGACCGACGTGAAGTTGAAGTATCCCTGCTCGTCGCCGAGCTCGGCGTGCAGGACGACCTGGCAGAGGAGGTCGCCGAGCTCCTCCTCGACGTGGCGAACGGCGTCCTCGCTCGGCTCCCCGGCCGCCTCCTGGGCGGCGAAGACCTCCAGCGCGTCGATGGCCTCGTAGGCCTCCTCGAGCAGGTGCCGCGTGAGCGACCCGTGGGTCTGGGCCATGTCCCAGGGGCACTCGTGGCGCAGCCGGCGCTCGATGTCGACCAGGTCGTCGGTCGCGACGCCGGGGCCGCGCAGCGCGTCGACCCACAGCGACGTCAGGTGATCCGCGTGGAAGGTCGACAGACGCCGGGCGTCGAGGGTCGCGACCACCTCGTCGGCGAGTCCCAGGTGGTGCAGGACCGTGACCGCGCAGTCCTGCGGAAGGCGCGACGCGACGCCGGCCAGTACTTCGGGCGAGTACGCCTGGAGCACGAGCAGGGGTCCGGGGCCCCGCAGCGGACCGTCGCCCGAGAGCGCGTCGAGGACGCGCAGGCCCGAGGCCATCGGGTCACGGCCCACGGCCGCGCACGCCAGGTCGATAACCGAGACCGCGGGTTCGCAGCGCGTCTCGACGTCGTCACGGGCGCGCAGACGCTCCACGGTGGACTCGGCCACCAGGGGTGACCCCGGCACGACGTAGAGGACCTCGCCGGAGGGCGAGGTCGCGGCGAGACCCGCGAGGTCCTCGACGACCGCGTCGTAGAGCTCGTCGAAGGACTCCGCCGACTCATACCACGCGTCGTAGCTCTCGATCCCGTCGAGCCAGCCCAGGGCCGCCGGATGAACGCGCGTGCGCAGCCGCACGACGCTCGCGGAGCCGATCAGCTCATGGGTTCGCGCGGTGACGAGTCCGACGTCGCTGGGCCCGAGTCCCACGACACGAACGACCGGCCGGCTCACTTATAGGTGGCGCCGGACGTGCCGGCGAGCACCGTCGCGCCCAGGACGTCGGTGGTCACGGGGGTCGCGGGGGCGAAGACGCCCGCTCCGCTGCTCGAGAGTCCCCAACGCCCGAAGGCCGGGTCCACCGCGACCGCGGCGTCGTAGAGGATCTTGTCCTTGACCACGTTGGCGCCGGCGGCGTTCACACTCTGGATGTCGGAGTAGACCTGGCTGGACGCCGTGGCGAAGGGCGTCACGGTGCGCTGGGTCGCCGCCACGAAGAGGAAGTAGTTGGTCCCGTTGTTCGAGATAACCGTCGGCGAATCCGAGAACTCGCCGAGCGCCGCGGTGCCCACGTCCTGGCGCACCGCGGCGTAGACGCTCTGTCCCGGCGCGTAGCACCCGAGCGCCCCGCCCGAGGCCTTGGACGTCGGATCCTGGGAGTACTTGTCGACGAGTGCGAGCAGGCTCGCGCCGGCCTTCTGGTCCGCGATGAAGGCCGACTCCTGGCTCGGCAGGACGACCGCGACGCTCACGCACAGTTTGTCGTAGGACGACAGGTGCGAGGAGTAATAGGTCGTCAGCGACGTCGTCGTCAGCGGGATCGTCGAGTTCAGCTTGCTCACGAGGTACAAGGATGCGGCCTGCGCGGCCACCTGGGCGGTGCGCATCTCGGCGGGCATGGAGGCGAGCGCCTCCGCCGACGTGCCCTGACACGTGTACTGGCGGGCCGTGGCGGCCTGGGTGAGCTCGCCTTCCAGCGACGACGTGGCCTGCGAGAGCTGGTAGGGCGTCGCGTGGAAGTGGAAGTGCTTCTTGACGTACTGCTCGATGGCGAGACCCTCCACGCGCAGGTTCGACCACGCCGCCGCGCCCGAGGTCGCCATCGTGTCACCGCCGGAGCCCGGGGTGAAGGACGCGCCGCCGAGCGCGGTGAGGAAGCACTGGAGGCCCGGGCTCGCCGAGATCGCGGACAGTTCGGCGCGCATCGTCCCCGCGCCGATCTCGTCGCCGTTGACGCGCAGCCCCGACGACGCCTCGCTCCAGCCGAACAACCCGGCGCCGACGACGGCTACGACGAACAGGGCGATCAGGCGGCGCACCCCGTCATGCTACCGAGGCGCCTCGGTCTCCCCGGTCGCCGCGAGGGTCTCGGCCAGCAGGTCGCGCAGCGCCCGGGGCGACGCGCCGCCGCGGCCCAGCTCGACGCGCAGCTCGAGCTGATCCTCGTCGTAGGCGCGCGACCCGTGACGCCGGCGCAGCCGCACCTGCTGGGAGAGCGTGAGCGAAAGCGGCGACACGCGGACCATCGGCGTGGACCGGACCCCGGCGCGCGCCGGCATCACGACGACCGTCGCTACGCCAGCCGCGACGCAGTCGAGTCGCAGCGCGGCGAGCTCGAGCAGACCCTCGGCGGCGGCGGGCAGGGGTCCGTAGCGGTCGAGCCACTCATCGCGCAGGTCGTCGAGCTCGGCCAGTGTCGTGGCCGACGCGAGGCGGCGATAGGCCTCGAGGCGTGCGTCGTCGGCTTCGACGTAGTCCTTGGGCAGATGCGCCTCGCCCGGCACGTCCAGCGTGACGCTGGCGACGGGCGCGGGGACGATCCCCTTGGCGTCGGCCACCGCCTCGGCCACCAGTTGGACGTAGAGGTCGTAGCCCACCGCGGCCACCGGGCCGGACTGGTCGTGGCCCAGCAGGTTGCCGGCCCCGCGGATCTCCAGGTCGCGCATCGCGATCTTGAACCCGCTGCCCAGCGCGGTGTTGTCGCCGATCGTGCGAAGACGCTCGTAGGCCGTCTCGGACAGCACCTGGTCGGCCGGGTGGAACAGGTACGCGTAGGCGCGCTGACCGCCGCGCCCGACCCGGCCGCGCAACTGGTGCATCTGGCCCAGGCCGAGGCGCTCGGCGTGGTCGACGATCAGCGTGTTGACCGACGGCAGGTCGATCCCGGACTCCACGATGGTCGTGCACACGAGCACGTCGTATGCGCGCTCCCAGAAGTCGATCATGACGCGCTCGAGCGTGCCCTCGTCCATCTGGCCGTGGGCGACGGCGACGCGCGCGTCGGGCACGAGCTGGACCACTCGCCGGGCGACATGGTCGATGTCGTGCACGCGGTTGTGCACGTAGAAGACCTGGCCCTCACGCAACATCTCGCGCCGGATCGCCTCGGTCACCGCGGCCTCGTTGAACTCGCCCACGTGGGTCAGGATCGGTCGCCGGTCGGCCGGGGGGGTCGTGACCATGGACAGGTCACGGATCCCAGCGAAGGCCATCTCCAGGGTCCGCGGGATCGGGCTCGCGCTCAAGGTCAGCACGTCCACCCCGACCGAGCGCGCCTTGATCGACTCCTTGTGGCTGACCCCGAAGCGCTGCTCCTCGTCGACCACGAGAAGCCCGAGGTCCTTGAAGCTGACGCCGTCGGCGAGCAGGCGGTGGGTGCCCACGACGACGTCGACGCTGCCCTCGCGCAGCGCCGCGATCGTGGCGTGCGACTCGGCGTCGTCGACGAACCGGCTGAGTAGTGCGACACGCACGGGAAAGCCCGCGAACCGCTCGCTCAGCGTCGCGAAGTGCTGACTGGCGAGCAGCGTGGTGGGCACCAGCAGGGCCGCCTGCTTGTTGTCCTGGACCGCCTTGAAGATCGCGCGCACCGCGATCTCGGTCTTGCCGAATCCGACGTCGGCGCACACCAGGCGGTCCATCGGGCGCGGGCGCTCCATGTCGGCCTTCACGTCGTCGATCGCCTGGGCCTGGTCCGCGGTGAGCGTGTAGGGGAAGAGCTCTTCCATCTCGTGCTGCCACGCCGTGTCGGGGGAGAACGCGTGTCCCGGGGCCACCGAGCGAAGGCGGTACAGGTCGACGAGTTCCTGGGCGACCAGGAACGCCGCCGCGCGAGCCTTGGCGCGGGTGCGCTGCCACTCGGCTCCGCCCATGCGTGACAAGGAGGGCGAGTCGCCCCCCGTGTACGGCGTCAGCGCGTCGATCTGCTCGGTGGGCCAGTAGCTGCGACCGTCGCGGAACTCGAGGATCAGGTAGTCGCGCACCGTCCCGTTGATGGCGCGGGTCGTGGTGCCCGAGAACCGGGCGACGCCGTGCTGGCGGTGCACGACGTAGCTGCCGACGGCCAGGTCGTCGAAGAACCCGTCGACGGTGCGCGACCGGGTGCGCGCGACGCGGTGCACGACCCGGCGTCCCGTGAGGTCGCTCTCGCTCCAGACGACAACGGACGGCGAATCGAGGCTGAAGCCCGCGGGCAGTGAGCTCTCCAGCACGCTGATGCGCACGTCGAGGACCGCGTCGGGGTTCGTCGTGACCTCGAGGCCCTCGGCGCGCAGCTGGTCGGCCATGCGCTCGAGGCCGCCGGGGTTGGTGGTCAGCACCACGCCCCGGCGTCCCGAGGGCCACTGGCGCACGTGGGCGGCCAGGCGGGCGGGGTCGCCCTGGACGAGGGGCGGCGAGCTGATCGACGCGTCACCGGGCCCGCCGCCCGAGGGGGCGCTGATCGACGCGTCGACGCGCTCGCCCACCGCGCGCTCGTAGGGCACGTGCAGCAGCGGGATCTCCGACGTCGCCTGCCACGTCGCGGCCACGGTGTCGGCCAGCTCGCGCTCCTCGTCCAAGAGTTCGCCCAGCCGGCGCGCGACGCGCTCGGGCTCGACGACGACGCGCCGGGCGTCGCCCACCAGGTCGAGCAGGGTGCGCGGGCGGGACACGAAGAGCGACATCCAGCCCTCCATGCCGTCAAAGAGGTGGCCGTCGGCGATGCGGTCGAACACCGTGCGGCCCCAGGGGGCGGCCTCGGCCAGGACGGCGGCGCGCTGGCGCGTTCGATCGTCGGGCATCCACTCGCGCGCCGGCGCCACGAGGGCCCCGTCGAGGTCGCCCAGGGAGCGCTGGTTGGCGATGTCGAAGGTCGTCAGCCGCTCGACCTCATCGCCAAAGAGGTCAAGTCGCACGGGCAGCTCGTCCTGGGCCGGCCAGACGTCGACGATCCCGCCGCGCACCGCGAACTCCGCGCGGTGCTCGACCAGGCTCTCGCGCCGATATCCCATCGCCGCGAGGTCCGCGACGAACTCGTCCCGCTCGAGCGCCGCCCCGGGCCGCACCTCGCGCGGCGCGCGCGGTGCCTCGGACGCGAGGACCTGGCTGAGCGCGCGCGCCGACGCCACGATCACCTTCGGGCGCTCGCCCGCCTCCAGGCGCCAGGCCAGCAGCGCCCGGCGGGCCATCACCGCGGTGTCGGGGCTGACCCGCTCGAGGGGATGGGTGTCCCACCCCGGGAAGAGGGCGACCTCATCACTCGGGCCGAGCAGCGCCCGCAGCGCGTCGGCCATCGCGTCGGCCTCGGTGGAGGTGGCCACGACCACGACCGAGCACTCGGCGTCGAGGGCCTGGGCCGCCACGATGAGCGGCGTCGCGTAGGCGCTCGGCGTGACGCCGCCGGCGGCGAACGCCTCGCGCACCGACGGCGCGACGAGGTCCAGGACCCGACGCAGGCCGGCCGGCGGCGTCACCGCGGGTTCACCCGGCGTTGGGCCTCCTCAAAGCCGTGCTCCATGATCGCCTCGAGGGCGTCGGCCGCCCGCGCGACGTCCGCGTCGCGCTCCTCGCGGCGCGCGCCCGTCGCGCGGCGCAGCACGTAGTCGGCGCCCTGCTCCTTGGTCGGGGGCTTGCCGATGCCGATGCGAAGGCGTGCGAAATCCTGCGTGCGCAGGGACTTGGCGATGGAGCGCAGCCCGTTGTGACCGGCGAGTCCCCCGCCGACCTTGAGCTGGATGCGGCCCGGCTCGAGGTCGAGCTCGTCGTGGACGACGACCAGGCGCGTCAGGTCCTCCAGCGACGTGCGGCGCAGTAGCGACGTCAGGGCGGCCCCCGACTCGTTCATGAACGTGGTCGGCACGGCCAGCGTGACGAGGCCCTGGGCGCTGTCGATGCTCGCCGCGTCGCAGCGCTGGCGCCGCTCGTGCGAGAGGGTGGCGCCGCGACGCCGGGCGACGAGGCGCACCGCGTCGCCCCCGACGTTGTGACGCGACCCCTCGTACTCCGTCCCCGGGTTCGCCAGACCGACGAATACGAACGCGCTGGCGCGTCCCCGGCGCGGCTCTTCCCGCGAGCGCCGAAGCGCCACGGCGGACTAGCTCTGCGCTTCGGCCGGCGCCGCGGTCTTGGTCGTGCGACCGGGGTGCGTGGTCACGACCGTCGCCGACGGGTCCACCGCGGCGACAACGCCCTCGGGCAGCGCCAGGTCCGAGACCCGGATCGACGCGCCGACGGCGAGGTCGGTGATCTCCACGTCGAAGTGCGTGGGGATCTGGTCCGGGCGGGCCTTGATCTCCAGGCTGAACATCTGCTGGTCGACCTCCCAGTCGGCGTGGCGCACCTCAACGGCGTCACCGACCAGGTGCAACGGCACCTCGGCGACGACGGGCTTGTTGGGGTCGATCACCTGGAAGTCGATGTGCGCCACACTGCCGCGCACGGGGTGACGCTGGATCTCGCGCGCCATCACCAGGTACTTCTGGCCGTCGGCGTCCAGGTCGATCAGGGAGTTGAGGCCCTGTTCGCCCGACACGGCGGCGCGGAATTCCTTGGCGTTGACCGAGATCGCCAGCGGCGCGACCCCTTCGCCGTAGACGACGGCCGGGATCGATCCGGCGAGGCGCAGACGACGCGCGTGGCGCGACCCGCGCTCCCTCTGCGTGGAGGCTTGCAACGTGGCCTGGGACATGACGACTCCTCGGATGGCGGACGGCGCGAGGCCGTGCACAGGAGGTCCAGTCTAGCCCTTCGCCGCCGGGGGCGGCCTAGAGCAGGTTCTCGCCGGAGAAGATGGACGAGACCGAGGCGTCCTCGAAGATCGCCGAGATGGCGTTGGCCACGATGTTGGCGATCGAGAGCACCTCGAGCTTCTCGAACTTCTGGTGCGGGCTCAGGGGCAAGGTGTCGGTGACGATGACCCGCGAGATCGGGGCGTTGAAGAGGCGGTCCACCGCCGGGGGCGAGAAGACCGCGTGGGTCGCCATGACCCAGATGTCCTCGGCGCCGTGCGCCTTGAGCAGGTCGCACGCCGCCACGATCGTTCCCGCCGTGTCGATCATGTCGTCGATGAGCACGCAGTGGCGACCGTCGACGTCGCCGACGATGTGGCGCGCCTCGGCGATGCTGCTCGAGCGTGGCGGGCGCGTCTTGTGGATCAGCGCGAGGTCGCAACCCAGGTGCTGGGCGTAGCGCTCGGCGACCTTGACCCGCCCGGCGTCGGGCGCGACGACGACCAGCTCGTGCGGGTTGGTGTGCGCCTTGAGGTAGTCCTCGAGCACCGGCGCGGCGACGAGGTGGTCGACCGGGATGTCGAAGAAGCCCTGGATCTGGCCGGAGTGGAAGTCGACCGACAGCACGCGGTTGGCGCCCGCGGTCTGGAGCATGTCGGCGATCAGCTTGGCGGTGATGGGCTCGCGCCCGGCGGACTTGCGGTCCTGGCGCGCGTAGCCGTAGTTGGGGATGACCGCGGTGATGGACTTGGCCGACGCGCGCTTGGCGGCGTCGATCATGATGAGCTGCTCCATCACCGCGTCGTTGACCGGGGATGAGTGGGTCTGGATGATGAAGACGTAGGCGCCACGGATGGATTCGTCGAAACGGCAATGGATCTCGCCGTTGGCGAATTCGCGCACGTTGGCCTCGGTGAGGCTCACGCCGAGCTGGTTGGCGATGTCCTTGGCCAACTCGGGGTGGCAGCGGCCCGTCACGATGACGAGCCGGCGCTTGGCGAGTGACTCCACGGCGCCAGCGTACAAGGTGGCCGGTGCCGGCTAGGGGGTGAGGTGCGTGAACGGGGCGATGTCCGCCCCCGGGTCCACCACGGCTCCGGGCGCGAGGACCACGAAGGACCCGACACGAGCGTCAGCGCCGATCCGCGCGCGGGTGGCGTCGACGACGCCGACCACCGCCCCCTCGCCGACGCTCGAGTCGACGAGGACGGCGTTCGGCCCGATCTGGGCTCCGCGTTCGACCGAGCAGCGCCCCTTGAGCACCGTGCCCGGCAGCAGGCTGACCTCGGCGGCGAGCACGACGTCGGCGTCGACGTAGGTGCGCGCGGGGTCCCACATCGTCACGCCGCGCTGCATCCAGCGGTCATTGATGCGCTGGCGCAGAACGGCCTCCGCCGCGGCGAGCTGGGCACGGTCGTTGACCCCCGCGGCGTCGGCGGGGTCGCCGATGAGCATCGCGTCGGTGACGTGACCCGCGTCGTGCAGCTCGGCCACCAGGTCGGTGAGGTAGTACTCGTTCTGGGCGTTGTGGCGCCCGACCCGGCGCAGCGCGGGGCCGAGCACGCTGTGGCGAACCACCATGATCGCCGTGTTGACCTCGCGGATCTCGCGCTCGGCGTCACTCGCGTCGCGCTCCTCGACGATGCGCGCCACCGTGCCGTCCTTGGCTCGCACGACCCTCCCGTAGCCGGTCGGGTCGTCGACGTCGGCCGAAAGAACGGTCAGCGCCGCCTGACCCTCACGGTGGCGTGCGAGAAGTGCGCGCACGGTGCCCGCGCGCAGCAGCGGCGTGTCGCCGGGCAGGATGAGGACGTCGCCGTCGGTGCCCCCGATGACGTCGGACACGGCGGGCAGCGCCACGCTGACCGCGTGGCCGGTGCCCAGCTGCTCGGCCTGCTCGACGAAGGTCAGCGACACGCCGGGGTCGGCGCTCTCGCGTACCGACTTTTCCACCCAGGTCGCCCCGTGTCCCACCACGACGACCAGTGCGCGCACGTCCTCGTCGGCCGCCGCGTCCATCACGTAGAGCACCATGGGCCGCCCGCAGAGCTGGTGCAGCGGCTTGGGCCTCGACGATCGCATCCGCGTCCCCTCCCCCGCGGCCAGGACGACGACGCAGGTGGGACGGCTCACGTCATCATTGATAGCAGCCGTCTTCTACGATGCCGGGCGTGGGCGCCATCCCCTACGACGAGTTCTCGCTCTTCGGCGAGAACCTCTCCGAGTGGGGCCTCGACGTGCCCGTCCCGCCCGTGCGTCGGTTCTTCGTGGCGGTGGACGGGCTGCGCCAGCTGAGCGGCCTGGCCTGGGGGGACGCGGCGCCCGAGCTCGCGCTGATCCACGGCGGGGCCCAGAACGCGCACACGTACGACACGGTCGCGCTGGCGCTGCAGCGTCCGCTCATCGCCCTCGACCTGCCGGGCCACGGGCACTCGGACGCGAGTCCCTTCGGCTCGTCGGCGGTGGCGGGTCACGCGAGGGACGTGGCACGGGCGCTAGAGCAGCTGCTGCCCGGCCCGCGCCCGCTCGTGGGGATGTCCCTCGGCGGCCTGGTCGCGCTCGTCGTCGCGCACCAGCGTCGCGACCTCGTCTCGGCGCTGGTACTGATCGACATCACGCCAGGGGTCACGGCGACCAAGGCGCGCCACGTGCTCGACTTCGTGAACGGGCCGGCCAGCTTCGACGACTTCGACGCGCTGCTCGCCCGCACGCTCGAGCACCACCCGACGCGCTCGGTGTCGTCGCTGCGCCGCGGAATCTTGCACAACGCCCTCCAACGCGAGGACGGCTCGTGGGTCTGGCGCCACCAGCAGCACCCGGCGGCGACGTTGGAGGCACCCGACGTGGGCGACCTGTGGGCCCGGCTCGGTGAGCTGAGCGTCCCGGTGACGCTCGTGCGCGCCCTCGGGGAGACCTCGGTCGTCGACGACGAGGACGTCGCCGAGCTCCTGGCCCGCCAGCCCGGGGCCACGGTGGTCGAAGTCCCCGGCGCCGGCCACTCGGTCCAGGGCGACGCCCCGCTGGAGCTCGCGCGGATCCTCTCGCTCGTGACTCCGTGAGCCTGACCCTCTTCGGCGTCGTCGCGCTGACCTTCATGATGTCCATGTACGCGCTCGAACGGCGTCACCGCGGCTTCGTCGCGGCCTTCGCGCTGGGGTGCGCGCTCTCGAGCGCGTACGGATTCGCGTCGGGCGCCTGGCCCTTCGGCGCGGTCGAGGCCGTGTGGACGCTCATCGCACTGCGCCGATACCAGCGGGGGCGATAGCGACCAGTGCGACCCGGGCTGGCGGGGGAGGGCTCGAACCTCCAACCTTCGGATCCAAAGTCCGCTGTTCTGCCAGTTGAACTACCCGCCAAGGCGGCATTCGACAATCTTCCGAGATTCTTACAGAATGTCTGAGGATGGTTAATGCCAAAGAGACACACTAGAGCCTCACCTTCACAGAAAGCCGAGTCGTGACGTTCACCGTTTCGCCCTCCTACGTCGCGATTGTCGACGACGACGGAGCCATCAGGTCCGCCCTCGGGCGCGCGCTTCGCATGGAGAACTACGAGGTCGACCTCTTCGAGGACGGTCTGAGTGCGCTCAAGGCGGTCCAGCTGCGCGCGCCCGACGCGATCGTGCTCGACCTGCAGCTGCCCGACATAGACGGCCTCGAGGTCTGTCGGCGGATCCGGCGCGCGGGCGACACGACGCCCATCCTCATGCTCACGGCCCGTGACGCCGTGAACGACCGGGTGGAGGGTCTCGACGTCGGCGCGGACGACTACCTGGTCAAGCCGTTCGACCTGTCCGAGCTCCTGGCGCGCCTACGGGCGCTGCTGCGCCGACACAGCTTCGCCGAGGGCGATGACGCGGTCCTGCGCTTCGAGGACCTGTCGATGAACCCGGCGACGCGCGAGGTCCACCGCGGCGAGCGCCCGATCGAACTGACCAAGATCGAATTCGACCTGCTCGAGCTGTTCCTGCGCCACCCCCGCCAGGTGCTGACGCGCGACCAGATCCTCGACCTGGTGTGGGGCTACACGTTCGACTCGGGGACCAACTCCCTCGCCGTCTACATCGGGTACCTACGGCGCAAGCTCGAGGAAGCCAACGAGTCCCGGCTGATCCAAACGGTGCGCGGCGTCGGGTACGCCCTGCGCACGACGTGACCTTCCGGTCGCGGGTCATCGCCGCCACCGTCGGCGTCGCCGCGGTGGCCGTGGTGGTGGCCTGCCTGGCGTCGTTCTTCGCCACGCGCCACGCGCTGTTGCACTCGGTCGACGAGTCGCTCTACGCGGCGTCCCAGTCCAACGCGAACATCCACGTCGGTGGCCAGGAGCCCAACACCGGGTCCTTCTTCGAGCTCGTCCTGTCCAACGGCCAGACCGTGCCGACGACGAACGTCCCCATCGACGCCACGATCCTCTCGGCGGCCCACGACAAGGGTGGCAAGATCCTGCGCACCGTGTCCTTCGCCGGCCAGTCGTATCGCGAGCTCATCGTCCCCCAGGCCGCGGACTCGCTGGTCGGGTGCCAGTCCGAGGGCGTGTGCCTCATCAAGACGACGTCGGCCGAGCTCTTCATCGTCAACATCGACGGCCAGATCAACGAACTGCACAGCCTGGTCCGGACGCTGCTGCTGATCGCGCTCGCCGGCCTCATCCTGGCGCTGGGGCTCGGCATCTTCATCGCGCGCACCGCCCTGCATCCCTTAGAGGAGGTGACCGACGAGATCGAGGAGGTCGCCGAGACGTCCGACATGAGCCACCGCATCGCCGAGGGCGGCGCGGACGAACTGGGACGACTGCGGCGCGTGTTCAACCGCCTGATGAGCTCGGTCCAGAACAGCCAGACCCTCCAACGCCAGCTCGTGCTCGACGCGAGCCACGAGCTGCGCACGCCACTGACGTCGCTGCGCACGAACGCCCAGGTCCTCTCGCGCGCCCAGGGTCTGAGCGAACAGGACCTCCACCAGATCTCCGAGGACGTGGTCGCACAGGTCGACGAGCTCGCGGCGCTGGTGACCGACCTCGGCGAGCTCGCCCGCGGCGAGCGCAGCGAGGGTCCCGTGGTGGCGCTCAGCCTGGACGAGTGCGTGGACGAGTGCGTGGACACCGCGCGGACCCACGCGCGCGTCAAGGACATCACGATCGAGGCGGTCGTCGAGCCGTCGATGGTCCTCGGACGCCACGACCGCCTCGCGCGGGCCATCTCGAACCTCTTGACCAACGCCGTGAAGTTCACGCCCCCCGGAGGTCGAGTGCGCGTCACGACGGCCCACGGGGTCGTCAGCGTCTCTGACAGCGGTCCGGGCATCGCCCTCGAGGACCGACCCTTCGTGTTCGACCGATTCTGGCGTTCGGCGTCCGCGCGTTCCCTGCCCGGGTCCGGCCTGGGGCTCTCGATCGTCGACCAGGTCGTCAACGAGCTCGGCGGCACCGTCGCTATCGACGGGGACGACGACCTCGGCGGCGCTCGGTTCACGTTGACCCTTCCCACGAACGGCGACGACGCCGCGCATCCGTGAAATCTGTCGAAGTTCTTACCCACGCTGTGCCTGCTCCTTAGGCCGCCCGGGGAGAATGGACGGCGAAGGAGCACGATGCGCCCACACCCTCGCACCCCCCAGCAGCGCGACCGTCGATTCGCCCGCGTCCGACGCCTGACCCAGTCGGTCTTCGTCGGCGCGGGCGGACTGTCGGCGGCCCTCGTCGGCTTCGTGGCGGTCAACGCCAAGCCGGTGATCACGACGCCGACGACCAGCCCGACCACGACCGCCGTGACGGTTCCGAGCACCTCTTCGTCGACCAAGATGACGACACCGTCGGCGAGCGTGCCCACAACCGCCCCGGTGACGACCACGACGGTGTGCACCACCTCCCCGTCGGGCACCGTCACCTGCTACTGAGCCCACTCGTGCGCAAACTAGGCATCTCCGCGCGCGCCCGGCTGCGCCCCATGCGACCCGGCGCAACAATTCCCGGTCAATTCTGCTCCCGAGCCGTCGCCCGAGTGACCGGCGGCGCCGTAGCCTGGCCGCACAGAGCGCTGACGTCTATCGAAGGACTCGGTCATGCGACCCTCCCGCCTCGAGCCAACGCACCGGCGTCGACGCTTCGCGGCCGTGCGACACCTGACCCAATCGGTCTTCTTCGGCTCGGGGATTGCCTCGGCCCTGCTCGTGGGCTACGTCGCCCACGCCGCGTCGACGACGAGCACGCTGGCCCCGGCGACGCCGGGCACGTCGCCCGGCACGGACGCCACGACGACGACGCTCGGCGGCGCGGCGGCCCCGGCGACCTCCACGACGGTCCCCACGACGTCTCGAACGGTCCGAGGGTCGGCGCCTCCGTCCAGGCAGGGCGCGCCGACCGTACCGACCACGGCGGTCTCACCCGCGTCGGCGCCGACCTCGCCGGCCGCCACGTCGACGACCTTGAGTCCGGCCGTCACGACGGTGCCGCCGGCCGCGACACCCACCACCGTCCGCACCACGGTGCCCCCGCCCACGACGCTGCCGACGCCCGCGACGACGGTGCCGATCACGACCTCGACGGTGTGCACGACGTCGCCCTCGGGCAAGACCGTCTGTCACTGAAACCATGAAGTTCGAGACCTGGGGACTGACCGGGACGCTGGCGACGCAGCACGGCGTCGACCTCCCTTTTGCCGAAGACCGACTCTGGCACTGGATCGCGAGGTTCGACGCCGCGTGCAACCGGTTCCGCGCCGACTCAGAGATCTCGACCATCAACGCGCGGCCCGCGGAGGCCCACCAGGTGAGCACGACCTTCGGGCTCGCGCTCGACGCCGCGCTGCGCTCACACGACCTGACCGACGGGCTGTGCGACCCCACGGTGCTTCCCGCGCTTCTCGCGCTGGGCTATGACCGCGACTACGACGAACTGTCTTCGGGTCCCCCACGCGAGGCCCGTCGCCCCGTCCCCGCCATGGGACCGGCCGCGGTCCTGTGGGACCGCGCGGCCCACACGGTGACCCTCGCCGACGGCGCGGGCCTCGACCTGGGCGCCAGCGCCAAGGCCCTGGTGGCCGACCTCGTCGCCTCCGAACTCGCTCCGCGCGGGGGCGTGGTCGTCGAGGTGGGCGGGGACGTGGCGGTCCGCGGCGACGGACCCGACGGGCCGTGGGCGATCGGTGTCGCCGAGACGCTCGTCGTGACCGGGAACGAGCCGCGAATCTCGCACCAGGGCGGCGTCGCCACCTCCTCGCTCGCCGCCCGAACCTGGCGCGCTGGCGCGCGCGTCGTCAACCACGTGGTGGACCCGCGGACCGGCGAGTGCGCGAATGGCCCGTACGCGACGGCCACGGTCGCCGCGGCGGACTGCGTGAGCGCGAACGCCTTCGCGACGGCCGCCCTGCTGTGGGGTGAGGACGCCGGCTATCACATCGCCCAAGCCGGCCTGTCGGCGCGCCTGCGCCGCCGCGACGGAGCCGTTGAGTTCGTCGGTGGATGGCCCGCCGAGATGGTGGACGCGTGATTGCCCTGACGTCGCCCTACCTGTGGTATTCGACCCGCGCGACGGGCATGGTGACGCTCGTCCTGTTCACGCTCGTCGTCACCCTGGGAACCTTCGTCGCCAACCGCGTGGGCGGGAACTACGTGGGGCGCTTCGAGATCAACGAGTTGCACCGGTCCCTGTCCATGGTCGCCGTCGTGTTCCTCGCCATTCACGTCACGACCACGGTCGTCGACAGCTACGTGCCGACCGGCGTTCTCTCGGTCGTCGTGCCCTTCACCTCGGCCTACCGACGGGTGGCGGTGGGCGTGGGGGCCGTCGCCCTCGACCTCATCGCCGCGGTGTGGATCTCGAGCCTCCTCAAGACCCGCGTGGCCAACACGACGTGGCGATTCATCCACTGGTTCTCCTGGCTGGCCCTCGCGACCGCGCTCGTGCACGCCTACCTCACCGGGACCGACGCGCGCCACGGCTGGGGGCTGGTCGTCGTCGGCGGATGCGCCGCGGCCGGGGTCGCGGCGGCCCTGTGGCGGGTGCTGGGTCGACCGGCCCGCGCCGCCGGGCGAACGGCGCTCTCTCCCCCGGCGCAAGGGCCTCGCTCCCCGAGCCACGACACCGCGCGCCCGACGTCGCGACCGTTGGGTTCTCGACCGCCGCAACCGTCGCCACCCACGGGGACCCGTCGCGCACCGGCGCGCCACACTTCACGGCGGGCTCCGCGGTGATCGACCCGGCGTCGCTGCCCCGGCTGCTGCACGGCTACTGCGGGCGACCGCTCTCGCTAGAACAGCACGAGGGGACGTTTGCGGGGCCCGCCCGGGGCGCCAGCATCCTGGACCACCTCGAGTCGTCGGGCCTCACGGGACGTGGCGGCGCCGCGTTCCCGACGTTTCGCAAGGCCCGCCTCATCCGCGAGCAGCGCGGACACCACAAGGTCATGGTCGTCAACGCGATGGAGGGTGAGCCCGCGGCGCATAAGGACCAGACGCTCATCGGGGCGAACCCCCACCTGGTCCTCGACGGCGCCGAGGCCCTGGCGTCGGTCATCGGCGCCAAGGAGATCGTGGTCTGCGTCTCGCGGGAGAACTCCACGACGGTCAATCACATGAGTAGAGCGATCCACGAGCGCGAGCGACGAAGCATGCGAGGCCCGCGTACGACCTTGCACACGCCTCCGCACCGCTACGTCGCCGGCGAGGAATCCGCCCTCGTCCATTGGCTCGACGACAACGAGTCGCTCCCGCAGTACCGACCCGGTCGCCCGCACGTCCTGCGCGTGGGGCATTCCCCGGTGCTGCTCGACAACGCCGAGACCTGCGCCAACGTCGGGCTGATCGCGCGGTTCGGCGCCGACTGGTTTCGCGCCCTGGGGACGGCGAACAGCCCAGGCTCGACGCTCGTGTCCGTGTCGGGCGCGGTCGAACGCCCCCAGGTCATCGAGGTCGCCCTCGGCACGCCCCTGCGCGCGGTCCTTCGCGGGGCGAACGCCGACGCCGACCCCCAGGCCCTACTCCTGGGCGGCTACGGCGGGACGTGGCTCGACGCCGCCCACATCGACGCGCCGTACGCCAACGAGGCACTCGCGCCCCTCGGGGCGTCCGTCGGTGCGGGGGTCATCGTCGTCCTGCCCCGAACGGCGTGCGGCCTGCTGGAGACCCAGCGCGTCGTGCGCTGGATGGCCAACGAGAGCGCGCGCCAGTGCGGCCCGTGCGCGTTCGGCCTGCCCGCGCTGGCCGACGACCTCTCCCACGTCGTGGCCCACGGTCGCGACGCCGCCGCCGCGCACGACCGCCTCGTGGAGCGCTGCGCGGTGATCGACGGGCGCGGGGCGTGCCGTCACCCCGACGGCGTGGTTCGATTCGTCCGCTCGGCGCTGCGCGTGTTCTCTCACGACCTCGAGAGGCACCTGCGCGGCGACGCGTGCGCGGCCAGCCGTTCCGGCCGCTTCGTCGCGACCGTCCCGCACCTGCAGCGCGAGGAAGAGCTGGTGTGGGAATGAAGCGGCGCCCCGGCGGCTTTCTCCTTCGGGTCAACCCGATCCTGTGCGACGGGTTCGGACACTGCGCCGAGTTGGCGCCCGACCTCGTGCACCTCGACGAGTGGGGATACCCGATCATCGTGAGCGAGCCGGTCCCCCTGGCCAACCTCGGCGCCCTCGGCTCCGCGCGATACGCGGTGCGCGGGTGTCCGCGTCAGGCCCTGCGCGTCGAACGGGTCGCCGAGGCGACCTGAGCGCCTTTGTGGCCGCCGGGGGCGACCGAGTAGAGTTCTACGGGCCATGGGATCACTCATCAAGAAGCGCCGTAAGCGCATGCGCAAGAAGAAGCACAAGAAGATGCTGAAGCGGACCCGCTTCCAGCGTCGCGCCGCCGGCAAATAGCTCACGAGGGCGCCGAGACCGGCGCCGTGGTGGTCTGGCAGAACCGAAGTGGTCCCTCGGGGCCTTCCACCTCCCACTGGTCGCGACCCTCCCCCAGGTGACCCGCGACGAACATCGTCGACCCCGACCCGGCCAGCCGCACCGCGACACCCAGCTCCGCGCGCACATGGGCCAGCACCCGTCCCAGGCGCGGCTCGACGCGGATGGCCGGCTCCTCGAGGTGGTTCTCGCCCGTCGGGCGCCAGCCCTGATCCACCATCTCGTCGTAGGCGCGGTAGCACTCCGCGGTGTGCACGCCGAAGTCGGGCCAGATGAGGGTCACCGGGCGCTCCTCGGGGGCGAGGGGCTCCACGCGCTCTCCGACCCCTTCGACCAGGGCGTGGCCGCCGACCAGACAGAACGGGACGTCGCCGCCGAGCCCCAGCGCCCGCTCCGGGGTGACCCCCCCGGCCCAGCGCAGGATCGCCGCGGCGTCCGAGCTGCCCCCGCCCAACCCCCCGCCCACGGGTATCACCTTGAGCAGGCGCACGCCCGCGCGCCGACGGACCACCGCCAGGGCGCGCGTCACCAGGTCGCTCCCGTCGCGCGGCACCTTGCCCGCGTAGGGACCCTCGACGACGAGCCCGTCGCCACCGTCGTCGACCTCGAGCACGTCGGCCAGCGCGAGGCTGAACATCTCGCTGCGCAGCTCGTGGTAGCCGTCGGGGCGCCGGCCGGTGACCTCGAGGAACCACGTCAGCTTGGCCGGGGCGACGAGCGTCGTCATCGCGCCGCCGCCAGGCGCGCGAACTCCTCGATCGTCAACTCCTCGGGACGGCGCGTCTCGTCCACGCCGGACCGCTCGAAGACGCCCTCGGTCGCCCATTCGGCCAGCGACCGGCGCAGCATTTTTCGCCGGTGCGCGAACGCGGCCCGCACGAGCGAGAAGAGCGCCTCCTCGCTGACCACGGCGGGGTCCACGCGCACGCTCGCGCGCCGCACGATCTGCACCAGGGAGGACTCCACGCGCGGTCGGGGAAGGAAGACCGTGGCGGGAACGCGCCCGACGACGCGCGCGTCCGCGAAGTACTGCACGCGCAGCGACACCGCGCCGTAGGCGTCGTCGCCGGCGTTCGCGGCCAGTCGCTCCGCGACCTCGCGCTGGACCATGACGAGCATCCGCGACACCTGGGAAACCGACTCGAGGAGGTGCAGGACCAGCGGGGTGGCGACGTTGTAGGGCAGGTTGGCGACGACCACGGCGGAGCGACCCTCCAGGATCGCGTCGTAGTCCGCGACCAGGGCGTCGACGTGGTGCACCGTCACGCCGAGCGGCTCGACGACGTCGCGCAGCGGCGCCAGGAGGTGACGGTCGACCTCGAGGGCCTCCACGCGCGCGCCGGTCCCGGCCAGCGCCAGCGTCAAAGACCCCAGCCCCGCGCCGACCTCGAGCACCAGGTCACCGGGCCCGACGCCGGCCAGGCGCGCGATGCGCCGCACCGTGTTCGCGTCGACCACGAAGTTCTGCCCCAGGGCCCGCGACGGCGACAGGCCGTGCGCCTTCATCAGCGCGGACAGCTCTGACCGGGAGTGCGTCACCAGGAGACCTTGACACGCACGACGCCGCGCCACAGCGGGGCGAGCTCGGCGAACTGCGTCTCGGACAGGTCGACCACCCGGCCGTCGCCGCGACCCTCACGGTCGGTCACCACGCACACGATCGTCTTGCCCGTCGCGAGGTCGCGCACGTGGATCCGCGTGCCGAAGCGCAGGTACGACGTCGCGCAGTGCCCCGGGATGTACGAGTACCACGTCGCCACGCCGATGCGGTAGCGAACGGGCTTGGGCTTCTTCTTCTTGATCGTGGTCGTCGTCACGTGGATCGTCGTGGTCGTCACGGCCGTCGTCGTCACGCCGGTCGTCGTGGTCTCGCCCGGGTAGGTGGTCGTGGGTGGCGCCGTCGTCGTGGGCGCCGGACGAGTGGTCGTCGTCGGGTGCCGGGGCCGCGTCGTCGTCGTGACGGGGTGCTTCTTCTTCTTCGGCGGCGGGCGGTGCAGCGACGTGGTCACGACCACGCTCGAGCGCCAGCGCACGAGGGTCCCGGCGCGCGGCGACACGCCGGTGGCGACGACCCACGCGCCGGTCGAGCTGCCGGGTCCCCGGGTCGTGAAGAAGAGCTGCGCGCGGCGCATGGCGGCGTAGACCTGGGCCCGGGTGAGCCCGCTGACCCTCGGCACGTGGCGCAGGGCGTGGCCCGAAGCCAGCGAGGTCGTGAGGACGACCGTCGAGTGCCAGGCGACCCGGGTGCCGGCCTTCGGGCTCTGGGCGCTCACCGACCGCCAGTTCTCGTGGGCGCTGCCCGGGCCCCGGGTCGTGAAGTAGAGCTGCGCGTGGCGCATGGCCGCGTAGACCTCGGCGCGCGGCAGACCCACGACGTCGGGCACCGCGCGCGGGCCGTGCGCCGAGGTGGCCCCCGAGGCGACGGGGACGGGCAGGACGAGCGAGACGGCCAGGAGCCCGGCCACGCCCAGGGGAGTCCACGGGCGCCGACGGGCCCGCGGTCGTGCTGTCCTCAGATATCCACCCTCCACCAGGACAACGGGCCGACGCCCGTGCCACAACGCTAGGCAACGGCGTGACGCGGGGCAATCCCGTCGCACTCTGAGAACGTTATTCCTCGTCAGAGCGAGTTTCTGGCCCTCGCGAAGTCAAAGAGACGGGCCGTGTTTGCCGAAGTCGCGTCGCGCAGCGTCGCGACGTCCTCGCCGCGCAGCGCGGCCACGAACTCGCCGACCACGGCCACGTACGCCGGCTCGTTGGGCCGGCCCCGGTGCGGCACCGGGGCCAGGAACGGGCTGTCGGTCTCGACGTGGAGCCGCTCGAGGGGCACCCGTCGCACGGCCTCGCGCAGGGCCCCGGCGTTCTTGAACGTGACGATGCCGGACACGGAGATGTCACAGCCCGCCGCCAGGCAGTTCTCGGCGTCCTCGGGGGTGCCGGTGAAGCAGTGCACCACCGTGCGCGGCGGGGTCCCCTCGGCGCGCAGCACGCCCAGCAGGTCATCGAAGGCGTCGCGTGCGTGTATCACCAGCGCCAGGTCCAGTTCCTGGGCGAGGCGCACCTGGGCGGCGAAGGCCTCCAGCTGGCGCTCGCGCGGCGAATGCTCGTAGTAGTAGTCCAGCCCACACTCGCCGATTCCGACCAGGCGTGCGTGGCCGCTCCGGGCGAGCTCGGCGATCGGCGCGAGGTCCGAGACCGCTTCGTGGGGGTGCAGCCCGACGGTCGCGAAGAGCTCGACGGGCGACGCGAGCTCGGACATCTCCAGCGCCTGTCGGGAGGTCTCGGCGTCGGTGCCGATGATGACGACCCGGTCGACCCCGACGGCGAGCGCGTGTTCCAGCGCGGTCGTCGCCTCCAGCGGCGCTTCGCCCGGGTCTCGAGCGAAGCGGTCCTGGAGGTGGCAGTGGGCGTCGGTCCAGCCGCTCACGACCCGCTCGCGATGCGCGGGAAGAGCGCGTCGCCCTTGGCCACGACGAGTCCGCCCGGGTAGGCGCCCCAGCGCGAGCCCTCCTCGAGGCGCCCGCCGGTGGGCGTGCCGTCGAGTCCGATGCGCCCCCAGATCTCTTCGGCCACCGTCGGCATCGCGGGCGAGACGAGGATCGCGACCAGGCGGATCGCCTCTAAGGCGTCGCCCATCACGGTGTCGACGTCGGCTCCGGGTTCGGCGCGCCACGGCTCGTGCTCTTCGAGGTAGGAATTGGTCGCCCCGATCAGGCGCCACGTCGCCTCCAGCGCGGCCTGGGGCGCGAACCTCTCCCAGGCGGCCGCGGCCTCGGCCACGACCTCGGCGGCGGTGGCCCGCAGGTCTGACCGCGGGGACGGCGCGGGACCGATCCCCGCGCACTTGGTGCCGACCACCGCGGCCACGCGCGCCACGAGGTTGCCCAGGTTGTTGGCCAGGTCCGTGTTGTAGCGCTGGGTGATGCCCTCGAGGGAGAACTCCCCGTCGTTGCCCAGGGCGGTCTCGCGCAGCAGGTAGTAGCGCAGCGGGTCGACCCCGAACTCGCGCGCCAGCTCGGTCGGCGAGATGTCCGACACTTTGACGCCGCCGTCGGCGGCCATGGTCTTGCCCAACTTCTGTCCGCCGATCAGCAGCCAGCCATGGACGTGCACGTGGTGGGGCGGCTCGAGGCCCGCGGCCATCAGCATCGCCGGCCACCACACGCAGTGGAACCGGATGATCTCCTTGCCGATGAGGTGGTGGCTGCTCGGCCACCACCGCTCGACCTCGGCGGGGTCGCGGCCGTAGCCGATCGCCGTGAGGTAGTTGATCAGCGCGTCGTACCAGACGTAGAAGACGTGCTCGCGGTCCCACGGCACCGGCACCCCCCAGTCGATGGAGGTCCGGGTGATCGAGATGTCGTGCAGGCCGCCGCGGATGAACGACAGCGCCTCGTTGCGCTTGGTCTCAGGGGTGACGAACCCGGGGTGCTTGTCGTAGTGCTCGAGCAGCCGGTCCTGGAACGCGCTGAGGCGGAAGAACCAGTTCTCCTCCTCCATCTCGACCAGCGCCCGGCCGTGGATCGGGCAACGGCCCTCGTCACTCGCCTCGTAGGTGTAGTAGTCCTCGCAGCTCACGCAGTAGAGCCCCTGGTACGTGCCCTTGTAGATGAATCCGTTCTCGTGGATCGTCGACAGGAACGACTGGACGCTGGCGTAGTGACGCTCCTCGGTCGTGCGGATGAAGTCGTCGTAGGAGATCGACAGGGCGTCCCAGGCCTCGCGGAACCTCGCGGCGTTCCGGTCGGCCAGCTCGCGCGGTGACAGCCCGCCCTTGGCCGCGGCGTCGGCGACCTTCTGGCCGTGCTCGTCGGTCCCGGTCAGGAACTTGACCTCGTCGCCGACCAGGCGGTGCCAGCGCGCCAGGGCGTCGGCGTTGACCGTCGTGTAGGCGCTGCCGACGTGAGGGGCGTCGTTCGTGTAGTAGATCGGCGTGGTCACGTAGAAGCGGCCCATCAGTCAAGGTTACTGATCGGAGGGATGATCCTCCCCGGCCCGCAGCGCCAACGCGGCGCGGTACGCGTCGCGGTGCGCCACGTCCAGGTCCGACGCCACGGCGTTCGCGGCGTCGCGAACGCTCGCGCCGCCCGCCAGGTGGTCGGCCAGCGCGGCGCGCACCGTCGCGTCGTCCACCGGGGTCGCGGCGCCACCTTCCAACACGACCACCACCTCGCCGAGAACCTCACGGCGCCCCAGCGAGTCGGCGACCTCGGACACCGTCCCGCGAAGAACCTCCTCGTGGACCTTCGTCAGTTCGCGCACGACGGCGACACGACGCCCGGGGTAGACCGCGGCGAGTTCGCACAGGGAAGCGGCCAGGCGCTGGGGTGACTCGAAGAAGACGACGGTACGCGGTTCGCGGGCCCAGCCCTCGAAGACCGCCCGCCGCTCGCCTTCTCGGCGCGGGAGGAACCCCTCCATGACGAAGCGTTCGGTGTCCAGCCCGCTCACGCTGAGCGCCGCGATGACCGACGAGGGGCCGGGCGCGGTCGTGACGCGTAGGCCCGCCGCGGCGACCGCGGCGGCGACCCTCGCCCCCGGGTCCGAGATCGTCGGGGTCCCGGCGTCGGTGACGACGGCCACCATCTGCCCCGCCCGGACCAGGGCAACGATCTCCTCGCACAGACCCGCCTCGTTGTGCTCGTGCAGTGCGCGCAGGCGCTGGCGCGACCGCAATGAGTACGCGCTGAAGATCGTGCGCGAGTGCCGGGTGTCCTCACAGAACACGACGTCGGCGGACTCGAGGATCTCGAGGGCGCGGCGGGTGATGTCGCCGAGATTGCCCAGCGGCGTGGCCACGATGACCAGCTCGCCGCGATGCTCGTTGCCTCGCTGGGTATCTAGGGGCACGCTCACCTCGTCTGGCTCGCCAACGGCGTCACGCACTAAGATTGTCACCTATGTCAAAGCGGACCGTGAAGCGCAAGCTACGCGCCAAGAAGAAGGCCAACCACGGCAAGAAGCCGAACTGCGGCCGCGGCTAGCCCCACCGGCTAGAGAACACCGTCCCAGGCAAGCCCCCGGCTGTCCAGGAGCGCGGCCAAGGGCGTCGGGGTGTCGCTCACGATGCCGTCGACGCCCGCGTCGACGAGTCGCGCCATCTCTTCGGCGTCATTGATCGTCCACACGTGCACGGCGACGCCCGCGTCGTGGGCGGTCGTCACGAACCTCTCGTCGACGACCCTCAGGTCGCCGACCGTCGCCGGGACCTGGAGCGCGCACACCGGCGGCACGACCGGAGATCCCTCCATCATCGAGAAGTAGAAGGTGGTCGCCTCGTCGGTCGCGGCCGACGTCGCCACCTCGGGGGCCAGCGCCCGGAAGCCCTGGAGCGCGGCGTCGAGGAAGGACGCCACGATCACCGAGTCGGTGCGCTCGAGACGGCGCAGCTCGTCGGCCAACAGCCCCTCGTAGGGCTCGACGACCGGCGCGCCGCGCTTGATGTCCAGGTTCAACAGGACGCCGGGAAACGCCTCGACGACTTCCTCCAGGGTGACCACCCCCAGCCGCCGGTCGTCGGGCGCCCGGCCGCGCAGCACGTACTCCGCGTCGTCGCGCCCCGGGCTCACGGTGTCGCCCTCGATCCACCAGTACGCGTTGTCCATGTCGCGCAGCTCGGCCAGGGTCAGGTCGCTGATGGCCCCGTGGTGGTTGGTCGTGCGGTCCACCGTCTCGTCGTGGCAGACAACGACGTGACGGTCCTTCGTCGCGTGCACGTCGAGCTCGACGGCGGTGGCGCCGCGCTCGAGCGCCCGGCCGATCGCCAAGAGGGTGGACGACGGGCCCTCGAACGAGCCGCCCTGGTGGGCGTAGGCGATGACCCTGCGGTCGAGCCAGCTAGGCGACGGCGGCGTCACGGGGGAAGAGCCGAACGTGGATCCGGTGCTCCATGTAGAAGGCCAGCCCCGGCACGAATCCCGCCAGCAGCATCAGCACGAGCAGGCCCACGTGGATGTGGCTCTTGAGCCAGAACTGGAAGCACATGACCATGTAGATGGGGTAGAGGACGACGCCGTGTCCGATGCCGACCACGGTCACCAGGACCTTGATCTGCTTCCAGAGCGTGAGGTCGAACGCGTGCAGCGCGAGGAACACGCACAGCGTCAGCAGGGTCGTCCCGGTGACGAACGACATCATCCGGTACCGCCGGAACGCCGCCTCCATCAGTGGCCCCAGAGTCGCTTCTTGGTCTTGGTCGCCAGGCTCGCGAGGTGGTCGTTGTAGGCGGCCAACGCCGGATCCTCTTCTTCCTTGACGGCCTCGCGCGCCGCGCGCGCCTCGGCACGCATGCGCTCCTCGTATTCGCGGCGCGCGGCCTCCTTGCTCGCGGTTACCGCCTCCATGTTCAGCATCGCGAACCAGCCCAGGACGCCGAGCACGCCGAACACGGGCCACTCGACCGCGTACATGAAGCTCAGCGAGTTTCCACCGATCGCGCGACCGACCTGCCACCACGCGGCGGTCGCGCACATCGCGAGCCACGCCAAGAGTGCGACGTGCAATCCCAGCGCGCGAAGCCCCCACCACTTGGATTTCACGCGGCCATCCTACTGAGGCACCGCCGTACACTTCCTTCGTGCCCTTCGCCCTGGTGTCCGCTTTCTCGTGGAGTCACCTCGACCAGTGGGAGTTCGACCTCGTGCCCACCGCGCTGCTCGTTTTGGCCGGCGCGCTCTACCTGATAGCGGCGGCGCGCGTCCACTGGCCGGCGTCGCGTCGAACTTTTTTCACCTCCGGCTTGGTCGTGACGTTCCTCGCCGTCGAGTCGGTGGTCGGCGTCTACGACGACTCGTACTTCAGCGACCACATGGTCCAGCACCTCCTGCTGATCATGGTGGCCGCTCCCCTCTTCGCTCTCAGCGCCCCGCTGGACCTCGCCTACGCGGCCGGAGGCCACAGGCTTCGAGAAATCCTCGACGGCCCCGTGATGCGCCTCGTGACCCACCCCCTCTTCGCCTTCGCGCTCTACTTCGCGTTCATCCCGCTGACGCACCTGACGAGCCTCTTCAACGTCGCGCTCGAGCACCAGTGGCTCCACAACCTCGAACACGTCGGCTTCCTTGTCGTGGGCTACCTCTTCTTCCGCAGCGCCTTCGGCATCGAGCGGGGACGGACCCTGCACCCCGGGCTTCGCCTCGTCTTCATCATGGCCGCCGTCCCGGTGGACACGGTGACCGGGCTGGCGCTGGCGATGTCGTCGCACAACCCCTTCAGCTACTACCGAGTGACCGCGCCGACGGGGGCCTCGGCGACGTGGATCCTTTCGAACGTCAAGCTCGGCGGGGCGATCATGTGGATTGGCGGCGACGCCCTGATGCTGCTGGCCTGCATCCCGATCGCGATCGCCTGGGTGCGCTGGGAGACCGTGCGCACCCGCGAGCTCGACGCCCAGCTCGACGCCCAGGGGATCTGACTAGAGCAGTCCCGCCCCCACGGCGAGGTCCTCGAGATCGACCTCGGGGCGCGCGCCGAGGTGCTGGATGATCTCACCCGCGCAGAGCGAACCCAGCGCGGCGGCCTCGACGGGGTCGGCCCCGAGCGCGAGCCCGTAGAGGAACCCCGAGGCGAACATGTCGCCCGCGCCGTTCTGGTCCACGACGTGGTCGACCTCGTGGGCGGGCACGGACACCACCCCCGTGAGCGTGGCGACGTCGGCCCCGCGCGGTCCGCGGGTCACGACCGCCAGCAGCCCCAGCTCGGACAGCGCGTCATAGGCCTGCTCGAGGTCCGCGACCTGGAAGAGCGAGAGGGCTTCGGCCTCGTTGCACAACAGGACGTCGACGTCGTGGGTGACGAGGTTCAAGAAGTCCCGCCGGTGCCGATCCACGCAAAACATGTCCGAGAGCGACAGCGCGACCATCGAGTCGTGCTCGTGGGCGAAGTCCACCACGCGCTGGATCGCGTCCTTGGCCGGCGGCAGGTCGTAGAGATAGCCCTCGACGTAGGTGATCTCCGAACGCGAGATCAGCCGGTCGGTGATGTCCTCGACGCGCAGCTGGTTGCTCGCGCCCAGATAGGTCGCCATCGTGCGCTGGGCGTCGTCGGTGATGAAGACATGGCACCGCCCGGTCGCTCCTTCGTGGGGCTGGGCGATGGCCAGGTCCAGCTCCACTCCCAGCGAGCGCAGGTCGTGGGTGAAGCGCTCGCCGAAGTCGTCGTCCGCGACCTTGCCGATGTAGCCGCACGTCCCGCCCAGCGCCGCGACGCCCGCGATCGAATTGGCCACCGATCCGCCGGACATCTCGACGGTCGGGCCCATCGCGTTGTAGAACGTCTCGAGCTGGTCCTCGCCGATCAGGTTCATCGACGCCTTGACCAGACCCAGCTGGGCGTGGACGTTGCGCGAGTCACGCGAGATGATGTCGAGCATCGCGTTGCCGATGCCGGTGACCGCCAGCCGATTCGGACCCGGCTTGACGCGAAAGGACACCGGCGTGGTCGGGACGGTCACTTAGCGAGCGTAGAACGTTCGGCCCTAGACTTGCTAACCGTGCCATCCCCCACGAACCCCTACCGCCTGTCACGCTCCGTCGTCCCCTCGGCCTATCGGATCTTCCTCACCCCCAACCTCGACAAGGCGACCTTCGCCGGCCGAGTCGAGATCGACGTCGAGGTCAACGAATCCTCCGACCGAGTCACGCTCAACTCGCTGGACCTGGAGCTGGGCGCGGCGACGCTGACCGCCGCCGGACGCAGTCACCGCTCCGGCGAGCCCGACGTGGACACGGAGTTCGAGACCGCGACCTTCGTCTTCGACGACGAGTTCCCTCGCGGTCCCGCGACCATCGAGATTGCGTTCTCCGGCGTCCTCAATGACATGCTGCACGGCTTCTACCGCTCGACGTACACCGACGACGACGGCACGACCCACACGATCGCGACCTCTCAGCTCCAGGAGAGCCACGCCCGGCGGGCCTTCCCGTGCTGGGACGAGCCGTCGTTCAAGGCGACCTTCCAGACCAACCTGACGGTCCCTCGCGACCTCGCGGCCTACTCCAACTCCCCGGTCATCAACGACACCGACCTGGGCAACGGGCAGCGCACCGTGAGCTTCGCGCCGACCATGATCATGTCGACCTACCTCAACGCATTCATCGTGGGGCCCTTCGAGGAGACCGCGGCGGTGGACGTCCTGGGCACGCCGGTGCGGATCGTCTACCCCGTCGGCAAGGGCCACCTCACCGACTTCGCGATGGAGGCCACCGCCTTCTCCCTGTCGTACTTCTCGGAGTACTTCGACATCGCCTACCCCGGCGAGAAGCTCGACATGATCGCGATCCCGGACTTCGCCTTCGGCGCGATGGAGAACCTGGGCTGCGTCACCTTCCGCGAGGCCGACCTGCTCATCGACCCCGCCCGGGCGTCGCTGGCCGAGCGACGCCGCGTCATGACCGTCGTCGCGCACGAGACGGCGCATATGTGGTTCGGCGACCTCGTGACCATGGACTGGTGGGAGGGGATCTGGCTCAACGAGGCCTTCGCCACCTTCATGGAGGCGCTCTGCTCGGACGCCATGCACCCCGAGTGGGCCTGCTGGGTCGACTTCGGCGTCGAGCGCGACCGCGGACTGCGCATCGACGGCCTCCACGAGACCCGCCCGATCGAGTTCCCCGTGCTCGCGCCCGCCGACTCGCTCGCGATGGTCGACGTCCTGACCTACCAAAAGGGCGGCTCGGTCCTGCGCATGCTCGAGCAGTACCTGGGCGCGACGGTCTTTCGCGACGCGATCCGCCACTACCTGCGCCGCCACAGCTACGCCAACACGGTCACCTCGGACCTGTGGGACGCGCTCGAAGAGGTCTCCGGCAAGCCCGTGCGCGACCTCATGAACACCTGGATCCTCCAGGGCGGCCACCCCCTCGTCACCCTCGAGTCCGGCCGACTGCACCAGGAGCCCTTCGCCTACGGCCCGCGGCGCGGCGCGAGCGCGATCGGGTCCACGTGGAAGGTTCCCGTTCTCGTCCGATCACTCGGCGGGGCCGCGCCCAGCGACCACCTGCTCGGCGTCGAGGACGTCGAGGTCGCCGAGTCGTCACCCGTTCTCGTCAACGCCGGCGGGTCGGGGGTCTACCGCACGAGGTACGGCGCGGCCGAGCTGGCGGCGCTGGTCGGCCGACTCGACGAGCTCACGGCCCTCGAGCGCACGACCCTCGTCGCCGACTCCTGGGCGCTTCTCTACTCCAGCCGCACGACCTGGGCCGAGTTCTACTCGGTGGCCCGGGGCCTCGGCGACCGGGACGAGCCGTCGACCTGGTCCACGGTCGCCACCGCCCTCGACTACGTGGACCGCGCGCTGCTCCCCGAGCAGCGCGCCAAGATCGCCGCCGCGACCCGCGAGATCTTCACCCCCCAGTGGGAGCGCCTGGGATGGGAGCCGCGGCAAGGTGAGAGCGAGCTCGCCGCGCAGATGCGCGCCGTGGTCCTCGGGGTCCTGGGCACCACGGGACGCGACGACGCGGTGATCGACGGGGCCATCGCGCGCTTCGAGGCCGGAGAGCTGGTCGGCGAGCTCGCCGGGGCGATCCTCGGCGTCGTCGCCGCGCACGGCGACGCGCGCCACTACGAGACGTTCCTCGAGCGCTACCGGAGTGCCGAAGACCCCCTGACCGAGCAGCGCTACCTGCGCGCGCTGGCCGTCTTCGGCGACCCGGACCTGGCGCTCAACACCGCGACGATGTGCTTTAGCGAGGTCCGCTTCCACGACAGCCCCAACGCGCTGGCCGGCCTCATGGGCGCGCGCACGCACCTGACGACGCTCACGGGAAATCGCGAGAGCGGCCCCGAGGTCTGGCGCTACGTGGCCAACCGCTGGGACGACGCGCTCAAGCTCTTCCCGCCGTACCTGCTGCCACGCCTGACGTGGGGCGTGGCCACCTTCATCACCGACGCCGCGCTGGCCGACGAGGTCGAGGCCTTCCACAGCACCCACGTCCTGACCGAGAGCCAGCAGCGCCAGGTGCGCCAGTCGATCGAGCTGATGCGCGTGGGTCTGGCCCTCACCGCGGCCGTCCGACCCCAATTCTAGATTGACTCCATGACTCTGGGGACATTCGCGGGCGTGTTCGCCCTCATGTTCCTGCTCGAGCTGCCGGACAAGACGATGATCGCCACGATCGTCATGAGCACGCGCGCGCGACCCACGTCGATCGTGGTCGGCGCGTCGAGCGCTTTCATCGTCCAGATGGGCCTCGCCGTCGTCGCCGGCGGGCTCATCTCGCTGTTGGAGTACCGGATCAAGGACGCAATCGTCGCCGCGCTGTTCCTCGGCGGCGCCGCGTACCTGTTCCTCGTGTCGGCGAGCGCCGAGGAGGCCGTCGGCGAGCGCGACGCGCGCCAGGAGCGCCCCGGCTCCCACTGGCGCGAGATCGCCACGGCCTTCACGGTGATCTTCGTCGCGGAGTTCGGCGACCTCACCCAGGTCCAGGCCATCAGCCTGTCGGCCAAGACCCACCAGCCCGTCGAGGTCTTCGTCGCGTCCTCGCTGGCGCTCGTGTGCGTGTCGTTCCTGGGGGCCTACGGCGGCCGGTTGCTCCAGCGCGTCGTGCCCGTGCGCCTGATCCGCTACGCGGGCGGCGCGGTCTTCGCGGGGCTCGGCGTCTACACCGCGGTCCAGGCGGCCACCGGATGAGCCGGCGCGAGGAGCTGCTCGCCTACGCCGACACCGTCAAGGGGTTCATGCCCCGCGACGAGGGGCTGGCCCTGCACGAGTACGCGCGCGAGCAAGGTCGTCTCCGCCCCGGCGCCACCTGGCTCGAGGTCGGCGCGTGGTGCGGCAAGTCCGCCGTCTACCTCGGCGCGGCGGCCGAGGGGTGCGCGGCGGTCCTCTACTCGCTCGACCACCACCACGGCAGCGAGGAGAACCAGGCGGGATGGGAGCACTTCGACCCCGACCTGGTCGACGCCGTCGACGGTCGGCTCAACACGCTGCCGCACTGGCAACGCACGATCGCGACCGCCCGGCTCGAGGCGGTGGTCGTTGGCCTCGTCGGTGAGTCATCCGTCGTCGCCGAGCACTTCTCGACGCCGCTCGACCTGCTCTTCATCGACGGCGGCCACGGCGAGCAGGTCGCCTGGGCCGACTACCGGGGCTGGGCGTCCAAGGTCGCCGCGGGCGGCCTGCTGCTCATCCACGACGTGTTCGAGGACCCCGCCGACGGCGGACGCCCGCCCTATGAGATCTACCTGGCCGCGCGCGACGACGGCTTCAGCGACGTCGCGGCGTGCGGGTCGCTGCGCGCCCTACGCCGGGCGTGACGGCGCGATCGGGCAGCCCGGCTCGGGCAGGTCGACCGGCGCGCCGAGCGTGCCGTGGCGGAAGATCCCCGACGCGGGGCTCGACGCGCTGAGCGCGTCGGCGGCCAGGAGCACCGCGGCCGCCGTGTAGGAGGTCGTCTCGTGCGCCGGGAAGGTCTGGCCGCCCGGGTAGGCGATGCCCGTCAGGTACGCGCCGTCCTCGCGACGGTGGCGCCGGGTGAGGGCGAAGAGCTCGAGCGCGCGCGCCGTCATGCCCAGCGCGTCGAGGGTGAGGACGCACTCGGCGGTCTCGGCGGCGGTGACCCAGTCGTTGGTCGACACGCAGCGCACGCCGTAGTCGTCCATGACGTGACGCTCCCAGCCGTCGTCGAGGCGGCGCGCTCCGGCCTCGCCGGTGAGCGCCCCCGAGAAGATCGGGTAGTACCAGTCCATCGCGAACTCGTTCTTGGGCGCGAAGGCCCCCGGGTGGTGGGCGACGGCGTGGCCCAGGCGCCCCGCGGCGAGCTCCCAGGCGGGCCGGGAGAGGTCGAGGCGTTCGGCCAGCGCGACCGCGCAGCGAAGGGAGTGAAAGACCGACGCCGACCCCGTGAGCAGCGCGTAGGACTCGGGGCGGCCCTGGGCGTCGAGCGACCAGCGCACGGTGCCGTCGTCGAGTTGTAAGCGCAGCACCCACTCGACGGCGCGCTCCACGCAGGGCCACATCTCCGCGGCGAAGTCCACGTCGCCGGTCGCCAGGAGGTGGTGGTAGATACCGGCGGCCACGTAGGCGCAGACGTTGGTGTCGAGCCGCGCGTCCTTGACCCGCTCGCCGAGGTAGTAGTTGAACCAGCTGCCGTCACCGAGCTGGGAGCGCGACAGCCATCGGTACGCGGCGCGGGCCTCGTCGTCGTGCCCGGTGACGCTCAGGGCCATCGCCGCCTCGACCTGGTTCCACGGGTCGCAGTGGCCCCCGTCGAACCACGGGACCTGGCCCCCGGGTCGCTGCAGGCGCGCCAGGCCGGCCGCCGTCTGGGCGATCTCCTCGGCGCTCAGCACGCCGGGCACGCCCCCGAGCCACCGGCTCAGCGTGGTCACGACCGCCCCGCCTTGGCCAGGTAGACCACGAGGGACTTGCCGAAGAGCGGCGCGGTCACGCGCTCGAGGAAGCGCGTCGTGCGCGGGCCCGACACGATGTCCCACACCAGGAGACGGTGGTACGCGCGCACCAGCGGATTCTGGTCGTTGCTCGTCCCCACGAGGCACTTGAGCCACCAGTAGGGGCTGTGCAGTCCGTGCGCGTAGTGGTGCCCCTCGACGCGCAGGCCCACCGAGGACAGGCGCGACTCGAGCACGCGTCGCGAGTAGATGCGCACGTGGCCCCCGGGGACGTTGTGGTACGCGTCCGACAGCGCCCAGTTGACCGCCTCGGGCACGCCGCGCGGCACGGTGACCGCCATCGTGCCCCCGGGGCGCAGGACGCGCGCGAGCTCGGCCATCGCCGCCACGTCGTCGGGGATGTGCTCGAGGACCTCCGAGCAGATGACGCGGTCGAACGTGGCGTCGGCGAAGGGCAGGTGCAGCGCGTCGCCCTGGACGGCCGCGGCGTGGGCGGCCACGTCCTCGAGCTCGCCGGCCTGCGCCATCGCCACGAAGGTCGCCACCACGCCCTCGACCTCGTCGCGTCCCGCGTCCAGGGCCACGACGTGGGCCCCGCGGCGCGCGGCCTCGAACGCGTGTCGACCGAAGCCGCACCCCAGGTCCAGGACGGTGTCGCCCTCGAGCAGGCCCAGCCGCCGGTAGTCCGCGGTCAGCATCAGTCGAACTGCATCGAGTCGGGCAGGGCCTCGCCGCGCAGGATGGCGTCGTAGCAGGCGGCGGTCCCCCTCGCGGTCACCTGCCAGGTGAAGCGCTGGACCACTCGATCTCGTCCGTTGGCGCCCAGTCGCCGGCGCAGCGCCTCGTCGTCGAGCAGGCGCGAGATCGCCGCGACCAGCGCGTCGGGGTCGTTGGGCTCCACGAGCAGTCCGGTCTCGCCGCTCACCCCCACGACCTCGGGCAGCGCCCCGCCCGTCGTGGCCACGACCGGCACCGCGCAGGCCATCGCCTCGATCGCCGGCAGCGAGAACCCCTCGTAGAGGCTCGGCACGACCGCGACCTGGGCCTCGCCGTAGAGGCGGGCGAGCTCCTCGTCGCTGACCCCGGTGATGGTGGTGACGATGTCCTCGAGCCCGAGGCGCGTGATCGCCGCCGCGACGCGGCCCCTGGGCTGGGGACGGCCGATCACCGTCAGCTCGATGTCGCGCTCGACGCGCAGCTTGGCCACCGCCTCGAGCAGCGGGACGAGTCCCTTCATCGGGACGTCGCTGCTGGTCGTGACCATGAGCCGGCCCGGCCGCTCGACGACGTCCTCGTAGGGGCGGAACACGGTGTGGTCGACCCCGACGGGCACGACGGTGAGCCGCTCGAGCGGCACGCCCATCTGCGCGTGGATGTCGGCCTTGGAGTTGTGCGAGACGGTCAGCACGGCGGGCATCGCGCGCGCGACGCGCACCTGCATGCGCAAGAACCCGAACCAGCGCCGCGTCGTGTAGCGCTTCCACGCGCTGGTGGCGTGGTCCAGGGCGATCGAGCGGTCCACGGTGATCGGGTGGTGCAACGTCTCGAGCAGCGGCCAGCCGTCGCCGACCAGCCCCGAGATTCCCGTGCCGAGGCACTGGTTGTCGTGGACTATGTCGAATTCTCCGCGGCGCGACGCCAGGACCTGGCGGATGCGCCGGGAGAACGCCAAGGGCTCGCCGAATCCGCCGGTGAGCATCACGGCGAACTCGGTGGCGTCGGCGAGCGACGTGAACTCCCACAGGGCCGGGATCCGGAACGGGTCCGGGTCCCGGTAGAGGTCCAGGCCGCGCACCGGGGTGAACCCGACGCCGTCGTCGAGCTCGGGCCACGGGGGCCCCGCGAAGACCTCGACCTGGTGGCCGAGCGCGACGAGCTCACGGGTCAGGTGCCGGGTGTAGACGCCCTGGCCGCCGCAGCGCGGGTTGCCCCGATAGATCAGGAACGCCACTCGCCGGCCGCCCGGGGCGGCCGGCCGCGCGGGGACGCCCGCGGGCAGCGCGATCGACTCCGAGCGCGCCCACGACGCCCTCGTCTCGTCAAGGGTCTGGCGTAGGGAGCGTGGCATGCGTGGAGTTCCGATCGGCGAAGTCTTCTATTCTCCCCCACCGGCGCACGGGGCACAAACCCGCTCTGCGGGCGCTGACTACCATCTCGGACATGGATCTCACGTACCCTCCGGAGGCCGAGGCCTTCCGCAAAGACATCCGCGCCTGGCTCGAGGAGCACCTGCCCCAGGGCTGGTTCTCACCCGGGTTCTCGATGAGCGACGAGGAGCGCAAGGCCTTCAACCAGAGCTGGGTGACGACCCTCTACGAGGGCGGCTGGATCTGCGCGGGCTGGCCCACCGAGTACGGCGGGCGGGGCCTCAGCCTGCTCGAGCAGGTCGTGCTCAACGAGGAGTTCGCCCGGGCCGGCGCGCCGATGCGCGCCGACTTCTTCGGCGACACCCTGGTGGGTCCGACGATCCTCCAGTGGGGGTCCGAGGAACAGAAGAAGGAGTTCATCCCCCAGATCCTTCGGGGCCAGGTCACGTGGTGCCAGGGATTCTCCGAGCCCGACTCCGGCTCGGACCTGGCCAGCCTCAAGACGAGCGCGGTGCTCGACGGCGACGAGTGGGTGATCAACGGGCAGAAGGTCTGGACGACGCAGGCCCAGCACGCCGACTACGTCTTCCTGCTCGCGCGCACCGACCCCGGCGCGGCCAAGCACGCGGGGATCAGCTACCTGCTGGTGCCCATGCACCAGCCCGGGGTCGAGGTGCGGCCCATCACCCAGGTCGACGGCTCCTCTGAGTTCAACGAGGTCTTCTTCACCAACGTTCGATGCCCGAAGGACAACGTCGTCGGCGGGGTCAACAACGGCTGGAAGGTCGCCATGACGACCCTCGGCTTCGAGCGCGGCTCCTCGGCCACGACGGGACACCGCCGCTTCGTCAAGGAGTGGGAGGCGGTCGTGCGCGCGGCGAGGGACCGCGGCGCGACCAGCGACCGGCGCGTGCGCGACGCCCTGGTGCGCTCCTGGCAGAACTGGAAGATCATGGAGGTCAACGGCTACCGCTCGCTGACCGACGCGCTGAACGGCACGCACGACGCCGCGCGCCTGGGCGCCTGCAACAAGATGTTCTGGTCCGAGGCCCACCGCGCGACGATGGAGCTCGCGATGGACGTGCTCGGCATGGACGCCCAGATCCTCACCGGCCAGCCCGCGGGCGCCGAGGTCGTCGTGGGTCGCGGGCGCGGGAGCGCCAACTACCCGGTGTCCGAGCTCCAGTCGTCGTTCTTCTTCTCGCGCTCCGAGACGATCTGGGGCGGCACCGCCGAGATCCAGCGCAACATCGTCGGCGAGCGCGCTCTGGGCCTGCCCAAGGAGCCGTCCCCGGCGAACTAGCGCCCGGGGCGCCGGGGCGTCATCGGTAGTGTCGGGACATGCCGGTGGCCGTCGAGGATCTGATCGAGCGGCTCTGGCCCGGCCAGGCCCGGCGCGTCGAGCAGCTCACCAACGGGATCACGAACTCGAACTTCCTCGTCGACCTCGGCGACGACCGCGTGGTCGTGCGCGTCCCGGGCAAGGACACCGCGCTGCTGGGCATCGACCGGCACCACGAGGTCGAGGCCGGCCGCCTGGCCGCGGGGGTCGGCGTCGGACCCGAGGTGATCCTGCACGACGAGGCGACCAACTGCATCGTGACGCGCTTCATCGAGGCCCGACAGGTGACGCCCGAGGAGCTCGGTGACGAGCCCATCCTGGGCGACTTCGTCGCCGCGCTCCGCAAGGTGCACGCCGCGGGCGTGGTCGACGCCGTCTTCGACCCCTACCGGGTCGTGCGCGTGTACCGCGACGAGGCCGGCGCGCGCGGCGTGACGGCACCCTTCGACCTGGGCTCCGCGCTCGCCCTGATGGACCGGATCGAGGCGGCGCGCCCCTTTCGCACCACCGTGCTCGGGCACAACGACCTGCTCAACGCCAACTTCCTCTACGACGGCGCGGTGCGTCTCGTCGACTGGGAGTACGCGGGGATGACCGACCCGTTCTTCGACCTGGCCAACGTCGCGGTCAACAACGGATTTACACCCCGCGCCGAGCGCGCGATGCTCGCTGGCTACGTCGGGCGCGTCGACGAGGCCCTCGAGGCCACCCTCGCGCTGATGAAGATGGTCTCGGAGCTGCGTGAGGCGATGTGGGGCGTGCTCCAGCTCGCCATCTCGGACCTGGACGTGGACTTCGCGGCGTACGCGACCGACCGCGCGGCACGCCTGGACGCCCTCGTCGCGGCCGCCGACGTGGGCGAGCTCGTGGCCGCCGCCGCGACCGTGCGCGACCTCTAGGCGCGGACCCGCGCGTTCGTCGGGTCGAAGAGCGGCTCGGCGACGACCTCGGCCCCGACGTCGGCGCCGAAGACGCCCACGCTCGCGCGCGTCCCGGGGACCACGAGCTCGCTCGGCAGGTAGGCGTACGCGATCGAGCGCGCCACGCTGTAGCCGTATCCCCCGCTCGTCACCCGACCCACCGGCCGACCCTCGTGGCGCACCGGCTCGCTCCCCAGCACCACCGCGCGGTCGTCGTCGAGCACCAGGCACGCGAGCCGGCGGGTCGGCTCGCCCGCGGCGACGAGCGCGTCACGGCCGAGAAACTCGCCCTTGCCCATCTTCACCGCGAATCCGAGCCCGGCCTCGAAGGGCGAGTCGGTCGAGGTGATGTCGCTGCCCCAGACGCGGTAGCCCTTCTCCAGGCGCAGCGACTCGATGGCGCGGTAGCCGCCGGGCACGAGGCCGAAGGGCTCGCCCGCCTCGCGCAGGGTGTCCCACAGGCGCGTCGCGTACTCGCTCGGGCAATACAGCTCCCAGCCCAGCTCGCCCACGAACGTCACGCGCACGGCGAGGCACGGCACGGGTCCGACGTTCATCTCCCGAGCACTCATGTACCTGAACGCCTCGCGCGACAGGTCCGTCGAGGTCAGCGGCGCCAGGATGTCGCGCGCCCGCGGGCCCCACAGCGCGAGGCACGCGTACTGGCTCGTGACGTCCTCGACGCGCACCGCGCCACCCTCGGGAAGGTGGCCACGCACCCACGCACCGTCGTGGTTTGCGAACGCGGTCCCCGTCACCAGGCGGAACCGGTCCTCGCCCAGTCGCGTCACCGTCAGGTCGCACTCGACCCCACCGCGCGCGTTGAGCAGCTGGGTGTAAGTCACCGCGCCCACGTCGCGCGCCACGGCGTTGGCGCACAGGCCCTCGAGGAACGCCGCGGCCCCCGCACCCACGACGTCGAGCTTGGCGAAGGAGCTCTCGTCGAACAGCGCCGCCGCCTCGCGACACGCCCGGTGCTCGGCGCCGATCGCCGGCGACCAGAGCTGCCCGGCCCATCCCGAGGGACGCGTCGTCTCGTCGCCCCCGGCGGCGTTGGACTCGTACCAATTGACGCGCTCCCATCCGGACTTCTCGCCGAAGGCCGCGCCCAGGGCGACGTGGCGCGGGTAGAGCGAGGAGAGCCGCAGCGGGCGGCCCGACTGGCGCTCGTGGCCGGGGTACTTCACGTCGTAGTAGGTCGCGTAGATCTCGTGCGTGCGCTCGAGCGTGTAGCCGCGATCGCGGTACTGGGGTCCGAATCGCCGCGAATCCAGCGCCCACGCGTCCACGCCCGGCTGACCGTCGACGATCCACTCAGCGACGAGCTTGCCCATCCCCCCGGACCCCGCGATGCCGTGGGCGCAGAAGCCCGCGGCGACCCAGAAGCCACGGACCGCGCTCTCGCCCAGGATGAACTCGCCGTCGGGCGTGAAGGCCTCCGGCCCGTTGACCAGGGTCACGATCTCGGAGTCCTCCAGGGACGGCACGCGCGTGATCGCGGCCTCGAACAGCGGGCTGAAGCGGTCCCAGTCCGGGTCGAGCAGCCGCGAGTTGAAGTCGGCGGGGATGCCCTCCATCGCCCAGGGCGCCGGGTTGCGCTCGTAGCCCCCGGCCACCAGGCCGCCGCTCTCGCCGCGGAAGTAGACGAGGCGCGCCGGGTCGCGCAGTGTGGGCATGTCGCGCGGGAGCCCTTCGGGCTTCGTGATCGCGTACTGGTGAGCCATCGCCACCAGCGGCACGTGGACGCCCGCCAGACGGCCGATCTCGTGGGCGTAGATGCCCCCCGCGTTGACGACGACTTCGCACTCGATGTCCCCGTGGTCGGTCTCGACCGACCGGACCCGGTTGTCCACGACGCGCACGCCCGTGACGCGCGTGCCGGTGAGGATCGTCGCGCCGCGCTGACGCGCTCCCTTCGCCAGGGCGAAGGTCAGCTGGCTCGGGTCCACGTAGCCGTCCGAGGGGAGGAACGCCGCGCCGAGAACGCCGTCGGTGGTCATCGGCGGGAACATCTCGCGCGCCTCGTCGGGGCTGACCAAGTGCAGGGGCAGCCCGAAGGTCTCGGCCCACGCGGCCTGGCGCTGGAGCTCCTCGAAGTGCTCGCGCGACGACGCGAGGCGCAGCGACCCGACCTCGCGCCAGCCGGTCTCGAGGCCGACCTCGGAGCCCAGCGTGCGGTAGAGCTCGACGGAGTCCATCATCATCTGGGTGAGCGAGAGCGACCCGCGCAGCTGGCCGACGAGGCCCGCGGAATGGAACGTCGACCCGCTGGTCAGCTCGGAGCGCTCCAGGACCACCACGTCGCGCCAGCCCAGGCGCGTCAGCCAGTAGGCCACCGAGCACCCGCCGATTCCGCCCCCGATCACCACGGCGCGCGCCCGGTCGATCACTGTCACCCCCCGATGCCCGATCTGGTCGAAGTATCTATACCATAAAGAGTTGATTCATCGATCGTCACGGAGAGGGGATGTCGTGGCCAAGAGTGCATCGTGGACCACCAAGGTCTCGCGGTCCAACGGACTGCTCCACGCCCAGATCGCCGACTCGGTCGCCGCGGCGATCGCCGACGGGCGGCTGCGACCGGGCGACCAGCTCGCGCCCGAACGCGAGCTCGCCAAGGAGTTCGGGGTCAATCGACTCACCGTGCGTCAGGCACTCGCCGACCTGCAGCTGCGTCGCCTCATCCGTCGTCGCACCGGACGCAACGGTGGAACGTTCATCGCCGACCCGATGATCGACTACGACCTGACCACGTTCGCCGGGTTCTCGGCCCAGGCCCGGCGCCACGGGCGCGTCGCGGGGGCCACGGTGCTGCGCGCCGAACTCGTCGACGCGGACGCCGCGACCCTCGAGGCCCTCCAGCTCGACGCGGGTTCCCAGGTCGTCGTGATCGACCGCCTGCGCCTGGCCAACCAGGTGCCCGTCCTCGTGGAGCACTCCTGCTTCCCCGCCGACCGGTTCTCGTCCCTCCTCGACGCGCCCCTCGAGGGGTCGATCTACGACCTGCTCGACGAACGCTTCGGCGCGCGACCGCGTCGAGCGGTCGAGTCGATCGAGCCGGTGCGCGCCGACGCGCGGCTGGCGAAGCTCCTCGGGGTGCCGCGCGGGCGCCCCCTGCTCGCGGTGAACCGCGTGGCCTTCGACGCGGGCGGCGTGCCCGTCGAGTGCGCGCGCGACGTGCTGCGCGGCGACCGCGCCCGCACCATCGTGTGGAGCTTCGAACTGCCGCCGAGCTAGGCGACGACCGGAGCCGACGCTACGCGGTGACCTCCTCGGGCGGCAGCGACTCGGGCGGGATGGAGAAGGCGCCGGTCTCCGCCGGCGGAATCACGGGCAGCGGCTTGCGGACCTCGAAGAGGAAGTAGTAGATCACCCCGATGATCAGCACGAAGCCCAGGACGCTGTAGAGCACCGGCGTCTGGTTCAGCCAGTGCATCCCGAAGCTGATGCCCGTCTGCGCGGGAGTTGGGTTCCCCGCGGGACGCGGCCACGCGAAGTTCACCAGCATCGCACCGCCGTAGGCGATTCCCAGCACGCTCACCAGCGGGCCCCACGCGCCGAGCGAGAACGGAGCCTTCACGGTGGGCCACTTGCGCCGGAGGCGCGCGCCGAGGATCGCGACGTTGCCCAGGAAGTAGGACAGGTAGATCATCGCCGTCGCGGCGATGGCGATGATTCCCGCGCCCGTGTACTTGAACAGGGGGATCGCCGACACGACGGCGACCGCGAGGCAGGCCCAGACCGGGGTGTGCAGCTTCGGGTGGACCTTGGCCAGCACCTTGGAGCCCGGAAGCCGGTTGTCGCGCGCCATGCCGAAGCACAGGCGAATGGTGCTGGTCATGATGCACATGCAGCAGACCAGCACGGCCGCGGTCACGATGAGGAAGTAGACGATGGCCCAGCCCTTGGAGAAGTTCGCCTCGATGATCTGGACCGGTCCCCATCCGTTGGACACCGCCGTGCGCAGGTTGGGGATCGACATGAGCATGGCCAGCAGGAAGATGCCGCCGATCACGAACGCCCCGCCGATGGACGACAGGACGGCTTTGGGCGCGGCCCGGCGCGGATCCTTCGTCTCTTCGGCCAGGGTGGACGCGGTATCGAATCCGTAGATCACGAACAGACTCATGAACATCGCCGCCGTGAAGGAACCGAAGCCCAGGTGGGTCCCACCGGTGTGGGTCACGACGGTGATCGACTGGTGGTGGTGGAAGATGAGCAGGATCAGGGCGAAGATCACCATTCCGGCGATCTCGAAGAAGACGCCGGTGTTGTTCACGATGGATACGAGCTTCACGCTGTAGATGTTGAGCACGGTGATGACGATCAACGTGATGACGGCGACCCAGATCTGGTCGTCGACGGCGCCCGCGTTGAGGTTCCAGCCCATGAGGTTCAGCATCGGCAGGACGACGATGGGCAAGGTGACGACGACGGCCGTCACGGTCAGGATCCCGGCGAAGATGTAGATCCAGCCGGTGAACCAGGCGTAGCGGCGTCCCGCGAGGTACTTGGTCCACTGGAATACTGAGCCCGCGACCGGGTAGTGGCTGGAGACCTCGGCGAAGTTGAGCGCGATGATGAACTGGCCGAGGGCCACGAGCGGCCACGACCAGATGAACACACCACCGACCGTGGCGAGGCCCACCGCGAACAGAGTGAAGATACCGGTCGACGGCGAGATGTAACTGAAGGCCGCCGCGAAGGAGCTGAAGGTGCCCAGAGTGCGTCGCAACTCCTGCTTGTAGCCGAAGCTCGCGAGGTCCTGCTGGTCGGCGTGACCCTCGCTCATGCCCCCGACGCTGCCCGAATCCGACATGTCCACCCCCCGGTCGATCCCTTGCCCTTGAGGCCAGGTTGTGAGGCAACCTACCAGAGGGTACGGGAATTGTCTAGACCTCATAATGGCCGCCGCCGACCCGCGACCCGGGGATTTCGCGAGGGGACCCTCGCTCGGCTACGCCATCTCTCCGGCGACGACGGGTACGACCTGGCGCGCGCGCGTCGTCACCAGCGCCGCGCCGGTGACCAGCGTGAGTGCCGCGCCCACGAGCAGGCCGACCCGCGGGTTCGACGCGCCGATGATGAGACCGATGAGGGGTGCGCCGATCGGGGTCGTGCCCAGGAACGCCATCGCGTGCAGGCTCATGACCCGGCCGCGCATCTCCTGGCTGGAGTTGAGCTGCAGGCTGGCGTTGGCGGTCGCCACGAACGCCACCGAGAACGCCCCCGTCGGCACGAGGAGGATCTCGGCCCACGTCACGCTCGGCGACAACGCCACCGCGGTCATGAAGGTGCCGAAGCCCAGCGACAGCATCGTGAGCAGCCCCAGGGTGGGTCGGCCCCGATGAGCGATGAACAGTCCTCCGATCGTCGCGCCCAGCCCCATGGCGCCCATCAGGATCCCGTAGTGGGCCGCGGACGACTCGTGGAACGTGATGCGCGACAGCAACGGCAGGGTGACGGTGAAGTTGAAGGCGAACGTGCCCACGACCGCCACCGACAGGATCACGTTGCGCAGCTGGGGGTTGGACATCGCGTAGCGCAGGCCCTCGCGCAGCTGGCCCCTCGTTCGCTCGACGGTGGCCATCGGCAGGAACTCCGACCTCCTCATCAGGGCCAGGGCCACGAGCACCGCGGCGTACGACCCGGCGTTGGCGTAGAAGCACACGGCCGTGCCCGTGACCGCGATGAACCCCGCGGCGATGCTCGGGCCGATGACGCGCCCCGAGTTCATGAGCACGCTGTTGAGGCTGACGGCGTTGGTGATCAGGTCCCGGCCGACCATCTCCTGGACGAACGCCTGGCGCGCCGGAACGTCGAAGAGATTCACCACGCCCAGGAGCGTCGCCAGGATCCACACCGCGGTGACCGTGACGTGGTCGGTCGTGACGAGCAGCCCGAGCACCAGGGCCAGGACACCGGCGGAGGACTGGGTGATATAGAGGATGCGCCGCTTCTCGTTGCGGTCCGCCACCAGCCCGCCGTAGGAGCCGAAAATCAGGATCGGCACGTACTGCAGCGCGATGGCCACGCCCAGCTCGACCGAGGACCCCGTGATCTGCAGGATCAGCCAGCCCTGGGCCACCGACTGCATCCAGGTCCCCGACACGGAGATCAACTGGCCGATGAAGTAGAGGCGGAAGTTGCGCACGCTCAGGGCGGCGAAGGTCCTCGACGAGAATCGGCGGGCGGCGCTCACGGCTGGTCGACGAACTGCTCGAGGAGCAGGACCAGTTCCTGGGCACGGGCGCGGTCCTCGTGGGAGAGCGTCTGAAGCGTGCGTTCGAGGAACTCAGTCTTGCGGTGCCGGATGCTGGTCAGCTCACGACGGCCCTGCGCCGTGACGCGCACGCGGGTGGAACGCCGGTCGTCGGGGTCCGGCTGGCAGGTGACCAGACCGGCCTCCTCCATCGCCTGGACGAGACGCGTCACGGAGGGCGGCTGGACCTGCTCGGCGACGGCGAGGTCGCCGAGGGTCGGGTGCTCGAGGTTCTCGATCGACGCCAGCATCGACGCCTGGGCCGGCGAGACCCCTCCCAGGGAGGACGCGCGCAGCCGCCGGTTGAGCCGCGTCACCGCGCGTCGGAGCCTCGCGGCGGTCTCGTGGTCGGGGCTCTCATCCATTAGTTCACCTAACTAAATAATACCCGACGCGGCCGCGCGCGTGACGCCTTCCGGCGCGGTCAGAGTGGGCGGTAGCGCGGCACGTAGCCGCCCGAACCCAGGGCCATCGAGTCGTCCGGGTCCATCGAGTCGTCGACTCCCCCGACGACCTCGGTCACCCAGTCGAGGCGGTCGGTCAGGATTCGCTCGACGCCGCCCTGGAGCGTGGTCGAGGAGATGGCGCAGCTCGAGCACGCGCCCTGGAGCTGGACCTCGACGACCCCGGTCTCTACGTCGGCGCGCACGAGCACGAGGTCACCACCGTCGGCCTGGACGGCCGGCCGCATCAGGTCCATCAGGGAGTTGAGCGCCGTCAGGCGCCGGGCGCGTTCCTCGTTGCTGATCTCGGGCACCCCCCCAGTCTGCCGCGCCCGGGGCCCGTCGTGACGGCCGGCCCTCGATAGTCTCATCTCCATGGAGGCACCCCCGAGCTTTACCCCCGACAACATCGACCTGTCCGACCTGGAGTTCTGGCGCCGTCCCTGGAGCGAGCGCGAGGCCGCCTTCGCCGTCCTGCGCGCCGAGCGCCCGATCGCCTTCTACGACGAGCCGGTCGTCGAGGGCACGTCGATGATCTTCCCGCCCGGGCCCGGGTACTACGCGCTGACACGCCACCGCGACGTGGCGACCGCGTCGCGCCACCCCGAGGTCTTCACCTCCGGGGCCGGGGCGGTGTCGATCATGGACCTGCCCACCGAGATGGTCGAGTACTTCTCGGGCATGATCTCGACGGACAACCCCAAGCACGCCCGACTGCGCCGAATCGTGTCCAACGCGTTCAGCCCGCGAAACGTCCGCGCGGTCGAGGACGCGGTCGACCGCGTCGCCTCCGACCTCGTCGACAAGGCCGTCGCCGGTGGCGGGGGCGACTTCGTCAACGACCTGGCCGCGCCGCTGCCCCTGCAGATCGTGTGCGAGATGATGGGCGTGCCGCCCAGCGAGTACGACACCGTCCTGCGCTGCTCGAGCGTGATCCTCTCGATGGGCGACCCCGACCTGATCCCCGAGGGCCGCGACCCCGTCGTCGAGGTCCTCGAGGCGGGCGCCACGTTGACCGCAATCATGGAGGAGCTGGGAGAGCACCGCGTGCGCCACCCGCTCGACGACATCACGAGCGCGCTCGTGAACGCCGAGATCGAGTCGGAGCGCCTGACCCACCAGGAGCTCGCGTCCTTCTTCGTCCTGCTGGTCGTGGCCGGAAACGAGACGACGAGGACCGCGCTCAGCCACGCCCTGTGGGCGCTCACCGAGCACCCGGACCAGAAGGCCCGCCTTCTGGAGGACTACGAGGGCCTCGTGCCCACGGCGATCGACGAGATCGTCCGGTGGGCGTCGCCGGTGACCTGGATGCGCCGGACGCTCTCGCGCGACTTCACCCTCTCGGGCGTGGACCTCAAGGCCGGCGACAAGGTCCTGCTCTTCTACAACTCGGCCAACCGCGACGAGGACGTGTTCGAGCGTCCCCACGTCTTTGACGTCGGGCGCACCCCCAACGACCACTACGGATTCGGCGCCCCGGGACCGCACTTCTGCCTGGGGGCCCACCTGGCGCGCCGCGAGATAACGGTCATGTGGCGCCGGCTGCTGCGCGACGCGCCCACGATCCACGCGACCGCGGCGCCCGCCCAGCTCGCGTCGAACTTCATCAACGGGATCAAGTCGCTGCCCTACGAGATCTAGTCGAGGGACCGCCCCCGCGCCGGGGCTGGCCACTACCATCGCCGGGAATGACCGGCGCCGTGCCCCTCGACGACATCGACCTCTCGGACCTGAGATTCTGGATGCGTCCGCACCGCGAGCGGGTCGCCGCGTTCGCGGCGCTGCGCGCGCAGCGTCCCATCGCCTTCTTCGACGAGCCGGACGTCCCCGGCACGTCGATGGAGTTCCCCAAGGGCGCGGGCTACTACGCGCTCACCCGCCACCGCGACGTCGCGACCGCGTCGCGTCGACCGGAGGTCTTCCTCTCGGGGCCTGGAGCGATCTCCCCGTTCGACCTGCCGCCCGAGATGGTCGAGTACTTCTCGGGTCTCGTCTCGAGTGACGACCCCAAGCACGCCCGGCGTCGGAGGATCGTCTCGAACGCGTTCAACCCGCGCCACGTCGCGGCCATCGAGGACTCCATAGAGCGCGTCGCCGCCGACGTCGTCGCCCGGGCCCTGGACGCCGGCACCGGTGACTTCGTCGCCGACCTCGCCGCCCCGCTGCCGCTCGAGATCATCTGCTCGATGATGGGCGTGCCGACCAGCGAACACGCCACCGTGCTGCGCGCGTCCAACGTCATCTTCTCGATGGGCGACCCCGAGGTCATCGGCCCCGACGCCGACTCGGTCGTCGCCCTTCTCGAGGCGGGGGCCACGCTGACCGCGATCATGGAGGACCTCGGCCGGTTCCGTCGGGTGAACCCCGTCGACGACATCACGAGCGCCCTGGTCAACGCCGAGGTTGAGTCCGAGCGCCTCACCCAGCAGGAGCTCTCGTCCTTCTTCGTCGAGCTCGTGACGGCGGGAAACGAGACGACGCGCACCGCGATCACCCACGCGCTCATCGCCCTTTCCGACCACCCCGCGGAGCGCGCGCGTCTCCTGGCGGGCTACGAGGGGCTCGCGCGCACGTTCGTCGACGAGGTGGTGCGCTGGAGCACGCCGGTCAACTGGATGCGCCGGACGCTGGCCGAGGACTTCACGCTCTCGGGGGTGGACCTCAAGGCGGGCGACAAGGTTCTGATGTTCTACTGCTCGGCCAACCGCGACGAGGACGTCTTCGAGGACCCCGACCGCTTCGACGTGGGGCGCACGCCCAACGACCACTACGGGTTCGGCGCGCCGGGGCCCCACTTCTGCCTCGGGGCGCACCTCGCGCGCCGCGAGATCGCGGTCCTGTGGCGGGTGCTTCTGGCCCGCGCGCCCCAGGTGCACGCGACCGGCGAGCCGTCCCCCCTGGCGTCGAACTTCGTCAACGGGGTCAAGAGGCTGGGCTACGCCTTCGACTAGCCCGCCGCCGAGCGCGCGGCGACGGCCTCGTCGAAGGCGCGCAGCGCTCTCGGCCCCCACACCGTGCCCGGTCCGCCGTTCATGGTGATCGCGACGCCCAGCGCCTCAGCCACCTGCTGGCGCGTCGCGCCCTCGCGCGCGGCGCCGCGCGTGTGCGCGACGATGCAGCCGTCACACTCGCGCGTCACGGCGATCGCCATCGCCAGGAGCTCCTTGACGGCCCCGGAGAGCTCCCCCGGCGCCATCGCCGCGCTGGACATCTCGCCGTAGCCGCGCAGCACGTCGGGGATCAGCCGCCGCAGTTCCAGCGCGGGCTCGCGCAACTCCTCGCGTATCGCGTCCATGTGCTCCATACCCACCTCCGAGGCGCAGGCTAGCGACGCGCGGGCGTCCTCGGGGCCGCCGAGGGCTTTCCTAGGATGTCGCGGTGAGCGTGATTGACGACCTCCTCGAGCACAACCGCGCCTACGTCGCGCGGCACGGGCACCGCGTGATGGCCACCACCCCCCGGCTCCACCTCGCGGTCCTGACCTGCATGGACTCGCGCCTCGACCTCTTCGGCGCGCTGGGCCTCGACCTGGGCGAGGTCCACCTGGTGCGCAACGCGGGGGGCCAGGCGACCGAGGACGCCGTCCGATCGCTCCTGCTCAGCCAGCAGCTCCTCGGGACCCGGTCGGTGATGGTGATCCACCACACGCGCTGCGGCTTGGAGAACCTCGACGAGGAGGACCTCGCCGCCGAGCTCGAGGCGACCCTGGGCGAGCGGCCGCCGTTCCGCCTCGGGGCCTTCCGCGACGTCGACGCGGACGTGCGCGCCACCGTCACGGCACTGGCGCAGTCCCCCTTCGTCAGCAACACCGAGGTGCGCGGCTTCGTCTTTAACGTCGACGACGGGAATCTGCGCGAGGTGCTACTCGCCTAGGAGCTTCTTGAATCCCTGGCTGGTGAGGTCGTAGCCCTGGGCGAGGTAGAAGCGGTGCGCGTCCACGCGCACGTTGCGGCTGGTGAGCTGGATCCGGTAGCAGCCGCGCTCGCGGGCGAGGTCCTCGGCGGCGCCCAGCAGCGCCGCGCCGATCCCGCGGCTGCGGCGGTCCTCGCGCACGTGGACGCTCTCGAGCTCCGCGCACCACCCGCCGACGTGCTGGAAGTGCGGGAAGACGATGAGCTGGACGAAGCCGACAACCTCGCCGTCGGCCTCGGCCACCAGGGCCTCACCGCCGCGTCGCCGGGTCTCTTCGACGGCGGCCCAGTAATCCTCGATCCGCGAGACATCCTCGACGCCGGGGCTGAGTGACCCTGCGGCGACCACCTCGACCGCCGCAGTGACGTCGTCACGACGCATCGGGCGTACCCGCACGTCACTCCCGGGGGTCGATGGGGGTCAGTACCCCCACGGCGCGCTCCACGACCTCGGCCGCGTCCAGGCACGTGTCCTCGCGAAAGAGCGTGCCGATGATCTGCGCGCCGGTGGGCAGCCCGTTGGCCACGCCGGTGGGCACGCACGCCGCCGGCAGTCCGAGCACGTTGGCCGGCAGCACGAAACGGAAGGTCTCGACGACCTTCATCGCGGTCGCGGCGTCGATGATGTCGAACCCGTGGGCGAACGGCGGCAGGGTCCACGTGGGCCCCACGATGATCGGGTAGTCCGCCATGAACTCGCTCCACGCCCGGGCGATGGCGTAGCGGGTCTGGTGCATCAGGTACTGGGACTCGCCCGTCGACGGCGGGAACTCGACCGTCGTGAGGTCGAGGAACCGCTGCGCGCCCTCGCCCAGCAGGGTCGCGAGGAACGGGGCCTCGACCGACATGTTGGACACCAACAGGTCCGTCCAGGCGAGGTAGGACTCGAACACCTGGGGCGGCTCGACCTCGACGACCTCGTAGCCGGCGGCCGCCAGCGCCCGGCCGGCGACGCGCACCCCCTCGGCGATGTCGGGGTGGGTCTCTCCCCCGAATGGCTCGGGCACCAGCGCGCAGCGCCGGGCGAGCGGCGGCCCCTCGAGGGGGGCGTCGTGCGCCTGGGGGTCGTAGGGGTGCGACCCCTTGAGTGCCTCGAGCCCGGCGCGCACGTCGCCGACGTGGCGCGCCAGGACGCCCTCGACGCTCATGGCCTGGTTGTGCAACCCGGGAGCGAAGGGCGCCGTGCGGTTGCCCTGGGGCACTCGCCCGCGTGACGGCTTGATCGACGCGATCCCGCAGGCGAACGCCGGGTTGCGCAGCGAGCCTCCGAGGTCGTTGCCCAGCCCCATCGGGCTCATCCCGGTCGCGATCGCGCACGCCTCGCCGCCCGAGGAGCCGCCCGCGGTCACTCCCCGCCGCCACGGGTTGTGTGTCGCGCCGTACAGCGAGGACTCGGTGTTCACGCGCAGGCCGAGGTCCGGCATGTTGGTGCGCGCGAGCACGATAGCGCCGGCGCGGCGCATGTGCTCGACCTGAGGGGCGTCGGTATCGGCGACGACGTCGCGCAGCGCCACCGTGCCCTCGGTCGTGGCGTAGCCGGCGACGTCGATGTTGGTCTTGACCGTGAAGGGCACGCCGTGCAGGGCCCCCAGCGCCGCGCCGTCGTGAACGGCCCGGTCGGCGGAGCGAGCCTCGGCACGAACCTCGTCGGGGCGAACCTCGACGACCGCGTTCACGCGCGCGTTCACCGCGTCGATGCGGACCAGGTGGGCGTCGACCACCTCGAGGGAGGACACCTCGCGATCTCGAATCATCGCCGCCAGCGTCACCGCCGACAACTGCCAGAGTTCTCGTTCCACGTCGCCTCCACTCGTATCGCGGTCATTCTGACACGCGTGGCGAAGATCGGGTCGCGGTCAGCCGAAGCGGCCCTGGATGTAGTCGAGTGTACGAGGGTCAGCCGGGTCGTTGAAGATCTTCTCAGTCGGCCCGAACTCGATGAGTTCGCCGGCGCGATCCTCTCCCATCAACAAGAAGGCGCAGTCGTCCGACACGCGAGCGGCCTGCTGCATGTTGTGGGTCACGATGATGATCGTCACGCGGTTCTTGAGCTCACCCATCAGCGCCTCGATGACTTGGGTCGAGATGGGGTCGAGGGACGACGTCGGCTCATCCATGAGCAGGATCTCTGGCTCGACCGCCAGGGCCCGCGCGATGCACAGGCGCTGCTGCTCGCCGCCGGACAGCGTGATCGCGTGGGCCTTCATGCGCGGCCGGACGCTCTCCCACAGGTTGGCCGCCACCAGCGACGACTCGGCCGCGTCGTCAAGCAGCGACTTCTTCTTGATGCCGTTGAAGCGGAGTCCCGACACGACATTGTCGTAGATGGACATAGTCGGGAACGGGTTGGGGCGCTGGAAGACCATACCGATCCGGGTGCGTAGCAGCGTGGTGGGAAGAACGCCGTCGTAGACGTTGATCTCGCCGAGGTGGATGCTGCCGGTCACCACCGCGCCCTTGGTCAGGTCATGCAGGCGGTTCAGTGCGCGCAGCAGGGTGGTCTTGCCGGACCCCGAGGGCCCGATCAGCGACGTGACCTGGTTGGCGGGCACATTGAACGTCACGTCACGCACGGCCACCCGGCCGTGGAACGAGACCGCCACGTCGACCAGGCTCATCGCCGCCGCCCGGGTCGGGGGCGTACTCGGCGCGGCAACCAGTGTTGTCTCAGTCGTGGCTTCCGTGGAATCCATCAGCTACGTCGTTCCCTTCTCATTCTGCGTGAAATCAGCCGGCTCGTCGTGGTGAACAAAAAGACCAAGATGACCAGCGCCAGTGCCACGCCCCAGGCAGTCGATCGCAGGCTCGGGTACTGGGAGTAAGAGTACCCATAGATGAGCAACGGCAAGGGCGTCATTGGATGTAGGGGGTTCGCATTCACGAGCGTCGAGATAGTGGGGCCGGCGACCAGCAGTACCGGTGCCGTTTCTCCGACCGCGCGGGCGAAGGCCAGGAGAACGCCGGTGATCACTCCGGGCAGCGCCGTCGGGACGATGACCTTGCGGGCCACGCGCGACTCTCGGGCCCCCAGCGCCAGCGCCGCCTCTTTCAGGGTCTTGGGCACAGCGGTGAACGCCAGTTCCGCGGCCTTGGCGATCACGGGAACCATGAGGATCGCCAGGGCGACCGCCGCCGCCATTCCGGTGTAGGTCTTCATCCGGGTGACCAAGAATTCGTAGGCGAAGACGCCGAGCAGGACTGAGGGAAGACCGGTCATCGTCTCGACCATGGCTCGAAGGGCGCCACCGGTCCGCGACGTCGTCTCGGACAGGAAGAGCCCCAAGATGACACCGATCGGGGTCGCGACCGCGCCCGCGAGCAGGTCGATCACGAGCGTCGCGACGATGGCGTTGCTGATCCCGCCTACGGCGTTGAGGTGCAGCAGGCTCGGCAGCTGCGGCACGCTCGTCAGGAAGCTCCAGTCCAGATAGTGCGCGCCCTTGGAGACCAGCACGATGAGGACCGAGAACAGGGGCACGAGGGCAATGGCGACGCCCGCGCCCATGGCGACCAGAACGATCCGCGACTGCAGTGTGCGCCGCGCAAGCCTCTGGGAGGCGCGCAACTGGATCAACGATCGTCGCTCGAGGATCGGGTCGGGCGGCAGCCCGGTGATGACGGCCGACATCAGTGCGCCACCGCCCGTCTACTCAACGCCCGCGCCCCAAAGTTGACCGCCCCGGTGATGATCATCAGAATCAAGGCCATCGCCGCAAGGGCGCTGCCCTCTGAGCCCACCGCGTTGCTGAACTCGACGGCGATCACCGAGGCCAGGGTGGCCCCGGACGAAAAGAGGGAGTTCGGGAAGTGATCGTTCGAGCCGATGACCATCGCGACGGCGATCGTCTCGCCGAGGGCACGACCCGTGCCCAGGGCGATGGCTCCGAGGACGCCCGTGCGCGCGGAGGGCAGGACGACACGGGTGTACACCTGGCCGCGGGTGGCGCCGAGGCTCATCGCACCTTCGATCAGATCGTTAGGGACCGTCGCGATGACGTCGCGTGAGACCGCGACGATGGTCGGCAAGATCATGATGGCGAGGACCACTCCGGCGAGCATGACGCTGAATCCGTCTTGGGCGCCGTTGAAGGGCCACGACCCTCCCGTGACGTGAGAGAGGAACGGCTCGACGGTGTTGATTAGCCAAGGGACCATGACGAAGATCCCCCAGAGCCCGTAGACGACCGAGGGGATCGCCGCGAGAAGTTCCACGAGCGAGGCCGCGATGCCGCGGATCCGGTGAGGAAGAAGGAACTGCAGGCTGAGCGCCGTGGCCAACCCGATGGGCACCGCGAAGAACAGCGCGATGGCGGTGGTCGAAAGAGTGTCGACGATGAGCGGGAGTCCACCGTACGGGCCGGCGCCAGCGACCCATGTCTTGCCGATGATTAGGTTGATGCCATCAGAGGTGATGGCCGGCCAGGCCGTGTTGACGATGCTCCACACGAACAGGACGATGACCCCGGTGAAGATAAGCGCCACCGCGCGCAGGGAGTATCGGTACGGGCGGTCCGACGTGGCCGAGCGGCGAAACCGCTTGACCACGTCGGACCCCAATGGCGGGCTCTCTTGAGTGAGGGAAGCCATCTGCCCGTTCCCGAAGACTGCTAGCTCAGACCCAGTGACGCCTTGTTGTACGTCATCGAGGCGATCTGCGACTCACCCAATGTGACCAGGTAGGAGGGCAGGGGGACATAGCCGTTGTTCTTGGCCACGACCTGACCACCCTTGGACTGGACGCACCAGTCGAGGAACTTCGCGACCAGTTGCTCCGACTGCAGGGTGGCCGGCGCCGAACCGACGGTTCCGAGGTTGTACCAGTCCTGGCGCACGATGGCCCAGCTGAACCCGGCGATCGGATAGGACGCCGCCGTGTTGCCGTTCACGATCGAGAAGTTGTTGACCTGACCGTTGGAACCTTCGCTCGGCGGGGTTGAGGAGAAGGCCGCCGCGTCCGCCGCGACGCTCGTCGGGTTGATCGAGACGATCTTGCCCTTTGAGTTGATCACCCGTGCCGTGGAGACCTTGGCCCCGGTCGCCTGGGCGATCAGGATGTACGCGTACTCGACGTAACCGATGGCTCCGACCTTGGAGGTGACGTCGGTCGCGACACCGGGGTTGCCGACGCCGCCGAGGGCGTTCGACGGAAGCTGACCCTGGTTGAAGGTCGTGCTCGGCCAGACTTCGGTGCCCGACGGCGTCTCGTAGTTAGCGCCGTTGGTCGTGTGCAGGTAGTCCGAGAAGATGTACGACGTGCCCGAGCCGTCGGCGCGGAAGACCGGGGTGATCGTCAGGTTCGGCAGGGCGCACTTGCGTGACACCACCTTGCCCTTCTTGTTCTTCTTGACGACCGCGATGTTGGGATTGAGTTTGCAGATCGCCGAGTTGTTCCAGGTGGTGATCTTGCCGTCAAAGATGTCCGCGATGATCGTGGAGTTCATTACCACCGGGTACTTCTTGTACTTGGAGTTGAGCATCGGGAGGTTGTACATCATGCCTTCGCCGCCGAGCACGACCGGGATCTGCACGTAGCTGTTGAGCGTGTGTGCCGGGTCGGCGTTCGTCAGTAGTGACGAGTCGAGGTTCACCCCGTTGACCACGGTGCCCATCGGGACGTCCGAGGCGCCGATCGCAAACGTTCCCGCGATGACACCCTTCTTGCCCGCAGTTGAGCCGACGCTCGAGTAGCTAGGAATCGCCGAAGGAGCATTGGCGCCCGAGAGGTTCCCCGACTGCGTCTCAAAGGTCTGGATCGCCTGCGAGAAGAACGGGAAGTCGAACGTCGAGCCGCCGGCCGCCGGGGTCAGTGCTGCGGCGCCGTCGGTTGACGAGAACGTGAGGTCACCGGTCAGGGTGGCTGAAGCTCCCGCCGGGAGCACCGAGAGTGTGGAGACGAGGCCGATTGCGACGAGCGCCACTCCGACCCTCCTCCCGATTTGCATCTTCATGGTGGGCTTTCCTCCTAAAGAAAGTGCCGGCCCCGGTGGTGCTCCTCGGAATCTCCGAAGCGCGTCCGACGCCACGGCAGAACCTACGAAGGCGAGGTAAACGACCGGTGAACTCCAGGGATGGATGAAGTGAAAAGTAAAGGAAAAATAAGAAGATTCAGTTGCTGCTCAGTCGCAGCAGCTGTCTCGCCAGCCACACGAGCGACAACGAAAGTGCGCGTGCTCGGGTTCTAGATCGGCCCCGCAGTGGGGGCACTCGGGGAACACGGCGAAGCGGTTCACGCACGACGTCGCGTCGGCGCGGCGCCCGGTCCCTATCGGCTCTGGCGACACGTACCCAGTGTGCCTGAATCGGGCGTCGACCCGCGCGATGGAATAAGGGGCGCCGATCGGGTTGGTTTAAGGTTGGATCGAACGAGAAGGCGATAGGTACGACGAGATGCGCATCGGTGTTCTGACCGCGGGTGGGGACGCCCCCGGGCTCAACGCCGCCATCCGCGGTATCAGCCAGATGGCGTTCCGCGACGGACACGAGGTCATGGGCATCGCCAACGGCTGGGCGGGTCTCGCCGCGGGCTACACCGCGCGCGACCTCACCCCACGGGACCTGACCGGGGTGTTGGGCCAGGGCGGCACCTTGCTGGGGACCGCTCGCTACGACCTGGACGACCCCCCGGGCGGGCGCGAGAAGGTCCTTGCGACGATCGAGGAGCACCTCGACGCGCTGATCGCCATCGGCGGCGACGGGACCCAGCGCATCAGCCACTGGCTCGCCGAGCGTGACGGGCCGGTCGTCGGAGTACCCAAGACCCTCGACAACGACCTTCCCAACACCGACTACTGCATCGGCTTTGACACCGCGATCAGTTTCGTCGCCGAGTCGCTCGACCGTCTCTACACGACGGCGGCGTCGCACCACCGCGTCATGGTCGTCGAGACCATGGGCCGAGCGACCGGATGGGTTGCCGCGATGGGTGGCCTGGCCGGCGGGGCGGACCTGATCATCATCCCCGAATTTCCGATGACGATGGACGAGATCATCGACCACCTGGTCCAGCGCCGCGATCGCGGCACCGCCTACTCGATCGTCGTCATCGCCGAAGGCATCAACCTCGCCACGCTGGGCGGCCACGAGTCCGGCGACCTGTCGATCGAGGGAGTGCGCGGCGTGCGCCTCGCGACGCGCGGCGTCGGCCAATTCCTCGCCTCGCGCATCAACGAGCACGGGGGCTTCGAGGTGCGCACGACCGTCCTCGGCCACCTCCAGCGCGGGGGCAGCCCCACCGCCTACGACCGCATCTGGGCGACGCGGGTGGGCGCCGCCGCCTACGAGGCGGTCGTCGAGAGGCGCTACGGGACGATCCCGGTCGTTCGCGGCAACGAGGTCCACCTCGCGCCGCTCGAGTCGGTCGCCCACGGGCAGCGCCGGGTGCCGCGTGAGCTCTACGACCTCTGCGCGGCCTTCTTCTAGCCCCGCGTCATCCCGTCGGCTCGGCCCGCAGCTGGCCCAGACGGTAGTGGGTTCGGCACAGAACCTGGTAGTGCACCACGCCCTCGTTCACGTCGCCGTGGAAGAACTGATCGCCCTCGCGCGCGACGACGCCGTTGACCACCCGGGCGTTGCAGCGGCCCTTTCGCCCGCACCAGCACGACGACGTCAGCGGGAGCTCGTGGGCCCAGTCGGCGATGGCGAAGAGTCGCGCCGACCCTGGGAAGATGTTGAGCAGGAAGTCGGCGGACAACCCGAACGCGTGGACGTCGACGTCACGCTCGTCGACCAGGCGCGCGAGGGCGTCGACCTGGTCGGCACTGGCGAACTGGACCTCGTCGATCACCAGGATGTTCACGCCGTCGGCGGCGAGCTGCTCGATGCGGCCCGCGATGTCGCTTCCCGGCGCGACGGCCTCGGCGGAGGCCTCGATCCCGATCCGGCTCGTGACCATCCCGTCGGCGCTGCGGTCACCGAAGGTCCACAGGGCGACGTCGCTGCGTCCCTCGCGTAGCTGCCAGCACAGCTGGAGGGCCAGGGTCGACTTGCCGGCCGCCATCGTTCCGTACGTGAACGTCAACTCCGCCATCGGCCCCCCGTCGAGTGCACCACGATAGCCGGGGCCCGGCGCAATCCGGTGGGCGGCCGTCGGCGCGGCGCCTCGTTAAGGTGGGCCGGTGGACTGGTCGGTGCGCGCGGTCGCCTACATCCGAAACGACCGGGCGCAGATCGCCGACGACAACTGGGACGACGTGCTCTCGACGGTCGAGCTCGCGGGCGACGTGCCCGACGTCGCCCTCCAGGGCCTCGACGAGTTCTCCCACGTCGAGCTCGTGTTCTTCGCCGACTGGGCCGAGGACGTGCCGCCGGGCCCGTGGCACCGCCACCCGCGCAACAACCCCGACTGGCCCGACGTGGGGATCTTCGCCAACCGGAACAAGGACCGCCCCAACCGTCTGCTCCTGACGACGGTGGCCATCGAGTCGATGGCGCCGCGCTCCTTCACGGCCCGCGGCCTCGACGGCATCGACGGCACGCCGGTGCTCGACATCAAGCCGGTCTTCCGATGGAGCGTCCCGCGCGGCGAGCTGAGGGTGCCGCGGTGGAGCGAGGAGCTCGGGGAGAACTACTTCTAGTTGCCCTCGATGAACTCGTTGATCGCCGCGGCGAGCTCGGCCCCGACGTCCTCTTGGAGGAAGTGACCCCCGCCGGTCATCGTGACCTGAGAGCACCCCGGGACGTCGCGCAGGAAGCGCCGCTCTCCCCCGCGCGTGATCTGGTCGAGGTCCGAGAACCCGACGAGGAAGGGCTTGTCCCACGCGCGCAGCGTCGCCCACGCCGCGACGTTGGCGTCGTGCGCCGGGTCCTCGGGCGACGTGGGCACCAGCGCCGGGTACTGGCGGGCCCCGGCCTTGAACGCGTCGTCGGGGAACGGCGCGTCGTAGGCGGCGACGACCTCGGGCGCGAGGGGGCGGGCGCACCCGCCGGCGACGATCTTTCCGATGTGGAACGTCGGGGAGGTCTGCGAGTAGGCCTGCCAGGCGAGGAACGCGTCGCTCACGGGCTCTTCCCCGGTGGGCAGCCCGCCGTTGGCGATCACGACGCGCGCGAAGCGTTCGGGGTGCTCACCAACCAGGCGCAACCCGACGAGGCTCCCCCAGTCCTGGCCGAAGAGGGTGATGCCGGCCAGCCCGAGTCGGTCCAAGAGCAGCTCGCGCATCCACTCGACCTGGCGCGCGTAGGTGTAGCTGTCGCGCTCGGTGGGCTTGTCGCTGCGGCCGAAGCCGACCATGTCCGGGGCGACGACCCGGCGCCCGGCCGCGACCAGTCCCGGGATGACCCCGCGGTACAGGAAGGACCACGACGGCTCCCCGTGTAGCAAGACGACCGGTGCGGCGTCGCGCGGGCCCTCGTCGACGTAGGCCATGCGCAGCGCCTCGCCGCCGGTCGGGTCGGCGACGTCGGCGTATCTCACGGGGTAGTCGAAGTCGGGCAGCGTGGCGAAGCGCTCCTCGGGGGTTCTCAGACGGTCCATGTCGGGTTGCCCTCTCTCGTCGGCTTCACTGGCGCGCGAGACCTTCGCGAGCGGCCGATTCGCGCTCGTCGTGGGAGCCCGTGCTCACGAGCGCTATCTCGACCCGGTCGAGGCGTCCCGTGAACTCGAACTCGCCCTCGTAGCGAAGCGACACCGGCGAGCCGATGTCGCGGCCGACGCTGATCCCCTTGGTCGACATCATGCGCATCATGAACGGAAGGTGCAACTCCCCCGCGTCAGTGCCGTCGACCACGAGCGTCACGTCGGCGTCGCGGCGCCCGCGCCGGAACCGCGCGCCGACCTCGCACGCGCCGTTCGGGACGGCGAGCGTCGACTCGACGACGTGGTGCTCGCCGAAGATGTTGTAGTCGAACACGAGCCTCTCGCCCATGACGAAGAGGCTGAGGCCGGCGTTCTCGTTTCCGGTCGCCACGATCACGCCCTCGTCGCCGGGCCCGCGCTCGATGAACGCTGACAGGTCCCAGCTGCGACCGCCCAGGGTGGCCCCGGCCGCGGGCGGCACGGCGGAGCGCATCGGTCGGTAGACGTATCGGCGGCTGGTTGGGTGGATCGAGAAGTCGCGGAACCGCGTGCCGAAGAGCTCGACGGTGCGCTCGTCGAGCGGCAGTGCGCCGAAGCGTTCGGCGTCGCGCCACCACAGCGCGACGAGCTCGGCCACCTTCTCGGGGTGCTCACCGGCCAGGTCGCGGCACTCCGAGCGATCTTCGGCGAGGTGGTAGAGCTCCCAGAGGTCGTCGTCGAAGGCGACGCCGCGGACGTGGCGCGTGACCGCCTTCCAGCCCTCGTGGTACATCGCGCGGTGCCCGACCATCTCGAAGTACTGCGACGTCCTTGCGCTGGCGGTATCGGCGTCGGCGAACGCGTAGGCGAGCGAGGACCCGACGAGGGGCATTTGGCGGTACCCGCGGTAGGACTCGGGCAGCTCGACGCCGGCGACCTCGAGCACCGTCGGGGCGATGTCGGTGACGTAGTGGAACTGGTCGCGCAGCTCCCCGCGCGCGGCGATCCCGGCGGGCCAGTGCACGATGAGTGGGACATGCACGCCCCCCTCGTGGGTGTTCTGCTTGTACCACTTGAAGGGGGTGTTGCCGGCCTGGGCCCATCCCCACGGGTAGTTCGAGTGCGAGTGGGGTCCCCCGATCTCCTCGACGCGGAGAATCGCGTCCTCGGGCGACTCCTCGACGAAGTTGAAGTACTTCATCTCGTGCAGGACGCCGAAGGGGCCGCCCTCCTGGCTCGCGCCGTTGTCGCTCTGGAGGATGATCAGGGTGTCGTCGAGCACCCCCAGGGCGCGCAGCCCGTCGACCAGGCGCCCGATCTGGGCGTCGGTGTGCTCGAGGAACGCCGCGTAGGCCTCCTGGAGCCGCGCGGCGAGGGTGCGCTGGACGTCGGGGAGGTCGTCCCACGCCTCGACGCCCGGGTTGCGCGGGGCCAGACGCGTGTCCGGCGGTATCACGCCGGTCGCGAGCTGCTTGGCGTACCAGCGCTCGCGCGCGGCGTCCCACCCCCCGTCGTAGCGGCCGCGGTGGCGCTCCAGGTACGCCGGCGGGGCCTGGTGGGGCGCGTGGGTCGCCCCGAAGGCGAGGTAGGTGAAGAACGGGCGGTCGGGGCGCAGCGACGTCGTGTCGGTGAGGAACTCGAGGGTCTTGTCCACGAGGTCCTCGCTCAGGTGGTAGCCCTCGCGGTGCGTCGCCGGCGGGTCGACGTGGTGGTTGTCGTAGACGAGGTCCGGCGCGAACTGGTCGGTCTCGCCGTCGAGGAAGCCGTAGAAGCGGTCGAAGCCGCGCTGCAACGGCCACTGGTCGAAGGGTCCCGCGGCCGAGGTGTTCTCCATCGCCGCCAGGTGCCACTTGCCGACCATGAACGTGGCGAAGCCGGCCTCGCCGAGGACCTCAGCCATCGTCGCGGCGTGTCGCGACACCTGCCCGCGCATCGCCGGATAGCCGCTCTGCCAGTCCGAGATGCCGCGCATGCCCACGCTGTGGTGGTTGCGGCCCGTCAGCAGCGCCGCGCGCGTCGGTGAGCACAGTGGCGTCACGTGATAGTTCGTGAAGCGCAGCCCCCCTCGGGCCAGGGCGTCAATGTGGGGGGTCGTCAGGTCCGACCCGAAGCAGTTGAAGTGGGCGAAGCCCAAGTCGTCGATCAGAATCACGAGCACGTTGGGTGCGCCCGGGCGCGGGTGAGCGGGGGCGGGCCACCACGGTGTGGACTCTTCGATGGTGCGGCCGATGACGCCCTCGAAGGGCTCGAAGCCGTCCATCACTCCCCTCTCGTCATCTACGTCGAGCGTACCTATGTGGCCGAGTCGCCTCGTACGCGTGCGAGAACGTCGTCGCGCGACCCCGCGCCGGAAGGTCCGAGCCCCTCGACGGCGATCGCCGCGGCCGCGTTCGCCCGGCGCGCGGCTTCGAGGACGCCGACGCCACCGGCTAACTCGGCCAGGAAAACGCCGTTGTGGGTGTCACCAGCGCCGTTGGTGTCGACGGCGACCGCGGGGAAGCCCGCGACGCGCACGCACGACTGGGTCGGCGTGACCACCCAGCAGCCGTGGCGACCCGCGTGGATCACAACCCCGTCGCCCCCGGTCATCGCGAGCAGGGTGTCGGCCACGGCCTCGATGTCGGAGTCACCGGCGAGCGTCCGGGCCTCGGCCTCGTTGCACAGCAGCCAGTTGGTGCGGGCCATCACGCCGGTGCGCAACGACGCGGGGATGTCCGACACCCGGGCCCCGGGGTCGAACGCCACGACCACGCCGTCGGGTAGGTCGTGCACCCAGCCCGCCACGGTGTCGCCGATCTCGGGGTACACGAGGTTGTAGCCCGAGAGGTAGAGATAGTCGCCCGGGGTAACGCCCACGCCGTCGAGGTCCGCGCGACCCAGCGAGAGCTCGGCACCCTTCGCCGTGACGAAGGTTCTCTCGCCCTCGTCGTCGACCATCACCAGGCAGAACCCCGCGTCGTGGTGCGGGTCCGCGCCCACCGCGACTTCGACCGACTGCGCGGCCAACGCCGCGCGCGCGGCCTCGCTCAGCGGCCCGGTCCCCAGCTTGCCCGCGTAGAGCGCGGCCAGGCCGTGACGGCCCGCGGCGGCGGCCACGGTGAAGCCACCGCCGGTGGTGACCAGGGCGTCCGACGCCAGGCTGTCCGAGCCGCGCGCGGGCAACGACGCCACTCTCACCAGGACGTCAACCATGACCGAGTCGAGGACGACGAGACGCGGCGACGTCATGGCCATCTCACCATAGCGACGGTGCCTCGGCGTCTCAGCCGACGTTGCGCGGGAAGTGGCAGGCGACCGAGCGGCCCGGCGCGAGCTCGACGAGCGTCGGCTTCTCGCTCGCGCAGACGTCCTGGGCCACCGGGCACCGTGGGTGGAACGGGCACCCGGTGGGCTTCTGGGACGGGTTGGGGACGTCACCGACGAGCACGATGCGCTCGCGCGGCTCGTGAGTGCCGTCGTCGAGCTCGGGCACGACCGACAACAGCGCCTCGGTGTAGGGGTGCAGGGGCCGCTCGTAGAGGGTCTCGGCGTCGCCGAGCTCGACGATCTCGCCCAGGTACATCACCCCGACTCGGTCCGAGACGTGGCGCACGACCCCCAGGTCGTGCGCGATGAACAGGTACGTGAGGGACAGCTCGCTCTGCAGGTCGGCCATGAGATTGAGGACCTGGGCCTGCACCGACACGTCGAGGGCCGATACGGGCTCGTCGGCGACCACCAGCGACGGGTTGAGCGCCAGCGCGCGCGCGATGCCGATGCGCTGACGCTGGCCGCCAGAGAACTCGTGGGGATAGCGGTTGAGTGACGCCGGGTCCAGCCCGACGATCGTAAAGAGCTCGGTGACCCGCGCGGTGATCGCGTCGGCGTCGCCGAAGTGGTGGATGCGCAGGGGCTCGGCGACGATGTCGCCCACGCGACGCCGCGGGTTGAGCGACGAGTACGGATCCTGGAACACCAGCTGCATCTCGCGCCGGTGCGGCCGGAGCCGGCGCCGCGACAGACCGGTGATCTCCACGCCGTTGAACTCGACCTGTCCCGAGGTCACGGGCATCAGCTGGACCAGGCACCGCGCCAGCGTGGACTTGCCGCACCCCGACTCGCCGACGATGCCCAGGGTCTCGCCGCGGCGGACCTCCAGCGACACCCCGGCCACGGCCTGGACGATGACGCGAGAGCCCCCGGTCTTGTTGCGCATCGTGAAGTTCTTGACGACGTCGGTCGCGCGCAACAGGACGTCGCTCACGACGCCGCCCCGGCGTTCAATGCGCGCGTCCGGATCTCTACCTTGCGAGCCGGGTCGAGCCAGCACGCGTCGAGGTGCCCGCCGTCGCCGGTGAGGTCGGGCCGCTCGTCGCACGCGTCGAAGCGGTAGGCGCAGCGCGGGGCGAAGGCGCACCCCGGCGGCAGGTCCAGCGGCGACACCGCGGTCCCCGGGATCGTCACGAGACGCGCCCGCTTGCTCTCGACCCGCGGCACCGCGCCGAGCAGCCCCCACGTATAGGGGTGGCGCGGGTTGCGGATCACCTCGCGTCGGCTCCCGATCTCGGCGGGACGCCCCGCGTACATCACGACGACCCGGTCGGCCATCTCCGAGATGACCCCCATGTCGTGGGTGATGAGCACGATGGACGAGTCGTAGGTGTCCTGGAGCTTCTTCATCAACTCCAGGATCTGCGCCTGGGTGGTCACGTCCAGCGCGGTCGTCGGCTCGTCGGCGATGAGCAGCCGGGGGTGGCACGACAGGGCCATCGCGATGACCACGCGCTGGCGCATCCCGCCGGAGAACTCGTGGGGGTACAGGTCGACGCGCCGGGCCGGGTCGGGGATGCCGACCTCGCCGAGCAGCTCGACGGCCCGGGCGCGGGCCTGGGCCTTGGTCACGTCCTCGTGGGCCCTGATCTGCTCGACGATCTGCCAGCCGACCGTGTAGACGGGCGTGAGCGCGGTCATCGGGTCCTGGAAGACCATGGCGACGTCGCGCCCACGTATGGAGCGCATCTCATTGTCGGGCAGGCCCAGGATCTCGCGCCCCTGGTAGCGCACGTGGCCGGTGATGGTGACGTTGGCGTCGCGCACGAGACCCAGCAGGCTGTACATCGCCACGCTCTTGCCGGACCCGGACTCGCCGACGATCCCCACGACCTCCTTGCGCCCGACGTCCAGGGAGAGCCCGTCCACGGCGCGCACCACCCCGCCGCGCGTCGCGAATGACACCCGCAGGTCCTCGACCTCGAGCAGGGGCGCCGACGGCGTCGCGTCAGCCAAGGCGCACCCTCGGGTCGAGCACGGCGTAGGCGACGTCGACGACGGCGTTGGCCAGCACCACGAAGAACGCCCCGTACAGGACGCAGCCCATGATGACGGGCAGGTCGAGGTCCTGGAGCGAGTTGTAGGTCAGCTGTCCCACGCCGGGCAGGCCGAAGACCACCTCGGTCAGCAGTGCGGCCCCGCCGACGAGCGCCCCGAAATCGAGGCCGAAGAGCGAGACGATCGAGATCAGAGAGCACCGCAGGGCGTGGCGCAGGAGGATGCGCCGCTCGCTGAGTCCCTTGGCCCTCGCGGTTCGCACGTAGTCCTCGTTGAGCGCGTTGACCAGCTCGGCTCGCAGGACGCGCGCGTAGATGCCCGCGTAGAGGGCCGCCAGGGTCAGCCAGGGGAACAGCAGGTGCAGCGCCCACTCGCCCGGACTCTGGGTGATCGGGACGTAGCCGGGCGCGGGGGCCCAGGAGAAGACCGACGAGTGGAACTTGCTCTGGGTGATCAGCAGGACGACCTCGCCCAGCCAGTAGGCCGGCACGGAGATCGCGCCGATGCCGAGGAACGTGATGACCGGGTCGATGAACTTTCCGCGGTTGGCGGCCGCGATGACGCCGCCGGCCACGCCGACGATGAGCCAGATAACCGCGGCGCCGAAGACGAGCGAGAGCGTCACCGGGGCCGCGGCCAGGATCTGGGGCACGACCTTGTCGCCGATGTTCACGTAGGACGTGAGGTCCTGCTTGATGAACAGGTGGTCCATCATGAGCAGGTAGCGGATCGGCAGCGGGCGGTTGAAGCCGAACGCCCTGCGCACCGCGGCCACGACCTGGGGCGTCGCGCCGCGACCGGCGATGCGCGCCACGGGGTCCACGCCGGGGGTGGCGAAGAAGATGAGGAAGACCAGCACGCTGATCGCGAACATGACCAGGACCGCGGAGAAGAAGCGACGAACGATGAAGAGGGCCACCTAGATCGACCCCCGCAGGCGGGCCTTGGGGTCGAAGGCGTCGCGGGCCCCGTCGCCCAGGATGTTCAGCGAGATCGCCGTGATCACGATCATGATCCCCGGGGCCAGGGCGACCGCGGGCCGGCTATAGAGGAGGCCCAGACCGTCGTTGATGATCGTGCCCCAGCTGGCGTTGGGGGGCTGGACGCCGATGGACAGGAAGGAGAGCGCCGACTCGGTCAGCATGTTGAACGCCACCATGAGCGGCAGGAACACGATGATGCTCGGCGCGACGTTGGGCAGGATCTCCTTGACCAGGATCCGCAGGTCCGAGGCACCCGAGCCGATGGCGGACTGTATGAACTCGCGCTCGCGCAGCGAGATGACGATCCCGCGCAGCGGCCGGGCCACGTAGGGCACGTACACCGACGCGATGATCAGGATCGGCAGCATCAGCGAGCCGGCCCCGATGTGGAAGGGGCCGACCTGCAGGCCGCTCGTGAGCAGGACGACCGACAACGAGATCGCCAGCAGGTAGATCGGGAAGGCCCAGATGATGTCGAAGATCCTCGACAGGACCCAGTCGATCGGACCGCCGAAGTAACCCGACGTCACGCCCAGGACCGCGGCGGCGAAGCAGCAGATCAGCGCGGACGTCGTCCCGATCAGCAGGCTGTTGCGGCCCCCGTAGAGGAGGCGCGCGAAGACGTCGCGCCCCTGGTCGTCCGCGCCGAGGAAGTAGTGCGAGAAGTTCCACGTGGGCCCGATGGGCGTCACCCCGATGCCGAAGCCTTGCGTGTTCTGCTGCAGGACGTGCACGGTGCGGCCGTTGAGGCGGAACGTGCCCTGGATGTTGGAGGCGAACGGGTTCGTGTGGGCGATGTCGTGCGCGTAGATCGGCGCCATCAGGCACACCACGACGACCAGGAGGAAGACGAAGAGCCCCACCATCGCCGGGCGGTTGCGCCAGAGCTGGCGTAGCGAAGAACGCCAGGGGCTTTCGGCACCCCTGGCGTTCTTCGCGACTTCGGTGGCCGAGGGTTCGGCCACCGTTGAAGCGTCCGACTCCGCTACTTCACCCAAAGCTGGTCGACGTACATGTAGAACTGACGCGAGAACTGGTAGTTCCCGATCCGCTTGGAGACGAAGTCAATCAGCTTCGGGTTGAACAGCGGGACCCACGGCGCGCCCTGGGCCATCATCTCCTGGTCGATCTGGCCCCAGAGGGTGTTGGCCTTCGTGGGGTCGGTGATCGACTCGGTCTCCGCGGTGGCCATCTTGGCGTCCAGCGAGTGGTTGCAGTAGCCCGCGATGTTGATCGAGTTGTCGCTGCCGGCGTGGAACTGGCTGCAGCTCAGCAGGATCTTCAGGAAGTCCGACGCCGCCGGGTAGTCCTGGTACCACTGCGACAGGCTGATCTGGACCTTGTTCTTGGTGTTCTGGATGTAGTTGAACTGGATGTTGGCCGACAGCGGCTTGAGGGTCGCCTTGTAGCCGAGCGAGTTCAGCACGCTGACCACGTAGGTGCCGACGGCCTCGTTGACGGTGTCGTTGGTGACCACGACGCCGACGGCGTCGCCCTTGGTGCCCGACTCGTTCACGAGCTGCTTGGCCTTGGCGAGGTTCGGTCCCGCGTAGGTCGAGCCGCTGCCCTTCTGGTACAGGCAGAAGTTGACGTGGCCGGGGAACCCGGGCGGCAGGATGGTGCAGGCCGGCTGCGCCAGCTGGGTGCCGCCGTAGAGCGCCACCGTCGAGTTCTTGTTGATGGCGTAGTTGACCGCCTGGCGGGCCTTGAGGCTGTTGAACGGCGCGATGTTCGTGTTCATCGGCAGGTACCAGATCGCGGTCAGCGGGTTGATGTGCAGCTGGCTGGAGTAGCTCGTGGAGAGCTGGCTGAGCCGGTCCGAGGGCAGCGGGTCAAAGACCCAGTCGCCCTGGCCGTTCTCGACGTCGGTGACCTCGGACTCGACCGTGTTGCCGAACACCATGTCGATCTGCTGGGGGTACCCCTGGGGCTCGGCCGCGGCCGACCACACCTTGAAATGCGGGTTGCGGATCATCACCAGCTCGTGGTTCGGGTTGTACGAGGAGAACTCGTAGGCCCCCGTGCCGGGGATCGGCGTCGTGCCCGCGTCCTTGCTCGGGGCGTCGGCCGGCAGGATCGATCCGAAGGGCACCGCCAGCTGGTCGAGGAACTCCGGGTCCGGCGCCACCAGGTGGAAGACGACCTGGTTGGTGGACGCGTTGACGACGACGCCGCCGGCCAGCGTGCACGTCGCGGGCTTGGCCAGGCAGGCGTTGCCCCCGACGATCGAGTTGTACCAGCTCCCCGCGTTCGGGTTGGCCACCTTGAAGATCCGCTGGAAGGACGCCAGCACGTCGTTCACCGTGACCGTCTTGCCGTTGGAGAACTTGATGCCCTTGCGCAGCGTGAACGTGTAGGTCTTGCCGCCGTTGGTGATCGTCGGCATCGCGGTGGCCAGGTCGGGCACCACGTTGAAGGACGCCGCGCCGGCCACCTTGTCGAACGCGACCAGCCCGTCGTAGGTGGCCTGGTAGAGCTGCCAGTACTGGAGCGTGTAGTTGACCTGCGGGTCGAGCGTCCCCCCGGCCGTGGAGGCCAGGAGCTTGAGCGTGCCCCCGGCGTGGGCCGGATAGTAGGTGAACGCCGACGGCGCCGCGCCGGCCGACGTTGTGGCCGTGAGGCCGAGCGACCCCACGACGCACGTGGCCGCGAGGGCGCGAACCCACGCCTTGACATGATTACGAGTCATGAGACTCCCCCTTTGATTGAGCACCACTTGAACTGCCACTACCAACCACCCGGCGACGACGCCGTCACCCGAACTGCGAAGAAACTACCCCTCATGCTCGGCCAGGAAGCCCTCGACCATCGTCAGGTAGGCCCCGGGCTCCTCGACGAACGGCATGTGGCTGGAATTGCCCAGTATCTCCCAGCGGGCGCCCGGGATGTTGTCGGCGAACGGCTGGACCGCTTCGGGGGTCGCCTCGTCAAAGGCCCCCGAGATGATCAGCGTCGGCGCGACAACGCTGCGGACCTCGTCGACCACGCTCCAGGTGCGGAGGGTCCCGACGCAGAAGAACTCGTTGGGTCCGTTCATCGTGTGGTACACCGTCGGGTCCTGATCGCGTAATGCGTCGGTCGCGACGACCTCAGGCGGGTTCGGCACGACCCGGCAGACGTGGTGATCGTAAAACACGCGGGTCGCGGCCACGTACGCCGGGTCGTCGATGGTGCCGTCGGCTTCGTGTCGGTCGAGGGCGTCGCGTACGTCGGCGGGCAGCTTGGAGCGCAGCCGGGTCGCACCCTTCACCCAGAGCTCCATGGACGCCGGCGAGTTGGAGATGACGAGCGAGCGAAGTCCCGCCGGGCGGCGCAGCGCGTGCTCGGCGCCCAGCATCCCGCCCCAGGACTGTCCCAGGAGGTGGTAGCGGTCCTTGACCCCGAGGTGCTCGAGCAGGTTGTCGAGCTCGCGCAAGAAGAGGTCCACGGTCCAGAAGTCGCCGCCGCGCTCGGGCAGGTGCGTCGAGCGCCCTGCGCCGATCTGGTCGTAGTGGATCACCGGCCGTCCCGACCGAGCCAGCTCGGCCAGGGCCAGGACGTAATCGTGCGTGCACCCCGGCCCGCCGTGGACCACGACCAGGGGCGTCATCGGTGACGAGAGGTCGCCGGTCACTCGGTACCAGGTCTGCCATTCCCCGAATGGTGCGATTCCGGTCCGCGTGGCCTGGAGAATCATGGTGCGACCTTACACAAGGGCACCGAGGATGATCTCTTCGGCGCGTGGGCGGGCACCCTCGACCGGCGAGTGGTGCTCGACCAGGTCAGTCCGGCTCGGCGTAGCGTGCCACGGTGAAGGCGATCGTCGTGGGCACCGAGGTCGCGAACACGCACAGCATAACGGTGACGATCACCAGCGAGGAGCCCCGGGTGTGGTCGCGCGCGAACGCGAACTCGATCATGCCCGCCTCGATCACGTAGGCGACCAGCGCCCACTTGAGCACCTTTCGGAACGTCGTCCACGAGAAGACCTTGACCCGCGACAGCGCGACGTAGGCGAAGGCGAGCAGCGCGACGCCGATTGCCATCAGGGTCGTCGCGACGGCCAGCGGCGCGGCACGCGGCGCGTAGGAGGCCATGAGCACCCCGCCCACGACGATCGAGAGCAAAGCGCCCGTCGACAGCCAGGCGATCGGCGGATACTCGCGATCGACCTCGTTGGACGAGACGGGGGTCGCCTGGCTCATCGCGAGGCCAGCCTGGTCATGATGATGAGCGTCGCGACCTGCATCAGTCCGGTGACCCCGGCGGTGTAGATGAACCGCTTCATCAGGCGCTCGATGCGCTGGCCGTTGGGAACCGGCTTGTTCATCTCGAAGATCACGGCGACGTTGGCCGGCTCCAGGACGCCCAGGGCGATGACCGCCATGACGCCGACGACGATGAAGGACGCGATGAGCCACGCGTGATTCGCGTTGGCCGCCGAGAGGTTGCCGTCGAACCTCGCGACCTGGAAGCCCGCCCCGAGGTTCATCGTGACGATCGTCGGCATGATGATCACCATCTTGGGCATGAACCGCGCGGAGAACTCGGCCCGTGCGGGGATCGACATGCGACCCATGATCGGCCCGAGCACCAGTCCGACGAAGAGGTCCAGCGCGGTCCATAGCGCGCCCCCCACGACGTGGCTGAACATCAAGAGCCACTTCCAGTTGGTCGCGATCCCCGTCACCACGATCGCGAGCGCGAGCGCGGAGAACGGAAGCCCCCGAAGGGGGACGACCTGGATCTTCGGTCTCTCGAGCGGCGCCCCGGGCGACGGCGCGGCGTCGAGTGCGGCGTCGACCATGTCCCCTCCCCCCGCTCGTGAACTGGACTGAGAATATCCGCCGCGCGCGCTCGGCGTGCGCCGTCAGCTCATCCGATGGGCGAGAACCGCGCGGTGAAGTGACGTAGCGCGGGCGGCTCGTCGACCATCGCGTAGCCCTTGAGCCGGTCGGCGTGGCGGGCGACCGCGGTCACCACCTCGATGACGTAGTCGATGTGACTCTGGGTATAGGTGCGGCGAGGAATCGCGAGGCGCACGAGCTCCATCGCGGCGGGCACCTCGGAGCCGTCGGGCTGACGCCCGAACATGACCGAGCCGATCTCGCAGCTGCGGATGCCACCGGTCTGATAGAGGGCCACGGCGAGGGACTGGCCCGGATACTGGAGCGCCGGGACGTGACTCAGCAGGGCCTTGGCGTCCAGGTACACCGCGTGACCGCCGATGGGCTTGACCACCGGGACGCCCGCGGCGTCGAGGGCGTCGCCTAGGTAGGCGGTGGAGCGGATTCGGTACCGCAGGTAGTCCGGGTGCACCGCCTCCTTGAGTCCCTGGGCGATGGCTTCGAGGTCGCGCCCGGCCAGGCCGCCGTACGTCGGGAACCCCTCGGTCAGGATCAGCAGGTTGCGGCACTGCTCGGCCAGAGCGTCGTCGTTGACCGCCAGCCACCCGCCGATGTTGCCGAAGGGATCCTTCTTGGCGCTCATCGTCATGCCGTCGGCCAGCGACGCGACCTCGCGCACGATGTCCGAGATCTCACGACCCGCCTGACCCTCCTCGCGCTCGTGGATGAACCACGCGTTCTCGGCGAAGCGGCAGGCGTCGAGGAACAGCGGGACGCCGTAGCCGTGGCACATCTCGCTCACCGCGCGAATGTTGGCCAGGGACACCGGCTGTCCACCCCCGGAGTTGTTGGTGATGGTCAAGAAGACCACGGGGATGTCCGCGCGCCGCTCAGCAAGGAGCGTGTCCAGGGCGTCCAGGTCCATGTTGCCCTTGAAGGGGTGCAGCGCCGACGCGTCGCGCCCTTCGGCGATGACGAGGTCGCGCGCCTCGGCGCCCGTGGCCTCGACGTTCGCGCGGGTCGTGTCGAAGTGCGTGTTGTTGGGCACGACGCGTCCCTCGCCGCCCAAGACGCTGAAGAGGATCTTCTCGGCCGCGCGGCCCTGGTGGGTGGGGATGACGTGGCGGAAGGGGAACAGCTCCTTGACCGCCGCCTCGAAGCGGAACCACGACGGCGAGCCGGCGTAGCTCTCGTCTCCGTGCTGGACCGCCGCCCACTGGTCGCGCGACATCGCCCCGGTCCCCGAGTCGGTCAGGAGGTCGATGAGGACGTCCTCGGCGTGCAGGTTGAAGAGGTTGAACCCGGCGGCGTCGAGGGCCGCCGAGCGCTCGGCGGTTGTCGTCATCCGCAGCGGCTCGACCGAGTGGATCCGGAACGGCTCGATGATCGTGCGGAAGTTCTCGTCCATTCGCCGAGGCTAGCCCTGCCGTCGCCGGGCTCCCGGGGCTCGCCGGCCGGCGACTACTCCGTCGTGTCGACGACCAGGACCGAGCACGGCGAGCCGTGCGCCACGGAGTTGGGCACGCTGCCCAGCACTCGTCGCACGCCCTTCATGCCGCGGTTGCCCACGACGACCAGGTCCGCGCCGACCTTCTCCGCGTACGTGATGATCAACTCGGCGGGGTCCCCGGTGGAGGAATGGACGGTCGTCGCCACCCCCTGGTTCTTCGAGATGAACGACAGGCTCTGCAGGAGCGCGTCGGCGTCGCTCTCGAGGTTGACGTTCGCGAACTCCGCCGGCATGGCGCCGACGGGGTTCTTGGGGTCGAAGGCGGTCACGATGTGCAGCGCCCCCTTGCTCATCGCGGCGACCTCGGCCGCGGCCTCGACCGCTCGACGAGCCGTCGCCGACCCGTCCGCTCCGACCACGACGACCTTGAACATGGCGCCCCCTCGACAGTGAACCGATACTAGGCGGCGCCTCACCGGTCGGTCGGGGGAGCGGCCGGCGGGCCGCCGCCGGGCCGGGCGCTCAGGCGGCGACGAGGTCGCGCTCGCCGGCGTCGACCTCCACGGGTTTCGCTCGTCCCACGCGAACGAGCTCGGGCTCGGCGCGACTCGCGACGCTGGTCCGCTGCAGGTGTATGCCCACGAGTGGTGCGCCGACCGCGAAGGTAATCCCGATCGCGGCCAGCAGGACTTCGAGGGCAATGGTCAGTGTGTTCATGTCATCTCCTTGGGTTTCGCTTCTTCGTCAACCAGTGTGAAGCACCAAGTCAAGGGCGGGTCAAGGACGGCCCAAGGTGGAGTTAAGAATCGGCGCCGCGCCGCGATTCCTCCGACATCGATGTGGGGACCCGCGCGGACGCCGCTCAGGTGTCGGCGAGCTCGCTGCCGCGGGTCTCCGGGACCATCCAGAAGAGCGCGGCGACCGCGATGGCCGGGAGGAACGTGACATCGGCGGCGAAGCCGAGACGGTTGCCGACGTCGGCCACCGACCCGAACACGAGGAGCCCGACGACCGCCCCCATCACGCCCGCGGCGATGAACCAGCCCGACGCCGACGCTCGAACGGTCGTCGGGAAGAGCTCATTGAGCAGCGCGCCGCCGGCCGGCGCGAAGATGGAACCGAACATGACGCCCAGCACGTAGCCGGCGACCAACGCCCACTTCGGGCCCCCGTACGCCAGGACGCCCGAGAGCCCGAGGCCCACCATGCCCAGCGCCCCGGTGAATCGGCGTCCGACGCGATCGGCGAGCCACCGGCCCACGAGCAGCCCGGCGAGCCCGGTGACACCCGCGCCCACGACCATGACGGCGGTGACGCCCCCCGACAGGTGCACGACGTTCTGGGCGTCGAGGAAGATGAAGCTGTTCGCCGGTCCGGTGATGAACGACAGGGCGAAGGACAGCGCCGCGAGCACGAGCAGGTGCGCGCGGAACCTCGCGCCCACCGGGCCGAGGATCGGCCGTGGCCGGTCGCGGGCCGCGCTGGCGATCTCGAACCGGTCGGGCTCCTTCGTCCAGCGACTGACCACGGGCAGCAGCCCCATCGCCAGCGCGGCCAGGAGGAGGAGTCCGCGGAACCCGAGCGCGTGCGACGCCAGGCTGTGGACAATCGCCGTGACGCCCGCGCCCACCCCGTAGCCCGCGGCCACGAGGGCGAGCGCCTTGGCGCGGCCCGCCGAGTCCGTCTGTTCGGCGGCGATCACCTCCGAGAGCGCGTTCGTCGCGCTCAGCAGGGGACGACCGCACGCGAAGATCACGACGAACCACCAGTAGCCCGGGCTCGCCGCGGCCAGGGCCGTCAGGGCGAGTCCGACGCCCGCGGTCACGAGGAGGGCCCGACGCCGGCCCATCCGGTCGGCGACGCCGGTCAGCGGGAGCCCCCCGAGTGACGCGAGTCGAATGATCGCGAGCCCCATCCCCAGGGTCGTGCCGGACAGCCCCGCCTCGTCGGCGAAGGTCGCGCCGTGGCTGAAGTGGCCGAAGGTCCGCGCGACGCTGCCGAGTGCGGCGACGACACCGAACTGCGCGATTCCCGAGGCGAACGAGGCGAGCACGACCCCGAGGATCGCCCGGTCGGTCCACGAATAAAGTCGCGGCGCCCGCTGCGGGCCGGACGACGTCACGGCGCGAGCCCCCGGCGACGCGCTTCTGTCGCGGATCGCGCGGCGACGACCTGGGCCGCGAGGCGATCCTCAAGCCGGAGACGGCACGCGGGCATGCCCATCGGGTCTAGCAGGAATGGTCGCGCGGCCCCGGCCACCTCGTGACCTTCTACCCTGAACACATCAGCACCGATGCGCCAGAGTGTGGGGGTTACCTCAAGGAGTGGTGCGTGAGCGCGCGAGAACGTCGGCGGCGGGGCCCGGTCGCGGGAACGCGCCCGTGAGCCCGGCGGCCGGCCGGCACGCCGCGAACACAGCCGGCTCCGGCGATGAGGCGCTCGTCCTCGGCGAGGTCAACCGGCTGTTGGACCAGCTGCACCTGCGGCCGGGACGCCGGCTGACACTCGACAGCGACCTCACGACCGACCTTGGCGTCGACAGCCTCGCCCTGATCGAGCTCTTCGACCACCTGGAGGGCACGTTCGGCGTGACGCTCGACGACGACGTCCTGATGAGCGCGAGCACGCCGCGGCACTGGCTCGACGCCGTGCGCGCCGCGCGCGGCGACGTGGTGTTCGCGCCCGACCCGAGCACGCAACAGCTGATCCAGCCCGCGAAACAACCGTGGCCCGACGACGCGGTGACCCTGCTCGACGCGGTGGCGTGGCACGTCGAGCGCCACCCCGGCCAGATCTGCCTTCGCCTCATCGGGCTCGGCGACGACGCGTCGGAGCGCGACGTCACGTACCAGGAGCTCGACCGCGACGCGAGGGTCGTGGCCGACGCCCTGCTCGGCCGCGGCCTGGGCCGCGGTGAGCGCGTCGCGCTGATGCTGCCGTCGGGCCAGGAGTACTTCGCGGTCTTCCTCGGCACGCTTCTCGCCGGGGGGGTCCCCGTCCCCATCTACCCACCCGCCCAGATGTCCGTCCTCGAGGCCCACCTCCAGCGCCAGCGCCACCTGCTCGACAACGCGGGGGCCACGATCCTCGTGACGGTGAGCGAGGCGATGGTCGCCGCCCGCCTGGTCCGCGCGCAGGTCTCGTCACTGCGCGACGTCGTCACCGCGCGGGCGCTTCTCGGCTCCCCGCCTCAGGGGATCCCCCTGCCCGCGGTGGGTCCCGACGACGTCGCGTTGATCCAGTACACCTCGGGCAGCACCGGCGACCCCAAGGGCGTCGTCCTCAGCCATCGCCAGATCGTGACCAACGTCGTCGGCATGGGACGCGCCGTGTCCATCGACAGCTCCGACGTCGTCGTGACCTGGCTGCCCCTGTACCACGACATGGGCCTCATCGGGTGCTGGCACACGCCGCTGGTCTTCGGCGTCCCCGCGGTCGTGATGTCCCCGCTCGCGTTCCTCGCCCACCCGGCGTCGTGGCTGGAGGCCATCTCGGCCAACGGCGGCACCATCTCGGTCGGACCCAACTTCGCCTACCAGGCGTGCGTCGACCGGGTGGGCGACGACGAGCTCCGCCACGTCGACCTCTCGACGTGGCGCGTCGCGATCAGCGGGTCCGAGCCCGTCAGCGCCGGCACCGTCGATCGCTTCTGCGAGCGGTTCGCGGCCCGCGGGTTCCGGCGTGAGGCGTTCTGCCCGGCGTACGGGCTGGCCGAGATGGGCGTGGGCGTGTGCTTCACGCCCTTGGGCCGGGGCCCGCGCGTGGACTCGATCGACCGTCTCGCCATGCAAGAGACCGGCCAGGCCCGTCCGGTCGGGCCTGACTCGGCGGGCGCGGAGTCCGTCGTCAGCTGCGGGCGGACCCTGGCCGGGTACGACGTGCGCGTCGTCGACCCCGCTGGCGCCGTCCTGGCGGAGCGGCGCGAAGGCTCGGTCCAGTGCCGCGGCCCGTCGGCCACGAGCGGCTATCACGACAACCCGGCCGCCACGGCGACGCTGTGGCGTGACGGCTGGCTCGACACCGGCGACCTCGGCTACCTCAGCGACGGCGAGCTCTTCGTCACCGGCCGCACCAAGGACATCATCATCCGCGGGGGCCGCAAGTACCACCCCGAGGAGCTCGAGCAGCGCCTCGGGCTGCTCGCCGACGTGTTCCCCGGCGGCGCGGCGGTGATCGCCCGACCGGACCCGCGGCTCGGGACCGAGCGAGTGGTCGTGGTCCTCGAGACCGCTTCGAAAGACGAGACGACGCGGCGCTCGCTGCAGGTCGAGGCGGCCCACGTGTGCCACGACCTGCTCGGACTCGTCGCCGACGAGGTCGTCCTGGTCGCGCCCGGCGCCATCCTTCGAACGGCCAGCGGCAAGGTCCGGCGAAACGCCACCGGTGACGCCCTCGACGCCGACGCGCTCACCCGGGGCGCGGCACCCGCGGTCGTGCAGTTGGCGCGCTTCGGCTTCTCGGGCGTCCTCGCGTCGATCGGGCGCGCCCGGCGCGCTCCGGGCACACTGCTCTACGGGCTCTTCGCCTACGCGGTCCTGGTGCCCGCCGCCGCGGGCGCCGTCATGATCTCGTGGGCACCGGTGGGCGTGCGGCGCCGCGCCGCCCTGGCGGGCTCGCTCGTTCGTGCCGTGTGCCGCACCCTCGGGATCTCCTTCGACGTCGACGGACGGTTTCCCGACGACGGCGCCGCCCGGGTGGTCGTCGCCAACCACTCCAGCTTCATCGACGCCCTGGCCCTCTTCGCGGCCGTGACGTCGCCGCCGGTCTTCGTGGCCAGCGTCGAGATCGGCCGCACGGCGCTGCTCGGAACGGTCGTGCGCCGGTTCGGAACGGTGTTCGTCCAGCGCGGCCGACCCCGCCAGGCCGCGGCCGACGGCGAGCTGGTCGACGTCGTGCGCCGGGGTCGCCAGCTGGTCGTGTTCCCCGAGGGGTCCCTCAGCGGGGCCGTCGGGGTCCGCCCCTTCCACCTGGGGGCGTTCGACGCGGCGGTCGAGGGCGGAGCCCGGATCGTGCCCGTCGGCATCCGCGGGACGAGACAGGTCCTGGCGCCGGGTTCGCGGTGGCCGCGGCGCGGCGCGATTCGCGTCGTCGTGGGCGAGCCGATCTCGCCCTCGGGGACCGACTTCTCGGCCAAGGTCGCGCTGCGCGACGCCGCTCGACGCGAGGTAGCGCGGCTGAGCGCCCAGGACGAGCTGGGTGCCGGCTAGGTCGGAAGAGACCGCGCCCTAGGCGCGCAGCGTGTCCAGCGTGATGCCGGCGGCGTTGAGCATCCGGCGTAGGTCGACCACTTGCTGGACGTCGAGGTCCTTGCCGCGCGATCGGTCGAACACCTCAGATTCGCCGCCGAGGGTGACCATGAATCGCCCGTTGGACTCCTCAGCGATAGCGTCGAGCTCCGCCAGCAGGGCGGCCGCGTCGCGCCACTCGATGTTGTGGCCCGCCGGGTGCGACAGGATCCGCTCGGCGGTCACCAGGTGACGGCCGGTGATCTTTGATTCGGCCATACGAGCCCCCTTCCCTAGGACAGCCTATGGGCGGGCGCGAGCCCGGCGTCACGAGTCGACGATCGACCCGTCGCGCAAGCGGACGCGGCGCTGGGTGTGCGACGCCACCTCCTCGTCGTGCGTGGCGATGATGATCGTCACCCCCGACCTGCGTTGGAGATCGTCGAGCAACGTCATGAACTCTCGGGCGTTGGTCGAGTCGAGGTTCCCGGTGGGCTCGTCCGCGATGACCACCTGAGGCGAATTGGCCAGCGCCCGGGCTATGGCGACGCGCTGCTGCTCTCCTCCCGAGAGCCGCGACGGCAGGTGCGCGAGACGGTGCTCGAGCCCGACCATCGCCAGGAGCTCACGGGCCCGCGCGGTCCTCCTCTCGGCCGATGACTCGCGCGGCACCATCGCCAACGCGACGTTCTCCTCCGCGTTCAGCGTCGGGATCAGGTTGAACTGCTGGAAGACGAACCCGATCTCCGCGGAGCGGATCTCGGTGAGGACCTGATCGGACTCGTTTTCCAGGGATCGCCCGGCGAACCAGATCTGGCCGGTGCTGGGCGTGTCGAGGGCGCCGAGCAACTGCAGGAGCGTCGTCTTGCCCGAACCGCTCGGTCCCTCGAGGGCCACCGTCTCGCCGCGGGCGATCGCCAGGTCGATACCCCGCAGGGCGTTCACCGTCACCCCGCCCTTGGAGAACGATCGCGTCACGCCCCGCAGCTCGTACAGCGGCGAACCGGGCGACACGGAGGTTGAGTCCTCCGAGACCGTCTGCGTCATGTTCAATTCCCTTCTCTAGCCGAGGTCGCGCAGGGCCGACGCGGGCGACAGCCGCGCCGCGCGCCAGCCGCCGATCGCCCCGGCGATGACACCACCCAGCAATGCGCCCGCAAAGGCTATGACGATCGTGAGCCATCGGATCGGCGCGCTCAGGTGCACGGTCGTGGCCACCGTGGCCGAGGTCGCCTGGTGCAACAGGGAGCTCACGCTGGACGCCCCCACCGCCAAGCCGGTGCTGGAGACGCTCAGAGCTGGCCCGACGGCCCCGATGATGAGGCAGATCGCCACTCCCACGCCGACGCCGGCCACGCCGCCGACGACGCCGATCCCGACGGTCTCGGCCATGATCTGACGAACGACGCGGCCACGCGACCATCCGATCGCGCGTAGCGACCCAATCTCGCGCACACGCTTGGAGACGCTCGACAGGGTGAGCAGTCCGGCGATCAGGAAGGCGGCGAGCAGGACGACGACGGCCAGGGCTCCTCCCAGGTCGTTGGCGAGCTTGCGCGCGTTGGCGAGACTCCCGGTCACCTGGTCGGCGAGCGTCGCCGAAGTCAGCACGGTGGCACCGGGCAGCGCGGCCTTGATGGCCTTGGCCACGGCACTCACATCCTTGGCGTTGGCAACCGAAACCAAGACCTCGTTGATGCGACCGGTGTTCGTCGACAGGGCCTGGAGGTTCGACAGGCTGAAGTAGATGTCCGAGACGTCGCCGGTCAGGGTGGGATTGACCAGCCCGACGATCGTGTAGCTCGTCGAGTTGATCACGATGGACTGACCCACCTTCCAGCCCTTCTGGGTGGCGTAGGCCGTCGTGACGAGGACTTGGTGCTTGGCGGTCGTCGGGTCCTGCGACAGCCACGCGCCCTTCACGAGCTGGGACTTGGTCACGAGTCCCGACGATGTGCTGCTCGGGTCGAGACCGGCGACGGTGTACGTCGAGGTGCTCGTATTCGTCGTCGGCGGGTTCAAGACCTCGTTGACGGTCCGCTCGGGTATCACGACGTTCTGCTCATAGGCCTTCTGGGCCGGGGTGAGGCACTTGGTGAACGCCGACGCCGCGCCCGCACCGAAGCGGAATCCTCCGCCACCGCCACCGCCGAAGCCGCCCGGACCCGAGCCTGAGCCTGAGCCTGTGCCTGTGCCCGGGACGGTGGTCGACGTGGACCCCAACTGCTTGGTGATGATTCCCTCGATGCACGTGCGTTCGGCGGCCTGCTGGGCCGCCGTGAGCGTGGGCGGCTTCACGGTCGCCGAGATCGTCTCGCCGCCAGTCTTGACCGAGGCCGTCTCCTTGGGAACGGTGCCCGACTCGTGCAGCGCGTCGAGCGACAGCGCCCCGACGGCCCCCGTGACACCCTTCACTTTGGCGACATCGGCCACCGCCTGCGCGGGAAAGGTGATCAGCGTGCCCGGCACGAAGAAGTCGTGCGTGAACTTGGTGCCCGCGGGTCCGAGCTTGGCGAGGTCGGTGATGACCGACGAGTTCGCCGCGGCGAGCGCCGCGGCATCCGTCGCGTTGAGCCCCGCCCCGCCGCGACCGAAGAAGCCACCACCACCACCGCCAGCGAATCCGCCGCCGCCCGTGAAGCCACCGCCACCCCCAAAGCCACCGGTCGGCGTCGTGGTCGTGGTTGTCGCGGTCGACAGCGTGGGCGCGACGGTGCGCGTGACGATGATGTCCGTACCCACCGACTTGAGGGGCGACAGCGCCTTGGTCTGGGCGTCACTCAGACCCTGCGACACACCGATGATGCCCATGACCAGTCCGACACCCGCGGCCAGGCCGGCCGCGGTCACGAGTGTGCGTCCGATGCGACGACGCAGTTCGTTCCACATATAGCTGAGAGAGAACAACGCGACCTACCAAGTACGAGGATGGCCAAAACCCTTGACCGACTTCGAACTGTACGCAGCGCAGAACGTGTTGCTGGAAGAAAATGGCCCGGCGTGAGACATTATTAGAGAGGAATTAGCGCCGTCTTATCCTGGAGGCGCTTCGATCGATTCTGGGTTCAACACGCCGGTCATACGCGACATCGTTGATCGCCCAGACCCTGACCCGTTCAGTGCCCTCGGCAGGATTCGAACCTGCGCACACGGTTTAGGAAACCGATGCTCTATCCCCTGAGCTACGAGGGCGGAATCGCCGCCGGGCGAGCACCGCTACTGCGCGCCAGCCGGCTCAATCCTACGAGGCACGACACGAGGAGCTCGCCCTACGACCGAGTCCCACGTCCTGACCGCGATCGTCGAACTTCAGGACCGCGCCGGTCGGTGCCTCAGCGCGAGGCCGAGATCAGCTGGCGCCTCGCCGTGTAGTCATCGGCGTCGATCTCGCCCTTCGCGAATCGCTCATCCAGGATCTTCAGGGCTCCCGTCGAGGCTTCAGACGACCTTGGGGCGTCGGCTCCGGATACGCGCGTGGCGCGAGGGCGCCGGTCCAGCAGCATGGCGATGACCACGACGGCGGCGCAGGCCACGACGGCCACGAGGAGCAAACCGATGAAACCATGCCAGGGTCCCGGCCCCGGACCGAAGCTGATGACGTGGACACCGCCAACGCGGTGTACGAAGAAGGGCGGGCGCGGAATCGGAGGCATGGTCGGTCAGTTTCCTTTCAACGCTTCCATTCTGCGTCATCTCGCGACGTGCCCGCCGTCACGGGCGCCGTCGCGAGTCCTTTCTTAGGGGATTCTTTATCTTTCGGCCAGCTCGTCGCGCCGATCTAATCGTCGCTTCCGCCCGTGCCGTCGTCGCTTCCGCCGTCGCCTCCGCCCCCTCCATCATCCCCGCGGTGGTGGATGGTGGTCGTGACGGAGGGCGGCTTCTGAGGCATCGTCGTCGTGGTCGTCGTGGTCGTCGTGGTGGTCGCGGCGGTCGTCGTGGTCGTCGCCACCGTGGTGGTCGTCGGTCGTGTCGTCGTCGTCGCAAATGACGCGGACGTCGCCCCCGGGGAGTGGTGCCTCCGCCCACGGCGCGGTGCGGTCGTCGACACGACCCCGCCCGGCGATCCGGTCGCGACGGGGCCGGTGGTTGTCGGGTCCGAGGCGAGCGTCGTCACGGGAGACGCGACCGATTCACCAGTGACGGGCACCGGTGCGGTTCGGCTCACGGCGATGATCCCGGCGGCCGCGATGAAGGTCATCGCCGCCGTGACCAGCCACGAGAAAAGTGAACGAACGCGCTCCACGTCGCTTCCCAACCTTGATCGCCGACGTAATGCTAAGAGGGACTTCCTTCAGTTGACCGGGATTTGATGTTTCGCGACACCGCGCGGGGATGAGCGATCCACTTTGCGCGGCGGCGGCGCCGCAGTGGAGGCTCGCGGTCTTAGCCGTCTGTGCGGCCCCCGAGTGACTCGTCGGCCCGGTACGGGTGGGATCCGTTGGTCGTGAACGTCACCGGACTCTTCGCGCTCGCCGTGCCAGAGACGGTCGTGCCGACGGACGTCACCGCCGACGCGGGGGCCGACGCTGAGGTGGACAGTGAACGCAGATGAGTGCTCATACTCAAGATGCCCAACGCCAACGCCGCCGTCAGCAACAGCGTGTTGACCCACGACGTGATCACCCGTGCCTTTCGCATCGCCTCTCCTTTGTTCACGTGCAACGCTCATGTTCTATCCACGGTCGTTGAGAGGTGCGTAAGACGCAGCTAGGACCTCAGGAAGAATGGCGAGGAAGGCTGAACTAGCCTCGGCTTCTCTATGGCGCTCTCCATCGGCATCGTCGGTCTGCCCAACGTGGGCAAGTCGACCGTGTTCAACGCGCTGACGCACAACCACGTCCTGGCCGCCAACTACCCCTTTGCGACCATTGAACCCAACGTGGGGGTCGTCGGCGTCCCCGACGACCGGCTCGCCGTGCTGGCGACGCTCTTCGACTCCGAGAAGGTCATCGCGGCAACCGTGACCTTCGTGGACATCGCGGGCATCGTGCGCGGCGCCTCGGAGGGAGAGGGCTTGGGGAATCAGTTCCTCGCGGCCATCCGCGAAGCCGACGCGATCTGTGAGGTCGTGCGGGTGTTCGACGACGACGACGTGATCCACGTCGAGGGCAAGATCGACCCCGCCGGCGACGTCGCCACGATCGAGACGGAGTTGATCCTCGCCGACCTGCAGACGGTGGACAAGGCGCTGGTTCGCCTCGAGAAGGACGCGAAGCGCGGGGGCGGCTCGGCGACCACCCTGGCCGAGGTCCGCAAGGCCCGCGAGGCGCTCAATCAGGGGCAGGTGATCTCCAAGGTGGCCGACCAGATCGACCACGAAGCCCTCGCCGAGCTGCACCTGCTCACCGCCAAACCCTTCATCTACGTGTTCAACGTGGACGAAGAGACCATCGGCGACGCGGCGCGATGCGACGAGCTGCTGGCCTCGGTGGCACCGGCGCCCGGTGTCGTCTTGTGCGCCAAGGTGGAGGCCGAACTGACCGAACTCGGCGATGAGGAGGCCAGGGAGTTGCTCAGCTCGTTCGGCCAGGTCGAGTCGGGCCTCGCGCAACTCTCGCGGGTGGGCTTCGCCACGCTGGGCCTTCAGACGTTCCTCACGGCCGGGCCCAAGGAGGCGAGGGCGTGGACGATCCGCCGCGGCGCGACGGCGCCCGAGGCCGCCGGGGTCATCCACACGGACTTCCAGAAGCACTTCATCAAGGCCGAGGTCGTCAGCTACGAGGACCTCGTCGCCGCCGGTAGCGTCGCGGCGGTGCGCGCCGCGGGCAAGGCCCGCGTGGAGGGCAAGGAGTACGTCATGCGTGACGGCGACGTCGTGGAGTTTCGCGTCGGCGTGTGAACCGTTACCATGGGTCCGGGCGTGTACGACAGAGGTCGGCGCCTGGCGATCACCAGACTCGTTAGGAGCACCATGACCTCTGTCACCCCCGACTTCAAAGTCGCCGACCTCTCCCTCGCTGCCTTCGGGCGTCGCGAGATCCTCCTCGCCGAGCACGAGATGCCCGGCCTCATGGCGATGCGCGCCGAGTTCGGCGACTCGCGCCCACTGGCGGGCGCGCGCGTCTCGGGCTCGCTGCACATGACGATCCAGACCGCGGTCCTGATCGAGACCCTGGTCGCGCTGGGCGCCGCCGTGCGCTGGGCGAGCTGCAACATCTTCTCGACCCAGGACCACGCCGCCGCCGCGGCCGTCGTCGGCCCCGACGGCACCCCCGACACGCCCCGCGGCGTGCCGGTCTTCGCGTGGAAGGGTGAGACCCTCGAGGAGTACTGGTGGTGCACCGAGCAGCTCCTGCGCTGGCCCCACGCGGCGGGACCCACGATGATCCTCGACGACGGCGGTGACGCCACCCTGCTGGTCCACAAGGGCGTCGAGTTCGAGCGCGCCGGCTTCGTTCCGGCGCCCGAGAGCGCCGACTCCGAGGAGTACCAGGTGATCCTGGGCGTGCTCGACCGCATCATCTCGACGGGCGAGGCGGTGTTCGAACCCATGGCGCTCGAGATCCTGGGGGTCTCTGAAGAGACGACCACCGGCGTGCACCGCCTCTACGACATGGCGCGCGAGGGAACCCTGCTGTTCCCGGCGATCAACGTCAACGACGCGGTGACCAAGTCCAAGTTCGACAACAAGTACGGCTGTCGCCATTCGCTCATCGACGGGCTCAACCGTGCCACCGACACGCTCATCGGCGGCAAGGTCGCCGTCGTGTGTGGCTACGGCGACGTGGGCAAGGGGTCCGCGGAGTCGCTCCGTGGCCAGGGCGCGCGCGTGATCGTCACCGAGGTCGACCCCATCTGCGCGCTACAGGCGGCGATGGACGGATTCCAGGTGACGACCCTGGAAGAGGTCCTGCCCATCGCCGACATCATCGTCACCGCCACGGGCAACCGCGACATCGTGACCGTCGAGCACATGCAGGCGATGAAGCACCAGGCGATCCTGGGCAACATCGGCCACTTCGACAACGAGATCGACATGGCGGGACTCGCCGCGCTGCCCGGCGTCGCGCGCGAGAACATCAAGCCTCAGGTCGACAAGTGGACGCTGCCCAACGGCCGCTCGATCATCGTGCTCTCCGAGGGCCGCCTGCTCAACCTGGGCAACGCCACCGGGCACCCCAGCTTCGTGATGAGCAACTCGTTCACGAACCAGACCATGGCCCAGATCGAGCTCTACACGAACCACGGCGCCTACGAGCGCGACGTGTACGTGCTGCCCAAGGCGCTCGACGAGAAGGTCGCCCGGCTGCACCTCGACGCGCTGGGCGTGAAGCTCACGACGCTGACCAAGCGCCAGGCGGATTACCTGGGCATCGCGGTCGAGGGCCCCTATAAGCCGGACTCGTACCGTTACTAGGACCCGCTAGGGTCCCGGTCATGGCCTCCATACGACTCGGTTCCGTCTCCCTGGACTGCGCCGAACCGGCGCCGCTCGCCGCCTTCTGGGCCGGCCTGCTCGGAGGCGAGGTCGCGTTCTCCGGCGATGACTTCGTCGCCGTGCGCGTCGGGCGCCAGTGGGTGACGGCGGCGCGCGTGGAGGGCTTCGTCGCGCCCACCTGGCCCTCGCCCGACGTGGCCAAGCAGATCCACCTCGACCTGGCCGTCGACGACCTCGCGGGCGCCACTCAGCGAGCGCTTCAGCTCGGAGCGACACGCCCGCCGGGCACGAGGCCGGAGGACTCCTTCGTGGTACTGCTCGACCCGGCCGGGCATCCGTTTTGCCTGACCACGCAGATCCCCGAGGACTGAGCCGAGAAAAAGCAGCGAAAGACTTGACAACAACATCAGCATGATGTCATAGTGACATCATGCTGATGTCAGAGTTCTGCTCAAAGGTCCAACGTGGTCTGATCTCGCTCGGGGAGCTCGGGGGTCCCGAGACGGCCGCCGTCGCCGAGCGGCTCGCGACCGCTCTCGACCCGACCGTCCAGGCGGCGTTCCTCGAATCGCTCAACGAGCTGATCGCCGAATTCAACCTTCGCCACCACCAGGCGGTGGGCGTTACCCTCGGCCCCGACGAGGTCCAGATCACGCCCCTCGCGGCCGGAGGACCCGAGACCCCCGACGAGCCGCCCGCTCCCCCGGGAGACTTGACCGCGCGCTTCGCCCTTCGACTCAGCGAGGAGCTCAAGAGCCGGTTCGAGAAGGCGGCCGCGGCGTCGGGCCAGTCGGCTAACACCTGGATCGTTCGCGCGCTGGACAAGTCGCTGCGCGACGACGACACCGGCGGGACCGGACCTTGGCGCCGCGAAATGCGCGGCCACGGACGCAGTTGAAGAGAGAGGGCATCATGACGGATCACACAACCATCACCGGGGATCGCGACACCGATCACAAGGCGCGTCAGCGCGAAGAGAACTTCGATGTCTCGGGCCCGATCGCGCTTCGCATCAAGTCGAGCAGCGGCGACGTCCACGCCACAGCGGGCGAGGACACCCACGTGAGCGTGACGCTACGCGCCACGGGCGCGTCAGCCGAGCAACTTCTCAAAGACACCGAGGTCCGCTTCGACGATGCGACTCGGACCCTGACCATCGTGACCGCGGGCGCGTTGCCGGACGCGTGGGGGATGAATTCGCTAGGGATGGGCCTGCGCCGCACGCTACTCGGGGGCTCCATGCGCGACGTCGATGTGTTTGTCGTTGCGCCGCGCCAGTCGAGCTTCGACGTGAATACCAGGTCGGGTGACTGTGAGTTTCGCGGCGAAACGGGCGACGTCGACGTGTCGTCCGCGTCAGGCGACGTGGTGGTCGACGACGCAGACTCGATCAAGGTCCGCAGCGCATCGGGCGACGTCAGTGTCGGGCGCGCTCGCACGAGTGTAAGCGCGTCAACCGCCTCGGGCGACGTCGTCATCGGCGAGTGCGAGGGCAAGACGAAGATCGAGAGCGCCTCGGGTGACGTGCACGCAAAGTCCAGCGGAGAGGTCACCGACGTGTCGACCGCCTCGGGTGACATCGTGGTCGCGGCCACCCGAACGGGCCGCGTGGGCGTGCGCACGGCGTCGGGCGACGTCCGCGTCGCCGTGAAGGAAGGCTTGGACATCGACGTGGTCGCCAGGTCGGTGAGCGGTCACCTCACGAGCGACATTCCCCTCTCGGGCGGGTCCGGCGACGACGCTGCGAACGCCCTCGGGGTCACCATCGCCACCGTGTCGGGCGACGTGCGGATCGTTCGCGCCTGAACAGGGACCTTCGGGTCACAGATCGTCCCCTCGGCAACGCCAGCGCACGCGGGGACCCTGAGCGGCCACGCCCTCTCCCGGGCGTGGCCGCTCTTCGTGGCGCCTAGCCCGTCGTCGTGGGGGCCGCGCCGGCGAACGGCGGCGGACCGCCGGGGCGCATACCGACGCCCGACCGGATCGAGATCACCTTGTAGCTGGCGTCCAGCTCGACCGTGACGTACGTGCCGTCCGCCTTCTTCATCTGGACCTGGTAGGCGGCGGTCCCCATGGCGGTCTCGGCCCGGATCACCGTCGCGCCGGGCACCGCCGCGGTGGCGGCGGCGGTCGCGTCGCTGAGCTCGGCTCCCGTGAGGGCCGTACCGCAGGACCCGGTGGGCGCTGCGGCGGACACCGACCCCGCCGGGGGCGTCGACCCCGACGTGGGTACCGTGGTGGTCGTCGTGCCGCCAGAGGCGGCCGACGCGATGCCCGCCGCACCGGCTCCCGTTCCCAGGACGACCGCGGTGCCCACGATCAGGCGTCGCAACCGGGTGGATTGGATATTCATGTCTCTTCCTTTGCTCTCTGTCTCGGGTAGATCCCGGGACACCACCACAGTGCCGGGGTCACCTAAGACGGAGCTTGAGTGGCGCTAACGCGTCCCTAATTGTTCGGGCCACTCACTGAGCGTCAGGCGATAGAGAACGTGGCGTCGTATCGCTGAGTCGTCGAGAGCGGGATGGTCGAAGTCGTCCTCGTCACGGTGCGTGAAGCCGAGCTTCTCCATCACGCGCCGACTCGGCGTGTTCAGCGCCGAGGTGAAGCTGACGATCTCACCGCGCGGCGGGTCCACGTTCCCGCGCGCCCAGTCCAGGACCGCCCGCGCACCCTCCGTCGCGTAGCCGCGGCCCTGCGCGTCGAACGCGAGGCGCCAGCCGATCTCGACGGCGGGCGTGAAGTGCGCGCTGAAGCGCGGCTCACTCAGGCCCACGAATCCCACGAAGCGTCCGGTCGCGCGCTCCTCGAGCGCCCAGAGGCCGAAGCCCCTCGCCCACGCGGCGGCCGTGCGTCGCGCGAACTCGTCGGACTGCTCGCGCGTCAGCGGCGCCGGGAAGTACACCATCACCCGAGGGTCGGCGTTGAGCGCGGCAAAGGGCGCGAGGTCCTCGTCGCGCCACCCGCGCAGCACGAGACGCTCGGTCGTCACCACGGGCACGCCTTCCACGGTCGCCCCCGACGCGACTACGCCGGCAGGGAGAAGTGGGGGTTGCGGATGAAGCCGACCAGGGATCGGTCGGCCAGGCGCACGACCGCCGTGACGATGCCGTCGCCGACGTCGGTCGGCACGGCGTGGACCTCGGCGCCGCGGGCACACGCGTCCGCGACGGCGGCCTCGACATCCTCGACACCCCAGTACCCCTGGGCACCGTCGGCCGGGTCGGCGTCGGGCAGCAGTCCGAGCTCATACCCGGCCACGTTGAACCCGACGTAGAATGGCTCGTTGAAGTACGGGCCGTAGCCCAGGAACTGGGTCCACCAGGACGTGGCGGCCGCCAGGTCCGGCGCTGGATAGATGAGGGTTCGAAGTCCGAGCAGCGTGGTCACGCCGCGACGATACAGCCCGGCGGTTACACCGGGTCGGGCGTGAGGAGGCGCGCCGCCAGCTCGGCCTGTTCGCGCACGGGCCGCCACCACGTCCAGCGACCACGCCGCTCGCCCACGATCAACCCGGCCGCCGCGAGGCGCGAGGTGTGGTGAGAGATGGTGGGTTGGCTGCGCGCGAGCGGCTTCTCGAGGTGGCAGCTGCAGACCTCGCCCTCGCTGGCGATGATCGAGTAGATACGCAGTCGCGCGGGGTCGGCCAGCGCCGCGAACACCTGCGACAGTGCCGCCGCCTCGTCGTCGCGCAGCGCTCGCTCAGCGACCGGCGCGCAGCAGGCGTCAGCCAAGGTCAGGGGGGAACCCCTCACCGGCGCTCTAACGTATTGACATCCATCAATCTGAAGCGTAGCATGACGCATTGATAGTCGTCAATATGAAAGGACTCACGTGTCGCGCCTGCAACTCGCCCTCAATGTGTCGAACCTCGACGAGGCCATCGACTTCTACTCGACCTTCTTCCGAACCCCCCCGGCCAAGGTCCGGCCCGGCTACGCCAACTTCGCCATCGCCGAGCCGCCGCTCAAGCTCGTGCTCTTCGAAGGCGGCGAACCCGGGACCATCAACCACTTGGGCGTCGAGGTCTTCTCCACCGGCGAGGTCGTCGCCGCGACCACGTACCTCGCCGGCGCCGGGCTAGCGACCAGGGTCGAAGACGGCACCGTGTGTTGCCACGCCCTCCAGGACAAGGTCTGGGTCGACGGCCCCGACGCGTCGCAGTGGGAGGTCTACACGGTCCTCGCCGACGCCGCCGAATCCGGCGAGCTCAGCGGGGACGGCGCCTGCTGCGTGCCCGACTCCGCGACGGTCGCGGACGCTACGTCGACGACAGTCTGCTGCTGACGTCATCGCCCGGCCCCACCATGAGTGACTCCACCTCGCTGCAGGACCCGGCACCCGCGTCCCCGGACGCACCCGTCATCGCGCGCCTTTCGTTCCTCGACCGCTTCCTGCCGGTGTGGATCGGACTGGCGATGGCGGCGGGCATCGGCCTCGGGCGAGCGGTCCCCAGCCTGAACACGCACCTCAACGCGGTGCAGGTCACCTCCGGCACCTCACTGCCGATCTTCGTCGGCCTGCTGATCATGATGTACCCGGTTCTCGCCAAGGTGCGCTACGACCAGCTCGACACCGTCACCCGAGATCGCCGGATGCTCGTCGCGTCGCTGATTCTCAACTGGGTCATCGGACCGGCCGTCATGTTCGCGCTCGCCTGGCTCCTCCTGCCGGACCTTCCCACCTACCGGACGGGGCTGATCATCGTCGGTCTCGCGCGCTGTATCGCCATGGTCCTGATCTGGAACGACCTGTCCGGCGGGAACCGGGAGGCGGCCGCGGTGCTCGTTGCTATCAACTCGCTGTTCCAGATCGTGGCCTTCTCACTGCTCGCCTACTTCTACCTGCACGTGCTGCCGAGCTGGCTCGGACTCAGCGTCGTCGGCGTGCATCTGTCGATCGGCCGCGTCGCCGAGACCGTCGGGATCTTCCTGGGCATCCCGCTGGTCGCCGGTTACGCGACGAGGACGTTGGTCGAACGAGCGCGGGGACGCGAGTGGTACGAGTCCACCTTCCTGCCTCGGATCTCGCCCTTCGCCCTCTATGGACTGCTGTACACGATCGTGATCCTCTTCGCCCTCCAGGGCCACACCATCACGACGCACCCGGGCGACGTCGCGCGCATCGCGCTCCCCCTGCTCGCGTACTTCGCCGTCATGTGGTCCGGCTCGTTCGCGCTCGGCCGCGCGCTGGGAATGACCTACGACCGGACGGCCACCCTGGCGTTCACCGCCGCGGGGAACAACTTCGAACTGGCCATCGCCGTGGCGATCGGCGTGTTCGGCGTCACCAGCGGAGAGGCCCTGGCCGGCGTCGTCGGTCCCCTCATCGAGGTCCCGGTCCTCGTCGGGTTGGTCTACGTCTCGCTGTGGCTCAAGCGGCGCTTCTACACCACGTCACCGGTGGGGGTCACGACGTGAGCGCGCACAAGCCGGCGATCCTCTTCCTGTGCGTCCACAACGCTGGCCGCTCGCAGATGGCGGCCGCCTTCGCGCGCCGGTACGGCGCCGGCGACATCGCGGTCTACTCCGCGGGCTCGGCGCCCGGCGAGAACCTCAATCCCGCCGTCGTCGCCGCGATGAGCGAGTGCGGCCTGGACATCTCGGGTGAGTCCCCGCGCCGCCTGACCGACGAGATGGTCCACGACGCCGACGTCGTCGTCACGATGGGCTGTGGCGACGCGTGCCCCTACTACCCCGGGAAACGATACGAGGACTGGGAACTCGTCGACCCCGCGGGCCAGGACATCGAGGTCGTGCGCGAGATCCGCGACGAGATCGCCGGTCGCGTTGAACGGCTCATCGACGAGCTCGCTCCGCGCGCTCAGCGGTAGGTCGCCAGTCGTTCGCGCAGGAGCGCGACGAAGCGGTCGTTGTCCACTGCCTCACCGACCTGGATCCGACTGTTCGCGTGGACCGAGCTCCGGTCGAACCAGGTCGCGCCGCGCGAGTGGCGACCCTGCGTCTCGACCGCGGCGGCGACGCCGCGCTTGGCGATGGCGCTCGGGTCGATGAGCTCGTAGACGGCCATCGCGTCGTGCATGATCACGTCGCGGTTCCCACGCCACCGCTCGTGGAACGCGGCGTAGGGCTCGAGCATGCCGGCCACGCGCCGGCCCACCTCGGTGCCCAGCGACCGCAGGAAGGCCAGGTCCTCGTCGTCGAGCGTGGCCTGGTGCGTCAGGTCCAGTGGCATCACCGTGATGGGCCACGGCGCCGCGAAGACCTCCTCGGCGGCTTCCGGGTCGGCCCAGATGTTGAACTCGGCGGCGGGGGTGACGTTGCCTTCGAAGGAGGCCCCGCCCATCAGCACGACACGTTCGACGCGCCGCGCGGCGTCAGGGTGGCGCTCGAGCAGGTGGGCCACGTTGGTCAAGGGGCCGATCGCGACCAGCGTCAGGGGCCCGTCAGAGAGGAGCCGGGCCATCACCTCGGTCGCGCCCTCGGGGTCGAGCGCCACGTCGGGTTCCTCCCAATCAAGGTCGCCCAGCCCGTCGCTGCCGTGCACTCCCCCCTCGTGATCCACCCCGCCGGCGAGGGCGGCCGCGGCGCCGGCGGCAACGACGACGTCGGACCGACCCGCGAGGCCCACCAGCCGACGGGCGTTGAGCGTCGTGAGCTCCAGGGCCACGTTGCCGGCCACCGTGGTGACGGCGAGCACGTCGAGCTCGGGGCTGGCGAGGGCCAGCAGGATGGCCACCGCGTCGTCGACCCCGGGGTCGGTGTCGATCACCACCCTCAGCCCCGGCACTCGCGCACCTCCTCACGGGTGGGCAGAGAGCCCTGGGCGCCGGGCGCCAGCGTCGCGAGAGCGCCCGCGGCCACCGCGAAGGCCAGCGTCTCCTCGGGCGCCGCACCCTCGGCGAAGAGCACCGCGTACGCCGCGCAGAACACGTCCCCCGCCCCCACCGTGTCGACCGCCCCGACGCGGGGGGCGGCCGCCCGGGCCACCTCGCGGCCGTTCGCGAGGCGCACCGCGCCGCGCGCGCCCATGGTCACGACGACGTGGTCGAGGCCCGCGACGTCGAGTGACGCCGCTTCCACCTCGTTGACGATCACGACCGCGCACCGCTCGGCGATCCGGGCGTCGAGCGACGTCGCCGGCGCGGCGTTGAGGATGCACCGGCGAGAGTTGGCGGCCACCCACGCCACGTGACGGGGCCCGACCTCGAGCTGGGTCAGCACGACGTCGTAGCCGGCCAGATCCTCACCGGCGAGTTCGAGGTCCGCGTTGGCCCCCGGCGCGACGACGATCTGGTTCTCGCCGTCGGACGCGACGGTGATGAAGGCGCTACCCGTGGGTCGGCCGCTTCGGCGCACTCGCGAGACGTCCACGCCGCGCTCGGCCAGCCCGTCGAGGAGCCACTGGCCCTGCGGGTCGTGGCCCACCGACGCGAAGAGCGTGGCGTGCGCGCCGAGTACCGCGGCGGCCGCTGCCTGATTGGCTCCCTTGCCGCCGGGGAGGCGCTCGACGTCCCCACCGACGACGGTCTCGCCGGGGCGCGGCAGTGACGCCGTGCGCACGACGAGGTCGACGTTGGCGGTCCCGACAACCCCGACCCGGGGACCGCCGGTGCTCGCCACTACGGCAGGTACTTGTTGGTGTAGTAGGTGGACGGCGCGGGGACCTTCGAGATCAGCTTGATGGACTTGAGCGCGTGGGCGAGCGTGCTCCACTGGGCGTCGGTCTGCGTGAAGTACTGGCCCTTCGCGTTCGTCAGGAACGGGATCGTGAGCGACCAGCCGAGCTTGTTGTACGCGTCGGTGTAGCCGCTCTTGGGATACGTCATGTCGAACTCCCCGGCCGCGGCCGCGGGGTTCTTCGTCGCCCAGATCGTCGCGCGCTTGACCGCGGTCAGGAACGCCTTGATCGTCGCGCCGTGCGCGCCCGCGTAGGAGCGGGTCGTGGCGTAGACCCAGATCGGCACGTCGGGGGCACCCGCCTGGGTGCCGAGCAGCTCAGAGAGGTGACCCTTGGTCTTGGACCCGGCGAAGCCGGGCAGCTCGTAGTTGGTGGTGTTGGTCGAGAAGTTGACCTTGCCGTCGAGCAGGAAGTTGAGGTCGTAGCCGGTGGGGTCGGTGAAGACCTTCACCTGGCTCTTGGTCAGCCCGGCGTAGCGCAGGACGAACGGCAGCATCGACTCGGTCCAGGTGTCGCCGTAGGAGAAGATCTTCTTGCCCTTGAGCGTCGCCCCGAGGGTCTTGGCGCTGAGGCTCACGCCGGGCTTGGCGAAGAGGGCCCAGTTGTTGTGCATCGAGTAGTTGGCCACCGACAGCACGGGTGCTCCCGCGTTCACCGCCACACCCATGTCCGAGGTGGTCAGCATGCCGATGTCGGCCTGGCCCACGGCCAGGAGCTTGGTCGTGGTCGACGTGTCGGGCGGGAAGACGACCTTGACCGACAGTCCGGCGTCGGCGAAGAAGCCGTGCACCTGGGCCACGACCAGGGGCACGAGCTCGAAGTCCGGGCCCGGGAAGTCGTAGGCGAAGGTGACCGGGGTCAGCGACTTGGCCGACGCCCCACCCGAGGCCACGACCAGGGTTCCCAGAACCAGCGAGGCGACGAGGGCCCCCACGCGCAAACGGCTGAGCTTCACGGCGCTCCTTCGGTCGGATTGGAGTCGATACTACTGGCGGTGCCGCGCCGCTCCTCGGTCGTCAGCGCCGCCAGAGGGGCCGACGCGCCACGCTGCGCCGCAGCCACGGGGTCGCCAGGATCTCGAGTCCGAGCACGAGGAGAAACCACGAGATGCCGATCGCGGTCATCAGCATCGTCGTGCCGTAGACCGCGGCGGTGTTGAGGTTCGAGTTGGCGTGCTCCTGGTAGATCGCCAGCGATGAGTTGAGCGACCCGAACAGCTCGCCGATGATCGCGCCGGACACCGCGTAGGTCGCGCCGATCTTGAGCCCGCTGAATATCGGCGACGCCGACGCGGGTATCTCGATGTGGACGAAGGTGCGCCAGCGCGACGCGCCGTAGACGCGCGCGAGGCTGACGAGGTCCTGGTCGACGTGGCTGAGGCCGTCGAGAACGTTCACCGTCACCGGGAAGAACACGATCCACGCCACGATGACGACCTTGGGCGCGATCCCGAAGCCCAGGATGAGCACGAGTGGTGCGGCGAGCGCGATGTTGGGAACGGCCTGGGACAGCACCAGGACCGGGTACACCGATCGCATCAGGAACGGGACCTTGGCCATGACCGACCCCAGGACCAACCCGAGCAGCGCCCCGGAGATGAACCCGAAGACGGTCTCTCGAAGGGTGCCCAGCACCAGGGGCCACAGCGTCGACCAGTTGCCCGTCACCGAGCGGATCGCGGCCATCGGTCGCGGGGCGATGTAGGGCGCGACGTGGAACACGACGACGATCCCCTGCCAGACCAGCAGCACCAGCACGAGCGACGCCACCGGGATCCCGACGTTGCGCAGGACCTTGCGGGTCACGAGGCGCCCCCGTGCAGCAGTCGCATGATCTGGGTCTTGAGGGTGAGGAAGCCCGGGTCGGTCAGGGTGTCGAGGTCGCGCGGGCGATCGAGCGGGTTCGCGAGATCCGCCACCACGCGCCCGGGTCGCGGCGACATCACCAGGATGCGGTCCGACAGGAAGATCGACTCGTCGACGTCGTGGGTGATGAACAGCACCGTTCGCCCGGTGTCGCGCCACACCTGCAGGAGCCACTGCTGCATCTCGAGGCGCGTCTGGGCGTCGAGCGCGCCGAAGGGCTCGTCGAGCAGCAGCAGGGGCTGGTGGGTGACGAGCGTGCGCATGAAGGCGACGCGCTGGCGCATCCCGCCCGAGAGCGCGCTCGGGTAGTGGCGCAGGAACTCGCCCAGCCCGTACTGCTCGGCCACGCGGCGCGCCTCGGCGCGGTCGTCGTCGGTGACGCGCCGCGTCAGGCGCGCCGCCAGGGTGATGTTGTCCTCGACGCAGCGCCACGGGACCAGCAGGTCCTTCTGGAGCATGTAGCCGACGTGCCCGGTGGTGCCGGTGACCTCGCGGCCCGCGACGAGGACCTCGCCGTCGTCAGGCTCCAAGAGCCCCGCGATGACGTTGAACAGCGTCGACTTGCCGCACCCCGACGGCCCGACGACGGCGACGAAGGAGCCGTCGGTCACCTCGAGCGTGGTGGGCGCCAGGGCGACCGTCTCGCCGAAGCTCTTGCCCACCCCGCGCAGCTCGAGCAGAACTGGAGGGCTCACCGCTCAAATGTAACGCCGCGACCCCACGGCGTCGCCTAGCGGTAGCCCGCCATGATGTCGTCGGTGCGCCCGGCGAGGCCCAGCGGGTTGCTCGCGCGCACGAACCACTCGGTGCCCATCACCGCCGCGAACTCCTCGCGCGTCATCTTCAGCCAGAACGAGTCGGCCATCTGGGAGTGATGCGCGGCGAGCGCGTCGTACTTGGCGTCGGTGACCGACGACACGTCCACCGCGACGGCGATCTGGTCGTCGGGCGTGCCCAGTTCGATCGGCTCGCCGTCGACGGAGAGGTCCTCGGGGTCCGGCTCGATCGTCTCGCCGCGCGCCGCCGCCTCTTCGATGCGCTCGCGCTCCTCGCGCTCCCAGCGCTCGCGCCAGGTCGCCATGATCGAGTCGGGGATCGCGTTGAAGTAGACGGTCGGCTCGTAGTCGAGCATGGCGACGGCCGCCAGGGTGACCCGGTGCGCCTGGATGTGGTCCGGGTGGCCGTAGAAGCCGTGCTCGTTGTAGGTCATCACGACCTGGGGCCGCTCCTCGGCCATGATCTCGTACAGACGCCGCGCCGCGTCGGGAACGGGAGTGGCCCAGAAGCTGCGCGGGTCGTCGTTCTGGGGCCACCCGCGCATCCCCGAGTCGCGGTACCCGAGCTTCTCGAGCCGCGAGACCTTGAGCGCGGCGACGGCCCGGTCGAGCTCGAGCGCGCGGATCCCCGCCACGACGTCGCCGTCGTGGTCGTCGGCGTCGGGCTTGATCCCCCCGGGGGCGTCGCCGTGCTCGCCGTTGGTGCACGTCACGAGCACCGTGCGCACACCCTGGGCCGCGAGCAGCGCGAGTACGCCACCGGTCGAAGACGCCTCGTCGTCGGGGTGCGCGTGCACCGCGAGAAAGGTCAATGGGCCGCTCACGTGAGTCCTCCGAACAGGTCGTGCTCGTCACCGCCGGCCGGGGTCCGGCTCCAGGCGCGCCGGTAGTACTCGACGCCGAAGAGCAGGGTGAAGAGCTCCTCGTCCATCGTCACCAGGTCCGCGTTGTCGACCTGGGAGGCGTGCGTGGCGATCGCGCGCTGCTTGAGGCTCGCGTGGCGCGCGACGTCCATGGTCGTGGTGATGACGTCGTCGTCGACGCCCACGCCCTTCATCACCCACTGGGGCATGTAGACACCGCGCTCCTTGGCCAGGGGGATGAAGCGCTCGAGCACGCGCTTGGGCGCGACGGGGTAGTACAGGCGCTGGACGCCCGAGGAGAGCTCGACGGCTCGGCGCGTGACCGCGTTGGCCGCGATGTGGTCGGGGTGCCCGTAGAAGCCGTTCTCGTCGTAGGTCACGACGACTAACGCGCCGACCTCGTCGAAGAGCGCCGCCAGCGTGGCCCCGGCGGACTCGACGTCGACGTTCATGAACGCGTTGGCCCGCGAGTTCTGGGCCCAGCCGGGCAGCCCGGAGTCGTCGTAGCCCAGCGTCACGACGCGCGAGTAGCCCACCAGGTCCGCGGCCCGCACCAGCTCGCCCGCGCGCGTGGCTCGCGTGCCCAGGGCGTCGTGGTCGGGGTGCGAGCCGGGCCGGCCCGCGGCGTCGATGCCCAGCTGGCCGTACGTGCAGGTCACGAGGACGACTCGGGCGCCGCGCCCGGCGTAGTGCGCGGTGATCCCGGCGGTGAAGATCGCCTCGTCGTCGGGGTGCGCGTGCACGCACACGAGCGTGGGTCCCGACGTCATCCCGCGAGCCTAGGAGGTGGCCAACTGCGCGATGCGCACGATGAGCAGCACGCCGGCGACGAGAAGGTAGGTCCCCACCCCCGCGAGGAGCCAGCGGCGCGCGCGGGTTCGCGGGATGGGCTCGAGCAGCGCGAGGCGCGGCGTGCGCCAGTCGAGGCGGTCGATGTCGTAGGTGGGTCGGGGCCCGACCCGGCGCAGGCCGACGGGCAGGCCCACGGCCAGCCCGACCACCGCGACGGCGCCGAACGCCTCGAGGAGGCTCAGGACCGGCGCGGAGGGGAAGAGCGTCGAGATCATCATGACGACCGAGAGCACGGTGAGCGCGACGACGATGACCACCGCAACCGCGTTGAGCCACCGCGCGTTCACCCACGGCCCCAGGGTCGCCCGGTCGTTGGCCAGCAGCAGCACGAAGATGGTCGTGCTCGGCAGCATCAGTCCGCACAGGGCCTGCACGGCCAGGGTGATCAGCCCGAGGGGCGCCCCCGGCAGAAGGGTGATGGCCCCGGCCACGGCGAGCAGTCCGCCGAAGGCGCCGTAGAAGCCGCGGGCTTCGCGGAAGGGCGCGTTGAGTCCCTGGTTGAAGCGGCTCGACAGGTCGCCGAGCGCGTAGCTGCTGGCTAGGGTCACCACCGCGGCGCCGATGATGGACGCGTTGAGCAGGACGACCGCGAAGAGGGTCCCGGCGTCGTGGCCAACGTATTGGCCGAGCCCGCGCGCCACGTTGAGCGCGTTGGTGTAGGCGTTGGTGCCGCCGTGGCCGGACAGCCCGGCCGCGGTCACGCCCATGAGCAGCGTCGCGACCACGACGACCACGACCGAGCCGATCACGGTGTCGGCGCGCTCGTAGTTGATCCATCGCGTGGAGATCTTCTTGTCCACGATGTTGCTCTCCTGGAAGAAGAGCTGCCACGGCGCGACGGTCGTGCCGATGATCGAGATGATGAGCAGGACCCCGGCTGAGGACACGCCGCCGCGGACGCTGGGTGTGACCAGCCCGTGCACGATGTGCGCGCTGGAGAGGTGCGCGTGCAAGATCAGCGGGATGACGACGAGGTTGACCGCGACGAAGAGCATCATGAACCGCTCCCAGCGTCGGAATGACCCGGTCACGGTCATCAAGAAGAGCGCGAGCGCGGCGACCGGCACCGAGTAGTAGGGCGAGACGCCGAAGTAGCGCATCGAGAGCGAGATGCCGATGAACTCGGTGACGATGATGAGCGAGTTGAGCAGCAGGATCGACGAGATCGACACGGTCCCCCACCGCCGGCCGATCCGCTCGCGGATGAGCCGCCCGTGCCCCACGCCAGTGACGACGCCCAGGCGCGCCACCATCTCCTGGTTGACGATGAGCACGGGGATCAGCAGGGGCAGCGTCCACAGCAGCGTGTAGCCGAAGTTCTGGCCCGCCTGGACGTAGGTCGACACGCCACCCGCGTCGTTGTCGCCCACCATGACGATCAGGCCGGGCCCGATCACCGCGAGGAGCGCGAGCAGGCGTGCGCGACCGCCACGCCGTTCGCCGGCGTCGTGGTCGGTCAGGGTCCCGAAGGCCCCTCGGATCTCGTGGTCGCTGGTCGGACCGGGCACGTTTCACCTCCTTCGTCGTCGTGGTCGGTTCCCGACAACCGCGACGACCGTGGAGGTTCAGTGACCTACGGGGTCCGTTCGCGGTGCTGCCGAGACGGGCAGTGCGGTGCAGCTGGTACTGGGAGGTTTCAGACGAACCCCCTTAGAACGTGACCCCGTGGCCGGCGCGCGGTCATTCCTCGACCGCCGTCATGCCGAACTCGCGGCGCCAGCCCTGGGGCAGCAGCGTCTCGAGTAGGTCGTCGACCGTGACCACCCCGACCATCTGGCCGTGCTCCTCGTCGAGCACCGGCACGACGGTCAGGTTGAAGTCGCTCATCTTGCGCGCGACGCGGTGCAGGTCCCACTGGGGGTGCACGTGCGCCAGGGGCGTGCGGGCCACGTTGAGCGCGATCTCGCCGTCGCGGGCGCGCACCAGCGGCGCGACGGCCGCCGCGCCGACCGGGTGGCCGTCGGCGTCGATCACGTAGACCGCCGACAGCGACTCGGCCGGGATCGACGACGTGCGGATCGCCGCCAGGGCGTCGGCGGCGGTCGCGGTCGACGGGACCGTCAAGAAGTCGGGGCTCATGAGCCCGCCCGCGGTGTCGGCGTTGTAGGCCAGCAGGTTGCGCACCTTGGCCTGCTGGTCGGCGGGCAGGTTGTCCAGGATCGGCAGGCGGCGCTCCTGGTCGATCTCGTTGATCAGGTCGGCGGCGTTGTCGGGCTCCATGCGCGCCAGCAGGCGCGCGGCCTCGGCGTCGGAGCGCCCGTCGAGGAACTCGAGCTGGTGGGTCGTGTCGAGCTCCTCGAACACGTCGGCCTCGAGCTCGCGGTCCAGGCCCACCGCCTCGATGATCTCCTCGCCCTCCTCGTGGCTGGCCTGCTCGACGAGGTCGGCGATCTGGGCGGGGTGCAGCTTGGCCAGCTTGCGGTACGGGATGCGCAGCCGCGCGGAGGGCACGTGGCCGACGAAGGGCTCGATCGAGGCGAAGTCCACGATGGTCTCGGCCTTGACCCGCTGGCCCATGCTCGGACCCAGGAGTCGGCGCAGCAGCGGGCGGCGCCCGGCGTCGACGCCCACGACCTCCCACTTTCCGTCGATCTGGGCGATCTCGATCTCGTTCGCGGTGATCAGGCGCCCGCGCACCAGGTTGATCAGGTGCCGCGCGAGCAGGTCCTCGGCGAGGAGCAGCTCGCCGGGGCGCCGCTCGAAGCGGCGCAGGTCCACCCGGCGGCCCTCGAAGGTCATCTTGCCCTCGCTCAGGCCGCCGATCTTTCGGATCGGCACGAAGAGGTCGCGGCCCTCGATGCGGATGACGGCGCCGACGATGGGCGGATGGGCGTCGTCGCCGAGGCGCGCGACCAGGTCCTGGACGCGGCCGATCCTCTCACCGCTCGTCTCGTAGAACGGGCGGCGCAGGAACGTGGAGAGGTGGAGGATTTCTGGCATACGACGACGCCCCTTGGGACCTCACCAGGCTACCCGCGCGGGGACCCGGGTGACCAGGGACGACGAGTGAACGGTGTGTGACCTCAGGTGGGGCGATACGTCGACAGGACCTCGAGCGCGAAGTCGACGTCCGCGTCGCTGACGTCCAGGTGCGTCACGAAGCGTGCCCTCGTCGGGGCGATCGTGTCGCCCACGACGCCGAGCCCTCGCAGCTCGGCGACGACGCGGCGCGCCTGGGGGTGGTTGAACGCCACGATGTTGGTGTGACACGTCGTCGGGTCGTACTCGGCCTCGGGCAACGCGGCGGCGAAGGACTCGGCGAGGCGTCGCGCCCGGGCGTGGTCCTCGGCCAGGCGGTCCACCATCGAGGTCAGCGCGACGATCCCGGCCGCGGCGATCACGCCGGCCTGTCGCATCGCGCCGCCGAGGCGCTTGCGTTCGACGCGCGCCTCCGACATCAGGTCGGCGGGCCCCGCCAGCAGCGAACCCACCGGCGCGCCGAGGCCCTTGGACAGGCACGTCGACACCGTCGTCACGCATCGCGCGAACTCGGCCGCGGCCACGCCGCTGGCCACCACGGCGTTGAACAGGCGCGCGCCGTCCATGTGGATCGGGCGGTCCAGCGCCGACGAGAGCGAGCGCAGCTGCTCGATCGGATAGACCATGCCGCCGGCGAACATGTTGGTGTTCTCCACCGTCACCAGCGACGCGCGGGCGTGGTGGTCGTGTTCGCCGTCGAGGACCTCGAGAACGGCCTCGAGGGGCAGCACTCCGCCCACCGCCAGCAGCGGCGTGAACTGGATCGAGGCGTTGCGCGCGGCCGCGCCCATCTCGAAGCGCACGACGTGGTCGAGGCGTCCCGAGATGACGACGTCGCCCGGGCGCGTCAGCACCCGCAGCGCGATCTGGTTGGCCATGACCCCCGAGGGCACGAACACCGCCGCGGGCTTGTCGACGACCTGCGCGTAGAGCTCCTCGAGGCGGTTGACCGTGGGATCCTCGTGCTCGCCGTCGTCGCCGACCTCGGCGGCGAACATCGCCTCGCGCATCGCGGCGGTCGGCCGCGTGTGGGTGTCGCTTCGCAGGTCGACCCGACGCGTCATGGGGGAAGGCTACCGGGCCCCGTAGACTCGCCGCGATGAGCGACGACACCCTGGGCGACGTCACGCGGCGCCCCGGCGTGCACGACCACCTGGGCGTTGAGTTCGTCGAGGTGACCCCCGACCGCGTCGTGATCACGGTCGAGGTCGGGCCCCGGACGCACCAGCCCTTCGGACTGCTGCACGGCGGGGTCTCGGCCCTGCTCGCCGAGAGCGCCGCGTCGGTGGGTGCGACGGCCAACGTCTGGCCCGACCAGGTCGCCGTGGGCACCGAGCTCAACTGCTCGCACCTGCGCTCGATGACGAGCGGGACCCTGACCGCGACCGCGACACCGCTGCGAAAGGGCCGCCGCGTGCACGTGTGGTCCATCGATCTGACCGACGAGGAGGGCAACCTCATCTGTGCGGCCCGGTGTTCACTGCAGATCGTGGCGGCACCCGCGCCACCCCAGGGCTAAGCCGTAGACTTTTTGGCAGACCTTCGGGAGGTTTGACCATGGGCGTTCGTTTTCGAGGTTGGGGCATCGCGGTTCCCGACCGGGTGGTCACCAACGACGACCTGTCCAAGACCCTCGACACCTCCGACGAGTGGATCACCGAGCGCACCGGCATCCGCGAGCGCCGCATCGGCGGTTCCTCGCGGACCCTCGGCGGCCTCGCCGCCCAGCGCGCGATGGACGAAACCGGGGTGGGCCCCAAGGACATCGACTTCCTCGTGCTGGCGACCACGACGCCGGACCGCCTGGTCCCGGCGTGCGCGCCGCTGATCGCCGACGACCTCGGGCTCTCCTGCCCGGCGATGGACGTCAACGCCGCGTGCAGCGGGTTCATGTTCGCGCTGCGCACCGCCCAGGGGCTCTTGGAGACGGGCAACCGACGCATCCTCGTCGTCGGCGCCGAGCACCTCTCGCGCTGGGTCGACTGGGAGGACCGCAACATGGCGGTGCTGCTGGCCGACGGCGCGGGCGCCACGGTCCTCGAGTACGAGGACGGCGAGAGCGACATCCTGTCGTTCTCCCTCGGCACCGACGGATCGGCGGCCGACCTGCTCACGTGCGAGCACGGCGGCTACATCCAGATGGACGGCAAGGAGGTCTTCCGCCGCGCGGTGCGCGTCGTGGTGAGCTCGGCCGAGGAGGCCCTGGAGAAGGCCGGCGTCACCGCTGACGAGCTGAGCCTGGTCATCCCGCACCAGGCCAACATCCGCATCATCCAGGCGGCCTGCCAGCGCCTCGGCGTCGAGATGGACCGCGCGGTGGTCGTGCTGGACCGCTACGGCAACACCTCGAGCGCGTCGATCCCCCTCGCCGTCGCCGACGCGCGCGACAACGGTCGCGTTAAGCCCGGCGACCTCGCGCTCCTGACCGGGTTCGGCGCCGGGATGACCTGGGCGTCGGCGGTCGTAAGGTGGTCGCCGTGAACGGCCCCTCCCTGGTCATCCTCGCCGCCGGGCGTGCGCGCCGCTACGGCGGTTTAAAGCAGCTCGCGCCGGTCGGCCTGCACGGCGAGGGGGTCATCGACCTGCTGGCGTCGGACGCCTTCGCCGCGGGCTTCGACGAGGTCGTCATCGTGGTCAATCCCGACACCGGCCCCCAGATCGAAGAGCACGTCGCCGCGCGCTGGCCGAGCGAGCGCAAGGTCACCTTCGCGGTCCAGGAGAGCCTGCGCGGCACCGTGGACGCGGTGCTGGCCGCCGAGGACCGCCTCGACCTGTCGCGGCCCTTCGCGGTGTCCAACGCCGACGACCTCTACGGGCGCGACGCCTTCGCCCAGCTCGGCCAGCACCTGACGTCGAGCCCGAACAACTGCCTCATCGGCTACGAGCTCGACCGCGCCCTGGTCGGAGAGCTCCCCGTGTCGCGCGGCGCGTGTCGGGTGGTCAACGGGCACCTGACCGACATCTTCGAGCGCCGCAACGTGCGAGCGACGTTGGACGGCTACCTGGCCGAGGACGGACAGGAGCCGGCGATCCTGCACCCCGCGACGACGGTGTCGATGAACCTCTGGGGCTTCCAGCCCTCGATCTTCCCGCTCATGCACGAAGCCGTCGCCGCGCACGACTTCGCGGTCGAGCCCGAGGTCATGCTGCCGGTGTTCGTGGGATCGATCCTGCACCGCACCCCGCTGCGCTTCGACGTGCTGCCCACCACGTCGCGCTGCATCGGCGTCACCCACGCCGAGGACCTCCCGCTGGCCCAGGTGCTGGTGGCCAAGGAGATCGAGGCCGGCGAGCGGCCCGAGTTCGCCTTCGCCTAGTCCCACCCCGGGCGACGCCCCAGGAACGCCACGAGGCGCTGGGTCGCCGTCGCGTCCGGCTCGACCTCGACCACTCGGCGAAGGGCGCGCACGTCGAAGTCCGGGCAGGGCGTGGGCAGACCCCACTGGTCCTCGTCCACCCCGGCGATGAGGTCGCCGGTCTTGGTAAGCACGCTCTCGAGCAGGTCGACGTCGTCCATGGCCGAAGCGTAGGGGTTAGTGCCAGTCGCGTGAGGGCGTCACCGCGCCGAGCTCGAGGGGCTCGACGTGCTCGGCGGCCAGCGCCAGGCTGCCCTGACCGCGCTCGAGCTTGCCGCGGATCACCAGCGCCGGGTTCGTTCGCGCGACGCCCGACCAGCGCGCCCACGCTCCCTTGGAGAAGATCACGTTGACGTGACCGGTCTCGTCTTCGAGGTTGATAAAGACCGCGCCCTTGGCGGTCTCGGGGTGCTGGCGGTGGGTCACCACGCCCGCCACGATCACCCGGGCGCTCTCGGCGCCGGCCAACGCGTCCGCGCGCGTCACCCCGCGCCCGTCGAGGTGCTCGCGCACCAGGGCGATCGCGGTCGCCTCGGTGGTCAGCCCGAGCGACCAGAGGTCGTCGGCCACGCGCTCGAGCTCGGTGGTGAGCGGCAGCGGCGGCGCCACGACGCCGGTCACGACCCCGGCGAGGCGGTCGGGCGTGCCCTGGGCCGCCGCGCCGGCCGACCAGGTCAGCGCGCGCCGGCTCCCGCCGAAGCAGTCCAGCGCGCCCGCGGCGGCGAGCGCCTCGAGGTGGGCCTCGCGGCACCCGGCGCGGCGCACCAGGTCCTCGGCGCTGGCCCACGGCGCGCCGCCGGCGATGCGCTCGGCGAGCTCGTCGCCCACGCCGCGCACCGACGCGAGGCCCAGGCGCACCGCCGGCGCGTCGCGGTCCCCCTCGAGCGCCGCGAGCGCGCGCGAGACGTTCACGTCGGGGCGCTCGACGCGCACGCCGTGGCGCCGCGCGTCGGCCACCAGGCTCTGGGGCGACCAGAACCCCAGCGGCTGCGCGTTGAGCAGGGCGACCAGGAAGGCCGCCGGGTAGTGGGTCTTGATCCACGCCGAGCAGTAGACGAGGTGGGCGAAGGAGACCGCGTGCGACTCGGGGAAGCCGAAGTTCGCGAACGCCGACAGGGCCTCGAAGAGCTGGTCGGCGCCCGCCCCGGTGATGCCGTTGGCGGCCATGCCGGCGTAGAAGCGGCTCTTGAGCCTGAGCATGCGCAGCTCGGAGCGCTTGGCGGCCATGGCCTGGCGCAGCTCGTCGGCCTCGGCCGGCGAGAACCCGGCCACCGCGACGGCCATCTCCATGAGCTGCTCTTGGAAGAGCGGCACGCCCAGGGTGCGCGCGAGGATCGGCTCGAGGCGCGGGTGCAGGTAGGTCACCGGCTCCTCGCCGCGGCGACGTCGCAGGTAGGGGTTCACCGCGTGGCCCTGGATCGGCCCGGGGCGGATGATGGCCACCTCGACCACCAGGTCGTAGAAGCAGCGCGGGCGCATGCGCGGCAGCGTGGCCATCTGGGCGCGCGACTCGACCTGGAAGACCCCCACGGTGTCGGCCTCGCACAGCAGGTCGTAGACCGCGTCCTCCTGGTCCAGGCGTCCCAGGTCGATCGCGACGCCGTGGAACGCCGTCACCTCGTCGACCGCGCGGTGCAGCGCGTCGAGCATGCCCAGGCCCAGCAGGTCGAACTTCACCAGGCCGATCGCCGCGCAGTCGTCCTTGTCCCACTGGAGCACCGTGCGCCCGGGCATGCGCCCCCACTCGACCGGGCACACCTCGGTCACCGGCCGGTCGCACAGCACCATGCCGCACGAGTGGATGCCCAGGTGCCGCGGGCGGTCCAGCAGCTGCGTGGCCATCTCGACGATGTGAGCGGGCGCGGCGTCGCTCACCGCGACCATGGCGTGGCGGTCCACCCCGTCGCGCAGCGCGTTGGCCTCGTCCTCGCTCATCCCGAAGGCCCGCGCCACGTCGCGCAGCGCCGAGCGCGAGCGGTACGTGATCACCGCGGCGACCTGGGCCGCGTGGCGCCGCCCGTAGCGCTCGTAGACGTACTGGATCACCTCCTCGCGCCGGCCCGACTCGATGTCCACGTCGATGTCGGGCGGGCCGTCGCGCGCCGGGGAGAGGAAGCGCTCGAAGAACAGGTTGAGCGCCACCGCGTCGGCGTTGGTGATGCCCAGCGAGAAGCACACCGCCGAGTTGGCCGCCGACCCGCGCCCCTGGCAGTAGATGTCGTGGCGCCGGCAGAACTCGGTGATGTCCCAGACCGTGAGGAAGTAGCCGGCGAAGCCCAAGGTGCCGATGACGGACAGCTCGTGGTCGATCTGGCGCCACGCGCCCTCGACGCGCTCGGCCCCGCGCGGCCCGTAGCGCTCGCGCGCGCCGGCCTCGACGACCTGCTCGAGGTAGGCCTGCTCGCCCATCCCGTCGGGCGTCGGGTACGCCGGCAGGTTCGGGGCCACCAGGCGCAGGTCGAAGGCGAGGGCCGCGCCGAGCTCGCCGGCGCGGTCCACCACGCCGGGCCAGCGCGCGAAGCGCCGGCGCTGCTCGGCGTCGCTGCGCAGGTGCGCGAGCGGCGAGGCGCTCACCCATCCCTCCATCTCCTCGAGGGTGCGCCGGGCCCGGATGGCCGAGAGCACGTTGGCGCGCGCGAAGGCCTCGGGGGTGGCGTAGTGCACGTTGCCGGTCGCCACGACGTCGACGCCGCGACGCACCGCGATCTCGGCCAGGGCGTCGTTGCGCGCCACGTCCTCGGGCGCGCCGTGGTCCCACAGCTCGACCGCCAGGTTCTCGCGGCCCACCGCCTCGACCAGGCGCGCCAGCTCGCGCTCGGCCGCGCGCGGCCCCTCGGCCAGCAGCGCGCGGGCCAGGGGCCCCTTGCGACAGCCCGTGAGGACCAGCCAGTCGCGCGCGCTGTCGGCCACCTGCTCGAGGGTGTAGCGCGGCGCGCCCTTCTCCCCGCGCGCGAGCAGCGCCTCGGCCAGGGTCACCGAGAGGTGGCGATACCCCTCGGGCGAACGAGCCAGGACGACCACGTGCTCGCCCGAGGGGTCGGGCACCCCCGTGCGGTCGTCGTGCCCGGCCAGGGTGATCTCGGCGCCGAAGACGGTGGCCAGGCCGAAGGCCCGCGCGGCCTCGGCGAAGCGCACCACGCCGTAGAGGCCGTGGTGGTCGGTGAGGGCCAGCGCGCCGAGCCCCAGGCGCGTCGCCTCGGCCGCCAGCTCCTCGGGGTCGCTGGCCCCGTCGAGGAAGCTGAAGTCCGAGTGCGCGTGCAGCTCGGCGTAGGTGGCCATCAGTCGTAGATCCCCGTGAGCCACCACCGGCCCGACTCGGCGACCAGCAGCGCCGCCTCGCCGGTGTCGAGCACGACCTGGAGGTGGGCGCGCCGTCGCGCGACGGCCCACCACCGCTCGACGATCGGCCAGGGGCCCGCGGACCACACGACGTCGCGACGCGACGTCGTCGAGAGGACGAGCGCGACCGGCGTCGCACTGAGCAGGCCGCGCGACGAGACACGCACCGGCTCGTCGTGCTCGTCGCGCAGGCCCACCGCGACCGGGTGCGCGAGGGTGGTCGCGGGCAGCGGCGCACCCAGCTGGCCGGGCCACGGCGCGTCGTCGCGACGCACCTCGGGCGAGCCCCAGGGGACCAGCGTGGCGCGGTCTTCGGGCCCGCGGCCCCCGCGCAGCGACGCCACCACGATCGCGTCGGCCCCTAGGCGACGTCGGACCCGGTGGGCCGCCGCCTCGGCGCGGTCGTCACCGGCGCCGCGCTGGCCGAAGAAGCCCCGCTGCTCGCCCAGCACCCCGGCCTCGCCGCGCAGGTGCGCCAGGCGCGCGCCCAGGCGCGCGTCGCGCTGGCCGGAGAGTTCACCGACCTCGCCGCGGGCCACCTGGTGCAGGTGCCGCGCGTGGCCGTCGAAGCGCTCGGCCACGCGCGACGCCGGCAGGTCGGCGAACGCGCCCAGGGTGTGCAGCCCCAGGCGACGGCAGGTGGTGGCGAGGTCCTTGCGCCCCAGCACGTCGAGGGGCTGGGCCCGACGGAAGGCCTCGGTCGCCCCCGCGGGGACCACCACCGCGCGCCGCGCGGCGAGCTCGGCGCAGAAGAGTCCGTCGGCCACGCCCAGGCGCGACTCGGCGCCCGCGACATCGGTGACCGTCGTCGCCACGGCGTCGAGCACCGCGCCCTCCCCCCCGAAGAACCGGCTCGGCCCGCGCACCGGCAGGCAGTACAGGCCCAGGCGCACCGGCTCGGTGAACGGACAGAGCACGCTCAGCGCGTCGAGCAACGCGAGGTAGGTGCGCAGGGTCGCGCCGTCGGGCGACTCGTCGCCGAGCACCGGCACCCACACCGCGAGCAGGCGCTCCATTCAGCCGGCCGCGGCCTGACCGTGGTGGTCCGGCAGCACCACCACGTGCTCCACGCCGCGCGCGGCGGCGCCGCGGCCGGCGACGCGCACGTTCAGGTGGCGCTCGTCGAGGCGCGACGACGCGCGCCACTGTGCGCCGGTGACCGTGAAGGAGAGGTCCGTGGGCAGCGGCCACGACGCGCGGGCGTCGCCCAGCGCGACCAGCACGGTCGAACGCTCTCGGGCGCGATCGGTCAGACGACGCGCCGCGAGGAGCGAGGCGCGCCCGGGCGGGCGCACCACCAGCAGGTCGACGCCGTCGAGCAGATCGGCGGCCGCCTCGGCCCACGCGCCGCGCGGGCGCGGCACGAAGAGCACCCGTCGCAGGTCGCAGCCGAGGTCGGCGATGGCGACGACCCCGGGGCCGTCGACGCCGACCACGCCGACCCAGTGGCCGCGCGCGCTCGCGCCGCTCACCAGGCTCAGCGCCAGGCTCAGCCCGCCCCATCCCGGCGGCGCCTGCACCGCGACCGAAGACCCGCGACGCAGCCCGCCGCCGGGCACGAAGGCGTCCCAGGGCGCACCGAGGGGCAGCAGACGCCCGCCCGCGAGGGTGACGGGCCGCAGGGTGGCCACCACGTCCTCGGGAAGGGTCGGGCGAACCTGCGAAAAAGCGAACATATGTTCGTAAGAGTAGCGAGGCGATGTGTCCTCTGACAAACAGGAGCGTGGCCCCGTGAAAAGCCCTAGTTTCGGGGCAATTTTCGGGGAAGTCGGCCTAGACGGGCTTGCTCAGGAGAAGCAGCGGTCTCTTGCCCCCGTCCAGGTCGAGAATCTGAGTGAACGCCCAGCCATGCCGGGAGTTGGCGTCGAGCAATCGAAACGCGGCTTCGTTGGTGGTCTCGTCGCCCTGCCGTTCGATGGCGGCAATCCGGTAAACAAATCTTGGTCCCAATTAGGTTCCCCCTTCGGTCATCTGTGCGCCCGCAAGAGCGTACCGAGGATCTTGTAGATGACCCCGGAACCAAAGGAAACTGGGGGAAGTCCGAGCGCGGAAAGTAGAACTGGACTATGGACAAGACACCTAAGCCCGACCTGGACGAAGTGTTCACCCTCTACGGCGAGGACCCCGAAGAGGTCGCTCAGACCCTCATGGAGACCGACGCGGACGAAGAGCTGGACCGCGCCGAGTCCGAGGTGGATTCCGAGGCTTAGCCGGTGGGCCTCCGCATTCCGGCGCCAATTTTGGACGACGGCCCTCCCATGCTTCTAAGCGGCTCCGTGGGTCTCTATGCAGGCCGACTGCTCGCACTCCGCTCGCAGAGCGGTTCCGCTCCCTTGAATCTGTGGTCGCCGTGGCCTGTGGCCCTTCTGGTCATATGCGTAGTCGCGCTGGCTCTATGGATTTGGAGAAGCGTGGTCAGAGAGCGAGCAAGTACCGCGAGGGAACGCAGAGAAGACGAGACTCACACGAAGATCGACGCTATTCACGAAATGACCACGACGCTTACGGCCGGGAAGGTGAACGGAGCCCCCGCCTTCCAGGCTGCCACTGGGAGTCGCCCACCCCGAACAATTACCGGCATTGTCAAAATTGAACCCGGTGGGTTTGCCGCGACAGCAATAGGCGTCCCCTCGGTAACGGTGACCGTGCCGTCAGGCCGTCAGTTTGGGGGTGACCCCGATAAGCCGTTCGAGTTCACTTTGCCACCGGGCCCACAGAAAGTGAAGCTCGAAGACGGCGGCATAGTTTCCATAACTGGACCCGGCTACATCGCTCCCGACGGAACCGCCGTTCTAAACGTGAACGACATGGGCAAGGAGTCATGACCCTACGCCGTCACCTTCTTGTAGGTCAGTCGACCAACAACCCGCGTGGCGAGGTCGGCCATGCGCTCTTCGTCGGTCAACTTGCGAGTGCTGTAGCGGTAGTCGAACTCGGCCAAGTAGCGCGGAAGGTGCTCGACGCTGACCGCGTGGTGCGTGCCGCTGAGCGACCGCTTCAACTGGCTGAAGAACCCCTCGACCGCGTTGGTCCCGTTGGTCTTGTCGGTTGCGTAGACACCGGCCTTGTGGTCGACGGCGTAGTGCCCGGCCAGGTCGCGAGCGACGGGGATGTAGGAGCGGTTCGAGTCCGTGTGCAGAACCGTGTTCGCCATGTCGACGTTCGTCGTAATGACCTGACGAATGGACCACGAGTCAACCCAAGCGACCGCCGTGGAACGCGCGACGCCACGCTCGGCGTCGATCAGCGAGACAACCGGGACCTTGGACGAACCCGCCGACTTGTGCTCGCCAACCGTGCGACCGTGGGCCTTGTCGCGTGGCGGTTCATCGGGTCGCCGCCGATGTAGCACTCGTCGGCGACCACGTCACCGGAGAACTTGTAGAAGTCATCGTGGCTCATGGTCTCGCGGATGCGGTGGAGCATGAACCACGCGCTGCGCGGGTTGACACCGTACTTGCGCTCGACCTCGCGGGCGGCGACCCCGTTCTTGGACGAGCACAACTCGAAGATGACCATGAGCCACACGCGAACCGGGATTTTCGTCCCGTGCATGATCGTGTTGGTAATGACGCTGAACTGCTTCTTGCAGCCGCGGCAACGCCACACCCGGCGCTCGCTCTGGGCACCCGTGCGGGTGGCACGCGATACGCCGTTGGTCGGGGCGATGTAGTAGACGTTCTCGCTCGCACAGTGGGCGCAAACCGGACGGCCGTTCCAGCGCAGCCGCTCGAAATAGGCGTAGGCGTCAGACTCGGAGGTGACTTCCAGAGAAAGTGTGGCAATGGTGGTGCGGTTGCTCATACCCCCATTGTGACGAGGGGGTGTGACACTGTTTCGCCTGATGAACGAACGATTGTTCGTCCGAGGGCTACGCGGAGGCTAACTCCGGATGATTGTCCATCTCTAGGACGGTTCGGGCCTTTGTCCAGTCAATTTCCCATCCTGGAGTGTGGGCTCCAGCGGCGTGAAAGGCTGAGCGGATTATCGCGCTGCCGGCCGCCTGCGCATCAAGCAGGCCGTCTGTTTCAAGGGATACCGACACAGTGAGCTCGTGCGTCTTGAGGTTTGTTGACACATCGATGTCCTCGCCGTGGTGCTCTTCCAACTCACCCGCAAAGAGATCAACAAAGATCTCAACGTCTTTGCTCGTCAGCACTGCTTCCGAATCGGTCGGAACCAGGACCCCGTCAAAAATCACTTCGTACCGTGTCACTCTGCCTCCTTCCAGCAAGTCTTCTTCATATGCCCAAGTTTATTTTTCACGTAGTGCGCTCCAGACGGCGTGGAATGGATGTGCTCCAGGTGAATCCCGCAAAAACACTTGGCTTTGTAGATATTGCTCTTTCCCGTTGGGGGCTCGATTGACCATCCGCCTTTTCGCACATCTTGAAGGAGCTTCCCGATCTCCTTGTCTGACTGCTTCCGCTCCGACACAACGGCCCACGATAACGAACCTAGGTCACCTCGTCAAAAAGTACCTAAGAATTGGCCAAAGCGCAGTTCACAATTGTGAAGTTATGGCTCCTAAATGGTTAGCACGGAGAAACAAGCCTCGTAATCCCTCGTCAACTGGACAATCGCTACCGTCTAGTCCAGTCCTCGCAGACCAGGGCGTTCCACTCCTCATCTGTCAGACCGGGCCGAAACGGTCTCGGGTGTAGCCACCAGGGGCGAAGGGGCCACCCTGGAGGGGCGGTGGGTTGAATCGCGGATTGAAATTAAACATGATGTTTATCCTTCCCGCGGGCTCTGTCCCCAAGTCTACAAATCTGTTTGTCAGGGGACATATCGCCAGTAGCGAGACCCGGCGACACCCGCCACTGGCGACCGGGGACGTGAAAACCACCTCGTCGCGGGCCGGATCGCCCAGAACCACCGATGGGTTCGCCGCCTTGACCGGGCCGCCATGCGACGATGGTGTCGGTGTCGAGTCCCCCCTGGCAGTCCAAGTGGCACGCCCACCCCGGCGTGCGCTCCGGCGAGGAGCTCTCGGTCGGCGAGCGGGCGGCGGACCGCATGCGCAACGTCATGGGCTCGTGGCCGTTCGTCTTCGGGTTCTTCATCGTCATGATCCTCTGGGCGCTCGTCAACACCCTGCTCATCGAGCACGTGCTGCACCACAAGGCCTTCGACCCCTACCCGTACATCCTGCTGAACCTGTTCCTCTCGATGCTCGCGGGCGTGCAGGCCGCGGCCCTCCTCATCGCCGCCAAGCGCGCCGACGCCATCTCCTCGGAGGTCGCGCTGCACACGGCGAACAACACCGACGACATCAAGACCCTTATCCAGGAGAACACCAACCTCACCGCGCAGGTGAAGAAGAACACCGACCTGCTAGAGGAGATCCACCTGCACGTCGAACACATCGGCAAGAAGGTGGGCGCCGACATGGGCAGGTTCAAGCCAGGCGAGGAACCGACCGCCTGACCCGATCGGCCGCGCGGGCCCCGGGGTTCACCCGGCGATGCGCAGCGGCCCGAGGGCGCGATCGCCAGACGGCGAGGGCCGGGATCGACTCGGGTCCTGCGCGTTCTGGCACGACGGACGGATGAGCACTCCTGCGACGTGCACGACGGTCAGGACGATGCCCAGCGACGCGAGCCACGCATTGGGATCGCCCGTCGTGGTCGACACCAGCTTGACGGCGACGAGGCCGGTGGGCCGACGAGCAAGACGAGCGGCACGACCACGATCGCCGCCGCCGTGGACGAGGTATGGCCGACTCGGCCGCGCCGTGACGGACCCGCGGGCGTGACTGTTCCGGAGCGGTTCGGGTACTTGGTCCTTGGCCCATCTCTGACCTCCGGTCGTAGCGTCGAGCCAGGAGCACGTTTCGCGGGTCACGTTTGCTCGTCCAGGAGGACTCAGGTCGATGGCAGGATTCCGACGGCGCAGCACCTCGGCACTGCTGGCCCTCAGCGTCCTCGGGTTCGCGGTGCTGCCCGTGGTCACGGCCGCGCCGGCTGCGTCCGCCGCGACGGCGACGACGGTAGTGCGCTACCTCGACCTCGGCGCGTCCGTGTCGGTCGGTGTGCAACCCACGCCGCGGGCTCCCGGTGGCCAGCCCACGAATCGTGGCTACTCGAACCGTCTCGTCGCATACGCAGCGCGCCGGGGCGTGGAGCTGCGCCTCACCGAGCTCGGGTGCCCGGGTGAGTCGATCGCCTCGATGCTGCACGGTCCTGATCCTTGTTACGTCGCACCCGACACCCAGTTGTCCGACGCGGTGGCGTTCCTTCGGGCGCACCGCTCGAGCAGGGTCCTGGTGAGTGTCGACCTCGGGTTCAACACCCTCAACGTCTGCTTTCACCACTTGGACATCGACCCGACGTGCGTGACGCCCCAGCTGCGCCTGCTGCGCTCGCAGCTGACCCTGGTGCTGCGTGCCCTCGTGGGCGCCGCCGGCGCCCACGTCACGTTCGTCGGCCTCGGCCACTACAACCCGTATCTCACCAAGTCCACCAAGGAGGGCGCCGCGGAGGTCTTCGCCGGCAACAGCGTCAACGCGATGCGCCAGATGAACCGCGCCATCGATCAGGTCTACGGCTCCTTTGGCATCCGCGTCGCCGACGTCGCGACGGCGTTCCACGAGCAGGACGTCCGAGTCGTGCGCTATTCGCGGCACGAGGCCGTGCCGGCGAACGTCCACTTTGAGTGCCTCTACACCTGGATGTGCGCGCCGAAACCGTTCGGGCCCAACATCCACCCCACGGACGCGGGATACCTGGCCATCGCCGGCGCCATCGAGAAGGTCCTTCCTGCGCGGTTCTGACTCTGGGGCCGGCGTCCGGGACTGCGGGAAGCCTATTGTCGGCGGTGGAGCCACTATGTGCGGACGCGTCGCCCTCTTCACCCCACCCATTCGTCTGGCTCGTCTCTTGGACGCCGCGTTGGCGGCGGGAATCGAGCCCGACGGTCACGCGAGCTGGAACGTCGGACCCCAGCGTCGCCTCTTCGGGGTCGCCGAGCTCGACGGCGAGCGGGTGCTCGACCGCTACAAGTGGGGGCTGCTGCCGAGCTGGGCCAAGGACCCCGCGATCTCCAACCGGCTCTTTAACGCGCGCGGCGAGACCGTCGCCGAGAAGCCGTCATTCCGAAGCGCTTTCGCCAAGCGGACCTGCGTGATCCCCGTCGACGGCTTCTACGAGTGGGACCATCGGCCGGGCAAGGGCCGCCAGCCCCACTACTTCACGCGCGTCGACGGCGACCCTCTGCTCTTCGCGGGGCTCTACGAGTACTGGCGCGACCCGGAAGGTCCGCGTGACGCCGAAGCGACGCGCACGTGCACAATCATCACGACCGCGCCCAGCGATGACATGGACGAGCTCCACGACCGCATGCCGGTCGTCCTAGAGCTGGGCGACGTCGAGACCTGGCTCGACGTGGCCGAGCACGGCCCCGACGAGCGCTCGCTCCTGCTGCACCCGGCGCCGGCGGGCACGCTGACCCACTACGGCGTGGACACCGCCGTGGGGAACGTGAGGAACGACGGGCCCGAACTCATCGACCCCGCAGAGCCCGGGGAGCTGTTCTAGCCCGAAAAGCCGAGAACCCCGAGTGACCAGTGAGCCGAAGCTCCCCAGCCCCTCGGGGTCCCCGAAGGCACATCACGCGGTGACCCGTGTCGGACAGGCCTCCGCGTGACGGCGGGCACTTCACGTCATTCGTCGTACGAACAGCGGACCGAACTCCACTGCCCGGCGATGAGGTCCGTCTCCCCTTGCGGGAATCCCTCCCTCCTCCGTCAACCTTCCCTCTCGGGCCGATCGATCGTCGACAGGTACTCCGTGAACTACGAGTGACACTGTGCCAGAGACGTCACCGCGTGTCCAACGGAAATACACATATCCGAAACTTTTGCCCAGAATCGGACCTCTTAGAGGTCGTTTTCCCCAACAACACAGAGACAATCAACCAGATAACCCCACTTTTCCCACAGAAGACCGCCGTCCCCGCCGAAGCCGCAACGACCGGGCTGGCCAACTCGCGTCCCGTCAGCCCCTTGGTCGCTCCCGGGATGGCCGCCCGGGCACGAGGTGACGTTGGCCCCTAGAGGCCCACCGCGCTACGGGCCGACAATGGGGACAGGTATGGGTTCCGGTGGCAATCTCGCCGCGCAATGCGGCGCCTGGAGCGCCCGGCACCGGCGCGTCGCGGTGCTCGGTTGGCTCGCGTTCGTGGTCGCGGCCTACCTCGTTGGAACCCTGATCGGCCAGCACAACCTCACCGACGTCCAGATGGGCAATGGCCAGTCGGCGCTCGCGACGAGCGCCTACGAGGAGGCGTTCCCGTTCCACAGCGCTGAAGAGGTGCTGATACAGGTGCGCGGCGCGCGCGCGCCGACGAACGCGCAGTTCTCTGTCGTGGTCGATGACCTCGTCGGCCGTCTTGAGCGTGACCCGACCGTCGCGGGCATCGCGTCGCCCGTCGCCGCGCCCGGCGCGACGGTGAGCCCGGAGTTGCGCTCGCGCGACGGCCGCTCGATCCTGGTCACCTTCGACGTCGCCGGCGACAGCAACCAGGCGCAGGTCAACGTCTCACGCGCCCTGGCCGCGACCTCGGCGACCGCCGCCGACCACCCCGGGTACCGCGTTTCCGAGTTCGGGACCGCCAGCGCCATGAAGGCACTCATCTCGGCCTACGACGGCGACTTCAACCGCGCCGAGCACACGTCGCTCCCCATCACGCTGCTCATCCTCTTGATCGCCTTCGGGTCCCTGGTCGCCGCGGGGGTGCCGCTCCTGTTGGGCTTCACCGCGGTCATCGGCGCCCTCGGACTCATCAAGCCGCTGAGCCACCTCTACCCCGTCGCGCAGGGCGAGATCCAGCCGGTCGTCTTGCTCGTGGGACTCGCCGTCGGCGTCGACTACTCGATGTTCTATCTTCGCCGCAAGCTCGAAGAGCGTCGCCGTGGCGCCGACAGCGCTTCGGCGCTGGCTCGCGCGGCGGCGACGAGCGGGCGTGCCGTGCTCATCTCGGGCCTGACCGTGATGACGGCCATGGCGGGGATGCTCGTCGCGGGCAACGCCGTCTTCACCTCCCTGGGACTCGGGACGATGCTGGTCGTAGCGGTCGCGGTCATCGGGTCGGTGACGGTGTTGCCCGGCGTGATGGCGAGCCTCGGTGACCGCGTCGAGTTCGGCCGAGTGCCCTACATCTCGCGACTGCGCGCGAGCGGCCGTTCACGTGGCTGGTCGTGGGTGGTCGAGCACGTGCTGCGCCGACCCGTGTGGTCGGTCGTCATCTCGGTCGGTGTGCTGCTGACGCTGGCGTTGCCGGCGCTGTCCATGCGCACCGTCGACCCTGGTACCGCGGGCGTGCCGGCCAACCTGCCGGTCATGAAGACGTACGACAGCATCCGGGCCGCGTTCCCCGGCGCTCCGATGTCGGCCATCGTCGTGGTCACCGCGCCTGACGTGACGGCGAGCGGCGTTCGCGCCGGCGTCGCGGGCCTCGGTCGTTCCGTGCTGGCCCACCCCACCCAGATGGGCGGCCCCGTCGTCGAGATGGTCAGCGCCAATCACCACGTCGCGGTCATCACGGTCTCGCTCGCCGGGTCCGGGACCGACCCCACCTCGACCGGCGCGCTCTCCACGCTGCGCGACGCGATCATCCCGGGCACCATCGGCCGGGTCACGGGGGCTCACGCCTACGTCGCGGGAATGACCGCGGCGTCGGTTGACTTCAACCAGAGCATGAAGCACCACCTCATCTTCGTGGTCGCCCTGATCTTGGGACTGGCCTTCGCCCTGCTGCTCGTCGCGTTCCGCTCGCTGATCATCCCGCTGCTCACGATCGTGCTCAACCTTCTGTCGGTGGGGGCGGCGTACGGCGTGACGGTCTTCGTCTTCCAGTACGGCCACCTGAGATCGCTCTTGGGCGCTCCGGACGTCGGCGGCGTCGTCGACTGGGTACCCCTTTTCCTGCTCGTCGTCCTCTTCGGACTGTCGATGGACTACCACGTGCTGATCCTCAGCCGGATCCGCGAGGCCCACGACCGTGGGCTGTCACCCGCCGACGCGGTCTCCGAGGGCATCACCGCGACGGCCGGGGTCATCACGAGCGCCGCCCTGGTGATGGTGGCGGTGTTCGCGGTATTCGCGACCTTGAGCGAGGTCGATTTCAAGCAGCTCGGGGTCGCGCTGGCGTCGGCGATCCTGATCGACGCGACGCTCGTGCGCATCGTCCTGCTGCCCTCGGCGATGAAGCTCCTCGGGTCGTGGAACTGGTACCTGCCCAAGCGACTCGGATTCATCGCGCGGCCCCGCGGGCAGCGCCCGAGCGACGAGCCTCCGGACGACACGCCGCTCGAGCCCCCCGCCGAACTCCTCGCCGCGGGACGGCGCTAGGCGCGGACTCGTCGCCCCTGGTGGGACCGCGACGCCGTCGCGCACGGACCCACTGCCATACTGAAGTCCAGCCCGTGTCCTGATCGCCCCGCCGACCCGGCGGATGCAGTGAGTGGTGTCCATGACCTTCGACCATCGCCCCGACCCACCGACGGTGCCGCGCCGTACATTCCTCGCGGGCGCCGGGGCGCTGTCGGCGGGTCTCGTGACCCGCGCGGGTCGCGGCCCCACGCTGCTCGGCCGGGCCCAGCGTACGAGCCCGGTCAAGCAGATCATCGTGTCGTGCCAGGAGAACCACTCCTTCGACAACTACGTCGGCTCGTACGCCGCGCTGCCGGCGGGTTACGGCATCCCCCGGGGCTGGGCCAACTCCGGCCAGCGGCCCTTCCACTTCGCCCACCGCGACGGTGACGGCGTCGACCCCAACCACGACTGGACGGCGACGCACCGGGCGTACGCGGGCGGCAGGATGAACGGCTTCGTGAGCAACGGCAACGGCAGGTACGCGATGGGGTACTACACCGCCGCGGACATCCCGTACTACTACTCGCTGCTGCCACAGTTCACGCTGTGCGCCGAGTACTTCTGCGGGGTCCTCTCCGAGACGCTCCCGAATCGGATGGTGCTCTACGCCGGGACCAGTGGAGGCATCACCGAGAACGTAAACCTGAGGAACTTCTCCCTGACGTGGCCGTGCATCACCCAGCTGCTCGACGACGCCGGCGTGACGTACAAGAACTACAACTTTCACGCGTCGCGCTACTACTCGTACCTGTGCATGTGGAAGGGCACCAAGGCGTCGGTGATGAACCAGACGCCCGCCCAGTTCTTCTCCGACTGCGCCAACGGCACTCTCCCCCAGGTCACCTGGATCGAGAAGCAGACCCCGTGGGACGAGCACCCGCCCGCCGACATCCGCCAGGGCGAGACGATGATGGAGCAGATCATCAAGGCCGTCCAGGCCGGGCCCCAGTGGGACAGCACGGTGATCCTGCACACCTACGACGAGGGCGGGGGCTACTTCGACCACCGGCCCCCTCGCGAGCTCGACGCGTTCGGCTCGGGGATCCGCGTGCCGATGATCGTGATTTCGCCACTCGCCAAGCCGGGCTACGTCGACACCACGTACTCAGACCACGCGTCAGTGCTCAAATTCATCGAATACGTATTCGGACTGCCGACGCTGGCGTCGATCAACCACCAATTCGACCGGTCCACTCCTCGAGGGGCGGGCCAAGGTGGAGGTCGTCCGTTCCCGCCTCGCGACGCCAACCCGCACATCAGTGACCTGACACAGTGCTTCGACGTCGCGGTATAGGCGCGTCCGCGTGGGAGTTAGCGTCGCCAGAAGAAGATGTGCGTGACTCCGCTCGGGCTCGGTATCTTCTCCAAGAAGAAGCGATCGGCGAGGTCGTCGGGACTGTCCCACAGTCTTTCGCCACGACCGAGCTCGATGGGCGCAACCGCGAAATGCATCTGATCGATCAGATCGGCGTGGAGAAACTCGCGCACCGTGGCGACGCCACCACCGAGGCGCACGTCCTTGCCATCGGCCGCCTCGAACGCCCGCGCGAGCGCGTCCTGCGGCGACGCATTGAGAAAGTGGAACGTGGTGTCCCCCAACGTTATTGAAGGCCGTTCGTGATGCGTCAGTACGAACACGGGCGTGTGAAACGGCGTGTCCTCGCCCCACCACCCTTCCCAGTCAAGGTTCTCCCACGGCCCGCGCTGGGGACCAAACTTGTTTCGTCCCATGATCTCGGCACCAATGTTCCGGGCGAAGTCGCGAGTGCAGTAGTCGTCGAGACCGTAGGTACCCCCTCGATCGCTTCGATTGACCCAGTGCGCGGTCGCTCCCGCCCAGGAGAAGAGATCGGCGGGATTCGCGTGGCCAAAGGGGTGCTCGAGACTTTGCCCCACGCCGGAGCCGTAGCCATCGCTTGACACCATGAAGTTGTGAACGCGAACCACCTGCGTCATGAGATGCCTTCCGGATGACACAACATCTGGTGGGCTTTCACCAGATTCTGAGAGGGGCCGCCCACCCATGCGGCCGAAGCCTCGCGGTGGAGGTGATGGGATTCGAACCCACTGCCTCTACATTGCGAACGTAGCGCTCTACCAATTGAGCTACACCCCCGAGGGAACGCAATTCTAGCCCAGGGCGTAGCGCGAGGATTCGCGGCGCCAGCCTCCCGACTCGGTCTCATCGTCCGCGCCGTAGTAGGCGCTGAAACGCGCGGCCTCGGCGCCGTCGGTCTCGTCCTCGACGGCGTCCCAGCCGTAGACGGGCTCGAGCGGCGCCGTCGCGCGTGGCCGCATCAGCCGGTCGATGCCGAGCACGGACTCATCCAGCACGCCCTGGGACACGGCGTAGAGCGCCAGCGCCCCGTAGGAGGCGAGCGCCACCCACGACAGGATCGCCAGGTCCACCAGCGGCGAGTACCCCACGACGAGCGCCAGCGTGGTGGCCACCAGAACGACCAGAACCAGGCGCGTGAGGATCATGCGCCGCTGGGCGCGCATGTTGCGCCGGCGAATCGGTGAGTCGTAGCGCTCGAAGGACTCGGCGTCACGCGGGACCGACGCGTAGGCGCTGGCGTAGCGGTTGACCGAGACCGCCACGGGCTCCTCTTGGCGGTCGTAGTCGTAGTCCTCGCTCCACTCGTCCCAGGAGCGACGCGACTCCAGTGACCGATACGTGTCCTCGGGGTGAACGACGGTCAGGCGTGGCGCGCGGGCCTCGGGCACCGGGGCCGGTGTGGGCTCGCTGAGCCGGTAGGCGGGCTCGACCGAGTGGGCCTGGCGGCTCAGGGCCTGGTGCTCGGAGTGGAAGGATTCGATCGACCTCTCGGTACGGGTATCGCGAAGGCGTCGGACCGCCATGGGCGCCAGGAGGGCGACCCACAACAGCGCGATGATCACGAGAAGCATCCGACCTACTTCCCGGGAATTTCCCTCTGCATTGGCCGCCAATTTACTGGCGAACCAAGGCTTTTTGGTGGATGTCAGGCCTCGTGCAGCCCGCACTCCTCCTTGTCGGCGCCGGCCCAGCGGCCCGATCGACGGTCCCCGGGCACCGCGGGTCGCACGGTCACCGCGGCGCACCCGATCGACGCGTAGCCCTGCGCCCACAGGGGATGCTCGGGCAGCGAGTTCGACGCCAGGTAATACGCGACGTCGTCATCGGTCCAGGTGGCGAGCGGGTTCACCTTCACCAGGCCGAACCTGTCGTCCCACGCCACGACCCTGGTCCCGGCGCGGCTCGGCGCGTCGACGCGCTTGAGCGCGGTGACCCACGCGGCCCGACCGGCCAACGCCCGGGTCAGCGGCTCCACCTTGCGCAGCTCGCAGCAACGCTCGGTGCCGCACGGCCACGCCTCGGCGTCGGGGCCGGGGGTCGTGCGCGTCAGGTTGAGCGACCAGTCGCGCTCGATCCGATCGACGAACTCCAGCGTCTCGGCGAAGTGCCCGCCCGTGTCCAGGAAGATCACCTCGGTTGCGGGGCGCACCTGGTGGACCATGTGCAGTAAGGCCAGGTCCTCGAAGGAGCACGCGACGGCCACGTCGTCGCCGAAGCGCTCGAAGACCCAGGCGAGGACCTCGCGCGGCGAGGCGGTCTCGAGGCTCGCGTTCTTTGCGTCGAGCTCGTCAGCGAGGGAAGTCGGTGGGGAGGACATAACTGGCGGACGGAAGTTTAACATTCCCCAGTGAATTAGTAGACTATTGAACGACTACCTAGCCTATGACCACGACTCCCCTGCGCCCCGAACGAACCGTCGACCACCTCGACCTGCTCGAGTCGCACGCGATCTTCATCCTGCGCGAGGTCGTCGCCGAGTGCGAGCGCCCGGTTCTGCTCTTCTCGGGGGGCAAGGACTCGGCCGTCCTGTTGCACCTCGCGGTCAAGGCGTTCGCCCCCCAGGGCCTGCCCTTCCCCGTGATGCACGTCGACACCGGGCACAACTTCCCCGAGGTCCTCGCCTACCGCGACGCCATGGTCGCGGCCGTGGGGGCGCGCCTGATCGTCGCCTCCGTGCAGGACTCCATCGACCGCGGCAAGGTGGCCGACCCCGGTCCCCTGGGCTCGCGCAACCGTCTCCAGACGGTCACGCTCCTCGACGCGATCACCGAGCACGGGTTCGACGCGGCGTTCGGCGGCGCCCGGCGCGACGAGGACAAGGCCCGCGCCAAGGAGCGCATCCTGTCGTTCCGCGACGCCTTCGGCCAGTGGGACCCCCGCCAGCAGCGCCCCGAGCTCTGGCAGCTCTACCAGGGCAAGGTGAACCCCGGCGAGCACCTGCGGGCCTTCCCCCTGTCGGACTGGACCGAGTTGGACGTGTGGCAGTACATCGAGCGCGAGGAGATGGACCTGCCCAGCATCTACTTCGCCCACGAGCGCGAGGTCCTGCTGCGCGACAACATGTGGCTCGCCGTGGGGCCCTACGTCGAGCCGCGCGAGGGAGAGTCGACCGAGCGGCGCGTGGTGCGCTTCCGCACGGTGGGCGACGCCAGCTGCACCGGCGCGGTGGACTCGGTGGCCGCGACGCTCGCCCAGATCATCGACGAGGTCGCCGTCGCCAACGTCTCGGAGCGCGGCGCGACGCGCGCCGACGACCGGTTCTCCGAGACCGCGATGGAAGACCGCAAGCGCGAGGGCTACTTCTAGATGCACCTCGTCACACAGGATCTGCTGCGCCTCGCGACCATCGGGTCGGTGGACGACGGCAAGTCGACGCTCATCGGCCGCCTCCTGGTCGACACGCGCCAGCTCTTCGACGACCAGCTCGACGCCGTCGTGGTCGCCTCGGAACGGCGCGGCGTCGGCGACCTGGACCTCAGCTTCGTGACCGACGGCCTGCGCGCCGAGCGCGAGCAGGGCATCACGATCGACGTCGCCTACCGCTACGCCGCGACCCCCACCCGCAAGTTCATCATCGCCGACTGCCCCGGGCACGTCCAGTACACGCGCAACATGGCCACCGGCGCCTCGACCGCGGACCTCGCGCTCGTCGTGCTCGACGTGGCCCACGGGCTCAAGGAGCAGACCCGCCGTCACCTGTGCATCGCCGCGCTCCTCGGGGTTCGCACGCTGATCGTCGCGGCGAACAAGATGGACCAGGTCAACTGGTCCCCCGCGGCGTTCCGCGCGACCGTGGACCAGGTCGAGACCCTGGCCGCCGAGCTCGGCTTCGCCGACGTGACGGTGATCCCGGTGTCGGCGCTGCTGGGCGACAACGTGGTCGACCCCTCCGAGAACACCCCCTGGTACGACGGCCCGACGGTGCTGGCGGCCCTGGAGACGTCCAAGGCCGGCACCTGGACCGCGACCGGGCACGGGTCGCGCCTGCCCATCCAGTGGGTCCTTCGCCAGCCCGGCGGCGGACGCACCTACGCCGGGATGGTGAGCGCGGACGCGCTGCGCGTCGGCGACGAGGTGACCCTGCTTCCCGCGGGCGTCACGACGACGGTCACCGAGATCTCCACCGGACGCGGTCGCGTCGACTCGGCCGACGTCGGACTGTCGGTGTCGGTGGCACTGGCCGACGAGACCGACGCCGGCCGCGGCGACCTGCTCGCGGTGGCGCCGCTGCCGACCGTGACCAACAACGTGACCGCGACGATCTGCTGGTTCGGCGAGCACCCCCTGACCCCCGGCCAACGCCTGCGGCTCAAGCACACCACCCGTGTCACGCCAGCACGGGTGGCCACAATCGGGGGGGTGGTGGACATCGCCACCCTCGAGGTCGTCGAGACCGACGAGCTGACGACGAACCAGATCGGCCTGGCGACGATCCACACCGCCGACGCGGTCGCCGTGGACGAATACCGCGACAACCGCGTGACCGGCAGCTTCGTCCTCATCGACCCGGTCACCAACGCCACGGTCGCGGCGGGCATGGTCGGACGCGCGACGTTCCTCTAGTCCTCGTTCGCCAGCCCCTTGGGCGGCGCAAAGTCATATCGGCGACACCAGTGCACGACGTCGGTGAAGCCCATGGACCGGTACAGCGCGGCGGGGTCCCCCTCCACGCGGGCGTTGATGATGTGCGAGCGGCACCCGAGGGCGTCACCGTCGCGCACCCACGCGGCCAGCGCGGTGCGCGCCACGCCGACGCGACGAAAGGGCACTCGCGTCCCCAACAGGTACGTGATCCGGTCTCGGCCCGGGTAGTGGGCGAGGATCCCCGCGGACTCCGAGCCCAGATCCGCGAACCAGAACTGCGCCGCGTCGCCCTCGAGGGCGCGCGTGGCGACCTCGGCGGCGAGCAGCACGGAGCCGGGCGGGTCCTCACTGCTGGCAAAGCAGCGGAGCTTGACCGAGGCCCACGCCTCGCGCTCCTCGGCGTCGGCGGGGCGCACGCGAACCTCTGGGTTGAGCGCCCCGGAGCGCAGGGCGCCCACGAGCGCCAGGTGCTCGATCGTGCGGTTCCACACGCAGCCGTGACGCACGAGCGCGTCGTCGAGGCGCGCCGCCCTCGCCGGGTCGTCCACCCAGACGCTCAGGCTGCCCCGGGCACCGCGCGACGCCTCGTCCAACGCCGCGCCGACGCGCGACGGGTCGTCGATCTCCAAGATGACGCGCTCGAGCCGTCCGTCAAAGGTCGCGACGTGGCCGAACCACGCGGGCTCGACCCCGTAGCTCAGCCGTGGCTGCGGGGTGAGGAACCACGCGCGCACCGTCGCGGCGAGCTCGTCGTGGTCACGGTGCCTCGTCACGCCGTCGTGGTCACATGGGGAGAGGCTAGAACTGGACGAGCATCGCCACCACCGCGATCGCGATGATCGCGAGCAATGTGTCGATCGAACGAGTGAGTTGGCGCCCGCGCTCGGGCGGGGCCACGCCGTCGTGCTCGACGACCTCGGCGACCACCGCCTCGAGGGGCAGGGTGCGCGCCTCGAGGTGGCCCGCCGCGGCCAGGTAGCACAGGACGCCCAGCCCGATCCAGGGCCGCGTAAGCGACACCGAGCTGTCGCCGGCCAACGACATCGTCAGACCCGTTATGGGCAGGAGGTGCAGCACGCGCGCGGCCCAATTGCGCCGACGTGGGAACCGGGCGCGCTGGACCTCGGCGCTCGCGCCGCTCGCGACCGCCTGGGCGGCGCTGCGCATCGAGATGAACACCGTCACGGTCGCCACCGCGGCCAGGACGTGGACGACGAACACCAGGTCGTAGGCCACGGTCGTCGCGATCACGGCAATGACAGTAACGTCTCGGCCGCCCGGTACGGGTCCGTGTGACCGGCGAGCAGCGCGTCGACCTGCTCCTCGTAGGCGGCGCCTTCGGCGTAGGAGCCCACGCGAGCGCGCAGCATTACCGCGAGGACGCGGTCCAGCTCGCGGCGCGCCCGCGCGCGCGCGGCCTCGCCGCGGTGCGCGTCGACGACGTCGCGGTGCGACCAGATCGCCTCGACGAGCCCGTCGGTCCCCTCACCGGTCGTGGCGGTCGTCGCGACGATCGGCGGGCGCCACGCGCGCTCGCCGCCCAGGTCGAGCATCTGCTCGAGGTCGCGGCGCGTCTCGGCGACCCCGGGGCGGTCGGCCTTGTTGATCACGAAGACGTCGGCCACCTCGAGCAGGCCCGCCTTGTTCGCCTGCATGGAGTCGCCCCACCCCGGGTTCGTCACGACCACGGTCGTGTCGGCCGAGGACGCGACGTCCACCTCGAGCTGGCCGACGCCCACGGTCTCGACGATGGCCAGGGTGAAGCCCGCCGCCCCGAGCACGCGCAGCGCGTCGGGCACGGCCAGCGAGAGCCCGCCGAGGTGGCCGCGGGTCGCCATCGAGCGGATGTAGACCCTCGGGTCGGTCGCGTGATCCTGCATGCGGATGCGGTCGCCCAGGATGGCGCCACCGGTGAAGGGCGAACTCGGGTCTACGCACAGGACCCCGACCTCGGCCACGGGGGCACCCGACGGGCTCGCCTCGAGCACCGCGGCGATCAGCCGATCGGTCAGCGTGGACTTCCCGCCGCCGGGGGGCCCGGTGACCCCCACGACGTAGGGCGCCGCGGCGGCGTAGGCCAGGGCGGCGGTGGCGCGCTGGGCGGCGCCCCCCGACTCGACGTACGTGAGCAGTCGGGCCAGCGCGCCGCGCGACCCGCCGCGGGCCTCACCCAGCAGCTCGGCGGGGTCCCGAGCGATCACGCCGTGTGCTCGACGCGCGCGCCGAGGCGCCCGAGGTGCCCGACGAAGTCGTCGTAGCCGCGCTCGGCGTGCTCGAGCCCGTCGACGGTCGTCTCGCCTTCGGCGACGAGGCCGGCCAGGACGAGCGCCGCGGCGGCCCGGATGTCCGAGGCGCGCACCGTCGTCCCGCTGAGGTGGTCGACCCCGCGGATCATCGCGTGATGACCCTCGGTGGTGATCGACGCGCCCAGGCGCACGAGCTCGTCGACGTAGCGGAAACGTCCCACGAAGAGGTTCTCGGTGACGACGGACACGCCGTCGGCGACGCTGAGCATGGTCGTCAGCAGCGGCTTGTAGTCCGTCGCCACCCCCGGGTACGGCAGGGTGGCCACGTCGCACGCGCTCAGGCGCGCCGGCCCGCGCACGGCGACCCCGGGACCGGCGACGTCCACGTCAGCCCCCATCGACTCGACCTTGCGCAGCAGCATCTCCATGTGGTCGGCGCGAGCGTCGCTCACGCGCACCTCGCCGCCGGTGATGACCCCCGCGGCCAGGTAGGTCGCGGCGACGACGCGGTCGGCCACGACCTCGTGGGACGCCGGGGTGAGCTCGGCGACCCCGTCGATCGTCAGGCGCGACGTGCCCAGCCCCTCGATGCGCGCGCCCATCGCGATGAGCTGACGTCCCAGGTCCTCGACCTCCGGCTCGCGCGCCGCGTTGTCGATCACCGAGCGGCCCTCGGCGAGCACGCAGGCCATCAGGAGGTTGTCGGTCGCCGTGTGGCTCGGGTACTCCAGGGTGATGCGCGTCGCGCCGAGGCGCGCGCGGGTCACCGACGCGTTGATCGACCCGCGGTCGTTGTGGAACGTCGCGCCCATCGCCGACAGGCCGTCGGTGTGGAAGTTGATCGGGCGCTGGCCGAAGTCGTCGCCGCCGGGCAGCGCCATGCGCGCCTCGCCGCAGCGCGCCAGCAGCGGACCCAGGACCACGATGGACGCGCGCATCGCCTCGAACAGGTGCGACGGCGCCACCGGGTGCAGCTCGGACGCGTCGGGGACGTCGATCACGAGCTCGTGCACGCGCCGCGCCACGACGCACCCGAGCGCCTCGAGCAGCTCGGCCATGACGCCCACGTCGGTGATGTCCGGGACGTTGGTCAGGTGGTGCTCACCGGTGGCGAGCAGGCACGCCGCCATCTCCTTGAGGACCGCGTTCTTCGCGCCGCGGGCCTCGACCTCGCCCGCGAGGGGTCCGGCGGGCTTGACGACGAGAGAGCTCACCCGTCAAGTATGGCCCGTCCCTCGCCGGGCCCGGGCGGCTCGACGACCGGGCTAGTACGCTTCCGGCGTGCAGCCGCCTTCGAGGCCCGACCGCAACATCGCGCTCGAACTGGTGCGCGTGACCGAGGCGGCGGCGATCGCCGCCGCGCGCTGGGCCGGGCGCGGCGACAAGATCGCCGCGGACCGCGCCGCGGTCGACGCCATGCGCTTCGTGCTCGGCGCGGTCGAGATGGACGGCGTCGTCGTGATCGGCGAGGGCGAGAAGGACGACGCGCCGATGCTCTTCAACGGCGAGCAGGTCGGCGACGGTCGCCCGCCGCAGGTCGACGTCGCCGTCGACCCCATCGACGGCACGACCCCGACGGCCATGGGGCGCAACGGCGCCATCGCGGTGATCGCGCTGGCCGAGCGCGGCGCGATGTTCTACCCCGGGCCGGTGGTCTACATGAAGAAGGTCGCCGTGGGCCCGCGCGGGCGCGGGGCCGTGGACGTCAACGCGACCGCGACCGAGAACCTCACCGAGCTCTCGGCGTGCCTCAAGAAGCCGGTCCAGGAGCTGGGCGTGGTCATCCTGGACCGACCGCGCCACCACGACCTGGTGGCCGAGGTCCGCGAGACCGGCGCCCGGGTGCTCTCGATCACCGACGGCGACGTCGCCGGCGCCATCGCCACGGCCTGGCCCAGCTCGGGCGCCGACATCCTCTTCGGCATCGGCGGCACGCCCGAGGGCGTGATCGCCGCGGCGGCGATGAAGGGCCTGGGCGGCGAGATCCAGGGCGTCCTGCACGCGCGCGACGACGCCGAGCAACGCGCCGCCGAGGCCCTGGGGTACGACTTCGACCGTGTGCTGCACACCGACGACCTGGTCGCCGGCGACAACGCCTTCTTCGCCGCGACGGCGATCACCGACGGCGACTTCCTGCGCGGCGTGCGCTTCTTCGACTTCGGCGCGAGCACCCAATCCATAGTCGTGCGCAGCCGTTCGGGCACCGTGCGCACGATCGAGACGTTCCACCGGCACAACAAGCTCGAGGAGTTCTCCACGGCGGGGTTCTAGGCGTTGCGGTGGCCGCATCCGGGGCATAAGGTCCAGCCAAGACCCGTAGTCGAGGTGAAGGGGGTAGCCGTGAAGGTTCTCGATCTGCTGTCAGCCAAGGGCCGCGACGTCGCGACCATCTCCGCGGAGCGCTCGGTCGCCGACGCCGTGGCCATGCTCAAGGAGCGCGGGGTCGGGGCGCTCGTGGTCACCGGCCTCGACCAGCCGCTCGCGGGGATCCTCAGCGAGCGCGACGTCGTGCGCGCGCTGGCCGAGCGAGGCGGCGCCGTCCTCGACGAGCGCGTCGCCGACCTGATGACGAGCGACGTGACGACCTGCGAGGAGTCGACGACCGTGACCGACCTCATGGGTCTCATGACCGCCCGGCGCATCCGCCACATCCCCGTGCTCGACGAGGGCCGCGTGGTGGGCGTCGTCTCCATCGGCGACGTCGTCAAGGCGCGCTTCGACGAGCTCGAGGGCGAGAAGCGCGACCTGCTGGACTACGTGTCGGCCCGGTAGCTACTTCGCGGCGTCGAGTCGCAGCTGCGCGCGCTCCAGGTCGCCGCTCGCCACGAGGTGCGACCTGTGCGTGTCGTCGCTCGCCCGGTTGTCGAAGGCCAGCGCGGCCTCGGCGCGCTCCTTGGCCCGCTGGGCGCGCGCGATATCGATGTCGGCCACGCGCTCGGCGACGCCGGCGAGCACCGTCGCGCGCGTGACGTCGGGTCCGTCACCCGGACCGACCTGGAAGTAGCCGCCGTGGATCGCGAAGGCGAGCTCGCCCTCGTCGGTCGCGACGCGCACGACGCTCGGCACGATGTCGCCCACGGTGGCCGTGTGCTGGGCCAGGATCGTGAACTCGCCGAAGGTCGAGCGGGCCATGAGGGCTCGCGCGTCGCCGACCCACAGCGGGGCCTCGGGCGTGACGATCTCCACGTGCAGGGTGGCCACGTCAGCCCTTCGCGAGCTCGGCGGCCTTGCGCTCGACGTCCGACGCGCCGCCCACGTTGAAGAAGGCCTGCTCGGGGTAGGCGTCGAGGTCGCCGTTGACCAGGTGCTCGAAGGACTCGATCGTCTCGGCCACCGGCACGTTGATGCCGTCGATGCCCGTGAAGGTCTTCGAGACGAACATCGGCTGGGCCAGGAAACGCTGGATCTTGCGCGCGCGCGACACCGTCAGGCGGTCGTCCTCGCTCAGCTCGTCCAGGCCCAGGATCGCGATGATGTCCTGGAGCTCCTTGTTGCGCTGGAGGATCTGCTGGACGTGGCGGGCGACCGCGTAGTGGCGCTCGCCCACGACCTCGGGCGACAGGATGTTCGAGGTCGAGGTGAGCGGGTCGACCGCGGGGTAGATGCCCAGCGCGGCGATCTGGCGGCTCAGCTCGGTGGTCGCGTCCAGGTGGGTGAAGGTGGTGAACGGCGCGGGGTCGGTGTAGTCGTCCGCCGGCACGTAGACCGCCTGGAGCGACGTGATCGAGTGGCCCTTGGTCGAGGTGATGCGCTCTTGGAGCTCGCCCATCTCGTCGGCCAGGGTCGGCTGGTAGCCCACGGCGCTGGGCATGCGCCCGAGCAGCGTCGAGACCTCCGAGCCCGCCTGGACGAACCGGAAGATGTTGTCGATGAACAGCAGCACGTCCTGGTTCTTGACGTCGCGGAAGTACTCGGCCATGGTCAGCGCGGCCAGGCCGACGCGCAGGCGCACCCCCGGCGGCTCGTCCATCTGGCCGTAGACCAGCGCGGTCTTCTCGATGACGCCCGACTCGCGCATCTCCAGCAGCAGGTCGGTGCCCTCGCGGGTGCGCTCGCCCACCCCGGCGAAGACCGACACGCCCGAGTGCTGCTCGGCGACACGGCGGATCATCTCCATGATGAGGACGGTCTTGCCCACGCCGGCGCCCCCGAAGAGGCCGATCTTGCCGCCCTGGACGTAGGGCGCGAGCAGGTCGATGACCTTGATGCCGGTCTCGAACATGGTCGAACGCGGCTCGAGCTGGTCGAACGCCGGCGGGTTGCGGTGGATCTCCCAGTGGTCCTCGATCGGGCCGATGTCGTCGGTGTCCAACGGCTGGCCGATGACGTTGAAGACGTGGCCCAGGACCGCGTCGCCCACGGGCACGGTGATCCCACGACCGGTCTGGCGGACCTGGGCGCCGCGCACGAGCCCGTCGGTGGGCTTCATGCACACGCAGCGAACGCGGCCCTCGCCGATCTGCTGGGCCACCTCGGCGACCACCGTGATCGTCTGGCCCTCCATCTCGATGTCCATCTCCACGGCGTGGTTGATCTCGGGCAGCGCGTGGGGCGGGAACTCCACGTCCACGACCGGTCCGGCGATCGCGACGACGCGCCCGGATTCGAGCGTGTGTTCGGGGGCCATTGTCATCTGTTACTCACTTTCCTGTGCGGAGCGCTTCGGCCCCGCCCACGATTTCCATGATCTCGGTGGTGATGCTGTCCTGGCGGGCCCGGTTCATGACCCTCGACAGGGTCTGGCTGAGCTCGTCGGCGTTCTCGGTCGCGGCGGCCATCGCGCGCTGCTGGCTGGTGTGAAAGCTCGCGGCGCCCTCCAGCAGGGCGCTGAAGACCTCGCTCTCGAGCGCGCGCGGCGCGAGGTGCAACAGCAGCTCGGACACCTCGGGCTCGAACTCGGTGTAGCCGGTCAGGCCCGGCGGCGGCGCCGGGACGTCCTCGGGCACGGTGAGGGGCAGGATCTGGCGGGTCTCGACGACCTGGCTGCCCGCCGAGAGGAAGCGCGTCGAGACCATCAGGACCTGCTCGGCCTCGCCGTCGACGAAGGGCGCGGCGACCGCCGCGGCCACGTCGCGGGCGTCGGCGAACGTCGGGCGGTCGCTGAAGCCCGAGAAGCTCTGCTCGACCCCCACGCCGCGGAAACGGAAATAGGGCGCGGACTTCTTGCCCACGCTGAAGAGGCGCACCGTCGTGCCGCGCTCGGCCAGCGAGCGCGCCAGGCGCTCACCCGCGCGCAGCACCGACGAGTTGTACGAGCCCGACAGGCCCCGGTCCCCGGCGACGACGAGCACGACGGCGGTGCTGACCACGTCGGGGGTCGCGAGCAGCTTGGCCGCCGCGGCCGGGTCGCCCTTGGCGGCCTCCCACACGATGCGCCGCATCCCGTTGCGGTACGGGCGGTTGGCGACGATGCGCGCCTGGGCGCGCGGGATCTGGGAGGCCGCGATGAGTTCCATGGCCTTGGTGATCTTGCGCGTGGCGCGCACCGTCTTGATGCGCTGTCGCAGCACCCGTTCCTGTCCGCCGGCCATGGTCCCTCCTTTCTCCCTCGAGCCTGGCTACTCAGTCGCTGACGGCGAAGGAGTCGGTGAACGTCTTGAGCGCGGCGTCGACCTTGTCGGTGTCGGGCAGCGATCCGGTCGAGCGGATCACCTCGAGCAGGTCGGCGTGCTGGGCGCGGAACATCGTGAGCAGCTCGGACTCGTAGCGGCGCACGTCTGCGACCGGGATCTCGTCGACCCACCCGCGCGTGCCCGCGTAGATGACGATGCACTGCTCCTCGACCGGCACGGGCGCGTTGAGGCCCTGCTTCAAGAGCTCGGCCAGCCGGTAGCCGCGGTCGAGCTGGGCCTGGGACGACTTGTCGAGCTCGGAGCCGAACGTCGCGAAGGACTCGAGGTCGCGGAACTGGGCCAGGTCGATCTTGAGTGTGCCCGCGACGGCGCGCATCGCCTTGATCTGGGCGGCGCCGCCGACTCGCGACACCGAGTTGCCGACGTTGATCGCCGGGCGAACGCCCGAGTAGAACAGGTCGGACTCCAAGAAGATCTGGCCGTCGGTGATCGAGATCACGTTGGTCGGGATGTAGGCCGAGATGTCGCCGGCCTTGGTCTCGATGATCGGCAGCGCGGTGAGGGAGCCGCCGCCCTTCTCGTCGCTCAGCTTGGCCGCGCGCTCGAGCAAGCGGCTGTGCAGGTAGAAGACGTCCCCGGGGTACGCCTCGCGGCCCGGTGGGCGACGCAGCAGCAGCGAGATCTGGCGGTAGGCCTCGGCCTGCTTGGACAGGTCGTCGTAGACGACCAGCGCGTGCTCGCCGTCGTCCATCCACTGCTGGCCGATGGCGCACCCGGCGTAGGGCGCGAGGAACTTGAACGGCGCGGGGTCACCGGCCGAGGCCACCACGACCACGGTGTAGGCCATGGCGCCGAAGTCCTCGAGGGTCTTGACCGTCTGGGCGACCGAGGAGTTCTTCTGACCCACCGCGACGTAGATGCACTTGACCCCCTGACCCTTCTGGTTGAGGATCGTGTCGACGGCCACCGTCGTCTTGCCGGTCTTGCGGTCCCCGATGATCAGCTCGCGCTGGCCGCGGCCGATGGGGGTCATCGCGTCGATGGCCTTGATGCCGGTCTGGAGCGGCTCCTTCACCGGCTGGCGGCCGATGATCCCGGGCGCCTGGACCTCCATGCGCCGCGACCTCGGGTTGACCAGGTCGCCCTTGCCGTCGATGGGCACGCCCAGGGCGTTGACCACGCGGCCCAGGAGGGCGTCGCCGACCGGCACCGACAGGATGCGCCCGGTCGCGCGCACGACCTGCTCCTCCTCGATCGAGTCGACCGAACCCAGGACGACCGCGCCGATGGTCTCCTCGTCGAGGTTCATCGCCAGGCCCAGGGTCCCGTCCTCGAACTCCAGCAGCTCGTTGACCTTCGCCGAGGGCAGGCCCGAGACGCGCGCGATCCCGTCGCCGACCTCGACGATGCGTCCGACCTGCTCGGCGCCGATCGCCGGGTTGTAGTCGGTCACGTGCTTGCGCAGCGCGTCGGTGATCTCGCTGGCGCTGATGGTGAGCTCGGTCATTGCGTGTCCTTCTGGTTAGTCGTTGGAGAGGGTGGAGCGGAACAGGTGGCCGGAGGTGACGTCGTCGCGCAGGGCGCTGAGGCGTCCCCGGGTCGTCGCGTCGAGGAGCAGGTCGCCGACCTCGACGAGGACTCCCCCGAGCAGCTCGGGCTCCTCGTTGACCTGGAGCTCGACGTTCTGGCCCGTCAGCGAGTGCAGCGAGGTCGCGATGCGCTCGCGGTTCGCGACGTCCAGCGGGCGCGCGGTGTGAACGCGCGCGACGCGCCAGTCGCGGGCCTTGGCGACGTAGTCCACGAGGAAGTCCAGGGTGCCGACCACGTCGCGGGGCCGACCGCCCTCGATCACGAAGCGCGCCAGGCGCAGGGTGGCCGCCGTGACACGTCCTTCGAGCAGCTGCAGCGTGGCGCCGACGCGCGCGTCGAGCGGGGCGTCGCGGTCCAGCAGGAGCCGGCGCAGGTCCCGGTTGGCCTCGATGGTGCGCGCCCAGCGGAAGAGCTCCTCTTCGATCGTGGCGAACTCGTCGGTGTCCACCCCGTCGAGCAGGGCGTCGGCGTAGCCGCCCACGCGCCGGCGCGCCTCCATCAGGGCCAGGGGCTCCTGGGGGAAGCTCCCCATGTCGAGCAGTACGTGGGCCGACTGGACGAGCTCGCTCCAGCTGTGGGCGACCTCCTGGGCGGGGGCCGCGGCGGCCGCGTAGACCGCGAGCTTCACCGAGGTCTCGTCGATCTTGCCGGCCAGCAGGTCCCGCACGACCTCGCCGCGAACCGGCCCGGGCACCGAGGTGTCGCTCACCACCGCGCGCAGGTCCGCGCGCGCCAGGGTCGCCTCTTCGAGCACGCGAAGTCCGTCGAGGGTCGACTGCAGACCCGCTCGGTCGAGCGTGCCCAGCAGGGCCGCGGCGTATCCCTCGATCTTGGGAAGCATGACTAGCTCGCCATCCCCCTCTGGGCCTCGGCGTGCAGCGCCGCCACGGCCTCGCGCACGAGGTCGTCGTGGGTGTCTTGGTCCACCTCGCGACCCACGATCTTGGTCACGAGGTCAAAGACGATCTCGCCGATCCGCGCGGAGGCCTCGTCGATGGCGCGCTGGCGCGCGGTGGCGATCTCGGACTGGGCCGACGCGACGATCCGCTCGTACTCGGCCTGTCCGCGTCCGCCGGCCTCGGCCTTGACCTGGTCGGACAGCGCCTGGGCCGCGGCCGTGATCTCGCGGGCCTGCTCGCGCGCGTCGGCCAGGACGACGAGGCGGGCCTCGTCGGTGGCGGCCGCGGCGGCTCGCGCCTCGTCGGCGGCCTCCAGGGCGTCGCGCACCTTGGCCTGACGCGACTCGATCGCCTTGTTGAGCGGCGGCAGGATGTACTTCGTCACGAGGTACAAGATCACCGCCACGACGGCGAGCTCGACGAAGAACGTGCCGTTGGGCAGGAGGAACACGGACTCGGCGATCATGTCGAAGGACCTTCCATTTCTCTGGGCAACGAGGCCGGACCGCGGACGCGGGCCGGCCTGGCGGCTACTGCTTCTTGAAGACGTAGACGAAGACGACCATGAACAACAGGTTGATGAAGTACATGGCCTCCACCAGGCCGACCGTCAAGAAGAAGTACTGACGGGCCTTGTTCTCGATCTCGGGCTGCCGGGCGATCGCCGCGATCGTCTGGCTGCCGGCGAGGCCGTCGCCGATCGCGGCGCCGATGGCGCCGCCGCCGAGGGCGAGCCCTCCGCCGACGAGCGCCCCGGCGTTTCGGACCGCGTCAGCGACTGAAGATGTGTCTGTTGCCATTGCTGTGTTCCCTCCTGGGTTGGTTAATGAGAGGCCTCGAGCGCGACGACGTGCTCCTCTTCGTGGCTCGTGGCCATGCCGAAGTAGAGGACGGTCAGCAGCATGAAGATGAACGCCTGGATCGCGCCGATGAAGAGGTCGAAGGGCTTCCAGATGATCTCGCCGAACGGCACCACGTAGATCGGCAGCAGGGTCGTCATGACCAGGATCATGAGTCCACCCGAGAAGAGGTTGCCGAAGAGACGGAAGGTCATCGTGATCGGCTTGGTGATCTCCTCGATCACGTTGATGGGGGCCAGCGCCGCGTAGGGCTGGACGTAGTGCGCGAAGTAGCCCTTGAACTTGCGGGCGCGGAACGATTCGATGTGCACCCACACGATGACCAGCAGCGCCATCGCCAGGGGCAGGTTCACGTCCCCGGTCGGCGCCGGGATGATCTCTGAGGAGATGCCCGGGCGCAGCGCCGAGGGGATGAGCTCGAGCCAGTTGCAGATCAGGATGAACAGGAACACCGTCACGCCGATCGGCACGAACTTCTTGCCGCGCTCGCCCATGACCGACTGGGCCAGCTCGCTCACCTGCTCGACGATGAACTCCCAGATCACCTGGAGCTTGCCCGGCACGCCGTCGGTGACGCGCGAGCGCATCACGAACCCCAGCGTGAGGAAGATGGCCATTGCCACGAGGGTGGACGTGACGATGTCGACGTCGATCGCGAGGCCCAGCAGATGGACCGTCGGGTGGACCCCGACCTCGATCTGCTTGGCCGCGTACAGCATCCTCACGGCAGCCCTCCCTGGCCCGTCACGACGCGCATCACGTTGATGACGAAGACGATCTGATAGAGCACGAGCCCTGCAACCATACCGATTCCCAGGGGAGCGTCGAGAAAGACGACGGCCAGGACCACCACGGTGATCAGGGCCAGGCGAGCGGTCGTCTTGCCGCCCAGCTGGCGGCGCACGGCCTTGGTGCTCTGCTCGCCTCGCAGCTCGACGCGCGCGGCCTGCCGGTCCAGGTAGCGAAGGTTGACGATGGCCAGGCCGACCCCTATGACCAGGCCCAGCGCGGCCACGTCCCAGCCCAGGGCGACGGCCACGACGAACCCGGCGGCGCCCACGATCAGGGCGGAAATGACGGTGCGCCGCAGGAGCCGTGGGAGTGTGTTGACGGGGAGGTTTTCGAGCACGGACAATGGGTTTCTAGAGGAAACGCCGGACCAGCTTCACAACGCTCACCACGGCGGCGACCGTCCCCAACACTATCCCGAAAAGAAGACCCCACGGTGAGGTGTGCCACCAGGAGTCGACCTGCAGACCCAGCAGGACCCCCACGCCCAGGCAGGTGGCGATCGACGTCCCCATGACCGCGAACGCCGCCACGCCCGGCAGGTCAGCCACCGGGGTGGGCCCGGGGTGGGCCCGGTGCTCCTCGGACGGCTCGTCGGGGCCGGGGCCCCGCGCGTCACCGCCCGACTCGCTCACGTGCGCGCGTTCTCGTCGGGCGCGTCGACCGTCTCGCCGCGCGTCGTCCATCTGTTGAGCAGCGGGCTGAACCAGGTGAGCAGCCCGATCAGCAGGACCGCCACGCCCAGGGGGATGAAGACGTTGAAACCGGGGGCGAAGAGCGGGAAGAGCACGAAGCCGCACAGCAGCGCGGTCCACAGCCAGAGGATGATCACGGTGCGGCGGTGGCCGTGGCCCAGTCGCATCAAGCGGTGGTGGATGTGGTTCTTGTCGGGCGTGTGGAAGCCCTGCCCCGACGCCGTCCGTCGCACGAAGGCCCAGACCGCGTCGACGAGCGGCACGCCCAGGATGAACACCGGGATCAGCAGCGGGGCGAAGAAGAAGAACGTCACGCCGCTCGCGGGCGGGGTCCGCCCCCCGATCACCATCGTCGACGCGCTCATGAGCAGGCCGAGCATCAGCGAGCCGGCGTCGCCCATGAAGAGCTTGGCCGGGTAGAAGTTGTCGCGCAGGAAGCCGATGCAGATCCCGCAGGTCAGCGCGGCGATCAGCGGGCCGACGTTGGTCACCGGAAGCAGCCCGAGGTCCTCGAGGCGCAGCCCGTAGACGCACAGAGTGCCCGACGCGATCGCGACGATGCCCCCGGCCAGCCCGTCGAGCCCGTCGATGAGGTTGACCGCGTTGCACAGCGCGAACACCCACACCGCGGTGATCACCGGCAGGATCGACGGGCCGAGCACGATGAAACCGGCGAAGGGGAGCTTGAGCTGGTACATCGTCGCACCCGAGAAGTACAGGATCGACGCGGTGAGGAACTGTCCGGCCACCTTGGCCGGCGCGCTCATCTCGCGGAAGTCGTCCGCGACGCCCACGACGAAGATCACCCCGGTCGCGAGCAGCACTCCGAACATCTCGTGGCTCGACGTGATCACCGCACGCAGAGACGGCACGAAGTCGGCGACGACCAGCGCGACGCAGAGCCCGATCAGCATGGCGGCCCCGCCACCGTACGGGGTCACCTTCTGATGCACCTTGCGGTCGTCGGGCTGGGCGACGTAGCCCACGCGCAGCGAGACCGCGCGCGCCGGTCGGTTCGCGGCCATCGTCACCACCGCCCCGACGAGCATGACGCCGACGTACGAGACGATGTTGTGCATCTGTTACCGGGTGAAGGCGGCGTAGGGGTCGAAGCGCCCGCACAGCGCCGCGACCTCCTCACGCACGGCCGCGAGGGCCGCGTCGTCGCCGCGCTGGCGCAGCGCGCGCGACATCAGCGCCGCGACCGTCGCGAACTCGTCCGGCCCCAGGCCGGCCGTCGTCTCGGCGGCCGAACCCACGCGCATGCCCGAAGTCACGAACGCGCTGCGCGGGTCATCGGGGATCGTGTTGCGGTTCGTGGTGATGCCGGCGCGGTCGAGGACCTCCTGGGCCTCCTTGCCGGTCAGCTCGGCGTCGAAGTCGCGCAGGTCGAGCAGCACCATGTGGTTCTCGGTGCCCCCCGAGACGAGACGGAAGCCCTCGGCGGCGAGGGACGCGCCGAAGGACGCGGCGTTGGTCACGACGCGCTGGGAGTACTCGGCGAAGGAGGGCCGGGCCGCCTCGCGGAACGCCACGGCCTTGGCGGCGATGACGTGCTCGAGGGGACCGCCCTGGAACCCGGGGAAGACCGACGAGTCGATCTTCTTCGCGTGCTCCTCGCGGCAGACGATGGCCCCGCCGCGCGGGCCGCGCAGCGTCTTGTGGGTCGTGAAGGTCACGACGTCGGCGTAGGGCGCGGGGTTGGGGTGCGCGCCGCCCACGATGAGTCCCGCCACGTGGGCCGCGTCGAACATCAGCATCGCGCCGACCTCGTCGGCGATCTCGCGGAAGGGCGCCGCGTCGATCTCGCGGGTGTAGGCGGTGGCCCCGGCGACGATGAGGCGCGGGCGGTGCTCGCGGGCGAGGTCGCGGACGTTGTCGAAGTCGATGACCTCGCCCGGCTGGTCCGGGTCGTCCGAGCGAGGGGTCACCCCGTAGGCGACGAATTTCCAGATCTTGGAGGTGATCGACGCCGGCGACCCGTGGGTCAGGTGTCCTCCCTGGTCCAGGCGCATCGCCAGCACCGTGTCGCCGGGCTCGAGCAGCGCCTGGTAGACGGCGAGGTTCGCGTTGGCGCCGCAGTGGGGCTGGACGTTGGCGTGGTCGGCGCCGAAGAGGGCCACCAGACGCCGGCGCGCGAGGTCCTCGACCTCGTCGACGACCTGGTTGCCGCCGTAGTAGCGGCGGCCGGGATAACCCTCGGCGTACTTGTTGGTCAGCACCGAGCCCGTGGCCGCGAGCACCGCCGGCGAGGCGAAGTTCTCGCTCGCGATCAGCTGGATTGTCGTGGTCTGGCGTCGCCATTCACGAGCGAGGAGGGTGCTCACCTCCTCGTCGTCGGTGATCCACGCGTCGAACGGCGATGTGCCCACGTCGGTCCTTTCTACTGATTGATCAAGCCCGCGTCGAGCGCGGAGAGCTTCTCGAGCCGGCGCAGGTGACGACCTTCGCCCGGCGTGGCCATCAGCCACGCCTCGAGCGCGTCGACGGCCACCGGCGCGCCGATGAGCCGCGCACCCAGGCACAGGACGTTGGCGTGGTTGTGCTCGCGCGCGAGACGCGCCGAGGTCGCGTCATGGGCGAGCGCGGCGCGCACCCCGGGCACCTTGTTGGCGGCGATCGACACGCCGACCCCGCTCCCGCAGACCGCCACGCCCAGGTCGCAGCGACCGTCGGCGACCGCGCGGCCGACCGCCTCGCCGAAGTCCGGGTAGTCCACGGAGTCGGTGGCGTTGTTCGTGCCGACGTCGAGAACCTCGTGTCCCCACGACTCCAGCGTCGAGGCCAAGGTCGTCTTCAGGTCGAAACCGGCGTGATCGGAACCGAGGGCGACACGCATCGAGTCAACCCTACCCTTGGACCTCGCGCGCTCGGGAGTGCGCGGCCGCGCGCGCGACGCGTCGGCGAGGGCCGCGGCGGTGCGCGACGCCGACCCCTTCGGGGCACTTTCTCCCTGACCACGGTCGAAAAACCCGCCGACGATGCCTCAGTAGTATCGGCCCATGGAGCTCGGGTCGCTCGCGCCGACGTACCGCTCGACGCTCGACACCTCCACCGCGCAGTTCCTCCAGAACCGCGACGACATGCTCGAGCAGCTGGGCGTCATCGACGAGCTGCTCGACACCGCCGAGGCGGGGGGCGGCCCCGCGGCGACCGAGCGGCTGCGGAGCCGGGGCAAGATGCCCGTGCGCGAGCGCATCGCCGCCGTCTTGGACCCCGACTCGCCGTTCCTGGAGATCTCGGCGCTGGCGGCCTACGGATCGGACTACACGCTCGGCGGCGGGATGGTCGTGGGCATCGGGGTCATCGCCGGCGTCGAGTGCGTGATCATGGGCAACGACCCGACGGTCCTGGGCGGGGCGCTGACCGCGTACTCGGCCAAGAAGTGGTCGAGGGCCCTGGAGATCGCGCGCGACAACCAGATCCCCTACGTCAGCTTCGTCGAGTCCGCGGGCGCGGACCTGCGCATCCGCGCCGACGGCGGCGGGGGCCGCATGGCGACCGCGCACTTCGCCGAGAGCGGGCGCTTCTTCTACGACCTGATCGAGCTGTCACGGATGCGCGTGCCCACGGTGTGCGTGGTCTTCGGTTCCTCTACCGCCGGCGGCGCCTACCAGCCCGGACTTTCGGACTACAACATCGTCGTCAAGGAGCAGTCCAAGGTCTTCCTCGCCGGTCCGCCCCTGGTCAAGATGGCCACCGGCGAGGTGTCCGACGACGAGACCTTGGGTGGCGCCCGCCTGCACGCGGAGGTCTCGGGTCTCGGCGACTACTTCGCCGAGGACGAGATGGACGCCCTGCGGATCTGCCGCGAGGTCGTCGGCCACCTCAACTGGCGCAAGCGCGGTCCCGGGCCTTCCTTCGTCGCCGAGGAGCCGGCCTACGACACGGAGGAGCTCCTGGGCATCGTGAGTCGCGACCTGCGCCAGGTCGTGGACGTGCGCGAGATCATCGCGCGGGTGGTGGACGGGTCGCGCTTCGAGGAGTTCAAGTCGCGCTACGGACCGACGATGGTGTGCGGGTGGGCGTCGATCCACGGGTACCCCGTGGGGCTGCTCGGCAACAACGGGGTGATCCACCCGCGCGCCGCCGAGAAGGCCGGCCAGTTCATCCAGCTGTGCAACCAGGTCGACGTCCCGCTGGTGTTCATCCAGAACATCACCGGCTACATGGTCGGGCGCGAGGCCGAGGCCGAGGGCATCATCAAGAAGGGCAGCCAGATGCTCAACGCCGTCACGAACTCGACGGTGCCGCACCTCACGCTCATCGTGGGCTCCTCCTACGGCGCGGGCACGTACGGCATGTCGGGGCGCGCCTTCGGCAACCGCTTCACGTTCCTGTGGCCCACGGCCAAGATCGCCGTCATGGGGCCCAAGCAGATCGCCGGGGTGATGAGCCAGGTGCGACGCGCCGCCGCGGAGCGAAAGGGCGAAGCCTTCGACGAGGACGAGGACGCCAAGATCGTCGCCGCCGTCGAGGAGGCCCAGGAGAAGGGCTCGCTGGCGCTGGCCGCGACCGGGGCCATCAGCGACGACGGCGTCATCGACCCGCGCGACACCCGCACGGTTCTGGGGCTGTGCCTGTCGGTCGTGCGCAGCCGGCCCGTGGAGGGTACGACCGGCTACGGGGTCTTCCGGCTATGACGACGACGCTGCTCGTGGCCAACCGTGGCGAGATCGCCCGGCGGATCATCCGCGGGGCACGCGAGATGGGGCTGCGGACCGTGGCGGTCTTCGTCGACGCCGACGCCGGCGCCCCCTTCGTGCACGACGCCGACGAGGCGGTGCGCCTCCCCGGCGGCTACCTGGACGTCGCGGGGATCATCGGGGCCGCGACGCGCTGCGGCGCGGACGCGGTGCACCCGGGCTACGGCTACCTCGCCGAGAACGCGGGCTTCGCCGAGGCCGTGATCGCGGCCGGGCTGACGTGGGTGGGTCCCCCGCCCGCGGTCATCGCCGCGATGGGCGACAAGCTCGCGGCCAAGGCGGCCGCCGTGGAGGCGGGCCTCGCGGTGCTCGCCTCGACCGACGACCCCGCGCGCGCCGACGTGGTCGGCTTCCCCCTGCTCGTCAAGGCCGCGGCGGGCGGCGGCGGCAAGGGGATGCGCGTCGTGGCCGACGCGGCGCTCCTCGACGACGCGCTGGCGGGGGCGCGACGCGAGGCGGCCGCCGGGTTCGGGGACGACCGCGTGTTCTTGGAGCGCTACGTCGCGCGCTCGCGCCACGTCGAGATCCAGATCGTCGGCGACCACCACGGCGCGCTCGTGCACCTCGGCGAGCGCGAGTGCTCGATCCAGCGCCGCCACCAGAAGCTGATCGAGGAGTCGCCGTCGCCCGCGTTGGACGACACTCGGCGCGCCGCGATGGGCGACGCCGCGCTGGCGCTCGCGCGCCACATCGGGTACCGGTCGGTGGGGACCGTCGAGTTCCTCGTGGACGACGAGTCCGGGGAGTTCTACTTCCTCGAGGTCAACACGCGCCTCCAGGTCGAGCACCCGGTGACCGAGATGGTGACCGGGGTGGACCTCGTGCGCACGCAGATCGCCGTGGCCCTGGGCGAGCCGCTGGGCTTCACCCAGGGGGACGTCGGGTGGTCGGGCTGGGCGATCGAGGCCCGCCTGTGCGCCGAGGACCCCTCGTCGGGCTTCCTGCCGGCGACCGGCACGCTGGCCGCGTTCGAGCCGGCCGACGCGCCCGCCGTGCGCTGGGAGTCCGGCGTCCAGGCCGGATCGGTCGTGACCGTCGCCTTCGACCCCCTGCTCGCCAAGGTCATCTCGCACGCGCCGACGCGCCACGAGGCCGCCGCGTCGCTGGCCCTGGCCCTGGAGCGCCTCCACCTGGGCGGCGTCACGACGAACCGCGACTTCCTGGCCGCGACGCTGCGCCACCCCGCGTTCCTCGCCGGCGACACCACGACTGACTTCATCTCACGACACGCGCCGCCCCTCTCCCTGTCGCTCACCGACGACGAGCTGTGGCGCGCCGCGGTCGCCGCCGCGCTCTGGGTCCAGGCGCGTAATCGGGCCCGGGCCCCGGTGCTGGGGGCCGTGCCCAGCGGGTGGCGCAACGCACGGCTGCCGGCCCAGAGCGTGTCGCTGCGGCACCGCGAGCGGGTCCTGGCGATTGACTACCGCTCACGACGCGACGGGTCCTTCGAGGTCGGGGGGGCGGGGGTGGCGATCGTGCACGGCGCGAGCGACCGCGACATCGATCTGGAGCTCGACGGACGGCGCGCGCGCTCGCGCGTCACCCTCGACGCGGACGATATCCACGTCCAGTGCCCGCGTGGCACCGTGTCCTTCGCCCTCCAGCCGCGCTTCGTCGTTCCCGGCACCGAGGTGATCCACGGCGGGCTCGTGGCGCCGATGCCCGGGGTCGTCATCGAGGTCCGCGTGGGCGCCCACCAGGTCGTCGAGCCCGGCGAGACGCTGGTCGTGCTCGAGGCGATGAAGATGGAGCACGTCATCACCGCCCCGGGGGCGGGCCGCGTGAGCGAGGTCTTCGTGAAGGTCGGCCAGCAGGTGTCGAGCGGCACGACGCTGCTGTCCATCGACGAGGTCGCGTGATGGCCGCGCCCATCCGCATCGCCAACTGCTCGGGCTTCTACGGCGACCGGATCAGCGCGGCGCGCGAGATGGTCGACGGCGGGCCGATCGACGTCCTGACCGGCGACTGGCTCGCCGAGCTGACGATGCTGATCCTGGCGCGCACCCGGCTGCGCCAGCCCGGCGTCGGCTACGCGCGCAGCTTCCTGACCCAGATGGAGCAGGTCCTGGGCCCGTGCGTCGACCGTGGCATCAAGGTCGTCTCCAACGCCGGTGGCCTCGAGCCGCGTCACTGCGCCGAGGCCGTGGCCGAGATCGCCGAGCGCCTGGGCGTCGCGGTGCGCGTCGCCTACGTCAACGGCGACGACCTGCTGCCGCGCCTGGAGGAGCTCATGGCTTCGGGCGTCGACTTCGCCCACCTCGAGTCGGGCGCCCCCGTGGGCGACGCGTCGCGCTTCGTGTCGGCCAACGCCTACCTGGGGTGCTTCGGCATCGTCGAGGCCCTCTCGCGCGGCGCCGACGTGGTCGTGACCGGCCGGGTCACCGACGCCGCCCTGGTCTGCGGGCCCGCGGCGTGGCGCCACGGCTGGGCGCGCGACGACTTCGACGCCCTGGCGGGCGCGGTGGTCGCCGGGCACGTCATCGAGTGCGGCGCCCAGGTGACCGGGGGCAACTACTCGTTCTTCACCGAGGTTCCCGGGATGGACCGCGTCGGGTTCCCGTGGGTCGAGGTGGCCGAGGACGGCTCGTCGGTCGTGGGCAAGCACGAGGGCACCGGCGGCGAGGTCTCGGTGGGCACGGTCACCTCCCAGCTGCTCTACGAGATCGGCTCGCCCACCTACCTCGGCCCGGACGTCTCGGCGCTCTTCGACACGCTGCGCCTCGAGCAGGTCGCGCCGGACCGCGTGCGCATCTCGGGCACGCGCGGCGAGGCGCCGCCGAGCACGCTCAAGGTGGCGATGAACGAGCTCGGCGGCTACCGCCAGGACCTCACCGTGGCCCTCACCGGCGTGGACGTCGAGGCCAAGGCGGACCTGGTGGAGGCGGCGTTCTGGCGCGCGTGCCCGCACCCGCGCGAACAGTTCGAGAGCGTCACGACCCGCCTGGTGCGCACCGACAAGGCCGACCCGGCCACCAACGAGGAGGCCGTGGCGCTGTGGCGCCTGACGCTCAAGGACCACGACGAGGCCAAGGTCGGGCGCGGCGTCGCCAACGCGGTCGTCGAGCTGGCCCTGGCGACGATCCCGGGCTTCTTTCTGCTCGGGTCCGCGCCCTCGGGGGCCTCGCCCTTCGGCGTCTACCGGCCCTCGTCGGTCCCCTCGTCGCTCGTGCCCCAGTACGTGACGGTGCTGGGCGAGGAGACGACGACCGTCGACTCGGTGGCGCCGACCGGTCCAGAGGTGCGACGCGCGTCCGCCGAGCCCGACGCCGCGGGGATCGACGGACCCACGGCGCGCGCCCCCCTCGGCCGCGTCATCGGCGCGCGCTCGGGCGACAAGGGCGGCAACGCCAACCTGGGCGTCTTCGCCCGCAGCGACGACGCGTGGGCGTGGCTCGACGGATTCCTCAGCGTCGACCAGCTTCGGCGCCTGCTGCCCGAGACCGAACCGCTGGTCGTCGAGCGCCACCGCCTGCCCGCGATCCGCGCGCTCAACTTCGTGATCCGCGGCCTCTTGGAAGAGGGCGTCGCGGCCTCGACGCGCCAGGACGCCCAGGCCAAGGGCCTCGGCGAGTGGCTGCGCGCCAGAATGGTCGACGTGCCCGTGACGCTGCTGGACGAGACGTGAGCAACCTCGACGAGGTCCGCGACGACCTGCGCGACGAGCACGACGCGCTCAACGCGCTGCTCGCCGGCGTCGACGACGCGGCCTGGCGCGCGCCCACCCCGAGCCCCGGCTGGACGGTGGGCGACCAGGTCGGCCACCTCGCGTTCTTCGACCACGCCGCCGCGCTGGCGATCACGAACCCCGACCAGTTCACGGACCACCTGGGCCGAATGATCGCCGGCGCCGCCGAGGTGGGCCTGGACGACTTCACCCTGGCGCCGTATCGGGCGATGACCCCCTTCGAGCTGTTCGCGGACTGGCGCGTCCAGCGCTCGGCGCTCGACCTGGTCGCCACCACGCTCTCGGAGGGCCAGCGCGTCCCCTGGTACGGGCCGGCGATGTCGGCGACCTCCTTCCTCGGCGCGCGGGTGATGGAGACCTGGGCGCACGCGACCGACGTCGCCGACGCCCTGGGCGTCGCGTACCCGGCCACCGCGCGCCTGCGCCACGTGGCCCACCTGGGCTACCTGACCCGGGGGTGGTCCTACAAGGTGCGCGGCCTCGACGCGCCCCGGGAGACCGTGCGCGTGGACCTGACCGGACCCGACGGGGAGCGGTGGATCTGGGGCGAGCTCGACTCGGGCGACACGGTCACCGGGCCCGCGCGGGACTTCTGCCTCGTGGTGACCCAGCGCCGGCACCTCGCCGACACCCAGCTCATCTGCGGCGACCTCGGGCGCGACTGGCTCGAGCACGCCCAGGCGTTCGCCGGGCCGGCGAGCGAGGGCCCGCCGCCGGGGGGACGACGTGGCGCTGGTTGAGCTCGACGTCGCCGGCGCCGTCGCCACGCTCACCCTGGCCGACGAGGACCGGCGCAACGTGCTCAGCGCCGCGCTCGTGCGCGAGTTCATCGGCGCCGTCGACGCGGCCGAGGCGGACCCGCACGTGCGCGTCGTCGTGGTGACCAACCGGGGCCGGACCTTCTGCGCGGGGGCGGACCTCGCGGCGGACTCGTCGCGCGCCGTCGCGGTCGACCTGGCCGGGCTCTTCACGCGCGTGCAGCGCTCGCCCAAGCCGTTCGTCGGGCGCCTCGCCGGGCACTGCGTCGCCGGCGGCGTCGGCCTCGCGGCGGTGATGGACGTGTCCGTCGCGCTCGACACGGCGACCTTCGGGTTCAGCGAGGTCCGGCTCGGGCTGGCCCCGGCGGTCATCTCGGTGGTCTGCCTGCCCAAGATGCGCCGCGGCGACGCCCTGGACGTCTTCCTGCGCGGACGCAGGTTCCTCGCCCCCGAGGCGGCGGCGATGGGACTGATCACCGCGGCCGCCAGCACCGAGCGGCTCGACGCCCTCGTCGGCGAGGTCGTCGCCGACCTGCTCGCCGGCCAGCCCGACGCCCTCGCCGCGGCCAAGCGGCTCGTCTACGAGGTCCCCGCGATGTCGCGCGACGACGCGTTCGCCTTCACCGGCGACCTGACCGCGCGGCTCTTCGCGTCCGACGCCGCGCGCGAGGGGATGAGCGCGTTCCTGGAGAAGCGGCCGCCCGCGTGGGCTCCCCGGGCGCGCTAGCGGGTCAGTCCTCGTCGTCCTCGTCGTCGTCATACGCGTCGAAGCGCGCGGCGCCGCTCGTCGCCGGCGCTTCGTGCGGGAGCTCGCGGCGCGGGGTGAGGGCCCCGGCGAGCACCACGAACCCGACGAAGACGATCAGGCCCCCCGCGGCCTCGACGATCAGCGTCGAGGCCGCCAGCTGGTTGGGGCTCACCGCGGACTCGGCCAGCGAGACGCTCGCCAGGACCGAGCCGGCGATGAGGAGCGCCTGGAGCCCGAGCGCGTAGCAGGCCCGCTGGATCAGCGACAGCTGCTCGTCGCCGACCTGGATGCGGGTGAACCACCACCACGCCAACAGCGCGGCGGTGTTGCCCAGCACCGGCAGGACGATCTCACCCTCGAAGGCGAGCGACTGGCCGGACGAGAAATAGCCCTGGTGCACCAGGACGGCGAAGTAGGCCACGGACCCGGCCACGACGACCGCCCAGCCCCCCACGATCAACGCCCGCGCTCGAACCTGCAGTGGGGTCACGCAAAAAACCCTAACCCCGGGGCCGCGCGATTGCGCGAACCCCGATCAGTCCAGCGCGGCGGACAGCCGCGAGACCGACACCGCCCCCTCGCGCACGACGCGCCATCCGTCGTCGTCGAACTCCACGACCGTGGAGACCGGCGAGTCGCGCCGTCCGGCGTCGAGCACCCCGGCGAGCTCGTCCCGGCCCGCGAAGGCCACGAGAACGTCATCGGCCGTCACGCACGGCGCGCACCCGTGCTCGTTGGCGCTGGTGAGCGCGAGGGGACCCGTCGCGGCCAGGACCGCCACGAGCAGTTCGTCACCGGGGACGCGAAACCCGACGCGCGACGAGGCGCTGTGCACGAGCGCTCCGAGCGGGCCGCGGGCCTCGACCACGATGGTCAGCGCGCCCGGCCAGAACTCGGCGGCGGCGCGCGCCGCCGCGCGGGGCCACCGCTCCACGAGTCGGGCGACGGCGTCCGCGTCCGCCGCGACGACGGGCAGCGCCACCGCCGCGGAGCGGCGCTTCAAAGCGAAGAGGCCCTCGACCGCTTCGGGGAACTCGAGGCCGGCGCCGACGCCGTAGACGGTGTCGGTCGGCAGCGCCACGATCGCGCCGCTCCTCAGGGCGCCGACCGCCTCGTCGAAGCTGAGGCGCGTCACGGGCGCCGCGCGACCAGGACCCGGGGCCGCCCGGCGAGGTCGAGGTGGTCGACCACGTCGACGTAGCCGCGGGCTCGCGCTCGCGCCGTCGCGGCCGCTCCCTGCGCCTCACCGTGCTCGACGACGACGTGACCGCCGCGCGCGAGCCACTCCCGCGCGCCGTCGAGCACCCTGGCGACGTCGGCGAAACCGGCGACGCCGTCGGCGTCGCCGGACACGAGTGCGCCCCGCGGCTCGTAGGCGAGCACCGGGTCGAGCGAGGAGAGCTCATCGGCGGCGACGTAGGGCGGGTTCGCCGCGACCAGGTCCACCCGTGCGCGCAGGGACGGGTCGAGGTCGTCGAACCATGACGAGCGCACGAACGAGGCGCTCAGCACGGAGTGCTTGAGCGCGTTGGCCCTCGCGACCTCCAGCGCGTCGCTCGACCGGTCGACGCCGACCAGGGCCGACGTCACGCCGCGCGCCGCGAGCTCGGTCACGACGGACAGTCCGATGGCCCCCGACCCGCACCCCAGGTCCACGACGAGCGGCGCGGCGACCGGGGTCGACGCGAGGGCGGCCAGGGCGTGGGTGACGAGCTCTTCGGTCTCGGGGCGCGGGATCAGGACGCGCTCGTCGACCTCCAGGTCGAGGCCGCGGAAGGGCCAGTGCCCGATCACGTACTGCAGCGGCTCGCCCGAGCGCCGGCGCGCCGCGGCCGCGGCCAGCTCGTCGCGCGCGCCGGGTTCGCCGTCGCCGGCGAACTCCTCGACCAGCCAGCGCGCCTCGCGGCGCTCGATGCCGGCCGCCACCAGCTCGTCGACGGCGTCGGGCCTAGCGTCCCGCACTCTCGGCCAACTGTCGGGCCCGCTGGTCGGCCAGGAGCGCGTCGACGTGCTCGTCGAGGTCCCCGGCGAGCACGGAGTCGAGGGTGTAGGTCGTCAGGTTGATCCGGTGATCGGTCACCCGGTTCTCCTTGAAGTTGTACGTGCGGATCTTCTCGCTGCGGCCCCCGCCTCCGAGCTGGGAGCGCTTGAGGTCTCCCAGCTCGCTCGCCTGGGCGTCCTGGGCCGCCTTGAGCAGGCGCGAGCGCAGCACGATCAGGGCCTTGGCGCGGTTCTGGATCTGGCTCTTCTCGTCCTGCATCGACACGACGATGCCGGTCGGCAGGTGCGTGATGCGCACCGCGGAGTCGGTGGTGTTGACGCTCTGGCCCCCCGGGCCCGAGGAGCGGTAGACGTCGATCTTGAGGTCGTTGGGGTCGATGTCGACGTCGACCTCCTCGGCCTCGGGCAGCACCGACACCGTGGCCGAGCTCGTGTGCACGCGGCCCTTGGCCTCGGTGGTGGGGACCCGCTGGACGCGGTGCACGCCGGCCTCGTGGGCCAGGCGCATCCAGGCGTCCTCGCCGCGCACCAGGTAGGTCCCCTCGTCCAGGCCGCCCTGCTCGCTGGGCCGCTCCTCGACGACCTCGAACCCCCAGCCGCGCAGCGCCGCGTAGCGCTGGTACATCTCGGCCAGGTCGGCAGCGAAGAGGTTCGCCTCCTCGCCGCCCTCGGCGCCGCGGATCTCCAGGATCACGCTGCGGCCCTCGTTGGGGTCGCGGGGCAGCAGCAGCTCCTCGAGCCCTTCCTCCAGGCGGGCGACGCGCTCTTCGGCTGAGGCGACCTCGACGCGCCACTGCTCGCGGTCGTCTCCCGTGGCGTCGGCGAACATCTCGCGCGACGCGACGAGGTCCTCGCGCGCGCCGACCAGGAGATGCCACGCGTCGGTGACCTCGCTGAGCTGCTTCAAGCGGCGCGACAGGTCGCGCAGCCGGTTCAGGTCCTTGGCGACGTCGGGCTGAGAGAGCTCGGCCTCGACGCGTCGCTGCTCGTCGACGAGGACGCCCAGCGTCTCATCGAGGGAGCGCACGTCGGGGTCGAAGGAGGCCTACGCCCGCGGGGCGCGGGCCTTGGTCTTCTGGGCGTAGCGGCGCTGGAAGCGCTCGACGCGGCCTCCGGTGTCGACGAGCTTCTGCTTGCCGGTGAAGAAGGGGTGGCACTCGTTGCACAGCTCGACGCGCATCACGGGCTTGGTCGACTTCGTCTCGAAGGTATTGCCGCACGAGCACGTGACCGTCGCGTCGCCGTAGGTGGGGTGGATCTCTGTCTTCATGAATGCTCCTTGGACGGAAAAGTCTACCGGTTACTCAGCTGGTCGGGTTCGGGCCCTTGGCGATCTCGGACAGGAACTCGTCGTTCGACTTCGTCGCCTTGAGCCGGTCCATGAGCAGCTCGAGGCCGGCGGCCTCGCGGCCCTCGGAGGCCAGGCCGTTGAGGACCCGGCGCAGGCGCCATACCTGGGGCAGGGCCTCGCGGCTGAAGAGGAGCTCCTCGTGGCGCGTGGACGACCCGTTGACGTCGATCGCCGGGTAGAGGCGACGCTCGGCCAGGCGCCGGTCCAGCTTGAGCTCCATGTTTCCGGTGCCCTTGAACTCCTCGAAGATCACCTCGTCCATCTTCGAGCCGGTCTCGACCAGGGCGCTCGCGAGGATCGTGAGCGACCCGCCCTCTTCGATGTTGCGCGCGGCGCCGAAGAACTTCTTGGGAGGGTAGAGAGCGCCGGAGTCCACGCCACCGGACATGATGCGCCCGGTCGCCGGGGCGGCGAGGTTGTAGGCGCGCGCCAGGCGGGTGATGCCGTCGAGGATGATCACGACGTCGCGGCCCTGCTCGACCAGGCGCTTGGCCCGCTCGATGCACAACTCGGCGACGTGCGTGTGCTCCTCGGCCGGTCGGTCGAAGGTGGACGAGATGACCTCGCCGTGCACGCTGCGGCGCATGTCGGTGACCTCTTCGGGCCGCTCGTCGACCAGCAGGACCATCAGGTGCACCTCGGGGTTGTTGGCCTCGATCGACTGGGCGATCTGCTTCATCACCGTGGTCTTGCCGGCCTTGGGCGGGCTCACGATGAGGCCGCGCTGGCCCTTGCCGATCGGCGCCAGCAGGTCGACGATGCGCGGGGTGAAGTCCTGCTTGCCCTCGTTGGTCTCGAGCTTCAGCTTCTCGTCGGGGAACAGCGGGGTCAGGTCCTCGAAGCGCGGGCGCAGGCGCGCCACCTCCGGGTCGAGGCCCTGGACGGTGTCGACGCGCAAGAGCGCGGGGTACTTCTCGTTCGACGCCGCCGGGCGGTAGCCGCCCACCAGGGTGTCGCCCTTGCGCAGGCTGAACCGGCGCACCTGGTTGATCGACACGTAGACGTCATTGGGCGACGGATGGAAGCCCTTGGTGCGCAAGAACCCGTAGCCGTCCTCGCGCAGGTCCAGCAGTCCCTGGATCTCGATGAGCTCGCCGGCGTAGGGCTGGTCGGCGCCGGGCTGGGCCTCGCCGCCGAAGCGCTCGCGGCCGTTGCGGTTGCGCCGGTTGCGCCGGTTGCGCCCGCCGGGCTCGTTGAAGTCGCGCGGCTGACGATCGGCGCGCGCCGCGTTGGACCGCGGCGGCGCCTGGCGCTCGGAGGGGGCGAGCTCGGGTGCGCTCGACGTCGCCGGCGCCGGGGTCGGGGCGGGAGACGCACCCCCGGCCGGGGCCTCCGCCGCGTCGGTGGCGAACTCGCCGATCAGGTCCTCGAAGTCGTCGTCGGGGGTGGCGACGGTGCGCCGGGAGCGCACCGAGCGCGAGGAGGTGTCGCCGTTGGTCGCCGCCGGGTAGCCCTCGGGCTCGCCCATGATCGCCTCGATCAGTGCGGTCTTGGTGGCCCGGGTCGCGACGTCCACGCCCTTGACCTTGGCGATGGTGAGGAGGTCGTCGCGGGACTTGGACTCGAGATCCGAACGGTCCGGGGAAGGCTTGATAGCCATGAAGGTCCTTTCTCCCCGCCCGCGTGTTCGCAGCAACGGAGAAGAAATTAGGGAAACGTCGTCAGTGGAAGGAATTCCGCGCGCTGGCGAGGGGCCGGTCGCGGACGACCCCTACAGTGTAGCGCCTCGACGGACCGCCGCGACAACTACCCGAGCTCGGCGAGGAGCGCCTCGACCGTGGCGTCCACCACCACCGGGGCCGCGCTCGCGTGGACCGCGGTGTCGGGGTCCTTGAGGCCGTTGCCCGTCAGGACGCACACGACCGTGGACCCCTCGGGCACGCCGTAGCGCAGCAGCCCGGCGACGCTGGCCGCCGACGCGGGCTCGCAGAAGACCGACTCGAAGCGCGCCAGGTAGTGGTACGCGTCGAGGATCTCCTCGTCGGTGACCGCGCGGATGTCGCCTAAGGACTCGTGGACGACCTCGAGCGCGGGCACCCAGCTCGCGGGGTTGCCGATGCGGATCGCCGTCGCGATGGTCTCGGGGTTGGCCACCGGGTGGCCGAGCACGATCGGGGCCGCGCCCGCGGCCTGGAAGCCCCACATGCGCGGCAGGGCGGTCGTGCGCCCCGCGTCGTGGTACTGGGTGAACCCGCGCCAGTACGCCGTGATGTTGCCGGCGTTGCCGACCGGGATCGCCAGGATGTCCGGCGCTCGGCCGAGCACGTCGACGATCTCGAAGGCGCCGGTCTTCTGGCCCTCGATGCGGTCGGGGTTGATCGAGTTGACGATCGTCACCGGCAGGTGTCGGGTGAGTGCGCGCGCCAGGTCCAGGGCCTGGTCGAAGTTCCCACGGATCTCGAGCACCGTGGCGCCGTAGACCATCGCCTGGGCCAGCTTGCCGACGGCGATCTTGCCCTCGGGGACGAGCACCACGCAGTCCATCCCCGCCTTGGCGGCGTAGGCCGCCGCGGCGGCCGAGGTGTTGCCCGTGGACCCGCAGATCACCGTCTTGGCCCCCTGGGCCTTCGCCTTCGTGACCGCCATCGTCATGCCGCGGTCCTTGAAGGACCCCGACGGGTTGAGGCCCTCGTACTTGAGCCAGACGTCCGCGCCCAGCCGCTCGGACAGCCGGTCGGCGTGCAGCAGCGGGGTGTTGCCTTCCTGGAGGGTGACGACCTCGTCGACACCGCTGAGGTCCAGCCAGTCCGCGTACTCGCGCAGGAGACCGGCCCAGCCGGTCACGAGGCGGCCCTCAAGACGTGCAGGCAGGCCCCGATCGAGTCGACGGACTCGAGCCGGTCGAGCTCGGCGATCGTCGCGCGGACGTCGCCGGTGAGCGCGTCGTGGGTGAAGAAGCTCAGGCGGGCCTCGTCGGCCACGCCGGACTGCTCCATCGAGCGGATCGACACGTCGTGACGGCCGAAGACGCCAGCCACCTCGGCGAGCACGCCGGGGCGGTCGAACACGTCCAGGCTGACGTAGAACACGGAGCGCACCTCGTCGACCGGGACGTCGCGCAGGCCGGTCACGACGCGAAAGGGCGCGTCGTGGCGCCCGCTGACCCGGTTGCGCGCGGCGTCCAGGACGTCGCCGAGGACCGCGGTCGCGGTCGGCTCACCGCCCGCCCCCTGGCCGAGCCACATGAGGGGCCCGCTGCGCGCCCCCTCGACGAAGACCGCGTTCATGGCGCCGTGAACGGCCGCCAGGGGGTGCTCGACGGGCACGAGGGTCGGGTGCACGCGCCGCGACAGTCCCTCGCCGCCCACCCGTTCGGCGACGCCGAGCAGCTTGATCACGTAGCCCGCGCGGGCCGCGAAGTCCACGTCCACCGCCCGCACGCAGGTGATCCCCTCGCGCGAGATCTCCGCGCCCGCCAGGGCGGTGCCGAACGCCAGCGACGAGAGGATCTGCACCTTCGCCGCGGCGTCGAAGCCCTCGACGTCGGCCGTGGGATCGGCCTCGGCGTAGCCGAGCGACTGGGCTTCGGCCAACGCGGCGGCGTAGTCCGACCCCTCCGAGGTCATCTTGGACAGGATGAAGTTGGTCGTGCCGTTGACGATCCCCATCACGCGCTCGATGCGTTCACCGGCCAGGGAGGAGCGCAGCGCCCGGAGGATCGGCACGGCTCCCCCCACCGCGGCCTCGTAGAAGAGGTCGGCCCCGTGGGCGTGGGCGAGCTGGGCGAGCTCCGTGCCGGACTCGGCCATCAGGGCCTTGTTGGCAGTGACGACCGAGACACCGCGTTTCAGGGCGGACTCGATGTAGGAGCGCGCGGGCTCAATGCCCCCCGCGGCCTCGACGAGGATGTCCAGCCCGCGACCCAGGAGCTCGTCGAAGTCGGTGGTGACCAGGTCGGCGGGGACACCGGGTCGCGGCTTCGTCGCGTCGCGCACCGCGACTCCGACCAGCTCGATCGGTGCGGTCGCGGCGTCGACCAGCTGCTCGTGGCGCGTCCGGTCGGTCAGCAGCCCGACCAGGGCCGCGCCCACGAACCCGGCGCCCACCACCCCCACGCGCACGACGGGCGTTTCCATGCGTCAAGGCTAATGCGTGGGCCCCCTGCGGCCTAAACCTCGAGGCGGGCGAGGTCGTCGAAGTTCTCGCGGCGCAGCACCTCTCGCGCGCGACCGTCGGAGACGAAGACCACCGCGGGACGAGGGACGCGGTTGTAGTTCGACGCCATCGAGTAGCCGTAGGCGCCCGTCACCGGCGTCGCGATCAGGCTGCCCACACCGGTGCCCACGGGCAGGTCCGCCTCGTCGATCAGCACGTCGCCGCTCTCGCAGTGCTTGCCCACGAGACGCACCCTTAGGGGGCGACGCGCTCGCGGGGCGCCGACGTCGAAGGCCTCGTACCCGGATCCGTAGAGGACCGGCCGAGGATTGTCGCTCATACCGCCGTCGACCGCCATGTACGTGCGGGCTTCGACGGGTTTCACCGCGCCCACCCGGTAGAGCGTCACCGCCGCCTGGGCGACGACGGCCCGGCCCGGCTCGGCCAGCAGACGAACGGCGCGCGAGAGCCCGGCCGCGTGGGCCGCTTCGCGCAGCGCCGCCGCCCATTGGGTGATCGACGGCGCCGACTCACCTTCGACGTAGGCGACCCCTAGTCCGCCCCCCACGCAGAGCTCGTCGAAGTCATCGGACTTGGTGAAGTCCGCCAGGATGCCCATCGTCTCACGAAACCCCCGGACCTCGAAGATCTGGGAACCGATGTGCGCGTGGACACCATGGAGGGTCGCACCGGGGATCTCGCGCAGCGTCGAGATGGCGCGCCGCGCATCCCCCGAGGCGAGGGAGAACCCGAACTTGGTGTCCTCCTGGCCCGTGCGCACGTACTCGTGGGTGTGGGCCTCGACGCCGGGGGTCACGCGCACCAGGCAGCCCAGGGGGCGGCCCGGCGACACGACATCACCGAGGCGCCTGATCTCGTCGAAGTTGTCCACGACGAGCCGGTGCACGCCGAGCGCGACCGCACGCTCGAGCTCGTCCACCGACTTGTTGTTGCCGTGGACGATGATCCGGCTGGGCGGCACGCCCGCGCGCAGAACCAGGTCCAGCTCGCCGCCCGTCGCCACGTCCAGGCAGAGACCCTCCTCGAAGGCGAGACGCGCCATCTGCGCGCAGAGAAAGGCCTTGGTCGCGTAGGCGACGCCGTCGTCGAAGCCCGCCGCCGCCTCGCGGGCGCGCGAGCGCATCGTCGCCTCGTCGTAGACGAACAAGGGCGTCCCGTAGGACTCGGCGAGGTCACGCAGCGACACACCTCCCACCGCGACGTCGTCGTCGGCCACGACGGCGGTGTCGGGCAGGAGCGCGGCGTCCAGCGGGGCGTCACTCATACACGAACACTAGATGGCGGGATCGGTGCGCCTCGGGGCTCGAGGGCGAGTTCCGGTAGTGTGGAACGGCGGCCCTCGTAGCTCAGAGGATAGAGCATTGGCCTCCGAAGCCATGTGCGCAGGTTCGAGTCCTGCCGAGGGCACGGTGGAAACACTTCGACGCTGCCTTTGCCAGTCCTTGGCCAGGAACAAGACAACCGGAGGTCCCGGCGACGGCGACGTACCCTGTGACGTGGCCCCCGCCATCGGTATCCTCGTCGCCGTCGCCGTCCTCGTCGCCCTGACGGTCATCGTCGGGCGGCGCAAGGGCTACGGCTTCGGCGGACGCACGATCGCGCGCTGCCGCAAGGGCCACCTCTTCACGACGCTGTGGATCCCCGGAGCCTCGGTCAAGGCGGTGCGGCTCGGATGGGCGCGGTTCCAGTACTGCCCGGTGGGTCGGCACTGGACGCTGGTCGTCCCGGTCAAGGAGTCCGACCTCACCGAAGAGCAGCGCGCCGAGGCCGCGGCCAACAAGGATCGCAACATCCCCTAGGCACGCCGCTCGTCCAGAACAGCAAAGGGCCCGGTTCGCCACATGGCGAACCGGGCCCTTTGCGTTAGAGGTGCTACTGGGCCGTGGTCACCGCACGAACCGCCTGCAGCGGACTGGTGGTCACCCAGCGGTACGTCACGTGCACGCCGAGCCGGCCGTGCAGATAGTTGGCAACCGACCTCGCGCGCGCCTTGGCCAGGGCCAGGTTGTGCAACGCGTAGCCGTAGAAGGTCACGTGGGAGCGCACGGTCAGCTTCGTCGCGAGGCTCCGCAGCTGGGCCTTGCCCGTCGCGCTGAGCGCGCTCGAGTTCGCCTTGAACGTGACGCGCACGGCGCCCGGGATGCGCAGCTTGGCGACCGTCACGGTCGTCGCGGCCGACGACACGGCCAGGTACGTGCTGTCCCCGGCCTTGGTCGCGGTAACGATGCACGTGCCGGTGCTCGAGTAGGTGAGCGTCGATCCCGAGATCGTGCAACCGGTGGCCGTGCCGCCCGAGAGGGCGAAGGTCACGGCACCCGTGCTGGAACCGCCTGAGGAGGCCAGGGTCAAGGAACGACCCAAGATGGCGTTAACCGAGGTGACCATCAGGGCCGCCTGGGACAGGCTCAGCTTGATGGCGGTCGAGTCGTTGACGCCCAAGGAGTCGCCAGTGAACAACAGCGTGTAGCTGTTGCCCTGGGTCCCCGTGATCGTCAAGCCGCTGAACGTGGCGACGCCGGCGCTGATCGCGGCGGTCACTCCGGCGCTCACCGCCCCGGCGGCGCCGGTGTAGACGGAGGCGGTGACGTAGCCCGTGTTGACCGAGGTCACCAGGTTGCCGCCGCTGTCTTCCACCTTGACCACGGGCTGGACCGCGAGGGCCACTCCGCTCGCGGCGCTCGAGCTGGGCTCGGTCGTGACCGCGAGCTTGTTGGCCGCGCCCGTCGAGACGGTGACGGAGTTCGACACCGCCGGCGTAAGGGTGCCGTCGGTGAAGGTCAGCGTGTAGCCACCGACCAGCGCGTTGAGCGCGAGACCGCTGAAGGTCACCACGCCCGCGGCGGCGACGGCGGTCGGCGATGTCACCGAGACACCGCCGGTCGTGATCTTGGCCGTGACCGTCGAGGTGTCAGTCGCCACGACGTTGCCCGCGGCGTCTTCCACCTTGACGACCGGCTGGGTCGCCAGGGCGGCGCCGCTGGCGTCAGTGGTCGACGGCTGGGTCGTGATGACGAGTTTGGCCGCGGCCCCCGCGGTCAGCGTGATGTTGGTCGACGCGGCCGTCGTCAGGCTCCCGTCGCTGAACGTCAGGGAGTAGGTGCCGGCGAGCGCGTTGATCGCGAGCCCGCTGAAGGTCGCGAGGCCAGTGGAAGGCGACACGACGGCGGTGGCGTTCGTGAGCGTGCCGCTGCCCGAGGTGATCACGGCGGTGACCGTAGTGGTGTTGCCCGTGATCACGTCGCCGCCGCTGTCTTCGATCTTCACCACCGGCTGGACCGCCAGGGCGACGCCGCTGGCGACCGTGGCCGACGGCTCGACCGTGACGACGATCTTGGACGCGGCGCCCACGCCCACGGTGATGTTGGTCGAAATCGCGGTCGTCAGTCCGCCGTCGGAGAAGGTGAGCGTGTAGCCACCCGCCGCGGCGTTGATGGTCAGCGCGGTGAAGGTCGCGATGCCACCGGACGCGGCGACGCTGGCGTTGGTGATGGTTCCGCTACCGACCGTGAGCGTTGCCGTCACGGTCGACGTGTTCGATGTGACCAGGTTGCCCCCGGTGTCTTCGACCTTGACGACGGGCTGCTGGGACAGCACCGCACCGGCCTGGACGGAGGATGACGGCTCGGTCACGATCGCGAGTTTGGCCGCCGGTCCCATCGAGACGGTGATCGACGCGGACTGCACCGTGGCCACGCCACCGACCGAGTCGGTGAAGGTCAATGTGTAGGAACCGCCCAGCGCGTTGAGCGCGAGGCCGCTGAATGTGGCGACGCCGTTGGAGGCCACCGCGGTTCCGCTGGTGACGGTCCCGCCGGCACCGGTGACGGTCGCGGTGACCGTGCTGGAGTCGGCGTACACGCGATTGCTACTGGAGTCTTCGACCGTGATGACGGGCTGGGGCGAGAGAGCCACGCCGCTGGCGTCGGTCACTGCCGGAAGGGTCGTAATTGCCAGCTTGTTCGCCGCGCCCGACATCGTGATGGTGTTGGACGCTGACGAGGTGTTCGAATCACCCGCGAAGGTGAGCGTCGTCGTCGCGCCGTCGGCGCCGGTGAGAGTTAGGCCGCTGAAGGTGGCCACGCCGCTGGTCATGGTGGCGGTCGAACCCGCCGAGATCGGCACCGACCCAGCGTTCGTGCTGGTCGCCGTGATCGTCCCGGAGCCCGACGTGTCAACGTTGCCCGCGGCGTCCTCGGCCTTGATCACCGGTTGTGAGCCGAGGGCCGAACCGCTGATCGCGCCGGTCGAGGGCTGGGTCGTGATGGCCAGGTGCGTCGCCGCGCCCGCGGTGACGTTGATCGTGCTGGAGTTGACTGACGTGATCGAACCATTGGACGTGTCCGTGAAGGTCAACGTGTAGGGACCCGCCAACGCGCTGATGCCCAGGCCACCGAAGGAAGCCACGCCCGAGGACGCTGTGGCCGTGCCGCTGCCGACAATCGTGCCTCCACTGGAGACAGTCGCGGTAATCAGGTCGGTGCTCCCCGTGTCAGGCGCGTCCGAGCCGTCCGCTACGTAGATTACCGGCTGTGTCCCCAGCGCGGCTCCGCTGGCGACCGAGGAAGACGGCGCGGTGTGGATGAACAGGTGCGTTGCGGTCGTGTCGGCGGCCGATGCCGTTGAGGCGAGGCCGACGACGGCGCTCGCCCCCACCAGGGCGCTGGCGACGAGGGCCCGCCCCAGCACCGTGCGACTTCCGCTAAAGAATGTGTTAATCCGCATCATTCGCTCCTGACCTCAGTACGACAGCTCTCTCGATCGACGGCGTGGGTGCGAAAAGGCACACGCGACACCCGTCATCTCGTACTTACAGACTAGGGGCGCTGCGCGAGGCGAGCCCGGCGTGCCGGTTCGGATGGTCTCGGCGAACGCGAGGGAAACGCGCCGCGATGGCCCGTGTCCCGCGCTAGTGAAAAAACTGTCTTGGCTCAGTTTCCTAGGCGACGACTGAAGCCTTGAGCCTCACTTCGAAACGCTGGTAATGACGCGCGCACGTCGGACAGAGCACTTCATGGTGGGGTGTCACAGACAGGACCCCGGAAACTTTCACCTGATTGTCAACATCTTCCCAGGTCGGCGGGGGCGCCGGACACCCGCGACGGCGGCTACGAGACGATGATCATGCGCACCGTGTCGGTGATCGCGTCGCCGCCGGTCGCCGAACCCGCCATCACCACCACCGGGTCGCCCGGCTTGGCCAAACCCGAGAGCTTCAGCTGGGTCACGGCGAAGTCACACAGGTCGTCGATGTCGGTGGCCGGCGAGAGATAGATCTCCTGGACGCCCCAGGAGCTGCGCAGCTGGCGCGCGGTGATCTCTCGGGGCGTGATCGCGACGATGGGCATCGGGGGACGGAAGCGTGAGATCGCCCTCGCCGTCATGCCCGACCGGGTGCAGGCGACGATCGCCACGGCCTGCTCTTCCATCGCGGCACGCCACGCGGCGCCGGTGATCGCCGCGGTCACGCGCTGGGAACGGCTGTCGGTGGTCTCGATGTGCTGGACGCCGAGCGACGACCCCCACTTCTCGTAGTCGAAGGACGCCTCGGCGCGACGAACGATGCGGTCCATCGTGATCACCGTGCCGACGGGGTCGTCGCCGATCGCGGTCTCGCCCGAGAGCATGACGGCGCTCGCGCCGTCGAGGACGGCGTTGGCGACGTCGGTGACTTCGGCGCGCGTGGGGACCTGGGCGTGGGTCATCGACTCGAGCATCTGGGTGGCCACGACGACGGGCCTCGCGTAGCGCACGCCGTGGCGGGTGATGACCTTCTGGAGGTGCGGGACCTCCTCGATCGGCAATCGAACTCCGAGGTCGCCGCGCGCGACCATGATCGCGTCGGACACGGCGATGATCTCGTCGAGGTTCTCGACGCCCTCGCCCGTCTCGATCTTGGCCATCATCATCACGTCGTCGCGGCCGAGAACGGTCCGCGTCGAGACGATGTCGAAGGCCGACCGGACGAAGGAGACGGCGAGGATCTCGAAGGACTCGTCGCGCAGGGCTGCGAGGCGCTCGCGGTCGTCGTCGGTGGGCAGTCGGTCGTTGAGTATCGACGACGGCAGGGAGAGCCCGGGCTTGCCCATCGCGGTGCCCCCGGAGCTGACGACCGCGCGGACGTTCTTGCCCGAGAGGATCACGTCGAGCGAGACACCCCCGTCACCGAGGTGGATGGGGTCGCCGACGCGCAGGAGCGAGAGGACGTTCTCGCGCTCCACCACGATCCGATCCGACGTCGAGTGCTGGCCGAACCCCTCGACGAGGTCGAGCTCGTGGCCGATGCTGAGCTCGACGGGCGTCGAGCCGAAGGACCCGGCGCGGATCTTGGGCCCCGGGATGTCCACCAGGATCGCCAGGTCCGGGGCCAGCCGGCGCAGCTTTCGCAGGCGGGCGATGTTCGAGGGGATGTCCCCGTGGGCGAAGGACAGGCGAAAGACGTCCACCCCCGCGGCGACGAGGGCCTCGATGACGTCGTCGCCCTCCGACGCGGGTCCGACCGTGGCAACGATTCGCGTGCGACGCACGACTCCCCTTCAACGCTTGGCCCAAGTCTACGAGGTGGGTCCGAGCCCTCCCCCGAGGGCGCGACTCGACCTAGGCATCGTCGCGCGTGCGGGCGGGCACCACGACGTCGGTCCCGTCGATCTCGACCACGCGCAGCGCCATCTGGTACGCGGCGCCGAGCTCGGGGCTGCGGATGACGTCGCCGGCCCGGCCGTCTGCGACGACCTCGCCGCGGTCCAGCAAGACGAGCCGGTCGGCGAACTGACCCGCGAGCGTCAGATCGTGCAGGGTCGCCAGGACGCTCAGCCCGCCGTCGGCGACCTCCTTCCTGAGCAACTCGAGCAGCTCGATCTGGTGGCGCATGTCCAGGCCGGTGATGGGCTCGTCGAGGACCATCACGGGAGCGGTCTGGGCCAGGGCCCGGCCGAGCACGATCCGCTGGCGCTCCCCGCCGGACAGGGTGATGACGTCGCGCTCGGAGAAGTCGTCGAGGGACAGCCGCCGCAGGACGTCGTCGACGAGAGACCAGTCGCGCGAGCTGGCGGCGCGCAGGAGCCCGTGGTGGGCGGTGCGACCCAGCGCGACGTACTCTCGCACCGACATACCCGCGGGGACTTCGGGGTGCTGGGGTACGAGCGACACGACTCGGGCGCGGGCGCGCTCCTTCATCCCCGCGATGGGGCGGCCCTCCAGTCGGATCGACCCGGCGCTCACCCGACGCAGCCCCGCCACCGCCTCGACGAGGGTCGTCTTGCCCGCACCGTTCGGCCCGATCACCGTGCACCACGTTCCGGCCTCGACGCCCAGGGACACGCCGTGAACGAGGTCACGACCGCCCGCGCGCACGGTGAGGGCCTCGACCTCCACCGCGTTCATCGCACCACCGGCCGACGCAGGCTGAGTATGACGACGAACACCGGCGCGCCCACCAGGGCGGTGACCACGCCGAGGGGGAGCTCAGAGGGCGCGACGACCGTTCGCGCGACGGTGTCGGCCAGAACAAGGAACGCCGCCCCGACCACCACGCTGATGGGCAGGATCCGTCGATACGAGGTCCCGACCAGGAGTCGCACGACGTGCGGCACGATGATGCCGACGAAGCCAATGAGCCCCACCGCCGAGACGATCGCCGCGGTCCCCAGCGAGGACGCGGCGACGACGATCAGGCGCACCCGGCGCACGGGCAGACCCAGGGATCGCGACTCGTCCTCGCCCACGCTCATGACGTCCAGCGCCCGGCCCGCCACCACGCACACCGCGGTGCAGACGATGACGTAGGGCAGCACGAGCAGCACCGAGTGCCAGCTCGCGGTGGCCAGTGACCCCAGCAGCCAGATGTAGACGCGCGCGATCGAGCTGGTGGAGGACTGCTGGAGGTACGTCTGGGCGCTGGTGAGCAGCGACGCCACGGCGACCCCGGCCAGGATCAGCGTCGAGGAGTTCGAGCGCATCCCCCGGCCGCCGATCGTCCAAGTCACCGCGACCGCCGCGAGCGCCCCGACGAAGGCGAGCGCCGGCGTCCACGCGGGCGCCACCAACCCCGAGCCGATGTCGACGATGGCGATCGTCGCGCCCAGTCCGGCCCCCGCCGCGACCCCGAGGAGGTAGGGGTCCGCGAGCGGGTTGCGGAACACGCCCTGGTACGTGCCGCCGGCGACCGAGAGCATCGCACCGGCCAGCAGGCCCAGGACCATCCGCGGCGCGCGCAGCTGCCAGACGATCGTCGACTGCAGCGGACTCAGCGTGGAGTGGCCGATGCCGACGTGGCTGACGAGGTCGCCGAGGATGCGCGACAGGCCGATCGGCGTGGGGCCGACGAAGAGCCCCACGACAACCGCGACCACGAGCGCGGCCAGGGACACGCCGACGACCACCGCGACGCGACGAGGTCCGGGAGGGTTCACCGCTACTTCCAGAGCCGCTGGTCGGCCAGCACGGCCTTGACGGCATCGGTGATCTGGTTCATCAAGACGCCGAGACGGGGGCCCCACCGCGACGCGACGTCGTCGTTGAGCCCCACGACGTGCCCGTACTTGACCGCGCTGACGTCAACGAACCCGGGTCGCTTGGCGACGACCGCCGCCGAGACGTGGCAGCACACCGTGTCGGCGAGGAAGATGAGCTGGGGGTTGGAGCTGACGATGTACTCGGCGCTGAGCTGCGGGTAGCCGGCGTCGGCTGACGTGTTCTCGGGGTCGGCGATGTTGACGAGGCCGAGCGACTTCATCAGCGATCCGACGAACGTGGTGCTGGTCAGCGAGTAGTACGTCGAGTCGAGCTCGTAGTAGACGCGCACGACCTTCTTGGGGTGCGCCGGCACCGACGCGACGTCGCGGGAGATCGTGCGGCCGAGTGACGAGGCCAGCGCGTCGGCCCGGGCGCGGTGTCCGGTCAGCGCGCCGAGCCGTCGGATCTGGGCCAGCGCCGACGCCACCGAGGTGGCGGGCTCCTGCTCGACGACCTTGACGCCCAACGCGACCAGCTTCTCCTTGATGGCGTTGGCGTCATAGGAGATGATCACGAGGTCGGGCTTGCTGGAGGGATGGCTCGCGGTGTGTGGGCAGATGCCGATGATCGCCTCGACGCTGGGGTTGAGGGCGTTGATCCTCCTGGCGGGCAGGCCCGTCGTGGGGTAGTTGGAATCATCGTCGACGGCCTTGACCTGCGACCCGGCGCCGATCGCGAAGAGCGTCTCGGTCGCCGTCGGCGACAGGGACACGACGCACGCGGGCGATGAGGCCGTCGACGCGCCGGACGCCCCCGGCGCGCTCAGGGTTGACGTCCCCGCCGCGCAGAGCACGGCGGCCAGGACGGGGGCGATTCGCTTGAACAAGGGGATCTCCTTTCCGTCGAAGTGGTGGTGGGCGACGGATGAAGATCCGAACGACCGCTCCTTACCTCGAGAGCTGTCTTTCACATCACCTCGCCGCAGGCGACCTGGCTAGGCGGGCTTCTCTCGAAGGCCGCTCACAGTTGCGGGACAGCGTTGGAATCTCACCAACTTCGCTGCCGCGAGGCACCCCCACCATACCCGTCGATCCGCCGACCCGCCGGGTCGCGCCGGCGAGCGGGCGCAGGTCGCGCGCGATTCGGGACGCAACGAGGGGCCGGAGAGCCTTCGCTCTCCGGCCCCTCGTTGACGTTGTCTAGATGCTGAGTTCGCGCTCGATCGCGGCGAGCTCCTCGGGCGACCCCTGGATCTTGGGACCCTTGAACCACTTGCGGGCCGACAACCCGTACCAGATGCCGGCGAAGCCGATGACGGCCAGAACCGCGACCGGCGTGTAGTTGAACGTGTCGCGGTTGATGGGCGAGTACGTCGGCAGACAGAACAGGACGCAGATGAAGAGCACCCAGACGATGGCGACCCACCCGAATAACGGTCCCCACTTGCCGAGCTTCCACGGGCCGGGGGTGAACGCCGTCGGGTTGATGCGGCGCAAGAACACCGGGATGAGGTAGGCGACGTAGAGGCCGATGACGGCGATGGACGTCACCGCGGCGTACGCCGCCGAGTTCCACCACGCCGGCAGGGTGAGGATGAACGCGCCCACCGCTCCGAACCACGCCGAGTGCACCGGGACGTGGCTGCGCTTGCTCACCTTGTGCCAGAAGCTGCTCCCCGGGACGGCGCCGTCGCGCGAGAAGGCGAAGATCATGCGCGAGTTCGCGGTGATGGACGCGATACCGCAGAAGTACTGGGCCCCGATGACAATGAGCACCAGGATCTCACCGAGCACACGGCCGGCCTGGTACACGAAGATGTTGGCCCACGGAACGCCGGAGGAGAACGCGGCGTAACTCGTGTACTTCGTCCCCGCGATGATGACCGACGCGCCGTGCGCGAAGTGGGGAATGCCGACGCTCACGCCGATCAAGAGCACGAACCCGGCGATCCACGACACCCAGATCGAGGACACGATGCCCTTCGGGCCCGCGATCGCGGCGTTGTGGGTCTCCTCGGTGACGTGCGCCGAGGCGTCATAGCCCGTGAAGGTGTATTGGGCGACGAGCAGACCGAGCATCAGCACGTAGAGCGGCGCCGCGAAGCCCGACAGGCCGCTGAACGCGTGGTAGCCGGCCGAGCCGAACAGGAAGCCCGCGTTCTGGTGGCTGTGCGAGTGCGGCGCCGCGTACAGGACGATGACGATGATCGCCACCCCGGTCAGGTGCCACCACACAGAGATCGAGTTGATCAGTGAGACGATGTTCACGCCGAAGGTGTTGATCAAGCCTTGCGAGGCCAGCAAGATCGCGGTGATCACCACCACGTGGCGGTTGTCGGTCCAGTTCGGGCTACCCCCGGTCAGGTTGATGAAGGCGCCGACCGAGTAGCCGCACCCGAAGGTGATACCAGCGCTCACGGCGACCTGACCGAGCAGGTTGAACCAGCCGGTGAACCACGACCAAACGGGGCCGCTCTTTCCGGGCGCCAGCTTGGCCGCCCAGTAGTAGAGGCCCCCCGCGGTCGGGAACGCGGAGCAGATCTCGGCCATGGAGAGCCCCGCGAACATCACCAAGCCGCCGACCAGGACCCAGCCCCAGATCATCGCCGGTGGGCCGCCGTGCTGGAGACCGTAGCTGTAGAGGGTCAGGCAACCTGAGAGGATCGAGATGATGGTGAAGGAGATCGCGAAGTTCGAGAAGCGACTCATTCGCCGGCTCAGCTCCTGGGCGTAGCCCATCTCGTGGAGCCGCTCGGTATCGCTCATCATCTCCAGCGGTCGGTCGATTCCTTCCGGCATTGCGTTCCCCCGTTTCGCGCGGCGAGCGCCGCGTTGGGCGCGAGCCTATAGTCCCGCCTTGGGCCGTGCAAGAATTATCTAGACCGTTTTAGCCCATACCAGGACTGGGAATTTCACCGGACGCGGGGTGAGAAATGGCCACCGAGTGCGCTCCTCGCGAACGACGCGGACCCGCGACGTCACGGGTCGACGCGTCGAGCGCGACCGGCGGCGTTGCCGCGCGAGATCGCTCCCGACGTCGTGAGCACCCAGAAGTGCCGCGCAACGCCACGAGTACCATGGCCGCTGTCAGAGAATCGGGGGAACACTCATGAGCATCGCGACGCTGGGCCGACCGACCCACGAGGAGTTGCTGGGGCTCATCGATGACGGCAGCGTCGACACCGTCATCCTGGCCATCACCGACATGCAGGGCCGCCTCCAGGGCAAGAGGATCGACGCCGGGTTCTTCGCCCATGAGATCGCCGGGGCCGTCGCGGAGGGCTGCAGCTACCTGCTCGCCTCCGACGTCGACATGCGGACGGTCGAGGGCTTCGCCCTCACCTCCTGGGAGAGCGGCTACGGCGACATCGCCTTCAAGCCCGACTTCTCGACGATCCGAATGGTGCCCTGGTTCGAGAAGACCGCCATCGTCTTCGCCGACGTCGAGACGGTCCACGGTGATCCCGTCGCCGTCTCGCCGCGCCAGATCTTGAACGCGCAGTGCGACCGGCTCGCGACCCACGGATGGCGCGGCTTCACCGGCACCGAGCTCGAGTTCATCGTCTTCCGCGACACCTACGAGGAGGCGTGGTCGTCGGGCTATCGGAACCTCACGCCGGGCAACCAGTACAACGTCGACTACTCGCTCCAGGGCACGAGCCGCCTCGAGCCCCTGCTCGGACGCCTGCGCCGCGACATGCGTGACGCCGGGATGGTCGTCGAGTCGGTCAAGGGAGAGTGCAACTTCGGCCAGCACGAGATGGCCTTCAAGTTCTCGACCCTGGTGGACAAGTGCGACGAGCACGGCCTCTTCAAGCTCGGGGCCAAGGAGATCGCCTCGATCGAAGGCTGCAGCCTGACCTTCATGGCCAAGTACAACGAGCGCGAGGGCAACTCGTGCCACATCCACCTCTCATTGCGCGACGACGAGGGCCGACCGGTCTTCGCCGGGGACGAGGAGCACGGCTTCTCCAAGCTCTTCCAGCACTTCCTCGCCGGCCAGCTCAAGTACTCGCGCGAACTGTCCCTCTTCCTCGCGCCCAACATCAACAGCTACAAGCGCTTCGTCGTCGGGTCCTTCGCCCCCACCGCGTTGCTCTGGGGCGTCGACAACCGGACCTGCGCGTTCCGCGTCGTCGGCCACGGGTCCTCGATCCGCGTGGAGTGCCGCATACCGGGCGGAGACGTGAACCCCTACCTCGCGCTCTCGGCCCTCGTGGCGGCGGGGCTGCGCGGGGTCGAGGAGTCACTCGTCCTGCCGCCCGCCTTCGGAGGCAACGCCTACGAGGCCCCCGCGGCGCGCGTGCCCACGACGCTGCACGAGGCGACCGAGCTCTTCGACGCCAGCGAGGTCGCCCGCCACGCCTTCGGCGACGAGGTCGTGGACCACTACGTCAACGCCGCGCGCGTCGAGATCGCCGCGTTCGACGCGGCCGTGACCGACTGGGAGCGCTACCGCGGATTCGAGCGCCTGTGAGCACGAGCCTGGGCATCGTCAACCCGGCCACGGAGCAAGAGGTCGCCACCGTTCAGATGCTCGGCGTCGACGAGGTCGACGCCGTCATCGAGCGCGCGGCCGCCGCGGCGGCGCCGTGGCGCGCCGTGGCGCCCGCGGACCGCGCGCGCCTGCTGCGCCGCTTCGCCGAGGTCGTCGACCAGCACAACGAGGAGCTGGCCCGACTCGAGGTCGCCAACTCCGGCCACACCATCTCCAACGCGCGCTGGGAGGCCGGCAACGTCCGCGACGTCCTCGCCTACTACGCCGGCGCGGTCGAGCGGCACTCGGGCAGGCAGATCCCGGTCGCCGGGGGCGTCGACATCACCTTCTACGAGCCGCTCGGCGTCGTGGGCATCATCGTCCCCTGGAACTTCCCCATGCCCATCGCCGGCTGGGGTCTCGGCCCGGCCCTCGCCGCGGGCAACACCGTCGTGTTAAAGCCCGCGAGCCTCACGCCGCTCACGGCGATCCGCCTCGGCGAGCTCGCCCTGGAGGCCGGGATACCCGAAGGAGTCTTCAGCGTCGTCCCCGGCGACGGGTCCAAGATCGGCCAGCGCTTCGTGACCCACGAGGCCGTGCGCAAGGTCTGCTTCACCGGTTCGAACGCCGCGGGGCGCAAGATCATGGAGGGCTGCGCGGCCCAGGTCAAGCGCGTCACCCTAGAGCTGGGCGGCAAGAGCGCCAACATCGTCTTCGCCGACGCCGACCTGGAGAGGGCCGCCGCCGGCGCGCCCTACGCGGTGTTCGACAACGCCGGCCAGGACTGCTGCGCGCGCTCGCGGCTCCTCGTCCAAGACAGCGCCTACGACCGGTTCATGGAGCTCTTCGAGGCGGCGGTGCGCGGGGTCAAGGTGAAGGACCCCGCCGCCGACGACAGCGAGATGGGACCCCTCATCACCGCCGCCCAGCGCGAGAGCGTCGCCGCCTACGTCGACGAGAGCCAGGTCGCCTTCACCGGCAGCGCGCCCTCGGGCCCGGGCTTCTGGTACGCGCCGACGGTGCTCGACGCGGGCGACCGCACCGGGCGCGCCTATCGCGAGGAGGTCTTCGGGCCCGTCGTGTCGGTGGTGCGCTTCTCGAGTGAGGCCGAGGCGATCGAGATCGCCAACGAGAGCCCCTACGGGCTGTCGGGCTCGATCTGGTCGCGCGACGTGGGCCGCGCGCTGCGCGTGGCGCGCGGCGTGGAGACCGGCGCGCTGTCGGTCAACTCGAACTCCTCGGTGCGCTACTCGACGCCCTTCGGGGGCTTCAAGCAGTCCGGGCTGGGCCGCGAGCTCGGCCCCGACGCGCTGCTGGGCTTCAGTGAAGAAAAGAATGTGTTCATCTCAACGGAGGAATGATGGGACGGCTGGATAACAAGGTGGCGATCATCACGGGTGCCGCGAGCGGCATCGGGCGGGCCACGGCCACGGTCTTCGCCGCCGAGGGCGCCAAGGTGGTCGTCGCCGACATGGACGAGAAGGCCGGCCCCGCGCTGGCCACCGAGCTCGGCGGGCTGTTCGTCTCGGTCAACGTCGCTCGTGAGGACAGCGTCAAGGCGATGTACGACACCGTCGTGGCCACCTACGGCGGCGTCGACGTGCTGTTCAACAACGCCGGCATCTCGCCCAGCGACGACGACTCGATCCTGACCACGGGCATGGACGCCTGGAACCGGGTCCAGCAGGTCAACCTGACGTCGGTCTACCTGTGCTGCAAGTACGGGATCCCCCTGCTGCTCGAGCGCGGGGGCGGCTCGATCATCAACACCGCGTCCTTCGTGGCGGTGCTGGGCTCGGCCACCTCCCAGGTCTCCTACACCGCGTCCAAGGGCGGGGTTCTCGCGATGAGCCGCGAGCTCGGCGTGCAGTTCGCCCGCCAGGGCGTGCGCGTCAACGCCCTGTGCCCGGGGCCGGTCAACACGCCGCTGCTCCAGGAGCTCTTCGCCAAGGACCCCGAGCGCGCGGCGCGGCGCCTGGTGCACATCCCCATGGGCCGCTTCGGCGAGGCGGAGGAGATCGCCAAGGCGGTCCTGTTCCTCGCCAGCGACGACTCCTCGTTCGTGACCGCGTCGACGTTCCTCGTCGACGGCGGGATCCACGCGGCCTACGTCACCCCGCTCGACTGAAGGCCGCGGGTGGGTGACGACGTCGACCACCGGGCCCTGGGGGTCGCCTCCTACCAGCGCTGCTGGGAGCTGCTCGACCAGCGAAGGCTGACGAGCACCGACGAGGTCGAGCTACTGACCGAGGCGTTCACCGCGCGCCACCACTGGCTCCTGGCGGGTGGGCCCCAGGAGCGGATCATCAGCGACTGGATGGTCGCGCGCGCCGCGGCCGCGGCGAACGAGGGGCCGTTGTCGGTGCGATTCGCCACCCGCGCCGACGCCGCCGCCCACGAGGCGCAGGTCGACGACTGGCTGGCCGCCTCGACGGCCGAGGGCGTCGCGCGCGCCTACGCCGCGATGGGCGACGCGCAAAGACGCGACCTGTGGGTCGAGAAGGCGGCGCGCCTGGTCGAGGCGATCGCCGACGATGAGGACCGCGCGCTCATCGCGGACCAGCTCGCCTCGGTTCCGCGCTGAACCTCACGCGGTTCTGCACCACCGACTGGGGCCCGTGACGCGCCGCTCGAGGCGGTTCAGGTCAACCCGTCTCGCACATGGTCAACACGGGAGGAGTCGGCGCCGCGCTCGGGAACGCGAACGTCGTCGCGAAGCTGTACGCCGGACGTCCCGGGATCGCGGCGACGCGGTACGTCGCGGCGACGAAGTCCAGCGTCGACGTGTCCAGCGTGTCCACCTCGGTGTAGTGCGTCGCGGTCGCGGTCGCCGTGTACGTCGACGTGAACACCTCGCGCGCCCCGTGGCGGGTCATCGAGACATAGTGCTGCGCGGTGTACCCAGCGCCGGTCGACTCCGACCAGGGCGTCCATCCCGGTGAGAAATCGCTCACCATCCACTGGGTCGAACCGCTGGCCTGTCGCCAGCAGTAGGGCAGTCCCGTCGCCCGGGTCGTCGTCCCGAAGTAGACCCCACGCGCCGACCCGTAGATCGACAGCGACCCCAGGTTGTCGCAACCGCCGGCGCTGGGGCAGACGAACTGGTTGAGCTCCCACTTCACCTTGCCCGCGCCCAACCCGAGCGTCTGGACGTCGTTGACCGCGTGCTCGAAGGGGTGCGGTGCCGTGGTGCCGCCGACGTCGAGCCGCCAATTGGCCCCTGAGTACCCCCAGTAGTACTCACCGTGGGTCGTTTGAACCCAGCCCACGAGCCCGTTCATGTGGGCGACGCCCTTGGCGTACAGGTGGATCTCCGCCGCGCTGCCCGTCGGATTCCCCGCTGCCCCGGCGGCGGCGGGGCCGGTCAACGTCATCGCCACCGCCACCGCGACGCAGAAGCCCGCCACTCCTGACGCGAGCCTCCACGAGGTCCGCGCCCCCGATCGGCGAGAGCCGCGCACCCGGTTCATTCGGGTTGGGCCACGGGGATGAAGTACTCGCTCAGGTACTTCTCGCCCTCGTCGCAGGCGATCGTCACCACGAGGGTCCCCGGCGCCAGCTCGGCCTTGAGACGCTGAGCGACGAGCATGTTCGCGCCGGTGCTCGGTCCCACGAGCAGTCCGTGCTCGCGCGCTAGGCGACGCATCTCGGCGACCGAGTCGTCGCTCGAGACCGCCATGATCCGGTCCACCAGGTCCGCGTGACGCTGATAGATCGAGGGCACGAAGCCGTCGGAGATCCCCTCGATCCGGTGTAGCCCCGTGTCGCCGCACTGGATGGTGCACGACTCGTTGGGCTCGAGGGCGACCAGCACGACGTCGGGATTGGCCGCGCGGAACGCCTGGCCCACCCCCACCAGCGTGCCGCCGGTGCCCACGCCCATCACGAAGGCCCCCGGCTCACTGCCCGGCGGCAGCTGCGAGAGGATCTCGGGCCCGAGCCACGTCCGGTTCTCCTCGACGTTCCACTCCGACTCGAACTGGTGCGGCGCGAAGTAGCCGGGCAGCTCGCCCAGCCGGCTGGCCTCGGCGAGCGCCTCGTTGACGTGGAAGGTCCCCACGTTGTGAACCTGGGCCCCGAAGGCCACCGAGATCGCGGTGCGCTCCGGGCTGAGGCCCTCGGGCATGACCACGAGCATCTTGTAGCCCTTGACCGCGGCCACCATGCTCATCGCGTTGCCGGTGTTGCCGCTCGACGCCTCGACGATGGTGTCGCCGGGCTTCAGCAGGCCTTCGCGCTCGGCGCGCTCGATGATGTAGCGCGCCATGCGGGCCTTGATCGACCCCGAGGGGTTGAGGTACTCGAGCTTGAGCCAGACGCCGTCGACCTCGATCAGCGGCGTGGCGCCGATCGCGTCGAGGATGTTCACGCTAGACCGTGAGCTCGCTGTCATGGGCTACCCCCGCTTCGCAGACGACGCCTTCAAGGGTAGAACTCCGTCCGGCCTCTAGCCAGCGCCGTGGCGTCCCGCGAACCCTACGCGACTCGGTGGAAGCCCGCCGGGCAGTGCGGGTGCGCGCCGGTGACGACCTTAAATTTCGCGGCCTTCTTGCACACGATCGTGTGCTTGACGGGCGCCGCCGTGGTGGTGGTCGTCGACGGGGGCGACGCGAAGGAGACCGCGGAAGAAGACGCGCCGCCGGCGTTCGTCGCCACGACGCTGACACCGTAGGACTGGCTCGGGTCCAGGCCCTGGAAGTAGCAGCTCGGCGTCGTCGTGTGCACCGTGAACGAGCTCGGGTCGTTGAAGCCGTAGAGCAGCGTGCAGGTGTAGCCGGTCGCGAGCGTTCCCCCGGTCCACGACGCCCCGAGCAGGCCGTTGGTCCACGACACGACCAGGTGCGTCACGGCCCCGGCGCTGAGCGACAGGCCGTAGATCTTGTGGCTCGACCACGACCCCACGTACAGGGTGTTGCCCACGACCGTGATGGGCTGCTCGCCGGAGTCGACGAAGGGCGTGTTGGTGGTGTCGGCGATGTCGATGATGCCGCCGTTGAGAGTCGTGGCCGGCAAGGCGCCGCCGTCGATCGTCGACAGCGCGACCTCGCCGACGGTCGGCCCGTCCGAATTGTCGTACGTGCTGAAGAAGAGGTCACCGTAGGCGTCCAGCGTCAAACCGTTGACGCCGGAGGTGCCCGCGCCGTTCGCGATCGTGACCAGGCCGCTGCCGGGTGACGCGGGCGAACCCGAGCCCAGCTCCGCGGCGGTCTCTTCGTAGACTCCCCCTCCCAGGTCGGCGATGAACAGGTCGCCCTGGGCATCTACGGCCAGCGCCTGCGGGTCGGTCAAGCCGTTGGCCACCTCCACGGGATTCGACCCGTCGACGCCCATGCGGTAGACCCTTTCGTTGGCCTGGTTCGACACGTAGATCGAGGAACCGCCCGCGGCCAGGGCCATGCCCGATGGCGCGTCGAGGGGGACACCGTTGAGAACGGTCGTCACGACGTCAGAGGGTCCTAGGTTCCAGATGGTGTCCTGGGCGCCCGAGTTAAAGAGGATGGAGCCGTCGCTCAACGGCACGATCCCGGCGATCCACTCGCCCGCTTCGGCCCCGGAGTTGTCGTCCAGCGTGACGACCGACGACGACGGGACCGGCGTGCCGGCCATCGCCTGGGTGAGAAGGTTGGACGGGATCTCCTGAAGAAGATTCCCGTCGTTGTACGTGAGCAGGTTCCCGTTCGCGTCGCCGGCGAGACCCATCATGCTCGAACCCTCGGTGGTGATCAGGCGCCAGGCGCTGTTGGGTGGCATGGCGTGAGCGGAGGGCGACGCCCCGGACGTCAACGGGCTGAGGGTCGCGGCGAGGGCGATCAGCAGCGCCACGGCGGTCGCCGAGCGGCGGAGCCGTGCCAAAGAGAAGTACGTCATGTCCACGCCCCAGGGGTCGGATGATCCGGTGTTCGCCCCCATCGTAGCGCCGGAACGAGAAACGTCCCTGGTCAATGCGGTCGCGGCGCCGCGGCGCGCGCCGACCCGCGGCGCCCTAGAACGCCAAGAAGTTGGTGAACTGCCAGGGGTCGTCGAGGTCGAGGCGCCTCCCCGACCACGCGTCGAACCAGTCGGCGTGGGTCGACACCGGGTCCCAGTCGATCGGCCCCGACCAGGTGGCGCCGACGTAGGGTCGCGCCACGTCCAAGACGTCGCGCCAGGGCAGCTCGTCGGGCACCCGCACGCCGCCGCGCGGGACGCGCAGCATCCAATCCACCGCGCCGAGGATCGACGCGGCGACCTGGACCGTGGTGGCGTTCTGATGGGGCGCGACGGCGCGCGCCTCCTCGATCGTGGTCAGCATGCCGGTCCACCACGACCGGTAGGGGTGGCCCATGACGAGCACGCCGAGCTCGTCGCGGCCTGAGGTGATCTCGTCGTTCAAGATCCGCTGGCGCTCGGGGTAGGCGTACCCGTTGCCCTCGAGCTCGACGAAGCTGGCCCAGGCGACGTCGGCCGGGCAGTAGGCGTAGTGCACGGTGGGCCGGTAGGCCGCGACGTCGCCGTCCCACACCGTGAGGTGGTCGCATATCGTGAACGCCTCGCCGTGGCGGATGACCATTCCCACGATCGGCCCCGACGGCACGCACGAGTGAACGATCGTCTTGTGGGCCATCTGGGCCAGACAGATCTGGTTGAGGGGGCCCTCGCCCGAGTGGGTCAGGCCCAGGGGCGGCAGCGCCTTCTCGTGCGTGCCCCAGCCCATCTCGGCCGGCGCGACGCCCTCTTCGTAGAAGCCGTCGACGCTCCAGGTGTTGACGAACTCGCCGACCTGCTTGGGCGACGAGGAGACCTGCGTGTCGCGCTCAGCGACGTGGATCGCGCGCACGTCGAGCAGGCGCGCCAGCTCGTTGAAGGCCCCGGCGTCGCGCGCGGCGACGATCTCGGCGTGGCGCTCGCCCAGCAACCCGTCGCGCACGACGGCGTCGGCGATCTCGACCAGCGCCTGCTTGGTGAAGTGGCTCACCAGCCCGGGGTTGGCGCCGTGCTCGACCACCGCCGAGGGGCCGTCGTTGTCGCCCCAGCGCGCGAGCAGGCGTCGCAGCGCCATGTGGCGCCAGTAGAGGGTGCGCTCCTGGGGCGTGGCGCTCGCGGGATCGTCGTAGGGGTCCCAGACCTCGACGCTGGTGTTGAGGTAGCGAACGTTGTGGTCCCGGCACCAGCCCAGGAGCTCCAGGAGGTCGATGTTCCACGCCAGGTCGATGAGCAGGTCCCCGTCGCTCAGGTGGGCGTCGAGCGTCGCGACGAGGTTGTCGCGCGTGACCTCGAAGCGCTCGTAGGACACGCCGCGCGCGATCGACGACGCGATGCGCTCGGCGTTGTCGCGGCTCTCGATCACGGTGACCGTCGTCGGATCCAGCGCGAAGTGGTCCAGCAGCATCGGCAGGACGCACTGGGCGACCGACCCGCATCCCAAGACGACGACCCGGCCGGGCACGAGACGGTCACTCAATCGGGGGCCTTTCGACAGGGGCGGACTCCGAGACTATCCCCGGCGCGAACCGACGGCGCTCGAGCGCAGGACGACCGCTACGAGACCGTCATGCCCCCGTCGACGCGCACGTCGGCCCCGGTGACCGCGGACGCCGCGGGCGAGCACAGCCACGCGATCGCCGCGGCCACCTCGGCGGGCTCGATGAGGCGCCCGATCGGCTGCTGGGCGGCGAAGGCCTCGCCGCTCGCCAGGTCGTAGACGCGCGCGGACGCCTCGAGGATCGGGGTGCGCGTCGAGCCAGGGCTCACGGTGTTGGCGGTGACGCCCCATGCGGCCAGGTCCATCGCCACCCCGCGAATCAGTCCGATCACGGCGTGCTTGGCCGCCGAGTAGGCCGCCAGGTGCAACAGCCCGAGCGACCCGGCGGCCGAGGCGACGGCGACCACCCGGCCGTTCTCGTCGGGCCCGTTGGCGATCAGCACCGGCGCCGCGGCCTCGATGAGGCGTCGTGTGCCCAGCACGTTGATCGACCACACGGCGTCCCACGCCGCGTCGGTCACCTCCCAGAGTGGGCCCGCGCCCGCCACGACGCCGGCCGCGGCGACCACCGCGTCGAGGCGCCCGAAGTGGCGCGTCGCGGTCTCCACGGCCAGACCCATGTCACTGGCGCTGCGCACGTCGCCGACGAGACCCAGGACGGCGTCGCCGTGACGCGCCACGACGGCGTCCAGGTCGCCGGGCGCCGCCATGGCGTAGGGGACCTCGGGCACGTCGCGGCAGCGGTCGACGGCCACGACGCGGTACCCGTCGGTGACGAGCGCGTCCACGGTGGCCGCGCCGATCCCGCGTGCCGCGCCCGTGACGATGGCGACGCGGCTCACGACCCGAACACCCGAGAGAAGCCCGGCGGCACGACGACGTCGCCGCGGCACAGCTCGTCGACGCGCGAACGGCCCAGGGCGCGCATCGTCGCGTCGAGGCCCGAGCGCAGCACGTCGAGGACGTTCTCGACCCCCGCCTGGCCGTTGGCGGCGAGGCCCCACAGCGACGCGCGCCCGACCATCACGACGCGCGCACCCAGGGAGAGGGCCTTGGCGACGTCGCCGCCGCGGCGCACCCCTCCGTCGAGCGCGACTTCGACCTGTCCGCCCACGGCGTCGGCGATGCCCGCGAGCACGCGGATCGTCGCGGGCGTCCCGTCGAGGTTGTTGCCCCCGTGGTTCGACACCGACAGCGCGCTCGCGCCCGCGTCGACCACCCGGCGCGCGTCGTCGACGCGGCACACTCCCTTGACCATGAAGGGGCCCTCCCACTGGGCACGCAGCCAGGCGACGTCGGCCCACGTCGGCGGCGCGGTCTGCATCCACTCGCCGTAGGCCTGGAAGAAGGTGGGCGCCGGGCCGCCGGGGCGCGCCATGTTCGGAGCCTCCAGCGTCGGCAGGTGCCCGGATTTCAGGAAGGACCACAGCCACGCGGGACGCGAGAGGCCCTCGGGGGCCAGCCGGGTCATCGCGGCGAGGTTGAGGCGCTCGGGGATCCATGGGCTCCCCCAGTCGCGGCCGTGGGCGAAGGACCAGTCCAGGGTCAGGATGACCCCGCGCGCGCCGGCGGCCCGGGCTCGCGCGAGGCGCGCCGTCATGTCGTCGCGGCTCCCGCACCAATAGACCTGGAAGAACACCGTGGCGCCGGTCGCGGTCACGTCCTCGACGGCCCGGCTGGCGAAGCTGGACAGTCCCATCGCGACGCCCCGGCTCTTCGCCGCGCGCGCCACGGGCAGCTCACCCTGCGGGTGCACGGCCTGCACGCCCGTGGGCGAGATCACGACCGGCACGGCGAGGTCCTGTCCCATGAAGGTCGTGGCCAGGTCGCGCACGGCGGCCAGGTCGGCGACGTGCGGGGCGAAACCGAGCTCCGCGAACGCCGCGACGTTGTCGTCCATCGTCGCGCCGCGCTCGGTGCCGGCCATGAGTGCCTGGTAGACCGAGCGCGGCAGCCGTCGCTCGGCCCGGCGCTGGGCCTCGGCCACCGACTCGAACCACGAATTCGCCACCGCCACCCTCCGACTCGAGCCGACACTACCCGAGGGCCCGGTGCGCCTATCGAGGACTCAGGGTGACGCGGACGCGTCGTGAGTGGTCCGTCGCGGGAGCGGGCACGACGGCGGCTCGGCGTGCCAGCGCGGTCTCGCCGTGGCCGAACACGCACTCGGGGTCGGGGTCGTCGAGCTCCAGGCCCGTGAAGAACTTGGCCGCCATGCACCCGCCGCGGCACGAGTCGAAGGAGCCGCACGACGCGCACGCACCCGCGCTGCCCGGCTCACGCAGCCCGGCGAAGAGCTCGCTGTCACGCCACACGGCCGCGAACCCGGCGGTCCTGACGTTGCCCGCGAGGAACTCCTGATGGATGACGAACGGGCACGCGTAGACGTCGCCGACCGGGTCGATCAGGCACACGACGCGTCCGGCGCCGCAGAGGTTGAGGCCCTCCAACGGGTCGCCGAGAGCCGAGAGGTGGAAGAAGGAGTCACCGGTCAAGACCTCCGGGCGGGCCCGGAGCCAGTGGTAGAGGTCGCGACTCTGGGCCCGCGTCGGGTGCATCTGCGCCCACACGTCCGCGCCGCGCCCCGAAGGGCGCAGCCGTGTCAGGCGCAGCTGGGCGCCGTAGCGCTCGGCGAGCGCGGCCAGGTCGTCGAGCTGGCCCACGTTCTGGCGGGTCACGACGACCGAGACCTTGAAGGCCCCGAAGCCCGCCGCCGCCAGCTCGTCCATGGCTCGCCTCGCCGCGGCGTAGCTACCGTCGCCGCGCACCGCGTCGTTGGTGGCCGGGTCCGCGCCGTCGAGGGACACCTGCACGTCCAGGTAGTCCATCGCGGCGAGGCGCCGCGCGGCTCGCGCGTCGATGCGCGTCCCGTTGGTCGAGAACTTGACGCCCACCCGACGTTCGACGCAGTGTTCGATGATGTCGTAGAAGTCGCGCCGGATCGTGGGCTCGCCGCCCCCGATGTTGACGTAGAAGACCTGCATGTCCGCGACCTCGTCGATCAGGCCGAGGGCCTCGGCGGTGGAGAGCTCGCGCGGGTCGCGGCGCCCCGACGACGACAGGCAGTGCACGCAGGCCAGGTTGCACGCGTAGGTCAGCTCCCAGGTGAGGCAGATCGGCGCGGCCAGGCCGTGCTCGAAGCGGTCGCGCAGCGGGCTCTCAACCGACACGGATGACCCCGGAGTCCGCGAGCGAGCCCAGCGCGACGACGTAGCGCTCGCGCGACTCCGCGTCGACGAGCTCGTCGAGCGCCGCGTCGGCGCTGGCGAAGTCGCCGAGTCGGCCCACCAGCGCGGCCAGGCCGGACGACTTCAAGAAGACGAGTCGCCGGTTGACGTGGTTGTAGGCGAGGGCGCCGAACGCCTCGGGGCGCAGCGACGCGTCAGGGCTCAGTCGCCACGCGATCGTCGGGTCGAACGCACCGGCCGCCTGCTGGGTCACGGCTCAGTAGACGCCGCAGAGCCCGTCGATGGACACCTCTTCGACCAAGAGCTCCTCGACGTCGGCTGGCTCCTCGGTCTCTTCCTCGATCACCGCCTGATTCGACACGGAGCCTCCTTGACCTCCCCATTCTGGCCCGTCCGGCCACCCGCCTCGTTCACCCGGTGCCAGACTGCGGTGTGTCCGCGCCGTCCGCCTTGAGCGCCCCGGTTCCCGCGTCGACGCCGGTCATCCTGGACCCCTCGGCCCAGTTCTACGGCGACGACCTCGTCGGGGGCGGCTCGCCCTGGCGCCTCCTGCGGGTCCCCGGCCCGACGCGCGCCGTGCTCGAGCGCTGGCGACGCGGCGACGCCGTCCGAGCGGGCGAGGAGCGCCTCGCGAGGACCCTCGTCAACCAGGGTCTCCTCGTGCCCGCCTACCCCCTCCCCCCCGACGTCGACGACGTCGAGGTCGTGGTGCCCGTGCGCGACGCCGCGCGATGCCTCGCTTCGCTGTTAGGGCGCCTCGGCGGCCTTGCGGTCGTCGTCGTCGACGACGGCTCGGCGGACCCCGACGCCGTCGCGGCGGTCTGCGCGGCCCACGGCGCGCGCCTACTCCGCCACGACGCGAGCCGGGGCGCGGGCGCCGCGCGCAACACCGGGATTCGCGCGACGACGCGCGAGTTCGTCTGGTTCGTCGACGTCGACGTCATCATCGATGACGCCACGGCGACGGCAACCCGCCTGCGCGGCGCCCTGGTCGACCCGATGGTCGGCGCCGCCGCCCCACGGGTCGTCGGCGCGGCCGGGGAGAGCGCGCGCGACCGCTTCGAACGGTCCTTCGGGGCACTCGACCTCGGTGGCCGCGGCGGCCTCGTTCACCCGCTCGGTCCCGTGCCCTACGTCCCGAGCGCCTGCCTGATGGTGCGCCGCGGGCGCCGCGGGCACCGGCTTCGACGAGACCATGTCTGCCGGCGAGGACGTCGACTTCGTCTGGCGCCTGATCGATGACGGCTGGCTCGTGCGGTACCTCAGCGACGTCGCGGTGACGCACCCGGCACGCCCGACGTGGGCCGCGTGGTGGCGCCAGCGGGTCAACTACGGCCGATCGTCGGGGGAGCTCGCGCTGCGCCACGGCGTGAGGATGTCCCCGGTGCGCAGCGACCGGTGGACGCTGACCGCGTGGTCGGCGCTCCTAGTGGGCGCGCCGTGGCTGTCCGGGCGAGCGGTGGTGGCGGTGCGCAATTCGCTGGAGCGACGGCTCCGCGGCTCGACCGATGACCCGCGCGGCGTCGCCAACGCGCTGATCGCGCGCAACGTCGCCCGCGCCGGCGGCCCGCTGGCGCGAGCGCTCACCCGGACCTACGGACCCCTGCTGTGGGCGGCGGCGCTGCACCCGCGGCTGCGGCGCCGGGCGCTGCTCGTCCTCGCCGTGGGCACGGCCTGGCGCTTCCGCGGCGCGCGGGCGCGCGCGCTCGACGTGCCGATCGCGCTGGCCGACGACCTCGCCTACGCGGCGGGCGTCGCCCAGGGCTCGTGGCGCTCCCGCACGCTTCGCAACCTCATCCCGACGGTCACGCCGTCGTCGGTCTCGTGGCGCGACGCGCTGCGCGCCGGGTCCTCAAAACTTGATGACGCCGCGGATGTTGGCACCTGACTTGAGGTCCTTGTAGCCCGTCTCGACCTCGTCGATCGTGTACTCGTGCGTTACCAGGTCGTCGACGTTGAGCTGGCCCTCGTGGTGCAGGCGCAGCAGGTGCGGCACCTGGAGTCGCGGGTTCTGGGAGCCGAAGACCGTGCCGCGGATCTCCTGGTTCATCATGGCCAGGAGCTGGACGTTGACGTTGACCTGGGTGAGGCTCGCCGGGGCCAGCGACGTCAGGACGATCACGCCGCCCTTGGCGGTGATCGACCGGGCCTCCTCGAGGACCTCGGGGGTCAGGTGGTTGACCGTGATGATCACCACGTCGCAGTTCTTACCCCAGGTGAGCTCGGGCAGGACGTTGAACGCGGCGTCGAGCGCGGACGCGCAGCCGTGCGTCGCGCCGTGCTTGAGCGCGCGCTCGACCTTGGACGGATCGGTGTCGACGGCGACGATCGCGCGCGCGCCGGCGTGGGCCGCGCCGAGCAGCGCCCCCGAGCCGACCCCGCCGCAGCCGATGACCGCGACGACGTCACCGGCGCGCACGGTGCCACGGTTCACCGCGGACCCGTAGCCGGTCGCGATCCCGCACGAGATCAGCGCGGCCGCGCGCAGGTCGAGCCACGGGTCGATCTTGATCAACGACGCCTCGTGGGCCACGACGTACTCGGCGAACGCGCCGATCTGGCACATGCGGTTGAGGTTGGTGTCGCCCATGCGGTGACGCCACGTCCCGTCGGCAATCATCGGGCCGGCGACGATCGTGGCCCCCATGTCACAGATGTACTGGCGCCCCGAGAGGCAGAACTGGCACTGGCCGCACGACGGGATGAAGGACACCGCGACGTGGTCCCCCGGCGCGAGGCCGGTGACGCCCTCGCCCACCGACTCGACGACGCCCGACCCCTCGTGCCCGGCGATCGTCGGGAATATCGAGTCACGGCCCGAGATCGCCTGGAGCAGCTCGGCGGGCAGGTCGACGCCGCCGTTGCGCAGGCTCTCGTCGGAGTAGCACATCCCCGCGTAGGCCATCTTGACCTTGACCTCGTGGGCGTGGGGCTCGTCGATCTCGATGGTCTCGGTGAGGAACGGTCCGTTCCTCTCCGTTATGACTGCCGCCCGCACCTGCATGGACACCCCTTTGGCTCGCCTGAGGCGTACTCTACCGAGCCCGGGGAGGGCCCCCGGGGCTACATCTGCTCGGGCGCGTCGATGCCGAGCAGCGATAACCCGAGGGCCAGCGAGCGCGCCGTCAGGTCGCACAGCCCCAGGCGCTCGTCGCGCAGGGACCCCTGCGCCGACAGCACCGGGCAGGCCTCGTAGAACGCGGTGAAGCGCTGGGCCAGGTCGAACAGGTAGGTGCAGAGCCGGTGGGGCTGGTTGCTCGCCAGCGCGCCGGCCACCGCCTCGGGCAGCGCCAGCAGGCCCAGGGCGAGGTCGCGCTCGTTGGGGTGCGCGAGCGCGAAGGAGGCGTCCGCGCCCCACGGCTCTCCGAGGCGCCGGAAGATCGAGCGCACGCGGGCGTGCGCGTACTGCAGGTACGGGCCGGTGTCGCCCTCGAACGCGAGCATCCGGTCCAGGTCGAAGACGTAGTCGCGCTGGCGCTCGGTGGACAGGTCCGCGTACTTGATCGCCGCGCGCGCGATCTGGGCCGCGAGGACGTCGCGCTCGACGTCGCCGAGGTCGCTCGGACGCTCGTCGAGCCCCGCGCGGGCGCGCTCGGTCGCCTCGGCCAGCAGCGCGGCCAGCTTGACCGTCTCGCCGCTGCGGGTCTTGAACATCTTGTGGTCGGGGCCGAGCACGTTGCCGAAGGACACGTGCTCGCAGGTCACCGTCGCCGGCAGCCACCCGGCCATGCGCGCCACGGCGAAGACCATCTCGAAGTGCTGGGCCTGAGGTGTCCCCACCACGTAGAGCAGGACGTCGCCGCCGAGACGCTCGACGCGGTCGCGCAGGGCCGCGAGGTCGGTCGCGGCGTAGCCGTAGCCCTCATCGCTCTTTTGCACGATGAGCGGCAGGGGCTCGCCGTCGCGGTTGGTGAAGCCCGGCGGGAAGACGCACAGCGCGCCGCCGCTGTCGACGAGCAGGCCCTGGGCGTCGAGCTCGGCGACGACGTCGCCGAGGCCCTCGTTGTAGGAGGACTCGCCGGCCAGGTCGTCGCGCGACAGCGTCACGTCGAGGTCCGCGTAGACGTCGCCGAGGTAGGCAATCGACCGGTCCGCGAGCACGCGCCACAGGCGCCGGGTCTCGGGGTCGCCCGCCTGCAGCTCGACCACCCGGGACCGGCTCCTCTCACGGAACCCCGCGTCGGCGTCGAATTTGGCCCGCGCGTCGCGATAGAAGGCGTCGAGGTCGCCGATGGACAGCGACGCCAGGGCCTCGGCCTCCCCCACGTCCACCAGGTGCTCGATCAGCATCCCGAAGGGCGTGCCCCAGTCGCCGACGTGGTTGCGCGCCACGACGCGGTGGCCGGCGAAGCGGTACAGGCGGGCCAGCGCGTCGCCGATGACGGTCGAACGCAGGTTCCCGACGTGCAGCTCCTTGGCCATGTTGGGCGAGGAGTAGTCGATCACGACCGTCAGCGCGTCCTCCACCACGCCCGCGCCCAGGCGCGGGTCGTCGAGCAGCGAGCGCAGCTGGGCGTCGAGGAACTCGGTGGTCAGGGTGAGGTTGAGGAACCCGGGGCCGGCGACCTCGACCTCGGCCAGGCCGGCCAGGTCCAGGCTCGCCGCGACCTCGGCGGCGACGTCGCGAGGGGCGCGACCCAGCGTCTTGGCCAGCGCCATGACCCCGTTGGCCTGGTAGTCGCCGCGCTCGGAGTGGCGCAGCACCGGGTCGGCGCCCTCGACGAGCGTGTCGAACGCGGCGCGGAGTCGCGCGAGCAGGGTGTCGTAGGTGGACGTCACGTGAACAGTCTCGCATGACGGGCGCGGCGCGCCCCGGTGCGCCCTCGCGTCCGAGGCGGCAGAATGGGACCATGACCTCCCCCTCACTCGATTCCTTCGACGCGCGAGCGACCCTCGACGTCGACGGGCGCTCCCTCACCTACTTCTCACTCAAGTCCGACGCCCTCGTCGCCCTGGGGGTCGACCGTCTCCCGTACGGGATCAAGGTCCTGCTGGAGAACCTGCTGCGCCGCGAGAACGGGGTCCACGTCACGGCCGCCGACATAGAGGCACTTGCGCGCTGGGCCGAGACGCCCACGCGCCACGGCGAGGCCGCGGGCGACGCCGCGCGCGAGATCTCCTACACGCCCGAGCGGGTCCTGATGCAGGACTTCACCGGCGTGCCCGCGGTCGTGGACCTCGCGGCGATGCGCGACGCGATCATCGCCCTGGGCGGGGACCCGGCGCGGATCAACCCCCTGGTCCCGGTCGAGCTCGTGATCGACCACTCGGTGATCGCCGAGTACTCCGGCACGCCGGCCAGCTTCGAGGAGAACGTCGACGTGGAGTACCAGCGCAACATCGAGCGCTACACGTTCCTCAAGTGGGCCCAGGGCTCCTTCGAGCGGTTCCGCGTCGTCCCCCCGGGCATGGGGATCTGCCACCAGGTGAACCTGGAGTACCTCGCTCGGGTGGTCTTCGACCACGACGGCGAGGCCTTCTTCGACACCGCCGTGGGCACCGACTCGCACACGACCATGGTCAACGGCCTCGGGGTGCTTGCCTGGGGCGTCGGCGGCATCGAGGCGGAGGCCGGGATGCTCGGCCAGCCGACGTCGATGCTGATCCCTCCCGTCGTCGGGCTGCGCCTCACCGGGGCGACCCGCGAGGGCGTGACGGCGACCGACGTCGTGCTCACGATCACCGAGCTGCTGCGCGACCACGGCGTCGTGGGCAAGTTCGTCGAGGCGTACGGCCCCGGCGTCGCCTCGCTGTCGCTCGAGACCCGAGCGACCATCGGCAACATGTCGCCCGAGTACGGCGCGACCTGCACGCTCTTCCCCATCGACCAGGTCACCATCGACTACCTCGCGTTCACCGGCCGCCCCGCATCCCAGCTCGCCCTCGTGGAGACCTACGCGAAGGCCCAGGGTGTCTGGCATGAGGCCGGCAACGCCGAGCCGGTGTACTCCGAGTACGCCGAGCTGGACCTGGACACCGTCGAGCCGAGCCTCGCCGGGCCCAAGCGACCCCAGGACCGCGTATCGCTCGCCGGGGCGCACCGCGCCTTTCGCAGCGCGCTGGGTCGCGATCCGATCGAGGTCGAGGGCGTGGACGCCGCGCGCCACCTGCGCGACGGCGCGGTGGTCGTGGCGGCCATCACGTCGTGCACCAACACGTCCAACCCCGCGGTCCTCGTCGCGGCGGGCCTCGTGGCGCGCCGCGCCGTCGAGCTCGGCCTGGGCGTGGCGCCCTGGGTCAAGACCACGCTGGCCCCCGGGAGCCGAGTCGTCATGGACTACCTGGACCGCGCCGGACTCGTCGCACCCCTCGAGAAGCTCGGCTTCTACCTCGCCGGGTACGGCTGCACGACGTGCATCGGCAACTCGGGCCCGCTGCTCGACGGCGTGTCCGAGGCGACCAACGAGCACGACCTCTCGGTGGTGTCGGTCCTCTCGGGCAACCGCAACTTCGAGGGCCGCATCCACCCCGACGTCAAGCAGAACTTCCTGGCGAGCCCGCCGCTGGTGGTCGCCTACGCCCTGGCCGGCACCATCGACGTGGACCTGACGAACCAGCCGCTCGGCACGGGCGCGAACGGCGAGCCGGTGTTCCTAAAGGACATCTGGCCCACCGACGCCGAGGTCGCCGACGCGGTGCGCTCCTCGGTGACCCCCGACATGTTCTCGACGCGCTACGGCGCGGTCTTCGACGGCGACGAGCGCTGGGCGGCGATCCCGGCGACGTCGGCGGTCACCTACGACTGGGACGAGCGCTCGACCTACGTCAAGCTCCCGCCGTACTTCGACGGCCTGACGATGGAGCCGGGCCGCGTCGAGGACGTCGCCGGGGCGCGGGTGCTGGCCCTGCTGGGCGACTCGATCACGACCGACCACATCTCGCCGGCCGGGTCCATCCGGCCCAACGTCCCCGCGGGCCTGTACCTGACCGACGGCGGCGTCGAGCGCCAGGACTTCAACAGCTACGGCGCGCGGCGCGGCAACCACGAGATCATGATGCGCGGGACCCTCGCCAACGTGCGCCTGCGCAACCAGCTGGCGCCGGGCACCGAGGGCGGGGTCACGCTCAAGCTGCCCGAGGGCACCGAGATGTCGATATTCGACGCGGCGATGGCCTACGCCGCCGAGGGCACGCCGCTGATCGTGCTGGGCGGCAAGGAGTACGGCAGCGGCTCGAGCCGCGACTGGGCGGCCAAGGGCGTCAAGCTCCTGGGGGTGCGCGCGGTCCTCGCCGAGAGCTTCGAGCGGATCCACCGCTCGAACCTCGTGGGGATGGGCGTGCTGCCGCTGCAGTACATGCCCGGCGAGTCGGCGGTCACCTATGGCCTGGACGGCACCGAGACCTTCGACATAGAGGGGCTCGACGCGCTGAACCGCGGCGAGACGGTGCCGCACGTGCACGTCACCGCCACCGACGCCGAGGGTGAGGTCGAGCGCTTCAGCGTGCGGCTGCGCATCGACACACCCACCGAGGCCGAGTACTACCGCCACGGCGGCGTGCTCAACTTCGTCCTGCGCCAGCTCGCCCGCTAGTCGTCCTTTCCCCGCTCGTGGTTCGCCGCGGCGTCCACCGAGTCGAAGAAGTGCACGTGGCGCAGCGCCTTGTTCGCGAAGTGACCGATCTCGTGCTTCACCGCGTCGTTGGCCCGGGCGACCGAGACGCTCACGTCGTCGCTGTTGAGGTCGGCCACGACCTGGGCCAGCGTCGCCAGCCCGGTGTAGTCGCACGCCGCGATGGCCACCGCGTCGATCACGACGTGGCGGGTGTCGGGGTTCTCCTTGAGCCGCTCGTGGACCTCGCGGCGGAACGCGCCGGCGTTGGCGAAGTAGAGGGACTCGTCGAAGAACACCGCGAGCACGTGGTCCACCCGCTCGACTGACTCCAGTTCGATCGGCTCCCAACTCGTCGTGCCCTTGCGGCGGCCCAGCGCGATCATGCGCGGGCGCGACGAGCGCCAGGTCTGGGCGAGGATCGACAGCCCCACCGCGATGGCGAGCCCGATCTCCACCCCGAGGAAGACGACGCCGAGGCAGCTGACGGCCGCCAGCAGGAACTCGACGCGGCTCGTCCTCCAGATCGCCTCGAGCTGGGGGACCTTGAACAGCCGCGCCGCCACGAAGATCAGCACGCCGGCGAGCACGGCCAGGGGGATGTCGCGGGCGTAGGTGGCCAGCGGCGAGAGCGCCACCGCGCCGGCGACGGCGACCAGGCCGACCATCTTGGTCCGCCCGCCGGCCAGTCCGGCGACGGTCGTGCGCGCGGGGCTGGCGTTGACCGGGAAGGCGCCGGCGAGCCCGGCGACGATGTTGGCGACACCCACGCCCAGGAAGTCGCGGTCCACGGCGTCGGCGAGGCCGAACTCGTCCGCCGAGGAGCGAGCGGTCGCCGCGCTCTGGGAGATGATCACGACGAGCAGCGTCAGCGAGGTCGTCGCGACGACCCCCCACGCGTGCGCCGACAGCGTGCTCAGGCGCCACCCGGGCAGGCCGACCGAGACCGTGCCGAGGAGCTGGACGCCGTGGCGCGACAACGACAGGCCCGTGGCGAGCGCCGTCGCGCCCAGCACCGCGACGAGCGCGGTGGGCCAGCGCGGGTTTATCCTCTCGCCGACCACCATCACGATCAGCGTGCCCGCGGCCAGCGCGACCGACCACGCGCTGACGTGGCTCAGGTGGTGGGCGATCCAGTCGAGGCGCGACACCACGGACTCGCCGCCCGACGTCGATGCCGAGCACCTTGGGCATCTGGTGCACGACGATGATCACCCCGATGCCCGCCATGAATCCACCCACGATCGGCAGCGACAGGAAGTCCGCGAGCCACCCGAGGCGCAGCAGGCCCACCGCCGCGACCAGCACGCCGGTCACGAGCGCCGTCGCCGCCAGCAGTGACAGGTAGGGCGCCGACGCCGGGGCGGCCAGGCGCAGGAGGGCCACGGAGAACAGCGGAGCGATGGTCGAGTCGGCCCCCACCGACAGGATCGGGTTCGAGCCCAGGATCAGGAAGGTCGCCCCCGCGACGATGAAGGCGATCAGCGCGGTGAAGGCCGGCACGTCGGCGAGCTGGGAGGTCGCCAGCTGCTCGGGGATCGCGATCGCCAGCAGCGTGATGCCCGCCAGGACCTCGCCGCTCAGGTTCTGGCGGGTGAGCCCGACCATGAGCTGGCCGAGCCCGCGCGGCGCGACGCGCTCGGAGACCTTGACGCGCGCCGGTGAGTGCTTCGAGCCGTGGCTCATGGGCCAACCCTAGGGCGGGAGGGTGTCGCCCTAGGAGGTGGAGATGACGCGGAACCCCTCGGCGAGCCGGGCCTTGCCCATGCCCGCGGCCTTGGCCGTGGTGCGCGACCACTGGCGAACGAACTTGGCCACGTCCGCGCCGTCGCCGACCTGGCTCTCGTGCTGGCGCAGCGCGGCGATCTTGTTCTTGAAGGTCTTGGTGATGTCGACGACCATCGTCGGCGACACGCCGCCCAGCCAGACCGTGGACACGGTGTGCGGCTCGAAGCCCTCGCGCAGCAGCTCGGGGAACGCGTGGGGGTTGCGCGCGTCGGGGTAGACCGCGCGCAGCGTCGCCTCCCCGGTGGCCAGGTGGTCCGGGTGGCTCGCGCGGATGCGCAGGTAGTTGCGCTCGGGGCTCTGGGTGATGACCAGGTCGGGCTTGAAGGAGCGGATCACCCGGGCGATCTCGCGGCGCAGCAGCAGCGTCGGCTCGACCTGGCCGTCGGGCCAGCGCAGGAACGTCAGGTCGCTGACGCCGACCTCGGCCGCGGCGGCGCGCTGCTCGGTCTCGCGCATGGCGGTGCGCTCCTCTCGGGTGTGGGTGGAGTCGTCGCCCCCGGCGTCGCCCGAGGTCACGAGGCAGTACGCGACGTGGACGTCCTTCTTCGTCAGGTACGCGACCGTCCCGGCCGAGCCGAAGTCCACGTCGTCGGGGTGCGCCACGACCACCAGGGCGCGCTTGATCGAGCCGTCGTGCCTGAAGACGGGCAGCGAGTTCTTCTTGCTCACAGGACCGAGTCCTCCTTCGTCGGCTCCCAGGTCGCCAGGGTGGTCAACCGAGGGTCATTTGAAAATACTTCCACGATGGGGCGCTTGAGCCCGAGACGCTTCATCGTGACGTCGGCCTCGACGATCTGGTTCCACAGCAGCAGCGAGACGACGACGCCGGTGGACCCCGCGCGCGCGGTGCGTCCCGAGCGGTGCAGGTAGGCCTTCTGGTCCTCGGGCGGGTCGAAGTGCATCACGCAGTCCACCCCGTCGATGTGCAGGCCGCGCGCCGCGACGTCGGTGGCCACGAGCACCGACAGGCGGTCGCCCATGAAGTCCGCCAGCGCCTTCTCGCGCTGGCTCTGGCGCAGGTCGCCGTGGATCGCGGCGGCCTGGACGCCCTCCTTCTGGAGCTGCTCGACGAGGCGGTCCGCGCCGCGCTTGGTGCGGCAGAACACGAGGGTCTTGTCGAACGAGCGGCAGATCGTGGCGGCCACCTTGACGCGGTCCATCTGGTGGACGTTGAGGAAGTGGTGCACCATCGCCGACACCGTCTGGGTGTCGCTGGCGACCTCGTGGAAGACCGGGTCGCTCAGGTAGCGCTTGACGAGGCGGTCGATCGCGCCGTCGAGCGTCGCCGAGAACAGCAGGGTCTGGTGGGGTCGGTCCGCGATGCGCCGCAGGACCCACTCGACCTGGGGCATGAAGCCCATGTCGGCCATGCGGTCGGCCTCGTCGAGGACGAGGACGTCCAGGTCGGCCACGCTCACCTCGCCGCGGTCGCCCAGGTCGATCAGCCGCCCCGGTGTCGCGATGACCAGGTCGCTGCCCTTCTGCAGGCTCCGCACCTGGCGCTCGATGTCCGCGCCGCCGTAGACCGAGTTGACGCGCAGCCCGAGCGCCGCCCCGAGCGGCTTTAACACGTCGTGGACCTGGACGGCGAGCTCGCGGGTGGGCACCAGGACCAGGCCGCGCGGACGCGCGGGCCGCTGGCCCGCGGACGCGGCCGGGGACCCGGCGAGACGCTGGAGCATCGGGAGGCCGAAGCCGAGGGTCTTGCCCGAGCCGGTCTTGGCCTTTCCGCACACGTCGCGCCCGTCGAGGGCGTCCTGGATGGTCATGGCCTGGATCGGGAAGGCGGTCGTGATCCCCTGGCGGGCGAGCTCGTCACACAGCTCGGAGCGCACGCCGAGGTCGGCGAAGGTCTTGTTGGTGGCGTAGGTGTCCGGTGACGTCACCGGACCTTGGGCATCTGTTTTCACGGAACTACGGTCGTTTCTCGGTCGGACCCGTAACCGTTCGTTCGTCTGGGCCCACGCTCAGTCCTCGAGCTGTACCTAGTCTATGTGGCGAACCAGCCCCCACCGGCGAAGGAGGTCCGAGGTGCGACTCACCGTGGGATCAAAGGCACCCGCCTTCACGCTGAAGAACCAGCGCGGTGACAAGGTCTCGCTGGCCGACTTCAAGGGCCAGCGCGTCATCGTGTACTTCTACCCGGCCGACGACACGCCGGGGTGCACCAAGGAGGCGTGCCAGTTCAACGACGTGCTCGCACCGCTGGCCGGCCTCGGCGCGCACGTGATCGGCGTCTCGCCCGACGACACCGCCTCGCACGTCGCGTTCGCGGCCAAGTACTCCTTGGGCTTCGACCTGCTGAGCGACCCCACCAAGGCCGTGATGGAGCGTTACGGCGCGTGGGGCGACAAGGTGATGTACGGAAGACGCGTCGCCGGCGTGATCCGCTCGACCTTCGTCATCGGGCCGACCGGCAAGGTCGAGCACGCGTGGTACAACGTGCGCGCCGACGGCCACGCCGCCAAGGTGCGCGCCGCCCTGGAGGCCTAGGCGGCGTTGTGGCGCCGCACCGTGCGCACGCGGTGCCACAGGCCGAGGGCGAGCACCACCACGATGAGCGCGATGATCGGGTACTGGGCCACGTGGAAGTCGTGGCTCACGTGCTTCCAGTTCGATCCGGCGGCGTAGCCGAGGCCCGCCAGGAGCGCCACCCACGCGGCGGACCCGATCGTGGTCAGCGTGATGAAGCGGACGCGGTTCATCTCGGCCATCCCCGCGGGCACCGAGATGAAGCTGCGCACGACGGGGATCACGCGCCCGACGAGCACCGACGCCGAGCCGTACCGGGCGAACCATCGCTCGGCGGCGTCCAGGTCCTTGTGCGTCAGCAGGATCCACTTGCCCCAGCGGTCCACGATCGTGCGCCCGGCGCTGCGGCCCACCTCGTAGGCGATGACCGCGCCCACGAGCGAGCCCAGCGTGCCGATGAGGATGACGTCGAGCATCGAGAACCTCGCGTGGGCCGCGAGCGCGGTGGTGCACAGCGCCCCCGCGAACCCGTAGAAGATCTCCGAGGGCACCGGGATGCACGCCGAGGAGAGGACCGACGCGACGAAGAGGCCCAGGTAGCCGTAGTGCTGGACGAAGGACTGCATCGGACCATTCTTGCCCACCGCGCCGGGGCGGTCCGACGCCCTAGCGCTGGTGGAGGCTGCACCAGTAGGTCGTGCGCCCGCCAATGGTCGCCGTGAGCATCACGGCGCCGTCGCGCGGGCACATCCCCCCGGGGAAGCGCGCTTCCATGTGGTCGCCGGTGTGCGAGCCGCCCCGGCGACCCAACGTGCGCATCGTCGCGCCGAACGCGCGGTAGAGGCTGGTCCGCTGGCCGGCGTCGAGGCGCCCCACGGGCGTGCGCGGGTCGACGCCCGCGCGAAAGAGGATCTCGTCGGCCAGGAGGTTGCCGACCCCGGCGACGGCCCCCTGGTCGAGGAGGCGGGCCTTGACCGCCGGCCCCTCGCCGCGCGTGACAGAGAGGACGGCGTTGAACTGCGCGCGGGTCAGCGAGAGGGCGTCGGGCCCGAGCTCGTCGAGGTGGGGCTCGACCTCGAAGCGCGCGAGGCGCCGCGGGTCGTGCAGCAGCAGGCGCCGTCCGTCGGCGAAGTCCAAACCCCCGCGGATCCATTCGGCGCGGAAGGCGTGCGGGCCGTAGAAGAGGCCGTCGATGCCCGCGGCGTCGTCGATCAGCAGCACCCCGGTCATGCCGAAGCGCACGCCCAGGGTCACGCCGTCGGTCTCGAGGATCAGGAGCTTGCCGCGCCGCGCGACGCCGGTGACCCGGCGCCCCTTGACCGCGCGCGCCCACGACGCGGGGTTCACCAGCTTCTTGGCGGCGTAGGCGTCGGCGAAGCCCCGCGTCACCGTCGCCCCGACGACGCGAAGGGCCAGCACGCGGTACGACTCGATCTCGAGGGCTTCGGGCACGGGGCGCAGCGTACCGCCCGGCGATCGGCGCGGGGTGCCTCACTAAGGTCTATGCGTGGTCGACAAGCCCCAGTGGCGTGAACTCTTCAGCGAGGTCGTCACCTCCGGACTGTGCACCGGGTGCGCCGCGTGCGTGATCGCCTGCCCGTACGACGTGCTCGACTACGAGTCCGACGACGGCGTCTACCGCCCGTGGCACATCGACAAGGACGGCTCGCGCGACGACTGCACGCACGGCGTGAAGGGCTGCACGATGTGCACGCGCGCCTGCCCGCGGTTTCGCAACTGGGAGAGCGAGATCGACACCCACCGCTTCGCGCGCGAGCGCACCGACGACGAGGTCTACGGCATCGGCGACGTCCTGCTGGCGCGCGCGAGCGACCCCGAGTTCGTCGAGAACGGCCAGGACGGCGGGTTCGTCACGGCGCTGCTCGTCTACGCGCTCGAGAACGACGTCGTGGACGCGGCGCTGGTGAGCGGGCTCGAGGGCGACGGATCGACGTGGCGCGCCGTGCCGCGCGTCGCGCGCACCCGCGCCGACGTCATCGAGACGGCCAAGTCCCGCTACACGTACTCGGCGAACCTCCTCGGATACCACGACGCGGTCGAGGGCGGCGCCGAGCGCATCGCCGTGGTCGGGATGGGGTGCATGGCCTCGGCCCCGGGCGCGATGCAGGTGCGCAAGGCCGGCAAGGTCGCGCGCCGTCTCAGCCTGACGATCGGCCTGCTGTGCTCCAAGACCTTCGACGACTCGATCTTCGAGGACCTCTTCGAGGCGAAGTACTCGATCAAGCGCGCCGACATCGTCAAGATGAACATCAAGGGCGTCTTCCAGCTGTGGACCCGAGACGGCGGCTACCACGAGATACCCCTCAAGGAGGCCCACGCCTACACCCGCGAGGGCTGCCAGCAGTGCCCGGACTTCGCGGCCGAGCACGCCGACATCTCCACCGGGGGCATCGGGGCCTTCGGCGACTGGACGCTGGTCATCGTGCGCACCGACCTCGGGCGCGAGCTCATGAGCGCCCTCGTCGCCCACGGCGTCATCGAGACGCGCCCGGGCGACGACGACCCGGGGGCGGTCGCGTTGCTGCACCGCCTCGCGCGGGTGTCGCGCAAGCGCTGGCCCGAGGACGCGGTGCCCGGACCCCGGCGCCTCCCCCTGGCCTCCTCCTGACCCGCCGGTAGAGTCGATTCGTGGCGGCCTCCCCCACCTTCACGACGGTTCTCCTGGTGCGCCACGGCGCCACGGAGACCACGGGAAAGGTCCTGCCCGGCCGCGCCCCCGGCCTGCACCTGTCCGATCGCGGTCGCGCCCAGGCCGAGGCCGTCGCGGCGCGGCTCGGCGAGCTCGCGGCGCGCCCGAGCGCCCTGTACGTCTCGCCCCTGGAGCGGGCGCGTGAGACCGCGGCCCCGATCGCCAAGGCCCTGCGCCTGCGCGCGGTGGTCGAGCGCGGGCTGCTCGAGTGCGACTTCGGCGACTGGACGGGCAAGCGACTGACCCAGCTGCGCCGCCGGGTCGAGTGGCGCGCCGTCCAGCACAGCCCGAGCACGTTCCGATTCCCCGAGGGCGAGTCCTTCGCCGAGATGCAGCTGCGCGTGTGGTCGACGCTCGAGCGCCTCGCGCGCCGTCACCGCAACCGCACCGTGGTCGTCGTCAGCCACGCCGACCCGATCAAGGCCGCGGTCACCTACGCGCAGGGCGTGCCCCTTGACCTCTTCCAGCGCACGGTCGTGTCCACGGCGTCGGTCAGCGCGATCGTCATGACCGATTCGACGCCGGTCGTGCTGTGCGTCAACTCCACGGGCTCGCTGGGCGAGCTCAGCCCCTCGTGAACTACCGCTTCGACGAACCCGACCGGGTGATGGTCGGCACCCTGGGCGAGGTCGGCCAGCGCCTGTTCCTGCTCCAGGCGCGCCAGGGCCGGCGCCTCGTTATCGTCAAGTGCGAGAAGGTCCAGCTGATCGCCCTCGTCGAGTGGCTGGCGCGCGTGCTCGACGACCTCGGTCGGCCCGGGCACCTGCCCGCGGACCTGAGCCTGGAGCCCGAGTACGAGCCCGACTTCGTCGCCGGGGACATCACCGTCGCCCTGAACGAGGCCGACCAGTCGGTCGAGGTGACGATCGACTCGGTGGACGAGGAGGACGAGCTCGAGTTGACCCTGAGCGCGGAGTGGGCCGGGGCGCTCGCCATCGCCGTCACCCGGCTGGTCGAGGCCGGCCGGCCGCTGTGCCCGCTGTGCGGGGGGCCCCTCGACCCCCAGGGCCACGACTGCCCCAGGACCAACGGCCACCGGCCGCCGATCCGCTAGCCGTGGATCGCGACGACGAGCGGCGACTCCTGGCCCTCGGCGAGGTGGAGGTCATCGGACGCGTGCTCGGGTCGTCCAACCAGGCCCTCTTCGTCGAGGTGTCGCTCGACGGGTTGAGCGCCAACGCCTGCTACAAGTCCGAGGTGGGCGAACGGCCCCTGTGGGACTTCCCCGACGGGCTGTGGCGCCGCGAGGTCGCGGCCTACGCGCTCGACGTGGCGCTGGGCACCGACCTCGTGCCGACCACCGTGGGTCGCGACGACCTGCCCCTGGGGCCCGGGTCCTTGCAGCTGTGGGTCGGCGACAACGGGGAGGACCACTACTTCACCCTGCGCGACCGCGAGGAGTTCGCCGACTGGTTCGCGGGCCTGGCGGCCTTCGACGTGGTGGCCAACAACGCCGACCGCAAGTCCGGCCACGTGCTCTACGACGGCGAGCGCTGCTGGGCGATCGACAACGGCCTCTGCTTCCACGAGCAGGACAAGCTGCGCACGGTGGTCTGGGAGTACGCCGGCCTCGAGGTGGCGCCCGACCTGCTCGAGCGCCTCGAGGGATTCGCCCGCGGCGACGGCGCCTGCCTGGCGGCCTGGCTCAACCCCCACGAGGTGGCGAGCGCGCGCTCGCGCGCGCGGGCCCTCGTGGCCTCGAGCGAGTACCCCACGCCCGACGAGGACCGCGACTGGCCGCCGTACCCGTGGCCGCTCGTCTAGGCCCGCCGGTGCGCTAGACCCGGGTGGTCGCCCGAGTGGCCCGGACAAGGAGGAGACAGTGAGCGAAGAGACGTGGGAGGCGGTCGACGGGTACTTCGCGTCGCTGCTGGCCCCCGACGACGACGCGCTGCGCCACGCGCTGGCGACCAGTCGCGAGGCGGGGCTGCCCGACATCCAGATCACGCCGACCCAGGGCCGCCTGCTCCAGCTGCTGGCCAAGTCCGTGGGCGCTCGACGGATCCTCGAGGTCGGCACGCTGGGCGGCTACAGCACGATCTGGCTCGCGCGCGCCCTCGGCGCGGACGGGCGCCTCGTCAGCCTGGAGCTGGAGAAGGCCCACGCCCGCGTCGCGGTGGCGAACCTGGCGAACGCCGGGCTCGACGCGGTGGCCGAGGTGCGCGTCGGCGACGCCCGCGCGTCGCTCGCCGAGCTCGTCGCCGCGGGCACCGAGCCGTTCGACTTCTTCTTCATCGACGCCGACAAGCAGAGCAACCCGGAGTACTTCGCGCACGCGCTCGAGCTCTCGCACCCCGGGTCCCTGATCGTGGTCGACAACGTCGTGCGCTCGGGGGCCGTCGCCGACGCGAAGAGCACCGACGCGAACGTCGTCGGCGTGCGCACGCTGATCAGCGTGGCCGCGGCCGACTCGCGCGTCGAGGGCACGGCCATCCAGACCGTCGGCGCCAAGGGCTACGACGGCTTCGCCCTCTGGCGCGTGCGCTAGGACGCGTCGGGGAAGAGTCGGCGGATCGCCGGGGGCGCCTTGAGGAGGTAGCTGTCCAGGAGCAGGTTCGCCAGCAGCGTCTCGTCCACGTCGTCGAGCAGGACGAGCACCGAGCCGTGCCCGTCGTAGTGCGGGGCGCTGAAGACCGACCCGTCGCTCTCGGCGAGCAGGAACTCCTTCTCGTCGAGGTCGCAGTAGACCACGAGGACCTCGTCGTCGCCGACGTCGGCCCTGCTGCGGTCGCGCTCGCCCCAGAGCCGGCAGAAGCCCTTGCCGCGCACCTTGAGCGCCGGGGTCCCGAACGAGGTCGAGACGCTCACGTCGGGCAGGTGCGCGCAGAGTCGCACGACGTCGTCAAACGTGGCCATCGCGTCACGGTAGCGCCGGCGAACCGCGGGTCTCGTGTCACACTGGTTCGTGCGCCGCGTCCCGGTCGTCCTCCTGGTGCTGGTGTCGCTCACCGGCGTCGCCACCTCGTCGACGCCGGACGCGGGCGCGACGACGCCCGCCGCGTGCGCGACGTCAGCGCTGAGCGTGGTCGCCTACGGCACTACGGTCGCCGCGGGCACCGTCGGCCAGCTCTTCTGGGTCGCGGACACCGGGGCGCACGCCTGCACGCTCCACGGATACGCGAACGTCTCCTTCAGCGGCAACTACGGCTTCGTCGCGTCGAAGAAGGCGGCCGTGCCCCTCGCGGTGTCCGAGCAGCACGGCCGGCACTACACCGACATCGCCGGCGTGGCCATGAACCGTGCGCCGCCCACGGTCACCCTGTCGCCGGGCGGGGCGATCGCGTCGTTCTGGATCTTCGGCACCGACGAACCGCACGAGATGGCCAGCGGGCGCTCGTCGCGCTGCATCGCCTCGACCGTCATGTACGCGTGGATGACGGGCAGTCGCGCGAGACTCCTCGTCGAGCCCGTGCACGCCGGGGGCTTCGACTGGTGCGGGCCGGTCACGGTCTACCCCGTCGTGGCCGGCGACACGGGGTCGGACCCGCCGTACCCGCTCGGGCTCATGTTCGGCGCGCCCGCCTAGGGCGTCCGGGCCCGTCAGTGCAGCGGCACGAGGTCGCCCTCGAACTCGGGCACGCCCGACTCGAGCAGGACGAACGTCGCGATCGCGCCGACGCCGAAGAACCCCGCGGCCCACCAGAACGCGACCGCGTAACCGTGCAGCGTGGCCAGCGTGAGCCCGTCGAGGCGAAAGACGTGCTGCGCGGCGAAGTTGCGCGCGGTCACGCTCACCGCGATCGTGTTGAGCAGGGCCGTGCCCACCGAGGCGCCGACCTGCTGGGTGGTGTTGACGAGCGCCGCGGCGGCCCCGGCGTCGCCGCGGGCGATCCCCGCCGTCGCGCTGGCCGTCGCCGGCGCGAGGATGAGGCCGAGGCCCAGTCCGGTCACGACCAGGCCGGGCAGCACGTTGCCCAGGTAGTCGGCCTGGGGGGTCAGCTTGGTGAAGAGGATCATGCCCAGCATCGCGAGGATCATGCCGACGGGCACGAGGGGGCGCGGGCCCGTCCGGGCGAGCAGGCGTGCGCTCGCCATCGTCGTGGAGACCCCGAGCGCGACCACGAGGGGCAGGAAGTAGACCCCGGTGCGCAGGGGCGAGTAGTCCAACGTGTTCTGCAGGTAGTAGGCGAGGAACAGCGACAGCGAGAAGACGCCGAGGCTGGTGACGAAGAGGGCGATCTGCGATCCCCCGCGCGTGCGCTGCAGGAGCAGGCGCATCGGCAGCAACGGGTGGGCGGCTCGGCCCTCGCGCACGACGAACAGCCCGAGCGCGGCGACCCCCAGGGCGAGGCTCCCCCAGGTCGACTCGTCGCCCCAGCTCTCGTTGACCGCGCGCGCGAAGCCGAAGACGACGAAGAAGAGGCCGGCGCTGCCCAGCACCGTGCCCAGGACGTCCAGGCGCGCCCGACGCTCGCCGCGCGACGCGTCCACGAGCGTGACCACCCCGAGCGCGGCCAGCGCGGCCAGCACGACGTTGACGTAGAGGCACCACCGCCACGTCGCCCACTGGGTCAGCGCCCCGCCCAGGATCAGACCGACGGCCGCGCCCGAACCGCCCACCGCGCCGAACAGCGCGAAGGACCTCGCGCGCTCGCGGGGGTCCTCGAAGGTCGTCGTCACGACCGCGAGCGCCGCCGGCGCCATGAGCGCGGCGAAGACGCCCTGGAGGGCGCGCGCGGTCACCAGAGCGCGGAACGCGTGCGCGTGACCGCCCAGGACGCTGGCCCCCGCGAAGCCGACGAGGCCCAGCAGCAATACGGGCCGGCGTCCCCACAGGTCGCACAGCCGCCCGCCGAGGAGCAGCAGCGACCCGAACGCGAGGACGTAGGAGGTGATCAGCCACTGGCGGTCACCCGTGGAGAAGGCGAGGTCGCGCTGGGCCCACGGCAGGGCGATGCTGATCACCGTGGCGTCCAACGCCACCATCAGCTGGACGAGACACAGCACGCCGAGGGTCCACCACCGGCGGGCGGGCCACGAGGGCGGAGGGCTCAGCGTCACGGTGCCACCAGCCTAAGGAAGCCCCGTCGCCGACGCCGTCTCGCTACGAGCGGGCCTTGAGCGCCTCGATCAGGGCCGGCAGGACCTTGGTGACGTCGCCGACGATGCCCAGGTCGGCGATCTGGAAGATCGGCGCCTCGGGATCCTTGTTGATCGCGACGATGTTCTTCGAGCCCTTCATGCCCACCATGTGCTGGGTGGCGCCCGAGATCCCGAAGGCGAGGTAGACGGTCGGCTTGACCGTCTTGCCCGTCTGTCCGACCTGGTGCGAGTAGGGGACCCACCCGGCGTCGACGATGGCGCGGCTCGCCCCGGCCGCGCCGTGCAAGAGGCCGGCGACCTCCTCGATAAGCGCGTAGCGCGACGCCTCACCCAGCCCTCGGCCCCCCGACACGACGACGGCGGCGTCCTCGAGCTTGGGCCCCGTGCGCGCCTCGACGTGGCTCTGGGCGATCCGGGCGGTTCCGGTCGAGCCGACGTCGCCGGGCGGCGCGGCGGCGACGGCGGCGGGCGCGCCGGCGGCGGACTCGGCCGCGAAGGACTTCGCGCGCACCACGACGATCCCCGGCCCCGCGCCGGTGAAGCGCGCGCTGACGGTCTGGGTGCCGCCGAAGACGGCGTGCTCGGTCGTCAGCGCGTCCTCGTCTCGCAGCCCGGTCACGTTGGTGAGAACCGGCCGGTCCAGGCGCGCCGAGAGGCGACCGGCGATGTCGCGCCCGTCGTAGCTCGAGGGCACGAGGATGACGTCGGGTGCGCCGTCGGCGACGAGCGCGGCGATCGCCGCGGCGACGGGCACCCCGGGCAGCGCGCCGTCGAGGGGACCGACGTCATAGAGGGTTGTCGCGCCGTACTCGCCCGCCTGGTCGGCGTGGGAGGCGCCGTCACCCCACGTCACCGCGCTGACCGACGGGGCCAGGGCGCGCGCCGCGCTGAGCAGTTCGAGTGACGTCGTGGTGAGTTGTCCGTCGCCCGGCTCGGCGACCACCCAGATCGAAGACAGTGACATGACGCTCCTAGAGGACCTTGACCGAGTCGAGGAAGTCGACGATGCGCTGCGCGCCGTCACCCTCGTCGACGTGCTTCTCTCCGGCCGCGCGCGCCTCGGCGGCCACCACCGACGTGATCTCCTGGCGCGCGCCGGGCCAGCCGACCTGGCCGTCGAGGCCCAGGTCGGCCACGCTGAGCACCTCCACGGGCTTGGACTTGGCGGCCATGATGCCCTTGAAGGACGCGTAGCGGGGCTCGACGACGCCGGCGGTGACGGTCACCAACGCCGGCAGCGGCGCGGTGACCTCGTCATATCCCGACTCGGTCTGGCGGTCGACCGTGACGCTCGAGCCGTCCACGCGCACCGCCTTGGCGAACGTGATCGAGGGCAGGCCGAGTAGCTCGGCCACCTGGACGGGGGTGGTGCCGGTGTAGCCGTCGGAGGACTCGGTCGCCGCAAGCACCAGGTCCGGGCTCAGGCGCGCGATCGCGGCCGCCAGGACCTTGGCCGTGCCCAGGGCGTCGCTGCCGCCAAGGGCGGCGTCGCTCACGACAACCGCTCGCGCCGCGCCCATCGCCAGGCCGTTGCGCAGGCCGGCGACGTCGTCGCCCGAGCACATCGACACGAGGGTCACCTCGCCGCCGCCGGCGGAGTCCACCAGCTGCAGGGCCATCTCGACGCCGTAGGTGTCGGCCTCGTCCAGGATGAGCTTGCCCGAGCGGTTGAGGGTGTGGTCGGGGTCCAGCGACGCGGGCGCCGCCGGGTCGGGGATCTGCTTCGCGCAGACGACTACGTGCATGGGGCCAATCTAGGCCATCGGCGAACGGCCCCCCGAGGGGCGACCGGCCAGCGCGAGGGCGCCGACGGGGTCGTCGGTGATCACCGCGTCGACGCCGAGCACGAGCATCCTCTTCACGTCGTCGGGCTGGTTGACGGTCCACACGTTCAGCTCGACGCGCGCTTCGCGGGCCGCGGCGACGAGTCGCGCGTCGACGCCGGTGTAGTGCGGGTTCAGCGCGTTGAGGCCGGCGCCGACGGCGGCCTCGAGGCGCGCGGCGACGTCCTCGCCGGGCGCCAGGAGCCACCCGACGTAGATCGCCGGGTCCACCGCGCGCACGGCCCGGCAGGTCGCCAGGTCGAAGCACGAGACCTGGCAGGACTGCGCCCACGAGGCCAGGTGCAAGAAGTCGACGACCTGGCGCGCGAAGTCCCCCGTGGCGTCGTAGTAGGCCCCGTCGGCGGGCGAGTTCTTGATCTCAACGTTGACGACCATCCCGGCGCAGGCCCCGAGCGCCCCGGCCAGGGTGGGCACGTAGTCGTCGAGCTCGGCGTAGGGCGTGTCGGCGAGGGCCCGCCCGGCGATCGACGGGTCGTGGTGGACCACCAGCTCGCCGCCCCGGCAGCGCCGTACGTCCAGCTCGACGCCGTCGGCACCGGCGGCACGCGCGGCCAGGAAGGCGTCGACGGTGTTCTCGCGCTGCGAGTCGTGCAGACCCCGGTGGGCGAAGATCGTGGCCACGCCAGCGATTCTGCCAGGTCCCGCGACCGAGTTACTACGCGGTATCCCTTGAAATTACCGGAAATACCCGGTATTATCGGTCCATAGCCGCCGACGCCCCCCCGGCCCTCGCGGCGATCAGTCAGAAAAGGATCACGCCGTGTCTTTGATTTGGAACCGTACCCACGCGTGGGATGACGCCGATTGGCGCTCCCAGGCCGCCTGCCGCGACACCGAGCCGGACCTCTTCTTCCCCATCGGCACGACCGGCATGGCGACCGACCAGATCGAGTCGGCCAAGCGCGTGTGCATCAACTGCGACGCGCAGAAGGCATGCCTGGAGTTCGCCCTGGCGACCAACCAGGAGTCGGGCGTCTGGGGCGGGACGACCGAGGACGAGCGCCGCAAGCTGCGCAAGCAGTGGCTGGCCGCGCGTCGTCGCCAGGCCGCCAGCTAGGCCCCTCAGGGCCGACCTCCGGTCGGCACTACGACGCGCACCAGCGTGCCGCCGCCGTCGGACTCGGGCACCGTGGTCATCAGTATCGACCCGTGAAGCTGCGCCCGGATGAGGTCGCGCACGATCGACAGCCCCAGGCTGGTGGGGACCTCGAGGGAGAACTCGTCGCCCAGCCCGCGCCCGTTGTCGCGGATCTCGATGAGCGCCTCGTCGTCGTGGTGCGAGAGGCTCATCGTCACCACGCCGACCTGTTCGTCGCCGCCCTCGAACTCGGTGAACGCGTGCTCGACCGCGTTGGTCAGCAGCTCGGCCAGCGCGACGGCGAGGGGCGTCGCCAGGTCGGTCGAGAGGACCCCGAGCTCGCCGTTGACGACGATCTCCACCGGGTGAAGGGCGAGCACCGTGTCCTCGACCATGAGGACCAGCGAGCGCACGATCTCGTCGAAGACGACCTCCTCGCCCGGCTCGCGCGAGAGGACCTCGTGGACCACCGCGATCGAGCGCACTCGGCGCTCGGCCTCCAGCAGCGCGACGCGCGTCTCCTCCTCCCCGCTGCGGCGCGCCTGGAGGCGCAGCAGCGAGGAGATCGTCTGGAGGTTGTTCTTGACCCGGTGGTGCACCTCGCGCACCGCCGCCTCCTTGTTCAACACCACGCGGTTGAGCTGGCGCAGGTCGGACACGTCGCGCACCAGCACCACGACCCCGGTCACCCGGTCGCGATCCAGCAGCGGAACGCAGTGGAACAAGATGGCCACGTCGTGGCCGACGTCGATCTCCTCCATCGCGGGCAGCGCGTACTCCAGGGACCTCTCCACCACGCGCACGCGCAGCCCCAGGTCGTGCAGCGTGCGTCCCTCGGTCGGCGAGTAGACCCCCAGGCGGTGCAGGGCGTTGGTCGCGTTGGGCGTCGCGAACTCGACCCGGCCGGCGCCGTCGATGAGGATGATCCCGTCGCCGACGCGCGGCACGCCCGGGCCGGCGACGCCGTCCTCGCGGAACGGGAACGTGGCGTCGCTCACCATCGCGCACATGCGCTCGAAGATCGACAGGTAGGCCTTCTCGTAGAGCGAGGCGGGGCCGCGCAGCGGCCCCTGGAGCCGCGCGAGCACCGCGACGACGCGGCCGTCGAAGCGCACTGGAACGCACATCAGCGCCAGCGGGTCCTCGACCCCGGCCACGCGCGCCTCGCCCGACTCGCGTTCGCCCCCGGCGAGGGACCGCCACACGAGGGGCCAGTCCTGCGCGTCGTGCACCGACCCCACCAGGTCGTCGTTGATCGCGGTCGCGCGGTTGTTCGGGCGCACCTGGCCGAGCACCACCAGCAGCTCGTCACGCCCGGTCGGACCCACGGTGGGGGCGAACAGGAGCATGTCGGAGAAGGACAGGTCGGCGAGGAGCGACCACGACGCGGTGAGCCCGAGGAGGTGATCGACGGCCGGGTCCGAGAGGTCGGTGTAGAGCGTCGCCAGCTCGGCGAGGGTCGCCACTAGGGCGTCCTTAGCGGCACCATCACCCGCTGGCGGCGCGTGTAGGAGGCCAGCTCGCGCACCCCGCTCGCCTCGAGCAGGCCGGCCAGGTCGCCCGCGCGCGCCGAGACGCGCGCGAGCTCGTGCGCGTCGCTGGCGGTGGTGAAGGTCACCCCGCGGGCCGCCAGGCGCTCGATGAGGCCCTCCGACGGGTACTGCTCGCCCACCGGCTTGAACCAGCCGGCCGAGGAGCACTCCACCGACACGTCCGCCGCCGACGCGGCGTGCGCCATGAGGTCCCAGAAGTCCTCACGGCGCGTGGGCCAGTTGCCGTTGACCTTGACCAGGTCGGGGTGGGCCATCACGTCCACGGCGTCCGCCGCGGCCAGCTCCTCGAAGGCGATCGTGTAGTCGGCCCAGACCTGGTCGACGTCGCGAACGGTCCACTCGTCCATCTGGGCGGGCACGTCGACGTCGTCGAAGGTCCAGGTGCCGAGCCAGTGGACCGATCCGATGAGCACGTCGAAGGGGAACTGGCGGTAGTACTCGCCGACCACGTCCATCCGGTCGCGCACGTAGTCGACCTCGAGGCCGATCTTGACCGGCAGGCCCTCGTCCTGGGCCAGCTTCGCCAGGGTGACGTACTCCTCGAGCGAGTTGCGCGCGGTGAAGTCGAAGTAGTCGGCCATCAGGGCGCTGGTCCCCTCGTGGGCGGACCGCTCCCAGAACTTGCCGTAGAGGTCCAGCACGTCGGCGAAGCGGTTGGCGTGCTCGGTCAGCGCCAGCTCGGTGACGCCCTCGGCCGCGGCGGCGTCGCAGTACGCGGCGATCTGGTCCAGGCGGTACCAGACCGAGGACTCCTCGTGGGGCCAGAGGTGCAGGTGGTAGTCGAGCACGCGCCTAGGAGGCGCCGAAGCCGACGACCCGCTCGCCCGAGGGGCTGGCGAACTCGACGAAGGCGACGCGCGACGCGGGCACGCCCACGCGGCGCCCGCGCTTGTCGGTCAGCCACAGCACGGTGTCGCCGCCCAGCGCCTGCTCGACGTCCCTGGTGACCTTGTCGAGGTCCGCGTCGTCGGCCAGCTCGACGTCGAGCTCCTTCATCGACTGGACGATCCCGATGCGAATGTTCATGACGTTGTCCCGTCCCTTCACGACGACCCCATGCTAGGACTCTGGGGCACAATGAAGGACGTGACCCCACCCGCCTCCGAGCGCGCCCGCCGCTGGGCGGCGACGATGGAGGGCTACGACGGAGCCGCCGACGACGTCGTGGTCGCCCACCGCGACTCGAGCGCGTCGGTCGCGCCCGTCGGACCCACGAGCCACGTCGCGGGCACGCGGTCCGAGCGCGAGGAGCTCCTCGACGCCCACCTCGCGCCCGGAGCCACGCGCGCCGCCGGCGCGGGGAACCGCGCCCGCGACGAGGAGCCCGACCCCTACCGGACGTGCTTCGAGCGCGACCGCGACCGGATCCTGCACTCGAGCGCGTTCCGGCGCCTGGCGGGCAAGACCCAGGTGTTCATCTTCCCCGACGACCACATGCGCACCCGCCTCACCCACGCCCTGGAGGTCGCCCAGGTCGCCACCGGCGTCGCGCGCGCGACCGGGCTCAACGTCGACCTGACCGAGGCGATAGCCCTCGGCCACGACTGCGGCCACGGCCCCGGGGGCCACGCCAGCGAGGAGGCCCTCGACCCCTACGTCGAGGGCGGATTCGACCACGCCGTGTGGGGCGCGAGCGTCTCGTTGGCCCCGCTCAACCTGTGCGCCGAGACCCTCGACGGCGTCGCCAACCACTCGTGGTCGCGCCCGGCGCCCGCCACGCCCGAGGGCGAGGTCGTCAGCTGGGCCGACCGCGTCGCCTACGTCTGTCACGACTTCGAGGACGCCGTGGCCGCGGGCATCGTCGACGCCGACGACCTGCCGCGCGTCGTCGCCGAACGCTGCGGCGAGACCCGCGGGAGCCAGCTCGGGGCCTTCATCACCTCGCTCGTGGCCACCGTGCGCGCCAGCGGCGTCATCGGCATGGACGCCGCGCACGCCGAGGCTCTGGCCGAGTTCCGGTCGTTCAACTACCGCGCGATCTACATGCGCGGGCCCTCCCAGGAGCAGGCCGCGTCGGTGGTCGCGCTGCTGGGCGCGCTCGTCGAGTATTTCGCGCGCCACCCCCTGCTCATCCCCGACGTCGCCGCGGAGGGCCTGCCCGACGACGAGGGCGCCGCGCTGCACGCCGCGGTCGGCTACGTCGCCGGGATGACCGACCGGTTCGCGTGCCGCAGCGCGGTCGCCCTGCTCGACTGGCCGGTCGAGCGCCTGCCGACGGGGATCGACCGCTAGGGCGTCGTCGCGCCCTGGGGGTCGAAGGTCGGCGGTGGTCCGCCCTGCATCCACTCGAGGCGCTGCTTGGTCACGCTGATCGCCGAGCGCAGGTGCGGAAGGATCCAGAACTGGTTCTCGCGCACCGCGGTCGTGACGGCCTGGGCGACCACGTCGGGGTCGATGCCGGCGTTGACGACGTTGGCGATGACGTCGCGGAACACCTCGAGCTCGGGGTTGTCGGTGAAGGACTTGAGCTCGTTGGGGATGTTGCGGTCCGACTCGTGGATCCTCGTGCGCACGAAGCCCGGGCACAGCACCGAGACCCCCACGCGGCTGCCGCGCGCGGCGAGCTCGTGGAAGAGCGACTCGGACACCCCGACGACGGCGAACTTGGTGGCGCAGTAGGGGCCCATGAAGGGCGTGCCGAAGAGGCCCGCCAGCGACGCGGTGGAGACCACGTGGCCCTCGTCGCGCTCGACGAAGTAGGGCACGAAGGCGTTGATCCCGTTGATGACGCCGTCCAGGTTGACGCCCAGCACCCAGTCCCACACGCCCTTGGGCGTGCCGATCGTGGCGCCCCCGCCGACGCCGGCGTTGTTGAACACGACGTGCGCGGCGCCGAAGTGCTCCAGCGCGGCGTCGCGCAGCGCCACGACGTCCCCTTCGACCGCGACGTCACAGCTCAGCCCCACGACGGCCGCGCCGGACTCGCGCAGCGCCTCGACGGCCTCCTCCAGGGGACCCAGCTCGATGTCGCCGAGCACGAGGTTGGCCCCGGCCGCGGCGAAGCGCTTGGCGGTCGCCAACCCGATCCCGCTCGCGCCTCCCGTGATCACGGCGGTCCTGCCGTTGAGTTCCATGTCGACCCCCAGTCCGCCCCGACGCTAGACCACGGCGCGCGGCGCGAAGCGGCTCACGCGACCTCGAAGGTCGCGCGACGGCGCGCGTTGGCGAGCGAGGACACGGTCTCTCTCGTCGTGGCGTCGAGCCAGGTCGCCAGCGCGACGAAGAGCTGCGCGGTGGTGAGCGCGTCACCCAGCGCGACGTGGGGCCGGTGCGCCGGCAGGCCGAGCGACCCCACCAGCGCGGAGAGGTCGCGCGGCGGGCTGGGCGCGCCGCGCTGGCGCGCCAGGAGCCGCGCCATCTGGTACGTGTCGACCGCGGGGCCGCGGAAGCGCACGCCCTGGCGGTCGAAGGACCTGGTCAGGAAGGCGCGCTCGACCCAGGACTCGTGGGCCACGAGGACTCGGCCCGCCAGGGCGTCGAGCAGCGGCTGGAGCGCCTCGTCGAGCTCGGGGGCGTCCTCGAGGTCCCGGGTGCGCAGCCCGTGCACGAGGACCGAGCGCTCCGGCAGGGGCCGCGTCGGGCGGCACAGGCCGCTGACCGCGGCGCCGGCGACGACGCGCCCGGCGTCCACCGGCACCGCGGCGAAGGAGATGACCTCGTCACGGCGGTGGTCCAGCCCGCTCAGCTCCAGGTCCACGACGCAGAAGCGCGCGACGCGCCAGGGCGTGCGGCCCCGGTCGATCGGCGCGCTCGCGTAGGTCGACGCCGCGGGGGTGACCGGCGAGCGCCGCAGGCGCGGGCGGCGCACTAGCCCGCCCAGGCGATGTCGTTGGCGATGCGTCCCTGCACCGAGGCGACGGCGCGGAAGGCGTCCTTCAGGTAGGCGCGCACCAGCGGGCTCAGCGACGCCGGGTCCACCTCGTCGGTGAGCGGCTCCGCGGCCTCGATCTGGGCCACCTGGTGGTCGAGGCGCAGCTGGCTCGCCAGCTCGAAGGCGTCCTGGAGGCTGCGCGCGTCGTCCACGCTCAAGACGCCCGCTTCGCGCGCGGCCGCGAGACGCGCGCTCGTCGAGGCCGACGTGACCCCCGCCGAGAGGCCGGCCCAGCGCGCCAGGTCCACGATCGGCACGATCGCGGTCGCCTTGAGGTCGAGGCGCGGGCGGTTGACGCCCGTGGCGTCGACCACCTGGCCCCGCGAGAAGCCCGACGGCGGCCGGTGGGTCAGCGCGAACCGTGCCAGCAGGCGCAGCAGCACCGGGCGCGTGGGCGCGCTCCGGAAGAACTCGGCGATGAGCGGCTCGGTCTCGACGCCCCACACCGGTCGGCTGTCCACCAGCACCGAGACGATCACCAGCGCCTTCTCACGCGTCGGGTCCTCGATGACCAGGCGGGCCTCCTCGCGCCACGACTCCAGGGAGCGCGTGAACAGGGGGTCGGCCGCGCTGACGCGGTGATCGTCGGGGGCGAAGCCGCACGAGACCATCGCCTCGGTGACGCGCGTCGCGAGGTCCGCGAGGTAGCGGCGGATCACGTCGTCGCCGGCCTCTCCGTCCATCCACACCAGGGCGCTGTCCAGGTCCGAGCTGGGCAGGGCCTCGCGGCGGGCCTGGCTGCCCAACGACAGCCAGGCGAACCGCGCCGGCGCGGGGCCGAGCGCCGCGACCTGCAGGTCAATCGCCCGGCGCGTGAGGGCGTCGCTCACCACGGAGAAGACCGACATCACGTCCAGCGCGGACATGCCGCCGCGCGTGAGCGAGGCGACCGTTGTCCGCAGCGACTCGGCGGCGTCGCGCAGCTCGTTGACCGACGTCGCGCGGGCCACCCCACGGCGCAGGGCGAAGGACGAGCGACTCTCCACCGCCAGCAGGTCGTGGTCCTCGATGACGCCGATCACCCGGCCGGCGGCCGACGTGACCGGGAAGTGACGCACGCCCCGGTCGAGCATGTCGAGTAGGACCTCGCTGCCCGGCCGGTCGCTGCCCACGGTGAACGCCGGCGTCGTCATGACCCGTGACACCGGGACGTCTCCCGCGAGGCCCTCGGCCACCACGCGCTCGCGCAGGTCCGAGTCGGTCACGATGCCCAGGGCGTCACCCAGGTCGACCACCAGGGCCGTCACCCCCGCCTCGGTCATCATCCGCGCGGCGTCGCGCACGCTGGTCTGGGGCGCGCACAGGACCGCGGCGGCGCGCAGCGCCGCGCCCACTGGCTGACGCAAGAGGTCCGCGGCGGGGTCCACGGACGGCGCCGAGCGCAGGTGGTGCCGGTCCTCGAGGAGCAGGCGGGTCACGAGGCGCAACCCGCGTGCGCCCGCCAGCTCGCGCGCCGCCACCTGTTCGGGGATCCGGTAGGCCAGGGTGTCCTCGGCCGCGCGCGCCGCGAAGCCCGTCGGCAGCCCCGAGAGCATCGACGCGTGACCGAACATCTCGCCCGGCCCCATCACGTCGAGCACCCGCCCGTCGTGGACGACCTCGACCGCGCCGGTGCGCACGACGCGCAGGTGCTCCACCGGCTCGGCGCCCTGGGAGAAGATGGTCGCGCCCTCGGCGAAGAACTCGACCTCGACGGCCGCGGCGAGTGCGTCGACGGCGTCGGGCTCGAGCTCGGCGAAGGGCGGGAACCTCCGCAAGAACTCGACGATGTCGGGCACGACGGTCACGACGACCTCCCGGGACGAGTGTACGGTCGCGCGTCGCGCCACCGCGGAGCCGTCGCGCCTAGTGGATCTTCAACTCCTGGCGATACACGCGCGACGGGCCCTGGGCCACCACCGTCGCGGCCAGTTCGGAAAAGACCTTGGACGCCGCGGCGTCGGGGTCGCTCACCACCAACGGGTGTCCGGTGTCGCCGCCCTCGCGCACCCGAGGGTCGAGGGGCACCTGGGCGAGCAACGCCACGCCGAGCTCGTGGGCCAGCTGCGCGCCGCCACCCGCGCCGAAGATCTCGTAGCGCTCGCCGTGGTCGCCGACGAACCAGCTCATGTTCTCGATCACCCCGCGCACCGCGAGCTTGAGCTTGCGCGCGGCGTAGGCCGAGCGCTGCGCGACGCGCTGGGCCGCGGCCTGGGGCGTGGTGACGACGTACATCTCCACGCGCGGCACGACCTCGGAGAGCGTCAGCGCAACGTCGCCGGTGCCCGGGGGCATGTCGATCAGCAAGAAGTCGGGCTCGTCCCACCACGCCTCGGTGACCAGCTGCTCGATCGCCTTGTGCAGCATCGGTCCGCGCCAGATGACCGGCTGCTCGTCGGGCACGAAGTAGCCCATCGACACGCAGCGCACGCCGTGGATCAGCGTGGGGATCACGACGTCGCCGAGCACGATGGGGTCGGTCGACTCGCCCATCATCTTGGGGACGGAGAATCCGTAGACGTCGGCGTCGAGCAGGCCCACGCGCTGACCCGCCGCGGCCAGGGCGATCGCCAGGTTGACCGTGACGGTGGACTTGCCGACGCCGCCCTTGCCCGAGGAGATGCCCAGCACCCGGGTCTTGGAGGTGCGGTCCAGGAACCGCGGCGACGCGTCGGCGTGGCCGTGGCCGCCTCCGGCGTCGCTGGTCATCTCGGCGCGCAGGTGATTGCGCAGCGCGAGTCGCTCGGCCTCGTCCATCGCCCGCACCACCACGGCCGCGCCCGGCGCGAGCGCGGTGACCTGGTCCTCGAGGAACCCGCGGTGGGGCCATTCGCTCACCGGCAGGACGAGCTCGACGCGCGAGCCCGCCTCGTCCACCTCGCCGAGGAATCCGAGCTCGCCGATGGGTCGGCCCACCTGGGGCTCGATGATGGCGCCTAGCGCCTCGCGCAGGGTCTGTGACAAGGGACTCCTTCCGGCCCTTCGAGGCTACCGGCGCGGTTGACCCGCCGACGGCCGTAGACTTTTGACGTGTCGACAACGCCGTTGGACCACGAGCTCGACCCCGCGCGGTTCACGGCGACGGTCACCAGCCTGGCCCACTCCTTCGGTGACAACACCCGGCGCAAGATCTTCCTCTACCTGTGCGAGCACCCGGGGGCCACCGCGACCGAGTTGGCCCAGCACTGCGACGTGCACGCCAACGTCGTGCGCCACCACTTAGAGCGCCTGACCGAGGGCGGCTACGTCACCTTCGACAGCGTGCGCAAGACCACGGTCGGGCGCCCGGCCAAGGGCTACCGCGTGGTCGACGAGGGCCTGGTGGTCGACGGCTCGATGCGCCGTGACGCGCTGCTCGTCGCCCTGCTCGAGAGCGCCCTGGAGCGCCTCGGTCCGACCCAGTCCGAGGAGCTCGCCCACGACGTCGGGCTCGACTACGGGCGCGCCCTCGGCGCGGGGGTGGCGCCCACGGACTCCACGCGCACCGTCAAGGCCGCGATGACCTCCATCGCCGGGCTGCTGACGGCCCACGGATTCGCGGCCCGACTCGAGGAGTCCGACACCCAGTCCTCGGTCGTCTCGGAGAACTGCCCCTTCGGCGCCGTCGCGACGCACCACCCCGTCCTGTGCGCCCTGGACCGCGGCCTCATCGCCGGCCTCCTCGAGGGGCTCGGCGCCGAGCGCACCCTGGTGACGCTCACCTCGCGGGCCCTGGGCGACGACGCCTGCCGGGTCACCGCCTAGCCCCCTCGCCCCGTGAGCGTGGCGCCGACGCCGCCGCGCGCGAGCCTGCGCGACGTGACGGCGCAGTGGACGCGCCTCGGGGTGATCGGCTTCGGGGGCCCGCCTACGCACATCTCCCTGCTGCACCGCCTCTGCGTCGAGGACCGGGGGTGGATCGACGAGGGCGAGTTCGCCGACGCCGTCGCCGCGACCCAGCTCCTGCCCGGGCCCGCGTCCACGCAGATGGCCATCTACTGCGCGTGGCGCGTGCGCGGCGTCATCGGCGGGCTCGTGGGGGGTCTCTGCTTCATCCTCCCGGGCTTGGTCATGATCGTCGCGCTCTCGGCGCTGATGTTCGCGCGCGGCGCGCCGGCCGCGGTGCTGGGGGCGGCCGCGGGCGCGGGCGCCGGGACGCCGGCGGTGGCGCTGCACGCGGCGCGCAACCTCGTGCGCCCGAGCCGGGACCGCGCCGGGCCGGGCCGGGCCGCGCGGTGGCGCTGGACCGCCTACGTCGTCGCCGGGGCCGCGATGGCGGCGCTCGCCGGTGAGTTCCTCGTGGTGGCCATCGTGGGGTGCGGGCTGATCGAGCTGGCGGCACGCTCGCCGCGGCGCGCCGAGCACGGGCTCGCCGGGGCGCTCGGGCTCAAGGCCGCCGCGGGACCGGGCGCGCTGGCCTGGGTCGCCTTCAAGGTCGGGGCGCTCTCCTTCGGCGGAGGATTCGTCATCGTGCCCCTCATCCAGCACGACGCGGTGACGACCTACCACTGGATGAGCGCCGCGCACTTCCTCACCGCCGTCGCGCTCGGCCAGGTCACCCCCGGCCCGGTCGTGCTCACCGTCGCCTCCGTCGGCTACGCCGCGGCCGGCCTCGGCGGGGCGCTGCTCGGCGCGGCGGTGGCCTTCGCGCCGTCCTTCGCCTACGTCCTGGGAGGGGCGGGGCGCTTCAGCGCCGTGCGCTCGAGCAAGCGCGTCGGGGGCTTCCTCACCGGGGCCGGTCCGTGCGCCCTGGGGGCGATCGCCGGCTCGGCGGTGCCGCTCGGGCTGGCCCTGACCCACGCCTGGCAGGTCGCGGTGCTGGCGGGGGCGCTGGTGTGGCTCTTGGCGGCGCGCCGCGGCGTCGTCGCGGCGCTCCTGCTCGCCGCCCTCGCCGGGGCGCTGGTCGTGGGCCTGGGCGGCTAGCCCAGGTGGTAACGGGCCAGGTACGGCTGGGCGACCGCCATCTGGGCCGCCGAGGGGTCCAGGCGCAGGAAGACCCGGAACTGGCTGATCGCCAGCGCGCGGTTGCCCGGCGTCGAGGCCGCGGCGATCGCGTAGTAGAGGCGCGGCGCCGCCAGCGACGGCGCGAGGTCGATGGCCTGGCGCAGGTCGCTCACTCCCAGGGTGGTCATCGCCGAGTCCTGGACGTGCGCGCCGGCCGAGAAGTCGAGCCAGCCCACCTCGGTCAGGGCGGTGACGTTGGTCGCGTCCAGGCCCAGGACCTGCTCGTAGGCGCTCAGCGCGGCGGCGTCGTTGGTGTTGGCGATGTCGGTCTGGGCCTGCTCGAGCAGCCGGGTCACCTCCTGGGACTGGTTGAGCGAGATCGAGCCGGTGTCGGAGTTGCCGGGCTGGCGCAGCGTGTAGGTGGCCACGAGAAGGATCACGAGGGCCACCACGAACGCGATGAAGGACACCAGCAGCAGGCTCCGGCGCCGGCGCCGCGTGGCCGGGAGGCTCTCTTGGGTCATCTCGAAGGCCTCGAGCGCGGCGCGCGCTCGCGTCAGGGCGCGCTCCTCGCGCTGGTCGATCGCGTCGAACTCCTCGGCGCTGAGCTCGCCGGCGTCACGCTCGCGGCGCGCGTCGGCCAGGGAGGCCTCGCGCAGCAGGATCTCGTCGCGCCACTGGCGCGCGTCGGGGCTCACCGACGCCTCGCCAGGCGCACGCCCACCCCCGCCGCGAGGATCACCAGGGCGACCGGGACCGCCCACAGCAGCGTCCCGAGGCCCGACGTCGGCGGGCTCAGCAGGATCGACGCGCCGTAGGTCGACTCGAGGGAGGTGAGGATCGCGGTGTCGGACTCGCCGGCGGCGACGCGCGCGACGATGTCGTGGCGCACCGCGACCGCGGTGGTGGCGTTGCTCTGGGCCACCGAGAGGTCCTCGCAGCTCGGGCATCGCACGAGCGACTCGAGGTGGGCGACCCGCGACGCCGCCGACGAGCCGTGCGGCGCCGCGACGACCGCGAGCGCCACGACCGCGACGAGGGCGACGACCCACAGCCGGAACGACCCGAGGACCCTCACGAGACCTCGCTCACCGCGCGCGCCAGCTGGGCGGCGCTGACCGGTCCGAGCAGCGTGGCGGCCACCCGGCCGCGCGCGTCGATGATGAAGGTCGTCGGCGGCGACGTGACGCCGTAGCGGTTGGCGATGGCCCCGCCGGGGTCGACGATCGACGGGTACAGCGACCCGTAGTGGGTCGCGAAGGCCGACGCCGCGCCGAGCGAATCGTTGAAGACCACGCCGACCAGGGTGACACGCGCGTGGCGCTCGCGCCAGGCGAACGTGGACAGCTCGGGGGCCTCGGCCGCGCACGGCGCGCACCACGACGCCCAGAAGTTCACCACGACGACGCGGCCGCGCTCGCCGGCCAGACTGAAGTGCCCCCCGCCGAGCTCGGTGCCGGCCAGCGCCGGGGCGCCCAGGCCGAGCAGCGGGCTGGGCGCGCTGGTGGCCTCGCCCACCGGGTGGCGCGTGGCCAGGAAGAGCGACAGCGCGACCACGAGGGCCAGCGCGCACAGGGCGGCCACGCGCACCCGGCGCCTCACGGGGCGGCCTCGTCGGCGTGGCGGCGCCGGATGAAGGACGCCGCGGCGCCCAGCCCGATGACCAGTCCCCCGACCCACAGCCACGACAGCAGCGGCTCGACGGTCACGCCCAAGAGCACCGACCCGGCGGGCAGGCCGCTACGGATCTGGGCCCCCGACGTGGACCCCGTGCCGCCGATCGCGTCGAAGGTGACGTAGACGTCGCGCTCGAGGTTCGAGTCGATGGCCGGGGTGCCCACGGTCTGGCCGCTGCGCCCGTTGAAGGTCGTGATGGCCGGGGTGAGGCGGTGGTGGTCCACGGTCACCAGCAGCTGCGTCGCGGTCTCGAGCGAGTCGCGCACCGTGCGCAAACCGTGGAACGACAGGTACTGGCCGTCGACGACGGTCTGCTGGCCGGTCGCCAGGGCCACCTCGCTGCGCGACGCGTAGGCCGTCGAGCACACGACGCCCACGGCCAGGATCACGACGCCCAGGTGCACGATCATCCCCCCGGTGGACGGCGCGCGCAGGCCCTGGCGCCACGACCCGCGCCGCGCCGCGGCGACGAACACCGTGCGCAGGGTCCGCAGCGCGGCCCCGGCGGCGGCCGCCGCGAGGAAGCACGCGACCAGCACCGACCAGCGCCGCACGCCCAGGCCCACCAGCACGGCCACGAGGGCCACCGCGAACCACGCGCTCACGCGGATCCGGCGCCACAGGACCTCGCGGTCCGCGCTGCGCCAGCTCACCAGCGGCGCGAGGGCCATCAGCCCCAGGGCCACGACGCCGACGGGGGCCGCGACGGTCGCGAAGTAGGGCGTGCCGACGGTCACCTGGCCGCCGTTGACCGCCTGGTAGAGGAGGGGGAACACCGTGCCGAGCAGCACGACGATGGCGAAGCCCACGAAGAGCACGTTGTTGACCACGAAGAGCCCCTCGCGAGAGAGCGCGCGGTCCACGCCCACCGGGGCACGCAGTCGGTCACCGCGCCACGCGATGAGCCCGACCCCCCCGGCCACGGTCACGAAGAAGAAGCCGATGAGCAACGGGCCCAGGGTCGACGAGGAGAACGCGTGCACGCTCTGGAGGACCCCCGAGCGCGTGAAGAACGTGCCCAGCACGGTCAGGGCGAAGGTCACGACGGCCAGCGAGAGGTTCCACACGCGGAACAGGCCGCGGCGGTCCTGGACGATGACCGAGTGCACGTAGGCCGTCGCGGTCAGCCACGGCAGCAGCGCGGCGTTCTCGACCGGGTCCCAGCCCCAGAAGCCGCCCCAGCCCAGGACCTGGTAGCTCCACCACGCCCCCATCACGATGCCCACCGACAGCGCCCCCCACGCGAGCACCGTCCAGCGACGCTGCTCGAGGGGCCAGCGGTCCTGGACGCGCCCGGTGATGAGCATCGCGATGGCGAACGCGAAGGGCACGGTGAACCCCACGAACCCCGCGTAGAGCAGCGGCGGGTGCATCGCGACGAGCGGGTTGTCCTGGAGCAGCGCGTTGGGTCCCGCACCCTGGGTGACGTGGCCCACGCTCGCGAGGAACGGGTCGGCGGGTCCGACCATGAGGAACGTGAAGAACGCGCCCACGAAGAACAGCACGGCGCTGGCCCAGGCGACGACCGAGTCCGTCGCCTGGCGCCGGTAGTAGAGGATGACGCCCAGGGTGGCCAGGGCGAGCAGCAGGGCCCAGAGCAGCAGTGAGCCCTCCAGCGCCGACCAGAGGCCCGTGATCGAGTACAGCAGCGGCGTGAAGGTCGCGTTGTTCTCGGCCACGTAGGCCAGCGAGAAGTTGTGCGTGACCAGCGCGTACTCCATGACGCCGATCGCCGCCAGGATCCCCGCGAGCGCGACCACGGCGAACACCAGCGCCCGAGCCCGGCGCCCGGTGCGGAGCGCCACCATCTCGGCGACCACCCCGCCGAGCGCGCCGGCGAAGGCCACGTAGAGCGCCGCGCGCCCGAGCCAGGTGAGCACTACCTGGTCGTCCCGTTGGGCGCGCGCACGCGGCCGGGGTGTTGGGCGATGTAGTTCGACGTGTGCTTGACGAGGATCTGGGTGCCCACGAAGAGGTTCGACGCCGCGCTGGAGAAGTGGCCCACGACCACGACGGGGATGTTGGCTTGGAAGAGCTGCGGCGGGGTTCCGGCGCAGTTGACGGTGACCCAGCTGTCACCGGACCCGGTGAGCACGAAGGCCGCGCCGGTCGCCGTGCGTTTGATCGTGTGTGGCTTGACGACGCCCTCGAGGCGGATCTCCTTGGTGCCGAGCGTCGCGCGCTGGGAGAGGGCCTGGTCGACGGTCTCGAAGTAGTTGAGCGAGCGCAGCAGTCCCGCGCCGAGCAGGACCGCGACGCACGCCACGAGCACGACGCCGACGCCGATCACGCGCCGGCGGCGGCGGCGCGGCCGGGCGGGGGCGTCGACCGGCGTGAGCTCCAGCGGCGCCTCAGCGCGGGTCACGTCGACCCCGCCACCAGATGGAGAGCGCGTAGAGCGCCAGTCCCCCGAGGGCGAACGCGTACCCCGCGGCGACGTAGCCCATCAGAACGCCCCCTCACGACGGCGCTCGTCGATCGCGCGCTCGACCACGTCGTCGACGCCGCGCTCGCGCGCGACCTCGAGGCGGTAGCGCGCCCGCAGCAGCCACGCGAAGGCGAGCGAGAACGCGACGAAGCTGATCAGCAGGGTCCAGGCCATGATCCCGTGGATGAGCAGCGTCCGGTTCGACGTGAACACGGTGGCGTTCTGGTGCAGGGTCTTCCACCACTGGACCGAGAAGTGCACGATCGGCACGTTGATCGCCGCCAGCAGGACGTAGACCGCGCCCCGGCGCGCGCGCACGGTGGTGTCGTCGATCGCGCGGCGCAGGGCGAGGTAGCCCAGCGCGAGCACGCCCAGCACGGCCGTGGAGGTGAGCCGCGCGTCCCAGACCCACCACACGCCCCACGTGGGCCGGCCCCAGATCGACCCGGTGATCAAGGTGAGCGCGACGAAGACGACGCTGACCTCCATGGCGCAGTGCGCGACGCGGTCCATCACGACCGAGCGCGTGCGGGGCCACAGGTAGAGGGCGCTGGCGATCGCGGCGGTGCCGAAGGACAGGTACAGCGCGACCCAGGCGACGGCCGGGTGAACGTAGACCAGGCGCGCCAGGTTTCCCTGGACCTTGTCGGGCGGGGTCACGTCGAGGCCGAGCCAGGCCGTGAGGGCCAACGACGCGAGCGTGACGGGGCCCAGCAGGCGGTTGACGAGTGCCTTCATCACGATTCCTCCAAGACACCGTAAAGCAGAACGCCCACCGCCAGGTAGGCGACCAGCGCGACGCTGACGATCACCCACCACTCCCACAGCGCCCCGCCGTGCAGCGCGGCGACGAAGGACCTCTCCCCGGCGATCAGCAGGGGCGCGAACGCCGGCAGGGCCACGACCGGCAGCAGCGTCGCCGCGGCGGCGCCCGCGCTCAGCGCCCCGTAGAGCGTCCCGGCGGCCGCCAGGGCGGCCAGGGTCTCGATGACGCTGGGCACGGCGGCGAACGTGCCGTCAAGACCCGTGTGCAAGAACAGCACCGCGCCCACGAGGAGCACGGCCGCGGTCGCCCAGAGCTCCACCGCCAGGGCGAGGGCCTTGCCCAGGAACACCCCCGCGGGGTCCAGGCCCAGCGTGGCGACCGACGCGCGCGTGCCCGCGGTGCGCTCGATCCCGACGCTGCGGTTGATCATGAGCAGGGTGACGAGGACGACGACCAGGTAGAAGAGCCCGGGCGCGGCGTCCGAGTCGCCGGCGTGCGCGGGCCCCAGGGCGAGGCCGCTCAGCAGCAGCGCCATCACCCCGAACGGCACGACCTGCCAGAGCAGGACCCGGCTGCGCGCCTCGACGCGCAGGTCCTTGCCGGCCACGAGCAGCGCGGTGCGGATCACGTCGACTCCTCGGCGACGCGGCCCCCGGCGAGCACGACGGTTCGCGGCGCCAGGCTGGCCGCGCGCAGCGGGTCGTGCGCGCTGACGATGACGGTGGCCCCGGCGGCGACGACGTCGCCGATCAGGGCGTCGAAGAACCCCCGGCCCTCGTCGTCGAGCGACGCGTAGGGCTCGTCGAGGAGCCATAGCGCGGGGCGACGCACCAGCAGCCAGGCCAGTCCGAGGCGGCGGCGCTGGCCGGCGCTGAGGCGCCGCGCCGGCGAGTCGGCGCGCCGGGCCAGGCCGACGCGCTCCAGCGCGGGGTCGATCAGGTCGAGGGGCCGCTCGAGGGCCCGCGCGGCGAAGGTGAGGTTCTCACGCGCGCTCAGGTCGTCGTAGAAGGAGCCCTCGTGGCCGAGCCATCCGACGCGCCGTCGCAGGTCGCGTAGGTCACCGGTCGCCAGGTCCACGCCGGCGACCACGCCGGTCCCGCGCGACAGGCGCACCAGGCCGGCGAGCAGCATGAGCAGGCTGGTCTTGCCCGCGCCGTTCGCGCCGGTCACGACGGTGAGGCTCGCGGCCTCGACGTCGAGGTTCACGCCGCTGAGCAGCGGGAAGTCGTTCATCAGCGCGACGGCGTCACGCAGGGCCACCACGGGTGACGCGTCGCGGTCCACCCTCTAGCGCGCGAGCGCTTCGAGGTCCGCGGCGACCATCATCTCCACGAGACGGTGGAAGTCGACCTCGCACTTCCAGTCCAGGGCGGCGCGCGCCTTGGTGGCGTCCCCGACCAGGACGTCGACCTCGGCGGGCCGCAGGAAGGCCGGGTCCACCACCACGTGGTCCTCGTAGCGCAGGCCCGCCGCGGAGAACGCGACGTCGCACAGCTCGCGCACCGAATGGGTCTCGCCGGTGGCCACGACGTAGTCGTCGGGTTCGTCGCGCTTGAGCATCGCCCACATCGCGCGCACGTAGTCCGCGGCGTAGCCCCAGTCGCGCTGGGCCTCGAGGTTGCCCAGACGCAGCTCGGTGTCGAGGCCGTGCTTGATCCGCGCCACGCCGTGAGAGACCTTGCGCGTGACGAACTCGAGGCCGCGTCGCGGCGACTCGTGGTTGAACAGGATCCCCGAGGAGGCGTGCAGGCCGTAGCTCTCGCGGTAGTTGACCGTTATCCAGTGCCCGTAGACCTTGGCGACCCCGTAGGGGCTGCGCGGGTAGAAGGCGGTCTGCTCGTTCTGGGGGACCGTGCGCACCCGCCCGAACATCTCGGAAGAGCTGGCCTGGTAGAAGCGGATCTCCGGGTCCACAATGCGGATCGCGTCGAGGATCCGCGTGACCCCGAGCGCCGTGGTCTCGCCGGTCAGCACCGGCTGGGTCCACGACGCCTGCACGAAGCTCTGCGCGGCCAGGTTGTAGACCTCGTGGGGCCGGTGCTCGCGCAGGATGTTGATGAGCGAGACCTCGTCCATGAGGTCGCCCGAGACCAGCGTCAGGCGGTCCTGGAGGTGGCCGATTCGCTCCATGTTGACCGTCGAGGTGCGCCGCATGACGCCGATGACCTCGTAGCCCTCGGAGAGGAGGAGCTCGGCCAGGTAGGAGCCGTCCTGGCCGGTCACACCGGTGATCAGCGCACGCTGGGCCAAGGAGTCCTCCGACGAACGGGTCGGCCGAGGGCCGACCCCGTCCGACAACTCTACTACCGGCGTCCGAGCGCTCCCGGGGCCCGTAGCCTGACGCGGTGCCCCGCGTCGCCGTCGTGAGCTTTCGCCTCGGCGGCACCGACGGCGTCGCGATCGAGGCCGCCAAGTGGTGCGCAGCGCTGCGGTCACTCGGTCACGACGTGACGACGGTCGCCGGCGAGGGTCCGGTCGACGTACTCATACCCGGGCTCGCGATCGGCGCCGACCACGCACCGGGCGTCGACGAGCTCACGGACGCGCTCGCCGGGGTGGACCTCGTGGTCGTCGAGAACCTCGCGTCGTTGCCCCTCAACCCCGCCGCTCGCGAGGCCCTCTACCGGGTCCTCGACGGGCGCCGCGCGCTCTTCCACCACCACGACCTTGCCTGGCAGCGCCCGCACCTCGCGCACCTCGAAGGCCCCCGCACCGCGCCGTCCTGGTCCCACGTCACGATCAACGAACTGTCGCGACGCCAGCTGGCCGAGCGCGGCGTCGCGGCCACGACGATTCCCAACAGCTTCGACTGCGACCCCCCGCGCGCCGACCGCGACGCCACGCGCGCCGAGATGGGCCTGGAGGGTCGTCGCGTGGCGCTGCTGGCGAGTCGCGCGCTGGCTCGCAAGAACGTCGCGGGCGCCCTCACCCTCGCCGCGGAGCTGGGCGCGACGCTGTGGATCCTCGGGCCGAGCGAGGACGGCTACGAGCCCGAGCTCGCGGCGATGCTCGACGCGTCACCCGTCGACGTGCGCCGCGGGCTGGTCCCGGGTCGCGACGTCCACGACGCCTACGCCGCGGCCGACCTGGTCGTGATGTCCTCGACGTGGGAGGGGTTCGGCAACCCGGTGATCGAGTCGGTGACGCACCGGCGCCCGCTCGCCCTCTACCCCTATCCGGTGGCCGTCGAGATCGAGCGCCACGGCTTTCGCTTCTTCGGCCTCGACGACGTCGAGGGCATCGACTCGTTCCTGGTCGCGCCCGACGAGGCGCTGCTCGAGCACAACCTCGTGGTCGCCCGGCGCGACTTCAACCTCGACGACCTGCCCTCGCGGCTGAGCGAGGTGCTGGCCTTCTGAGGCGGGCGCGGGTGGCCGCTAACGTGGTCCCCATGGCGATCGCGGAAGAACGACCGCAGCACAGCGTGCGCCGTGACCAGTTGCTGCTCGTGGCCCGCGCGCTCTTCGCCGAGCGCGGCTTCCAGGCGACGACGATGGACGACATCGCCAAGGAGGCGGGCTTCACCAAGCCGATCCTCTACCAGTACTTCGACTCCAAGACGGACCTCTACCAGGAGATCGTCGCCCAGACGGCCAAGAAGCTGCTCCAGTCGCTCTACGCCGCGGTGTCGGCCGAGCCCTCGCCGCGCGCAAAGATCGAGGTCGCCTTCCGCGTCTACTTCGACATGGTCGTCACCGAGACCGACGCCTTCCGCGTGCTGTTCATCCACTCCCACGAGGGCGAGACGGCCGCGGAGCTGCGCAACCTAGAGGCCGGCCTCGTCTCCTTCGTCGAGCCCTACATCAACATCTCGATTAGCGACGACCACCGCCACCAGCTCGCCGCGGGCGTCGTCGGCATCGCCGAAGGCGCCGCGGCCGCGTGGCTCAACCAGCAGGCGGCCCAGGGCTGGCCCACGCCGAACCCGCGCGAGGCCGAGCGCCTCGCCGCGCGCGCCGCGACGCTCGCGTGGGGCGGGCTGCGCGCGGTGCAGCAGGACTAGACGGACCTCAGACGATCGAGGTGACGTAGGCGCTCGCCGGCGCGCCGTGCGCTGCGTGACGGGCCCGTCGCGCCGCTCCGCGTGACCGTCCTGGAAGTGCGCGAACGCGGCGCACGAGGAGATCGGGTTGACCTCGTCGTCGCCGTGGTCGTGGAACGACACGTGCAGGAACGAATCGTCGTCGAGTCGCAGCACCAGGTAGCTCACGTTGTCCGGACGGCTCACCGCGAGCTCGGCGAAGACGCCTTCGACGCGCGCCTGGTTCTCGTCGGCGGCCTCCGGCGACCTCGTCGCGTACGTCGTCACGAGTCGCTTCTGCGTTCGTCCTCCTCGGCGCCCGCGACACGGGGTCAGCCCGAGGGTACCCCCGGGCCAGTGGTCAGTGCCGCGGCGAAGTCGTTCGCCAGCCCCCAGAGGTCGCGCGCGACCTCATCGTAGGTCGACTGTTCGTGCCCCGCGGGGTCCTCGACGTCGAGCGCCGCGTCGGGCTCGAGCGCCGCGACGGCCGCCAGCTGATCAGCGAGGGTCGCCCCACGAGGCGCGGCGCGCACGAACTGGCGGACCTGGACGACCCGCGACGCGTCGTGCGGCGCGAGCGAGCGCAGGAATCGGACGTGGTCGGCCTCGGCGCAGAGCACGGCGTCGGACCAGTCGACGTCGGCGACGGTCACCTGGTGGCTGCGGTGCGCGCCGAAGCGGTGCTCGCCCAGCGCCTCAATCGAGACGAGGGCGTCGCGGGTGCGCGAGCTCATCGTCGAGCCCTCGACGGTGTGCGTGCCGGCGCTGCGCACGGACCACCCGAGTCCTCGGTCGCGCGAGAGCGACGCGAGCATGAACCCGAGCATCGCCGAGCGCGCGACGTTGCCGGTGCACACCGCGAGGATCCGCAGGCCCCCGCCGCGCGCGGCGCCCACGTCCGCGCCGGCCACGGCCCTAGCGGATGTGCCGGCCGGAGATGGCGCGCGCGAAGATGAGGCGCTGGATCTCGCTGGTCCCCTCGAAGATCGTGTAGATCTTCGAGTCGCGGTGCCAGCGCTCGACCGGGTAGTCGCGCACGTAGCCGTAGCCGCCGAGGATCTGGATCGCCTCCTCGGTGACGTAGACCGCGGTCTCGCCGGCGACCAGCTTGGACATCGACCCCTCGCCGGCGAGGAACGGCTTGCGCTGGGCCGCCATCCACGCCGCGCGCCACACGAGCAGCCGCGCGGCGTCGATGCGCGACTTCATGTCAGCGAGCTTGAAGGCGATCGCCTGGTTCTCGATGATCGCCCGGCCGAACTGCTGGCGCTCCTTGGCGTAGTCGAGCGAGTACTCGTAAGCCGCGCGCGCGATGCCCAGCGCCTGGGCCCCCACCGCCGGCCGCGTCGCCTCGAAGGTCGCCATCGCGGCCTGGCTCTGGGAGCGCTGGCCCTCGCGGGCGCGCGCGAGCTTCTCGTCCAGCTTGTCCTTGCCGCCCAGCAGGCACGATCCGGGGACCCGGCAGTCCTCCAGCACGACCTCGGCGGTGTGGCTGGCGCGGATGCCCATCTTGGAGAACTTCTGGCCCATGCGCAGCCCCGGCGTCTTCTCGGGCACGACGAAGGAGGCCTGGCCCCGGCTGCCCAGCTCCGGCTCGACCGAGGCCACGATCACGTGGACGTCGGCGATGCCGCCGTTGGTGATCCAGGTCTTGGTGCCGTTGAGCACCCACTCGTCGGTGGCCGCGTCGTAGACGGCGCGGGTGCGCAGCGACGAGACGTCGCTGCCGGCGTCGGGCTCGGAGACCCCGAAGGCGGCCAGCTTGATGTCGTCGGGCGTGCCGAAGCACCGCGGCACCCACTCCATCTGCTGCTCGGGCGTGCCGTTGGCCATGATGGCCGCCACCCCCAGGGACGTCCCGATGATCGCCATGCACAGCCCGGCGTCGCCCCAGGCGAGCTCCTCGAGCGCCAGGACGATGGAGAGCCCGCTGCGGTCGGCCATCGCGTTGGCGAAGAAGTCGAGGCTGTAGATGCCCAGGCGCGCGGCCTCTTGGATCACCGGCCAGGGCGTCTCCTCGCGCTCGTCCCACTCGTGCGCGGCGGGCCGCATGACGTTGAGCGCGAATCCGTGCAGCCAATCGACCAGCGTCCTCTGGTCGTCGTTCAGTTCAAGAGAGAAGTCGCTCACGTGTGCCCCTCGGCTCGACAGGTCCCCAAAGGTTACTCGTGGGTAACCTCGTCGCGCCGCCAACGAGAAACGGCCGGCGCGTTCGCGCCGGCCGTCCCTACCACTTCATCGGACTAGTTGATCTGGACTCGCTTGGCCAGCGGTCCCCGGTCGCCCGGCTCAATGTCAAATGCGACGGACTGGCCCTCGACGAGGGTGCGTCGTCCGTCTCCTTGAATCTCCGAGTAGTGCACGAAGACGTCGGGCTGACCTTCGACGGCGATGAACCCCCAGCCCTTCTCATCGTTGAACCACTTCACAGTCCCTACAGCCACTGTGGGCCTCCTTATTGCTGCCGACCGGCCTTCCACCGGTCCGGAGGGAACCACAACGGCGACCTCGCGGACAACGTTACCGCCTGACGCCCGCGTTGCCAAACGTGTTCTCAGCGTCGGATCCGCGTCCCGCCGGCCCCGTCCTCGACCGTCCAGCCTCGCCCCGTGAGCTCGTCGCGGAGCCGGTCGGCCTCGGCGAAGTCGCCGCGCGCGCGGGCCTGGTCGCGCGCGGCGACGAGCGCCGCGCTCTCGTCGTCGACGGCGTCGGCGTCCCCGCGCAGGGCGAGACCCAGCGCGGCGCACAGCGCGCCGACCGCGCCGGCCAGTGACGCCGCGCCCTCGTCGTCTCCCCGGTCCGCGGCGGCGTGCGCGGCGGTCAGCGCCTCGAAGAGCCGCGCGACCGCACGCGGCGTGTCGAGGTCCTCGTCGAGCAGAGCGCCGACCTCGTCACGCAGGGCCGCCGCGAGCGGCGTCCACTCGAAGTCGCTCGCGCGCGCCAGGGCCGCGCCGGACCGCGAGGGCAGCGCGAAGCGTCGCGCCAGCCCGTCCAGCCGTGCCAGGGCCCGCTCGGCGTCGGCGATCGTCGCGGGCGAGACCTCCAGGGGTGAGCGGTAGTGCGAGCGCAGCACCAGCAGGCGGTAGGCGCGCGCGTCGGTCTCCTCGAGCAGGTCCGCCATCGTCGTGAAGTTGCCGAGGGACTTGGACATCTTCTCGCCGCCCACGGTCACCATGCCGTGGTGGTCCCAGTGGCGCGAGAAGGGTCGGCCCCAGGCCTCGGCCTGGGCGCGCTCGTTCTCGTGGTGCGGGAACTTGAGGTCCAGGCCACCCGTGTGCAGGTCGAAGCCCTCGCCGAGCAGCTCGAGGGCCATGACGACGCACTCGGTGTGCCAGCCCGGGCGCCCCTCGCCGAAGGGGGCCGGCCAGCGCGGCTCGCCGGGCTTGGCGTTCTTCCACAGCGCGAAGTCCAGCGGCGAGCGCTTCTCCTCGTTGGCCTCGACGCGCGCGCCGGCGCGCAGCGACTCGAGGGGCTGGCCGGCCAGCAGCCCGTAGTCGGGCACGCTCGACACGTCGAAGTAGACGCCGTCGCTCGTCGCGTAGGCCACCCCGCGCTCGAGGAACTCGCCCACCAGGGCCACCATCTGGTCCAGGTAGTGGGTCGCGTGGGGGGTGTGGTCGGGACGGGCCACGCCGATCGCGTCCATCGCGGCGAACCACTCGGCCTCGCACTCGCGCGCGACCTCCTCCTCGCGTCGACCCTCCTCGCGCGCGCGGTTGATGATCTTGTCGTCGATGTCGGTGACGTTGGACACGTAGGTCACGTCGAGCCCGCCGAACGTGTACCAGCGCCGCGCGACGTCCCACACGAGGGTGAAGCGACCGTGCCCGATGTGCGGGGGGCCGTAGACGGTCGGACCGCAGACGTACATCGACAAGCGCCCCGGGTCACGCGTCTCGAGGTCGACGACCTCACCGCGCACGGAATCGTAGAGGCGAGGCACGGTCCTAAACTAGGCCAACCATGCCCGACGCCCTCAGCCCGCGAACGCCCCAGGTGCCCGACAAGCCGTCGGTCGACGGCCTCGAGGCGACCTGGGTCGAGCGCTGGGACGCCGAGGGCACCTACCGCTTCGACGCCGCCGTGACGCGCGAGGACGTCTTCTCCATCGACACGCCGCCGCCCACCGTGTCGGGCACGCTGCACATCGGCCACGTGTTCAGCTACACCCACACCGACATCGTCGCGCGCTACTGGCGCATGCGCGCCAAGCACGTGTTCTACCCCATCGGCTGGGACGACAACGGCCTGGCGACCGAGCGGCGCGTCGAGAACTACTTCGGCGTGCGCGGCGACGCCGACCTGGCCTACGACCCGTTCTTCGAGCCGCCCGAGGCCCCGGGCAAGGACAAGACCCCGGTGTCGCGCAAGAACTTCGTCGAGCTCTGCCGGCGCCTCACCGTGCTCGACGAGGAGGCCTTCCGCCACGTCTTTCGCACCCTGGGCGCCTCGATCGACTGGACGATGGAGTACACGACGATCGGCGCGCACTCCCAGGAGGTCTCCCAGCGCGGGTTCCTCGAGATGCTCTCTCGCGGCGAGGCCTACTCCACGGTCGCGCCCACGCTCTGGGACGTCGACTTCCGCACCGCGGTCTCCCAGGCCGAGCTGGTCGACAAGGAGCGGCCCGGCCACTCGCACCGGGTGAGCTTCCACCGCCCCGACGGCGCCACGGTGCAGATCGAGACCACGCGCCCCGAGCTCCTGGCGAGCTGCGTGGCCCTCGTCGCCCACCCCGACGACCCGCGCTACGCCGGCCTGGTCGGCACGAGCGTGGCGACGCCGCTCTTCCGCGTCGAGGTCCCCGTCGTGGCCCACGAGCTGGCCGACCCCGACAAGGGAACGGGGATCGCGATGATCTGCACCTTCGGCGACGTCACCGACGTCACGTGGTGGCGCGACCTGTCCCTGCCGACGCGGGCCCTGATCGGGCGCGACGGGCGGTTCCTGCCGGCCACCTTCGGCGAGGGCGACTTCCCCTCCCTCGACGCGCCCGCGGCCAACGCCCTCTACGCCCAGCTCGAGGGCCGCACGGTCAACCAGGTGCGCGTCGCGGTGGTCGACGCCCTGCGCGCCAGCGGCGACCTGATCGGCGAGCCCGCCGCGATCACCCACCCGGTCAAGTTCTACGAGAAGGGCGAGCGCCCGCTGGAGATCGTGACGTCGCGCCAGTGGTTCGTGTCCACGCTCGCGCATCGCGCCGAGCTGCTCGCGCGCGGCGAGGAGCTGGCCTGGCACCCCGACTACATGCGCCACCGCTACCGCTCGTGGGTCGAGGGCCTCAACGTCGACTGGTCGATCTCGCGCCAGCGCTTCTTCGGCGTGCCCTTCCCCGTGTGGTACCCGATCGACCTTGAAGGCCGCGTCGACTACGACGCGCCGATCCTGGCGCCGCTCGATCGCCTGCCCGTCGACCCGTCCTCGGACACCCCCGACGGCTACGCCGAGTCCCAGCGCCACCAGCCCGGCGGCTTCGTCGCCGACCCGGACGTGATGGACACCTGGGCGACGAGCTCGCTGACCCCCGAGATCGCGGGGCACCGCGGCACCGACCTCTTCGCGAAGGTCTTCCCGATGGACCTGCGGCCCCAGGCCCACGACATCATCCGCACGTGGCTGTTCTCGACGGTCGTGCGCAGCCAGTTCTCCTTTTCCACCCTGCCGTGGCGCCACGCGGTGATCTCGGGCTTCATCTTGGACCCCGAGCGCAAGAAGATGTCCAAGTCCCTGGGCAACGCCGTCACGCCGCTGCCGCTGCTCGAGGCCCACGGCGCGGACGCCGTGCGCTACTGGGCGGCGTGCGGTCGCCCCGGCACCGACACCGCCCTCGACGAGGCCCAGATGAAGGTCGGCCGGCGCCTGGCGATCAAGGTGCTCAACGCGTCCAAGTTCGTCCTGGGCCGCCTGGGCGACGTCGCGGTCCCCGGGGTCGACGAGGTGACCGAGGCCCTCGACCTCGACTTCCTGCGCGTGCTCGCCGCGGTCGTCACCGAGGCCACGGTGGCCTTCGACGCGTACGACCACACGCGGGCCCTGGAGCGCACCGAGTCGGCCTTCTGGTCGTTCTGCGACGACTACCTCGAGCTGGTGAAGATCCGCGCCTACGGCGACGCGTCCGAGGCGCCCACCCGCTCGGCGCTGGCCACGCTGGCCCTGTCGCTGTCGGTCTTCCAGCGACTGCTCGCCCCGGTGCTGCCCTTCGCGACCGAGGAGGCCTGGCGCTGGTGGCACGACGGGTCCGTGCACCTCGCTCCCTGGCCGCGGGTCGAAGAGCTCGGCGACGACGCGGCGCCCCGCGGGCTCTACGCGCGCGTCGGCGAGGTCCTCGAGGCGGTGCGGCGCGCCAAGAGCAACGCCAAGGCGTCCCAGCGCGCCGAGGTGGCGACCTGCGTGGTCGCGGGTCCCGCGGACGCACTCGAGTCGGTGCGCGCCGCGCAGGGCGACCTTCGCGCCGCGGGCACGATCTCCGCGCTGGAGTACGTCGACGGCCCCGAGCTGGCCGTGACCGTGACCCTCGCGCCCTAGAGGCGCTCGGCGCTGAGCGCGGCGCGCACGATAACGCCCTCGGGCGTGACCTCGTAGTAGGCGAACTGGTCGAAGGCGCCCGCCAGGTGCGCACAGAACGACGCGGACACCTCGAAGAGCGCCACGCCCTGCTCGTCGGGCCAGCGCCCCGCGGGGTCGCGGGCCAACGACGCGCGCGTGGCGACGCCGCGGCGCGCGAGGAGCTCGACCAGCTCGAGGCGGCCCTCCTCGTTGGCCGCGTCGTCGCGCACGACCGAGTACGGGTTGTCCGAGGTGACCACGAAGAACGGTCCGCGCTCGGCGGCGACCTCGGTCGCGCCGAGCCACCGCGCGTCGACCTCGACGAGCAGCTCGGTCGGGGGCGCCTGGTAGGCCGCGACGTGCTCGGGCGTGAGCCGCGGGCGCGGGGCGGTGACCGACGACGCGAAGGCCACCGCCGCGCGCGTCGTCGCCGACGTGCGAGGGCTCGCGGTCACGTCGAAGGAGTGCTGGGCGAAGGGCAGCTCGACGTAGTAGATCGGCGCGAGGGCGACCTCGCGGAAGCGAGCGACGAAGTCGCGCGCGACGTGCACGTCGACCAGGGTGTCGTTGTAGCCCTGGACCACCAGGAACGGCGGCGCGTCCTCGCGTAGCCGGTGGTAGGGCGACAGCGACCGGTAGAGGTCCTCGTGGCCCTCGTAGGGCTGGCGCACGACGCGCGTCTCGAGCAGCCGGCGCAGGCCCCGGCCCAGGCCGTGCCAGTGCTCCTCGTCCCCGGTCATCTCGAGCACGCCGGCGAAGGGCATCGCCCCGCGCACCGACCAGTCCTCGACGTCACCCAGGTCGGCCGGACGCCACGCGGGGTCGTCGGGCGCGAGCGCCACCAGCGCCGCCAGGTGCCCGCCGGCCGACAGCCCCGACACGACGACGCGGTCCGGGTCGCCGCCGTAGTCGGTGACGTTGCGCTTGATCCACGCCAGGGTGCGCACGACGTCCTCGATCTGGGCGGGCCAGGGGTGACGCGGCGCGAGGCGGTAGTTGCACGCGACGACGACCCAGCCGCGCGCCACGAACTCGTGCAGCATCGGACGCCCCTGCTCGCGCTTGTCGCCGAAGGTCCACGCCCCGCCGTGGACGTAGAAGATCACCGGGGCCCCTTCGCCGGTGTGGGGCGCGCGCCACACGTCGAGGCGGTGCCGGGCCTCGGGGCCGTAGCTCACGTTGCGCACGAGCTCCATCGAGCGCGGGTGCAGCGAGATCTGCAGCGCCGTACGCCACCAGGACCCGAAGCGGTCCTCGCGCGGCGCGGGCAGCGTGAGGGGCCGGCGGGGGCTCTTGGCCATCGCCCGGCGCACGACGGAGCGCGCGGCGAAGGAGATCGCGATCAGGGCGAGGTTCTCGAACGCGACGCACAGCGCGAGCGCGGTGACCAGCCACCCCAGCCACGCCGTGCGCGGCCAGCCCCACCAGCGCAGCAGGCCCACGAGGGCCGCCTCGACCACCAGGGCCTGGACCGCGAGCTCGCCCGCGGCCCACCCCACCGGGAAGGCCAGCGCCGCGAAGATGCCGCGGCGTCCCGGGCGCAGCGCGGTGGCCGCCGAGAAGACCAGCCACGCCGAGACCAGGGCGACGACGTAGGCCATGCTCCATTGTGGTCGTCGCCTTCGACCCCGCGCCAGACTCCCTAGGCTGACGCCGTGGATGAGCGGCCCGCCTGCCTCGAGCGCCTCCGAGACACCGTCGGACTGTGGAGCGTCACCAGCGACTGGGTGGCGCCGAGGGACGTCGGCGACCTGGCCCGCGACGTCGAGTCGTTGGGCTACGGCGCGTTCTGGCTCCACGAGGCCTGGGGCCGCGAGGCCATCTCCGGCGCGGGCCTGTTCCTCGCGGCGACGTCGCGCCTGGTCGTGGCGACGGGCATCGCCAGCATCTACGCGCGCGACGCCGTCGCCAGCGTCAACGCCGCGAGGGCGCTGAGCGCGGCCTACGAGGACCGGTTCGTCCTGGGCCTGGGCGTGAGCCACCGCCCGCTCGTCGAACGCCTGCGGGGCCACACCTACGAGGCGCCGCTCGCCGCGATGCGCGACTACCTCGACGCCATGGACGCCGCGCCGATGCTCGCCGCCGAGACGGGCCAGCCCTACCCGCGGGTCCTGGCGGCGCTGGGGCCCAGGATGATCGAGCTCGGCGCGACGCGCACCCACGGCGTCCTCACCTACCTGGTCACCGTCGAGCACACGGCGGGCGCCCGCTCCCTCGCGGGGGACGCCTTCGTCGCGGTCGAGCAGGCCGTCGTGCTCGGCGGCGGCCGCGAGGAGTTCCTGCGCCGCGCCCACGACCACCTCGAGCACTACACGGGGCTGGAGAACTACCGCAACAGCTGGCGGCGACAGGGCTTCGGTGACGAGGACTTCGTGCGCGGCGGCTCCGAGCGGCTGTGCGACGCGATGGTCGTCCACGGCGACGAGGCGCGCATCGCCGCGCGCGTCGAAGAGCACCGCGCCGCCGGCGCGGACCACGTGTGCCTCCAGGTGCTCGGCGAGACGACGACGAGCGTGCCGCGCGAGGAGTGGCGCCGCCTCGCGCCGGCGAGCCCCGTCTAGGAGAGATCGGACCGACGAATCCGCCGACCTTGCGTCGATTGGCTCGAACGGGTTTGTACACTGGCGACAAGCTCACGCGACCCGTTGGAGGGCAACGACGCTGCCGACGGGCGAGACCGGGGGGAGTCGGTGATGGTCGAGGGTCGTGCCGGGTCGACGCGCCAGCTGCTCATCGACGCCACGGCCCGGCGACTGCTCGAGTGCGACGAGTCCGAACTTCGCATCGCCGACATCTGTGAGGACACCGGGTTCAGCTCCTCGGTCATCTACAGCAATTTCCGCTCGCGTCAGGGCCTCATCGACGCCACGTTCCTCCAGTTGTACGACGACCGGGCCCGGCGCTACGTCGAGCTACTGCGCGAGAACACGTCGGACGCCGACTCCCTGGACTCGCTGCTCGCCTTCTATCGCGTGGGCGCGACCGCGACGCCCGTCCAGGGCACGTTGAAGGACTTTCGCCGGATCCGTCTGCGCATCTCGACCGCCGCGCTGTCGCGCCCCGAGCTCCAGCGCGCCTTCGTCCCGGTCCAGGAGGAGCACCTGCGGCGCATGGCCGCCCTCATCGAGGAAGTCCAGGGCCGCGGCGTGTTCGGGCACCGCCTCAACGGACGCCAGGTGGCCGTCCTCCTCGAGGGGTTCAGCTTCAGCCGAGCGCTCGACGACATCTCGCTGCACCCCGAGTCCGAGGAGTCCTGGATGCAGATCCTCCTGCTGGTGCTCGAGAACCTCTAGGGACTAGTCCCCGGGACCGAAGATGATGACGTCGTGGTCCGAGGGCCGCGACCCGCGGACCCAGCGCATGGCCAGGGCCACCGCGCCGAGCCCGAGGAACTCGGCGAGGCCGATCACTATCCATCCGACGGTGATGAGAAAGAGGCCCCAGAAAAGCCCCCGGACGAACCCGTCGTGCACCATCGCGGCGATCCACAGGAGGGGCCACGCGAAGAACCAGCTCACGATGGGTGCAATCAGGACCGCGGCGGTGCGACGCTGCCATCCGAGGTAGACGCCGAAGACGCCGGTCGCGGCGACGGCCGTCCACGTCGCCGACGCCGTCGACGTCCAGTGCGACTCGTAGAGGTAGAGGGCGACGGCCATCGCGAGGGCCCACAGGACCATCGCGGCGGTGACGTTCCCCCGCGCCCGCTGGCGCACGTTGATGACGACGTTGCTCATGGCACCAACCTAGCCACCGCCCGTCGCCGCCGTCACCGGGGCCCGGTACGCTACGGCGGTGGCCACGGGAGTACTCGCACTGCTCGGGTCCGGCGAGACCGCCCCGGGGATGACCAAGGTCCATCGGGAGATCTTCGACCGTGTCGCGCCGGCGCGGTCGGTCACCCTCGACACCGCCTACGGATTCCAGGGCAACGTGCCCCAGATGACCGAAAAGCTCGTCGACTACTTCCAGACGTCGCTGCGGGTCGTCCTGACGCCCCTTCACTTCGACTCCTACGCGAACGCGAGCGAGCTGGAGCGCGAGGTCTTCTCCCAGGAGGTCCGCGAGGCCGACTACGTCTTCGCGGGCCCGGGGAGCCCGAGCTACGCGCTCACCCAGTGGCGCCCCCTGAACCTCGGGGCCGACCTGCACCACGTGCTCCAGTCGGGTGGCGCGGTGTGCTTCGCGTCGGCCGCGGCCCTGACCCTCGGGGCCTTCACGGCCCCCATATACGAGATCTACAAGGTCGGGGTGCCCGCCCCCTACTGGCTCGACGGCCTGGACCTGATGTCGCGCCTGGGGCTGCGCTGCGCGGTCATCCCGCACTTCGACAACCGCGAAGGCCAGAACTACGACACCCGATTCTGCTACCTCGGGGAGCGCAACCTTCACACCCTCGAAGCCCAGCTCCCCGCGGGCGTCGCCACGCTCGGCGTCGATGAGCACACGGCCCTGATTTTCGACCTTGAGGCCGACACGTTCAGCGTCCGAGGCCGCGGCAACGCCTACTGGCGTCTCGGAGGCGAGATGACCGTCCTGACCGGCGGCCCCTCCTCCCTCGAACTCCTGCGCGCCACGTCCGCGCGTGTCGCGTCTCCCGCTGAACCTCATCCCTCGCCGGCGAGACCCGCGGGCGACCTCGAGACCCTCGCCCGCGACGCCCTCGCCGGAGGGCCCGCTGGCCTGGCGGCGGTCGCCGCCCTCGTGCGTCGCGCGAGCGCCGCATCTGACGGCGCGCTCGACCCGGCCCCGTTCATTGACACACTCATCGACGCCCGTGACGCGGCGCGCGGTGCGGGCCTCTACGAGGTCTCGGACCGCATCCGGGCCGCCCTAGTCGCCCAAGGCATTGAGATCCACGACGCGGCCACGGGCACGACGTGGTCGAGGACCACAACGCCCTAGCCGCCGCACCTGGCCCGGCGCCACCCCAACACCGGAGAAGATCCACGGGCAGCACCAACCGGCGCGGGGGGATGAAGGCGCACCGCCCCAGCACACGCGTCGGCTCCCCGGGGCCTCGACGCCACCGCTGTTCCGACCCGAATAGCACAGATGGCCCCCTCCCGAAGGAGGGGGCCATCTGTGTGAACTACAGGACTGCTACTTCTTGATGGTGAAGGTGATAACCAACTTGCCCGAGCTGTTGCGCAGGGTCAACTTGGCCGTTCCAGAGTGGACCTTCTTGCCCACCTTGACGTGGACGGTCACCTCGGACGCGTTGTTCGAGCCCTTGGAAACCGTGACGCCAACCTTGTTGACCGACGCGCTCATGCCACCCAGGTTGGTACCGGTGATCACGAACGTCGTGGTCTTACCAACGTGCGCCGGGCGACCGACGATCTTCTTGAAGGTCGGCTTGGGAACCGGCACCGGTCCGCCGGTGAGGCGCACCGTGGTGGTGCCACCGTCGGGGTTGGTGAAGGTCAGCGTCGTGAAGGTACCCTGCGTCGCGGCCGAGTCGGTGGTGACAAGCAGCGTCACCGCGGTCGGCAGGACGTTGGCCACCGAGACCGTGTAGTCCGCGTTCGAACTAGCGACGGTCATACCCGACTCGAAGCCGGTTCCGGTGATGATCACTTCCTGGTTCGTCGTGAAGGTCGGCACGTAGTACGGGCCGCCCGTGACGGTGGGCACCGGGTTGATGACCAGTTCACCGGTCACCGAGCCCACGCCACCGTCGGGGTTGGTCACGACCAAGTTCGTCGACAACGGGGTCGCGCCGCTGAAGGCGATGAACGTGACCGACACCGTCAGGGTGATTCCGGGCCCGTTCACCGAGGCCGTGCCGAACGTCGCGTCTCCGGCGACGGAGTCGCTAACGACCGCCCCCGCCTCGAAGTTGGCGCCCGAGATGGTGAGCGTCGCCGAGGACCCGCCGAGGAACGACACCGGACCCGTGAGGACCGAGACGCCGTTCACCGCCGTGATCACCGGGCTGGCCGTCACGGTCATGTCGGAGTAGGCAACGCCGCCATCGGGGTTGGTCACCGTCAGGATCACATTGCCCGCCGGGGTTCCCGCGGCAATGGCGACCGAGCCAGTGATCAGGCCCGGCAGGACCGTCACGCCCGAGACCGTCACACCCGAGCCCGCCGGTGCGGTCACCGTCGCGCCCTTGAGGAACGTCGTCGGGCCGTCGAACGGCGCGCCGAAGCTCGAGTCCTCGGCTGAGATCGCGAACGTGCTCGACGTACCGGCCGGCGTAGCGACGCCACTGTCAGAGGTCACCAAGGGCTCGCCCAACGGTATGGCCGCCGAGTCTGCTTCCACGTCGTAGCCAGTCGATCCCGGCACTCCGTAGAGGGTGATCACCATGAAGCCGCCCGGCGGCCGCTGCTCAGTGCCGTTCTCTTGAGTAAGCGTGCCAGGAACCTGCACGGTTACCGAGTTGGGACCCGCGTACACCAGGTTCGCACCGGTCAGTGCCCCGGACTCCGCAGCCAACTCGCCGCTCGGGTAGTACGTGCTGACGTACGCCGTGAGCGATGAGGTGTTCTGACCGACGCTGAAGCCGGTCAGGCCGCTCAGGGTGAACGGAACCGTCAGGCTGTCGGACTGGTACGTCATTGGCGACACCGAGCCGATCGTGGCGTTGACCACAGTCAACGCATTCGCGAACGTTGCCGTCCCAAACTGGTCATTGCTCAGCACCAGGGTGTGTGGGCCGTTGACTGCGCCATTGTGCACGGTCACCGAGCACGACAACGAGGTGGACGAGTTGTAGGTACAGGCCGTCACCAATCCATCGTTGGCTGTGCCCAGCCACGTTCCGGTGTCCCGCTGGCCAGCAGTGTCACCGGTGGTGGCGAGGAACGCGACCGAAGCCGGCGTCGTCGGGTCAAAGAGCGTTCCGGTCACGCCAAAGGTGTAGGTCTCGCCGGGCACCAGGGTGGCGGGCAGGCCCGTCACCGCAGTGATCGTCGGGCCGACGCCAATCAGGAATCCGGAGTTAACCGTGACATTGCTCGGGAGCGAACCCGTGCCCTGGCCACCCAGCTCCTTGACGCTGTACTGGACGTTCGTGTTGACCGGCGTCCCCGCGGCGATCGAGACCGAGGTCTGGATGAAGCCGGTGGGCGTCGTGTTGTTGCTCACGTTGGTAACGGGGCCGAAGGTCACGCCGGCCGTGGTCGAGGTGACCACGTAGTCAGCGGGGTTCGCCGAACCGGCAAAGCCACCGTAGATCCAGATCGGAACGTTCGACGCGCCCGCACCCAACACCATGCCCGGCGTCGCAGCGACGCCAGAGTTGTTGTCATTGATGCCGGCCAGCGTGAAGTCGGTCGGAGCCAGCGTGGCGAAGGGGATCGTGTCCACCTGGCCGTTGCCGTTGTTGATGACCGCGTCGTAAGCGCCGAGGCCCGGCGGGTAGGCGATGGAGGAAACCGTCGCCCCCGCGGTGTGGTTCTCGGTCAGTCCCGACGCCAGGATCAGCGGACTCGCGCCATTCCACGTCGGCGATACCTGGACCATCTCGTGGTCCGTACCGGCGGAGTTGACCTCGTAGTACGAGCCGGGCGTCAGGTCAGTCAACGTCCCGGAAACCGGGATGTTGGTCTGGCCGACCGACGTCGCGTTGGTGAAGGTCACGCTCGTTGCCGTGTAAACGGGTGCAGCACCCGTCGACGGCATCGTCACGGTCACCGTCGCGGTGTCCGTTCCGGTGGGCGCGATGGTTCCGGTCAGGCCGGCCGGGTTCGTCCCGCCCTGCTCAAACGTGATCGACGTGCCGGTCGTGCCGAAGTTGGCGCCCGGGTCGGTCATGAGGAACGTGTAGGTCCCCGGAGCCAACGGGTCGATGTAGTTCGGCGCGATGAACGGCGCGGCCGGCCCCATCGTGCCGTCGGCACGGTGGTAGGTGTAGCTCGGCGTCGGCTGAGCGCCAATGGTCAGGGCCGCCGCGGTAAGCGTGGCCGTGCCGTTGTTGACAACCATGGTCCAGCCAGAGTCACTGCCAATGGGCCACTGGACCGAAGTACCCGAGGCGTGACCGTCTGCCAGCCCGGGAACGGTCACCGACTGGGTCGAGGCGACAGTGCCCGTAACCGACGTCGTGTCACCAGTGGCGTCAACGAACGTCAACGGGGTCGAAGTGTTGATTCCACTCAGACTTGTAACTGGCACCGACGTCGCTCCCGCGGTGACCGCGGCGGTCAGCGTGGTCGAAAGGAATGCCGGGAGGTCGAAGGCAATCTCGTACTCACCAGCCACTCCACAATCAGAGGCGACGCCTTCCGCAACGACGGCGCCCGTGAACGTGAAGCGCCCGAAGGACAGCGTGGCGGAGTCACCGACCGACAGCGGGAAGCCCGAGGTCGAGGTCGCGCAGACGTAGCTCGGACCGGGAGTCAGGTTGTCCGTAACGATCGTCAGCGTCGAGGTGGTCACCGGAAGGTTTCCAGGCGTGTTCCAGCCAAGTCCGCCCGAGACCAGGTACGTGTCGCCGTCGGGGTTGGTGACCTGGACGTCGAACAGCTGAGGTGCGTCAACAACCGCCGCATACTGAACCGTGGCCGGGATGTCGATCGTCGTCGAGTTGACGACAACCGGAGTGCCAAGGGTGATCTCAGAGTGCGTGAAGGTGCCGTTGGCGATAGTCGCCGGCAGCACCTGGCCATCGACTCGCACCACGGCGCCCGGGGCGAAGCCCGCGCCGCTCACCACGAGGGTCGAGCTGACCGATGTGGCGACGGTGGGGTCGGTGGTGAGCTCGTTGGGAGTGATCGCCGAGATCGTGGCACCGGTCACCGTGATGTTGATGCCCGCATTGCCGTCCACGTTGGTCGTGTTGGCACCCGTGATGTCAACGCCGTACGTGCCCAACGCCAGAGAGGACGTCGCGCTCGCGTAGAATGTCAGCGAGGTGCCCGCCGCGTTCGCGACGCCGCCCGTCGTCGAGAAGACGTACGGGAGCGTGTGCGGGTCGGCCGGGTCGGCGGAAACCGAGCCCGACGACAGTCCGACGCCCGTCACCGTGATCAGCACGGTCGAGCCCTGCCCGATCGACGTCGGCGTGTAGGAGGTGATCGTCGAGGCTGGGTCGACGCCGAAGGCCGTGGCCAACGATCCCGTCCCGTTGTCGTCAGTGATCGAGAGGCCGTAGTAGCCCGGCGCGGTCGTCGCGCCGATGGCCAAGGTCACCGTGGCGCTGTAGGTCGTGTTCTCGGTCACGCCCAGGACGGTCACGCCCGTGGCGGTCGTGGTCGCACTGGCCGGCCCGTTGTCGAACGCGAAGTTCGACCCGAACACGTTGACCTGGATTACACCGTTCTGGTAGCCCCACGGCAGGGACCCGCAGTAGGGGTTCCCGGCGTAGTCGTAGTAGCCACCGGCGGCAATCGAGTCATTCTGCGAACAGAACAGTGAGGGAGCCGTTGTCGCGGCGCTCGCCGTCCCGACGCCCATGACCGCGACCGGCAATGCGGCTGCGACCATCACGGCGCCTGCGGCGACCATCTTGGTCAAGACTCTGGGTATCCGTCGCAAAGTATTCATTACGAATCCTTCCTTGGTTGCGGCGATCGTTTTCACTTCACTCCATTCACAGGGGCCGACTCCCATCGACCTGTTTACTTTGAGGAACAGCGGCACAGCGACTACCGATGAAGGCACCCGCCACGTGGCTAAGCACGGCCGTCACCTCTTTTGTCAGTATAGATAAGGGTTTGTCCCGAACGCGAATACTGAATCCCTGGATTCATCAGGTGGTTTTTTCCTCGTCGGCCTGCAAGGCCCTTGCGAAACCCCTGATGAATGGGCATGTCATCCGGGCGAATCCCCAGCGCTCGCGCGCACCGCACGCTCCAGTGGAAATCTTCACCGAGTCGTAATCGCCCCACTCTCCTGGTGGCGCGCGCGTTAGATGCTGAGCGTTCACTCAGATTTGAGCGGCGATTCGCCCTACGTGCCAACACATTGCGGTGTCGCAGGCTCGTTGTTCTACGTAGAAGAAGGACGTCAGGCGATGGCGCAGCGATTCGGGCCGAGCTCGATGTCGGAGGCGTCTTCGCCGAGGGACTCGCGCCCGGCGTTGATCAGGACGATCCGCTGGTAGTTCGGCGGGCGGTCCTTCACGTTGGCGACTGCCCAGGCGACGAAGTCGTCCTCCTCGTAGGCGAGCGCCGGCAGCGTCGTGCGCAGCTGCCCGAGCGGGCGAGAGACGAACTGGCCCGCGTGCACCGCGACCCCCGGCCCGAAGTGCGCCGGAAAGACGACGACGTCGTCGCCGAGGGGCAGGACCCGCTCGTGGAGGCTGCGGTAGAGGAGGTGGGCGAAGGCCTCGGCCTGATCGGCCAGGTCCGGCCGCCCGACGCTCTCGAGGAACACGGTGTCGCCGGTGAAGATCGCCGCCCCGGCCAGGCGGTACATGGTGGACCCCTCGGTGTGGCCCGGGACGCTCACCGCCGAGACCGTGAGCTCGACGCCGTCGGCGAGGGGCACGGCGCGCCCGTCGCTCAGCGGCTCGAAGTCGAAGACGAAGGGATCTGAGGGGTTCAGCCACAGCGCCGCACCGGTCGCGGCGGCCAGCGCCCGGGCGCCGCTGAGGTGGTCGGCGTGCAGGTGCGTGTCCAGCACGTGGGTGACGGTCCAGCCGTGGGCACGCGCCACCGCCAGGTACTGCTCGACGTCCATCGAGGGATCGATGGCGACGGCGCGCGAGCCCGCCCCGATGACGTAGGACAGGCACCCCTTCCCGCGGCGTCGCAGCTGGACGACCGTCGCGCCGGCGAAGACCCCCTCGACGACGTCGTACGTCGACGCCCAGGCGTGCATCCCGCCGAGGACCACCGCGCTCGCGACGTCGTGTCGGGCCAACACCTCCGCGGCCTGGCGCGCGCGCGACCCGCTGGCGCAGATGACGGCCACGCGAGAGTGCGCGGGCACGTCGCCCACGCGCGACTCGAGCGACCCCAGCGGGATGTTGTGGGCGCCGTCGATGAACCAATCGGCGAACTCGTCGGGCTCGCGCACGTCGAGCAGGTAGAAGTCGTCACCACGGTCCAGCAGGGGCACGAGCTCGTCCGTGGAAAGCGCGGAAATAAGGTCAGCAACGGCCACACGCCAAGTCTACGAGTAGATTTTCGACCACCGATGTCCCCGTCGACCCCGCGACCAGGAGTGGTGATGGACGCGCTACGCGTAGTGAACCCCGCGGATGCCCGGCGCCTCGCCGACGACGGCGCCGTCTTGCTGGACGTGCGTGACGACGTCGAATGGTCGGCGGGCCGCGCGCCCGGGGCGACGCACGTCGCCCTCGCCGAGCTGCCCGACCGGATCGACGAGGTCCGCGGTTCTCCTCTCGTCGTGTGCGTGTGCCGCTCGGGCGGCCGTTCGAAGCGCGCCGCCGTGTTCCTGCTCGAGCACGGCGTCGCCGCGGCGAACATGGAGGGCGGCATGATCGCGTGGGCGCGCGACGGCGGCCCCCTAGAGAGCGACAGCGGCGAGCCCGAGATCGTCTAGGTGGTGACGTGACGCCCTCACCGGGTCCGCTGTGCGCGATGAGCAGGGCCGTGCGCGAGCGTCGCGTGAGCGCGTCGGCGCTCGTCACCGCGTCGATCGAGCGCCTGACGCGCGCGTCGACGCTCAACGTGCTCGCCGAGGCCTGCTTCGACGACGCGCTGGCCGCGGCGGCGAAGATGGACCGCGGTGACGCACCCGTGGGCGCCCTGGCCGGAGCGCCGACGCTGATTAAGGACCTCGAGGACTGGCGCGGGCACCCTACGCGAAAGGGTTCGCGCGCCCTCGCCGACGCTGCGCCGGCGAAGGTCAGCGGCGTGGTGGCCCAGCGCCTCTTCGACGCGGGCGCCATCGGCGTGGGCAAGTCGACGCTGCCCGAGTTCGCGATCGAGGGCTACACCGCGAACCTCCTCACGGGGGTCACGGCAAATCCCTGGAACGCCGCGTACTCGCCCGGCGGCTCCAGCGGCGGCTCGGCCGCCGCGCTCTCGGCCGGGGCGGTGCTCGTCGCCACGGCGACCGACGGGGGCGGCTCGGTGCGGATCCCCGCGTCGCTGTGCGGACTGGTGGGACTCAAGCCCACCAACGGCATCATCGGCCGGTGGCCGGCGCCGGACTGGATCGACTACTCGACCGACGGCCCCTTCGCGACCAGCGTCGAGGACCTCGCGCTGCTCTTCGAGGTGATGGTGGGGCCCGTCGCCGGCGACCCCTCTGCCCTCCCGCGCGCCCTGTACGAGCGCCTCGCGCGACTCGACGACGGACCCGCCCGGCTCATCGCCGCGGAGCGGACCTCCCCGCTGGGCCCCTTGCCCGAAGGTGTCCGCGCGGCGTTCCACGACGCGGTCGAGGCGCTCTCGGCGCTGCTGGGTCGACCGGTCGAGTGGCGCGACGCGCACGGGTTCTTCCCCGACGGCGACCCCGACCTCGACTGGTTCACCGTCACGACCGCCGAGCACGTCGCCGCGCTGGGCCGAGCCTGGGTCCAGGACCACTTCGACGAGTTCCACGTGTCGACGCGCGAGTTCCTCGGCGTCGGGCTCAAGGTGAGCGCCGAGGAGTACCTCGCCGCGCGCCGGCGCCGGTACCTCTACGTGCGCACGCTCGACGAGCTCCTCGGCGACGACGGGGTGCTGCTCACGCCCACCGTCGCCAGCGAGGGCTGGCTCGCCGACGGGCGTCGCTCGGCCGACGCGGAGGTCCACGGGCTTCCCCCGGAGGTGTACTCCACCGCCGTGCAGAACGTCACGGGGAACCCGGCGCTGAGCGTCCCGATGGGCACTCTGCCCACGGGACTGCCCTTCGGCCTGCAGATGACCGCGCCGCACCTGCACGACCGGCGCCTCTTGGACCTCGCCGCGCGCGTCGAGTCGGCGTACCCGTGGCCGCGCACTGCCCCGGGGTACGAGCCCTTCGACGCGGAGTTCGCCCCGTGAGCGCGGCGACGCGCACCCGGCGACTCGCCCTCGCCGCCGCGGTCGCGGCGTCGTTCCTCGTTAGCGCCGCGCCCACGGGCGCGCTCGGGCTCCTGCCGCCGGCCAACCCCCCGGCCAACCTGCGCCCGGTGCCGAACTTCCTCTCGAGCGGCCCCTGCGCGACGACCGGCGGCGGCGTCGGCTGCCAGAACCCGTGCGTCGAGGTCCGCGCCGTGGGCGCGGTCAAGAGCCTCGCCTTCCCGACCTACGACAACGCGCCGCGCTGCACCGCCTTCCTCCTGCGATCCCTCGACGGCGCGCGCGCGAGCGAGGGGCTCGGGCGCATCGACCTGCCGACCAACTGGTACTCGCTCAGCGTGCCCGAGCAGCTCTTCGTGCTGGCCGACGTCGAGCGCGTCGACCGCGGTCTGCCGCCGTACCTCGGGCTCAACAAGGCGCTGAGCGCGTCGGCCCAGCGCGCCGCGGGCGCCGGCGCGGACCCGCTCGTGGCCCCGGGCTTCGCCATCGGCCGCAACCGCGGCGTCGTCGCCTACGGGTCGACGTGGTCGTCGGGCTACTCGCCCCTGGAGGCCGACTACATCTGGATGTACGACGACGGCTGGGCGGGGACCTCCTCGCCGAACCGCGCCTGCACGTCGTCGACCGCGGCGGGCTGTTGGGGCCACCGCGACCAGCTGCTGGGCTCTGACGGGAGCTACAACCCCGGGGTCGGGCTGCGCTGCGCCAAGTGCGAGATGGGCGCGGGCTTCGCCGTCGTCGGCGCGGCCGGCGCCTTCACCGACCTGATCGAGCGTCCCGCGGGCCGCCCGCCGGCGATGTACTTCACCTGGGCGCGCGACGTCAAGCCCTTCCTCAGCCCCGCGTCCACCGGGCCGCTGCCCACGACGACGACGCCGCCGGTGACCGCGACGCCAATGACGCCGACGACGACCTTGGCGGGTTGAGGAAAGTTCCTGTCCAGACGGGGGCGTCGCGTTCGTCGTTGTGGTACACGACGAGAGGAGAGTGATGAAGTACCTGCTGATGATCTACACCGACGAGGCCGCCCAGGAACAGATGAGCGAGGAGGCGGGCCGCCAGATGATGGAGCGCTACGACGAGTTCGGCCACGAGATGGGTGAGCGCGGCGTCCTGCGCGGCGGCGAGCGGCTGCGGCCCTCGAGCGACGCTACGACGGTGCGCGTGCGCGACGGCCAGCTCGCGACCGCCGACGGCCCCTACGCCGAGACCAAGGAGCAGATCGGCGGCTACTTCCTCGTCGACTGCGCGGACCTCGACGAGGCGATCGCCGTGGCCGCGAAGGTGCCGGCGTCGAGCATCGGGACCATCGAGGTGAGACCCATCTGGGAGATGTAGACGCGTCGCGCGCGGTCGCCGAGGCCTTCACGACCCAGTGGGGTCGGGTGGTCGCGTCCCTGATCGCGCTGACCGGCGACTGGGACCTCGCCGAGGAGTGCGCCCAGGACGCCTTCGCGCGCGCCCTCGAGCGCTGGGCCCTCGACGGGGTGCCCGACGTGCCCGGTGCCTGGCTGACCACGGTCGCCCGGCACCGGGCCCTCGACCGGATCCGCCGCGCCGGAGTCGAGCAGAAGAAGTACGAGGAGATGGCCCTGGTGTCCACGCGCGCAACGGCCGAGCCCGAGGAGATCGCCGACGAGCGGCTGCGCCTGATCTTCACCTGCTGCCACCCGGCGCTCGCCCTCGAGGCGCGCGTCGCGCTGACGCTGCGCACGCTCGCGGGGCTCACCACGGCGGAGATCGCACGGGCGTTCCTCGTGAGCGAGGACGCGATGGCCAAGCGACTGGTGAGGGCCAAGTCCAAGATCCGCCACGCCGCGATCCCCTACCGGGTGCCGCCGGGGCACCTGCTGGTCGAGCGCACCAGCGCCGTCCTCGGGGTGATCTACCTGCTCTTCAACGAGGGCTACGCCGTCACCCGCGGGCCCGAGATGATCCGCGCGGACCTGTGCGCCGAGGCGGTGCGCCTGGCGCGCCTGCTCGTCGAGCTCATGCCCGACGAGCCCGAGGCGCGCGGGCTGTTGGCGCTCATGCTCCTGCACGACGCGCGCCGCGACGCGCGCGTTAGCGCCGCCGGAGACCTCGTGCCCCTCGAGGATCAGGACCGCTCGCGCTGGGACGCGCGGGCGATCGACGAGGGGCGCCGCGTGCTGGCGTCTGCGCTCGCCCTGCGCCGCGCCGGGCCCTACCAGGTCCAGGCGGCGATCGCGGCGTGCCACTGCGACGCCGCGCGCGCCGCCGACACCGACTGGGCCGAGATCGCCGAGCTCTACGGACGACTCGCGGCGATGACCCCCTCGCCGGTGGTCGAGCTCAACCGCGCGGTCGCCGTCGCGATGGCCGAGGGCCCCGCCGCCGGGCTCGAGCTCGTCGAGGCGCTCGCGAGCGACGGCGGGCTCGCCGGGTACCACCTGCTCGCGGCGACCCGGGCCGACCTCCTGCGCCGGCTCGGCCGCCTCGACGACGCCGCGGCCGCTTACGCCGAGGCGTTGGACCTGGTCGGAAGCGACGTCGAGCGTCGCTACCTGGAGCGGCGCCTGGCCGAGGTGAGCGTCGCCGGCGCCGGGTGAAAGAGCAGTCCCAACGGGATTCGAACCCGTGCCTCCACCTTGAGAGGGTGATGTCCTAGGCCACTAGACGATGGGACCGTGAATCGCGCGCGCCACGCCACGCGCACTCTTCGCTCGGGGGCAAGGACTCGAACCCTGAATAACTGGACCAGAACCAGTTGTGTTGCCAATTACACCACCCCCGAAGGGCCCGGCAATCTTACCCGATGACTCACGGGACGCCGCTGGGCAGGGTGACGGTCGTGCCCTTCGTGGTCCACGTGCTCAGCGTGTGGTACCCGACGAGCCGACCGACGCCGACGGCGACGGTCTCGCGCACGTAGTACCACCACAGCGACCCACCCGAGGACGGGGCGTGCGCCACCGGCGCCGGGAACGGCGACAGCCCCTGGTCCGAGGAGATGGCCATCGCGCGGTACTCGTGGAACGGGTCGGTCACGCACAGCACCGTGACGAGGTGGTGGGCGCGCATCGCCGCGACGACGGAGGCCACGTTCTGCCAGGTGTCGTTGCCCGAGCCGACGATCACCCGCGACGCGGGGACCCCGCGGGACTCCAGGTACGTCGCCGAGACCCCCGCCTCGGTGTGCGTGTCGCCCGAGAGCTTGCCGCCGGTGACCACGACCCACGGCGCGCGGTGATGGCGGTACAGCCCGAGGGCCGCGTTGAGACGCGCGGCGAGCTCCGGGGAGGCCGTGCCGTTGTCCTCGGTGGTGCCGAAGACGAGGATCGCCTGGGTGTCGGCCTTGGAGTGCTCGCGCCCCGTGAGCCAGATCTGGACGAAGCCCACGGCGAAGTAGATGACGATCACCGACACGACGAGGGTCAGCAGGCGCAGGAACAGGCGCAGCGGGCCGAGGATCACGGGGCCGCCACGAGGGCCGCGCGCCGCAGCCGCGCGAGCGTGCGCTCGCGCCCGAGCAGGTGCAGGGACTCGAAGAGCGGCGGGCCCACGAGCGAGCCGGTGACCGCGCAGCGCAACGGCGCCTGGGCCTTGCGCAGGGCCATCCCCAGCCCCTCGCCGAGCGCGCTGGTCGCCTCGTGGAGGGCCTCGGCGGTCCAGTCCACCGTCGCGAAGGCCCCGAGCGCCTCGTCGAGCATCGCCCGGCCCAGCGGGTCGCCGCCGATCACCTTGGCGAAGGCGGCGGCGTCGACGACCGGCTCATCGAGGAAGAAGAAGGCGACCATGCCGGGGACCTCGCCCAGGGTGGCGACGCGCTCCTGGACCAGCGGCGCGACGCGCTCGTAGAGGTCGCGGTCGAACTGGGACTCGTCCCAGGGCGCCTCGCGGTCGCTCGGGCGCCACTCGCTCGACCACGGCGCCACCCACGGCAGCGAGCGCTCCACGAAGTCGGCCGCGCTGAGCGCGCGCAGGTACTCGCCGTTGATGTGCGTGAGCTTCTTGACGTCGAAGAAGGCCGGCGAGTGCGCGACGTCCTCGAGGCGGAACTGCTCGACGAGGGTGTCGCGTGCCACGACCTCGGCGTCGCCGCGCGGGCTCCAGCCCAGCAGCGCCAGGTAGTTGACGAACGCCTCGGGCAGGTAGCCGTCGTTGCGGTACAGCTCGACGGCGACGGGGTCCTTGCGCTTGGAGAGCTTCTTGCGCTGCTCGTTGACCAGCATCGGCAGGTGCGCGTACGCGGGCAGCTCGACCACCCCGACGCCGTCGCACTCGTTGAGCGCCTCCCACATCATCACCTGCTTGGGCGTCGTGGGCAGCAGGTCCTCGCCGCGGATCACGTGGGTGATGCCCATGGAGCGGTCGTCGACCATGTTCGCCAGCGGGTAGAGGACGACGCCGTTGGACTTGACGACGACGAAGTCCTCGTAGCTGTCGTGGGGGAACGTGACGTCGCCGCGGATCAGGTCGTGCACGACGGTGGCGCCCTCGTCGGGGACGCGAAAGCGCAGCGCCGTGGTCGACGAACGCTCGACGCGCCGGTCCCGGCAGTACCCGTCGTAGCCCGGCGTCGCGCGGCCCTTCACGCGCTCGTCGATCTGCTCGCGCGTGCAGTCGCACGCGTAGAGGCGACCGGCCGCGTAGAGGGCCTCGGCCGCGGCGGTGTGCTCGGCGAGCAGCTGGCTCTGGAAGAACGGGCCCTCGTCGTAGTCCAGGCCCAGCCAGTCCAACGCCGAGATGATCCCGGCGGCCGCCGAGGCGACCTCGCGCTCGGCGTCGGTGTCCTCGATGCGCAGGACGAACACGCCGCCGCCGTGGCGCGCGAAGAGCCAGTTGAAGAGGCTCGTGCGCGCCGAGCCGACGTGGAAGTACCCGGTGGGCGACGGCGCGAAGCGCACGCGGGGCGAGCCCACGGCTACTCCTCCAGGGAGAGGGCGCCGTTCGGGCAGCTGGCGACGGCCTCGCGGAGGCGCTCGTCGAACTCGGGGCCCGGCTGGTCGTTGAGGACGTACATGAACCCGTCGTCGCGGACCTCGAAGACCTCCGGGGCGATGCCCATGCACACGGCGTTGCTCGTGCACAGGTCGTAGTTCACGATGACCTTCATGATCCCTCCCGTCCGCTGCCGACATCGTAGTGGTCGGGCCCCCCGCGCCGGTTGTGACGACGTTGTGCTGCGTACACTCTGAACGTCGAAGGGGGTCACAGTGCAACGACGATCGATTGGCTCTCTGTCGGTGTCGGTCGTCGGCATCGGGTGCAACAACTTCGGGTCGCGCCTCGACGCCGCCCAGAGCGACGCGGTGATCAAGAGCGCGCTGGCGGCCGGGGTGAACCTCTTCGACACCGCCGACATCTACGGGGCGACTCGCTCCGAGGAGTTCCTCGGCCGCTCGCTCGGCGCCCGGCGCGACGAGGCGGTGATCGCGACCAAGTTCGGCATGCCGATCGACGACACGCACTACGGCGCGACGCCCGACTACGTGCGCGCCGCGTGCGACGCGTCGCTCGCGCGCCTGGGCACCGACCACATCGACCTCTACCAGCTGCACGCCCCGGACGACTCGGTGCCCATCGCCGACACGCTGGGCGCGCTCGCCGAGCTCGTCGCCGCGGGCAAGGTCCGCGAGATCGGCTGCTCGAACCTGACGGCGGCCCAGCTGCGCGAGGCTCGCGCCGCCGCCGGCGACGCCCCGACCTTCGTCTCGGTCCAGAACCAGTACTCGCTGCTGGCGCGCGAGCCCGAGACCGACGGGGTCCTGGAAGCCTGCGCCGAGCTGTCGATGGCGTTCTTGCCCTACTACCCGCTCGCCAACGGCCTGCTCACGGGCAAGGTCCGTCCGGGTGGTGCGGTCCCGGAGGGCACGCGGCTCTCGGCGATGCCCCCTGAGCGCAGCGCCCACTGGCTCAGCGAGCGCATCGTCACGCGCGTCGGCGACCTCGCGGCCTACGCCGACGAGGTGGGCGACACGTTGCTGTCCCTGGCGTTCTCGTGGCTCCTGGACCACGCGCCGGTGGCCTCGGTGATCGCCGGCGCGTCCAACCCTGCCCAGGTCGCGGCCAACGCCGCGGCGCCGCACGCGCTGAGCCCCGCGGTGCGCTCGCGCCTCGACGAACTCAGCGCCTAGGAGACCTTGGTCGTCGCCAGGATCTTGGTCAGGGTGTCCTTGGCGTCGCCGAAGACCAGCATCGTCTTGGGGTTGTAGAGCAACTCGTTCTCGATCCCGGCGAAGCCGGGGCGCATCGAGCGCTTCAGGAACACGATGTTCTCGGCCAGGTCCGCGCGGATGATGGGCATGCCGTAGATCGGCGACGTCGGGTCCTCGATGGCCGCGGGGTTCACGGTGTCGTTCGCGCCGACCACCAACGCCACGTCGGCGGTCTGGAGCTCGGAGTTCGCCTCGTCCATCTCCTTGAGCTGGTCGTAGGGCACGTTGGCCTCGGCGAGCAGGACGTTCATGTGCCCGGGCATGCGTCCGGCGACCGGGTGGATCGCGAAGAAGACCTCGATGCCCTTGGACTCGAGCTGCTCGGCCAGCTCGACCACCACGTGCTGGGCCTGGGCCACCGCCAGGCCGTAGCCCGGGATGATCACGACCCGGCTGGAGTAGCTGAGAAGGACCCCGACGTCCTCGGGGGAACCGGAGCGCACGCTGCGTCCGTCCTCGCGGTCGGTCGCGCCGCTCGCGGTGACCACCGAGCCGAACGCCGAGAACAGGATGTTGGCGAGGCTGCGCCCCATTGCCTTACTCATGAGACGCGTGAGCAGCATGCCCGACGCACCCACCAGGGTGCCCGCGACGATGAGCAGGTTCGAGCCCAGCGTGAATCCCGAGGCCGCGACCGCCATGCCGGTGAAGGAGTTGAGCAGCGAGATCAGCACCGGCACGTCAGCGCCGCCGATGGGCAGGACGAAGACCAGCCCGAGGACGAACGCCAGCGCGAAGAGGATCCACATGAGCCCGGTCGAGCCGGTGACCAGGATGGTCACGATGAGCGTGAGCGCCGCCGCGCCCAGCACGCCGTTGATCAGCTGCTGGCCCGGGTAGGTGACCGGCCGGCCCGTCATCAGCTCCTGGAGCTTGGCGAAGGCGATCGCCGAGCCCGCGAACGAGAAGGTCCCGATGAGCAGGCCCAGCAGCACCTCCAGCGTGACGTAGGTCGCCGGCTTGGACGAGTGGATGTGGATGAACTCGGTGATCGAGACCAGCGCCGCGGCTCCGCCGCCCACGCCGTTGAAGATCGCCACCAGCTGGGGCATCGCGGTCATCTTCACGTAGCGCGCCACGGGGACCGCCACGACCAGGCCGATCCCCATGCCGAGCAGGATCAGCGGCAGGTGGTAGAGCGCGTGGCCCCCGTACCCACCACGGGCGCCGACGTATTTGAAGAACGTCGCCCCCACGGCCAGGATCATGCCGCAGGCCGCGACGAGGTTGCCCCGGCGCGCGTGCTTGGGGCTCGAGAGGCCCTTCAGCGCCAGGATGAACGTCGTCGCCGAGACGAGGTACAGCAGGTCAATGAGGGTCTCACGGCTCACGACGCCACCTCGTCCTTGGGCGCCGCCGGCGCCTGGGGCTTCTTCGCCTTGAACATCTCGAGCATGCGGTCGGTGACCACGAAGCCCCCGACCACGTTGAGGGTCGCCAGGATCACCGCGAGGAACCCCAGGACCTCCTCGAGGTGGGTCGTGGCCGAGCCCAGGATGATCATCGCGCCCACGAGGATCACGCCGTGGATCGCGTTGGACCCGCTCATGAGGGGCGTGTGCAGGACGCTGGGGACCTTGGAGATCACCTCGATCCCCACGAAGATCGCCAGCACCAGGACGGTGCCGTACTGCAACAGGGCGTTGCCCATCAGACGTTCTCCTTCACTTCGGGGGTGATCGCGACGTGAGCGACGCCCAGCGCCTCGGCGGTCGGCGCGTGGGCGATCTGGCCGTCGCGCGCGACGGTGACGCCGATGACGACCTCGTCGTTCCAGTCCGGGGCGAGCTCGCCCTTGGCGCCGAACAGCGCCAGCAGCTTGAGGACGTTGTTGGCGTACATGAAGCTCGCGTGCGCGCCCATCTGCGCCGGCGGGTTCGCCATGCCGACTATGCGAACGCCTCCGTGGGACACGACCTCACCGGCGACGGTCAGCTCGCAGTTCCCGCCGCCGTCGGCGGCCATGTCGATGACGATCGAGCCATCGCCCATCGCCTCGACCATCGCGGTCGTCAGCAGGATCGGCGATTTGCGGCCCGGGACCGCCGCCGTGGTGATCACGACGTCGGCGCTGGCCACCTCGCCGGTGAGCGCGGCCTGCTGGGCGAGGCGCTCCTCTTCGGTGAGCTCGCGGGCGTAGCCGCCCGCCGCGTCCGCGGTGACGGCGAGCTTGACGAAGGTCGCGCCCGCGGACTCGGCCTCCTCCTTGGCCGCCGAGCGCACGTCGTACGCACGCACACGGGCGCCGAGTCGCTTGGCCGTGGCAATCGCCTGGAGGCCCGCGACGCCGGCGCCCATGACCAGGACGCGCGCCGGGCGGATGGTGCCCGCGGCGGTGGTCAGCAGCGGGAAGAAGCGGTCGAAGTAGGTGGCGCCCGCGAGCGTCGCGCGGTACCCCGACACCGTCGCCTGGGACGACAGCGCGTCCATGTACTGCGCGCGGCTGATGCGCGGAAGGAGGTCGAAGCTCAGGACCGTGATCCGCCGCCCGTTGAGGGCGCGCACGACGTCGGTCGCGAGCAGCGGTGAGAGGAACGACAGGTGCAGCGAGCCCTCGGGCAGGCGCGCCACCTCCTCGAGCGTGGGCGGGTTCACGCGCAGGTTCACGTCGCCCGTGGGGGCGTCGGCGACGCTGGCCCCGGCGGCGCGGTAGGCGTCGTCGGTGTAGTGCGAGCGCTCGCCGGCCCCGGCCTGGACCTCGACCTGCCACCCATCACCGACGAGGGACTTGACGGCCTCGGGGGTCAACGCCACGCGGGTCTCACCCGCGCGTGACTCTCTATAGAGCGCAATTTTCATAGTACTTTTCTATCAGCCAGGCCCCGGCGTTCTTCGCTCGATGGCCCCCCTCAGGGGGTATTCGTGACCTTGGTCACATCACTCGAAGGTGGTCGACGATCGCCGCGGCGATGGCCCCGGGCGCTTCGAGCGGCGTCCAGTGACCCAGTCCGTCGAGGCGCACGTAGGTGAACCCGTGGGCGCAGTACGCGGCGGAGTTGACCATCTGGGCCTCGGTCAGGGCGACGTCGCCGCTGGACCACACGCCCAGCGTCGGCGCCTGGACCGGCGGGAGGATCGGCGGGTCCGAGACGAACGCGTCGGGTGCAAGGTTGGCTCTGTACCAGCGCAGGTGGGCCGACATCTGGCCGTCGCGCTCGAGCTCGACGATCACGTCCTCGATCCGGGGGTGCCGGAGCCACGTGCGCATCGCCTCGTAGTCGTTGTAGCGCAGGACCCGCTCGCCGAGCCCCTCGTACGTGAAGAGCAGCGTGTACCAGCTCCTCGCCTGCTGGGCGATGCCCCCGCCGCGAAAGGCGGTGGGGTGTCCCACGGCGAGGACGACCAGGTGCGAGACGCGCTCGGGAAGGAACGTCGCGACCGCCCAGGCGAGCGCGGCGCCCCAGTCGTGGCCGACGATCGCGACGCGCTCGTCGCCGAGCTCGTCGAGCACGGCGGCGACGTCGCGGACCAGGTGGGCCATCGCGTAGTCCGCGGTGGCGTCCGGCTTGGAGGAGCGTCCGCACCCGCGCAGGTCCGGGGTGACCACGCGGAAACCGGCCTTAACCAGGAGGGGCGCAACGTCGGCCCAGAGCGCGGCGGTGTCCGGCCAGCCGTGCAGCAGCACGACCGTGGGGCCCTCCCCGACGACGTCGAAGGCGATCTCGACGTCGCCGTTGCGCACCCGGTGCTCACTCATCGCAGCGACGGTACACCCACCGTCTAGAACGTCGGCATGGAAACCTTCCGCCGCGCCGTCTCATCCCCGGTGGGCACCTGGGTCGTCGAGGGAGACGAGCGCAGCGTGACCCGCGTCCTCATGCCCCACGAGCCGACCGCACCGAGCCGGGGCAGCGCGCCGGCCGCGGTCGCGACCGCGGCCGACCAATTGAGCGAGTACTTCGCGGGGACCCGCACGCGCTTTCGCGTCGCGCTCGCCAAGGTCGCCGCGACCGACTTCCAGCGCGAGGTCTGGGACGCGCTGTGCGCGATCCCCTACGGCCAGGTGCGAACGTACGGCGACGTCGCCGCCGCGGTGGGCCGGCCCAAGGCCGGGCGCGCCGTGGGCAACGCGAACCACGTGAACCCCTGGCCGGTCTTCGTTCCGTGCCACCGCGTCGTGGGCGCGGGCGGCACCCTCGGCGGCTACGGCGGCGGGGTCGACGTCAAGCTGTTCCTGCTCGAGCTCGAGGGCGTGGACCTCTAGTCGCGCGACGCGCCGTCGCGCCCGCCCCACCCCTGACCGAGGGTCGCGCGGGTGGAGGTGTCCTCGGTCGTCGCCGCCCCAGTCAGGCGCCGGTAGATCCGCGCCGCGATGAGGAACATGACGAAGGCGAGCGGGACCTCGAAGATCAGGAACCACAGGCTCTGGTCCAGGTCCCGGTAGCGCGCGGTCGTCACGTCGAACCACGCGTCGATGATCAGCAGGGTCCCCGACGCGCACGCGTAGACGATCAGGACCGCCCGGCGCCGCCACGCGGCCCACGCCGAGGCGATCAGCATCGCGACCTGGGCGACGTCGAGGCCCACCCAGGCGAGGTCCCAGTGATTCGCGACGTAGTGGCGCGGCAGCGACACGCCCAGGTAGATCGTCCACCCGATCTCGGCGAGCGCGCCCAGCGCCAGCGCGCTGAGCAGCGTGTCGCGCGTCGAGGGGACCCTGGCCATCGTCAGCTGTGCGCCCTCGCCGGGCGGCCCCGCTTCACGAATCGACTCTAGGAGTCGCCCCCGGAGCCCCCGACGGGGCCGTCGACTCGAACGCGCATCTCGATCGTCGCGCCGCGATCGCTGGTCACGAACCTCGCCGAGCCGCCGTGCAGGGTGACGATCTCGCTCACGATGGCCAGGCCCAGCCCGGTGCCGCCGAGGCGCCGGCTCCGCGCGGTGTCCGAGCGAGCGAAGCGCTCGAAGAGTCTCGCGCTCTGGGCGACGTCGAGGCCCTCGCCGTCATCGGACACGCGCACGACCCCCTCGCCGGCTTCGACGTGCGCGTCGAAGCGCAGCGCGCTCGTAGCGAACCGCGTGGCGTTGTCCACGACATTGCGCACCATGCGCTTGAGCAGCGCCGGGTCGCCCACGACGCGCGTCGGGCTCACCAGGGAGGTGTCCACCGTCAGGTCGCTCATCGCGCGCACGCGGCGCGCCTCTTCGAACAACAGGTCGTCCAGGTCGACGTCCACCCGGCGAACCTCGACCTCGTGCTCGTCGCTGCGCGCGAGCCAGAAGAGGTCGTCGATGAGCCCGTCGAGGCGCCGACCTTCGCGGCCGACGGTGTCGGAGACCTCCACCCAGTTGGCGTGCTCGGGGTCGTGGCGGGCCCGCTCCACGGTGGCGAGCAACGTCGTGAGCGGGCTGCGCAGCTCGTGGCTCGCGTTCGAGACGAACTCCTGCTGGAACTTCGACGCCGCCTCGAGCCGGTCGAGCATCGCGTTGAGGGTACGGGCCAGTCGAGCGATCTCGTCGTCGCCGCCGGTGGTGGGCACGCGCTCGGAGAGGTCGCGCCCGGCGATGGCGTCGACGCGACGCCGGATCGCCTCGACCGGGGCCAGGGTGAACCCGACGCCCAGCCAGATGAGGATGCCCGCGATGAGGATCAGCAGCGGGAACGAGACCGCCACGCTGACGATGAGCGCCGTGTCGCTGTGGCCGATCGGCGCGCCGTAGACGAACCCGAAGATGAACCCGGGGCCCTTACTCGTCGTTATGTACTGCACCGACCCCGCGTCCAGCTCGCTTCGCACGTCGGCGGTGGCGCTGGTGTGGACCATCCTGACCGCCAGGCCGTTGGAGGACGTGAAGTCGGTGTAGGCGCGCGCGAGCACCGGATCGTTCTGGATCACCGTGCTCGCCGCCCAGACCATCGTGCCGGTCAGGTTGGTGACCTGGACCACGACGCTGCCCTTCATGGGCAACGACGCGACGTCACGCGGCAGGGTGAGGTTGGCGAGACGGTCCTGGGTCTCGGCGATCACGCCCTCGACCTGGTTGGTGGCGCTCGAGACCAGGGAGCGGTGGACGAGCGCCACGATCGCCAGGCCGGTGAAGGCGAGCACGAGCGCCAGCGCGACGACGAAGGTCAGGGTCAGGCGCGCGCGGATCGACAGCTGGGTCTTCACGTCAGCCCGCGACGCGATACCCGACGCCGCGCACGGTCGAGATGATGGAGGGCTCGGGGCTCTCGTCGAGCTTGCGACGCAGGTACCCCACGTAGACCTCGACGATGTTGGGGTCGCCGTCGAAGTTCGACCCCCACACCCCCTCGAGGATGTCGGCCTTGGCCAGGGTCTGGCCGTGGCGGTGCACCAGGTATTCGAGCAGCGCGAACTCGCGCGGGGTCAGCGTGACCGCGCGACCGCGGCTGGTGACGCGCCGCGCCACCTGGTCGATGACGACCGACCCGGCCACCAGGGGTTGGGGACGCCCGCGGTCTCGTCGGCGCAGCAGCGCGTGGACCCTCGCGCTGAGGATCGCGCGCTCGAAGGGTTTGCGCAGGAAGTCATCGGCCCCCACCTCGAGCCCCTCGACCTCGTCGAGCTCGCCGTCCTTGGCCGTGAGCATGAGCAGTGGGGTTTGCACGCCCGCGTCGCGCAGGTCGAGGCAGACGTTGAATCCGTTGCGCTTGGGCAGCATGACGTCGAGCACGATGACGTCGAACTCGTCGTCGAGGCCCGCGAGGAACCCGCTCTCGCCGTCGTGGCACTCCACGACGTCAAAGCCCTCGTCCCCCAGGATATCGGCGACGGCCCGCGCCAGGTTGACGTCGTCCTCGACGACGAGCGCTCTTCGGCGTTCGTCACTCATTTCAGGTAGAGGTTACCGTTCGACTCCTCGACGACGTTGAGCCGATCGAGCCCGTGCGGCGCCGGCCCGCCGAGCACCGCGCCGGTGGCGAGCGCGAACGTGGAGCCGTGGCACGGGCAGGCGAAGACCTTGTTGGCGGCCGAGTACCCGACGGTGCAGCCCGCGTGCGGGCAGACCGCGTCATAGGCGAAGAACGTCCCCGCCGCGGCCTGCACGACGATGCCCGGGTCGCCGCTCACCGGGATCGTGAACGTCGCGGCCTCGCCGACCGGGACATCCTTGGCCGGTCCGAGCAGCGTCCCGGCGGCGATGGGCGTGGTCGTGGGGGTCGTGCCCGTTCCCGTGGTCGTCGGGGTCGTGCTCGGCTGCGTCGTGGTGGCGCCCGGGGTCGTCGTGGGCACGCCGAGCTGCTTGGGCGCCTTGGGCGACGGGGCTCGACCGGCGACGCGGCCGAACGCCGCCGTCGCACCACCCAGCAGCGCCGCGGCGCCGGCGACGGTGACGGCCGCCGCGCCGCCCAGGACCAGCGACCGGCGGTCCACCGCGTCCAGCGAGACGCGCGTCACGAGCGGCGCGCGGCCGCCCAGCAGCACGGGGCAGACCGCCGCGTCGCAGGCGAGTCCCTCGCGCGCGCCGCAGCGCCCCGACTTGAAGTGACCGCAGAGCCGCTGGACCTGCACGAACGGGATCGGCACGAGCACCGGCGACGGCGCGCGCTCGATCTTAGCGGCTCGGACCGCGACCCACGAGTCGATTGAGAGTCGCGACCCGCTGCCCGCGATGATGAACGGCAGCCACGCAAAGACGAAGACGATGTCGGCGCCGGTGTAGTACGGCGACGCGTGGAAGCTCACGGTGAGGAAGAGGCTCAAGGCGAGGATCGCCCCTCCGATCGCCGCGACGCGAGTCCACAGCCCCAGCAGGGCGCCGATGCCGATGGCGATCTCGGCCAGCGCGATGATGATGCCGATGGGCTTGGCGAACTGGACGAGGTGGGTCAGGAGGAACTTGATGGGGCTGGTGCGCACCGACGCGATGAGCTGGGCCTGGATCGACACGGGGCTCAAGGGATTCAGGAAGTTCGGGTTGGCCAGCTTCTGCAGTCCGGCGAAGAGGAACGTGGCGCCGAGGAAGCAGCGCAGCGGCAGCAACGCCCATTCGGCCTGGGTCCAGGCACGAACGGGGGCCCCGAGCGGGAGTCGGCGCTCTCGAGGGCGGACGTGACGAACGGGTCTCGACGTCGGCATGGCTCCATCGTCGCACACCCGATATGGGGTGTCAGTTCGAGACGTGCGACTTTAGTCAATCCTTATCCACCACAATGGTGTGATGATTGTCGCCTCGCTCGTGTCGTTCGTGCTGCACGAGATCCATCGGCTTCCCGGCGGCGTCGTCTACGCGATGGTCGCCTTGCTCGTGTTCGGCGAGGCGGCGCTGTTCATCGGCTTCGTCCTGCCGGGCGAGACCGCGGTCTTGGTGGCGGGTGTCGTCGCCAGCCAGGGCCGCGTCAACGTCGGCGCGCTGTGCGCGATCGTCGTGGCCGCGGCGATCCTGGGCGACTCGGTGGGATACGCGGTGGGGCATCGCTACGGCGCCGCGCTGATGAGGATCCCACTCATGGCCAAGCGCCACGCGGAGATCGATCGGGCGCTCGAGGGGCTGCGGCGCCGGGGGCCGGCCTACGTCTTCATCGGGCGCTTCACCGCGTTCCTGCGTGCGGTCATGCCGGGTCTCGCGGGGATGAGCAAGATGAGGTACTCGCGGTTCCTCTTCGCCAACGCCCTGGGCGGGCTCGCGTGGGGCGTGTCGTTCACCCTGCTGGGCTACTTCGCCGGCAACGCGCTGACGAAGATCGAGCGCTGGGCCACCTGGGGCAGCCTCGGGGTCCTGGTCGCGGTGTTCGCGCTCTGGCTGACCTTCTTCCTGCGGCGCCGCGCCCGCGCCCGGCGCGCGTCAGGTGAGCAGGCCCCGTAGGTCCTCGGGGACCTCGACGCGCCACACGCCCTCGTGACGCGCGAGCAGCCCCATCGACGAGGCGCTGGGGCCCGCGCCGCGCACGAGCGAGCGCAGGTAGACCTCGTCGCAGTCCTCGCTCGCCATCGCGGCGGCGACCTCGTCGACGCCGGCGTCGAGGCCCACCGTTCGTTGGCGGCGCACGATTAGCCGACCCACGGCGTCGTCCTCGCCGAGCGCGGCCTCGATCCGGGCGACCTGGGCGGCGGCGCTGGCGGCGTCGGCGCGGGCGCGCACCCGCCACGGAGGAGCCGTGCCCTCCAGGAAGCCTCGCGCCACGACGCCCCTCGCGTCGGCGAACACCACGACGCCGTCGACGACGTCGCCGAGGGCGTCGACGACGCGGCGCGCGTGGTCGAGCACGCGCGGTTCGACCCACGGGAGGAGCCACGCCTCCTGGCCCAGCCACGCCGGCCACGCCGCGTCCACCAGGACCACGCTCGTCGCGAGCCCCGCGGCGCGCGCGCGCTGCGCGACCGCGCGGTAGCGGGCCAGGGCGGCGCCGTCCACGGCGCCGCGACGCGGTTCGACGCGCGTCCACTCGACGTCGAGGCGCAGGCCGTCCAGGCGCAGCGACGCCGCGAGGTCCACGACCGCCTCGTAGTCGCGCCAGAGCTGGCAGGCGTCGCCCGGTCCTACGTGACGGCCGAGCGCGACGGTCGCGGCGAAGCACGTCGCGGGCTCGCCGCGCCGATCGAAGCCCCCCTCGACCGCGTAGCCGTCGAGGGTCGCCATCACCCGGGGCCCGCTCATCGGTTCAGTCTCGCACGGGTCCGCGGGCCAACTACTAGCGTCGGGCGCGAGGTCCGAGGGGCCGTCGCGAAGGAGGACCATGGCCGACGAGCTGCTCATCGAACGCCGCGGGCACGTCGAACTGCTGACCATCAACCGCCCCGAGGCGCGCAACGCGATCAACCGCGCCGCCGCCGAGGCGCTCGACGCCGCGCTCGACGCCGCGGACGCCGACAACGACGTCTGGGTCGTGATCCTCACGGGGGCGGGCGACAAGGCGTTCTCGGCCGGCATGGACCTCAAGGCGTTCGCCGCCGGCGAGGTCCCCTTCACCCCCCACGGTTTCGGCGGCATCACCAATCGCGACTTCTCCAAGCCCCTGATCGCCGCGGCCAACGGGTCGGCCCTCGCGGGCGGCTTCGAGATCATGATCAGCTGTGACCTCGTGGTCGCGGCCGACCACGCCCGGTTCGGCATCCCCGAGGCCACGCGGGGACTCATCGCGGGCGCCGGAGGGCTGGTCCGCCTGCCCAAGCGGGTACCGCTCCCCGTCGCGCTGGAGCTCGCGCTGACGGGCGACCCGATCGACGCCGAGCGCGCCTACGACCTGGGCATCGTCAATCGCGTCGTCCCCGGCGACCAGCTGCTCGACGCGGCGATGGCGCTGGCCGAGCGGATTGTGGCCAACGCGCCGTTGGCCGTGCGAGCGTCCAAACGGGTCATGCGACAGTCGTTCGAGCTCAGAGAAGAGGACGCCTGGCCGATCAACACCGCGGCCTTCAGCGCGATCGGCGCGAGCGCCGACGCGCTCGAGGGGGCCGTCGCCTTCGCCGAGAAGCGCCCGCCGGTCTGGCGCGGCGAGTGAGCGTCGCCGACGTCGCTCGCCTGGCGGACGCGACGACCATCGTCCGCCTGAGCCTGCACGTCCTGGCGGCGGCGATCTGGGTCGGTGGTCAGTTCGTCCTGGGCGGCCTGGTCCCCACGGTGCGCGGCTTCGGCGGCGACGCGACGCTCAAGGTGGCCAAGGTCTTCGGACGCCTCGCCTGGCCCGCCTTCGCGGTGCTGCTGGCCACCGGGGTGTGGAACGTCGCGGCCGTCGCGAGCCACACGACGAGCTCGTGGAACGTCGTCTTCGGGGTGAAGATGGGGACCGTCGTCGTGGCCGGCGTCGCCACCGCCCTGCACACCCGCGCCACGACGGCGCGCTCGCGCGGCGCCTACGCGGGCGTCGCGGCGTTCGCGTCGACGGCGGCGCTGGTCCTCGGGGTCGCCCTGGCGGGTTAGTGCAGGTGGTACACGAGCGCTGAGGTCAGCGCCGCCGAGACGACCACGACCGGGAACGGCGCTCGGGCGATCAGCGCCACCAGGGCCACGCCCAGGCCCGCCAGCCGGTGGTCGAGGACGATTCGTGTCTTGACCACCAGGCCCTCGGCGACGACGAGCGCGCTCAGCAGCGTGACCGGTATCAGCGCGTTGATCCGCTGGAAGCGCGCCCCGGACAGCCAGCGCTCGGGCACGAGGTGGCCCGCGAGCTTGATCGCGAAGCACAGCACGCTCGTCACGCCGAGCACGATCCAGTCGCTCATCGCGGCCGCCAGCCGACGACGACCGCGACGACGACGGTCGCGACGATCTCGAGGCCCGCCGGGACCAGCGGGGTCATCAACGCCGCGAAGCTGATCGACGCCACGGCGACGAGGCGCAGGAAGTTGTTCTCGAGTCGCGGCCAGAGCAGACCGAGGAAGGCCGCGGGGACCGCGGCGTCCAGGCCCCACGACGCCGGGTTCCCCATCGCCTTGGCGCCGAAGGCCCCGACGAGCGTGAAGATGTTCCAGAAGAGGTAGACCCCGCCGCCGGTGAGCCAGAAGCCCGCACGCATGGCGTCGACGCCCCGCGGCGCCTGGGAGAGCGCGACGCCCGTCGACTCGTCGATCGTCACGTGCGCCGCGGCCACGCGACGCCATCCCCGGGCGCGCACGAGCGGGGCCATCTGGATCCCGTAGAGGGCGTTGCGGGTCCCGAGCAGCGCCGCCGCGCCGATGGCGCTGGCGGGGGCCCCGCCGGCCGCGACCACGCCCACCGCGGCGAACTGGCTCGCGCCGGTGAAGGTGAGCAGGGAGAACAGGCTGGTCTGGAGGACCGAGAAGCCCGCCGCGACGCCGGCCGCGCCGAAGGCCACCCCGTAGGCGCCGACGGTGATCGCGACGCTCATCGCGTCGCGCAGCGTCGCACGCGGCAGTTCGGGCATCGCAACATTGTGGCCGACGGGCGCCCAGGGGGCGCGGGGACCCGGCCGACCCCGAGCACTACGCTGGCGCTAGGCACGACAGAGGAGACAACCGTGTTCGTTGGTGAGATTTTTGGACCGGACCTGCTGATCGTCGTCATTGTGGTCGCCGTCCTCGTCTTCGGCGGTTCGGCCATCCCCAAGCTGGCCCGCAACCTCGGCTCGGCCAAGACCGAGTTCGAAAAGGGTCTCAAGGAGGGCAAGGGCAAGGACGCCACGACGACCAGCGCGTCGGATTCCGCAGAGACGAAGGCGCCCGAGTCCGACAAGTAGCTCGGTGGACATCCTCGACGTCGCCGACCGGCTCTGGCGCGGCGAGACCAGCACCGCCGAGCACCACCCCGTCGTCTTCAGCGAGGGGCTCTGTGAGATCACCGACGGCGTCGCCTTCCTGCCGGTCTTCGGGAACTGCTCGGCGTTCACGACCGACGACGGGCTCTTCATGGTCGACACCGGCTCGGAGTTCACCGCGCCGAAGCTGCACGCCGAGACGCGCCGGTGGTCGCCCCAGCGCCTCAACACCGCCGTCTTCTCCCACGGGCACATCGACCACGTCTTCGGCGTCGGCCTCTTCGACCAGGAGTCCGAGGCCAACGGCTGGCCGCGGCCGCGCGTCGTGGCCCACGAGCACCTGCCCGCGCGCTTCGACCGCTACCGGCTCACCGCGGGCTACAACCAGGTCATCAACCGGCGACAGTTCGGCGTGGACTCCCTGGTGTGGCCGACCACGTACCGGTACCCCGACGAGACCTACGTCGTCGAGCGCGTCGTGGACGTCGGCGGGCTCGAGGTCCACCTGCGCCACGAGAAGGGCGAGACCGACGACGCCACGGTGACGTGGATCCCGTCGCGGGGCGTGCTGTGCACGGGCGACCTCTTCGTGTGGTCGAGCCCCAACGCCGGCAACCCCCAGAAGGTCCAGCGCTACCCGCGCGAGTGGGCCCAGGCGCTGCGACGCATGGCGCGTCTGGACGCGCGGTTCCTCCTGCCGGGCCACGGTCTGCCGATCGTGGGCCGCGAGCGCATCAGCCAAGCCCTCAACGAGACGGCCGAGTACCTCGAGTCACTGGTCGAGCAGACGCTCGCGCTGATGAACGAGGGCGCGCGCCTGAGCGACGTCCTCGCCACGGTGGCGCCGCCGCGCCACCTGCAGGACCGACCCTTCCTCCAGCCCGTCTACGACGAGCCGGAGTTCATCGTGCGAAACATCTGGCGCCTCTACGGCGGGTGGTGGGACGGAAACCCCGCCACCCTGCAGCCGGCCGAGGACCGGCGCCTCGCCGCCGAGCTCGCCGACCTGGTCGGGGGCGCGCCACGCCTCGCCGAGCGCGCCGAGGCCCTCCTCGCGCAGGGCTCGGACCAGGCGATGCGCCTCGCTGGTCACCTCGCCGAGATGGCGTGGCTGTCGGCGCCGGACGATCACGCGGTGTGCGAGTCGCGGCGCCGCGTCATGAGCGCGCGCGCCGACGCGGCGACCTCGACGATGGCGCGGGGGGTCTTTCGCTGGGCCGCGCGCGAGTCGACGCCCGACGAAACGGTCCCCGCAGACCCGGCGCCGCCGCGAAAGTGAGTAGTGTCTGGGCGTGGAAAAACCCACCCTGTCCCCTCAGGGTGTGACGAATCCATCCCACCGGTGGCGCCGCGTGCGGGGGATCGTTGCGCTCCCGTTGGCCGCGCTGGCCCTCGCGGGTTGCACCGTGCCCTCCTTCGGGGCCAAGCAGGGCGCGACCAAGACCGCGCGCTCGACCTTCCACCTCTGGCAGGGCTTCTCGATCGGGGCGTTCGTCATCGGCGCGCTCGTCATCATTCTCATCTTGTGGGCGGTCGTTCGCTACCGGCGAAGGGGCGACGAGATCCCCGCCCAGAGCCAGTACCACATCCCCCTCGAGATGATCTACACGATCGTGCCGGTCCTGATCGTCATCGGCCTGTTCGTCGCGACCATCGTCGTGGAGAACCAGGTCGTGGCCAACCCGCGCACCGCGGTCACGATCGACGTGAACGCCTTCCAGTGGGGGTGGAAGTTCTCGTACCCCGGAACGGACGCCGTGGTCGTGGGCCAGACCACCCAGGACCCGACGATGGTGATGCCCGTGGGCACCGACGTCCACATCAACCTGACCTCGACCGACGTCCTCCACGGCTTCTACGTGGAGGCCTTCAACTTCTCGCGCTACGCCCTGCCCGGGGTGAAGAACCAGTTCACCTTCCACGCCGTGCAGACCGGGACCTTCAACGGCCAGTGCACCCAGCTGTGCGGGCTCTACCACTCGCTGATGTTCTTCCGGGTCAAGGTCGTCACGCCGGCGCAGTACCAGGCGTTCCTCTCCTCATTCACCAACGGCGCCGCCGCGGCCGCGGCGGCCACGGCCACGGGACAGCAGACCTCGTCGATCACGCCGTCCAAGTCCACCTCCAGCGAGGGAGACAACTAGATGACCGACGTCCTCGAACACCCGGCGGTGGTCGGCGACCACGGCGCCGAGGAACACCACGGCCCGACGGGGATCCTCAAGTGGCTCACGTCGACCGACCACAAGGTCATCGGGCTCTCCTACACCATCACTTCGGTGATCATGCTGGTGATCGGCGGGGCCTTCGCCGAGATCATCCGCGCCCAGCTGATGTCGCCCAACGGGACGCTCGTCTCGCTCGCCCAGTACAACGAGCTGTTCACGATGCACGGCTCGGTGATGATCTACCTCTTCGCCGGGCCCTTCGCCTTCGGCGCCCTGGCCAACTTCATCGTGCCGATCCAGATCGGCGCCCCCGACATGGCCTTCCCGCGCCTCAACGCGCTCTCGTACTGGCTCTACCTCACCGGCTCTATCACGATGCTGTCGGGGTTCTTCACCGCCGGGGGCGCCGCCAACTTCGGGTGGGTCGCCTACGCGCCGCTGTCGAACTCGACCAACACGCCCGGCGCGGGCGCGGACCTGTGGATCGCGGCGCTGCTGCTGACCGGGTTCTCGGCGATCTTCACCGGCGTGAACCTCTGCGCGACGATCTTCTACCTGCGCGCGCCGGGAATGACGATGTTCCGCATGCCGATCTTCACGTGGAACCTGCTGATCACGGCGATCCTGATCCTGCTCGCCTTCCCCGTGCTGACCGCGGGGCTCATCATGCTCTACTGCGACCGACACTTCGGCACGCACATCTTCTCGGTCGCCGGCGGGGGCGTACCGGTGCTCTGGCAGCATATTTTCTGGTTCTGGGGCCATCCCGAGGTCTATATCCTCGCGCTGCCCTTCTTCGGAATGGCCACCGAGATCATCGCGGTGTTCTCGCGCAAGCCCGTCTTCGGCTACAAGGGGATGATCTTCGCGACGATCACGATCGGCGCGCTCTCGCTGGGCGTGTGGGCGCACCACATGTTCACCACCGGCGTCGTGCTCCTGCCCTTCTTCTCGATCATGAGCCTGCTCATCGCGGTGCCCACGGGGATCAAGATCTTCAACTGGATCGGGACGATGTGGCGAGGGCAAATATGGTTCTCGACGGCCATGTTGATGGCCTTGGGGTTCCTCACGACCTTTTTGATCGGCGGACTCACCGGCATCTACCTGGCGAGCCCGCCGCTGGACTTCTTCACCCACGACACCTACTTCGTCGTGGCCCACTTCCATTCGGTGGTCATGGCCCTGGTCTTCGCCGGCATGGGCGGCCTGTACTACTGGGGCCCCAAGATCACCGGCTACCTGCTCAACGAGCGGCTGGGCAAGATCCAGTTCTGGCTGCTGTTCATCGGCACCAACCTGTTCACGCTCCCCCAGTACCTGCTGGGCCTGGACGGGATGCCGAGGCGCATCGCGGTCTACCCGCACAGCCCGCAGTGGAAGAACCTCAACGACTGGAGCACGGCGGGGGCCTTCGTGATCGGGATCTCCACCGTGTTCTTCGTGGTCAACCTGGTCTACAGCTGGAAGCGGTACCCGGCCGGCGACAACCCGTGGGACGCCCAGACCCTTGAGTGGTTCACCACCTCGCCGCCGCCGCACCACAACTTCTACCGGCTGCCCCAGATCCGCTCGGAGCGCCCGACGTGGGACTACAACCACCCCGAGCACCGCTCCCTGGGCCACGGGACCCACCAGCCCATGGCGTTGGACGAGCCCGTGGAGGCGCCGGTCCCATGAAGACCGAGGCGAAGCTCCTGCTCGGCCTGGGACTGTTCTTCGGCGTCATGTGCGCGGTCTACTGGAACTGGAGCCTGGAGAACGCGGGCGGCGTGATGATGTTCGCGGGCATGCTCCTGGGCTTCCTGCCCGGCGGCTACTACTACTGGTGGAGTCGGCGCATGAAGCCGCGCCCCGAGGACGACCCGCACGCCACCCAGTCCGCGGGCGCCGGCGTGGTCGGCGCGTTCCCCGGGACGTCGATCTGGCCCTTCACCCTGGGCATGGGGGCGTTCCTGTGCGCCCTCGCCCTCGTCTTCGGCGTCTGGTTCCTGGTGCCGGCGTTGGCCCTCGTGGTCTGGGCCTTGATCGGCGGGACCGCCGAGGGCCGCCGCGGCGGTCACCACTAGCTCGCTCCGCCCGTCCCGCTCCGCGCGCGGGCCAAAAGAAACGCCCGGGTTACCCTTCTTCGGTGCTCGAACGCTGGACGCGTGCCGTCATCCGCTGGCGCGTCCTCGTGGTGGGACTCTGGGTCGTCGTGGCCGTCCTGGGTGCGCTGGCGTCGGCGCGCCTGCCCGCGCTGCTAACCACGTCGCTCGACGTCCCGGGCTCGTCGTCCCACGCCGCCAACGACATCCTCGTGCGCCACTTCGGCGAGAACATCGAGGGCACCTTCACGGTCGTGATCGACCACGTGACCCCGGGGGCGCAGCGCGACCGCGACGCCCGCGCCATCGCCCGAGCCGCGCGGTCGATCCCCGGCGCCACCATCTCCCAGGAGCGACTCACCTTCGGCGTTCTCTACGCCAACGTCACCACGACCCTGCCCCTGTCGGCCGCCGCGGGCCACACCGCCGCGCTGCGCCACGCCCTTGCCGCGGAGGGTCTCACGACCGCGCTGGTCACGGGGCCGCCGGCGCTCCAGCACGACCTCACCCCGATCCTCCAGGGTGACCTGCGCCACGGTGAGGTCGCCGCCCTCGTCGTCGCCCTCGTGCTGCTGCTCGTGGTCCTCGGGCTCAGCGCGTCGCTGCTGGTGCCGTTCTGTGTGGCGGCGGGGACCGTCGCCGCCGCCCTGGGCGTCGTCTACCTGCTCGCCCGGCACCTCGCGATGGTGCTCTACGTCCCCAACGTCGTCGAGCTGATCGGGCTGGGCCTGGCGATCGACTACTCGCTGCTCATGGTGCACCGCCTGCGCGTCGAGTCGCGCACGCGCGCGCCCGACGACGCGCTCGTCGCGACGATGAACCACGCCGGGCGCACGGTGCTGTGGTCCGGCGTGACGGTCGCGCTGGGAGTGTGCGCGCTGTTGCTCGTGCCGGTGCCCTTCGTGCGCTCGCTCGGCCTCGCCGCCCTCGCCGTCCCCCTCGCGGCCATCGCGGCGGCCCTCACGCTTCAGCCGGCCCTGCTGTCGATGCTTGGCCGCCGGGGCCTGCGCGCGCTCGGCCCCCGGGGCCTGCTCGACCCGGACCTCACCGGGGGGTTCTGGTCGCGCGCCGCGGGCGCGGTGCTGGCACGCCCGGCGCGCCTGCTGGGCGCGGCCCTCGTCGTGCTCGCCGCGTGCGGCGCGGGCGCCTACTGGATGCACGTGACGCCGGCCTCGGCGCGCGCGGTGCCCTCGTCGATCCCCTCGGCGCGCGCCCTCGCGCTGGTCGGCGAACGACTCGGTCCGGGGGTCGCCACGCCGATCGAGATCGTGATCGACACCGGCGCGGCGCACGGCGCCAGCGACGGGGCCCAGCGCGCGGCTCGGCTGCGCCTCGCCGAGTCCCTCCTCCCCGACGCCGGGGTCGCCCTCGTCGCGATCGGCCCGACGCGCCCCTACGTGGACGCGACGGGCCGCTACGAGCGCATCTTCGTGGTCGCGCGAGGGGAGTTCGGCGCCCCGAGCGTCCAGGCACTCGTGAACCGCGTGCGCGCCCAGGTCGCCGCGGCGCGCTTCCCCGCGGGCACCACCACCGAGCTCGGCGGGGCGCCGTCCCAGGGGGTGGACTTCTTGAACGCGGTCTACGGCTCGTTCCCGCTGATCGTGCTGCTCACCCTGGTGCTCGCGCTGATCGTGCTGACCCGGGCGTTCCGCTCGCTGAGCCTGGCGATCCTCGCCGTTCTCCTCGACCTCGTCTCGGTGGGCGCCGCCTACGGCCTGGTCGTCACTATCTTTCGCACCGGGCTCGGGCGCCACCTGCTGGGCACCTACCAGGTCGCACAGGTCGAGGGGTGGGTCCCGGTGTTCATCTTCGCGGTGCTCTTCGGGCTGTCGTCGGACTACGAGGTCTTCATCGTCTCGCGCATCCGCGAGGCACGCGACGCGGGCACCGACACCCCCACCGCCATTCGCGAGGGCCTCGCGCGCACCGGCGCGGTCGTGAGCGCGGCCGCGCTGATCATGGTCGGTGCTCTGGCGGGCCTGGTCGCGGGCCGCGTCGCCGGGCTCCAGGAGCTCGGCGTCGGGCTCAGCCTCGGGATACTGGTCGACGCGACCATCGTGCGCGGCGTCGTGCTACCCAGCGTGATGGCCCTGCTCGGCGAGAAGAGCTGGTGGCTGCCGGGGCCGGTGGCGCGCCTGCTACGCGTCACGGCCCCGCCCACGAGGGCGGGGCCGTGACCGCGGTGCGGGGGTGCTACTTGATGACGCGGATCGCGAAGTGCACGCTCGGCACCTGGTAGCCCAGCGCCAGCCCCGGGTAGTCGCGCGCTGACGAGAGCACGGGGACCATCCCGTAGGGGGTGGAGGCGAAGGACGGCGACAGCGAGTACAGCATCGGGAACAGGTCGATCACGTGGATCCCGGGTCCTCCGGTGGCCTTGAGGTGGATCACCATGTAGCCGTTGGAGTTGAACCCGCAGCCGTATCCCATGTAGCTGTTGTCGTAGTCCACGCCCAGGGTGTTGTCGAGCTGGGTCCAGCCGACGCCCTTCATCGAGATCGTGAACTCTTGGTTCTCGTGGAACGTGTAGGTCCCGGTGCCCGACTGTCCGGCGGCCAGCGCCGCGGCGGTGTTGGAGTCGTTGGCCGTAGCCACGCCCATGCTCAGGACCTTGCCCGCCTTGTTCGTGAAGGGAACGATGCTCTCCTTGACGTAGAAGGGGACCTGGGCCTCCACAGCTGCCCACCCGCACCCGTTCGAGCCGTTCATGCACCTGGATCACCGTGCCAGCCACCCAAGCCGTCGGGAACGGTCACCGGTGTGTCTGATCACGCCGTTGGTCACCGTGGCCGAACCGAGGGGCACCGAGGAGAACGCCCAGCACGTGCTGGCGCAGTTCACGCGGTTGCCCACGACGGTGGACCATACGAGCTGGTCGGGCCGCTAGCCGACAGTCCGGTCACCGAGAGCTGGGTCTTGGTGTCGACCACGCCGCTCGAGACCGAGAGGCTGGCCGCGGCCTTGGACGCGGGGTCGAGTCCTTCGGCCGAGTGCGCTTGCAGCGTCGTCACCTGGCTGACCGTCGGGGTGACGTTCGCCGGGAAGGTGATGTAGGGGGCCGGAATCTTGTTGCTCTTGGTGACCGTGAAGACCACCGTGCCGCCGTTGGTGTAGGGGATCGGCGACTGGACCACGTTGAGGTACATGTAGCTGATGGCGTTGCCGACTCCGATGAGGTGCTTGCCAACGGTGCCCGCCGCGCGGATCTGCACCGACGCCGTGCCGCGCGTCCAGTTGGCCATCATCTCACCGGCGTAGTGGTTGTCCCACAGCACCGAGGCGCCGCCGGTGTAGAGCGACGCGCCCATCGAGGTGTAGGTGATCGTGATCGGCGTGCCGACCGGCCCGCTCTTGGGGGTGACCTTGAGGATGCGCAGCAGCTCGAATCCCCCGTGGGCCACAGCCGTGCCGTTGGTGACAGCGTAGATGTCGTGCACCCCGCCGAAGTCTGCGGGTGCGGTGGTCGAGTACGTGAAGTTCCCGCTGGCGTCCGTGGTGACCGTCGTCATGACGACATCGAGTTGCTGTTGTTGAGCAGACGTGGACTTGGAGTACGACGTGCCCAGGTAGTTGACCGTGTTGGGCTCGACGTCAGCGACCCACGTCGCGGCGTTGGTCGACCAGGTCAGCTCCAGGCTGGTATTGGCCGCCAGCCCGGTGCCGGTGATGGTCATCGGCGTGCCGCTGACCCCCTGGTTCGGGGTGACGGTCAAGTTGGCCGCCGTGGCCGAGACGGTGAAGGCCGCCGCGGTGGTCCCCGCTGAAGGGCAGGGCGGGAACACCAGGCAGGTTGCTCGGTGCGACGAGGGTGATGGGTGGCACGGTGGCCGCGTTCGCCCCACTCGCCGCTCCCGCGACGGCCACGGGGCCAGCGGACGGACGACGACGGCGCACAAACGGACCAGCAACACCACTCCTCGGGAAGTGTGGATCTGGTTCATGGTGTCCCTCTCTCTTTCGAGCCCCCCCGTGGGACTTAGCGAGTGTCTTTGTGCCTCTGATTTTCACATCGGGTACTCCGAAGCCCGAGCGGGCGATCAACCGACTCGCTCCGCTCGGGCTTCGGAGGTGAATGCGTACTTCGGAACTACGTCCTGCAGCTTCAGGCCGCCGGCACCGCGTTGAGCGTGGCGACGGAGGCGGAGTTGAAGTTCGAGCACGAACGTGCCCGAGGCGCCAGCGACGGCCGGGGTCACGATCACGGTCGTCTTGTACGTCACCTTGTGGTACACGTGCCTTGCCGCTCACCCGCACGACCTTGCCGTGGCTCTTGGTGACGACGTACTTGGTCGCGGTGACCTTCTTGGTGACCGCCGGGACGGCGATGGTGTTGAACGTCACCTGGTATACTGATGATGGCACCCAGCGTGCTGTACTGGCCCGCCCCGGTGCCCGTGGCGAGCGGAGCGGTCCAGAAGGCCGACGCCGCCGTGGTTGCCGTAGGTCAGCTTCAACGGCGCCGCGACGCCGGCGATGGTGACCGTGGCGCTCGAGACGTTGAGCGGGGTCAGCGTCGCACCGCCGAGGGCGTAGTCGTTGCCGTACACGCGGAAGACGATCGTCTGGCCGACTATGAACTCGTTGGTGATCTCACAACCCGCGCCGAACACGGGCTTCAAGGCGCCGGTTGAGCCGGAGGCCAGGATCGTGTGAAGTAGATCGGCGACCGGTCCGGGGGTGCCCTGCACGGGGGAGGCGACGGTCTCGGCGATGGCGGTGGCCGTCGCGGTGGTGTAGTCGGTCGTGTCAGTCGGGGTGAACGTGGCGCCCAGCGAGATCGCGCCCGCCGCCGCCGGTGTCCACTGGCAGTCCGCGATGAACGGCGTAGTCGTCGTCGTGGCAACCGCGCAGCAGCCGGCAATCGTGGCGCCGCCCGCGGTGAAGTTCACGGTGCCGGCCACGCTGGCGGTGGCGATGATGATCTGGGGACCCACTCCGAAGATCGCCTTGGGGTCCGTGAGCTTGATAGTCGGGGCAGTCTGAGCCGCCGACGCGCTCGTCACACCGACGATCGCGGCGCCGCCCAGGGACAGCGTCCCGGCAACAAGTACTGCAATGAGTCTCTTCATGGTGGGGGTTCCTTTTAGCTTGGTTGGGTGATTACTTGTTCACCGTCAGGGTGCCGGTGAGCGTCGCGCTGAACGAGTCGCTCTCGGTAGAACCCGCGGTGGTGGACTGGACCGTGAAGGAGCCCTTGAACGTCAGGGTCCCCTTGGCGCCCTTGAACTTGCCCGTGCCGCTGACGACCGTGGCCACGCCGTTGACGATGACCGGAGTCGGCGCGGCCGAATTGGCGGCGCACGCTTGCTGTCTTGGACGACGAGACGACCTTGACGACGATCTTGGAGCCGGCGCCGCTCAGCGTGCCGGTGCCCGAGAACGGGTTGCAGGTGCTGGCCGCGGTGCCCGCGCCCTTGCCCGACATGGTGCTCTTGCCGAGCAGCGTCGCCCGTGCCCGTGCCCTGACCGAGGTCGCGGTGACGCCCGTCGAGCTCCAAAGGAGGGCGATGGTGCCCGAGTAGCTGCCCTTGAAGGTCTGCTTCTTGGTCTTGGCCGCGTGGGCGACGAGCGCGTGGGAGCGCTGGCCGGGACTGGTGACCGCGGCCTGGGAGGCCACGGCGGCACCGGAGATCACCAGGGTGCTCAGTGTGCCTACTGCTATGAGTCGCTTGAATGTTTTCATGAGACCAGGCTAAGAATCCGCTGGATAGGCGGACTAGAGGCCTAAGTCCCATTATCCTGTTTTAAGTGGTCAGACTGGTATTTCAATAGGCTATGACTATGAGTATGAGTTCGCTCGACACGCTCACCGTCCAGCAGCTGCGCTGCTTCGTCGCGGTCGCCGACGAGCAGCAGTTCACCCGCGCCGCCGAGCACCTCAACGTCGCCCAGCCGTCGCTCAGCTCGCAGATCAACCGCCTCGAGCAGGCCCTCGGCGTCTCGCTCTTTCACCGCACCGTGCGCCCGGTCACCCTCACCGACGCCGGCCAGGAGCTGCTGCCCCTCGCGCGCCGCGTGCTCACGAGCGTGAACGACGTCATGCGCGGCGTGGCCGAGGTCGAATCGCTGCGCCGCGGCCAGGTCACGGTCGGCGCCACGCCGAGCCTCGGCGCGACGATGCTGCCGCGCGTGCTCGCGCACTTCCACCAGCACTACCCCGAGATCGCCCTGACGGTCGTCGAGCGCCACTCCGACGACCTCGCCGAGCAACTCGAGCTCGGCGCGCTCGACGTCGCCGTCGCCATTCTGCCGCTTCCGCGGCCCACCCTCGAGGTCACGGTGCTCGCCACCGAGGAGCTCGTCGTGCTCGTCGCGGCGGACCACCCGCTGGCCCAGCACAGCGAGATCCGCATCACCGACCTGCGCGACGTGGCGATGATCATGTTCCGCGAGGGATACGACCTGCGCGAGTCGACCATCAACGCCTTCGCCCGCGCGGGATTCGCGCCGACCATCGGTCTCGACGGCGCCGAGATCGGCAGCGTGGGGGCCTACGTGGCTTCGGGGCTGGGCGCTGCGATAGTTCCGAGCATCGTCGCGGCGACCGACTCGGGCGTCAAAGCGCTGCACCTGACGGCGCCCAAGATGGAGCGCACGATCGGGCTCGTGCGCCCGGGGCACCACTCGCCCACCCGAGCGACCACCGCGCTGATCGAGGAGATCACGTCGATGGTGGCGCGCGGTGAGTGGCCTGGGCCACGCGAGGCGGGGCTGCATCGGACGGCTCCCGCCACGGCGACGAGGACAAGCCGACGGTGAGCATCAGCGTCCGAGGGGCTCCGCGGGTCGTGCCTAGGATGGGCGGCGTTGCGCGCGGGGCCGCGCCGACCACGACGAGAAGCGAGGGGTGACGGTGGCTGTCACGGAGAGTTCGACCAAGGTGGTCCTCGGGGGCGCGCGCGGCGGCCCCGAGGACACCACGCTGCGCAACGACCGCTGGTGGCTCCAGCCGTTGATCATCGCGTCGGTGCTCAGCGCGTTCGTCATCTACTCGACGTGGGCGGCGTTCCAGAACAAGAACTACTACGCCGGCGCCAACCTGCACCGCGACCTCATCAGCCCGTTCTACTCGCCGTGCCTGGTGGGCTCGTGCGTCCCGGGGTCCTCGCACGGGGTGCTCTTCTCGTGGTGGACGATCTCACCGGCGCTGCTCATCTTGATCTTCCCGCTCGGTTTCCGCCTCACGTGCTACTACTACCGGCGCAGCTACTACCGCGCCATATGGCTCAAGCCCGCCGCGTGCGCGGTCGCCGACCGGCCCGGGAACTACACCGGCGAGACCCGCTTCCCGCTCATCATGCAGAACCTGCACCGCTACTTCTTCTTCGCCGGACTCGTGCTCAACGTGATCCTCACCTACGACGCGGTGCTGGCGTTCCGCCAGCCCGGCATCGGCTGGGGCGTCACGGTGGGCACCCTCGTGCTGGTGCTCAACGCGTGCCTGCTGTGGGCGTACTCGCTGAGCTGTCATTCGTGCCGGCACCTGTGCGGCGGCGGCGTGCGCAGCTTCAAGGCCCACCCGCTGCGCTACCGCTTCTGGAAGATGCTCACGCCGCTCAACGCCAAGCACATGAACCTCGCGTGGGCGTCGCTGCTCTTCGTGGGCTTCACCGACGTGTACGTGCGCCTGGTCGCGTCCGGGGCCCTCACCGACTACCGGATCTTCTAAGAAGGACATCGTGACCCCCTACGAACACCACGAGTACGACGTCGTGATCATCGGCGCGGGCGGCGCCGGCCTTCGCGCGGCCATCGAGGCCAAGCAGCGCGGCCTCAAGGTCGCCATCGTCACCAAGTCCCTGCTCGGCAAGGCCCACACGGTCATGGCCGAAGGCGGCATGGCCGCGGCGATGGGCAACGTCTACTCCGAGGACAACTGGATGGTGCACTTCCGCGACACGATGCGTGGCGGCAAGATGCTCAACAACTACCGCATGGCCGAGCTGCACGCCAAGGAGGCGCCGGACCGCGTCTACGAGCTCGAGCAGTGGGGGGCGCTGTTCGACCGCACGCCCGACGGCAAGATCCTCCAGCGCGACTTCGGCGGCCACCGCTTCGCCCGCCTCGCCCACGTGGGTGACCGCACCGGCCTCGAGCTGATCCGAACGCTCCAGCAGAAGGTCGTCTCCATGGGCACCGACGTCTTTATGGAGTGCAAGGTGCTGCGACTCGTGCACGACGTCGACGGACGCGTCGCGGGGTGCGTCGCCTACTGGCGTCCCACCGGCGAGTTCGTCACCTTCAGCGCCAAGGCCGTCATCCTCGCCACCGGCGGCGTCGGCAAGTCCTGGAAGTTCACGTCCAACTCCTGGGAGTCCACCGGCGACGGCCACGCGATGGCCCTGTGGGCCGGCGCCCAGCTGATCGACATGGAGTGCATCCAGTTCCACCCCACCGGCATGGTCTGGCCGCTCAGCGTGCGCGGCCTGCTGGTCACCGAGGGCGTGCGCGGCGACGGCGGCGTGCTGCGCAACTCCGAGGGCCAGCGCTTCATGTTCAACTACGTCGCCGACATGTTCCGCGCCGAGACCGCCGACTCCGAGGAGGAGGCCGACCGCTGGTACGACGACCACAGCGCCGGGCGCCGCCCGCCCGAGCTGCTGCCGCGCGACGAGGTCGCGCGCGCGATCAACACCGAGGTCAAGGCGGGGCGGGGCACGCCCCACGGCGGGGTGTACCTGGACATCGCCAGCCGTCGCAGCGCCGAGTTCATCCGCCGGCGCCTGCCCTCGATGTACCACCAGTTCATGGAGCTCGCCGGAGTGGACATCACGCGCGAGCCGATGGAGATCGGCCCGACGTGCCACTACATCATGGGCGGGGTCAAGGTCGACGCCGAGACCGAGGCGACGCGGGTCCCGGGGCTCTTCGCCGCGGGCGAGGTCGCCGGCGGCATGCACGGCGCGAACCGCCTCGGCGGCAACTCGCTCAGCGACCTCGTCGTCTTCGGCAGGCGCGCCGGCGTCGGCGCGGCGCAGTACATCGAAGCCGGCGACGTGTCGCGCGGGTTGGACGACGCCGAGGTCGAAGGCGCCGTCGCCGAGGCGCTCGCGCCCTTCGACCGCGCCGAGGGCGACAGCCCCTACGACATACAGCGCGACCTCCAGGACATGATGCAGGTCAACGTCGGCATCATCCGCACCGCCGCGGAGATCGATGTCGCCATCGAGAAGCTCGGGGAGTTCGCCGAGCGCGTGCGCAATGTCAGGGTGACCGGCGGGCGGGCGTACAACCCGGGCTGGAACCTGGCCACGGACCTGCCGAGCATGATCAGCGTCTCGCGCGCGACCGCGCTGGGCGCGCGCGAGCGACACGAGTCGCGCGGCGGCCACACCCGCGAGGACTTCCCCCAGGCGGACCCCGAGTACGGGAAGTTCAACTTCGCGCAGTCGATCCCCGACGGGCGCTGGGACGGCGAGTACGTCACCGAGCGTTCGCCGATCCTGGTGATGCCCGATGAATTGAAGGCCCTGCTCGAGGAGGCGAAGTAATGGCTGAGGTGACGATGAGGATCTGGCGCGGCGACGCGTCCGGCGGCGACTTCGAGACGTTCACCCTCGAGCAGAACGAGGGCGAGGTCGTCCTCGACGTGATCCACCGGATCCAGGCGACCGAGGCCCCCGACCTGGCGTGCCGTTGGAACTGCAAGGCGGGCAAGTGCGGGTCGTGCTCGGCCGAGATTAACGGCAAGCCGCGCCTGATGTGCATGACGCGCCTGGACCAGCTCCCCGAGGGCCCGGTGACCGTGACGCCGATGAAGACCTTCCCGATCATCCGCGACCTGGTGACCGACGTGTCGTTCAACTTCGCCATGGCCGAGCGCGTCCCGGCGTTCCTGCCCCCGCCGATGCCCGCCGACGGGTACCGCATGTTCCAGCAGGACGTCGAGCGCGGCCAGGAGTTCCGCAAGTGCATCGAGTGCTTTATGTGCCAGGACGTCTGCCACGTGATCCGCGACCACGAGGACAACAAGGTCCACTACGCGGGGCCCCGGTTCTTCATCCGCTACGCCGAGCTCGAGATGCACCCCCTGGACACGAACGACCGTCGCGACCTGGTGCGCGAGGACATGGGCCTGGGCTACTGCAACATCACCAAGTGCTGCACCGAGGTCTGCCCCGAGCACATCAAGATCACCGACAACGCGATCATCCCGCTGAAGGAGCGTGTCGTCGACGCCCACTATGACCCCGTCGCCTGGCTCGGGCGCAAGATCCTGCGCCGCCAGAAGCGCTCCGCCGCCGACGCCGCGGTCCAGCCCGCCCCCTAGCGCGTGGCGGACTTCCTCTCCGAGGACTGGCTCGCCGGTGTCAACGCCTCCCTCGCGCGAGCCGGGCCCGCTCCCGCCGGCGCCCGCACCGTCCGCGTCGTCCTGGAGTTCCCCGACGCGCCGGGGGTGCTCCCCCACGCGCTGACCTTCACCCTGTCGCCCGAGGGCGCGAGCGTGGCGGTCGGCGACCACCTGGCCGCCGACGCCCTCGTGCGTCTCAGCTTCGACGACGCGCGCTCGATGGTCGCGGGTGGGTTCACCAGCGCCGACGCCCTGCGCGAAGGGAGGGTCAAGGTGCGCGGCGACCTGGACGCGGTCGTCGCGCTGGTCGAGTGGCTCAGGGCCGCGCACCCGCGCGCCGAGGGCTGATGGACCTGCCGCTGCTCGAGGACGACCGCGGCGAGCCCGGGGTCATCGAGGCGCACATGATGCACCCCGGCGAGCACGACGTCGCGCCGGCGGCCGTGCTGTGCTTCTTCAACGACGTGCTCGAGCGCCTCGCCGCCGAAGGCCGCCTGCGCGAGGTCTACGTCCTGCACAGCGAGATCGGCCATAACCCCGTCTACGAGCTCGCCACCGCCGACGGCCCGGTCACCGTGGTGCACCCCGGGGTCGGCGCGCCGCTGGCCGCGGGGTTCGTCGAGGAGGTGGCGTCGCTGGGCGTTCGCACCTTCGTCGCGTGCGGCGGCGCCGGCGCACTGGTCGACGACCTCGCTCTGGGCCAGGTGATGGTCGTCACCTCGGCGCTGCGCGACGAGGGCACGAGCCTGCACTACGTCGCGCCGGGTCGGGTGATCGACGCCGACCCCCTGGGCGTCGCGGTGCTCCAAGAGACCCTGCGCGCGATGGACATCCCGTTCTTCGTCGGGCGCACCTGGACGACCGACGCGCTGTTTCGAGAGACCCGGAGCCGCATCGAGCGCCGCCTCGCCGAGGGGTGCTCGGTCGTGGACATGGAGTCCTCCGCGTTCATCGCCGTCGCGCGTTACCGGGGCCTGCGCTTCGCCCAGCTGCTCTACGCCGGCGACTCCCTGGCGGGTGAGCAGTGGGACTCGCGACACTGGGTGCGCGAAGGCTCGACGCGCGCCCGGCTCCTCGAGGTCGCGGCGCGCGCGGCGCTCGCGCTGCACTCGGCCGCCTGACACGGGGTCGGTAGGCTCGCCGACCATGGCGAACCCGGTGACCCGCGTCTACGTGGAAGAGACCCCCCGCGCCGCCTTCGCGGTGGCGCTCGACTGGCCCGGCTGGTGCCGGCGGGCCAAGAACCCCGCACCTCGCCCTCGAGGCCCTGATGGAGTACCAGGACCGCTACGCGCAGATCGTCACGTCGGGCTTCACCCCGGGGCGCGTGAAGGTCGTGGCGACCCTGCCGGGCAACGCCACCACCGACTTCGGCGCGCCCGACGCGCGCGGGCCCTGGGACGCGGAGGAGATGCCGCGCGCCGAGCTCGAGCGCCAGCTGGCCGTCGTCGAGGACTGCTGGGCGTACTTCGACCGGGTCGTGGCGAGCGCGCCGGCGACGCTGCGGCGCGGGCCGCGCGGCGGCGGACGCGACCGCGACGCCGTCGCCGACCACGTGCGCGAGGCCGAGCGCGCCTACGCCCGCGGCATCGGCGCGCGGCTTCCGCCGCGCACGCCGTGGCCCGAGATCCGCGAGGCCATCGTCGCGACCCTGCGCGCGGGCTCGACGAATCCCAAGTGGCCGACCAGATACGCCATCCGGCGTCAGGCCTGGCACGTCACGGACCACGCCTGGGAGATCCAGGACAAGAGCGCGTAGACCCCCGCCGGCGCGGCCGGGACGGGCCTACGTGGTCCACCTCCCCGCGGCCCTCGCGTCGTCGACCTGGCGCTGTCCCGAGGGCTGCATCCTCCCGGCGTCCGTCATCGCCTGGACGCGACGTCGGTTCGACTCCGACCACGGGCTGTTGGCTCGTCGAGGGGTGAACCAGATGCGGGTGCGCTCGTCGTCGACCCGCCCGACCTTCGAATCGATCCAGCCCCAGCAGACGGCCTCGCAGACGAGCTCCTCGTAGTCGATCGTCGCGCGCCCCGACGACTGCTTGAAGAACACGACCCACGCGCCGTGGTCTCGCGAGTGCTCGCGGCGCAGCCACGAGCGCCACTGGCGAAGCGACGCGACCTCCACCCGTTCGGCGTCGTCCATCGCGCCGAGTCTAGAAAGCCCCCCGCCCGCCGCCGCGCCACGACGCACGGACCTACGAGGATGGCGACACCAGCGTGAACTCGCCGGCGCCCCAGCGCAGGTGGTCGCCGTTGCCGACCGACGCGCCGCGCGCGAGGGTGCGGTGGCCGACCACGCTGACCTGCTCTCGTGCGTACAGGTACAAGGGGTGGCCGCGGTAGGTGACCTGGCGCGCTCCGTCGCCCCGCGCCACGGAGCCCAGCTCGCCTGCGGACACCCCGGCGCCCGCGACCGGCGCACCGGTCGTCACGACGGGGATCCACGTGGCGTTGCACGCGCCGGAACACGCGACGCGGCCCGGCGTGTCCGCGCTGTACTCGTAGACGTCGAACTGCAGGCGATAGACGTTGACGTCGGCCGACACGGTGAGGGTGGGACGTCCGCTAGGGAGCCGGCCCACCTCGAGGCGGGCGGGCCCGCCGACCGGCGCGCCGTCACGCGCCGACACGAGGAACCAGACCCCGTGCCACGGGGCGAAGGGGTGGACCGTCTCGACGTAGTCGACGCCCTGGGGCGCGAAGGGCGCGCTCGGTGTGTCGAACAGGTACAGGGGGTGGCCGCCGTAGGTGACCTGGTCGCCGATGCCCGCGCGCCGCACGGTGCCCAGCAGCGCCGGGTCCACGCCCTTGCCCGCCACGGGCCGACCCGAGGTCGTCAGTGCCGGCCAGTCGTCAGAGGCCACGCTGTCGGTGAGGTCCCTCATCGGCCCCGTGCACGTCATCTTCACGTTCGCGACGGTCCCTACGTCCGAGCCCAGGGCTCGTGCCACGCCACAGCCGAGGTGGCCCGCGACGTCACCGCTGAACTCGTAGAGGGGAAAGCCCGACAGCGAGCCGCTGCCCACGACGAGGACCTTTCCGTAGAGCGACGACGAGAGCACCCGGAGCCGCACACCGGTCGTGCCCGAGTGCGTCGACGTGACGAGCAGGACGGCCGCGGCCACGACCGCCGCGACGGCGAAGAGGGTCACGACCTCGCGGATCGTCGCGCGAGCTGAGGGGGTGGCCATCGCACCATGTTAAGAAATGGCGACCACCGCCTCGGACGCGGGCCCCGCCCACGCCGTCAGTCGCCGCCCGAGGACCACCGCGTGGGCGTGCTCAGTGCCGCGGAACCGTATAGCGCGCGAAGAGGTGGACCCCGACGAAGACCCAAAGGGCGAGCAGGAGCAGTCGGCCCGGAACCCTCGCGGCGACCAGCGCCCCGGTCCGTCGAAGCGACGCGACCCGGGCAGGACGGACGTGGCCCGTGACCTCGACCGCGACCGCGACCGCGAGCAGCGCGACCCAGAGCCAGGTGGCGTCCACCTAGGAACCGTGCCCGAAACGTTGACGGCGCATCCGAACGGCGGGCAACCCAGCGACGAGCAGCCACGCGACGAACAGCAGGCATCTCTCCCACCTGCGGGCGAGGAGGTGGTCCACGGCGGTAGAGAGCGTGGGCACGCTCGGGGAACGCCCGCCGAGCGCCAGGCCGATGCACTCGATGACGACGGCCGCCGTGACGATCGCCAGCCACGGCGAGACGGATGGCCACGACGCGCCGTCAGCCCGACGCCGGTAGTACCCGCCGACCCTCCCCCCGGCCCCGAGGCCGCCCCACCAGGCGTAACCGGCGACGAGGAGGAGGCCCGGGAGTCCCACCGCGACGTAGGACCACGCGTGGAACGGGGTGGTGCCCGCGGCCATCCAGGCGTACGCGGCGAGAACCACGCCGACGACCGCCCTCTTCACGGGGCCAGACTAGTGAAGCAGTGGTGACTGGTTCTCGGCGAATGCAAGACTCGCCCTGGGCGGCGCGCGTCACCCACGACCAGATGGGCGGGCACCGTGCCAGGTGATGGGGCAAGCCGGCGAGGTCACCTGATTCGCGTGGTGACGGCTGCCAACGGACTCGAGGTCGTCCACCTCGTCGGCGACAGGATCGAGGTCGCCGTCGTTCCCGCGGCGGGCGGCAAGGTCTCGCGCGTCGTCGACCTGGCGTCGGGCTTCAACGTCCTCTGGGAGAACCCGCGCGTGCCCGTGGCGCGCACGTACCCCGGCGCCCCCTTCGACGACGTCTGGAGCGGGGGGTGGGACGACATCTTCCCCACCGACCCCCCGTGCGAGTTCGACGGGGGGTCGTACCACGACCACGGCGACCTGTGGATTGGTGAATGGGGCTGGTCGGTCGACGAGGACTCGCCCGACGCGGCGACGATCCACCTGAGCCGTGACAGCGTGTCCCTGCCATGCCGGGTCGACAAGTGGATAAGGGTGGAGCGAGGGTCGCCGCGGCTGACGGTGCGCCTCCGGCTGACGAACTCGGGCCCCCGGCCCGTGACCTTCATGTGGAACCAGCACATCGCCCACGCGATCGGGCCCGGCTCTCGCGTCCACGTTCCCGCCAGCCGGATGTACGTGGAAGGTCCTGCTCCCTCCCTTGACGCCACTGAGTTCGTTGACTGGCCCATCCACAACGGCAAGGACTTGAGTCGCTTGGCGGGGCCCGAGGCGGGAACTCTGGAGTTCCTCTATCCGGCAGACCTCCGCGAGGGATGGTGCACCGTCACGCATCCCTCCCGCGCCCTGGCCGTTCGTGTCGAGTTCGACCCGGCGGTCTTTTCCACCCCGTGGCAATGGCGGGTATCGGGGGGATGGCGTGGACACCACTTCCTACTTACCGAGCCGTGCACGAGCCGCCCGGGGAGCCTCGCCGACGCGGTGGCGAACTCGACCGCCGCCGTCTTGGCCGCAGGGTCGTCGCTCGAGACCGAGCTGACCGTTACCTTGTGCACACGATTCGACGAAGCAGCCCCGGGTGACGTCGATCCGTCCCGGTGAGGGACGCGATCGGCGCGCAGAGACCCATTCGATCCTTACCCCTCCGGAACCCGACCCTCGATCCCGATCGCGTCCAGGTCGCGCTCAGCGAAGCGCCGGTGGAGCCACTCCTCGTTGAGCACGATGAGCAGACACTGGCGGACCACGAAGCTCTGCGGTGGGGGCCACGAGTCGCCCGGGACCGGCACGGTCAGCGAGTTCAAGAACTCATCGGTCAGGTCGTCGACCACGCGACGCACCGACGCCATCCGATCCTCGCGCAGCACGAGCATCTCGTCCAGCGTGGGACGGGCGCCGCGATCCCTCGGGATTCCCGGGGTATCGGCCATCTCATCCCACGGCAGGTCCAACTCACTCCACGGCGAAGGATCTCCGAGGATGGCTCGGCGCACCCACGCGTCCGTCGCGAACACGAGGTGGCGCAGCGTCTCAATGAAGGACCACTCGCCATTGACGGACACGTGCAAGAGCTCCGCGTCAAGGCCCCGCGCCCGGTCGACGGTCCCGCGCCAGCGGTCTTCGACCATACTCCACGCCTCTCGGAAACCGTCGGGCTCGTCCGGCCGCATCTTGACGCGCTCAGGGTCGCGCCGATCGAGCTCCGCCGCCACGAGCGGAGCGACGTCGACTCCATTGATCACGAGATTGTGAATCTCACCGTCGATCCTGACGTCGACCAGGTCGACGCCCCTCATGACGACACCGGTCAGGTCCGCACCGCGAAACCGTGCGCCGGAGAGGTCGGCGGCGACAAACTCCGAACCGGCGAGGTCGACGCGCACAAAGCGTGCTCCCCGCAGGTCGTCACCGGAGAATTCAGCCACGGTCGGAAACTAGCCGGGCCTCCTCACATTCGGGCCTTGCCGGCGGACGCACGAAGTGCGGTCGTGACCGTCCCGAGCAGAGGCGGCGAGTGGCGCGACGCAGGCAACGTCTTGCAAGTTCACTACGCCGTCGCTTGACCGAGCGTCCGCGTCAAGCGAGCGCCGGTGCCGCCACCGACGCGGATTGCGTGGCCCTCGTCAGAGGTAGTAGTGGTCCAGGTCGAGGTCGTCGAGGAGACCGGGTCCGGTCGGCGACCACGCCAGGAGCTCGCGGGTGACGTCGGCGGACGCGGGGCTGTCCAGACCCACGAAGTGGCCCAGGTGGGAGAAGTGCTCCACCGCGTCGGCGGGCGGAACGGACACCGTCGGCAGTCCCATGTGGCGCCCGATCACCGCGGCGATGTCGCGGAAGGCGACGCCCTCGTCGCCGACCGCGTGCAGCACCGACCCGGCGGGCGCGGACTCCACGGCGAGCCGGGCGAGACGGGCGGCGTCGCTTCGGTGGACCGCCGGCCATCGATTCACGCCGTCGCCCACGTACCCGACCACGCCACGCTGACGCGCGATGCCCACCAGGGTGGCGACAAAGCCGTGGTCCCCGTCTCCGTGGACCGTCGGTGGGAGTCGCAGCACCGACGAGCGCACGCCGACGCCTCGAAGCGACAGCGCCAGCAATCCCGTCGCCATCCGCCTCCCGGCGGGGTTGGCGCGGATCTCCGGGCTCGGCACCAGACCGTCACCTTCCTTCGCCACCCGGCCCGTGTTGAGACCGAGCAGACCTGAGGCGAGGACGAGGGGGCGATCAGAGTTAGAAAGTGCTGAACCCATCGCCTCGACCGCGCGCCGGTCGGCAGACGCGGCGGTGGCGAAGTCCCCGCTCCACGCCACGTCGTGCTGGAAAGCCAGATGGATCACGCCGTCAGAGTCATCGGCGGCCCTCGCCAGACCCTCGGGGTCATCGAGGTCTCCATTGAAGACGCCCGCACCAGCGCGCGCCAACTTCGTGGCCGACTCTTTGGAGCGTGCCAGGCCCACGACCTGGTGATCGGCATCGAGCAGGTCGGCGACAACCGCCGTGCCGATCCAGCCGGACGCACCGGTGACGAATACTTTCATGTGTTGGCCTCCAGGGCTCGGTAATGTCAGTGACTGTTATCACCATACACTTGATGTCAGTAACTGTCAACACTAAGGTTCGACCGTGGGTCGCTGGCAGCCAGACAGTCGGGGTCGGCTGCAGGAGGCTGCCCTCGAGCTCTTTGCCGAGAGGGGATTCGACCAGACGACCACCGCACAGATCGCCGCGCGCGCGAACCTCACCGAGCGCACCTTCTTCCGCCACTTCGCCGACAAGCGCGAGGTCCTGTTCGCCGGCTCGGCCCTGCTCCAAGAACGCATCGTGGCGGGCGTCACCGCGGCGCCCCCGGGCGACGGCGCCCTCGACGCCGTCGGCGCGGGACTCTCCGCGGCGGCCGACATGCTCGGGGAGTTTCGCCGCGACCTGGCCCGCCAGCGCGGCGCCGTGATCTCGTCCAACCCGGAGTTGCGCGAGCGCGAGTCGTCCAAGCTCGCCGACTACGCGGGCGCCGTGGCGGGCGCCCTGCGAGCAAGAGGCGTCGGCGATCCCCACGCGAGCCTGGCGGCCGAGGCCGGCATGACGGTGTTGCGCGTCGCGGTCGAGCGTTGGACGACCGGCCTCGATGAACGGAGTCTGTCGATCGTCATGAGAGAGACGCTGTCCGACCTACGGGCGGTCGCCCGAGGCTCCTGACCCGGGGTGGCGCCCGCCCTCAAGTTGCCTCTCCGGTCCCGTGAATCCCTTTCGGCTTCTAACCCGAGTCGTGGCGGCGGCGCGCCTCGGCCGTGCGCTGCTACGCCGCGCTCACCGACGCGAGGAGGACTCGACTTCCCCGATTGAAAGGCGAGCGCCGATCAAGGCTCGGGGCCGAACGCCGGTCGTTGGCGAAGGTCTGGTCGTCGTGGTGCCGGCGGTCATTGGTGAGAGATGCGCCACAGATACCGCACGTCGTGATGTCCAGGAAGTCCGAGGACGCGCACTGCCTCGGGACGAAGTGATAGGCACCCCAATTCGCGAACGCCGTGGTGATCTCTCGCATCCGAGCGTCGCCCAGAATCGTCTCGTCGTACTGACCTATGTGGAAACCAAAGCAGTCGGCGCACACCCTCACTTTGACCGTCACGCCCATTCGAGTTCCTTACTCACCACACGGAGGACGCCCGAGCACCGCCCCGCCGCGAATCATATTGTGGCGCGGCGGTCCGTGTAATCCCTTCCGACACCGGTCCTCCGACGGCCACGGCGCCGCCACCATGTCGCCCTCGTTGGACTCGTCGAGCGGTCACGTCCTCGTCCTCCATCTCCCCGGCGTGGTCCATCGTGTGGGAACCCCTTCTCCTTCGGCCCCTCCTCGACCGCCCCCACAACTTCCTGGTCACAGGCGCCGTACAAGAATTTCCAAACCTGAAATCTAGGTTCGTCCGCGTCGCCGGTCACCCCCGGCCTTGGGTGCCCTCACGCCCTCGCCTCACGACGAAGACGAACCCGGCGCTCGTGGAGGACACCGTCGCGGAGACGGACTGATGACGCAGGTATCGGCGACCCATCGCCCCCCTCCGTCGGCGCCTCGACCGAGCTCGAACGTTTGCATCGCGCTGCCGGACTTGGACCGAGACCGTCGGAACTACCGTGGTGCTCGTCGGGACGGTGGGCGTGGAAACTTCGTACATATGACGCGGGACAACGACGTGTTCGGGCACGCCTTGCTCGATTGGGCGATGGGCGGAACGACGCCCGAGGTACTCGAGCGCGAGGATGGATTCACCCAGGTCGGCGCGGGACCCGACGTCTACCTCTCCGGCTTCCGAGGTTGGCCCTCCGCGGAACGAAAGTCCATCCGCTATATGCGCGGGCGTGTGTTGGACGTGGGATGTGGGGCCGGCCGGGTTGCCCTCGAGCTTCAAGATCGGGGGCACGACGTCGTGGGCCTCGATTCATCGACGCTCGCGGCCCGGGCGGCCACGCTGCGCGGGCTGCGTGATGTGTGGTCCACGCCCATCGAGGGGCTGGACGCAAGGCTCGCCGACTTCGACTCATTGGTGCTCTTCGGCAACAACTTCGGAATCCTCGAGACACCGACCCGCGCCCGTCACCTGCTGGCCCGCTGGGCGAAGGTGACCCGGCCCGGCGCCCGGATCTTCGCCGAGAGCACGAGCGCGTACTTCGGGGGCGCACCGGCCCTCGACCGTTCCTATTACCGCCAGAACAAGGCCCGCGGAGTCAGCCCCGGGGAGGTGCGCCTGCGCTACCGCTATGACCACCTGGTCGGCCCCTGGTTTCGCTGGCTCTACGTGTCGAAAAGGGAGATGAGGGCGATCGTGGCCGGCACCGGCTGGCACATCTCACGCACCTTGGAGGTGCACCCGAGCGAACCGTACGTCGCGATCCTAGAAAGGGACTCCGACTGAGGGAAGCAACCTCCGGGTGGATCCGTCGTTGAGCTCCGCGCGGACACGGCCGCACGGGACGGCGTCCGTGGAGCCGAAAGTTCACGTGGTCGAAAAATGGCAGGATGGGCGCGTGAACGGACGGACGCGCACGCAGTGGTGGGGGGTGTGCCTTGACGCTCGTGACCCACGACGCCTCGCGGAGTTCTATTCGAGTGTCCTTGGCTGGCCCGTGTCGCAGATCGATGAGAATGGCGCGGCCATCGCCATTCCGGGCACGACGTCGTTCGTCAGTTTCCAGAGGAACGACGACCTGCGGACGCCAACCTGGCCCGGCAATGAGGGCGAGCAGCAGATGATGCTCCACCTCGACGTCGCCGTCGACGAACTGGATATAGCCGCGGCCGAGTCGATTTCGTTGGGAGCGACGCTCGCCGAGTTCCAGCCCCAAGACTCCGTGCGAGTGCTGCTAGATCCAGAGGGACATCCCTTCTGCTTATACGCCGACGCCGCGCCCGCTGCCGAGACGGGCGGGCGGGAGCCTTCATAGAGGCACGAAGGTGGCGGCTGGGGCCAACGCCCTCGTCGTGGCGTTTGACGCCGACGCCGGCCGGACGGTGACCGCTCGCCGCCGCGACTCAGGTCAACCGGTTCTCGCGCGGTCCCATCGGGACCATTCGCGCGGGCCGTCCAACCTCGAGCTGCCTACCGGCTACGCGACCAGTAGCGGTGGGCGCGATGCCGAGGGTGCTTGGTGGACTCGTGTTGCTCCGCGCGCTTGCGCACGTCTTCCTCGGTGGGCTTGATCCAGCGGGAGATCTTGAACTTGTTCGTCATCGTGCCATCACCCTCCTGTCTCGACCCTACAGTCGCCGTCCCTCTCACGACGGGGGACGTCACGCCCGGGGCACAGGTCCCGAGAAGACCCGCACGCCAGGGGACGGACTAGATCAGCCCCAGCGCCCGGACTTCCTCGCGCTCCGCGGCCAATTCGGCCGTCGTCGCGGCGACGCGCTCGTCGGCGAAGCCGTCGTGGGAGAAGCCCTCCTTGACCGACCAGCCCCCCGAGCCGTCAGCCGTGACCGGGAATCCGAAGGCGAGTCCTTCGGGGGTCGCGTACTCGCCGCGACTCGTGACAGCGACCGACACGCAGTCATCGACGCCGGTCGCGGTCCGAAGTCCAACCACGGTGTCGATCGCCGCGTTCGCCGCCGACGCCGCGGAGCTGGCGCCGCGCGCGTCGATGATCGCCGCGCCGCGCTTCTGGACCGTCGTGATGAACTCGCCCTGGAGCCATTCGGTGTCGGGGATGGCCTCGGTGACCGGCACCCCCCCGATCGTCGCGTTCGCGAAGTCGGGGAACTGCGTCGACGAGTGGTTCCCCCAGATAGCGAGGTTCTTGACCGCCGACACCGGCGCCCCGGCCTTCTTGGCGAGCTGGGTCTCGGCGCGATTCTGGTCGAGGCGCGTCATGGCGAACCAGCGCTCAGCGGGGACCTCGGGTGCGTTCGACCTCGCGATCAGACAGTTCGTGTTGCACGGATTGCCCACCACGAGGACCCGCACGTCGGAGGCCGCGTTCTCGGCGATCGCGCGACCCTGAGGCTTGAAGATCCCGCCGTTGACGTTGAGCAGGTCTCCGCGCTCCATCCCCGCCTTGCGCGGGATGGACCCCACGAGCAGCGCCCACGAGGTGCCGGTGAACGCGTTCGCCAGGTCACTCGTCGCCTCGACGCCCGCCAGGAGCGGGAACGCACAGTCGTCGAGCTCCATGACGACGCCCTCGAGCGACTTCATCGCCGGCTCGATCTCGAGGAGACGAAGGATGACCGGCGTGTCGGGACCGAGCAGCTGTCCCGACGCGATGCGAAACACGAGCTGATACCCGATCTGGCCGGCGGCGCCGGTCACGGTGACGTTGACGGGGGTGGTCATGACGGCTCCTTGGACCTTAGAGGCGGTCGACTATCGCTGAGGCGAACTCCGAGCACTTGACCTCGGTGGCTCCCTCCATCAGGCGGGCGAAGTCGTAGGTGACGATCTTCTCGGCGATGGTCGCCTCCAGCGCGGTGACGATGTCGGCGGCGGCGTCGGTCCATCCCAGGTGCTCGAACATCAGCACGCCCGAGAGCAGCACGGAGCCGGGGTTCACCTTGTCCTGGCCGGCGTACTTGGGCGCCGTGCCGTGGGTGGCCTCGAAGATGCCGTGGCCGGTGACGTAGTTGATGTTGGCCCCGGGGGCGATGCCGATGCCCCCGACCTGGGCGGCCAGGGCGTCCGAGATGTAGTCGCCGTTGAGGTTCATGGTCGCGATGACGTCGAACTCCGCGGGGCGCGTGAGCACCTGCTGGAGTGCGATGTCGGCGATGGCGTCCTTGACGAGGATCTTGTCGCCGGGCTGGCCGCCGCAGTCGTTCCAGCCCACCGCGACGTCGGCGAACTCGTCGCGCACGAGCTGATAGCCCCACTTCATGAACGCGCCTTCCGTGAACTTCTGGATGTTGCCCTTGTGCACCAGGGTCACCGACGAGAGCTGGTGCACCTGGGCGTACTTGATGGCGGCACGGATGAGGCGTTCCGAGCCGGACTTGGAGATCGGCTTGACGCCCAGGCCGCTCATCTCCTTGATGTCCCAGCCGTACTCGTCGTGCAGGAACGAGCGCAGCTTCTCGGCGTCGGGTGTGCCGGCTTCGAGCTCGAGGCCGGCGTAGACGTCCTCGGTGTTCTCGCGGAAGATCACCATGTCGACCAGCTCGGGGTGCTTCACCGGCGAGGGGACCCCCTGGAACCAGCGCACCGGGCGCAGGCACACGTAGAGGTCCAGCAGCTGGCGCAGCGCGACGTTGAGTGAGCGGAACCCGCCGCCGATCGGCGTGGTCAGCGGGCCCTTGATGCCGATGAGGTAGTCGCGGAAGTCCGTGACGGTCGCCTCGGGCAGCCAGTCGCCGGTCTCGTTGAAGGCCTTCTCCCCGGCCAGGACCTCGCGCCAGGCGATCGACTTGCCGTGCTTCTTGGCGGCGGCGTCCATCACCAGCCGGGCGGCCGGCCAGATGTCGACGCCCGTGCCGTCGCCTTCGATGAAGGGGATGATGGGGTCGTCGGGGACGTGGAGGACGCCGTCGGCGTTCATGGTGATCTTCTCGGGCATGGCGCCATCCTACGGGGGCCCGCGGGGGCCTCCCGGGGGGACGAAAGTCCCGACGGGCTACGCCGAGAAGAGGGCGCGATGGATCTCGCGCGTCGCCGTCGAACGGTTCAGGGTGTAGAAGTGCAGCCCCGGCGCGCCCGCCGCCAGCAGCGCGCGACACAGGTCGGTCGCCGCGGCGACGCCCTCGGCGCGCACCGCGGCGGGCCCGCCCGCCGAGTGGGCCGCCTCGAGTCGCTCGACCAGCGCGGCGGGGACCGGGGCGCCCATCTGAGCCATGCGCGCGACGCCCGAGAGGGTGGTGACGGGCATGATCCCGGGCAGCACGGGCTTGGTGACCCCGCGCCGCCCGAGGTCCGCGACCAGGTCGACCCACTCGGCTGCGTCGAAGAAGAACTGGGTGACGGCAAAGTCGGCGCGCGACAGCTTGTCGGCCAGGTGTCGCCGGTCTTCGTCGAAGCCCGGCGACTCCGGGTGACCCTGGGGGTGGGCCGCGACACCGATGGAGAAGTCACCCACCTCGCGCGCCAGGTCCACCAGGTCGGCGGCGTGCGCCAGCTCGCCGGGGTCGCCCGAGGCGCCCACGGCGTCGCCGCGGAGCGCCATCAGGTTCACGACCCCCGAATCGCGATAGCCCGCGAGGACGTCGCGCATCTCGGCGCGCGTGTGGCCCACGCACACCACGTGGGCCATCGGGGTGAGGCGCCCCGTGCGCTGCATCTCGTTGACCAGGTTGAACGTGCGCTCCCGGTAGTCGCGACCGCCGCGGTAGGTGACGGACACGAACGAGGGAGCCAGGGGCTCGAGTTCCTCCAGGGTCGCCGTGAGGACGGCGGCCTCCTCGTCGTTCTTGGGCGGGAAGAACTCGAAAGACCTCGTCAGGCCGACGCCGAGGAGCTGATCGACGCGCGCGCTCAGCCGGCGCGCCCGAAGTCGTCATCGAGGCGCACGATGTCGTCCTCGCCGAAGTAGGTGCCGTGCTGGACCTCGATGAGGACGACCGGCGTCGCGCCACGGTTCTCGCAACGGTGCGCCGCGCCCAGGGCGATGTCCACGCTGTCGCCGGGCGCCAACTCGATCTCGCGGTCGTCGACGATCACCGTGGCGGTCCCGTTGACGATGAACCAGTGCTCGGCGCGCTGGGAGTGGCGCTGGTAGCTCAGGCGCTTGCCGGGCGCGACCACGAGGCGCTTGACCTTGTGGTCGAACAGCTCGTCGTCGAGCACGGTGAAGCTGCCCCACGGACGCTCCTCGTGCTCGCGTCCCCGATCGTCACTGGTCATGTCCGCACCCTTTCTGCCGCCTGGACCGCGTTGCGCAGCAGCATCGCGCGCGTCATCGGCCCCACCCCCCCGAGGCGCGGCGTGACCCACGCGGCGACCTCGGCCACCTCATCGGTCACGTCGCTCAGGATCGTGCGCCCGCGCCGGCTGACCCCGGCGCCCACGACCGCCGCGCCCGGCTTGATCATGTCGGGGGTCACGAGTCCGGGCGAACCCGCGGCGGCGACCACGACGTCGCCGAGCCGCGTCAGGGCCCCGAGGTCCGCGACCCCCGTGTGCGCGACGGTGACCGCGGCGTTGAGACCGGGTCGCTTGAGGGCGAGCAGGAGGGCGAGCGGCCGCCCGATGGTGACGCCGCGTCCGATGACCACGACGTGGCGTCCCTCGATGGGGACCTCGTAGAAGTGCAGCAGCTCGACGATGCCCGCGGGCGTGCACGGCAGTGGACCCGGCGCGCCCATGACCAGTCGACCGAGGTTCACCGGATGCAACCCGTCGACGTCCTTGGCCGGATCGACCCGCAGCAGCACCTCGGCCTCGTTCATCCCCGCCGGCAGCGGCAGCTGCACCAGGATCGACTGGATCCGCGGGTCGGCGTTGAACCGCTCGACGACGGCCTCGACGTCGGCCTGGGTCGCGCTCGCCGGCAGGTGCTCGTCGAAGGTGGCCACGCCGATCTCGGCGCACTCGGCGTGCTTCATCGCCACGTACGTGGCGCTCGGCGCGTCGTCGCCCACGAGCAGCGTCCCCAGGCCCGCCGGTCGCCCCTCGGCGGCGAGGCGCGCGGCCCGATCGGCCAGCTCCATCTTCACGCGCTGGGCGACGGCCTCGCCGTTGAGCAGGGAAGCGGTCATGGGTCTCCTAGTGGCGGAAGTGACGCTCACCGGTGAGCATCATGACGATACCGGCGGCGTCGGCGGCCGCGACGATCTCGGCGTCGCGCACCGAACCGCCGGGCTGGACGACCGAGGTCACCCCGGCGTCGACCAGCGCCGCGAGTCCGTCGGCGAAGGGGAAGAAGGCGTCGGACGCCGCCGCCGCCCCGCGGGCCAGGTCGCCGGCCTTGGTCGTGGCGAGCCCCGCCGCGACGACGCGCGACTGCTGCCCGGCGCCCACGCCGACGGCCACGCCGTCGCGCGCCACGACCACCGCGTTGGACGTCGTGCGCGCGCAGACCCGCCACGCGACGAGCAGGTCGCGCAGCTGGTCGGCCGACGGCGTGGCCTCGGTGACGCAGCGCCACTCGCTCACCGGGACCTTGAGCTCGTCGGCGCTCTGGACCAACGCGGTGTCACCCAGCGTGCGCACGGAGCGGCCCAGGGGCTCGGGCGCGGGGGCGCTCAGTAGCCGCGTCGCCTTGCGCCGCCCGACGAGGATCTCGACCGCCTCGGCGTCGAAGGACTCCGCGACGACGACGTCGGCCTGGGGTCCCTCGGCCATGGCGCGCGCCAGGGAGGCGTCGACCGGCCCCGCGACCGCGACGACGCCGCCGAAGGCGCTGAGGGGGTCCGCGGCCAGGGCGCGGGCGAACGCCTCGCCCAGGCTCGGGGCCACCGCGGCGCCCGCGGCGTTGGCGTGCTTGATGATCGCCACGGCGGCGACCCCGGGGGCGTCGTCGACCAGCTCGTGCACGAGGCGCCACGCGGCGTCGGCGTCGAAGAGGTTGAGATACGACAGGGCGGTCCCCGCGAGCTGGATCACCCCGTCCCACCACGGGGTCGTCCCCGCGGCGCGGTAGCGCGCGCCGACCTGGTGGGGGTTCTCGCCGTAGCGCACGACCTCGGCGCGCTCGAGGGTGAGGTGCAGGCTCGGTGGCAGTGCGACGTCGAGCGGATCGGGCACCCCGCCCACGACGCCGCCGGTGTCGAGCCAGCGAACGATCTGCGCGTCGTAGGCCGCGGTGTGCGCGAAGGCGGCGCGCGCCAGGGCGTGGCGCGTCGCGTGGCCCAGCGCCCCCGACTCGCGCAGCTCGGACAGGACCCCTTCGTACTGGTCGGGGTTGGTCACCACGCCGACGTGCTGGTGGTTCTTGGCCGCGGCGCGGATCATCGTCGGACCGCCGACGTCGATGAGCTCGACCGAGGGGTCCGAGGAGAACGGGTAGAGGTTCGACACCACCAGGTCGATCGCCGTGATGCCGTGCTCGGCCAGCGCGGACAGGTGCGCGGGGTCGTCGCGGTCGGCCAGGATGCCCGCGTGCACCGCGGGGTGCAGCGTCTTGACCCGCCCCGAGAGCATCTCGGGGAACCCGGTCACGTCGGCGACGTCGAGGTGGGCCACGCCGGCCGCCGCCAGGGCGGACGCCGTGCCGCCCGAGGCGATGATCTCCACGCCCAGCGCCGACAGCCCCTCGGCGAAGTCGACCAGCCCGGTCTTGTCCCACACGCTCAGCAGGGCGCGCACCTAGTCCTCCGTTTCGGCCACGCTCAGGGGCTCGCGGCCCTCGGCGAGTGCCGCCATCACCCTACCGACCACGCGCGGGTAGAGGTCGCGCTCGACGGACTTGATCCGCTCGTGCAGCGTCGCCTCGTCGTCGCCCTCCTCGACGCGCACCGCGCGCTGGGCCATCACGGGCCCGTCGTCGAGGGCGACGGTGGCCAGGTGCACCGTGCACCCGGTCTCGGCGACACCCGCGGCGAGCGCCTGGGCGACCGCGTGCCAGCCCTGGAACGCCGGCAGCAGGCTGGGGTGCGTGTTGAGGACCCGCCCGGGGAACGCGTCGAAGAACGCGGCGTCGACGACCGTGCCGAAGCCGGCCATCGCCACCAGGTCCACGCCGCGGCTGACCAGCGCGTCGCGCAGCGCGAGCGTGTAGGCGCCGCGGTCAAAGCCCGGGCCGAAGCCGCCATACTCACGCCGGTCGACCAGCAGCGCCTCGACGCCGGCGTCGCGCGCGACGTCCAGAGCGCGGCAGGGACGGTCCGAGGCCACGAGGGCGACGTCCAGGCTGGCGGTCATCGCCTCGAGGATGGTGCCCGACCCGGACACCAGGACACAGAGGCGCACGGGGTTCAACGCGTCAGAGCGCCTTGACGATCTCGACCATCTTCTGTCCGGCCTCGGTCGGGTTGAGGCACACGTGCACGCCCGCCGCGGACAGCGCCTCCATCTTGGCCTGGGCGGTTCCCTTGGAGCCCGAGATGATCGCCCCGGCGTGGCCCATCTTGCGCCCCGCCGGCGCGGTGACCCCCGCGACGTAGGCGACGACGGGCTTGGTCATGTTGGCCGTGATCCACTCGGCGGCGCGCTCCTCTTCGGACCCGCCGATCTCGCCGATCATCATGACCGCACGCGTCTCGGGGTCGTCCTGGAAGGCGCTGAGGCAGTCGATGAAGTTGGTGCCCGGCACCGGGTCGCCGCCGATGCCCACGCACGTCGTCTGGCCCACGCCCTGCTGGCTCAGCTCGTGCAGGGCCTGGTAGGTGAGGGTCCCCGAACGCGACACGATCCCCACGGGCCCCCCGGCCAGGGCGATGTCGCCCGACGTGATGCCGATGTTGCACTTGCCGGGGCTGATGATCCCCGGGCAGTTGGGCCCGAGGAGGCGCACGCCGGGGTGCTCCTCGACGAGCCGGTTGTAGGTCACCGCCTCGTCGTGGGCGGGGATCCCCTCGGTGATGCACACGATGAAGGTGATGGCGCCCTCGGCGGCCTCGAGGATGGCGCCGGGCGCGAAGCGCGGCGGCACCGACACGAAGGACGCGGTCGCCCCGGTCGCGGCGACCGCCTCGGCGACCGAGTTGAACACCGGGATGCCGTCGACGTCGGTGCCGCCCTTGCCCGGGGTGACCCCGGCGACGACCCGGGTGCCGTAGTCGCGGTTGCGCAGCCCGTGGAACCGTCCCTGCCCTCCGGTGAGTCCCTGGACGATCACCTTCGTGTTCTGGTCGACGAAGATGCTCATCGCGCTCCCCTCTCTCCCGCCAGGGCCACCGCGCGGCGCGCGGCGTCGAGCATCGTCGGCTCGGTGATCAGCGTGTCGCTCAGGTGCGGGCGAAGTATCTCGCGCCCGGCCTCGGCGTTGGTGCCGTCGAGGCGCAGCACGATCGGCGAGGCGATCGCCACGCGCCCGAGCGCCTCGAGCACGCCGCGCGCGACGTCGTCCACGCGCGTGATGCCCCCGAAGATGTTGACGAAGATGGCCTTGACCTTGGGGTCGGTGTTGATCACCTCGAGCGCGGACGCCATGACGTCGGCGTTCGCGCCGCCGCCGATGTCCAGGAAGTTGGCCGCCTGCCCGCCGACCTGGTTGACGACGTCCAGCGTCGACATGGCGAGGCCCGCGCCGTTCGCGATGATCCCGACGGAGCCGTCGAGGCCGATGTAGTTGAGGCCGCGCTCCTTGGCCATCTTCTCGCGCGGGTCCTCGGTCTCGGTCGCGCGGTACTCCTCCCACTCGGGGTGGCGGAACGACGCGTTCTCGTCGAGCGTGACCTTCGCGTCGAGCGCGTGCACCGTGCCGTCGGGGGTCAAGATGAGCGGGTTGACCTCGGTCAGGTCGCAGTCGCCTTCGGTGTAGCAGCGGTAGAGCTTGACCAGGAGCGCGGCGGCCTGCTCGCGCGCGGCCTCGTCGAGGCCGGCCTCGGCGACCCAGCGCCGCGCGGTCGCCTCGTCGAGCCCGCGCACGGGGTCGATCTGTAAGAAGGCGATCGCGTCGGGGTTCTCCTCGGCGACCACCTCGATCTCGACGCCGCCCTGGGCGCTCAGCATGCCCAGGTGCGTCTTGTTCGGGCGGTCCAGGGTGAAGCTGGCGTAGTACTCGCGCGCGATGTCGCTCGCGTGCTCGACCCACAGGCGCTTGACCACGTGACCCTTGATGTCCAGGCCCAGGATGTTGCCCGCGTGGGTGCGCACCTCGTCGAGGGTCGCGGCGAGCTTGACGCCACCCGCCTTTCCGCGACCGCCCACCTTCACCTGGGCCTTGACCACGACGGGCAGCTCGACCGCGCGGGCGACGGCGACGGCCTCGTCGACGGTGTCGGCGACGCCCCCGGGCGACACCGCGATGCCGTAGCGCGCGAAGTACTGCTTTCCCTGGTACTCAAAGAGGTCCATCGACGACTGCCTTCGATTGTGTCCTGGGCCAATCTAACGGACCCGCGAAGAGCCCTAGGAAGCGGCCTCGCGCGCGTCGAGGGCCCCCGCGAGCCACTCGCCGATCTCGGTGAGCGACGCACCCGGGGTGAACACCTGGGCGACCCCGGCCGCGGCCAGCGGCGCGAGGTCGGCGTCGGGGATGATGCCGCCGACGACGACCAGCACGTCGTCGCGTCCCGACGCCGCGAGCAGGTCGATCACCTGGGGCACCAGGACGCGGTGCGCGCCCGAGAGCAATGACAGGCCCACCGCGTCGGCGTCCTCGTGGACCACGGTGGCGACGATCTGCTCGGGGGTCTGGTGCAGCCCGGTGTAGACGACCTCGAACCCCGCGTCGCGCAGGGCGCGCGCGATGACCTTGGCCCCGCGGTCGTGGCCGTCGAGCCCCGGCTTGGCGACGACGACACGGTACGGGCGTTTCATCGCCCCCACCCTAGGGCCCGACGTCGCGTTTCTCCGGGGCCGACCAGCCAAAAGGACCCGCGGAGGGCCCGAGTAGCGTGGATTGTCGTGACAACGGAGGCAACCCCCGTTCGCGGACCCGTCCGGGCGTTGGTCTCGGCCGTGCGCCCGCGCCAGTGGGTGAAGAACGGGCTGATCGTCGTGGCCCCGGCGGCGGCGGGAACGCTCAGCCACGCCGACGTGCTGCGCCACACCGCGGCGGCGTTCATCTCCTTCTGCGCCCTCTCGTCGGGCATCTACCTGGTCAACGACCTGCGCGACCTCGAAGCCGACCGCCAGCACCCCACCAAGCAGCACCGCTCCCTGGCCGCGGGCCAGCTCTCCCCGGGCGTCGCGGTCGCCGCGGCGGTCGTCCTCATCCTCGTCGCCTTCGCCATCCCCTTCGCCCTGTGGCATCCCGAGGGGCTATTCCTGGTGCTCGGGCTCTACCTGGTGAACTCGCTGGCCTACTCCTTCTACGTCAAGAACCTCGTCATCATCGAGCTGGTTTCGGTCGCCTCGGGGTTCTTCCTGCGCGCCTACGCCGGGGCGGCCGCGTCGCACATCTTCGTGTCCACGTGGTTCCTCGTCGTGATCTCATTCGGCGCGCTCTTCCTCGTCGTGGGCAAGCGCTCAGCCGAGCTGGAGAAGGTCGGCGCGGGCATCACCCGGCGGGTCCTGGCCGAGTACACGCGCGACTTCCTGCACTCGGTGCTGACCCTGAGCGCGTCGGTGGTCGTGACCGGCTACTGCCTGTGGGCCTTTGACACCTCGGCGACGGGCCTGTCCTCCGCGCACCACTACATCGTGCCGATCCGGCTCTCGGTGGTGCCGGTCGTCGTCGCGGTGCTGTTCATCATGCGCTCGGCCGAGGCCGGCAACGGCTCGGCGCCCGACGAGCTGCTCTACCACGACCGCGCGGTCCAGGCGCTGGTCGTGGTGTGGGCCGCGCTGCTGCTGATCGGGATCTACTGATGGCCCGCGAGCGACTGAGCGGATGGGGCCGCACGGCCCCGAGCGTCGCCGACGTCCTCACCCCCGACACCGAGGAGGCCGTCGCCGAGGCACTGGCCGGCTCGCGCGCGGTGATCGCGCGCGGGCTCGGACGCAGCTACGGCGACCCGGCCCAGGTCGGCGGCGGCGTCGTGCTGAGCAACCGAGACCTCGGCGGGATCGGCGCCATCGACGAGGCCGGGGTGGTGAGCGTCGGCGCGGGGGTCTCGGTCGACGAGCTGCTCGCGGTCTCGATCCCCCAGGGCTGGTTCGTTCCGGTCACGCCCGGGACCCGCCAGGTCACCTTCGGCGGGGCGATCGCCGCGGACGTGCACGGAAAGAACCACCACGTCGACGGCACGATCAGCGCCCACGTGCGCGAGATGCGCCTCGTCACGCCGACCGGCGCGGTGACGGTCAGCCCCACCCAGGACCCCGACCTGTTCTGGGCGACGGTCGGTGGCATGGGGCTCACCGGCGTGGTCACGCGCGTCACGCTCGCGATGATGGCGATCGAGACCGACCAGGTGCTCGTGGACACCGACCGCTACGACGACCTCGACGCCGTCATGTCGGCGATGGCCGAGGGCGACGCCCGCTACCGCTACTCGGTCTCGTGGGTCGACTGCATGACCCGCGGGGCCCATATGGGACGCGCGATCCTCACGCGCGGCGACCACGCGAGGGTCGGCGACGTCGACGACGCGTCGCTCGCCAGCCCTCGGGCGCCGCGCCTCGCGGTCCCCATGGACGCGCCGAGCGGCCTGCTCAACGGCTGGAGCGTGCGCGCGTTCAACGAGGTCTGGTTCCGCTCGGCGCCGCGCCACGAGGTCGAAGAGGCCCAGTCCCTGTCGTCGTTCTTCCACCCGCTCGACGGCGTGCGCGACTGGAACCGCCTCTACGGCCGGCGCGGCTTCGTCCAGTACCAGTTCTGCGTGCCCGACGCCGCCGGCGAGACCGTCGTGCGCGCGATCGAGCGGCTGTCGGGGTCGCGGGTGCCGAGCTTCCTCGCGGTGTTGAAGCGATTCGGCGCGGCGAACCCCGGGCCGCTGTCGTTCCCCGCCCCCGGCTGGACCCTCGCCCTCGACCTGCCCGTGGGGCCCGCGGCGCTGCCCGGGGTCCTCGACGAGCTCGACGAGCTCGTGCTGGGCGCGTCGGGGCGCGTCTACTTCGCCAAGGACGCCCGCCTCGACCCGGCCAAGGTCCGCGCGATGTACCCGCGCCTCGACGACTTCCTCGCGGTCAAGCGCCGCGTCGACCCCGAGAGCCGCATGACCAGTGACCTCGCGCGCCGCCTCGCGCTGACAGGAGAGTGACCATGGAGAACGCCTTCGGACAGCCCCAGAGCGTCGTCGTGCTCGGCGGGACGTCGGACATCGCGCGCGCCCTCGTCAAGCGGCTGTGCGCGCAGCGCACCCACACCGTCGTGCTCGCCGGGCGCGACGAGGAGCGGCTGGGCGCCGCCGCGGCCGAGGCGCGCGGCTACGGGGCCTCGAGCACCGAGACGGTCCTCTTCGACGCCGAGGACCTGGCGGGCGCGGGGCGCTGCGTGCAAGGGGCCTTCGCCAAGGCCGGCGACGCCGTGGACCTGGTCGTGGTCGCGGTGGGCCAGCTCGGCGACCAGGAGTCCGACGAGGACTCGCCCGAGCGCGCGGCGTCCATGGCCGCGGTCAACTTCGCGTGGCCGGCCGCCGCGCTCGCCGAGGTGCGCCGGCGCCTGGTGGCCCAGGGACGCGGGCGCGTCGTGGTGTTCTCGACGGTCGGCGCGGTGCGCGTGCGGCGCAACGCGTACCTCTACGGGTCGGCCAAGGCGGGCCTGGACCGCTACTGCCAGGGCCTCGCCGAGTCGCTGGCCGGCACCGGCGTGAGCCTGCAGATCGTGCGCCCGGCCTTCGTGCGCTCCAAGATGACCACCGGCCGCGTCGAGACACCGTTCTCCTCGGGCGTCAACGAGGTCGCCGAGACGGTGATCCGCGGCATGGCCACCGGCGAGCCGATCATCTGGAGCCCGTCGCTGCTGCGCTACGTCTCGGTCGTGCTGCGCGTGCTGCCCACCCCGGTGTGGCGACGGGTGGCCGAGCGCAGCTAGCCCGCGGGCGTCGACGTCGTCGTCGTGGTGGTCGTCGCGCTCGGCGACCGCAGCGACATCGTGAAGAAGTCGCGGTTCCACCACGACGTGAAGTAGATCGAGGGTGGCTCGACCATCGCGCCCAGCAGGCTCGTCCCGTTGCCGCCGTTGATCGGCGTGTTGAGCGGGCCGGTGAACGTCGAGTACTGCACCCAGTCGGTGTTGATGTCGAGCTCCATCGCGCGGACCGCCCCCGCGCGAACCAACACGTTCGCCAGGTCGCTGATCGACAGCGCCGGGCCTCCGACGTAGACCAGCGCGCCGTCACTCGTCACGCCCAGGCCCGAGCGCCACACGTTGAACGTGCCGCCGAGGGTCTTGCCCCACTTGTCCGTGTTCTGGCCGGCCAGTCCGGCGACGGCCTTGCCGTGGTCCACGATGAGGTCGAGGTTCTGGCGCACCGAGGCGATCTGGTTGCTCATGGTGACGTCGCGCCCCCACTTGCCCACCGTCATCGTGCCGTCCTTGAAGATCACGACCGACGCGGCGCCGACGCGCAGCGGGATCAGCACCCGGCCCTGGGTGTAGTAGCCGCCGTTGGCGTCCTGCATCCGGAAACCCGCGTTGAACGCCGCGACGATGCCCTCGGAGTCCTTGGCGCTGACCGGCGCGGTGTACCTGTAGGGGGCGCCGACGCCCGGGATGAACGACCCCGAGTAGAGCTGGGCCTTGAGCAGCGTCGGGTCCATCCACGCGACGCCCACGACGTAGCTCGTGTGCACCGGGTCGGGCCGCACGAAGGCCTCGTAGACCGTGGGCACCCCCTGGGGGGTCCGGCGACCGACGACGTGCCAGACCCCCTCGCCGGGGAGCGGGTGGGCGGCCGGCGTCGCGATGGTGGCGGGCGCCGCCAGGTGCTCGAGGCCCTTGGGGATGCGCACGGTCGTCGGGCCGGACCCGAAGGACTTGGGCGGCGGCGCGCCCCCCGTCTTGGCCGGGTGCGTCTTGTACCACTCGGTCTCGATCCACGTCACGACACCGCCCATGCCGTGCTGGCGCCCCCACTCGGCCGCCCGGGCCTCCATCGAGACGCCGTAGGACGGGTTGTGCAGCGCGAAGGCGAGGGTCACCCCGAGGTAGCCGACGAAGAAGATCGTCGCGGCCGCGAGCAGGACGAGCGCGCGACGCCGCCAGTACACGTGAGCGGGGAGCCGGTTCTGCCGCGGAGGGCTGGGGGGCCGGTACACCGGACGCGCGAGGTCCATGGTTGACCAGTCTCGCACGCCCCACTAGGGGGTTAACCGGGGGCCTTCGGCACTTCTTAGTAATGATTTATGCGTCGCTCGCGCGACGCAGCGGGGTCATGGCGAGCACGAGGTTCTTCACACCGTGGTCGTCGAAACGCACCGACGCCCGCGAGTGCGCCCCGCTGCCCTCGACGCTGACGACCACGCCGGGGCCGTATCGGTCGTGCACGACCGCGTCACCCACGGCGAGGCCGAGCGCCTCGGCGCCGGTCGAGCGCACCGGGGGCGCGGCCCCCGAGCCGAACGCGCGCCCCGACGTGAAGTCCGTGTCGCGGCCCAGGAAGCCGTCGTCGAGGTCGAGCGGGCGGCGCGCCGGGCGCTGCGCGGAGAGGTCGTTGACCAGCTCGGGCGGGATCTCGGTCAGGAAGCGGCTCGGGATCGCCGGCGTGTGCTGTCCCCACAGCGTGCGGGTCCAGGCGTGGGTGAGCACGAGGTGGCGCATCGCGCGCGTGATGCCCACGTAGCACAGGCGCCGCTCCTCTTCGAGCTCGTCGTCGTCGCCCATCGCGCGCCGGTGCGGGAAGACCGTCTCCTCGAGGCCGGCGATGACGACCGCGGGGTACTCCAGTCCCTTCGCCACGTGCAGGGTCATCAGCGAGACCGCGCCGGCCCCGCTGTCGAGCTGGTCGGCGTCCGAGACGAGCGCCATGCGCTCGACGAAGTCGAGCAGCGTCTCGTACTGGGACGCGGCCGACGCGAGCTCGCCGAGGTTCTCCAGGCGCGAGTAGGCCTCGTCGCTGTTCTCGGCGCGCAGGGCGTCGCCCATGCCGGTCTCGCGCACGATCGCGTCGATCATCTCGCGCGGGGTCAGGTCGTTGGCGAGGGCGCGCAGCTCGTCGAGCAGGAAGGTGAAGCGGTCCGCCCCGGCGAGCGCGCGCCCGGTGAGGCCGGCGGCGCGGCCGTGTCGCGCGGCCTCCGCGAAGGACAGGCCGTTCTCGGCGGCGTAGGCGCCGAGCTTGGCCTGGGCGGTCGCGCCCACGCCGCGCTTGGGCTCGTTGACCACGCGGCGCGCGGACGCCTCGTCGCGGGGGTTCACGATGAGGCGCGCGTAGGCCAGCGCCGTCTTGATCTCCTTGCGATCGTAGAAGCGCATCCCCGACATGACCCGGTACGGGATGCTCGCGCGCAGCATCTCCTCCTCGAGCACCCGGCTCTGGGCGTTCGTGCGGTAGAAGATGGCGATCTGGCTCCACTCCAGGGAGTGCTCGGTGCGCAGGCGGCGCAGCTCGCTGGCCACCCAGCGGCCCTCGTCGTACTCGTCGCCGGCGCGATACAGCCGGATCCGCTCGCCGGCGTCGCCCACGGTGAAGAGGTTCTTCGCGCGCCGCCCGACGTTCTTGGCGATCACCGCGTTGGCGGCGTCGAGGATCGTCTGGGTCGAGCGGAAGTTCTGCTCGAGCACGATCACCGCGGCGTCGGGGAAGCGCTGCTCGAACTGCAGGATGTTGCGCACGTCGGCCGCGCGGAAGCGGTAGATCGACTGGTCGGCGTCGCCCACCACGCACAGGTTGCGGTGCACCTCGGCCAGCATGATCACCAGCTCGTTCTGGACACCGTTGGTGTCCTGGAACTCGTCGACCAGCAGGTGTGAGAAGCGGCGCTGGTAGGAGGCGCGCACGTCGTCGTCCTGGCGCAGCATCAGCACCGTGTTGACCATCAGGTCGTCGAAGTCCATCGCGTTGGCGAGCCGCAGGCGTTTCGCGTACAGGCCGTAGATCTCGGCGATGCGCCGGTGCAGCGGCCCGTCGTGGCGCCCCGAGTCGGCGTACTGCTCGGGGCCGAGCATCTCGTTCTTGGCCGCCGAGATCGCCGCGGACACGCTGCGCGGGCTGAGGCGCTTGGTGTCCAGGCCCATCTCCTTCATGATCCGATCGACCGCCGTCTCGGCGTCGCCCGCGTCGTAGATGGTGAACCCGCGCTGGTACCCGAGGACCTCGGCGTGCGCGCGCAGCATGCGCAGCCCGGCCGAGTGGAATGTCGACACCCACATCTGGTGGGCGTCGGCGCCCACGAGGTCCACCACGCGGCGGCGCATCTCGTCGGCCGCCTTGTTGGTGAAGGTGATCGCCAGGATCTCCCAGGGCCGCGCGTCGCGCGTCGCGAGCAGGTGCGCGATGCGCCGCGTGAGCACGCGCGTCTTGCCCGAGCCGGCGCCGGCGACGACGAGCAGCGGACCGCCGCGGTGCACCACCGCCGCGCGTTGGGGCTCGGTCAGTCCCTCGAGGAGCGACTCGGGGTCCAGGCCGCTCGCCTGGTCCAGCGGAGGGCCCCAGAGCGACTCGTCGGCGAAGGGGTCCCGGCTCACTCCCACTCGATGGTGCCCGGCGGCTTGCTCGTCACGTCGAGCGCCACGCGGTTGACACCCTCGACCTCGCGGATCAGCCGGTTGGCGATCCGCTCGACGACGTCGTAGGGCAGCCTCGCCCAGTCGGCGGTCATGGCGTCGTCGCTCGTCACCGCCCGGATGACGATCGGGTAGGCGTAGGTGCGTCCGTCGCCCATGACCCCCACCGTACGCACCGCGGGTAGCACCGCGAAGCTCTGCCACAGGTCGCGGTACAGCCCGGCGCGGCGGATCTCGTCGACCACGACGTGGTCGGCCTGGCGCAGGATCTCGGCGCGCTCGCGCGTGACCTCGCCCACGATGCGCACGCCCAGGCCCGGTCCCGGGAAGGGCTGGCGCCACACGATCTCCTCGGGCAGCCCGAGCTCCTCGCCGACCCGGCGCACCTCGTCCTTGAACAGCGCGCGCAGCGGCTCAACGAGGTCGAAGGACAGGTCCTCGGGCAGGCCGCCGACGTTGTGGTGGCTCTTGATGTTGGCGGCGTGGCCCGAGCCGGACTCGATGACGTCGGGGTACAGGGTTCCCTGTACGAGGAACCGCGGGGCGTGCGCGCCCGCGCCGAGCTCGCGGGCCACCTGCTCGAACTCGCGGATGAACATCTCGCCGATGACCTTGCGCTTGGCCTCGGGGTCGAGCACCCCGGCCAGCGCGTCGAAGAACCGGTCCTGGGCCTTGACGTGGATCAGCTCGACGCCGAACTGGCGCGTGAACGTCTCCTCGATCTGCTCGCCCTCGCCGAGGCGCATCAGACCGGTGTCGACGAAGACGCAGGTCAGCTGGGTGCCGACCGCCTTGGTCACCAGCGCCGCGGCGACCGCGGAGTCCACGCCGCCCGAGAGCGCGCACAAGACACGCTCGGCACCCACCTGGGCGCGGATCGCCGCGACCTGGTCCTCGATGATCGAGGTGTTGGTCCAGGTCGGCGCCAGTCCCGCGACACGGTGCAGGAACGCTCCGAGCAGCTCGGCGCCGCGCTCGGTGTGGGCGACCTCGGGGTGGAACTGCACGGCGTAGAGGCCGCGCGCCGGGTCCTCCATCGCCGCGACCACGCGCGGGGACCGCGCGGTGACCGAGAAGCCGTCCGGGACGGTGGCGATGGCGTCGCCGTGGCTCATCCAGCAGGTCGTCGCCGGCCAGTTGTCCATCAGCCGCGACGCGCCGGGCCCGGGGGTCAGCTCGGTACGCCCGTACTCGCTGTCGCCGGTGCGCGCGACGTGACCGCCGAGCTGCAGGGCCATGAGCTGGGCGCCGTAGCAGATGCCCAGCATCGGCACGCCCAGGTCGTAGATGGCCGGGTCCAGCGTCGGAGCGGGGGTCTCGTAGACCGACTTGGGCCCGCCCGAGAGGATGATCGCTCCGGGGTCCTTCGCGCGCACCTCGTCGGCGGTGATGCCGGCGGGGACGATCTCGGAGTAGACGTGGTTTTCGCGGACGCGCCGGGCGATCAGCTGGGCGTACTGGGCCCCGAAGTCAACGACGAGGACGCCGCTCAATGCCCCATGCCCACGCCCTGGGAGCGCTGCATCGCCTTGCCCTCGGTCTGAAGCGACGGGGCGAGCATGACCTCGGCCTTCTGGAACTCCTTGAGGGTCTCGTACCCGCACGTCGCCATCGACGTGCGCAGCGCGCCGAAGAGGTTGAGCCGGCCGTCGTTCTCGTGCGCCGGTCCCAGCAGGATCTCCTGGAGGGTCCCGCGCACCTGGGTGCGCACGCGCGTGCCGCGCGGCAGGGTCGGGTGGAAGGTGGCCATCCCCCAGTGGAACCCGCGCGCGGGCGCCTCGACCGCGCTGGTCAGCGGCGAGCCGATCATCACGGCGTCCGCGCCGCACGCGATGGCCTTGGCGATGTCGCCGCCCTTGGACATGCCGCCGTCGGCGATCACGTGGACGTAGACGCCGGTCTCGTCCAGGTGGCGCATCCGCGCCCCGGCCACGTCGGCGATCGCCGTCGCCTGGGGCACCCCGATGCCGAGCACGCCGCGCGACGTGCACGCGTTGCCCGGGCCGACGCCCACCAGCACGCCCGCCGCGCCGGTGCGCATCAGGTGCAGGGCGGCCTGGTAGCTCGCGCACCCTCCGACGATCGTGGGGATCTCGAAGGCGCGGATGAACTTCTTGAGGTTCAGCGGCTCGGAGGTCTTGGACACGTGCTCGGCCGAGACGACCGTGCCCTGGATGACGAGGATGTGCAGCCCCGCGTCCATGATGGTCTGGGACATCCACTCGGTTCGCTGGGGGGTGACCGACGCGGCGGTGATGATGCCGGCGTCCTTCATCTCCTTGATGCGCGCGGCGACCAGCTCGAGCTTGACGGGCTCGAGGTACATCTGCTGCATGCGCGCGGTGGCCTTGTCGTCGTCGAGCTCGCGGATCTCCTCGAAGAGCGCGGTGGGGTCCTCGTAGCGCGTCCACAGCCCCTCGAGGTTGAGCACGCCGAGGCCGCCGAGGCGCCCGATCTCGATCGCCGTGGACGGCGACACCGCGCCGTCCATCGCCGAGCCGAGCATCGGCAGCTCGAACTTGTAGGCGTCGATCTGCCAGGAGATGTCCACGTCCTCGGGGTCGCGCGTGCGCCGCGAGGGCACGATGGCGATGTCGTCGAAACCGTAGGCCTGCCGGGCCGACTTGTAGATCCCGATCTCCACTTCCGCCATGAGGACCTCCGCTCGCGCCGCCACCGGCGACGCATCGTGTGCTCCAATCTACCGGAGCGACCTAGGCCCCGAGCCGACCGGGCCAGTCCACGCCGAGCGCGACGCACACGAGTTCGTTCAGGACGCGCGCGGTCGCTCCCCAGATGAGGTCGCCGGGCACCTTGAAGAACGAGATCGCCACGTAGCCGTGCTCGTCGGTCCCCGGGCGTCGCTCGTCGCGGCGCCAGCGCTCCTCGACGAAGGCGCCGTCGGCGGCCAGGTCCGTCAGGCGCACGGTGAAGGCCCGTTCGACCTCGGCGGGGTCGGGCACGAGGCGCGGCGCGACGTCCAGGGTCCCCACCACGGGCCAGATCGCCGAGCCCGACGCGAAGGTCGCGATCGGCGTCAGCCACCCGGCGGCGCGCAGCGCGCCCGGGTCGAGGCCCACCTCCTCGCGGGCCTCTCGCGTCGCGGTGTCCCACGGCGTCTCACCCGGGTCACTACGACCCCCCGGCAGGGCGACCTCGCCGCGGTGGTGACGCAGGTTCCGCGCACGCCGCGTGAGGACGACCTCGGTCTCGCCGGCGTGCTCGAAGAGCACCACCAGCACCGCCGACCGCCGGGTGATGGCGCCACGCGTCGCGCGGTCCGCGCCGGTCAGCTCGACCGGTTCTGCGGGACTGGACCCCACGCGGCCGGCGTCCTCCAGGCGCTTCACCACCGTGGCGAGCGCGAGGCCGCGCCGCGCCGGCTCGCTCAGGCCCGCCCAGGGCGCGGGCGCGCCGGGGGCGACCTCGGCGACCTCGGGGAGGCGCTGGGGAAAGACGTGCCCCCCGAAACGGTCGCCCGACCCCGGAGTGTGCGGCATCTCGCGTCCCCTATTGTTGGTCTGGCCGTTTCGCACGACCCTAGTGTCCGCCCCCCCGCGCCCTTCAGGAGAGTCCCGCTGTGAAGAACCTCGCCCGCCTGAGCGTCCGTCGTCGCTGGTGGGTCCTCAGCGCCTGGGTCATGTTGATCATCGGGGTCAACGCGGCCTCCTACGCCGCGGGCTCGGCCTTCTCCAACACGTTCACGCTCCCCGGGACGAACTCGACCCACGCCTTCGCGCTGCTCTCGACGGTCCACGGGGGCTCGGGCGACGTCGACGAGATCGTGTTCCAGTCGCGCGGCGGCTCGGTGGCGTCGCACCGCGTCCAGATCGACGCGATGCTGGCCAAGGTGTCCCGGCTGCCGGTGATCTCGGAGGTGACCCCGCCGTTCTGCGCGGCCACCACCTGCTCGGGCCAGGCCCAGGTGTCGCGCGACGGCACCATCGCCTACGCGATCATCCACTTCACGAAACCCGGCTTCCGGCTCTCCAACGCCCAGATCCAGTCGGTGGAGAACGTCGGGGTCACCGCACGATCGTCGAGCCTCAACGTCCAGTTCGGCGGCAACGCCTTCGGCCAGCTGGACTCGCCGCGCGGCTCCAAGGGCGAGGTCTACGGCCTCTTCGCCACCGCCATCGTGCTGCTCTTCGCCTTCGGGTCCGTGCTGGCCATGCTGCTGCCCCTCGGCGTCGCGCTGTTCGCGCTGGGCGTCGCCTCGGCGGCGACGACGCTGCTCAGCCACGGCCTGGCGATCGCCCAGTTCGCGCCGATCCTGGGGTCCCTGATCGGGCTGGGCGTCGGGATCGACTACGCGCTGTTCATCGTCACGCGATCGCGCCAGGGGCTGCGGCGGGGCCTCAGCGTCGAGGACGCCATCGTCACGGCGATCGACACGTCGGGCCGCGCGGTCCTCTTCGCCGGGTCCACCGTGTGCATCGCCCTCCTGGGCATGCTGGCGCTGCGCCTGTCCTTCCTCAACGGCGTCGCGGTCTCGGCGACGCTGACCGTCGCCATCACGATGTTCGCGTCGCTCACGCTGCTGCCCTCGCTGCTCGCCTTCCAGAAGTTCCGCGTGCTCTCGCGCCGGGAGCGGCGCGCCCTGCGCGATCACGGGCCCGAGCCGACGGTGGTGGCCGGCGGCTGGCAGCGCTGGGCCGAGTTCGTCTCTCGCCACCCGCGCTCGCTCTCGGCGGGCGCGCTCGTGGTGATCGTGCTGATCGCCCTGCCGTTCTTCTCGCTGCGCCTAGGCAGCTCGGACCAGGGCCTCAACCCGCCCTCGACCACGACGCGCCAGGCCTACGACCTGCTGGCGACGGGCTTCGGCCCGGGATTCAACGGTCCCCTGTCGGTCGTCGCCTCGGTCAGGGGGGAGAAGGACAACGCGGTCATGAGCGCGCTGGACGCGATGCTCGTGGGCAAGCCCGACGTCGCCTCGGTCAGCCCGGTGATCGCGCTGGCGCACGACACCGTCGCGCTGATCACCGTGGTGCCCAAGTCCAGCCCGCAGGCCGTGGCGACCTCGAGCCTGATCTCGCGGATCCGCGACCAGTACATCCCGGCGGTGGACTCGACGCGCCACACCGCGATCTACGTCGGGGGCCTGACGGCGATCTTCGACGACTTCGCCACCGTGCTCAAGGCCAAGATCCCGCTCTTCGTAGGGGTCATCGTCCTGCTGGGCTGCCTGCTGCTGATGGTGGCGTTCCGCAGCGTGCTGGTGCCGGTCGTGGCGGCGGTGATGAACCTGCTGGCCGCGGGGGCGTCCTTCGGCCTGGTGGTCGCCGTGTTCCAGTGGGGCTGGGGCTCCTCGCTGATCAACGCCGGGGTCGGACCGGTCGAGTCCTTCCTGCCCATCATCATGATCGCGATCCTCTTCGGGCTCTCGATGGACTACCAGGTCTTCCTGGTGTCGCGGATGCACGAGGAGTGGCTCAACACCAACGACAACGAGGAGGCCATCGTGCGCGGCCAGGCCAACACCGGCCGGGTCATCACCGCCGCGGCGCTGATCATGATCTGCGTCTTCTCGTCCTTCGCCTTCGGCGGCCAGCGCATCATCGCCGAGTTCGGCATCGGCCTGGCGGGCGCGGTCGCCCTCGACGCGTTCATCCTGCGCACGGTGCTGGTACCCGCGCTGATGCACTACCTCGGCCGGGCCAACTGGTGGATGCCGGGTTGGCTCGAGCGCGCGGTGCCGCACGTCGCCGTCGAGGCGACCGAGTAGGCCTACCCCTCGGCGTCGCCGGGGTTGCGCGAGATGCCCATGAAGAAGTCGCCCACCAGGCGCGGCTCGATGTCCACCGACGCCGAGCCCGACGTGATCACCTGGCCGATCGACGACGCCCAGAACACCCCGACGATCGTCTCGGCGTCGAGGTCCTTGCGCACCCACCCGAGCGACTGGGCGCCCTCGACCAGGACGACCCAGCGCGAGAACTGGACGTCGAGCGCGTCGCGGAACCGCGCCTGGGACGCCGGGTCGTTCCACACGTCCAGCAGCAGCTTGACGATGCCGCGCTTCTCGTCGAGCTTGCCCGAGGTCCACGCCCGTTCGATGTTCTCGCGGATGGCCGTCCAGAAGCCCACGGCGTCCTCGCCGGCGACCGCGGCCTCGGCGCGGTCGAGGAACACGTGCAGCGGCTCGGTCATGGCGAAGTAGTTGGCCATCTGCGCCTCGGCGATGACCTGGACGCGCGACGCGAAGTGGTAGTAGATCGTGGGCACGCCGATGTGGGCCCGCTCGGCCAGGTCGACGATGCGGAAGTTCTCGCTGCCCGCCTCGGCGACCATCGAGGAGGCCACCTCGATGATGTGGCGCCTCGTCAGTGACTCTTTCTTCTCCACCCCACACCAATTCCGTCCGCGGCGCCCGACGGCGCCGCGGTGCTCCGAGACTAGGCCGCGCCCGAAGGGCGACCGCTCACCCTTGACGCGCCAGGGAAAAGTCCATAACGCCGTTCAAGGTGACCCCGGACGTGACGAGGGCCGGGCACGACGGCCCGGCCCTCGTCACGTCGACGGGGTCGACTACATCATCCCGCCCATGCCGCCCATGCCGCCGTCGCCCATGGGCGCCGCGGGGGGCTCGGGCTTGTCGGCGACGATGGCCTCGGTCGTGAGCAGCAGCGCCGCGATCGACGCGGCGTTCTGCAGCGCCGAGCGCGTCACCTTGGCCGGGTCGATCACGCCCGCCGCCACCAGGTCGACCAGCTCGCCGGTCATGGCGTTGAGTCCGATGGTGCCCTTGGCGTCCTCGACCTCGCGAACGCGCACCGCGCCCTCGTAGCCGGCGTTAGCCGCGATATAGCGCAGCGGCGCCGACAGGGAGTTGGACACGATGCGCGCGCCGGTGGCCTCGTCGCCGACCAGCGTCGCGCCCAGGGTGTCGACCGCGGCGCGCGCGCGCACCAGCGCGGTGCCGCCGCCGGCGACGATGCCCTCGTCGATCGCCGCGCGCGTGGCGCTCAGGGCGTCCTCGATGCGGTGCTTCTTCTCCTTGAGCTCGACCTCGGTGGCCGCGCCGACCTTGACCACGGCGACGCCGCCGGCCAGCTTGGCCAGGCGCTCCTGGAGCTTCTCGCGGTCCCAGTCCGAGTCGGTGTCCTCGATCTCGCGCTTGATCTGGGCCACGCGGCCCGCCACGTCGCCGGGCTCACCGGCGCCGTCGACGATCGTCGTGGCGTCCTTGGTCACGACCACGCGGCGCGCCCGGCCCAGCAGGTCGACCGTGGCCGACTCGAGCTTGAGGCCGATCTCCTCGGAGATCACCGTCGCGCCGGTCAGCACCGCCATGTCCTGGAGCATCGCCTTGCGGCGCTCGCCGAATCCCGGGGCCTTGACGGCGACCGAGGTGAAGGTGCCGCGGATCTTGTTGACGACGAGCGTGGCCAGGGCCTCGCCGTCGACGTCCTCGGCGACGACCAGCAGCGGCCGGCCCGACTGCATGACCTTCTCCAGCACCGGCACGAGGTCGTGGACCGCGGAGATCTTCTGGCTGGTGAACAGCAGGAAGGCGTCTTCGAGCACGGCCTCCTGGCGCTCGGGGTCGGTCACGAAGTACGGCGAGAGGTAGCCCTTGTCGAACTGCATGCCCTCGGTGAGCTCGAGCTCGATGCCGAAGGTGTTGGACTCCTCGACGGTCACCGTGCCGTCCTTGCCGACCTTGTCGATCGCGTCGGCGATGACCTCGCCGATGGCCGGGTCGGCCGCGGAGATCGTGGCGACCTGGGCGATCTGGTTCTTGTCGTTGACCTCCTGGGCCTGGTCGGCGATGGAGGCGACCGCGGCGGCCACGGCCTTCTCGATCCCGCGCTTGAGCCCGGCCGGGTTGGCCCCGGCGGCCACGTTGCGCAGGCCCTCCTTGATCAGGGCCTGGGCCAGCACGGTCGCGGTCGTCGTGCCGTCACCGGCGACGTCGTTGGTCTTGGTCGCGACCTCCTTGACCAGCTGGGCGCCCATGTTCTCGAAGGGGTCCTCGAGCTCGACCTCCTTGGCGATCGAGACGCCGTCGTTGGTGATGGTGGGCGCGCCGAACTTCTTGCCGATGACCACGTTGCGACCCTTGGGTCCCAGCGTGACCTTGACGGCGTCGGCCAGCTTGTCGACCCCCGCCTCGAGGCCGCGGCGGGCCTCCTCGTCAAACTTGAGCAGCTTCGTCATATCTCTTCCTTGGTGATGAGCGGCGGGCGCCGCCGCGGACTACTTGGAGACGGTGGCCAGGACGTCGCGGCCCGACAGGATGAGCAGGTCCTCGCCGTCGACGGTGATCTCGGTCCCGCCGTACTTGGAGTAGACGACCGTGTCGCCGACCTTGACGCCGGTGGGGATCAGCTCGCCGGTGTTCTCCGAGCGACGCCCGGGCCCCGCGGCCAGGACCTCACCCTGCTGGGGCTTCTCCTTGGCCGTGTCGGGGATGACCAGACCGGACGCGGTGGTCGCCTCGGCGACGTTGGGACGGACCACGATGCGGTCCTCGAGGGGGTTGAGCTTCATGATGGTGAGCCTCCTGGGCGATTAGCACTCGGAACTAGCGACTGCCAATTTAGCAGCCGCGGGGCCCGACTGCCAACCCGCCGCGCGAGGTTTCCCTAGGCTGGGGGCACCAGCCCAAAGGAGTCTGATGTCCCCGGTCGTCGCCCCGGCCGTCGCTGGCCCCCGGTGACCCTCGAACCCGTCCAACGACGCGACCTCGCCCTGCTGGCGACGCTGCGCGGGGTGTCGTTCCTGGGCGACTTCGCGGCCTTCACGGCCCTGTTCTTGCGCCTCGCCCCGGCGCACCACCCGTGGGCGATCGCCGCCCTGGCCATCGCGGGGTCCCTGCCCCTCGTGCTCCTGGCCCCGGTGGCCGGTCACGTCGTGGACCGCGTCGCCGCCAAGCGCCTGCTCGTGCTCTTCGGCCTCGGCGAGGCGGTCGCGTGCGTCGGGCTCGGGCACTGGCACGGGCTGGTCGCCACCCTCGTGCTCATGGTGGTCCTCAACTGCATGGTCGCCTTCTCCTTCCCCGGCTACAGCGCGCTGGTGCCCTCCACCGTCGGCGAGGAGAACGTGGGCCAGGCCCAGGGGATGCTCCAGGCGTCCCAGGCCCTGGCCAGCGTGATCGGCCCGGTGCTCGGCGGCCTGCTCGTGGGCTCGACGGGGCAGAGCTGGCCGCTCTACGTCGACGCGATCAGCTTCGTGCTGGCGGCGGTCGCGACCGGCTGGTTGCGCCACGACCGGCGCCCGTCGCCGCGAACCACGCTCTCTGACGTCGAGGCCGAGCACGAGGGGATGATGGCCGGCGTCGCGTTCATCTTCCGCGACGGGCTGCTGCGCGTGGTGGAGATCTCGGTGGGGGTGTTCATGCTCTCGCTGGGCATGATCAACGTGGCCGAGGTCTTCTTCGTGACCCAGACCCTGCACGGAACGGCGACCGAGTACGGGCTGATCGGGGCGTGCTTCGGCGTGGGCACCGTCGTGGGGGCGCTGAGCGCGCGTCGGCTCTCCCAGGAGGTGGCCCACCTGGCGCGCACCGTCATCGTCGCGATCATCGTCATCGGCGCGGCGATCTGCTCGGTCGGCCTGATGACGCGCGTGATCTGGGTCTACCCGCCGCTGGTGGTCGCCGGGGTGGCCGTGGGCTTCGCCAACGTCTCGGTCATGACGCTGTTCACGGTGCGCACCCCCGAGCGCCTGCGCGGGCGGGTCTTCGCGGGCGTCGGCGGGGTGATCACCGCGTGCGAGATCGCCGCGACCGCGCTGGGCGGGGTCGTCTTGACGGTGGTCACGCCGCGCACGGTCTTCCTGGCCGCCGGAGCCGCCGCGACGCTGGTCGCCATGGTGCTCGGGCCGCTGGGTCTGCGCGCCGTGGCGAAGCGACCGCCCGCGCTCGACGAGCAGGTCGCGGCTTAGGGCGCGAGCCGCCCGCGGCGCCAGGCGGCGCCGTCGCGCTCGTAGGCGACACGGTCGTGGAGCCGGTCATCGTGGCGCTGCCAGAACTCGAAGTAGGTCGGGGTCATCACGAAGCCGCCCCAGTTCGCGGGTCGCGGGACCGCCACGCCGTCGTAGCGACGCGCCGCGGCCCCCACGAGCGCGTCGAGCTCCTCGCGGCTCGCCAGGGGGCGGCTCTGGGCGCTGGCGTGCGCGCCGAGCTGGCTCCCGCGCGCCCGGGTCGCGAAGTAGGCGTCGGAGGCCGCGGGCTGCGCGCGCGCGACGTCGCCCTCGACGCGCACCTGGCGGCCCAGGGCCTCGCAGTACCACAGCAGCGCGGCGCGCGGGTTCTGGGCGAGCTCGCGGCCCTTGCGCGAGTCGTAGTTGGTGAACCAGCCCAAGGAGTGGTCGTCCACGTGGCGCAGCAGCACCATGCGCGCGCTGGGCCGGCCCGACGCGTCGGCCGTCACGAGCGCCACCGCCTCGCGCTCGGCCATGACCGGGGCCGCCTCGTCGAACCACGAGGCGAACTGGGCGAAGGGGTCGCTCGCGCACGTCGCGGGGTCCAAGGGGGCCCACCGCTCGCTCACGCCACCTCCTCTAGGGGCCACGTCGGGCGCGCCGAGGCCGACAGGTCGCTCGGTCCGTCGACGGCCAGGCGCGTGATCCCCGCCGCGGCGATCATCGCGGCGTTGTCGGTGCACATCGCCGGGCTCGGCAGGTGGACCTCGAGGCCGAACTCCGCGCCGATGTCCGCCAGGCCCGCGCGCAGCGCGCTGTTGGCCGCGACGCCGCCGGCCAGGGCGACGCCGGCCACGTCGAAGCGCTCGAGCGCGCGGCGCATCTTTCGCAGCAGCTGCTCGGTCACCGCCGCCTGGAACGCCGCCGCGACGTCGGCGACGGGGACCTCGCGGTGCGCCGTGGTCTGGCGCACGACGGCGCTCTTGAGCCCCGAGAAGGACATGTCCAGGTCATTACCGGTCATCGACGCCGGCAGGCGCAGCGCCCGCGCGTCGCCGCCGCGCGCCAGCCGGTCGATCTCGGGGCCGCCGGGGTATCCGAGCCCCAGCCAGCGCGCGACCTTGTCGTAGGCCTCGCCGGCCGCGTCGTCGATCGTCTCGCCGAGCACCTCGAAGCGGCCCGGGCCGTCCAGGCGCACGATCAGGCTGTGCCCGCCCGAGACCAGCAGGGTCATCAGCGGCCAGGCGAGGTCTGGCTCCGCCAGCAGCGGCGCGAAGAGGTGGCCCTCGAGGTGGTTGACCGCGACCAGTGGCTTTCCCCACGCCAGGGCGTAGGCCTTGGCCGCCGAGAGACCCACGAGCAGCGAGCCGACCAGCCCGGGCCCGGCGGTCACCGCGACTCCCACGACGTCCGGGTCGCGCGCGTCGAGGCCGGCGTCGGCCAGCGCGCGAGCGACGACCGGCCCCAGCGTGCTCAGGTGGGCGCGCCCGGCGAGCTCGGGCACCACGCCGCCGAAGGCGCGGTGCTGGTCGATCGAGGACTCGACGACCGAGGACAGGACCCGGTAGTCGTCGCCCACGACGGCCGCGGCGGTCTCGTCGCAGCTCGTCTCGATTCCCAGGATCAGCGCCACCGCACCAGCGTAGGGAACGAGCGACCCTAGGCCAACTCGGCCCACAGCACGAGCGCGTCCTCGCCGGTGCGCTCGTAGTAGTTCTTGCGCACGCCCACCGGCGCGAAGCCGTAGCGCCGGTAGAGGCGCTGGGCGCGCTCGTTGCCCACCGCGACCTCCAGCGTCGCGCGCCGTACGCCGCGGATGCGCGCGTCGCGCCACGCGTCGTCGAGCAGCGACGTCGCCACGCCGCGTCCCTCGTCGCCGGGCCGCACGCCGATCGTCGTCACGTGCAGCTCGTCCATCACGTACATCGCGCCCATGTACCCCAGCACCCGACCCCCGTCCACGGCGACCGTGTAGCGACGCGTGTCGGTCTGGCCGAGCTCGTCGAGCAGCATCCCGCGCGTCCACGGCTCGGGGAACTGCGCCTCCTCGATCTCGAGCAGGTCGCTCACGTCGCGGCGCTCGGCCAGGCGGATCGTCCAGGTGGTCACGACCGCTCGCGGGTCACGAAGTTGGCGACGGCGTCCGCGTCGCGCAGGTAGAGCGGCGCCACGACGTCCGAGGGCGCGCGCGTCGCGCCCAATTCGAGGGCGGCGCCCAACGAGGGGACACGCCCCTCGTCGAAGGAAACGCGCGCGACGGCGTCGAGGACCTCGCGGTAGCGGTGCGCGCCGTCGCCGGTCAGCGTCACGGCGTCTCCGCCGTCGCTGAGCGCCTCGGCCAGCTGCGCGGGTCGCACGACGGCGGGGTCGTCGAGCGCCGCGACGTCGTCGCCCAGCTCGAAGCGCTGGACGAAGACCTCGCCGCGCCGGGCGTCGACGAGCGCCAGCGTCGGCCCGCGCACGCCGCGGGCGCGCGCGCCGTGGGCCAGCAGCTCGAGCGAGGTCACACCCACCAGGTCGCACCCCAGGGCCTGGGTCAGCGCGCCCGCGGTGGCCAGTCCCACGCGCAGCCCGGTGTAGAGCCCCGGCCCGCGGTCGACCACGACGCGGTCCAGGTCGCGCGGGCCCAGGCCGACCTCGGCCAGCAACGCGGCGATCCCCGGGGCGAGGAACTCGGTGTGGCGTCGGTGCTCGTCGAGCACCCGCTCGACGTCGGTGGCGCCCGCGCGCACCGCGGCGGCGCACGCCGTCGTGGCGGTCTCGATGGCGAGCAGGTTCACCTCGACCAACCCTCCAGGGCGTCGGCGCGCGCGGCCGCGGCGGCGCCCGCGACGAAGAGCCAGCGGCCCTCGTCGTCGTCCACGCGGAAGTCGACCGTCAGCACGTCACGGCCGAAGACCGCGGCGCCGAGCTCGCCCCACTCGACGAGGGCGACCGCGGACTCCTCGACGAGCTCGCCGAGCGCCAGGTCGAGCGCCTCGTCGAGGGTCTCGATCCGGTAGAGGTCGGCGTGCTGGAGCGTCACGATCCCGCGGTCGTTGCGACACGCGTGCTCGTGGACCATGGTGAAGCTCGGGCTGGTCACGCGCTCGGTGACGCCCAGGCCGCGCGCCGCGCCCTGGACGAACGTCGTCTTGCCCGCGCCGAGCGGGCCCGTGAGCAGCACGACGTCACCGGGGGCGAGAACCGCGGCGAACTCCTCGCCCGCCGACGCCGTGGCCGCGGCGTCGGCGCAGTGGCGCCGCCAGCTCACGCCGGTGCCACGACGCCGCGCAGCACGCGCAGGTCGGCGCGCACGACCTGGGCGAGGCTGGGCGTGCGCAGGACCGCCGCCGGGTGGTAGGTCGCCAGGGCCGGGCCGCCACCGATCGTGACGACGCGGCCGTGGATCGCCCCCATGGGCTCGACCAGTCCCAGGACCTCGCGCGCCGCGACCGCGCCCAGGGCCAGCACGCAGCGCGGCTGGACGCGTTGGAGCTGGGAGCGCAGCCAGGGCCGACAGGCCTCGAGCTCGTCGGCCAGGGGCGTGCGGTTCTCGGGGGGCCGGCACTTGACCGTGTTGGTGACGAAGCACCGGTCGCGCTCCAGCCCCACCTCCTCACGCAGGAGCCGGAAGAAGAGGTTGCCGCTGCGCCCGATGAAGGGCTCGCCGCCCTCGTCCTCGGTGCGCCCGGGGGCCTCGCCCACGATCATCACGACGGGGTCGTCGGGGCCGGTGCCGACCACGACGCGCTGGCGCGTCTCGGCGAGCCGGCACCTCGTGCACGTCGGCAACAACGCGAGGTCCAGGGCCATCAGGCCTCGGGGATCATCACGCGCGGGACCCGCGCGCCCACGCCGCACAGGATCTCCCAGGTGATCGTGCCGGACCAGCGCGCCCACTCCTCGGCGGAGATCTCGTCGTCGCCCTGGGCGCCCAGCAGGACGACGGGGTCGCCGACGCGCACCTCGTCGTCGCCGCAGTCGACCAGCAGCTGATCCATGGTCACCGAGCCGGCCAGCGCATAGCGCCGGCCGTTGATGAGGACCTCGGCGCCGGCCTCGAACAGCCGCCGCGGGTATCCGTCGGCGTAGCCGAAGGGAACCGTCGCCACGGTGGTCGGCCCGCTCAGCGCGCGCAGCCGCCCGTAGCTGGGGCGCTCGCCGGCCGCGGCGCGGCGCGTCGCGACGACCTGGGCGTGCAGGCTCAGCGCCGGACGCAGGCGCAGACCGCGCGCGGCCATCTCCTCGCCCGTCCACTCCGAGGGCAGGTACCCGTAGAGCGCGAGGCCCACGCGGGCCATCGACCGGCGCGCGTCCGGGTAGGCCAGGGCCCCCGCGCTGTTGGCCGCGTGGACCACGCGCGGGCGGACCCCGCGAGCGGCCAGGCGCGCGACGACCTCGTCGAACGCCTCGATCTGGGCGCGGGTGAACGCGCGGTCGTCGCCCGACGAGCCGTCGGCCACGCTCAGGTGCGTGTAGACGCCCTCGAGGTCGATGGCGCCAGAGCCCGCGAGCACGTCGACCACCTCGTCGACCTCATCGGGTGCGACGCCCATCCGGCGCATGCCGGTGTCGACCTTGAGGTGGGCGCGGTGGTGCCCGCGCACGGTCTCGGCGGCGGCCACCGCGGCGCGCGCGCCCGCGAGCGATCCGACGGTCAGCGTGAGGTAGTTGGCGAGGGCGTCGGCCACGGTCGTCGAGGGGATCTCGGCCAGCAGCAGGATTGACTCGGTGAAGCCCGCGTCGCGCAGCTCGATGCCCTCGTCGATGATGGCCACGGCGAGCGAGTCCGCGCCCGCGCCCAGCAGCGACTGCGCCGCGATCGCCGCGCCGTGGCCGTAGCCGTTGGCCTTGACCACCGCGCACAGCGCGCTCGCGCCCAGCAGGGTCGTGACCACGTCGACGTTGTGGGCCAGCGCCGCCGAGGAGACCTCGGCCCACGCCGGGCGGCGCACCCCCTCAGCCGGCACGCGGCCCCCTCGTCGCTCCTGCGTCCACGTCTACTCCACGGTCACGGTCTTGGCGAGGTTGCGCGGGCGGTCCACGTTGCGTCCCAGCCCGCGCGCCATCGCGTAGGCGAAGAGCTGCAGGCTCACGACGTCGACCATCGGCGCGAAGAGCGGCTCGGTGACCGGGGAGCGCAACACGAAGTCGGCGACCGCGTCAATCTGGTCGTCGTCGTCGGAGGCCACCGCCACGACGCTCGCGCCCCGGGCCTTGACCTCCGAGAGGTTCGAGAGCATCTTCTCGTGCAGCGCGGGGTCCGTCGCGACCGCCACCACGACGACGCCGGGCTCGATCAGCGCCAGGGGCCCGTGCTTGAGCTCTCCGGCGGGGTAGCCCTCGGCGTGCAGGTACGTGACCTCCTTGAGCTTGAGCGCCCCCTCGAGCGCGGTGGGGAAGCCCACGTGGCGCCCGATGAAGAAGAAGTCGTGGGCCCCGGCGAGGGAGCGCGCGACGCCCTCGACCTTGTCGCGGCGCTCGAGGGCCTTGGCCACCAGCGGCCCGACCGCCGTCAGGCCGAGGAAGTGCGCCTCGACGTCGGCGGGCGACAGCGTCGAGCGCAGCTGGGCGAGGCGCAGCGCCAGGAGCTCGAGCGCGGCCAGCTGGGCGACGTAGGCCTTGGTCGAGGCGACCGAGACCTCCAGGCCCGCGCGGGTGTAGATCACGGCGTCGGCCTCGCGCGCCAGCGAGGAGTCCACCACGTTGGCCACGGCGACGACGCGCGCGCCGCGGCGCTTGGCCTCGCGCAGGGCCTGGATCGTGTCGATGGTCTCGCCGCTCTGGGAGACCCCGATCACCAGGGTGCCGACCTCGACCACCGGGTCGCGGTAGCGGTACTCGCTCGAGATGTCGACCTCGACGCTCACCTGGGCCCAACGCTCCAGGGCGTACTTGGCGACGAGGGCCGCGTGGTGCGACGTGCCCGCCGCGACGATCACCACGCGCCGTACGTCACGCAGCTCGTCGTCACTCACTCGCAGCTCGTCAAAGGTGATCGTGCCGTCGTCGCGGCGCCGGTCCGCGAGCGTCGCGCGCAGGGCGTCGGGCTGCTCGTTGATCTCCTTGATCATGAAGTCGTCGTGGCCGCCCTTCTGGGCCGTCTCGAGGTCCCAGTCGATGGCCAGCTGGCGCAGGCGCACCGGGGCGCCCTCGAGGTCCACGGCGCGAAAGCCCTCCGGGCCGAGGCGCACGACCTCGTCGTCGTTGACCGCGTAGAACGCGCCCGCGCGGTCCAGGATCGCGGGCACGTCGCTCGCCAGGTAGGTCGCGCCCTGAGCGGTGCCCACGACCAGCGGGGAGATCCGGCGCGCGGCGACGATGACGTCGGGCTCGGTGGCGTCGACCGCGGCCAGGGCGAAGGCCCCGCGCACGACGAGCAGGCTCGCGCGCACCGCGTCGAGCAGCTCGAGGCCGCGCCCGCGACCCTCTTCGATCAGGTGCGCGAGGACCTCGGAGTCGGTGACCGACGTGAAGCGGTGCCCGCGCGACTCGAGCTCGGCCTGGAGCGATGCGTGGTTCTCGACGATTCCGTTGTGGATGATCGCGATCGATCCCGTGCAGTCCAGGTGGGGGTGGGCGTTGACGACCTCGGGGGCGCCGTGGGTCGCCCACCGCGTGTGCCCGATGCCCGAGAGGAAGCCGCCCGGAGCCTCGCGGCACTCGGCGCGCAGCGCGGCGACCGACTCGGTTCCCGTCGCGGTGCGCGCCCGCCAGGTCGCCCCCGAGCGCACCAGGGCCACGCCGGCCGAGTCGTATCCGCGGTACTCCAGGCGCTCGAGACCGTCGAGCAGGATCTCCAGAGCGTCGGCGGAGCCGACGACTCCGATGATGCCGCACATGGACCCAGCCTACTCGGGAGGCCCGAAAACGCCCGGGGAAACTACCCGACGTGGTCGCGCCGCAAGCGCGCGGTGAACTCCGCGACCACCCGCGCGTCGAGCGCCTCGACCATCACGCGGATCAGCGGCTCGGTGCCCGAGGGCCGGATGAGCAGGCGCACGTCGGACTCGTCGACGCCGTACTCGTCGACCACGGCGTCGAAGAGCGCGCGGACCGCGGCGTCGTCGTAGCGGTCGTGGGACACGTTGATCAGCTCCTGGGGGACGCGGCGCCACGCCGCCTCGGCCAATTCGTTCAGCGGGCCGCGGCGCGCCACGAGGTCGCACAGCAGCATCCCGGTGAGGAGCCCGTCGCCGGTCGGCGAGAGGTTGCGGAAGATCAGGTGACCCGACTGCTCGCCGCCGAAGTCCCACGAACGCTCCTCGAGCGCGAGCAGCACGTTGCGGTCCCCCACGTCGGTCTCGACGACTGACACCTCGCGCGCCGCGAGCGCCCGGTGCAGCCCCAGGTTGCTCATCTTGGTGACGACCAGTCCGCCCTCGAAGCCCGAGCGCTCGATCAGGTCGAGGGTGAAGAGCACCATCAGGTCGTCGCCGTCGCGCACGACGCCCGACGCGTCCACCGCCACCAGGCGGTCGGCGTCGCCGTCGAAGGCCAGCCCCAGGTCCGCGCCGTTCTCGCGCACCGCCCGGACCAGGCTGGCGACGTGCGTCGAGCCGCAGTCCTTGTTGATGTTGTGCCCGTCGGGGTGGTCGTGGATCACGGTCACGTCCGCGCCGGTCGCCGCGAAGAGCTCGTGCGCGACGTGGCTCGCCGCGCCGTTGGCGCAGTCGATCACGAGGCGCAGGGAGGAGAGGTCGCGGGGCACGAGCCCGCGCAGGTGCGCGACGTACTCGCGCTCGGCCGTGGGGTCCACCGGCGGCGAGTCGAAGTGCTCGCGGTCCGGCGCCGGCGCCGCGTTGAGCGCGGCCTCGACCGCCTCTTCGGTCGCGTGATCGAGCTTGCCGCCGCCCACGCCCAGGACCTTGAGCCCGTTGTCGTAGTAGGGGTTGTGCGACGCGGACACGACAACGCCCACGCCGCCGCGCTGGCGCGCGATCACCGCGACGCCCGGGGTCGTGAAGTAGCCGAGGTTGACCCCCGTCGCTCCGCTGTCGGACAGTCCGGCGAGGACCGCCGCGGCCAGGGGCGGGGAGCTCTCGCGGGTGTCGTAGCCGACGAAGACCGGCGCGGTGAAGACCCCGGCGACGGCGATGCCCAGGCGGTAGGCGAGGTCGAGGGTGATCTCCTCGCCGAACCTTCCCCGGATGCCGTCCGTGCCGAATTGCACGGCCTTGGCCATTACCGCTTCGAGTACTGGGGAGCCTTGCGCGCCTTCTTGAGGCCGTACTTCTTGGTCTCCTTCTTGCGCGCGTCGCGCGTGAGGAGTCCTGCCTTCTTCAGCGCCGGGCGGACCGTCTCGTCGACCTCGAGCAGCGAGCGCGCGATGCCCAGGCGCAGCGCGCCCGCCTGGCCGGCCACCCCGCCGCCCTCGATGGTCGCGTCGATGTCGTAGGTCTGCTGGGCGTCGAGCAGGCGCAGCGGCTCCATGACCATCTGGCGGTGCGTCGCCGAGGTGAAGTAGTTATCGAACGCCCGCGAGTTGATCGTGATGGTGCCGGTGCCGGGGCGCAGGCGCACGCGCGCCACAGACTCCTTGCGGCGTCCGGTCGACTGGATGGGGGGCGTGGTCACGAGGACTCCTTAGCCGCGGCGGATCGCCGACGTGTCGTAGGGGGTGGGCTGCTGGGCCGCGTGCGGGTGGTCGGGTCCGGCGTAGACGAAGAGCTTTCCCATCTGCGCGCGACCGAGGCGGTTGCGCGGCACCATGCCCTTGACCGCGTTGGTCACCAGGGCGGTGGGGTCCTCGTCCATCAGCTTCTGCCACGACGTTGCGCGCAGGCCGCCCGGGTAGCCCGAGTGGTGGTACGAGAAGTTCTGGCGGGCCTTGTTGGCCGTGACCACGACCTTGTCGGCGTTGACGATGATGACGAAGTCGCCCGTGTCCAGGTGCGGGGCGAAGTACGGGCGGTGCTTGCCGCGCAGCAGGGACGCGGCGACGGTCGCCACCCGGCCCAGGACCAGGCCCTCGGCGTCGATGACGCGCCACTCGCGCGTGACCTCACTGGCCTTGGGTGTAAACGTGCGCACAGGGCTTCCCTAAAACTCGCTTGACGGTCCCGAATCCGGTTCCAAAGGACCCCCAAGTCTAGGAAAAATAGGGGTCACACGCAAATCCGGGGTCGGTGAAGGGTGCCGCGCGGGCTCCGCTACCAGATCGACACGCGCTCGGCCGGGTCCAGCCACAGCTCGTCGGTGGCCGTGACACCGAACGCGTCGTAGAACTGGTCGATGTTGCGCACGATCTGGTTGACCCGGAACTCGTCGGGCGAGTGCGGGTCGCTGGCCATGAGCAGCTCGACCATCTCGGGGCGCCACTTCGTGCGCCAGGCGCCCGGCGTAGGAGATGAAGAACCGCTGGAGCGCGCTGAGCCCGTCGACCACCGGCGCCTCGGCGCCGTTGTAGCGAGATCTGGTACGCCTTCCAGGCGATCGCCACCCCGCCCAGGTCCCCGATGTTCTCGCCCAGGGTGAGGGCGCCGTTGACGTAGCGCCCCGGGCTCTCGCTCGGGCTGAGCGCGTTGTACTGGTCGATCAGCGCGCGGGTGCGCTCCTCAAACGCCTCGCGGTCCGCGGCCTGCCACCAGTCGGTCAGGCGGCCGGTGCCGTCGTAGCGCGAGCCCTGGTCGTCGAAGCCGTGACCTATCTCGTGGCCGATGACCGAGCCGACGGCACCGTAGTTGGCCGCGTCGTCGGCGTTCAGGTCGAAGTTCGGCGGCTGGAGGTACGCAGCGGGAAAGACGATCTCGTTCATCCCGGGGTTGTAGTAGGCGTTGACCGTCTGGGGCGTCATGAACCACTCGTCGCGGTCGATCGGCGCGCCGATCTTGGCGAGGTTGCGTTCGAGCTCGAACTCCCCGGCGGCGCGCGCGTTGGCGATGAGGTCGCCGGCGTCCACGACGAGTTTCGAGTAGTCGCGCCACTTTGGCGGGTAGCCGATCTTGGGCGTGAAGGCGGCGAGCTTGTCGAGGGCGCGCCGGCGCGTCTCGGCGGTCATCCACTCCAGGCCCGAGATCGACTCGCGGTAGGCCGCGATGAGATTCGCCACGAGGCCGTCCATGCGCTCCTTGGCCGCCGGGGCGAAGTGGCGCTCGACGTAGATCTTGCCGACCGCCTCGCCCATGGCGCCCTCGACGAAGGCGACGCCGCGCTTCCAGCGCGCGCGCAGCTGCTTCGGTCCCGGTGAGGGTGCGCCCGTAGAAGTCGAAGTTCTCGTTCACGAACGCGGACGACAGGAACGGCGCGTAGCCGTGCACGACCTGCCAGGCGAGCCAGTCGCGCCACGCGTCCAGGCGCGACTCGACGAGCAGGTCGCCCAGCGCGCGCACGAAGCTCGGCTGTCGCACGACGACCTCGGCGAGGACCGCCGGCGACGCGCCAAAGGACGCTGACCACGTCGACAGCGACGCGGCGGCGGCGGCGCCAACGAGGTCTCCGGCCCTCTCCCAGCTCACGAGGTTGTAGGTCTTGACCTCGTCGCGACACTCCACGTTGTCCCAGTGCTTCGACGCGATCTCGGTCTCGAGGTCAAAGACACGTTGGGCGCGTGCCGCGGCCTCGTCGAGACCCGCCAGCGCGAGCATCCTTTCGACGTGGGCCTGGTAGGCGACGCGGACGTCGGCGAATCCCTCGTCGCGGAAGTAGCTCTCGTCGGGCAGGCCGATGCCGCCCTGCTCGAAGAACACGAGGTAACGGGTCGGGTCGCCCGGGTCGTTGTTGACGAACGGCTGGATCAGCCCGCCGACGTCGCGGCGCTGCAGCGTGCCCAGCGCCGCGAGCAGCGATGGGATCGAGTCAACGGCAGCGGCGAGCGCGAGGGCGTCGGCGAGCGGCGTGGCGCCGAGCTGTTCGACGCGCTCCTCGTCCATGAAGCTCGCGTAGAGGTCGCCGATCTTGCGCGCCTCGGTGCCGGGCTCGGCGCCACGCGCCTCCTCGACGATGTCGCGCACGGCCTTCTCGGCCTCGTCGCGCAGCATGATGGTCGAGCCGTACCACGCGCGGTCCGAGGGGATCGGCGTGCGGTCGAGCCACGCGCCGTTCACGTAGCGAAAGAGGTCGTCACCCGGGCGAATCGAGTCGCTCAGGTCGTCGAGGGAGATTCCGGCGGGCAGTGGGGTCAGAGTCACCGAACCACGCTAGCGAGGCCAGCCTCGCTACGTCGACGCCGTGTCGTCGTCGTAGCCCACCGCGACCAGGGCCAGCCCGGATGCGGGCGCCGGCGAGGGCAGGCCCTCTCGGCGCGGCGCGGCCAGGCGCTGCGCGACCGTCGCCTCGTCCAGGCGGCCCTGGCCCACGGCGACCATGGTGGCGGTGAGCGAGCGCACCATCTGGTGACAGAAGGACCGCGCGCGAATCCACAGGCGCAGCGCGCGGGCTCCTCCCGGCGCCAGTGTCCACGCGTCGTCGAGGCGCTCCCAGGAGAGCTCGAGCACGCGGCGCGTCAGCGCCAGGTCGGGCGAGGTGCCGTCGGGCCGCCGGCAGAAGGCCCGGAAGTCGTGCTCGCCCACCGCGGCGGCCCCCGCGCGGTTCATCGCGTCGACGTCCAGGGGACCCTCGACCGCCCACGACCACGCCGCGTTCAGCTCGAGCGCGGGCGGCGCGGTCTCGAGCACGAGGTAGCGGTACGCGCGCCAGGTGGCCGAGTGACGCGCGTGGAACGCCGGGTCCGCGCGCGTGAGGGCCAGGACCCGGACGCGCCCGGACAGCTGTGAGTTGAGCGAGGCGCGCAGGCGCTCGACGTCGGGCCCGCGGTCATCAGGGAACAGCGGCGCGGTCAGGTCGACGTGGACCACCTGGCCCAAGGCGTGCACGCCGGCGTCGGTGCGGCCCGCTCCCACGATGAGCGGCGCCTCGCTCAGGCGCAGGGTGCGCGCGAGGGCGTCACCCAGGAGGCTGACGACGGTGTCGTAGCCCTTCTGGGGCGCGAAGCCGCGCAGGCCCCGCCCGTCGTAGGCGAGGTCGAGACGCCACCGGGTGGTGGCGCCGGGTGGCTCAGACGAACTCAATGCGGGCCATCGGGGCGTTGTCGCCCTGACGCGGCCCGAGCTTCAAGATGCGCGTGTAGCCGCCGGGACGCTCCGCGTAGCGCGGGGCGATCTCGGTGAAGAGCTTGTGGGTCATGTCCTTGTCGCGGATCAGCGCGACGACGCGGCGCTGGGCGTGCACCGACCCCTCGGGCGAGTTCTTGGCCGCGGTGACGACGCGCTCGACCACCGGGCGCAGGGCCTTGGCCTTGGTCTCGGTGGTCACGATGGACTCGGCGGCGATCAGCGACGCGACCAGGTTGCCCATCATCGCCTTCTGGTGGGCGCTGTCGCCCCCCAGCCGCTGGCCCCGGGTGGGAGTTCCGCGCATGGTCAGTCCTCCACGCGCAGCGACAGGCCGCGCTCTTCGAGCCGGTCGGTCACGTCCTTGAGCGAGGTCGCGCCGAAGTTGGTGATCGACGTGAGGTCACGCTCGGTGGCGTTGATCAGCTGGGCGATGGTGTTGATGCCCGCGCGCTTCAGGCAGTTGCGCGAGCGCTCGGTGAGCCCGAGCTCCTCGATGCGGATGTCGAGCTCGCTGGCCGCGGCCTGGGCCGTGCCCACGTCGCCGAGCTCGAGCGCGGGCGCCTCGTCGTCGAAGCCGGCGATCAGCTCGACCAGGGACCCCAGGGTCTTGGCGGCCGAGGCCAGGGCCTCGCGCGGCGAGATCGACCCGTCGGTCTCGATGTCGAGCACCAGGCGGTCGAAGTCCTTGGACTGCTCGACGCGCACGGGCTCGATCTCGAAGCTCACCCGGCGAACCGGCGAGAAGATCGCGTCCAGCGGGATGACCCCGATGGTCGAGGACCCCTTGTTGCCGTCGGCGCCGACGTAGCCCTTGCCGCGCTCGACGGTCAGCTCGAAGGTGAGCTGGCTCTTGGGCGACGTGAGGTACGCCAGGTGCAGGTCGCCGTTGAGGATCTCGACGTCCGCGGTGGTGGACAGGTCGTTGGCCGTGACGGGGCCCTCGCCCTTCTTGTCCAGGTGCAGGGTGACGGGCTCGTCGCTGTGGACCTTGAGCAGCAGGTCCTTGAGGTTGAGCGTGATGTCCTGGACGTCTTCCTTCACGCCCTCGATCACGCCGAACTCGTGCAGGACCGCGTCGAACTTGACGCGCGTCGCCGCGGCGCCGGGGATCGACGAGAGCAGCGTGCGGCGAAGCGAGTTGCCCAGGGTGTGCCCGAAGCCCGGGTCCAGCGGTCCGATCCCGAAGGACTGGCGGTTGTTGACCTCGTCGCCGAGGGCCTCGATGGTGGGTCGCTGAATGATCAACATGGGTACTCCTTGGTGGGGTTCGGGCGTTACTTCGAGTACAGCTCGACGATGAGCTGCTCGCGGATCGACTCGTCTATCTGCTCACGGGCGGGGACGATGCGCACGGTCACGGCGAAGCCGTTCTCGGCGGTCTCGAGCCAGCCGGGCACCGTGCGGTCCAGGACGTCCAGGTTGCGCTTGACGTTGAAGTTCTCGCGGGTGGCGGGCTTCAAGGTCACGACGTCGCCGGGGCGCACCCGGTAGCTGGGGATGGTCACGCGCTTGGCGTTGACGCTGACGTGGCCGTGGCGCACGAGCTGGCGGGCCTGGCTGCGCGACGCGCCCCAGCCCGCGCGGTACGCGATGTTGTCCAGGCGCAGCTCGAGGAACTGGAGCAGGTTGGTGCCCGTGATGCCGGGGCGCCGGTTGGCCTCCTCGTAGAGGTTGCGGAACTGCTTCTCCAGCACGCCGTAGGTGCGCCGCGCCTTCTGCTTCTCGCGCAGCTGGGTCAGGTACTCCGAGCCCTGGCGCTGGCGGTCACGGCCGTGCATGCCCGGCGGGTACGCGCGGGTCTGGCGGTCGGAGTTCTCCGAGACGGGGCACTTGAGGGTGAAGCAGCGCTCCCCCTTGAGGTAGAGCTTGGTCCGCTCGCGGCGGCACAGGCGGCAGACGGGTCCGGTGTAGCGAGCCATGACTAACCCCGGCGCCGCTTCTTGGGCCGGCAGCCGTTGTGCGGCAGCGGCGTGACGTCCTTGATCGCGACGACCTCGATGCCCGCGGCGGCCAGCGCGCGGATCGCGGTCTCGCGCCCCGATCCCGGGCCGCGCACCAGCACGTCGACCTTCTTCACCCCGTGCTCCATCGCGGCGCGCGCACACTTCTCGGCGGCCGACTGGGCGGCGAAGGGCGTCGACTTGCGCGAGCCCTTGAACCCGACGTTGCCCGAGGACGCCCACGCGAGGACGTTGCCCTCGGGGTCGGTGATCGAGACGATGGTGTTGTTGAACGAGCTCTTGATGTGCGCGACGCCGAAGGCGACGTTCTTGCGCTCCCGGCGGCGGCCCTTTCGGACCGTGTTGGGCTTGGCCATTACTTGGTTACCTTCTTCTTGCCGGCGACGGTGCGCTTGGGACCCTTGCGGGTGCGCGCGTTGGTGCGGGTGCGCTGGCCGCGCACGGGCAGCCCCTTGCGGTGGCGGATGCCCTGGAGGCAGTTGATCTCCATCTTGCGCTTGATGTCCTGGGCGACGTCACGGCGGAGGTCTCCCTCGACGGTGACGTTCTGGTCGATGTAGGTGCGCAGCTTGTTGACCTCGGACTCGGTGAGGTCCTTGACCCGGGTCGACTCGTCGACGCCGGTCGCGGCGCAGACCTGCTGGGCGATGGTCGGTCCCACTCCGAAGATGTAGGTGAGCGCGATCACGACGCGCTTGTCGCGCGGGATGTCGACGCCGGCGATGCGGGCCATTCTTCCTCCTAGCCCTGACGCTGCTTGTGGCGCGGGTTCTCGCAGATCACACGGACGTGACCGGCCCGTCGGATCACCTTGCACTTCTCACACATGGTCTTGACGCTGGCGCGGACCTTCATACTCGAACTTTCTCTGTAGAACCGGAGCTACTTGTAGCGGTAGGTGATGCGACCGCGGGTCATGTCGTAAGGCGTGATCTCCACCTGGACCTTGTCCCCGGGCAGGATACGGATGCGGTGCATGCGCATCTTGCCCGAGCTGTGGGCGAGGACGGTGTAGCCGTTCTCCAGTTCCACTCGGAACATGGCGTTGGGCAGGGGCTCTACGACGGTTCCCTCGACGGTGAACGCGTCTTCCTTGGGCTTGCTCAGGTTCTTTCTCCTTGTTAGGCACAGCGGGCGCGGCGGAGCACGGCTCCTCCACAGGTGGACCCTCGGGCACGCCAAGAGGTCGGCCGACCATTCTACCGTTTTTTCTGCGTGAACGCAAAAAACGCCAGGAATCAACCGGCCCCCGGGAGACCCGAAACGCCCCTCCAGTGTACCCGCACGACGCCAACCTGCGGCCGGCGCTGGTCGCATCGCGCTCTCGGGGTGGTCCCCTGGCCCCGACGGGCCCCGCGGCGGGCCGCCCGACCCGCGGTACGCCCTCAGTCGACCGTTCCCGGACCACCTTGCCGGCCCGGGCGCATCGTCAGTCCGGCGAAGCTCAACCACCCCAGCGCCGCCCCCAGCCAGTAGCTGATGATCCGATAGACGAGGACCGCCGCGACCGCGGGCACCCGGGTCATCCCGTAGGCGACCAGGATCACCGCGAGGCTGCCCTCGACCACGCCGAGCCCGCCGGGCACCACGGGGAGCACGGCCACGACCTGGGCGGCGCCGTAGGCGAGGAGGATGCCGTGGCCCGGCACGCCCGCGTGCACCGAGCGCAGCGCGGCGACCAGGCACCCGCAGTCGCCCAGCCACGCCACCAGGGCCAACGCGACGATCGCGGCGCGCCCGGGCGCGCCCACGCGAATGGCGCCGACGTCGTCGAGGACCCGCTCGATGCGACCCATGAGGTCCGCGCGCGGGCGACCGGTCACGCGCCGCGCCGCGCGCACGAGGACGCCCGCGACCGCGACCAGGAGGCCGCGTCGCGAGAACAGCGCGCCGGCGAACGCCACGACGACGAGGGCGACGACGGCCACCCCGGCCGACGGGCCTCTGGTGCCGCCGGTCAGCGACACGACGAGCGCGACGAAGATGATCAGGGAGAGCCCGATCGCCTGGGCCACGATCAGCGTGACGATCGACCAGGCCGCGCCGGCCGCGCTGGCCCCGCGGTTGCGGTACTGGCGGTAGCGAAAGGCGCTGGAGAAGACCGGCTCGCCCGGGATCGTCAGGGCGATGGCGTTGTTGGCCATCGTGATGGCGTAGAGCGCACCGAGCCCGACGCGCGGCCCGGCGGCGGCGAGCACGACGCGCTGCAGGACGGCGTAGGCGAACAGGGAGAACGCCTCGGCGGCGAGCGCCGCGCCGGCCCAGCCCCAGTCCAGGTGCGCCAAGCGCGTCGAGGCACCCGCGAGCTCGCCCCTGCGGCTCAGCAGGATCACGAGGACGAGGGCCCCGAGGGCCACGCCGGCGACGTAGCGCACGAGCGGGCGCCCGCGAACCAGGTGGATCCTCGCGGCGTCGGGGTCCGGCACGCTCGAACCCTAACCAGGCGCCGCGCGCCGACCCGGGTCCGACGGCGCGCGGCCCGTAACCTGGGCTCGTTGCGACGGCGGAGCCGGCGAGGGAGGCCCCATGACCCAGGAGTTCCGCGGCCGCATCGGGCGCGACTGGCGCGACTCGCAGCCCTGGTGGCCCGAGGAGCGCGTGGCCCCCCACGGCGCGCCCAACGTGGTGCTCGTCGTCCTCGACGACGTGGGGTTCGCCCAGCTCGGCTGCTACGGGTCGGACATCGCGACGCCGGTGATCAACGCCCTCGCCGCGGGGGGCGTGCGGCTCACCAACTTCCACACGACGTCGCTGTGCTCGCCGACGCGCGCGTGCCTGCTGACCGGGCGAAACCACCACCGCAACGCGATGGGCAGGGTCGCCGACCTCGCCGTGGGCTTCCCCGGCTACTGGGGCACGCCGCCGCGCGAGAACGGGTTCGCGTCCGAGGTCCTGCGCGACGCCGGGTACGCCACCTACGCCGTGGGCAAGTGGCACCTCACCCCCGAGGACGAGACGAACATGGCGGCGTCGCGCGCGACGTGGCCGCTGGCGCGGGGCTTTGACCGGTGGTACGGGTTCCACGGCGGCGAGACGCACCAGTTCGTCCCGGCGCTCTACCACGACAATCACTCGGTGCGCCCGCCGCGCTCGGTGGCCGACGGCTACCACCTCACCGAGGACCTGGCGGACCGGGCGATCGGGTTCCTGGGCGACCTGCGCGCGGTCGACGCGCGTCGGCCCTTCTTCCTCTACTTCGCGCCCGGGGCGTGCCACTCCCCGCACCAGCCGCCGGCGCGCTGGCGCGAACGCTACGCCGGCCGCTTCGACGAGGGCTGGGACCACTGGCGCGAGGCGACCTTCGCGCGCCAGCTGGCGAGCGGCGTGGTGCCGCCCGGCACGTCCCTCTCCCCGCGTCCGCCCTGGGTGCGCGCGTGGTCCGACCTCGGCGATGACGAGCGGCGCGTCGCGGCGCGCTTCATGGAGTGCTTCGCGGGGTTCCTCTCGCACACCGACGAGCAGGTCGGACGCGTGCTCGACTTCGTGCGCGACCTCGGGGAGTTCGACGACACGCTCGTCGTAGTCGTCTCGGACAACGGGGCGAGCGCCGAGGGCGGGTCCGACGGCTCGATCAACGACGTTCGCATGAGCAACCTGGACCCCGCGGGCACGCCCGAGATGCTCGAGCGCATCGATCAGATCGGCGGGCCCCTCACGCACAACAACTACCCGTGGGGGTGGACCATGGCGGGCAACACGCCGTTCCGGCGCTGGAAGCGCGAGACCCACGAGGGTGGGATCGCCGACCCCTGCGTCGTCCACTGGCCGCGCGCCGCGCTCGCGGCGGGCGCGTCGCGCGGCCAGTTCGCCCACGCCGTCGACGTGCTGCCCACGATTCTCGAGCTGGCCGGCGTCGACCTCGCCCGAGCGCGTCGACGGGGTCGTGCAGTCACGCGTCGACGGCGTGAGCTTCGCCTACCTCCTGGGCGGCGACGGCGCCGACGCGCCGGAGCGCCACGAGACCCAGTACTTCGAGATGTTCGGCTCGCGCGCGATTTATCACCGGGGGTTCAAGGCCGTCGCGTTCCACCCCATCGGTCCCCTCTACGACGACCAGGACCCGAACGCGACCTTCGACGAGGACGCCTGGGAGCTCTACGACGTGCGCGCCGACATCTCCGAGACCCGCGACCTCGCGCGCGAGCAGCCCGAACGCCTGGCCGCGATGGTCAACCTGTGGTGGGGCGAGGCCGAGCGCAACCAGGTGCTGCCCCTGGACAACCGGGTCCTGTGGGCCCTCGTGCACCCCAAGCCCGATCGGCGCGCGCCGCGCGACACCTACCGCTACTTCCCCGGCGGGTCCCAGGTCCCCGAGTCGGTCGCGGTCAACGTGCGCAACCGCTCGCACCGCATCCTCGTCGAGCTAGAGGTCGGCGACGACACCGACGGCGTGCTTCTCGCGCTGGGGTCGGCGCTCGGCGGGTGGTCCCTGCACGTGCTCGACGGTCGGGTGCGCTACGTCCACAACCTCTACGGCTCCCAACGCCACGTGATCGCGGCCGACGGGGCCCTGCCCCCCGGGCGCCACACCATCGAGTACCGCTTCGACAAGGACGAGGGCCTGGGCGGCGCCGGCGAGTTGACCTGTGACGGACTCACGGTGGCCCGCGGGGTCATCCCCCGGTTCACGCCGTCGGGCTTCAACGGCGTGGGCGCCGGGCTGACCTGCGGGTACGAGTGGGGCCCGGCGGTCGGCGAGGGCTACGAGGCCCCGTTCACCTTCGCGGGCGTCATCGTGCGCGCGAGCGTCGAGACCCTCGGGCCCGTCGTGCGCGACCCGCTCGCCGAGCTCGAGGCCATCCTGTCCGAGCAGTAGCGCCGGGCCGCCGGGCCCCTACTCGGCGCGCAGCACCAGCCCCGCGGGGGTCCGCGCGGCGCAGCGTCCCGGGAGGGCGGCGACGAGGTTGGCGAACACCAGTGAACCCACCGCGACCAGGACGACCGACAGCACCGGCACGGTCGGGTCCGGGACCGCGTTGATGCTGCGCGCGAAGAGGGTCCAGAGCTCGCGACCCACGGCCACGCCGACCGGAACCCCGACCACCACGCCGACGACGGCGGTCACCGACGCCTGCCAGGCGATCGCGGCGGCCAGTTGTCGGTGGGTGAAGCCCAGCGTCTTGAGCATCGCGAGGTCGCGGCGGCGGCGCCGCACCGACGACGCCAGGGTGAGGCCGAGGGCCAGGACCGCCCCGAGGGCCAGGCCGCCCGCGAGGACCACCGGCGTCGAGCCGATGGCGCGGTAGTTCACGATCTGCACCGGGCGCAGCACGCCGAGCACCGCCCACCGAATTGCCCTGCGGCCGGCTGGTCGTGCGTTGAAGACCTTGTTCGCGATCGCCGCGACCCGGCGCATGTCGGCGCGTCCCGCCGCCGCGCTCACTCCTGTCGCGGTGCGCACGAAGACCAGTTCGGGACCGTTCGAGGTTCGGGTCCGGGCTGTTGCCGGAGAACGTTGATGTGGCTGAAGTTCAGCGGCAGCAGCGCGCCGCTGACCCATCGAGGTGTGCTCGGCGACGAAGCTGGCGTAGCCCACCGCGGGTAAACGTCGCGTTCCCACGATCGTCAGCGGCGTCGGCGCGAATGTAGTACGGCGCGTTGGCGGGCAGCTCCGAGGCTGACTGTCGACCGCGTCACCGATCTTCTTGTGCAGCGGCGAGAGCGTGGCGGCGCCCAGGACGATCTGGTGGGCGTTGCGCAAGCCGTGGCCCGCGAGGATCGGCGGGGTCGACCTTGGCGCCGACGTTCTGTAGCAGGACGGGCACCTCCTGGTTGTCGATCTCGAGGTCGGTGTAGTCCGCGCCGCTCCACGCCGCCACCTTCGCGTCGTGCGAGAGCGCGTGCAGCGCCGCGGGCGGCACGTCGTTGGTGGGGTTGAGTAGGTAGTTCCAATTCCATCCGTAGAGCGGCGGACGAGAGACCAGGGTGGCGAGCCCGCTCGAGAACGTGAGCGTGGCGACCACCATGGCGACGGCGAGCACCGTCGCGCCCAGCGTCGAGCGGACCGGCACGCGGGTTCGCCCCCGGCCCGGGTCCAACGCGAAGTGCACCCCGACCGTCGCGGCGACGGGCAGCAGGCTCGCCGCGGTCGTTGACGACAGCGGCGCGGGACGTCGTGCCGCCGCGCCGGCTGCGGCGCGTTCGCACGCGCCGAGCGCGCGAGGCAGAAGACACCGGGACGAACGAGCAGCACGACCGGCCCCGGCGCCCAGAACGGTGGCGTCGATGCTCACCCCACGCGTGGGGTAGACCGGGTCGCACCGGGCCGAGCGGCGACAGCGGCGACAGCGCGACGGCGACCGCGACGGCGAGGAAGGTTCCGGTGATGATGGCGACGCCCACGCCGAGCAGGCCTTCGAGCGCGTTGACCCGGGGGCTCGCGCCCAGCGCGCGCATAACGCTGGCGGTCGTCGTCGCCTCGCGCCAGCAGCCGCGCGAGCGCCTGGGCCGCCAGCACCAGGCACGCCAGTGCCGCGATGGCGCCGAAGGCGCCCAGGGCGACGGACTCCGGCTTGATCGCGAGCTCGACCTGGCGCGTCACCGTCGAGGTCGCGTGGAACTCGTAGACGTAGCCGCGCGGCACCAGCGCGATCAGCTCGTGCTCGACCGTGGCGAGGTCGCGATCGCCGTGGCGAAGCTGGATCCCGTAGAGCGCGGGAGTCAGCTGCCCCGGGCGCTACCCGCGCGACCTTCTCGATGAGCGCGTCGATCCACGAAGATGAACCCGAAGGTCTGGTCGACGTCGTCCTGGACGAGTTGGGTGTTGAGCGCGGCGATGTCGACGAGTCGCGCGCGGAACTCCAGCTTGGGCTTGACCGCGGGCGTGCCGAAGCCCGCGAGCCCCTGCTGGCTCGATTCGTAGAGGCCGATCGGGACGACGTCGCCGACGTGGACGCCGAGCTGGCGCGCGGCGCTGGCCGTCATCACGATCTCGTCGGCTCGGTTCGTGGTCCCAGGGGTGACCCTGGAAGAGCGCGAGACGGTCCTGCGTGCCCATCATCCCGTCATCGCTCCCCGTGATGACGATCGCACCGACGTCGAGAGCAGGGGCGCCCCGTTGGCCGCGAGCGGCACCAGGGTCGGCGCCTCCGCGGTGACGACGTGACGCACGTCGGGCAGGCGACGGATCGCGGCGGCGACCGACGGGCCGGCGCCGCCGTTGGCGGCGTTGCGCGTAGACGGCCATCGTGAGCGTCGAGGGGTTCGTGCTGGCCAGGTACACCGGATAGGAGGACTGGGTGCGCCGGGCCGAGGCGACCGAGGCCATCGCCACTCCCCCGAGCAGCCCGATGAGCAGCACCACGCTGAGATACGAACTCAGCTGGCGCGCGAAGGTCGCGCGGTAGCGATACCACGTGACCCGTAGCGCCTGACTCATCTCCCCGCGCCCCCCTTGGCGACCCTGGACCAAGGGTGCTGGCGCCATCCTGGCGCGTCGCGGCGGCGCGCTACCACCAGGGTGACCGCACGGGCCGCCTCGTGCTAGCACCCGGGACCGCGCCGGGCGAGCCCAATTTTTGTGACTGGTGGCCCTAGACGGTCTCGGCCGCCCGGGACCAGGCTGGTTCCATGAACGAACTGGGTGCGGTGCACCGCGAGACCATGTCGCGCGCCGCCTGCGTGGCCCGCCTCGCCGAGTCAAACCTCGCGCGCGTGGTCATCTCGGTTCGATGCCTGCCCGCGGCGCTCCCGGCGAGGATCGCGGTCGTCGACGACGACCGGCTCCTGCTGGCCAGCACCGAGGACGCCGTCATCTCCGCGGCGGCGCGGGCCGAGGTCCTCTCGGTGCAGATTGACGGCCTGGAGGACGACGGCGCGACGTGGTCGGTCATGGCCTCGGGCATCGCCCACGCGAGCCGCGACGGCCAGGTCGTCAGTCCCCGCCTGGCGGACGCCGTGGCCCGCGGGGCCAGCCTCATCGAGCTTCCGCTGAGCGTCGTGGTGGGAGAAAAGGTCGGCTAGTCCGCGCCCATCTGGTGTGCGAGGCTAGGACAAGTGATTTTCCACAAGGTCGACGACCCGGTCCGTCTCCACGCACTCATCGAGGCGCTCCTGCTCATCGAAGTCGACGCGGACCTCGACGACCTCCTCGACACCATCCTCGAGGCCTCGATCCGCATGGTCGGCGCGCGCTACGGCGCGCTCGGCGTGGTGGCGAGCGACGGCCAGACGCTGTCGCGGTTCCTCACGCGCGGGATCGACGACGAGGGGCGCCGCGCGATCGGCGAGCTGCCCCACGGCGGCGGCGTGCTGGGCGAGGTCATCCACCGCGACGCCCCGCTGCGCCTGGAGAACCTGCCCGCCTACCCCGGGTTCGTCGGGTTCCCCCCGAACCACCCGCCGATGACGCGCTTCCTGGGTGTGCCGGTCTCGACGAGCGACGGGCACGTCTTCGGCAACCTCTACCTCACCGACCCGCTCGACGGCGAGCCCTTCGACGAGCAGGACGAGTACGTCGTCGAGGCCTTCGGCCGCGCCGCCGGACTCGTGATCGACCAGACGCGCCTGCGCGCCCAGCTGCGCGAGCTCACCTTGATCAACGAGCGCGAGCGCCTGGCGCGCGACCTTCACGACACCGTCATCCAGCGGCTGTTCGGCGTCGGGCTCACCCTGCAGATCGCGCTGGGACGTCCCATGGACGACGCGGTGCGCGACCGGGTGAACCACTGCGTCGACGAGCTCGACATCACGATCCGCCAGATCCGCACGACGATCTTCGAGATCGACCAGGACGACCAGGAGAGCGGTCCGCTGAGCCTGCGCATCGAGGCCCTGGCCGACGAGGTCCGGTCGCGCCTGGGCATCGCGGTCGTGGTCGCCCTGGCGCCCGACCTGGACTGGCTGGTGTCGGACCACTGCGCGCACCACACGGTCCAGGCGCTGCGTGAGGCACTCAGCAACGTCGCGCGCCACTCCCAGGCCACCTCGGCGCGCGTCGACGTGACCCTCGACGGCGACCTCGTGGGATTCAGCGTCGCCGACGACGGCGTCGGGTTCTCCACGAGCGCCGGGCCGGGCCGGGGCCTGCGCAACCTCAGTCAGCGAGCCGGGCAGTTGGGCGGGACCTTCGAGGTCGACGCGGAGCCCGGACGTGGCACACTTGTTCGATGGACCGCCAAGCGACAGGCCTGACGTGATCCGCCTGCTGCTGGTCGACGACCACGAGATCGTGCGCCGCGGCCTCAAGGAGCTGCTCGAGGCCGCCGAGGACCTCACGGTCGTGGCCGAGGCCTCCAACATGTCCGAGGCCGAGGACATCGACCTCGACCTGATCGACGTGGCCGTGCTCGACGTGCGCCTGCCCGACGGCAGCGGCGTCGACCTGTGCCGGACGCTTCGTGACAAGCGCCCCGACCTCGCCTGCCTGATGCTCACCTCCTTCGCCGACGCCGAGGCCCTCAACGCCTCGGTCCTCGCCGGCGCGCGCGGCTACGTGCTCAAGAACGTGCGCGGCGACGAGCTCGTCCACGCCATCCGCCGGGTGGCCGACGGACAGATGCTGCTCACCGACGACCAGGTGACGCGCGCGCGCGAGCGGCTGCGCCGCCAGATGGTCGAGGACCTGCGCCTCGAGAGCCTCAGCGCCCAGGAGCGGCGCATCCTCGAGCTGCTCAGCGAGGGACTTTCGAACCGCGAGATCGCCGCCGAGATGTTCCTCGCCGAGAAGACCGTCAAGAACTACGTCTCGAACCTGCTGGCCAAGCTCGGGTTCCAGCGCCGCACCGAGGCCGCGCTCTTCGCCCAGCGCCAGTACGACCGCAAGCACCCGCCGACCTAGGGGGCGGTGAAGACCTCGGGCCCGTCGTCGGTGACGGCGATGGTGTGCTCGAAGTGCGCCGACAGCGAGCCGTCGGCGGTCATGACCGACCAGCCGTCGTCCATCAGGAAGGTCGCGGCCCCCCCGACGTTGACCATCGGCTCGACGGCGAAGACCATGCCCTCCTTGAGCGTCGGCCCGGGGGTGCCCGGCCAGTAGTTGGGCACCTGGGGCATCTCGTGCATCTCGGTGCCGATGGCGTGGCCCACGTACTCGCGCACGACCGAGTAGCCCCCCGCCTCGGCGACGCGCTGGACGGCCCGGCCCACCTCGTGGAGCCGCTGGCCCACGACCATCTGGTCGATGCCGGCCCACAGGGCGCGCTCGGTCACCTCCATCAGGCGCGCCGCGGCGTCGCTGACCTCGCCCACGGGGGCGGTGTAGGCGGCGTCGCCGTGGTAGCCCTCGACGATCGCCCCGCAGTCCACCGAGATGATGTCGCCCTCGGTGAGCACGTAGCCGCCGGGGATGCCGTGGACGATCATGTCGTTGGGGCTGGTGCAGATCACCGCCGGGAAGCCCTGGTAGTTGAGGAAGTTCGAGCGCGCCCCGCGACGCGCGAGGACCTCGGCGGCGACGTCGTTGAGCTGGGCGGTCGTGACCCCGGGGCGGATCGCGGCGCGCGTCGCCTCGAGCATCTCGGCGGTCACGCGCCCGGCGCGGCGCATCTTGGCCAGTTCGTCGGCCGAGCGCCTCACGCCTGGACCCGGTCCCCGATCGCCGCCACCAGGGCCGCCGTGACCTCGTCGGGCTCGCGGTCGCCGTCGACGTTGACCAGCACGCCGCGCGCGCGGTAGAAGTCGAGCAACGGCGCGGTGTCGCGCTCGTAGGTCTCGAGGCGCCGCCTGATGGCCTCGGGCTGGTCGTCGTCGCGCTGGACGACGCGTCCGCCGCACTTGGCGCACACGCCCGACGTGCCGGAGGGGTCGGTGTCGCGGTAGATCGTCCCGCAGTCCTGGCAGACCCGGCGCGCCGACAGGCGCGCGGCGACGCGCTCGATGGGCACGTCCAGGTTGACGCACAGGCTCACGCCCCCGGGGCCTAGGAGGTCCTCGAGGGCCTCGGCCTGGGCGAGGTTGCGCGGGAAGCCGTCGAGCAGCGCGCCGTCCGCGGCGTCGGGCGCGGCGAAGCGGTCCTCGACCAGGCGGATCACCAGCTCGTCGCCCACCAGCGCGCCGGCGGCGAGCACGGCCTCGACCTCGTGGCCCAGCGGGCTGCCCGCCTTGACCGCGGCGCGCAGCATGTCGCCGGTCGAGACGTGCGGGAGGTGGTAGATCTCGGCGAGCCGGTCACACTGAGTGCCTTTGCCCGCGCCCTGTTTCCCCAGGACGACCAGATAGAGGGGCGCCATGTCTAGCGCTTCAGGAACCCTTCGTAGTTGCGCATCATGAGCTGGCTGTCGATCTGGCGCATCGTCTCGAGCGCCACGCCGACCGCGATCAGCAGCGTCGTGCCGTAGTAGGGGAACCGGTTGATGCTCCAGATGGCCATCAGCAGGCTCGGCACCACGGCGACCGACGCCAGGAACACGGCGCCCACGACGGTGATGCGGCTGAGCAGGCGCGCGAAGTACTTCTCGGTCGGCAGGCCCGGGCGGATGCCCGGCACGAACCCGCCCTGCTGGCGCAGCATCTCGGCCTGCTGGTGGGGCTCGAAGGCGATGTAGACGTAGAAGAACGTGAAGGCGAGGATCAGCAGGAAGTCCGAGGCGATGTAGAAGAAGCTCGTCGGGTGCAGCGAGGAGTTCACGAAGTTGGTGAAGCCCGCCCACGGCACGATGTTGCTCAGCAGCACGGGGATGTAGAGCACCGAGGACGCGAAGATGATCGGGATCACGCCGGACTGGTTGACCTTCAAGGGGATGTAGGTCGAGTTGCCGCCCATCTCGCGGCGCCCGACGACGCGCCGGGCGAACGTGATCGGGATGCGGCGCTGGCCGTTGTCCATGAAGACGATGAGCACGAGCAGCGCGAGGGAGATCACGACGATGGTCCAGAACTTGGCCGGGCCGCCCTCGGCGAGCACCGCGCGCCCGCCCGAGGGCAGACCCGCGACGACGTTGGCGAAGATCAACAGGCTCATGCCCTGGCCCACGCCGCGCTGGGTGATGAGCTCGGCGAGCCACATGACGAACGCCGTGCCCGCGGTCATGATGATGACCATGAAGAACCCGAGCCACAGGGTGAACTTGGGGATCAGGTCGATGTTGAAGCCCAGCAGCGCCGAGTCGTGCCCGTGGAAGGCGTAGATGAGGCCGGTGGACTGCAGCAGCGCCAGGCCGATGGTCAGGTAGCGCGTCGTCTGGGTGATCTTCTTCTGGCCCACCGCGCCCTGGTCGCGCCACTCGGTCAGCTTGGGGATGACCGTCGTGAGCAGCTGAATGACGATCGAGCTCGTGATGTAGGGCATGACGCCCAGGCCGAACACGGCCAGGCGCGTCAGGGCCCCGCCCGAGAAGAGGTTGAGGAAGCCGAGCACGCCGCTGGCGCCGGCCTTGGACTGGAGCAGCTGGACCTGGGACCAGCTGACCCCGGGGATCGGCAGGTTCGCGCCGAGCTGGTAGAGACAGATGATCGCGACCGTGAAGAAGATCTTGTTGCGAAGGTCGACTACCCGGAAGATGTTCGCGAGTCTCTTCAGCACGGCGGGCCTAGCGGTTCTGGTGCTGGTTGCCGGACGCCGCGGGGCGCACCGAGAAGGGCAGCTCGAGCAGTGTCACCGACCCCCCGGCGGCCTCGACGGCCGCGCGGGCCGAGCCCGAGATCGCGTGCACGCTCAGGCTCACCGGCGCCGACAGGGTCCCGCGTCCCAGGACCTTGACCAGGTCGCCCTTCTGGGCGAGGCCGTGGGCCACCAGCACGTCGGGGTTGACCTCGGCCAGGCCCAGCACGCTGAGCGAGTCGAGGTTGACCGGCGTGTAGGACACGCGGAAGGGGTTCGTGAACCCCTTGAGCTTGGGGATGCGCTGGATCAGGGGGTTCTGGCCCCCTTCGAACTGCGCCGGGATCTGGCGGCGGGCCTTCTGGCCCTTGGTGCCGCGCCCCGCGGTCTTGCCGCCCTTGCCGGCGACCCCGCGACCGACGATGCGCTTGCGCTTCGTCGACCCCGCGGGCGGGCGGAGTTCGTGGAGCTTCATCTAGACCTCTTCCACTTTGATCAGGTGCGGCACCCGCGCGATCATCCCGCGGATCTCGGGACGGTCGGGCAGCACGTTGGACTGGCCGATCCCGCGCAGGCCCAGGGCGCGCAGCGTCCCGCGGTGCTTGGGCTTGGTCGCGATCGACGAGCGGACCTGGGTGACCTTGAGATCGCTCACGACGTCACCTCCGGGACCTTGAACAGGTCGCCCTCGCGCTGGCGTTCACGGTAGGCCCGTAGCGTACCGGACGGGATGACGTGGTCCGCCGCCTTGTCGCGGCTCGCGGCGACCTGCTCGGGGCGGCGCAGCTGCTTGAGCCCCTCGATGGTCGCGTGCGCGACGTTGATGCCGTTGGAGGAACCCAGCGACTTGGCGATGATGTCCTTGACGCCGGCCATCTCGAGGATGGCGCGCGCGGCGCCCCCGGCGATAACGCCGGTCCCCGGCGCGGCGGGCTTCATCAGGACGCGCCCGGCGCCCGAGGCGCCCAGCACCGGGTAGACGATCGTGGTGCCGGCCAGGGGGACCTCGAAGATGTTCTTGCGAGCCTCCTCGATGCCCTTCTGGACCGCGAGGCCGGCCTCCTTGGCCTTGCCGTAGCCCAGGCCCACGTGGCCCTTGCCGTCACCGATCACCATCAGCGCGGTGAAGGAGAAGCGACGGCCGCCCTTGACGACCTTGCTCACGCGGTTGACCTTGATGGTGCGCTCCTCGTACTGCTCGACGTCGGCCATCAGAACTCCAGTCCGGCGGCGCGCAGGGCGTCGGCGAAGGCGGCGACGCGGCCGTGGTAGTCGAACCCCCCGCGGTCAAAGACCACCGAGGAGACGCCGGCGGCCCTGGCGCGCTCGGCGAGCAGCGCGGCGACGGCCTTGGCGCCCTCGACGTTGGCGCCCGACGTGCCCTTCATGGCCGGCTCGACCGAGGACGCGGCGGCCAGGGTGCGCCCGGCGACGTCGTCGATGACCTGGGCCGAGATGTGCTTGTTGGTGCGGCTCAGCGCCACGCGGGGCCGCTCGGGCGTGCCCGACAGGCGGCGCCGGATGCGCCGGTGGCGGCGCTGGCGCAGTTCGAGGGTGGAGCGAGACATTACTTTGCTGCCTTTCCGGCCTTGCGCGCGACGCGCTCGCCGAGGTAGCGCACGCCCTTGCCCTTGTAGGGCTCGGGCTTGCGCAGCTTGCGGATGGACGCGGCGACCTGGCCGACGGCCTCCTTGTCGGCGCCCTTGATGATCACGCGCGTGGGCACGGGCACCTCGAAGGAGATGCCCTCGGGCGCCGCGAACTTGACCGGGTGGCTGAACCCCAGCGCCAGGTCCAGGGAGTGGGGACCCGCGGCGGCGGCGCGGTACCCGACGCCGATGATCTCGAGCTCCTTGGACCAGCCCTTCGTCACGCCGATCATCATGTTGTCGATGAGCGTGCGCGTCAGGCCGTGCAGCGCCTTCTGGGACGTCTCCTCGCTGGCGCGCTCGACGGTGAGCACGTCGCCGGACTGGGCGACCGTGATCCCGGCGGGCAGCGTGCGGTTCATCGTGCCGTTGGGGCCGGTCACCGTGATGACGTCGTCGACGACGCCCACGGTCACGCCCGCGGGCACCGTGATGGGGTTGCGGCCGATGCGGCTCATCGCGTCACCTCCGAGAAGCGGGTCGGGCTACCAGACATAACAGAGCACCTCTCCGCCGAGCTTGGCCTTGCGCGCCTCGCGGTCGGTCATGAGCCCGTGGCTCGTGGACACCACGGCGACGCCCACCCCGCCGAGGACCTTGGGCATCTGGTCGCACTTCTTGTAGATGCGCAGGCCCGGCTTGGAGACGCGCTGGATGCCGACGATGGTCTTCTGGCGGTCCTCGGAGTACTTGAGGGTGATCTCCAGCGTCGACCCCGGCTTGCCCTCGGTGGTCGAGACGCGGTAGCCCGCGATGAAGCCCTCGCGCTCGAGCACCTTGGCCAGGTTCTCCTTGAGCTTCGAGTTGGGCATCTTGACGCTGTCGAACATGGCGGAGTTGGCGTTGCGGATCCGCGTCAGCATGTCGGCGATCGGGTCGGTCATTGTCATCGCGATCCTCCTACCAGCTGGCCTTGGTCACGCCGGGCACCTCGCCGGCGTGCACCAGCTGGCGCAGGCAGATCCGGCACAGCCCGAACTTGCGGTAGACCGAGCGCGGACGGCCGCAGCGCTCGCAGCGCGTGTACGCGCGCGTCGAGAACTTGGGGGTCTTCTGCTGCTTGATCCGAAGGGACTTCTTGGCCATGACTATCGAGTCTCCTGCTTGAAGGGGAAGCCGAAGGCGCGCAGGAAGGCGCGCCCCTGGTCGTCGGTGACCGCGGTGGTCACGATGGTGATGTCGAAGCCCCGCGGGGCGTCGATCTTGTCGTAGTCGACCTCGGGGAAGATCAGCTGGTCGTTGATGCCGAACGTGTAGTTCCCGCGTCCGTCGAAGCTCTGGGGCGAGAGGCCACGGAAGTCGCGGATTCGCGGAACGGCCAGGCTGAGCAGCCGGTCGAAGAACTCCCAGGCGCGGTCGCCGCGCAGCGTCACCTTGACGCCGATGGGCTGCTCCTCGCGGAGCTTGAAGTTGGCGATCGACTTCTTGGCGCGCGTGACGACCGGGCGCTGGCCCGTGATGACCTCAAGGTCGCGCTGGGCGCCCTCGAGCAGCGACGCCTGCTGGGTGGCGCGGCCGACCCCGGAGTTCAGCACGATCTTGACGAGTCGCGGGACCTGCATGATGTTGTCGAGCCCGAGCTCGTCCTTGAGGGCGGCGCGGACCTCGTTGTCGTAGCGGACCTTGAGGCGCGGGCGGGTGGTCGTGGTCACAGCGCCTCCCCGCACTTGCGGCAGACCCGCGTCTTGACGCCGTCGACGTCGCGCAGGCCGACCTTGGCCGGTCCCTTGTGCCCGCCGCACCACAGCGCGACGTTGGACGCGTCCATGGGCAGGACCTTGTCGATGATGCCCGCCTGCATGGTCGAGCCGCGCTGCTTCATGTGGCGCTTGGCCACGTTGAGGCCGTCCAGGACCACCTGGTGGGTGGCCGGCAGGGCCTCTTCGACCGTCGCGCGTTGTCCGACGAACTTGCCGGCGATGACCAGCACATCGTCTCCCTTGTGAATCTTCATCAGAGGACCTCCGGCGCCAACGAGATGATGCGCATGAACTTCTTGTCACGCAGCTCGCGGCCCACGGGGCCGAAGATGCGCGTGCCGCGCGGCTGGAGCTGCTCGTTGATCAGCACCGCGGCGTTTTCGTCGAACTTGATGTAGGAGCCGTCGGGGCGGCGCTTCTCCTTGGCGGTGCGCACGACCACGCAGCGCACGACGTCGCCCTTCTTCACGGCGGCGCCGGGGATGGCGTCCTTCACCGTCGCGATGAAGACGTCGCCGATCGACGCGTAGCGCCGGCGCGACCCGCCCAGCACCCGGATGCACAGCACCTCCTTGGCGCCCGAGTTGTCGGCGACCTTGAGGCGCGATTCCTGCTGGATCATCGCGCACGCTCCACGATCTCGGTCAGGCGCCAGCGCTTGAGCTTGGACAGCGGACGGGTCTCCTGGACGCGCACGCGGTCGCCGACCTTGGCGTCGTTGTTCTCGTCGTGCACGTAGAGCTTCTTGGTGCGCTGGACGGTCTTGCCGTAGCGCGGGTGGCGCACCCGCTCGTTGACCGCGACGACCAGCGTCGAGTTCATCTTGTCCGAGACCACGACGCCCTCGCGGACCTTGCGCGGGTTGGCGCGGCCCTCGTCAGCGGCCGCGGCGGGGGCCGGCGCGGCGGGGGCCGGGGCCGCGACGTCGGGGGTCTCGCTCGCCTCGACCACGTCGGTCACGGGGGCCGGGGTCGTCTCGTCCATGTCGGTCTCGGGGGTCGGGGTGTCACTCATGACGGCTCACCTTCACTGAGGGCCTCGGCGGCCGCGATCTCGCGCTCGCGCACGAAGGTCGAGAGCCGGGCGATGTCCTTGCGCACCGCGGCCAGGCGCGATGAGTTGTCCAGCTGGCCGGTCGCCAGCTGGAAGCGGAGGTTGAAGAGCTCACGCCGGGCGTCGGCCAGGCGCTCGAGGAGCTCGTGGTCGCCCAGCAGCCGCATCTCGGCGACGTGTTCACGGGTCTTGGCCATCAGATCGTCACCTCCGGGGCGCCGTGGGTTCCGGGCCGGATCACGAACTTCGCCTGGATGGGCAGCTTCTGGATGGCGCGCTCCATCGCGGCGCGCGCCAGGGTCTCGTCCACGCCGCCGAGCTCGAAGAGCACGCGGCCGGGCTTGACGACGGCGACCCAGAACTCGGGGTTGCCCTTGCCCGAGCCCATGCGGGTCTCGGCGGGCTTCTGGGTGACCGGCTTGTCGGGGAAGACGCGGATCCACACCTTGCCGCCACGCTTGACGTGACGGGTCATCGCGATGCGCGCGGCCTCGATCTGGCGCGCGGTGAGCCAGCCCGACTCCAGGGCCTGGATCCCGAAGTCACCGAAGGTGAGCTCGGTGCCGCCCTTGGCCATCCCGGCGCGACGTCCGCGCTGCTGCTTGCGGTGCTTGACCTTGCGGGGCATCAACATGACTACTCCACGTCCTTTCGGAAGTGCGGCGTGTCGGTGTGCTCGCTCGCCGTGCGGCGCTCGATCTCCTCTTCCACGCTCAGCTGGCGCTCGACCTCGTCGGTCGTGGCGAGCAGGTCGGCGGGGTCGACGTCCACCACGACCTCGTCGACGACGACCTCCTCGGCGGGGGCGGCGTCGTCGGCGACGGCCTCGGCCTCGACGCGGCGGCGTCCCCCGCCGGCACGGATGACGCCCTTGGGCGCCGTCGGGGAGGCCCCGACGGGCACCGCGTCGCCGGCGGCCATGGCGGCCTCGCGCACGATCTTCTCGTCGTTGGTGAGCTGGTAGGGCAGGATGTCGCCCTTGTAGATCCACACCTTGACGCCGATGCGCCCGGTGTTGGTGCGCGCCTCGCGGAACCCGTAGTCGATGTCGGCGCGCAGCGTGTGCAGCGGGACTCGGCCCTCGCGGTAGGACTCGCGGCGGCTCATCTCGGCGCCGCCGAGCCGGCCCGAGGCCTGGATGCGCACGCCCAGGGCGCCGGCCTTCTGGACGGTCTGGATCCCGCGCTTCATCGCGCGCCGGAACGCCACGCGCCGGATCAGCTGGTCGCAGATCCCCTGGGCGATGAGGGCGGCGTCGAGCTCGGGCTGCTTGATCTCCTGGATGTTCAGCGAGATCTTGTTCTTCTGGCCGGTGATGCGCTCGAGGTCCTTCTTCAGGCGCTCGGCCTCGGCGCCGCGCCGGCCGATGACGATGCCGGGGCGCGCCGTGTGGATGTCCACGCGGATGCGGTCGGAGTTGCGCTCGATCTCGATGCGGCTGACCGCGGCGCTCTCGAGCTGGCGGGTCAGGTAGTCGCGGATCTTCCAGTCCTCGATGACGAGGTCCTTGTACCCGCGCTCCTTGAACCAACGCGACTTCCAGTCCGTCGTGATGCCGAGCCGGAACCCGTAGGGATTGACCTTCTGACCCATTACTCGCCCGTCTCCTCTGCGGCGTCGCTCGACGCCCCTTCGTCCGTCTCCTCGACGGGCGTCGTGTCCTCGTCGTCGGCCTGGCCGGCCTCGACCTCGCCGACCACGGCGTCGGCCTCGCCGACCTCGACCTCATCGGTGTCGACCTGGTCGACCTCGACCTGGTCGACCTCGAACTGGTCGACCTCGAACTCGTCGGTGGCGACGTCCTCGGGGGCCGCGGCCTCGGCGGCGGCGCCGCGGCGGGTCGCACCCGATCCCGACGAGCGGCGTGACGACGCCACGCGGCGCGCCCGCGACGCGGTCGCCGCGGCGCTGCGCGAGGCGCGAAGGACCTCGAGGCGCTCGTCGTCGAGGCGCGAGACGATGACGGTGATGTGGCACGCGCGCTTGCGGATCTTGCCCGCGCGCCCTCGGGCGCGCGGCGTGAAGCGCTTCATGGTGATGCCCTCGTCGGCGAAGGCCGCCGAGACGTAGAGCTCGTCGGCCGACTGGCCGTCGTTGTTCACCGCGTTGGCCACGGCCGACGCCAGCACCTTGGCGATCACGTCGGCGGCCTCGCGCGAGGTACCCACGAGGATCTCGCGCGCCGTGGTGACGTCCTCGCCGCGGATGAGGTTCAGCACGACGCGCGCCTTGGACGCCGACATGTGATACCCGCGCAGCGTGGCCCGGGTCCCGGGGCGCTCGTTGGTCTTGGGTCCGGGCATCAGCGCCGCCCCGTCTTTTCCTGTCCGGCGTGGAACTTGAACGTCCGCGTCGGGGCGAACTCACCGAGCTTGTGGCCCACCATGGACTCGTTCACGAAGACCGGCACGTGGCGCCGGCCGTCGTGCACGGCGAAGGTGTGCCCGACCATGTCGGGGATGATCGTCGATCGGCGGCTCCAGGTCTTGATGACCCGCTTCTCGTTGGCGGCGTTCATCGCGTCCACCTTCTTGAGCAGGTGACCATCGATGAACGGGCCCTTCTTCAGACTTCGTGACATGACTACCTCCGTGAGCCGCGGCCACGGCGGCGTCGAATGATGAGCGAGTCGGACGCCTTGGGCAGGCGGGTGCGACCCTCGGGCTGGCCCCAGGGCGAGACCGGGTGGCGGCCACCGGAGGTCTTGCCCTCGCCGCCGCCCAGGGGGTGGTCGACGGGGTTCATGGCCACGCCGCGCGTCTGGGGGCGCACGCCCTTCCAACGGTTGCGGCCGGCCTTGCCGATCTTGATGAGCTCGTGCTCGGCGTTGCCGACCACGCCCAGCGTGGCGCGGCAGTCGATGGGCACGCGGCGCATCTCGGTCGAGGGCAGGCGCAGGGTGGCGAACCCGCCGTCCTTGGCGACCAGCTGGACGCTCATGCCGGCGCTACGCGCCATCTTGCCGCCGCCGCCGGGGCGCAGCTCGACGTTGTGCACGGTCGAGCCGGTGGGGATGAAGCGCATGGGCAGGGCGTTGCCGGTGCGGATGTCGGCCTTGGGGCCCGACTCGACCGTGTCGCCGACCTTGAGCGTGTTGGGCGCCAGGATGTAGCGCTTCTCGCCGTCGTGGTAGTGCAGCAGCGCGATGCGGCAGCTGCGGTTCGGGTCGTACTCGATCGCGGCGACCTTGGCGGGCACGCCGTCCTTGTTGCGCTTGAAGTCGACGACGCGGTACTGCTGCTTGTGACCGCCACCGCGGTGGCGCGAGGTCTTGCGGCCGTAGCTGTTGCGCCCGCCCGTGGAGGGCTTGGACGCCAGCAGGGACTTCTCGGGGCGGTCCTTGGTCAGCTCGGAGAAGTCCGAGACGGTCTGGAACCGGCGGCCGGGGCTGGTGGGCTTGCGGGGACGAAGTGCCATGCCGGTCCTTAACTCTCGAACAGGTTGATCGAGTCGCCCTGGCGCAGGGTGACGATGGCGCGCTTGGTGGACGGACGCTGGCCGGTCGTGCCGGTGCGCCGGTTGCGCGAGGACTTGCCCTGACGGGTCAGGGTGTTGACGTTGACGACCTTGACGTTGAACGCCTGCTCGACGGCGTTGCGCACGTCGACCTTGGTCGCGCGCGGGTCGACGACGAACACGTAGGTGTGCTTCTCCATCATGTCGTAGGTCTTCTCGGAGATCACCGGACGGATCAGGATGCTCATGGCGTCACGCATCAGTCGTGCTCCTTCGCGCTCGGCAGGGTCTCGTCGGTGAACAGCACCCAGTCCGCGTTCAGCACGTCGTAGGCGTTGAGCTCGCCGGCGTCGATCGTGGTGACCCCGACCAGGTTCTTGAAGGAGCGGTAGGCGACCACGTCGTCGCGGCCGAGGACGACGAGGACCTTGCCCTCGAGGCCCAGCGCGCCGAGCGCGGTCAGGGCGTCGCGGGTCTTGGGCTCGGTCCACGCGCCAAAGGAGTCCACCAGCGCGACGCGGTCCTCGCTCGCGCGGTCCGACAGGGCGGAGGTCAGCGCGAGGCGGATCATCTTCTTGGGCGTGCGCTGCTCGTAGGAGCGCGGCTTGGGCCCCAGCGCGATTCCGCCGCCCGGGTAGTGCGGGGCGCGGATCGTGCCCTGGCGCGCGCCGCCGGTGCCCTTCTGGCGGAACGGCTTGCGCCCCCCGCCGCGGACCTCCTTGCGGGTCTTGGTCGACTGCGTGCCGGCGCGCTTGGCGGCCAGCTGGGCGGTGATGACCTGGTGTAGGACGGCGAGGTGCGGCTCGATGCCGAAGATCGTCGGCTCGAGGTCCACGACGCCCAGGTCGGCGCCCTGGAGCGAGCGGCGCGTCACGGTGCGCGTCGCCGGCGCGGGGCGGTCCTTCTTGACCGGTCCGCGTAGGTAGCTCACGTCGCTCATCGCGCGCCTCCGGGCTTCATCGGGTTCTTGACGCTGGTGCGCAGCACGACGACGCCGCCGCGCGGGCCGGGCACGGCGCCCTTGACCAGCACGAGGTGGCGCTCGACGTCCACGCCCACGACCTCGAGGTTGGTCGTCGTCACCTGGCCGCCGCCCATGCGACCGGCCATGCGCGTGCCCTTGAAGACGCGCCCGGGCGTGGCGCACGCGCCGATCGAGCCGGGGGCGCGGTGGTGCTTGTGGTTGCCGTGGGCACCGCCCTGGCCGGAGAAGTTGTGTCGCTTCATCCCGCCGGCGAAGCCCTTGCCCTTCGAGACGGCGGTGGCGTCGATGCGCTCGCCCTTCTCCAGGGTGTCGACCAGGATCTCCTGGCCGACCACGTAGCCCGAGACGTCGTCGAGGCGCAGCTCGACGAGGCGCCGGCCGGGCGCGACGCCGGCCTTCTCGAAGTGCCCGAGCTCGGGCCTGGTGAGCGTCGAGGTGCGCCGGGTGCCCCACGTGACCTGCAGGGCGCTGTAGCCCTCCTTCTCGGGGGTCTTGACCTGCACGACGCGGGCCGGGCTGACGCGCACGACCGTGACCGGCACGGCCCGGTTGTGGTCGTCCCACACCTGGGTCATGCCCACCTTCTCGCCGACGATCGCCTTGGTCGCCACGTGTGCCTCTCTCTACATTGTCTGCGCGTCGGTTCTGCCGACACACAGACGCTCCGCCGGGCCAGGGACCCGAACGGAGCGCTCGACTGGTTCGGTCCGGCGTTCCCTTGGGCGACCGGACACGTCTGTTGTTCGCCGGGGAAGAACCTCGACGACCCCAAAATCGGGGGCTATCTAGCGTACACCGTCGCGGCCGGGCCGCGCAAAGCCGCTCACGCCCCTAGCGCCCCGAGCGCCGCGAGGTCCTCGGGGCTCAGCGTCAGGGCGCCCGCCGCGACGTTCTCCTCCACGTGGCGCGGGTCGCCGGTGCCCGGGATGACCAGGACGTTGGCGCTCAGCGCCAGCGTCCACGCGAGGCGGACCTGGGCCGGGGTCGCGGCGTGGCGCGCCGCCACCTCGGTGACCACGTCGAGGTCGGTCTCGGGCTTGGGGCCGTGGGTGCCGGCGCCCACGACCGAGAAGTAGGCAACGAAGGCGATCCCCCGGGCGGTGCAGGCCGCCAGCACCTCGTCGCCCGACGCAGAGCGGTGCTCGACGCTGAGGCGGTTCTGCACGCAGACGACCGGGGCCACCCCCAGGGCCTCGTCGAGCTGCTCGAGGTTCACGCCCGACACCCCCAGGTGGCCGATGAGCCCCTCGGCGACGAGCTCGGCCAGGGCGCCGTAGCGCTCACACAGGGATCCGGGCCCCTGCACGCGCAGGTTCACGACCTCCAGGCGCTCGACCCCGAGCTGGCGAAGGTTCTCCTCGACCAGGCCCCGCAGCTCGTCGGGGCGCGCCGGCTCGCGCCACTGGCCCGCGGGGTCCCGGCTCGGGCCGACCTTGGTCACGATCACCAGGTCCGGCGGGTACGGCGAGAGGGCGGCGTTGATCAGCTCGTTGGCCGAGCGGGTGGCCGAGAAGTAGAAGGCCGCGGTGTCGATGTGGTTGACCCCGAGCTCGACCGCGCGGCGCAGCGTGGCCAGCGAGAGAGAGCGCTCGCGCGGCGTCCCGAGGTGGAAGGCGGCCGTGCCGGTCAGGCGCATCGCTCCCAGTCCGACCCGGTTCACGCGGCGCCCGCCGAGCGGCCAGGTCCCCGCGCTCGCGGCATCGGTCTCGCTCACGGCGCCTCCGTGGTCCTCGAGGGGCCAGACGACGACGCCCCCGCCGGCGCGCGCGAGCGCACCGGCGGGGGCGTCGGCGGACTAGTTCTGGCGGATCTTGATCTCGATGTCCACGCCCGCCGGCAGGTCGAGGCGCTGGAGCGAGTCGACGGTCTTGGCGGTGTGGTCCACGATGTCCAGCAGACGCTTGTGCACGCGCATCTCGAAGTGCTCGCGGCTGTCCTTGTGCTTGTGCGGCCCGCGGACCACCGTGTAGCGGTGGGTCTCGGTGGGCAGCGGCACGGGGCCCTGCACGCGCGCGTTCGTGCGCTCGACGGTCTGGACGATCTTGGCGCAGGACTGGTCCAGGACGCCGTGGTCGAAGGCCTTCAGCCGGATGCGGATCTTCTGTCGGTTGTCGGCCATCGCGCTTACTTCAAGATCTTCGTGACGCGCCCGGAGCCCACGGTGCGCCCGCCCTCGCGGATGGAGAAGGTCAGGCCCTCTTCCATGGCGATCGGCTTGCCGAGGGTCACGGTCATCTCCGTGTTGTCACCGGGCATGACCATCTCGGTCCCCGAGGGCAGCTCGATGGTGCCCGTCACGTCGGTCGTGCGGAAGTAGAACTGCGGGCGGTAGTTGGCGAAGAACGGCTTGTGGCGTCCGCCCTCCTCCTTGGTCAGGACGTAGACCGCGGCCTGGAACTCGGTGTGCGGGGTGATCGATCCCGGCTTGCACAGCACCTGGCCGCGCTCGACCTCTTCCTTCTTGGTGCCGCGCAGCAGCGCGCCGAGGTTGTCGCCGGCCTGGCCCTGGTCGAGCAGCTTGCGGAACATCTCGATGCCCGTGACGACGGTCTTCTGCGTGGGCCGCAGGCCCACGATCTCGACCTCGTCGCCGACCTTGATGACGCCCTGCTCCACGCGCCCGGTCACGACGGTGCCGCGCCCGGTGATGGACATGACGTCCTCGATGGACATGAGGAACGGCTTGTCGGTCGAGCGAACGGGCTCGGGGATGTAGCTGTCCACTGCGTCCATGAGCTCCATGACCTTGTCGCCCCACGCGGCGTCGCCCTCGAGGGCCTTCAAGGCCGAGACGCGCACGATCGGGGTGTCGTCGCCCGGGAAGCCGTAGCTGTTGAGCAGCTCGCGCACCTCGAGCTCGACGAGCTCGAGGAGCTCCTCGTCATCGACCATGTCGGACTTGTTGAGGGCCACGACGATGAAGGGCACGCCCACCTGACGCGCCAGCAGGACGTGCTCGCGGGTCTGGGGCATCGGGCCGTCGGTCGCCGAGACGACCAGGATCGCGCCGTCGACCTGGGCGGCGCCGGTGATCATGTTCTTGACGTAGTCGGCGTGACCCGGCATGTCGACGTGGGCGTAGTGGCGGGCCTTGGTCTCGTACTCCACGTGCGCGATCGAGATCGTGATCCCGCGCTGGCGCTCCTCGGGGGCCTTGTCGATCTGGTCGAAGGGCGTGAAGGACGTGCCGCCGACGCGCTCGGACAGGACCTTGGTGATCGCGGCGGTCAGCGTGGTCTTGCCGTGGTCGATGTGACCCATCGTGCCTACGTTGACGTGCGGCTTGGTGCGCTCGAACTTCTGCTTTGCCATTGTCGCGGACTAACTTTCTCTCTCGTGACGGCCTGGGGCGTCCGTCTGGTTTTCTCCGGCCCTCCCCGACTGCGGTGGGGACCTTGTTGTCGCTGGTCGCCCAGCGTTCTTACGCGCCGGTGGCCTTGGCGACGATCTCCTTGGCGATCGCGTCGGGTACCTCTGCGTACGAATGGAACTGCATGGTGTACGTCGCGCGCCCCTGGGTGCGCGAACGCAGGTCAGTAGCGTAGCCGAACATGTCGGCCAGGGGAACCTGAGCCCGGATCACCTGGTAGTTGCCCCGGTGGTCCATGCCCTCGACGCGTCCGCGGCGGGCCGACAGGTCCCCGATGACGTCGCCCATGTAGTCCTCGGGCGTGACCACCTCGACGGACATCACGGGCTCGAGCAGCACCGGGCTGGCCAGGCGCGCGGCCTTCTTCACGGCGATCGACCCGGCGATCTTGAACGCCATCTCCGAGGAGTCCACGTCGTGGTAGCTGCCGTAGGTGAGGCGCACGCGCACGTCGACCACCGGGTACCCGGCCAGGACGCCCGAGGTCAGCGCCTCCTGGATGCCCTGGTTGACCGGCTGGATGTACTCCTTGGGGATGACGCCCCCGGTGATCTCGTCGACGAACTCGTAGCCGCCGCCGGGCCCGGTGGGCTCGAGCGTGATGACGACGTGGCCGTACTGGCCGCGCCCGCCCGTCTGGCGGATGTAGCGCTCCTCGACCTTGGCGGCGGTCTTGCGCACCGTCTCGCGGTAGGCGACCTGGGGCTTGCCGACGTTGGCGTCGACGCTGAACTCGCGCATCATGCGGTCCACCAGCACCTCGAGGTGCAGCTCGCCCATGCCCGAGATGACCGTCTGGCCGGTCTCCTCGTCGCTGCGCACGCGGAACGTGGGGTCCTCCTCGGACAGCGCGAAGAGCGCCTTGGAGAGCTTCTCCTGGTCGGCCTTGGTCTTGGGCTCGATGGCCACGTGGATGACCGGCTCGGGGAAGATCAGGGTCTCGAGCTGGATCGGGTGGTCCACGTCGCTGAGCGTGTCGCCGGTGGTCACCTGCTTGAGCCCCACCGCGGCGACGATGTCGCCGGTGCGGATGGTGTCGAGGTCCTCGCGGTGGTTCGCGTGCATCAGCAGCAGCCGGCCCAGGCGCTCCTTGCGCGATCCCTTGGTCGTGTTGACCACGGTGTCGCCCTTGTCCAGGGTGCCCGAGTACACGCGCAGGTAGATGAGCTTGCCGACGTAGGGGTCGGTCATGATCTTGAAGGCCAGCGCGGCGAAGGGCTCGTCGTCGCTGGGCTTGCGCTCGACGACCTCGTCCTTGCCGGGCTTGGTGCCCTGGGTCGGCGGCAGGTCGACGGGCGAGGGCAGGAAGTCCACGACGGCGTCGAGCATCGGCTGGACGCCCTTGTTCTTGAACGCGCTGCCATTGAGGATCGGCACGCAGTGGTTGCCCAGGGTGCCCACGCGCAGGGCGCGCCGGATGTCGCCGGGGGTGACCTCCTGGTCGTGCAGGACCTTCTCCATCAGATGGTCGTCGAAGATCGTCAGCACGTCGAGCAGCGCGTGGTGGTACTCCTCGGCCTGGGCGCGGTACTCCTCGGGGATCTCGGCGACCTCGACGGTCTCGCCCTTGTCGTCGTCGCTGTAGAGGTTGGCCTCCATCGTGGTCAGGTCGATCACGCCGCGGTACCCCGACTCGGCGCCGATGGGCAGCTGGACGACCGCGGGCACGCAGTCGAGGCGGTCGCGGATCATGTCCACGCAGCGGAAGAAGTCCGCGCCGATGCGGTCCATCTTGTTGACGAAGCAGATGCGCGGCACGTGGTACTTGTTGGCCTGGCGCCAGACCGTCTCGGTCTGGGGCTCCACGCCGGCCACCGCGTCAAAGACCGCCACCGCGCCGTCGAGCACGCGCAGGGAGCGCTCGACCTCGACGGTGAAGTCGACGTGGCCGGGGGTGTCGATGATGTTGATGCGGTGGTTGTTCCAGTAGCAGGTCGTCGCCGCCGAGGTGATGGTGATGCCGCGCTCTTGCTCCTGGACCATCCAGTCCATCGTCGCGGCGCCCTCGTGGACCTCGCCGATCTTGTAGTTCTTGCCCGTGTAGTACAAGATGCGCTCGGTCGTCGTCGTCTTGCCGGCGTCGATGTGCGCCATGATGCCGATGTTGCGCACCTTCTCTAGGGGGATCTCACGGGGGGTGGTCATCAGGGTGATCTTTCGTTACCAGCGGTAGTGGGCGAAGGCCTTGTTGGACTCGGCCATCTTGGCCATGTCCTCGCGCCGCTTCACCGCGGCGCCGACGCCGTTGGAGGCGTCGATGATCTCGTTGGCCAGGCGCTCGCTCATGGTCTTCTCACGGCGCTTGGCGGCGAAGTCGGTGAGCCAGCGGATGGCCAGGGTCGTCGCGCGGCGCGGGCGCACCTCGACCGGGACCTGGTAGGTCGTGCCGCCCACGCGTCGCGGGCGCACCTCGAGCTCGGGCCGGACGTTCTCCAGGGCGCGCTTCAAGGCGGCGACCGGGTCGGCGCCGGTCTTCTGCTCGACCTGCTCTAAGGCCGTGTAGACGATGCGCTCGGCGATCGTGCGCTTGCCGCGCTCGAGGATCTTGTTGGTCACCTGGGTGACCAGCACCGACTTGTAGATCGGGTCGGGGACCAGCTCGCGGCGATCGGCGGGACCTTTGCGGGGCATCAGCTCTCCTTCTTGGCGCCGTAGCGGCTGCGGGCCTGCTTGCGGTCGCGCACGCCCGACGTGTCCAGGGCGCCACGGATGATCTTGTAGCGAACGCCCGGCAGGTCCTTGACACGGCCCCCGCGCACCAGGACGATCGAGTGCTCCTGGAGGTTGTGGCCGACCCCGGGGATGTAGGCGGTGACCTCGACGCCCGAGGTCAGGCGCACGCGCGCGACCTTGCGCAGGGCGGAGTTCGGCTTCTTGGGCGTGACCGTGTGGACGCGGGTGCACACGCCGCGGCGCTGCGGCGCGCCCTTGAGGGCGGGCGTCTTGGTCTTGGAAACCTTGTCCTGGCGGCCCTTTCGGACCAGTTGCGCGATGGTGGGCACGCGGAACCTCTATCTCGTTGTACTTCAGTGGGACGCGCCGAATGAGACCGGCGCACGGACTGTCTATCTTACGACAAAATCAGCCTAAACGGCAAGCCGGCCGGCCCTACAGGGCCTGGCCGCCCAGTTCGTCCTCGGGGTTGATGACGTCGTTCTCGGGAAGCGCGGACTCGTCGTAGCTCGCCCCGATGTTCTGGAACGCGGCCATGTCGGCGCTGAAGGTGTCGTCGCCGGAGAGCTCGCCCAGCAGGCTCGCCAGGTCCAGGTCGTCGTCGCTGACCTGGGCCCACGCCGGCAGCAGCTCCGCGCCGGGCATGTCCAGCCGCAGCTCGCGCCGGTTGTAGTACTCCAGGCCCGAACCGGCCGGGATGAGCTTGCCGATGATGATGTTCTCCTTGAGGCCCACCAGGTGGTCGCGCTTGCCCTCGATCGCCGCCTCGGTGAGGACCCGGGTGGTCTCCTGGAAGGAGGCCGCCGAGAGCCACGAGTCGGTGGCCAGCGACGCCTTGGTGATGCCCATGAGCTGGGCGCGGCCGTCGGCGGCCTCGAGGCCGCTGGCCTCGAGCTCGTCGTTGGTGTCGTTGAAGAGCTTGACGTCGACCATCGCGCCGGGCAGCCAGTGGCTCTCGCCGGCGTCGACGATCTGCACGCGGCGCGTCATCTGGCGCACGATCAGCTCGATGTGCTTGTCGTGGATCGACACGCCCTGGTCGCGGTAGACGTTCTGGACCTCCTCGACGAGGTACTGCTGGGTCTCGCGCGTCCCGCGGTACTTCATCATGAGCTTGGGGTCCAGGGGCCCGTCGTGCAGCGGCGTGCCGACCTCGATCTCGGCGCCGTCCTCGACCAGCAGGTGGCGCGCGATGGAGATGGACTCCTCCTGCACCTCGCCGTCGTTGGAGACGATCGTGACCTTGCGCTCGCGCCCGACCAGCTCGACGCGCACGACGCCCGAGTACTCGGCGACCTTCGCGGCGCCCTTGGGCGTGCGGGCCTCGAAGAGCTCGACCACGCGCGGCAGGCCGTGGGTGATGTCGCTCTCGGTCACGCCGCCGGAGTGGAACGTGCGCATGGTGAGCTGGGTTCCCGGCTCGCCGATGGACTGGGCGGCGATGACGCCGACCGCCTCGCCGAGCTCGACGAGCTGGTGGGTGGCCAGCGAGAGGCCGTAGCAGTGGGCGCAGACCCCCTGGACGGCGTCACAGGTGAGCGTGGTGCGCACGCGCACGCGGTTCACCGCGACGTCGTCGCGCAGGCGCTCGACGTCGTCGGCCAGCAGCATGGTGCCCGCGGCGATCACGCTGCCGTCGGCGAGCGTGACGTCCTCGGCCAGGATGCGGCCCCAGAGCTTGGTCTCGAGGTGCGCGCGCTGGGCCCGGGTGTCGGGCGCGACGTGCTCGATCCACATGCCGCGGCTCGTGCCGCAGTCGAAGACCTTGACGATGAGCTCCTGGGCCACGTCGACCAGGCGGCGCGTGAGATACCCCGAGTCCGCGGTGCGCAGCGCGGTGTCGCCGAGGCCCTTGCGGGTCCCGTGGGTCGAGATGAAGTACTCGAGCACCGACAGACCCTCGCGGAACGAGGACTTGATCGGCCGAGGGATCATCTCGCCGCGCGGGTTGGACACGAGGCCCTTCATCGCGGCGATCTGGCGGATCTGCTGGGAGTTGCCTCGGGCCCCCGAGTCCACCATCATGCGGATGGGGTTGTCGAAGGTCGCGTTCATGGCGCGGTCGGTGGCGTCACCGACCTCCTTGTTCGCGTTCGTCCAGATCTCGATCTCCTGCTGGCGGCGCTCGTCGTCGACGATGACGCCGCGGCGGTAGTTGGTCTCGACCTTGGCGGCCTGCTCCTCGTACTTGTTGAGGATCGCGGCCTTCTCCGAGGTGGTCACGACGTCGTCGATCGAGATCGTCAGCCCCGACTGGGTGGCGAAGCGGAACCCCAGCGACTTGATCGCGTCGAGCGACTCGGCGACCTCCTGGCGGCTGTAGCTGCCCGAGATCTCCTCGACGATCGTGCCGATCGGCGTCGCGTTCTTGCCGATGAGCTCGTTGACGTAGCGGAACCCGAAGGGCAGCGCCTCGTTGAACAGCACGCGTCCCGGGGTCGTCACCAGCGTGCGGCCCGAGCCGTTGGCCTCGATGCCGGCGTCCTCTAGGCGCGTGTCGAGCGAGGAGCCCTCGGGGGGCCGGATCTCGATCGGCGTGCGCAGCCCCAGGTCCTTGACGGCCAGGGCGCGCTCGAGCTCGTAGACGTGGCGGAAGACCCGCGGGTGCTCCACGTCGTGGTCGGCCGGCAGCGTCAGGTAGTACGCGCCGAAGACCATGTCCTGGGCCGGCTCGGTGATGGGCCGACCGGTGGCCGGGGTGAAGATGTTGTTGGTCGACAGCATCAGGATCCGGGCCTCGGCCTGGGCCTCGGCCGACAGCGGCACGTGCACGGCCATCTGGTCGCCGTCGAAGTCGGCGTTGAAGGCCTTGCACACCAGCGGGTGGATCTGGATCGCCTTGCCGTCCACCAGCACCGGCTCGAAGGCCTGGATGCCCAGGCGGTGCAGCGTCGGGGCGCGGTTGAGCAGCACGGGGTGCTCGCGGATGACCTCTTCGAGGACGTCCCACACGACCGTCTTGCGGCGCTCGACCATGCGCTTGGCCGACTTGATGTTCTGGGCGACCTGGGTCTCGATCAGGCGCTTCATGACGAAGGGCTTGAAGAGCTCGAGGGCCATCATCTTGGGCAGGCCGCACTGGTGCAGCTTGAGCTGGGGGCCCACCACGATGACCGAGCGGCCCGAGTAGTCCACGCGCTTGCCGAGCAGGTTCTGGCGGAACCGGCCCTGCTTGCCCTTGAGCATGTCCGAGAGGCTCTTGAGCGGCCGGCCGCTCTGGCCGGCGACCGGGCGCCCGCGACGGCCGTTGTCGAACAGCGCGTCGACGGCCTCTTGGAGCATGCGCTTCTCGTTGTTGACGATGATGTCGGGCGCGCCGAGGTCGAGCAGCCGCTTGAGGCGGTTGTTGCGGTTGATGACGCGTCGGTAGAGGTCGTTGAGGTCGCTGGTGGCGAAGCGGCCGCCGTCGAGCTGGACCATCGGGCGAAGGTCCGGCGGGATGACCGGGACGGCCTCGAGGATCATCGCGCGCGGGTCGTTGAGGCGACGGCCCTGGTCGTCGCGACGGTTGAAGGACTGCACGATGGCCAGGCGCTTCAAGAACTTCGCGTGACGCTGCGCGCTGAGCGGCTTGCGGCCGTCCTTCGCGTCGATCATCTCGCGCATGACCTTCTCTTCGTCGTCCAGGTCCATCCGGTCGATCAGGCCCATGATGGCGTCGGCGCCCATGCCGCCCTCGAAGTAGTCGCCGTAGCGGAACTCCATCTCGCGGTACAGCACCTCGTCCTCGACGATCTGGCGGCTGTGCAGGGCCTCGAAGGTGTCGAAGGCCTGGCGGGCCAGCTCACGCTCCTCGGCGAAGCGCTGGCGCACGGCCTCGAGCTCCTTCTCGGTGCCGCGCTGCAGGGCGCGCAGCTCGGACTCCTTGGCGCCGTCGGCCTCGAGCTTCTCGGCGCGGCCCTCGATGTCCTTGAGCTTGGCGTCGATGGCCTTGGCCTCGCGCTCGCCGATCTCGACGAGCTCGTCGGCCAGCGCCGCGCGCAGGTCGGGCAGGTCCTCGTGGCGCTTGTCGACGTCGACGAACGTGACCATGTGGGCGGCGAAGTAGATGACCTTCTCGAGCTGCTTGGCCTTGAGCTCCTCCTTGGGCGCGGTGCCCATGAGCAGGTAGGCCAGCCACGAGCGAGTCCCGCGCAGGTACCAGATGTGCACCACCGGCGCGGACAGCGCGATGTGGCCCATGCGCTCGCGGCGCACCTTGTCGCTGGTGACCTCGACGCCGCAGCGCTCGCAGACGATCCCCTTGAAGCGCACGCGCTTGTACTTGCCGCACGCGCACTCCCAGGCCTTCTGGGGCCCGAAGATCTTCTCGCAGAACAGCCCGTCCTTCTCCGGACGCAGGGTCCGGTAGTTGATCGTCTCGGGCTTCTTGACCTCGCCCGAGGACCAGCTGCGGATGTTCTGGGCCGTCGCCAGGCCGATGGACAGCTCGTCGAACTGGTTCACGTCCAGGGGGCTCATGACAACTTCCTTTCGGCGGCGCGCCGCGCGTCCTCTTCGTCACTCCCGCGCTCGGGCCGACTGATGTCGATGCCCAGCTCGCGGGTCACCGAGAAGAAGTCCTCCTCGGTGTCGGCGAGGTCGACGTGCTGGCGGTTCTTGTCGCGCACCTCGACGTTGAGGCACAGCGACTGCATCTCCTTGATGAGGACCTTGAAGGACTCGGGGATCCCCGGCTCGGGCAGGTTCTGGCCCTTGACGATGGCCTCGTAGGCGCGCTCGCGGCCCTTCATGTCGTCGGACTTGACGGTCAGCAGCTCCTGGAGCGCGTAGGCGGCGCCGTAGGCCTCCAGGGCCCACACCTCCATCTCGCCGAAGCGCTGGCCACCGAACTGGGCCTTGCCGCCCAGCGGCTGGGCCGTGATCATCGAGTACGGGCCCGTCGAGCGCGCGTGGATCTTGTCGTCGACCATGTGGGCGAGCTTCAAGATGTACGCGTAGCCCACCGAGATCGGGTTGTCGTAGGCCTCGCCGGTGCGACCGTTGTAGAGCGTCACCTTGCCGTCGAGGTCCCCGGCGAGCAGGCGCTTGCCGTTGGCGCCGTCGACGTTGAGCGACGCGAACGTCTCCTGGATCGTCGGCTTGTCGTTGGCGCGCTCGCGCTCGTCCCAGTGCGCGCCGTCGAAGGACGGCGTGGCCACGTAGACGGCGGGCTCGGTGCGCGGGCGGGTCTTGCGGTACGGGCGGTGCGCCGGGTCCTGCTGGTCGGCGTGGCCCGACGTGCCCACCGCGGGGTTGACGTCCATGCCCGCCCAGCCGTGGCGCGCGGCGTATCCCAGGTGGCTCTCGAGCACCTGGCCCACGTTCATGCGGCTCGGCACGCCCAGCGGGCTCAAGATGATGTCGACGGGGGTCCCGTCGGCCAGGAACGGCATGTCCTCCTCGGGCAGGATCTTGGAGATCACGCCCTTGTTGCCGTGGCGGCCGGCGAGCTTGTCGCCCTCGGAGATCTTGCGCTTCTGGGCCACGTAGACCTTGACCAGCTGGTTGACGCCGGGCTGCATCTCGTGGTCCTCGTCGCGGCTGTAGACCTTGACGTCGATTACCTTGCCGGACTCGCCGTGGGGGACCTTGAGCGACGTGTCGCGCACCTCGCGCGCCTTCTCGCCGAAGATCGCGCGCAACAGGCGCTCCTCGGGGGACTGCTCGGTCTCGCCCTTGGGCGTGACCTTGCCGACCAGGATGTCGCCGGCGTCGACCTCGGCGCCGATGCGCACGATGCCGCGGTCGTCGAGGTCCGCGAGGATGTCGTCGGGCAGGTTCGGGATGTCGCGCGTGATCTCCTCGGCGCCGAGCTTCGTGTCGCGCGCGTCGATCTCGTACTCCTTGACGTGGATCGAGGTCAGGACGTCGTCGCGCACGAGGCGCTCGTTGAGGATGATCGCGTCCTCGTAGTTGTAGCCCTCCCACGGCATGTAGGCGACCAGGAGGTTCTTGCCCAGGGCGAGCTCGCCGTGGCTGGTGGAGGTACCGTCGGCCAGCAGGTCGCCCTCGGCCACGGTCTCGCCGCCCACGACGAGGGGCTTGTGGTTGATCGACGTGTCCTGGTTGGAGCGTCGGAACTTGTTGAGGTTGTACTGCTTCTTGCCCAGGGCCTTGCCGTAGCGGTCGGTGACGTTCTTGTCGTACTCGACGACGATCCGGTCGCCCGAGACGAACTTGACGACACCGTCGCCCTCGGCGATCAGCACGTCGCCCGAGTCCAGGGCGGCGCGCGCCTCCATGCCGGTGCCCACGAAGGGGGCCTCGGGCATGATGAGCGGCACGGCCTGCTTCTGCATGTTGGCGCCCATCAGGGCGCGCTGGGCGTCGTCGTGCTCGACGAAGGGGATCAGCGAGGTGGCGACCGAGATGATCTGCTTGGTCGAGACGTCCATCAGCTCGACCTCGTCGGGCTTGACGAAGTCGATCTCGCTGGTGGTGGAGGACGACTTGTTCGACGCCCCGACGCGCAGGCCGGTGCCGATCGGGCCGCGGCGCACCAGGACGCGGTCGGCCCTGATCACGCCCTGGTCGTCGACCTCGGTGTTGGCCTGGGCGATGACGTAGCGCTCCTCTTCGTCGGCGGTGAAGTACTTGACCTCGCCGGTGACCTTGCCGCCGGCCACGACGCGGTACGGGGTCTCGATGAAGCCGTACTCGTTGATGCGCGCGTAGTTCGCCAGGTAGCCGATCAGCCCGACGTTGGGGCCCTCGGGGGTCTCGATGGGGCACATGCGCCCGTAGTGGCTCGAGTGCACGTCGCGCACCTCGAGGCCGGCGCGCTCGCGGCTCAGACCGCCGGGCCCCAGCGCCGAGAGCCGCCGCTTGTGGGTCAGGCCCGACAGCGGGTTGTTCTGGTCCATGAACTGGCTGAGCTGGGAGGTCGCGAAGAACTCCTTGATCGCCGACATGACCGGACGGATGTTGATGAGGGTCTGGGGCGCGATGGCCTCGACGTCCTGGGTGTTCATGCGCTCGCGCACGACGCGCTCCATGCGCGACAGGCCGGTGCGCAGGGCGTTCTGGATCAGCTCGCCCACGCTGCGGATGCGCCGGTTGGCGAAGTGGTCCTGGTCGTCGATGTGGTACGTCGTCTCCTTGGCCGTGCGGTCGCGCGCCAGGTTCAGCAGGTAGGTCGCGGTGGCCAGCACCTCGGCCTTGGCCAGCACGTGAAGGTTGACGTTGGGACGCTCGAGCAGGTCACCGAAGAGCTCGACGTTCTTGGCGACCTCGGTGCCGAGCTTGCGGTCGAGCTTGTAGCGGCCCACGCGCGAGAGGTCGTAGCGCTTCTCGGAGAAGAACGCGCCCTCGAAGTACTGGCGCGCAGCCTCGACCGTCTGGACCTCGCCCGGGCGGGCGCGGCGGTAGATCTCGAGCCAGGCGGTCTCCTGGCTGGCGCGCGCGAAGTTCTCGGGGGTGTCGTCGAAGTTGTACTTGTCCATGTGGCGCGCGACGTCGGTCAGCGCCTTCTTCCAGTCCGCGTGGTACTGGTCCTCCAGGAAGTCGAAGTGGGCGACGAACTTCTCGAAGAAGGCCTCGTCCATCGTCGTGTCCAGGGCGCGCAGCAGCGTGAAGATCGACACGCGGCGCTTGCGCGCGATGCGCGCGCCGGCGTTGGCGGCCTTGTTGCGCTTCTCTTCGAGGTCGACCTGGAGCCACTCGCCGCGGCTCGGGTGGATCGTGCCCTCGAAGGCCACCTTCTCGTCCTTGCCCGGCTGGAACAGGACGCCCGGCGAGCGAACGAGCTGGCTGACCACGACGCGCTCGGTGCCGTTGATGATGAAGGTCCCCTGCTCGGTCATGATGGGGAAGTCGCCCATGAAGACCGTCTGCTCTTTGATCTCGCCGGTCTCGGAGTTGAGGAAGCGCGCGCGCACGAAGATCGGCTGGCTGTAGGTCGTCGCGCGCTGGCGGCACTCTTCGACGGTGAACTTGGGCGGGCTCTTGAGGTCCGCGTCGTCGGGGTCGAACTCGAGCTCGAGCGAGAGGCGACCGGTGAAGTCGGTGATCGGGCTGATCGCCTCGAAGGCCTCGCGCAACCCTTGCTTCATGAACAGGTCGAAGCTGTCCCTCTGTATTTCCAGGAGGTTCGGCAGCGGGTGTGCCTCACCAAGGGCCGAGAAATTGAAGCGTTCGGGGCTGGTCGACCGAGACGTCAACGGTCACTCCTCCGGGTAGGTGGGCGGCTAGAGGCCGCGAGCCCGCGCGGCAGCCAACCCAAGGGTCGACAAAGCAGGGCGCAGGAACACGGTCATACAACTCTAGCGGGAATCTGGGCAGACGCGCAACTAGCGCTCCCCATTACGGGCAGCGCGACCGCTTCAGCGGTTGCCTCACCCTAGGCAGAAACCGCCGCCGGGTCAAGTACCGCAAAGAGCGCCTCCCCCGGGCCGGCGAACCGGCCCGGAAGAGACGCTTCAGAGCTGGGAACTACTTGACCTCGACGGTGGCGCCGGCGGCCTCGAGGGCGGCCTTGGCCTTGTCGGCGTCGGCCTTGGACACCTTCTCGAGCACGGGCTTGGGGGCGCCGTCCACGAGGTCCTTGGCCTCCTTGAGGCCCAGGCTGGTCAGCGCGCGGACCTCCTTGATCACCTGGATCTTCTTGTCGCCACCGCTGGTGAGGATGACGTCGTAGTCGCTCTTCTCCTCGGCCGCGGCCTCGTCGGCGCCACCGGCTCCGCCGGCGGCGGGCGCCGCGGCGACGGCCACGGGGGCGGCGGCGGTGACGCCGAACTTCTCCTCGAACTCCTTCAGCAGTTCGCTCAGCTCGATCACCGACAGCGCGGCGATGCCGTCGAGGATCTGCTCCTTGGTCAGGGTTGCAGCCATGTTGATTCCTTTCTAGGTGTGGTGCGGGTTACTGGTCGGCCGGCTCCGCGGGGCCCTCGGCGGGCTCCTCGGTGGGATCGGCCGCCTCGGCGCTGGGCGCCTCGTCGACCGCGACGTCCGCGACCTCGGTCGCGGCGTCGTCGCTCGCCGCGGGTGCGGCGTCCTCGACCCCGGCCGGAGTCTCGGCGGCCTCGGGCGCGACGACGTCGGGGGCGGGGGCGCCGCCCTTGGCGTCGAGCAGGGCCGAGAGGCCGTAGGCGAAGTTTTGCGGCACGGCCTTCAAGAGGCCGGCCATCGTGCGCAGCGGCGAGGCCAGCAGGCCGGCCATCTGGGCGAGCAGGACGTCGCGGCTGGGCAGGTCCGCGAGCGCCGAGAGGTCCTTGAGCGAGAGCGACTTGCCGTCGAGCACGCCGCCCTTGACGACCAGCGTCGGCGTCTCCTTGGCGAAGTCGCGCAGCGCCTTGGCGACCGCCGAGACGTCGCCGTCGACGAAAGCGATGGCCGTGGGTCCCTCGAGGAACTCCGCGATGGGCTCGACCGAGGTGCCGGTGATCGCGCGACGCACGAGGGTGTTCTTGAAGACCTTGTAGTCCGCGCCCAGGGTGCGCAGCTTGCGGCGCAGCGCGGAGATCTGGGCGACGGTCAGGCCGCGGTACTCGGTGACGACGGCGGTCGAGGTGGTCGCGACGCGCGCGCTGACCTCATCGACGGTGGCGACCTTGTCGGGTCGGACCTTGCTCATCTGGCTCCTTCACCGGATGCCGCCCGGTACGGGCCGTGGCATCCGAGCGAGCCGGAAAGTCCGACTCGAACTCCTCGTCGGGCGGGCTCATGAGCCCCTTAGGTGGTCTCCCACACCGGATGTCTACGGCGTTCTAGTTCTGTGGCACTGGTCGTGCGAAGGGATGAGTCTACCGGCGCTCGCGCGTGGCGTCAAAAGCCGGCCATCGGTCGCTACCCGCTCGAGCGCGCCCGCGCCGCCGAGAGCGCCAGGGCGACGACCGACAGGGCGACGAGGGCGACGTAGGCGACCGCGTTGGCGTGCACCACGTCGCGCAGCAGCGCGACCAGGCCGACGATCACGACGACCGCCACGGTGATCTCGGGCGTGTCACCGACCAGGAAGTCCCACCAGAAGCGCCCGAAGCCGCTCACGAGCCGCCAGGCCAGCGGGCGCCGGCGCGCGTCGGGGCTCACTCGCCCACCGCCAGCACCGGGCGCCGCGTCGCGGCCAGCACGCGCACGACCAGAGCGACCGCGACGGCGTAGACGCCCACGAGCACCACCAGGGCGACGTCGTCGCCGGGCCAGTGCACCTTGAGCCCTTCGCCCGTCCAGAACGAGCCGTAGCTCACGAGCATCACCCCCACGGCCATCTTCATCGCGTTCTCGGGCACGGCCGAGAGCTGACGGGCGACGACGGCGCCCGCGACGCCGACCAGGACCACCGCGGTGGCCGCCACCACGACCGCCAGGCCGAGCCGGTGCGCCGACGTGCCCAGGGTGAGCACCGCGATCACGATCTCCAGGCCCTCGAGGAACACGCCCTTGAAGGCCACGACGAAGGCCACCCGGTCGCGCGCGGGGCGCTCACCACTGAGCGCGAGGGACGCCACGGTCTGGGCGTAGATCGCGTCCTCGTCGTGCTTGGCCTTGAAGCCGCTGGCGCGCAGGACGGCCTTTCGCAGCCACTGGAGCCCGAAGATGAGCAGCACGACGCCCACGACCAGGCGCAGCACGTTGAGGGGGACCTGGACCAACGCCGGGCCCAGGGCCGCGACGAGGGCGCCCAGGGCGAGCAGGGCGACCGACACGCCCTCGAACGCCGAGCGCCACCCGCGGGTGTGCCCGACCGCCAGCACGATCGTCAGGGCCTCGACCATCTCGACGGACGCGGCCAGGAAGACCGCCCCGACCAGGACGATCGTCGTCGAGGACGCGTTCAGGGTGCCGATCATCGGGGGTCCTCCACGGAGCAGTGCATCAAGAAACAGGACGAGGGGTCGAGGGTCACGTGCACCGGGGTGTCACGGTCGAATCGGCGCTTCGAGAATACCTTGGTCAGCTCGGCGCCCTCGCCCAGCACCACCACGTGCTCGTAGCCGCGCCCCGTGAAGGCGACGTCGCGCACGGCGCCGCGCAGGCCGTCGCCGTCGTCGGCCGGCCGCAGCGCCGCGCCCGAGGCGCGCACGAAGAGCCGCGGACGGGTGCCGGCGGGTCCGGCGCCGTCGAGGTCGACGGCGTCGAGGACGACGTCGGGGGCGACCGCCAGGGTGACGCGGGCGGTCCCGTCGTGCCCGGGGTGCGCCGTGGCCACCGGGAAGTCGCCGCCGACGCCGGTGAAGCGGGCGACGAAGTCGTTGGCCGGCCGGCGGTAGATCGTCTCGGGCGTGTCGTACTGGACGAGGGAGCCGCGCTGGAGGACGCCCACGCGGTCGGCCAGGGCGAAGGCCTCGGACTGGTCGTGGGTGATGTAGATGGCCGTCGCGCCCGCGTCGCGCGTGAGCGTCGCGATCTCGATGCGCAGCTGCTCGCGGCGGTCGGCGTCGAGGTTCGACAGGGGCTCGTCGAACAGGATCAGGCCCACGTCCGCGGCGAGGGCCCGCGCGAGGGCCACTCGCTGCTGCTCGCCCCCCGAGAGGTCGTTGGGGAACGACTCGGCCAGGTGCGAGATGCCGACGCGCTCGAGCAGGCCCTCGACGCGCGCGCGACGCTGCTCGGGATTCAGGGACGACTCGGCCAGGGGGAAGGCGACGTTGCGCCGCACGCTCAGGTGCGGCCAGAGCGCGTAGTCCTGGAAGACCATGGCGACGCCGCGCTTCTCGGGTGGCACGTAGGCGCGGGGCCCGGCCACCACGCGCGACCCGAACCTGATCGAGCCCTGCGTGGGTCGCTCGATCCCGGCCACGCAGCGCAGCAGCGTCGTCTTGCCCGACCCCGAGGGGCCCAGGAGGACGACGAACGTGCCCGGTTCGATGACCAGGTCCACGTCACGCAGCGCCGCCGTGTCGTGGAAGGACTTGGTCAGGCCCTCGAGGGTGACCGACAGCGGCTCGGCATGCGCGCTCACCGCACCACGCTCCATCCGACGCGCCGCCAGCCCCGCGGGGTCAGGACCCGGTAGAGGCCGAGGGCGATGAGAATGACGCCGAACATCTCGAGCAGCGTGAGCACCGTCATCGCGGTCCCGGTGCCCGACTGGAAGTTCGACAGGTAGGCCTGGATCGTCACCGACGCGGGCTCCTGGCTCGGCGGATAGAGGATCTGGGAGATCGCGAGCTCCGAGATCGTCTTGGTGAAGGTCAGCAGCCACCCCCACACGAGCACGCGCGACATCAGGGGCAGGTGCGTCGTGCGCCACGCGCGCACGCGGCCGGCGCCGTGGACCCGCGCGGCGTCGCCCAGGGAGGCCTGCAGCTGGCTCACCGGACCGGCCATGAACCTCGTCTGGCCCGGCAGGGCCGACGCGATCAGGCCGAGCATCAGCAGCGGCAGGGTCTTGTAGATGTTCAGGACGTGGTGGGTGATGAAGCCCAGGTTGTAGAAGAAGATGTACCCCACGCCCAGGACGACCCCGGGCACCGCGACCGAGCCCAGCAGGAAGATGTCGGTGACGCGCTGGCCCCACCCGCCGTTGTTGGCGATGAGGCGCCGGGCCAGGATGACCGCCATCACGCCGGTCCCCGACGCCACCACGAGGCCCAGCTGGTTCGACAACAGCAGCGGCGAGCCGAGCCCGTTGTCGACCAGCGACGGGTGCAGGACCTGGCTGTAGTAGCTCAGCGTGAGATGCACCGCCGGACCGGAGGCGTCGCCGAGGTTCTGGACGAAGGAGCCGACCACCGCGCCCAGGATCGGCACGCCCAGCGCGATCGCCACCACCGCGCCGACCCCCAGCGAGGCGAAGGCCCGGGGCCTGGGGCGCAGCTCGTGCCGGCGCGGTGCCCGGGTGCGTCCCGAGAGGACCGCGTAGGACTTCGAGCGCCGCATGACCATGGACTGCAGGGCGATGGGCGGCACCGTGGCGAGGATCAGGACCCCGGCGATGACCGCCGCGACCGAGAAGTTCGCCGGGAAGTTTGAGATGGCGTTGAACAGCGTGTAGGTGGCCAGCGGGAAGTGCGCGTGGTAGCCGAGCGTGTCCGCGACCCCGAAGTCGCTGATGGTTTCGGCGAAGCTGATGGCGAACGCGCTCAGCAGCGCCGGCGCGATGATGGGCAGCACCGTGGCCATCGTGCGCGACCGGCCCGCCCCGAAGATGCGCGCGGCGTCCTCGAACTCCGGTCCCAGCCCCTGGAGCCCGGCCGAGACGATGAAGTACGCGAAGGGCAGCGCCGAGGAGGCGAGCACGATCACGATGCCCAGGGGTCCGAAGAACTCGCCGTAGAGCCAGCGCGTGTTGAGGCCGATCGCGTGCGCGGCGCCGTAGGGCTCGAGCAGGTCGGTCCAGCCCAGCGTCATCATCCACGTGGGCATGAGCAGCAGGAGCCACATGCACACCGCCCAGACGCGCCGGCCGGCAACGTTGGTGCGGTGGATGAGCCACGCGAGGGTCGTCGCGATCGACACGGCCAGGACCGCGACCAGCGTCGAGACCCACAGCGAGTTGAAGATGCCCTGTCCGGTGTAGCCCTGGAAGGCCTGGGAGATGAAGCGCAGGGTGAACCACTGCGACCCCTGGCTGAAGACCTTCGGGCTCACCGCCAGGATGAGGAAGCACCCGACGGGCGCGATGATGAGCAGGAAGAGGACCAGCCAGATCAGCGTCGATCCCGGCGACGGGCGCCGTCGTCGAGGCGCCTCGTCGCGCGGCGCCCCCGGCGACTCCTCCGGGGGCGACGCGTCGTCGACCGACACGGGACTCGTCGCGAGCGTTACGTTCGCCACGAACGCGAACCTCGCGGCGCCGCCGCGGGCCTAGGCCCCCGGCGCCGCCGCGTCAACCGGCTCAACTCTGGACGACGTTCTTGTCGAACCAGGTGTTGATCGAGCCCTCCAGCGGCCCCCAGACGTAGGGGCTGATGGTCACGGCGTGGGTCGTCGACAGCGGGGGGATCACCTTGTTGGCGGGGTTCTCACCCCTGAGCACCGGCCAGAACAGCGAGTCGCCCTGGGGGTCGCCGGTCTGCATGACCCTCTGTCCGGCCTTGGACATCACCCAGTCGACGAACTTCTGAGCGTCGTGGCGCACGATAGCCGGCTGCTTGGCGTCGATGCCGATCGCGCTGGGCAGGGCGATCGAGTAGTTGAGGTACTTGACGCGGATCGCCGGGAAGCTCCCGTTGAGCTCGTCGCCGTAGCAGGCCGAGCTCTGGACGATCGCCATGTTGATCGAGCCCTGCTCCATCGCGCCAAGGGTGGGGCCGTTGGTCGAGCTCACCAGCAGCCCGTTCTTGGCCAGCGCCGCGAAGAACGCCTTGCCCGCCGAGACCGACCCGGCCGTCGAGCCGGACCTGTAGTGGCCGAGCTCGTTCATCACGCCCGCGATCAGCGGGAACGTCGGACCGGACTGGGCGGGGTCGTTCATGCCGAGCGCGCCGTTGTACTTCGCCTCCGTCAGCTGCGCCCACGTCGTGGGCAGCTGGCTGGCCTTGACGGCCGCGGAGTTGTAGCACAGGGCGCCGGTCACCGTGAGGCCCGTGGGCGTGTAGCTCCCGTCAGCGGGCACGTTGGCCTTGCCCAGCGCGTTGAAGCTGACGCTCGGGACGCTGTGCTTCTCGAGGTAGCCCTCGTTGTCGAGCTCGGCGAACGCGGTGGCCCCGTCGACCCACAGGACGCCCCACTTCGGGTTGTTGCCCTCGGCCTGGATCTGCTCGAGGAGCGGGCCCGTCGAGTTGTCGTTCAGGGTGACCGTGAAGCCTGGGTGGGTCGCGTTGAAGGCGGTCACGGCGGCGTGGTCGTAGCCCTGGGCCGAGTAGAGGACGAATCCCGGGTTCGACGACGCGTGCGCCGCCGCCCCCAGGAGCGTGATGGAGGCGGCGACGGCGGCGCCGGCGGCGCCCAGTCGCAGCCACGGGCTGCGGTGCGTGTGTGGTCTCATGGCGGCCTTTATAGGACCGCGAGTTGAACCCCCGGTGACGTCATCGCGAAGAACCCGCAAGGCCTTCGCGCGAACCCCGTCACTCGCTGAGACCCCTCTCAGCAAGCCCCGGACGGTCCGCGTCGGCACCGGCCGGGACGCCGGGCAATGGCCTAGGCCGTGGCGAGGACCTCGTCGACCTCGCGGGCGCGCGCCGGGTCGATCTTGACCCCCGGGCCCATCGTGGACGACACCGTCACGCTGAGCAGATAGCGACCCTTGGCGCTGGCCGGCTTGGCGCGCATCAGCTCGTCGACGACCGCGTGGACGTTCTTGGCCAGGTCCTCGCGCGAGAAGCTCACCTTGCCCACGCGCAGCTGGACGTTGCCGATCTTGTCGGTGCGGTACTCGACGCGCCCGCCCTTGAACTCGGTGACGGCCTTGGCGACGTCCATCGTCACCGTGCCGGTCTTGGGGTTGGGCATCAGCCCGCGCGGGCCGAGCACCCGGCCCAGGCCGCCCACCTTGCCCATGAGGTCCGGCGTGGCGATGGCCACGTCGAAGTCCAGGAAGCCCCCGGCGACGCGGGTCACCAGGTCGTCGGCGCCGACCACGTCGGCGCCCGCATCGCGGGCCTCGGTCGCGGCCTCGCCGGCGGCGAAGACGGCCACGCGGTTCGTCTTGCCGGTGCCCGCGGGCAGCGACAGCGTGCCGCGCACGATCTGCTCGGCCTTGCGCGGGTCGACCCCGAGGCGCACCGCGAGCTCGACGGTCTCGTCGAACTTGGCCGTGGCCAGGGCCTTGACCTTGTCGAGGGCCTCGTTGACGCTGAGCAGCTCCTCGCGGTCGACCTGGGACAGGGAGTTGGTGTAGTTCTTGCCGTGTTTCATGGTCTCTCCTAGCCCGCCACCGTGATGCCCATCGAGCGGGCCGTGCCGGCCACCTGGCGCTTGGCCATCTCGAGGTCGTCGGTGTTGAGGTCCTTCAACTTGGTCTTGGCGATCTCGGCGACCTGGTCGTCGGTCACGCTGGCGACGGTCTCGCGGCCGGCCAGGTGCGCGCCCTTGTCGAGCCCCGCCGCCTGGCGCAGCAGCACCGGGGTGGGCGGGGTCTTGAGCACGAACGTGAACGTCCGGTCCTCGTAGATCGAGATGTCCACCGGGATGACCGTGCCGCGCATCGACTCGGTGGCCGCGTTGTACTGCTTGCAGAACTCCATCGTCTGGACCCCGTGCGGCCCCAGGGCGGTGCCCACCGGCGGCGCGGGGGTGGCTCCCCCGGCCTCGAGCTGGATCTTGACGACGGCGACGACCTTCTTGGCCATGACTCTCTCCTTAACCGATCTAGAGCTTGGTGACCTGGGTGAAGTCGAGCTCCACCGGGGTCTCGCGCCCGAAGATGTCCACCAGGACCTTGACCTTCATCTGGTCCTCGTTGATCTCGGCGACGTGGCCCGAGAACGTCGCGAAGGGCCCGGACTTGATCTGGACGGTGTCGTTGGTCTCGAACTCGTGGGTCGGCATGCGCCGCTTGGCGACCGGCTGCTCGACGCCCTCGACGTGGGGACGGATGATGTTGTCGACCTCGCGGCGCGTCAGCGCGGTGGGCCGGGTCTTCTCGGCGCCGACGAAGCCGGTGACCCCCGGGGTCGAGCCGATGACGTAGAAGATCTCGGGGTCCGGCTCGCAGCGCACCAGCAGGTAGCTCGGGAACATCCGCTTGGAGACCGTCGCCTTCTTGCCGCCCTTGAACTCGGTGACGTCCTCTTCGGGCATGTAGATCTCGTAGATCTGCTCGGCCAGCTCGCGGCTCTTGATGATGTTGTTGAGCGCCCCGATGACCTTCTGCTCGTGGCCGGCGAAGGTGTGCACGATGTACCAGCGCCCGGGGCGGTCGAACGCGCTCTCGACGACGGGCTCCTCGTCGAGGATCTCGACGTCGGTGACCTCGGTGTCGAGGGCGTCGTCGCCGAGCCCCGCGTCGGCGCTGGTCTCGGAGTCGGTGATCTCGATGTCGCTCACGGTGGCCTTACTTGTGGAAGAGGAACGTCACGAACTTGGAGAAGCCGTAGCCCAGCCCGAAGATCAGTGACGTCATGATGACCAGGACGACGAAGACGATCGTCGTGTAGTTGATGACCTCGGGGCGCGTGGGCCAGGCGACCTGGCGCATCTCCTCGCGCACCTGGCGCAGGAACTCGGGCGGCCGGGTGCGCTTCTCCTTGCGACGCTGGACGTCCTGAACCGTCGTGGCGCGTCGGGAGGTCGCGGCGCCGTCGGCGCCCATCTGACCCTGTCGCTGCATCATGCGCTTTTGTTCGCGGTTCATCTCACGTCTCTTGACTCGGCACTACTTCGAAGTCCCCTCCGAGCAGGGCAGGAGGGACTCGAACCCCCAACCCCCGGTTTTGGAGACCGGTGCTCTACCAATTGAGCCACTGCCCTCTGCGGCGTCGTGGGCCGTAGGGAACGTCCAGCCTACCATCTCGGCCACGCAGGGCCCCTAGCGGGTCTCCTTGTGGGGGGTGTGGCGCCGGTCGTACCGGCAGTACTTGTTCATCTCGATGCGCTCGCGGTCGTTGACCTTGGATTTCATCGTGATGTAGTTGCGGCGCTTGCACACCTCGCAGGCCAGGGTGACCTGGACCCTCTTCTCGTTCTTCGCCATCTTCTTCCTCCTCGGGCCGGGGCCCGACACTGCCTGGTAGCGGCGGCGGGAGTCGAACCCGCGACACCACGATTATGAGCCGTGTGCTCTAACCACCTGAGCTACGCCGCCTGGCGAGCCCTCTGTCAGGATTGAACTGACGACCTCCTCCTTACCATGGAGGCGCTCTACCACTGAGCTAAGAGGGCACCACGCCGCTGTGGCGCGAGGACGAAGTCTACCGCCCCACCCACCAGGGTTTCCAACCCCCCACGAGTACCCTCGTTCCATGAAGGTGCGCCTGGTCGAGGTCGGCGACGCGCCCGCGCTGCTGCGCATCTACAACCCCGAGGTCCTCGAGACCACGGTCACCTTCGACCTGGTGGCGCGCTCCCTGCCCGAGCAGGTCGAGTGGATCGAGGCCCACCGCGCCGCCCACCCCTGCCTGGTAGCGGTCAACGAGGACGACGACCTGGGCGAGGGGGGCGCGCGCGGCGAGCGGGTGCTCGGGTTCGCGGTCGTCTCGCCCTTCCGCGACCGGCCGGCCTACGCCACGACCGTGGAGAACTCGGTCTACGTCCTTCGCGCGGCGCGCGGGCGCGGCGTGGGCGAGGTCCTGCTGCGCGAGCTGGTCGCGGCGGCGCGCTCGTCGGGCTACCACTCGCTCATCGCGCGCATCGTGGGCGAGAACGAGGGGTCGATCCGCCTGCACGAGAAGTGTGGCTTCACCCTGGTGGGAACCGAGATCGAGGTCGGGCGCAAGCACGGGGTGTGGCTCGACGTCGTCGAGTACCAGTACGTGGTGGCGGCCAACCCCTAGACCTCGGCGTCCGCCTCGACGAGGCGCGCCGGCCAGGACCACTGGGTCCACCTCCCCATCGGGATCAGCAGCACCCCGCCCAGCAGCGCGACGGCCACCGCGATGAGCAGCGGGTTGGAGTGGACCAGCCCCGAGAGGAGCTGGCCGCCGCCGGGGATGCCGATGAAGGGGCCGGTGATCGACAGCGCCAGCAGCCAGAAGTGCTCGCGGCCCCGGTAGCTGGCCGCCAGCAGCACCAGCCCCCACGCCAGGTACCACGGCTGGACGACCGGCCCGAGCACGACCAGCAGCAGCAGGGTGACCCCCAGCGAGCGCACCCAGCCGCGGCGCTCGGCGCGAAGGAGCAGCCACAGCGCCAGCGCCGCGAAGACGACGAGGCCCAGGACCCGCGTCACCGACAGCACGCCCGCGGTCGAGACCGACCCCGCGCCCATCGCGTGCAGGCCGTAGCTGATCGCGAGGCCCACCCCGGTCGCCGGCGCCGCCCAGGAGCGCACGGTGCCGTTGGAGAACAGGTTCTCGACCCACCCGAAGCCGAACCCCGCGAGCCAGGTGGAGACCCCCAGCACCGCCGCGGCCACCGCGGCGCCGATCAGCGCCGGGCGCACGCGCTGGCGCCACGCGGCCCCCGGGGGGTGCCAGGTCCAGGCGACGTAGCCCAGGCCCAGGGCGGCCGGCGCCTTGATCGCCGCGGCGCACGAGCACGCCACCAGGGCCCACACCGGTCTCTTCTTGACCGCGAGGGCGATCCCGGTCACCAGCAGCGCGGCCATGATCGCGTCGTTGTGGGCGCCGCCGATGAGGGTGAGCAGCACGAGGGGGTTGAGCGCGGACAGCACGAAGGCCTCGCCCGGGTCCCGTCCCATCCCGCGCGCGAGCTGGCTCACGCCCACGCCGATGAGGCCCACCGCCACGACCTCGAGGAGGCGCAGGCCGACGACCGCGGCCAGCTGGTGGTGCCCGGTCAGGCGGTCGATAGACCCGTCGAGGAACAAGAAGAGCGGCCCGTAGGGGGCCGGGGCGTTGCCCCACAGCGGGTCGACCGGCTTGACCCAGGCGTTCGAGCCCGCGCCCAGCGTGAACGGACCGTAGAAGTAGGGCGAGATGTGGTGCGCGGTCATCTCGCCCTGGGCGGCGTAGCTGAACACGTCGCGGCTGAACAGCGGGGGCGCGACGATCATCGGGATCGCCCAGAGCGCGAGCATCCACCACAGCGAGGACATCGGCGCGCCCGCGTGCAGCTGCATCACCTCGGCCAGGCGGAGCCACACGCGCATCAGCAGCAGGAGCCCGCCGTAGACGAGGACGATCGACAGCAGGTACTTGGTCTCGCTCGGGGTCCCGTTGAACCCGCCCACCGGCTCGCCGAAGAACCACGTGCTGGTCATGTCGAGCTTGAAGGGCGAGTTGGTGAACGAGCAGCCGGCGAGCACCATGACCATGCCGAGGAATCCCTCGAGCGCGGGCTGCCACAGGAACCTCCAGCCCTCGAAGGGACCGGGGCTGAAGCGCCCCAGCGGCGTGTAGCGCCTCTCGAGGAGCTGGACGCCAGACTCGAACCAGGCGGCGGAGCGTTCGTAGCCGCGCCGCACGGCACCGGCCAGCGACCTCAGTCGGTTCACGCCGCTCCTTCCAAACAAGGTCACCGTACTAAAGGGTCTCGTGGCGGACGCGGCCGGTCCCGCGTGGGGAACGACCGTGTGGTGGGCCGGGAGGGATTTGAACCCCCGTAGGCTAAGCCGTCTGGTTTACAGCCAGATCCCTTTGGCCACTCGGGCACCGACCCGCCGAGAATGCTACTCGCTGCGTCCCCTTATCTCACCTGGCGTCGACCCTCTACGATGCACTCGTGCCGACATTCGACGTGGTCAGCGAGATCGACGTCCAGGAGGTCCGCAACGCCGTCGACCAGACGAACCGCGAGGCCGGGACGCGCTTCGACTTCAAGAACACCGACGCCAAGGTCGAGTTCACCGAGAAGGAGCTCACCCTGAGCGCGTCGACCGAGGACCGGCTGCGCGCGCTCTACCAGGTCCTCGAAGAGAAGATGGTCAAGCGCTCGGTGTCACTCAAGACCCTGGACCCGGGCAAGGTCGAGCAGGCCAGCCACGGCGCCGCGCGCCAGAAGGTGGGCCTTCGAGCGGGCATCTCCCAGGAGGTCGGCAAGCAGATCAACAGGATCATCAAGGACATGGGCGTCAAGAGCCTGAGCTCCTCGGTCCAGGGCGACCAGGTGCGCGTCTCGGGCAAGCAGCGCGACGACCTTCAGTCCGCGATCGCCGCCCTGAAGGGGGCCGACCTGGCGGTCCCCCTGCAGTTCACGAACTTCCGCGACTAGCGGCGGCCTTCTCCTCGGCGCTCAGGTGCTCGTCCATCGCCTCGAGGGGGTGGACCCGGAAGATCCGGTTAAAGACGATCAGCTTGAGGACCCAGAAGAGCCCGAAGCTCACCACGTTGGTCCCCGAGACGATGAACGTGTTGAGGATGTGGGCCCAGTGGTGGTGGTGCACCTCGTAGCGCGCCCAGGTCGCCCCGAGCACCGACACCCCGATGCCGATCGCCGACATCGTCCAGAAGGGGACGATCTCCTTCATGAAGTGGCTGCGACCGTGCTTGCCCCAGGTCCAGCTGCGGTTCAGGTAGTAGGAGGGGAGCGTCGCGACGAGGTTGCCGGCGACGGTCGCCCAGATGACGCCCTTGATGATGTGGAATCCGTAGAAGATCGAGATCGAGCTGAACGACACCACGGTCGAGATGGCCGACACCGACGTGAAGCGGATGACCTTGCGGCCCTCGTGGGTGTGTGACCACGCGAGGAACCGCTTGAGCAGCGACGGCATTGGCCGAGTCTACCCCTCCCCGGCCGGGCTTTCGGGTCCCCATGCCACAATGGTTCATGTCCGAAGCCCTCGACAACCTGGTGGAACTGCTCGACCTCGAGACGATCGAGGTCAACGTCTACCGGGGACGCCACCCGGCCGAGGAGCGCCAGCGCACCTTCGGCGGCCAGGTCGCGGCCCAGGCGCTCACGGCGGCCGGGCGCACCGTCGAGGGCCGGCGCGTGCACTCGCTGCACTCGTACTTCCTGCGCCCCGGCGACCCCACGACGCCGATCCTCTACGAGGTCGACCGGATCCGCGACGGCCAGAGCTTCACGACGAGGCGCGTCGTGGCCGTCCAGCACGGGCGCGCGATCTACAACATGCAGGCGAGCTTCCACAACGACGAGGAGAGCCTCGAGCACCAGATCGAGATGCCCGAGGTCGCGGGGCCCGAGACCGTGGCGCCGCTCTATGAGCGCGTGCGCGACGAGTGGGGCGACGTCGACGAGTGGTTCAAGCGGATGCACCCCATCGACCAACGCTTCCTGGGCGAGCTGCCCTGGAGCCCGAACCGCGACCGCGAGCCGCGCCAGCGGCTGTGGATCCGCGCGGACGGCCGGCTGAGCGACGACCAGCTGCTCCAGGCGGCCGTGATCACCTACGCGAGCGACATGAGCCTCTTCGACGCGATCCTCGCCCCGCACCACGTGCGCTGGGACGACGGGTCCTTCATGGGTGCGAGCCTGGACCACTGCATGTGGTTCCACCGCCCGGTGCGCGCCGACCAGTGGCTCCTCTACGACACCGACTCGCCCATCGCCCACGGCGCGCGCGGGCTGGCCCGCGGGTTCCTCTTCAATCAGGCCGGTGAGCTGTGCGTGTCCCTGGTCCAGGAGGGACTCACGCGCGTCGTCGATCCCGCCAAGCGCAAGCCCGAGTGAGAGAGGGATCCATGGAACTCGCCGACGCTGTCGCCCAGTACCGCCGCGCGACCGATGAGCTGCTCGCCGCGGCGCGCGCGGTTCGCGCCGACGCGCTCGACCGGCACCCGCGCGGCGAGTGGTCGACGCGCCAGATCCTGCACCACCTGGCCGACGCCGAGGCCGAGTCCTATCTGCGCCTGCGCCGCCTGCTGGTCGGCCCCGAGGGCACGACCATCCTGGCCCTCGACGAGGCCGCCTTCGCGGCGAGCCCCGTGCTCGGCTACGCGCAGCGGCCCGTCGAGCACTCGCTGGCGCTCGTCGCCGCGCTTCGCGGCGCCAACACCGAGGTGCTGGCGCGCCTCAGCGACGCGGACCTGGCGCGCGGGGGCGAGCACACCCAGTTCGGGCGCTACAGCGTCGCCCAGTGGATCGAGATCTACACCCGCCACGCGCGCGACCACGCCGCGCAGATCACGGCCGCGGCGAACGCCTAGCCGCGCTGGGTCATCGGCACGTAGTCGCGCGCCTCGGGTCCCACGTAGAGCTGGCGGGGCCGGGCGATCTTGAGGTCCTGGTCGAGCAGCTCCTTGAAGTGCGACAACCACCCCGACGTGCGCGGGATCGCGAAGAGGACCGTGAACATCTCGGGCGGGAACCCCATCGCCTGGTAGATGAGCCCGGAGTAGAAGTCGACGTTGGGGTAGAGCTTGCGCGAGATGAAGTAGTCGTCTCCCAGCGCGATCTCCTCGAGCTTGAGCGCGATGTCCAGCAGCGGGTTCTTGCCGGTGACGGTGAAGACCTCGTCGGCCGTCTTCTTGATGATCGTCGCGCGCGGGTCGAAGTTCTTGTAGACGCGGTGGCCGAACCCCTCGAGGCGCGTGTGACCCTGCTTGACGGTCTCGATGAACGCCGGGACGTTCTCGATCGACCCGATCTTGGCCAGCATCTTGAGCACGGCCTCGTTGGCCCCGCCGTGACGCGGCCCGTAGAGCGCGGCGGTCGCCGCGGCGGTCGCCACGTAGGGGTCGCCGTGGCTGGAGGCCACCGTTCGCATCGCGGTCGTCCCGCAGTTCTGCTCGTGGTCGGCGTGCAGGATGAACAGGACCTCGAGGGCCCGGCTGAGGATCGGGTCGGCGGCGTAGCGCGGCTCGGCGACCTTCCACATCATGGACAGGAAGTTCTGGGTGTAGCCCAGCGAGTTGTCCGGGTAGACGAAGGGCATCCCCACCGAGAAGCGGTGGCACGCCGCGGCGAGCGTGGGCATCTTGGCGATCAGGCGCACGATCTGGCGGTGGAGGTTCTCGGCGTCGCCGAGGTCCTTGGCCTCCTTGTAGTAGGTCGACAGCGCCGCGATGGCCGACACCAGCATCCCCATCGGGTGCGCGTCGTAGTTGAAGCCCTCCAAGAAGCGCTTGCGCACGTTCTCGTGGATGTACGTGTGGTACGTGACCTCGCGCTCCCACTCCAACGCCTGCTCGGCGGTGGGTAGCTCGCCGTAGAGCAGCAGGTAGGCGACCTCGAGGTAGGTCGAGTGCTCGGCGAGCTGCTCGATCGGGTAGCCCCGGTAGCGCAGGATCCCCGCGTCGCCGTCCAGGTAGGTGATCGACGACTCAGCGGCCGCGGTGGCCATGAACCCCGGGTCGTAGAACCACACGCCGGGGACGACCTTGGAGAACTCGTGCGCGGCGACGCCGCCGTGGATGATGGGGATCTCCAGGGACTCTCCGCTCCGGTTGTCGGTCACAGTTATGGAGTCCGTCACGATGCCTCACTTGCACATAGGGAGCAATCCCACACTATGCCAACCCGTCAGTAACCTCTCGCCGGCCTAGCCGCCCCCGGGCGAGAGGACGACCCGGTACGTGCGCTGGCGCGCCGGCGCCGCGGCGCTCGCCGGGGCCGACACGCTCACGACCAGGCGCGCGTGCTCGCCGGGCACCGTCGCGAACAGCGAGGGCACGAAGGCGAAGGACCTCAGGGGCCCGAGAGTGACGGTCATCGTCTGGGTCTGGGGCGCGGCGAGCGACCCGCTCAGCGGGGTCAGCGTCACGCGGAAGGTCACCGGCTGCAGCGCGAAGGCGGTGTTGGTCACCGAGACCCCGAGGTGGAAGTGGTCCACCGGCGGCAACACGATGCGCCCGACCGGTGCGGGCAGGGGCGCGGGCGTCACGGCGACGGCGCTGATCGTGACGCCGCGCACGAGGCGCAGCGAGGGCGCCGCGGCCAGGGTCTCCAGCGTGGTCGGAAGGGTCACGACCGGCGACGGCGTGGACGTCGCCGACAGGTGCACGGCCCCCGGTTCGTGGACGAGGTCGCCGCGCGTGGCGCCCCACTGGCGGTCGCTCGCCAGCAGCGACGAACGCGCCGCGACCGACGTCACGCCACTCGGGCTCGGGGTCGTCCAGGGCAGGCGCAGCGCGCCGGCGGTCGTGGCCAGCACGACCTGGTAGTCCGCGACGCGCTCGTTGGTCAGGTCGACCAGGGTGGAGTTGACGCCGTGGGCGAGGCCCGGGTGGCGCAGCAGCTGGGCGTCGCTCGTCCAGGTGGGCAGCACCCGCGCCAGCTGGTCCAGTCGCGCGGCGAAGACCGGCCGCGACAGCGTCGCGCCGTGGGCCAGCAGGTACCCGAGGTGGAACCCGAAGCTGGCCTCGGAGGCCAGGAGGTCGTCGGCGAGGCTCGCGAAGCTCCGGTTCTCGCTGCTCTCGATGGAGTTGGTCGCGTGGGCCGCGCGGTTGATGTCGCGCGCAAAGAGGAGGATCACCAGCGTGGCGACCAGCGCGACCGCGATCAGCAGGTTCGATCGCCGACGCTGCGCGCGGGTTCGGGCCACGGAGTGAAGTTACTCCGACGGGTGCGCCGGCTCCTACGGCTCTTCGTCACCCTCCAGGTCCAGGATCTCGAAGGCCCCCTCGTCGCGAGGCGCGTCGTCGTCGGTGCCCCACTTGGCGTCGTTCAGCGGCACGGTCAGCTCGTTGACCGGACCTAGCGCGGGCGCCGACTTGGTGCCGGGCGCCCCCCCGAGGCCGCGGACCTTGTTGGCGGTGACGATGAGGCGAGACTCGAAGGACGCCACCATCGAGTTGTACTGGCGCACCGCGTCGTTGAGTGCCTTGCCGACGCGCGCCGTGGGCTCGGCGACCTTGGATATGCGGTCGTAGAGCTCCGAGGCCAGCGAGAGGATCTGCTCGGCGTTCACGCGGGCGTGCTCTTGGCGCACGACCATCGCCACCGTCCACAGCAGCGACAGCAGATTCGTGGGACCGGCGATGAGGACCCGCTCCTTGGCCGCGTACTCCTGGAGCCCAGGGTCGTGCTCGAACGCCGCGGAGATGGCCGCGTCGCTGGGCACGAAGCACACGACGAACTCGGGGGCGGGACGTACGGCCTCCCAGTAGGCCTTGTCGCCGAGCTTCTTGACGTGACCGCGCAGGTCGGCGGCGTGGGCTTCATAGAGGCGCCGGCGCTCGTCGGCGCCCTCGGCGGCCATCGCCTCCTCGAACCGGTCGAAGGGGAACTTCGCGTCCACCGCGAGTTGCGTGCCGTTGGGGAGCTTGACGACGCAGTCGGGGCGCTGACCCCTTCCGTCCTCGGTCGTGCTCGTCACCTGGAGCTCGAAGTCAGTAGACGGCCGAAGACCCGACTGCTCGAGGACGTTGGCCAGCTGGACCTCGCCCCATCGTCCCCGGTGGTCGCTGCGGCCCAAGAGCTGGTTGAAGCGCTGGGTCTCCGTGAGCAGCTGGCCGGTCTGGTTGCGCACGTCGATCATCGCCCCGGTGTGGTCCTCGTTGAACTTGTCGAGCTTGAGCTTGTACTCCGCGAGCAGCATTTCGAGCGGTCGCAGCTTCTCGTCGAGTCGGGCGTCGCGTTCCTGCTGCGCAGCGGTCTGGGTCCGGTGCAGGTCCTCGACGGTCTTGCCCAGGACGCGGTTCGACACGCTCTCTAAGTGCACGTCGACCTCTTCGCGCTCGCGCGCCCGGTCCTCGCGCTCGCGCGCCAGCGTGTCGAGGGCGTCGGAGAGCTGGGAGTCGCGCACCGCGAGGTCCCGCTGAGCCACCGCGACGCCGTCTCGCAGGCCCTGGGCGCGGCGCGCCGCCACGATCCAGGTCACGAGCGCGCCGAAGACGACGCCGCCCACCACACCCAGCGCCACGCCCATGTCCCTCCTTTGCGCCCACCCTAGAGAACGGATGCGACACCCCGGTAGCCTGTCGCCGTGCATCGTCTGTTCTCCCTCGGCCACGCGCACGACGCGCCCGCGCCGGTGGACGCCGGGCTGGACGCGGAGTGGCACCAGCGCATCGTGCGGCTCTTCGCCCTCGTCGGCGAGGCCATCGCCGAGGCGACGCACGCGCTGCTCGCCGGCGACCGCGAGCTCGCCAAGCGCGTCGTCGAGCAGGACGTCACGATCGACGCCATGGTCGACGGCATGGTGGCGACCGCCGAGACCGAGCTGCTGGAGAACCCGGGCCTGTCGCTCGAGTCGCGGCGCACGCTGCTGACCCTGCTGCGCATCCTGCCCGAGGTCGAGCGCAACGGCGACCTCGCCGAGCACATCGCGCGCCGCGCCGCGCGCGGACTGGGCCACGAGATGTCCCCGCGCAGCCGGGGCCTCATCGAACGGATGGGCGAGGTGGCGTCGACCATCTGGCGCGAGGCGACCGACGTGATCGTCGACGGCAAGGCTGAGGCGGACGGGGCGATCGAGGACATCGACGACGAGCTCGACGACCTGCACGTGGCGCTGACCGCCGAGCTGACCTCAGGCTCGATGGCCCTTCCCGTCGCCGTCGAGCTCGCGCTCCTCGCGCGGTTCTACGAGCGCTTCGGCGACCACTGCGTCAACCTCGCGCGCCGCCAGGTCGGGCGCGACGGCGGCGACTAGCGCGACGCGAGCAGCAGTTCGGCGATCCGGACCGCGTTGAGCGCCGCGCCCAGGCGCAGGTTGTCCGCGGTGACGAAGAGAGACAGTCCGTTCGCGACGGCGTCGGCGCGCCGGATCCGGCCCACGTAGGCGGGGTCCCGACCCGCGCCGAGGCGCGGCGTGGGCAGCTCCGTCACGACCACGCCGGGCGACCCTTCGAGCACGGCGGTCGCCTCCTCGGGTGAGAAGGCCCGTGAGAATCCCGCGGTGATCGAGAGCGAGTGCCCGGTGAAGACCGGCACCCGCACGCACGTGGGGTCCACGACGAGGTCGGGGATCTCGAGGATCTTGCGGCTCTCGTCGCGCAGCTTCTTCTCCTCGTTGGTCTCGAAGGAGCCGTCACCGACCAGGGACCCGGCGAGGGGCACGACGTTGAACGCGATCGTCTCGGGGAACTTGACGCCCGGGCCACGCGCGAGCGCCGAGCCGTCGAAGGTGAGCGCGCGCACGTCCAGGTCGCGCGCCGCCTCGAGCTGGAGTGCGAGCTCGTCGACCCCCTCGCGGCCCGCGCCGCTGACGGCCTGGTAGGTCGAGACCACCATCGACCGCAGCCCGGCGGCGACGTGCAGCGGCTTCATCACCGGCATCGCCGCCATGGTCGTGCAGTTGGGGTTGGCGATGATCCCCTTGGGCCGGCAGTTGACCGCGTGGTCGTTGACCCCGGCGACGACGAGCGGCACCTCGGGATCCATGCGCCACGCCGAGGAGTTGTCGATCACGACGGCGCCCGCGGCGGCCAGTCGCGGGGAGAGGTCGCGCGAGGACGTCGCCCCCGAGGACATCAGCGCCACGTCGATGCCGGAGAAGTCAGCGGTCGCGCCGTCCTCGACCTCGACGGCGCTCCCGCGCCAGTCCAGGGTCGTCCCGGCCGACCGCGTCGACGCGATGAAGCGCATCTGCTCGGCCGGGAAGTCGCGCTCGGCGAGGATCGCGCGCATGACCGCGCCGACCTGGCCCGTGGCTCCGACGACGGCGACGCGCATGGGGTGAGTCTAGGGCTAGTCCCCGTCGAGCCCGAAGGCCGTGTGCAGGGCGCGCACCGCGTCGGCCACCGCGTCGGCACGCACGACACACGAGATGCGGATCGAGCTCGTCGAGATCATCTCGATGTTGATCCCGCTCTCGGACAGCGTCTCGAACATCAGCGCGGTGACGCCCGGGCTGGACTTCATGCCCGCGCCGACGAGCGACACCCGACCGATGTCGTCGTCACTGGTGACCGTCGACGCGCCGATCTCGTCGCGCACCGCGTCGCACGCCACGCGCGCCGCGGTGAGGTCGGTCTTGACGACCGTGAAGGAGATGTCGGTCAGGCCGTTGGCGCCGGTGTTCTGGACGATCATGTCGACGTTGATGCCGCGGTTCGCGAGCTCGCGGAAGAGCCGCGCCGCGATGCCGGGCCGGTCCGGGACCCCCGCGACCGTGAGCTTCGCCTCCGAGGTGTCGTCGGTGACGGCCGTGACGACGGCTTGTTCCATGGTGGGGTCCTCCTCCACAATCCAGGTGCCGGGCTCCCAGGTGAAGCCCGACCGCACGTGCAGCGGCACGCCGTGACGGCGCGCGAACTCGACCGAGCGCAGCATGAGGACGCGCCCGCCCGTGGCGGCCATCTCCATCATCTCGTCGAAGGAGACGTGCGCCAGGCGCCGCGCCTTGGCGTCCACGCGCGGGTCCGCCGAGAAGACCCCGGTGACGTCGGTGTAGATCTCGCAGACGTCGGCCTTCAAGGATGCGGCCAGGGCCACCGCGGTGACGTCCGAGCCGCCGCGCCCCAGGGTCGTGATGTCGCGCTCGGTGGACACGCCCTGGAACCCCGCGACCACCGGCACGAGCCCCGCGTCGAGGGCCTCGCGGACGCGGTCGGGACGGATCTCGAGGATCTTGGCACGGGTGTGGTCGGTGTCGGTGATGATCCCCGCCTGGGACCCGGTGAAGGACGCCGAGCCCACGCCGCGGTCAGCCAGGGCCATGCACACGAGCGCCATCGAGATCCGCTCACCGGCGGTGAGGAGCATGTCCAGCTCGCGCGGAGGGCGCGTCGGCGAGACGTCGGCCGCCAGTCGGATCAGGTCGTCGGTGAACTTGCCCATCGCCGAGACGACGACCACGACCTCGGACCCGGAGGCCCGGGTCCGCGCGACGTGGTCGGCGACCTCGCGGATCCGTTCGGCGTCGCCGACCGAGGTGCCACCGTACTTCTGAACGATGAGCGCCATGGCGTCCAAACTACCGGACGAACAAAAGGGTTTTCGGTGGGCCACTAGTCTTGTCTGCCATGGCCACGACCAAACGGGAACGACAGAAGGCCGCGCGCCGAGAGAAGCTCGACCGGATGCAGCGCGAGGCGAAGCGCCGACGCGCCATCCGCCGCGGCGTCATCGTGGGCATCGTCGCCGCGGTCGTCGTCGGATCGGCGGCGCTGCTCTTCTCGGGGTCCAAGACCCCGGCGACCACCACCACGACGTCGACCACGGTCCCGAGCACCACCACCACGACGACGACGCTCCCCAAGGCGGACCAGACCGCCCAGATCAACGCGAACGCCGCCGCGGTGCGCGCCGGGTGCCCGGCGAACCCCTACACGCGCGTCAACACGCTCAAGTGGAGCTTCCAGCCCAACCTGTCGATCACCGCGAACCAGTCCTACAACGCGACCGTCGTGACCACCGCCGGCACGTTCGTGATCAAGCTCGAGCCCAACCTCGCGCTGCGCACGGTGAACAACTTCATCTTCCTGGCGCGCCACAAGTACTTCAACTGCGTGATCTTCCACCGCGTCATCACGGGCTTCGTCATCCAGGGCGGCGACCCGACCGGTACCGGGAGCGGCGGGCCCGGCTACACGATCCCCGACGAGTTCCCCAAGACGGGCAGCCCGACCTACCCGCTCTACTCGGTGGCGATGGCCAACGTCTCGGGCCAGGCCAACTCGGGCGGCAGCCAGTTCTTCATCGTCACCGGCCCCTCGGGCGAGTCCCTGTCCGCCAGCTACTCGCTGTTCGGCCAGGTCATCAGCGGCCAGGACGTGCTCAAGAAGATCAACTCCGAGGGGTCCGCCAGCGGCACGCCGCTCGTCGTCCAGCGCATGATCAGCGTCACGATCAGCGGGCCCTGATCGTGGCCGACGTCCCCAACGCCGACGGCACCAGCGAGCAGCGGCGACGCTTTGACGCCGCGCCGCCGATGGTCATCGACCCGGCCAAGCGCTACGGCGCGACGATGGTCACGTCCAAGGGCACGATGGAGATCGCCCTGGACCCGCTGGCCGCGCCGACCGCGGTCAACAGCTTCGTGTTCCTGGCACGCTTCCACTACTTCGACGGCATCGTGTTCCACCGGATCATCCCCGGCTTCGTCCTCCAGGGTGGCGACCCGACGGGCACCGGCACGGGTGGCCCGGGCTACCGCTTCGACGACGAGCTGCCCAAGCCCGGGCGCTACGAGGTGGGCTCGCTGGCGATGGCCAACGCCGGGCCGCACACCAACGGCAGCCAGTTCTTCGTGATCTCGGGCCCCGACGGCGTGCGCCTGCCCCCGCTGTACTCGCTCTTCGGCAAGGTCGTGCGCGGGCTGGACGTCGTCGCCGCGATCAATGACCTCGGCAGCGCGTCGGGACGCCCCCGCGAGGACGTCACGATCGAGTCCGTGACGATCACCGAGGCGGACGCCTAGAGGGTCGCCGCCGCGTCGCCGCGCGTGATGACGAGGTCGTCGCGCAGCACCCGCCAGACGCCGTCGACGCCCACGACCGCGCCGCCGGGGCCCAGCACGACGAGGGTCACGGCGCCACCCAGGAGAGAGCGCGTGCGCGAGAGTTGCTCGGCCGACGCCGGCGCGCACAGGACCGGACCCGGCCGATACCCCAACCCGGTCGTCGGGGCACCCCCGCGCGGGTCGACCATGACGTCGCCCAGCACCGAGGCCACCGACCCTACGGCCAGCACGAGGCGCGCCGCGTCGATCGCCGCTCCCACGGGCGTGTCGCGCCACACGCTGCGCGCGTGCAGCGCCGACCCGTCGCAGAGCACGACCACGTCGGCCGCGGCGACGCGCTGGGCGAAGTACGGCTCGGCCGCGCCGGCCCGGTCCGTGACCATGACCGCCTCGACGCGTGCGTCCAGGTCGCTGAGGGCTTCGGCGGCGGCGACGGCCGCCGGCGCGGCGCCGGTGAACGCCGCGGCGGTGGGCACGACGACGACGTCGGCGTCGCGCGCCACGCCGACCTCTCCTGCGAGCAGGACCTCGCGCGCGGCGCCGAGTGAGCCGACCGCCAGTGTCGTGCGCTCCACGGGCGAAGTCTCGCACCGGGACCCCTCACCCGTGACCAGTAAGGTGCCGAGATGAGATTCCAGAGAGTCGGCATCGTCGGGTCGGGCGTGATGGCGAGCGGCATCGCCGAGGTCTGCGCCAACGCGGGGGCGTCGGTGATCGTGCGCAGCCGGTCCCAGTCCAGCGCCGAGGACCTGCTGACGGGCCTGGAGCGCTCGCTCGCGCGCGAGGTCGCCAAGGAGAAGCGCACGCCGGCCGACGCGGACTCCGTGCGCTCGCGCGTGACCACGACGACCCGACTGGGCGACCTGGCCGCGTGCGACCTCGTGATCGAGTCGGTGGTCGAGGAGATGTCGGTGAAGCGCGAGCTCTTCGAGGAGCTCGACCTCATCCTCCCCGCCGGCGCGGTCCTGGCGACCAACACGTCGACCCTGTCCGTGATCGACCTGGCGATGGGGACGTCGCGGCCCGAGCGCGTCTGCGGGTTTCACTTCTTCAACCCCGCCACCGTGATGCCCCTGGTCGAGGTGGTCCGCCCGCTGAGCGCGAGCGACGACACCATCGAGTCGGTGGTGTCCTTCGCGCGCGCGTGTGGCAAGGAGCCCGTCGTCGTCAAGGACCAGGCGGGCTTCGTCGTCAACGCCCTCCTCTTCCCGTACCTGAACAACGCCGTGCGGCTGCTCGAGCAGGACGTCGCCTCGAAGGAGGGGATCGACGCGGCGATGAAGGGCGGGTGCGGATTCCCCATGGGGCCCTTCGCGCTGCTGGACCTGGTGGGACTGGACGTCGCCGTCGCGATCCTGGACGCGCTGCACGCGGAGTTCGGCGACCACCACCTCGCGCCGCGCCCCCTGCTGCGCCGCATGGTCAGCGCCGGACAGCTCGGACGCAAGTCGGGCTCCGGCTTCTACGATTACCAGCGGTAGCGGACCGGAGGTCGCCGTGGCGCCATCGTCCACCCCCTGGGTGATGCGGACCTACTCGGGGCACTCGAGCGCGGTGGCCTCCAACGCCCTGTACCGCGCCAACCTCGCCAAGGGCCAGACCGGGCTCAGCGTGGCCTTCGACCTGCCGACCCAGACCGGGTACGACCCCGACGCGCCCGAGGCCGCCGGCGAGGTCGGCCGCGTCGGCGTGCCGGTCGCGCACCTGGGGCACCTGCGCCAGCTCTTCGACGGCATCCCCCTGGCCGAGATGAACACGTCGATGACGATCAACGCCACCGCCGCGTGGGTCTGGGCGCTCTACCTGGTGCTCGCCGAGGAGCAGGGCGCGGACTGGTCGCGCCTCGCCGGCACGACCCAGAACGACATCGTCAAGGAGTACCTGAGCCGCGGCACCTACGTCTTCGCGCCCGAGCCGTCACGGCGCCTCATCGTCGACATGATCGCCTTCGCGCTCGAGCACGCGCCCAACTGGAACCCGATCAACGTGTGCAGCTACCACCTCCAAGAGGCCGGGGCCACCCCGGTCCAGGAGGTCGCCTACGCCCTGGCGACCGCGATCGACGTGCTCGACGCCGTGCGCGACTCGGGCAAGGTCGACGCGGCGCGCCTGCCCCAGGTCGTCGGGCGCATCTCCTTCTTCCTCAACGCCGGGGTGCGCTTCGTCGAGGAGGTCGCCAAGGTCCGCGCCTTCACCGCCCTGTGGGACGAGATCTGCCGCACCCGCTACGGCGTCGAGGACCCCACCCTGCGACGCTTCCGCTACGGCGTCCAGGTGAACTCCCTCGGGTTGACCGAGCAGCAGCCCGAGAACAACGTCACGCGCATCGTCCTCGAGATGCTCGGGGTCACCCTGTCGGCGGACGCGCGGGCCCGGGCCATCCAGCTGCCGGCGTGGAACGAGGCGCTCGGCCTGCCGCGCCCGTGGGACCAGCAGTGGAGCCTGCGGGCCCAGCAGGTCCTCGCCTACGAGACCGACCTGCTCGAGTACCCGGACCTCTTCGCGGGCTCCGTGGTGATGGAGGCCCTCGTGCACGACCTCGCCGAAGGCGCGCGCGCCGAGCTCGACGACGTGCTCGCGCTCGGGGGCGCCTTCGCCGCGATCGAGGAGCTCAAGTCACGCCTCGTGGCCAGCCAGGCTCGCCGCGTCAGCCGCATCGAGTCCGGCGAGCAGGTCGTGGTCGGGGTCAACCGCTTCACCGAGACGGCGCCGAGCCCGCTGACCTCGGACGTCGGCGCCGACGCGGTCCTCACCGTGGACCCGGCGGTCGAGCGCGACCTGGCCGCCGACGTGGTCGCGTGGAGGGCCGGGCGCGACCGGGCCGAGGTCGAACGCGCGCTGGCCGAGCTGCGCCGCTGCGCGGCCAGCGCCGACGCGTCCGACAACATCATGGACGCGACCCTGGCGCTGGCGCGCGCCGGCGGCACGACCGGCGAGTGGACCGACGCCCTGCGCGAGGTGTTCGGCGACTACCGGGCACCCACCGGCGTGCGCGCGGGCGCCGGCGTGCGCGGACCGGTGTTCGCCGAGCTGGTCGCGCGCAGCCGGGCCATCGCGCAGCGCCGCGGCGCCCCGCCGCGGCTGCTGGTGGCCAAGCCCGGCCTCGACGGCCACTCCAACGGCGCCGAGCAGATCGCCGTGGCCGCGCGCGACGCGGGCTTCGAGGTCGTCTACCCCGGCATCCGGCTGTCGCCCGAGGAGATCGTCGCCGCGGCGCGCGACGAGGACGTCGACGTCGTGGGCATCTCGATCCTCTCGGGCTCGCACCTGTCGATCGTCCCGCGCGTCGTCGAGCTCCTGGCCGCGGGCGGCGTCAGCGCCCCGGTGGTCGTGGGGGGCATCGTGTCGAGCGCCGACGCGGCGACGCTGCGCGCCGTGGGCGTCGCCGCGGTCTACACGCCCAAGGACTACGCGCTCGCCGCGATCATCTCGGACCTCTTGGACCTCGTCGACGCTCAGTGACGCCGGTAGGGGCGACGGTTGGTGAACGGCGGCGCGTCGAACCACCGGCCCGAGAACCGCCACGCCGGGGCCACGCTCGTCGCCGGGCGCACGACCGGCTCGGCCAGGAGCGCCTCGGCCGCGGCGACGAGCGCGGCCAGCTCCTCGGGGCCGAGCTCGGGCCGCGGCGACAGGCCGTAGCTCACAGCGGCACGTTCCCGTGCTTGCGCTTGGGCAGGTCCTCACGCTTTCCGCGCAGCAGGTCCAGCGCGCGGCTGAGCACCCGGCGGGTGTCGGCGGGGTCGATGACGTCGTCGATGAACCCTCGCTCGGCGGCGACATAGGGGGTCGCGTAGCGCTCCTCGTAGTCCTCGATGAGCGACGCGCGCAGCGACGCCGGGTCGTTCGACGCCGCCAGGTCCCGGCGGTGCACGATCTCCACCGCGCCCGAGGAGCCCATGACCGCCAGCTCGGCGGTCGGCCACGCGTAGGCCAGGTCGGCGCCGATCGACTTGGAGTTCATGACCACGTACGCCCCGCCGTAGGCCTTGCGCGTGATGATCGAGATCCGCGGCACGGTCGACTCGCAGAACGCGTAGAGCAGCTTCGCGCCGTGGCGGATGATCCCCCCGTACTCCTGGTCCACGCCGGGCATGAAACCGGGCACGTCGACGAAGGTGACGATCGGCACGTTGAACGCGTCGCACGTGCGCACGAAGCGCGCGGCCTTCTCGGACGAGTCGATGTCGAGCACTCCGGCCAGGATCTGGGGCTGGTTGGCCACGACGCCCACGGTGTGGCCGTCGATTCGCGCGAAGCCGCAGGTGATCTGCTGGGCGTAGGTCGCGTGGACCTCCATGTAGTCCCCGCCGTCGACGACGGCCGTGATGACCTTCTTCATGTCGTAGGGCTGGTTCGACGACAGCGGCAGCAGGTCGCGCAGGTTCTCGCACAGCCGGTTCGGGTCGTCGCCGGTCATGATGCGCGGCGGCTCCTCGAGGTTGTTCGACGGCAGGAAGCTGAGCAGGTAGCGCACCTCGTCCAGCACGCTCTTCTCGTCGGGCATCACGAAGTTGGCCACGCCCGACTTGGTCGCGTGGGTCTGGGCCCCGCCGAGCTCCTCTAAGGTCACGTCCTCGCCGGTGACGGTCTTGACGACGTCGGGTCCGGTGATGAACATGTGGCTGGTGTCCTTGACCATGAAGATGAAGTCGGTCAGGGCCGGAGAGTAGACCGCGCCCCCGGCGCAGGGCCCGAGGATCACCGAGACCTGGGGCACGACCCCCGAGGCCCGGGCGTTGCGCAGGAAGATCCCGCCGTAGGCGTTGAGGCCGGCGACGCCCTCTTGGATGCGAGCGCCGGCCCCGTCGTTGAGCCCGATCACCGGCAGCCCGGTCGAGGTCGCCAGGTCCATGATCTTGTGGATCTTGGCGCCGTGGGTCTCGCCGAGGGCGCCGCCGAAGACGGTGAAGTCCTGGGAGTAGACGCAGACCTTGCGCCCGTCGATCGTCCCGAAGCCGGTGATGACGCCGTCGGTGTAGGGACGCGAGTCCTCGAGGCCCATGCCCGACGCGCCGTGGCGGTTCAGCATGTCCAGCTCGGTGAAGGAGTCCTCGTCGAGCAGGTACTCGATGCGCTCTCGCGCGGTCATCTTGCCGCGGGCCACGTGGCGCTCGATGGCCTTCTCCCCGCCGGCGACCCGGGCCTGGGCCTTGCGCTCGGCGAGCTGGGCCAGGCGCTCCGACATTGAGTGCTCCATGGGGGCCAAGGCTACCCATCACCGCGAAGCAGGGCCAAGGGCGACCGCCGCGTCGCTCGCGCGCCGGTGCGCGGCGCCGTTACCGCGAAGTAGCCGCCCGCGGCACGGACGTCACGTCCGCGCCGGGTCCTCGACGAGCTCGACCAGCGTGCCGAAGGCCGACGACGGGTGCACGAAGGCGACCGTGGTGCCGCGCGAGCCCGGACGCGGCGCCTCGTCGATGACGCGTCCCCCCGACGCGCGCACGGCCTCGAGCGCCGCGGCGCAGTCGCTCACGCGATAGCCCACGTGGTGGAGCCCCTCGCCGCGCCGCGCGAGGAATCGGGCCACGGGCGAGTCCTCGCGCGTCGGCGTGAGCAGCTGCACGTAGGAGTCGGCCACGCGCAGCAGGGCCTCGTCCACGCCGTCGGACTCCACGCGCTCGCGGTGCTCGACGGTCGCGCCGAAGACCTCGGCGTACCAGGCGACCGCGGCGTCCAGGTCCTTGACCGCGATGGCGACGTGGTCGATCTCGGTGAGCAGCACTCACGCCTCCCGGTCGTGGCGGCGAAAGATCGTCAGGCGATTGCCCAGCGACGCCCGCGCCGCCTCGTCGCGCACGCCGAGGCCCTCGCGCGGCGCGGCGCACAGGACGCCGATCTTGCCCTCGTGGCGGTTGTGGTGGACCTCGTAGGTGGCCTCGCCGACCTGCTCGAGGGCGAAGACCGCCGACAGCGGCGGCACGACGCGTCCGTCGATCAGCGTCTGGTTGGCCGCCCACGCCTCGCGGTAGTTGGCGAAGTGGGTGCCCTTGATGGTCTTGAGCTTCATCCACAGGTGGCGGTTGTCGTACTCGATCATGTAGCCGCTCGTCGCCGCGCAGGTCACGATCACCCCGCCGCGCTTGGCGACGAAGACGCTCGCGCCCATGGTCGAGCGCCCGGGGTGCTCGAAGACGACGTCGGGGTCCTCGCCCACCAGGTCGCGGATGTCGCGGCCCAGGCGGCGCCACTCGGACTCGTCCTGGGTGTGCTCGTCGGACCAGAACCGGTAGTCGCGCTCGGCGCGGTCGATCACGAACTCACAGCCCAGCTCGCGCAGGGTGTCGACCTTGTTGGCCGAGGACACGACGCCGATGGGCGTGCCGCCGGAGTTGAGCACGTGCTGGACCGCGAAGGACCCGATGCCCCCCGACGCCCCCCAGATCAGCACCTTCTGGCCCTGGGCGATGGCGGCGCCGTTGCGCGACACCAGCATGCGGTACGCGGTCGAGTTGCACAGCGCGTTGACCGCCGCCTCCTCCCAGGTGAGGTGGGCGGGCTTGGGCATCAGCTGGTTGGCCTTGACCACGCAGATGTCGGCCAGGCCCCCGAAGTTGGTCTCGAACCCCCAGATGCGCTGGTTCGCCGCCAGCATCGAGTCGTCGTGCGCGCTGGGGTCCTGGTCGTCGACGTGGTTGCAGTGCACCGTGACCTCGTCGCCGACCTTCCAGTTGCGCACCGCGGACCCCACGCGCACGACGACCCCGGCGGCGTCCGAGCCCACGACGTGGTAGTCCCGCGCGTGGCGCGCCCCCCAGTAGGACTCGCGTCCCAGGCGGTCGAGGAACCCGAAGGTGGGCAGGGGCTCGAAGATGCTCGTCCACACCGTGTTGAAGTTGATCGACGACGCCATGACGACGACGTAGGCCTCGTCGGGGGCGAGCTCGGGAACGGCGACCTCGTCGACGTGCAGGCTCGCGCGCGGGTCCTTGTCCTTGGAGGCCAGGCCGTCGAACATCGTGGTCTCGTCGCGGCGCACGAAGGCCGCGCGGGTCGTGGCGGGCACCGGCGTCGCCGCCAGTTCCTCCGGCGCGGCGCCCGCGCGCACGGCGTCGAGGATCTCACTCACGTGCTCGAGGATAACGGCCGTCGCGACGACGACCGGAGCCTCGACGGCCGACGTCTATCCTGAAGTCGCCTCGACGAATCGGAGGAGTCATGTCACGCAGCGTCATCGTCGCCGGGAGCCGCACCGCCATCGGCAAGCTCTCCGGTCAGTTCGCGGGCCTCACCGCGATGGACCTGGGCGGCGCCGCGATCCGCGGCGTCCTCGAGCGCACCGGCGTGGACCCCGCCAGCGTCGACGCGGTGCTGATGGGCCAGGTCCTCCAGGCCGGCCAGGGCCAGATCACGGCCCGCCAGGCGGCGGTGATCGCGGGGATCCCTATGAGCGTGCACGCGACGACGATCAACAAGGTCTGCCTGTCGGGGCTCCAGACCATCCACCTGGCCGACCTGATGGTACGCGCGGGCGAGGCCGAGGTCATCGTCGCCGGGGGCATGGAGTCGATGACCCAGGCGCCCTACCTGCTGCCCGGCGCGCGCGCCGGCTACCGGCTGGGCGACCAGAGCGTCGTCGACTCGATGATGTACGACGGACTGTTCTGCGCGTTCGACCACTGCGCGATGGGCCTGTCCACCGAGCGCCACAACGACGGGCGCGTCACCCGGGCGCGCCAGGACGAATTCGCCGCGCGCAGCCACCAGCTCGCCGCCGCGGCGATCGCCGCGGGCCGCTTCGACGAGGAGATCGTCACCGTCGCCGTGCCCCAGCGCAGGGGCGACCCCGTGCCCGTGCGCTCCGACGAGGGCGTGCGCGCCGACACGACGGCCGAGTCCCTCGCCGCGCTGCGCCCGGCCTTCGACCCGGCGGGCACGGTCACCGCGGGCAACGCGTCGCAGATCTCCGACGGCGGCGCCGCGGTGCTCGTGATGTCCGCCGAGCGCGCCGAGGCGCTGGGCCTGGACCCGATCGGCGAGATCCTCGGCTACGGCCAGGTGGCCGGTCCCGACGCGTCGCTGCTCACCCAGCCCTCCAACGCGATCCGCCAGGCCGCCCAGCGCGCCGGGTTGGAGCCCGACGCGATGGACCTCTACGAGATCAACGAGGCCTTCGCCGCGGTGGGCCTGGCGTCGATGGACGACCTGGGCCTGGACGAGGCCAAGGTCAACGTCAACGGCGGGGCCATCGCGCTGGGCCACCCCATCGGGATGTCGGGCACGCGCCTGGCGATCACCGCGCTCGGCGCGCTGCGCCGGCGCGGCGGCGGCGTGGCCGCGGTCGCCCTGTGCGGCGGCGGCGGCCAGGGCGACGCGGCGATCCTGCGGTCCCTCTAGACCTCCGGGACGAACTTGGCGACCACCTCGTAGGAGCTCAGCCCCACCGGGCGGTCGTCGGGCAGCTCGAGCACGTACGCCGCGCCCGTGGGGAAGCGGCCGCGGCGCAGCTTTCCGGGCAGGCGCGCGCCGATGGCGCACACCAGCTCGAGCACCGTGGGGTTGTGGCCCACGACCAGCAGCGACGTGGTCACCGGGTCGACGGCCGCCAGGTCGATCAGCAGGTCCTCGCCGGTCACGTCGCGCCGGCCGTTGTAGATCAGCTCGCTCGTGTGCACGGCGCCGGCGAAGTCCAGGCCCTCGAAGGCGCGCCGGTAGGTCTCGAGGGTGCGCGCCGCGGCGCTGACCAGGGCGGTGACCGGCCCGTAGGCGCCGAGTTCCTCGCGGTCGCTCGCCCACTCGCGCAGCGAGGCGCACTGGGCGCGCCCGCGCTCGCTCAAGCGCCGGTCGAAGTCCGCCTGGCCCGGCGTCGCGGGCGTGGACTCGGCGTGGCGCACGACGGTGAGGTACCTCACCTCCCCAGTCTGACGCACGTGCGACCGGGGGGCGTCCCGTCGTGGTTTAGCGTTGTCACGTGCACGCCGCGATCACGTACTTCCAGGCGGTGGTCATGGGGCTGCTCCAGGGCGTCACCGAGCTCTTCCCGATCTCGAGCCTCGGCCACGGCGTCCTCGTGCCGGCGCTGCTGGGGTGGCACAACCTGGTCAACAGCCAGGACAAGTCCGAGTCGTTCTTCCTCGCCTTCATCGTGGGTCTGCACGTCGGCACCGCGGTGGCCCTCATCGTCTACTACCGCGCGAAGTGGGCCACGCTCTTGCTGGGCCTGGGCCGCCAGGTGAGGCGCGTGCCCGAGCGCGGCGTCGCGTCGCTCTGGCGCCTCTCGGACCCGAGCGTCGACGCCGACTACCGGCTGCTCTTCCTCCTGGTCGTCGCGACCATCCCGGTGGGCCTCACGGGGCTCGTCTTCGAGCACAAGTTCCGCGTCCTCTTCGCCAAGCCCCTGGCCGCGGCGATCTTCCTCACCATCAACGGCGTGATCCTGCTCTTCGGCGAGCGCCTGCGCCGGGGACGGGGGCGCCACGTCGAGCGCCTCAGCCTGGGCGAGATGAGCGTCCCGATGGCCCTCGCCGTGGGCTGCTCGCAGATCCTCGCCCTCTTCGCGGGCATCTCGCGCGCCGGGTCCTCCATGGTCGCCGGGCTGATGGGGGGCCTCGACCACGAGGACGCGGCGAACTTCTCCTTCCTCCTGGCGACCCCGGTCATCCTGGCCGCCGGCGTGCTCAAGCTCCCCGACCTCATGGGTCCCCTGGGTGACGGCGTGCGCTACCAGACGCTCGTGGCCACGCTGTGCGCCGGGCTCGGCGCCTACGTGTCGGTGAGTTTCCTCACCCGCTACTTCACGACCAAGACGCTGACGCCCTTCGGCGTCTACAGCCTGGTCGCCGGCATCGCCTGCGTCGTTCGCTTCGCCTGATCAGTCCAGGTCGAAGCGGTCGAGGTTCATCACCTTGTCCCACGCGGCCACGAAGTCGTCGACGAACTTCTCGCCGCCGTCGTCGCTCGCGTAGACCTCGGCGATCGCGCGCAGCTGGGAGTTCGAGCCGAACACCAGGTCCACGCGCGTCGCGCTCCACGCCAGCGTGCCCGTCGTGCGGCCGCGACCCTCGAAGACCCCCTCGGTGGCCGACGGCGTCCACACCGTGGCCATGTCGAGCAGGTTGACGAAGAAGTCGTTGGTCAGCGTCCCGGGCCGTGTGGTCAGCACGCCGAGCTCGGATCCCGCGACGTTCGCGCCCAGCGCGCGCAGGCCCCCCACGAGAACGGTCATCTCCGGGGCGCTCAGGTTCAGCTTGTGCGCGCGGTCGACCAGCAGCTCCTCGGGGCTGGAGTGCCCTCCCGCGCCGAGGTAGTTGCGGAAGCCGTCGGCGGTCGGCTCGAGCACGGCGAAGGACGCGACGTCGGTCTGCTTCTGGGACGCGTCGGTGCGCCCCGGGATGAACGGGACCTCGACGCTGTAGCCGCCGGCCTTGGCCGCGGCCTCGATCGCGGCGCACCCGCCCAGGACGATGACGTCGGCCAGCGACACCTTCTTGGACCCGGTCTGCTCGGCGTTGAAGTCCTTTTGGATGGCCTCGAGCTTGCGCAGGACCTTGGCCAGCTGAACGGGGGTGTTGACCGCCCAGTCCTTCTGGGGGGCGAGGCGCAGCCGCGCGCCGTTGGCCCCGCCGCGCTTGTCGGTGCCGCGGAAGGTCGACGCCGACGCCCAGGCGGTCGTCACCAGCTGGGCGGTCGTCAGGCCCGAGGCGAGGATCCGGCGCTTGAGCTCGGCGATCTTCTTGGCGCCGATGACGCCGTGGTCCCGGGCGGGCACCGGGTCCTGCCAGAGCTGGGGCTCGGCGGGCACGAGCGCGCCCAGTCCGCGCACGTAGGGACCCATGTCGCGGTGGGTGAGCTTATACCAGGCCTTGGCGAACTCCGCGGCGAACTCCTTGGGACGCTCGTGGAACCGGCGCGAGATCGGCCCGTAGACGGGGTCGAAGCGCAGCGCGAGGTCGGTGGTGAGCATCGTGGGCGGGTGCGACCTGGTCGGGTCGTGCGCGTCGGGCACCGTTCCGGCCGCCGAGGGGTCCTTCGGGGTCCACTGCGACGCGCCGGCGGGGCTCTTGGTCAGCTCCCACTCGTATGAAAAGAGGATGTCGAAGAAGCTGTTGTCCCACGTGGTGGGGGTCGTGGTCCAGATGCCCTCGAGGCCGCTCGTGATGGTGTCGTCGCCGCTGCCCGTGCCGAAGGTGTTCTTCCACCCGAGGCCCTGCTCTTGGATCTCGGCGCCCTCGGGCTCGCGCCCGACGTACTTGTTGGGGTCGGCCGCGCCGTGGGTCTTGCCGAAGGTGTGGCCGCCGGCGATCAGCGCGACGGTCTCGACGTCGTTCATCGCCATGCGCCGGAACGTCTCACGGATGTCGACGGCGGCGGCGAGCGGGTCGGGGTTGCCGTTGGGCCCCTCGGGGTTCACGTAGATGAGCCCCATCTGGACCGCGCCGAGCGGGTTGTCGAGCTCGCGCTCGCCGCTGTAGCGCTCGTCGCCGAGCCACGTGTCCTCGGGTCCCCAGTAGACGTCGTCCTCGGGCTCGAAGATGTCCTCGCGGCCGCCGGCGAAGCCGAAGGTCGTGAACCCCATGGACTCGAGCGCGCAGTTTCCCGCGAAGATCATGAGGTCGGCCCAGGAGATCTTGCGGCCGTACTTCTGCTTCACCGACCACAGCAGACGCCGCGCCTTGTCGAGGTTGCCGTTGTCGGGCCAGCTGTTGAGCGGGGCGAAGCGCTGCGCGCCCGACCCCGCGCCCCCGCGGCCGTCACCGATGCGGTAGGTACCCGCGCTGTGCCACGCCATGCGGATGAAGAGCGGGCCGTAGTGGCCGAAGTCGGCGGGCCACCAGTCCTGGGACGTCGTCATCACGGCCTCGACGTCCTTGCGCAGCTCGGCCAGGTCGAGGCTGAGGAACTCCTCGGCGTAGTTGAAGTCCTCGTCCATCGGGCTGACCGCGGGACAGTTCTGGTGCAGGATCCTGAGGTTCAGCTGGTTCGGCCACCACTGCTGGCTGGCCCGGGCCTGCGCCACGTCCGTGATCGCCCCGCCCGAGACCGGGCACTTGCTGTCGTTGTCCATGTTGACTCCTTTGACCGCATCATAAATCGCGCGCGCGGAGTTCTCTCCGGGGCATCGTCCTGACAGGTCTCGTCGACGGGCCGCGAAACTCCCCCAACGAGTCGTCGCCTATTGCAGGTAGTCCTCGACCACGTCGGCGGGACGCTCGGAGGCACCGTCGGGGTCGAGCCCCGCCGAACGGCGCGCGCGTCGCTGGCGCAGCAGGTCCCAGCACCGGTCCAGCTCGACGTCTATCTCGCCCAGCCGCTGGCGCTCCTCGGCGGTGGCCTCTCGGCCGACGTGGGACTCCTCGAGCTCCTTCTCCCTCGCGACCAGGCGCTCGATGTGATGAAGCACCGGCTCGTCGTCCATGGCGTAACCCCCTCGCACTCGTTCTCAGTGTAGGAACCTAGAGTCGCGCCGGGCCCGCGCCACGTACCGGCTGAACCGCGACGGGTTCACCTCGCCAGGTCGACCTCGTCGACTTCAACGACGTCCCTTCCCTCGCACGCGACCACCAAGGTCACCGGGGGTCAGAGAGGACGCGGCGGTGCGCCGACGTGGCGTTCTTGAACGGTCGCCCAGTCGCACGCCGGCAGGTCCGAACAGCAGCAGTGGACGTCGGGGCAGACCGACTGACGAACCCCGAACTCGACGACGCAACCGCACTCGGCGCACGAGAACTGCACGCGCTCACAGTAGGGGTCAGTCGGTGAGCGTGCGCCGCCCGTCGATCGCGCGCCCCAGCGTCAGGTCGTCGGCGTACTCCAGGTCGCCGCCGACCGGCAGGCCGCTCGCGGGCTGGGAGATCACCAGGCCGGGCGCGCGCAGCAGACGGCTCAGGTACATCGCGGTGGCGTCGCCCTCGACGTTGGAGTTGAAGCACAGGATGACCTCGCGCACCGGGCCGTTGAGTCGGGCGACGAGCTCTTGGATCTTGAGACGGTCCGGCGTCACCCCCTCGAGCGGGTTCAAGACGCCGTGCAGGACGTGGTAGGTGCCGTGGAAGGACCGCGAGCGTTCGACGGCCACGACGTCCGGCGGCGTCTCGACCACGCAGATGACGCTCTGGTCGCGCCGCTCGTCGGCGCAGATCGGGCACAGCCCCCCGGCCTCGGCGATGTTGCAGCACCGCTCGCAGAAGGCGAGCTTCGCGCGCATCTCGTCGAGGGCCTGGGCCAGGCGCGCGACGTCCTCGGTGGGTTGGCGCATGAGCCAGAACGCGATGCGCTGGGCCGACTTGGGTCCCACGCCGGGGAAGCGGCCGAGCTCGTCGACGACCGACTGCAGTGGCGGCGGGTAGCTCACCCGATCTCCTCGGCCCCGGGGAAGAACTCGGAGATCAGGTGATCGGCGGCGGACTCGACGACGACCGCGCCGGCGTCGCCGGAGTCCTCGTCGTCGGCGTCATTGACCACCGGCCGGGTGCGCGTAGCGACGCGACCGGCGTCGAGGCCGTTGGCGCTCGTCGCCAGCGACGGGTCGACGACCCACTCGACGTGCAGGTTCGTCTTGAACTCGTGGTCCAGCGCGCGCTGGAGCGCCGCCGCGTAGTCCGCGACGCTGCGTCGAGCCTCCTCGCTGGGCAGGGCCACGGTGAGCCGGCCCCCCGCGTAGGCGGTGACCCGGGCGGGGCGCAGCAGCATCTGGGCGGCGCGCGAGGTCTTGGACACCACGTGGGCGCTGAATCGCTCACGCACCTCGTCGAGCGACGGGTCCGGCGGCGCGTCCGCCACGACGGCGGGCTCCGCGGGCTCCGGCGCCGGGGCCGCCACTACCTCCACGACTACCGGCGCGGTGGGTGGCGGCGCCGCGGCGGTCGAGCCGATGGGACGGAGCACCGGTGCGGGTGACGTCGGCGCGGGCACCGCGGCCCCGGCGCGCTCGAGGCGCGTGAGACGCTCGTCCAGCGCCTCGACGGTGTGGTCCAGCTCGGGGCGCACCAGGCGGACCAGCGCGACTTCGATGACCGCGATCTTCTCGGGCGCGCTCTTCATCTCTCGCATCGCGCGCCCAAAGGTCTCCAGCACGCGCACCGTGCGCGCGAGCCCGAGACGCCGTCCCCATTCGCCCAGGCGCTCGCGGTCCTGGTCGACCGCGTCGGCGACCTCGGGGGCCACCTGGAGCAGGAAGACCTGGCGGACCTCGCCGGCGAAGCTCTCGGCGACCTGCTCGGGGTCCCAGCCCTCGCCGGTCAGGTGGGCCAGGGCGCGCAGCGCACCCACCGCGTCCGAGTCGGCGAGCGCCGCGAACAGGGGGTCGAAGACGGGCAGGGTCTCGTGCACCGTGCCCGTGGCGACGAGTTGATCCAACGCGCTCAGCGCGTCGCGCGCCGACCCGCGTCCGAGCCGCACCGCGGCGTCCAGGGTCTCCTCGTCGGCCGCCAGGCCGGCGGACTCACGGATGTCGTGGAGCAGCGAGCTCAGCGTCTCGCCGTTGATCAGACGGAACTCCAGGTGCTGGGTGCGAGAGCGGATCGTGGGCAGGACCTTGTGGGGGTCGGTCGTGGCCAGGACGAACACGACGTGACCCGGAGGCTCTTCGAGCGTCTTGAGCAGGGCGGCCGACGCGGCCTTGGAGAGCTGGTGGACCTCGTCGAAGATGTAGACCTTCCAGCGTCCCGGGGTCTGGTGCCAGGCCCCGGCCGTGATCTCGCGGATGTCGTCGACGCCGTTGTTGGACGCGGCGTCGAGCTCGGTGACGTCCAGCGAGGAGCCGCGCGTGATCGCCACGCAGCTCGCGCACTCGTCGCACGCGTCGCCGTCGACGGGGCTCTCACAGTTCAGCGCCTTGGCGAGCACGCGCGCCGCGGTCGTCTTGCCGGTTCCGCGGGGCCCGGAGAAGAGGTAGGCGTGCACCACACGCCCGTTCTTGACGGCCCCCTGGAGCGCGCGCACGACGTGGTCCTGGCCGCGGATCTCGGCGAAGCGGCCGGGCCGGAAGCGTCGGTAGAGAGCGGTGACGCCCTCGGGCGACGGCGCGGGGAGGTCGGTCACCCTTCGATGCTAACGGTGGGGTGTTCAACGCCGAGGTCCACAGCGATGGTCAGGCTGACCGTGGCACCCGACTCGATCCGCTGAGAGCTGCTGGCTTCCACCCCTGACTCGGTTCACGGACGGCCGTCGCACGGGACCCGACCACCGCGGTGGACCTCGGCGCAGACAGGCTACCGCCTCATGCCGACGATGCCCTGGGGTAGCCTGTCCAGCCGGCATCCAGTTCACTTCGTGAACGCCCTGGAGGAGTGCGAGAGCGGCCGAATCGGCACGATTGGAAATCGTGTGAAGGGAAACCTTCCGTGGGTTCAAATCCCACCTCCTCCGCCACAGGGTTGCGGACGAAACACCTTTGGCATAGGCACAATCCCCTGCTGGGTCCCGCCGGAAGCCGCTTCCGCCGACCGGCGGGTCTGAGGGCTGGCCCGGCCCCGGGACGTCGAAGTTCCCGACAACCGTGGTCCCGCCCTGTTCATACACATGAATCACTGTCATCGACTTATCGCTATTCATGTAGCCAAGCGCCTGGGACGGATCGGACACGTTCGAGCCATCGGCAGCCTCGAGTTGCGTCCTGTAGATATAGCCTTGAGGACAATTCGTCGCGGTAGCCAGTATGAGATCGGGCTGGTCAGCGAATGGGACTCCCGCATCGGAGCCATAAATCTGCCCAGCGGCATTTGTGGGAAAAGTATTAAGCCGCTGCGCTGCCACCACTGGGTGAAGTCGATCCGCCAAGGCTGGCGGAGACGGCGATACCCGCTCCCGCACCTATGGCCAACACCCCCAGCAGAACAATTGCGGCCCGGACGGACCTGAAAAACACTCCATGCAAGAGGACCATCACCCCCTAGAAGTAAAGTACCGGGCTCGAGGCGGTTTGCAACGTCGTATACCCGTTCCCGTTGTAGGCACGGACGTACCCAAAGCCGTAGTAGTAATCTGCGCCGTAGTAAATCCCGATACTCGTCATCGCCGAGAAACTAGCTGCGGCCGATCCGTTGCACTGCCAACCACTGACCGCGCAAAGTGAACCAGAACTGTTGTACAGATGACCTGCCGCACCCATGTAGCCAGCGGGCACGTTTGACCCGGAGCCCGTCAAGATTGCGCTTCCTGCGTAATAGACCGTGTTGTCAACCCACGCGAAGTACTCGTAGTTCGTTCCGTAAATGGTCCCGGAGTACTTTGTACTGCTGTAAGCGTCTGCAGCATAGGCAATCGACGTTCCCAAGAAAGAAAGTACGCCAACAGCGATTGCAATTGCAACGAATCTCCGATGAATACTCACCTTTCTCAAACCTCGCACTCTTCGTCAGAGGGCGGTTCCTCCACGATCTCTGGTCGAAACATCAGTGAGTGCAACCAACGCAATACCGTCTCATCTGCTTCCAACGGTCAATGCGCGAAGCAAAGGTTTGCTCCATTCAAACTAGCTAGTTTCTCCCCACTTTTCTCTCAAAAGACATTTCGAAGTTGCGCTTCAATTATCGACAAAGAGTGCCAAAGAGCAGTTGGCCTTGGATTGACGCTCGGCACTCGGGGCGTCGCCTCCGTCGCGTGCAATGCGCGACCGCGGGACGCCACCGCCGTAGGCGCCGACACCGGATCAGGGACCAGAGATTCTAGGAAACTGCGTCCACCCCGACTAGGGACTACCTCGGTCGCAAACTGTGTGGGCAAAGTGGCCCAAACTGTGTGGAGAACCCGCCATGGCCAGTCGCAATCGTCAGCGTACGCGAGCCGCCACGCTTTTCGTCAACACTTCGCCACAGCGCGCCATGGAGACTCTCGCCTGCGCGTCGCCCTCATCGACCAATCGGGTGCAACGGCTCGGTAGCGTGACGTGATGCCTCCGCTCACGTTGCAGGACTCGTACCCGCCGGCGCGCCACGGCCCTGACGGTGATGACCTCGCCGGAACGTACGTCGCAGATCCCTTTCGCTGGCTCGAGAACGCCGACGACGAGGAGACCCGCACGTTCGTGAACGCGCAAAACGCTCTCGCGCGCTCGGTGCTTGACTCCATCGCCGCGCGCGACGCCATTCACGCGTCTCTCAGTGATCGGTGGACCTATCCGCGAGCGGGCGTTCCGTTCTCGCGTAGCGGGCGGTGGTTTCAGTTTCGTAACTCCGGCCACGAGAACCAGCCGGTCCTGTGGACGATGGAGGAACCGGACGGGGATGGCGAGGTCCTGCTGGACCCCAACACGCTTTCACGTGACGGCACCGTCGCGATCACCGCGCTGTCGGTCAGTCCCGACGGCGAGCTGGCGGCGTATTCGACCAGCGACGCCGGCTCGGACTGGCAGACCTGGCACGTGCGCTCGGTCGCGACACGCGACGACCTGGACGACACGCTGACCTGGTCGAAGTTCTCCGAGGCGTCATGGCTACCTGATTCGCGTGGATTCTTCTACGGCGCCCCGGACCGCCCCGCGCGGGGTGACGAACTTTCCGAAGAGGTCCGCGGGCTGCGGATCCTCCTGCACTGCCTGGGCACATCGCAGTCCGACGACCGCGTGGTCTTCGCCCCAGACGAATCCGACTCGCTGGCCCACACCGACGCCACGCCGGACGGGCGGTACCTGGTGATCTACGTGCAAAGGGGCACCGACCCGGCGAACCGTCTCTACGTGGTCGATCTGCTCGACCCGGACTTGACCCCCGTCGTCATGGTGGACGAGTTCTCCTGGGCGTCGATCGTTGTTGCCTCGGATGACCAGTCGCTCTGGGTACTCACCGACCACGGGGCCGACCGCCACCGTGTCCTGGTCGCCGAGCGGCGCATCGACGGATCCTTCGCGCCGATCGACGACTGGCGCGAGGCCATCGCCGAACGGCCCGGGCTGCTCTTATCCGCCGCGCACTGCGGTGGCTCCCTGGTGTGCCACTACCTCGAGGACGCCCACTCGGTCCTGCGTGTGTTCGGGCTCGACGGCGCACCTCGCGAGGTGATCGAGGTACCGGGGATGGTGACGGTGAAGGACGCCTTCGAGGTCGGACACGAGGTCAGCGGCGACCCCCTTGACGCCGTGTTCTTCTTCAACACAATGTCCTTCCTCAACTCGGGCACGCTCTGGCGCCACGACCTGGCCACGCGCACGACCACGATTGAGCGCGGCGCGCCGGTGGAGCTCGCCGACGACGACTACGTCACCGAGCTCCTCTTCGCCACGTCGAACGACGGCACGCGGGTGCCGCTCTTCTGCTCGCACCGGCGCGACGTGACGCCCGACGGTGACGCGCCCCGTCTGGCTGTACGGGTACGGGGGCTTCACCGTGACCTTGACCCCAGAGTTCCAGGTGCCGATCGCGGTTTGGCTCGAGCGCGGTGGCGTCTACGCCCGGGCGGTTCTGCGTGGGGGCGGCGAGTTCGGCTCCGCGTGGCACGACGCCGGACGCCTCGCCAACAAGCAGAACGTCTTCGACGACTTCGCGGCGTGCGCGCGCCACCTCGTGGACGCGGGCTGGACCCGGCCCGGGCGCATCGCGATCAACGGCGGCTCCAACGGGGGCCTCTTGGTGGGCGCGTGCCTGAACCAGCACCCCGAGCTCTACGGCGCCGCCATCCCCCAAGTCGGCGTGATGGACATGCTGCGCTTCCACCTCTTCACGATCGGCTGGGCGTGGACGGCCGACTACGGGGACCCCGAGGACCCCGAGGCATTTGCCTGGCTGCTCGCCTACTCGCCGCTGCACAACGTGCGCACCGACGTGACGTACCCGCCCGTGCTGGTCATGACCGGCGACCACGACGACCGTGTCGTGCCGGGCCACTCGCTCAAGTACGCCGCCGCGCTCCAAGAGGCGGTGAGCGCCACGGGTCGCGGCGGCCCGGTGCTGCTGCGCGTGGCGACCTCGGCCGGCCACGGCGCCGGCAAGCCCGTGTCCATGAGGGTCGACGAGGCGGCCGACATGCTCGCGTTTATGGAGGCCGCCCTGGGCTAGGGCCTCGCCGAGCTCAGGCGAGGTGGCGCGAGAGGAATGTCAGGGAGGGCGGCTCCTGGGCCACGAAGAACGGGTCGGTGTGACAGCCCGCGGCGATGAGGGTCACGCTCCCCGCGGGGAGGGCGGAGATCAGTGCCTGGACCCCGGGGTGGAACGGGTCGTCGATCCCCGACGCCACCCTCACGGGGGTGCCACGCAGCGCCTCCGCGTGGGCGACGACGTCGCCCGCCGAGAACGACGCTCGTGACGCGAAGGCCCCGGCGTTCGCCGCGTGAGCCTGGGCGTACGACGTCCACACCGCGGGGCTGATCGCGGCCACCGCGGCCACGAGCCCGGGGTGGCGCTCGGCGATCGTGAGGGCGCCGTAGCCGCCCATGGAGATTCCCATCATCGCGATGCCGAGCGGCGACACCCCCAAGCCCCTCTTCTGGCACATCGGGATGAGCTCGTCGACCACCATCGCCTGCGGGTCGTCGCCGGGGTGAGGGTTCCAGTACCCGTCACCGCCGTCCACGGTGACGATCGCCATCGGCGTCAGCGCTGACGGTTGTGATCGCAGCGCGACGGCCTGCGCGGGAGTCATGCCGACGAGCGCCGTGCGATGGTCGTCACCGAAGCCGTGCAGCATGACGATGAGCGGAAGCCGGCTGCCCGGCCCATGTCCGGGCGGATACGCGAGCGTGTAGCCGACCGCGCGCCCGCGCGCCTTCGAATAGAAACGCCCGTCGACGCTCGGCCCCAGGGCGGCGAAGGAGAGGGCGGGGGCGGGCACCGAGCACGCGCCGTCGATCTCGTCGAGGAACTGCTTGCCCGGCAGCACCCCGTGCTCGACCAGCTCGACGCCGGCGAAACTCGCGACCACGACGGCCCCGACGCCGCCCGAGAGCCAGTAGAGGAGGCGTCGACGAGAGAGGGTCCCGGCCGAGTTCGCCTCAGCGTCGGGCGCGGCGTCGAGCATGGCCGCATGCTCCCACACGCGCCGCGACGCCGGCGCCTCCGCTACGTCACTCCCCCGACTCGGCGGCGAGCAGCGACCTCTTGACGTCAATCCCCCAGCGGTACCCACCGAGGGTCCCGTCGCGGCGAACGACCCGGTGACACGGGATCGCGAGGGCCGCGACGTTGGCCGCGCACGCCGACGCCACCGCGCGCACCGCGCGGGGCTCCCCGATGAACGCCGCCACCTCGGAGTACGTGCGGGTCTCGCCGACGGGGATCTCACGCAACGCCTCCCAAACCCGGATCTGGAACGCGGTGCCCTGGACGTCGAGCGGAAGGCGCGACGCGTCCGCGCCGCTGGCGGCGAGCGAGAGCGTCCGCGCGACGTCTGCCAACGCGTCGTCGTCGCGCTCGAGGACGGCGAGGGGGTACTCCGCCGCCAGCGCCTTGGTCAGGTCGGCCTCGCGGGGACCGACGCTGACCCAGCACACGCCGCGCGACGAGCTCGCCGCGACGACGACGCCGAGGGGCGTCACGATCGACGTGAAGCGGATCCGCTCGCCGCGCCCGCCGTCGCGGTAGCGACCCGGCGTCATGCCCAGTCGCGCGCCGTCGTAGAGCGCGCGCGCCGATCCGTAGCCCGACTCGACCGCGGCCGTCGTGACGTCCGATCCGCCGCGCAGCGCGTCGCGCAGCCGCTTCTCGCGGCACGCGCGCCGGTAGCTGCCCGCGGGGACGCCGACCACCTCGGTGAAGAGGCGACGCAGGTGGCGCTCGCTCAGCCCCACCTCGCGCGCGACCTGCACCACGCTCTCGTCGGCGTCGAGCTCGAAGCGACGACACGCCGCGACTAGCGCCGCGGTCGTGGCGTCGCTCGCGCGCTCTTGGTCGGGCCGGCATCTCCGGCACGCTCGATAGCCGGCCGACAGGGCGTCGCCCGGCGTGTCGAAGTACTCGACGTTGGCTCGCAGCGGCCGGCGCGATCGGCACCCCGGGCGACAGAAGACGCCGGTCGTGCGCACGGCGTAGACGAAGAGTCCCTCCGCCGCCTCGTCGCGACCCTCCACCGCGGCCCACCTCGCTGAGTCCAGTTGCGTCATGCCCGCAATCTAGGGACCTCGTGGGCGCACCGCGTGCCGCCGGCGGACACGTAATTCCCGGCTCCGCCGATGACCCGAGAGGTCAGGGCATCTCGATCTTCTGGAAGCCCGAGCACAGGATGCGCAGCCACGAGATGCGTCCCGCGTCGACGTCGAAGTACGCCTGTTGCTCGATCTGGTACGGCCCGTCCGGCCGCTCGACGGCGAAGCGGTAGGACGCGTGCTGGCGGGCGTCGATCTCGCCGATGTCGACGTTGAGCACGCCGAGGATCCGGTCGTCGGGCGCGAACCACTCGGCGAGGAAGATGGAGTCGATCACCTCGGCGGCGTCGTTGGACTCCCGGTACTTGTCGGGCGTGAGCGCGCGAAAGTCGACGTCGGGCGCCAGGATCGCCTTCAGCGACGCTGCGTCCTTGGCCGCCAACGCCCGAGCGAACCGCTCGCCAATCCCTGCTTCCATCTGAGCCCCCTCGCATCGCAATCGCGCACCGCAGGATAGGACCAATCGGTCCCCCGGGCCGCTTCGTTTTCGGGTCGCGACCCGAACGGTCCCTCACAAGTTCGGTTAGCCTAACCGAAGTGAAATTTCGAAGTGGAATCCCCGTCGTGATGGCGCGACCGTGGGCCGTTCGCTGACCGGTCAGCCGTGATCCCCACGTTCGTCATCTTCTTTCGCGAGGGCATCGAGGCCTCGATGATCATCGCGATCCTGCTGTCGTACCTGAACCGCCTGGGTCAGCGCCGGCACTTCCGCGACGTGTTCAGCGGCGTGGGCGCCGCGCTCGTGCTGGTCGTGGGCGGCGGAGTCGCCGCGTACGTCTTCATCAAGCACTACGACGGCTCGAACGTGCAGACCTACTTCGAGTCCGCGACCTACCTCCTGGCCGCGGCCGCGCTGACCTACATGACCTTCTGGATGCAGGGGCACGCGAGGACGCTCACCCACGAGCTCCAGCACCGCAGCGACCTCGCGCTCTCGGGGGGCACGCGCGCCGGGCTCGCCCTGCTCGCCTTCCAGGCCGTCGGCCGCGAGGGCCTCGAGACGATGGTCTTCACCCTGGCGATCGTCTTCGCCAGCTCCCAGCAGGCCGCCACCCCCGTGCACGGCAACTTCCTGATCCTCGGCGCGGCCCTGGGCCTGGCCCTGGCGCTCGTGGTGGCCTTCGCCATCTACCGCCTCGGCGCGCGGCTCAACCTCAAGCTGTTCTTCCAGCTGCTGGGGACCCTTCTCATGGTCTTCGCCGCGGGCCTGCTCATCGACGCGGTCGAGAACTTCCAGCAGCTCGGCTGGCTGCCCTTCGGTCGCCACGTGTTGTGGAACTCCGGCCACCTGGTCTCGGAGGGCAGCTCGGTCGGCGACATGCTGCACTCGCTGCTCGGCTACGCCGAGCAGCCCACCGTCCTGCAGGCGGTGATCTGGGTCGCCTACGTCGCCATCACCACGACCTTCTTCTTGCGCATGGGGCGCCGCCGCCGGCCCGCGACGGCCCCCGTGGCCGTGGGGAGCGAACCGTGAGCGCCGCGTCGCACACGCCCACCGTGGACCGTTACCTCGAGGCGATCTACTACATCGCCGGCGAGGGCGAGACCGTGCGGCCCAGCCGCCTCGCCTACTGGCTCGACGTCAGTGCCCCGACGGTGAGCGACGCGCTTCGCCGGCTCGAGCGCGACGGCTGGCTCGTCATCGGCGTCGACCGCAGCGTCACGCTCACCGCGGAGGGTCGGAGGGTCGCCACCGAGCTGGTCCGGCGCCACCGCGTCCTCGAGCGCTGGCTCACCGACGTGCTGGGCTTTGACTGGGCGAGCGCCGACGCGGAGGCCGACCGGCTGTCCTCGGCGGTGTCGGACGCGGTGATCGACCGCATCGACGAGTCCATGGGGCTTCCGGCCACCTGCCCGCACGGCAACGTCATCCCCGGGCGCGTCGCCCCCTACGGCGACCTGGTCGCGCTGGCCGACCTCGAGCCGCGCACGCCGGGGACGATCCGGCGGATCTCGGAGATCGCCGAGCACGAGGCGCGCCAGCTCCTGACCCTGCTCGGCGAGCACGGCATCGCCGAGGCCAGCGAGGTCTCAGTCAGTGACGCCGAGCTCGGTCCCGGCGAGATCGCCGTGCGCGTCGGCGGGGAGTCGCTCGTTCTGCCGATCGAGGCCGCGCGGCTCATCTGGGTCGAGGTCGCCCCCGCGCGCGCCTAGCGGCCCGCGGCCGCCTCGGACCTCGCGCGACGGTCGCGCTCGGCGAACTCGGCGACGCGCACCTTGACCCCGACGACGTCGCCCACCCGCGGGTCGATGCGCTGGGCCTCGTCGTGCGTGAGCTGCACCCAGGTGGGCAGACCCTGGGCGTTGACGACGACGACGCGCACCTCGAAGCCCAGGCGCACGACCTCGGTGACCGTGACCGCGGTGCCCTGGGTGGCCCGGCACAGCTCGAGGTCGTGGGGGCGCATCGCGACCCGACCCCACGTCGTCGTGGGTCCCAAGAAGGCGTGAACGAAGTCGTTCGCCGGGTAGTCGTAGACCTCGGCGGGCGTGCCCGTCTGCTCGACCCGGCCCGCGTTGAGGATCACCAGGCGGTCGCCGATCTCCATCGCCTCGACCTGGTTGTGGGTCACGAGGATCGTGGTCACGCCCAGCTCGCGCTGGAGCGAGCGCACCCACGTTCGCAGCTCGCCGCTGACCTGGGCGTCGAGCGCCGCGAAGGGCTCGTCGAGCAGCAGCACCTCGGGCTTGATGGCGAGGGCGCGCGCGAGGGCCATGCGCTGGCGCTGGCCGCCGGAGAGCTGGCGCGGGTAGCGGTGCGCGAAGGGCTCGAGGCGCACCAGGCTGAGCAGGTCGTCGACCTCGGAGCGGATCCGGGCCCTGGGGACCTTGCGCACGCGCAGCCCGTAGGCGACGTTGTCAAAGACGTTCATCTGAAGAAATGGCGCGTAGTCCTGGAAGCAGAACCCGATCTGGCGCTCACGCGCCGGCACGCGGGTCACGTCGCGCCCCCCGAGCACGATGGCCCCGGCCTCGTGAGCCTCGAGGCCGGCGACGATGCGCAGCAGCGTCGACTTGCCCGAGCCCGACGGTCCCAGGAGCGCCGTCAGGGTCCCCTGGGGCACCTCGTCGGAGACGTCGTCGAGCACGAGGTCGCGCCCGAATCGCTTGGTGATGTTACGCAGCGAGATACTCATGGCGCTTCCTCTCACGATGACGGGCGACACTGAGCACCGCCAGGACCACGATGGACACCAGCGCCAAGAGGCTCGCGCCCACGAATCCCTCGAAGGTGTTGAAGGTGTCGAAGTTGGACCCGATATTGAGCGTCAGCGTCTGGGTGACCAGGGCGACGTTGCCCGAGACGATGAGCACCGCGCCGTACTCGCCGATCACGCGCGCGAGCGTGAGCGAGACCCCGTAGGCGAGCGCCCACGTCATCGAGCGCAGCGTGATCGTGAAGAAGATCCGCACCGGACCGGCGCCGAGTGTCGCCGCGGTGCGTTCCTGGTGGTCGCCGATCTCGCGCAGGAGCGGGATCACCTGGCGCGAGACCAGCGGCAGCGACACGAACACCGACGCCAGCACGATCCCGGGCAGCGAGAACATGACGTGGATACCGAGTTGAGCGAGGGCCCTGCCGAACCAGCCGTTCTGGGAGTATGCGAGCTCCAGGACCAGCCCGATGATGATCGGGCTCACGGCGAGGGGTACGTCGATCACGGTGTCGAGCAACCTGGTCCCTCGTGAGGGGTGGCGCGCGATCCACAACGACGCGCCGACGCCGAAGACGACGTTGAGCGGCACCGCGATCAGCGCCACGCGCACGGTGAGCCAGATTGCGGCGCCCATCGCGGGGTCGCCCAGCGCCGTCGCGAACGCGCCCACGCCATGCGCCAAGGCGCGCTGGAACACGAACGCGACCGGGAGCCCCACCAGGGCCGCCACGTAGGCGAGAACCACGACTCGCAGGAGGAGGGGAGAGCGTCTCATCGGCGTGCCTGGGTGAGGCGCCGCGACACCACGCCGCACGACGCGAGTACGACCAGCGCGATGACGAGGAGGGCGACCGAGACCGCCCCGGCGCTCCGGGTCTGGTTCGTGTTGGCTAGCGAGTAGATGTAGGCGCTCGCGACCTGGGACCTGTAGGGCAGGTTGTTCGAGATGAAGACCACCGAGCCGTACTCTCCGATGGCCCGCGCGAAGGCGAGTCCGGTGCCGGTGAGCAATGCCGGCAGCAGCGCGGGGAGGGTCACCGTGCGAAATACCCGCGCCGAGGAGGCCCCGAGGGTCGACGCGGCAGCCTCCGCGTTGAACGTCAGGGCCTCGAGGATGGGCTGGACCGATCGCACCGTGAAGGGCAGCGTGACGAACATGATCGCCACCGTGACGCCGATCCAGGTGCCCGTGATGTTCACGCGCAGCGGCGACCGCGGTCCGTACAGGGTGTAGTAGGTCACGCCGGCCACCACCGTGGGCAGCGCGAAGGGTAGGTCGATCACCGCGTTGAGGGCACCCTGGCCGATGAAGCGGTCGCGCACCAGCACCCACGCGGTCGCCAGACCGGCCACCGCGTTGATCGCCGACGCCACGAACGCGCACAGCAGCGTCAGCCCGAGGGCGTCGAGGGACTCGCGCTGGGTCACGGCAGCAAAGAAGGCTCCGGGGCCGCCGGAAAACGCCTTGGTCACCAGCGCCGCGAACGGAATGAGCACGACCAGACTGACGTAAGTGAGCGCCAGCCCCTTGGCCGACCGCCGAGCCAGGGCGTGGTCGTTGAAGGGTCGCCCGGCGGGCGACCCCTCAACGACCGGGTCGGGGGTTAGATCAGGACTGACTGCCGGCAAACTGCTCCAAGTAGGTCACGATTCCTTGGGTCGGGTAGGCGGTGTTGCCGGAGGGGAAGACCGGCGTGGTCGCGAAGAACTCCGGGTCGGCCCCGACCCAGCCCTTCGTGTTGATGTTGGCCACGGTGAGCAGGTCCGTGGGCTTCTTGAAGGCGGCGAAGGCCCCCTTGGTCTGGGCCCACACGGTCTTGAGCACCGAGCGATAGCCGAGGCTCGCGAGGATCCCCTGGCCCGCCGCGGAGAACAGGTAGCGGTAGAAGGCGACGGCCCCCGGGTTGGAGACCCCGGTGTCGGTCAAGGCAATCGGGTTCTCGATGAGCAGCGTCTGGGGCGGCGTGACAATCGAGATCGCGGCGCCGTTGTTGATGGCGGCGAGCGCGTCGTCCTCGTAGTCCAACAGCACGTTGCCGGTCCCCGCGAGGAACGCCGCGAGCGCGGACGAGCCGCTCGGCGGCTGGGCCACCGTGTGCTCAATGACGGACTTGAGGAAGTTCTGAGCCTGGTGTGGGGTCTTCTTGAGGGCGAGCTCGGCGGCGTAGCCGGCGAGCAGGTTCCACTTCGCGCTACCCGAGGTCGACGGGCTGGGCGTCACGATCTGGCGACCGCTCTTGACGATGTCAGCCCAGGTCTTGATACCCAACGGGTTGCCCTTGCGCACGATGAACACGACGACGGAATCAGTGACGATTCCCTTGGTCGAATAGACGGTCTGCTGCTTCCCGCCGGTCAGGGCCGCGTTGACGCGACCAACGGAGAGTTCCTGATTCTTCCAATTCCCCGGCACCTTGCCGTCGGCGACCAGCGTCGTGACGTTGGGCGCGTAGGAGAGGTTCACGATGTCCGCGGCCTGGCCGTTGGCGACGTTGTTCGTCTCGGTGTCCGATGAGCCGAAGGAGTTGGTGAAGGTCACGTTGTGGCCGGAAGAGGTCGCCTGGAACGCCGCTTCGAGCGCCTTGTACGCCGGTCCGACGACCGAGTAGCCCACGACGTTGACCACCGTCGGCGCCAGCGTCGTCGTCGTCGGCGTCGTGCTCGTCGTCGTGTCGGCGCTCGCGCTGGCGCTCGCCACGCCCGACGCACACAGCGCCACCGCGCTCAGCACGACGACCGCTCGAAGCCACCTGGTTCGGGGGGATGACATCAGCACTCTCCTTCGTCTAATTACTATTAATTCTAGTGAAGTAGTAGAAAATAGCAAAGAGCGGTGGGGAGTTGGTGCACCGAGCCGAGACGCTTCCGCGGCGATGCCGTTGATCAGGGTTTTCACTCAGACGTGACGAAGCCCCCGGGGCGTCCCCCGGGGGCTTCTGGGGGGAACTAACTGACCGCGATGCCCTCGTAGGGGGTCGGCAGTCCGGTGACCGTTTGGACCGCCGAGAGCGAGCCCGCGGCGCTCACCGCGAACACGTCCAGGTCGCCGCTGCCACCGGCCTCCACGTACAGGAATCGCCCGTCGGGCGACACCGCCGAGTCCGTGGTCCCGGGCTGGGCGGTTCCCGCCACGACCGAGAGCACCGACGGGACGCCGGCGGCGGAGACGGAGAAGGAGGTGACGTTGCCGCTGCCCGCGTTGGATCCGAAGAAGTAGCCATGGTCCGTCGAGATCCAGCAGAGTGCGGCCTGGCCGTCCTGCACCGTCCCGATCGGCGTCAGCGAGCCGTCCGGATTGATGACGTAGGTGCTGAGCGAGCTGTTGGACGCTTCGACTCCGACCAGGTGTCCGGCCGCGTCGAAACTGAACGCGAAGGGGACCGCGTTCTGCGCCGGCGTGGACTTTGGCGTCGCCGACAGCCAGCCGCCCCACCCGACCGTGAACACGTCGTAGGCGTTGGTCGAGTTCTTGGTCGTCACGACGAGAAACCTCCCGTTGGGGCTGAAGCCGACTTGACCGGCGCCGTGGACGTAGTCCGGCGGCGTCGTGTTCGTCAGTGCGAGGCCGCGCACGCCACCGGGCACCGCGACGAGCCACGGACCCACCAGGCGGTACTCCGCGACCGATCCGGTGTCGCCCGCGTTGAGCACAGCCACTAGGTCGCCGTGCGTCGCGATGGAGTCAGGGAACTGTCCCTGGGACGGGACCTGACCGATCAGGTGAAGGCCGGCGCCGGCGACGGCGAACACCGAGACGGTGTCCGAACCCGGGTTGACGGCCAGGAGCTCGTGGCCGTCGTTCACCAGGGCGAGGCCGCCCTGGCTGGCCAAGGGGTCGGCCTTCGCGTTGGCCGCCGTCGCGCCGGCACCGCCGGTCGGGTACGTCCCGGCGTAGGTGAGCGCTCCGGTGCCGCTGCGCCAGTAGGCGATGACGGTGTTGATCGTCGCGTCGGACTCGACGAAGACGGCGTGCGTGCCAAAGTCGTCGTGACTGACCGACGCGCCGGCGAGGGTGCCGGAGGCGGCGAGGCCAATCGCCGCCGTGATGGTGGCCGCGGCTCCAAGCCGCAGCAGCCGGGTGAGTCTCATGGTGTCTCCTTGTGTTGGCGGGGGTGCCGAACATCCAGTCCTCGCGACGCGAGCGGCGTTACAGCGCGACCCCTGGCTACTGTCTCTGCGTGGACGACGAAGGGCTACTGGAGCGGCTGCGCGCGGGTGACGAGAGCGCCTTCGCCGAGCTCGTACGCCGCTACCACTCGACGCTCGTGCGCCTCGCCCGGTTCTACGTCGCCAACGAGGCGAGCGCCGAGGACGTGGCCCAGGACACGTGGGTCGCGGTCCTTCGCGGGGTCGAGCGATTCGAGGGGCGTAGCGCGTTCAAGACGTGGCTCCTGCGCGTGTGCGCCAACCGCGCGCGCACCACGGGGGTGCGCGAGTCGCGCGTGGTCCCCGCGGGCGTCGCGGAGGCCGGTCCCACGGTCTCTCCACATCGGTTCGACCCGACCGGGACGTGGAGCGAGCCTCCGACGCCGTTCACCGAGGGGGTCGAGTCACGGATCGACAACCAGAGGATCGTCGCCGAGGTGCGATCGGCGATCGACCGCCTCGGGGAGCCCCAGCGCACGGTCGTAACGCTCCGCGACGTCGAGGGACTGTCTACTGAGGAGGTGGCACGGCTCACCGACCTCTCGGTGGGCAACGTCCGGGTGATCCTTCACCGCGGACGAGCCAAGGTCCGGGCGGCGGTCGAGGTGGCGATGAGAGAGGCGACGACATGAGGCTGCTGGCCCCACCGCTGGTCTGCCGCGAGGCGGTCGAGCTGATGAGCGACTACCTCGAGGGCGAGCTCTCGCGGCGCGACCGGCGCCGCCTCGAGCGCCACCTCGCGGGCTGCGACGCCTGTGACGCCTACCTCGAGCAGCTGCGCGCGGTCATCTCCGCGAGCGGCCGCGTCGAGCCCGACGACCTGGCCCCCGAGGTCCTCGAGGGGCTCACCGAGTTGTACCGCCGATTCCGAAGTGACCAGGAGAGACCGTGACCGCATCGCCCGACCAGCCGCTCGTCGTCTACGGCGCCACGTGGTGCCCCGACTGCCGCCGAGCTAAGGCCTTCCTGACGACGCACCGGGTCCCCTTCACGTGGGTGGACCTCGAAGAGCACCCCGAACTCACCGCCGAGGTCGAGGCGCGCAACGACGGCAAGCGCATCATCCCAACGATCGTCTTTCCCGACGGGTCGCACCTGGCCGAGCCGTCCAACGACGAGCTGGCCGATCGCATCGGGCTCACGCGCACCGCCGCTCGCCGCGAGTACGACCTGGTCATCATCGGGGGTGGTCCGACGGGGCTCACGACGTCGATCTACGGAGCGCGCGAGAACCTCAAGGTCCTGATCATCGAGCGCTCCGCACCCGGGGGCCAGGCCGGTGTCACCGAGCGCTTCGACAACTACCCCGGCTTCCCCGATGGCGTGGGCGGCGTCGAGCTGGCCGAGCGCATGACCCTGCAGGCCGAGCGCTACGGCGTCGAGATCCTCCAGGCCGTCGCCGCGACGAGCGTCGCGCGCGACGAGGGCATGGTGCGCGTCGATCTGTCCACCGGCGACTGCGTGCGCGCTCCCGCGGTGCTCGTCGCCACCGGCTCGACCTACCGGCGCACCGATGCGGCGGGCGAGGCCGACCTCATCGGCGCGGGGATCCACTTCTGCGCGACGTGCGACGGACCCTTCTACCGCGGCGCCCCCGAGCTCACGGTCATCGGTGGCGGCAACAGCGGCCTCGAGGAGGGCCTGTTCCTCACCCAGTTCGCCCAGCACGTGACCATCCTTCAGGCCCAGCCCGCGTTGACGGCCAGCAGGCTGCTCCAGGAGAAGGTCCTGGGCCACCCGCGGATGTCGGTGGTGCTCAACGCGAGGCTGACGTCCTTTGACGCCGGCGAGGACGACAAGCTCAAGTCGGTCACGATCGAGCGCGACGGCCAGGCCGAGACCCTGGCCACGTCCGGGGCGTTCGTCTTCATCGGCTTGGACCCCAATACGGGGTTCCTCAATGGCGCCCTGGCGAGCGACGCACGGGGCTTCCTGACCACCGACCACGACTTTCGCACCGACGTCGACGGCGTCTTCGCCGCGGGCGACGTGCGAGCCGGCTCGACCAAGCAGATCGCGTCGGCCGTGGGCGAAGGAGCCGCCGTGGCGATCCAGATCCGCTACTACCTCGACTCGCTCGAGCAGGCGGCGTCCTAGCCGCGTCAGGCGCGACGCGCGTCGAAGAAGTCGCGCAGCAGCCCCGCCGACTCCTCGGCCAGCACGTCGTAGGTGAGGCTCGCCTCGTGCATGAGGCGCGGGTCGCTCAGGAGGTTGTAGCGCGACCCGACCGCGCCGCCCTTCTCGTCCATCGCCCCGATCACGACACGCGCGACGCGTGCGTAGAGCAGCGCGCCGGCGCACATCACGCAGGGCTCGAGGGTCACGTACGCGGTGACGTCGTCCATGCGCCATCCGGGGCGCGACGCGGCCGCGGCGCGCAGCGCCACGACCTCGGCGTGCGCCGTGGGGTCCTGGTCGGCCTCGCGACGGTTCTCGCCCACCGCGATGACCTCACCGGCGACCACCAGCACGCACCCCACCGGGACGTCGTCGTGGGACGCCGCGGCGCGCGCGGCCGCCAGCGCCGCGCGCATGTACACCTCATCGCCCGTCTCGCCCACGTGTCCTCCGCCCTTTGACAGTACGGGGTGCGGCCCGGTGGCCCCCGGGACCCACGGGACCCCGCGGTAGACTCGACGACGGAGGGGTGCGAGAGCGGCCGAATCGGGCAGTCTCGAAAACTGCTGTGTCTACGGGCACCGTGGGTTCAAATCCCACCTCCTCCGCCACGGCGAGACGGGTGGCTCCGGCCACCCGTCTCGCCGTCTCGAGTAGGCCCAATCGGCCCGCAACTACGCTGACGAGGGATGTCGGCCCGTTTCTAAGGAGCGCCATGGTTTCATCTCTCCAGTCCTCGCTCGGCACCGAGCGCAAGGTCGTCACCGAGTTGCCGGGGCCCCGGTCACGGGCCCTCCACGAGCGCCGCACGTCCGTGGTCAGCGCCGGCCTCACGGTCGGCTTCCCGGTCTACATCGAGCGTGGCGAGGGCGCCATCCTCGAGGACGTCGACGGCAACCTACTGCTCGACATGGGCTCGGGCATCGCGGTCACGTCCATCGGCCACGCCGTACCCGAGGTCGTCGACGCGGTGAGCCGCGCGGTCGCCGCCTTCACCCACACCTGCTTCATGGTCGCGCCCTACGAGAGCTACGTCGAGGTCTGCGAGGAGCTCGCGCGCCTCACCCCGGGCGACTTCCCCAAGACCTCCGCGCTCTTTAACTCCGGCGCCGAGGCCGTCGAGAACGCCGTGAAGGTGGCCCGCCTGGCCACCGGACGCGCCGCGATCGTGGTCTTCGACCACGCCTATCACGGACGGACGAACCTGACGATGGCCCTGACCGCCAAGAACATGCCCTACAAGGACCGCTTCGGTCCCTTCGCCCCCGAGGTCTACCGCGTCGACATGAGCTACCCGTACCGCGACAAGCTGACCGGACCCGAGGCCGCGGCGCGGGCCATCGGCCAGATCGAGAGCCAGGTCGGGGCCCACAACGTCGCCGCCGTTCTCATCGAGCCGATCCAGGGCGAGGGCGGCTTCGTGGTCCCCGCCGACGGGTTCCTCCCGGCGCTGTCGGAGTGGACGACGAAGAACGACGTCGTCTTCATCGCCGACGAGATCCAGAGCGGCTTCTGTCGCACCGGCGACTGGTTCGCCGTCGAGCACGAGGGCGTCGTACCCGACCTGGTGTGCACGGCCAAGGGACTCGCCGGCGGCATGCCGCTCGCCGGCGTGACCGGGCGCGCCGAGCTCATGAACGCGGTGCACGAGGGCGGCCTCGGCGGCACCTACGGCGGGAACCCCGTCGCGGCGGCGGCGTCACTGGCCACGATCAAGACCCTGCGCGAGCGCAACCTCGCGGCGCGGGCCAAGGAGCTCGGCGACATCATGCTCCCGGCCCTGCGCTCGCTCCAACAGGACGTCGCCATCATCGGCGACGTGCGAGGGCGCGGCGCGATGGTCGCCATCGAGCTCATCCAGCCCGGCACGCAGACGCCCAACGCCGCGGCGGCCAAGCAGGTCGTCAGCTACTGCAACCAGCAGGGCGTCATCGCGCTGAGCTGCGGCACGTTCGGCAACGTGATCCGGCTACTGCCGCCTCTGGTCATCACCGACGAGCAGCTCCGCGACGGGCTCGGCGTGCTGGGCGCCGCGGTGCGCTCAGTCGGCTGATCGGCCCGGGCGACACCCGGGCCCTAGCGCCGTCCGGCGGCGACCAGGGGTGTGATGAGCGCAGTACCTAAGGCCCCTCGACGGACCGCGGGGGCGGCGGCCCTGCTGGGCGCGGCGCTGGGCCTGTCCGCGTGCAACTCACCCGCCACGGCGCTCACGGTGACCGGCCAGCCGTCCATCAGCATCGACGTCCCGCTCGGGCTGACCGCGTGCACCGGGTCGGACTCCTGTTTCGCCCTGGGGACCTCGGCGCTGGCGTCGACGCCCCCGGTCACCGCGCAGTACCGGCGCGCTGGCGGGAACTGGGCCGGCCTGGCCACCCCCGGCGGATCCGACGTGTCCCTGACAACGTCATCGTGCTGGTCGACCGGCTGCCTCGTCGGGGGGACCTCACCGGCGGGCGACCTGGTGTGGCGCTATGGCGCGGGCTCCCACTCCCTTTCCGCCGTCGCCGCCCCCGCCCTCGGCCAGGCGGTGGCGGCGATCAGCTGCTTTCACCCGGGGTCCTGCGTCCTCGTCGACACGACCGGCGTCGCCGGGACGACGCGCCTCGTCGCCACGACCGACTCCGGTGACACGTGGAGCACGCCCGAGGACCTGAGCGTCGCCGCCGGTTATCGCGTCACCGGGCTCGCCTGCGTCGACACGCTCGACTGCGAGGCCGTCGAGGCCCCGGGCGCCGGCGCGCCCGCGGGCGCGACCGCGTTGCTCGAGGCGACCAGCGACGGCGGCATCACGTGGCGCGACGCCGCGACCCCGGCGGGAGCCGTCTCCCTGTCGTCGCTGACCTGCTCGACCACGGGCTGCGACGTGCTGGCCAGGACCGCCAACGGCGTCGAGTGGGCGCACGCGCGCGGCCCGGGCCGCGCGTGGAGCGCGCACGACGTCGCCGCGGCCGCGACGGCGCTGGCGTGCACGCCGCGCGGTCGCTGCGTGATCGTCGGGGCGACGGCCCGCGGCGCGTGGGTCGGAGCGGCGCACGCGGGAACGATAACGAGAGCGACGCTGGCCTACGTGCCGACGGCCTTTGACGCCGCGGCGTGCGGCGCGACGCTGTGCGCGCTGGTCGGCGCGAGCACCGTGGCCACGCTGTCGCCGTGACGCGGCCCGGGTCCCGGCGCCGGGGTCGTATGGGAGGATGATCTTGTGACCTCCCCCGCGACGAGCCCCGCGCCGCCCGGCTGGTACCCGGACCCGGCGGGCGAACGCCAGTGGCGGGTCTGGACCGGGCGCGACTGGTCCGTCGTGACCCGCTCCTACGACCCCGAGCAGCCCTCGGCGCCGATCGCCGAGTCCCTCGGCCTCGTCACCGCGACCCAGCGCCTCGTGCGCTACGGCGTCGCCACGGTCTTCGCCGGCCTGGGACTGGTGGTCTCGGTCGCCGACCACTGGCCGGGCACGGCGCACCCGATCAACGCGACGCTCGCCACGACGCTGCTGACCGTGGCGGTGGCCCTCATCGTCTTGGGCACCGCGGGCTACGCCTTCGCGGGCCGCGAGCTCGCGGGCCGCTGGTCGCCCATCCTGGTCGTGCCCGGCGTCAACGTCATCGTCGTGAGCTCGATGATCTCCAGGCGCCTCGGCGAGGTCGGGCCGCTGCGGCGCGCCGCGGCCAACGTCGCGCTGCTCGCGCTCTACGTCCTCGAGAGCCGCAACTACCCCTACCTCGCCCTCCTGCCGGCCCTGGTCAGCCTGGACCTGATGACCTCGCTCACGAGGATGCGAAGCCAGCTCCTCGGCGCCACCGGGACCGCACGGCGCGCCTCGTAGGATGACGGCGCGGGTGCCGCCGCGGCGCCGCGGAGGAGACATCGTGTCGCACGAGGAGTACGGACCGCTCGCCGGCCTGATCGGCGACTGGGAGTCGGGCTTCGACGGCCTCGACGTCTCGTACCACAACGACGACGGCAAGGTCAGCGAGACGCCGTACCGCGAGTCCTCGTCGTTCCGCGCGTTCGGCCCCGTGGAGAACGGCGAGCAGTCCCTCTACGGACTCGACTACCGCACGGCGATCTTCCGCCGCGGCGAGGACGCCGCCTTCCACACCGAGGTCGGCTACTGGATGTGGGACGCCGCGGAGTGCCAGGTGCTGCGCTGCTTCATCATGCCGCGCGGCCAGGCGGTGATCGCGGGGGGCATGGTCGAGCCCGACGCCACCACGTTCCGCCTCCAGGCCGTCCTGGGCAGCGACACCTACGGGATCCTCTCGAACCTGTACCTCGACCGCTTCGCGCACACCACCCGCTACGACGTGAGCGTGACGCTCGGCGCCGACACGTACCGCTACGACCAGACCACGCTGGTGGAGCACAAGAAGTGGCCGAGCGTGATCTTGCACACCGACCGCAACACCCTCTCCCGGGTGCGACGAGAGGACTAGGCGGTGTACGAGTGGAGCGAGGAGCACCTCGCCATCGCCGAGGCCGTGCGCCGTTTCGTCGACGCCGAGGTCCGGCCGCGCCTCGATGACCTCGAGCACAACGGCGTGCCGCCCTACGACGTCCTGCGCCGCATGTACGAGGTCTTCGGGCTGGCCGACATCGCGCGCGACAGCTTCGCGCGCCAGCTGGCGCGCAAGCGCGACGGCGCCGACGACGGCGCGCGGCGCGGCGCCGACCCGGCGCCCCAGATCATCTCGACCATCGAGCTCTGCCGGGTCAGCCCGGGGCTCGTGACCAGCCTGGGCGTCTCGGTCGGGCTCGCCGCCGGCACGATCAACCGCCTGGGCACGCCCGCCCAGATGGAGCGCTGGGCGCTGGACCTGATGACGCTGGACAAGGTGGGGGCCTGGGCGCTGACCGAGCCCGACTCCGGGTCCGACGCCCTGGGCGGCATGCGCACGAGCGCGCGGCGCGACGGCGACGAGTACGTCCTCAACGGCCAGAAGACCTGGATCACCAACGGCCCCTACGCCGACACCCTCGTCCTCTACGCCAAGCTCGACGACGGCTCGGGCACCGACCCGCGCGAGCGCAAGGTGGTCACCTTCATCCTGGACGCGGGGATGCCCGGGCTCACCCTCGGCCAGCCGCTGCGCAAGATGGGCCAGCACGCCTCGCCCACCGGCGAGGTCTTCCTCTCCGACGTGCGCGCGGGACGCGACCGGTTGCTGGGCGAGTCCGAGGAGCCGCGCGGCGGGGGCCGCCAGAGCGCGCGCGACAACTTCGTCGCCGAGCGCGCCGGCGTCGCGGCGATGGCCCTGGGCGTGATCGAGGAGTGCCTGCGCCTAAGCGTCGACTACGCCAAGCACCGCCGGCTCTGGGGGACCGCCATCGGCGACTACCAGCTGATCCAGCTCAAGCTCGCCGAGATGGAGGTCGCGCGCGTGAACGTGCGCAACCTCGTCTTCAGCCACCTCGAGCGCGCCGGCGCGGGGTCTACCCCGACCTTCGCCGAGGCCTCGGCGATGAAGCTCTACGCGGCGCGCGCGGCGTGCCAGGTGGCCGACGACGCCATCCAGGTCTTCGGGGGCAACGGCTACATCTCCGAGTACCGGGTCGAGCAGCTCAGCCGCGACGCGCGGGTGCTGCGGATCTACGCCGGCACCGACGAGATGCAGGTCGTGGCGATCGCCAAGGACCTGCTGCGCGACTAGCGGGCCCGCCCGGGCCTCACGCCAGTCCCGCGGAGCGCAGCGCCTCGGCCACGCCCGCGCCATCCCTTGTAGGCGCGCATCGGCTCAGGTGCCTCGTCGAGCGCCCGCAGCAGATTCGTCACGAAGTCGTCGTGGCGCGCCATCATCTCGGTCAGGGTCCGCACGTAGGTGCGGATCGTGAAGACGATCGCGCCGGTCTCGGGCAGGGACCGGATCGTCTGGCGCTCCACGCGGAAGAACCAGTCGTCGACCGGGCCGGGGACGGTGTCGCGCGCGCCCTCGGGCTGGTGCAGGTCGGGGTGGTCGAGCAGCGTCCAGTTGAGGCGCCAGAAGGGACGCTCGGGTTTCAGGCGGTCGAAGACCGACGCGGTGGGCCGGCTGAGCTCGTCGGCGTAGCCGGGGACCGGCCCGTGGATCTCGTCGAGGGTCGTTCCGATCTTGTTCGCGAGGAGCCATCGCGAGGGGAAGCACACGCACGCCGCCTCGAGGCGCCACGCGTCGGTCTTCACGAGGACGCACAGGTCCTCTTGGACCAGGCGGCTGGCCGCGACGACGGGGTGCTCGCCGAGGTCGACGTCGCGGGACAGCCCCGGGTGATGCGTCGCGAGCCACGACACGACCTCACGGAGAAGCTCGGCGCTCGGCCCGTCGCCGCCGGGTCGGGTGGCGACGACGACGTCGCGTCGCTCGGCCAGGAGCTCGGTCTTGAGCGCGATCTCGGCGTCGCGCAGGTCGTCGACCTCGAGCCAGTTGGCGAGCTCGAGGGGTCGAAGACCTACCGCCAGGCGCCAGCCCCGCTCGTCGAGGGCGACGTAGCGGACGGGCTCGCTCACGGCCGACCCCGGCGGCGCAGCCACCAGAAGATGAGGAGGGCCAGCGTGGGGATCGCGATGACCACGACGCGCGCCGCGGGCAGGGGGCTTCCCTGGTGCACGCTGGTCGAGAGGGCTCCGAGAAGTAGGTGCGGACCGGCCATCGTGGGCCATTCTTGTCGAGGCGCTAGACCCCCGCGCTCGCCGTCGGCGGCATCAGCCGCTCGAGACGCGCCACGATGTCCGAGATCGCCTGGTCTTGTGCCAGGAGGTGCTTCTGTATCTCCTCGGCCTCCTTCAGCACGGCCTCGGCGTCCTTGTAGGTCTCCTCGGAGCGCTTGTCGGCCGCGGCGGCCTGGATGTTCTGGCCCACGATGATGATCGGCAGCAGCACGAGCTGCAAGAAGCTGCTCGAGAGCCACACGACGATGTAGTAGGTGCCCTGCTTGACCGCCGAGGGCAGGGCGAGCAGGGCCAGCGCGGTGAAGATGTACGCGGCCCACATCGTGCCCACGACGAGGGTGACGCGCAGCCCGAACCTCGCGTTGAAGCGCACGAAGGGGTTCTGGTGGTTCGTCCTGCGCATGTCGGCGGTCTTGACGGGGTGGGCCGCCTCGAGCTCGTCGGCGCGCGGGTGCCGGTGGTACTCGTAGATAGGTGCCATGGGGCGATTTTCACACCCCGGGGGTCCCGCGACGGGGACTCCGTCAGGCCTGGACGAGGTCCGGGGAGGTCTCCATGCCCTTACGCCACACCGAGCGGGCGATGATCTTGGTCACGTCGGCGCGCGCGCGTACTTCTCGGCGACGTCGCGGACCTCCTCGAGCAGACCCTCGGAGAGCAGCGTCGGGTTCAGGCCCAGGGCCAGGAAGCGGTCGCGGCTCACGTTGAGGTCGTTCTCGACGGCCTCCTGGCGCGGGTTGGGCAGGTTGGCGATCTTGGCGCCGGTGAGCTTGGAGATCAGCTCGGCGAGGTCGCGCACGCGATAGGTCTCGGTCACCTGGTTGAACACGCTCACGCGCTCGCCGGCCGCCGGCGGGTTCTCCAGGGCGATCTGCACGCAGCGCACCGTGTCGCGGATGTGGATGAAGGCCCGGGTCTGGCCCCCCGTGCCGTGCACGGTCAGCGGGTGGCCGATGGCCGCCTGCATGAGGAAGCGATTGAGGACCGTGCCGTAGTCGCCGTCGTAGTCGAATCGGTTGATGAGCCGCTCGTCGCGCGCGGTCTGGGGCGTCTGGGTGCCCCAGACGATCCCTTGGTGCAGGTCGGTGATGCGCAGGGCGTCGTTCTTCGCGTAGAACGCGAAGAGCAGCTGGTCGAGCGTCTTGGTCATGTGGTACACCGAGCCCGGGTTGGCCGGGTGCAGGATCTCGCGGTCGATCTCGCCGTCGGGCGTGGGGACCTTGACCGTGAGGTAGCCCTCGGGGATCGGCGCCGACCCCGACCAGCCGTAGCCGTAGACGCCCATGGTGCCCAGGTGCACCAGAGCGATGTCCTGCCCGGACGCGACGATCGCGACGAGCACGTTGTGCGTCGCGCGCACGTTGTTGTCGACGGTGTAGCGCTTGGCGATCGCGTCTACGCATCGAGTAGGGCGCGGCGCGCTGCTCGCCGAAGTGCACGATCGCGTCGGGGCGCGCCTCGCGCAGCAGCGTCTCGAACCGGTCGTACTCCTGGGCCAGGTCCAGGTGCACGAAGCCGATCTCCTTGCCGGTCAGCTCCTTCCACACCCGCACGCGCTCGCCGATCGGACGGATTGGGGTCAGCGACTCCACCTCGAGCTCCAGGTCGATCTCGCGGCGGCTCAGGTTGTCGACGATGGTCACGTCCCAGCCGACGTCCGACAGGTGCAGCGCGGTGGGCCACCCGCAGAATCCGTCGCCACCCAGTACGAGAACCTTCACGACTCACTCCTTCGATCGCTCCGCGGACGGCATCTATCGACGTCAACGGGTGTCGGAGCCAGTCATCCTACCAAAGCCCCGCGGACGCCCCTGGCCGTCACGCGGGGCGCTTCGGCGCCACTTCGCCGAGTCCGGGAACGCGCGGCGACGGGCCCGACGCCGACGTTGCCGTAGCGGTGGTGGGTGATCGCGACGCTCTGCTCGAGGAGCCAGCGCGGACCCTCGACGTGGCCCGCCTGGGCGAGCGGACGCCGGTCGACCGACGACGCCGCGCTCGAGCAGCCGGTCGCGCCGGCGCGCCCTCGGCGCTCAGCCAGCGCACCCGCGTCGCCTCCGTCGCAGCGCGCCACGAGGTCCTCGACGCTCTCGACGACATCGACGCCGGCACCGGGCGCGCCCGCGCTCACCTGAGACGTTGACGCCGGTCGTCGCCGCGATCGCCGCGACGTACGCGGCATCTCGGCCGAGAAGCGCCCGTCGACCCGCACGACGACCGCGCCCGGGCGCCGGTAGCGGTGCACGTTGCGCTCGACGCGCAGCGCCGGATGGGTCAAGTGCCATCGGGCGCCGTCGCCGTCCCACCACTCGCGCAGCGACGCGGCCGCCGCGGCGACGGTCGCTGACCTCGGGCCAGGCCCGCAGCGCCGCGACGTAGTTCGACGCCGCCGGCCTTGGCGGTCGGCCCCACCGAGGAGCGCTTCCAGCCGCCGAAGGGCTGGCGGTTCACGACCGCCCCGGTCGTGCCGCGGTTCACGTAGAGGTTCCCCGCGGCGACGTGCTCGAGCCAGTACTCGCACTCGGCGACGCTGAGCGAGTGCAGGCCGGCGGTCAGGCCGTAGGCGACGGCGTTCTGCCAGCGCGTCGCCGTCGCGAGGTCCGGCGCGGACATCACGCCCAGGACCGGGCCGAACCACTCGTTGAGGTGGCTCCACGACCCCGGTCGCACGCCGAGCTTGACCCCCGGGCCGCCACAGGTACCCGCCCTCGAGCGCGACGGGCTCGACGAGCCAGCTCTCACCCTCGTCCAGCGTGGTCAGGGCGCGTTCGAGGGCCCCGTCGGGGCGACGGATGACGGGGCCCACCACGCTCGCGAGGTCGCTCGCGGACCCGACCGCCAGGCTCGTGACCGCGTCGCGCAGCTGGCGCAGAAACCCGCCGTCGGCGAGCAGGGAGGACTCCACGATCGCCAGGCTGGCCGCGCTGCACTTCTGGCCCGCGTGGCCGAACGCCGCGTGCGTGAGGTCGCGAACCGCCAGGTCGACGTCGGCGCAGGCCGTCACCACGATTGCGTTCTTGCCGCTGGTCTCGGCCAGCAGGTGCAGGTCCGGCCGCCACGAGGTGAAGAGCCTCGCCGTGTCGAAGGACCCCGTCAGCACGACCGCGTCGACGCCCGGCGTGGGTGACCAGGCGTTGCCCGACGTCGTCGTCGCGCGTCGTCACGAACTGCAGCACGTCGCGCGGCACCCCGCCGTCCCAGAACGCCGACGCCACCTCCCAGGCGGTCGCGACCGACTCGGGCGCGGGCTTCAAGATCACCGCGTTGCCCGCGGCGAGCGCCGCCGCCACGCCGCCGGTGGGGATCGCGTAGGGGAAGTTCCACGGGGGCACGACGACCACGACCCCGAGGGGTTGTCGAGCCGGCCGTCTCACGGCCGCGCTCGGCGTAGAAGTGGACGAAGTCGATCGCCTCGCTCACCTCGGGGTCGCCCTCCGCGACGGTCTTGCCGGCGTCGCGCGCCATCACCGCCAGCGAGCGGGCGCGGCGCGCGGCCATCACGCGCGCGACGCCGGCGAACACCCGCGCGCGGCCCTCCGGACCGCGCGCCTCCCACGCCCGCCGCGCCGGCGCGCGCACGCGACACCGCGGCGTCGACGCGCGCCGCGTCGGCGACGGCGTAGCGGTACCACGGCTCTCCCGCCGCGCCGGGGTCGGTCCCGGCTTCGACGTCGGACCCGGGCTCGCCGACCCAGTCGGTGTCGCGCCCGACCTCGTCGAGCGCCTCGAGCACCGACTCGACGTACGCGGGGTCCACCGGATCGCCGTCGCGCGCGTTGGCGAAGATGCGAAGTTCCTGGGCCGGCGGATGGAAGCGGCGCGACGTCACCGCGACGCTGTGGCGTCGCTCAACCGAATCGGCGAAGCGCCGGCGCTGCTCGTCGAAGACCGCGCGGTCGCGCCCGATGGCGAACGCGGCGCTGAGGTAGTTCTCCGGCGCGGTGTTCTCCTCCAGGCGGCGCACGAGGTAGGCGACGGCCGCGGCGAAGTCGTCGCGGCGCGTCACCGGCGTGTAGAGGATGACGGCCTCGCCGGCGCGCGCGAGCGCGACCGCCTCGGCGTTGGCCATCCCCTCGAGCATCTCCACGTCGACCTGGGCCCCGACGCCGCGGACGCGGGCCACCTCCAGAGCCCACGCGAGGTGGAAGAGGTTGTGGCTCGCCACGCCCACGCGCACCGCGGAGGTCCAGCGCTCGTTCAACGCGACGTCGATCAGGCGCGCGTAGCTCGCGTCGACGTCGGCCTTGGTGGCGTAGGGCGCCGCCGTCCAGCCGTGCAGCTCCGCCTCGGCGTGCTCCATCGCCAGGTTCGCCCCCTTGACCAGACGCACCTTGATCGGCGCGCCACCCCTGGCGACCCGGTCCTCGGCCCACTCGAGCAGGCCGTCGAGCGCGCCGTGGGCGTCGGGCAGGTAGGCCTGGAGCACCACCCAGCCGACAGCGAGGTGAACTCGGGCTCGCTCAGGACGGTCGTGAACGCCGCGACGGTCAGGTGCAGGTCGCGGAACTCCTCCATGTCCAGATTGACGAAGACGCCCTGGCGCGCCGAGGCCCGG